>NZ_BMDQ01000012.1 GCF_014635865.1 Winogradskyella haliclonae | reverse complement strand
CTGATGTTCAACCCTGATGGAACATACACATACACGCCTAACACAGATTTCGTAGGGGAAGATTCATTTACTTATGAAGTGTGTGATGCCGGTAATCCTATCGCTTGTGATACTGCTACAGTAACTATAGAAGTGGCGCCTGTGCCAACTTCTGGTAATGAACCGCCTGTAGCTAATGATGATACTAATACTACTGAAGTAGATACGCCTGTATCTGGTACGGTACTATCTAATGACTTTGATCCTGATGGTGACCCTATTACAGTAACTGGAAATACAGACCCTGCAAATGGTACTGTGGTTGTTAACCCTGATGGTACATACACTTACACACCTAACCCTGGGTTTGAAGGTGAAGATTCTTTCGAGTATACCATCTGTGATGATAACACACCTACACCGGCTTGTGATACCGCTACGGTAACCATTCAAGTGATACCTAATGATGGTAACATCACTGTGGCTAATGATGATGCGTACAATGGTGAGGTGGATAACGATATCACTGGCAACGTTACGGATAATGATAATGACCCTGAAGGTGATAACTTTACAGTGACTGCTAACACGGACCCTGCAAATGGTACACTGGTTATTAATCCTGATGGCACTTTCACTTACACGCCTAACCCTGGATTTACAGGTACCGATTCATTTACATATACCATCACTGATGATAATGGAAACCCTGCTTCGGATACCGCTACAGTATATATTACT
>NZ_BMDQ01000011.1 GCF_014635865.1 Winogradskyella haliclonae | reverse complement strand
TAGCACAGTTATCCGTAGCTGTAGCTGTACCAGTAGCTGTCGTTGAAGAATCATCAGAACATTCTACAGTAACATCTGCAGGCACTGTTAATTCAGGAGCCGTAATATCTTGAACATTTATAACTTGAGTAGCTGTTGAAGAATTACCACACTCATCCGTAGCTGTCCATGTGCGAGTTACTGTATAGTTACCAGCACAATTACCTTGCGTTGTTACATCATTGAAAGTTAATGTAAAGTCACTACCACAGGCATCTGTAGCTGTAGCTGTAGCAAACACAGGTGTATCTGGACAATCTATAGTTGACTCAGCAGGTAATGCATCGATTACAGGAGCTGTAGTATCTTCAATAGTAAATGTAGCATCAAATGTACTTGAATTGTTTTGTACATCAGTTAGTGTGTAAATAACATCTATTGTTCCAGCTGCCCCACAAGAAATAACTAGGTTGGCATAATCATAATTAGAAGTAACCGTAAAGTTATCATCACAATTATCTGTAGCACAATCTAGAAGTGCTTGAATGTTAGCAGCATTCCATGCATCAGCTAAAGTTTCATTGTTATCTCCATCACATTCAATAGTTTCATCTAAGGGTCCACATTGAGATGTGTCAGGAGGTGTCATATCTTTAACTAAATCCGTAGTTACTTCTACCATTTGACTTACAGGAGTTCCATCAAATACACTTTCAGCATTCACTATAGCAGTATTATCTACTTCTAGTGCAATAATATCATCTTCTGTGATAGGATAATCAGCAGTATATATCCAAGTTTCATTTGGATCTAATTCATTATCATTATCTAAATCACTAGATGCATCAAATTGAAGTGGAATAGCAGGAGTTGCATTGTCAAGTAATGAATCCGTAACTTGAACATTTCCAAGACTTGTATTGCTAGGGTTTGTAACTGTAATTGTATAAGTAATAGTCTCTCCCAACTCAGAACATTCGTTTAGGTTCTCATTATTGAAGACACCAACTTTAACGATATTTACTGATGCAGAATTACAAAGGGTAGTTACTGTTGGGTTATTTTCAGTTATAGTATTATCATCAGATAAATCTGTAACAATATCCTGATTTGGTCCAGTTGACGTTCCTTGTACTGTAGCTTGATTAGTAACATTTCCAGCATCAATATTCTCTTGAGTAACAGCATAAGTTGCAGTAAACACCCAAGTTTCATTTGTGTCTAATAAATTATCAGAATTATCATCACCACTTACTAATACAATATTTACTATTGGATTAGGAGCCTCAAGTAATGGGTCAGTGACTGAAACTGCACTTAACGGGACATTACCTTGATTAGTCACGGTAAATGTGTAATCTATAGTTTCGTTTACATCTGCACATTGATCTTGGTCTGCATCAACAAAAACTCCTGTTTTTATTAATGAAATTCCTGGATCTGGTGTTTGCTGAATAGTAATATATACTGTAGCGGTATCCGAAGCAGGGTTTCCATTATCATCAGTGATGGTATATGTAAATGAATCGGTACCTGTAAATCCAGGGTTAGGCGTGTAAG
>NZ_BMDQ01000010.1 GCF_014635865.1 Winogradskyella haliclonae | reverse complement strand
GTGAATGTTTCTGTACCAGCAGGCCCATCAGGGTTTAAGTCATTAGTACCTACATCACCAGATACTGGAGTATTGACAAATGTATCATTGATATCATTGATAGCAGTTATACAATTTGCCAGAATCGTAACTTCAACAGTAGTTGTACATAAGTTAGCATCAATAACATTTACAGTGTAAGTACCAGCCAATAAATCATTAAACGTGCCATTATTTTGGTTGGCGCCACCATCAATGTTATATGTATAAGGAGCGGTTCCATCTTGCGCCTCAACTGTTACACTTCCAGTAGCAGAACAAACGATATCAGTTTGAGAAGTAATACTAGCAGATAAAGCTGCATCAGGTTGTTCAACAGTTGCACTATCAGTAATAGTACATCCATTAGCATCAGTAATAGTTACAGAGTAATTTCCTGCAGGAAGGTTCGTAATATCTTCAGTAGTTTCTCCATTTGACCATAAGAAAGTATAATCTGTGGTTCCACCATTAACTGTTAAATCTAAAGAACCAGTATTTTCTCCATGGCAAGCTACATCTGTTACTGCTATTCCGGTACTTAAAGCAGTTGGTTCATTTACAGTAGTAGAGCTTACAGAATCACAGCCAGTATCGATATCACTAACAGTAACCGTATAAGTACCAGCTACTAAATTAGATATAGATTGTGTAGTTTCACCATTACTCCATAAATAAGTAAAGTTACCTAAACCACCAGTTACATTAACGGTAGCAGTTCCGTCATTTCCTCCATTACATGATACAGGTGTAGAAGAAGCCACAGCAGAAAGGTTTCTACAGTCACCATCATTTACGGTAACAGTAGTCGTAGCAGTACAACCATTTAAGTCCGTTACAACAACTGTATAGTTACCGTCACTTAAACCAGTTACAGTTTGAGTCGTTGCTCCGCCAGGAGACCATAAGTATGTATAACCTGGTGTTCCTCCAGATGGATTTGCAGTTACAGTTCCATCATTAGTAGTAGGTCCAGTTTCATCTGTAGATGTCGCTGTAACACTAATAGCTGTAGATGGCTCAGTAATTGTAATACTTTCTTCAACAGGAGAACATACCGTACCGTCAATAGTGACGCTAACTGTATATACACCAGCAGGTAAATTAGAGATAGAACTTGTTGTATTGGTATCATTTTGATTGGCCGCTGGTATTGCAGGGCTCCAAACAAAAGTAAATGTAGCATTTGGATTTGCTATAGAACTTGCAGACACAGTGGCGTTTCCAGTACTATCTCCTTTACATAGTATGTTGTCTATATCACCAACAACAGCTATTACGGCATCACAGTCACTTACACAGTTGATTACGACACTTTGTACCGCAGTACAGCCATTAGCATCAGTTACTGTAACGGAATATTGAGTACCTCCAGTAATATCTCCAGAAAGGTTAGTGGCTGTTTGTGTTGTTTGACCATCGCTCCATAAATAGGTATAAGCTCCAGTACCTCCAGAAGGAGTCGCAGTAGCTGTACCATTAGCACATCCTAAAGTTGCATTCGCATTCGTTTTTGTTAACTCTATGCTTATGACCTCTGGCTGAGTAATTTGCACCGGAGTAGATAATGTTGCAGTACACCCATTCCCATCAGTAACAATAACATTATAGCTATCTGCTGCTAAACCAGAAATATCCTCTGTGTTAGCACCATTAGACCAAGCATAAGTGTATGGCAATGTTCCACCAGCAACAGTTAAATCAATAGATCCTGAATTATCTCCGTTACATAGTAAGTTTGTACTAGTAGCTTGTACAGTAAGTTCAGCATCAGGTTGAGTAATAGTAGCGCTAGCTGTTTCAGTACATCCGTTAGCGTCAGTAATGGTATAGTTATACGTACCAGCAGCAAGACCAGAATGAGTTTGGTCAGTAGTTACATCTGTAGCAGTAAAGTCACCAGAAATATCATAAGGACTAGTTCCACCAGCAAAGCTGATTGTAATAGACCCGTCAGAAAAACCGAAGCACGATACATTAGAAGCTACTGTTGCATTAGCTGTTACATCAGAAGGAGCAGCAGCAATAGTAGCGCTAGCTGTTTCAGTACATCCGTTAGCGTCAGTAATGGTATAGTTATACG
>NZ_BMDQ01000009.1 GCF_014635865.1 Winogradskyella haliclonae | reverse complement strand
GTGGTTGTATTGAATATTCGATGAAATGCCTTTATTGGCATCAGTTAACATATTACCATTGGCATCATAGGTGTATTCTGTAGTTAAGTTAGCACCATCATTAAAGCCATAGGTATCATTGCCATTGTCTAGCACTTTAACCAACTTATTAGAGTTGTTTTGATAGGTGTACACCAAATTATCCATTGTGCCAAAGAGCGTCGCATTGGCATTAATATGCCCTTGCCTTTGCAAAGTACTAATGTTTCCGTTTTTATCATAGCTAATACCACTTAAGTTGTAATTGCCATTATGAGAGGTTCCGCTGGTAATTCTGTTTAAAGCATCATAACTGTACTTGTACCATTTAAGACTGTTGTCTGTATTGGCTGTTTTCCATTCGGTTTCAGAGATATTACCATTAAACAAGGTGGCAGCACCATGGTCCGCAGTATTGTAATTGATCTTAAAGCCAAAGAGGTCAGTACCTAAACTGCTCACATCATTAATTTCTTTTAGCCAGCCACGGATGTTATAGGTGTAATCTACGGTTTGCAAACGCGATTGCGCTGTTGTACCTCCAACACCTTTGCTCTCTAATTGCCCCAACTCATCATAGATGTTTTCTACAATAACCTCTGCAGTACCACTATTAATGGTTTGTTGCTGGTCTATGAGACGGTTCATATGGTCGTAACTAAAGCTATCTATGGTCGTAATTGTTGGAAACAATGTACGTGCATGTGTGGTTGTGGTTTCTGTTACTGTACCATCAAAAGCTAGCTGACTTTTTATCTTATCTACCGTGTCTAAATAGCTGTTTTTAGAATAGATATAGATTGGTCTCGCCTTATCGTCGTAATAGGTGACTGAAGTAATCCAATCGCTAGTGCCAAGCACACGGACTTTACTACCTGTAGCTAGGCTTTTTACATTGGTCTCTGGGGTCACCCCATAAGCCGTTTCTGAGTTACCACCATCTCTATCGAAAGTGTAGTTGTCGTAGTAGTTAATAGT
This sequence comes from Winogradskyella haliclonae, assembly GCF_014635865.1. GTDB lineage: Bacteria > Bacteroidota > Bacteroidia > Flavobacteriales > Flavobacteriaceae > Winogradskyella > Winogradskyella haliclonae. The sequence goes on along the minus strand of NZ_BMDQ01000009.1, from coordinate 1,483 downwards.
ATGGACTTCATGTATACTAGTCGGATACGCTCCATTATTATAATAAATAGTTGTTCCAGCAATAGTTACTTGAGTACTACTTTTTGAAACATATTGACTGCTAATTGCATTCACGGTATTTTGCAGGTTAATCCTAGAACTACTATTATTAGTAAGCCCTGTGTATGCCACTCGCCCAAAAGCATCATATTTGGTAAATAGCCATTTGTTTTGTGCATCAAGATTAGCGTCTTGCGTTAGTATAGGTTGGTCAAGTTTATTGTATACTATAGACTCCCAACCTTTGCCTGGGATTTTCTTTTCTACGAGTCTGTTACGATAGTCATAAACGTATTGGTAACACAGCTCTGAGAGTTCTGTACTAGAGATAGTAGCACCATGAGTAACTTCAGGAGGTAATACATAACTAAGATTCCCATAATCGTCATAGACATAGTAAGTGTCATGTGCTACAGAGGCATTATAAGTACGTTTTAAAATCACACGACCTTCTGCATCTTTAAACTCTTCTGTGGTATGATTTTTATTTGTTGTGCCAGAGTGGTTTTCATCACGGGTTATACTTTTATACAATTCGCCAGTATAGTAGAATCCAGTACTACTATCTAAAGACGGCGTATAGGTGTTATTGGCAAACGTAAGGCCTACAGTGTAACGTCTTACCTCGCCAGCACTATTGGCTTGGTAATCCATCTCAATCTCATGGCCATTGCCCATAGCCCAATCCTCACCTGGTGCAGCTTGCTTAAACACACGATTAAGTGGCGACGCTTCAAACGCTTTTTCAGAAAAAGGGTTAGGTGTTATCCCTAAATCATTAGGGTATTTAGCGGTATAAAAGGTATTGGTTAAACCCTGAGCGTTGCTTAATAAGGTACCGCCATTATTAGCTTGTGCAAAAGGCAAATATTCTTTTTCTACTCTACCATACTGGTCGTACGCCACATGGGTTACAATATCCTCATTGTTGCCGCCTGAGCGTACTCCTATAGATTGCTTGGCTCTACCTAATCCATCAAAGTAGGTCACGGATTCTATTTTCTCATCATTGGTTAATAATGTGGTGTTGCTTGTGGCTATTCTTGGTGCTAAGGTATGCACATAGTTTTCGTTACTTAAATTCGTTGGTGGTGAAGTATTACCTCCTGTGCCTCCAGTTATAGTAACATTTAGAGTCTCTAATGGCAAACCAAAATCATTAAAAGTAATGGAACCCGACCCAGAACTTCCCCATAACACAGTTGCAGAATATACTGACCCTAAACGAGACGTCGATGTAACTGTACCTCCTACAGCTGTCCAACTAAATACATGCAAGCCTCCTGTGTAGGAATAGGTGTGTGAGGTGTTGGCACTAACAGTTGTAGGTCCTGATAGATTTTGACTATATCCAAAACTAAAACCAATTATTATAAAAACCCATAATTGTTTTCTTATAAATTCTAAAAATAAACTATTAATGTATCTCATGATTTTTGGATTA
>NZ_BMDQ01000008.1 GCF_014635865.1 Winogradskyella haliclonae | reverse complement strand
CAGCTACTTCTATCCCCAAAAAATATTGTTAGTCAATTATAAAAACAAAAAAAGACCCAATCGTTAGATTGAGTCTTTCAAAAAAGGCGGCGACCTACTCTTCCACAGTAAGCAGTACCATCGGCGCAAACGGGCTTAACTTCTCTGTTCGGAAAGGTAAGAGGTGAGCCCCGTCGCTATAACCACCTTAAATCGTTGTCTTAAATAATCTATTTAAGAACTAATATCTTAACATATTGAAAATTATACATGACTAGAATAATGTACTCTAAAAAAACAGGCGTACAATAAGCCTACGGGTTATTAGTACTACTCGGCTATGACATTACTGCCTTTACACCTATAGCCTATCAACGTGGTCATCTCCCACGACCCTTTAAAGAAATCTCATCTTGTGGTGGGTTTCGCGCTTATATGCTTTCAGCGCTTATCCCTTCCGAACGTAGCTACCCTGCAATGCTACTGGCGTAACAACAGGTACACTAGAGGTTCGTCCAACTCGGTCCTCTCGTACTAGAGTCAGATCCACTCAAATTTCTAACGCCCACAGTAGATAGAGACCGAACTGTCTCACGACGTTCTGAACCCAGCTCGCGTGCCACTTTAATGGGCGAACAGCCCAACCCTTGGGACCTTCTCCAGCCCCAGGATGTGACGAGCCGACATCGAGGTGCCAAACCCCCCCGTCGATGTGAGCTCTTGGGGGAGATCAGCCTGTTATCCCCGGAGTACCTTTTATCCTTTGAGCGATGGCCCTTCCATGCGGAACCACCGGATCACTATGCTCTACTTTCGTACCTGATCGACCTGTATGTCTCTCAGTCAAGCTCCCTTATGCCATTGCACTCTACGCACGGTTACCAAGCGTGCTGAGGGAACCTTTAGAAGCCTCCGTTACTCTTTTGGAGGCGACCACCCCAGTCAAACTACCCACCAAGCACTGTCCTTCCATATGGAAGTTAGACTCTAGATAAGCAAAGGGTGGTATTTCAACAATGACTCCACAACGCCTGGCGACGCCACTTCAAAGTCTCCCACCTATCCTACACATTACTTATCCAAAGCCAATACTAAGCTATAGTAAAGGTTCACGGGGTCTTTTCGTCCCACTGCGGGTAATCGGCATCTTCACCGATACTACAATTTCACCGAGCTCATGGCTGAGACAGTGTCCAGATCGTTACACCATTCGTGCAGGTCGGAACTTACCCGACAAGGAATTTCGCTACCTTAGGACCGTTATAGTTACGGCCGCCGTTTACTGGGGCTTCATTTTAGATCTTCGCCGAAGCTAAACCCTCCACTTAACCTTCCAGCACCGGGCAGGTGTCAGGCCCTATACGTCATCTTTCGATTTAGCAGAGCCCTGTGTTTTTGATAAACAGTCGCCTGGACCTTTTCACTGCGGCCCATCTTACGATGGGCGACCCTTCTCCCGAAGTTACGGGTCTATTTTGCCTAGTTCCTTAGCCATGAATCTCTCGAGCTCCTTAGAATTCTCATCCCAACTACCTGTGTCGGTTTAGGGTACGGGCTGCTTCACTCGCTTTTCTTGGAAGTCGATTCGCTAGATTATCACCTTGACCGTAGTCTCAGTGTACTATCGCCGTGTTACCACTGGCTTCAACGCACAATTCCGTCTGTGCGCACTAACTATTCGCCTCCGTCACTTTTAGTGTGAGCAGGTACAGGAATATTAACCTGTTGTCCATCCACTACCCCTTTCGGGTTCGCGTTAGGTCCCGACTAACCCTCAGCTGATTAGCATAGCTGAGGAAACCTTAGTCTTTCGGAGTGCGGGTTTCTCGCCCGCATTATCGTTACTTATGCCTACATTTTCTTTTGTAGCTTCTCCAGCAAAGCTCACGCTTCACCTTCGACGACACTACAATGCTCCCCTACCACTTTTTCAAGTCCATAGCTTCGGTAGTATGTTTATGCCCGATTATTATCCATGCCGAACCGCTCGACTAGTGAGCTGTTACGCACTCTTTAAATGAATGGCTGCTTCCAAGCCAACATCCTAGCTGTCTAAGCAGTTCAACCTCGTTTATTCAACTTAACATACATTTGGGGACCTTAGCTGATGGTCTGGGTTCTTTCCCTCTCGGACATGGACCTTAGCACCCATGCCCTCACTGCTGATGAACATTTTATAGCATTCGGAGTTTGTCAGGAATTGGTAGGCGGTGAAGCCCCCGCATCCAATCAGTAGCTCTACCTCTATAAAACTATTAATCAACGCTGCACCTAAATGCATTTCGGGGAGTACGAGCTATTTCCGAGTTTGATTGGCCTTTCACCCCTACCCACAGGTCATCCGAAGACTTTTCAACGTCAACCGGTTCGGGCCTCCACTGTATGTTACTACAGCTTCACCCTGCCCATGGGTAGATCACACGGTTTCGCGTCTACCACTACTAACTATAGCGCCCTATTCAGACTCGCTTTCGCTACGGATCCGGTACTGAATACCTTAACCTTGCTAGCAACGGTAACTCGTAGGCTCATTATGCAAAAGGCACGCCGTCACGGATAAATCCGCTCCGACCGCTTGTAAGCGTATGGTTTCAGGTTCTATTTCACTCCCTTATTCAGGGTTCTTTTCACCTTTCCCTCACGGTACTAGTTCACTATCGGTCTCTCAGGAGTATTTAGCCTTATCGGATGGTCCCGACAAATTCACACAGGGTTACACGTGCCCCGCACTACTCAGGATACCACTATCTTAACAATCTTTACTTATACGGGACTATCACCCTCTTTGGTCGCTCTTTCCAAAGCGTTCTAATTCATTATGTATCGAATATCGTGGTCCTACAACCCCAGCATTGCCGTAACAATACTGGTTTGGGCTAATCCGCGTTCGCTCGCCACTACTAACGGAATCACTTTTGTTTTCTTCTCCTCCGGGTACTTAGATGTTTCAGTTCTCCGGGTTCGCCTCCTTTCGGATACTATATCTTCAATATAGTGGGTTGCCCCATTCGGATATCTGCGGATCATTTTGTATGTGCCAATCCCCGCAGCTTTTCGCAGCTTATCACGTCCTTCATCGCCTCTGAGAGCCTAGGCATTCCCCATACGCTCTTATGTAGCTTATTGTACTTTTTGTCTTTTTAATGAGTTACATTTATTGCTCGTTACAATAAATATTTGATTCTTGTTAAATACATATAAATATATCTAACTTTTTCATGTATCTTTTTCAATATGTCAATGAACGTGTACCGAGTCGGTACTGACTAATTAATCAGCAACTAACGGCGCAATACGCTGAGATAATCTTAACTATCTCTAGGCATTGCCTAGTGGAGAATACCGGAGTCGAACCGGTGACCTCCTGCGTGCAAGGCAGGCGCTCTAGCCAGCTGAGCTAATTCCCCATTCCTTGAATCCTATCTCTTAGAATCCTGAATGTGAATCCTCAACGTCTAGAATTTCCTTTAATTAGTAGTCTCAGGCAGACTCGAACTGCCGACCTCTACATTATCAGTGTAGCGCTCTAACCAGCTGAGCTATGAGACTCTACTTAATTATTTTTAAAATTAAATTAACAGCAAGAGAATAAAATCAAATATAAACTTTGATTTTAGATTTTAAATTAGTCGTCTTTCTCTAGAAAGGAGGTGTTCCAGCCGCACCTTCCGGTACGGCTACCTTGTTACGACTTAGCCCTAGTTACCGATTTTACCCTAGGCCGCTCCTTACGGTGACGGACTTCAGGCACTCCCAGCTTCCATGGCTTGACGGGCGGTGTGTACAAGGCCCGGGAACGTATTCACCGCATCATGGCTGATATGCGATTACTAGCGATTCCAGCTTCACGGAGTCGAGTTGCAGACTCCGATCCGAACTGTGATAGGGTTTATAGATTCGCTCCTTCTCGCGAAGTGGCTGCTCTCTGTCCCTACCATTGTAGCACGTGTGTAGCCCAGGACGTAAGGGCCGTGATGATTTGACGTCATCCCCACCTTCCTCACGGTTTGCACCGGCAGTCTTGTTAGAGTTCCCGACTTGACTCGCTGGCAACTAACAACAGGGGTTGCGCTCGTTATAGGACTTAACCTGACACCTCACGGCACGAGCTGACGACAACCATGCAGCACCTTGTAGATAGTCCGAAGAAATAGCTATCTCTAGCTAATGCAATCTACATTTAAGCCCTGGTAAGGTTCCTCGCGTATCATCGAATTAAACCACATGCTCCACCGCTTGTGCGGGCCCCCGTCAATTCCTTTGAGTTTCATTCTTGCGAACGTACTCCCCAGGTGGGTCACTTATCACTTTCGCTTAGCCACTCAGACCGAAATCCGAACAGCTAGTGACCATCGTTTACGGCGTGGACTACCGGGGTATCTAATCCCGTTCGCTCCCCACGCTTTCGTCCATCAGTGTCAATACATTGTTAGTGATCTGCCTTCGCAATTGGTATTCTATGTAATATCTATGCATTTCACCGCTACACTACATATTCTAACCACTTCACAATGATTCAAGATAACCAGTATCAAAGGCAATTTTACGGTTGAGCCGCAAACTTTCACCTCTGACTTAATTATCAACCTACGGACCCTTTAAACCCAATGATTCCGGATAACGCTTGGATCCTCCGTATTACCGCGGCTGCTGGCACGGAGTTAGCCGATCCTTATTCTTACAGTACCGTCAGCTTCCCACACGTGGAAAGGTTTCTTCCTGTATAAAAGCAGTTTACAACCCATAGGGCAGTCTTCCTGCACGCGGCATGGCTGGATCAGAGTTGCCTCCATTGTCCAATATTCCTCACTGCTGCCTCCCGTAGGAGTCTGGTCCGTGTCTCAGTACCAGTGTGGGGGATCCCCCTCTCAGGGCCCCTATCTATCGTTGCCATGGTGTGCCGTTACCACACCATCTAGCTAATAGAACGCATACTCATCTTTTACCGATAAATCTTTAATATAAATAACATGCGAAATTTATATACTATGGGGTATTATTCTTCATTTCTAAAGGCTATCCCCCTGTAAAAGGTAGATTGTATACGCGTTACGCACCCGTGCGCCACTCGTCAGCGAAAGAGCAAGCTCTCTCCTGTTACCGTTCGACTTGCATGTGTTAGGCCTGCCGCTAGCGTTCATCCTGAGCCAGGATCAAACTCTTCATCGTTAAATTTTTAAGTGTTTCCACTATTTTCTTCAACAACTAATTCAGAATTTTCAAAGTCTCAATATGATTTATTCTCTTGTTTGATTTTGCCGTTTCCAACAAAATCTTACGCTGTCAATTCAATATGTTAATGAACGTATTTCTTTAATTCTCTTAAGGCGTTTATCTCTTAAGCGGGTGCAAATATAAAACCATATTTTTATTCCAACAAAATAAAAATGAAAATATTTTTAATTTTATTTTTTAACCCCAAAAAACTCCTTAATGAACTACCTCAAAACTAAACTTCTTAGCCGTTTTGAGCGTGCAAATATATAACCATATTCCTTTCCCGCAACCCTTTTTCCCATTTTATTTTTATCTATTTTCAACAACAACCATAAGCGACTTAGTATCAGCAATTAACAACCCCGAAAAAAATAAAATTAATACCCCAATTTTATACCAACTTTATACCTTATTATAAGTACTACCGAATTTCTCCTTTTTAATATAAAATCAAACAACAGTATTTATAATACTCTAAAATAAATTACCCCCATTAAAAAACACATTAGGGATAGAACCTTTGTTGGAACCCTATAAACCTAATAGTCTATAAGCAACTCGCAATAGCTCAACCAAGCACAACCCTTGGGAAC
>NZ_BMDQ01000007.1 GCF_014635865.1 Winogradskyella haliclonae | reverse complement strand
GCAATCGTTGGAGTGCCTAGCATTACGCCCGTAGCCTCACAAGATGCATTGGCATCCACAGTGACATCTGCAGGAGCAGTAATGGTTGGATTTGTATTATCTTCATAATTATAAACTTGTGTAGCTGTAGTCGAATTACCATTACCATCATCAAATGTCCATGTTACGGTAGTAGAACTACCTTCTACATAGTTTAAGGTATCAGATGTAGTACCATTTATAGTTCCTGCACAGTTATCTGTAGTAGAAGGGATAGATAATGTTCCATTGCAATCGATAGTTATAGCCGATAATGTTGGAGTTACAGGAGCAGTGATATCATCAACTACAATATTTTGAGTTTGTGTAGAAGTGTTTCCATTACCATCATCAAATGTCCATGTTACGGTTGTTGTTCCTTGTGTAGAGCTCGTTAGAGCATTTGTAGTCGTACCTGTAATTGTTCCGCCACAGTTATCTGTAGCTGTAGGTGCACTACCAGTAATAGTTGCAGAACACTCACCAGTTGTATCAGGAAGTGTCATCGCATCTGGCACAGGTGCTAAATTATCAACTACAGTTACAGTAGCTGTAGCTGAATCAGATCCATTATCATCAGTAACTGTTAATGTTACTGTATTAGCACCTATATCAGCACAAGTAAATGAAGTAACATCGGTATCAAAAGTTAATATCCCCGTACCAGTACTGCCATTATTTACTGCATCTTCGGCAATAGTGGCATTACCAGAAGCATCTAGGTTTACAGATATATTTTGAGTAATAACGGTTGGCCCTAAAGGAGCAACGTCAGATGTTATATTGATATAGTCAATAGCCATATCTGTTCTAAAAGGAGCATCTGGTGGATTTGTTCCTGCAAATGTAGGAGTAGTACCTTTGAACCTTAATTTTATAACTTGATTATTATAAGCTATTAGACTTACATTCCTTTCCAACCATGGGTCTGTTTGATTTGGATGTTGTTGTCCACTAAGTGTATTTATAGTAGTCCAAGTTGCACCAAAATCGGTACTAGCTTCAACTTCTAAAGTACCCATATCTGTTCCGTGCATGTGATAGCGGAAAGAAAAATTTCCATTTTCGCGACCAGTTAAATCTATACATGGACTTTCAAAAAATACAGTACTATTTGGCCCAGGATTTTGTCCTAATGTACCCTCAACATACATGTAAAAATTATTAGCTTCTTGTGTAGCAGGGTTATTTATATCAAACCCTCCATTAGGTCCAGTAGGTCCTGAAGGTGTTCCGTTAGCATCTCTTGTCCATATACCATCATCGTTAGTAGGTTGTTCCCATAGACCTTCTCCCGTTTCAAACTCTTCTATATAAGGATAAGTTGAGATTGAATTAATACAAGGGTCTATAGTTGTAAATACTTCAGAAGCAGAGAAAGAAGACGTTGTTGTGTTACATCTTGTAGCCACCTGCACTTCATACTCTGTTGAAATATCTAAACCAGTTAAGGTTTGGGATGTTACAATAATATCTGTAATGTTTGTCCATACAGAAGTTCCTGTTTCTCTATATCTTAAATCGTATGTTGCTGAAGGAATAGCATCCCAAGTTACATCTGCGCTAGTACCTCCAATATTGCTAACAGTTAGATTTGTTGGAGAGTTGCTTGCATCACATGGAATTGGTTTTGTATTTATGATTTTAAAATCGTCAAAATAAAAACCTTCTCCAATTGCTGAATAGTTTTCAAATCTATTGTTATTATCAGATCTAAATCTAAATCTAAATTGAGCACTACCTGCTCCTAATAAGAAGCTGTTGTTGGTAGCGTCAATGACAATTTCTTCCATTACCCATTTATCCATTCTATCACCATCATATAATAAACCATCACTATTACTTGCCTGGAAACTACCTGATGACGTTTTTTCTCTGTGACCATTTGTATCGGAAGTTGAATTGGGTTTTGTATATTTTCCACATAAAGAAGTCCAATTAGTTCCGTTTGTAGAACCTTGAATTTCAACAAAATCGTAATTACGTTCTAAATCCCACTTTGTATAAAATTGTAATAACACTTCATTAGCTCCTGATAGATTGTAGCTCGAAGTAGTGGTAAGTGTTTTAGTTGCACCATTAGCATAAGAAGTTGAGTTATTATCTCTTATTGCTGTTGTTCCAGAGTACACATTACTAGGATTTCCAGAATTGGTAATAATATTCCAACCTCCAGAAGCATTCCAGTTTGTTATACCGTCATTATCTGGATTATCATTCAGTAAAACACTTGGTTGATAATATTTTTCAATATTAACGTCATAAAAAACAACACCTTGGCTGTCGCTAAGCTGAACTCGGTATTCAATTTTATCATTTGGCTGAATAGATGCGTTTAAAACTATTTGAGACTGGACATCAGCTTGTTCTAAAATATCAAGTGTTTGTGTTGGTACGTTAGCAATACTTACTATGTTAGAAGAAACAGGAGTAATGGTTAAGTTAAAGTCGGCAGTTTTATTTGTTTCGTTATCGTTAAATTGACCAACACGTTCAATACCAAAAGTTAAGTTAGATGTCGTAGTACTAATATCACTTTGTGTTAAGTCATGAAATTTTGCATAACGCCCACCATGGTATATAGAGGTTAAAGAGAGTCTCATAGCTCTTTCAGCTATCGGTATAATATCATTCGCAGGTGGCCAAAACCCAGAATCTCCGTGTTCTGGGGTTGTTGCTAATATATTTCTTTCTGAACCAAAGGAACCGTTTCCATCTGCATCAGATGGGTTTGTTGTAGGGCTACCTACCATCCAGTCATCTGCAATTCCATTTGCTGCAGAAAATATTGTAGCACCAGAGACATATCTGTTATATCTGGTCATGTCTTCATGCCATTTATGCATCTCATCTTCTCGCTCAGAGACTTGACCAGGAATACCCCCATAGGGGTGAGGAAGAGAGTTTGCAAATCCATGATTCATTAAAACTGTTTGAAAATCTCTCGATAACACAAAATTTCTTAAAATTTTAGATTCAGGTTCAGAAAACGCATAAGGTCCTCTATATGTGTCATCAGAAGCGGTTCCTGAAGAGCCGCTACCAGCCGAACCAAATAGATAATCGAAGTTTCTATTTAAGTCTACACCTCGCCTATTATTAAAACCAGTATTAGCATCAGGTCTTAAATTTTTACGTTGTAGACCACCGCCGGATGGATTAATAACCTCATTCCAACGTAATCCATCAGGATTAACTACTGGGATAAAGTATAGTTCGTTATTATCAACTAAATTTTTAACAGCATCGTTAGTCGCATAGTTTTCTAATAAATACCACATAAAGTATATATTACTCATTAAGCTACCAACTTCTCTTGAATGAATCATTGACGTAAATAATATCTGCGGTTTGCTACCTTCAGCAGAGGATTGATCACCAGTGATTCTTACATAATGTATAGTTTGTCCACTCCAAGTTGTACTACCAAAAGAATTACCCCAGGTAACAGTTGGGTCTTCTGGTTGGCCACCTTGATCTGTTTGGCCTACGTATTGGGCTGGAACAGCACTTGACGCATCCAAAAGTGCAGATACTTGATTAGGGAAGAGATTATTCATTTCAACCATTTCGCTAAGCACTTGGTCTAATCTTAAACTTGTACCCATTGTTAGCGGTGTACCAGTCCCTGTTTCGTAATAATCAAAATTTGTTGGAGTTGTCCAATTGATTTCATCACAACCAAAGTACTCCAGGTAATTATCTAAATTTATACTAGCAGTTGATCTTTGCTGAACTCCAGAGATATTATCTGGAATTCTATTAACTGTAGATATTGCAGCATTTTTTGTGCGTTGCATTCGCTCTACATAAAAAGAAGTTAAATCATCTATCTTAACAGTATAACTTATGCCTAAACTTTCAATAATCTTTATTTCATTAGGACCTAAGTCCATTAAAATATTATTATTCTCTATTTTAGAACCACAATGAAAGTCGATTCCTTTCTCAATAAGTCTATTAATATTAACTTGATTATTGTCAATACTAATTCTTTTTGAAGATTCTTGAGAAAAAGCGGTTTGTGCTAAGGCAATAAATGCCCATAGAATAGCGAGGGTAATTCTTTTCATTAGATTTGGGTTTTAAATGAATCGCCACAAATATATAATAAAATATATAATAAAATCTTAAAAAACATCGATAAAAAGCAAAAAAAATAGATTAAGTGTGTTTTTGTTTTTATTTTTAATTGATTATCAGCAATTTGCGAATAAGATAAATTTCAATTAATTTCAACATTATTTTTACAACTGTATAATAACCCCCAATTATTCAGAATTGATTAGTTTTTACTTATAAGTCATGCAGAATAGGTGTTTCAAAATAAAAAAGGGAAAGGTTAAAGCAGTTACTTTAACTCTCCTTACCTGTTTTTGTGTTATGTTGCCTTTTTTAGATTTTGCAAAAGGTGTAGCTTATAATTCAGATATAGCCAATCTTGATTTTGCTTTGTTTCACAGACAATTTCCTCCAGATGCAATTATAACAGGTACCACCACTGCTTGTCTAAATGAATCGCCAGAGCCAGAAATTACTTTTACAGGTTCTGCAGGTGTCACTCCATATACGTTTACTTATACCATAAATGGAGGTGCAAATCAGACCATATCTACAGTTGGTACTGATGATAGTATTTCTATTTCTGTTAATACAAGTACTACAGGTAGTTTTGTGTATGAATTAGTTTCGGTATCTGATAACAATGGAGACTCAGAATCTGCTTCAGGTTCTGCAACAATTACTATTGTTGATCCACCATCAGTTAGTTTTACTTTTAATGACAATCAATGCTCTGGTTTGCCGGTGAGTTTTACACCGACAATAACTGGTAGTGGACCGTTTACATTTAATTGGAATTTTGGAGATGGCGCATCTTCCACACTTCAAAATACGTCACACATATATGACGCTGAAGGTTGTGGAACTAGCCTTTTTAGTGCATCTCTTACTGTTACTGATAGTAATAACTGCTCTACGACTGTTTCAGAACTAATAACAATAGAAGAAAGGCCAGACATAAGCTTTGAAGATTTAGATGCTGGTTTTGGAATACCATTTGACAATTGTGGGAATAATGCCACTGATCCAAATTATACAATAAATGTTGGAAATACATCTGCTTCTACTGCTTGCGTTTCTTCTTACAATGTAGATTGGGGAGATGGTTCATCTGCAACAGGTATTACTTTTCCGGCGACACATACATATACACAACTAGGTTCTTTCAATGCTGTTATTACTGGAATAGGAAATAATGGTTGTGTTTCTAATGAAACTATAATTATTAGAAATTCTAGCAATCCCACTGGCGCTATAGAAACGCCTGGAAATACAGTTAATCTATGTATACCTAATACCAATTTGCAATTTACAATTGGTTCATGGGGTACTAACCCTCCAGATACAGTATATACAATAGATTATGGAGATGGGACCGAAGTAGTCATCAATCAAGCCGATATGGAAAGTTCTGTTTTTTACGATGCTGCGGATCCAGCATCTTCTCAGAATTTCCCTATTCCTCATACTTACACTGAGTCTAATTGCCCTGAACCAAGTTACACTGTGGCTTTAAATATAATGACATCATGTGGTGAATCTAATTTAACAGCCGGCCCTATAATTATATTGAGCCAGCCAACACCAAATTTTGAATTTGACAGCCCTGGATGTGTCAATACACAAGTACAATTTACAAATACAACAGAAGGAGGATTTGGTCCTAATTGTTCTGAAAATGCTGCACATTCGTGGGATTTTGGTGATGGTAATACATCTACAGATGAAAGTCCCTCTCATACTTATACCACGCCAGGTACTTATACAGTAACGCTTACAGAAGAGAATTTTTGTGGTGTTTCTCCGCCAATTTCTCAGACGATTTGTATTGAAGCAGAGCCAACTGCTGCATTTACCTTAGACAATATTGAAGGATGTATACCTTTTGATGTTAATGCAACAAATACTACGAATGTTTCTCAGTTTTGTGGCGCAGAAACCTATTTATGGGAAATTACATATACACCCGAATTTTGTGGTACTGCAGAATCATGGACATTTACTAATGGTACAGATGAGAATTCAGTAAATCCGTCGTTTCAATTTAATTCTGCAGGTCAATACAATATGCAATTAACAGTTACTAATTCTTGTGGAGATAACATTACAAATCAAACCATACAAGTCAAGCAGCCTCCTAATGCTACTTTAGATGCAGTTGATGATGCTTGTGGACCAGTTTCTATTACTCCAGTGGCTACAGTTGATGCTTGTGCTCCAGCAACTGAAGTAGTGACCTATAGTTGGTCTTTTCCAGGAGGTACTCCGGCGACTTCTAATCAATTAGACCCAGGAATTATTGACTATAGTTCTGTGGGGGGTTATACAATAACTTTTAGTGTCACAAATTCTTGTGGGACAACTACAGTTACAGAAGATTTTTCAATAAGTCAAATACCTACGATAACAAACACTAATTTAACTCAAACCATATGTTCTGGAACAGATTCTAATGAAATAATGTTAACGTCTGACACGCCAAATACAACATATATATGGACCTCAAATAATCCACCAGGGCTATCTGGTTTTATTGACTCTGGTACAACAGACACCATACCCGTTCAAACATTAGTAAATTCTACTACAGCAGATATAACACTTGTGTATACCGTAACTCCTGAAGTTAATGGATGTATAGGGACACCAGTTGATTTTGAAATTACGGTGCAGCCCGCACCCACAATTACAAACCAACCATTATCTGATCAAGTTTGCTTAAACGGTCTTGCTAATAATCTTACTGTAACTATACAAGGAAGCGGGACACCTACTTACCAATGGTTCCAAAATACTATAGACGATAATACTTCTGGTACAGCAATGCCGGGAGAGACATCTGCTACTTTTTCGCCACCAACAAATACATTGGGTACAATTTATTATTATGTTGTAATTACTTTCACAACAGGTGGTTGCGGTAATCTAGTTTCTGATACAGCTGAGGTTGAGATTACTGATTCTGCCCAAATAGATACTGAACCTCAAAATAGTCAATCTATATGTTTGGGAGGTACAGCGGATGAACTCGAGATACAAGTTTCTGGAGGTTCAGGCACAGCAACATATCAATGGTTTTCAAATACCACAAATTCTAATACAGGAGGAACTCTAATTCCTGGTGCCAATTTGCCGACGTATACACCGCCAGCTTTTAATACTATTGGGACGTTCTATTATTATGTTGAAGTGACCTATAGCGCAAGTGGCTGCGCAGCATTATTAAGTAGTGTGTCAGAAATTGTTGTTGTCGATGATCCAGTCATAACAATGCAACCAATAAGTTCACAAAGTTTATGTCTTAATGCGCCTCCTCAAAGCCTGGAAGTACAAGTATCTGGTGGACTGGGTAATATTACTTACCAATGGTATGTAAATACTGTAAATAGTAATACAGGAGGTACGCTTATAGCTGGAGAGAATCAACCATTATTTACGCCACCTTCAAATACAGTAGGCACGTTTTATTATTATGTTGTTATTACCCAAGATGTTTCAGGTTGTGAAGTGATAAGTGATGTTTCAGAATTGGAAGTTAATAGTAGTGCTCAATTCGATTTGCAACCAATTTCAAATGAGATATGTCTTGGCGATACGACTCCTGCCTTAGAAGTATCATTCACTAATGGTACTGGAACACCTACTTATCAATGGTATGAGAATACAATTGATGATACCACAAGCGGAACAGCTATTCCTGGAGCAAATATGCCTACATATAATCCCGATGTAAGTAATGTAGGGACTACATACTATTATGCGATTCTTACTTTTACAGTAGGCGGATGTCCTGAGATTATCTCTAATACTGCTGAGATTATTGTAAACCAAACACCTCAAATTTCAGATGCTGTATTACTAATTTGTAGTGATAATGCGTTTCAGTTTATTCCTGACATTGCCAATGGCGATATAGTACCTGCAAATACTCAATATACGTGGACTTCACCAACAATTACCCCAGCTGGAGTAGTTACTGGGGCATCAGCGCAAACAAGTCCAGTGACAAATGTCTCACAAGTTTTAGTAAACACAAGTTCAAATCCAGCAATTGTTACATATACTGTAACACCTTTATCAGGAATTTGCCAAGGTGTATCTTTTGAGGTTGAGGTGACAGTAAATCCCTCAATTTCAATTTTAGATCAAGTTACTAATAGCCTTTGTTTCAATTCTAATTCTGGCTCAATAGATATTACTATTTCTGGAGGTGTTCCGTTTACTACAGGTAATCCCTATAATATTACATGGTCAGGGCCAAATGGATTTACAAGTACAGATGAAGATATTAGTAATCTAGAACCTGGTCAATATATTGTCGATATACTAGATGATGGTGGTTGTCCATTCACTCAGTCATTCATTGTTACTGAACCTGATGAATTGGTTTTTACTTCAATTGATTTCGACCCAAACAGCATATCATGTTTTAATGCAAATGATGGCCAGATAGGCATAGATATAGGTGGCGGAACCCTACCTTATATATTTTCTTGGACATTAAATGGAGCGCCTTTTTCTACAGATGAAGATTTATCTAATCTAGGTCCAGGAAATTATTCCGTTTCAGTTACTGATGGTAACGGTTGTGGACCAATAACTCAAGATTTTAATATCATTGAGCCGCAAGAATTAGATGTGGTCTTAAATACACAAGTTAATGTTCTGTGTTTTGGAGAATCTACAGGTGCTATTTCAGTTTTAATAAGTGGAGGAAGACCAGACTATTCGTATTCTTGGATTGGACCAAATGGATATACAAGTACCAATCAAAATATTTCAGGTCTTGAATTTGGTATATATGATTTAACAGTAACCGACGATTCTAATTGTGTGGATACACTTCAGGTTGAAATCTTTCAAAACCCACAAATAGATATTGATGTCACAGTAACACAAGTGGAGTGTTTTGGAGATAATGATGGCTCAATTGTAATTAATACTATTACGGGTGGAGTAGCACCTCACGATATCGCTTGGAGTAATCTAGGTACTGGAATGCAACAGACAGATTTATCTCCAGGGACATATACAATAACTATTACTGATGCTGAGAATTGTCAACGTGATTTCCCCATCGTTATAGATGATGTGCCTGTTTTTGATGTTAACCCTATAGTAACACAAATGTCTTGTTCGGGCGCAAATGATGCAAGTATAAATCTTAATTTTATTGGAGGAGTAGACCCCGTGAATTTAGTATGGAGTGATGGTTCTCCTGATGGTACAGAACGGAATAATTTAGCCCCAGGAACATATACAGTAACAATTACTGATGCTACGACCTGTATTATTCAAGAGAGTTTCACAATTTTCGATATCCCACCTTTATCACTATCTGCTAATGTGACTAATGCTTTGGATTGTGATAATGCCAATAGCGGAGCAATAAATCTTATAGTCCAAGGTGGCTCCGCACCATATACGTTTTTATGGTCTAATGGAGAAGTTACAGAAGATCTAGATGATATTGGTCCTGATACGTATTCCGTTACAGTAATTGATGCAAATGGCTGTGATGTTGAACAAAGTTGGACGGTTAACAGATTTGATCCTTTACAATTAGAAGTAATTACTAATTCTGAACCTGATTGCGACACAGGTGTTGTTAATCAGTCTTTTGAGGCTGTTGCTTCTGGTGGAGTACCTCCATTTACATACAGTTGGTCTAGTGGTACGGTTACAGGTCCAAATAACGAGTTTATGACGACAGACCTTACTGGTTTAGTAGTTTTGAGTGTTGTTGATGGTCAGGGATGTGATTTTGAAATTACATTCGATGTTGAGGCTATTGAGTTTGGCGGTGATGTAGATTTTTCGGTTTCTTCATTTGCGTTTTTAAATTTTGGAATTTATTCTATTGAAGACCCCATTCAATTTACTAATGAGGCAACAGGAAATTTTGAAAGTATTTTGTGGGATTTTGGAGATGGGAGTTTTTCGACTGAAGAGAATCCGACACACATCTATTCTTCGGTTGGTAATTACGTTGTTACTCAGACAGTGACATATCCTTTTGGATGTGTTTATACCTTAGTAATTACGTTAATAGTAGAAAAAGGGTATGAGTTAATTGTACCAGACGCTTTTACACCAAATGAAGATAATCTAAATGACTTTTTTAGACCAGAACAACGAGGCTTAAATAACCTTGAATTGCGAATTTATGATACATGGGGAAGTGTTGTTTTTACTGAAAAGGGCGATTCTATTCAAGGTTGGGATGGAAAAGTGAAAGATGAAATTGCAGAAAATGGGAATTACTATTATACATTCTCGGGCACGACATTTTATGGTAAAGAAATTAAAAAGCAAGGCGCCTTAGTTTTTATTAAATAATTTTGATTAATGAAGTATTACCCTCTTATAATTTTTTGTTTACTAATGACTTTAAACGCTAGTGCACAGGATCCGATTTTTACGCAATCTACTTTTGTTCAAGAAACTATAAACCCAGCATTTTCAGGGTTTGAAGATAATGGACGCACACATTTGGGTATTCTACATCGCACGCAATGGCCAAATCTTAATTTAAAGATCAATTCTCAGTTTTTCTTTTGGAATAAATCATTTGACTATGGGCCTAGTTTAGGTTTTGGATTGGGTGTTACGGCATTGCGGCAGCATGAATCCTTTACCAATTATAGCCAAAACCAAGTTAATGTTAATTATGCTCATCGTGTTAATTTAAGAGGTGGATGGATTTTTAGACCAGCTGTAGATGTAGGTTTTGGCTTTAAAGATTTTCAGTTTAGTAACCTAACACTTGGTGATCAAATAAATATAAATACAGGAACTATTAGTCCAACGACAGTAGACCCTTTAGCTTTAAATAATGATAATGTCGTATTTGTTGATTTTTCTACAGGTTTTGTTTTTGAAAAAGAAGAAATTAATGGTGTTACCTATTGGTTTGGGGTTTCTGTAAAGCATCTTAATAGACCTAACATTTCTTTTGTGCAAGGTGATAATTTAGCGCTCGATATCTTTTATTCATTACATGGTAATTATCGTTTTCCTTTTTTAAATGATTATAGCATTATGATGACTGCTAACTATATGCAACAAGGCGAGTTTAATAGGTTAGACATAGGTAGTTTATTTCAAGTAAATCAGTTTTTGTTGGGCGTTACTGCTGCTACAAATCCTGCAAAAAATGGTGAAGATTCGCACTTATTAACGTCCATCAATGGTTTTATTGGTTTAGAGTATGAACGATTTAGATTTGGATTGTCTTATGATTTTAATACGACTCAAATTGGTCGCACCAATGGTGTTTATGAGCTGTCCGTTACTTATTTAACGGCGTGTCGAAGTTGTAATACGGATAGGAGTAGGAAACGTTAGCGTAATTAAATACAAAAACCAGTACCTATAAATGCTGGTTTGTTAATGTAACAAGATTGAGATTTGAACTCGAGACCTCAGGGTTATGAATCCAAATAATGAATATAAACAGCTGTTTTAAGGTCGTTTTTATTGCTAATTTTACTATGTTATGTTCCTAAACGTGTCGGTTGTGTGTTCACAATGTTAGATACTAAATTACTATTTTTTAGTATATAAAAAAGACTAATTCTGATAACATCTCCAACTAGTATTTTTTACCTTCCGTTTACACGTTTTCCAGATTTTGTTTTACCAGTGCATTGGAAAGCTATTGCTTTTTTTGTTATTAGCTGTAGGCTTACAAACTTTACATGTAAAATTATCCAAAACTTTTCAAATAGACTTTAGCTTTCAAGTATACTTTTCTAGTTTTCCTTAGCTTTTTCTTCTCAAATTGAAGATTGAGAATTTCGCCAAACTTAGTGTTTTGCTCTAAATGATGAACTAATTCAAGGATATTGTTATAATTGCCTTCTAATGTAAACTGGTACGTCTTGGCCAATAAGCCTTTTTCTTGAACCACATGAGGCGCTACAAAAGAGGTGAGCTGCACATTCTTTTCTTCAGAAATTCTATTAAGTGTTTTAAGAAGATTATGCTGAATAGAGCCTTTATTAATCTGAAATTTGGTCAATAAAGAATCATAATACTTCTCTCGTTTTTTTAGTATTGCCAATTGTGTAGGCATATCTTTATAAAGTTCAGATTGAATTTCTAGCTGTGAATATTCTTGTTTTAAATCTAAAGTCTTAGAAATTGCATATTTATAAGATACAAATACAGCAACACAGATAGACGCTATTAAATACCATATTTTTAGCTTAGACGTTTTCATTTATCTGAACTTTAATACTAAACTCTGATGTGTTATCGGCTGCTGATTCATAGTTGATAATATCGACCTTATTAATCCACTCTATAGCTTCAAGCTGTGCTAGCCAGATTGAGTAATGACTTGTATCAATTGAACTTCCGCTTATGACGAGTGCCCCTCTATTAATTATAATTGGTTTTGCAGTTTCTACCCTTTTCTGTAAGGGTTGAAAATTTAATTCTTTCAAGTTTATAGTACTTGGTAGTTTCTGAAGAATTGCATTGATATAAAATGAGGCTTTAGAATCTGCTGTGCTTTGAACATCTATAATCATCTTCTTTGATGTCATAACCTTTGCATTTAAATCAGTGACTTTTTTATTGGAACTCGTCATAAATTGAGAGACTTCTCTTAACTCATTAACCTCTGAAAAATAATGGTTAAAAAAAATGAAGTTAATTAATAGTGTTGCAAACAAAGCCACTATGCTAACTCCTATTCCCAATTTATACATACGTTGGTTTTTAAATTCTTTATCCAACTCTGATCGTTCCTCTTCATAATTATTAGAAAGATTATTATTTTCTAGGACTAGTGATAGTGCGCCAGAGCATCCTAAAACATATGCTGAAGGTATGTGTAATCCATTAATATCATAAACTTTAGACTGATTACTTGAGTATTTTTCTATGGCTTTAACCTGTTGTTTTTGGAGCTCAATTTTATATCTAGATGTGATAACCGCATCTGTATCATCAAAGAACTTTAGGGCATTAGAAATAGGTAGCACTCCTAAAGCAAAGTCAACTACAACGATTTTTTCACCCTGAAATGCCTTTAATATGTTATGGATAATATCTTTTCGACATATAGACACAAAAGCAATATCTTGCTGTTTAAGTACCTGAAAATAGAATTCGCCAATTTTTAGATTTGGAAAGGCGTCATTGACTAAAATGTGGTCTTCTTTTAAGAGGTTTCTGACCTGTTTTGTTAAAACATCAGATGTATTTATGACTGCAACTACTGGTTTTATTTTACCTATGGCTTTAGCCAAACGCTTTATATCTACCTCTGTATTTTGATAACTGAGATTTAGTTTTTTCTTAGACTTCTCTAGACCAATTGTAGTGTATTTGTATTCAGTGCCATGCATACTAACCTCAACCCCAAAATAGGTGTTCCCTCTAGTTACATATGCTTTAATATTCTGAATCATTAATTAATCACAGTAGGTTTTATAAAAACAGTCAGTTTAGATTTCCTAGCTTCTCTTTTTCGTTTACTAAAAAGCCATTTTATGACCGGAACCCTTGCTAAAAAAGGCACTCCAGACCCGCTATTATTTTTAAAGTTCTCTTCCAGTCCTCCTAAGACAGCTATATCTTGGTCTTTCATTCGTATGGTAGAAGAAAAATTACGGGAATTAATATCTGGTGGCGCATCTTCCGATATTCTGTTTCCAAAGCTAGATTGCACGACATTAATGTTAAGTAATACTTGACCATCTCCAGTAACAAAAGGCTTGATATCTAAACCCAATTTGGCATCTATAGGGAAGAAATTTCGTATCTCATTTGTTATAGGATTATCTGTCCCAAATGTATTTCTATCGGTTACCGCATAGTAAGATGTTTGCCCATTTGAAAATGAGGCTCTATGTCCATTTAATGTCGCCAATTTTGGGGTAGACTTTATCTTTAAATCACCATTAGTTTCCATGGCTTTTATGGTGGCGAAAAAGTTAGGAACCACTTGGCCAAAATTAAATGCCGATGTTGAGCTAAAACCATTAATGATTTTATTTATGGTTTTTGAACCTAAGGTGACATCTGCAGATGGAAATATACCGCCTTGTGTTGTAACTGGGGCATCTCCAATGCCCCATTCGATTCCTGTTTCAACCGTGTTGTTGACATTAGCCTCAACAATCATTACCTCTATGATAATCACAGGTATAGGTTTATCTATATGTCTTATAAAATCTTTAAAAAATTCAATTTTTGCGTCTGTTCCCGTAACATAAATACTATTGAGTTCTGTGTCAACTTTAAAATCTAAATCTTGCTTTACTTCTTGCGGAATTAAGCTTAATATATCTTTTTCTTCGCCTTCTACCTCTAAGGCATTTTGATTTTGATACGTTCTATCCAATGGTCTATTAGTATTACTAAAAGCTGGATTTGCTTGAGGATTAAACCTAACATTTCTATTAGATCTATTAAAATTATCTTGTACAACACTCGTGTTAATATCTGACTGTACCTCTGGCATCAAATTCACAGAACGGTGTCTCAGTTTTATAATTTCAACATTACGAACACTTAATTGACGTTCTGTTCCAAAGTAATAGATGTTATTTTCCTTCTTATACGTGAAGCGTTTAGCATTGGAAGATGACTTATTTTGACTATTAAGATTGGTTCTATTTGAGGATGTAACTGTAGGCTGAGATGAAGAAGGTTCTAAGATAGTCTGTTGCTCAAAAATTTTATTTAACAACTGGTCAAATGTGATGCTTTTTGCCCTAAACGTAACACTGCCAGCCTCTTTTAGTGGCGTTGCTGTAAACCTATCTATGGCTAAAGTATCACCTAACTGATTAACAATATCTTCTATACTTGTATTATTAAAATTGACGTTTAAAAGCTTATTACTTCTGTCCAATACTTCGAAAGCGACATTTGTATTAAGTCTACGGCTAAACACAGAATTTGCATTTGCCTCCTGATCTATAGAATTAAACACATAAAAATTATCATCCGTCTTATTAAAGCTCAAGTTATTGACTAAGGCTAATTTATGCATCGCTGTATCAAAATTTACAGCTCTCATATAGGCATTAATTTTTAAGGTTTCCATTCCAGGCGCAAACACTAAATTCTTTCCTGTAGCATCCATAATGGCCTTAAACACGTTATACAAATCATTGTCTTTTGCATCAATATCTATTTCATTGTACTGAGGCTCGTATACAATAGTTATTGGATGTTTTAAATTTTTACTATTGACTTCATAAGGCTTAACGGATAAAATACTTTCAGTAAACTCAATGGTTAAATTATATTCTTTACATAAGAACAGAATAACTGTAGCAACCTGAACATTTGAGAAATTATTGGCAATGACATTTTGCTCCATACCTGTAGCTACATTCATATTTACTTTATGAACATTAGATATCGCTAATAAGAAATTAGATAGAGATACATTATTAAGGGCTATATCTGTATTTAATACTTCTGTGAGACCTGGCGATGTTGTGGCTACTATTTCTAACTTATTCTTTAAGTCAGCAATGCGCTTGTCCGTATCTTGAGCATAACTTGCCTGAAAGATTAAAACAAAAAGAATACTATATATTAAAGCTTTATATCTCATAGATTAGGTATTAAGTAATGGATACACCTCTTCTAAAGATGTTAGTCCTTTCTTTACAAGTGTAATGGCATTTTCTTTTAGCGTCACAATTCCATTTTCTTTTAAATAGGCATCAATCTCCAAATCATTGGCTTTAATATATTTAAGTAATGTTGTGTTTATTGGAATGATCTCATAAATGGCTTTTCTACCATTATAGCCTGTATAAAAACAATTTGTGCATCCCACGGCTACACTATGCAACTTTAAATCTTCTGGCGCTTTAAAACTCATAGGAAAATCACTTGGATTTACCGCTTTTTCTTCCTTACAATCTGGACATAGCTTTCTTACTAAACGCTGTGCAACACTTACATTTAATGTACTTGCAATTAAAAATGAAGGGATACCCATATCCACTAATCGAGATACGGTTGCCCATGCAGAATTTGTATGAATAGTAGACAGCACCAAATGACCTGTAAGTGCTGCTCTAATGGCCATATTAGCAGTCTTAACATCACGTATTTCACCAACCATGATAATATCAGGATCTTGTCTTAAAAAGGTTCTTAAAGTGCTAGAAAAATCTAGCCCAATATTTTCTCGTAATTGCACCTGATTGATACCTTCAAGTGTATACTCAATAGGGTCTTCTATCGTTAAGATATTTGTTTTCTCATCATTAAGGAGTTTTAAGGTCGCATAAAGCGTGGTGGTTTTACCTGAACCTGTTGGCCCTGATATTAAAACAATACCATTTGGTTTTTTTACACAGTCTTGATAGGTTCTTAATTCTTCTTTTGTAAATCCTAAATCCTCTAATTGAATATGTTCTGCATCTTTACTTAAAATCCGAAGTACCATTTTTTCACCGTGTAATGTTGGTAATGATGACACTCTAATATCGTACTCCTCAGTAGGCGATTTAACACTTATTCTTCCATCTTGGGGCAGACGCTTCTCTGAAATATCTAAGCCTGCTTTTATTTTAAGCTTATTTATAATCACTGGATAGTCTTCTATTGGTACCACAAAATATTCCTTAAGCTTTCCATCCAATCTCAAGCGAACGCGGCATTTGGTCTCAAAAGCTTCAAAATGAATATCACTACTCCCTATGTTTTTTGCAGTCGCTAATAACTTCTCTAAAAAGTCATTACTGTAACTAAAACTTTGAGTGTCTTTCGACCTGCTTTTTCTAAAATTTAAGTTTAGATATTTATTAAGATTCTTAGGAGAGTCTTTTAATAGATTCACTTCTCGACCAAGCACTATACGAAGCTCCTGTTTCAAAGCTTCAGAATCTTCTTTAGATTTAAAACTAATAACCCCATTCTCATCAGATACTGGTACAACACCATAAGCATAGGCTTGTTCACTGCTGATAAGCTGAGTTAACTCTGCGGGTATTTTGTACGTATCTACCACTATATACTATATAATTTAGTGGTGATTCCTGTCCAAAATGAAATGTAAGTCAATAGAAAAAATAGACTCATATAGCCAGCAAGTGGTATCGTCTTTTCTTTCTGATGCGCTTTTAGTAGAACATGTAACACTAAAGAAAACACTAAAGAAAATACAAATACCATTATAAAAGACACAACCGAAAAACTGCCAATTAAACCAATAAACAGTAGTGCATCTCCTAAGCCAAAAACCTGATTCAAAGCCGTTTTTAGTTTAAATTTTGAATAGAGATACATGACGAAAAACAAAAGCCCTATAAACATGCTATTCAGCATAGCATTGACTAAAAATAATTCTGGAAGTGTATGACTATAAAATAAAACCCCTGTTGCCATCATAACTATTGGAAACAAAAACCAATACACTTTTCGTTCTTTTACATCTTGAAAGAGGATATAAATCAATGAAAGGACAAGTATGATTTTAAATACTATCATTAGTCTTTTACTTTTTCTTTTGCAATACCACTTTCGTCCATTTCCCAGACATTAAAAACACCATCACCATCAAAATCATTGATAGCTGTTGCTCTAGCTATAAAGGATGTGCCTGATGCACTTACAATTTCATAACTATAATTACTAGTGCCGTTTTCTTTAGTCGTTTTTGGAGGCTCAAAATCTAACTCATACATATCGGCTGAGTATTTTGAATACAGATACCTATAAGTGGTTTGTGTATTGTGTATGTATTTAAGCTGTAACTGCGCTTCAAGCGCTTTTGTCTTTGCAATCCGAGGCATTAAATTGGGTAAGGCCAGTAATAATAGAATGCCAATTATAGCAAGTACACCTAAAAGTTCTTGCATATTAAAGGCTTCAATTTTATGTTCTTCTCTAATGATTTTCATAATAATCGTTATATAAATCCTGCCAACTCTGCTTTTAATATTAAATCTCTATCACTACCGCCATCAACTTCAAATGTGGTTTTTAGATTACTTTTTCTGTGTTCTATAGCACTTTTAGACATATGAACAAGATTGGCTATCTCTTGTGTTTTTGCACCTTTATACAAATGGTATAGTAACTGACGATCGATCTTATCTAAAACAAAATTATGTGATATGTGCCGTCTTATTAATTGTTGAATTGCCTTACTATAATAAGGTGGCTCTTGAAGCACAGAATTTATAGCATCCAAAAGCTTTACATAAGTAATATCGCTTTTAATTAAGAAACCATCCGGATCCAAAGATTTAAGAATACTATTGAGTCTATAATTATTATTGTGAGAGGTAAACACCATAACCTTGACCTTAGGAAAAAGGCTCTTAATCTCAATTCCTAAATCTTCACCAGACAGGATACGTTTGTCTGTTGAAGGTGGTATAGATATATCTAGCAGAATTAAATCAAAAGGAATTGACTTAATGGCTCTATCAACCTCTTTTAAAGCTAAATCGCTATTTGTTGCAGACCTTATTTTGAAGTCATAAAGCCCATTAGAATCACTTATAGCATTCAAAGCGTTGGTTAGTACATCAATAATTAGAGGCTCATCCTCAACGATTAAAACATGGATTGGGTTACACATACATCATACTAAAAATGTGTCTATGATATAGACATATTAATCTATTACGAATCTAGATGATGTGTAATAATTATAATTAAGGAAAAACCTTAAAATAATTGAGGGAAATCCACAATGGGTATCAAAAATCGGATAATAAATTTACGTCCTAAAGAATACTTCCCGTATTGAAATGTGTGGATTTAACATAAAATTAGTATTCCTAAAATTTCAAACACCTGAAGATCAGAAGTTTAATAAAAATCTTACAAAAATGAAACAGCATCTAAGAACCTGCTTTAAAATGATAATGGCTTTTTTGCCCGTTATAGCCTTATCTCAAGAACTTCCTGAGGTCATACCTCCATCACCAACTGTAGCCAATTTAATGCATTTTGAAGAAGTGCCAGTGAGTCATTATACAGGACAGCCAGATATTACAATCCCTATCTTTAATAAAAAAATTAATTCTGATTTAAACTTCCCCATCGCCTTAAGATATGACACAAAAGGAATACAAGTTTATGGTGTTTCAGGCTGGACAGGAACAGGTTGGTCACTTAGTGCAGGAGGTGTTATTTCAAGAACTGTAAGAGATGTACCTGATGAGACCGTCAAAGGCACTTTGGCAAATAAAACAGGGATTCTTCATACTAGTGACTATTGGAACTATGATAATCTTACAAATGCTCAAAAAGATGAGTATCGTTATAAAGTAGTAGGTGGTAAATATGATAAATTTGACAATCAACTAGATTTATACCAGTTCAATTTCTTAAACTATAGTGGACGATTTGTGATAGTAAAAAATGGCGTTTTACTAGAGGCAAAACTAATTGATAATAGAAATAAGCTAAAAATCAATCTAAATTATACTACCGATTTTGCACTTACCAGCTTTGAAATTGTAGACTTAAAGGGTTACAGATATGTGTTTGATGTTTCTGAAACAACTACTACATCCTCTTCTTATGAATCTATACGTCAAGGCGAGGTATTTCCAAATGGCTCTGTCGAAACATCTACAGTAAAGACAGCTTGGCATTTATCAAAAGTATATACATCAAATAATATAGAAGTCTTAGAGTTAAATTATCAAACAAGCACAGAAGGCTACACAGGGGAGCCAATATACACATATAATAAAATAAGAACTCTAACCAACACAAATGATTTGTTATCAAATTCATATAATATAGGTATTCTTAGACCAAAAGAATCAATCTCTCAACAAAGCCACACAACAACCACAAAAAAACTATTATCAGCACATTTTAAAGATAGTACTTCTATTGAATTTACTGTAAAGTTAAACTCTCCTCATCCAGAGATGTCTAACAATAGTACTATTCTCGAGAACATTATTATTAAGGATAATGGTGTTGAAGATAAAAGGTACACCTTAGCTTATGAAGAGACTAATCGATTATGGTTAAAAAAGGTAACTGAGACTTCAAATGGACAATCACTGGATACAGAAATAAATTATAATAATAAGTCCGCATTACCTTATTTTACAAACCAAGGTGATTCTTGGGGGTACTACAGTGGTTTGGGTGAGGATACATCTAACTTTTGTGCAGCCTCAAGTTTTGACGAACAGTTGATTACTACAGGCCTTATAGAAAGTATTGTCTACCCAACTGGTGGTGTAAAAGAATTTGAATTTGAGCATAATAGCTTTTCGTATTATGGAGATGAACCTGTTCCATATGAGCATTATATGCAAAACCCAAAAAATACATCTAGTGCTCCAAGCATATTTATTGATAATCATAGTTATGTTCATCTCAGCTCATCATCACCAGATGTTATTACAACTTTTACTATTCCTTTTCAACAAGACGTTTACTTAACATCCTGGATAGATTATGCAAATTCTGATACACAATATATAAACGAGCACGTTCTAGCGATATCAAATGCCAATTTTTACTCACAGATAGATTTAGAGCAAAATTGCATAAAAATCCCTAATGTACCAGCAGGAACATATGATTTGGTATTAGCAATAAGAGATACTGAGCTACTTAATAGTTATACTATTCAAGGAGACTACAGAATCAATTACACTCAACAAGCATCTACTGTTAGGCATGAGGTTCTAGGTGGTGGAGTACGTATAAAAAATATAGTGTTTAGAGATGGCCCTTTAGCACAAATAAGTAAGCAAGTGGATTATGAATATTTAGACAATAATGATATTAATTCACTAAGAGCGTCCGGTGTAATAGATGCAAATGCTAATATGCTAGAAAAATCTCATTCGCTCACTACAACTAAATATTTGTTCGAAGATGCTGATTTTTGGTTTGATGAATTTAATCCAACAAATGTAACCTATGATGTCACTGTAAAAGGCAAAAATGTATTGACCTCGCAAGGAAGTCATGTAGCATATAAAAATGTTAGAGTATCAGAAAATAGTAATGGCTATACAACATACGACTTTACTTCTGCTTTCGAGTATCCATCTCCAGATGTTAGCCTTATACTTTACCCTGTTACCGCACCTCAACCCAACATTGATTTTAAGAGAGGGTTGTTAAAAAGTCAAAAAACTTATGAAGAGTCTGGTAAGATTTTAAAGGAAGTGAATAATACCCAATATGAATTTGTAGAAGAATTTGTATACAAAAAAAGAACACCTTTTAAAAGTGAAAGCTGCCCTTGGTTTCAATTTTATGACAATTATACTTTTTATAGTGGTAAACTAATTGATACTAATTTAGTCCCAACTTGTAGCGATTTTTCTCAACCCTGCTTTTCTCAAAGCCAAATGGATAACTGTGGTTTAATACCAGAGTTAACTACTGATTTTTATACGGGTATAGCTCAACTTAAAGACACCACTACTAAAGAGTATTTTTATGATGCTCAGAATAATCAAAGTATTAAAGAAACGCGTCAAACGTTTACTTACAATACAGATAATTATCTAATAGCAGAACAAGACACCTATTACAAGGTAAAAGGTGTTGATGAACATTTAGAAACTAAATATTACTATCCTGTAGGACCTTCACTTAATAGTAATTCTTCTACGATAAAAAATAAACTTATTATCAACAATAAGATTAATGAAATTTTAGAAACAGTTTCTTTTAGAAATGGTACACAAATAAGTGAGACCCATAATATCTATGATGATTTTGACACTTCATTAACTGATGATTTAATGCTCCCTAAGGAAGTAAAAGTTGGTAAAGGTTCATTAACTCCTGAAAAACGTATAGAGTTTTTAAAATACGATAGCTATGGTAATCCTACAGAAGTTAAAAAAACAGATGGCTCAACTATAGTATATCTCTATGGCTTTAACGGTTCTGTACCAGTGGCCAAAATATCTAATGCTAGTTTTTCATCTGTCTCTAGTGCACTTAGTGGTGTTACAACATTTTCTGGCAATATGAGTACAGCTCAAGAAAATAGTTTGCGTAATGCCTCTTCTCTTAATGATGCTATGATATCCTTTTATAGATACGACCCGCTTAAAGGCGTGATTAGTACTTCTGATGATAAAGGCTACACTACGAGTTATGAGTATGATGCCTTTAACCGTCTTAAACGGGTTAAAGATGCCCAAGGCAAAATCCTTGGTGAAAACACTTACCATTATAAAAATCAATAATACTTAAATCAAGCTTTATTATGAAAACGATATATATACTTCTTATAAGCTGCATGCTTTCAAGTCCTCTAATAGCACAATCGAATACATTTAATTTTTCACTGTCTAGCGATACTCTATCTATAGACAATCAGATTATCGAGCAAGATGTTACATTTATTAAAGACGGTAACTCTCTAAAATTTATACAACAGGTTGGAACTTCTACTATTGAGAAATCATTTACCATTAACAGCGTTGAAGGTGATTGGGATGTAGAAAACACTATTGGTAATCTTACCTTTTCTATAACCTATCAGACCTATAATGCTACATTTTCTCTTTTAGGCACATCAGAAGGTGTCCATGTAGAACTACTTGTTAATCAACCTAACCAGACCATTGATAACTTCATATTCAAGGACTGTTCTATTAACTACTAATCCAAAAATCATGAGATACATTAATAGTTTATTTTTAGAATTTATAAGAAAACAATTATGGGTTTTTATAATAATTGGTTTTAGTTTTGGATATAGTCAAA
>NZ_BMDQ01000006.1 GCF_014635865.1 Winogradskyella haliclonae | reverse complement strand
TTTGACTATATCCAAAACTAAAACCAATTATTATAAAAACCCATAATTGTTTTCTTATAAATTCTAAAAATAAACTATTAATGTATCTCATGATTTTTGGATTAATGATAGAGAACTTAATAATGTTCTCATCGAATAAAACTTATAGTTGGTGTTTAATACTATGGTTCATAGCATCTCTATAAAATTAGTTTTCAGTAGAATAATGACATTGTGGATTTCCCTTAGTTATTTTGTGGATTTTCCTTTGTTATAAAAAACGCCCGTAGTTAATACGAGCGTTTCTATATCAATTCCCTTAAATGGGAAAGGTTATTTCAAAAGTGCTTTGGACGTAGCAGAGCGGTATTTAGATATGATAAATTTGAGCCCAATCTATTTAACATCAAATTCTTTTAAGGATAAGTTATTTTAAAAAAGTAGACATTTTAGGTCTGCGGTTTTTTCTTTTTAGAGACCTTAGATTGATTATTTTCTTTGTATAAAATAAATAGATTACAAAAGGAAATAATAAAGCAGGCTGCTATTGTATATGTTATCGCTAATAATAAGATTAAAATTATCCTATTTTTATTTATACTTTCTTTAGTCCAAACCCTTTCACTTTCTCCTTGAAAATGTTTCATGATATCTGTCCTACTAACAGGAAAGTTTCCATTATTTTCAATTTTGGTAAGTGGGTCATTAGCAATTCTGACATCACCAATAATAATATCTTTACCTTCGTAAGGTAATGTTGCAGTTTCTCTAAAATAGTAATAGAAAATTGTAGTTAAAGTCAGAAATAAAAAAAATATTACAGATAACTTTGACCAATACTTAGCTATTTTTTTTCTAAACGTGTGTAATATTAAAAAGCCCGCTATGATTGTGGCAAAAAATATTATAAACTTGATATAAAATTGAGATGTGTTTGGACTGTTGGTCCATGAAGGTAATGGGATAATAAATGTGCCTACTACTGTCGCTATCCATGTACTTAAAAGAGTAATTTCTTTCCAAGCATTTTTAAATTTTTCAACTATCATAACTGTTTAAAGTTCAAAATAAATGGTGTTCTGGTCTTCATTTGTGCTAGTAATCTCGATAAATCTTTCTTTACTTTTATTATTATCCTTTTCTACCCATATTATATAATAGCCTGGGGACAAATATCTTTCAGCATTATTAGTTGGGTTATTAAATCGTAATCGCTTAATATTAATATTTTCATCAGATGAGTACTTAATGTAAGCAAAATAACCACTAGACTTGGTGGTTTTGACTGTGACTTTTACTTTTTCATTTATACTGATACTAATTCCGTAATCTATAGACTGTAATTTAGCTTTATAGTCATACTTGATTGCTTCAAATAGTCTTAATGAGGCCTTTATATCTTCGAATGGATTGGATAACTCTTCTAATACTTTTTGCGAATTTTCAAGAGAAAGTAAATAATCCTCACTAATAACATTATCTGATTCTGAGTAATCCACTAAAATTTTAAATAAACGGTTGTGGGTTTCTTCTAACTCAACAAAAGAATTTCTGAGTTCAACACTATTGGTTTTATATATTGATTCTGCTAAGTAGGTCATTGTCTGTTGTGTTTTAAATGCAACCTCATAGAAATTATCTTTTACTACAGTTTGAGAAAAAGACCAGATTGGGATAATCATTAGGTAAATACATATATGCTTTCTCATTTTAATCATTATTAAGTTATGTTATTTCAATTTCTAATCTCCAAAAATATTCATTCGAATCCCTATATCTGAATTTATAAACAGCCACTTCAATATATAAATTATCTTTAATGTAAGTTATAACTCTTTCATCTTCATTAAAAATATCAACCTCTTTAGTGTATTTATTAAGAGCTAAATCAAATGCGTCAATAATTGTATTGAATTTATTTACAGCATTGCTTTTACTATTAAAGTCATCATATTCTATAACGAACGAGTCAGAATAGAGCTCAGTTTTTTTATGAAAAATATATTTCATTTTATTTTGAGTTCTATTATCGAAAACAACAGGAGAATTATAAGTGATTAATGGATGAGGGTTATTGGTCTCTCTATATTGTCCTGTTCCAACTGAAAGCTTCTTGGGCTTATATTTAAAGTCGCTTATTATACTTAATATTTTTCGACCTAATTTAAATTTTGAAATTGATTTGTCCTTTATTTTACCAAAGGATAGAAAATCAATTACTTCTTGACTAGTCTGTGTTGATGGTTTTTCATCAATAAAAGAACATGATATCCATGCACTATTAGTTTGAATAGAAGGGAAAACTATTCTAGGCATTTTTTCATTTGGAAGTGCAGTTAAATCAAAATCATCATTTTTCATCTTATCCCACCTTAATCGTCCTTTGATGTTTTTAATTTTTTTTGGATTAATAACAAACTTAAATATATCCGAATTTCTTTTAGAGTGGTATTTTTCAAGCTTTTTATCTTTTCTATCAACATGCGAAGTGTATATCTCCATTTCAACATATATAGGCTTTTCAGAAATATTAATATAATCAAAGTCATAATCCACAAAAGGATAATCAATTGTTGTATGCCATTTAATTCTTTGTTTTTTAGGGTCATTCATGAAAACAATGCTCTTAACGGCTTCAGTATCGACATTTATAATCTTTTTAGAGATTTTATAAGACCAATTAAAAATATTTTCTTTTAGATAATCATAATCATGTATCTCATATGCTTCTTTTAAACTCCTGTTAAATTTTTCTATATCATTTCTGGTATATAAATGAGGTTTGGATTTCGCAAATTGTTTCAAATATTGAATCATGCCAATATCCATACCCAATTTAAACCCCATCAAACGGTCATTTCTTGATGGGTGAGTTCCGATTGTATTTTCCTCTACACCAATCTCTAATATTAATTCAAATAAGGAATAAATGTCATCAATATTAAAGTCTTCACCGCCTGCTCCTATTAAGCTAAAATTATTCTCCGCAATATTATCAAGAATCAATAAGTACCCAAAGCAATAACCTGATAGTATATCTGCTTGCTCTTCAAGTAACATTCTTAGTATAGGAGTGTCCTGTAGTTCAATTTTACCTTTATACCAATTAAATTGAAATTGATGAGCTAACTCGTGAGCTAGTAAGATGCGGACTAAATATTCCCTACTTTGATAACTCAGATTAGCAGCAAATTTTGAAAACTGTTCCTTACTAAAAATTATTTTTTGCTCCTCTCTTAAGGAAATCATTTTACCATAATCGGATATTTCTAAGTCAACATCGAAATTAGGTATTGATACGAGCTTTAGCTTCTCAAACTCTTCCTTTATAGTTGATTCAAGATTTTGAGAATAGGAAAAAGAAATGAGTAGAAAATATACTATAAATAAGGTAGTATTTTTTTTCATCTGTAATTTTATTGGAGAATTCATTCGTCAAGGGACCAACTATATACTAATGAAGCATCACCCGTAAAATCTTTCTCTCGGTCAATCTCATACTCGTCCTCAAATTCTTCTCCAAACCTTTCAAATGCACTCAAAAAACCAAAATCTCTATCGGGTATTTTCGATATAAGTTTTCCTATAAGTGGCACAGCCTTTTTTGCGACTTTTAACCAAGGTGTAGCAGTGGTTCCGACTATGTCTTCTACAATACCAAATGCATCCTTCCCGACACCTTTTTCAATATCTTTTAAGATTTCCCCAAAATCCCTTAAAGATTTTCTAGTGTGCCTTAAGTACACATGTACATTAAGCTCTCTATCCTTTGGTAAATTTCTACTTAAAACAAATAGACCTTCAGACCCTTCTTGATCAGTGTCAAATTGATATGAGTTTTCGTGTCGCTTAGATAGTTTAAATGGTTTTTGCGGAATAGTGCTTACAATCCATTTGTCTTTTTCTGTAGGATGTTCCGCTAAAACAATAAAGTATAATTTCCATCTTTTTTTTGGTCTGTAAATTTTAATCTCATCGAATTCTAACCTTACTTTTGTCATAGTTTATTATTTAAAATATTAGTTTCTCCATATAATAATCATAAAGCACGATTTATATGCTTAACTTTTTAGTTAAAAAATAATGAAGGGGAGGTAGTAATTTAGAATAGCAATTTAAAGTTACAAAATCTTTTCA
Organism: Winogradskyella haliclonae; assembly: GCF_014635865.1. Lineage (GTDB taxonomy): Bacteria > Bacteroidota > Bacteroidia > Flavobacteriales > Flavobacteriaceae > Winogradskyella > Winogradskyella haliclonae. Next base: position 38,345 of record NZ_BMDQ01000006.1, on the reverse strand, counting down.
ATTATATGAAATTCAGTTAATTATTATTATTCTGTATAATTATGACACTTTATGAGTTCAAAATATTAGATACCGATGATAAATAGCATTTTCTAATTGTTCTTTGATTTTTGGTTAGTGCAATTGCAACAAAAACGCCCGTAGTTATTACAAGCGTTTCAATATCAATTCCCTTATCTGGGACACGTTAGTTCAAAAGTGCTTTGGACTTAGAAGAGCATTACCTACATCACCCTACTAACTTATCTAATAATAAATGTCCTTTTAAGCCTTCTTTAAAAGGTCTTAAGTATATAAAATATAAGTAGTTATTTCGTTTTAAAATCATTAATTCATTATAACCATTAGAGTTAAATAGTTGTTTTTTTGTATTCAGATCAATTTCTCCGCTGTTATTATATTCAATAGACAAATTTTTATTCAAAATAAATGATAAATACAGTTTTTCATCTGTTTGTTCTATCAAAAAAGATTTATCGAAATTTTCAATGTATATATTTATATTATTTAAATCCCCTCTATCTTCAAATGAATACCCAAATCCATCAGTGAATATTGAGCCTGTGTAGACACGCCCTTTATCTTCATTTTTACGTTCATTTATTATACTTATTTTTGAAATAATATCGTTTTGAATAAAAGCTCTTTTAAAAACGATTATGCCAAAACTGTTGTTTTCATATAAATGAGATGATATAGTATTTAATTCTTTGTCAGAAATAGAAGAATAATGTTTAATCTCAAGACTATCTACAAATAAAGATTTATGGTCCTCAGGAACTTCATAATTTATTTTTTTATCTGTTAGGCTACCAAATAATTTGATTGCCTTGAAACAAAAGAATGCTAAAGTTAAAATTATGAATATTGTGATTAAAGATTTTCTTTTCATATTTCTCAAATCTTAATTTTAAAAACCTACAACTACTAGATTTACTATTTCCTTAAATGATACAGTTTATTTTAAAAGTACATTGGACTTAGCACCGCAGTTATTAATCAATCAAATAAATCCGATATATCGTCACTATCATTATCATTAGTTCTAAAGTAGGACAAGATATAAGCAATGATAATAGCAATAACGAAAATGAGGATTACTAATGGAAAAGTTAAATCAGATTCTGAAAGATTCATAAATAAACATAAGAATAAATAATACAGTAAAAGTATTTTTTTTTAGTGTAAGTTGATATATAGTTCTCTTCCTTCATGTCACTAAATTAAGTAAAAACAAAAACGCCCGTAGTTACGAGCGTTTCTATATTAATTCCCATTAAGGGATAGGTTATTTTAAAAGTGATTTGAACGTAGCAAGCCAGTTCAGTACACTATCAGATTTAGTTTTCAAATTTTATTAATTTCCTAATTGTTCGTAAGTTATTTTTATTATTATATATAGATTCATAAAAAGTATCACTAATAATGCTATCTATTTCAACTTTAAATTTTATAGAATCATATTTATTTTTTGGATTTATCATAATTTGATTATAGGTTCTCCAAGAAGTCCAATTGATACTATAAAATTGTTTAGGTATGTTCGAATTATTAAAAACTCTAATTTGAGAATTTGAGTCTCTAGTCAGTACATCAAAAGTTGAGTCACTTCTAATAAGTTTAAAATTCCCATGTCCTATATTCTTTTTTGAATCATTGGCACAACTTATAGCCAAAATAAAGAAGACAATTAATAAAGAACTACTCTTATTACCAATCATGATTATCTTCATTTATAAATTCTCCATCATTATAGAAACTTTTCAAATCTGTACCACAAAAAGGGCAATTATTGATAAATATATGCTTTACATTATTATCCAATCTATTTTTATAACCTTCGGTCATTATAAATAATAATTTGTTATTTTCAATTGGGAATCCTCTTCTTAAGGATTCATTATTCATTTCTTCACTAGGCTTAATTATTCTAATATTTAAGCCTAGTTCTGAATTCCCTGTTGAATAAAATTTAAATTTTTGACAACAATAATCTTTCATTTATTTACCTATTTTCATTAATGCTTCTATCAGATTTTTTCCAGAGAACATATACTCTGTATTTATAGCACCTGTTTGCCCATGCATACCAGTTTTCTGCGCTAAATTACCTAACATTTCTAATTTTTTGATAGCAAAGTCAGAAATTCTAAATGACATAACACTACCTCCATTTTTCACATATGTAGCAGCTACTTGCGAGTTATCTGTTAAAAACATTGTAGCAGCTCCTTTTTCGCTTCCTGTCGTCCCTCTATATAAAGTTCTTGCAGAATCTAAATCATCTAAAGGCTTAAGCATTTTAACAAAATCATCTACAGATGACCCTAAAACTTTACTGCTTCTACCGACATCATCTGAAAAAGAAAAATATTTTAATATACTAACAGAGGTATTAATTAAGAATAAATTTACGTCAACTACAGAAAAAATTGCTTCAGCTTTGTTATCGTATTTTCTTAAATCTTGTAATTCTCCATCTAAATAAAATAAAGTATGTCCGTCTTCATCACGCGACCTTGTTAATCTTTCACCATACCCCCAAGCATCTTCCCCAAGCATCGCTGCCGTATTTTCAGCTTGTGAATAGTAAGCTTTCCAATCTTCCTCCGTTTCACAACTTGGACATTCTTCTTCATCTGATGCTGTATATACTCTTACTCCAGCGGATTGACTAATCGTGTGCCAATTCCCGTCTGAGTCTTGAAGGCGAATGCCCTCAGAATCTGCACCACTCGGGTCTGCCCAAAATGCTGGATTATTATCAAAAGCTTGGTAAGGTGAATACTCAAAATGTGTAATAGGGTCTATTGCTGTCCAACGAGCAATTGCTGGGTCAAACTGTCTCATATCCATCTCTAAGACATTTAATCCAAGTTCTTCCGTTTCTTCAATACCATTGTACCCATACGGATGGTCGGTGCCATTCACCACATTATTATACCCTTTATGTTTTAAGCCAAAAGGATAGTAGTTGTTTTCTTCTTTGATTTCTGAGCTATTAACACTACCGTTATTGTTGGCGTCTGAGTAAGCTAGACGTATGTTCCCTAAATGGTCCTTGTATTGGTATACATAATCAAAGTTACTGCCATTAGGCTCTATATAACCTTCTGGGTGCGAGAAGAACTTAAGGGCACTGCCTTCGTAGATATAGTTGCCTGCATAGTATGTCGTGGTACCGTTACTCACTATCTTTTTTTGTTTAACACCAGTCGCATCATAAATGTACTGAATATTTCCACCATTTAAAGTCACTTGAGTTGGTAAATTTAAGTGATGTTAACTCCTAAGTAATTTATTTTCAGTATTTTAAAAGAACGTCTAAGATTTCAAATAAACAAAAAAAGCAACGATATTAAAAATCGTTGCTCGTTTAATTTATGTCTTAAATTTTATATCATTTCCTGTTAATTTCTTTAGGGTCAATGATAGGTAAAATATAGTCTTTCATAATTGTTCCTTGAAGCCTTGTCATTAACACTCCTCTTGAAGTTGAAAATGAAATAGCGGCGATAGCCATCATAAGGTTTCTCTCATTAATATTTACCTTATCATCTGTAGCTTCAAAATCTAAAATCAAGTCCAAGTTCTCCACATGGAATAAATAGACCAATACGAATTTAGCAATTGCCTCTTCTTGGTCAGCACTACTTTGTGTTTGAATATCAAAGCCTATTTCAGTTTTAACAATCTTCTTTTCTTTCGATATGAATGCATCAAAAGACAAATCAGTTGCATAACTATTGATAGACTCTGTATCAAATTCAAAGGGTGCGTTTATTTCTCCTTTGATAATTTTTAAATCCCTTATCTCTAATAAGGATGCATCGAACTTACCTGACATAATAGACCTCGTTTATGCTGAGATTTTCACTTCACCAGAATAGACTTTTTCCTCGTCTTCTAAAGATGTAATTTTCTTGTCTTGATTTCTATAAACAGTTACAGAAGTCTTGAAAGAATACTCTTTAGCATCTTTAGAAACGAAAGCCGTTGTGTAAGGTACATTTATGATATCAGATTCCAGTGCCGACTGCATTTTAGCAATCGACCTTAAGGTTAAATTGTGTTCACCTTTTAACCATTTGTTGACTTCTGAAGGTCTTTTATCTAACTTTTCAGCAAGATCCTTTTGAGACAAACCTTTCATTTCCAATAATTGGTTTATTCTTGTTACGATATCTGTGTATAATCTCACAAATATTTTTGTCTCTTTTGGAATTTCGTTTAAAACTTCTTGTAAAATCTTATTTCTCATTATTCAAATGTAAATGTTATTATCGTTTCCATCATATCCTACCACACATTTGTGCTGGATGTCAATCGTTCCATCGCTTATGGCATCATAAATACGTTGTGCGTAAGTGTTAGCTTGTCTGAAGTGAATGCTAACATTTGGGTCGTCTTCAGCTCTGCCAGTAGTGAGTTTTACCCCACCATTGAACAGCACGACTACTGAATCCGATAATCGTAGGCAGTAGAGCCTAACTTTATTATTGAAGATGTCGAAGTTAATTTCATTGGTATGTGCTTGTTGTTTCGTTTTCCAATCTTTCTTAGGAGGTAAAGCTTCTGCAACTCTTTCAAATCTATTAAACCAATCCTCATGAGCACCAGTCTGGTTTCCGATAATCTCAAAAGTGAATTCCATTAATTCATGAAATTGTTGCACATAATCACTTTGACGCATCCTAATCAAAAAATCTTCTGTCTCTGAAAACTCTGATTCCTCATCACTTCTTACCGTGTAGAAAGCGACTTTTTCTTCTTCATCAGAAAACTTTTCGAGGACAAACATATTAACTTTTAAGTGAATTCCAAAAAAAATTCACTTAAAAGTGAATCGCTTTTGAAAACTTTAACATCAAATAACCGTCACAAGATATTTAAATTTATGCCAATATACAATGTAAAAGAACGTATTATCCTAACATACTAATACTATGCCAAATTCATAATATTAGACGTGATTTATCTGGTTTCGTTACACTTTGATCGCTTTATACAAGGGCTTTCTTAGTAAACTCATAAATCAAATATAGCATTACAGTATGTTTTGCTAAACAGGCAAAAAACTGTTTTTAAAAGGTTTTTTAACCTTAATGACTTCAATATTTAAAAGACCACAGTAAACCTATTACCCTAAAGGATGAAAGGCATCCAATTGATTTTTAAGCCCTTCAAAATCATTTTCGAGATACTCTTCTGTATTGAGTATTTTACGATGCCCAGCTAAGTATTGTGCCTTTCTAAGCCCATGCTGTTTGATCCAATTGCCTATGACTGAAGCTCTAATCTGAGTTACACTTTCAAATTTAGGATGTAAAGATTTGAGCGTACTATTGATGTATTCAAACTGTTTCAAATGATTGGTAATAATCGTAGTCTCAGTACTAAAATGTTGTAACAAGACACCAATCTGAGACACATTTAATGGCAAAGTTCGCCCTGCTGACTTTAACGCACTTTTAATACGAACTGTACCTTTAGTAAAATCAAAATCCTGCTTTTCCAGTTTAATAATCTCTTTAGGCTTTAGACCTTGATAGACTACCAAACTAAAAGCAATATAGCGTCGCTGTAATAACCCTTTGTAATCAGCATCATAGGCCAAATGATTTTTAGTTGGTTTAAATAATCTCACATAATGTAAGTAATCTTCACAAAGCTGTTGCAGTTGTTCTTCATTAAACAAATAACGCAAGCGTTTTGGATGTGCACCTCGTATTTTAATCGAAAATGTAATATCAAAACAGCCATAGCTTAGATTTAGAAAAGCATGATAATGCCTTATGATGGTAAACACTTTGTAGATGACGCCATTAGAAGCATTACGTTGTTCTCTTACATATTTTAGATAGCTCAATAGGTGCTTTTTCTCAATAGCGTATATAGAAATACCTTTAGATTCTATAAAGGAGATATACTTATTTATCTCCCTTAGATAGCGATTTAAGGTTTGCGGTATCAAGTCTTTCTGTTGCAAGTAGTCTTTAAAGGTCATTTGCTATATGGGTATAAAGTTGTGTTGTATCCAAGGAGCTATGTCCAAGAAAACGGCGGATATATTCTATCTGCATACCATTTTGTAATAGATGAGTGGCGATGGAATGACGCAGTAAATGTGGATGTATATGCAGAGCTTTTATCTCATCATCATTACACGCCTCTTGTAGAATATGAATAGCATTCGCAATAAATCCATGTGAGAATGGAAATAACATAGTAGGACGCTTATGAAAATAACGACGATGGTTATATACAAAATCCATCAGATGCTTCCTCACAGAAGTACTCATAGGCACAAATCTGTCTTTGTAGCTTTTTGAACTGCGAATATGTAACACACTTTTATCAAAATCAATATCCAGTAATGATAGTCTTTCCACTTCACGTCGTCTCAGCCCGCACCCATAACAAAGATTAAGTATCATAAGTAGTACCGCTTGATAGGGTTGTCGTATTTGAAAACGTCTGTAGCCGTAAGTATGCCCAACAGCATCGTAAAGAAGTTTTACTTGGTCTTTGGTAAGAACTTTTATTTGAGTTGTTTTTACACTATTGACCCGATATTTTGGCGGTGTTGGTGCTGACACATTACCCATGTGGTGTAAGAATTCACAGAGCTTATCAATAGCATCAAAGGTGCGATTTAAATGGGAGCTTGATAGTGAGCGGTGTGTTCGTCTAAGGTTTGGGCGTTTTTGTAAGTATTCAAAATAGTCATAGCAATACTGAGCATTAAGCTGACCGATATGACTGATTTGTCGCTGTTGCAAATAGATAAAAAATTGTGTCAGATAACCTTGATAGTTGTAAACCGTAGAATCAGCAAATCCAAGTGTTTGAAGATACTGTTTGAATTCTTCTAAAATGGATTGATATGTGGCGTTTAGACTCATTATGACCTACGGTTTTTCTTTTACTGTCGTCCTACTGCCTTTCTTAGAGTTGGTGTGGGTTTGAGAGTTGGACAGCAGGGTTTTGTCCAACTGTCCAACTGGAGACGTGTCTGTCTTTTTAATGTTATTAAGTGTTGTTTTGAGGCTGGCTTGTATTTGAGAATCTACCTGGTCTTGATTGTCAAAATCAATAAGTCGGTAGCGGTAGCCCCCACGATGTTTATTTCCACCAATCACTTCAATGTAGTGGTAGAGCTTTAATTCCTGTAAGTAGCGGTTCAATGTTCGTGGATGAATAGTTTTTGCTTTTCTAATATCTAAAGCCGTAAACTGAGGTGTAGATTCTTCATTGGATGCGTCATGCATATCTTTTAGATATGTGCTAAGCCAATTGTAAAACTGGCGTGTTGCTTTATGAAGTTCATCTGCTTTTCTAAGTAAAGTGTTTTTAAGTAAATTAAATGCTAAAGCAATATCATCGGGATGTGTTATGACTACTGTTTCCCCAGTAGTCTTATCGACATAGCTTTCTCTTTGGTACTGATGAAAATAGGTAATAACCTCAATGAAATTTAATAGAAGCATCAATGATACTCTTGGATTGGAAATCGTATCAGGTAGTTTGATTAAAGTAGCATAGGGATTTACAACTGTAACATTATCCAATGCACTGATAAGACAACCCAGTTGGTGCTGTGCTTGTAAAATAGCTGTAGGTGCAATCTCTCCTGTAGCGATAAGTTGCTGATAATCCATAATCGCTAAATCCTGCTCACTACTGTTATTCAGGTGAAGCATTAAAAATGGGAGTCCTAAATGCTCATAGTTTTTATCTATTGATGCACAAGCCAGTAAGCATAATTTTCCCACCACTTTAAATGTGGTGGATTGTAGCATACCGTGTTTATCTTTGGTGGCTCGTGTATTAGTGAGTTGTCCTTGGGTTTGTAATGTTGCTAAGGGCTTGAGCATTTCTTGTGTCCATTCCAAATCCTCAATGATTAAAGCCTTATTTTGAATAGCATGACTGTCAAAATAATATAGTGCGTTACTTGAGATACGATTATGATAACTGTAAGACCCATAAGGCATACAATCTGATAGCTTTCTTAGAACATCACTTTTATCCCAAATAGACTTCGCCAAGCAGACTGCCGAAAATGGATGGCTGTACTTATGTGATGCCAACGTCATAAATAGAATACTGGCGTTTGTATCTTCTCCAATAATGCCTATGGTATGTAATCTATCTAAAACCTCATTGAGTAAGTTTTCAGAGCTTAGAAGTTGTAGTGCCTGCTCACGATCTTCATCACTTAGGCTCGGCTGGAGTTGTTCTTGAGAACCTTTATATTTTAATTGTTCTAAGCGGTATGTCTCCAATTCCAATACCATCGTATGTAGTGAACGAGATACTTGGTTCATAGGCAGTTCCCATTTATCGCAGAGCAATCGTGTAAGACGTTCAGTTTGGTTATCACTATACAAATCCAATGTGGTTCTGTAAAACGGATAATTTTCATAAGCAATTCGAAGCATACATATCATACGTTCTACCTGTGACATATCTACCCCTCCAAGTAGGTCGATACATAGCATATCGTCCTTGTAGGTTATAAAATTGGTATTATGTATAGTGAGGTGCTTCAAGGTGTATATGCTTTTACACAAAAATCATTTTCAAATATAAGCATAAAGCACAATAAAAAGCGTTTTTTTGAAAAATAATTTGTGTATTTTGATAATTTAAATAATTATAAATACATTTACAATCAATAAATTTTTAATAAATTGTGCATTATGACACATTATCAAAACGTGCTCTCAGAAAACTTAAAGCGAATTCGAAAAGAAAAAAAGCTGTCTCAAGTTGTAGTATCAGAACGTTCGGGAGTTATTACATCCACCTATTCAAGAGTAGAGTCATGCTTAGTCTCTCCTAATTTATCAACCTTAGAGAAGTTAGCGGATGCTATGGGAGTGCCTATGGCTGATTTTTTTCGTGAAGCAGAAGATGTGGAACAAAGTGTTTTAGATAAATTAGAGAAAATCGAGACACTGAGCGAGTACAATCAAAATGTTGTCACGATACTGTTAGATTCTATTATTGAAAAAGACCGTGTAGAGAAATTACAAGAAACTAAGATGAAAAGTAGGCTTGAAGAGTTGAGTGCTATTCGCAATAATAAATAGATTCAATTGCTTAGTAAGATAAATTTTAAGAATAATTTAATCTAAAACGAGTAATTTAAACGTAACTTAAGAGACAACTACTACAAGACTATACTTAATTTATATATATGCTAATATACTTTTTAAATAAGTTATTTATTGAAGCCTAGTAAAGGAGTTTTACCAAAGACAGATACTCGGATATAAAAGCACAATTAGTTTTACAATTCGAAAAGTCTAAGCTTGCTGGGCTTCAATTTTATGTCACTTTTATGTGGCTTTTTTTCTACAATAAAGATTTTTTTAGGGTTTTAATTTAAAAATTTGTAGCTTTCAAAATATACCCCCCACAGGATTGATTAAATAGCCAATCAATTAATTTTAATTTTTATGAGTAAATTTTATTGGAACATCGATGCCAATAACATCGATATAGGGGATATTGATGTTAAGTATTTAGACAAATACATTCTTGTCACTAAAGAGATTAAGGAATTTTTAGATAACTCAAGTGATAATAAAAAACTCTTTTTAGTAGCACCTAAAGGATTAGGTAAAACTTTAGTCTTAAAAGCTAAAAGTCAATTGTATAGAGAAAAATCTGGGTATAAATTTATTCCTGATGATAAATTGACTGAAAAGTTGTCTAAAGTAGGTTTTTCTATTACCAAAGAGGATCTCAATAAGTTCAAATCTCGAGAGCAATGGGATAAAATATGGGAATTTTGTATTCTGTGTTTAATCCTAAGAAGATTTAAAATTGGACTCCCTGAAGAGATAAACTCTTACATAGGAAATGCTGGTGAGCTTGGGGAGATTTTAACTGCTGTTTTGCAAAACAGAGGTGCTATCGATAAAATTTATAAATATGTTAATACAGATTTAAGACCTAAAGTAAGAAATCTACCAGATGAAGGCATAAATCAAATAGCTATTTTTATTGATAATATAGATGAGGGCTTTGAACAACATACAGGAGAGTCCTTAAGAATACCTGATTTAAAATCATCTGTATTGTCGCATAAGGTTTGGATAAATGCACAGATCAGTATTGTCCAAATTGCCAGAAACTTATGTAACAGCTTTCAGCATTTGAAAATATTTGTTTCTATTAGAAGTGAAGCTTATGTAAACAATAAAGATGCTACAAGATTACAATTAGACGACTATTCTACATTTTTAAATTACTCAAAAAGTGATTTAAAAAAAATATTCTTACTAAACATAAACGCCACTCCTCCAGAGCGATTATGTAAATCGGATATCCAGTTCAATAGGCTTACTGGATTTGGAATGATTGAACATAGTTTTATTGAAGACGTTAATGGAGATAGAAAACAAGAAGATCTATTTTCTTTCATTTACAGGCATACTTATGGCAGGCCAAGAGAGATTGTTGAGATGGGAACTAAAATACTCAAATTAGAGCCTGATGAAAGAACGCCTGCAAATGTTCACAGAGTAGTTAATGAAGTTGGGCACCGACTTTTTACCTACTTAAAAAATGAAATAGTTCCTTATTTTGAAGAAGATGTTTTTTGGGAACTGTGTAAACTGAGTAAAAAGAATGTTATAACATTTGAAGACGCTACTAAGATATACAATAAGATAAAGTCAGATTATTCATTTGATAACGTATTTTCTTACTTCTATAGGCTTGGTTTGATTGGTTATGTAGATTTGAATCATCAGAGTGTAATGACTCAAAAATTTCTTCCAGTTGGTCAGTATAGTCTCTCCGCAGCTCCAATACCCGAGTATAAATATTTTTTAATTCATGCCACATTGAATGAAGAGATGAAAAAATTTCATCAGAATGATTTTTATGACTCTTATAATATCATAGGTGATGGATATCCTTTTATTGTAAATGATAAAAGCTCAAGGTGCAAACATGTACATATAGGTTTGAATAGAGATTGTGTTACTCTGTTAATTCCTGAGTTATACAAACATAAATTTTTAGGAATTATACAGACACCTAAACAAGAATGGAGTGATTTTAATGATGTCGATAAGGTTGTTTTTGAGTACAGTAGCGGAGAAACTTTAAAGTTAGATATATACAGAGATAATCAATCGGTACCCAAAAAAGAAAAAGTACTAAAAGAGTATTTTGAAAATTCTAATTCTGTTTTATTCTATACTGAAGATAAAGAGGTTATTAATAAAGTAATTATGTACTCTGAAGTATTGAGTTTTGGTTATTACCCTCAAAATATCTTTGATAACTATACTTCAAAAAATGATTTAACAGATAAATTGGTCTATTATTCTAAACGATTTATTTCAAAATCTGAATTGGCAAAAATTTCAAAAAATTTATCAATGCCAACATCTAAATGTATGCCCACTTTAACCGATAGATTTTTACTAAGCCCAATAGAAAATCTCAAGTCAAAAAATATTTTGAGACTTAAGCTTAATGTAGAGAACTATGGATTAATTATTGCTCCTACAGGGAAAAATGTAACACTCAAGCCTTCAAGGACAGTCATAAGAACCAAGTCTAATGACGAATATCAGTTTTACAGGCTAAGGCAAGATTATCTTGTAGAAGGGATTTATCAATTTTTTAAATACTCTAAGCAAAGCGGGAAAGAGTTATTTCATAAGGATGGTAATCCCAAAAAAATATTAGAACTCTTTATTAATATTCAAGCTCTGAGAGTGCTAAGGGCTCAATCTCCAAAGAGGAGATTGAGGTTTTTGGATAAAACAGAAAATAGATTATTTGAAGAATTAGTACAATTTGGAGAGAAATCATTATCAAGAGCTGTAGCTTTGGCTAAGCAATACAGATTTACAGGTACTGTAGCAATCCTTAAAACATTAAAGAGTAAGGGTGTAATTCCATCTAAATCCAATTTTTATTCAATTATTACTAATTCTAAATATTTAGATTCTTACGAAGAAATTATTAAACTGATTGATTTTCTTGATATACAGCCTTTGAGAAAAAAATATAAATCTGTTTTTATTTCTTACAGTTTTAAGGATAGTTCTTTTGCTATGCTACTTTATTCATTCTTAAGATTAAATGGTATTGATGTTTTCTTATTTGAGATAGACGATCCTCATAAAAATTTAAAACGTGTTATGGCTGACGAAGTTGCCGAGAGAGATATGTTGGTGTTTATAGCTTCAAAAAATTCATTGAGAAGCGAAGCATGCCAATTTGAATTATCAAATTGCAGAGCCAAATACGATAAAACCTGGGAAAAAAGTATTATTCCAGTCAGAATAGATGATTATATTTTAAAATTAAAAAAGCATTCTATACCCCAAAAGAATAGAAAAGAGTATTGGAGTAATATTAAAATGATAAAAGATAATAATATAACAGACTATAGTGAATTCATAGAAACTATAGATTATCAATTATTTCAAAATGATAAAGTCAAAAAATTAATAAATGACAATTTAATTATAGACACATTAAAATAGTCAAAAATTCTACAAAGAACCTCAAGCTTAATTACAAATACTATTGGATATGAGTGATTTTAAACAAAATTATTTAGACGAAATCGATGAATTAAAAAACAATCTCTATACCGAATTAGATATTACGGATTCATCAAGTGTATTAGAATATCAATTTGAAGTTATACATAACGAGATAAAGAAAAATGGAATTGACCTTAGAGATAACCTTCATCAGCTAAGGCTCCAGTATCTTCTTCATAATTTAAAGGTCATTAAGAGTGGCTCTAATGCAGATACAGCTGATATGCTCATTAAAGACCTACGTCAAGCAAAAGACGATGATAAATCATTCTATGGATTTCGATTTGAAATTTATATAGCTCGCAGATTTGTGCGTGATAAAGTAATCTTTGAAAAAAGCGAAAGTCCTGATTTCAACATATCGGATTTTGGAAATACTACTGTGGAGTGTAGCGGTCTTCACTCTCGTGGAGGCACAAAAACTGTAGAACGTTTTGAGAAAAAGGTTATTGAAAAAATAAAAGAGAAAGAAGCTAAACCCTATGCCAACCTCGAATGTGCCTTATTTTTGGATGTAACAAACCTCTTGTTTTCGTTGGATGATACAGATGACTGGCAAGTACTTTTAGATAATTTAAATGGTGCAATTGAAGAATATATGGCTTCAGACAAGTTTGGTTCAATTTTAGTTTTTGCATTGGTGTATTCTCAGAAACAACGTAACATCAGATATGTATTCAATCGTATTGATTCAAAAAATATTCATCAAGATTTAATGAGATTTCTTGAAACTCATTTTCCAGAAAATGGTTCTTCAGTCAAAGGTCCAGCGGTACCTCGTGAGGCTTAAAAGCCCCCAAAAGATTATATTTAGTTATTTTCTGTTTCTGATTCCTCAACTTTTTTAAATGGGTTTTTACTTAAGTTGAAGTTTAGTGACAGAAACGGATTAAATGTATATACATTTTCGTGCAATTGGTCTTCAGATATAGATTCTGTTAATACATCTCCGGCATTATATTGTCCTCTTAAAAATTGTTGTTTATGAGCAACTAAGCCAAGTGTTAAACTTAAGTTTCGATTATAAAAAATTGAACATCCCAAAAATGCTGTTGGAGATTCAAAATCGAAGCTCAGACCACCAGAGAGACTCACTTGAAAGTCTGCATTAGTGTTTTTGAGCCAACTAAAAAAGACAGAAGGTACAAACTCAAGTTTTTGGCGATCAACTTTTTCTGTAACAACAAATTCACTATTACCCGTAGTCATGTTGGTTGTCGTTTGCAAGAAGAAATTTTCTCTTTTATTAAAACTATCCATAATAAATGAGAAGCCATAGGAAGTCTGCCATTCTCCCTTTTTTGGTGCCTTAAAAATATACTTCCATACTAAAGGTTTTGAGTCTTTAATTCTGGTAATAGTTACTTCTAATTCTTCACCTTTTTTTAAGACGAATTCTTCTGAAAATTCTTTTACAGTGGATTGAATCGCATAATTTGCTGATTTCACTAATTCATCTTTATCACAATCCTTAATTTCTTGTTTTTTAAACGCTTCTATTTTCTCCTCAAACTTTTTAATTTTCTCAGGCATCTGAGTTTCATCATTAGAATCTCCAGTTATGAAGTCTTCAATCGTATTTCTGAATTTTTCACATTCACTTTGAGGACCAACAGTTTGAAATTGTGTATCAGGAAAATTGAGAGATGGAATAACCGCTATCTTTTTTTCAATCTCATAAGTGTAATTTTCATTTATCAGTTTATTCTTGATTTTGATTGTAAAAACTTTATTTGCCACTATAGTCTTAGAGATAACATCTCCTTGACCAGAAGATAAATCAATTACTTTAACATTTTGTGAACTTAATTGTAATGAGAGTATCGTGATTAAAGCTAAACTAAAATAGAATTTGAATATAGACATAGTTGGTAGTAATGGTTGATATTTAATATGTAAATCTATGATTTTTAAATGATTAAGCAAATACCTGTAATCGGGTATTTCATCGAATAAGTATAAAAATAGCTTAGTAATTCAAGTAGGATAGGAAATATGGAAGTGTTGCCTAATCTATCGAGTTTCAAAAAAAGGTAATGTTTAAAAATAAAAAAGCCGCTTACTACCTGTAAGCGGTTATCGTTAATAGCTAAACGTCGACTACTAATTATACAATAAATCTGCAATTTCGTTCATCAAAGGTCTTATCTCTTTAATTAACTTTTTCTTTGTCGGATCCTTAATCGTATCTTCATTTAAAGCTTTGAAAAAGAATACGTCTAAAGGGATCTCCAAACTTTCGCAAATTTTATTTAACGTTTCTACGTTAAGACTTGTTCCTCTATTAAGGATATCAGAGTAATACGTATTAGAGATTCCACATTGTCTGGAAAACTCTTTTTTGTTTACACCTCGTTCTAATCTAATAGATTCTAAGGCCTCGGCTATATTTAATTTTTTTGTATTCATAAATTATGGTTTAAAGCAATTACTTTACCATGATTATATATAATACATTTTAAGTGTAAAGACAGGTATTGCTTCATCTACCGTCTAAAATTCTTCTGATTTCTTTGACAATGTGCTCAAAACACGTTTTTGCTATTCCTTCATCTGCATGGTCAGTAATAATTCTGTCAGATAATTGGAAACATTGTGTTGTTAAGTCTCCCAGGTCATTAAAATCTTTTTCTGAAAAGTTGTTGCGATTTTTGATTAAAAAATCATTCATTGTTTGTCCAAGCTGTTTGAACTTTTCTGAAATCTCGTAAATATTTTCCATTACGTTTCAATTTTGTGTTGATGTTTCTACATTTCTTCATGGTTTTTGATTATTAAATGATTATTAATTTTGTTCACATACAAATATACAAAAATTCGTTGATTACGAATTTTAATTATTTGTTAAAATATGATTTCTGCATACAATATTCTTTTCGCTTATGACAATGCCCCTTTGTTTTTAAAAGTTATTCCTATCCATATATAAAGAACAAATAATTACTTCGACATTAGCCCAGTACAGCTTTTTCGCAAGGAATGCTCCTAAATGGATTCCTCCTTGTCAAAAAAGCTTTGCCACTGGGCTTTTCTATGTCAGCGTATTATTCGTTAATCTTTATATAATACTATGACTAACTATGAACTTAAAAACAAATTAGAAACTATTGCTAATCAGACAGAAAATACGATTGAAAAACAGTTGGCTGTGAAAGCACTCAACAATTACAATATCCAAAGTACCCTCATTGATAAATTGTTTCAAGACAACATTTGCTTAATGACTATTTATTTCATCGATAATTTTGATGTTGAAATATTATTTGAAACAAACAAAGATCAAATCGAACTCTTACGAAAAGAATTTAATGCATTGGCAAATCAAAATCCAACTACCCAAGACACTATTAAAAACACATTTGTTTGGTTTGTTTTTGAAAAAGCTACATACAATTTGTTTAATAAATTAGAACTTGAGATATAGTTCTTTTTTATTTATCTTCAAACCCTTCAAAAAACTCTTCCAAAGTAATATCCAATGCTTT
This sequence comes from Winogradskyella haliclonae, assembly GCF_014635865.1. Taxonomy (GTDB): domain Bacteria; phylum Bacteroidota; class Bacteroidia; order Flavobacteriales; family Flavobacteriaceae; genus Winogradskyella; species Winogradskyella haliclonae. The sequence continues at coordinate 22,273 of NZ_BMDQ01000006.1, read as the reverse complement.
CAGAACTCTACAGAGTGAACTAAAGCGGATGTCCTGTCCATTTTCATACCGTCCATACTGCGATCGTGAAATATTATGCTGAAAAGCAAATTGTTCGTAGTTATGATATCCCTTTGCAATGCGTATCTCCTTGAGCCGTTTACTCAGCTTGTTAAGATTCTCTTTTTTAAATGTCTCGTGATTTTCCATATCACAAAACTGTTTTAAGTCCATTTATTAAACAACCGCTAAATAAGTGTTCCTTATTAGGTGTTTTTTAACACTATTTTTCTATGTTTGTCTTTGTTAAATTTTAAAACAATATCATTATGAGAATCATTTCCAGAGCCTTAGCACTCTTCATTGCTATTTCCTTAACCAGTTGCATTACAACTAAAACCATTAAAGCGACATCGTCTGTTCCTGCGGGTACTGAAGTGGCTTATTCCAAAGTCGTAAACCCAGCGTATGCACGAGACTATATCGGTGCAGATATCATTACTGAAGTTGAATTTTATAGTGCTGGCAAAGCACGTAACGAAGCCACCAAAGTACCCAAAGGTCACGTGGTCTTTCAAGTTATCCCTATTGGCGGAACCCCAAAAGATGCACCTTTCGGTGGCGGTCAACTTGGCGATTATGTCTTCATCCCTAAAGATAAAAGCGATATCATATTTGATTTAAAGCGTGGTGATAAAATCCAATTGCGTGGCGGTACACGAGTACAGAAATATATCATCAATGGTATTGAGATTATTGAATTTGTAGCTACGTCAATACAGAAATTATAAAGCGTTAATTCTATGAAGAAAATACTATTATCATTTTGTGTTGTAGTTCTACTGATAAGCTGTTCTTCGGGAGTGAATCTTTCCAATGATGAAGCCTTAAAAATACTAACATCAGAGTATAGCAACTTCTGCGAAAGTAGAATACAGGCTCATACGAGTTTGTATAACAATGCATCTCCCGATGCCACTCTTTTATATCTCCGTGAGTTAGAGCAACAAAATCTTGGTGTTATCAAAGAGAATCAACATTATGGGAGAGGAAAGAAAACGTATAAAGATTATGTATTCAAACCCAATGAAAAAACCATTGAGCTTTACCGAGGTAGTGCCGAACGATTGTATAAGATAACAGAAGCAGATGTACAGAAAATCATTGGCATCTCTATTAACGAAGAAGCCAAAACCGCTCAAGTAAAATTCACTTATAATATGGTAGAGACGCCTTTTAAACCTATTGTATTGGGTAGAAAAGGAAGTTGTAATGCCACATCAAATCTTGAAGCTGAGGTAACATTTGTGTTATACGATACAGGCTGGCAACTTCAAAAATAAATACGGTATTTAATTATAAATCTACAACTATGAAAAAACTACTCATATCATTCAGTTTACTGCTATCATTGGTAAGCTGTTCCTCTCAAGTAAACTTATCCAATGATGAAGCACTTGCTATCTTAAAAGATAATTTTAAAGACGATTGTGTAACTATCGTACAACAACGAACCCTCTCGCATTGGACAAATCACGATGAGATTATGTTCGGCTTTCAAGAGTTGGAACAATCGGGACTTATCAAAATAGAACAAAAGCGAGTCGCTCGTGGTCACTTTAATACGACCACAGAATTTCGGTGGAAACCTACAGCAAAAGCGGAAGCTGAATACAAAAAGGCAGGTTATGCTTATTTAGTATCAAGAGCAAATGTATTAGAGATTATAGGTATCTCTTTAAATGAAGAAGCAAAGACGGCAACCGTTCGATTTACATATGAAAACAAGCCAACAGTTTTTCATTTGATCCGTGATAAAAAGTCCAAGTGTCCAGAAGGTATTAATGAAGCAACAGCAAATTTTACCTTCTATGATACAGGGTGGAAAATGGAAGATATATAAAATTAGTAATGTCCTTTAGACAGCAGATGTCCGAAGTCGTCTACGGACTTTTCGGACATCAGTCTTGATATAGACGAAAGTCGCTTGCAAGCTTTTTCGACATATCAAGGCTTTGGCTACTGCCAAAGGCAAGATTGTGTTTATTCAGAATAACGCTTCAAAACACATCTTGCCTAAAGGGTAAACCCCTTAGGTATCCCCACAAAAAAAGAAGACAGGAGCAAATGAATTTGTCCTGTCTTGTTCTTTTGTATTTCTAAAAATATCAGAGTTCTTGCTCTGGCTCTTTATCTCCAATATCTCTATCCTTGTCTAACTGTTGTAAACGTTTAGAAGATGATTTATCAATAGTTGTTTTCAAATCCACATCACGCTCAAGTGTCTTTTGTTTAGAGAGCTTTAGGATGCGTTTTCGAGATTGAATCAGCATCTGCTGTCGGGTTTTATGTAGCATCATAAGTTCCTTTAATAGTTCTTCACGTGTCTGTACATGTTTGAAACTTTTAATTTGTAAGGCCTCATGTTTTCCTGTGTAGGGATTATAACATTGCAGTTTGGCGTCTTTAAAGTAATACCCCGTAAATTCTTTAATGATGTGCTTTACGACTGCTTCCTTGTGCTTTGGATGATCTTCAGTGAGTTTAAAAAATTGATTCATACTGGCATAACCATATTGCTGAGCTAATACATAGTTAATGTTGCTTCTTGAAATTTTAGGTCTCATAATATTTTGTTTTTAAAGGTTAATAATCGATATCTAAATCCTGCTCAGGTGCTTTTGATTTTAACTGAGCCAATCGTGATAACTGTTGTTGTTTTTCTTTGTGGCTTAATTCTAAAAGTGCAATACGCTGTAAAGAATAGCCTAATGTTTTGAGTTTATAGCGTCTTTTTGTTCCAATAATTCCAGGAGCCTTTCCTCTAAAGTAGAGTTGTAGTCCTTGCTGTTGTAAAAGCTTGTAAAACTGCACCTTAGAAGAAGCCTTACTAAACGCCTCTGCCAAATACAGCTTGAGCTGTTGTTTTTCACTTAATTGACCTTTTAAGCTCAGTTGGTATTCCGCATCTTTAAGTAGGCTTTGCTCTTTTTTTTTACATGTAAAACCTTACTATGAGAGACATTCAATTCTTTATCCTGCCAGAGTTCCATACGGTTTTTTACTTCGGAGAACTGTTTCTTGGTATAGTAATTTGTAACACCAGATAGCTGGACATGACTACCTATTACATGGATATGTAAGTGAGATTTGTCGTGATGAGAAACACCGCAAACAATAGATTTTGGATAACGAACCTTAATAAATTGCTTGCAAGTTTTAAGTAAGTCTTCAGCACTCAATTTATCAGCCTTATGAAAGCTAATAATAGAATGGTGGAACTTGGTCTCGTTGGAACGTTTATGAATACGCTTGGCATCATTTTGTTTATAGACAGCTAACATATTCTGAAGTCGACGCTCTGCAATAATGGAATGGGTTTGCGCATCATCTCCGCTTGCTTCCATTTGTTTTTTAAAAGCTCTATCACCACCAATAAAACGTGTATGGATAAAACCATCATCTACCTCTTTGGATAAAATATACCGCAGTACACCTTCCAATCCTTTATAATTCTTAATTGGTTTTTCTTTAATAATCATGACTATTTCAATTGTAAAAGTTGTACTTCTAAGACTTCCATTTTATCCAACAAAGACGCTGTCATTTCTGTAGCATCATTGTCAATAATCTCCTCTAAAAGTCCTATGATTTCTTGTTGTTGATTACAAATCGTATTTAACTGACCAGTATCTATAGTCTTATCAGATTCCAATGCTGAGAACACACAGTGGTATAGAAATTCAGAGACGCTTAATCCACCTCGTTTCCTATGGATACATTGCATCTTCTCCGCATCAAAACCTAAAGTATATTCTTTGATGCGTGACCGACGCTTTTGCTGATAATGGTTTAAATACTGTCTCCAATACTGCTTTTTAGCAGCAATAATTTCCTCAGTACTTGGATTGGAACTATCAGCAAAAACATGGTCTAAATACTCGTGTATGGAATTATAGCTCATCATTATCAATATTTGTTGGTTCACGGTACGGGTCCAAATCGATATACTGAATGCCGTACTCAACAGGTGGATGTTCAGCTACAGGAGATTCCATTTTTAAACATTTCTGAAGCTTTGGCTGTTTATAGGCTGGGGTAATCTTAGTTTTAATCGGTTTTTTATTACTACTGAGTACTAAAATCTCACCATCCAATTGCTGAATCTCTGAGGCATAGATAAGCGGTCTTTTTTTCGTCTGCTTGGTCTTTTTATCTACATAACTGTAGTTCCCTAACATACGTTCGATTTCCAAAGCCTTTTTAGAATCAATACCTCCATAAAAACACTTCACATAGCAATTGCTGATGATGTTGTCTTTAAGCTGACCAAACGGCGATAATTGAGAAATATCTTGCAGTATAATAGCTTGAGGTATAAGAAATTTCCTACTATTTGATATGATTTGACTATAGTCAGGCAGTCCAGGGATTAGGCTGGAAAATTCATCCTGTATCATCAGAATATCAAGCTCCTTATTTGGATCTGGTAAATACGAAAAAGCAAATCGATAGAAACTTTGAAATATAAGTGCAATCATCTTGGCATAAAACGTATCGTTTGGTGGCGACTGGATAAACAGTGCGGTTTGTTTTTCACGAAATTGCTTGTAAGAAATGGTTGTGCAAGATGTAATGTCGCACAGTACGGGATTCTCACCAAGCCATGACAGTTCCGACAAGCAGGTAGCAATAATAGATTTAAGCGTCTTTTCAGAATTCTTGGATAGGGCAAGAAATTTTCGCCAGACATCTGGAGAGGCCGTTTCTGCCATATAGCGTTCAACGACTTCTGGATTTGCTTGGTATTCTAAGATAAGTCGGTAGACATTCCCCAAATTGGCATGAACCTTTGGTTCCGCCTCTAAAACATGCTGGATAAAGAGTGATAAACAATCTTCAGCATACATAGTAAAGAAATTATTCTCACCTCCTGAGGGTTTGCCAATAATAGATTTTGAAACCCTACGGATACCAGCCACATCTCCTAAAAGTCCGTCTAAGACGTTTATGTATACCTCTCCTTTTTTCAAAAGATTAAGTATATATGTATCTATGCTTTTGGATTGTAAATACGGAATACTTGTAGCAAGTTCAGACGAGTTGTCATTAATCAACATGGATGAAGATGCATTTAATATCGTTGGTAATACGTGGGTTTGTGATTTGCCGAGGCCAGAATTGGCGACAATAAGTAGGTTACGTCTTGCGGTATCCATATCGGTAAATCGACGCCCATCTATACTCCAGCCTTTGTTTGATTTGCGAATTAGCTCAGAGGCTTTTCTAAATTCTGCATTATACTCATCATTGGCATCTATTATTTTGATAAGCTCATCGAATCCAGTTTTAAGGGCATCTTCTAAGCGGTCCAAAAAGTCATATATAAAATTCATAATATTAAGTTTTAAAGGTGTTTACGTAAAAAGTCATTGAACAGGGAGAGTAGCCACTCACACAAACGTGCGAGCAGGTACAATCCATTAATAAACAGTCTCCAGCAAAGGCTAAGCAATGCTTTAATGATGCGTGTGGTTTTTGAATGTTTCATAGCACACGATTATCGATTCCTATTTTGATGGTCAGTCCAGAATCCTCAAACAATTCACGATAGACTCTAACCATTTTTTGGAATAGTCTATTTTGAGACTTGGTTTTTGGGTAATACACGATATGTAGAGTAATACCACTTAAATCAGGTATGTTTAGTCTTGAAGAGAATAACTCAGCCACAGATGATGTATGCTTTTGTAGCTGTATTTCACTTTTATAGTCATAAACATTATAGATGTCTGAGTATTCAAATAAATCACTGTATAGTAATACATGCTTACTATTAGCATTGGAGTTAGAAAGTGCAGTGAGTTTATTTAATAAAGGGACTATGATACTTGAATTCCTAAAGTTGTAGAGCTTGTTATTCTCTATAGTGATTAAGGTATCAACAGCCTTTAAAAACCCTTTGATTTCTGATTTTCGCTCATAATCATTACCTAAGAATGACGATGGCTTAAGACTGACACTATAGGTGGGATTAAAATCAACATGACCTATATTTTGAAACTTTAAATCCACGCCATCATTTGGAGATGCATCTATATCCAAAAGGTTGAGTACATCATCTGTCTTAGGAGAAGTAATATTGGTATCCGTTCGGTCTGCCAAAACACTAATGGCAGTCCTTTTAGGTGTTGTATACTCACAAGAGCTACATAGCACCATAAGAGCCATAATTATATAAGATTGTCGCATAATTCAAATTGGGTTTTATCAATGTTTTGGTATTTAAGCTCAAGTACTGGTAAAGGCTTCTTTTCTGCCTGAAACAGCACATCACATTTGGAGTTGGTACGCAGGTAGAGTTCAGTACGGAACTCTTCAAAACAGCCTTGATATCTTGTATTGACATCGGTTTCCAATTGCTGAGCTAAGAGTAGAAAGTTGTAGTGGTCTTTAAGTTTATCTTGAAGCTCTGGCACTTCACTATTTCTTTCAGCGATTAGGGTCTCTCGCAGTTTTGTCAAATCAGAAATAGCCTTGGTGTCGAGCTTATACTTTTTGTAGGCATTGAGTTCCTCTTTGCGAGGGCGGTAAACAAATACCAAATAACATGCAATGAGGTAACCAAAAAAGTTAATGAGTGTCGGCACTATCGGGCTGGACACAAATACATCTGCCATCTTAGGATTCATAAGAATAAGAGACTTTATACGTAGACTTGAAAACAGATAGAAAATCACAAAAATGGGTACAGCAAAAACAATAAAGATGAGCAGTTGTCTTTTTGGTTTACCATTACCCAACTGTACGACATACTTCGGTGTAATGTGACCCCACCAAAAAATAACCAGGGCCGATATAAGTGAAATGGCAATGGCCGATATAGCGCCTCCACCTAAGAGCTGATAGACGCCAAAATTTGCCACGAGTTCAAATCCAGCCAAGATGTACAGCACCCAAACCTTTTGATGGGTCCAGGATTTGACCTTGGCAACAAGTTTGTCGGATGCTTCATTAAGCTTTCCTTTTAAAAGAGTAAGCTTATCTTCAGTTTCTTTAATTTTCCGATTGTAGTCTTCAATAACTGCTTTGGCATTACTAATATCTTGTGCAGATTGTAGAATGTTTAAAGCACCAGATAGAATCTGGTCAATTTTATCAATAAGTCTTTGATAGTCTGCTTTCATTGAGCCTAAAAAACTGCTGATCTTTGAGTTTTTTAAAAGCTCATCGAAGTTCATAGCTGCAATCTTCTGGGCGGTCTTTTGGTGCTTGATAATTAAGGAAGCATCTGTAGTGTCAATTTCATTTTTAAGTTCTTTAAAGACGAGACGCTCATGTGTTCTGGGTGTTTTCTTTTTAAATAGTTTCATCATAAAAGGGTTTAGTGAATTAATAATTGAAATAGAAAAGCACATCTCTGTTTGGAGATGTGCTTTAATGTTATTACTTACTGTATTTAAAAAAGCGAAAACGTAACCATTCTGCTTTTTTAGATAAGTCTACCGCTTCACTCTCGAAGAGTGATTTGATATCTGCTTTTGTAAATCTTTGTTGTGTACTTGGAAATTTTAAGTACTGATTTTTTCTTGGGTTAAAGAAGACGATAAAATCCTCATCTTTAGAATCTACAGGCAAGTAGTTGTACTTAATAAAATAGCCAATGAGATAGTGATTAGAATAGGTCTTTTTCTTGTGAGTTTTAAACTCGGAATTTGAATGTGTCATAGTAGTTTCCATTAAAGGGTTAATCTTTGTTTGAAACCACTTTGAAAACTCTTGACTTTCTTACCGTATATGATACATATGTATCGATTCGATTGGAAGGTCGTTTCTTACAATTGAATAAGTTGAGATTCAAAATGGTTCTTTGTTTCTCGGCGAATTTTAGGCTCACCTACGACCAATAGGTGAGCTGTTTTCGTCTTACAAAAGCAAAGGAACCAAGGCAGGATTAAGCAGGGTTTTGCAGGATTGAGCAAAACGGATAAAAAGTTGTAGATTTATGACTTTCAGAAGTTTAAATGGCAATTACATTAGAAAGAAGAGATAAAGTAAGAGCTAAGATTAAAGAGGCTTATTGCTTGCTTTATGCTGATGACCCTGCGGAGCGAGCTAAAATGAACGATACCAGTAGTCCAAGTATCAATCCCTTTACAAACAAACTCAGTGTACTTGTTATCGAGCGTTTTGAAAACGAAAAGAAAGATGAAAGTGACAAGATGGGGTTGTCTTCTGATACATTCTGGCGTCTACTTTTTGAAGATGGCTATCTGAGTTTTTCTTCAAAGCCAATTACTATGATTGAAGGCTTTTGTGATGAGATCATTAAGAATAAAATAGAGGATAAACACTCAACTACGGTCTCAATAATTACAAAACAAGATGACCAAATCAACAACAATATTAATGGAACTGACATTATAGACTCCTCGTTTTTTAATAACCTAAAAGAGGGACATCCAATCTCCAAAACGATGTTTTACCTTTCAAAGTTAGATAATGAATCTCAGTGGTCAGGAGTTGCCTTTAGTTATGATATTGAACGTAAAGAAGTACATACTATTAAGTCACTATGTATATCTGCGTTTGATCGAGAGTATAAATATAAAGTTATTGGTATTGTATGTGGTAGTGGAGGCATTGGGAAATCTACTTTGCTTAGAAGAGTAGCTTTGGAGTTAAGACATCAAACATTTAAGGTGTTATGGATAAAAGAGCATCAATTTGATGATTTCGTTCATATTGGGTGGGAAAATGTTAAGGCAAATACGTCACAACACTATTTGATCATTATAGAGGATTGGTATCGTCTTACCAATTACCTCGAGGTAGAATCCATTAAATTTCTTAATCAAAGCACCCATACAAATCATGTGCGTGTTTTAATTGGCGATAGAATTCCAAAAGCACATTACAGAAGACATCTGATTGACCATAATGCAATTTTTGAGCTAAAAAATTCTGAAAATTGGGATATCATTCAAGGCATTGTAGCAAAAAATCCTGAGTGGAATATTGATAATCATATATTGATTAAATATCAAAATAACATTAATAACACTTCCTTGTTTTTAATGTTGTATACATTAATTCGAAGTGCAGAAACAGGTGCCACAGTTTCTAATACGTCACTTGTGAATCCCGAATTAGCATTTCAAGATATTATAGCTTCTGATATTGGCACACTTGCATCAGAGTACTCTGGTCTTGCTAAAGCGTTATTATGCTGGGCACATATATATTCGAAAAGTAAATTCCATATTAGCTACCAAACATTTTTAGAAATAGCTGAACATTTTGATGATAAAAAACAGGTACGTTTATTATTCAAAGACTTGATGAATCATAGCTCCAAATATCATGATATACTTCGAAATTATATAACGATTAAGACGTCCTCAGATACCGACTATTTGCGTTTCAACCATGATATTTTTGCTGATGAAGGACTGTCTCAAATAGAACATTTAATAAAAGACGTCATCCCATTTGATGACATTGTAAAATCTATGGTGTTAGAAGCACTTTTTAATTTTACCTCCCACCAAAAATCCATCGCGAATTTGGTGTTTTATTTTTTAAAAAACGAACACCATTTATTTGAAGATGATGTAGATAAATTGTCTTATGTAAAAAGATTAATAGCGACTGGTAATAAAGAATTGGTCTTTTTAAACAATCTTGATGATCTTGAAATTGAAGAGGAACAACACTTAGAATTGATTAAAAATCTGATGTTAAATCAGATTTATCCTCATGTGTATTTACAAAAGCAAATAAAGAAATATAAGGGTATTTGCAACTATGTTCTCGACAATATTGAAAGCTTTAACCCTAAGCACTCCAATATCTTTTTTACAGCAACTAACAATTCAAGTTCTTATAGACAAACCCAGAAAGCAGTCAACTCTATTTTAAAGAGTTCAAAGCTATTGGATTATAGCAATCTTGTATTAGGAAGAGCGTTTAAAGTATCTAATGATGCTCATGCAAAGAAATGTGCTATTCAAAATATTCTCAAAGCTTATAAAGATCCTTTAGATATCGATAGAATACTTTTACATACGATATTAAAGTATGCTAATGATTATAATGATATCAAATCTGCCATTAGTAGAATTTTGAACCATAGTGAGATTACAAGACTTCATTTTAGATTAGTTATGGAGGCCTTTAGGAAGTCCAAAAATGATACTGATAAATTATCGGCCAGCAAAACTATCCTTAACGATCCTCATGTGAATCAACTTCATTACAAAATTACCTCACGAGCTATGCAAGACTGTCCTGACACAGAAATCAAGCTTGGTATGGCAAAACGGATTTTGGACAACCGAACCGATTTTCACCCAAGTCTAAGTTTCCATGCATTTAGTTGCTATAGCAAAGAACCTAAAACACCAGAATTTATAAAATCACACATAGAAGGCATCGTTACAAATAAACATTATGGAAAATCAAAAGATAGTTTTTCGTATGATTTTAAGCGTATAACGCGTATTCCTTTTCATGATATTCCTGCTTGGAAAGAAGCAACTTTAGATGTACTAAATAACTGGCAGAACAATAAAGACAGGAGTTTTATTCTCAATGTCCTTTTGAGTTATAGAGAATTTCCAAACGAGTCTACAGAAGCAAGTAAAAAAGTATTACATAATTGGAAGACAGAAATTAAAATACCGATAGAACCCGTTCGAAAAGATGAGCCTATTCATTATGGTGATCATATTAAAGTCGCTTTGGAGCATCCTAATCTTAAAGATTTAGCCAAGGCAACTGCTCTTGAAATTCGTAATGCTCATCATAAAAAAACCTCAAAAGTGAATATCCATATACAAAAAACGGTGTCTAAACTTTTAGATTAGAACCATTTAGTTTTGAAAATGAATAAAGTATTTACCCAAGATGATTTCCCGATGCGAATCAATATTCACTTTTGCTTGGAGGAATGTCTATCTACTGAAATAAAGGCATTAAATAAGGTACTCGTAACTCAAGGGTCCGATATTGATTTTTCAAAAGAACATATTCCACATCTTACGGTGCTTATGGGTAACATCCCTTCATTAGAAAACTATACACAGATTCTTAAAGGAGTTTCCGAAGTGGCTTCGGAAACTAAAAGGCAAAAAATAACAGTTACAAATCCTTACATAGTAACTCCTAAACGAAACTTCCTATTTATGGACGTTGCACCAAAAAATAGAATCAAAACTATCAAATATGCTTTTTTTAATAAGATTAAAAAGTATATGCGATTTGATTACTATGGTATGCCAAAAGTATCTCCGCATATCACTTTAGGATATATCGATACGATTACTGGTGAAATAGAAGTTAGGATTAATGAAATGCGAATTGAACATTCAAATTCAGTAGTATCTAAAATCGGTATTTCTCCAGCTTCAGACAAGGGGACGTGTTTGAAAGAAGTATTTGTAGTTGATTTAGTAGACGTATAGTCGTTTATAAAAGCGTTAGCTTTTAGTATTTGCTGAAAACACAGTTAGTAATTCCAGCTATCTCTTTGTAACTGCTTTCGTTGTTGTTGCAGTTTAATCTGCTCATACCGTTGCCTATCTGTGAGTTTTCCCTTTTGTTCGTATGTTGCGGTATACGCTTTTGTATTAAATTTCTTTTGTAGTCCGTAACTATTACAGTCGTTTTCTTTTGTTTTTGCGTTGTAGAACGCAGTTTTTTCAGCGTTTTCCAGAACTGGGCTATAGTAGACTCTTTTAGCTGTTTTACGCCTGACAGGGTCTTGTAAACTATTTCCTGTGTGGTCTGTAACTTGGATTAAGTTCTTATCCAGTAGTTCCTGGATACCATTGGTCACACTTCGGTTGGACAATCCCGTTTTCTCGAACTGGCTGTGACTAATCCAATCTCTATTTTTAACCTTTCCTTGCTCATCACGCCATCCCAAAACATTACGAATGATCTTAAGATACACTCGCAACGCCGAACCACTCAAATTCCCTATCTGCTGATCAAACAGCATATTGGGAACGGGTGTTGTATTATGCAATCGCATCGGTTCCAAAATCAATTACTGGTAATGCATCATTATGTGTCGGGAAAATCTGAAAGTCTGTATTAGGTTGATGATACAGTTGTAAATACCAAGCACCGTTTTCGGTCACTTTCACAACACCTACTTTATGGTAGATTTTTTTATTGGCATTATTAGTAATGGTTTTGCACGATACGACGTTATAAAATTTAGTCATTTAAATTGTTGTTTATGTACTTTTAACCTTAGGGCAATTGCCCAATACATAATCGTGGCGAAACACCTTGTTTTGAAATCCTATGTCGTACAACTGTTGACATCTGTCGTACAAGTGGTATTTTACGACATTAAGCTAGTATATTTTTATACCCCTTTCGAGGCATTGTATCGATCCATAGAATCCTAAAACGATAGCAACTTAAAATGTAAACATTACATTTTTAAAAGGCATATCGATACGATTCTGTATTCATAGTTAAAAGTACTATCGGTAGTATAACCTGATTCAAAATAAAAAACAATCATAGGATTGCTTTTTAATTTAAGACGATACTATTGTTCAGTTGCTGAATTTTAAGTAGTTGAAGTAATAAGGTGTTTTGTTCCAATAGACGTTTATCAGAATTTATAGCATTTTCATTACCTAATAAGGCTTCTCCTAAATATTTACCTGCTGTTTTTAAGTGCTTCGATTCATTTAATCGTAAGTATTTGAACGAAGACTCAGGAGAACTATGTCGTAATATTGCGGCAACGTGTGTCACATCGCCACCGTGATCAAGTATTTTATGTGCTTTTGAATGACGGAACGAGTGAGGTGTGATATTTTTTTCAATGCCTACCTTATTTTTTAGTTCCTTGACCCACCGTTGTATGCTTCTATCCGTAAAAGGTTTTCCAGTCTTAGGGTTAATCAATAGTTCATCATGAGCTGTATCTATACATAAGCGAATGCCCAAATAACAATTCAGTATTTCATTAGTTTCCTCTCCCCAAACCACTTGATCGTTATCAAGAGTTTTTCTTGTTCCTATTATTGCTGTACGCAATCCATTAGCCGAAGGTTCTTTAATATCTGCAAGCTTTAACGAAGTTAGTTCACTAACACGCATTCCTGTATCCCATAATAAGTTGATTGCCAGTTTACGTTGCAGATCAGAACGATTATCATTTTTTAGTAGTTTATTAATGGCGTCAAAGCCTTTTTTTGATACCAATTCTTTAATGGGACTTTTAAATTTAGTAACCTCAATCTCTTTTGGACTAAAAGATATCTTGTTTCTTCCATGCCAAAACCAAAAGAAATTTTTTAATATACTTGCCGAATAAGCCACTGTTGTAAGACTGTAGCTTTTTTTCATTTCGGTATGGTATGCGATAACGTCATCGCCATTAATTTCTTCTAATTGTCTCTTCCCTTGAGAAGTTATAAAATTCGCAAATTGGTCTAAACGAATTTTGTAACGCTTATGAGCAATAATTCGGGTTGATTCTTTCCATTTTAAATAAATCTGTATTGATTCTTGAATAGTCATTATACATAAAAGACCCGCCAAAAACGATCTAGCGGGTCTTTCATATTCCCAATACCAAAAAATAGTATTAGAAAAAATGAAGATCACCGCCGTTGTCGTTTTAGCCAGTATATAAAATACCGACGAGGCTTTCGCCCAACGGGGTTGTTTTACATTTTAAGTTGCTGATAATAGTGTAGTTCATTTTCAAAATAATGGCAAGAAATAGTCTCCCGTTCCCTACCTAAAGTACCGAGTGTTACTTCCCTCTACCCATATATGATATAATGGTAGTAAGTTGAACGTAAAAAGTTTTCACTCAATGGTTTCAAAAAGTATCATATTTCTAAGAAATGTCAAATGTTCTTTCACTTGTCATTTAAAATCGACAAAACAACTTTATACACCCTATTCTTACCCTTATAAATGTACCCTTTTAGCCACCTCTATGATATTTGTTATTTTGGTTCAACAAACCACCGAAATTCGAATCTGACCTTTGGTATTCGTCAAGCAGATAGGATGTTTCATCTCTATGCTTTTGGCAAAAGTGGAAGTGGTAAAACAACGCTTCTCAAGACCTTAATGAAACAAGATGCAGAAGCTCGCAGAGGATTCTGTTTTCTCGACGTACACGGAGATGCTTCACGAGAAATGATGCAGTTTCTCAAAGATCGATTTCCTCACAGAGAGGTCATCTATTTTGATGTCACTAATCCCAATCTTGATATTGGCTACAATCCTCTTCGAAAAGTATCTATTCATAAACGCTCACTCGTAGCTTCTAATCTTTTGGAAATTTTCCAGCGAAATTGGAAATCGGCTTGGGGTATGAAAATGGAACATATTCTACGAATGATCTTGCTAACCTTACTGGATCAGCCAAAAGCACAGCTTGCGGACATCCTCAAACTATTACATGAGAAATCATATCGAGAAGAATGCCTTCCTCACATTACCTCCGAAGCCATTCGCCTCTTTTGGATTAAAGAATTTCCGAAATACAAACCTAATGACATATTGCCGATTATGAATAAAGTGGGAGCGTTTCTCTCACATCGTATGGTACGGAAAATTCTAATTGAAAACACCAAGCAATTGTCCTTAAGATCAATTATTGATGATGGCACTATCTTGATGCTTAATTTGGCTAAAGGGCAAGTCGGAGCAGATGTTGCCAATATTTTAGGTGGGTTCTTACTTACCTCTTTGGCATCAGCTTCCTTCTCACGAATTGATGTTCCAGAAGCTCAGCGGACACCTTATTTCCTATATATCGATGAGTTCCAGACCTTATCGGGAAGCGAACTCATTGCAGAGCTTTTGGCACAAATCCGAAAGTTTAAAGTCGGCCTCATTTTAGCCAATCAGTTCCTATCGCAGTTAGAACCCGAAGTTCGGGCATCCGTACTTGGGAACGTTGGAACCATTATCTGTTTCCGACTTGGAATTACCGATGCCAAACTTATGGAAAAGGAATTCTATCCTGTCTTTAAAGCGATTGATTTTGTATCACTTGCCAACTATTCTATTTACTTACGATTGATGATTGACGGTAAACCGTCAAAGCCATTTAGTGCCGACACTATTTTATAACGCTACTCTAAAAAACCATAAAGACCTATACAGAAGTTTATCCATTTAATGCTATTCCTGTATATGTCCAAACTCAAAACTTGTATTACTTACTATGGTGGGAAATTAAACATGCTAAAAGAAATCCTGCCTCGTATACCAGAACATCGTATCTATACGGAAAGTTTCTTTGGAGGCGGTGCAGTATTCTTTGCAAAGTCCCCTGTTGAATCTGAAACCATAAATGATACCAATAGTTTAGCAATTACCTTTTACGAAGTCCTTAAAACCGATTTTGATTCGCTGAAAGCGAAAGTAGAAGCCACCTTATTCTCACGTGCTACCTATACCGTAGCCTTAACCATTTACCGAATGCCCCACTTGTTTAATAAACTACAACAAGCGTGGGCATTCTATATCGCCACCAATATGGGCTTTGCCTGTAGTGCTAAATCTTGGGGCTATGACAAGTATTCCAAACGAGTCAAAGCCTTTCAGAATAAGAAACTACGTTTTGATCTTTCATTAGCCAAACGATTAGAACATACGCAGATTGAAAATAACGATGCTCTTAAAGTCATTACGTCTCGTGATGCTGAAGATGCCTTCCATTATGTTGATCCGCCATATATCGATTCCAATCAAGGACACTATGACGGCTACACCCAAGAAGATTATAAAAAATTACTTGACTGCCTCTCTGAGGCTAAAGGAAAGTTTCTCTTGTCATCCTATCCGTCTGAAATCTTAGATGCGTACATCCAAAAAAATGGATGGTACAGCATTCGTTTTGAAAAACCCCTGTCGGCTCAAAAAGCCAAAGCAGGAAAACCGCGAGATCGTAAAATTGAAGTGCTTACCGCCAATTACCCTATTGAATAATAACTGAATAGTAACCCGCATCAATTGATGCAAACAAACAATTGAATATGACACTAAAACAACAACGCTTATTGCTATACTTCTTTGAAGTATTGGAAACCAACATCCGTGATGCTGACGCTCATCCTATTTCTCAGTCTGTAAAAGATTGTCTTACAAGAGATGATTGTATTGATATAGCCCTTTGGCTTTCGCCAGAGCGATATCATAAAAATCAACTGGAGAC
This sequence comes from Winogradskyella haliclonae, assembly GCF_014635865.1. GTDB lineage: Bacteria > Bacteroidota > Bacteroidia > Flavobacteriales > Flavobacteriaceae > Winogradskyella > Winogradskyella haliclonae. The sequence goes on along the minus strand of NZ_BMDQ01000006.1, from coordinate 6,081 downwards.
CTTTGATGATGCCAAATTACACAAAGCATTGGTTACTGATTATAATGTTCTGCTGTATATCATTAATAAATGGCAATTACGATTATCAGAATCCATCTCTTTTTCAGATGAGGAAATAGATGCTCTGTTTACTCGAACGAATAATCAGATGCACTATCTCTATAGTAAGCCTACCAAATTATGGGACAGCTATGATAGAAGTAACTATATCTCGTTACTGAATAAAGCAGGATTTACCATAAAGGCTTATGGCGTCTATTCTTCTGAAGTAAAGGAATCTGATAAATATATCATGGATTCCCTACCCAAAAAGTTTTATGACACTAAAGAAGAAGCTGAAACTGAAATAGCTCGTCTTGTCCAAAACAAAATTTTTAATGAAGGTGACCTCACAGTTTATTCCTTATACAAAATCAAATAACTAAAACTAAATATTAATCCGCACCGATTCGGTGCTTAAAATTGAATATTATGCAAACACCAAGTATTGTCGATGTTCTTATCGAGAACATCACTACCGACCAAGCATTGTTAAAAGATGCCGAAGCAAAAATTACAGAAGCTAAAGAAGAAAAAGCTGAAGTCGTAGATCGTCTCAAAGACTATCGTAAAGAAATTGCTGTCATTGCTAAATACGCAACTGATGATCAAAAAGAAAAAATTGAAGCCCTCGGTTTTGATTCTTCCGATAATAATAATACGATAAATACGGTTGCTTCTATAGCTTTTGATATTGTTGTAAAAGCCAAAGATTACAAAATCGAAAATGGCGAATGGTATGAGGCTTATAAAAAGATTTGTACTGATAAAAAAGAAGAACCTTTAAGCTATACCTTCTTTAATATTAAGTGCAGAACACTTTTTAATACGCAACGGTTAATCCGCACTAAAGTTGGCGACCCTAAGTCTTCTCGTGAAGATATCATTTCCTTAAACGGAAGACCTATACAGAAAGAGGAGGAGCAAAAAGAAAAAGAAGCTCCTAAAAAAGAAACGACAAAAACTACTAAGAATGACAAGACACCAAAACAAAAGTAAAGCACTTGATAATGCTTTGTGGCTCAATTTTGAGCATCGCACTTGTGATAAACAATTCGGTGTCGTTCAAAGTATAGAACACGATTATTTAGTCGTTCCTAAATGTCATCCGTCGATAGTTAATGAAGTATTTGAAATACTTCCCGAAAGCTACACTTCCCTTTCCTATGATCGGATTGCTGAAATCTTTGCAGATTGTAATCCATTATGGTTTTGGGAAGAACTGAAAGGAATGTTTCAAACGGCTAATGGCGAATTGTTGCGTTTTATTCTTGAGTATAATATTCCTTTTGAAAAGTTAATACGTTATAGCCTTGCCTCTCGTGGGTATGATAACCAATCCCAATGGGTTGGCTTTGATAAAGCCAAAAGGATATGGTTGAAATAAAAATTAAATAAATCTAACACTCTGTTTATTAGAGTGTTTTTTTATAAAAAATACCCTTTAATGGGTATTGTCCTATGAAAAATAGTCTCCTAATTTTTACATCAAAATTGGAGACCAGATACCAAATCATAAACGGGGCGTAACCGAAAAGCCAAATGAGTAGGACAAAAACACAATATAAAATGGCAAGAACAGTCAATTTAACAAACGAGAATGTAGATTTTTCTCAAAATGGAAAAGTTGTTATCAATGATAATAATTTAGCAAATGAAATCCTTCAAAATCAAAATCAAGCTTTAGAGTTTCTTAAACAAGAAGTTGGTGATATTGATATTTCAAAAATCACTTTAGATGCCTTTGGTAGAATCAATATTTCAGATTCTGATTTCCTTGAAAAAATGAAACTTAAATTTGAAGAAGTTGGAGCTATGGGTAATGGAACTTGTGGATTAGGTTGTTAAGGATGACTGATAGAGATATCTTAACAGCTCAGGCATTTAATCCAAGGTTTCTTAACCTGATATTGTTCCCTACGGAAAAGTGTAATTTCCGATGCACTTATTGCTATGAGGATTTTAAATTAGGTAAGATGAAGCCTTGGGTTATAAATGCAATCAAAGAATTAATTTCTAATCGTATAAATGATTTAACACGATTAGAAATAAGTTGGTTTGGAGGCGAACCTCTGATAGCAAAGAATATTGTTTTGGATATTAGTAGATTCATTGTAGAAAATGCAAAAAAGTACAATCCTGACCTCGACTATCGTTCTAATATGACTACCAATGCATACTATTTAAACAGAGAACTCTTCGAGAGTTTGGTAGTAAATGGAATTGTAGATTTTCAAATATCCTTAGATGGCCCCAAAAGGATTCATGACTTATCTAGGGTTATGATAAATGGGAAAGGAACTTTTGATTCAATATGGAAAAATTTGTTGGATATAAGAAATTCATCGAAGAAGGCTAATATAATTTTGAGGATACATTTTGATATGTCCAATTTTAATTATTTGGAAGAATTGATAGATCAATTGGATGTAGAATTTGGAGAAGATGACCGTTTTAATTTTTATTTTAAAACTATTGACAAATTAGGAGGAGAAAATGATGATAAACTTCAAACTATCCCTTTTAATAAAAAAGATACTTACAAAGATATTTTAAGACATAATACAAAAGCTAAAGAGCGATTATTTGAGTTGTCAGAAAAACTCCCGTACGTATGTTACGCTTCAAAACCAAATTCAATTGGAATTCGTAGTGATGGTAGTTTGATAAAGTGTACAGTTGGTTTAAATCACGAATCCAACCAAATTGGAAAAATAAATCCAGATGGAACTTTATCAATACATAATGAGAATATGCGAAAGTGGATAATTGGATTTGACGATTTCGATTTGTCTACTTTAGCTTGCCCTTACTTTAAAATGTCTGGTGTAGGCGAATTAAAATAAAAAACGCTCATTTTCGAATGAGCGTTTTTTACAGTACTTTATTTATATTACTTAATAGTATAAGTCTGAGATGTACCAAAATAATTAATTGCCACTAAACTCTTATCATCTTTAATTTCAAATTTATATTCATCAAGTCTAATTCTTGAACTAACACATAACATCGTAGTGTTAGGGTCAAGTGTAATCTTTTCAGACTTAAAAAATTCTCCTTCGCTTGAATCTAAGTGTATAGTAACACTTTCTTGGTTTGGGATATTAATATAATTTCTTAAGCTATCAACTTCAACTCTTTTTACTTCACCTGTAATGTCTTTATAAGTAACATTAAAAGTTTTTAAATCATTGAAAGCTTTTTCATCTTTACCAAAATCAATTCCTATTATACTTTTCCCGTATTTCCCACTTTTACAACTATTAACCCTTATTGCTTTTTCTGCGATAAAAGTAATTACTCCATTATCATTATTTAAATTACCAAAATAGTGATTTGAATAGTTGGCTCCTCGCATTTTAAAATATGCCTTCCCCTCTTTATTAGTCTTAATTAGGAGATGCCCACCTTTATTATTCTCAGCATATATATTTAAAATATTCTTTTTTTTAGCTTATATAAGCTAAAAAAATGATTAACAATATAAAAAGAGATTTCTTCATATCACTAAATTAAGTAAAAATGAAAACACTTATTCTAAAAGGTGTTTTTTATACTCTACTTATTCAATAAGGCTACTGATTTAAATCCATAGCACTAGCAATTATACTTTCTATTACTTTAAATTTTATCTACTTATACCTATTTGTAACTAATAATATTTGATTTAACGAAAGGTCTAAGCTTTTAAGTTTGAATATTAATTATAAGATGATGACTTGACAAATAAATTTATCACTGTACTATGGTAATTAGACAACTCCTAAAAACTTTATCTATGAAAAAATCATTATTATCTCTAAAAGAGACTATGCTATGTGTTAAAGAAGCTATTTGGTATTTCCGCTATCCTATGACCCTATTTTTCTTATACCTTTTTAGTTCAATATGTGTGAGTGATTCAGTACTGGAAAAACTTGGAGAATATCCTAATTATGCTACTGGCATTGTTTTCATAGTGATATTAATTTGTATGATTCTTTTTTTTCTAGTATTTTTTACTTGGCTCAGAAAAGGATAGTTATTAGCTGTGAAGAATATCATTTCTTTACAGCTTTTTTATATAAAATGAATACTATTCTAGACCTTTTGATTTTAACAATGCCTATATCTAAAGGTGCTTTTCAGACTTTTCCCATTTATGGGATAGGTTATTTTAAAAGTGTTTTGGACGTTGCACTGCACCTTTCTAAGATAATCATAACTGTTGTAATTAAAAAACGCCTGATTCAACAGGCGTTTTCTATATCAATTCCCATTTAAGGGACACGTTATTTTAACAGTGCTTTGGACACATAGTAGAGCACTGAAGTGAATACAGTATAAATGGTATTAACCTTTAATAGAATTAGCCCTCAGAACATTATTATTTTTGTACATTTTAATTAATTTTTCCAGGTAGATTATATAATCCTCATCACTAATCTCCATTTTATCTAAAAACGCTACAATTTCCGATAATGACTTTGATAGATTATTGATGTTGTAAAACTTTATTTCGTTTTCACTAAGAGTAACAGCATATATAGGGACATGACTTGTATGAGTCACTAATCTATAAATACCTTTTTCGTTTTCGGTTAAAGTACCGTTGTTCTTAATTTCTATTAGTGAAAATCTATCATGATTTTCAATGTTAACATTATCAAGATGTCCTTTTTCTTTTAAAAAAGCGGCAGATTGTTTTTTGATACTATTAATATTTAATTTCTCCTGTTTAGGAGTACAAGAAAAAATTAATGTAATTAAAAAACATAAAATAATTTTATTATTAGTCATCATCTTTTTTATTTTCTTCTTTTACTTCTTTAGCTATTTGGTCTCCTACTTCATAAGCTGGGGTTTCATGGTCTTCACCTAATACTTTTAATGTCTGATTTTCACTAGTTGTATGAACCAGCTCATGTCCAAAGATGGCTCCTAACATTTCTGATACTGACAACCCAAAATAAGCATGCTCAGAATTAGTGTCAGATTTAAGTAATTCAATAGCCTCATCAATAGAAGCCATATTGAAAGTTATTATAGAGCTTTTAACGTCAGCCCCAGTTACAGTTGATTTACCAGTTCCAAAATCGTATTCTGTTTTTTCATCAAATGTATTAGTCGTTTTTCCTAATACTAAAGCTCCGTCACTATCCAAGACAACATCTTTTCCATTATTCATAATAGTTTGAATTGGTTTTTCTGAATTAACTAATTTACTAAATTGAGATTTTCCAGTTTTAGTTTGCGACAAAAATCTACCTAAATTTCTATGGCTATTACCAGCATGTTCTGTATAAGCTCCTCTTGTCCCATCTTCATTAACAACGCTTGGGTCATATACTTTATTACCTTTTGCATCAACCCATTCTAAACCTTCAAGTTCATTACCATCTATAACTCGATTCTCAGCAAAGTTATAAGTTCCATTATAAACATAATCTTCTGCTAATGGGTCTATTTGCCAAAATCTTCCAATCGATGGGTCACTAATTCTATATTTCCACTCATGGATATTTAATCCTAACTCATCATGGAACTCTTGACCTTGATATGTCTTGTATTTATATGATGCACCATTCACTACGTTATTATACCCTTTATGTTTTAAGCCAAAAGGATAGTAGTTGTTTTCTTCTATTATTTCCGTGCTGGCGTTTATAGTTCCATTATGGTCACTATCACTATAAGCTAAACGTATGTTTCCTAAATGATCTTTGTATTGGTATACGTAATTAAAGCCGGTCCCATCAGGTTCTATGTAACCTTCTGGGTGCGAGAAAAATTTAAGACCATTATTGTCATAAATATAATTCCCTGCGTAGTAAGTATATGTATTACTAATGCCCTCAGTCACCTTTTTCTCTAATTTAACACCAGTTGCATCGTAAATGTAAGAAATAGTTCCGCTATTACCATTACCGTTTATCGAAACGCTGGTCGGCAGGTTCAGGTGGTTGTATTGAATATTCGATGAAATGCCTTTATTGGCATCAGTTAACATATTACCATTGGCATCATAGGTGTATTCTGTAGTTAAGTTAGCACCATCATTAA
>NZ_BMDQ01000005.1 GCF_014635865.1 Winogradskyella haliclonae | reverse complement strand
GGAAGAGTAGGTCGCCGCCTTTTTTGAAAGACTCAATCTAACGATTGGGTCTTTTTTTGTTTTTATAATTGACTAACAATATTTTTTGGGGATAGAAGTAGCTGCTATTTGTTCTTTTTACCAAACAAACTATCCATGATTGTTTGGATGCCTTTGAATAAAGTTATAATTGCTCCTAAGCATAATAAGATTCCTAATATTATTAATGGAATGTATAGTGGTTTTTCTTTATTAGAGAATGCAATATGTAGGGCAGTAGGGCCACTAAACATTAAAAACAGACATATAATCATAATGCGAATGCCTTTACTTAATATGTCTTTATCTGTGCGTTTAGTTTCTTCCATTTTTTATATGTTTTATGACTTCTCTAACATTACCGTATTTGTCTAATAACTCTTTTGCCTTAGATTCTGATATATTAAGTTCTTTTACTAGCATCTGAATACCTCGATTTACTAATTTATGATTACTTAATTGCATATCTACCATTTTGTTTCCTTTGATTTTACCTAACTGAATCATAGTTGCGGTAGTAATCATATTAAGAACAAGCTTTTGTGCTGTACCAGCTTTCATTCTTGAACTACCTGTTACAAACTCCGGCCCAACAATGACTTCTATTGGATATTTTGCTTCCATGGAAATGGGACTTTGATGATTGCAAACGATACATCCGGTGATTATATTCTGTTCGTTACATTTCTTGAGCCCATGAAGCACATAAGGTGTTGTGCCAGAAGCGGCAATACCTATAACTATATCTTTATCAGTTATATTATATGCTTTTAAATCTGTCCAACACTGTTCTGTAGAATCTTCAGCAAATTCAACAGCTTTTCTTATTGCGGTATCTCCACCAGCAATTAAACCAATAACTAAATCATGAGAAACTCCAAAAGTTGGAGGGCATTCTGATGCATCTAAGATGCCTAAACGACCACTAGTACCAGCACCTATATAAAATAAGCGACCATCATTTCTGAGCTTTTCAACAACTTGCTTTATAAGAGTTTCAACCTGAGGAAGTGCCTTTTCTACAGCTAAAGCAACTGTTTTATCTTCATTATTAATATTGGCAACAATCTCATTGACAGACATGTTTTCGAGATTGTCGTAATTGGAATCTTTTTCTGTGGTTTTTTCGAAATTCATTGTATAAAAATAATGAATTTGTTTGCGTTAGCGGTGGAAACGGCATCCTTTTGCTATGCAAAAGATATAGTGTATAACGCGATCATAACACTACCTGTTGTTATGGGAACGTCCAAATAATAATTTAGTTATTGAATTGTATAAACAACTTCATCTACTTCGGATAATCTAAAATATCCGAAAGGAAAATTATCTTGATTAGTCTGATTAATACAATTACCTCTTACGGTTGCTGGTTGAGTTTCAAAAGGGCCACCGCTGTCCTCACTACCTTGCTGTAACAGTGTAAACATGAAATTATAGAAACGTTCAGTAACACCATAATTTCTTATCGTAACATTCATACCAGGCTCTAAGTCTTCTTCAGTATAGAATCCGAAAATTTGATTCCCATCAGTAAACCTATCTTCATAAACTTGTAAATCAGGAACTAGTCCTATAGGAGCTATAAACTCAAAAAAGTAATAGTTTTCTATATTTGCAGGGTCTGTATAAAAGGCTTTGAGTTCTATATCTTCTCCAAGAAAACCACCATCATCTCTTTGTTCTACAAAATCTATTGGTACGACAGACTTAAGTGTTTCTGTTGCCGTATAAAGTTCATTATTATAAAAAACGGAAAGTATATATGTAGCATCTATAACTGGGATAAAATTTGAATTTCTGTAAACTCCAGTAAGTCCGTCTTCTATAAAGTTAAATGTATTTCCGTTAGTATCTGAAATGGATACTATAGCGCCATTTGCAGGTTGTACTTCTTCATCAAAAAAAGGAGCTGTCAATGATAACCGGATACTTTGCTCATTTCCTGATGTGTTTTTGAACCAGTTTATTCCGGCATCGATGACCAATCTTTGCGGTACTTCATTTAAATCTACTTCTATGACATCTTCGCAGGAAAAGCTAGTAAGTAGTATTAATAATATTGCTATAATCTTTTTCATCTTAAAATTGGAAATTATAGGTTACTGCTGGGACTATACCAAAAATTGCAAATCTTGTGGCTTCATTTCTGCCTGAAGTTTCGTTTTCTCTAAAAGTAATACTAGTGGCATTACGTCTGTTGTAAATATTATAAAGACTAAATACCCATTGTCCTTTAAATTTCTTTTCAGAATCTGGTTTTGGATTATAATTTGCTGAAAGGTCGAGCCTGTGATAGCTTGTTAAGCGACTAGAATTTCTAGCCTCAAAGACTGGTACCGTTAGTCCATTAAATTGGTATTGTCCATTTGGGAATGTCGCTGGTATTCCGGTTTGGAATAAGAAATTACTATTTATACTCCACTTTTTATTAAGCTCATAAGATCCAGTAAGAGTTATATCATGTGTCTTGTCCCATGGCGTATTATACCATTGACCATTATTGATACCAGTTTCTAAAGGTGTTCTTCCAGGAGTGCGTTGTTCAGATTTTGATAATGTATATGCTAACCATCCTTTTAATCGACCCTCATTTTTTCGCAATAGAATTTCTAATCCATATGCTCTAGCTTCTCCATTTAAGATGACTTGTTCTATGGCATCATTGGCAATTAAATCTGCACCATCAATATAATCTATGCGATTTTTAATGGTTTTATAAAAGGTCTCTACTTCAAGCGAGAACGAATCATTTTTAAAGTTTTTAAAGTAACCTAATGCGACTTGATCTAAAAGCTGTGGTTTTATAAACTTACCACTAGGTGCCCAAACATCTAGAGGTGTTGGAGAACTTGTATTTGAAAGTAAATGTAAATATTGAGATAAACGATTATAGCTAGCCTTTATGGAAGAAGATTCATTGAGTTGATACGCTACAGAAGCTCTGGGCTCTATGTTAGCAAAAGATTCTAATACATCACTTCTACTGAATGTTTCTGTTTCTGTAGGTTCTGCTTTTTCGTAAATCTGCAGTTGTTGATTAAAATTTACGGGGTTATTGTTTTGATAGATATTTAACTCGTCTTGTCCTAACCGGTGAAACGTGCTTAGGCGTGCGCCATAAGACACAGAAAGTTTATCGGATAACTTATGCTCAGCATCAATATATAAAGCATTTTCAAAGGCATATTTATCTATAAGTTTGTCTGGATTTATTCCTGAATTTTCATCTATAGGTTGTATCTCACCTGGGTTAAACTTATAATAAATACTATTGAGACCATATTCTAGTTTGAATTTATCGCTGATATAATGTTTTAGGTCGTATTTAACATTGAAATTTGTAATCCCTGATTCCCAATCAAAACCAACAAAATCTAACTTTAAACCATAAAAATAGTCTGAATAAATTGCTGATAAGTTTGAAAAGAGTTTATCAGAAAATAAATGATTCCATCTAAAATTTAGAACCGTATTTCCATAAGTGTTTTCAAATGCATCACTAAGACTAAAAACATCACGCCCAAAATACCCGGAAAGATATATGCTATTCTTTTCATTTAATCTATAACTGAGTTTTGTATTTAAGTCATAGAAGTATGCTATATTATCGATATCAAAAAGGGGTAAAAATAAATGCGCATAACTACTTCGTCCTCCAAAGAGGAAAGAGCCTTTTCCTTTCTTTATTGGACCTTCAGCTAGCAGACGACTAGATACTAAACCAATACCTCCATTAAGATGAAACTCTTGGTTATTACCTTCTTTTTGATAGATGTCTAAAACAGAAGATACGCGTCCACCATATTTGGCTGGAATTCCGCCTTTATAGAGTTTGATATCTTTTATAGCATCTGGATTAAATACCGAAAAGAAACCAAACAAATGCGACGAATTAAATATGGTAGCCTCGTCTAAAAGAATTAAGTTTTGGTCAGCTGAGCCTCCGCGTACATTAAAACCTGATGAACCTTCACCAGCATTTGTAACTCCTGGAAGTAATGTTATAGACTTTATCACATCTACTTCACCTAACACTACAGGCATCTGCTTAATGGTCTTTATTGAAAGACTATTAACACTCATTTGAGGCTTTCGGATATTTAGCTTTTCGACATCTTCAGTAATAACAACCTCATCTAAACTCTCTGCAGATTCTTCAAGTTTAAGATTTAATGTTTTGTCTGCATTGAGCTCTAAAGTCTGTGTTAAGGTTTTAAAGCCTAAGTAGCTAATCTGCAATTTATAAGTACCTTCATCTAAAGTGATAGAGTAGAAGCCATACTCATTAGTTACGGTTCCGTTTTTTAATTCTGGAATTATAACGTTAACACCTATAAGAGTTTCTGTGGTTTTACTATCTGTAATAATTCCGCTTAAAGTATACTTGTTTTGTGCAGAAATTATAGATGTCGATAAAAGAGTGCATATAAGACTTCCTAGTAGGAACTTTCTCATCAATTTGTTTTTATGTAAAAATAAAAAAGCCCCATTTCACATGAGGCTTTTTTAACTTAAGTTTAATTGAGTATTGTGTTAAGTGTTTTGCTTGGTCGCATCGCACTGCTAGTTGATACTTCATTAGGATAATAATACCCGTTTATCTCAACAGAGTTACCTTGAATGGTATTTAATTCCTCAACAATTAGAGACTCATTTTGTTGTAAATCGTTATAGATTTGAGAAAACTCTTGCTTTAAGTCTTTATTTTTATCTTGGCTAGCTAATGCTTCAGCCCAATATAATGCTAAATAAAAATGACTTCCTCTATTATCTAATTCATTAACCTTTCGAGAAGGCCCTTTTTTGTTTTGTAATAACTTTTCAGTAGCATCATCTAAAGCTTCACCTACAACTCTTGCCTTTTCATTATTGGTGACATCTGCATAATGGTCTAAGGATACTGCTAGAGCTAAGAATTCTCCAAGAGAATCCCAACGTAAATGATTTTCTGTTACAAATTGTTGTACGTGTTTTGGTGCAGAACCACCAGCTCCAGTTTCAAACAATCCACCACCATTCATTAATGGAACAATAGATAACATTTTTGCACTTGTTCCAAGTTCTAAAATTGGAAATAAATCTGTTAAATAATCTCTGAGCACATTTCCAGTAACAGAAATCGTGTCATTTCCATCTTTTACGCGCTCAAGTGTAAATTTAGTTGCTTTTATTGGCGATAAAATCCTAATGTCTAAACCTTCAGTATTATGATTTGGAAGGTATTTATTTACCTTTTTAATTAATTCTGCATCATGAGCTCTGTTTTCATCTAACCAGAAAACGGCTGGTGTTTGTGATGCTCTTGCTCTAGTAACAGCTAGCTTTACCCAGTCTTGTATTGGTGCATCTTTTGCTTGACACATTCTCCAGATATCTCCAACTTCAACATCATGAGATATTAAAACTGTACCTGTAGCATCAATAACATCTACTTTTCCATTAGAGGAAATTTCGAAAGTCTTATCATGCGATCCATATTCTTCGGCTTTTTGAGCCATAAGGCCAACATTAGGCACAGTTCCCATTGTTGTTGGGTCGAATGCACCATGCTTTTTACAGAAATCTATAGTAGCAGTGTAAATACCTGCATAACTGCTATCCGGAATTACTGCTTTAGTGTCTTGTTGATTGCCTTCAGCATTCCACATTTGTCCAGAAGTACGAATCATTGCAGGCATCGAAGCATCAATAATAACATCACTTGGTACATGGAGGTTAGTAATTCCTTTATCAGAATTTACCATTGCTAAATCTGGCCCATCCTCTAAAGCAGACTTTATATCTGCTTCAATCTCTTGGCGTTTAGCATCTGAAACGTCTTCTAATTTTTCGATAAGATTTCCAAATCCATTATTGACATCAACGCCTATCTCTTCAAAAATATCAGCATACTTTTCAAATAAAGGTTTGAAATATGCTCTTACGGCATGACCAAAAATAATAGGGTCAGAGACCTTCATCATTGTCGCTTTCATATGTAATGAAAACAATACATTATTCTCTTTTGCGTCTTTTACTTGTGCTTCTAAAAATGAAATCAATACCTTCTGACTCATCTTAGTAGCGTCAATGATTTCACCATCTAATAGTGCTAAATTATCTTTAAGAATAGTTTGAAACCCTTTAGCATCTGTATGTACAATCTTAGCTGTTGTAGCACCATTAATAGTTACAGATTTTTCGTTGTGCGCAAAATCTCCATGGGTCATAGTCGCTACATGCGTCTTAGAATCTGATGACCATGCGCCCATTCTGTGTGGGTTTTTTTTAGCGTAATTCTTTACGGCCTTTGGTGCACGTCTATCCGAGTTACCTTCTCTAAGCACAGGATTAACGGCTGAACCTTTAATCTTATTATATCGCGCTTTAATTGCTCTTTCTTCATCATTTTCAGGTTCGTCTGGATAGTCAGGTAAAGCATAACCTTTGGCTTGTAGCTCTTCAATAGCATTTGTCAGTTGTGGAACAGAAGCACTAATATTTGGTAACTTTATAACATTAGCTTCAGGTTGTTTTACTAATTCACCAAGCTCAGCTAGAGCGTCAGACACGCGCTGATTTTCAGTTAAAAAATCTGGAAATGCAGAAAGTATTCTTGCTGCAAGTGATATATCTTTGGTTTCTATATTTACGTTAGATGATTTGGTAAAGGCTTTTACAATTGGTAAAAATGAACGTGTTGCCAAAGCTGGCGCTTCATCTGTTAACGTATAAAAAATAGTAGAAGATTTTGTCATGTCTGTGTATGCTATTTAGAGTATTATGGGCTATTTTTTAGCCGAGCAAATATACAAAATCTTAGGCGTTGTGTAAAGCTAGAATTTATAGTATTTCAGAAATTAAGATTTTATTATAATTCCAGAAGAATGTAGTAATCCCGAAAGATTTTCTTTATGAAAGATGGCTTTTTTGATATTGTTTTTTGAAGGTGTAATATTGAAATTATATGCTGAAGAAAAGTCGGCTTGCTCTAAATTAGTATTATCAAAAATAGTATTTTGTAAATCAGAATCTTTAAAAACAACTTTTTTGGCTTCAGTATTAGTGAAATCTGTACTGATTAATTTGCTTGAATTAAAATGAGTATGGTCAATTTTTGTATTAGTAAATGATGCAAAATCTAATATACAGTCTGTAAAATTAAAAGTTCTCAAAAAATCATTAGAATTATTAAACTGAACACCAACTAATTTACACTGCTTAAATTCTACATCTTTAAACTGTGTATGCATCACGTTAACATTACTAAAATTGCAGTCTATAAATTCGCATTCAATAAAAATGCAGTTTGAAATATCAGAGTTTTCGAAGTTGCAGCTCACAAAAATACAGGTATCGTATTCTCCTTTAGGTAGGATAGAAGAGGTGTAGTTTTTTTGTTGAAATGTTTTGCCGTGTATAAAAGGAAGATTCATTAGGCTAATATAAAAACAAAAAGCCATATCATTCAGTAAACTGATGTTGACATGGCTTTTTTAGAAACATACTCTACATGACCTATTTAGTTTTCACTAACTCAGCTGATGGGCAAAACCCTCATCTTTTTCGGTTCAAGTATTTCCGATTCCATCGAAATGCTTCCTAACTTTCAAAATGTATTGACCTGTTAATTCACATCTCAAGAGATTTTTTAGTCCGCTTTATCATTAACCTTTACTTTCGCAATAGCAATGTTTGGGCGTCCTGTTTCTACTTTTTGTCACTACAAGTAGCACTTACTTTTCAAAACCTAATTCATTAATCTAAAAAAATAACCTAAATTATTTTTTAGTTTAAGTTAGTTGCTTCACTAGTCTGCATACACAGATTGTTTCACAACCGAAAAAATCTCATTAAACAAAGAACGTAGCTTTGTAACAATTTAACATAAATTCGAAAATAAATTCAAAACCAAACTAGGTTTGTTGTTAATTGTTTAGCTAAAGTATATTTTTAGTTAAGAATTCCAAATTTTTTAGCACAGTAGATATTCACATTTTATAAACTAGGGTTATTAACAAAAGTTAATAACTAAAAAAGCCCTGATGAATCAGGGCTTTTAAATATTTTTGGTAAGCAATTAAAGTCTTATTTTCTAACTTCTTTAATTCTTGCTTTCTTACCAGTAAGACCTCTAAAGTAGAAGATACGAGCTCTACGTACTTTACCTTGCTTATTAACTTCGATTTTTTGTAGTGCAGGTAAGTTCACTGGGAAAATACGTTCTACACCAATAGTTCCTGACATTTTACGAATCGTAAATGTTTCAGAAGTTCCGCTTCCTTTACGTTGTAATACGACACCTCTAAAGAACTGTGTACGTGTTTTGTTACCTTCTTTAATTTCGTAGTATACTGTGATTGTATCACCAGCACTAAAATCTGGTAAATCTTTTCTTGTTACAAACTCGTCTTGTACAAATTTTACTAAAGACTCCATGTTATTTTCTTTATAATAGTTAATTCAAACCAACATTCACGATTCTCGCCAGAGGTTAATCTAAAATTGGGTGCAAAGATAATTAAAAAGTATAAAGTAAGAAGTGAAAAGTGATAAATTTTAAGTTGTAGTAGGCATTAGGCATTAGGCAATAGGCAATAGGCAGTTTATTTGATAATGTATTCGTGTAAAGGCTTTTTTGCTACACTGTTATAAGTCTAATTAAACATTTTTCAATCGTCAATCGTCATTAAGAAGGTCTGGTCGTCTTTCCTTTGTACGCTTATACGCTTGTTCTTCGCGCCATTTTTCTATTTCTCCAAAATTACCACTGAATAATACTTCTGGGACTTTCATACCATCGTATTCTCTTGGACGTGTATATATTGGTGGTGCTAACAAATTATCTTGAAAGCTATCTGTTAAAGCTGATGTTTCATTGCCTAAAACACCTGGGATTAATCTAATAACTGCATCACAAAGCACAGCTGCACCAAGTTCTCCACCAGAAAGTACATAATCACCAATTGAGATTTCGCGTGTTATAAACTTATCTCTTACGCGTTGGTCTACACCTTTATAATGACCACAAAGAATTATAATATTTTCTTTTAGTGATACTTGGTTGGCAATACTTTGATTAAGACGTTCACCATCTGGTGTCATGTATATAATATCGTCGTAATTGCGATGGGCTTGTAAATCTGAGATGCATTTGTCTATAGGCTCAATCATCATCACCATTCCTGCACCACCACCAAATTGGTAGTCATCAATAGATTTGTAGTTGTCTGTCGTATAATCTCTAAGATTATGAAAATGAACTTCTACCAAACCAGCATCTATAGCACGTTTTAATATTGAAGCTTCAAACGGACTTTTTAAGAGTTCTGGTAAAACAGTGATAATATCTATACGCATTTTGCAAAGATGCGATTAATAAAGGAAATTGGGAAATTTCCTTTTATTGTATTAAAAAAGCACAAGCATATAATACTTGTGCTTAATCTAATGCTTATAACAAAAAATAAGTTATAAATCTTATCTATAATCAGATGAGAATCCCTCAAGGCCTTGCGCAAAAGGTTGTATGGGTTCATCTACTTCATTTATTGCTAATTGATTAGCTAGGTTAGACAATACTTTAGCCGAAATGTTTGTAATCACATCTAATGCTTGTGAATTGTTATAGCCTGCATTTCTGAAGTTTTCAAGAACGGCATCACTTACTCGCCCGTTACTGTTATAAACAGCTTTCGTAAATTCGTGTAACGCATTGAATTTTTCGTTGCTCAATGCTGTTCTACTACGAAGGGCATTTAAATCTGCATCAGCAGAACCAAAAAGTACTTTACCTGCAAGTGTATGTCCAGCAGTACAATATTTACACTCATTCTCAATGGCAATGGTTAACTGTACGATATTGTTTTCTTCAGGTGTTAGATTCCCTAACTTTTCAAGATGCCACTGCATATGCGTGTACGATAATAAGGCTGCATCCGAATTGCTTAATAATTTTCCAAGATTTGGTACAAACTGAAAGATTTCATTATACCAATCGTATACGGCCTGTACTTCTTTTGATGGGTTTTCTTGTATTTCTAAATTAAACCCTCTTACGGTTTCTTTTTTCTCTAAGGTCTCCATTTTCATTTTTTTTAGTTGTGATTTATAATATTGGTACGATATGAAAAACATCTATGTAAGGTGCACCAGCACTACGTTTTGCTACATTGTCTTTAAATACTTTTGTTTTTTCAAAGCGCTCTTGAGAATCTACACCGCCTTTCCACTCGGCAAATGCAATTACTGATGGATGGTAGTTTTGGTCATTTGCACCTTGATATGGATTTAGATTTACTATAGGTGTATATCCAAATTCTGGTTTTGAAGCTGTAGGTAAAACTGCTTGAAAGTACTCTTGTAATAAGTTTGCTTTTTCTGGATTGATGAAAATGCCTGCAAAGTCATAAGTTTTGTTTGAAGCTACATTTACTGTTATATCTTTTTCAACTTGGAAATAGCCTTGACTTAAAAAAGAAAGCGCGTTGTCCCTAATATTTCGAAGTTTTAAGTATTCAGGATTGCTTTCAAAAGCACGCTTTTGTTCTAAGCTTTCCCATTCAAAGAAAACTACCATCTGGCTAGGCTTGTTTCCCATAACGGTTTTAGTTACTGCAAAGCTTGCAATTGGTCTAGCGCCATAAGGCATTGCTACTGGCATCACCTTTGGAAAATAGTGTTCCATGAATGCTTTTTGACCATCAGGTTTTACTGTAAGTAATGCAACTTCAATTAGCTTACCAGCTTTAAAAGTAATGTCAGCATTTTTTACTTCAGTTTTTATTGGCTCGGTCGTATTCTCTGCCAATACTTTTGCTTTTACATTGTTGTTTTCGCAAGAGGCAAATGCTGTAAGCGAAACCAACAATAGTGTCATTGTTAAAAATTTAATACGTGTCATCTTTCTGTATTATTTATGTTAATATTAATTACAGCACAAAGATGCATACGTAACGTATTTTAACTTTTTTTGTGTAGTCAATGGGAAAGAATAATGAAGAAGTAAGTTGATTTTTGAAGTCAACGGGAAGCGTTTAAGCAATAACCAATGAAGATACATCAAAACTTCTGCTCACAGGAATCTCAATGTCGTGCTGATTTTGAGTGATGTATCTTGTTTTTGCATTACCAAATAGTTGAAATGGTTGATGCATATTTAAGATATAAGATTTGTGAATACGAGAGAAATGTTCAGGTAATTGTGGTGTTACCGTTTTTAAGGTAGCACGGACTAATTTCTGTTCTAATCTAAAGTTTTGGAAAAAATAGAGCCTCGTATAATTGTCTTCTGCTTTAAGAAAGAGTAATGTGTTTAGATTAATACGAAATGTTTCCTTAATATCTGTACGAAGCGTAATGTAGTTGTTATTTTCAACACCTTGAGGTAACTTAATCTCAGAAACTAGTTGTTGGTAGCGTTTCCATTTATAAAGTGGTGCTAGTTGTGGATCTGTAAGTATAAATAAAATACCACTTCTTGCTTTCCAGCCGCGTTCAATATGATTCATTGTTTTTTCCCAATCGTTACGGCCAGAATATACCTGAGCATAATAGTTGTGATGTACCCTGTTAGGTTCTTTTTTAGAGAGGTCTCTGAAATGCTTCAAATACGATTCCGCTTCTTTGACCATTCCAAATTTTCCATAGAAATAACCCATTCTTGGTGTAAATTCTATGCTACTCGGAAGTGCTTTTTTTAGTTTGTTATAATAGGAAATCGCTTTACGCTCGTTATCTTGTAATGCGGATATGTACATTAAGTTTTCTAAAGATGAATTATCATTTGGAATCATCTTTAAGATAGATAAGAATGTTTTCTCAGAATCTTCATATCGTTTTGCACTCAATTGTACATCACCTATCATATTTAGTATGCTTGTCGATATTGGGTCGAATTCCAAAGCTGAATATAAGGCATCTAAAGACGCATCATATTCCTTTAAACCATACCAAAAAAATGATAATTGTTGATAGGCTTCACTAGCATCTACATAATTCTCTAATCCTTTTTCTATACTATTGTAAATATTGGTCCAATCTAACTCATAAAAAAAGTCAATAAGGTTTTTATCTATAATTGCTTCTCCAGAGTTTGGGTTAATTTCTAAGGCTTTTTCAACCCATTCTCTTGCTTGAGGATATACATTCTTTGGTAGCTCATATCCACGACCAGCCTGATACACCAGGCATTTTGATAGTTTTAGATAAGCAGGCGCAAAATCGGGTTCAGCATGAATCACTTTTTCATAATACTCAACTGCCAATTTTACATTCCCTTGTGTCCACCTATTAAAATGATAATTACCTAAAACGTAAAGCTGATGAATCTCAGGATTTTTAATCTTTGCATTTACTTTAATTGAAATATCATCGTTAGAGATATTAAGCATTTTCTTAAGATGCGTTAGAGATAGCTCGCCTAATTTGAATAAATCATTTTTATCAACTTCAAATGATACTTGTCTCTCTTTATCTTTTTTAAGGTCATTATATTTAAGTGTAACGATAATTAAACTGTTTTTTTCTGATAGACCTCCAGTAATTAAATAATTGGTATTAAGCTGTTTTCCTATTGTTTTTAAATCAGAACTAACTTCAGTGCTTGTGTTAGTTGAGTCTTTAGAAATAACCACAAAAGAAGCTTCAGCACTTATATTGGATATAAGTACTTCTTGTATGATAGGTACTAAAAATTTAATATTAGTACTCTTTGTCTGAAGTTTTAGTATAGCAAGTCTTCTTGTCATTTAAGCAAATGTAATTAGAATAACAGTTAAAGCTTAATTTTTGTAGTGAATGGGAAGATAAATTCTAAAATTCCATTTAGTTTTGAAGAACTATATTATGATTCCGCACGATTTTATATTAGACTTATTATATCCATTACCTATTAGAACAAAGAAAATGTTTGGAAATGTAGCTATGTATTGCGGAGATAAAATTGTTTTGGCTACTCGTCAAAAAGAAGAGAATCCGGTTGATAATGGTATTTGGATAGGAACTAAAATTGAACACCACAATGCCTTAAAGAAACTTATTCCTGAGTTACGCCATTTAGAAACATATAAAATTAAAAAGTGGCTTTTGTTGCATGAAGATGAACCTAATTTTGAAACGCGTGCTCAACAGATAGCTGAACTTATTAAAGAAAACAGTGATTTAATTGGTAACATCCCTAAACCACGAAAAAAGAAAACTATATGATACCAGAACATATTAAAAATAGAAAAGGAGCACGGAGTTTAAAAGACCTCAATCCAGAAGTAATTGAATACCTAAATAAAGGCTTAATTGAAACACGCAACTTAATGGAATGGTTGGCAACAGACCAGTTAGTGCTTTTAAAATTAGTTTTAAAAGATTTGGGCAAAGAAAAATGGTATTCGGATTTTGAAGTTGCTGTAAATGCTCAAAAGAAACCTACAGCTAATAGCAATACCAAAGTTATAGGTCAAACTTTAGGTTTACTAACTTCAGATAAGTCAATATATGATAAATTAAAATCACATACGTCAGATTTAGTACGCTGTTGGTCTTGTTGGGCGGAGAGCACACACTTTGATTCGATTAATAATTTGATTCACGCAATGAAACCCTATGCAGCTGATTCACATTTTGGTGTAAGAGAGGTGGTTATTTTTGCTAGTAAAGAACGAATGATTGAAGACTTAGATGCTTCTATAGATATTCTATCGAAGTGGACAAAAAATAAAGATGAAAATATCAGACGCTTCGCAGTTGAATCCTTGCGTCCTATTGGTGTTTGGACTAAAAAAATACCAGCTTTTCAAGAACATCCAGAAAAAGGACTTTCGCTTCTTGAGCCATTAAATTCTGATGCGTCAAAATATGTTCGAGATTCTGTAGGTAATTGGCTTAATGACGCCAGCAAATCTCAACCCAATTGGGTAAAGTCTATTTGTCTCAAATGGGAAAATGAATCCCCAACTAAAGAAACAGCTTATATTATTAAAAAGGGATTGCGAACAATCAATAAATAGACTTAGGATTTCACTGACCAAAAGAAATGTAAATCAGTATCAGGTTTAAAACTTAATCGTTGATATAAATTTTGAGCTGGGTTGTCATGAGCTGTCTGTATGGCTATACCTTTTTGCTTTTGTGCAGCGCAAAGTGCTTTGGCTTTATTTATTAGTGCTTCTCCAACGCCTTTGCCTCGACAGTCCTTAGCTACAAATAAATCGTTAAGTAAATACATGCGCTCCAATGATACCGATGAAAATAAATGGTAAAGTTGTGTAAAGCCAACAGCCCTTTTTTTATATAGGCCATAAAAATGACAGAGTCATTATTATGCAAACGTTCTAATAAAAACTGTCTTGTTTTTGGTAAGTTACTGTCTTGCTTATAAAAGGCCCGATAACCATCAAACAGGGGGATGAGGTCTTCTAGTTGATCTATGGTTGCCTTGTGTATAGTCATAAAAAAAATCCGTAATGTAAATTACGGATTTTGATTTATTCTATTGGAGATTTAAGATTTATTTTTATTAATCTCATCTTGCAATTGACGTCTTACTTTTTGTTCACGCTCTAAGGCTACACGGCGATGTTCTTCAAACTCTATTTCGACTTCTTCTAACTTACGCTTTGCAGCTTTAGTAGAGGAATTACTGTTTTTAAAACGGAATACAAATAGAAGCGCAAAAGCCAATAATCCAGCAATAATACTCCACATTAAAACATTATAACCTGTTTTACTCATTTGCATGCCAAATAAAGACATACTGTCTTTTTCGGCATTTGTATTTGTAAGTTCTGTTTGTGTATTGCTAAGCTGAGATTTTAGAGATTCAATTTCCTTTGCTTGATCATTAACTGTCTTCTCAGAGTTATTTAATTTGGTATAAGTTGTTTTTAATGAATCTAAAACATGTGCCTTTAGAGTTAACAATGAACTATATTTTACAGCTTCATATTTTTGACCGTTTGTACCTTTAAAATTTCCTGATTTCCTGAATATGTATTCAAACTGACTATCAATTGTACCACTATCTAATGATAACTCTTCATTCTTTGTAGTTTCTTGGGCAATTGTAAAAGAGCAGCTTAGCATTAAGGCAAATAAGGCTATTAATTTGGTTGCATTTTTCATTTTTTGGTTACGTTAGGTTAAGACTCGTCCAATATAGGGATTTTAACACTATTTCTTGAGTTTCTATAAACAAATAGCCCTACATATTGTAAGGCTATTGATATACGTTGAAACGTCTACTTTAGATTACATACTTCTAATAATATGTGTAGCGTCTTACTTTTGATACATATTTAGCTAAACGAATTACCTGATGACTATAGCCATATTCATTATCATACCAGATATATAATACTGCATTTTTGCCATCAGCTCTTACTATAGTTGCTTTGCTGTCATAGATTGAAGGTGCTGAGCTTCCAACAATATCACTAGATACAAGCTCATCACTCATTTCGTATTTAATTTGTTCTACCAAATCACCTTCAAGTGCGTACTTTTTCATCATTGTATTCATAGCTTCTACAGATGTTTCTCTGTCTAACTCTAAATTTAAAATCGCTAAAGAGCCATTTGGCACTGGAACTCTAATAGCGTTAGAAGTTAGTTTCCCTTCTAAAGAAGGTAGTGCTTTGCTTACTGCTTTTCCAGCACCAGTCTCTGTAATTACCATGTTAAGTCCAGCAGCACGGCCTCTTCTGTATTTTTTATGAAAATTATCTACTAAATTTTGGTCATTTGTATAGGCATGAATTGTTTCTAAATGACCAGATTTTACACCGTAAGAATCTTCGATAGCTTTTAATATTGGTGTAATTGCATTTGTTGTGCAAGATGCGGCTGAGAAAATTTTAACCTTATCTGGATCGTTCTCTAAATGGTTAACACCATGCACAATATTAGGAATACCTTTTCCTGGAGCAGTTAATAGCACTTTATCTGCACCTTTTGGTATCAAGTGTCTTTCTAAAGCTTCTTTGTCTCTGAAAGCACCTGTGTTATCTATGATTAACGCATCATTTATACCGTACTTAGTATAGTCAATATCCTCTGGTGCTTTGGCCGATATGATGTTTACTGTAGTTCCGTTAATGATTAAAGCTTCATTCTTTAGGTCTACAGTTACAGTTCCAGAAAAATCACCGTGAACAGAATCATTTCTTAATAATGATGCTCTTTTTTCTAAAACAGTAGCATCAATAGCACCACGTGTTACAATGGCTCTTAAGCGCATTTGACTTCCTTTACCAGTCTTAGTCATCAACTCTCTTGCAAGTAAGCGACCTATACGTCCAAAACCATATAGTACAACGTCTTTTGGAGCAATACCATTATTGTCTTCAGCATCTTTTAATTTGTCTGCTACAAAACTTAAAGCGTTACTAAATTTTTCGTCTTCTAAGTGATACTCGTAGGTCAATTTACCAATATCTAATTTTGCAGGTGGCAGATCGAGCTGATTGATTGCTTTTGCAATCTCTACAGAATCAAAAATTGAAATTGGTTTTTGAACAAACTCACCAGCATATTCATGCAGGTTTAAAATATCGCTTACAGTTCTGTCAATTAATGGGTTTCTGAAAATAACCAGTTCAATGGATTTGTCATACCATAAATCGTTTAAGATTTTAATAAACTCTACTGTTGCTCGGCGTCTGTCTGCTTGAAAAGCTAATTCTTTTTCGTAAGTGTCTTTTACGGGCATTGTGTTGTGTGTTTTGTTGTTTTTTTAATTTGAAAGTTTTGAAATTAATCAAATGTGCTTTCGAAATTTTCGGCAAAAGTAATATATTTCAAACGTTTTCGTAGCGCATTTTAACAAAAATAAAAACCCTTCAGAATTTTAATTTCTGAAGGGTCTATTTTATTAAGGGTTTAAGCAATCTATCTGAAAATTATTTCTTTCTTTTCGCCATATGTGTCAATGAATTCTATACTTCTAAGATTTTCATTAAAATCATTTCCATACTGGTCGTAAAGTTTTCTGATATCCTTAGTTGATTCAATCTTGTTTCCATTTATTGCTGTTATCACATAATTTCTTCTAATACCCACTTTTTGAGCTAAAAATTGATTTTTATTTTCGAGTACTAGAGCACCACTATCATAGGTGTCGGGATATTCTTTTTTTACATTTTCTGGGATATCTCTAAATTGTATATCCATAAATTCTACATAAATATCATCTCTTTTTGTAAGTGTTACAGGAATAGTTTTTAGGTCACCGTTTCTTAAAACTTCAACATTTACAACATCATTAGGGCTCTTAGTTTTTAGGTAACCGCTTAAATCAGAAAACTTATTAACTTCTATATTATCAAGTCTTCTTATGATATCCCCTTCATTTAACCCAGCAAGATCAGCACCAGACTTTTCTTCAATACCACTAACATAGAAACCTTCTGTGATATCTACATTAAGCTCTTTAGCAGCTTCGCTGTTAAGTGCAAGTCCAGTAACTCCAAGAATACCATCTTGTACATCTCCAAATTCCATAATATCTTCAACAATCTTACGAGCAATATTACTTGGTACAGCAAAAGAATACCCAACATAGGATCCAGTTTGTGAAGAGATTGCGGTGTTTATACCTACCAATTCGCCATTAACATTTACCAAAGCACCACCTGAGTTTCCAGGATTAACGGCCGCATCAGTTTGTATAAAAGACTGTCCGCCTGATAAATCTCTAGACTTTGCACTGATAATTCCTGCGGTTACTGTTGAGGTTAAATTAAAAGGATTACCAACCGCCAAAACCCATTCGCCAATTTGTGTAGAATCTGAGTCTCCGAAGGCAACAAATGGTAATTCTTCTTGAGTATCTATTTTAAGTAATGCAATGTCATTCTTAGAATCCGCTCCAACTAACTCAGCCATATAAGTTCTGTTGTCATTGAGTGTGATAGAAATTTCTACTGCACCTTTAATTACATGGTTATTTGTAATAATATGGCCGTCAGGAGAAATAATTACACCAGAACCAGCTCCAGCCAATTGTTTGCGCTCGGGAGAGCGTCCACTAAATAGATCTCCCCAAGTTTGAGGACTTCTATTTATTTGTGTGTTTTTTACGTGTACTACAGCATCAATAGTTTTGTTTGCTGCTGAAATTAAGTCTGGTCGTTCTGTATTTGTTAATACTGTATTGTTGTTAGTAGATGTCGGTAGATATATGGGTAATTGAGTGTTATTACTTTCAGAAACTAATTGTGCTTGTTCTTCTTCAATAAATAGTTTATAGCCTCCCAAAGTTAATAGTCCGCCTATTACCGAAACAAATACTAATGTCAAAATCTTCTTCATTTTCTTCAGTTTTTAGTTCTATTATTTAACGTTTAAAATTATCGAATTATTGATTTTTAAATTCAACTTTAACTATGATTTAACACCTTAGTTTAAGGTCTTTTATTCTTATATTTGCCTGTAATTATGACACTCAATTTTTATAAATATCAAGGTACGGGAAATGATTTTGTTATCATAGATAATAGGTCGTTATCTTTTGATAAATCTAACAGCAAAAATATTGCCAAGTTGTGTGATCGCAGATTTGGTATAGGTGCTGATGGGTTAATTCTTTTAGAGAATCACCCAAAAGTAGATTTTAGAATGGTATACTATAATGCCGATGGAAACGAGAGTAGTATGTGTGGTAATGGTGGAAGGTGTATAACTGCTTTTGCAAAATTCCTTGGCATAATAGACAGGGCTACTACTTTTGAAGCTATTGATGGCCTGCATAAAGCTGAAATAGAAAAAGGTATTGTAAAATTACAAATGCAAGATGTATCTAATATTGAAACTTTTGAAAACCATTTATTTTTAGACACAGGTTCTCCGCATCATGTGGAGTTGGTTGACAATTTAAAAGATTTTGATGTTAAAAATAAAGGCGCAGAAATACGGTATGGGGCACCTTATAACGAGGTAGGTTCTAATATTAATTTTGTTAAACAAAACTCTGAGAATAGTTTTGCAGTAAGAACATATGAGCGTGGAGTGGAAGACGAGACACTGTCTTGTGGTACAGGAGTTACAGCAGTTGCTTTAGCAATGCATATAAGCGGAAAGACAACATCTAAGCAAGTGGATTTAGAAACTCAAGGCGGTAAGCTCAAAATCGCTTTTGATATTTCTGAAAGTGGTGATTACAATAACATCTGGCTTATTGGTCCAGCAACTCAGGTTTTTAAAGGCGAAATTTAATGGTAACTTTAAAAGGTAAGCACACATATTTAAGGGCTTTAGAAAAAGAAGATTTAGATTTTATATATGAGGTCGAAAACAACGAGAATATTTGGGAGTTAAGTCATACACAAACACCATATTCCCGTTTTTTGATTCAACAATATTTAGAAAATGCCCATCAAGATATCTATGAAGCAAAGCAATTACGATTGGTCATCTCTAATTACGATAATGAAACGTTGGGCTTAATAGATATTTTTGATTTCGATTTTAAAAACAAAAGAGCAGGTATAGGAATCGTAATTGCCGAAGCAAAAAATAGAGGTAAGGGATATGGGCAAGAAGCCCTTGAGCTATTGATAAATTATTGCTTTACAAAATTGAATTTGCATCAGTTATATTGTAATATCTCTGAACATAATATAAATAGTCTCAGGCTTTTTGAAAATAGAGGCTTCAAAAAAATAGGATTAAAAAACGATTGGAATTATACTATCGAAGGTTTTAAAAACGAGTACCTTCTTCAACTTATAAACAACTAATATGTATATAAAAAAGATACTTTGGGCTATAGCAATAATCGGTTTAATTGCTTTTGGAGCAATTGCTTATTATTTCTATAATGCAATGTTTAGCCCAAATACCAAATTTGAAGAAGATTCAAAATATATTTATATCTCTAGTGGAGATACTTATCGTGAAGTAAGGCAAAAACTAATACCGCTGTTAGATGATATTGACAGTTTTGATGCGCTGGCAAAACAAAAAAAATACATCGCTTATGTTAAAGCCGGAAAGTATCAGATAAAAAAAGGCATGAATAATAATGAAATTATTAATTCTATTCGAAGCAATAATATTGCTGTAAAACTGTCTTTTAATAATCAGAATTCTTTAGAAAATTTAGCAGGACGTATTTCTTCACAAATAGAGGTAGATAGTCTAAGTCTTTTAAAAGCCATGAAGGACAAAAGCTTTTTGTCTAAAGCAGGGTTTAAAACAGAAACAGCTTTGGGTATGTATTTGCCAAATAGTTATCAGGTCTTTTGGAACACTTCTGCAGAGGGTTTTGTTGAACGCATGTACAAAGAATATAATAGGTTTTGGAATGCGGATAGATTAACTAAAGCAGAAGATTTGGGCTTTTCAAAAGATGAAGTGATTGCTTTGGCATCTATAGTTTATGAAGAGTCAAAACAAAAAGTAGAGCAACCTAGAGTGGCAGGTGTGTATATAAATAGAATAAAAATTGGAATGAAATTAGATGCCGATCCAACGCTAAAATTTGCCGCCTATAAATTGCCTAAATACAAAGATAAAATCATACGTAGAGTACTTAATGTACACAAAGAGATTGATTCTCCGTATAACACCTATAAATATGCTGGACTTCCTCCAGGGCTAATAGCAATGCCTGACTTATCAGCTATTGATGCCGTACTTAACTATGAAAAGCACAATTACTACTATTTTGCTGTAGACCCTAAAAAGCCTGGCTTTCATAGATTTGCAAAAAGCTTAAGTCAACATAACAATAATGCTCGAGCTTATCACAGATATTTAGATCAAAAAGGCATAAAAAAGTAATTTGAAAAATGTTTTTTGTTCAATATTAATTGTTTTCTGTTCATACTTTATTGGGTATGGACAATCGAAAATCAATTCTTTTTTGAAACCAAGCGATTCACTAAATACACCAAGACGAAACGCTTTAGTTATTTCCCAAGCCTCTCTAGCTACACTCACTTTAATAGGTTTAGACCAATTATGGTATGCTGATTTTGACCGTTCAAAGTTCAGAATCACTAATGATAATAACCAATGGCTGCAAATGGATAAACTGGGGCATGTATACGCATCATATCAATTGGGTAGGGTAGGCGCTGAGTCATTAAATTGGGCTGGTGTGTCGCAAAAAGATCAACTTATATATGGTGCTACTTTAGGTTTTTCTTTTTTGACTGCTGTTGAGATTTTTGATGGTTTCTCACAAGAATGGGGATTTTCATGGGGTGATATGCTCGCAAATGCAAGCGGAACAGGATTATATGTTGGGCAAGAATTGTTGTGGCAAGAACAACGTATAGCTTTAAAATATTCGTTTAGTAGAACAGAATTTGCTGCTTTGAATCCTGATAAACTAGGTAATGGATTTACAGAGGAGTTTCTTAAAGATTATAATGGGCAGACCTATTGGTTGAGTTTTAATCTAAATTCTTTTTTAAAAACAGACTTTATTCCTAACTGGCTAAACCTTGCAGTTGGCTATGGTGCAAACGGAATGCTTACTGGTAGTAACGATAATTTGTCGTTCCCAAACCAAGATAGATACCGCCAGTTTTACTTGAGTCTAGATATCGATTTAACCCGAATAAAAACAAATTCTAACGTACTTAAAACGCTTTTTAGCGTTTTTAACACTATAAAAGTGCCAATGCCTACTTTGGAGTTCAACGGAAAAAATGGTGTAAAAGCCCATTATATTTACTTTTAGTCGAGTTTAAGGTGTTGATTTTCAATGAAAAATATTTTTGTTTATCTTTGCAGCGAATTTTGAAAGGTTAGTATTTGCGATACGACTTTAGTTAAAATTTACTGTTATGTTAAAAAAAATAATATCTAACGTTATAGCACCTTTTGCAATTTGTCTACTTATTGCATTGGCATTATATCCAACAACTTTAGATTATGAGAAGTATTCTACTCATGGTTTGGAATTGGATTTTAATGTACCGAAGGAAATTGCTATGGTTGAGAAAAAGTCTCAACCAGAAGATGAGCAGGTATTTACACCATATTTAGGGAAATCATTTGAAGCCTTTAAAGAAGCTTTGGCTTTTAAAGAGTCTCAAGGGGATTATTTCACTGTTAACACTTTTGGGTATTTAGGAAAATACCAATTTGGAAAAGAAACTTTAAAAATGATTGGGATATACAATCCTAATTATTTTCTAAACACACCTGAATTACAAGAAAAAGCTTTTATTGCCAATGCAAAGCGAAATAAATGGATTTTAAGAAAGGACATTAGTCGTTTTGCAGGAAAGAGAATTAGTGGAGTAGAGGTTACAGAATCAGGGATTTTAGCAGCTGCACACTTAGCTGGAGCTGGTAGTGTAAAGAAATTCTTAAGAAGTTATGGGTCTAATAACTTTGCTGATGGTTATGGTACTACGGTGAAATATTATATGAAGCGCTTTGCTGGTTACGATACTTCTTTTGTGAAAGCAGATAAACGTGCTAAAGCACGTATTTAATCTCTCTGAATAATAAAGATTGCTGGGCGCTTGTGAAAATCTTCAGTATTTGATTTCCATGCTTTAGCTGATTTTGTTTTTATGTATTCTGTAGGTAATGTCAAATCGCAAGCAACACATACTTTTGTGTTTTGGTGAAGTGTTGTTGCTAAGTCAGTTAACATTTGATTATTTCTATAGGGAGTTTCTATAAACAATTGGGATTGGTTTAACTCCAAAGAACGTTTTTCTAATAATTTAATCTGTTGTTTACGCTCTTGTTTGTCAATTGGTAGATAGCCATTAAAAGCAAAACTCTGTCCGTTCATTCCTGAACTCATTAATGCCAGTAAGATGGAAGAAGGTCCAACAAGTGGTACAACTTTAATATCTAATTCATGAGCGATACTAACAATATCTGCTCCTGGGTCTGCAATTGCAGGGCAACCGGCCTCAGATATAATCCCTATAGAAATGCCATTTAAGCAAGGATTTAAAAAAGAATTAAGTTCAGAATCTTGTGTGTACTTATTTAAGACGCTTAATTTTAAATTGGGTTGCGACTTATTAGGGACTACACGTTTTATAAAACGCCTCGCTGTTTTTTCATTTTCAACAATATAATTGTCCAGTTGTTCAATAATCTTTTTTATAGATAGCGGTAAAACTTCTAGTGGTGGATTATCACCAAGTCGGGTAGGTATAAGGTATAGCTTGCCTTTGGGATTCATAGTTCAAATATAACCAAACAAATAGTATTTAGATAAGTAATTTCTTAGCAACTATATCACAAGTCTCATTCAAAACTTCAAAAACATATTCAAAATCAGACATGTTTCCCCAGTATGGATCAGGCACAGCTTTGTCTATTATTGATGGGTTTTCGTTTAGTATCAATTTTACTTTACGCTTATCGTCTTCATTTTGTGCTAGAGATAATATATTTTCATAATTAGATTTATCCATAGCATAAATGATATCAAATCTATCAAAATCTGCTACTATAAATTGTCTTGCTTTCTGTTTGCTAATATCTATACCTTTAGATTTTGCAACAGCTATAGAGCGTTGGTCTGGTTTATCACCAATATGGTAACTGGACGTACCTGCAGAATCAACATAGAAATGGTCGTTTGGTAATTTTGACTCTAGTATACCATGTGCTAAAGGTGAGCGACAGATATTGCCTAAGCAAACCATTAAAATCTTAGTTTTTGATGGTTTGAAAGACATAAAACTTCTGAAAAATTAAAGGGTTAACTTCTTAGATAAATCTTCTACGTATTTTCTAAACTGCTTGTCTGTGGACGATAAGTTATCTACAGTTTTGCATGCGTGTAATACAGTAGCGTGGTCACGCTGACCTATTTGAGAGCCAATACTAGCTAATGAGGCTTTTGTGTATTTCTTAGCAAAAAACATTGCCAATTGTCTCGCTTGTACAATATGACGCTTTCTTGTTTTGGACTGTAACGTGCTTACATCCATTTGGAAATAATCTGAAACGACTTTTTGTATGTAATCGATAGATACTTCTCGCTTTGTGTTTTTTACAAACTTCTCAACGATGTCTTTTGCTAGGTTGATAGTAATTTCTTTCTTATTAAAAGAAGATTGAGCAATTAAAGAAATAATAGCGCCTTCAAGCTCTCTAACATTAGATTTAATATGTTTAGCGACATATTCTACGATCTCATCTGGCATTTCAACACCATCACGATAGAGTTTGTTATTTAAAATAGAAACACGAGTTTCAAAATCTGGACTTTGTAGTTCAGCAGATAATCCCCATTTAAATCTTGATAGCAAACGTTGTTCTATATCTTGCATATCAACAGGTGCTTTATCACTAGTTAATATAACTTGCTTTCCGTTTTGGTGTAAATGGTTGAATATATGAAAGAATACATCTTGCGTTCCTGTTTTACCTGAAAAGAACTGAGCATCATCAATAATTAAAACATCAATGATTTGATAAAAATGAATAAAATCATTTCTATTATTTTTCTTAACAGAATCTATATACTGTTGCGTAAACTTCTCAGCAGAAATATATAATACTGTTTTTTCAGGGTATTTGTCTTTGATATCTACACCAATTGCATGTGCAAGGTGCGTTTTTCCTAAACCTACACCACCAAAAATCAATAATGGATTAAAAGATGTACCACCAGGTTTGTTAGCTACAGCAATAGCAGCATTTCTTGCCAAACGATTTGAGTCACCTTCTAAGAAATTTTCGAATGTATAATTAGGATTGAGCTGAGACTCAATTTTTACATTTCTAATTCCAGGAATTACAAATGGATTTTTAAGCTCAGGATTTTTGTTGTTAAAAGGTACGTCTACATCTTGAGATTTTACAGGTGTTCTGTTAGAACTAGGAATACGCTCAGTAAATGGTTGTCTATTACCATAGGTATTTTCCATTTTAATAACATACACCAACTTTGCATCTTCACCAAGTTCTTTGGTTAGCGCTACCTTTAAGATTTTAACATAATGCTCTTCGAGCCACTCATAGAAAAATTTACTAGGAACTTGAATACTTAAAGCATTATTGGAAAGTTTAACTGCTACAATAGGTTCAAACCAAGTTTTGTAAGCTTGTGGTTGAATATTATCTTTAATAAAAGAGAGACAATTGCCCCAGACCGATTGAGCCGTTACATCCATACTTTATGTTAAATTTCTATCAGTTAGTTAGTTAATTGGGCAAAAAAAAAGAGACATAGAAATTCTCTGACGTGTTTTTTTATTGCTTGACAAATATGTGAACAAAAAAGTTAAAAAAAAAATCAAATTGATTAGATTTTTAAGAAATTTTTTCTCATGTTTTTGACAACTTTAAATGTACAATTTTTTTATTAAACTGAAAATTGCAACTATGAATAAAAATGAGACGCAAATTCGTGTACGCTATGGAGAGACAGACCAAATGGGCGTTGTATATCATGCAAACTATGCAAGTTATTTTGAAGTCGGAAGAACAGAGTGGTTAAGACAGTACGGAATTACTTACAAATCTATGGAAGAAAACGGAATAATGTTACCGGTTATATCTCTAAATATAAAATATAAAAATTCAGCGCGATATGATGATTTGTTAACGCTAAAAACTTCCCTCAAAAAAATGCCTATGGCAAGCATAGAATTTGACTATGAATTACTAAATGATAAAAGTGAATTATTGGCAACTGGACATACCGTTTTGGTGTTTATTGATATGGAAAAAAATAGACCAACGCGTTGCCCAAAATATTTATTAGACAAAATTGAGGGCTAAAACCTATAATTTTTTTATTTGTACGCCATGAAAATTTTTGAAAATGGCAAAAAGTTCCTCGGCTTTACTTTTTCTAATTGAATATGTAATCAAGCAGTCTAACTCTAGTTTCTGACTTAGGATTTCAGCTTCATTATCTTTTAATAATCTTAGTGCTTTACTCATGTTTTTATAGTCAAACTGAATGCTATAATTGATGTCTATAGTTTTTTCAGTAATTGAAGCATTTTCTAAAGCCATTTGCGCTGCAGTTTTGTAGGCATTAATAAGTCCACTTACACCAAGTTTTACACCTCCAAAGTATCTGACGACAACAATCAATATGTTTGTAACATCAAATGATTGTATTTGTCCATAGATTGGCATACCTGCAGAATTGTTTGGTTCTCCGTCATCATTTGCTCTGTATTTTAGCTGTTCAGTACCTAGTTGATAAGCATAACACCAATGTCTTGCAGCGTAATGTTCTTTCTTTAGTTTTTCGATTTGGAGTTTTACGTCATTTTCAGTTTTTACTGGAAAAGCATACCCAAAAAACTTACTGTTCTTATCTTTAAATAACACTTCATCAGATGGACTTGCTATTGTTTTGTATGTGTCTTTTAATTCCATTCTGTAATTGTAACCAAAGCTATAGAAATTAGTGCTAATAATATGCCAAACCAATTTTTATTAGAAATACGTTCTTTAAATATGAGCAGACCTATTAATGTAGAAAATGCAACTATAGCTACATTGTTAACGGTAAATAATGTTGAACTCTCTAGGCTATCAATACGTAAAGCTTTTAGTAAAAAATAAATAGAAGCATAATTTACTAAACCAAGTGTTATACCAGGAAAAATACTCCTTATCTTAAATTTTTTATTGAACCTTACATGTTTATAGATAAGTATAAAAGCACCTAAAATAAAAGCCCAACCAAAGATTAGTCCAGAGAATAAAGGAATTCTATCATCAGGCGCAAAATAATTGATAGAGGTATCTATAATTCCTGAACCAAAAAATAGCAGAATGGGTAAGTATAACGATTGTGTAAGAACGTTGTTCTCTTTTTCTTTGACTGAAGTTAAATATACAGCTACTAAAGCCAGGAGAATCCCAATTGTTTTCTGGAGTCCAATACTTTCATTATAGACATAGATTCCAAATA
Organism: Winogradskyella haliclonae; assembly: GCF_014635865.1. Taxonomy (GTDB): domain Bacteria; phylum Bacteroidota; class Bacteroidia; order Flavobacteriales; family Flavobacteriaceae; genus Winogradskyella; species Winogradskyella haliclonae. Next base: position 65,692 of record NZ_BMDQ01000005.1, on the reverse strand, counting down.
CCACAGGAATGATAACACTCATTTTACTAGCTACAGAAGCTACAGATAGTCCATTTTTTTGGGCAGTTAAAGCCATGACGTTAAATATGGCTATAAATAAAAACCCTAGAATGATAATACCAATAAACCAATTAGACGATAAAATTTCTGATGCGATTAGTGGCTTGTCATTATGGATAAGACCACAAATACAGGCTGTAATGTAGTTGATAACTATAGCTTGTAAAGTATCTATTTTGTAGTTGTTAAATAGTTTAAACAATACAAAAATGCCTGTTGAAGATAGAATACTTAATGCTAAATAAATCAAAATAAGTGTTTCTGGATTTCGAACAAGTTAACAACATCTTCTTTGGTTTCGTCAATGTTCCATGTGTGTATTCCTAATTTTTGGGCTGTATCTGTATTTTCTTTAGTATCATCAACAAATAAACATTCTTCTGGACTTAAGTTATTCTCGTTTAATACAAATTCATAACTGTTAGTATTTGGCTTTCTAAGATTGATTTCGTGAGATAAATAAAATTTGTCAAAACATTCTTTAAAGGTGTTATAAAAAGAGACATTCTCTTTGATAAAGTCAATATGCATCTCGTTGGTATTACTTAATAATATGAGTTTATAATGGTTGCTATTAGAAAGTTGTTTTACAAATTCTAACCTGTGATTAGGGAAGTCTTTTATAATATAATTCCATGCATGTACAATATTTTCCTCAGATAAATGAGGGAATTTAGTTTTATAAAAACCTAAAAATTCTGAAGTTGAGATTTCACCGATTTCATATTGAATATTGGCTTCAATCATATCATGTTCAAATTCAGTCATCTCAAATAAGCTAAGTGCATTAGACATCGCACCTTGTTTATCTAGGTTAATGAATACATCGCCAAAATCAAAAATTAGAGTTTTAATCACGATTATAAATCTTTAGTGTGTCATTAAAAATATGCTCTTCAGAAATTAGCTTTCCTTTTAAAATAGGCGCAATAATCCCTTCAGAGAATTCAACTTCTCCTGTGAAAATTCTTGCTTCGTCCCAAAGATTTTCATCTATAAATGCTTGAAGTGTTTTTGCGCCACCTTCAATTATTATTGAGTTTATATTTTCTAGAAATAGAATACCACAGATTTGTTGCGCTAAATTCTTTTCATATTCTATATCTTTTTTTGAAATAATAATAGTCTTGGCTTCATCATTAAGAATTGAATACGATTGGTTTAGTTTCAAATACTTATCCAAAACAACTCGAATAGGGTTTTCGCCAGACCAGTCTCTAACCGTTAAACTAGGGTTGTCTTCTATGACGGTATTTGTACCAACTAATATTGCTTGCTCTTCAGCTCGCCATTTATGTACCAATTGCCTTGAGTAAGTATTTGTAATCCAAACAGGTTTTTGTTCGTTTTTAGTTCTTGGAGCTATAAATCCATCTTTAGTTTCTGCCCATTTCAAAATAATATAAGGGCGCCTATTATTATGAAATGTAAAAAACCGTTTGTGATGCGCTTTACATGCTTTTTCAAGAACTCCAACTATAACTTCACAACCTGAGGCTTCAAGCCTTGCAATCCCTCTCCCTGAGACTTGAGGGTTATCGTCAACACAACCAATGACCACTTTCGGAATTTTATGTTTAAGAATTAAATCACTGCATGGCGGAGTTTTACCATGATGGCTACAAGGCTCAAGAGTGACATAAAGTGTCGATTTTTCTAGTAATGCTTTGTCCTTTACAGCATTAATGGCATTTACTTCAGCATGTGGTCCGCTATATGCACTTGTATAACCTTCGCCAATAATTTTATTTTCAAATACAACGACGGCCCCAACCATTGGGTTAGGTCCTGTTGTACCTAATCCATTTATTGCAATTTGCAAACAACGTGATATATAGTATTCGTTAGTATACAAGTTTAGAGTTTAATCTTTAGGTCTTGAGTTTTGTCTACATCATATGAAGACGAATAGCCTAAAACCTTATAATCAATTTTGCCTTTATATTGCACTTTTAAGCGTTGTGAAATTAGGCTTCCTAATAGTCCACCTATACTTTTCTTATCAATAATACTATCAGTAGCTATGGCAACAGTAAGCGGAATTATAAAGCTTTTGTTTGAGGGCACATCAAAGCTTTTGGCTTCAAATTTTGCGACTTCGGTATCATTTATATAGACCTTTAAATTATCCGTTTTTAAGGTGCCACCAACATCATTTGGGTTTATAAAATTAGCATCGGCACTTAGTGTAATAGTTTTGATGTTAGAATCTAATACATTAATATTTTCAATACCAATGAATTCAGGTTTTTCAGTAACAGTACAGTTAAGAAGTAGTGAAAAAAATATTGAAATCAACATCGATTTTTTCATAAAAAGGAGGTTTTTATTATGTATCTTCAGGCCTTGTAATTTCATACTGAATAATTAAAAAATAACATGGGTAAAGATACTATTGTTATTCGAGAAATAGCACCACAAGACAACCCTAAAATTGCAAAAGCAATTCGATCTGTCTTAATAGAGTTTGGTGTGCCTAAAGTCGGCACTGCTTATGAAGATGCCGCCTTGGATTGTATGTTTGAGACTTATGATGGACCAAAGAAAAAATACTTTGTCGTTGTAAAAGGTGATGAAATTTTAGGAGGCGCAGGAATTTCGCCATTAGATAATTATGATGGTAATATCTGTGAGCTTCAAAAAATGTATTTTATGTCAGAAGCAAGAGGCAAAGGCATTGGTAGTAAAATGATGAAGAAATGTTTGGATTATGCTAAAGAAGTTGGTTTTGATAAGTGCTATTTGGAAACAATGCCCTATATGGACGATGCTCGAAAACTCTATAGAAAAGTAGGCTTTGAATCTATTGAAGCACCAATGGGTGATACAGGTCATTATTCGTGTTCGGTTTGGATGCTTAAAGATTTATAATATTGAAGGCTCTCGATTTAAAAACTATATTCCATAAGGAATTAGACTATATCTACGGAAAAGAAGAAGTCGAAAGCTTTTTCTTTTTGTATTTAGAACATTATCTGGATGTGGCAAGAATTCAACTGCAATTAGATTCTGAATTTGCAATTGCCAAGCCTAGAACTGAACAGTTTTTTACTACACTTGAAGCACTAAAGCAACAAAAACCGATTCAATATATTATTGGAGAAACAGAGTTTTACGGATTAAAGCTCAAAGTATCTGAAGATGTTTTAATTCCTCGTCAAGAAACCGAAGAATTAGTAGATTGGATTATTAAGTCAGCTTCTTCATATAAAAGAAATGATCCATTAAAAATTTTAGATGTTGGTACTGGTTCTGGTTGTATAGCTATTAGTTTGGCTAAAAAATTTTCAGAAGCAAATGTTTACGCTCTTGATGTAAGCCAAAAAGCTATAAAAATTGCCAGAGAAAATGCGGAGTCAAATAACACTAAAATTTCTTTTTTAGAAGCAGATATTTTAGACAGTACTTCATGGAATTCTGAATTTAAGGATTTAGAATTTGATATTATTGTTTCAAATCCACCATATGTCAGGAATTTAGAGAAAGTAGACATTCAATCGAATGTAATAGATAATGAGCCACATTTGGCTTTGTTTGTTGATGACGATAACCCATTAGTATTTTACAAAGCGATTACAGATTTTGCTGTTAATAATTTGAAACAAAAAGGACAACTATATTTTGAAATCAATCAGTATCTTGGAAACGAAACAAAGCAGCTTTTAATAGATGCAAATTTCGATAATGTAGAGCTTAGAAAAGACCTTAATGGTAATGATAGAATGCTTAAAGGGATAAATTAAAAATGGAAATCAAGCAAAAGATAGAAACGCTTCGAGAAGAACTGCGTCGGCATAATTACAATTACTACATAATCGATAATCCCACGATTTCGGATTATGAATTTGATATGAAGTTGAAAGCGCTTCAAGCTTTAGAAGAAAAGTATCCTGAATTTTTTGATGCCAATTCACCAAGCCAGCGTGTAGGTGGTGCAATTACCAAAAACTTTAATACCATTGTTCACGATTTTAGGATGTATTCTTTAGATAATTCATATTCAAAAGAAGATTTACTCGATTGGGAAACACGAATAAAAAAGCTAGTCGATGGGGATATTCAATACACCTGCGAATTAAAGTATGACGGAGCCTCCATGAATCTCACTTACGAAAATGGTAAGCTTATCAGGGCAGTTACTCGTGGAGATGGTGTGCAGGGTGATGAAGTTACAGCTAATGTAAAAACGATAAATACTGTGCCGCTTCAGCTTAAAGGCGACTATCCTGAACGGTTTGATATAAGAGGTGAGATTATTTTGCCAATAGAAGGTTTTTTAAAAATGAATGAAGAACGTATTGCAAATGATGAAGAACCTTATCGAAACCCTAGAAATACTGCTTCGGGAAGTTTAAAATTACAAGACAGTGCTGAGGTTGCTAAACGCCCTTTACAGTGTTTGTTATATAGTATTAAAGGTAATAATCTTAATATTTCTACGCAATTTGAAGGTCTTGAAAAAGCCCGCGAATGGGGATTTAAAGTGCCAAAAGAGGCCAAATTAGTGAGCTCTATTGATGAGGTTTTAGAATTTGTTACGTATTGGGATAATGAACGACATAATTTACCTTATGAGATTGATGGTATTGTAATTAAAGTCAATAGTTTATTTCAGCAAGAAGAATTGGGTTTTACAGCAAAAGCGCCACGTTGGGCCATGGCCTATAAGTTTAAAGCAGAGCAAGTATCTACACGATTAAATGAAATTACATACCAAGTTGGTCGTACTGGAGCTATTACACCAGTGGCTAATTTAGAACCTGTACAATTGGCTGGAACTACTGTAAAACGTGCTTCATTACATAATGCTGACCAAATTGAAAAATTAGACATTAGAGAAGGTGATACCGTTTTTGTAGAAAAAGGAGGAGAGATTATACCTAAGATTATAGCTGTAGACTTATCTAACCGACCTAAAAATGCTGAACCCACTATATATATATCAACTTGTCCAGAATGCGAGACAGAATTGGTGCGTTATGAAGGAGAAGCTAAGCATTATTGCCCAAACTATAATGGTTGTCCACCACAAGTTATCGGCCGTATTCAGCATTATATATCCAGAAAAGCAATGGATATAGAAGGCTTAGGAGGAGAGACTGTTGCACTTTTGGTCAATGGTGGATTAATTAATGATTATTCGGATTTATATGAGTTAACTGTTGAGCAAGTGCTTCCGTTAGAGCGTATGGCACAAAAAAGTGCTGAGAATTTAATTAATGGCATAGAAGTCTCTAAGAAAATTTCTTTCGAACGCGTCTTATTTGCACTAGGCATAAGATATGTTGGAGAAACTGTAGCTAAAAAACTAGCAAAGCATTACAAATCAATCGATAATTTAATGGTTGCTTCTATATTGGATTTGGTAAGTGTAGATGAAATAGGAGAGCGAATTGCCGAAAGTGTTGTTGATTTCTTTTCTTCACCAGAAAATCTTAAAATTATTGAACGTTTAAAATCTTTTGGACTGCAACTCGAAATTTCTGCCGAGAAATTAGCTAATCAGACAAATAAACTAACAGGTAATACTTTTGTGGTATCTGGTGTTTTTGAATCTGTTTCCCGTACAGAACTTAAAAAACTGATTGAAGATAATGGAGGAAAGGTGTCGTCTTCAATTTCATCTAAGACCAGTTATTTAGTCGTGGGTGATAAAATGGGACCTAGTAAAAGAACTAAAGCAGAATCCTTGAATGTGCCATTAATTAGCGAATCTGACTTTTTGAATATGCTTAAATAATTTCTCTTTTGTGATTTAAACGCTTTTTTAACGTCCTATTTTTCTTATAAAAATTTATTTTTCATCGTTTAAATGCATTTTTTTTCGTTTAATAGTATTTTTTGTATATATTTGCTCAAGCTATTAATAAGAAAACGGTATGATAATCAATAGGTTACTTAAGGTTGCTCTTGTGATATTAAGTGTCGCGTTTATAATTTTAGAGGTTTTAAAAGTGGATTTGTACAATGATTGGGCAAGTGCACTATTACTTTTGCTATTAACATATTTGTATAGGAGAAGTATAGATTTAAAAACTAAAAAAAGGCCATACTTTTTATATTTTTTGATTGCGTTTACAATTTCTGAAATCTTATCCTTATCCTCTAATTACATTTTACTAGTTACAGAAACGGTTAATTACGATTATTACTTGGGTAATTTCTTTTATATGCTAGCGTATGTATTTTTGATTTTGAGATGCATGCTAACTATGAAATTTAAAGCGATAGTAAAGCAATTCCCCGTAACATTAATAATATTAGCTGTTCTGGGTGTTTTTTGTGTAACTCTTATCACTGAAACGGCTCAAACCAAATTAGAAACTCCAGAGTATATTACGGAGTTTCTTTACAATATTATAGTTATGACATTGCTCTCTGTGGCCTTGATTAGTTATATGGATAAAGGCGATAACAAATCAATGCTGTTTTTAATAGGCTCAATGTTTATTTTCTTTTCAGAAATGATTCAATTAGCTTACTATTATGTAGCAGATATGACTCATCTTGCTGCAATATATTCGGTATTTTTAGTACTTGCTTTTGTATTCTATTATTTGCAATCCAGTCTTAAACATCAAAGGCAAACAGATTTTAATTTTCTAGATTCTAAAATGGAGGTATAAGTGTTATACTATAATTGTAGTGCCTTCTGCTTGCTTTTCTTTTCCAGTTTCTAAGTAAAAATCTACTTGACCTACATATAGGCCATAACAGCCAACTTGATTAACAAGCACATTTTTACCAATACTATTTTTTTCTACAGTAGGTTTTGGTAAAAACGTATGTGTATGACCACCTATAATTAAGTCAATGTCTTTTGTTTGTCTAGCTATTAGTAGATCAGATACTATCTCTGGGTTATTCTTATAGTAGTAACCTAAATGCGATAAGCATATTACCAAATCACATTGCTGTTCTTCTTTAAGAATACGAGACATATCTTGAGCAATCTCAATAGGATGGTTGTACACAGTTTCCTTATACAGCTTTTTACCAACTAAGCCTTCGAGTTCAATACCTAAGCCAAAAACCCCTATTTTAATACCATCTTTAAGAAAGATCTTATAAGGTTTTACGTGAGTGTCTAAAACAGTGTTTTTAAAATCATAATTTGCAGATACAAAATCAAAATTGGCATTTGGTAGTTGGCTATATAGGCCTTCAATACCATTATCAAAATCATGATTACCAATTGTTGCTAAATCATACTTAAGCATACTCATAAGCTTAAATTCTAATTCGCCGCCGTAATAATTAAAATAGGGTGTGCCTTGAAATATATCACCAGCATCTAGCAATAACGTATTTGGGTTTTCTTTTCTCACCGCTTCAATCAATGATGCTCGCCTTGCAACTCCGCCTTTATTGGCATTTCTACCATCATTTGGTCCAAATGGGTCAATATGGCTATGCACATCATTGGTGTGTAAAATGGTTATTCTTTTTGTTGACTTAACACTAGACGAAGAAAGTGTGAGTCCGCCTAAACCTATCAAAGCACTGGCTGCTGAAGTCTGTTGTATAAATTTTCTACGGTTCATTAGAATTAGTCTTTTTGGTGAGTGAATCTATCGTCAATGCTAGGTTGTAAAGTGTCTATTTTCTTAAAATAGTCTATAAGTAAATTTCTTATTTTATAATCTAAATCATACACAGTGTCCTTGGATTTTAAAAAATGCATTCTGCTGCCTCCATTATATAGATAGTCATTAGTAGCTACATGATAGATTTTTTCATAATCAATTTCACTACCATTAATTAATGCTTCTTTTATAGAGTAGTCCTGAGAAAGTGTCAGTTTTAATTTAGAAATTGGATGTGCACGTTTTTTACTAGCTAAAAATGAGAGCATATCTTTAATTTGTTGCCCCTTCATTGGAGTTACAACAACAGAGTTATCAAACGGCATTACTTCATAGGCTGTACGACTTGTAATGTCTCCCTTAGAAATTATTGATCGTATGCCACCATGATTGAGTAAAACCATATCAATAGTTTGCTTAGTTCTTTTTTCAAAAACTGGATTGCACATTTCAAAAACGGCATCAGCCATAAAGTTACCAATAGCTGTATTAAGTTCTCCATCATTTTTAGAATAGGTGTCTGCAGCAAATGCTATTACACTGTCTAAATCTTTGTTGACGCTTTCACGATAGGGTTTAATGTAAGCTTCAATTTTAGCATTAGTTTTTAAGCTGTCAGTAATGGCATTTCTCTTGCCAATGATTTTATCAAGTGAATAATCTTGTTTGCAGGCTGTTATAAAAACTGCCATTACAAACATTAAAAAAAGTCTATTTCTCATCTAATAACTTATGATATCTTAACAACAAAGTGAATACACTTTTGTTAAATTTGCACAAAGGTTAAAGATAAATGATTTTAAAAGCATTTAAGGAAAAATCAAATCAAAAATATATTAACAAAACGCTATCTAATCGTAGTGTTGAGGTTAGCTTAGATAAAATTAAGTCTGTAGGTGTGCTTTTAAATGATTCAGAATATTGTAATTACGAAGACATTGAAGCTTTTATTGATAGCTTGGGAATCGTATCTGCAAAACGTAGTTTCTATACGTTTTCAAAACAAAATCCTGAAAATCATAATCAATGGGATGCAGTTTATGGACCAAAAGATTTTGGATGGAACGGGAAACTTAAAAATATAGATTTGCAAAATTTCACAGATACTAAGTTTGATGTCTTAATCTGTTATTTTTTAGCAGAAGAGAATGAATTAAAGCAAATTGCAGCCATGTCTAAGGCAAATTTTAAAGTAGGCATTTCTAATAGAGATGAGCGACTTTATGATTTAATTATTGAGGTAAAGCCAAAAGATTTTGAGATTTTTAAACTAGAACTAAAAAAATATTTAACCATACTAAATAAAATATAATGACCAAGTTTGTAGGTACAGGTGTCGCTTTAATTACACCATTTAAAAAAGATTTGTCTGTCGATTACGATGCTCTAAGTAGACTAGTGGAGCATAATATTTCTAATGGTGTTGAGTATCTGGTTATTAGTGGTACTACAGGAGAGAGTGCAACTATAAACAAAGAAGAAAAAACTGCAATAACTGCACACATAGTTAAAGTTAATAACGGTCGCGTACCTTTGGTTTTAGGTATTGGAGGAAATAATACCCAGACTGTTATTGAGGAAATAAACACTACAGATTTATCCCAGATAGATGCCATTCTTTCTGTATCTCCATATTACAGTAAACCTACCCAAGAGGGGCTTTATCAGCATTTTAAGGCAATTTCAAATGTTTCACCTAGACCAATTATATTATATAATGTTCCAGGTAGAACTTCAAAAAATATGTTGCCAGAAACGACATTGCGTTTGGCTCGAGATTTTGAGAATATTATAGCAGTTAAAGAAGCAGGTAATGATATAGGTCAATACTTAGAATTATTGAGAGATAAGCCAGAAGATTTTCATATCATCTCTGGAGATGATGATTTGGCATTAGCAGTAGCTTTAGCAGGAGGCTCTGGAGTTATTTCAGTAATAGGTCAAGCCTTAGCAAAAGAATTTTCAGAAATGATTAGGCAAGGTATTGCAGGTAATGCAAAAGAAGCCTATAAAACTCATTTTGATTTGATAACAATTACTAATCTTATTTTTTCTGAAAATAATCCAGCAGGTATTAAGTCTGTTCTTAGTGCTTTAAATATAAGTGATTCTTATGTGAGATTACCTTTAGTTGAAGCTTCGGAAAGCTTGAAAAAGTCAATTGAAAATGAACTAAAACGATTAGGGAAACGTTAAACTTCTTGTAAAGTCAATCATAGACTTAAATAACCCTGTATTTTAGAGTAAATTTTTGTTTTTAAAATCCGTTATTAATGCATACTTTTGCACACTGTTTTAAATTTATGAGAAGAGCATTTTTTATTTTAGTATCTGTTTTGGTTTTAACCTCTTGCAACGATTTTCAGAAAGCAATGAAATCTGAAGATATTGCTTTAAAATTCAAACTAGGCGAAGAACTGTATGAAGCTGGGAAGTTTAAAAAAGCCAATAGACTTTTTGAACAAATTGTGCCTAAGTATAGAGGTAAGCCTCAAGCAGAGAAGCTCATGTACATGCACGCTAAGTGTTTTTATGAAGAAGAACAGTATTACCTATCTTCATATAGATTTGAGCAATTTGTTAACTCATACCCTAAAAGTGAAAAAGCTGAAGAAGCAGCTTTTTTATCTGTAAAAAGTTATTATGAAGAGTCACCAATTTATTCTAAAGACAAGGAAGAAACAGTTAAGGCTATAGAAAAAATTCAGCTTTTTGTGAATAATTACCCAGATTCGAAATATCTTCCTGAAGCTAATAAATTAGTCAAAGAATTAGATTTTAAGCTTGAGAAAAAAGCATTTGAGATAGCTAAGCAATACAATAGAATTTACGATTATAAAGCATCAATAAAGTCATTTAATAATTTTTTATTAGACTTTCCAGGAACATCTTTAAGAGAAGATGCCTTATATTACAAGTTTAATTCAGAGTATAACTTGGCAATATTAAGTATTGAAGACCTTAAGCTAGAGCGTATTAAAACTGCGCTAGCTGATTATAATATGCTTGTAAAAGCTTACCCTAAGACAAAATATCTAGACGAAGCAAGTAAAATGAAAGCTGAGTTAGAAGATGTAAAAAAAGAAGAGATTTAAAGTTAATCATTATAAAAATGGATTTAAAAAAGACAGACGCACCGGTAACAACTTTAACTTACAACAGAAACGAAATAGATGCTCCTACAGACAATATCTATGAAGCTATTTCTGTGATAGCTAAACGTGCTGAGCAAATTAACACGGATATTAGAAGAGAATTAGTTGATAAACTTGAAGAGTTTGCTACATACAATGACAGTTTAGAAGAAATATTTGAAAACAAGGAACAAATAGAAGTTTCTAAATTTTACGAAAAATTACCTAAGCCACATGCATTAGCAGTTAAAGAGTGGTTAGAAGATAAGATTTACCACAGAAATACTGAGGACGATACTCAGGAATAAAAATTAAATGTCTATTCTTAAAGACAAAAATATTTTACTAGGTGTAACTGCAGGAATTGCAGCATATAAAACAGCACATTTAGTAAGACAATTCATAAAAGCAGGTGCCAATATCAAAGTAGTGATGACGCCTGCTTCTAAGGATTTTATAACGCCACTTACACTTTCTACACTTTCTAAAAACCCAGTTTATTCATCTTTTACTAATGAAGATGATGATAATACCATGTGGAATAACCATGTAGAATTGGGACTATGGGCAGATTTATTTGTTATAGCACCGGCAACTGCAAATACAATGTCTAAAATGGCAAATGGCACTTGCGATAATTTATTACTGGCAACATACTTATCAGCAAAATGTCCTGTCTATTTTGCTCCAGCTATGGACTTAGACATGTATAAACATGAATCAACAAAAATATCTTTTGATAAACTTAACTCGTTTGGTAATATCATAATACCTGCTACAAGTGGAGAATTAGCAAGCGGTTTAGTAGGTGAAGGGCGTATGGCAGAACCTGAGGATATTGTAGCTTTTATTGAAGCTGATATTTTAGATAAACTTCCTCTCAAAGGCAAAAAAGTTATAGTTACTGCAGGACCAACATATGAAGCATTAGACCCTGTAAGATTTATTGGGAATCATTCTAGTGGAAAAATGGGTTTTGAGATTGCTAATGCTGCTGCAAATTTAGGCGCTGAGGTAATTTTAGTTTCTGGTCCGACACATCAAAAAACATCTCATAGTTTAGTTAAAGTGCACCCAGTTGTAAGTGCGCAAGAGATGTATGATGAAGTGCATAAGCATTACAAAGGGGCAGATATTGCTATTTTATCTGCAGCTGTTGCGGATTATAGACCAAAAGAAATAGCAGATAAGAAAATAAAAAAGTCTGATTCTACGTTTACTATTGAATTAGAAAAAACAAAAGATATTCTTAAATCTCTTGGACAACAAAAAGACCAACAATTTCTGGTAGGTTTTGCTCTAGAGACTAACAATGAGTTAGAACACGCAAAAGGAAAACTAGAGTCTAAAAATTTAGATTTAATAGTCCTAAATTCTCTTAGAGATAAAGGAGCCGGTTTTGGAGTATCCACAAATAAAGTTACATTTATAACCAAATCTAATGAGGTTATAGAAAACGAACTTAAATCTAAAGCTGAGGTAGCTAAAGATTTAATGTATCAAATTTTAAAGCAAGTCAATGCGTAAATACTATTTTATACTTTTTCTTTTTGTTTCTGCTGTAACAATGGCTCAAGAGCTTAATTGCACAGTTACAGTTGTAGCACAACAAACCGGTAATGATAATAATCAAGTCTTTAAGACTTTAGAGCGCCAGTTAACGGAATTTGTAAATAATACGCAATGGACAAATAAAAATTTTAAAGTCCAAGAGCGCATAGATTGTAGTATGGTTATTAACGTACAAAACTATAATAATGACACTTTCTCTACAACGCTACAAGTACAGACTTCAAGACCAATTTATGGCTCTACTTACAGTACGCCAGTTTATACATTTAATGATAAAGAGTTTGGGTTTCAATATTTAGAATTTCAGAACTTAGTTTTTAATCCAAACCAGTTCGAATCTAATTTAATTTCGGTATTAACATTTCATATATATATGATTTTGGGTATGGATGCAGATACATTTACGCCAAACGGTGGTGATGAATATTACAGACAAGCGCAAACAATTGCTAATTATTCTCAGCAAGGAAATTCTAGAGGATGGAAACTAGAGGATGGTTTACAGTCTCGTTTTGCGTTAATTGATAATATTCTATCTCCAACGTATAAAGAGTTTAGAAGTTCCATGTATAAATATCATAGAGAAGGTTTGGATTTAATGCAAAAAGAAGTTAGAGGTAGTAAGTCGGCTATAGCAGAGTCATTAATAGATTTGCAAAAAATGCATTCTCGCAGACCAAATTCTTTTTTAATGCGAGTTTTTTTCGACTCTAAAGCTAATGAAGTGGCAAGTATTTTTGGTGGTGGTCCGAGCGTAAATATTACCAAATTAGTAGATGTACTTAATAGGATAGCTCCAATCCACGGTTCTAAATGGAGTAAAATTAAATTCTAAATTATTCTATACCCTTATTTTATTTTATAGTATACAAAGTGTAGCTTTGTATATAATCAATTCTTGCATTTGTGTTAACGACTTTACGTATTAAAAATTATGCTTTAATCGATGAGTTAGAAATCTCTTTTAACAATGGGTTTTCTATTATCACTGGCGAAACAGGTGCAGGTAAATCAATTTTATTAGGAGGATTATCACTTGTGCTAGGAAAAAGAGCTGACTTAAGTCAAATTAAAGACAGTTCTAGCAAATGTATTATAGAAGCAGTTTTTGATATTGCTAATTATGATTTAGAAACGGTTTTTGGTCAAGAAGATTTAGATTACGACCCGCAAACTATCATTAGAAGAGAAATATTACCTTCTGGAAAGTCTAGAGCATTTGTCAATGACACACCAGTAAATTTAGATAGCTTAACAAATTTAAGCAGTTATATTTTAGATATTCATTCACAGCACCAAACACTTCAGTTGACGAATGACTCGTTTCAGTTTAAGGTGATAGATGCCTTAGCTAACAATACAGATTTACTCAAAGATTACTTAGTTCAATTAAAAAAGCATAAGATATTAGAGCAACAATTACTTGATTTAGAAACTTCTCTAAGTGTATCAAAGAAAGAGTACGATTATAATATGTTTTTGTTAAATGAATTGGTTGAAGCACAACCTGAAGGGATAGATCTAAAAGATTTAGAAGCTACTTACGAACAGTTAAGTAATGTTGAAACTATCCAAGAGGCTATAGGTTATTCAAAATCTCTTTTAGAATCTGAAGACATAGGTATCATTGACCGAATAAAAGAAGTAAAGCGCAAGCTTAATACTATTTCAAGCTTCGGAAAACAATATAATTCTATTGAAGAACGTGTAGAGAGTGTTGTTATTGAGATGGATGATTTAGTATCAGAATTAGACAACCTACAAGATCAATTATCAACAGATCCAAAAGAGCTTCAGTTGGTAAGTGACAAATTACAATCTATAAATAATCTGATACAAAAACACTCGGTATTTGATGTTTCAGAATTAATAAAACTAAAAGAAGAGCTAGAAGTTAAAGTCAACAAATCCGAAAATTTAGATACTGATATTTTAGATAAAAAATCAGAAATTAAAGCTTCAGAAAAAGAACTCAATACAATTGCATCTAAGATTCATAAGAATCGATTAGCTGTAGTCCCAAAATTTAAATCAAACCTTGAAGGCATTTTGATGCAATTAGGCATGCCTAATGCCAAATTTAATATAGAATTTACGGAAACAGATAAATTTTTGATTAATGGTAAGGATGAGTTGCAGTTTTTGTTTATGGCAAACAAAGGCAGCCAGTTTACTGAGTTGAAAAAATCAGCATCTGGTGGGGAATTATCTCGCATAATGTTGGCCATTAAGTCTATATTGGCAAATTATGTAAAACTCCCAACTATTATGTTTGATGAAATTGATACTGGAGTTTCTGGGGAAGTGTCTAATAAAATGGGAGATATAATGAAAAGCATGAGTAAAAATATGCAAGTGTTTTCAATTACACATTTACCTCAAGTAGCCTCAAAAGGTAACTGGCATTATAAGGTTTATAAAACAGAAAAAGATAATGCTACGCATACAGATATGAAGCGCCTAACACAAGATGATCGAGTGGTAGAATTAGCGCAAATGTTGAGTGGCGCACACATTACAGAATCTGCTATAGCACATGCAAAACAATTATTGAATTAATACTATATTTGAATTATTATTTAGACCGCAAACAACTAACATAAACAATTATGTCTTATAATTTATTAAAAGGAAAAAAAGGAATCATTTTTGGGGCTTTAGACCCTAATTCTATAGCATGGAAAACTGCAGAACGTGTTCATGAAGAAGGCGGAGAGTTTGTTTTAACTAATGCGCCTATAGCAATGCGTATGGGGCAGATTAATGACTTGGCAGAAAAAACAGGTTCGCAAATTATTCCTGCAGATGCAACATCAGAAGAAGATTTGCAAAATCTTGTCGAAAAATCTATGGAGATCCTCGGTGGTAAAATTGACTTTGTATTACATTCTATTGGCATGTCAGTTAATGTCAGAAAAGGAAGGGCATATACAGACCAGAAATATGATTGGACTCAAAAAGGGACTGATGTTTCTGCTATGTCTTTTCACAAAGTGATGTCATCACTTTACAAAGCAGATGCTATGAACGAGTGGGGAAGTATAGTCGCTTTAACCTATATGGCTGCACAACGTGTATTTCCTGATTATAATGATATGGCAGATAATAAAGCGTATTTAGAAAGTATAGCACGTAGTTTTGGATACTTTTTTGGACGTGATAAAAAAGTTAGAGTTAATACCATTTCGCAATCACCTACACCAACAACAGCTGGTCAAGGTGTAAAAGGCTTTGATGGCTTTATTTCTTACGCTGAAAAAATGTCTCCTCTTGGTAACGCTACAGCTTTAGATTGTGCTAATTATACAGTAACACTCTTTAGTGATTTAACTAAGCGTGTAACATTACAAAACCTATATAATGATGGTGGATTTAGCAACATGGGTGTTAGTGATGCCGTGATGGATGCCTTCGTTGAAAAAGAATAGAAGAGCAATTGTTGTGTCTTTAAGGCAGATACAATTTGTAAATTATTTTAATTTAAAAGCCACTGAAACAGGTGGCTTTTTTATACACAATACTTACATTTGTTGATATGGAACCATTGCGTTATTCTTTTATAATTCCTGTCTATAATAGACCAAAAGAAATCGAAGAACTTTTAGAGAGTTTTTCGAAGCTTAAAGGATCTATTAGTTTCGAAATAGTAATAGTAGAGGATGGATCTACGCAAACTTCGGAACATGTTATTTCTGATTATAATGACAAATTAAATATTTCATATTTTTTTAAGAAGAATTCTGGACCTGGAGATTCTCGTAATTATGGGATGAAATATGCTAAAGGCAACTATTATATTATACTTGACTCAGATGTAATACTTCCAGAAAATTACCTTATTGAAACAGATAATTTTTTGAATAATAAATTTTATCATTGTTTTGGCGGTCCAGATGCAGCGCATAGTACATTTAGCAATTTGCAAAAATCTATAAATTTTGCAATGACATCTTTTATTACCACTGGCGGCATTCGTGGAGGGAGCGAGGCTTTAGAGGATTTTCAGCCGAGAAGTTTTAATATGGGATTATCTAAAGAAGCTTTTATAGCTACAGGAGGATTTGGCAAAGTTCATCCAGGAGAAGATCCAGATCTAGTCTTAAGACTTAAAGCTTTAAATTATAAAACAACCTTATTAAAAAATGCCTATGTCTACCATAAAAGACGAATCTCATGGCGTAAATTTTACAAGCAGGTAAATAAATTTGGGCAGGTAAGACCAATTTTAAATAAGTGGCACCCAAGTTCTAAAAAAATCACTTATTGGTTCCCTACGATTTTTACATTAGGGATTTTATTATCGACTCTATTACTGTTTTTACATATATACATTCCAATTTACGTATATGGCTTTTATTTTTTACTGGTTTTAATACTTTCTACAGTATCTAATAAGAACATTTGGGTTGGTTTCCAATCTTTATTAGCCGTTTGTGTCCAGTTTTTTGGATATGGCTATGGGTTTTTAATCTCTACTATAAAACTAAAGGTATTAAAAGGAAAACCAGAGAAGATTTTTCCTAAATTGTTTTTTAAATGAAAAAGCTAATCTCAAAAAAAACGTTTAGTACCCTAAAAAAGAGAAATATTAAGTTATTTGGTTTTTTTTTAGTCGCAGCATTTTTGTTTTTAATGCTTACAAAATTTTCTGAATCTTACACGCAAGTAGTTTATCTTAATCTAAAGCTTACTAATTTAGAAGATGAGATAGTTATATTAAATGATTCTTCTAACATTGCAGAAGTTACAGTAAAAGCAAAAGGTTTTAATCTTTTAAAATATTTGTTTAGTAGTACAGTATCTCTAGATATAGATGCTCAAACTGAAGTTTTTAAAAAAGACAAATCATTGTTTTGGGATGTTAGTAATAACAGATACAGGCTTATACAAGAATTTGGCAATACTGCAGACATATTAAGTGTCAAGCCAGATACAGTTGAATTTCATTACGATGTCCTTTCTTCAAAAAATGTCCCATTAATATTAGATAATGATATAACTTATGCTGAGGGATACGATGTCGTTGGGCAGTTAGAATTATCTCAAGATTCAGTTAAAGTAATAGGCTCTAAGCAAGTTATTGATTCTATTAAAGAAATTGTTACTGAACCGATTGTGCTTGCAGATATAAATAAAGATATAGACGCATCTATTGCTTTGTTAAATAATAATGGCAATAAGATTAGCTTAGTACCAGACAAAATAAAAATTAATGGTGTAGTAAAGCGTTTCACTGAAGGAAAACTAAATATACCAGTTAAATTGGTTAATGTGCCATTAGGAAAAAAGATAAATTATTTCCCTAAAAATGTTGATGTCGTTTACTATGTTGATTTAGATAATTATAATATAGTAAAGCCCCAAAATTTTGAAGTTATATGCGATTTCAAGGAGTTTAAAGATGAAAGTAAGCGCTACTTAGATTTAAAATTAACAAAAACACCGCTTTTTGTAAAACGTGCTCGTACTTTGCAGAACAGGATAGAATTCATTATTTCGGATTAATGCAAGAGTCAAAAGAACATATAATTGTAGGTATTACTGGTGGTATAGGTAGCGGAAAAACAACGATTTCAAAATATTTCGAAAAATTTGGCATACCTACTTATCACGCAGATAAAGAAGCAAAAGCTTTAATGAACCGTTCAAAGGTTATTAAGAGGAAACTTGTTGCATTATTTGGAGAAAAGGCTTACCAAGAAAATAAGCTTAATAGAGCGTTTTTACGTCAGCAAATATTTAAGGATAAAGCACTTTTAAAACAAATGAATAGTATTGTGCATCCAAAAGTTGGTGCTCACTTCAAGAGATGGGTGAGAAAACAAAAAGCACCATATATACTAAAAGAAGTCGCTATAATTTTTGAAAATAATTTACAAGCTCAATACGATTACATCATAACGGTAGTAGCTGATGAAGAAGAACGAATAAAAAGGGTAACTAAAAGGGATAATACATCCCGTGATACTGTAAAAGCTATTATTAACAATCAACTTTCTGATCAAGAAAAAATTAAAAATTCCGACTTTGTTATCCATAATAACAGTTTAGAAGAAGCAAAACTTCAAGCTATAACTATACACGAGCAACTTCTAGCAACAATCAAATAAGTCAAATTTTAACATTTGTGTTAATGTAAGGTTAAACACAATTTATGCTAAATGTTAAAATGTTAAATTTGAACCGATGAACAAAAAGCTTTTCGTGTTATTGGTGGTATTAATGAGCTTATCACTCATTGGTATAATTTTCGTTCAGTCATTTTTTATTAATAAGAGTTTAGAGAATGAGCGTCAACAGTTTACATTAAATGTAAAACGATCGTTGAGCTTTGTTTCAAAGTCTATTGAAGATATAGAGTTTAGAAATTATTTCGAAAAAATTCAGCCCTATCTTCAGGACTCTAAAGAGCCTGACTCTACGCTTATTCAACGTTTATTTGTAGCGTTAGAGGATGAAGAAAATGACCAAACAATTGTTCACCAAAATATAATATTAGAAGAGCGTTTTAAAATACCATCATTGTTCTTTGAAATAGATGCAGATAGCATGAGCGTTAGTAAATTAACTAGCGAACGTGTTACGGAAGTATATAGTAATAGTGCGTTAGATAGAGGTTCTACAACACCTTTAAAGCAGTATAGGCAAGTTAATAGTATGCCTACAGATGCTCAAAAATTTTTGCAAAAAGAAACTTTTAAAGAGCTGATGTCTGTTTACGATTATCCTATAAACAAAAGGATTGGTCCTGAAATTGTTGAAATGCTACTAAAAAAAAATCTTAAAAATGAAGGTGTTGACATAGATTTTGAATATGCCATATATGATCAAGATCTCTCTACACAAATAAGGAGTGACAATTTCGATAAAACGGTTAGCTCATATGGCGTTCCAATATTTCTAGATAATAACAATGAAAGTACGTTTAATTTATGGGTGGATTTTCCTGAACGTAATAAGTTTTTGATTTCTTCTATTCTTTGGATGATAGTTTTATCAATCATTTTTACAAGTGTAATCATAGTAGCTTATACAAGTGCTATATATCAATTAATAAAGCAACGTCAAATATCACAGATTAAGACAGATTTTATTAATAACATGACACATGAGTTTAAAACGCCTATTGCAACAATAAATTTAGCTTTAGATTCTATCAAAAATCCTAAAATTATTGGTGATAAAGAAAAGGTGTTGCGATACTTAGGTATGATAAAAGACGAGAATAAACGTATGCATGCTCAGGTAGAAAATGTCCTCAGAATATCTAAGCTTGAAAAAAATGAACTCAATATTAGTAAGGAACGCTTAAAGCTTCACGACATAGTTGAAGATGCAATGACGCATGTACAATTAATTGTCGAAGATAGAAAAGGTTACATAAAACTGCATCTTGATGCTGCAAAATCATCAGTTTTGGCAAATGAAACACATTTTACTAATGTGATTGTGAATGTTTTTGATAATGCCATAAAGTATTCTAATGATGCGCCCAAAATAGATGTTTTTACAGAAAATATTGGAAACAATGTTCTCTTGAAAATTTCAGATCAAGGTAGCGGCATGTCAAAGCAAGTACAGAAACGCGTGTTTGAAAAATTTTATAGAGAACACACAGGGAATGTGCACAATGTAAAAGGTCACGGTTTAGGCCTTGCCTATGTAAAACGAATAATAGAAGACCATCAAGGTCATATATCAGTAGAAAGTGAAAAAGGAAAGGGAAGTACCTTTATAATAAGACTCCCATTAATATCATAAGACTATGGAAGAACAAAATAAAAAAATACTGCTAGTAGAGGACGATCCAAATTTCGGAACAGTTCTTAAAGACTATTTAATCATGAACGACTTTGATGTTGTCCATGCTAAGAACGGTATGGAAGGCTTTGAAAAGTTTAAAAAAGACGATTATGACCTTTGTATCCTAGACGTAATGATGCCTTACAAAGATGGTTTTACATTAGCTAAAGAAATTCGTGAAAAAAATACGGACGTACCAATTGTTTTCCTAACGGCTAAGGCTATGAAAGAAGATGTGCTTAAAGGTTATAAAGTAGGAGCAGACGATTATTTAAATAAGCCTTTTGATAGTGAAGTCTTATTAATGAAGATAAAAGCAATCATGCAGCGTAAAGCTACTGATAGTGTTGCAGATAGCAAACAGTTTGAGTTTGTTATTGGTAGATTCCATTTAAACTCTAAGCTACGTTTCTTATCTTTTGATGGTGGTGACCCAGAAAAATTATCACCTAAAGAAAATGAATTATTAAGATTATTGGCACTTCATGAAAATGATTTAATGCCTAGAGAATTAGCATTAACAAAAATATGGAGAGATGATAATTACTTCACGTCTCGTAGTATGGATGTATATATCGCTAAATTACGTAAGTACTTAAAATTAGACCCAAATGTAGAAATTTTAAACATTCATGGAGAAGGTTTCCGTTTGGTTATAAATAAATAATTTTTACAGTGTTAATTAAAAAACCAGCTATTTTGCTGGTTTTTTTATGCTGTTTTCTATGTGCTCTATGACTTTATTTACATGTGTTTGATAATCAAACCATGCAATACTTTCATCTTTTCTGTACCAAGTCAGTTGTCGTTTTGCAAACCGTCTTGTATTTTTCTTAATTTCTGATACAGCAAAATCTAAAGTCCATTCGCCTTCAAAATATTTGAATAATTCTTTATAGCCTACTGTATTTAATGCATTTAAATCTTTATGTTTTTGCAAAGCTTTGGCTTCATTTAGCAAACCATTCTCTAGCATAATATCTACACGTTGATTTATTCTATTATAAATAGTTTCTCTATCTGCCTTAATACCAATACTAATAGTTTCAAAAGGTCTCTTCCGTTTAGAGTTAGACAAAAAGCTTGAATAGGGTTTACCAGTACCTAAACAGATTTCCAAAGCTCTGATTAGTCGTTGAGGATTATCTATGGCAATGGTTTCATAACTTTTTTTGTCTAAAATTTTTAGTTGTTGTTGTAGGCTATTTATACCTTCAGTTTGGAGTTTTTTATTTAGACTTTGTCTTATATCTATTGCAACTTCTGGAAACTCGTCAAGCCCATTAATAAGAGCATTAGAATATAAAGCAGAGCCACCAACCATAATTACAACATCATGTTTTTTGAATAGTTGCTCTAATAATCTCATTGC
This sequence comes from Winogradskyella haliclonae, assembly GCF_014635865.1. Lineage (GTDB taxonomy): Bacteria > Bacteroidota > Bacteroidia > Flavobacteriales > Flavobacteriaceae > Winogradskyella > Winogradskyella haliclonae. The sequence goes on along the minus strand of NZ_BMDQ01000005.1, from coordinate 44,165 downwards.
ATCTTTCTCAAATTGACCTACATTGTAGATGTCATTGATTGATATATGCTGAATAAAATGATGTTTTGCACTGCTTAGTTCTTCTTCACTTGGAACTGCAGTACCAATGGTCATTTCTTTAAAAAATTGCCTAGAATCTGAAGAAATAATTTCAGTATTAAAACAATAAGCAAGTTTAATACTAAGTGCTGTTTTGCCAATGCCAGTAGGGCCAACAATTGAGATAAGAGTTTTAGATCTCATGTAAAGAATTTCCACAATTATGACAAAACTGCGCTTCATCACGATGATTGCTTGCTAAACAATTTGAACATGATTGTGTATTAGTTTGCACGTCATTTTTATTTACTTTTGTCATTTCTGAAGATACAATCCCTGTTGGAACAGCGATTATTCCATAACCCATAATCATAATTATTGAAGCTATAAACTGCCCTAAAGGTGTAATAGGAGCAATATCTCCATAACCAACGGTAGTTAATGTTACTATAGCCCAATAAACACTTCTAGGTATGCTTGTAAATCCACTCTCTTTACTTTCTACAAGATACATTACAGTACCAAGAATAATACACAAAATGACAACAAAAGATAAGAAAACTGCAATTTTTGCACGACTTGTTTTAAGAGCTCTAACAAAGTTTGTAGATGCGCCTATATATCTAGTTAACTTTAATATTCTAAAAACTCTTAATAGTCTTAAAGCTCTGAATGCAACTAATGAGTGAGAACCAACAAATAGTAATGACAGGTATTTTGGTATAGTGGATAACAAATCTATTATGCCATAAAAGCTAGTAATATACTTCAGAGGCTTTTTTACACTTATAATTCTTGCGATATATTCTAAAGAAAAAAGTATGGTAATTATCCATTCAGAAGTATCAAGGAAAAAATGATATTTATTATCAATCCATTCAACACTCTCGAGCATCACCAATACAATACTAGCAATAATTGCCACAAGCAAAACAACATCAAATAGTTTTCCTGAGTGCGTATCCGCTTCATAAATTATTTCATGAAGTTTAGATCGCCAATTATGTTTAGTTGATGATTCCACGATTTAAATGTACAAAAAGAAAGTTTACTGTTTCTCTAATACAATAACTGTATTGTTTTGAATTTCAACAATTTTACTCAAAAAGTTTTTTAAGTATTCATAATACTCAATTTCATATATAGCTTTATTCAGAGAAATTTTTAAAAAAACAGAAAGCTTATTTAAATTTTTTGAACATGAAAAAGTAGCTATTCCAGTTTTATTAGGTAATGCAAAAGTCATATTTTTAGGCACTTCTACTACTTTTAATTTATCCTTTAAATCTATCTCAATTAGATATAAATAAGACTGTTTGTAACCAAAATCTATTGGATAAGTTCTTTGCTGAAGTTTAAAAGGGTTTTCTTCGAAAAACTTATAAATAAATGGATTGAAGAAAATTTTATCACCTATAAATTCTTCCTCATGGGTTAATTCTATTTCTTCAGAAAACTTATTATCCTTAATGTCTTCAGACAATACATTGTGTGTCTCAATAGTTGCAGTCTGGAAGTCACTTTTCAATGATTCTAAATATAGTTTGGGGTTTTCGCTATATTCTTTTTTCTTATTATGTGATTTATAGCCAGTCACATCAATCTTCACTTTACCTATTAGTAAATCATCATCAGATATTTGATATTTAGCACCAAATTGAATGGTAGAGTATTTTTTAGGTGAAATATCTTCCCAATAACTTGCATATTCAATATCATAGACTCTTCCATATTGATTCAAACAATAAAAAGGCAATTCTCCAAAGCTTAGGTAGGGGTTTGTAGCATCTAAAAAATACACTTCATCATCTATAACTAACTTGACAATTGAATAATTAAAATCAGTGATTACAGGATAGACTTTTGTTGCTAAGCCATTTTCTCTTGTAGATAAAAGAACAGGATAGGATTCTAGTCCCACACTGTAAAATAGATTTTGAAGGAAAAGATTAATTTCAAAGGCGTTACCCCCTTTTTCTTCGACTAATCGCTTTATAGATGCATCATATCTACCAGCTTTATTATTCCAACTATAGTTGTCTAATACAAATTGGTAAATAGCTTTAGCTTTTTCTAAATTATCTGGAATATTTGATATTGAAGTAGGTAATATGCCCTTAACTAATTTTTTCTTATTTATTTGTCTACCAAAATCAGAGTCTGCCTTTAATTCATTATCTACATCTTCCCAAGTTTTAGTTATTTTATCTACATATCCGTCAAATCTTCTTAATACACTTAATTCATACTCAATTCTTGAGAGGTAGTTCTCTTTTGTGGTAGTATGTTTTTCAGCTTTGTATGCAGGGATATCTGTCATAATATATTTATATATACCACAATTTGCATATACACCTCTACCTGCATCTAAGCATTGATTTTTTATACTATTTTCATTTACTTTTAAAGGAAGCGAGCCTACAAGTTTTATATTATATTCATAATTGCCTGGGATACTTGCATTGAACTCACTGTAAAGTGAAGGAATGTCTAGTTGAAAATACCAAGGTTGATATTTATTAATATAAGATGTGGTTTTTGTATAACTGTATGTAATTATACTTCCTACTTTTACATTTGGAAAAGCAATTCTTACAATTTCCCAATCTTCATTTTTCTCTCTATAAATAGCATTCTCTTCTAATTTAGATACTATTAACTCACCGTTTTCTATGTTATAAACTCTAGCAGAAATATCTTTTACTGCCTCTTTAGGATTTTTGCCAACATATAAGGGAATTTCAATTTGACCTCTATCTAGTCCATCTTTTGTTAGAATTTTTAGTTTTTGTTTAAATTCAACATTTAGTCTCCATGTTTCCTTATTGAAAAATGCATTTCCGTAATCATATATCATTAATGCTTCAGCTGTTGGGTCTTTTGGAAATGTATTTAACGTCAATTCTGGTTTAGTGACTCTCATTCCAATCTCATAATCTTGAGAAAATGATGTAAAGAAAAACAAAATTAAAATCCAGAAACAGAATTTTTTCATATTTAAAAAGTTGTAATTTTTAGTCTTTTTTTATGTCGCCTAACATAACTCTGAATAATGTGCTGATGATCTTTGTTGTTGGACATTGGGGTTATTAAAGATAGTAAAACATCAGTGTTATTTATTTGATGATTCAAATCAAAGAATCCTAGGCCTTTAAAAATGCCATTTTCTACAACAACGACACTTTTTTCATCAATATATCGTCCTCTATCAATAATGAGCATGTTTTTATTGTCGTATCTATGAAACTCGATAAGCTTGTTGACTTTTTTATTATAGTTTTCTGTGGACTCTGCTTGAACACAGGCACCTGCACATTCTCTAACCTCATATTTAAAACAGCTTGAATTGGTTTTGTATAAGCCTATTAGCTTTTGGCATAATTCGTATTTGTCAGCAATACTATGCATAAAACTTTTAGCACTTTGCCTATTTGTAAATGTTGTTATAGGTAATTCTTCTCTATTAGCTTTATCTACTTTGAGATTAATATACCCGTTTTGGTCAGTAAATTGGTATAAGGCATGTGTAAAAATAGTTTTACGAAGTGCTCTATTGAGAATGGGTTTGTTTTTTTTTATTTCTTCGCTTTCTTTTAAAAGTGCTACAAGCTCGCTGCCAGTCCGTTCATAAGTCACAGAACTTACTAAAGTTTGAATTTTCTTTGACTTAGAATTTGTACCAGTAAAATGTTGAGTAATTCTTTTTTTTATGTTATTGCTTTTACCAATATAAATAATATCACCATCTCCATTATGAATATAATATACACCAGTTTCTGTTGGTAACTCCTCAATAATAGATTTTAGGTTGGCCGCTATTTTAGATTTATGTTCTGTTTTTACAGTCTGAGTAATAATTTCCTTTTTAAGGTCTTTATTCAGAAGCATTTTAAAGAGCTTAACAGTAGCTTTTGCATCTCCATCTGCACGATGTCTGTCACTTATGGCTATACCTAAAGATCTAGTGAGTTTGCCTAAACTGTAAGATGGCATATCCGGAATTAACTGTTTAGATAGTTCTACTGTGCAAAGTGTTTTTCTTTTGAAAGGAAAGCCTAAACGTTGAAATTCGGTTTTTAAAATTCGGTAATCAAAAGAAGAATTATGTGCTACAACAATACAATCTTCAGTAATCTCGACAATTCGCTTAGCCACTTCGTAGAATTTTGGCGCATTACGAAGCATTTTATTATTAATACCAGTAAGATTAACTACAAATGGCTGAATTTCTTTTTCAGGATTTACTAGGCTAATAAATTGATCGATAATTTCGTGACCATCAAATTTATATATGGCAATTTCTGTTATGCCTTCTTCATTAAATTTTCCACCAGTGGTTTCTATGTCTAATATTGCGTAAATTTGTCTAGAAATGTAATTTATAATTATTAGGAAAGATAGGAGTATTTATAGAAGTATCAAAGACCATTTAATTGTAATTTCTAGCACCAAAAATACTGCTACCAACTCTAATCATATTACTGCCACATTCAATAGCTAGTTTATAATCACCGCTCATACCCATTGATATAATTTCTAATTGGCAGTTTTTTAATTTTTGAGTTTTTAAATTATCAAAAACTGATTTTAGATATTTAAATTCATCTTTAACTTGTAGCATATTATCAGTAAAGGTTGCCATGCCCATCAAACCAATAATTTTAATATTTTCTAATTCTGAAAATTCATCTGAAGCGGTAATTTTTTTTACATCTTCTTCAGATAAACCAAACTTACTATCTTCTTCAGCGATTTTAATTTGAAATAAGCAGTCAATTATACGACCATGTTTTTCTGCTTGTTTGTTTATCTCTTTTAGCAGTTTTAAGCTGTCTACGCCATGAATTAAATTCACAAATTCTGACATATACTTTACTTTGTTACGCTGTACATGACCAATCATATGCCATTGAATATCTTTAGGCATTTTTTCCCATTTCTCAGCCATTTCCTGAATTTTATTTTCACCAAAAATACGCTGACCAGCATTATAAGCCTCCATTAAATCTGATATGGGCTTTGTTTTAGAAACGGCAACAAGTGTTACAAGTTCTGGTAATTGAGATTTTATATTTTGAAGGTTGCTTTTAATACTCATAGCGAATTCTTAAAACTCATAAATAGTAACACCACTTCTTAATTTTGGTTCAATATAGGTGCTTTTTGGGGGCATTTTTAAACCTTCGTCAGCAATAGCCTTCATTTGTTCTATAGTTGCAGGGATCATACCAAATCCAACTTTAAACGCTCCAGTATCTACCATACTTTTTAAGTTTACGATATCTTTTTTTCCACTTAAATAATCTATACGTGTATTGTTACGTAAATCATTAATCCCTAAAATAGGTTTTAGGACAGTTTGATAAAGTAATTGGGCATCTAAATCATCTAATGATGTTTTAAAGTCATAATTATGCTTGCGTAAATATAACGAGTAAAATTCACCATCTAGATACATGCTAAAATGATGTGGTTTTGACGGTTTGTATGGCATAATACCACGATTCTCTATACGATACATTGTATCTAGTCGAATTAGAAACTCTTCTTTTGTTAATCCGTTTAAATCTTTGACGACTCTGTAAAATTCATGGAGTCTTAATTCGGATTCTGGAATTAAAAAACTCATAAAGTAGTTATAGGTTTCTTCTCCCGAATGATTAGGATTCTCAGTCTTTTGATGCTCACAAAGTAAAGAAGAGGATGATGAGCGGTGATGCCCATCAGCGATGTAAAGTACTTTCATTTTTGCAAATGCATCAGAAATAACCTTGATGTCATTTTCATTATCGATTTGCCAAAGGTAATGTGTGTCACGATATGTGGTGGTAAATTCAAATTCAGCACGTTGCTTCTGAATTTCAGAAATTATAATTGAAATAGCATCATTATCAGGATAGGTGAGAAGTACAGGCTCTGCATTAAACCCCACTGTATTCAGATAATCTTTAAACACAATTTCGCGACTTTCTATGGTGTCTTCGTGTTTTTTAATGACGTCATTTTTATAATCTTCAACACTAGCCGCAGCTACAATACCATTAAAAATCTGATGATCTCTATCTACAATGCGATAGATATAAAATGCGGCCTTTTTATCTTGAACAAAAACACCATCTTCTTTAAATTCTTGATACCTGTTTTTTACAAGTTGATAACGTTCTTTTCCTGAGATTTCCTTGTCATATTTATAACCAGGATTAACAATATGTAAAAATGAATATGGATTATAATCCAGTCGAGCTTCGCGTTCTGCTTGGGTGTAACTTTGGTAGGAGCGTGAAGCTACGAGACTTACTTTATCTCGCGTTGGACGAACAGCTTTAAACGGAATTATCTTGGCCAAATCATTATAATATTAAGCAAACTGCTTTGCTACTTTTTCTGCTTTTCTACTTTCGGAATAATCATAGAAGCCTTCACCTGATTTTACACCAAGTTTACCTGCCATAACCATATTTACTAATAATGGGCATGGTGCATATTTAGGGTTTTTAAAGCCGTCATACATCACATTTAATATAGAAAGACAAACATCAAGACCAATAAAATCTGCTAGCTGTAATGGCCCCATTGGATGCGCCATACCAAGTTTCATAACGGTGTCAATTTCCGTGACACCAGCAACACCATTGTATAGTGTTTCAATAGCTTCGTTAAGCATTGGCATTAGAATACGGTTAGCGACAAAACCTGGATAATCATTTACTTCTGTAGGGACTTTACCTAATGTTTTAGATAGCTCCATAATAGTATTAGTGACGTCATCACTAGTATTATAACCCCTGATGATTTCAACTAGTTTCATGATTGGTACCGGATTCATAAAATGCATACCAATAACCATTTCCGGTCTAGAAGTTGCCGCACCGATTTGTGTGATTGAAATTGAGGATGTATTTGTGGCTAAAATAGTATCCTCAGGACAGGCCTCATCAAGTTCTTTAAATATCTTGAGTTTTAAATCTAAATTTTCTGTTGCCGCTTCAACTACTAAACTGGCATATTCAACACCTTCAGCTATACTTGTAAAGGTTTCTATATTTCCTAAAGTTTCAGATTTTTCAGCTTCAGTTATTTTTTCTTTGGCTACCATTCGGTCTAAATTTTTAGCAATGGTATCCATACCTCTTTTTAATGAGGCTTCGCTAATATCTATTAATTGTACTTTAAAACCAGATTGGGCAAATGTGTGGGCAATTCCGTTACCCATTGTTCCTGCACCTATGACTGCTACGTTTTTCATTGAAAATTATATTTTGCTCTTATTTGATAAGAATTTATTTGAATTGTTTTATGAGAATTAAAACTGATTGATAATCATATTAGCTACACGCAATGCCTCAGTACCATCATGCAATGTTACAACAGGTTTGGTATTATTATTAATAGCGTCTGCAAATGTTTCTAATTCATCTAAAATAGCATTGTTATTCTCTATTTCAGGGTTATCAAAATAGATTTGCTTTTTTATGCCTTCAGCATTTTGAAGAATCATATCAAAATCACCAGGATTTTCTGGGGCATCTTTCATTTTTACGACCTCGCATTTCTTTTCTAAGAAATCAACCGAAATGTAGGCATCTTTCTGAAAGAAACGGGTCTTACGCATATTTTTTAACGAAATACGACTTGCTGTTAAGTTTGCAACACATCCGTTTTTAAATTCTATGCGAGCATTTGCAATATCAGGAGTTTCGCTAATAACAGAAACACCGCTTGCCGAAATATGCTTTACAGGAGAATCAACAACACTTAAGATAATATCAATATCATGAATCATTAAATCCAATACAACAGGCACATCTGTTCCGCGAGGATTAAACTCAGCGAGACGATGTGTCTCTATAAACATAGGGTTCTCTATTTGGTCTTTTACGCCAATAAAAGCAGGGTTAAAGCGCTCAACATGACCAACTTGTCCTTTTACACCATGCTCAGCTACTAAAGTTCTTATGGCTTCTGCTTCTTCTACAGTATTTGTAATGGGTTTTTCTATAAATATGTGTTTACCACTAGCAATGGCCTGTTTTGCACAATCGTAATGGCTAAGTGTTGGTGTTACAATATCTACAACATCTACAGCTTCAATTAAAGCTTCAATTGTATCAAAGTATTTGTAACCAAACTCTTCAACAACTTTTTGAGCATTTTCTGGGTCAGCATCGTAAAAGCCGACTAAATTATATTTATGAGATTGATTGAGTAATCTTAGATGAATTTTTCCAAGGTGACCAGCACCGAGAACACCAGCATTTAGCATGTTTTTCTGTTTTTCACAAAAATAATCGTTTTCATTGAGAAATATGAAAATGAGCTTATAAAAAACGATTAATTATATAATGGTTTGAAGATTAAAAATATGTTGGAATTTGCTGTTTGTTGAATTACTTTAGCAACAACTAAACTACCATTTTGAAAGATACATTTAAGCATCAAGGTATGCGCCAACAATTGGTCGAAACACTTGTAAAAAAAGGCATTAAAGACCAAAACGTGTTAGCGGCTATTGGAAAGATTCCAAGGCATTTGTTTATGGATTCAGGATTTATAGACCATGCGTATCAAGATAAAGCATTTCCTATTGCTGCGGACCAGACGATTTCTCAACCCTATACTGTAGCTTTTCAATCTGAATTAATGGCCGTGAAACGCGGAGATAAGGTCTTAGAAATTGGAACGGGTAGTGGTTACCAAACTGCTGTTTTGTTAGAACTTGGTGCTAAAGTATATAGTATTGAGCGTCAACAAGAATTATTTAAGAAGACTTCAAAGTTTTTACCAAAGATAGGTTACCGTGCTAAGAAGTTGGTTTTTGGCGATGGTTATAAAGGTCTTGAAGAAGAAGCACCTTTTAAAAGTATTATTGTCACTGCAGGTGCACCTTTTGTGCCTAATCCATTGCTATCTCAATTGGAAATAGGAGGACGTTTGGTGATACCAGTAGGTGAGGATATACAAATAATGACCCTTTTCATAAGAAAAGGGCCTAAAGAGTTTGAAAAGCATGAACTTGGCGAATTTCGCTTTGTACCGCTTTTGGAGGATAAGAACTAGTTTACCGCTTTTTTATATGCAGTTTGTCCGCCAACGACTGGTAAAGTAATCGAGGTTTTATCTAGTTTAATAGACAGCTCTGTTCCTGCTTTTGGATGTAGTGTAAATTCTGGGTCACTAGAAAAAATCATAAGACCTATTTGCTGTCCCTTTTTTATAATTTGGTCATCTGGTTGTAAATCGAAATTTACAGTGTAAAATTTCCCTGGTTTTAAATTTTCCTCGTCAGTTAAGGACTTATGGTTTTTTGGGTCAGCCCAACTTCTGGTGATTAAGTTGTCTGTGATTTTTCCTTCTTCTAGTGGTAATGATACCAAGTAAACCGATAGGTTCGCTGCTTTTTTACTGCTGCTCAACGTCATACTTACTTTAGGGACTCCAGAAATATGCAAATCTTCTTTTAATGGATTCGTAACATATAATAAGCGGTTTTGAGATGTTTCAGCTTTTGCCAAATCTTTCCAAGAAAAACTGACATTGTCAGTGAGTGTTTCAGTGACTTTTTTCGCTTTTGATGTTGTCAAGCTTCCAACTTTATTTCCACCAGAAGTTAAATTTAAAGTCACAGCTTCAGCTTCAGGATTTGGATAATCTTTGTATGCTGTTGGTTTTTGCCTGTCATCATATTCTCTTACGATATAGGCTTTGTTTTCTTCATTATTAATACCATTATCAATACCATGTAAGTATTTTGTAAACCATTTGTTCATCATTGATGTCGGAGGCGGTCCTCCATGACCGTTTTGATGGTAGTATATTGCTGTTGGTAAGCCCATGTCTTTGGCTTTCATGTATATACGATAGCTATGTTCTGGCATAACATTCCAATCATTAAAACCATGAGACATCAACATTGCAGCTTTCATGTTCTTCATTTTTGGTAAATAGTCGCGGTTGTACCAAAAATCATTCATATCTCCCGTTTCACGGTCCATACCGTTCATTAATTCTGTATCTCTGATTGTTTTATTGTTGTAAGCACGTTTATCTTCATCACCACTATGTACAAAATCATAAAGCACATCTATATCTTCGCCTAAATAACCACCTGGAGAGCGTACCAAACCATTAGAGCGGTAATAATGATATGAGGATGTGTTTGGTGCAATAGGTATGATAACTTCTAAGCCATCAACACCAGTTGTGGCAGCTGCTAACGGAAGTGTTCCATTATAAGATGTACCAGTCATTCCAACTTTTCCAGTAGACCAATAGGCTTTAATCTCTTCATTTCCGTTGCGCTGAGTAAACCCTTTTGCCTTACCTGTCAACCATTGTACAACTGCTTTGGGCGCTAACTCTTCGTTGAGACCACCAATTGTAGGAGCTCCATCAGATAAACCTGTTCCAGGAGAAGATGAGTGTACAACAATATAACCTCTCGGTACCCATTTTCTTATGTGAGAATTTGAAATTATTGGTCGTTTTCCTCGACGTTTTACTTCTGGATGATGACGCTCTTTGGCAGATGCTCCCAATTCGATTTTTACATCCCACATGGTTCCAGGTTCGTCACCAGCTACACCAGCAAAATAAGGACTTGTGACATAAATAATAGGTAATTTTAATCCTTCAGATTCTGTTTGTTCAGGTCGTGTCACTGAAACATGCATACGGTCTAGCTCACCATCACCATCGGTATCAAATTCTGTTTCTACCCAAAGGTCGTGTCTTAAATATTTTGAGGCATCGCTAAACGCTTCAACAATTTGTGCTTCACCATCTTTAAAAATTGGTTTAGCTTTTTCTTGTGAAATAGATACAAATGAAATTGAAATGGCTATAAAGGCTAATACTTTAGCCGAAAATGAATTTTGCATGAGTAAAGGTTTGTGTTAAGGATGCTAAATGTAAGTACTATATCGCAGACGTCAAATGACTTTAGGATTTGTTTTGCGATTGATACAAAACGAATTATTGTTTTGGTAGATACTCACTAGGAATAGGTGAGGCTTCAGATTCTTGCATCCAATAAATATTTACAATCCACCAACGCTTAGCATCATTTAGTAATTGAATACTATTAATACCTCGCATAAAAGGGGTGGTATCACTCTTGCTTCTAAACGATTCGTATGTACTAAATACTTGCGTAATATTACCAAAAGTATCAGCTGTTCGGTTAAGTTCTACTTCATGAAAACCATTTTCGTACAACCATTTTCCTGAGGTTTTTATGTAATCTTCTGGAGACATATATCGGGCAATGGTTTGACCTTCTCTATTCTTTCCTGTAGGAATCAATTTTGCATCTGGATGAAATAAATGTTTAAATAGTTCCCAATTGCGCTCAACACCTTTATCTCCAGAGATGACACTGTATAAGGTTTCGATGGTGCTGTCGAGCGTGGCTACATTTTTGGAGTAGTCTTGAGTTTTTTCTTGAGCAGGAAGATTAAGCCCTATTGTAAGAATAAAGAGAAGTATTAATTTTTTCATGATTCAATTTTTAACTTAGAAAAATTTCAAACCAAAAACAAATGCATCACCCAGATACCCATTTTGGTATGACCTAATATAATCAAATCTTAAAAAACGCCATTTGCCCCAACCAATATTGTCTAAGCCAATAGTAAATTCTTGATAAGGCTTGTTATCTGGTGTTGCTAGGTTATGCGCACCAACAACGAGGTTAAAATTTAATTTATTCAATAATGGAATCTTACCTAAAATAAAACCATTAAAATCATGTTCAGCATGCATTTCTAGATAGCTATCATTAGTGCTTAAATCGTAATAACCTAGATTGTTAAAGACATTGGTGTAGTTGCCGCGACGACTAAAATTAATTTGGTTACCATTAAAATGTTGAAAATCCATAAAGGCAATGTCATCAGCATTAAAAAACTTTCCACCTCTTATGTTATAGGCAAAACGTCCTTTGTTTCCAATAGTGAAAGATTGATATAATCGCGCTTTGACTTGATCAAAATTATAATCGCTATTTGTAGCGCCTAGTCCTTTTTCATAACCCACAAAAAGTGTTGGATACTTACTACTAGATATATTGAACTTACTATCTGGATAACTCAAGTAATTCTGACCAAAATTGATTCTTGCCGAAACATTGAATTTTATAATATTATGATTTTCAAATGATGCAACACCAAAAGCAGTTTCGTTTATTGGGTTATTGCTTGTATAGGACTTATTATCTTCAGGATAGAACGTTTGGTCAGTAGTATTGAAAAGCGCATTTCGTTTCTCATAGCTGATATCTGAGTACAGCCTAAAACCATTAAACAATTCTTCGGAATAATTAAGCTGTACAAATTGGCGTTCGTAAATCTTTAAATAGTTTTCTATAAAGCCTAACGAAGCCACTGTATTTTCGATTGGACTAATTGGATTAGACCCATTGAATTGTCTGGTTTCTACTCCTCCTGAAAGCGTTAAAAATGAACGACTAATATCATTGAATTTATAAGTTAGAGACCCTCTTGCACGCAAACGCTTATCTGAAAACCCGTAGTTAATAGAACCATTAGCAGAGAAATAACGCTTAAAATCGTCATAATTTTTTCTGTAAAATACGTTTGCTCTAGCATTCCAACCTTGTACAGTGTTAAACTGAATACCACCAATTGGGATATCAAAACCAAGGCGGTAATCTTTATGAGAATTTTGATAGGTATACCCTAAAAGGTCACCAAGTTTAAATTTATTTCGAGCTCTGTCTATAGAATCGAGGTATGGTTTAGACTCTTTTACGAGCTGAATACTATCCTTTTTTACATAATCTACTTTTTCTTCTTTGGTTAACGGAACTGGTCTAATGGTATTCCAGAATAAGGAGTCTTTTTTATTGGCTTCGCTTTCAAAAGCTACCAATTCGCGCCCAAAATCTTTCTTGGTGAGTGGTAAATTAAATTCGTAATTACTGTAAACCGCTGTGAAACGACCATCACCTTTAATACCAAATATACCATAGCTAAAGTCTATACTTTGAGAAATTAAAGCCCATATGCTATTTGCTTCGGAGTAAGAGAAGTTTTGTTTTAATGTTATGATATCTGCAACAGGAATTCTAGCTTGCTCGCCTGTGATGTCTAACTCTAAAGCATATAAAGTCCATTGGTCTTCTACTATATATATGTAACCCGAAAAAATAGGGTCGTTCTCACGTTTAGGAGTTACTTTTATTTTATTGATGAGGTTTCCACGATCATCATAGAAAACGCCATCTAAATTGTAACGGTAGTATCCAAAAGCATTGTTAGCAATAGGAGAGATAATTTCGTTCCCAAGAGAAATAGTATTGTTGTACAAGTTAAAATCTACATCTTGTGCATTGTTGAAGCTAAAACCGTTGTCATCGCCACTTACTTTTGATGCGGTAATCTTTTCTTTAAGACGGTTTGGTCTTAAATATTGAATTTTCGAAATCGTTTCAGATAGGTAAAGAATACCGCTACGAGTAGAATCTAAGCCTTCAATTTCTACTTCTTGTCCAAAAAACTTCTCAGGCGCGTCTTTTATTCGCATTAAACCACGAGAATAAAAATCTGCTTTATAACTTTCTATCTTTTCAAGATTTTCTTTTCGTTTGGCTATAACTTGGCGCATAATGACATTTGCCGGATTCTCTTCAGCATTAATAACGACTTCATCCAGCGATACGTTTTCTTCTTCTAGGGTGATGTTTAGAGTAAAAGGCAATTCCGTAATATTAATGGTTTTTTTAACGGTTTTGTAACCTAAATACTGAAACACTAGATTATAGCTTTTCTTTTCAGTGATATTAAGCTCATAATAACCAGCATCATTGGTCGTAGTTCCTTTGTAAGTGTTCTCTATAAATACATTTACAAACGGAAGCGCTTGATTTTTGTCATCTGTAATGTTTCCTTTGATTTGTGAAAAAGCTATTAATGAAATAAAAATGAATAGAATTGAAAGTAAAGATTTTTGCATGTTTTTTAATTGATGGTTCAGTTATATAGACGCAGGGTTTATAAAAAGGGTTGCCTACAAAAATCAAACTTAGATTAAAGTCTTACGAGTTAACGTTAGAGGTATGCTAAATTTATTTAAAATTTTTCTTAATTCGGTCTAAGTTGCGCTTGTTATCACGATCTTTAATGGTCTCGCGCTTATCGTAGAGTTTTTTTCCTTTAGCTAAGGCAATATCTAATTTAGCCAATCCTTTTTCATTAATAAATAAACGTAATGGGATAATAGCATTTCCTTTTATATTGACTTCTTTTTCTAACTTTTTCAGTTCACGTTTGTTGAGAAGAAGTTTGCGAGTCGCTTTTGGCGCATGATTGTAGTAATTGCCATGCGCGTATTCTTCAATAGTCATGTTTATAACAAAAATTTCGCCTTGCTCATTAAATTCACAGAAGCTTTCGGCAATAGAAGCTCTGCTAGAACGGATGGATTTTATTTCTGTTCCAGATAACACAATTCCAGCAGTATACCTATCTAGGATTTCGTATTGGAATTTTGCCTTTTTGTTAAGTATGTTAATCTTCTGTTGCATCTGTGGCAAATTTAGTTTTAAAAGTTATAAGTGAAAAGTTATAAGCGAAAAGTTTATGGACGCTATCTTGCAAGGAATAGTATATTTTTACGACAACAAAATTTTAAATTTTAACATGAAATATTTATATATCCTCTTACTATCATTACTATTTATAAACTGTAAGAATAACACCTCTAATGTTGAAGTAAAAACTTTAACGGCTGATGAAATAGTTAATAAATCTATTAAAGTAGCTGGTGGAGATAAGTTTGAGAATTCTAATGCGGTATTTAATTTTAGAAATAAGGAATATTTTATTTCTAGAAATAATGGAAATTATCATTTTGAAAGAAGGTTTCAAGATAGTTTGACTGCAATACATGATATATTAACTAATAATGGATTTGAAAGAACTAGAGAAGGTGTTCTGAAAGTTAGAGTTGCAGATAGTATGGTGTCAAAATACATAAGTAGTATAAACTCGGTACAATATTTTGCATCATTACCTTATGGTTTAAATGATAAAGCTGTTAATAAGACACTAATAGGCGAGGAGCATATTAAAGAAAATGACTACTATAAAATACAGGTCACATTTGACCAAGAAGGAGGTGGTGAAGATTTTGAAGATGTTTTTATCTATTGGATAAATAAAGCAACCTATAAACCAGATTATCTGGCGTATTCTTATAACGAAGATGACGGCAAAGGCATGCGTTTTCGAGAAGCTTATAACGAGCGCTATGTCAAAGGTCTTCGCTTTGTGGATTATAACAATTACAAAAGTGAAGCACCAGACATAAAGCTTCAGGATTTAGCGAAGGCTTTTGATAATAATCAACTAAAACTACTTTCTAAGATAGTACTCGAAAATGTTGAGGTAGATTTAATTGACCTGTAACAACATAGATGATTTGTCGCCATTGGTAATGGTGACAATATATAATCCACCGTTATTATCATCAGACATCATATCGTATTTCTTCTTACCTAATAAGCCATTAGTAAATAGAGGTGTGGTATTACTATGACCAACAATTAATACTTTTTTTCCTTTCGTATCTTTCATGAATTGTTTCATATTCATGTTGCGAGGGTCATAAAGTTGTAACTCTAAGCCAAGAGACTTTGCAGTTGGTAAAGCGGTTTCTTTAGTGCGATTATAGTCTGTAGAATACACTGCGTCAAACTTTACATCTTTAAGTACAGTTGCCCAATTATCGGCGCGTTTTAAGCCTTTTTCAGTTAAATGAGGATTGCGGTTGGTTTTATCTGAACGGTCTTTTTCAGCATGTCTAATAAGGTAGTAAGTCGTTGTACTTTCGTCTTTATATTCTTTGAGGAATGGGCCTTCCCAGATGACTTGCTCAATCATCCATTTGTTATCGTCTTTAGATAACAAGACATAATCTAAACCCCAAGCGCCTGTAACTCTTGCTGTAGCAATATGATTGGCAATTTCCAAAACTTTAACACCGCGCATTTCAGTTTCGGTACGCGTCATACCTTGGTCTTTTATGCGTTGTGCTAATGCCAAAGCTTTGTCATAAGGCAAATCTTGATAATAGTTGTAGTCTCCAGTTTCTTTATCTTTTAAGTAACCAAACTTATAAAGTCTTGGTTTTAGAGCTGCCTTTAATTTTAAAGTATCGCCTTGATAAAAACCATCTATGTAATTATTTAATGTGGTCTCAATTTGGGTTTTGTCGGATGCTTCTTGTCCAAAAGCAAATAATGTAATACATATAAAAAGTAAGGTGGAGTAGAGAGATTTCATGGTAATATTAAAGTATTATGGTTACTTCAAATATATACTAGAAAATTAGAGTTACTAAAAATGCTATGTTAAAATATAATTTTCTTAGCCCCTTAGATATGTATTAAAAGATCAGTTGGCTACTTTTAAATTTTGATTATTCATCATAGCTACGCTAGCCGAAGTGCCTATTCTATCAACACCAGCTTCAAAATATTTTAAAGCTGAAGCATAACTTCTAATGCCACCAGATGCTTTTATTTTTGCTTGACCTTTTACTGTTTTTTTCATAATCTTCACAGCAGTTAGGGTAGCACCACTTCCAGAAAAACCGGTTGAGGTTTTTACAAAATCTGCTTTTGCATCAATGCAAATTTCACAAGCTCTAACAATTTCATTTTTTGAAAGCTCACTAATTTCTAAGATAACTTTTAAGGGTATTGCGCCAATTGCAGATTTAACATCATTAATGTCTTTTAAGACAGCAACATAGTTTCTACTTTTTAGAAACCCAATATTCATCACCATATCAATCTCTGTTGCGCCATTTTCTATGGCTTGTTTAGCTTCATAAATTTTTGCTTGAGTGGACATAGCACCTAGAGGAAAACCAACGACTGTACAAATGCCTACTGGTGTTTCTTTTAATACTTGCTTAGCTATAGGAATGTAACAACTATTAACACAAACAGAATGGAAGTTATAGGTAATAGCTTCATTACATAGTTTTATAATCTCTTTTTCTGTGGCTGTAGATTTTAATAATGTGTGGTCTATATGTGCGTTTAATTCCATGATAATACTTCAAAAAAAGGTTGGTACTCTATTAAGAGTAAAGGGAAAACTTTGACAAGAAACTAACCTTGCCTTAAAGCTGTATTGGAATTAATTAGCTCGACAAAATTAACAATTTATCCGATAAAATGAAAGTATTTGTTGGTTTTTTACTATGCATTTCATCGAATAATTTGTAAATAATTGTAAATTAATTTGTTAAATGTTAAGATTTGAAGCTTGATAGTCGCTCTTCAAAAGTGTTTTGCTCTATTGGATTTATGATACTATTAAATAAGTTAAGCATATCTTCAGAATGCATTTCTCTTTTTTGTGTCATTAGATTGTAATGTGTAAAACCGCACCAAATAATAGATTTTAATTGAGTTTTGTCTTTATTATACATTCTCATTTCTGCTTTTAGATGACTATCGTCAAAATATATAAGTTGCGATTCGATAATTACAGTTTCCATAAGTAAAGCTGGTCTTAAATAAGCGATTTGGTTGCTATTAGATACCCAACTTTTACCTTGAAATTTTGCCATTTTATAAATATCTAGATCATAAGCGTTTATTAATTCATCTTCACGGTGATTCATATAATAGTCTATGTATTTGCCGTTGTTTAAATGATTAAATGGATCACAATCTTGAAATCTAATTTTTGTTTTACTCTCTACAGTTTTTGGTAAGTTCATTTTTTAGTTGTTTTTAAAATATACCAATCGGTATATTATTGATTAAAAAAATATTAAGCTTTTAATTCATTAGTAATCATATCTTCTATTTGTTTCATGGTATCTTTCATGTAGAATTCATCGTCCATAGTATAGGTCATAAAAATAGCGCCTTGAATCATTGAATCTATTCGTTTTGCGTATTGCATAGCATTAATTTCTATAGAAATCTCACCAGCTTCTATACCATCTTCTATAATGGTTGCAACTTGGTCTTGAATTCGCTCAATAACAACCCTAACTTTTTCTAACAACTCTGAGTTTTGATTGTTCGCATCTACACCTATATTTAATACAGGACAACCACCATATGTTTTACTCAAGCTATAGTAGTTTTTATAAAAATCTGCTATGAGATATAGTTTTTGAATAGGAGATTCACTCTTTTCAATATAAGAAGAGATATGAGACATTAACTTTTTAACTGTGTGTTTAAAAGCAGCTACAGCTAATTCTTCTTTATTTTTAAAATTACCATAGATGGCACCCTTAGTTAATCCAGTGGCCTTAGTAACATCACTTAGACTTGTAGCTGCATAACCATTTTTATTAAAAATTGGTGCAACTGTCTCTAAGATATGTTGTTTTGTATATTCTGCTTTTGTTAGCATAATTCAAATATAAAAAAAATATACCAATTGGTATATTTTTTTTATTCTGACATAAAATTATACAGTTTATTTAACAGCTTCAACGGTGTATCCTTCTTTTCGTAATAATTTGATAACTCCATTTTTACCTGCTAGATGTCCAGCTCCAACACCAAAAAAAGTTGGCTGTTCTTTTGCAAATTCACCTATTTTTGGAATCCAGTTTTTATTTCTGTTATCCAAAAGAATATCTTGATATTCAGCAATAGAAGAATAATTCTCGTCATTCATCATATCAATCATCTCCGTAATGTCTTCTTTTTTATAGGTATCCATCATCTTAGAAAAAGTGGCTTTGTCATAAGCTAAATCATCTTTTGCAGAGCGGACTAAATCTTTTGCCTGCTCTTTATATGGTATTTTATCAAAAACATTTAATTGGTCTTCTATAGTTTCTAGTCCTTTTATGTCTTCACCTTGCTTTTTTGCAACTTTTAATAATTCTTCTTCAAAGGACTGCATTGGGCAATCAATAAGATTTGGATATAATGCAGCAGTTAAGAAGAAAGGTTTCATGTTTTGCATCATCTCTACTGACATACCCATATGTTTTTTAAACATCTGGTCAATGGCTTTATAATCTTCTTCAGAAACTAAATCTTTTAATGTTTGTCCATCTTTCATATACATGTTCTGCATCATTTTTGTTTGCATATCGCCAGAATCCATATCTAACTCTAAAACCACTTGTGTGGTTTCATCCAATGCTTTTTTAACATCATCATCTAATGTTGCATCACAAGTGATGTGTATGGTACCAAAAAGATAAGAAGGCTGCTCTAGACCATTTCCTGTAATTTTCCAGAGTGTAGAATTTTCTAACTCCTGCGCATTACCTGTGAATATTGAGATGATAGCAACTAATATTGCAGAACATAAAGTTTTAATTTTTTTCATAGTTGAATTTGTTTTGAAGATAAGTAGTGGTAATTGTAATCTTGTTACAAGTTTTTCAAAATTTTGAAAAAATAAAAAGGCAGCGCTACTTTAGTTTGGACGTCTCAAACGTATTTTTGCGCTGCCTTAAATTGTCTGCCGCTAAGCAGACCAACCAATCATTATATAGACTGTTTAGCGGCTCATTTGTTACAGAAATAGTTAAAATTCTTCGATAACTAAATCGCCTTGGTTTCTAAAAACCAGTTGACTATCAAACTCGTCAAGTAGAATAATGCTACTTGTTGTTACCTTTCCTGCGAGTATTTCTTTGCTTAACTGATTTAAGACTTCTTTCTGAATGACTCGTTTTACTGGCCTTGCGCCATATTCTGGATTATAACCTATATCTGCTAAATATGCTTTTGCCTCATCAGTAGCGTCAAAGGTTATACCTTGTTGCGCAATCATTTTGGTAACTGATTTTAATTGTAAATCTACAATGTCTTTAATATTATCTTTTGATAATGGCGTAAACATAATAGTATCGTCTATACGATTTAAAAATTCTGGTCTTACCGTTTGTTTTAATAAGCCTAGGATATCAACTTTTGCTGTTTCCATTGCTGAAGGGATATCCTTAGTTGCTTGAAAACGCTCTTGTATAATATGACTTCCCATATTAGAAGTCATGATAATAATTGTGTTTTTAAAATCTGCAACACGTCCTTTATTATCTGTCAATCTGCCTTCATCTAATACTTGCAATAAAATATTGAATGTATCCGGATGCGCTTTTTCAATTTCATCTAATAAGACTACAGAATAAGGCTTTCTACGTACAGCTTCTGTTAATTGCCCACCTTCATCATAACCCACATAACCTGGAGGTGCACCAACCAAACGACTTACGGCATGACGTTCTTGATATTCACTCATGTCTATGCGTGTCAATGCATTTTCATCATCGAATAAATATTCGGCTAATGCTTTTGCTAATTCTGTTTTACCTACGCCAGTTGTTCCTAAAAATAGAAATGTCCCTATGGGTTTTTGTGGGTTTTGTAATCCTGCTCGAGAACGTCTCACGGCATCACTTACAGCAATTATAGCTTCTTCTTGTCCAACAACACGTTTGTGTAGTTCATCCTCAAGTTTTAGCAGCTTTTCACGTTCGCTCTGAATCATTTTGGTTACAGGAATGCCAGTCCACTTGGCAACGACATCTGCAATATCTTCATACGTCACTTCTTCTTTAATCAAAGCGGTTTCTTGTTGTTCAGCCAATTGCTTTTGAAATTTTTCTAAAGACTCAGTAGCGTCTTTTATTTTTCCGTAACGGATTTCTGCTACTTTGCCATAATCACCATCACGCTCGGCACGCTCAGCTTCTAGCTTATAGTTTTCGATATCTTGTTTTATATTCTGAACGTTTTCAACGACCTCTTTTTCATTCTTCCATTTGGCATTTAATTCGTTGCGTTCTTCTTTAAGATTTGCTAATTCAGCTTTAAGAGATTTCAGTTTAGTTTCGTCCTTTTCTCGCTTTATCGCTTCATGTTCAATTTCTAATTGCATGATTTTTCTATCCAGAACATCCAACTCTTCGGGTTTAGAGTTGATTTCCATGCGCAATTTAGAAGCTGACTCGTCCATTAAATCAATGGCTTTGTCTGGTAAAAAACGATTAGTAATGTATCTATTTGATAATTCTACAGCACCAATAATGGCTTCATCTTTAATGCGTACTTTATGATGCGTTTCATATTTTTCTTTAATACCACGTAGTATAGAAATGGCACTTTCTGTATCAGGCTCATAAACTGCTACTTTTTGAAAACGTCGCTCTAAAGCTTTGTCTTGCTCAAAATACTTTTGGTATTCGTCAAGAGTCGTAGCGCCAATGGCTCTCAATTCGCCTCGCGCTAAGGCAGGTTTAAGAATGTTTGCTGCATCCATGGCGCCTTGTCCACCACCAGCACCAACAAGTGTGTGTATTTCGTCTATAAATAAAACGATGTCTCCTTCACTAGTAGTGACTTCTTTGATAACAGCCTTAAGACGCTCTTCAAATTCCCCTTTAAATTTTGCACCTGCTATTAACGCACCCATATCTAAGGCAAAAATTTGCTTATCTTTTAAATTTTCTGGGATATCTCCATCAATAATTCTGTGCGCTAAACCTTCAGCAATAGCAGTTTTACCTGTTCCTGGTTCGCCAACTAAAATAGGATTGTTTTTAGTACGACGAGATAAAATTTGAAGTATTCTACGAATCTCTTCATCACGTCCAATAACAGGGTCTAATTTTCCATCTTGTGCTAATTGGTTGAGGTTTTTTGCATATTTATTTAACGAATTATAGGTGTCTTCTTGACTTTGAGATGTAACTCTATCGCCTTTGCGTAACTCTTCGATAGCAGCTTTGAGAGCTTTCTCAGTAACGCCCTGGTCTTTTAATACCTGTGCAATTTTACTTTTAGATTTGAATATGGCAAGCAATAAATGTTCAATAGACACAAAATCATCATTCATCTTTTTTGCGATGATTGATGCCTCGTTTAGGACTTTACCAGCTTCACGAGATAGCATAATGTCAGCTCCTGAAACTTTAGAAAAACTGTCTAAAGTTGCGTCTAGTATTTGTTCTAGTAAATTGACATTTACATTCAGTTTTTTGAGTATAAACGGCAATACATTCTCATCAACATTAAGAATACCTTTAAAGATATGCTCATTTTCTATTTGTTGATGCCCATAACTCTGCGCAATTTGCTGCGCTTGTTGTATGGCTTCTTGTGATTTAATTGTATAGTTATTAAAGTTCATAATCTTAAATGTTTCTTTTTCTGTTAGCCATATTTCAATTATCTTACCAACGCAGCAAAGACGACAAAATGTCCGTAAACACTGCATTTTTAATGACTTTTTGTCTGAGTGTAAGTCGAAATTATTTTTTCGACTTAATTAAAAAAGAGGAAATACTATGGGACTATTTAATAAATTATTTAATTCTTCATCAGAGCCTAAAGAAGAGAAAATTTTGCCTTGGCAAGCCTTGACTTCGGTTAATCAATTAGCGGAAATTGAAAAGCGTTCTCAATCTAAAACACAATTGGTATTTAAGCATTCTACGCGCTGTGGTATTAGTCGTATGGTGATGAACCAATTTGTGTCTATGTATGCTATAGATATCAATGCCGATTTATATTACTTGGATTTATTAAACTACCGCGATGTCTCTAATGAAACAGGTTATAAGTTTCAGGTATTACATCAATCGCCACAGTTATTAATTATACGCAATGGCGTTGCTGTTGCGCATGCTTCACACGGCGCTATTAATGAGTTGGAATTGGCAAAGTTTGTCTAGTTTAGTTTACTGATTATAAGCTTGTAAAACGCTAGCTTCATGTATTAGTTGATAAATTCAATTAAAACTAAGCTTACCGTAACGATAAGCGAAACTTTATAATCTTTATCTAAAATCTATCGTACAGCTATTTGCAGTACCAAACCACTTCACACGATTTTTTGATGCGGTCTTATAAATAAAATCTCTAATCATCCTTGGTATAAATGCTAATAATGCAGCAACACGTTTCCATTTAGGGATTTTAGATATAATTCTTAAGAAACCATCAGAGTGCGTTTTTACGCCATTGCTGTCGATTAAAATAACAGTTTCTAATTGCTCTGTCGGAAATCCATATTCTCTAAGTAGATCTTGTCCGTAAGCCGATTGAAAGGCAACAAATTGAAACAAATCTTCTGGTGCAAATTTTAATAGCCAGCCTATAACGCCGTTACAAAGGTTACATTCGCCATCAAAAATTATAATATCTTTTTCCATTATGCTATTAATTAACTGGTTAACAAAACTGTAGACGTAATGGCGTTAATTAACTTTCAATTCTAATACATTTTTTAAATCTTTTTTATGATAAATGTTAGTTAGTATTCCTGTTTAAAATCGTATCTTAGAGATATCAGTTTAACCCCAAAAATAGAATGATTATGACGGTAAATTTTCAGTATGTAAACACAGATGTAAGTGAAACACTTTCGCAATTCACAAAAGAAAAATTGGAGAAATTAAATAATAAATTTGAGTTTTTAATATCGGCTCAAGTCTATTTTAAGCATGATGATAAGGATCACCAAGCCGGAAAAATTTGTAACATAGAATTGAGTTTACCAGGACCACGGATTTTTGCAAAGTCTAATGAAAGAGAATACGAGCTGGCAGTAAGTGCTACCATAAATGATTTAAGACGTCAGCTAGAAAAACGAAAAGAAATTTATAAAATATATTAATTCTCAAACTTAAATAATCTAAAGCCTGTAATTCTATTGCAGGCTTTTTGTTTTTAATATGGATTTTAAAATTCGCTCAATTAATACATATCTTTACTTCAAATAAAAATTAAAATTTCATGATACGTCGCTTATTTATTTTAAGTCTTTTAGTTGTTGGTTTCTCATCTTGTAAAAACGATAGCGCAACAACTTCAAATAAACCTGAAGAAAATATACCTAATACAGAATTCGCTGCTCTTTTAGAAGATTACAGTAAACAAGGTTATGCGCTAGACCCAATGGTAGCAACTAATGCTGGCGACATGAGTTACAATACCGAATTTCCTAATTTTTTATCTGCTGATTACAAAGCAAAAAAGAGAGCGTATTATGAGTCGTTTAAAAGTCAACTTTCAAAAATTGATATTTCTACTTTAAACGCAACTGAGAAGATGAGTCATAATGTGCTAAACTGGGATATAGATATTAATCTTGAGGCCATGCAGTTTAAAAAAGACCTCATGCCAGTGGATCAAATGTGGTCTAAAAATTTAGATTTCAACCAGTTAGCTTCGGCAAGTAATGCACAACCTTTTAAAACTGTTCAAGATTATAAAGATTGGACAACGCGTGTAGATAACTATTTGGTATGGTTAAATGCTACAATTGATAATATGAAAAAAGGAATGGCAGAAGATTATGTGTTACCACAGTCTTTGATTAAAAAAGTGATTCCACAGTTTGAAACTTTAGCAAAAGGAAATGTTGAAGACCATTTATATTATTCACCAATAAAGAATTTTCCTGAAGATTTTTCTGATGAAGACCGTAAGCAAATCACTGCAGATTATAAAGTGATGATTGCAGATAAAATTATGCCAGCACATCAAAAAATGGTCGATTTTTTAACTATTGATTATTTACCAAAAGGAAGAACTTCGAGTGGAATTAACGCTACGCCATTAGGAGACGATTATTACAATCACCAAATAAAGCTTTACACAACAACGACTATGACTGCAGACGAAATCCATAATCTTGGATTAAGAGAAGTGGCACGTATTCGTTCAGAAATGGAAGCTGTAAAAAAAGAAGTTGGTTTTGATGGTGATTTAAATGCTTTTTTTGAACATGTAAGAACTAAAAAAGAATTGATGCCATTTACAGAACGTTCTCAGGTCATTGCGTTTTATGATAGTATTCATAATGTTATGAAGCCTCAGATAAACAAATTATTTGGTAAACAACCAGTTACTGCTTTTGAGGTGAGACGTACAGAACCATTTAGAGAGAAATCAGCTGCTGCAAATTACAGCCCAGGATCTTTAGATGGAACTCGACCAGGGATTTTTTACACACCGATTCCTTATGTAGAAACGTACAATATTTTTGATAAAGAAGACTTGTTTTTGCACGAGGCTATACCAGGTCATCATTTTCAGATTGCCTTGCAGCAAGAAAATGCAGAGCTACCAACATTCAGAAAAACATTGTGGTATAGTGCTTATGGAGAAGGCTGGGCACTTTATACAGAATCTATGGGTAAAGAACTTGGGTTATACAAAGATCCATATCAGTATTTTGGCATGTTAAGTTCAGAAATACACCGTGCTATTAGACTTGTGGTGGATACAGGGCTACACGCTAAAGGTTGGTCAAGAGAAAAGGCCATACAATATTCTTTAGAAAATGAAGCCGAATCTGAGCGTGCTATTATTAGTGAAATTGAACGTTATATGGCCAATCCTGGACAAGCCTTATCATACAAAATTGGACAGTTGAAATTGATTGAATTGAGAGAACGCGCATCTAAAACTCTAGGTGATAAATTTGATATTAAAGAATATCACAATCAAGTGTTAGAAACGGGTTGTATTCCACTGCAATTATTAGAAGATAAGATTGATGCATGGATTGAAGCAAGCAAATAAGACATTAAGTCATACTACTTTTAGAATGAGTTTTATCTGTGATGATAAGGCTCATTTTTTAATATGGTAAAACCTCTGTACAATTGCTCAATAAAAAATAAGCGCACCATTTGGTGAGAGAATGTCATTTGTGAAAGTCCTAGTTTACCATTTGCTCGTTTGTAAATGGCATCAGAGAATCCATAAGGGCCGCCAATTACAAAAATGAGTTGCTTAATTCCAGAATTAAGATGTTTTTGTAAGTAGTTACTAAAGGCTATAGAATTCATTTGTTTGCCATTTTCATCTAATAGAATAAGAACATCAGATTTTAATGTTTTTGCTAAAATAAGCTCGCCTTCTTTTTCTTTTTGTTGCGTCTCAGATAAGTGTTTTACGTTTTTTATATCAGGAATAATTTCTAGATTAAATTTAATATAAAAACCCAAGCGTTTCTGGTAGTCTTCGATTAATGCTAAAAGCTGTTTATTATCTGTTTTGCCAATGGCGATAAGTTTTATTTGCATGCTCAAATTTACAATTTCATTTTTTCTCATTCAATTCGTAATTCTAAAATCGCATATGGTAAATGTATTTGCTATTTTTACGTTAAATAAGATGACTAATGATTTCAAAAGAACAATTCGATAAAGAAATAGAACTCATAATTGCAAATGCTATTCGAGAAGATGTCGGCGATGGTGACCACAGTTCTTTAGCTTGTATCCCAGATTCAGCAAAGGGAAAAGCGAAACTTTTGGTTAAAGATGAAGGCATTATTGCTGGCATAGAATTCGCTAAACAAGTATTTGCTTATGTTGATGAAAATATGAAAGTCGACACCCTAATTGAGGATGGTTCTAAGGTTAAATATGGCGATATCGCTTTTTATGTAGAAGGTGCTTCTCAATCTATTTTAAAGGCAGAGAGACTTGTGCTTAACGCTATGCAGCGTATGAGTGCGATTGCTACAAAGACCAAAGTATTTGTGGACTTATTAGAAGGTACAGATACTCAAATTTTAGATACACGGAAAACAACACCAGGTATTAGAGCGCTAGAGAAGTGGGCTGTGAAAATTGGTGGCGGTACTAATCATAGATTTGCATTGTATGATATGATTATGCTTAAGGATAATCATATCGATTTTTCTGGAGGTGTTGCAAAAGCGATAAATAAAACTAAGGCTTATTTAAAAGAGACCAATAGAGATTTAAAGATTATTGTTGAAGCCAGAAATCTTCAAGAAATACAAGAGATTTTAGACTGTGGCGGTGTTTATAGAATCCTCATAGATAATTTTAATTATGAAGATACTCGCAAAGCTGTTGCCTTAATAGGCGATAAATGTCTTACGGAATCTTCTGGAGGTATCAATGAGAAAACAGTTAGACATTATGCAGACTGTGGTGTCGATTATATTTCGTCTGGTGCCTTAACACATTCGGTTTACAATATGGACTTAAGTCTTAAGGCTGTTTAAAAAATCAATAACTATTTATGCCTAAATCAATAGAAGATAAACTTAAAAAAATCCCAGGAATTAATGTTTTGGTAGGTGTTTGCCTAAAGATTAAACTTCCTGGTTTTGAAGGTTTATCACTTTATGATTTATTGGAATTGTATGGTTTGGGAATTGTAAAAGGAACATTGACAACCCGGGCTAGTGCGATTGCGTTTAGCTTTTTTACAGCAATCTTTCCGTTTTTACTGTTTGTTATTATTTTGATACCTAATATTCCTATTGAAGGCTTTCAAACCGAATTTTTAGATTTTTTAGAGTCTTTTTTACCACCTCAAACTTCAGATTTTTTTGTGTCAAATATTTTTGAAAACCTAGAAGGTAATAAACAAGCTGGACTTCTATCTTCAGTGTTTTTATTGTCTATGTTTTTAATGGCTAATGGTGTAAATGCAGTGTTTTCGGGTTTTGAAAACTCGTATCATGAGCAATTAACACGTAACATATTTCAGCAGTATTTATATGCTTTAGGTATTGCATTGATATTAGCATTTTTAGTGTTATTTACAGTTGCTGTTTTTGGGTATTTTCAAATTTATGTACTAGGTCCTATTTATGAGAGCTTTAGTGGTGAAGCATTATCAAAAACTGGAGTTGCTTGGATACTATTTGCCAAGTATATGTTCTTTATTGTTATGGTATATATAGCCACGGCCACGTTATATTACTTTGGAACAAAAGAAGGCAGACAAACACGGTTTTTCTCTATTGGAGCCTTATTAACCACACTGCTTATTATTTTAACATCGTACTTATTTGGAATTTATATTGACAATTTCTCAAAATACAATGAACTTTATGGTTCTATAGGTGCATTATTAATCTTGTTGCTTTATTTGTGGTTAAATTCCAATATTTTATTGTTGGGATATGAGCTTAATGCTACATTAAGAGGACTTCATAAATTAAATAGTAAATGATGAAACATATTTTATGGCTTATATTATTTTGTTTTATATCAAACTTGCATTCGCAAAGTATTCTTGGTAAATGGAAAACTATTGATGACGAAACAGGAGAAGAAAAATCTATAGTCAATATTTATATGAAAGATGGGAAGTATTTTGGAGATATCGTTGAGTTAATCAATCCAAAACAGTCCAATCCTTTATGCGACGTTTGTAAGGGTGAAAATAAAGACAAGCCCGTTTTGGGTATGACCATCATTAAAGATATGGAATTGAGTGATGATGTCTATGAAAGTGGTACAATCCTTAACCCTTCTAATGGTAAAGTCTATAAATGCCAGCTCAAACTTGAAGAGAATAACAATCTATTACAGGTTAGAGGTTATGTCGCGTTTTTTTATAAAACACAATACTGGAAACGCGTTAACTAATGGCAAATTTTGTCGATGTTATATTGCCTATTCCTCTTCAAAAAGCGTTTACGTATCATATTACTGAGGCTGAAGCTGATTTTCTTAAACCTGGAATGCGCGTTGCTGTGCCTTTTGGGAAAAGTAAGATTTATACGGCATTGGTTTACAACATTCATAATAGCCCACCAACAGCTTACGATGCAAAAACCATTCATCAAATATTAGATGATAAACCATTAGTTACCCATACACAATTAGAACATTGGCAATGGATTTCTAGGTATTACATGTGTAGTTTGGGAGAGGTAATGCGAGCAGCAATGCCAAATGCTTTTATTCTTGAGAGTGAAACTATAATATCTAAGGTTGAAAATATTGAAGTCAAAGACTATGAATTAAAGGATGATGAGTTTTTAATCTATGAAGCATTATTGCATCAGTCATCATTGAAGATTCAGGATGTTGTTGCCATACTCGACAAAAAGAGAGTCTTACCTATAATTAACACGCTGGTTGAAAAAGGGGTGGTAGAGTTGCAAGAAGAGATTTATCAAAAGTACACGCCGAAATTAGTACGCTATGTAAGATTGCATCCAAATCATAAAACTGAAGAAAAGCTTCAAGACTTATTAGAATTGTTAAGTCGAGCAAAAAAACAACGAGAAGTTGTTTTAAGCTTGTTTCAAATGGAAGCGATTTCTAATCAACCTATAAAAGTTTCTGAGCTAGCAGCACAAAGTGGCGCAACTTCGGGAATTATTAAAGCTTTAATTGATAAAAATATACTTGAAGAGTACCATATCCAAACAGATAGAGTAACTTTTGATGGCGAAGCTGAAGCTCATGAAAAATCACTCAATGTGCATCAACAAAACGCCTTAGATGCCATTAATTCATCTTTTGAAAAAAAATCGGTTGTGCTATTGCATGGTGTGACATCTTCTGGTAAAACGGAGATTTATATAAAACTCATTGAAGCGCAATTAAAACAGCAAAAACAAATATTATATCTATTACCAGAAATAGCACTAACGACACAATTAGTATCTCGATTACAAGATTATTTTGGTGAAAAGGTAACCGTATTTCACTCACGCTATTCAGGTAATGAGCGTGTTGAAGCTTGGAACAATATTCTTAATGATTCTGAAAAAGCACAAATTATAATAGGAGCGAGGTCAGCATTGTTATTACCATTTAAAGACTTGGGATTAATCATTGTGGACGAAGAACACGAACAATCTTACAAGCAATTTGATCCAGCGCCAAGATATCATGCTAGAGACGCTGCCATAGTTTTAGCAAATTTATTTCATGCTAAAACCTTATTGGGTACTGCTACGCCAAGCATAGAGAGCTATTATAATGCTTCTGATGGTAAATACGGTTTAGTAGAGCTTACAAAACGTTACAATAATGTTTTAATGCCAGATATAGAATTGGTCGATTTGGCCGATAAGTATAAACGTAAGCGTATGAAAGGTCATTTTAGTGACCGGTTAATTGAAGAAATGACTGAAGCTTTAGATGGAGGCTTTCAGATCATATTATTTCAAAATAGGAGAGGTTTTTCGCCAATAGTAGAGTGTACAACTTGTGGACATTCACCTCAATGTCCTAATTGCGATGTGAGTTTAACCTATCATCAATATAGAGACCAATTGCGATGTCACTATTGTGGCTACAACTCTGCAATGCTTAAGAATTGTCAAGCGTGTGGAAATATTACGCTAGACACAAAAGGTTTTGGGACAGAACAGATAGAAGAAGAAGTAAAGGTCTTATTTCCGGATAAACGTGTTGCCCGAATGGATTTGGACACTACCCGAGGTAAATATGGTTTTGAACGTCTCATTACTAGATTTGAGCAACGTGAAATAGATATTTTGGTTGGCACTCAGATGTTAACCAAAGGTTTAGACTTTAGATATGTAAAATTGGTAGGTATACTTAATGCAGATAATTTACTCAACTTTCCAGATTTTAGAGCTCATGAACGCAGTTATCAACTGATGGTACAAGTTTCTGGAAGATCAGGAAGAACAGATTTGAGAGGCAAAGTTTTAATCCAAACGTATAATCCACATCATAATATTTTACAGCAAGTCTCTACTAATTCTTATACTGAGATGTATAAAGAGCAATTGGATGATAGGCATAATTATAAATATCCGCCGATTTATAGATTAATAAAAATTACATTAAAACACAAGGACTATAACCGTGTAAACTTAGCAGCTGATTGGTATGCAAAATCCTTAAACCAACTATTTAAGACTAATGTTTTAGGACCAGAGTTTCCACCGGTATCAAGGATTAGAAACCAATACCTTAAAAATATTCTGATAAAAATTCCTCAAAAGCAATCTTTATCAAAAACAAAAGAAGCTATCAGTAAAATACATAATAGCTTCTTGAGTATAAAAGACTTTAGGTCTGTGAGAGTAGTCATTAATGTAGATAACTACTAAATAGTATTTACATGTTATTTAACGCATCAACAAGTTGCGTCTTTTTATTTCTACTCAGGGGAATTTCGTAAGCACCAACTTCAACATTTTTACTATTAAAGCGGTCTATCTTATCAAGATTTACGATATAAGATTTATGGATTCTTAAGAATTTACCTTCTGGTAATTCTTTTTCAAAAGCTTTCATAGTTGATAACACGACTAAGCTATTTTCTTCAGTAACTACCTTTACGTAATCACCAAGTGCTTCAATCCACTTAATATCTCTGATATAAACTTTACGTTTTTTAAGATTACTCTTAACAAAGATGTGTTCACCTTCAGTCTCGTTAAAGTCTAATTTTAGTTTATGTTGCTCTATTGCTTTTTCAACAGCTGTATTGAAACGTTCTTTAGTAATAGGCTTCTGTAAGTAATCCGTAGCGTCATAGTTAAACGCTTTAAAGGCATACTCCGTCTTACCAGTAACAAAAATAATTTGGGGCTTATTATTAAGTACGTCTAGTAATTCAAAACCATTAAGAACAGGCATTTCAATATCTAGGAAGATTAAATCTACTTTTTTAGTGTTTAATCCATTTTTAGTTTCTAATGCACTGCTATATTCAGCAACGAGATTAAGGGACTCGTGATTTTCTATAAGTTTTACGATAGATAATCGCTGAATTGCAGAGTCATCAACAACCACACAGTTTAAAGTCATAACATTCTTCATTTTTAGGTTAAGCTTCGACAATAGTACAAAAAATTCGGACAAATACCAAAAAACATCGACAAAGTGTAAAATTTAGTCAAATTGTTCGATAAAATGCACACTTAAAAATTAGCTATAAATAATTGGTACACTTTTAAATAATGTGTATTTTTGCACCCGTTTTAACAATAAACAAAACAATTTAATTATGAATCATTATGAAACTGTTTTCATCTTAAATCCCGTTTTATCTGATGACCAGATAAAGGAAACAGTAAAGAAATACGAAGATTTTCTTGTTTCTAAAGGAGCTAAGATGATAGCCAAAGAAGATTGGGGCTTAAAAAAGTTGGCCTACCCAATCCAAAACAAAAAGAGTGGTTTTTATCACTTATTTGAGTACACTGTAGCTGGTGAAGCTATTGAGCCTTTAGAGTTAGAGTTTAGACGTGATGAGCGTTTTATGCGTTACTTAACTGTAAAATTAGACAAGCACGCTGTGGCTTGGGCTGAGAGAAGAAGAGAAAGAAACAAACAAAAAGCGTAATTATGGCATCTATAGATCAACAAGCAAAAGGAAAAAAGGATGGTGAGATTAGATATCTTACGCCATTAAATATAGAGACTTCTAAAACTAAGAAGTATTGTCGTTTCAAAAAATCTGGTATTAAGTATGTAGATTACAAAGATCCAGATTTCTTATTAAAGTTTGTAAACGAGCAAGGAAAATTATTACCAAGACGTTTAACAGGAACATCTTTAAAGTACCAAAGAAAAGTTTCTGTAGCGGTAAAAAGAGCAAGACACTTGGCATTAATGCCATATGTAGCTGATTTATTAAAATAAATTTATCATAACAATGGAACTTATATTAAAACAAGACGTTGAGAATTTAGGATTTAAAGACGATATTGTAACAGTTAAGAACGGTTATGGTAGAAACTTTTTAATTCCTCAAGGACAAGCAATTTTAGCTACAGTATCTGCAAAGAAAGTTTTAGCAGAGAACTTAAAGCAACGTGCTTATAAAGAGCAAAAATTAATTGATGATGCTAAGGCAATTTCTGACGCATTAAGCAATTTGGAAATTAAAATTACATCTAAAGTTGGAGCTGGAGACAAATTATTTGGCTCAGTAAACAATATTGATGTAGCAGACGCTTTACAAAAACAAGGTCATGACATTGAAAAGAAATATATCAATGTTATTGGAGGTAACGTTAAGCGTATAGGAAAATATAATGCAGTGATAAGATTGCATAGAGAAGTGATTGTTGACTTACCTTTTGAGGTAGTTGCAGAAGCATAATCTCTTTTTTTAAAATTTTAAAACCGTTTAGTTAATCCTAAGCGGTTTTTTTATTCACACAAAATAAAACGTCTATGAGGTATATATACACTTTAGTGTTCTTGGTTCTATTATTGGGTTGTAAGACTGAAAATAAAAGCGTCGCATCAACAGATTCGGTATTGTTAGAAACATTCCGTTACACTAACAATAAAGCGCCAAAAATTAGTGTGCATCGTGGTGGGAAATCCATAAAGAATTATCCAGAAAATTGTTTAGAAACAATTCAGTATGTAAATGCTAATATGGATGCCATTTATGAGATTGATGTCGCTAAAACTAAAGATGGAAAATTGGTCTTAATGCATGACAATTCTATTGATAGAACTACTAATGGAACAGGTTTGGTTATGAACCAAACATATAGTCAGCTCAAGGAATACAATCTCGTTGATGATTTTGGAAATGTCACAAAATTCAGAATACCATTATTTGAAGATGTTTTAGAATGGAGCAAGCAAAACAATGTAGTACTTAGTGTAGATATAAAAAGAAGTGTACCTCAAAGTGAAGTCATTAAAGCCATAAAAGATGCTAAAGCAGAAGATGTTTGTATTATTATAACCTATGACTTAAAACAAGCCAAAAGTGCTTTTGCGCTTGCACCAGATATGATGTTATCAGTTTCTGGAAGAAATGATAGAGAGGTTGAGGCTCTTTTAACTTCTGGTATACCTACAAAAAATATGATTGCTTTTACAGGTACGCGGTTATCTGATAAATCATTGTTCGAAAAATTGCATGATAATGATATTCTATGCATGTTGGGAACACTTGGTAACTTAGATAAAAGGGCAGAAGCTAGAGGCGATAAATTATACAGCGATTGGTTAAATCTTGGTATAGATATGTTAGCTACCGACAGACCTTTTGCAGTTGCCAAAGAACTAAAGAAATAAGATTATTACAATGAAATATTCTAGGCTTACAAAAGAACAGTTTGAAGAACTCCACCAAGAGTTTATTAACTTTTTAGCAACACAGTCTATTACTGCAGATGAGTGGAAAGACATAAAAGAAAACAAGCCTGAAGCAGCTGAGCAGGAATTAGATGTATTTAGTGACTTGGTTTGGTTTGGTGTATTAAGTAAGGTTGAATATCTAGAACACATTTCACCACAGCAAATACACCTGTTTAAATGTCGAGAAAAGGATATGCATCTTATTGCGCTTAAGATTAAAAATCCAGCCATAGACTTTACAACAAAAGAAGGGTTTCAATGGTTAAGAGACAATCTATTATCAGATAGTATTGAGTTTTTTAATGCTAAAAAGGACTATTCTGATGATAAATATATGGATATCTTTAAAATCATTCAGCAAGGTGCTAACATTACTAAAGGCGAATTGTTTCAGTATTTTGAAAAGCTAATAGGACAAAAGTCTTAGTTTAGACATTAGACATTAGACATTAGACATTAGACATTAGTCATTTTTATTACTCGTATCTCAACGACTCTATAGGGTCTAGTTTAGCAGCTTTTGTTGCAGGATATACACCAGAGACAACTGCTACAATAAAGGCAATGGTGACACCCCAAAACATGGCAAACCATGGTGTGGAGAATTTAAGGTCAAATACCGATGCAAGAAGCCATCCTATAAAGATACCAAGTATAATTCCCAATAGCGCACCTAATTGCCCAATAACAACAGTCTCAATAAAAAATTGGGTGGCAATAGTTTTACGTTTAGCACCTAATGCTTTTCTTACGCCAATCTCACGAGTACGTTCGCTAACAGATACCAACATAATGTTCATTAAGGCAATAGTAGAGCCAAAGATGGTTACTATGCTAATAATCCAAGCGGCCCAATACAGGTAACTAGAAATATTACTAATTCTGTTTATTAAATCTTCGCTGCGCTCTAAACCAAAATCGTTTTTTTCAACAGGGTTTAATCCTCTAACATTTCTAAACGTAAGTATGGCATCATCTTGGGCACCTTCTAACATGTCTTTTTTATCGACTTTTACACTAAGGCTATAATTAATAAAAGGATTGGTAAAAATAGAACGGGCTTTTTGTATCGGAAGAATAACCCTTAAATCTTGATTATTACCAAATGTGGCGCCTTTCTCTTTTAAATGCCCAATAACTTTAAATTTCGAACCTCTAACGCTAATTGTTTGCCCAACAGGATTCACGTCTTTAAATAAGGCTTTTACCAAATCACTACCAATAACGCATACCGCATTGTTGTTTGTAATATCAAAAACATTAAAACCACGACCATCCTCAATCTCTAAACCAGAGTTTTCTAAAAAGTGTTCATTTGCCCCGAGAACTCTAACTTCTGGGTCCGTTTTTTTAACCTCGGTTTTTATTTCGGCAGCTCTAGTACCTATGAACGATACTGATGTTTTTGTAAACGGAAAATCATAACTATCCTGAAAGTCTTTTACATTTCTATAAGTAATTACTGGATTTATTTTCTGGCGTTCACGACTACTTTGACGTTGCGTGTTAAACTCGTAGCGTTGAATATTAAACGTGTTTGCACCCATAGAGGAGAAGTCACTAGAAATGGTATTTTCTAAAGCAGAAACACCACTCAGAATACCTACAAGTGCCATAATACCTATTCCAATAATTACAACTGTGAGTATAGTTCTTAGTAATTGCCCTTTGATAGAACCAAGTGCAATTTTTATATTTTCTTTAAAAAGAGAAACTTTCATTTTTAAGCCTAAAGTTAGAGTCGGTTTGCTATAAGACTACTTAATGCCAATAAAGTTACTACAAATTTAAAATTACTTGGGTTTGCCTCTAAAATTTATAATATTTTTGTGACAAATTGAGACTAACAAAAAGAATTTCCACCTTCGTGGGAAATTACTATGGCACAAAAACCAAGCATACCAAAAGGCACTAGAGATTTTAATTCTGAAACTGTTGCAAAACGTAGTTATATTACTGAAACTATAAAGCAGCAATTTAAGGTATATGGCTTTCAGCCAATAGAAACTCCGAGTTTCGAAAACTCTGATACCTTAATAGGTAAATATGGAGAGGAAGGTGATCGCTTGATTTTTAAGATTTTGAATTCTGGGGAATATCTCAAAAAAATCTCTGATGCTGATTATCAAGAGCGTTTAGAATCAAAACTTACGCCAAAAATCTCTGAAAAAGCGTTGCGCTATGACCTAACCGTACCTTTTGCACGTTATGTTGTACAACACCAAAATGAGATAGAGTTCCCGTTTAAACGTTACCAGGTACAGCCTGTATGGCGTGCAGACCGTCCACAGAAAGGCCGTTTTAGAGAGTTTTATCAATGCGATGCCGATGTTGTAGGAAGTCGGTCTTTATTTCAGGAAGTAGAATTTATTCAACTTTACGATGCTGTATTTACAGCACTTAATCTCAAAGGCGTCACTATAAAAATTAATAATCGTAAAATTTTATCTGGTATTGCTGAGGTTATTGGTGCACAAGACAAATTGATTGATTTTACTGTTGCATTAGATAAGCTAGACAAAATAGGTGAGGAGAAGGTAAAAGAAGAAATGCTGGCTAAAGGTATTTCTCAAGCCGGCATAGATAAACTACAGCCTTTGTTTGGTCTTTCTGGCAATTTTGGCTCACAGATTGAAAGTCTAAAATCTATTCTTGAGTCTTCAGAAATTGGATTAAAAGGCATAGAAGAGTTAGAGTTTATTAATACCGCAATTGCTACACTGCAACTAAAAACGGCAGGGCTTCAACTCGATGTCACCTTAGCTCGTGGGCTAAACTATTATACAGGTGCAATTTTCGAAGTTTCTGCACCAGAAGGTGTAAATATGGGTTCGATTGGTGGTGGTGGCCGTTATGATGATTTAACAGGTATATTTGGACTTAAAGATATTAGTGGTGTTGGCATTAGTTTTGGTTTGGACCGTATTTATTTAGTTCTTGAGGAATTGAGTTTATTTCCAGATTCAGTAAAAGAGAATACAAAAGTTTTATTTATCAATTTTGGAGAGGCAGAAGCTATGGAATCGCTAAAAGCGGTTTCTACTTTGAGAAGTAAAGGTATCAATGCTGAGTTATATCCAGATTGGGTTACATCTGGTAAACAAATGAAGAAGCAAATGAATTATGCTAATAAGCGTGATATCCCTTTTGTTGTTTTAGTTGGCGAAGAGGAGTTGAAATCTAATCGTTTTGCTCTAAAGAATATGACTTCAGGAGAGCAAGAAACGATTAATCTTGACGATTTAATCTCTAAATTAAAATAAAAAACGCCTCCATTATGGAGACGTTTTTAGTTGAGTTTAAGTTTTTTTATGGATTAATCTACCAATACTTTTTTAGATACCGAACCGCTTACAGTATTTAATTTAATGATATAAGCTCCAGAACTTAAGTTCCCAACATTGTATTCTGTCATGTTTCCAGTTTTAATGTCTTCTATCGCAACAACATGTTGTCCTAAAAGATTAAATATCTGAATGTCTTTTACGTCTAACGCATGAGGATTAATGAGTATGACTTTGTCTATTGAGTTTGCATAACGTACATCTAATTTTTCATTATTTAAGATGTCATCATCTGTACCTAAACTTTGGTTCATGTTCCTCTCGCTAAATACAATTTCAAAACGAGTGTCATAGTAACCTGCACTCAAGAAAATTTCGTAATCACCTTGTCTTAGGTCGTGATAAAAGCTCAATTCTTTATCATGAACATAAATGTATTGTTCTTCTTCAAAATTGATTAACTCATCAATTTTAATAGTGTTATTACCATCTTCAGAAGTGTAAACTATAAGTGGAAAACTATTATTTTCACTTGTTAAATCTGAGGATTGTATTACGTAAAAGTCATTCTCGATAGCCCAGAACATATCATCATTTTTAAATTCATATGTTTTGGCATCATATCCCCAATCGACACCAGGTGTTGTGTTTTCATCAATAGTTAATAATAACTGTCTGTGTTGTCCACTAACAGAATCAAAACCAAGCTTAACCTTATGTCTTGTATCAATTTCATCGGTAATTTCATTTGAAGAAGTTTCAGCTTCTTGGTTATTAGACCTAAAAGTCACTCCATTTGCTATAGATTCTTTTTTAAATATACGTTGTCCGTTATTGAAATTTATGTTTCCACCATTAGCGGCTACTACGAAGAAACCTTGTCCAACAGGGATGTATCTACCAGGAGCTTTAGTGCCAGAGCCTGTGGATGATACGTCAGGGTCTGAAGTTCCAGTTAAGCTAAATGGCGCAGCTAAGCTACCTGCTAAATTATATGTAGCATAACCACCTTGATAATTAGCTAATATATGGTCAGAACCACCCCAATGTTCCCAGAAATATAGCGTACCACTAGTTGTAGCATCTGCTTCTGGAGTAACGCCATCTTCATAATATAGGGTAGGGCCGTTGTCAATAATAAATTGTCTAGCATCAATAGCTGAGGCATACGGGTTACCTACTAAATAATCATTGTACTGATTAATTGTAAGATTAATATCTGCATTATTAGGTTTTCCTAAGAATGTATAATTCTGTTCAGTTCCAGTAGTTCCTGGGCCTTTCATAGTAAACCCTTCACCAGGCTCTATTGCTCCAGTACGTCTTACATGTTCCCATTGTGAGTAATCACCATCTGTATTATTGGCAAACTTCCAAATCCAATAATCAGCAATAGTAACAGGCGAACCAGGTGCGCCATTATAACCTGCATTAGAGAAATTAACAGCAGTGCCATTATCTAGCATGATATCTGTTACTGAGTAAGAATATCTATGCTCATTTACAGTATTAGTAGGGTCTATACTAGTTTCTCCTACAGGAGCAGACCAATAGTTGTAATGATAAGTATTTGTTACACCTTGCTGATCTTTTTCAAGTTCACCAGAAGGACCTAAAATTAAATCACTATCTGTGGTTTGTATTAATTGCGACTCACCTTCGAGATCTAATTTGCCATTCATTTCTAGATAATGTGTTACAGTGTAACCAAAACCTGTTTTTGCTACGTTATCACCATCAACAGTAACAGTTCCACTACTTAAAACATGTGCAAGTACTGTTCTATTACCTTCATTATCATTTCCATCTGGGTCAGGTGCATTTACTACAGTGTCATCTACTAAAGATGTATTATCTATAGTTATGTTATGATTTGTCTCTACAATATTCCAGTCTACATACATTTCATTATCTGCTAATGCACGTGCACCTGGAATGGTTTGCATAGAGCCATTTGTCCAAGTTGTAGCATCTGTCCAATTTCCATTTTGAGTTGAAATATACGGAAGTGGTGCAGTTTGAAAATCTACTGTTCTTAACTGTCTTAAGTAACCTATTAAGTCATTTCCTGAATCATCATTAGTGTTGGTATATGTATACCTAGACATTGGGAAATAAGCTCTAAGGTTTGTAAAATCTAAACCAGAAGCATCATTCTTTGATGGTAATATACTATTGTCATCAAAGTATTTACCAATTGTACCTGCATTGTCTTCCAATTCTTGATTCATTAAAAATCTTAATTGGCTTTCAGTTAGAGCGGCATTCCAAACTCTAACTTCGTCAATATTACCATCAAAATATGCTGTTGCACTACCATCTCTACCAGCAGCACCTATTAAGAATGATCTGTTTGTATCTA
The DNA here is from genome assembly GCF_014635865.1 of Winogradskyella haliclonae. GTDB lineage: Bacteria > Bacteroidota > Bacteroidia > Flavobacteriales > Flavobacteriaceae > Winogradskyella > Winogradskyella haliclonae. The sequence goes on along the minus strand of NZ_BMDQ01000005.1, from coordinate 4,634 downwards.
AAGGAAGAGGTAAAGTCTCAGTAGTTTCTAAAACACCATCTATATATAATCTTGCAGTTGTACCATCATGGGTCACAGCAATATGATGCCATTCATTCTCAGGAATTGCTACACTAGACTGTATCGTTCTTGTAGAACCATTAATCCAGTTCATTTCTACTCTATTTAAAGAGTTGATTTTTAAATCATAACCTTCAGTATAGGCAACATCTCTTTTTGAGACAATAGACGTATTAGTTGAACCAGATTCTCTTTTAATCCATGTAGATATGGTGAATACACTTGCGCCTGGTGCAACTGTATCATCAGAATCTTCATCTAAGTCTAAATTATCTTCAACATCTATATAGTTTTGAGCACTAGCATCAAAATTAATTGATCTTTCTACTATGATTTCTGGAGCATATCCAAACGTTATAAATCTTTCAGAGTTTGCTGGAAAATCGTATTCAGCTAATAAATTACCACTACCATCTGAAGACATTACTCTATATTGAGCTGTAGGTGTAAATACTCCTGTTTCTGAAATAAACATTAAGTAATTTCCTGGAGGTGTAATATTTCTTACAGCATTTTCAGGAATTGATATTTGAACTCTTGATACATCACCAGTTTCCACAACTTTCCATATACGTTGCATACCAATGAATTGAACATTGGTATTCAAGCCAGTTATATTATCACTCATATCAACAGCAACAGTAGATGGGGCAGCATCTAGGCTAGCATTATTATTTCCCCATACTATGAAGTTCTTATCTGTAAATGATGATGTTGAGTTTACTGTTTTATTTCCCGAATTAGTGGTTTCAATACTTGTTAATCCCATGGTTACGATACCTCTAGTTTCACCAGTACCATCAACAATGGAGTTAACACTACTAGATTGTCTCTGGTCTAATACTGATACATCATCTCTACCAATACCAGCGATATCAAAGTTATATCCAGAATTTGCTGATACATCCCATATGACTGAACCATCACTATCTACATAATCCAAGTTACCTTCTTCGATAACACCAGCTGTAATAGTTGGTTGTAAAGTAATACCATACTTTATAGCTAAATAGGATTGGATTCTATTACGTTCTTGCGTAGCATTTGCATCATTTTTTCTGGCATTATAAGTTATAACTTCAGCTATACGACCATCAAAACTTCCTTGAAAATATTGACTTCTACCTAACCAATAACGTGTGTTATTTACAGGTGCAAAATCACTTATATCTGATGTAACATCACCAACTTGATTGGCATTCATATATACTTCTATATCAGTATCAGTTGCATTATGTCGAGTATTAATTATATGAACTTGATTAAAGTTTATATCAGCATTTGTTGTGCCTCTACCATATCCATTACCTGCTGAGTTACTTGTACCAATAGCATATCCAAACTGTTCTCCTGTAAACCTTTGAGAATAATTACCATAACCAAATCCTGTAACGTCCTCTGAAAAAGTGTCTCCAGTAGGATCTGTAGATGTAAAAGTATCTAATGGTAGTATTGCAGATGATACAGCTGGGTCAGGTATTGCCACTATAAATATATCATTACTGTTGAAGCCAGATGTACTATGTAATACTTTATCTCTTGTATCAATATAAGTCATATCTGAACCAGCTGTAGTATGATCGTTTTCAAAATCTATTACTGGATTAAAATTTATATTTCTTGCAGCACTGTTTCTGTAAATTGGTTCTAATCCTGGCCCTTCAGTTTTGGCGTCATGACCTCTACCATTATCTATCCAACTACTTACTAAGCTTCCATCTGTTCCAACATTAGAACCGTCTAATTGATCAGCTTTTAACCATAACTCCAGATTACCAGTAATTCCTCCTGGTCCTAAAGTTGGTGTTGAATAGTTCATTCCAGTAATATTGACATCATCGATGTAAACTAAATCAGTAGTATCTGATGCTTCTGACCTAATTCTAAATCTTGAATTTGTACCCATAGTATAATCTGTAGCCAATATTGTTACTGTTTTGCTATAAAAAATAACAGTATCGTTGATGTCGAAGTCGCCTCTTACAGGTGAAGCTCCTTCCACATCTCCAGCTTCGAATGTTCTAACAGTAGTCCATGATGCACCATCGTCAGAGCTATAGTCTACATGAAATAATTCATCTTGTTCAAAATTGATTGCTGTAAAGAAAAACTCAAAATCAACTTTATCATAACTACTTAAATTCATTATTGGTGAACAAAATGAAGATCCATTTCCAGAGTTTGAGCGTATGTTTAAACTATAATCGTTATCATAAGATCTAGCAGCGTTATTCGCTAAAAGGGCATCAGAACCTCCAGAAGACCAACCATTTAATCCAGTTTCAAAACTTTCAGAATACGGTAAGGTCACAGTAGTTGAACTACAGAATGGTGTTACACCAAAACCTTGAGTATTAAAATCATATATATTTCCTGGAGCATTACTATTGCTGTTAATTGTAATTACAGCAGAAGAAGCTCCAGCATTATTTGCCGTGTAAGTAACAGTAAATGTAGTGCTAGAGCCAGCAGTTATTGTGGCTGGAAGCGTAATTCCAGAAACAGCAAAATCAGTGGCATTATCACTTACAATAGATGTAATATTAAGATTTGATGTACCTGTATTTTGTAAAGTATACGTTTCAGCTGAAGAGTTTGTAATAAGTATATTACCAAAGTCAGTACTATTTGTTAAAGAGGGACTATTACCTCCGCCGTCACTTATAATATTACTACCACTATCTACAACAGATAGATTTGGTCCAGAGCTTACTGTTGTTATGGATATGTCATCAATGGCCATGTCACTGGTAAAATCTCCACCGGTAACACCATTAAATCTAATCCTTATTGTTTGTCCAATATATGGGGTTAAGCTTGCTGTACCTTGACGCCATGCTTCTCCATTACTAGTTTGTTGTTCCCCTGATAGTGTTAATATAGGGGAAGACCAAGTTGTACCTCCATTAGTACTTACTTCTACATCTAACGTCCCCATATTTGTACCATACATATGATAGTAAAAAGAAAATGTTGCAGATGTATGACTTCCGGTTAAGTCAATACAGTTACTTATTAAATTAAATTCGGAATTAAAATTTGGAGAACTACCTTCAGTAAACATATACCATGAACCTTCGCTAGCGGCACTTGGTCCAGTACCACCAGATGTCGTGCCTCCAGTATTCCTTAACCAATCTTTATTATCACCTGTATCTTGAGTCCAAGCACCTAATCCAGATTCAAAACCTTCTGAGTATGGAAATGTATTTATTGGAGCGCAAGTACCAGAAGTTTTTATACTTATATCATCGTAGACATTCCATTCATTAGTACTATTGTTTTGTCCTATAAATCTAAATGCTGAGTTTGATGCGAAAGTATAACTACCAGAATTTATTGTTGCTGATAATTGGGTCTGGACGCCACCTCCAAAGAAATCTGTACCTCTTCTGAAGGTTGCAATTGTAGACCAAGACGAACCATCATAATACTGTATATCAAATCCGTCACCATCTTCTTGATTAGTACTATTAACATGACAGAATGAAATCTCAACATCTGTATAAGATGTTAAGTTGTAGTCTGGTGAAGTAACAGAAGCTCTTGTGTCCAAGTCATAATCATAGTAGGTATATAATGCACCAAAGGCTGTACAGCTATTGGCATTAAAATTTCTACCTGAGTAAGTTCCAGGAAAAGTCCAACCTTCTTGATCGATACCAAACTCATGGTAAGCAATAGTTACTTGACTAAAAGAGCTTTCAGCCAAAAAAGTGAATAGTAAAAAAAAGACAAACGTCTTTACTGAGTAAGCGTAATAAGTTTTCATAAAGCGGTTAAATTTTATAGTTTGGGACTATATTACGGTACAAACATACCGACAAACTCTATGAAATGCAAATAAATTCGATGAAATGCAATTATTTATTGTAAGTATTTGATTATCAGTGATATATTTTTAATAAAAAAGCGACAAAACTTTAAGTTTTACCGCTTTTTTTATAATTTTTAGATTAGTATTTGATTAATCTTGAGCTAAATACACTATTTGAAGATGTGTTAGTAATTCTAATTATGTAAGGCGCAATTTCCAATCGGCTGAGACCATTAAGATTAATCTCATTATTATTTACACCTTTTACTTCATTAAATACTCTTCGTCCATTTAAGTCGTAGATTACAATATCAAAAGTATCACCAGATAATTTTGTAGGAACCTTAATAACGATATTATCTCTAAATGGATTTGGCGAAATACTAAAGACTTCAAGTTTATCATCATCAATATCTAGTGTCGTATCTTCTACAGTTATAGTAGCATTACACATTGAAGAATTGCCATTAACATCCGTAACTGTTAATGTAATTACATTATCTCCAATATCTGATGATGTAAATGCAGTTTGAGATACTGATATAGAAGCTACTCCACAATTATCATTTGATCCATTATCAATATCGTTAGCAGTAATAGTAGCATTACCTGTACCATCTAGTTGAATTGTTATGTCTTGAGTAATACAAACAGGATTTGTATTATCTTCCACGGTTACAGTTTGTGTATCTGTAGCGGTATTACCAGCGGCATCAGTTACGGTCCATGTTACGGTAGTATCTCCTAATGGGAATGT
>NZ_BMDQ01000004.1 GCF_014635865.1 Winogradskyella haliclonae | reverse complement strand
GGAAGAGTAGGTCGCCGCCTTTTTTGAAAGACTCAATCTAACGATTGGGTCTTTTTTTGTTTTTATAATTGACTAACAATATTTTTTGGGGATAGAAGTAGCTGTTGCTATAAAATGGATAATTAATTAAATAAAAAGGGCTTCAAACTGTATAGTCTAAAGCCTTTTTTAATATATCTAAGTGATAATTATTATCCTCTTATAACACCTCTAGAAATTACAATTTTCTGTATTTCAGAAGTGCCTTCATATATCTGAGTAATCTTTGCATCACGCATCAAACGCTCAACATGATATTCTTTTACAAAACCATTTCCACCGTGAATTTGCACAGCTTCAACAGTTTGTTCCATAGCTACTTTAGAAGCGTATAATTTAGCCATTGCGCTAGACATATCGTAATTGTTGCCTTGGTCTTTATCCCAAGCAGCTTTCATTACTAACATTCTAGCTGCTTCAACTTCGGTATACATATCTGCTAATTTAAAAGCTATAGCTTGGTGATTACAAATCTCGGTTCCAAATGCTTTACGTTCTTTAGAATATTTTAATGCTAATTCATAAGCCCCAGATGCAATACCTAATGCTTGAGCTGCAATACCAATTCGTCCTCCAGATAGGGTTTTCATAGCAAACTTAAAACCAAAACCATCGTCACCAATTCTATTTTCTTTAGGCACTTTTACATCATTAAACTGCAGGGTATGTGTATCACTACCTCGAATGCCTAATTTATCTTCTTTTGGCCCTATATCGAAACCAGGCATACCTTTTTCAACAATAAAAGCATTGATACCTTTATGTCCTTTTTCTCTATCCGTTTGAGCAATGACTAAATACACATCAGAGCGACCTCCGTTTGTAATCCAATTTTTTGTACCATTAATTATATAATGATCACCCATATCGATAGCTGTTGTTTTTTGTGAAGTAGCATCACTACCAGCTTCAGGTTCACTTAAACAAAATGCTCCAATACTCTCTCCAGTGGCTAACTTGGTTAAATACTTTTGCTTTTGTTCTTCAGTACCAAAAGCTTCAAGGCCATAACAAACCAATGAATTATTTACAGAAACCATAACAGAGGCAGAAGCATCAATTTTTGATAGTTCTTCCATAATAAGAACATAAGAAATAGCATCCATACCACTTCCGCCATATTTTGGATCTACCATAATTCCCATAAATCCTAACTCACCCATTTTACGAACTAATTCATCAGGAAATGTTTGTGCGTTATCACGTTCTATAACACCTGGTAGTAATTCAGTTTGTGCAAAATCGCGAGCAGCATCGCGTATCATTAAATGCTCTTCTGTTAAGCTAAAGTCCATAAAAAATAGTTTATTATTGATTTCCTAAAAATTCGTTGCAAAGATAACTGTTTGTTGTGTTATTTTCAATGGATAATAGTAATTTTACTTATATGTTAATAAATAACTATTATGTTGTATCTGTAATGTCTGGAACTTCACTTGATGGGATAGACATTTTGTATTCAAAATTCTCATTTGATGGCAAATGGAATTTTAAAATTATTGATTTTGAAACCATACCTTATTCTGAAGAGTGGAAACAAAAACTAAAAACTTTAATACAGTTTTCTAAAGCTAAATTAAATCAAATAGATAGTAAGTATTCCGAATATTTAGCACATAAAGTTCTAAATTTTATAAATAGGAATAGTATTGAGGGCATTGATTTTATTGCTTCTCATGGACATACAGCACTTCATAGTCCTGACCAAGGTTATACTTATCAAATAGGAAATCGGCAAATTCTTGCTGATACTCTTAAGCAAAAAGTAATATGCGATTTTAGAGTTCAAGATGTAGAACTTGGTGGCCAAGGCGCTCCGTTAGTACCAATTGGAGACAGATTGTTGTTTAGTAACTACGATTTTTGTATTAACCTTGGTGGTTTTGCAAATATTTCATTTGAAGAAAATAAGCAGCGAATTGCTTTTGATATCTGTCCAGTAAACATAGTTTTAAACCATTATGTAAATTATTTAGATGTCGATTATGATGATAAAGGTAAGATTGCTCGGTCAGGAACTATTAATATTTCGCTATTAGAGCAAATAAATAACTTACCGTTTTACAAGCAAAGTGCTCCAAAGTCGTTGGGTTTAGAATGGGTTAAAGAAATTGTTTTTCCATTAATAGATAGCTTTAATCTTGAAACGAAGGATATATTGAAGACTATAGTAGAACATATTGCTGTTCAGATTTCAAAACATATAAATGTAAAGCAAGCAAAGACGCTTGTTACTGGTGGTGGTGCGTATAACTCATTTTTAATAGAAAGAATTGAAACGCTTTCAAAATCTAAAATTATAATTCCCGATAATGAAATCGTAGAATATAAAGAAGCTTTAATATTTGGTCTTTTGGGTGTGTTGAAAGATAGAAATGAGGTCAATTGTCTTAAGAGCGTGACTGGTGCAAAAAAAGACCATTCTTCTGGAAAAATATTTAATCCTAAAATTAATGTATAATTTACATTATGCATTTAGAGTTTTTTATATTTGTTAATCAACTAAAACTAACTAATGTCTCTCATAAAAGATTTACTAAACACATACGAAAATAAAGCGCCCGAAATTGTATTTCATTGGAATGATGCCGAAACTGAAGCTGAAGGTTGGACTGTAATAAACTCACTTCGTGGCGGTGCAGCAGGAGGCGGTACAAGAATGCGTCAAGGTTTAGATAAGAACGAAGTTTTGTCGTTAGCAAAAACAATGGAAGTAAAGTTTACAGTTTCTGGACCAGCCATTGGTGGTGCAAAATCTGGAATTAATTTTAATCCAAACGATGAAAGAAAAAAAGGAGTTCTAGAGCGTTGGTATGCAGCAGTTTCACCATTGCTTAAAAGTTATTATGGCACTGGAGGTGACCTTAATGTTGATGAAATTCATGAAGTAATCCCAATTACTGAAGAGAGTGGCGTTTGGCACCCTCAAGAAGGTGTTTTTGAAGGACATTTTAAACCAACAGCTGCAGATAAAATCAATAGAATTGGTCAATTAAGGCATGGCGTTATTAAAGTTATTGAAAACACTAATTATTCTCCAGATGTATCAAAAAAGTATACAGTAGCGGATATGATTACTGGTTTTGGTGTAGCTGTAGCTGCAAAACATTTCTATGATATACATGGAGATAGCATCAAAGGAAAAAGAGCTATTGTTCAAGGCTTTGGTAATGTAGGTGCAGCCGCAGCTTTTTATCTAGCTCAGATGGGAGCAAAAATTGTTGGAATAATTGATCGTGTTGGTGGATTAATTAATGAAGATGGTTTTACCTTTGAAGAAGTAAGAGCTATGTATTTGTTAAAAAAAGGAAATACTTTAGGTAATAAAGACCTAATTCCTTTTAACGAGATGAACGAAAGAATATGGTCTCTAGAAGCAGAAGTGTTTGCGCCATGTGCGGCATCTAGATTGATTACTCAAAATCAAATAGATCAGCTTATCAATACAGGCTTAGAGGTTATCTCTTGTGGTGCTAATGTTCCTTTTGCTGATAAAGAAATTTTCTTTGGGCCAATCATGGAACATACAGATAATAGGGTAAGCCTTATTCCAGATTTTATATCAAATTGTGGAATGGCGAGAGTTTTTGCGTATTTTATGGAGCGTAAGGTGCAAATGACAGACGATGCTATTTTTGATGATACATCTGAGGTTATTAAAAAAGCCCTTCAAGATATATATACAAATAATAAAAATAAAACAGGAATTAGTGCAACTGCATTTGAGATAGCACTTAAACAATTAATATAATTTCTATGGAGACCATTATAGTATTAGTATTTGTGTTTGGTTATTTGGCCATCACTTTAGAGCATAGCATTAAAATCGATAAGCTTATTCCTGCATTAGTAATGATGGCAATAAGTTGGGCATTAATATCCTTAGGAATTGACGCTTTCCCGCAATGGTTTGACTCTGCTAAGCATACTTTAATGGATAATTTTGGCTTACTTCCACATGAAGAAAAGATGCATTTAATGGAGGAAACCTTGCTTCATCATTTGGGTAAAACAGCTGAAATATTAGTGTTTTTACTAGGAGCAATGACAATAGTTGAAATTATAGATTATTTTGATGGATTTTCTACCATAAAAGCAGCCGTAAACTTCAAAAGTAGAAAGAAACTGTTATGGTTGTTTTCAATTCTAGCATTTGTGTTATCTGCTATAATAGATAATTTAACTGCCACAATAGTTTTGATTTCTATACTTCAAAAAATTGTAAAGGATAGAAGTATTCGTATATGGTATGCAGGTCTAATAATTATTGCTGCTAATGCTGGTGGCGCATGGTCACCAATTGGTGATGTTACAACTACAATGCTGTGGATAGGAGACAAAGTTTCTACTGGAAAACTATTCTTATACCTATTTGTACCATCTGTATTATGCATGGTTGTGCCAACATTAATTGCATCATTTTTAAAACCTTTTAAAGGCGAATTAGAATTGCAAGATGATGATGCAAAAGTAAAGAGCAGATTTAGTTCAACAATGTTATTTTTAGGTCTAGGAGCTATAGTATCTGTACCGTTTTTTAAGGTTGTCACACATTTACCACCTTATGTAGGAATGATGTTGGCTCTAGGTATTGTTGCAATTTTTGCTGAGATATATACAAGTTCTCGTTTCTCAATGTCTCAAGTCGGACAAGGAGAAGCTGTGGGACATGAACATCATAGCCCAGTTCACCGTTCATTGTCAAGAATAGAAATGCCAAGTATTTTATTCTTCTTAGGAATTTTAATGGCAGTTGCGGCTTTAGAATCATTAGGGATTTTGTTTGGCTTTGCCAATACATTACAAGATACAATGCCAATGATGGGGACAGAGATGGCCGGAACAGCAGTATCAGATTTAGTAGTGCTTCTTCTTGGAGTTGGCTCTGCAGTAATAGATAATGTGCCTTTAGTAGCAGCAAGTTTAGGAATGTTTACTGAGCCATTAGATGATACATTATGGCATTTTATTGCCTATTCTGCTGGAACAGGTGGTAGTATGCTTATTATCGGTTCGGCTGCCGGTGTTGTAGCTATGGGAATGGAAAAAATAGACTTTTTCTGGTATCTTAAAAAAATATCATGGCTAGCCTTATTAGGCTTTATTGCTGGTGCTGCAGCATTTATGGTCACAAGAACTTTATTTTAAACACACGTTAATCATTTTTTTTACGTTATATACCAAATCATTTAAAACCAATAATCTACTATGTTAAACACTATTTTACAAGAGACAGACCCTTTAGTAGAAGGCGAATCAGTAGAAAAAACATTATCTATTATAGAATTAATTACTACTGGCGGAACTGCAGGAATTGTAATAATAACTATTCTAGCTATTTTATTTATTGCGGCAGTATATATTTATTTCGAAAGAATTTTTGCCATTAAAGAAGCTTCTAAAGTCGATTCTAATTTCATGAATCAAATTAGAGATTATGTCAGTGATGGAAAAATTGATTCTGCTCAAAATTTATGTTCTCAAGCAAACTCTCCAGTATCGCGATTAATCAGTAAAGGAATATCAAGAATCGGAAAACCCCTTGACGATATTAATACAGCTATTGAAAATGCAGGCCGTTTAGAAATTTATGGTTTAGAAAAAAACGTAAGTGTTTTAGCTACTATTTCTGGTGCTGCGCCTATGATTGGGTTCTTAGGAACAGTAATTGGGATGATTTTATCAATTTTTGAGATTGCAAACTCTGGAGGTTCAATAGATATCAAAACACTAGCCGACGGACTTTATACAGCGATGACAACGACAGTTGGAGGACTTATAGTAGGTATTATTGCTTACATTGCTTACAACCATTTAGTAGTAAAAACAAATAAGGTTGTTTATAAAATGGAAGCAAATTCGCTTGAATTTTTAGACCTTTTAAACGAGCCTATCTGATATGAATTTACGAGGAAGAAATAAAGTAACACCAGAATTCAATATGTCTTCAATGACAGATATTGTATTCCTGTTGCTGATATTTTTTATGATTGCGTCTACTTTAGTTTCTGCAGAAGCTATTGATTTATTACTGCCTAAATCGAGCAGTAAAACAACGCAAACAAAAAATGTGTCAGTAAGTGTCAATAAAAAACTGCAATACTTTGTAGATTTAAAGCAAGTGCCCAAAAATCAATTAGAAACAGCAGTGTTAGAAAAAGTTGGAAGCTCTGACTCACCAACAATTACTATTAGGTCAGATCAAGATGTAGATTTAAAACATGTGGTCTTTATTATGGATATAGCTAATAGGAATAAGATAAAATCTACATTAGCCGTAAAGTCTAATTAGAGAATAACCCATTTTTACCATAACCAACAATGAAATACCTCAAAACAAAACACGAGCGTAATTCTGCTAAAATAACAGGTTTAACTGTGCTTATTATAGCGTTGTTAATGTTTGTAGTTGGTGCGCCGTACAAAGAAATACCAGAGGAATATGGAGTCGCCATAAACTTTGGGGAGCCAAGTGTTATTAACAATAAAATGGCTCCAGATAATCCTACAAAATCAGAAGAAGTTGTTGAAGATGTTCAAGAGGAAGAAACTGATACTGAAGAACAAATTGAAGAAGAGCAACAAGAAGAATCAGTAGAAGAAGAACCAGAAGAAAAGCCTGAAGAAGAGCCTATAGAAGAAGCGCCAAGTGAAGAGAAAAAAGCTGAACAAGAAGCTGCAGAAAAAGCGGCTGAAGAAGCAGCAAAAGAGAAGGCTGCAGAAGAGCTCTTAGCCCAACAAGAAGCGGAGGCATTAAGACTTGAAGCTGAAAAATTAGCCAAAGAAAAAGCTGAAGCAGAAAAGGCTGCTGAAGAGAAGGCAAGAGCTGAACGTGAAGCAAAAGCCAAAGCAGATGCAGAAGCCAGAAAAGCAGCTAAAGCTGAAAGAGAAGCAAGGGAAGCAAGAGAAGCAAAAGAAAGAGCAGATAAGGCTGCCGCTGCAAAAGCTGCCGCCGCTAAAGCAGAAGCAGACAGAAAAGCTGCTGCAGCTGCTGCCGAAGCAAAAAATAAAAACGGAGGTAGTGATGTAGTTGGCTTTGCACTCATTGAAGAGGCACCAATATATCCTGGATGCGAGGGTTTAGATAATGCGGCAAGGAAAAAGTGCATGAGTCAAAAAGTGGCCCAATTTGTTGGTGCTAATTTCGACCAAACCATAGCATCTGATTTAGGTTTTACAGGAAGTCAAAAAATTACAATTTATTTCAAAATAAGTAAAACTGGCCAGATTATTGATATAAGAGCTAGAGCAGCGGACCCGAAATTGGTGGCAGAAGCAGTGAGAGTCACTAAGATGTTACCTAAATTAAAACCGGGCATACAACAAGGGAAACCAGTTATTGTACCTTTTTCTGCACCTATTAGGTTTGCAAAACAATAATATTTTAACTGCGATTTTCGTTATTGTATTATAATATTGTTCTTAAATGAAGTATTTAAAAACTAAACACGAAAAAAATTCTGCAAAGATAACAACGCTAATCCTATTAATTTTAGTGCTGCTCATTTTTGTCGTGGGACCTCAGTATATGGATCCACCAGAAGAGTATGGCGTTGCAGTTAATTTCGGAACCAATAACTTTGGTAGTGGTAATAAACCATTAAGTAAGCCAAAGCAGGCAGATACTCCTAAAAATGTCGAAGAACAGAAAGTAAAGCAAGAGGAGGTCAAACCTCTAAAGACAGTTGAAAAATCTGAAAAAGTTTTAACTCAAGAAACCGAAGAAGCTATTGCTATAAAAAAGCAAAAACAAGCTGAGGCTCGTGCTAAAGCTGAAGCTGAAAGAGTGGAACGTTTAAAACGTGAAGCAGAAGAACGAAAAAAGAGAGAAGAGGCAGAAAAGAAGAAGAAACTGGATAATCTTATAGGTGGTGTAAAAAATTCTAAAGACAATGATAATGGTGGCGAAGGACCAGATAATGCACCAGGCAATAAAGGACAGCTAAACGGCAACCCATATGCGCCAAGTTATTTTGGTGGCTCTGGTCCTGGAAAAGGTGGTGTAGGATTTGGTTTAGGAGGAAGAGGCAAACCAAGTAAAAAAATATTTAAGCAAGATTGTAATGAATACGGTCTGGTTATTGTCCGTATTGAGGTTGACAAAAACGGAAGAGTCACTTCTGTTACACCAGGGGCTAAAGGTTCTACAAATACGCATCCTTGTTTATTAGCACCTGCAAAAAAAATAGCATTATCCCATAAGTGGCCAGCAGATGCTAACGCACCATCTAAACAAATAGGCTTTGTGAGTATCAATTTTGATGTCAGTCAGTAAATGAACTATCTCGAGACAGTTAATTGGTTGTTTAATCAATTACCAATGTATCAATCCCAGGGTCAATCTGCATATAAAAAAGACCTCTCTAACACGATACTGTTAGCTAATTATCTCAAAAATCCAGAAGAAAAATTCAAATCTATTCATATTGGAGGCACTAATGGTAAAGGTTCTTGTAGTCACATGTTAGCTTCAGTCTTACAAGAAGCAGGCTATAAGGTTGGTTTGTATACGTCTCCGCATTTAAAAGATTACCGAGAGCGTATTAAGATTAATGGCAAAGAAATTTCAAAACAATTTGTCATGGGATTTGTAAAAAAGCATAAGTCATTTTTTGAAACAAATTCGCTTTCTTTTTTTGAAATGACTGTTGGATTAGCTTTTGATTATTTTGCCAAAGAAAAGGTTGATATAGCGGTTATAGAAGTTGGCCTTGGCGGGCGATTAGATTCTACAAATATTATTACACCAGAACTATCTGTTATAACAAATATTGGACTTGACCATGTTCAGTTTTTAGGGAATACGTTACCAAAAATAGCTTCAGAAAAAGCAGGAATTATAAAGTCTAATATACCCTTAGTTGTTGGAGAGACTCATCCTGAAACAGAAACAGTATTTTTAGAGAAAGCGGATGAGATGAATTCTCTAATTTATTTCGCAGATCAGACTATTCCTGAAGTAATAGAAAGTGATTTAAAAGGGACTTATCAAAATCACAATATAAAAACAGTAATGCAATCTATTGAGATTTTAAAAAATCAAGGTTTCAAAATTTCTAGAAATCAATTACAATTTGGACTTTTGAATGTGGTGCAAAATACAGGCCTATTGGGAAGATGGCAAGTTTTATCTAACAACCCTAAGGTTATATGTGATACAGCTCATAATAAAGAAGGCTTATCGCATACAATGAGCCAGTTAAAAAAAGAATGTACAGGCCAATTGCATATTGTTTTTGGTGTGGTAAATGATAAGGATTTAGAAGTTATAATTTCTTTGTTGCCTAAACATGCTAAATATTATTTATGTAAGCCTAATGTGCCTAGAGGTATGGATGCAGATGAATTGCATACTGTATTTAATAAAAAAGGATTTTTATCTGAAGCATACAATTCAGTAAATGAAGCTTTTTCAAAAGCTAAATTATCTGCTAATCAGGAGGATTGTATTTATGTAGGAGGTAGCACTTTTGTTGTTGCCGAAATATTATAATTTTTTTGTTGAAATTATTTTGAGATTTTAAAAACTAGTCTATATTTGCAGTCCAATAATCGGGCGCGTAGCTCAGTTGGTTCAGAGCACTTGGTTTACACCCAAGGGGTCAGGGGTTCGAATCCCTTCGCGCCCACAGAAGTCTACAGAAATGTAGACTTTTTTGGTTTTATGTATTTGGGTCATTAACTCAGTTGGTTCAGAGTGTTACCTTGACAGGGTAGAAGTCACTGGTTCGAATCCAGTATGACCCACTTTAATAAGAAGGGAAATCCATATTTACATATGGATTTTCAGTCTTTATAGAATATCTAAAATACGTTCTAAGGCCATACCACGAGAGCCCTTTATTAAGATTGTAGCGTTGCTAATTGCTGTAGCACTAAGTTCTATTTTTAAATTTTCAAAAGAGTTGAATTTTTGAGTCAAAGGTTTGGTTTTTGTTTTATAAAAATTTTCACCTACGAGATATATATTCTCCTTAAAGTTATTTTCAGCAAAATCTACAATAGCTTGATGTTCTTCTTTTGCTGATGTTCCAAGCTCAAACATATCGCCTAAGAAAAGGTATTTTTTATTAGCCACTAACTGTTTAAAGTTTTTAAGAGCGGCTAACATACTTGTAGGATTTGCATTGTAAGCATCCAGAATAATCCTATTAGCTCTTATGTTAATTATTTCAGACCTATTATTATCTGGTTGGTAAGCTTCTATTGCATTCTTTATTTTTTGTGGTGAAACTTTAAAGTATTGACCGATTGCTATTGCCACAGCTATGTTTCCATAGTTATAGTTTCCTATGAGTTTACTTTCAATTAAAAGCGTATTGTATGAAACCTTTACAAAAGGATTAGCACTTTTAAAATTGATTACACAATCATTAGTATCAGTAGAGCCAAAAGTGGAGCAATTCGTATAATTTCCGATTTGCTCTATCTGTGTTTTATCATCAGTATTTATAAATGCAGTTTTGTTGTTTTCTTTTAAGTAGTTATACAACTCCGACTTTCCTTTTATGACACCCTCAACACCTCCAAAGCCCTCTAAATGTGCTTTGCCAAAATTGGTAATTAAACCAAAATCTGGTTCAGCAATAGAACTCAAAAATTCTATTTCTTTCTGATGATTTGCACCCATTTCTACAATTCCAAAATCTAAGTCTTTAGTGAAACTTAAAAGTGTCAAAGGGACACCTATGTGGTTGTTTAGGTTTCCTTTTGTAGCATTTACTTTATAACTCGATGATAGTACACTATAGATTAACTCTTTTGTGGTTGTTTTACCGTTACTTCCTGTTAATGCAATAATGGGAAAAGAAATTTGTCTTCTATGGTAATTTGCTAATTGCTGTAATGCTATTAATACATCATCAACTAAAATGAATTTTTCTGATATATTTTTAAGACTTGGATTATCTATGACACAGAAGCTAGCGCCATTTTCTAAAGCAGTTTTAGCAAACTTATTACCATCAAAATTATCGCCTTTTAAAGCAAAATAAATATCACCTTTTTGTAGTTTTCTTGTGTCTGTGCATACAGATTTACAGCTTTTGTAGATATGATGTAATTCTTCTATTTTCATAGTTATAAAAATAAAAAAGTCCCAACATATTAGTTAGGACTTCTTATATAAATTTATGTTACTTTTTTTAGTTACGTTTCTTTTTGTTAGTCTTTGATTTAGAACCAACTCTAGAAACTGCACATCTAAATCCAATATAGTCTGTAGCCATATCTTGAGGGAAGAATCTACGTTGAGCAGGGTCAATCCAATAAGATCTGTCTTTCCAAGAGCCACCTTTTATTACACGAGCTTCGTCGTTAATTAATGATGTTCTTCTGTCCGACTTATCAAATTCTTTTAGCATTTTACCTCCAGCAGAATCAGTAGCAATACTATGTTTTGGAGAGTTATACATCTTGCGAGTATCAAATTTTCCGTCTTCTCCATCTTCAAAATTGTCTCTGTAGTATCTAGATGATTTTTGGTCACCATCTCTAAAGTTTCTGTTATCGCTTCTGTCAAAGTTTGTGCGAAGATATGTTTCATCTTCATCTACTGGTATAGTTTCAATTTCACCAGGAAGATTTCTAGCAACAATTTTTCCATTACTCAAGGTGTCATAAACTGTTTCTTGAACAATTTTTACACTACCATCATCATTAATAGCATTTTTGTAATATGTATTACCTCTGTAGTAATTAAAATCGTTAAACTCATCATCAACTATTGGTCTGTAAACATCAGCAACCCATTCAGCAACATTACCTGCCATATCATAAATACCATAGTCGTTAGGTTCGTAGTATTTCACTTCTTGTGTGATATCTGCACCATCATCAGACCATCCTGCAATTCCACCGTAATCACCTTTACTTTGTTTAAAGTTAGCTAACTGGTCACCACGCTTTGCACGCTTGCCTGATCTCGTATACTGTCCATCCCAAGGATATTTTTTACGCCCTCTGTAGATGTTATAGCTTCTAAGCTCACTCATACCAAGAGCAGCATATTCCCACTCAACTTCTGTTGGTAGTCTATATTTTGGGCCAATAAGTCCAGACTCTCGTTTCGCATATACATTAATAGTATCACCTTTTGCATTTACTTGAACACGCTTTCTTGACTTTACAGGGTTAATAATAGAATCATTACCGCCATATGTTTTCGTTGGTGCATTAATATAAGTATCCGTATTAAATGTACTATTTGCTTCGGCTTTGTATTGAGAATCTCTCTCAAGATATCCAGCTTTTTGTAATGTCATTTCTGAAACTCTATCTGTTCTCCAACTTGCATACTCTACAGCTTGTATCCAACTTACACCAACTACTGGGTAATTGCCATATGCAGGGTGACGTAAGTAGTTTTCCGTCATCATTTCATTATATCCTAGGCGATTTCTCCAAACTAATGTGTCTGGCAAAGCACCTCTATATATGTTTGCGTAAGCAGGGTCATCTGGAGGGTAAACACTTTTTAAGTAGTCCAAATACATAAGATAATTAGCATTGGTGACCTCTGATTCATCCATGTAAAAAGATTGAACGTGTTGCTGAGAAGGACTATTGTTCCAATCATGCATTGGGTCATCTTGTACTTTACCCATGGTAAAGGTTCCACCTTCTACGAACACAGTTCCAGGAGGTGTTTCTTGCTCTTTAAATTTGGTGTTGTATTGAAAACCACCTTGTTTGTCATTAATAGCCCAACCAGTAGCGCTATCTACGTTACTATTGTTTGATGAGCGTTTACAACTAAAAGCAGTAACTACTAGGGCTGCAGCTGCTATTAATTTAAAATTCATGACGTTTTTCATAACTATAGATTAAGTAAGTTCTTTAAATTCGACGTGCAATATAGTAATTAAAGACGAACAAGCAACATTTTTTATCGATAAAGTGTAAAAAAATATGCATTTCATCCTGTTTTTTGTTCATTACAACGGATTTTTAGTGCTTTCAACCGCTGAATTCACTTATCAATAACGAGTGTCAAAATAAATTATTGTTGTACTTTTGAAATAAAAATTGCTTACCTATAATAAGGTGTAAACTTGTGCGTTTATTTACAATGAAAAAGAGTTCTACTATTTTCCTTATACTATTTTGTTTTTTTTCGTTTGCTCAACAAAAGGAGTTTACGATTAATTGGAATGGTCATAGAACTTTAGAAGCAAGTTATGCGAAAATTGAAGTTCCTTCTTTTGATGCAAATCATTTTAGTTACGATGTTGAGAATGGTCTTACCTATTTTACTGAATGGAATGAGAATGGATTTGTAGATGAAACTTCAATAACTCTTAGTAATACTGTTTATAGCCAGATTTCTAAATCTGAATTAAAGGATTTAGATGTTTCTACTATTCAGACAGAAATAAAACCAATGTTAGTTAATACTGAAGCCAGAGGCAAACGTTCTGTTTATTTAGAAATTAACCCAATTATAAAAGAAGGCAATACGTTTAAGAAATTAACAAGTTTTAGTATCAACTATAATACAGGTATTTCAAATCGTACAGCAAGTCAATCTTCTTTTTCGATTATAAGCAATTCAGTTTTAGCATCTGGAGATTGGTATCGTTTTTATGTTGATACTACAGGAGTTTTTAGGTTGTCAAAGAATTTTGTGAGTCAATTAGGTGTTAACGTAAATTCTATAGACCCGAGGAATTTAAAAATTTATGGTAATGGAGGTGAAATGCTACCATATCTTAATTCTGCTGAACATGCAATTGATTTAACGGAGAATGCTATTCAATTTGTTGGGGAGGAAGATGGCCGTTTTGATAATCAAGACTATATTCTGTTTTATGCCAAAGGACCACAAGGTTTTAATCAGGAGCAGAATACGAATCTAAATTTATATACAGATAAAACCTATTATTATGTAAACATTAGTGGCGGTAATGGTAAACGTATTTCTGAGTTAACCCAAACTGACCAACCAGCAGATATTATTATAGATACTTTTGAAGATTACGATTTTTACGAAGTCGATGAGTTTAATTTAATTAAAGTTGGGCGGCGATGGTTTGGTGATAAATTTGATGTTGAGAATGAAAGAAACTATAATTTCAGTATACCTAATGTAGATATTTCTGTCCCGGTAAGAGTTACAGTAACCTTAGGTTCAGTTTCTGAGTTACCTTCATCTATGGCAATAACAATTAACGGAGCTAGTGCATCGACTTTGAATTTACAGCCCTTTAATCCTGATGCATTTACCTTCGCTACAGGAGCCACTTTTAATAGTAATATTTCAGTAACAGGTGAGGATTTAGAGATAAATCTCGAATATGACAATGGCGGTAACCCTATAGCGGCAGCCTATTTAGATTATATTAATATTGAGGCTACACGGCAATTAATATATGCTAACGAGCAGTTGTTTTTTAAAAATGGGAGCGTGGCAACAAGTTCAGGAATAGTTCAATATAATATTGGTAATGCTGCACAAGTAGAACAAGTTTGGGATGTTACAGATATTTTTAATGTTCAATCTTTTAATAATACAGAAGCATTATCAGAGATTAATTTAAAAGCTACAGCAGGAGAACTAAGAAATTATGTGGCATTCTCGGGTTCTGATTTTTTAAGCCCTAAGCGCGAAGCTAATAGTCAAGTTGCAAATCAAAACTTAAAAGGCACAATATTTAATAATGACCAAGGTCAATTTCAGGATATTGATTATTTGTTGATAACACCTCAAATATTTTTATCTCAAGCGCAAAGAGTAGCTGAGATTAATAAAGAAGAATATGATTTAAATGTAAAAGTAGTTACGCTTCAGACCATATATAACGAATTCAGTTCTGGAAGTCAAGATATAGCGGCTATCAGAAACTTTGTTAGATATGTTTATGATAACGCTAGTGCTCCAGAAAACAGAGTAAAGTATATTGGTTTGTTTGGAGATGCCTCATATGACTATAAAGATAGACTTAATAACAATACCAATTTTGTACCATCATGGTTTTCATTAAATAGTTTTAGCTTAACTAATTCTCTTATTTCTGATGATTTTTATGGTATGATGGACGATAATGAAGGAACACTTACAAATTCTAATCGTCTTGATATTGCAGTTGGTAGAATGATAGCTGATAGTCCACAAAGAGCAAAAGAAGTAGCTGATAAAATCGAAGCCTATTATGCTCAAGAATCTTATGGTAGTTGGAGAAATAATATTTTATTAGTTTCGGATGATGTAGATGAACCTTTTGAAAGAGTACTTCAGCAGACTACAGATGACGTAGCTACAGACGTTCAAGCCCAAAAGCCTTTTTTCAATTCTATTAAAATACATTCAGATGCTTTTCAACAGCAATCTTCTTCAGGAGGCGATAGATATCCTGATGTAAACGACGCTTTTAGGAATGCTATAGATGTGGGTGTTTTAGTTGTTAATTATTTTGGACATGGTGGAGAGTTAGGTCTTGCTGATGAACGAATATTTGACATTAATGATTCTCAAGAGATTAACAATAATTGTAGGTTTAATTGCTTTATCACTGTGACTTGTGACTTTACTAAATATGATAATCCTGGTTTACAAACAGCTGGAGAATTTACATATTGGAATACCAAAGGTGGTGCCATATCACTTATCACAACCACACGCACAATATTTGTTGGTGTTGGTACCACTTATAACGAAATTTTAGAAGATTATTTGTTTGCTTATGGATCTAATGATTACCCATCAATGGCGGAATCTCTTAGACTAACTAAATTAGATCCGGCTATTGCTGGAAGTTCTCAAAATCGTTTAGTTCATTTTATAGGCGACCCCGCTATGAAGCTAGCTGTGCCAAGGCCTAATATTAGATTAACACATATTAATGACACACCTATTTCGCAAACTACAGATGTCTTAGAAGCTTTAGGAAAGGTTAAGATGTCAGGAGAAGTTGTTGATTTGAATGGAAATCTATTGACGAATTATAATGGAGTATTAACAGCCACAGTTTTTGATAAAGAAATACAAAGGCAAACGCTAGCAAATGATAACACTTCTGATAATAATGGAATTATAATATTAGATTTTACAACATTAGGCGAAATAATTTTTAAAGGGCAAGCTACAATAGAGAACGGTCAGTTCGACTTTGATTTTGTAGTACCTAGAGACATTGGTATACCGGTGGGTCCTGGGAAAGTTAGCTTTTATGCAAAACGGAATAATGTGTTAGAAGATCAAAATGGATACAGTTTTGATATCCAAGTTGGTGGTATTAATGAAAATGCAGAAGAGGACAATATTGGGCCATTGATTAACTTGTTTATGAACGACGAAAATTTTGTTTCTGGAGGTATAACTAATGAATCGCCTACATTGTTAGTCAAATTACAAGATGATAATGGAATTAATACAGCCAGTGGTATTGGTCATGATATTACTGCCATTTTAGATGGAGATGAAACAAACCCTTTTGTACTCAATGATTATTATGAGGCTAGCTTAGATGATTATACAAACGGAACAGTAACTTTTGCATTTAGAGATTTAGAAGCAGGACTTCATACATTAACAGTTAAGGCTTGGGATGTTTATAATAACTCTTCAGTCTCTGAAATACAGTTTGAAGTTTTCAATAATAATGAATTACTAGTAATTGACAATGTACTTAATTACCCAAACCCATTTGTAGACTACACAGAGTTTTGGTTTAATCATAATAGTAGTGATGTATTGGATGTTTCAGTACAGATATTTACAGTTTCGGGTAAATTGGTGAGAACATTAAATGGGCAAACTAATACCTCTAGTAAGTCAACAAGTACTTTGTCAAGAGATATTGTTTGGGACGGTAGAGATGATTTTGGAGACAAAATTGGAAAAGGCGTTTATATATATAAACTAAAAGTAAAATCTCAACGTTTAAATAAGCAGATAGAAAAGATTCAAAAACTTGTAATACTGTAATATTAAATTATATTTGTTAACACTTTTAACTATTTAATATAGTAATAAGATAACTATTAAGAATGAAAAATACTTTAACTTTTATATTAGCATTTGCAATCGTAAATGTTTCATTTTCACAAGAAACTATAGTTTTCCCAGATCAGTCTTCAGTGATAACAACTGGTATACCTTTTATGTTAGTTGCTCCAGATGCTCGCTCTGCTTCTTTAGGAGATATGGGTGTGGCTACATCTGTTGATGGATTTTCTCAACAGTACAATCCTGCGAAATATGCTTTTTCAGAAACCAAATCAGGTGTAGGGGTTAGTTTTACACCGTATTTGACAAGATTAGTGAATGACATATCTATTAGCTATGCAACATATTTTAATCGACTAAATGATTATAGCGCAGTTTCTGCAAGTGTAAAATATTTTAGTCTTGGAGAAATTGTTTTAACCCAAGATGCAACATCGCCAGGTGTTGCAGTAAAACCTAATGAGTATGCTGTGGATGTTGCGTATTCATTAAAATTAGCAGATCAGTTTGCAATGGCTGTAGGTCTAAGATATTTTAGATCAGCATTACGTATTGGTCAGGTTGACCCTAATGCAAATGCAGGAAGTTCTTTCGGGGCAGATATTACTGGTTATTATCAAAGTGAAGAGGAAGCGTATAATGATTTTAATGGTCGTTGGAGATTAGGGTTTGCTATTCAAAACTTAGGACCTAAGTTTAGTTATGATGATGGAGGACAAGATGTGTTTCAACCAACTAATTTAAGGCTTGGTGGAGGTTTTGATTTTATTTTTGATCAGAATAGTAAACTTGCAATCACCGCAGAAGTAGCAAAATTATTGGTACCTACTCCGCCACAATTAGGATATGTAGATACAGATGGTGATCAGGTGCAAGATAGTGATGAGCCAACAATAATAACAGCAGGTCAAGACAATGATGTAAGTTTCTTATCTGGTATTTTTCAATCTTTCGGAGATGCTCCTGGTGGATTTAGCGAAGAGCTAAAGGAGTTTACTTATGCCTTAGGTGCTGAATATACTTACAACAATTCTTTTGCTTTAAGAGCCGGATATTTTAACGAAGCCGAAGAAAAAGGAGCTCGTAAATTCTTTGCTTTAGGTGCAGGATTTAAATACACAACAATAAACTTAGATTTATCATATTTGTTCTCTGCGTCTCGTGTACAGAGTCCATTAGAAAATACATTGCGCTTCTCACTAACATTTAATTTTGGTGATGGCGAGTATACAGAATATTAGTCGTAAATTTATATTCTGATTAATCAAAACTATTGTTGAAAAACAATAGTTTTTTTGTCTAAAAGAGTGTCATATGAAGGAAGTTAAAATTGAAACCACATTAGAAGTTTATGATTCCATGACAGAACTCCCAAAGGATGTTCAACAATTAATGCAATCAGCAATAAAAGCTCGCGAAAATGCATATTCACCTTATTCAAAGTTTAATGTAGGAGCGGCGATATTATTAGATAATGAAGAAATAGTTTCTGGAAGTAATCAAGAAAATGCATCTTACCCATCTGGGCTTTGTGCAGAACGCACGGCAATTTATTATGCTGGTGCAAACTACCCAAAATCAAAAATGCTAAAAATGGCATTAACAGCATCATCTCAAAATCAGGTGACTGGCAAGCCAATTCCGCCATGTGGCGCATGTAGACAAGCAATAGCTGAGTATGAGATTAAGCAAGACCAACCCATTGAAATTTATTTTATGGGTGCAGAAGGTAAAGTTGTAAAGTCAGAATCTTTAGCTAATCTCTTACCTTTACTTTTCGAAAGCTCAGTACTGTAACGTTTTCGTTAGTTATTACTTAAAATATAGCGCAATTTTTACAGAATTGTTTTTCTTCGTTATGGCTTAAAATATTATTTTTGTTGTTCTGCTTTGTCATGTAGACGGTAGATACATTTTATATATAAAAGATAGATGGAAAAAGTAACAAAGGAAGTTTACCTTAAATGGTATGAAGACATGTTGTTCTGGCGAAAGTTTGAAGACAAACTTGCAGCCGTTTATATTCAGCAAAAAGTAAGAGGTTTTCTTCATTTATATAATGGTCAAGAAGCTGTATTAGCAGGGGCTTTGCATGCCATGGACCTTACAAAAGATAAAATGATTACGGCTTACCGTAACCATGTGCAGCCAATAGGTATGGGTGTAGATCCTAAACGAGTTATGGCAGAATTATATGGTAAGGCCACAGGAACTTCAAATGGTTTAGGTGGCTCAATGCACATTTTTTCTAAGGAGCATCGTTTTTATGGTGGTCATGGAATTGTAGGAGGTCAGATTCCTTTAGGTGCTGGTATTGCTTTTGGTGATAAGTATCACGATGTAGATGCTGTTACTATCTGTTGTTTTGGTGATGGTGCTGCAAGACAGGGATCATTACATGAAACTTTTAACTTAGCGATGCTTTGGAATTTACCTGTAGTATTTGTTTGTGAGAACAATGGATATGCGATGGGAACATCAGTAGAGCGTACGGCCAATCATACAGATATTTGGAAATTAGGTTTAGGCTACGAGATGCCATCGGGACCAGTAGACGGTATGAATCCTGTTAAGGTTGCAGAAGCTTTTGATGAAGCAATTTCTAGAGCCAGAAACGGTGGAGGTCCTTCTTTCTTAGAAGTTAAGACTTATCGTTACAGAGGACACTCTATGTCAGATGCACAACATTACAGAACTAAAGATGAGGTCGAAGAATACAAAAAAATCGACCCAATCAAGCAAGTAAAAGATATTATTCTCGAAAATAAGTATGCTTCCGAAGACGATATTAAAGTCATTGATAAGCGTGTTAAGGATTTGGTAACAGAATGTGAAAAGTTTGCTGAAGAATCACCTTATCCAGATAAGAGTGTCATGTACGATGCAGTATACGAACAAGAAGATTATCCATTTATACCACATAAATTATAAGCTATGGCAGAAGTAATTAATATGCCAAGACTTAGCGATACCATGGAAGAAGGTACCGTTGCAACATGGCTAAAACAAGTTGGAGACAAAGTAGAAGAAGGCGATATTTTAGCTGAAATCGAAACAGATAAAGCTACAATGGAGTTTGAATCTTTTCATGAAGGTACATTACTTCACATAGGTGTCCAAGAAGGTGAAACGACTGAAGTAGATAAACTTTTAGCAATCATAGGAGAAGAAGGAGAAGATATTTCTGGTTTACTAAATGGAAATGCTCAAGTTGAAGAATCAGATGCTATTCCTGTAGGAGAAGGCACAGAAACTAATATATCAGATGTCGATTTTGGAACATCTTCGGTCGATATACCTGAAGGTGTCATAGTCGTAACTATGCCGCGTTTAAGTGATACAATGGAAGAAGGTACTGTGGCATCTTGGTTAAAAAATGTAGGTGACGAGGTAGAAGAAGGCGATATTCTAGCCGAAATCGAAACAGATAAAGCTACAATGGAGTTTGAGTCTTTCAATTCAGGGACATTGTTACATGTTGGATTACAAGAAGGTGATTCTGCAAAAGTAGATGCTTTATTAGCTGTAATTGGCCCTGCAGGAACTGATGTTTCAGATGTTGTTAAAAACTTCAAAGTTGCGGCGCCTTCAAAAGATGAGGCTCCTAAGACTGAAAAGAAAGTTGAGGCACCAAAGACTCCAGTAAAAAAGGAAACTCCTGTTAATTCTAATACCGTTGACAAAACTAGTTCTAATGAGCGTGTTTTTGTTTCGCCATTGGCAAAAAAAATGGCAGAAGAAAAGGGTATTAACTTAAGTCAGGTTAACGGTTCTGGAGAAAATGGTAGAATTATTAAACGAGATATTGAGAACTTTACACCTTCTGCTGCTGCGACATCTTCAGCACCAGTTGCTAAATTTGTTGCTACAGGACAAGAAGACTTTGATGAGGTAGCAAACAGTAACATGCGTAAAGCCATAGCTAAGAACTTGGCTAAGTCTAAGTTTACTGCGCCACACTATTATTTAAACGTAGAGTTTGATATGGATAATGCTATAGCATTCCGTACACAATACAACTCTATTCCGGATACAAAAATTTCATTTAATGATATGATTGTTAAGGCATGTGCCTTAGCATTGCGTCAACATCCACAGGTTAATTCTCAGTGGTTTGATGATAGAATGCGTTTAAACAATCATGTTCACATAGGCGTGGCTGTAGCTGTAACTGATGGATTAGTTGTTCCTGTAGTACGTTTTGCAAATGAACAGAGTTTACCTCAAATAGGCGCTGCTGTTAAAGATTATGCCCGAAGAGCCAGAGATAAGAAATTAACGCTTGACGAAATGGAAGGCAGTACATTTACGATATCTAATTTAGGGATGTTTGGTATTGAGAGTTTTACATCTATTATCAATCAACCTAACTCGGCAATTCTGTCTGTTGGTGCAATTGTTCAAAAGCCAGTTGTTAAGAACGGTCAAGTTGTTGCAGGTAACACAATGAAATTAACTTTGGCTTGTGATCACCGAACTGTGGATGGTGCAACAGGCGCACAATTTCTTCAGACTTTAAAAGGATATATAGAAAATCCAATAACAATGCTAGTCTAAGCTAGTAATTATATCTAGTAATATTTAAACCTGATTTGAATTTATTTCAATTCAGGTTTTTTTATCTTTAAGACTTAAAATATTTATTATGAAAAGATACAATACATTGCTATTAATCTCTTGTTTAATTATCACGTCTTGTGTATTTAGAACCAAGGGTAATAATGGTGCTAATGGCAAATCTGGTAATGAAGTTGCTAAAGCAGAAAAAATAGAAATCAAAGCTATTGATATTCAGAAAAGTATGGAGTATTTAGCGTCTGATGAGTTAGGAGGAAGAGCAACAGGAAGCAAAGGGATAGAAAAAGCTGCAGTTTTTATTGAGAATTATTTTAAAAAAAATAATATTAAACCTTATTTCGAAACCTATAGAGATACATTTAAACTTGGTGAGCTTACAGGTTATAATGTGGTAGGTGTCATTGAAGGCAATGATCCAAATTTAAAAAATGAGTTTGTCATTTTAGGTGGTCATTACGATCATATAGGTAAAGGTAAAGAAGTTGATGGCGATACTATTGCTAACGGTGCTAATGACGATGCCTCAGGAACAATTGCAGCAATGGAGTTTGGAAGGTATTTTTCAAAGTCTAAGACGAATAAACGCAGTATCCTGATTACACTTTATTCTGCCGAAGAAATGGGATTAAAGGGCTCCGCACATTTGGCAAAACGATTAAAGGAACAAGGTTTAGATGCCTATACAATGATAAATTTTGAAATGATTGGAGTGCCTAGAGCAGCAGATAAATCTATGGCATATATGAGTGGTTATAATCGTTCTAACTTTGCCACAACTTTAAATACGTATGCAGGTGAAGAGGTTGTTGGATTCTTTCCAAAAGCTAAGGAGTTTCAATTATTTTTCAGGTCAGATAATTTTCCATTTTTTAAAGAATTAAATATGCCAGCACATGCTATTTCTACTTTCGATTTTACAAATTTTGAATATTATCATCATGTAGATGATGAAGCTGATAAAATGGACTACAATCATATGGCCAGTTTTATTAATAAAATGATTCCTGCGTTAGAAGGTATGATGAACGCTGCAACCAAGGAAGTAGTCTTAAGCGATGAGTAAGTACATAATTATTACAGGAACAAGTCGAGGTATTGGTTTTGAATTGGTACAACTTTTCTCAAAGGCAGGTCATAAGGTCTTGGCATTATCTAGAAATGATGAGCCAGTTAGTAATTTAAATCTCAAGAATGTAACGTCGTTTCCTTTTGATTTAAGCCAAGAAGTCAATTATCAAAAAGTAGTGACATTTATTCGCAATGAGTGGCAACATGTTGATATTTTAATCAATAATGCAGGTAAGCTACTTAACAAGCCTTTTGCTGAGACTTCCTTCTCTGATTTTACTAAGGTGTATCAAACAAATGTTTTTGGTGTTTCAGAAATGATAAGAACTGTATTGCCATTTATGAAGAGTAATGGACACGTAGTGACCATTAGTTCAATGGGAGGCATCCAAGGTAGTATGAAATTCCCAGGATTAGCAGCATATAGCTCTAGTAAAGGTGCTGTAATTACTTTAAACGAGTTGCTAGCTGAAGAATATAAAGAAACAGGGCCGCAATTTAATATATTAGCTTTAGGTGCAGTACAAACCGAAATGCTAGAAGAAGCATTCCCAGGTTATAAAGCACCAACAACAGCGTTAGAAATGGCTGAGTATGTTTTCAATTTTTCTTTAAGTGGCAATAAGTACTATAATGGAAAAACCCTTCAAGTGTCAAACTCTACACCTTAAATGTCCAAATACAAGTGTATCATTTTTGACTGTGATGGAGTTCTTGTAGACAGTGAACCTATTGGAAATAAAGTACTGGTAGACATGTCTAATGCGTTAGGCTCTAATATTAATTTAGACTATGCTTATAATCATTTTAAAGGCAATTCGATACAGGCTGTTGTAGCTCATATTTCTACAATAATAACTAAACCATTACCTCATGATTTTGTTGAAGAGTACAGAAGACGCTCTTATGAAGCTTTCAAATCAAATATTAAACCTGTAGAAGGTGTAAAAGACGTTGTTAACAACTTAAAAATCCCCTTTTGTGTAGCTTCAAGTGGTCCAGAAAAGAAAATTAAACTCAATTTAAAATTAACAGGATTGCTCCCATATTTTGAAGGTAAAATTTTTAGTTGTTATGCAATACAAAAGTGGAAACCAGAACCAGATATATTTTTACTTGCGGCAAAAACTATGGGTTTTGAACCAAGTGAGTGCTTAATCATTGAAGATAGTTTTACAGGTGTCCAAGCAGCAAAAAATGGAGGTTTTGATGTCTTTGCTTTTTTTGCAGATGATTATAACGATGAATTGTCGCAAATCTCCGATAAACACTTTGATAATATGTTAAATCTCCCTTCGTTGTTAACAGAAAATTAAGAGTAATTTCTATATTAGCAAAAAAGAAATTTATGCTAAGAAAATTACTCAAAAACTATGTTATTATTCTTATGATTTTGGGTTTTTCAATCCAGAGCCTATATAGTCAAACTTTTGATAGAGTAGAAGATATTACAGGTCTTGGTATCCTAGAAGAAAATAATGGAGTAGCCGTGGCCGATTATGATGGTGATAACGATTTAGACATTTTCGTGGTTGCTAGAGCAAAGGATAATACAGATAGTCCAAAAACATTAAGCCGTTTGTTTAGAAACAACAACGATGGTTCATTTACTGATGTTACAGAAATAGCAGGCCTAACAGAGTTGCTTTCTCAGGATGAAGGTGGTGCGGACTGGTCTGGTTTAGAAGGTCAAAAAAGTGGCGCATCTTGGGGAGATTATAATAATGATGGCTTTCCAGATTTGTTTTTGACCTATTCTTTTAAAGTACAATTATTTCGAAATCTTGGAAACGGAACATTTGCAAATTTAACGTCTATTGCAGGTTTTGATACTTTAAATGATTGTAGAAATACTGGTGCAACGTGGTTTGACTATAATAATGACGGGCTGTTAGATATTTATATTAACGATTGGGACGAATGCGATAGCAATCAACTATTTCGCAATAATGGTAACAATACCTTTACTGATGTTACAGTATCTACAGGTATTCAGGCGCAGTCTGGTTTAGCAAGTTATACAGCTTTGCCATTCGATTTTAACGAGGATGGCTTTATGGATTTGTATATTTCAAATGATTTCGATGAGCCTAATGATTTGTACATAAATAATAACGCTACAAGTTTTACGAATCAAGCGGGAACTTATGGTGTAAATACCATGGGAGATGACATGGGTATTACTATCGGTGATTACAATAGAGATGGCTATTTTGATTTATTTATTACAGCAATTGACGATAATTTTTTATTAACCAATAATGGTGATAATACATTTACAGAAAATGCGGACACTTTTGGCTTAGGGAATACGTTATGGGCATGGGGAACCCGCTTCTCTGATTTTGATTTAGATGGAGATGAAGATTTATATGTTGTTAATGGCTATGAGTTTGAAGATAGAAGTGTAGAACCTAACTTCTATTTTAGAAATCTAAATGCTCAAGGTCAAAACGCATTTGAAGATGCATCACAGTCTTTAAATCTTAATGAACAAACAATTAGTGTTGAAGCTATAGATTGGGATTATGACAATGATGGTGATATAGACTTATATGTAACTAATAATGATGGACCTTCTTTTTTATACGAAAACAGAACTTTAGACTTCGATGATGTAAACCCTGCATTGAATTGGTTTAAGTTAGAATTACAAGGCACAGTCTCTAATCGTGATGCAATTGGTACAATTGTAAGGTTGTCTACTGCTGATGGTACATTAATAAGATACAAATCTGGAGTTGGATTTTTGAGCCAAAGCTTAATGCCTTTACATTTTGGATTGGATGATGAAACATCCATAACATCTATAGAAATAACTTGGCCTTCAGGATTAGTAGAAACTCATAATAATGCTGTGGTTAATGCTACAATGTTAGCTGTTGAAGGAGGAAGTTTAACAAATCTAAACATTCAACCAAGCGAAAAAGTATATGGATGTACAGATCCAGTTTCCTGCTCCTACAATCCTCAAGCCACTTTAGATGATGACAGTTGTACCTATATAGACGCTCAAGTAATTGTAGGGGCAACAAGTGCAGCATTTTATTCTAGTCAAACATACTCTTACAACATTGGAGGAAATTCAACAGCAGTTTGGTCAGTTAGCGGTGGGCAGATATTAAGTGGACAAGGTACTAACGCGATTACAGTACATTGGGAGTTAGAATCAGAAGGTAGAGTGTCTGTAATAGAATCTGATGATCAATGTTCTAGTTTAGAAGCTTCAATAAATGTTGAGTTAAATGCAACAGATTTGCCAGAGAATATTTCAATTGCTAGATTATGGAATGAAGTATTGTTAAGTGCCATCCGAGGCGATTTTGCAAGACCAACAGTGCATGCTAGGAATTTATTTCATACGAGTGTAGCTATGTATGATATTTGGGCAATTTATGATGACCAGGCAGGGCCATACTTAATAGGTAACGAGGTTAAAGGGTTTTCTAGTGAACTTGTAGATTTTATTCCAATTAATTCAAATGAAGAATCTGTTAATGAAGCCATAAGTTATGCCATGTATCGATTGCTATCATATCGATTTCAGAATTCTCCCGGAGCAGAATCCAACCAAGAACGTATCGATTTATTGATGGAAAAATTAGGTTATGAAACTTCACTAACTTCTGTTTTATATGAGTTTGGAAATGCTGCAGCATTAGGAAATTATGTGGCACAAACAATCATAGATTATGGGTTACAAGACGGTTCACGTGAGAGTACGGGATTTGATAATGCATTTTATCAGCCAGTTAACCAAGCATATAACCTAGAACTTCCTGATAATCCACCAGTAGTTGATCCTAATAGATGGCAACCTTTAGGCTTGGATACATTTATTGATCAGGGTGGAAATGTAGTTGAAGGTAATGTTCCTGAATTTTTAAGCCCAGAATGGGGAAATGTAAATGGTTTTGCTTTAAAAGAAGAAGATGTAACCGTATTTAATAGAGATGGAGATAGCTATCGTGTTTTTCATAACCCGATAACTCCTCCACAAATAAATACTACAGTTGAAGATACTGAAAGCGAGCAATACAAATGGGGCTTTTCTATGGTGTCTTCATGGCAATCGCATTTAGACCCAAGTGATGGTGTTATGTGGGATATTTCACCAGGAGCTATTGGTAATACAGATATTGCTGATTTCCCAACAGCTTTTGAAGATTATCCATCGTTCTACAATTTTGCAGAAGGTGGAGATATAGGTACAGGTCATGCTATAAATCCAAAAACCTCTGCGCCATATGTTACTAATATGGTGCCTCGTGGTGACTATGCAAGAGTTTTAGCAGAATTCTGGGCAGATGGTCCAGATTCTGAAACACCTCCAGGACATTGGTTTACAATATTGAATTACGTTAACGATCATCCACAATTTGAAAAGCGTTTCCAAGGCCAAGGTGATATTTTAAAAGCCTTAGAATGGGATGTAAAGGCCTATTTTATTCTTGGTGGAGCAATGCATGATTCAGCTATAGCAGCATGGAGTGTTAAAGGTTGGTATGATTATATTAGGCCTATATCTGCTATACGTTATATGGGTGATGAACAAGGCCAGAGTTCCGATGAGGCTTTACCTAATTATAGTCCTTCAGGTTTTGAATTAATTTCAGGATTAATAGAGTTAGTTGAAGCAGGAGATCCATTAGCTGGTTTCTTTGGTCAAAACATTGGAAAAGTAAAATTATATACGTGGCGAGGTCATGATTTTATTAATGATCCTGAAGAAGATGTCGCTGGTGTTGGTTGGATTTTAGCTGAAGATTGGTACCCTTACCAACGCCCCACATTTGTTACGCCACCATTTGCCGGATATGTGTCAGGACATTCTACATTTTCTAGAGCAGCATCAGAGATATTGACTAAACTTACAGGAGACCCGTTTTTCCCAGGAGGAATAGGTGAGTTTGTGGCTAAAAAGGATGAATTTTTAGTCTTTGAAAAAGGGCCTTCTGTTGATGTAGTATTACAATGGGCGACCTACAGAGATGCATCAGACCAAACAAGTTTGTCTCGTATTTGGGGAGGAATCCATCCGCCAGCAGATGATTTACCTGGTCGTTTTATTGGTCAGAAAGTTGCAGATGATACATTTGATTTTGCGTTGCCGTACTTTCAATCATCGTCAAACCCTAATACTACTGCGGAACAAATCATCTATCCTAACCCAACTAACGATCAGCAGTTTTTTATAACGAGTACCGCTATAGATGATGTCATTGAAGTATTTGATATTCGAGGAAGAATGATAGATATTATAGCTTCTGATTATGATGAAGATAGTGGTATAACTCGTATTAGGTTAAATAATGCCGTAACAGGTCTTTATGTGCTTAGAGTTAATGGAAATTCAAAAATGGTTGTAGTTACTAAGTAAGGCAAAAGTCAAAACTTTGGGTAGATGCAAAAAACACTTTTTCAATATATTCCTCAAGAAGCAAAATTTTTAATTCAAGATTTAATCAGTACTGATAACCTCGTCGTCAAAATAAAAGGCGAACGCAAAACCAGACATGGTGATTACAGGATGTTACCTAATGGAAAACATCAAATCACTGTAAACTCTAATTTAAATCCTTATCGATTTTTAATTACTTTGATTCACGAAATTGCTCACTTAGAGTCATATCAAAAGTATGGACGTTTTATAAAGCCTCATGGGAAGGAATGGAAACGTACTTTTCAGCATTTAATGTTGCCTTTTTTGCGGCCAGAAATATTTCCAAATAATCTATTGCCTCTACTAGCTAAGCATTTTAAAAACCCAAAAGCTTCAAGTGATACAGATACAGATTTAGCATTGGCGTTAAAACAATATGATGAGGAAAACGACAAAACCTTTATTTTTGAGATAGAGGAAGGTGTAACATTTAAGTTGTACAATGGACGTATATTTAGGAAGGGTGTAAAACGCAGAAAACGTTATGAGTGTTTAGAGTTAAGCTCAGGAAAGTTATATTTGTTTAACCCAAATGCTGAAGTTGAGTTGTTAGAGGAATAATTATCTACTAAAACTCATAGAGTAATGGGAAAAATCAATTTGATGAAAAATAAAGATTACTACGCTATCTTAATGGCTGGTGGTGTTGGCTCACGTTTTTGGCCAGTAAGCACTCAAGATTTTCCAAAACAGTTTCACGACATGCTAGGAACTGGGGATACACTTATTCAGAAAACGTTTAATCGTTTAGCCTCACTAATACCAGAGGAGAACATATTTATACTTACCAATGAGCGTTATAATGATTTAGTATATAGGCAATTACCAAGTGTTACAAAGCGGCAAGTTGTTTTAGAGCCTGCAATGCGTAATACAGCACCATGTATATTATATGCGTCTCTTAAAATACATAAAGAAAATCCCGACGCAGTAATGATTGTTGCTCCAAGTGATCATTGGATAGAAGATGAGAATGCTTTTACACAAAATGTAAGACAAGCCTTTGAGTATTGCTCAAATAATGATGCTTTAATGACTTTGGGTATTACACCTACATTTCCTAATACAGGTTATGGTTATATAGAATATGATAAAGATTCAACTTCAAATATAAAATCTGTAAATCAGTTTCGAGAAAAGCCAAACTATGACACTGCTAAGTCATTTTTAAGTCAAGGTAATTTTCTTTGGAATGCAGGTATTTTTATGTGGAGTGCAAAAACAGTGATTTCCGTCTTTCAGAAAAATCAGCCAGAGTTATATCAACTTTTTGAAGCAGGCATATCTGTCTATAATACCGAAAATGAATATGATTTCATTAGTAACAACTACGGTAAAGCAGAAAATATTTCTGTAGATTATGCCATCATGGAGAAGAGTAAAAATGTATATGTAATTCCAGCCACTTTTGACTGGAACGATTTGGGAACTTGGGGGAGTCTTTACGATAAACTTGAAAAAGATAATACAGGTAATGCTGTAGTTAATGCAAAGACATTAACTACTGACGCTTCTGGAAACATGATACGTACTAAACATAATAAAGTTGTAGTTGTAGATGGTCTTGAAGATTACATCATTGTAGATAAAGACGAAGTTTTACTTATCTTTCCTAAAACAAAAGAACAAGATATAAAAAAGGTACTCCAATCTGTAAAAGATAAATTTGGAGAACAATACGGTTGATTTATGAGTGAAGAAAATAAATTTAATTTCTCAGAGGAAGAACAAAAACAGCAGGTTAATAAAGACAAAGTTGTTGAAGAAAAAAAAGAAGCAGTAAAGCAAGATGCCAAAGGCTTATTTGCGAGTATTTCTCATTTTCTACACGAGCTTTTAGATTTTAGAGACGATACAGATAGAGATGCCACAATTTTAGCAATAAAAGATGATGTTTCTTTTAAAGGTGCTACGGCATGGATCTTGGTTTGTTCTATAATGGTGGCCTCTGTTGGATTAAATGCTGATTCAACTGCTGTTGTCATAGGAGCCATGCTTATATCTCCATTAATGGGACCAATTTTAGGTATTGGTATGTCTATCGCTCTAAATGATATAGATACTTTAAAAAAGTCATTAATAAACTTAGCTACAATGATAGTGTTAAGTTTATTAACGGCATTTTTATTCTTTAGATTCTTTCCGTTAGGCGGAAAAGAAACTTCCGAACTTTTAGGAAGAGTTGCTCCAGATTTAAGAGATGTACTTATTGCATTTTTTGGAGGATTAGCACTTATAATTGCACGAACTAAAAAAGGGACTATAGCTTCTGTGATTTTCGGTGTTGCAATTGCAACTGCCTTAATGCCGCCCCTCTGTACTGCAGGTTATGGTTTAGCTAATGGTAATTGGTCTTATTTTGGAGGCGCAATGAACCTATTTACCATTAACACTATTTTTATTGCATTAGCGACATTTATTGTACTTAAGGTTTTACGTTTTCCAATGTTAAAATATGCCAATTCAGCTAAACGAAGGCGTATAGCCAGATTTGCGGGTTTAGTTGCTATTTTGGTAATGATATATCCAACAATTACATTTATTCAAGTGTTTAAAAAAAGTGGTTTGGTAAATGATTATGAAAACTTTGTAGAAAATGAAGTTAAGTCTAATCGTGAGTTATGGTTTCAAAACGGAACACCAAATTATGATGAGAAAAAAATAACGTTGTATTTTAATGGAGAGGTGCCAGATGCTTCTATTGCTGATTGGAATAACGAAATAAAAGGCTATGACAAGATTAAAGATTTTGAATTAATTATCTCTGGTAATAAAAATCGCAGTTTTGATAAAATCTCTGACGCTTACGATAGAGCCATTTCTGAATTGGATAAAAAAGATTTAATTATATCAGGATTACAAAAACAAGTAAGTGAGTTACAAGAAACGATTTCTGGTTTAAATCAACAGTTAGAAA
Source organism: Winogradskyella haliclonae (assembly GCF_014635865.1). Lineage (GTDB taxonomy): Bacteria > Bacteroidota > Bacteroidia > Flavobacteriales > Flavobacteriaceae > Winogradskyella > Winogradskyella haliclonae. Next base: position 140,501 of record NZ_BMDQ01000004.1, on the reverse strand, counting down.
TACAAAACGAATTTGACGATATTGCTTTTTCAAGCTTGGCAAAAGATGCAAAAATTAGATTCAATGATCTAGAATATTTGGGTTATGCCAGAATGTTAGAATCTAAAGATTTTATAAAAATTGATACTATAGATATTGCTAATGTTGTTTGGAAAAATACTCTGAATGATAGTTTAATCGCTATTAAGGAAAAGGAGCTAATACTATGGCTAAAACAACAAATTAAAACGGATTCTGTTGTTGTGCGAAGAAATTAATTATTGATTTTCTTCAATATACATTCGCCTTACTTTTTTAAATAAGTTAGACGAGTAAACAAAGTTAGTAACAGCTTCATTGTCTGTTTTAAAAATGGTGTCTTTAGAACCTTCCCATTCTTTATAGCCATCTTTTAAAAAGACAATTTTTTCACCAATTTCCATAACAGAGTTCATATCGTGGGAGTTAATGACAGTAGTCATTTGATACTCATCTGTAATTTCTTGAATAAGATTGTCAATAACTATTGCTGTTTTTGGATCTAAGCCAGAATTTGGTTCATCACAAAACAAATATTTAGGATTATTTACAATAGCCCGAGCAATTGCAACACGTTTTTGCATTCCTCCAGAAGCTTCACTAGGCATTTTCTTATGCGCATCAGGAAGGTTAACACGTTTCAGTACAAAATCTACACGATCTTCCATTTCGCTCTTACTCTGTTTGGTAAACATTCTTAGCGGGAACATCACATTTTCAGCAATGGTCATAGAATCAAATAAGGCACTACCTTGAAAAACCATACCTATCTGAGCACGTAGGTCTCGTTTTTCATTAGCAGTTAATTCACTCATTACATGCCCTTCATAAGAAATAGCACCTTTTTCATATTCAAAAAGGCCTAAAAGGCATTTCAGAAATACGGTTTTACCTGAGCCACTTTGTCCAATAATTAAGTTGGTCTTGCCTTTTTCAAAAACAGTACTAATGCCTTTCAAAATATGAGCATCTCCAAATGATTTATATAAATTTTTAACCTCTATCATTAACCTAAAAGTAAACTTGTTAAAAAGTAATTTGCTAAAATGATAACAACACTTGTCCACACAAAACTAGTCGTACTTGCTTTACCAACTTCTAATGCACCACCTTTCATAAAATAACCATAAAAGGAAGGTATTGTAGCTAATAAAAAAGCAAATACAAGTGTTTTTATAAAAGCATATACAATGTGAAAAGGAATAAAATCTGTTTGGATGCCTTCAATATAATCTTCTAATGTACCATAACCTCCATAAACACACGCGGCTAAACCTCCTAAAACCCCTAAAAACATAGCAATTGATATGATAAAAGGATAGAGCGATAAAGCTATAAACTTAGGGAATACAAGATAATTAAGAGAATTAATACCCATAACTTCTAGGGCATCTATTTGTTCTGTAACACGCATTGTACCTATACTCGATGTTATAAAAGAACCAACTTTACCAGCCATAATTATAGAAATAAAAGTAGGCGCAAATTCTAATATTATAGATTGTCTGGTAGCAAAACCAACTAGATATTTAGGGATTAATGGGTTAGAGATGTTTAATGAAGTTTGTATCGCTACAACGCCACCAACAAAAAAGGAGATAAAAGCGACTATACCAAGCGAATTGATGATAAGGTCATCAATATCTTTTAGAATTAGGGTTCGCATAACTGACCACTTAGTGGGTTTGCGAAACATGTCTTTAATCATTAAAAAATAGACACCAATATTGTGTAGGTATTTCATCTAATATGTTGTTAATGCTAAATTATGAAAAACTCTTCGTTAAATACTATTTTATTAAATTAACATCTATCTAAAACCGTTATTTTTGTGTTTCAATATTACAGTTAATAAATGAAAAAAGCCATCCTAATTTTCTCAGTTTGTTTTGCATTGATGTCATGTAATGCTCAAAAAGTAGAATCAAGTAACTCTAACGATGTTAGTGTTTCAGAGACTAAAAATCCAAAGCTTATCGTTGGTATTGTAGTCGATCAGATGCGCTACGATTATTTAACTCGATTTTATTTAAAATATGGAGATGGTGGATTTAAGCGTATGGTTAATGAAGGTTTTAATTGTAAGAACAATCACTTTAATTATATACCCACAAAAACGGCAGCTGGTCATGCTTCATTATATACAGGGACAACTCCAAGATACCATGGAGTAATTGGAAACAATTGGTTCGATAAAACATTAAATAAGAGTGTGTATTGTGTTAGAGATGATGCTTATCAATCTGTTGGGACTTCAAGTGCAGACGGTCAAATGTCTCCACACCGAATGACAACTACGACCTTTACAGATGAAAATAGATTGTTTACTCAAATGAGAGGAAAGACTATAGGTATATCTATTAAAGATAGAGGAGCGGTTCTTCCTGCAGGTCATACAGCTAATGCGGCTTATTGGTTTAGAGGAAAAAATGAAGGTGCTTGGATTACTAGTACGTTTTATATGAATGCATTACCGAAATGGGTATCAGATTTTAATGCTTCTGCAGTTGCGAATAATTATTTAAGAACATGGAATACACTATATCCAATTGATACTTACACAGAAAGTGGAGATGACTTAAATAATTTTGAAGATGGATTTAAATCTAAATCAACAGCAACATTCCCATATGATTTAAAAGAATTAAGTAAAGAAAATGGTGGTTATGATATCCTAAAATCGACGCCTTACGGAAATAGTTTGACTACTGATTTTGCTATTGCTGCTATTGAAGGTGAACAACTTGGGAAAGATGATATAACAGATGTTTTAACTATTAGTTTTTCTAGTACTGATTATGTTGGACATAATTTTGGGGTAAATGCAAAGGAGACTCAAGATACATACTTGCGTTTAGATAAGGATTTGGAGCGACTATTCAATGTGCTAGATGCAGAAGTAGGAAAAGGAAATTATACCGTTTTTTTAACTGCAGATCATGGCGCTCCATATGTCCCTGCATTCTTAAATTCTCAAAAGATACCAGGAGGTCTTTTGAACTTCAATGACGTGAAAACCGATTTGAATTCATTATTATATTCAAAACTTAAAGTTCAGGACCTTGTATTAAAAATTAGTAATGAACAAGTGTTTTTAAATCATAAGATAATTGAAAAAAGTAATCTTGATATTAATAGTATTGAAAATATTATTATTAATAAACTACTGGATTATGATTTTGTAAATAAGGTTTTTAAAGGGAGTGTTGTTAATAATTTTGCATTTCAAGATGGTGCAGAATATCTTTTAAAAAATGGATATAATCAAAAGCGTTCGGGAGATATATTAATTGTTATGGAATCTTCAGTATTTTCAGATGGCCCTTGGAATAAAAAAGGAACCGACCATGGTTCAGGATATGCTTATGATACTCATGTCCCTCTTTTGTTCTTCGGAAAAGGAATTAAAAAAGGACATACTTATAGAAAAACAGAAATTACAGATATTGCGCCTACAATGTCAGCACTTTTAGGAATTAGCTTTCCAAACGGAGCTACTGGTATGCCTTTGGGTTTTGTTTTGGATTAAAAACACAAATTATTTTTTATTAAATATAATCTTTACTTTATCTATATAATGAATATAAAACTCTCTGAATGTTAGGTATCTAACATTTTAAAATAAATGTTGAATATACTTTAGTCATAATTAATTAAACCAATATTTATTATGAAAAAAAATCGACATTTAGATTTATCTAAAGGCTATTTACATGGGTGCAAGCTTATGTTTTTTAGCCTTTTTTTGACCTTTTCTCTTAGCGGTTTCGCTCAAGAAGAATCTCGCTCTTTTATTGATGGAGGTTACATCAGTACAGAAGACAATACAACTATATGTGTAGATGGCATACCAGACCCAATTAATGTGAATTTAGAGGGAGAACGAGGAAGACGTATGCAATGGATAATTACTGACGACCAGAACAATATTCTAGCTTTACCTGATTCGCCACCTTTTGATTTAGATGGTGCTGGTCCTGGAGTATGCAGAATATGGCATATCTCTTATATAAGAGTTAGAGGGTTACGAGTAGGCCGTAATTTAGAACGATTGCGAGGTTGGTATGACTTATCTAATTTTATTACAATAATAAGAAACCAACCAGAAGGCGGAACATTAGAAGGCGGTCCGTTTGAGTTTACATCAGTAGGTGATGGTGAGGCAGATAACATTGCTGAGGGCGCAATTACATTATCAGGTAATTCTGGTACTAACTCGGCATGGGTAGTTACAGATAATCAAGGTCTAATTTTAGGGATTCCACCAAATCCATTTGTTGTAGATTTTGATGGAGCAGGTGACGGCACGTGTTTAGTATGGCACTTAAGTTTCGAAGATGGTCTTGAAGGTGCTGTTCAAGGTAATAATGCATTAACAGACTTAGTAGGCTGTTATGATTTATCCAACCCAATAGAAGTTATAAGGGCCTCAAACGGAATAAATGGCGGTACTTTAGAAGGCGGTCCTTTCGAATATTGTGTAGGTGATGAAATTGCGGATAATATTCCTGAAGGCGCTATTACATTGTCAGGAAATTCTGGTCCTAACTCGGCTTGGGTCATTACAGATGACCAGGGTCTAATTTTGGGTATACCACCAAACCCATATGTAGTTAATTTTGATGGAGCAGGCTCTGGAACATGTTTAGTATGGCACTTAAGTTTTGCTGATGGGTTACAAGGTGCAGAACAAGGCAACAATGCCTTAACTGATTTAATTGGAGAATACGATTTATCAAACCCTATATCAGTCATAAGAAGTCAGCCAGAAGGCGGTACTTTAGAAGGTGGACCTTTCGAATATTGTGTAGGCGATGGAATTGCAGACAATATTCCAGAAGGGGCTATTACCTTATCAGGAAACTCAGGCGCTAATTCTGCATGGGTAGTTACCGATTCTGATGGAACAATTTTAGGTATACCACCAAACCCTTATGTAGTAGATTTTGATGGTGCAGGTGATGGGACATGTTTGGTATGGCATTTAAGCTTTGCAGATGGACTTGAAGGTGCTCAGCAAGGTAATAATGCCTTAACAGATTTGGTTGGTTGCTATAGTTTGTCTAATCCTATCGAGGTGATACGAAATCAGCCTGAAGGTGGAACTTTAACAGGTGGTCCTTTTGAATTTACTTCTATAGGTGATGGTGTGGCCGATAATATTCCTGAAGGCGCTATTACATTATCAGGTAATTCTGGAACTAACTCGGCTTGGGTAGTTACAGATGATCAAGGTCTAATTTTAGGTATTCCACCAAATCCTTTTGTAGTTGATTTCGACGTTGCAGGTGATGGCACGTGTTTAGTTTGGCACTTAAGTTTTGAAGATGGTTTGGAAGGTGCTGTTCAAGGTAATAATGCATTGACTGATTTGGTTGGCTGCTATGATTTATCTAATCCAGTTGAGGTTTTTAGAAGTGGTGAGAATGATGTTTGTGATGTCAATGGCGGATATATAGAAGGTGATGGTTTATATTTCTTTTGTGAAGGAGATGATGAACCAGATTATGCTACAGGAATTACATTGTCTAATAATGAAGGCGAAAACTCAGCTTGGGTTATTACTGATGCACAAGGCACAATTTTAGGCTTGCCTCCATCGCCAGATGTAGTTAATTTTGATATAGCTGGACCAGGTGTTTGTCTTATATGGCACTTAAGCTTTTCTGGAGATTTAGAAGGTGCAGCTCAAGGTAATAATGCGTTTACAGATTTATCAGGATGTTATAGTTTGTCAAATCCAATACCAGTATTTAGATTCCCTTCTGGTAGTTTAATTTGTGAACTTATATCGTATTTAGGAAGAACATCTGATATAGAAATTTCAATGTTTCCAAACCCAACTACAGAGCGCGTTAACATTGATTTTTCTAAGGCGAAAACTAAAAATGTTACTGTTAAAATCTATGATTTCTCAAGTGTAGAGCGGTTTAGTCAAGAAGTAAATATCGAAAGGCTAAAAGACAGCATGCTTCCTTTAGATATTAAAGGATTTCAGCCTGGTTATTATTTAGTCAGTATTACTGATGAAGCTAATAATGTTAAGTCTGTAAAGCGATTGCTAATCAAATAGGTAATTTTAAGTTCATTTGCAGAAAAGGCTACTCAAGATGTTGAGTAGCCTTTTATAATTTCAATTTCGAAAAAATGCCTTTCCATCTAATCTTCCGGATATACCGTCCTTCGTCCTTAGTTACTATTCGTTCTTTTCCTTTAAAGTAGCCAAAAATATAGTTGTAGAAAGTTCTAAAACTACGTTTCTTAAATGCTATTTTTAATGCGGAAATTACTGTAATAAAAATGCCATAACGCATTTTATAAAGTGCTTCTCCTTGTAAATATTTTGAAATTTTATTATATGCGTTTCCTGTGGGTTTGAGATGTTTTATTTTTAGGTTATGGTCAGTTTTTACTTCCCAATTATGGTATTTTGCAAGTAAGGTATCAACAGTGTCCCAACCAATAGACTGTTTTAGTCCTCCAATAGCTTCAAAACATGCTTTTCTGTAGGCTTTAAACGGTCCACGCACATGATCTTTATTAGAAATGTTCTCGTAAACCCAATCATTATTCTTTTTTATATATGCCAATCCACCAGCAATGCCAACATTTTTATTTTCAGAAAATATGTTATTTAATGTCTCGAGATAATTTGAAGGTAATATAATATCTGCATCAAACTTGCAGATGATATCGTAATTATGATCTAGTGTTTCAAATCCTTTGTAAAATGCATTTATGACTTTAGCTCCTGGAATATGCTGATTAGAAGAGGTCATATGAATTGAGGACATCCATTCAAATTTATTTTCAAAACGCTCTACAACAGCTTGAGTACCGTCAGATGAATTGTCATTAACCACAACAACTTTACTAGGCAAATGTGTTTGATTAATTAAAGAATCTAATGTTAAGCCAATAGAATCTTCTTCATTATGAGCTGGAATGACAATATAAAATTTCAAACTATAATTTCTTAAACTCAAATCTAATCAAACCGATTTGGAATCTGAAAATTAGTCCTTAGTATTTTTTATGCGTTCAGCATAGACAATATAATATCTTGGTGTAAACCATCGAAGAATAGGTCTAATTCCAATTTTTTTGGTAGGGTTTGTCCATTTTTTTGAAGCTATAATTTTCCAACCCGCTTTTTCTAAAAGCCAATCGAATTGCCAATCTTCAAACTCATGATAATGTCTGTCCCACATATCTGTTTTACTTCGATATGCTGGAGAAAACCATAATCGCATAGGAATACTTGCAACTAACTTGTCTGCTTGAATAGATTTTAATACTGTAAGTGGCGACAATAAATGTTCAAATATTTCGAAAGCAGTTACTACTGTGGCATTAGAATTTTCAATAGTTGAAGTGTCAAAATCTAAATCTTCACCTTTTGTATTTTCGACCTTAAAGTTATGGTCTTTCATTACTTTTGTAAATGGATTTTCGACACCTAAATCCAAAATAGTTTCTTTAGTAGAAATATGAGATTCTAAAAATTCAAGCGTATGCTTATAACGCTTATGCGGAAAATATTTATACATGATAGCTTTCTGTAAACAGAATTACAATTAATATCTGTAAACGATAGCATTAATATGCATGCCAGCGCCAACACTTGCAAAAATAATAACATCACCTTTATTAATCTCGTGATTGTCTAATTTATTATTTCTAATTAAATCAAATAATGTAGGCACAGTAGCAACAGAGCTATTTCCTAGCTTGTGTATACTCATTGGCATAATATCTTCCGGAGCTTTAGCTTTATAGAGTCTGTAGAAACGTTTAATAATAGCTTCATCCATTTTTTCATTGGCCTGATGAATCAATACTTTCTTTACTTCAGAAATATCAATACCACTTTTGTCTAAACAGTCTTTCATGGCTTGGGCTACATTAGTTAAAGCAAATTCGTAAATCTTACGACCATGCATTTTTATGTAGCGCGTGTCAGAGCTGATATCCTTGTTGTTAGATTTTCCAAAAAATAAGTAATACGCTTCATCATACGTGAATGTAGCAGTTTCGTGCGCTAAGATGCCATCTTCTCCGTCTATGGCTTCGACAATACTGGCGCCAGCACCATCAGAGTATATCATTGAATCTCTATCATGTTTATCAACAACACGAGATAATGTTTCGCAACCAATAACCAGACATCTTTTAGCCATGCCTGCTTTAATATAGGCTTGTGCTTGTATAACACCCTCTACCCAGCCAGGACAGCCAAATAAAATATCATAGGCAACACATTTAGGATTTTTAATGCGTAAACGATGTTTTATTCTTGAAGCTAGACAAGGCAAGATGTCACTTTGTACTGTGTCGTGTTTAACATCTCCAAAGTTGTGGGCACAGATAATGTAATCTATGGTTTCCATATCTATATTTGCATCGTCAATAGCTTTTTGAGCTGCAAGAAAGCCAAGGTCAGAAGCAGTTAATTGATTGTCTGCGTATCTACGTTCTACAATACCTGTGATGGCTTTAAATTTTTCGACAATAACTTCATTAGGATAATCAATTTTTGAACCATCGGTATTTAGAAATCGATGTTCATGAAAATCTTCATTGCGTTCTATGCTTTCTGGTATAAAGCTTCCCGTTCCTGTTATTTTAATAGTCATTTTGAAAAAATTTGTATTAACTAATTTGCTAAGCTAACTAATTAAATGACTTTCAGGGCTTTTAAATTGTAAATCGGGTTATTTTTTTGATATTCTTAATATTTGCCTTTATTTCTATAAAAACCATAAAAAAAGCACCCAAAAAGAGTGCTTTCAAAAATCTATAAATTATTTAATTTATGCTTCTATATATGCTTCGATAGGTGCGCAACTACAGATTAAGTTTCTATCACCATAAGCTTCATCAACACGTCTTACGGTTGGCCAAAACTTATTGTCGGCAACAAACTCTAATGGAAAGGCTGCTTTTTCTCTAGAGTATGGTAACAACCAATCATCAGAAGTGAGCATTGCCATCGTATGTGGTGCATTCTTGAGCACGTTATTTAAGTCTTCTTTTTCGATACTATTAATTTCTTCTCTAATAGAAATCATAGCATCACAAAAACGGTCCATCTCAGCTTTGCTTTCACTTTCTGTAGGTTCTATCATCATAGTTCCCGCAACTGGGAAAGAAACGGTTGGCGCATGAAAACCGTAATCCATTAATCGTTTTGCAATATCTACGACTTCAATACCATGTTCTTTAAAATCACGACAATCGATAATCATTTCGTGAGCTGCACGACCATTTTCTCCAGTATATAATGTAGGATAATAACCATCTAAACGTTCTTTAATATAGTTAGCATTTAGAATAGCTACTTCAGTAGACTTTTTTAATCCTTTTGCACCTAACATTTTTATATATCCATAAGAAATAATGCATGCTAATGCAGATCCAAAAGGTGCTCCAGAAATAGCTGTAATAGCTTTATCACCTCCAGTTTTTATAATTGGATTTGTCGGTAAAAACGGGACTAATTGTTCAGCAACACAAATCGGACCAACACCAGGTCCACCGCCACCATGAGGAATAGCAAAAGTTTTATGCAAATTTAAGTGGCATACGTCAGCACCAATATTTCCTGGATTTGTTAAGCCTACTTGAGCATTCATATTAGCACCATCCATGTAGACCTGTCCACCATTGTCATGTATAATTTGTGTAATTTCTTTAATTGCAGATTCATAAACACCATGAGTCGATGGATAAGTTACCATCAAGGCAGCCAAATTATCCTTGTGTAATTCTGCTTTTGCTCTTAAGTCTTCAACATCAATATTTCCATCATCTGAAGCTTTTGTTACGACAACTTTCATTCCTGCCATTACTGCACTTGCAGGGTTGGTGCCATGCGCAGAAGAAGGAATTAAGCAGATGTTTCTATGATGGTCATTTCGTGACTGATGATAAGCTCTGATGACCATTAAGCCAGCAAACTCACCTTGAGCACCAGAATTAGGCTGTAAAGATGTACCTGCAAAACCTGTAACTTCATTTAACTGCTTTTCGAGAGCCCTAAGCATAGTGGTGTAACCTTTAGCTTGTTCTACAGGTGCAAAAGGATGTATTGCTCCCCAGCTGCTCCAACTTAATGGCAACATTTCGGATGCTGCATTCAATTTCATTGTACAAGAACCAAGCGAAATCATAGAGTGATTTAATGCTAAATCTTTTCGTTCTAAGCGTTTGATATAACGCATTAATTCTGTTTCAGAATGGTAGGAGTTGAAGACATCAAAAGTTAAAAAATCAGATATTCTTTTTAATTCATGTTGAATAGTTTCAACTTCAGAAATAGCTATTATTTTGTCTGTGCTTCTTCCTGTAACGCTTTCAAAAATTTCAACAATCTGGTTTAAATCAGAAATTGAAGTGGTTTCGTTTATAGAAATTGTAATTGTTTTTTCATCTGGGTAGAAAAAATTCACTTCACGTTTTTCTGCTTCAGTTTTTACTTTTGAAGCATCTGCTTTTATTTGAAGTGTATCGAAGTAATAGGTATTGGTTTGTTCAAGGCCTAACTTGCTGAGCGCTTCTGCTAGAGTTGCTGCAGAATTATTCACTTTATCAGCGATAAACTCTAAGCCTTTTGGGCCGTGATAAACAGCGTACATTCCAGCCATAACAGCTAATAATACTTGTGCCGTACATATGTTTGAAGTAGCTTTTGCTCTCTTAATATGTTGCTCTCGGGTTTGTAAGGCCATACGAAGCGCACGATTACCATTTAAATCTCTAGTAACACCAATAATACGACCAGGTACATCTCGTTTGTAGGCTTCTTTAGTTGCAAAATATGCGGCGTGTGGTCCACCATAACCCATCGGAATACCAAAACGTTGTGTAGTACCTACTACAACATCGGCACCAAATTTACCAGGAGCTTCTAGTTTTACTAAACTTAGAATGTCTGCTGCCACAGCTACTTTTATACGAGCATCATTAGCATTTTCTATAAATGTTTTGATGTCAGAAACTTGTCCATCTTTTCCAGGATATTGCAATAATGCTCCAAAGAAATCTTCAGAATGGCTAAAGTTTTCAGCATCTCCGATTACCAATTCTACACCAATAGGAATGGCTCTTGTATGTAATAATGATAAGGTTTGTGGTAATATGCTATCAGATACAAAAAACTTATTGACACCTGCTTTTTTCTGATCACGTTCTCTAACTGCAAAAAGTAAACTCATGGCTTCAGCAGCAGCTGTACTTTCGTCTAAAAGTGATGCATTTGCAATTTCCATACCAGTTAAATCAATAACCATTGTTTGGTAATTAAGCAAAGCCTCCAAACGACCTTGAGCAATTTCTGCTTGATAAGGTGTATATGCAGTGTACCAACCTGGGTTTTCTAAAATATTACGTTGAATTACTGCAGGAAGATTCGTAGGATGATAACCTAAACCTATATATGATTTAAAAACTTTATTAAGTTGAGAAAGTTCGTAAATATGATTTAAATACTCTTGCTCGCTTAATGCAGGGTCTAAATTTAAATCACTTTTAAGACGAATATCTGCAGGTACAGTTTCTGATACTAGTTGTTCTATACTTGTAGCACCGATGGTATTTAACATCGCTTTTTGTTCCTGAGAATTAGGGCCGATGTGTCTTAATGCAAAAGATGTTGTGTCCATTCTTTTTATCGCTGTATTTTTTGATATGCAAAAATACGGAATATGCCTTTTTTTTTAGTTAATGAAAACTAAAGTTTTTAACCGAAAAGGTACGTTATTAACACTTTAGTTATTTTTACGATGTGAAGGTTATTAAGTCCGTTTTTAATTTTTATATAAACAGTAGCATACATGTAGCTTTAGCTGTTTATGCGATGACGTGGGTTACTTTGATTTCGTTTGATTTACCCTATGACGAAAATGTGCTATATTTTGCCTTCTTTGCTACTATTACGGCCTATAATTTTATAAAGTATTTTGGTTTGGCAAAGTTTCATCATAGGAGTTTAGCCAATTGGTTACGTATTATTCAATTGTTTTCTGCAGTGGCATTTGTGTTTATGTGTTATTACTTACTTCAGCTTAATTTAAGAACTTTAACTTTAATTGGTTTTCTAGCGGTTGCCACATTTTTGTATGCGATACCTTTAATCCCTAAAAGATACCTGTTTGATGAACAGCAAAATTTAAGAGAAATAAGTGGCGCAAAAATTTATATAATAGCTTTAGTTTGGGCTTTTGTAACCGTGTTGCTACCTATTATTAATGCTGAGTTAGAGTTATCAGCGGATGTAAGTGTAACACTTTTTCAGAGGTTTTGCTACGTATTGGTTTTAATGCTGCCTTTTGAAATCCGTGATTTGAACTATGACAGCTTAAAACTGGCCACAATACCTCAAAAAATAGGCATAAAAAAAACCAAAATAATAGGGGTACTATTATTAATGGTTTTTATAATGTTAGAATTTTTTAAAGATGAAATTAATGAGATATCTGTAATTTCAACTTTAATGATAATGTTTATTACATTACTTTTTTTAATATTTTCTTCAAAGAAACAGCATAAATATTATAGTGCGTTTTGGGTAGAGGCTTTGCCAATATTTTGGTTAGGAACTTTACTTTTGCTTAGATAATTCTTTTTCAAATTGCTTTTGCAGATTATCTTTTTCTTCGCTATTTAAACAATTAGCATCAGAATTTTCTATTAACTTAGTTAATTTATTGTTTCTTTTTGTATAAGCTCTAGTAATCTGGCACCAGGATAATCTTATACCGAGTTTAACTCTTTCCCATAATGTTGCCTCACCATATTGATTTTTATCACAAATATGATGTGCTTCTTCACAGGTTATAAATAATATACTTTTTTTCATTTTTAAAACCAATTTTCTTCCATGCAACTAGCCATAGCTGTTCTTGCTCTATGGATAATTACCCAAAGGTTAGACGCAGTAATATCCAATTCATTACAAATGGCTTCAGTTTCATAATTTAATAAAGTTTTCATTTTAAAAACTTGTGCTTGTTTTTCGGGTAATTTGCCTAAGCAATTATGTATGGCTACACCTAATTCGGTATTCTCAATTTTATCTTCAGCAGTTTTGTCAAAAGGGTCAGCAACACGTTCTTCTAACCAATCACCTTCAGTTTCAGTATCACTGTTGTAAGACATACGCACTTCAGCTTTTCCTTTATTAGAATTTATTTTTCGATAATGATCAATGATTTTTCTTTTAAGAATAGCTATTAGCCATGTACGCTCACTAGCTTCGCCTTTAAAGTTTGACATAGATTTTAATCCTGCCAAGAAGGTTTCTTGGACTAAGTCTTGGGCGATTTCTCTATCACTAACACGCGTAATTGTATAGTTAAATAGATAATCGGAGTAAAGTTTAATCCAATCGTTAGGATTTATAGTGTGTTCTGCCATTGCTCTGGGCGTAATTTTCAGGCATAAAAATAGGATAAAAAAATGAGAATTCTGATTAGTTATAGGTGTTTGATTTTGTTGCGCTTATAATGTAATATCCAAAACTTTTCATATGTAATCCGGTAAGTAGTGCATAAAAGGACCCTTTTAAGTTATGCAGGCTCTCTTTCTTAATTGATTTTAATCTTAATAATTTTCCCAGAATGAAGCCGGTAATTGCAAAAGGAACATGTAATACAGATGGTGCAACCCTAAAAGACACATCTTCTACAGTAATATCTTTAAAACCAATCTCTTTCAAGCTTTTTTGAATGTAAGTATGAGTTTCTAGTTTTTCTAAACTCCAATTATCACATAGTTTTTTATATGAATATTTACTGCCTCTACAGAGTTTGTTGTTCTCTTTTTTAAGAAAGGCATCAGCAATGACTAATCGTCCACCAGGTTTTAGAACTCTATAAGCTTCTTTAAGAGAACTATAACTATGACCCGAATGACAAAAGCTTTCTACAGCCACAGCAGAATCAAAGCTATTAGATTGAAAAGAGGTGTTGTTGTAATTTTCTTTTAGAATGATGCCATTTTTTCCTTTGAGCAACTCATTGCCTTGCTTTACTTGAAAGTCCGATAATGTAACACCATATGCTATAATGCTTTTATAGCGTTTTAAAGCATGCCGCATTGTGCCTCCCATACCGCAACCTAAATCCACAAGTCTGTTTTTTTGTTTTCCAATATGCAAACGCTTGAGGACTTGAGTATTCATCTCGTTTAGCATTGAATCTCGTTTAAATACATTGGTTTTAAATGGAATGAAATATCCAAAGTGCATGTTATAATCGTTACTCCAAAATTCATAATCTTCTGTAGCTTCGTTATAGAAGTCTACCATTTCTATTCTGTTTTGTTCTGAATGATTATTATAATATAATGTTTGTGTGCTCATAACATTAAAATTTAGGGAATTGCCAATATGTTGTTTTATATTCTGATGCAGTATGTTTTAAATTATTTTTTTGAGTTTTCACCTCTTTAATAACTTTCAACTTTGATAAAAACCATGCTAATGTCCATCCAAAGTCTAACTCATACCATCTTGATGAAAATTTTGCAGAGTTAGGATATGAGTGATGATTATTATGGAACCCTTCGCCAAAAGATATTAAGCCAAGTAAAATATCATTAAAGCCACTTTCGTCTGCATCTTTTATTTTATGTCTTGCATAGCCATATTTATGTGACGCATAGCCTATATACCAATGACCTAAAATAATGGTAGATGTTCTTAAAGATGTAGCTATTAGCATACTGTTTAATCCAAGAAATATGAATACAATTAATGAGAAAATAATGTAATGGATATACCAAGTCTTATGCAACCATAAGACAAATGGGTCATTTAAGTCTTCATTGGGAATACTATACTTTTTTATATCTTTAGGTATGAATGTTAAATGAAGATTCCACCAAAAGTCTGCTAATAGTGAATGCTTGTATTGGAAATACCTTGGGCAGTCTAGTCTATTCTGCCAGTAGTCTCTAAAATAGTGTTGTTTTAACCAGTTCAATGGACTTCCTAGACCTGTTAGTACAAATAAATATAAACTTAATTGTCTGAATTTTTTGGATGTTTTGTATGATTTATGAATAATTCCTCTGTGTAGACCTACAGAGTGTCCAATTCCTACAGTTGCAAATAGTAAAAAGATATTAAATGCTAAATCTAGAGAAGAGAACTTGTAAAAGTCAATAAATATTATTGGAAGAACTATAATGTATAACCAGAATGTTTTGTTCCACGAAAATTCTATTATTCCATATTCTGTTTTTAGTAATTTATTCATCTTGTGGCGTTTTATATTCAACTTTTATTTTATGCGTTATGTAAAGATGGAATAGTGCTAAAAATGCAGAAACAAACATCCAAACGAACAATAGCATTAATGATTCAAGACTTTTAAGTTCGCCTAATACTCTAAAAGTTCCAGCTAGAGTTATTGTTACTGTAATGTATAAGTAGAACAATTTTTTTGCTTCTTCACTAAGTGAAGATTTATTTCTAAAGATTATAATTGACATAATTATTTGAGCCAGACCAAGTATTGGTAAAGCAAAAATACCTCCCCAAAAGGTTAATGAGATGCTCAAGCCCAATAGGGTTAAAACTTTGTTTGTTGTATGTAAGTTTTTCATAATTTCTAATATTTTAAACTTTCAGAAAAAATTGAAAATTTTATTTAAAAAATATATCTCTATTTCATGAGTTTAAAAACAGACTTTGTTAACCAATTTTGTTTTTGATTTACCAACTTATTCATTAGTGTATCTAAATCATCAGTCAATTCTTTTAAAGCTTTAGTTTGTTTAATCAATTCTTTTGTTTTTTCTGTGCCATCATTTTTAATTGATGAGACTTCATCTAAGACCTTAATGACAGGTTTTATCTCTCTTCGACTTCTTTCCTTTGCTATAATGCGCGCTAATTCTTGGACATCCTTCTCTGTAGTAAAGAACTCTTTGCGTTCTCCAGAGACTAATACTTTAGTCACAATACCCCAATCCATAAGCTGTCTTAAATTCATACTCGTGTTACCACGAGAAATTTTAAGATCTATCATAATATCTTCCATAGATAAAGGCTTTGTAGAGATAAAAAGCAAAGCTTGTATCTGAGCCATCGCTTTATTGATGCCCCAAAGTGTACCTAAACTTCCCCAGGTACTTATAAATTTTTCTTTTGCTTCTTGGTATTGCATATGACAAATATACAATAATTTTTAAACTTTCAATAATTATTGAAATTTTATTTTTTTGAAGTATATAAAATTTGAAAAATGATTAGTGAGTTTACTTTATCAATCCCGCACGTCTTAATAAGGCTTCGGGTTTAGGTTCTTGACCTCTAAACTTTTTGTATAAAACCATAGGGTTTTCTGTACCACCTTGAGATAATACATACGCTTTAAACTTATTGGCTACGGTTTTATTAAAAATACCTTCTTCTTTAAAATATTCAAAAGCATCGGCATCTAAAACTTCAGCCCATTTGTAACTGTAATATCCTGAAGAATATCCACCTTGAAAGATGTGTGCAAAAGCTGTACTCATACAGTTTTCTGTCACATCAGGATAAAGATTTGTGCCCGCAAAGGCTTTGTTTTCAAAATCTTTTACTGAAGATACTTCTGAAGGATTTTCGTGTGCATGCCAAGCCATATCTAACATTCCAAAGCTCAGTTGACGTAAGGTTTGCATGCCCTCATGAAATGTTGCAGAAGCTTTTATTTTTTCAATCAATTCCATCGGAATAACCTCACCAGTTTCATAATGCGTAGCAAACAGTTTTAAAGTTTCTTCTTCGTAACACCAGTTTTCTAAAATCTGACTAGGTAATTCTACAAAATCCCAATAGACACTTGTTCCAGACAAACTTGGATAAGTCGTATTAGCCAACATGCCATGTAATGCATGACCAAACTCATGAAATAGAGTGGTAACCTCATTAAAAGTTAGTAAAGAAGGTTTGCTTTTTGTGGGTTTTGTAAAGTTGCAAACGATAGACACATGAGGTCTATGATTATGTCCATCTTTAATCATTTGTGGTTTAAAAGAGGTCATCCAAGCACCATTACGCTTTCCTGCTCGTGGGAAAAAGTCAGCATAAAAAATTGAAACCAACTCACCAGAATTGTCAATGACCTTATATGTTAAAACATCTTTGTGGTATTTGTCAATAGTATCAATTTCTTCAAAATGTAACCCAAATAATTTTTCAGCAACACTAAAAGCACCATCAATTACATTTTCTAATTTGAAATAAGGTTTTAATTGTTCATCATCTAAACTGAATAGCTTTTGCTTTAATTTTTCAGAATAGTAGGCCGAATCCCATTTTTGCAGTTCGACTCCGCTCACTGACCCAGAAATAGAATTTGCAAATTTTTCTAATTCCTCAAACTCTTTTTCAGCTGCTGGTTTAGCTTTTTTAAGCAACTCATTAAGGAAATTCTGGACATTTTTTGGCGTTTCGGCCATGCGTTCTTCTAGGACAAAATGCGCATGTGTTTTATAACCTAATAATTGTGCACGCTCATTTCTGAGATTCGCAATTTTAAGAACAATGTCTTGATTGTCTAAAGCGTCACCCTTAAAGCCTTTACTGCCAAAAGCTTTAGAGAGCTTTTCTCTTAATTGACGATTATCTGCATAGGTCATAAATGGAATATAACTCGGATAATCCAGAGTAATTAACCAACCATCTTTCCCTTTGCTTTCAGCCATCTGCTTGGCAGCTTCTTTGGCGCCTTCAGGTAAACCCGATAGGTCTTCTTCTTTGGTTAGAAGCATTTCAAACGCATTCGTTTCGGCTAGGATATGTTCGCCAAATTTTAGCTTTAATTGGCTTAGTTCTTTGTCTATTTCACGAAGTTTTTTCTTCTTGTCCTCAGATAGATTTGCACCATTTCTTGCGAAACCTTTGTACTTTTTATCTAAAAGTGTTTTTTGTTCAGTAGTTAAGTTTAAGTCAGATTTAGAATCGTAAACCGCTTTGACACGTTTAAATAGTGCTTCGTTAAGTGTAATGTCATTACTAAATTCTGATAACAAAGGCGAAGCGTCTTGGGCAATTTTCTGAATCTCATCATTAGTTTCGGCAGAATTTAAGTTGAAAAATATACTCGATATTCTATCTAATTCTTCACCAGAATAATCTAGAGCTTCAATCGTATTTTGAAATGTTGGAATTTCAGAATTTTGTACAATAGCATCAATTTCAGCTTTTGCTTTTCCGATAGCTGTTTTAAAAGCTGGTAAAAAATCTTGAGTTTTTATCTTAGAAAATGGAGCTGTATTGTATGAGGTGTTGAAGTATTGATTAAGAATGTTCATTGATATTTACTATTAAAATAAATGTGTATCCGTGGAAGTTAGACTTTGGTGTATGCTATTAATAACGCATTTTTCTCATTGTATAAACTTAAATTACCATCATTATTAAGCACAAAATACCAACCAAAAGGGTCGTGCTTTGGTTTAAATGTTAAGCTTTTATTGTTTTTGTCTATAATGTCTACCGGTCTAAAACCTGCTTTATTAAATCTTATGTAATAGCCATCATCTGATAGTTTCAGTAACTCAAAATGACCTTTTGGAGCTTCGTAGGCTTCACTTTTAAATCTTTTTCGATGCCAAGCACCAATGTTTTCTTTTATAGACAATTTTTGAATACGTTTGGTTTCTATATAGGTATCAATTAAAGCTTCACTTAATTTCGTCTCAGACTTAGGTTTAATTTTAGACAAGAGACTGTCGTAAATACTATCTTGTCCAAATACTGAATAATCATAAAAGGAGCCAGTGAGACCCTCTAGTTGATAAGATGGAAACATCAGTAATTTTCCCGTAACTTCTTTTTGTTTTATCAATAAGGGCCAAAAATCTAAATTGGATTTTGGTATGAGGTTGTGAATAAAAAAGAACTCATTATAACTATTAGGTGCTTTAAATATTGAATCGCCTTTAAGTTCATAAAAAAGAGCAGATTTAATAAGCGTAACCAGTGATAATGAATCGTAGGCTTTATAATTTTTAGCTTCCACCACGACTTTTTGGTCAAAATTATTTAGGGCTTCCCAATAGTTGTAGTAATCTTTACTGTTTAATGCTTTAATTTCGTTTTT
Source organism: Winogradskyella haliclonae (assembly GCF_014635865.1). Taxonomy (GTDB): domain Bacteria; phylum Bacteroidota; class Bacteroidia; order Flavobacteriales; family Flavobacteriaceae; genus Winogradskyella; species Winogradskyella haliclonae. Next base: position 121,386 of record NZ_BMDQ01000004.1, on the reverse strand, counting down.
ATAGTCCTCTAATGGTAAGTCAAGGCCTTTCTTATCATTACAACTGAATACAACTAGTAACCCAAAAATGTATCTCCAATATTTCAATTTAAATCTTAATTATAGGTCTTTAGCAGAATCAATAACCTTAGTTTTTAAGCCCTCTTTGTAGATTTGAATTTTATCTAAAATACACTTGTCGCTTGACCCTAAAATCTGAGCAGCCAAAATCCCTGCATTTTTTGCGCCATTTAAGGCTACTGTAGCTACAGGAACACCTCCAGGCATTTGTAAAATAGATAGTATAGAATCCCAACCATCAATGGAGTTACTACTTTTAACAGGAACGCCTATAACTGGTAATGGTGATAATGATGCTACCATACCTGGCAAATGAGCAGCACCTCCAGCTCCGGCAACAATAACTTTAATGCCTCTAGCATGTGCATTTTTGCCATAGTCAAAAAGTTTGTCTGGTGTACGATGTGCAGATACAATATCTACTTCGACTTCGATGTCAAATCCTTTTAAAATATCAATAGCGTCTTGCATGACTGGCAAATCGCTTTTGCTTCCCATTATTACACCTACTTTACTCATAATTATTTGCTTATTACTTGTATGGTTTCTTTTACGTTTTGAGCAATTGCTCTAGCTTTATTAATATCTTTATCAATGATGGTTACATGCCCCATTTTACGAAAAGGTCTGGTCTGTTTCTTTCCATAAATATGCGGTGTTACCCCATCCATAGCCATAATATGTTCTATGTTTTTGTAAAGTACATCGCCAGTGTGGTTTTCTGCTCCAACAAGATTTACCATAACACCAGCTACTGTGCTTTCGGTTTTTCCTAAAGGTAGATTTAAGATGGCTCTTAAATGCTGTTCGAATTGGCAAGTAAAACTACCTTCAATACTGTAATGTCCAGAGTTGTGAGGCCTTGGAGCAACTTCGTTAACCAATACATCATCATCCTTGGTCAAGAACATTTCAACAGCTAAAAGTCCGACATGTTTGTATGCGTCTGCAACTTTCAAAGCTAATGCTTCAGCTTTATTGGTAATATGTTCTGGCAAGCGCGCAGGACATAATACATATTCTACTTGATTGGCTTCGGGATGAAACTCCATTTCGACCGTTGGATAGGTTTTTATCTCGCCACTTTCATTTCTTGCCACAATTACCGCTAGCTCATTTTTAAATGGAATCAATGCTTCAGCAATACATTCTGTATTTGGTAATTCTTTTAAGTCCGAAATAGTTCTAATGACTTTCACACCTTGTCCATCGTATCCAAATCGAGCACTTTTCCACACAAACGGAATCGATAATCCTCCATTATCTATGGCATCCTCAATTTCTGAAGCATATGCAAATCGCGAAAATGGTGCAGTAGGAATATGATGATCTGTATAGAATAATTTCTGCGTGGCTTTATTCTGAATTGTTCTTAGTGTTTTTGATGATGGGTATACTTTTTTGCCTTCATTTTCAAGAGTTTCAAGTGCATCAACATTAACGTTTTCAATTTCAAAAGTGAGCAAATCTACACTACGTCCAAATTCTAAAACAGTATCATAATCTAAAATGTCACCTTGAACAAATTCGTCACAAGCGAGTCGTGATGGTGCATCTTTACTAGAATCAATGACTTTTGTGGCAATGTCAAATTTTCTAGTGGCGTAAAGCATCATTTTGCCTAACTGTCCGCCACCTAAAATGCCAAGTTTAAAATCTGAAGAGAAATAGCTCATATTCGGTATTCCTAATAGTTCGGAAATCTTTAGTTAGAAATTGAAAATTGAAAAACAAAAATACACTAATTATAGAAGAATATTCCAAAATAGGAAACCAAAAATCGACTATCGTTAATCATTTGATTATCTTTGCCTTTTTAAAATTAAAACATGCTCGTAAAGCTTCAGGATTTATACTTTAAACCTTTTATTTCAGAAGAGAAAATACAAGACGCTGTGCAACAAATGGTTGATGCTCTTGCAGAGGACTTAAAGGATGAAATGCCCATATTTGTTGGTATTCTTAACGGTTCTTTTATGTTTGTTAGCGATTTTGTGAAAAAGTATCCGCATCCTTGTGAAGTTACTTTTATAAAATTGGCCTCTTATGATGGTGTAAAATCTACCGAAGATATTCAAAGACTTATCGGTTTAACTCAAGATTTAACAGATAGAACTGTTGTCATTCTTGAAGATATTATTGATTCTGGAAACACACTTGCTGAAGTGCATCGTATTTTTAAAAATGAAAACGTAAAGCAACTCTTAATTGCGACGTTGTTTTATAAGCCAGAGGCTTATAAGAAAGACTTTAAACTACATTATGTCGGTATAGAAATTCCAAATAAATTTATAGTAGGCTATGGCCTAGATTATAACGGATTAGGAAGAGACTTACCCGAAGTATATCAACTAAAAACAACACAACACATGACTAATATTGTATTATTTGGCCCTCCAGGAGCAGGCAAAGGTACACAAGCAAATTTCTTAAAAGACAAATATAATTTGGTACATATTTCTACTGGAGACGTATTTAGATATAATATAAAAAATGAAACAGCACTTGGCACATTAGCGAAGTCTTATATGGACAAAGGTGAGTTAGTGCCGGATGAAGTCACTATAGATATGCTCAATGCTGAAGTTGAAAAAAATGCAGATGCAAAGGGCTTCATTTTTGATGGTTTTCCACGTACAAATGCCCAAGCTGAAGCATTAGACGTATTAATGAACACTAAAGATTCTCAAATTAATGCCATGGTGGCTTTAGAGGTTGAAGATGAAGTATTGGTAAGTCGATTATTAGAAAGAGGAAAAACAAGTGGAAGACCAGACGATGCAGATGAAGGTATTATAAGAAATCGCATCAAAGAATATTACGATAAAACGGCTATCTTAAAAGATTACTATTCTAGTCAAGATAAATACTTTGGCGTTGATGGTGTTGGTAGTATAGAAGAGATTACAGAGCGTTTAAGTACAGTGCTTGATAAACTCTAAGAGTTTAATAGTTTTTTGTTAATGAAACTGAATATGAAACTTTGAGAGAAAGTATTCTTAAAATTTCTAACCAGATTAATACGCTCAGAAAATATCAATTAAACACTTCGACCTATAAAGGGAAATTATGACTGAAGGCAACTTTGTAGATTACGTAAAAATGCATGTCTCCTCTGGAAACGGAGGCAAAGGCTCTGCACATTTACATCGAGAAAAATACATACAAAAAGGTGGTCCTGATGGTGGAGATGGTGGTCGTGGTGGTCATGTTATTATAAGAGCTAACCCTAACCTTTGGACACTTTTACATTTAAAATTTAAACGACACATTAGAGCTGGTCATGGTGCTCATGGCAGTTCTGGTAGAAGTACTGGTGCTGATGGTGAAGATATGTATCTAGATGTGCCTCTTGGAACAGTTGTCAGAGATACGGAAACGAATAATGTCCTTTTTGAAATCACAGAAGAAGGTCAGGAGAAAATTGTTGCCGAAGGCGGAAAAGGTGGGCGAGGTAATTGGCATTTTAAAAGTTCTACCAATCAAACACCTCGTTATGCTCAGCCAGGTATTCCTTTGGAAGAAAAACACATCACCTTAGAGCTAAAAGTATTAGCTGATGTTGGTTTAGTTGGTTTTCCTAATGCGGGGAAATCGACATTATTGTCCGTTATGACGTCTGCAAAACCTAAAATAGCCGATTACGAGTTTACAACCTTAAAGCCCAATTTAGGTATTGTTGAGTACCGTGATTTTAAGTCATTTGTAATGGCTGATATACCTGGTATTATCGAAGGTGCTGCTGAAGGAAAAGGATTAGGCTATTACTTTTTAAGACATATAGAACGTAATTCAATACTACTATTTTTAGTGCCTGCTGATGCTGATGATATCGTTAAGCAATACGAAGTTTTACTAGATGAATTAAGACGTTACAATCCTGAAATGTTAGATAAGGAACGTTTTCTTTTAGTATCTAAGTCCGATTTATTAGATGACGAATTAAAAGCAGAGATGAAAGCTGAACTAGACAAGGATTTAAATATTGATTATATGTTTATGTCATCCGTTGCTCATCAAGGTATTCAGGAGTTAAAAGATAAGCTTTGGAAAATACTTAATTCCTAAAGTTTATCATTCATAAAGCGTTAAAATTTAAAACTCGGTTTCAATTTTTAGTATCTTTAAACTAAAAAGATGAGACTGCTGAGATTTCTTTCCATATTATTTTTATTTACGTCGTGTGGCGCTTTTGTTGATTACGATTACGAGAAAGATACTGACTTTACTCAATATAAAACCTACAACTATTTTACAGATATGAAGTCAGGTTTTAATCAACTAGATGAGAAACGCCTTGTACGAGCTATAGATGATAAGCTTAAAGCTATGGGCTTTGAAAAATCTGAAACTCCAAGTTTTAATATCGATATTCAATCTGGTGAAATTGATGCTAATTCTAACAGTGCTGTAGGTGTTGGTATTGGAGGTACTGGCCGTAATGTTGGTGGAGGAGTATCCATTGGCATTCCTGTTGGACAAAATAGAGTTATGCGAGAGATTAGTATTGAATTTGTAGACGATTCAAAAAACGGTGTGTTTTGGCAAGCAATAACTACGATGTCTAATATTGGTAATACGCCAGAAAAGCGAGAGGAAAGCTTTATGAAACTAATAGAAAAAGTCTTTAGTAAATATCCTCCCAAAAAGTAATGCGTTTTATGTTTCGTTAAGTTGTTGTTAAGTCCTCTCAAAAATTGAGATGTTCGATTTACATTTATATAAACCAAAACAGCAATCAATGAAACATTCTAAGTTTATTTTCAGCATTCTTTTCGTTTGCTTTTTCACAATTTCTAACGCACAATATGATGTAAAACCCCCTAAAGGCTATTCAAATGATATAGGCAACATGGTTTCCATGTTAGATGGATTAAAGGCTAGAGTTGAGCGTATTGTTAGAAATCTAGACCAAAACGGTACTGACTTTCTTTTAGATGAAAATGCCAATACACCAGGTGCTATGATTTACCATTTGGCAGCAACGGAAGCCTATTATCAGGTTTACACTTTTGAAGGGAGACAATTTAATAAAGATGAAGACGCAAAATGGGGTACAGCTTTAAGTCTTGGCGATAAAGCCCGTAAAGAGTTTGTTGGAAAACCTATTCAGTATTATTTAGACATCTATGATGAAGTTAGGGCGAAAACAAAAAAACTTTTAAAAGAAAAAGATGACGCTTGGTTTGCTGAAAGTAATGGTGGTATGACCAACCATTGGGCATGGTTTCATGTTATGGAGCATCAGGCCAATCATATGGGGCAATTGGCAATGATTTCTAAACGTATTAAATAAAAAAGAGGCTTGTACAAGCCTCTTTTTTTATTCTTTTAGTTGTGTATTAGCTTAGCAAAGCTTTGTATTTGTCTTTGTAACCGTATAGTACAGCAATATTTAAAACTAATAGTGCTAGAGCAGGAGCTATATTTCCTGGGTCTAAAGTAGCATGAAATAATGCTGCGTTTACAGAAATACTCATGAGTATAAGCGCTAATAATGCTCCAAACTTATTTAAGATTAATGCAAGTCCGGCAATGATTTCAACTACACCAACAAGGTCCATTACTTTTGCATTAGTTAATGCCCCAAAATAGGCACCTGCATCTGCAGACATCCCTTCAGGTGGAGGTAAAAACCCAGCAAATTTATTTACGCCAAATACAAGGATAAAAACGCCTAGTAAGATTCTTAGAACCATAAAAACTTTTGAATTCATAATTGTAAAATTTTATTAGTTAGATAAGTAAGATACAAATTATATTTTTTGATCTCACTTGTATGTTGTCGATTTCAAGCCGATAAACTAACAAATATTACTCTACAGTAACTCTAACGCCTTCACTATGACTGCTAAATTCTGGGGCATACATAGACTGTATTGTTGTAATGCCATTACTCATGTCACCGGCATTATTAACACGCAAATCATATTCAAAAACATAAACACCTTTTGGCAAAAAGTCTATAAAGAAGTTAGTTGCCGCATCTTTTGTGCTCTCATAGTAACCTAAACCATCTTGCCACTTGTATTGCGATAGCACGTTGATAGGTTCAAAACCAGCGGCACGCATATCTTTAAGATGTAAGAATTCCATATCGCGATCACTTCGCAATTCTATCCTAACTTTAACCAAATCACCAACATTGAGTTTGGTGTCTTCTGTGATTTCTGAAATCTCTTCACCACGATCTGTATTTGTTTTTAAGAATAGTTTTTTCTCTAGTTTTAGTGGTGTTTCTGCTGAGGTTATTTTATCTAAATCTTCAAAATATTGCCAGTACATGGCACCCCAAGCGATACCTTCTCCTTTTTTAGATAGCGTGACTTTTGCTTGTTCAGCTTTTACATCATTTCCATTCCAAGAGGTTTTGAAATAGCCTGTGCCGGCTTCAACCTTTACATTTTCTAATTTTGAAGGTGTAATAACTTCATTTCCAACAGTCACATCTACAGCTTCTGTGACATCTAGCCATTCACTACCTTGAAGTAGCAAGGCATAAACTGCTTCAGCAGTCGCTTTAGTTGTTTCCCATTTATTGGTTTGCTTATTTTTAAGTAACCATATCTTAAGGTTGTCAATCGTTTCAGTATCGTTTTCAATTTCTGAAAAGGCTTCAATTAATAGTGCTTGTGTTTCTATTGGCGCTTGATGCCAATACCAAGATGCTGTATTGGCTTTCCAATACATACCCAATTCGTCTGAAGTAATACTATTCTCTTTTAAAGACTTCAGGATTTTACTAGAGGTTTTACTATCATTACTTCTATGCATAATTAATGCCATTAGACCTTTGGCATATAGTGAGCGACTCAACCAATACTTATGAATTTGACTTTTGTAGTAATCCATTATTTTGTTAACCTCATTAGAAGTTGTAATGTCTGGATAAAAACTACGCACATATAAATAGTGCATTTGTGTGTAGGATAAATGGTCTTTGTCTAAATCTACTTTAGAGCTATATTTTTTAAGGTTCTTATATTCTTTTACAAATTCTTTGTCCAAGTATTGAATGGCTTTTTCAACCATTTGAGATTTCTCGTCGCTTTGCGCTGTCGTAATGACTCCAAGTTGTTTTAAGTGGCCAAACCCAGAAATAATATGTTGGGTGATGTATCTATTATCTCTTCCACCATTAAACCAAGGCCAAGCACCAGAACTGTATTGATTGTTCTTTAGTTTGAGGATAGACGATTGTAACTCATTATTCATCTTGTTTAAATCGAATAATAGCGCTATGCGTTTTTTCTGCTCAATTTCGGATTGTGCATCACGGAGCCAAGGTGTTTCTTCTATTAATAATGATTTTAGCTCCTGGTTTTTTTCTAAACTAGAAATAAGTGCGTCAGTAGATTTCCATTGATTAAAGACAGCTTCAATTTTTGGATGAGACTTGGTAATGTGTTGTGCCAAAGCATTGGCGTAATAACGACTAAATGTTTGCTCACTACAGTCATAGGGATATTCCATTAAATAAGGCAACGCTTGCACAGCATACCAAGCGGGATTAGATGTAATTTCTAAAGTAAGCTTGTGATTTTTTAATGTGGTAGAAGTTGAAGACGCTAACTTATCTAAAGTAAATGTCTTTGTCTGATTAGAGCGCACCCACATTGGTAAGGTTTCCGTCACTAATAGTCTATTGGTTAATACAGGTAAGACGTTTTGTTCACCGTCGCTAAACTGAGTTTCATTTTCAAAATCGACACTTATTGCAGTGATTTTATATTGTATAGCTTGAAGATTATCAGGGATTTCTAATTTCCATGAAACTTGGGTGTTACCTTTTGCATCGACAGTAAACTCTTTTTCTATTAACTCTGTCATTAACGTGTAGCTTCGATTCTCTTCACCCTTTATTATTTGAATGATTTGTTTTCCAGTGACAGCATCAGTAAGCTCAAGTCGGGCAATACCTGGTAGTTTTTTATCTGTAAGATTAGCAATTTTAGTGCTAATTACAATCTCATCGCCTTGACGTAAAAAGCGAGGGGCGTTAGGTAACACCATTAATTCTTTTTGAGTCACAGCTTCGTATTGCGCTGTTGCACTCTCTAGAGTTTTGGTATGTGCTAATAACTGCAGTTTCCATTTAGTCAACGCTTCTGGCGCTTTAAAATTAAAACTCACATTACCGTCTTTATCCGTTTGCAACTGTGGAAAGAAAAACGCTGTTTCTTGAAGGTTTTTTCGGATTTGAACTAAAGCTTTTTTGGGGTTTATATTTGAATCTGATACTGAATTATTTCCAGTAACGTCTATCTCGCGAACAGGACCAGCAATATTCATTGCAAATGGAGCTTCTAAATCAACTTCTTCTTCAGCTTCTAGCATAGCATCAACCCTAACACTGCTAACAGAAGACTTTTTTCTTTTGCTTGTAGCATAACCAGTTATTACAACTTCATCTAAAGCTGCATCATTATTTGCAAGTATTACTCGTAAAAAATTGTTTTTGTCAACCCTGTATTCAATGGTTTTCATTCCTATAAAAGAGAATACGAGTACATTACCTTTCTTAGCTTCAATTTTAAACTCCCCATCAAAGTTTGTGGTTGTACCTGTTGTTGTTCCTTTTAGTAATATGTTTACTCCAGGTAATGCTTCACCTGTATACTCTGTAATAACTCCTTTTATTGTATCTCCTTTTATTGATGCATCAATTGATGCTGATACCTTAGATTCGATAGATTTTACGGCATTATAATAGTAACGACGCGATAATCTTTCGTTTCCAAAATAAAATCCAAACCAATTCCATGTATCAAAACCTTGATAAGTATAACTCTTGGTTGTCCTAAAATAATTTGCGTTTCTAAAATTGACTACACCATAACTTTGGGCGCCATTTTTATTAATTCTTGAGTAATAATTTGGTCTGTTGATAGGTGAGAAGCTCCAATCATGAGCTCTAAACTCATCTAAGGAAGCGTCGTACATGCTAGCTAAAACCTCTGCAGTTACTTTATCACTTTTTGGGCCTTTAATCTTGAAGCTCCATGTTTCGTCTTGTCCTGGTTGTAACTTATCTCTAAACGTATTAGTTTCAACTTGTAAATCTTTTTTGGGATAGGGGACATTTATGGTAACCGCACCTGATTTTAAATAATTTGCTTTAGAAAAACTGTAATGTACCACAAAACCTCCAACATCTTCTTTGTTAACTGGGATTTGTATTTGTTTTTTAGAATCACTTAATTCAAAGACTTGGGTTTCTACAATTTCGCCATGTTTTTCTGTGGTAATTGTAATATGACTATCTTTTATGGGTGTTCCAAAAGTGAGTTTAGCTATATCTCCAGCTTGGTACTCTGTCTTATCTATACTTACATCAAAGAGTTTGTTATCTGCCACTGTCTTGTCAGTGTCAGAATATAGAAATGTGTATGCCTGATCTTTTACATCTTCACCAAATTTATCTTTGGTCTCTAAAATGATAATATAAGTGCCAGATTTCCAATTTTTTATGCGTTTTATGACTATGTTTTTTGATACCTCAGTATCAAAATTGGTTTTGAAAATTTCTTTTCCTCTTTCCCAGTTTTGAGGATGGTTTTCGTTATTGTATGCCCAATTTGGAAATAGCTTTTTAAACTCAGATTTACTTAAGCTTTTATAATCTGGCGCAGACCATGGCCTTGGTCGTAATATATATTCGGGATGTTGAAGTTTGTATATTTTCAATGTTCCTTTTGCAGGGATAAACTCGCCGTTGAGGTTTTGGGTGCTAATACTTAGTTCTGTCTTTTTTTCAGATTTGTCAATTCGCTCTGGAGCTATTACACTAGCTGTTAGTGCATGATAACCTATACGTACAGTTGTACTTGTGCTTCGAGTTTCACCATTAATATCGGTAACTTCTGCTGTGATTTCGTAAGTAAAAATAGGTAGACTGTCTTTATCTGCTTTTTCGTCAGGGATAGCTTTAAAAGTGATTTCAAATTCGCCTTTGTTGTCTGTTTTTAATTCACCAAACGAAATCTCTTGGGCAGTAGAATTATAACTTGGTCTTCTCCAGTAATGCCAACGCGGAAACTGCACATTTCGTTTTACACGATAGACCACTTTCGCATCTGTGATATTACTTCCGGCAAAGGCAATAGCGTTTCCTTTTACAGTAACACTATCATTGACTTTATAGGTTTCTGTAACTGGTGAAAATTGTGTTTCAAATTTTGGACGTTTGTATTCTTCTACAGCAAAGTAGTGCGAAGAAAACCCTAAAACTTCTGAGATTGTATGTATTGAAAACTCTCCATTGAGGCCACTATTTGGTATAATAAATTCGCCATGAAAAGACCCATATTCGTTGGTTAAAAATTTAAGTTCTTCTAGTTTTTGACCATTAACATCGTATAATTCAGCATTAATAGTTTCATTAGATGCAACACTTGTTTTTTTATTCTCAGTTTTAGTAGCAATTCCTTTAAAATAAATAGTCTGACCAGGCCTATAGATGCTTCTATCTGTGATTATAAAAGTTCTATAAGTAATTTTCTTAGAATTATTTTCTCTATGGCGTCTGTTGATATAAGAGTGCCCAAATTCGGCAGTCTCCTTACCATAACGTACTGTTGTTACTACGTTATAGTGACTATTGTTAGTTTTAGAGAAAACGAAACGACCAAGATGATCTGTGGTAAAACTGGCTTTTCGTCTAGCATTTCTATCATAAGATATTGAATAAGATACTTCCACATCGGCACCAACAATAGGTTGTCCATTATTTCTATTGATAACTTGATAGCTAACTTTGTCTTTCTCTTGAGCCTCTAATAGTGCCATATTAGTCACTTGGATATGTGTGGTTGAAAAAACACCACGCTTGGTATGAGCAGCAATAAGAAATAATCCGTTTTCTAAAGCAGGAAGTACAATTTCTATACTATGGTTTTGGTAATCTTTTTCGTCTTTTAGTTGGCTTGTAAAAGATTTCTGAGGTTTAAGTTTTTTTAGAAATTTAGATTTGTCATCTTCACTATATAGTTTATTAAACTTTCTAAGTTTTGATTTACTAATCTTATAAATTTTAAAATCTAGAGTTTGAAGGTTTTTGTAATTCACTAAAATCAGAGAAGGCTTATTAAGTGGAATATGATTCTCAGTTTTGAGTCTCAGCATAGGATTGAGGATTTGCTCTCTTAATACATCACATTTTTGAGCACCATCACTATTAGGAAATTTCGTTATTGTGGCCTCACATATCTCTAAGGCATTTTTAATATTCCATCTCAAATCGTTTTCACTTTCTTCAGAGCTGGCAATGTACCTTTGACCAAGTTCTTGAAGTTGTTTGGCAATTTGGAAACTGTATAAACTAGAATTCTCATGGGAGTTTATTTTTTCTAACTCTTTAGAATAGGTGTCTACAAGTTTAGTTTCTACATTACTAAAAGTTGCATTTTGTTTTATAAAATTTAAACGCTTGATATTAGTTGAGATATAGGCTTTAGAAGTTTTATCTTTTTGATGAAAACGCAAAATATTTTGAAAGATTTTTAGCGCATTCAACTGAAGGTTGATAGAATCTTTTGAACTAATGTTTAAGTGCATAAACTCATCTGCAGATGCTATATATTTTGGCTGATTAATACTAAATTTATATACAGGCTGGTGAATACCATTTTCACTACTTTGATAAAATTCTAATGCGTTATGACTTAAAAAATCAAAAAGTGTTGGCCTATATAATTTAGAGTTCTCAACTTCATTTAGAAGTATCATGTACTTTTCTAAAGGCTCTTGCTGAAGTAATAATCCATTTTGCAAAGATTGTTTATAGTAGTGGTGAATTTCTGTAAATAAGGTTTGTAAATCCCATGTCCTAAAATCATCTCCGATACGTTCATCGGTTTTTGACCGATTTAAAAATATATAACGGTTATTATTATAATATTGCCAATAGAGTTTTGCTAATAAATTTTCTAAAATACGTTTAGTAACTATATCCTGTGATGCAATTTCTGTTTTAAAATTAGTTACGATTTTTAATTGCGCATCTTCTTCGAGAATTTGTAAGTATTTACTTTGGTATATTAGAGCTTTTACAATCTGTACAGAATTGTTTTTAGCTTTTGCTTTTTTATAAATATTGTTTACAACTTCAGAAGCTGATTTTGTTAATCCATCTCTTTCAAAACGTGCTACAGTAGCCCAATCTTCTTCATAGTTTTTATTTTGAGCTAAGATGAATGTGGAAAAGCAAATTAATATCAAGGTAATTATTGGGTGTTTCATGTTTAACAGTTTTACTGCAAAATACCTTCAAAAGGTATTCCAAAAAATGCAAATTAAGTCTATGTGTGACTTAGATGAGTGAAGTTAGCAATTTTATAAGTGAAACAGATGTAAGTAAAGAAAAATAATAGCGTCCATTTATAATAATACAAGTTGTATTTTTGTTAGCTGTATATGAAAAAAATAATTCTCTTTCTATTGTTTCCTATTGTAGCGTTTGGTCAAACAGATTTTGACCGTGTTCAGACACTTTTCAATAAAAAACAATACAAAAAAGCTGAAGCATTAATGAAAGCTTACGTGCTTAACAATACCGCTGATAAAAAAGGTATTGAGTTATTAGGAGATGCATATGGTTATCAAGAAAAGTGGGATGAAGCTATCGAGCAATACAAAAAACTTACGCAATTAGATGCTAAAAACGCCAACTACCATTACAAGTATGGTGGCGCCTTAGGGATGAAAGCTTTAAGCATTAGTAAGCTAAGAGCTTTAGGAATTATTGGAGATGTAAAAAAGGCATTTTTAAAAGCTGCTGAGTTAGATCCCAACCATATAGATACACGTTGGGCTTTGGTTGAACTATATATGTCATTACCAGGAATTGTAGGAGGAAGTAAAAAGAAATCATTGAAATATGCTAATGAATTAGAAGTATTATCTAAAGTAGATGGTTATTTAGCTAAAGGCTATATCTATGAATATGACGATGAGCCAGAGCTTGCAGAAAACTATTATAAAAAGGCTGTAGCAGTTGGAGGTTCTGTTACTTGTTTTGAGAAATTAGCAAATCTATACGAATCTCAAAACAAACCTCAAAAAGCTATTGAAACGATTGAAGCTTCTCAGAAAAAGCACAACCGCAATGCATTACACTATCAATTGGGTAAGGTCTCTGCAGACTATAACATTCAGTTAAATAAAGGAGAACAATGTTTACTTAAGTATATCAAAAACTATACTGCAGCTGATGGTGTACCTAAAGAATGGGCGTATTATAGATTAGCTCAAATTTACAAGCACAAGAATAACAAAGAAAAGGCATTATCATATATAGACAAAGCACTTACTATCCGTGCAGATTTTAAGCAAGCTTTAAAGGAAAAAGCTGCGATTTCAAGAAAATAACTAGGTTTTTTATCGAATTAATACCTTAAGCTGAGTCTTTAGCTTAAATATATGTTAATTATTCGCAAAATTGATAGTAATACTATTAAGTTTGCGTTTTAAATTATTGAATATGAAAAATCTACTCTCGACTATTAAGATTTCGGTTCCAGAAAAAATCTTTTTAAAAGATCCAGAATCTTCAGATTTAGGAAAGCGTATTATTGGCAATAGTATCCTTTTAATTGATGAAATTGGTTTTGACAATTTTACATTCAAAAAATTAGGAGCTAAAATTGGTTCTAACGAGAGTTCGATTTACCGTTATTTCGAAAGTAAGCACAAGCTTTTATTATATCTAACATCTTGGTATTGGGCTTGGATTGAGTATCAGCTGGTATTTTCTACATCAAATTTGCCTAACCCAACAGAAAAATTATTGAAAGCCATTGAGGTTGTGACTAGAACTATTAAGGAGGATAATGATTTCTTACACATTAATGAGGTTAAGCTGAATCAAATTATTATTAATGAATATTCGAAGTCTTACTTAACTAAAGAAGTTGATAGCGAAAACAAAGAAGGTTACTTCGTGGTTTATAAGCGTTTAATTACGCGACTTCGTGATATGATTTTAGCTATTAATGTAGACTATAAATACGCGTCAAGTATTTCTAGCACTATAGTCGAAGGTGCACTACACCAACATTTCTTAAAAGAACATTTTACATCAATTACCGATTGTAACGAAACCGTTACACCAACAAAATTTTTCCAAGAATTAACAATTAATGCTATAAAATCTTAAAAAAGATGAGTAACGAAATTCCTGTATTAACGCCATGGCAGCGGTTTTTAGGCTTGCTTAAACTTGAGCGTAAAGATTTATTTCAAGTCATATATTATGCCGTATTTGCTGGGTTAATCAACTTGACTTTGCCTTTAGGCATTCAAGCCATTATCAATTTAATTCAAGGTGCGCAAGTCAGCACATCATGGATAGTACTAGTTGTTTTAGTAACACTTGGTGTTGCTTTTGTAGGTGTCTTACAATTTATGCAAATGCGAATTATAGAAACAGTCCAACAGCGCTTATTTATGCGTGCTTCTTTTGAGTTTACGTATAGATTTCCTAAGATAAAAATGGACCAATTATACAATTACTATCCGCCAGAATTAGCTAACCGTTTCTTTGATGTTTTGGCAGTTCAGAAAGGTTTGGCAAAACTACTCATTGATGTGCCTGCTGCAGTTTTACAGATTTTGTTTGCACTGATTTTATTGTCATTCTATCATCCCTTTTTTATAGCCTTTGGTGTTTTGCTTATACTACTCATTTATGTGGTGTTTAAGTATACAATTCAACGTGGTATGAATACAAGTTTACTAGAGTCTCAGAAAAAATATATGGTGGCGCATTGGATTCAAGAAGTGGCACGATCTATCATGAGTTTCAAAATTTCAGGGAAAACATCTTTAGCTGTGGATAAAAACGATAAGCTTGTTGAAGGCTATTTGAAAGCCAGAGAAAGCCATTTTAAAATTCTGATAATTCAGTTTATTCAAATGATTGGTTTTAAAGTTTTAGTAACAGCAGGATTACTTATTATTGGTGGTTTACTGGTGCTTAATCAAGAGATGAACATTGGGCAATTCGTAGCCGCTGAAATTATTATTTTATTAGTCATAGCGTCTGTTGAAAAACTAATTCTTGGCCTTGAGTCTTTCTATGATGTTTTAACCTCTTTAGAAAAAATGGGTCAGGTAGTAGATAAGAAAATTGAATCGCAAGACGGAGAGTCTGTTAGCATTGATAAGGGCTTTAAAATTGAATTAGATAGTGTTTGTTACGAAGTGCCAAATCGAAATCAACCAATTTTAAGGAATGTGTCTTTCAATATCAATTCAAAAAGTAGAATTTTAATTAAAGGAGAAAGTGGTTCAGGAAAATCAACGCTTTTGAGAATTATTTCAGGACTTCTCAATCCAAGCAAAGGTCGCATCTTTTTAAATGATACTTCAATAAGTAATCTATCACTCAATAGCTACAGGTCTAACTTAGGTTTGGTGCTTAGTGACGAAACACCTTTTGAAGGCACAATTAAAGAAAATCTAACTCTTAGCGATGCATCAATAACAACAAGTACAATCGAAACGGTTTTAAAAGTTGTGGGTCTAACAGACTATCTTAAAGAGACAGAATTAGGTTTAGACACTATAATTTATCCTGAAGGTAAGCAAATTCCGTTTACGGTTTCCAAAAAGATAATGTTGGCAAGAGCTATTTTAAAACAACCTCATATGCTCATTTTAGAAGAGCCATTAGAGCATTTTGAAGTTGCAGAAACCCAACGAATAATTAATTACTTGACAGATGCTAAGCATCCTTGGTCATTAGTAGTTGTAAGCTTTAATGAAGCATGGGTTAGCAGTTGTTCTCAAGTCATTAACCTTCAAAAAGGTCAAATCATTTAAACACAAGTCATGTTAAATATATCTCGTAACGCTCTAAATAAAGAAGTAGATTTATCTAAGTTTAAATCTGCAAAACTCGTTTTTAATAAAGACTATTATAAACTTTGGCGTCGTTTTTTGGCTGGGTTTACTATAGTAGGTTTTATAGCGCTCTTTTTACCTTGGACTCAGAATATATCTGGCCGCGGTAAGGTCACTACATTAACGCCAGACCAGCGACCACAAACCATACAGTCACCAATTCCTGGAAGCATACAACAATGGTTCGTACGCGAAGGCGATGAAGTTAAAAAAGGGGATACCATCATGAAAATCGCAGAGATTAAAAGTGAATACTTTGATCCAAATTTGGTTCAGCGAACACAAAACCAACGTGATGCAAAGGCCTTTGCTGTTGAGTCTTATGCAGGTAAGGTAAAAGCACAAGATGTTCGTATTTCTGCTTTGTCAAGTGAAAGACGCTTAAAGCTTGAACAGGCGCAGAACAAAATATATCAGTCTCAATTAAAGGTCCAAGCAGACAGCATAGACTTGGAAGCAGCAAAGACCAATTTAAGAATCGCGCAGACTAAATACGACCGTGCTGAATCGTTATTTAAAGATGGTTTTACAGCACTTAAACGCGTTGAAGATGCTCGAGTAAAATTACAGGAAACAGAAGCCAAGCGTATCTCTCAAGAAGCTAAGTTATTAGCAAGTAAGAACGTCGTACTTAATGCAAAGATTGAGGTTTCTAAGCTTAAAGCAGAATATGCCGATAAGATATCAAAAGCGCAAAGCGAGAAATTTTCAGCACAATCCAATCAGTTTGATTCTGAGGCCCAAGTGCAAAAACTAGATAGCGACGTCTCTAATTATAGTATCAGAAATGGATTGTTATACATAACAGCACCTTACGATGGTTTTATAAATACAGCATTGCGCGGCGGTATTGGCCAAACGTTTAAAGAAGGCGAGGAGCTTGTTGGAATCATTCCTACTAATGTAGATTTGGCCGTTGAGACTTTTGTAGAGCCTATAGATTTACCATTAATCCACAAAGGTGAGAAAGTTCGCGTACAGTTCGATGGTTGGCCAGCAATTGTTTTTAGTGGTTGGCCAAATGTCTCTTATGGGACATATGGTGCAGAAGTTGTTGCGGTAGAACGTTTTATAAGTCCAAACGGTAAATTTAGAGTGCTACTTAAACCAGACTCAGAAGACCATCCATGGCCGAAAGATATACGTGCAGGTTCAGGTGCATTTACAATGGCATTATTAGACGATGTTCCGATTTGGTTCGAGCTATGGAGGCAACTTAATGGATTTCCACCAAATTATTATCAACCTATCGAAAATACAGACGCAAAAAAGAAATAATCAATGAAACATCTAATTTCATTTATTCTATTGGTTTTTACGCTCTCTGGATTTTCTCAATCAGATAGTCTGGTAAATGTGTTACGATTTGATGAGTATTTGGGCTATGTCAAAAAATTTCATCCTATAGTCAAACAAGCCAACCTAGTTATTGACGAAAGCCAAGCGAAACTATTAAAATCCCGAGGTGCATTTGATCCAAAAATTGATGTTGATTATGATAACAAACGACTTAAAGGTACAGAATATTGGGAACAACTCAATGGGACATTTAAAGTGCCAACATGGTTTGGTGTAGAACTAAAAGCATCTTTTGAAGAGAATACAGGCGATTTTTTAAATCCTGAAAATTTTATACCTGAAGGCGGTTTGTATTCTGCTGGTGTATCAGTCCCGGTTTTAAGAGGATTGCTAATTAATGATAGAATGGCATCATTAAAGCAAGCTAAACTGTTTAGAGAACAAGCCAAGGCTGATAGGGATATTTATGTCAATAATATTCTATTTGAAGCATCAAAGGTGTATTTTAAATGGTTAAAAGCATATAACGAATTAAAACTTTTCGAAAATTTCTTGACCAATGCGGAGTTGCGTTATCGTGGTGTCGTTCGAGGTGTAGAATTAGGCGAAAATGCACAGATTGATGCTACAGAAGCACGAATAGCACTCAACAGTAGAAAACTAAGTTTAGAACAATCACGTGTGCAGCTACTGAAAGCGTCTTTAGAATTATCAACTTTTCTGTGGTTGGATAATAATATTCCTGTAGAGTTGCAGCCAAATGTTATTCCAGATATTGATACAGAACCAATCGTTGATGCCACCTTTAATATCGATCAATTACAAAGCCAAGAATTAGCTATAGATGCACACCCAAAAATGCAATCTTTAGATTTTAAACGTCAAAGTTTGAATGTAGAAAAACGTTTAAAAGCTAATATGCTGTTGCCTCGTGTAGATTTAGAGTATAATTTTCTGACCGAAACTCCAGATATTGGACGCTCGTTTAATACACAAGATTACAAAGGTGGTTTAAAAATAAGTACACCTCTGTTTTTAAGAAAAGAACGTGGCGATTTAAAGTTAGCTAAGATAAAATTAAGCGATACAGAATTTGAAATTGATGCCACTCGTGTTCAGCTTCAAAATAAGATTAATGGCCTAAAGCAGGAGTTAGATTCTTATGTTACTCAAAACGAAATCACAGTACAAATGGTAGGGGACTACCAGCAAATGTTAATCGCCGAAGAACGTAAATTTCAATTAGGGGAAAGCTCTTTGTTTCTAGTCAATTCTCGGGAATCAAAACTTATCGAAGGTCAACTTAAAGCTATAGAGATTCAGAATAAATTTTTCAACACTAAAGCAAAGTTGTTTAATAGCTTAGCTGTTAATCCTGAGCTTTAGAACTTGAACTTCTATTTTCTAACCTTGGTAGTCTAGAGTCTCAAGTCTATAAATTATATTTGTTGTATGAACGTACATTTTATCGCCATCGGTGGTGCAGCAATGCACAATTTAGCTTTAGCGCTTCACAATAAAGGTTACAAAGTCACAGGAAGTGACGATACTATTTTTGACCCTTCAAAATCACGATTAGAAGCTAAAGGGTTGTTACCAGAAGTTTTTGGTTGGTTTCCTGAAAAAATCACATCAGATTTAGATGCTATTGTCTTAGGTATGCATGCCAAAGCGGATAATCCTGAGTTGCTAAAAGCACAGGACTTAGGTCTTAAGATTTATAGCTATCCTGAGTTTCTGTACGAGCAGTCCAAAGATAAAACACGTGTGGTTATTGGTGGAAGTCACGGAAAGACGACAATAACCTCCATGATTTTACATGTCATGCATTATCACGATAGAGATGTCGATTATATGGTCGGTGCACAACTTGAAGGCTTTGATGTTATGGTAAAACTCACCGAAGATAATGATTTTATAGTTTTAGAAGGCGATGAATACTTAAGTTCTCCGATAGATAGACGGCCAAAATTTCATTTGTACAAACCTAATATTGCATTATTAAGCGGCATTGCTTGGGACCATATTAATGTGTTCCCGACCTATGAGAATTATGTGGAGCAGTTTAGCATTTTTGTAGACTCAATTGTTCGTGGCGGAAGTATTAATTATAATGAAGAAGATGCTGAAGTAAAACGTGTGGTAGAAGTGTCAGAGAACCAGATTAGAAAAATACCATACCAAACACCCCAATATGAAGTTGAAAACGGAGAAACACTTTTAGATACGTCTGAAGGTCCTATGCCAATTGAAGTCTTTGGCGCACATAACTTAAATAATTTGGCTGGTGCGAAATGGATTTGCCAGCATATGGGCATTGACGAGGATGATTTTTACGAAGCCATTTCTACATTTAAAGGCGCGAATAAACGTTTAGAAAAAATAGCCGAATCTAATACATCTGTGGCTTATAAAGATTTTGCACACTCACCAAGTAAAGTAAAGGCCACAACAGAGGCTGTAAAAGCGCAATACCAAGACAAAGAATTATTGGCCTGTTTAGAATTACACACCTATTCTAGCCTTAATGCGGCGTTTTTAAAGGAGTACAAAGGCGCACTAGACGCAGCAGATAAAGCCGTTGTGTTTTACTCACCACACGCCGTTGAAATTAAAAAACTCGAAGAAGTCTCTCACCAACAAATTGCTGATGCTTTTGAACGCGACGATTTAATAATCTACACCAATCCTCAAGATTTTAAAGCCTATTTATTCTCACAGAATTTTGAAAATAAAGCGCTGCTCTTAATGAGTTCTGGTAATTATGGTGGTCTGGATTTTGATGAGGTGACAAAACTGTTTTAAGTTTTGTTATTTTGATTTTGTCTTAAGATTTCATTGTCATTCCGAACTCCAGTTTGTAGATAGGCAGGTGATGAGCTATCCAATTATAGTTTTACAATCAAATTGGATAAAAATTGCAATGAATAATTAGAGTCAAAATCGATTAATTTTAGTTTAATTGAAGGGCAGTTTTTAAATACTTCTTTAAAGCATTTAAATTTAATATATTTGGTTAGTATCCAAATATTTAATATGAAAACAGAATTATGAATTATAGATTGAGTGATGAAGATTTTAAGCAAAAATTAAAGAGTTTAGACGAAAAAAAACTTAGACTTATTTTAATACAATTATTTGAAAAGCTAAATTTTCAAGAGATAGATCATCATCATGGAACTACTGAATTTGGAAAAGATATTGTCTTTTATGAAAAAGATACCTTCGGTAATAAGGTTTGGTATGCTTGTGTGGTAAAATCAGGAAACATTACACAATCTACTTTGGGTGAAGTCCATAGGCAGGTTAGAGAGTGTTTTAAAAGCAAATATCCAAGTACATCATTTGGTAGAGTTCAGATTAACAAAGTAATGGTGATTTGTAGTGGTGTATTTTCTGGTAATACTAAAACTCTAATAGCAGAAGAAATTGATGAGTCAAATAAATCAGACGTAACATTTTGGTCTCAAAATCAATTAAGTGATTATTTTAAAGATAAAGGATTAACTAATCTTGTAGTAAACAAAAACCAAAATGTACTTCTGACTAAATTCAATGAGCAAATGCTCACCGATGTGTTGCAGAACAAATCCTTAAAGTTTTTACAAACTGATTTTGATATAAATATTGATAATTTTGGTGAATTTGAGTTATCTGTAAAAGCTAGGAGTACTAAATTCGAAAAAGATAGGGAGAAATATTTAGAAGGACATACGACTAAACTGCCGGTGAGATTCTTGCCTGATACTAAGAAAATTATTGAAAATAGACGGTCATTATTTCTGCATGGTATCGCAACCTCAGGGAAAACCACAATACTAAAAAAAATAGGCAAAGATTTTATATTGTCAAAACCAAATTCAATAGCTTTCTACATTGAACTTAATAAATTGAATAATGACTCGATAACACCAGTGTCTAATTACATAGATGATTTTTATTATAATTTAACAAAACACAGTTTTGATATAGCTGATTATGATAACCAAGACATTTTATTTTTACTTGATGGACTAGATGAAGTTCAGAACCTAGATCTTAGAAAAAAAATCATAAATGAAATTAAAGCTTTCGCTATTTCAGATTACAATATTCAAATCATTTTATCTTCTAGAACCTCTGATATTGTTAAAAATGATTTGGAGCTTGATTCAATTTTTGATCAGTTTGAATTAATGTCTTTGAACCTAGGAGAGTTAGTGAAAGTTGGTGAAAAAATTATACCTGATGGTCAACAAGCAGAGTCATTTGTTGCAATGGTTACTAAGGGTGAGATTGTTAATGCATTTCCTAAAACACCCTTAACAACAATATTATTAGCAATTTTATTTAAAGAAGATAAGATTGACCCGAAGGATTTGCCAAGGAACATTACTGAACTTTACGAAAAATTTATGGATTTATTCTTGGATAAATGGGATAAAGAAAGAGGTGTATCTCAACAATATAAATTAAAAGAGAGGTTATATGTATTGAAGGAAATTGCAGGTAAAATGCATTACAATAACACAAAAGAAATTAGTAGAGAAGAATTACTTAAGTTTTTAAAGAAATTAAAGGTTGAAAGACCTGTAGAAATTTTAAAAAACCCAGAAGAATTTTTGGAGAATATTGGAACTAATTCTAACATATTAATTTACAATAACGAAACTAATAAATTTAGATTTTTCCACTTGACCATTCAGGAATATTTGTCGTCTTTGGCATATAGTTCTAAAAATGAAATTTATCTAGCTGATAATATTTTAGATGAGTGGTGGTTAAATCCAAGTATTTTTTATGCCGGCAAGGTGCCGGAAAATGCAAGTTTAGTTTCTCAGATTGCAAAATTGAAACAATATCCAACAGATACATTAGATAAATCAACTTATATTATACATGCGTCTAAGGTTTTAAAAGCAGCTCATTTAATTAGTAATTCGGAGCGAAAATATATGCTTAAGTCTATGTTGGGTCTGTTTGACAAAATGACTAAAGAATTAATATTATCCTTGATTGGTGAAAAAGACCCAAAATATTACAAAAGAACTATTTTGGATTTGATTCTTTGGGCTAGATCATTTTACATGGATTATTTCAGTTCAAATCAATTTCATGATTGTTTAAAAGAAATTTGGCTCGAAATATCAGATGATAATTCTATTACTTTTACCGATATAACTCGGTACTGTATAACCTATGATTTATCTATATCTGAGAGGAATGCAGATTTCTTACTTGAATTTATTTTGGCTGACGATTCTCTAAACCCAAGATGGTCAAAAATTATAGATGTAGATATTAGTGTTAAAAATCTAAAGTATGATAGAAAGGGTAAACCAATTTTGAAACTTAGACAAAGCGCAGTTAGAAACAAAAAATATATAGCAAAACAATTTAATGAGCGTATTTCAAAACATTATAAATCTATAACAAGTATAGATGAATAGATATATAATAATGTTGGATTTTATTAGGTCTAACTAAATCCCTCCAACAAACTCTAAAAACACCTCTTTATGACGTTCTAAATCCATATGACCAGAAAGTGCGACACGAGCAATGTAATCTTTATCGCCTTCTTTAGTAGTACCCTGTGTTGAGGTTGCTGGGATGGTCCAATAACAACCTTTTAATTGTCCATAGCTGACACAGTACTTACTCTCACTTGGGATTCTGGTAATCATTAAATTAATGAGCTTATGATTTAGTTGTCGCTTGTAAGTTTCTCGTTCTTCATCAGTATTCCCTTTTGTCGGTAGGTCTAAAGAAAAAACAGATGGTGTAAACCCACGCTTTGCCAATTCTTCTGATACAAAATTGATTTTAGCTTCAGGTAATTTTTTACTTATAAAGTTTACAAACGCTCTAGTATTCTTATAAGCTGCTTCAACTCTTTGATTCATAGATGGCATTTGCTCCGCTAAAATCGCATACTGAAAATCGGTAGCTTCATTATCACAAAGGGATAAATGAATAGCAATCCTCTCCATAAGACGTTCAGTGTTTTTATTACCTACACAATAGCCAGCGGTGCATTTTCCTCCACTCGGAAACTTAGAGCCACTTGCATAAGAGATGGCTTTTCCTGTTGCTAACAGTTCTCCTTCAGCTAAAAACTGAATGTTTGGACAAAAGGTTTGGTCTAATATAAAAACAGGTAAAGTAGCATTAGCACCAGAGGATGTTTTTCGGACTTTGGTTAAAACTGCTTTTAGCTCCTCTAAGTCAGGAACTTCAACTCTTGGGTTAGTCGGAATTTCTGCAATGATATATGGAATGGCATCTTGGGCTGCAATAGTATCCAAAACAGTTTTTAGACTGCTTACCATATCATTGTCGCCATCCACTTCTAAGTCTACAATAGCTACATTGTGATTACAAGCAGCAACACGTCTGGCTTGGTCGTTTGTACCGCCGTAACAATTAGTTGGTACAATAAATTTTATGGCTTTGCCATGGTGGTTTTGTTGGGCATCGTCAATCAATCCCATCATAATTGCATATTGTATAGATAATCCGCTTGAACCAACTAATGGTTTTCCTGTGGTTGCAGTAATGGTTTTGATAGATTTTAAAACCTCTTGCTTATTAGCTTCACGATTGCTGTTTTGAGTTTCCAAAGTTGAGTTTTTAACTAAAGCTTTTAAAGCCACCAAGGTGTTTTGCGGTGTCATGGCAATACTTTCTCGACGTCTTACATGCTGAATTTCAGAAATGTAGCTTTGGTTTTGTTTGCCATTAATTAAAATAACACTGCCTAAATTTTCATAAAGATTTATATAAAAATCAATATTTGGATTGAGTAGGTTAGTAGTAATAGTGTCTTCATTAGACACATAAATTACTCGACCATTAAATTCAGGTATAGCTTCCGCATTCTGAATTTGTTTTATTTTAAAACTATACCCGTAAACGCGTTTTAAAAGTTCGGCATTAAAGTTATTAGGTAATTTCTCTTTGTAGGCAATTAATGTGTTTTTGTTGTCGAGTAAATTCTTTCTTAGAACTGCCAGAATTGGCATGGTCTGCGACGAAAAATTAATTACATATTCGGATTGAATTCCATGGATTTGTGCAATTGCCCATTCAAACACTGAAGACAAAGGATGGCCTAGCCTAATATAGTCATATGCGGTAGGTAAGGTTTGAAGTATTGATGCTTCAAAGTTATTGGCATTATATAGCTTTTCAAATTCTGTTATAAATTCTGTTTTGGCTAACTTTTCGTTGTAGATATCTAGACGATGCGTAGTTAAATCGAGCCAATCAGTTGGCATATTATCTAATACGGCTTTTAGGTAGTTTATTATATTTTGGTTTTGCATTAAGTCAATCTTAAAATATCTATCAAAGGTAAAGTTTTAATCTTCTACTTGACTAGCAAATTGCTCAGACATTTCCTGTAACTCATAAAATTTTTCTTCAGTTTCAGTAAGAAAATGAAATGTTACAAGTTTGTCATTTACTTTTGAATAAATACTTTTTTGTAATGCAATAGTGTCGTTATCACTTGTTGTAAAGCTATAATTGATATATTTTTCATGATATTCACCAAATACATCTTCATAATAATTGTCAATAGAGCAGTTTAAAATAGTATTTTTTTTTCTCATTGATACAATTTCGTTTAGAAGGCAATAGTTGTAAATATTTTTATCATTTAACATAGGTGTTCCTAATGTATCATTATCATAAAAGACAATTAGTTTATTTAATGGAGAGTTATTATCAATAATGCCAAGAACAAATTTACCTGATGATTGCTTTAAAGTTGCTGAATCTAAAATAATGCCTTTAGTGCTTCTTTTTGCCCCATAAATTGAATACTTATTTTGATAAAATACTTTTGAACTTTTGGTTACTGAATCATTTGACGTTGAGTGAATATTAACTGAATTCCATTTTTTTTTATTACAAGAGGAGACAAATAAT
The DNA here is from genome assembly GCF_014635865.1 of Winogradskyella haliclonae. Classification (GTDB taxonomy): domain Bacteria; phylum Bacteroidota; class Bacteroidia; order Flavobacteriales; family Flavobacteriaceae; genus Winogradskyella; species Winogradskyella haliclonae. The sequence continues at coordinate 96,210 of NZ_BMDQ01000004.1, read as the reverse complement.
ATTATAATTAGAACTTTAAATAAATTCGATTTCATTCTTTAATTAAATGTTTAATTTATGATGCGAACACGTTATCTAAAAACTGTTTTATACTTTCTTGGTTGGTTTTTATCAACGCTTCTCGTGCTGCTCTAGTATCTCTTGGGTTTTTGTCTTGAGAGAGCTTAAACTTGCCTTCCCAATTGGTAATTTCTATTTCAAACATCTCAATATAATTTAGATTTCTATCTAGTCTTGGATTATCTGGTTCAAGAACGTACTTGTGGTCAGGCGCTTCTAAGAATTCAGTCATGGTTATTAGTGACTGTTTTAAAGCTGCTTTACTTTCAATAGCTTTTACTTTGCCCTTGAGATGTACTTTAATATAATTCCATGTAGGTAATTGTGTTGTCGTATATACACTTGGAGAGATGTAACATTCAGGGCCAGCAAATATGATGGTGACATCATTATTGTCTTTCAATAGCTGGGCTTGAGGATTATAAATATCTATATGCCCAATAAGCTTGTTGCCTTCTAATATTAAAGGTAAATGGGTAATAAGTGGTTGGTTATCTTTTACAGAAATTACCGTAGCAAGTGGGTAGGTTTTAATCACTTCAATCATGTGATTGATGTCATTATCTTGATGATGTTTTGGAGGGTACTTCATAATTTACCGGCATTTGAGTCTATACACCAAATTGCCTTAAATGGTGATCTAAATGCTTGTATTGCATTTTGCCCCATTGGTCTTTAGTAAGCTTTCCAAATGCAGGATGAGGTTGCCAGTCTTCTCTTTCGCGTTGCGCATTCAATTCGTTAATAAGAGTCATAATTTCTGTTTTTTCAGTTTCAAAATTTTTGTCATCAGTAATTTTAAAACCTGGTGCTGTTGGCATATTTTTTCGCCATAGCTTATCACTGTACATTGATTTCTTAAATAATAGATTAACCAACCAGTTAGGTTTTACACCATAGTCTTCTTTTTCTAGAATAATATTTAATGGCATTTGGCAATGATAAAGCATTTGTCCAGGGTTCATTTTTCCCCATTGTGCTTTTGTATCTTCGTTTAGATTATTTATTCGCGTCGAGATTTCGTTATATACGCCGTTTTCAAAAAATGATTTCATAATAATTGAATTTTAATTGATTCTGAAATTTACAATTTTTTATCTTTAGTGCATGTCAGAAAAGCCGACTTCATTTTCAATTAAAAACTGGTCACAAGATGATCAACCTCGTGAAAAACTCAGGGATAAAGGAAAGTCTACCTTAAGTGATGCAGAATTAGTTGCGATACTTATTGGTTCAGGTAGTAAAGAAGAAAGTGCTGTAGATTTATGCAAGCGAATTTTGGCTAGTGTAGATAATAATCTTAATACTTTGGGTAAATTATCTCTAAAGCAATTGCAATCTTTTAAAGGCATTGGTGAGGCAAAAGCTATTACCATAGCTGCAGCTCTAGAATTAGGACGACGACGTAAATTAGAAGATGCTGTAAAACAAGAAAAAATAAAGAGCAGTAGAGACGTATATGATATTATGCAACCAATACTAGGAGAGTTGTCTCATGAAGAGTTTTGGATTCTGTACTTAAATAACTCCAATAAAGTTATGCATAAACAACAACTTAGTAAAGGTGGAATTACTGGCACTTTAGTTGATGTGCGATTGGTATTAAAACAGGCTCTTGAGGTTGGAGCTCTTGCTTTGATTTTATGTCACAATCACCCGTCAGGAACTTTAAAACCAAGTGAAGCTGATAAAAATATTACCCAAAAAATGAAAACAGCTGCGTTGAGTCTAGATATAAAAGTTCTAGATCATTTGATTATAACAGAAAAAGCATACTTTAGTTTTGCTGATGAAAATATATTGTAATAGATGCTCCTAGTTTACACACATAAAATTACGCCTAGATTAACATATACATTTAAGCATTTATGTAAGCGTATTTTGGGAGTAGAAGTGTCTTTTACATCAAAAATTGAAGATTTTATTGCACACGATTCAATAAAAATGTCATATGCTAAACAACCATTAAGTAATGAGATATTTGTAAGGAGTCATAGCCTGCTTTTTGAACAAGGCTTATCTGATATAGATATCGTTGTTAATGATTGGGATGATACAAAAGGGTTTTTTGCAACTGGAGAACGTAGTAATTTACCTTACGATATTTTCGCTGCTTCTTTTTATTTGTTGAGTCGTTATGAGGAGTATTTGCCTCATGTCAATGATGATTATGGACGGTTTTTAGCAACAGAAAGTTTAGCTAAAAAGGAAGGTTTTCTAGATATGCCGATTGTAGATATTTGGGCTTTTAAATTAAAAACTGTTTTGCAAGAGCGTTTTCCTAATTATCAATTTCCTTCTCGTAAGTATAATGTGGCACCTATTATTGATGTTCCAAGTGCGTATAAATATAAATATAAAGGATTACTAAGAACTATTGGTGGCGTTTTAGGAGATGTTTTTAGACTTAAATTTAGACAATTTTATGAGCGAGTTTCTGTTTTGTCAGGATTTAAAAAAGATCCGTTCGATACTTTTAATTGGATAATAAATAGGCAAAAAAGTGTATCCTTTAAGTTTACATTTTTCTTTTTAATTGGTGCTTACTCTACCTACGATAAAAACATAAGTATTAATAAAAAACAATTTGTATCGTTAATAAAATCTGTAGGTGATTATTGCAATATAGGCTTAAAAGCTTCATATTTTGCATTAGAGGATTTAAAAATTCTAAAAAAAGAAAAACAAAAACTAGAGAGTATAACAAATGTAAATTTACTTGCTATCAGAAATTCGCACTCCAAGCTTAATCTTCCAACGACATATAGAAATGCGGTTGAGTTAGAAATACCTCAAGAGCATACTATGGGTTATATTAATGAGTTGGGTTTTAGAGCAGGAACATGTACACCATTTTTGTTTTATGATTTAGACTACGAAGTACAAACTCCATTACAAATTCATCCGTATCATTTTATGGATTTTGCCTTGTTAAAATATGAGTCTTTACTAGATAAGAAGGAAAACCTATTACGTTTTATAGAAAACATTAAACAGGTAGACGGTACATTTAGTCCTGTATTTCATAACTATTCTGTTAGTAATGATAATGCTTGGAGAGGTTTCAGAGAGCTCTTTAACCTTACTTTAAATTCAGTAAATGAGTAATACAATTAAGCATATTTTTTTTGACTTAGACCACACCTTGTGGGACTTTGATAAAAACTCTGGTTTAACTTTCGAGAAAATTTTTGATATACATCATATAGATGTAGGCTTAAAAGATTTTTTGAATGTCTATGAGCCAATAAATTTTCAGTATTGGAAATTGTACAGAGAAGAAAAGGTTACAAAAGCTGAGTTGAGATATGGTAGATTAAAAGATGCTTTTGATAAGATAGGTGTGTCGATTTCTAACGAGTTAATACATGTATTGTCTGAAGATTACATTACGTATTTATCTTCATTTAATCATGTTTTCGATGGTACACATGATGTACTAAACTATCTTAGCAAGAAATATGAGTTGCATATTATAACTAATGGTTTTGAAGAAGCTCAGGAAAACAAAATGAAAGCTTCAAACCTCAAGCAGTATTTTGCAACAATTACTAATTCGGAAATGGTGGGTGTAAAAAAACCAAACCCTAAGATTTTTAATTTTGCATTAGATTTGGCAAATGCACGAGCAGAAAATAGTATAATGATTGGGGATAATCTCGAGGCCGACATTCAGGGAGCCATTGATGTGGGTATAGATGCGATTCATTTTGATTATTCAAATACCAATAAGACGAATAAATTTAAGCAAATAACTCATCTGGCAAGGCTAAAAGAGTTGTTTTAGATTATAATTAGAAAACAAGAACTATATTTACACGTATTTAAACACATAAAAATGTTCAAAAAGTTAGTTTTAATTTTAACGATTCTAGGTATAAGTTGTAAAGGTTTTGCGCAGAAAGATATAAACAATTATAAGTATGTGGTTGTGCCTTTACAGTTTGAATTTTCTGACGGTAAAGACAAATATAGGACTAGTACATTAGTACGCTATTTATTTAAAAAGGAGAATTTTGAAGTATATTTTGACGAGGAAGAACTGCCAGAGGATTTGTTTAGGAATCGGTGTTTGGGGATGTATGTTGATGTGATAAAATTACCTGGAATATTTAAGAATAAGATTCAAATAGAGTTAAAAGATTGTAAGGGCAAACAAATATTTCTATCAGATATTGGAACAACTAAAGTGAAAGAATATGCTAAAGCATATCCTATAGCTATTCGAGAAGCATTCAAAAGTATAGAATTCTTAAATTATAAATACGATGCTTCTTCTAAAGTTACATTAGAAAAAGAAGCTGAAATCCATGCTAAGATTGAAAACACTAAAGAAAGTAATAAAGAAGCTGAGAATGCCAAAGCAGAGGTAGAGAGGCTAAAGAAAGAGGTAGAAGCTCTAAAGCGTCAAAGAGTATTAGAAAAAACTAAAGCGGAAACTGATGCTGCTAGTAAGAAGATTGAAGCAGAAAGCATTAAAAAGGGAAAAATGCTTAAAGAGAAATCTGAGGTAAAATCAGATTTACTTTATGCTCAGCCTATCGAAAAAGGATTTCAACTTGTTGACGCATCTCCTAAAATTATTATGATTCTTTATAAAACTGCCGCTCCTAATGTATATGCTGTTAAAGGTAAAAATGCTATTGTTTTTAAGGAAGGTGATAAATGGTTTTATTCAGAAAACGATACCAAAAAAGAACTGAACATTAAATTTTAATAACCGTATTTTTCTTTCCAGAGTTGTTTTAAAAATTGACGTTGTGCATTTTCTCTTGGGTTATTACCTGGGTCATATAATTTGGTATTACTGATTTCTTTGGGTAAAAACTCTTGGTCTGCAAAGTTGTTTTCGTAGTTGTGCGAATATTTATAATTATCTCCGTATCCAATCTCTTTCATGAGTTTTGTTGGGGCATTTCTAATAGATAAAGGCACAGATAAGTCGCCCGTTTCTTTAACTAATTGTTGTGCCTTACCGATGGCTTGGTAAGCAGCGTTACTTTTTGGAGAACTTGCTAGATATGTAGCACATTGACTTAGAATTATTCTAGATTCTGGATTGCCAATAACAGATACAGCTTGAAATGTGTTATTAGCAATAACTAAAGCAGTTGGGTTAGCATTGCCAACATCTTCACTGGCTAAGATTAATAACCTACGCGCAATAAATTTTACATCCTCACCACCTTCAATCATTCTAGCTAGGTAGTATACAGCTGCATTTGGGTCGCTACCTCTTATAGATTTTATAAATGCCGAAATAATATCGTAATGCTGCTCTCCAGTTTTATCGTAACGCGCGGTATTGGTTTGTACTTGTTTTAAAACAGCCTCATTAGTGATTGTAATCTTATCTTGGTCGTATGATGTGACTATGAGCTCAAAAATATTAAGTAATTTTCTAGCGTCTCCACCTGAAAGTCTAAGCAAAGCTTCAGTTTCCTTGAGTTTTATTTTCTTTTTTGAAAGCAGCTCATCTTCATTCATTGCGCGTTTTAATAAGGCTTCTAGATCATCCTTACTAAAAGAATTTAGGATATAAACTTGACATCGAGAAAGTAGGGCAGGAATGACCTCAAAACTTGGATTTTCAGTTGTAGCGCCAATTAATGTTACCCAACCTTTTTCAACAGCCTCTAATAAAGAGTCTTGTTGAGATTTACTGAATCTATGGATTTCATCAATAAACAAAATAGGGTTCTTAGCTGTAAATAAACCGCCACTTTTTTTTGCCTTATCAATGACTTCACGAATATCCTTAACACCAGAATTAATGGCACTTAACTTAAAAAATGGACGTTCAGATTCATTTGCAATAATATTGGCTAAAGTAGTTTTACCAATACCTGGTGGTCCCCATAAAATAAGAGAAGGTATAACACCGCTTTTTATTTGCTGAAAGAGCGCGCCATCTTTTCCAATTAAATGAGTCTGACTAATATACTCATTAAGAGTTTTAGGACGTAAACGTTCTGCTAAAGGAGTATTCATAGGTTAAATAATCTAAAAAAAAGCCACTCATTTGAGTGGCTTTTAAAATAGTAAATTTTGAATTTATTATTCCATATTTGCCTTCAAAATACGTTTTTCATCTAAAGATATTTTATTGCTAGCAAATCTTCCTTGAGCAACAATATTATTACTAGAATCTGTGATGGTATAATTATTACCGCTTTTAACAATTGTATATGACGTAATTGCACTACCATTGCCTTGATTTAATCCGCCATTGTTTGATGGGAATAAAGAAGAAAGGTCAACCGATTCTACAAAAACCCCTGATTTTATAAAGCTAAGTGTAACAGGAATATCTAAATCTTCAGGGATGAAAGTTTCCCAAAGACTAGCATCTAAAACATATGTCCCATCTGGGTCAGAACCAGAAATTGTTATTTCCTCAGGACAACTGCCATAACTAAAATCAGTAAAAGCGCCTTCGTAGTATAACTCTAAATCAAAATCTATATCACTACAAGGATCTGCTGAATAAGATCCGTCCCATTCAAATCTAGAAATTAGGTTATCACTAATTAAATTTTCTATATTGATAGTAATTATTTCATCAATACTTGCGGCCATTTCAGAAGTAGCGCTTAACCTAAGTTTTATAATCTTTGTTGGATTCGCAATATCTTCAACCAAAGTATTTATATCTATACTAAAGTTCTCGGTGAAAGGGTCAAATGTGGCAACATATCCTGAGCCGCCTAAGTATCCAAAATTAAACCAGCCAGAATCAAACCATGTTGGGTATGGTACAAATATATCATCAAGATCTATTGGGCTATAACCATTGCCAGAATTAGGGTCTCCAATAGCTACAGCAGTAGGTATTGGATTTTCGTTCTCATCTAAAACGTCAATCCTGATATCAATTTTTGTAGAGACAGGATATTCTACAGTAAAATTAAATGTAGCTGTTTCTCCTTCAGTAACTGTAACTGTTGAGTTATCTATTGTTAAACTAGGTTTTCCAGTTCTTTCAATACTATCTTTATCATCGCAAGACATAACTACAATGCTAGCTAAAAGAAAAAATGTAAATAGTTTTAAAAATTTAGTATTCATAGTTATCTTTTTTAATTAGGAATTAAGTCAAAACTCATGCCTGAAGCCGCAGCTTCAACGTCCATGTTATTAATTTGTATAGTTCCATTTGGTAATAATACACCTGAACCAGAAACTACATTTGAAAAATCACCAAGTGTTCCTATTATAGTTATGGTATCATCAGCATTTAATACAAAATCCCATGAAAATACTCCATTAAAATTTGGTAAATTGTCTGCTCGATAAGTGTCACATTCTAATGCAACAATGTTTACAGATTCACCATCTCCATTTGAGGAACCATTAACTGTGTTAGCTGCTGTGAAGGAGCCAACCAAAGGAGGAGCACAACGTTCAAAAAGAATTTCTACAGTTGCAAATTGTTCACCTGCAGAAACACCTTCGACTTCAGATATAAGATTAATCATAACACTTTTCTGTTCATCAAAAGGAAGATTTTCAGGGAAGATAGTGTAATCTAAAGTAGTAGTAGCAACCTCTCTACCGGCAGGAATTGTAAATGAATCTGATGTATTATTTATTTGAAATTCTGTTCCTAATATGGCATTTGTTGTAGCATCTAATTCGTATCTCACTGTAATATCTTCATCAGAATATAAACCGTTAGGGCCACTCGAAAGAGTAACAAAAACACTTTCATTAATTGGGGTAGTGTCAGCAGGTAAAAAAACATAGCTGTCACTTGTTCTGTCAAATCCTACCACAAATGGAAGATTTGCAAATTCGTTTTCAATCTCTTGACGGTCATCATCAGAGCATGATAAAGCTAAGATAAGAGATAGTATAAGTATTGATATTGATTTTATTTTTTTCATAGTTTTTCTTAATTAATGTCCCAAAATATAGGAGTATTGAATGCAGTATCAATACTTTGATTAAAAGGTGTAACATTAGCAGTATTTCCGGCATACTCAGATGTTGGATATAATAACCTTACAGGTCTATTAGGCCTATTAGTTATATCTGGTAAAGGCATATTGCTTGGGAATCCAGTTCTTGAAAATTCTATCCAAGTCTCTATTCCGTTAGTACCTCCAAGATCAATCCATTTTTGGGTAATTATGGCTTCAATTTTATTGGTTGTACCATCCCATCCTATTCCACTTATATTATCTGAATCTACTAAGTAACTTCCTATGTTACTACCTAGCCTATCGAAAGATGATGTAATAGCATCTTGAAATAAAGCTTTTGCATTTCCAGAAGAAAGAATTCCCTTAAAGACGGCTTCAGATTGTAAAAATAAGGATTCAGAAGCTGTCATAATGTACCCATCTTGAGATGGGGAATTTAATAATCCAGGTCCAAAACTCGATGGTAACCCACTTCCGCCTTGTGTATTACCTTCAATGGATGTTTGCGCACCTCTTAGAGCATATAGTCTACTTAAGCGGTTATCCATAACACCAGTACTAGTACCATTTAGATATTCAACTAAGAATGTTGTAGGTCCAGTAGCTCTATTTCCAAAAGTTATATTTCCCGCATTTCCAAATTGTCCAGCAGCATAACCATAAGTGTTTGGAAAAGGGCTCATTTGTTCAGAGGTATCTGCATAACCTGGATTAATTGTTACATCATCACCTACACCTAAAAACATAACTGATGATTGATTAAGACTAGCTATTTGTTGGTTAAGAAATGTATTTACATCTGCATTGTTTTGAGCATAATCGTACATTCTAACAATTAATCTAAGCTTTATGGTATTGGCAAACCTTATCCATTTGTCCATATCTCCATTCATCATAACGTCATTTGTTCCCATATCTATTACCGAATTGACATCAGTATTTGATATCTGGTCAATAGCATCATTTAGGTCATTTATCAAGCTAATGTATACATCTACCTGATTATCATAAGCTGGAAATAAATTACCACCACGTTGATGTAATTCTGAAAATGGAATGTCACCATATAAGTCGACTAAGTACTGAAAATAAAATGCTCTTGAGATTTTAGAAGCCCCTTTGTAATAATCATAATTACCTTCATTTTGGTTATTGATTATAAAGGTAAAGTTACCAGTACGCGTCATTAAGTTGTCCCAAATTGCGGAATAAAAATCTGTGGTAAATTGGTATTGAAATTCTGTAAAATATGGTGCTTGCACCTGTTGTGCATTACCAGACCAGGTTGCTACCATTAAGTTACCTAAACCATTCATTGTTGAAATAAATGTCGCAGCGTTTACAGTCTGCGCTCCTGGCATTATTACTTCTGGTGCTAAATCATCAATTACAACACCATTAGGGTCTTCATTTACCAATACATCTTCACAGCTGATAAATACGACTGATACTACTAAGGTCAATAATATATGTTTTATAGTTTTCATAGCTATTTAGAAATTTAGTTTTACATTAAAGTTATAAAATTTTGTCGGCGGCGTTTGAGCATAACCTCCAATACCTGAACCAATTTCTGGGTCATTATAACCTCTATTTTCTTTTGGTAATACTACTAATAAATTTCTTCCACTGACACCGATAGAAAGTCCATTAATGAATGTATTTTCTAACCATTTCGATGGAAAAACATAACTCAAAGATACTTCTCTCAACTTAAATGCTGTAGCGTCTAATACGAAATTCTCATCCACTCCTGTAAAATCACCACTCTGAACAAACGATTGGTATTGCGCATAAGGAGTAGGACCTCCGTAAGATGGTCCTGTTAGTACAGTAGTATTGGTTACACCAGAACCAGCAACTGAAGAGTTTGGAAATATAAAATGTCCACGTCCATTTTCGGCAGTAATAAAACTACGCCCTTGCCCCGTTAAATTATTATAAATGCCTGAATAGAATACGTGTCCTGTTCTGTAGTCTGCTGTAGCACTTAGAGTAAATCCTTTATATTTTATCTGACCTCCAAAATTCAAGATATAATCTGGGGTAGTTCTACCAAGCACTTTTAAATCAGTTGCGACTTGAGGTGAGCCATCAGAGTTTAATAAAACTCGCCCTTGATCATCTCGTTCATAAGCTGACCCTCTAATTAATGGAAATTCTTGACCTCTTATTGCATATATTCCAGGAGAGCCTGAACCAATGATATCAGAATCTTCAGTAATTTTTGTAGCAACAGTTCGTTGAGACGCATAGCCAAAATTTAAATTTACTTCTAAATCGTCTGTTTTTATTGGTGTTAAACCTAAGTCTAATTCGAAGGCATTAGTTTCTGTCTGTCCAACATTAACTCCAGCAGAGGAAACACTTGTAGCACTTGATACTGATGCATTTAATATTTGGTTATCATTAGTGTAAAAAGAATAACTACCATCCAAAGTAATTCTTGGGATTCCACCGCGCTTTAAAAGCTCTAAGTTTAGATTAGCTTCAAATGTATTTATAAACTCAGGTTCAATATTAGCATCGAAAGTAGATGAAGGAATAATAAATGAGTTTATGCCCGAAGGGAAAGGAAATGATGCAGGTCTAAATCCTGTGTCAAATAAATCATGTTCATCTAGAGCTGAAATATTTGCTACTCTAACATATCCGGTAGAAAATTTTGCTTTATGCAAGAAATCAGATTTTATTTCTGGAAATGCTTTTGTTGGAATAAAAGCAGCTCCCGCCGACCAATAAAAGAAATCTATTCCATTTATGTCTCTACCAGGAGACTGTAGTCTTGAGTCCCATTCTTGACGACCAGTTAGATTTAAAAATAAAAAGTCTTTATAGCTAAGGTCAATATTTGCAAATACTGCTTGTTGGCTGTATTTTGTATTACCGTCAGTTACAACCGTACCTGTAGAGATATTATCTACAGTATATAATCCTGGTAAAGTTAACTGCTCTCCATAGGTTTGCAAAAAAGAACTTTCCCTTTGTGTGGCGTTGAATCCTATGAGAGATTTCAACTCAATATCATCAGTAAGCTGATAATTAAAATTAGTAATTAAATCAGTATATAAACGAGTACTATTTGATTTAAGCACAGAAAGAGATGACTGTATATCTCGTGCATCACCAGTAATTGTGTAATTGGCAATGTAATCGTTATTGTACCTAACTCTATCGTTTCTAAAGGTTACAACATTGCTTCTTAATACAGTACTGATGTTATCATTGAATTGATAGCTTATTTCAGCACTTAAATCTGAACGTTTGCTATCAGAATTACTTCTTTGATTATCTCTAACCCAATAAGGGCTATTACCAAAAGCTGTCCAGTGATCGCCATTATCACCTGAACTGAATACCCTTGGGTCAACATCACTAGGTATTTGAGCTAAATTTGAATATACACCGCTTAATGATTGTGTCCCTGTGCCATCGAAAATTGAAGAAGCAACTGATTGATTTTCATTGGTAAACCGTGCGATACCGGATACTTTAAATTTGCCAAAAGTCTTTCCTGCACTAAGAGAAAAGAAATCCTTAGTAAAATCATCTCTCTCTATGATTCCTTCGGTGTCACGCCTATTAGCAGTCAATGAAAAATATCCATCTCTATCACCTCCAGATAAACTTATAGTGCTTTGAGTTGTTAGACCTGTTTGGAAAAAACGATCCATATTATCTTCTATAAATTCATATGTACCAGTTCTAAAATCGTTAACTGTAGGAAACGGAAGTCCTACAGGTTGTAAAGAGCCATCATATTCTGGACCCCAAGATCCTTGGTCAAATGCATCTATTTCACCCCAATATCCTTTACCATACCGGTCTTGTAGATTAGGTAAGAATGCAATATCTTCAAAGGTTACAGTTCCTGTATATGTGATATTAAGCTTTCCTTGATTTCTTTCTCCTTTTTTTGTAGTTACAACAATTACTCCATTACCACCTCTAGATCCATAAAGTGCGGCACCATTAGGACCTTTTAATACGTTTATGGATTCAATAACTTCGGGGTCTAAATCAGATAAAGTATTTGCAGTTGATATCACATTATCTATAACTACTAAAGCACTATTAGATCCAGATAGAGACCTGGTTCCTCTTAAGATTATATCTGTATTCGGGTTTACTCCTGTATTTGTTGTATTAATCTGTAAACCAGATACTTTTCCGGCTAATGCTTGTACTGCGTCAGGGTTGTTTGCTGCAACAATCTCATTAGCTTTAACATTCTCATAGGCAGTAGTAATCTCATCAGGTTTACGTTTAATACCAACAGCAGTGATAACAACTTCTTCAAGTGCTTCACTATCTTCTTCCATTTTGACATCTATTCTAGTAGATTCAGAAACAGTTATTTCCTGAGTTTTCATTCCGAGATAACTGAATACAATAATGTCTCCAGTTTTGGCATTTATAGTATAATTACCGTCGAAATCTGTTTGAGTTCCAGTGGTGGTATTTTTAATTAATACATTAACACCAAGTATAGGAACGCCAGATACATCAGTAACTGTACCTGAGATTTCTTTCTCTTGAGCATTAGAAAATTGAAATACCAATGAGAATAATAATATAAATATTCTCGTAAAATTTGTTTTCATATAAGTGATTGATTTAGTTATATTCATCAAATTTTACATTTTTTTATTGTTTTTGCAAAGAAAATCTTAATTCATTTTTAATTTTATACTAATGAATTGTTAATTATTACTTTGATTATAATTCTTTCGATTTGGTAATAGACTATATTGAGTTAATTATGACTGACAATATTTCATTAAAACATTACTTGGTTAGAATTTTGACAAACTACTATTAAATTTGTGTATGAGTCAGCAACAATTTAAATATTCAACCTCAGTAATAGTCTACCCGTTACTATTAGTTTTTTCTATTTGGTTGGTGTTTTGGTATCAAGTTCGTATAGATTCTGGTATAAGACATTTTGGTATATATCCTAATAAGCCTGAAGGTCTTTTAGGAATATTTACAAGTCCATTTCTTCACTCAAGCTTAAGTCATTTATATAATAATTCTATTCCGCTTTTAGTCTTGTCAATGGCGCTATTTTACTTTTACAATAAAATAGCATGGCGTATATTGTTTTATGGTGTTATAATTTCGGGCTTTCTGACTTGGCTTATAGGTAAGTCTGGTAATCATATAGGTGCAAGTGGTGTGATTTATCTGCTAGTGAGCTTTATCTTCTTCAAGGGTATTTTTGCAAAGCACTATAGATTAATTGCATTGTCGTTAATTATTATTTTTTTATATGGTAGTGCGATTTGGTATGTGTTTCCTATAAAAGAAGGCATGTCATGGGAAGGCCATTTAGGAGGTCTTATTACAGGTTTTGTTTTTGCACTATTGTTTAGAAGTCATATCGCTAAGCCTGAAAGATATATTTGGGAAACTGAGACTTATAATGAAGCCGATGATCCATTTATGAAACATTTTGATGAAGATGGTAATTTTATTGAAATTCTCGATAATGAAATCCCTGAATCTGAAATTGAAATAAAATATACTTTTAAAAAGAGTGAAGAAGAATGATTAGTCTACTGGCGTTGTCTAACAACTTCATATAAGAAAGCACCACAAGCTACAGATACATTAAGAGATTCTATCTCTCCTAAGATTGGAAGTTTAGCTTGTTCATCAGCTGCTTTTAAAACAGAAGGATTTATCCCACGACCTTCTGAACCCATGATAATTGCGCAAGGTTCATTTAGGGAAACATCATAAATAAAATTTTTAGCTTTTTCGGTTGCAGCAATGACTTTTATGCCAGAAGCTTGCATATAAAATACAGCATCTTTAATGTGGTCTACTTTACAAATAGGAATTTTAAATACAGCACCAGCACTGGTTTTAATAGCGTCGCCATTTATTGGAGCTCCACCTTTTTTCTGAATAATTATTCCAGAGACACCTGTGCATTCTGCGGTACGAACTATAGCTCCAAAATTACGAACATCACTCAATTGATCTAATAGAAGAAATAATGGTGTTTTTCCAGATTCAATAGTATTGATGACTAAATCTTCAATATTATGAAAAGCCACTGGTGATATTTGAGCAACAGCACCTTGATGATTGCCTTTAGATAAACGATTCAACTTTTCAACTGGCACATATGATACATTAATTCTTGCTTGTCGTATAACTTGTTCAAGTTCCTGAAAAAGTTCGCCTCTCATTCCTTTCTGAAGAAAAATTTTATCAATTTGTTCACCAGAATTTACAGCCTCAATGATTGCCCGTAATCCAAATACTGTTGTTTCGTTTTTCATTTTGCAAAAGTATTAAACCAAGTCAGAATGTAGCAGTTAAACTCACATGAATTTTAGAATCTGATAATCTAAAGGGAATATTTTCTGTTTTACCGCTAGAGTAATTAAGCTTAAATAGCCCAGCTTTGGTTAAAAGGCCCAATCCAAACCCGAAGCCAAAAAGTTTGTTTTTTGTATTTGTAATATCGTTTTCAAAATATGCGGCATCAATTACAGAGTGTACATAGATACTGTTACTCAATCGGTATCTATATTCAGTATTTATAACACCAAAAAGATTGGCAACCAGGCTATTCTCTTCAAAACCTCTAATTGAGTTTATGCCTCCAAAACGATACAGTTCATTATCCAAATAATTGTCCGAGCTTAAAGATGCACCTGTAAGTCTTAAAAAAACACTATTTCTGTTATTAAGGTTAAAGATTTTGTAAGTTTCTAGCGTAAATGCAGTCTGTTGTTGCTCAATATTGTTTTGCGTTCTATTTCCGAAATTAGAATTGATATTAAACCAAAAATTAATAGGAAATAAAGGATCGTAATATTGTGACTTGATATAATTATAACCAATTTGATAATAGTTAGAAGTGTAATCATCTAATAATGTCGAATTAGTGTCAAGTAAATCACTAGAAACAGAACCCTTTATACCAGCACTGATTCTATGATTTGCATTTATCTGATAGTTTATTCGTGCTTGCTGTGTGGTAGTAGAAAATGTAGAATCTTTTCTAAAGATATTTAATCCAACATCTAGTCCTATTGGAGAGCCAAATATATAAGGCGCATTTATTTTTACATCAAAAGTCTGCTGGTCTATCTCATCACTTTTATAAAAGAGCCTCAAAGATTCTCCAAAGTTTAAATTATTTACGAGTCTTAAATCTACGTAACCATCAAAGTCAATTTTATTAGTATTCTCATTAGTTCCAAATCCTAAATAGCCATCAAAATTATTACTCTTTGTTTTTTCGGTATATAAGTAAAGTATGGTAGAATCGTTTGTGAATAATACTTCAGGCGCTTTAATCTCTTTTGCAAAACGCAACTCTTGTAACCTTTCGGTTTTTGCTTTTATGTCTTCAAGATTAAAAGACTGACTAGCTTTAAGTTTTAGAAATCGTTTTACATAGGATTGTGGAAATTTCTCATAACCTTTAATGACAATTTTATCAATGCGTCTTTTTTGATTTGTTTTAATATGTAAATCTGCAGAAATTAAATCTTCATTTTCCTTTCTTAAGTTTTTAAGTTTTAAGCTTGAAAACGGATCACCTTGTTCGGCTATTCTTTTATTGAGAAAGTCTAAGGTGGTTTCAAGTTTTTCAATATCAACTTCAAAATAATTAGAATCTATTTTAACTTCGGAAAATTGGAGTAATTCAGGATTAAATTCAGAACTAAAAAAGACTTTAATAGTATTAATCTTTTGTCCTATATATAATGTGGCATTAAAAAGAGAGTCATTTTGTTTAATAATGTCTTTAATTTTTGTGTCTATAAAGCCACGACGAATTAGCTTTTCTTTTAAGGTATAAACTTCAGTTTCTAGAGAGATATAATTAGGGAAACGCTTTATGTAGCCAACGGAATCTATTTCCTTTGTAGCGGCTTTAGATTCGCCACTAGCTATAAGTTTTATGCTTTGTCCAATAGAGCGGTTAGTATTTGTTAGAAATACGATAAAAAAAACAAACAATAACCGTTTTTTCATACAGGATATATTGAAAACAATTTCTATTAGACAACGTAAAAATACATTTAATTGTATAGTCAAAAATTTAATATAGAATTTTCTTTGTAAAATTAATTGACAACTATTTGAATAATAAAGATATATTTCTACCTTTGCAGCCCTCAAAAGAGAGGGTTAACAAAAATTTATATAGAAATATATGCCAACAATTTCACAATTAGTACGAAAAGGAAGAGCCAAAATAACCAAGAAGAGTAAATCGGCTGCTTTAGATTCGTGTCCTCAGAGACGTGGTGTATGTACTCGTGTTTATACAACGACACCTAAGAAACCAAACTCAGCAATGCGTAAGGTAGCAAGGGTTCGTTTAACAAACGGAAACGAGGTTAATGCATACATCGGTGGAGAAGGTCACAACTTACAAGAGCACTCGATAGTATTGGTTAGAGGTGGAAGGGTAAAAGATTTGCCAGGTGTTAGATATCACATCGTTCGTGGTGCTTTGGATACAGCAGGTGTTGCTGGAAGGACTCAACGTAGATCTAAGTATGGTGCAAAACGCCCTAAGAAGTAATTAAAAACTTTAAGAAGAAGACATGAGAAAAAGACAAGCGAAAAAAAGGCCTCTTTTACCAGACCCAAAGTTTAACGATCAGTTAGTAACGCGTTTCGTTAACATGATGATGTGGGATGGAAAGAAGTCTGTGGCGTTTAAAGTGTTTTACGATGCAATAGATATCGTAGAAGAAAAGAAAACAGATGACGAAAAAACAGCATTAGAAACATGGAAAGATGCTTTATCTAACGTTATGCCTCACGTAGAAGTACGTAGTCGTAGAGTAGGTGGTGCAACATTTCAAATTCCAATGCAAATTCGTCCAGACCGTAAAGTTTCTACAGCAATGAAGTGGCTAATAGGTTATGCTCGAAAAAGAAACGAGAAATCTATGGCACAACGTTTAGCATCAGAAATTTTAGCAGCTGCTAAAGAAGAAGGTGCAGCTGTTAAGAAAAGAGTAGATACTCACAAAATGGCTGAAGCAAACAAAGCATTCTCACACTTTAGATTTTAATAAGAAATGGCAAGAGATTTAAAATTTACAAGAAATATAGGTATTGCAGCACATATTGATGCTGGAAAAACTACGACTACAGAGCGTATCCTTTATTATACAGGTGTGTCTCACAAAATAGGTGAAGTACATGATGGTGCTGCAACAATGGACTGGATGGAGCAAGAGCAAGAGAGGGGTATTACAATTACATCTGCTGCTACAACTTGTGAGTGGAAGTTCCCAACTAACAATGGGCAACCAACTCCTGAGACTAAAGGGTATCACTTCAATATAATAGATACTCCTGGTCACGTTGATTTTACGGTTGAGGTAAACCGTTCTTTACGTGTATTAGATGGTTTAGTATTCTTATTTAGTGCTGTTGATGGTGTTGAGCCACAATCAGAAACTAACTGGAGACTAGCTGATAACTATAAAGTACCTCGTATTGGTTTCGTAAATAAAATGGACCGTCAAGGGTCTAACTTTATGAATGTTTGCCAGCAGGTTAAAGATATGTTAGGGTCTAATGCGGTGCCAATTGTAATGAACATTGGTGATGAAGCAGATTTTAAAGGTATTGTTGATTTAGTGAAGAACCGTGCCATTGTTTGGCATGATGAGACTCAAGGGTCAACTTTCGATATTATTGATATTCCAGAAGAATTAAAAGCAGAAGCAGCTGAATTAAGAGGCAAACTTATTGAAGAGGTTGCTGCTTATGACGAAAATTTATTAGAAAAATTCATGGAAGATGAAGATTCTATTACAGAAGACGAAGTGCATGCTGCACTTAGAGCTGCTGTTATGGATATGTCTATCATTCCTATGATTTGTGGTTCTGCATTCAAAAATAAAGGTGTACAATTCTTATTAGATGCTGTATGTCGTTATTTGCCTTCTCCAGTAGATAAAGAAGGTATCACAGGTGTGAATCCTGAAACAGAGCAAGAAGAAATTCGTAAGCCAGATGTTAAAGAACCATTTGCTGCTTTAGCATTTAAAATTGCTACAGATCCTTTTGTTGGTCGTTTAGCATTCTTTAGAGCTTACTCTGGTCGTTTAGATGCAGGTTCATATATATTAAACAATCGTTCAGGTAAAAAAGAACGTATCTCTCGTATCTATCAAATGCACTCTAATAAGCAAAATGCTATTGAGTACATCGAAGCAGGTGATATTGGAGCAGCAGTAGGGTTTAAAGATATCAAGACAGGTGATACTATGTCTGATGAAAAACATCCTATTGTATTAGAATCTATGGATTTCCCGGATCCAGTAATTGGTATTGCGGTTGAGCCTAAGACTAAGGCAGATGTAGATAAGTTAGGTTTGTCTTTAGCGAAATTAGCTGAAGAAGATCCAACGTTTACAGTGCGTACAGACGAAGCGTCAGGTCAGACTATCATTTCTGGTATGGGTGAGCTTCACTTAGATATTATTGTAGATCGTTTAAGACGTGAGTTCAAAGTTGAGGTTAACCAAGGTCAACCACAAGTAGAGTACAAAGAAGCTATAACAAGAGCTGCAGATCATAGAGAAGTTTACAAAAAACAATCTGGTGGTCGTGGTAAGTTTGCAGATATTGTATTTACAGTTGAGCCAGCTGATGAAGGTCAAGTAGGTCTTCAGTTTGAGTCTATTATTAAAGGTGGTAATGTTCCTAAAGAATTTATCCCTTCAATTGAAAAAGGATTCAAACAAGCAATGATTAACGGTCCATTAGCAGGTTACGAAGTAGATGCTATGAAAGTGACATTAAAAGATGGGTCTTACCATGATGTAGATTCTGATCAGTTATCATTCGAATTGGCTGCTAAATTAGGATTTAAAGCTGCTGCAAAAGCCGCAAAAGCTGTAATTATGGAGCCAATCATGAAACTTGAAGTTATCACTCCCGAAGAAAATATGGGTGATATCGTAGGTGACTTAAACCGTCGTCGTGGTCAAGTAAGTGATATGGGTGATAGAGCTGGTGCTAAAACTGTGAAAGCTACAGTGCCATTATCTGAAATGTTTGGTTATGTAACTACATTAAGAACATTATCTTCAGGTAGAGCGACATCAACTATGGAATTCTCTCATTATGCGGAGACTCCTCAAAATATATCAGAAGAAGTAATCAAAGCAGCTAAAGGCGTAGAAGCTTAAAACTAAAAGAAAATGAGTCAGAAAATTAGAATAAAATTAAAGTCTTACGATCATAATTTAGTTGACAAGTCTGCTGATAAGATTGTAAAAACAGTAAAGAGTACTGGTGCTGTTGTAACGGGTCCAATTCCATTACCAACGCACAAGAAAATTTTCACGGTGTTACGTTCACCACACGTAAATAAGAAGTCAAGAGAACAATTTCAATTAAGCTCTTATAAGAGGTTATTAGATATCTACTCTTCATCTTCTAAGACGATTGATGCCTTAATGAAGCTTGAATTACCAAGTGGCGTTGAAGTAGAAATCAAAGTGTAATTTGAACTAAACATGTCCTGAGCTGCGAGCAAGGGAAAAACGGAAAAAATACAATTCAAGGCTGAAACGTATTTTCAGCCTTGAATTTTAAATAAGAATTAATAATTAAATAAATTAAATATGTCTGGGTTAATTGGAAAAAAAATCGGTATGACCAGCATCTTCGACGAGAATGGAAAAAACATTCCATGTACAGTTATCGAAGCTGGCCCATGTATCGTTACCCAAGTCAGAACTGAAGAAGTGGACGGTTATAGTGCACTACAATTAGGTTTCGATGACGCGACAGAAAAAAGCGCTACTAAAGCAGACTTAGGTCATGCTAAAAAAGCGGGTACTTCTGTAAAGCGCAAAGTTGCTGAATTCAAAGGTTTTGATGAGGAGTACAAGTTAGGTGATGCAATCACAGTAGAGCACTTTATTGAAGGAGAATTTGTTGATGTAGCAGGTACTTCAAAAGGTAAAGGTTTTCAAGGTGTTGTAAAGCGTCATAATTTTGGTGGTGTAGGTCAAGCAACGCATGGTCAACACAACCGTTTAAGAGCTCCTGGTTCTATTGGTGCAGCTTCTTATCCTGCGAGAGTATTCAAAGGAATGAAGATGGCCGGAAGAATGGGTGGTGAAACAGTTAAAGTTCAAAATTTAAGAGTTTATAAAGTCGTTCCAGAAAAGAACTTACTTGTAGTTAAAGGTTGTGTCCCTGGACATAAAAACTCTTATGTAATTATTCAGAAGTAATGAAGGTAGCAGTTTTAGATATAAACGGAAAAGATACGGGTAGAAAAGCTGAGCTTTCTAAAGGCGTATTCGCTATTGAACCAAACAACCACGCTGTATATTTAGATGTTAAGCAATACTTGGCTAATCAAAGACAAGGAACGCATAAAGCTAAAGAGCGTGCAGAAATTGCTGGTAGTACACGTAAGATTAAAAAACAAAAAGGAACAGGTACAGCACGTGCTGGTTCTATTAAGTCTGGTGTATTTAAAGGTGGTGGACGTATGTTTGGACCAAGACCAAGAAATTACGGGTTTAAACTTAACAAAAACGTTAAGCGTTTGGCACGTAAATCTGCACTAAGCATAAAGGCAAATCAAGACTCAATTGTTGTGTTAGAGGACTTTAGTTTCGAAACACCACAAACTAAGAATTTTGTTAATGTGTTGAAAGCCTTAGAGGTAGAAAACAAAAAAACACTGTTTGTGTTGGGTGGCTCAAATAATAATGTATATTTGTCGTCGCGCAATTTAAAACGCTCTGAAGTTATAACTTCTTCAGAATTAAGCACTTACAAAATAATGAACGCTAATAAAGTTGTTCTTTTAGAAGGTGCATTAGAAGGAATTGAAACGAATTTAAGTAAATAGAACACGATGAGTATCTTAATAAAACCGATAATCACTGAAAAAGCAACCATGCAAAGCGAGGTGCTTAATGCATATGCATTTGAGGTGAATACAAAGGCGAACAAGGTAGAAATCAAAAAAGCAGTTGAAGCTGCTTATGGAGTTTCTGTTGAAAAAGTTCGCACAATAAATGTCCGTCCAGATCGCAAGACTAAGTATACAAAAACTGGTGTGCAACATGGTAAAACAAATGCTGTTAAAAAGGCAATTGTACAACTGGCGGAAGGTGAAACAATAGATTTATACGCTAACATGTAATTAGACATCAATGTCAGTAAGAAAATTAAAACCGATTACATCAGCCCAGCGATTTAGAGTAGTTAATGGATTTGACGCCATTACTACTGATAAGCCGGAGAAAAGCTTGCTTGCTCCGAAAAAAAGGTCTGGTGGTAGAAACAGTCAAGGAAAAATGACCATGCGCTATATTGGTGGTGGTCACAAGAAAAAGTATCGTATTATCGATTTTAAACGTAACAAAACTGGAATTCCAGCAGAAGTTAAGTCTATCGAGTACGATCCAAACAGAACAGCATTTATTGCCCTATTAAACTACCAAGATGGTGAGAAGCGTTACGTTATCGCTCAAAATGGTTTACAAGTAGGTCAAAAAATTGTTTCTGGTGAAACAGGTGTAGCTCCAGAAATTGGAAATGCAATGCCATTAAGTGAAATACCATTAGGTACTATTATCTCTTGTATTGAGTTACGTCCAGGTCAAGGTGCTGTTATGGCACGTAGCGCTGGAGCGTTTGCACAATTAATGGCAAGAGACGGTAAGTTTGCTACTGTTAAATTGCCATCTGGTGAAACAAGAATGATTCTTGTAAACGCTATGGCAACTATAGGTGTAGTTTCTAACTCAGACCATCAATTACTAGTATCTGGTAAAGCAGGTAGAAGTAGATGGTTAGGAAGACGTCCAAGAACTAGACCGGTAGTAATGAATCCAGTTGATCACCCAATGGGTGGTGGTGAAGGTAAATCTTCAGGAGGACACCCAAGATCAAGAAATGGTATTCCTGCTAAAGGTTATAGAACACGTTCTAAGACCAAAGCGAGTAATAAGTACATTGTAGAACGTAGAAAGAAATAATTAAGAAAGTAGTATGGCACGTTCATTAAAAAAAGGACCTTACATCCATTATAAATTAGAAAAGAAAGTTGCAGAAAATGTAGCTTCAAATAAAAAGACAGTTATCAAAACTTGGTCTAGAGCATCTATGATTTCTCCAGATTTCGTTGGTCAAACCATAGCTGTACATAATGGTCGTCAATTTGTTCCAGTATATGTTACTGAGAACATGGTAGGTCATAAGTTAGGAGAATTTTCACCAACAAGATCATTCCGTGGTCATGCAGGTGCAAAAAATAAAGGTAAAAAATAAGAATCATGGGAAGTCGTAAAAAACAAATGGCAGATGCCATTAAGGCAGAGAAAAAGCAAGTTGCTTTTGCTAAGCTAAATAACTGTCCTACATCACCACGTAAAATGCGCTTAGTAGCAGATTTAGTGAGAGGTAAAAAGGCAGAGCAAGCTCTTCAGATTCTTAGATTTAGCCCAAAAGAGGCATCACGTCGTCTAGAGAAATTGTTATTGTCTGCAATCGCAAACTGGCAAGCTAAAAATGAAGACGCTGATATTGAGGAAGCTAATTTATTTATAAAAGAAATTAGAGTAGATGGTGGTACAATGTTAAAAAGACTGCGTCCAGCACCTCAAGGTAGAGCACATAGAATTAGAAAAAGATCTAACCATGTAACAGTTGTGGTAGATTCATTAAACAAAACACAAAGCTAAGATAGAGATATGGGACAAAAGACAAATCCAATCGGAAATCGTTTAGGTATTATCAGAGGATGGGAATCTAACTGGTACGGTGGTAATGACTATGGAGACAAGTTAGCCGAAGACGATAAGATTAGAAAGTATGTTCACGCTCGTTTATCAAAAGCAAGTGTGTCTAGAGTAATTATTGAGCGTACGCTTAAACTTGTAACCGTTACTATTACTACTGCAAGACCTGGTATTATTATCGGTAAAGGCGGTCAGGAAGTAGACAAGTTAAAAGAAGAGCTTAAAAAAATTACAGGAAAAGAAGTTCAGTTGAACATCTTTGAAATTAAGAGACCTGAGTTAGATGCGTATCTAGTAGGAGCTTCTGTAGCTCGTCAGATTGAAAGTAGAATTTCATACAGACGTGCAATTAAGATGGCTATTGCTGCGGCAATGCGTATGAATGCTGAAGGAATCAAAATCCAAATTAGTGGTCGTTTAAATGGTGCTGAAATGGCACGTTCTGAGCACTACAAAGAAGGACGTATTCCGTTATCTACATTTAGAGCAGATATCGATTACGCTTTAGTTGAAGCACATACTACTTATGGTAGATTAGGTGTTAAGGTTTGGATTATGAAAGGTGAAGTTTATGGGAAAAGAGAACTTTCTCCATTAGTAGGCCTTTCTAAACAAAAAGGAAAAGGTGGACGTGGCGGTGCCAAAAAAGGCGGAAACCAACGTCGTAGAAAGTAATTTTTTAAAGTAAAGAAGGAAAATGTTACAGCCTAAAAGAACAAAATTTCGTAAGCAGCAAAAAGGACGTATGAAAGGAAACTCTGGAAGAGGTCACTTGTTATCAAATGGAACTTTCGGTATCAAAGCCCTAGATTCTACGTTCATTACTGCACGTCAAATAGAAGCAGCGCGTATTGCAGCTACTCGTTACATGAAGAGAGAAGGATCGTTATGGATTAAAATATTTCCAGACAAGCCTATCACAAAGAAACCTCTTGAAGTACGTATGGGTAAAGGTAAAGGTGCTGTAGAATATTGGGCAGCAGTTGTAAAACCAGGTCGTGTTTTATTTGAAGTAAGTGGAGTGCCATTAGACGTAGCTCAAGAAGCATTACGTTTAGCAGCACAAAAACTTCCAGTTAAAACTAAGTTTATCATAGCTAGAGATTACGAAGCTTAATAAAAAGTATTATGAAGCAATCAGAAATTAAAAAGCTATCTACAGCTGAGTTACAAGAGAAACTTGGTGAGACAAAAAAGAGTTATACAGACCTTAAAATGGCACATGCTATATCTCCTCTAGAGAATCCTATTCAGTTACGTAACGTAAGACGTACCGTAGCTCGTATAGCAACAGAGTTAACTAATAGACAAGACTAATTGTATTCTGCTGAAAGATGGAAAAAAGAAATTTAAGAAAAGAACGTATAGGAGTAGTGACTAGCAATAAAATGCAAAAGTCAATCGTAGTTGCCGAAGTAAAAAAGGTAAAGCACCCTATGTATGGAAAATTCGTTTTGAAAACAAAGAAATATGTTGCTCATGACGAAACAAACGACTGCAATATCGGAGATACTGTAAAGATCATGGAAACAAGACCTTTAAGTAAGTCTAAATGTTGGAGATTAGTAGAAATAATTGAAAGAGCGAAGTAATTATGGTACAACAAGAATCAAGATTAAAAGTAGCTGACAACACAGGAGCAAAGGAAGTATTAACTATCCGTGTTCTTGGAGGTACAAAAAGACGTTACGCATCAGTTGGAGACAAAATTGTAGTTTCAGTAAAAGCTGCAACACCTAATGGTAACATCAAAAAAGGAGCTGTTTCTACAGCGGTTGTTGTACGTACTGCAAAAGAAGTTAGACGTCCTGATGGATCTTATATCCGTTTTGATGATAACGCATGTGTACTTTTAAACCCAACGGGTGAAATGAGAGGAACACGTGTTTTTGGACCAGTAGCAAGAGAGCTTCGTGATAAACAATTCATGAAAATTGTATCATTAGCACCTGAGGTGCTTTAATACATTAAGAAAAATGATAAAGCTTAAAATAAAAACTGGAGATACTGTAAAAGTAATAGCTGGAGACCATAAAGGTTCTGAAGGTAAAGTGCTTAAAGTATTAAAGGAAAAGAATAAAGCCATCGTAGAAGGTGTGAACATGGTAAAGAAACACACTAAGCCAAGTGCACAAAGTCCTCAAGGTGGTATCATAGAGAAAGAAGCAGCTATCCACGTATCAAATTTATCTTTATTAACAGGTAAAGGAGAAACGACACGAGTAGGTTACAAAATGGATGGCGATAATAAAGTGAGATTTTCTAAAAAATCTAATGAAGTAATTTAGTTATGGCTTACGTTGCAAGATTAAAACAAGAGTACAAGGACAGAGTTGTTACTGCTCTTACAGAAGAATTTGGTTACAAAAATGTAATGCAAGTGCCTAAACTTACTAAGATAGTTATCTCTAGAGGTGTTGGTGCTGCTGTAGCAGATAAGAAATTAGTTGACCACGCGGTCGAAGAATTAACTAAAATTTCTGGTCAAAAAGCGATTCCTACATTATCAAAAAAGGATGTAGCATCTTTTAAGTTACGTAAAGGTATGCCAATTGGCGCTATGGTAACATTAAGAGGTGAACAAATGTATGAATTCTTAGACCGCTTAGTAACTTCAGCTTTACCACGAGTAAGAGATTTTAACGGTATTAAAGCTAATGGTTTTGATGGTCGTGGAAATTACAACTTAGGTATTACAGAGCAAATCATCTTCCCAGAGATTGATATTGATAAAATCAACAGAATTTCTGGTATGGATATTACGTTTGTAACATCTGCTGATACTGATAAGGAAGCAAAATCACTTTTAACAGAACTAGGATTACCTTTTAAAAAGAACTAATTATGGCTAAAGAATCAATGAAAGCCCGCGAGGTAAAGCGTGCAAAAATGGTTGCTAAATATGCAGAGAAACGTAAAGCTTTAAAAGAAGCTGGAGATTACGAAGCATTACAAAAGTTACCTAAGAATGCTTCACCAATTCGTAAGCATAACCGTTGTAAACTTACTGGTAGACCAAAAGGTTATATGAGACAGTTTGGAATTTCTCGTGTTATGTTTAGAGAAATGGCTAACAAAGGTTTAATTCCAGGTGTCAAAAAAGCAAGCTGGTAAACAATAAAGAATTATAAATTGGATTCAGGTTTGGTATAGAAAAGTTCAATTACCAAAAACCGATTCCGCAAATTAATAACTATGTATACAGATCCAATAGCGGATTATCTTACGCGAGTTAGAAATGCAGTAAAAGCTAACCACCGAGTGGTAGAGATTCCTGCGTCTAACTTAAAGAAAGAGATAACTAAAATATTATTCGACCAAGGATATATTTTAAGTTACAAATTCGACGACTCAACTGTACAAGGAACAATCAAGATTGCACTTAAGTACAACAAGGACACAAAAGAGTCTGTCATCAAAAAAATTCAAAGAATCAGTACACCAGGTTTACGTAAGTATGCTGGCGCTAACGAAATGCCAAGAATCTTAAATGGTTTAGGTATTGCAATTGTTTCTACTTCTCATGGAGTTATGACTGGTAAACAAGCGCAAAGAGAAAACGTTGGTGGCGAAGTATTATGTTACGTATACTAAAAAACAGGAAGATATGTCAAGAATAGGTAAAAATCCAATTTCAATTCCTGAAGGCGTAACAGTAGATGTTAACGATAACGTAATTACTGTAAAAGGTAAATTAGGTGAGTTAACTCAAGATTACACAGGTGTTGATATCAAAATAGAAGACGCTACTTTAACATTAGAACGTCATTCTGAAAAGAAAGAACACAAATCAAAACATGGTTTGTATAGAGCCTTAATCGCTAATATGATTGAGGGTGTGTCTAAAGGCTTTACTAAAGAGTTAGAATTGGTAGGTGTAGGTTACAGAGCATCTAACCAAGGACAGAAGTTAGATTTAGCTTTAGGTTTTTCACACAATATAATTATGGATATTGCTCCAGAAGTTAAAATTGAAACAGTTTCTGAAAAGGGTAAAAATCCAATCGTAAAATTAACGTCACATGACAAGCAATTGGTAGGGCAAGTAGCGGCAAAAATCCGCGGCTTCCGTAAGCCAGAGCCTTACAAAGGAAAAGGTGTCAAGTTTGTTGGTGAAGAAATCAGAAGAAAAGCAGGTAAATCAGCTTAATAGTAAGGTTATGGCATTAACAAAGAACGAAAGAAGACAACGAATAAAAAACAGAATACGTAAGATTGTATCTGGTACTGAAGCTAGACCAAGATTATCTGTTTTTAGAAGTAATAAAGAAATTTATGCTCAAATTGTAGATGACGTGACTGGTAAAACTATCGCAGCTGCATCTTCAAGAGATAAAGACGTAAGTGGTGCAAAAGGTAATAAAACCGAAGTTGCTGCTTTAGTTGGTAAGGCAATTGCTGAAAAAGCATTAAAAGCTGGTGTTGAGACTATTTCTTTTGATAGAGGTGGATACTTATACCACGGTAGAGTAAAATCATTAGCAGAAGGTGCTAGAGAAGCAGGACTTAAATTTTAAGACATTATGTATCAAAAATATAAAAACGCAGAGCTTGTAAAACCAGGAGGTTTAGATTTAAAAGACCGTTTGGTAGGCGTACAACGTGTTACTAAAGTAACTAAAGGTGGTAGAGCATTTGGTTTTTCTGCTATAGTAGTAGTAGGTGATGAAGCAGGTGTTGTAGGACAAGGTTTAGGGAAATCTAAAGATGTAGCTACAGCAATTGCAAAGGCCGTAGAAGATGCTAAGAAAAACTTGGTAAGAATACCTATCATTAAAGGAACTTTACCTCACGAACAAAAAGGTAAATATGGTGGAGCGAGAGTAAATATTATTCCAGCTGCTCCTGGTACCGGTGTTATTGCTGGTGGTGCTGTAAGAACAGTTCTTGAAGCCGTAGGTGTACATGATGTATTATCTAAGTCTCAAGGATCATCTAACCCTCATAACGTAGTAAAAGCAACTTTTGACGCATTATTACAATTAAGAGATGCAGGTTCTATCGCTAAAGAAAGAGGTATTTCACTTGAAAAAGTATTTAACGGATAATCATTAGGACAAGATGGCAAAGATTAAAGTAAAGAAAGTTAGAAGTGCAATTAACCGTACAAAAAGACAGAAGCTTACATTAGAAGCTTTAGGCTTAAAGAAAATCGGTCAAGTTGTAGAGCACGATGCCACACCAAACATCCTTGGTATGGTTAAGAAAGTAGAACACTTAGTTTCTGTAGAGGAAGCTTAAAAAATATAACTTAATAATGGATTTAAGTAATTTAAAACCTGCAGAAGGTTCAGTAAAAAAACAAGGAAAACGCGTTGGTCGTGGTCAAGGTTCTGGAAAAGGTGGAACTGCAACAAGAGGTCACAAAGGTGCTAAGTCACGTTCTGGTTATTCTAAGAAATTAGGGTTCGAAGGTGGTCAAATGCCATTACAACGTCGTGTACCTAAGTTTGGTTTTACTAATATCAACAGAGTAGAGTATCAAGGTGTAAACTTAGATACATTACAAGAGTTAGTAGAAGCTAAGAAGATTAAAGACACTGTAGATTTTGATACTCTAGTAGAATTAAGATTAGCTGGAAAAAATGAGCTAGTTAAAATTTTAGGAAGAGGAGAATTAAAAGCAAAATTAACAGTTAAAGCTCATAAATTTACTGCGTCAGCAAAAGCTGCTATAGAAGCTGCTGGTGGTGAAGCTGTAACTTTATAAGATAATATAGAATGAAAATAATAGAAACATTAAAAAACGTCTGGAAGATTACTGAGCTTAAGGATAGAATAATCTTAACCTTAGGGTTATTATTAGTATATCGTTTTGGTGCTCAAGTAACATTACCAGGTATAGATGCAACTCAATTATCTGATTTCTCAGGAAATTTTGATGGCGGTATTGGTGCCATATTAAACATGTTTACTGGAGGTGCTTTTTCTAAAGCCTCTGTGTTTGCATTAGGTATTATGCCATACATATCGGCTTCGATTGTAGTTCAGTTAATGGGAATTGCTATCCCTTATTTACAAAAGCTACAAAAAGAAGGAGAAAGTGGTCGTAAGAAAATCAACCAAATTACGCGTTGGTTAACTATTGCTATTTGTTTGGTGCAAGCACCAGGATACTTAGTAAGCTTACCATCATTAGGTGTTCCAACGTCAGCATTTTTATTAGGTACAGGAGGCATCTTCTATTTCTCATCAATAGTAATATTAGTTACTGGCTGTATCTTTGCGATGTGGTTGGGAGAAAAGATTACTGACAAAGGTATTGGTAATGGTATTTCATTATTAATTATGGTTGGTATTATTGCAACATTACCTTTAGCATTTTTCCAAAATGCTGTATCTCGATTAGAAGGTAATGGAGGATTAATGCTTATTCTTATAGAGATTGTAATATGGTTCTTAATCATATTAGCATCTGTATTATTAGTAATGGCTGTACGTAAAATACAAGTACAATACGCTCGTAGAACTGCTTCTGGTGGTTTTGAGAAAAACGTATTTGGATCTCGTCAGTTCTTACCATTAAAACTTAATGCTTCTGGTGTAATGCCAATTATATTTGCTCAAGCGATTATGTTTGTTCCAAGTTTAATAGGTGGTTCATCATGGTTAAAAGAAACTGACGCAGGTCAGTGGATGCAAGCTAATTTTTCAGATCCATTTGGGTTCTGGTATAATGTATTGTTTGCGTTTTTAATCATCGTTTTTACATATTTCTATACAGCTATTACGGTTCCTACGAACAAAATGGCAGACGATTTAAAACGTAGTGGTGGTTTTATACCAGGGATTCGTCCAGGTAGTGAAACTTCAGAATATTTAGATAAGATTATGTCTCAGATTACTTTACCAGGATCTATTTTCTTAGCACTTATTGCTGTGTTCCCAGCATTTGTTGTAAAGCTAATGGGAATTCAGGGTAGTTGGGCTTTATTCTTTGGAGGTACATCACTATTAATTATGGTTGGAGTTGCAATAGACACGATGCAGCAAATAAATTCTTATTTGTTGAACAAGCACTATGACGGTTTGATGAAATCAGGTAAAAATAGAAAAGCAGTAGCATAATATTTATACAATGGCAAAACAAGCAGCAATAGAGCAAGACGGTACAATTATAGAAGCATTATCAAATGCGATGTTCCGTGTAGAATTAGAAAACGGTCATATTGTGACTGCACACATTTCTGGTAAAATGCGCATGCATTACATTAAGTTGTTACCAGGTGATAAAGTAAAATTAGAAATGAGTCCTTATGATTTAACTAAGGCTCGTATAACTTATAGATACTAATACTAGTATTTAAAAATCAAAACAGATGAAAGTAAGAGCATCAGTTAAAAAAAGAAGTGCCGATTGTAAATTGGTACGTAGAAAAGGAAGACTTTACGTAATTAACAAAAAGAATCCTAGATTCAAACAAAGACAAGGTTAAAAAAGACACTAGTCATTAGTCATTAGTAGTTAGATGAATCTGTTTGAAATAGCAATGTTTAGGATTCTAACAACTAAAAGCTAACAGCTAAAAACTAAAACAATATGGCAAGAATTGCAGGTGTAGACATACCAAAACAAAAAAGAGGAGTTATCTCTTTAACTTATATCTATGGAATAGGTAGAAGTCGTGCAAAAGAAATTTTAGAAACTGCTAAAGTTGATGAAAGCACAAAAGTACAAGATTGGACAGATGCCGAAATCGGAGCAATCCGTGAAGCTGTAGGAACTTTCAAAATTGAAGGTGAATTACGTTCTGAAACTCAATTAAACATTAAGCGTTTAATGGATATCGGATGTTACAGAGGTATCCGTCACAGAGCGGGTCTTCCATTAAGAGGACAACGTACTAAGAACAACTCTCGTACAAGAAAAGGTAGACGTAAAACGGTTGCTAACAAAAAGAAAGTAACTAAATAATAAAAAGACATTAGTCATTAGTAATTAGGTTAGATGAATCTGTTAGAAATGTAAAAGTTTAGGATTCTCAAAACTAAAAGCTAACACTAGAAACTAAAAAATATGGCAAAGTCAAGTACAAAAAAGCGTAAAGTAATAGTTGATGCAGTAGGAGAAGCTCACATCACAGCATCTTTTAATAACATCATTGTTTCTTTAACAAATAAAAAAGGTGACGTAATTTCTTGGTCATCAGCTGGTAAAATGGGATTTAGAGGTTCTAAAAAGAACACACCTTATGCTGCTCAATTAGCTGCAGAAGATGCTGCTGGAGTTGCTAAAGAAGCTGGTTTAAAGAAAGTAAAAGTATATGTAAAAGGTCCTGGTAATGGTAGAGAATCTGCTATCAGATCTATACATAATGCAGGTATCGAAGTAACAGAAATTATTGATGTTACACCAATGCCGCATAACGGATGTCGTCCACCAAAAAGACGTAGAGTATAATTATATACTACAGCATCATTAAGGTGTTGAAAATCACTAAATAAACTAATTTCAATTACTATGTTGGGATTAGTTTATTTTGTGTAAATTTGCAAACTGAAAAATAATAACAAGTATCAACGAGAGGCAAACGGTTTAGAAGGATAAGCTTAAGACCTTAATTCTACAATCACTCTCAAAACAAATTTAAAATGGCAAGATATACTGGTCCTAAAACTAAAATAGCTCGTAAATTCGGTCAAGCTATCTTCGGAGACGATAAAGCCTTCGAAAAACGTAACTATCCTCCAGGACAACACGGAAACAACCGTCGTCGTGGAAAAAAATCTGAATACGCAATCCAATTAGCAGAAAAGCAAAAAGCGAAGTACACTTATGGAATCTTAGAGCGTCAATTTAGAAACATGTTCAAAAAGGCAACTGCTGCACAAGGTATTACTGGTGAAGTATTGTTGCAATTATGTGAATCTCGTTTAGATAACGTTGTTTACAGAATGGGTATCGCTCCAACACGTAGTGGTGCACGTCAATTAGTTTCTCACAGACATATTACAGTAAACGGTGAAAAGGTAAACATTCCTTCTTACCAATTAAAAGCTGGTGATGTTGTAGGTGTAAGAGAAAAATCTAAGTCCTTAGAAGCAATCACTAATTCATTAGCTAACTCTAGCAATGTATATGAGTGGATTACTTTTAATAATGATACAAAAGAGGGTACTTATGTTTCTGTACCTGCACGTATCCAAATACCAGAGCAAATCAACGAACAATTTATCGTTGAACTTTACTCTAAATAATACTATTAATTAATCATATTGGTATTTAGCCAAAGGGTTTACTAGATGTTCTTCAAACTTATAAACCGCGCAACTAGATAACAATTAAAACGAAGAAAAATATGGCAATATTAAATTTTCAGAAGCCGGATAAAGTCATCATGATTGATTCTAATGAATTCGAAGGTAAATTCGAGTTTAGACCATTAGAGCCAGGTTATGGATTAACGGTAGGTAATGCTTTAAGACGTGTGTTATTATCGTCTTTAGAAGGCTTTGCAATAACATCGGTAAGAATTGAAGGTGTAGATCACGAGTTTTCTACAATTTCAGGTGTCGTTGAAGATGTTACTGAAATGATTTTGAACTTAAAGCAAGTAAACTTTAAGCGTCAAATTGATGAAGTTGATAACGAAACTGTTACAATTTCTATTTCTGGTCAAGAGCAAATTACTGCAGGAGATTTTCAAAAGTTTATCTCTGGTTTCCAAGTATTAAATACAGATTTAGTCATCTGTAACTTAGATCCAAAGGTTAACATTAATATGGAAATTACAATTGAAAAAGGTAGAGGTTATGTGCCAGCAGAAGAAAACAAAAAAGCATCTGCGCCAATTGGTACCATCTTTACAGATTCAATTTACACACCAATAAAAAATGTAAAATACGGAATCGAAAACTTCCGTGTGGAGCAAAAAACGGATTACGAAAAATTAGTTTTCGAAATTCAAACAGACGGTTCAATTCATCCAAAAGATGCATTAACTGAAGCAGCAAAAATATTAATTCACCACTTCATGTTATTCTCTGATGAGCGTATTACATTAGAAGCTGATGAAATTGCACAGACTGAGACTTATGATGAAGAGTCACTTCACATGAGACAACTATTGAAAACGAAGTTAGTTGATATGGATCTTTCTGTACGTGCACTTAACTGTTTAAAAGCTGCAGAAGTAGATACTTTGGGAGACTTAGTATCGTTCAATAAAAACGATTTAATGAAATTCAGAAACTTTGGTAAGAAGTCTTTAACAGAGCTTGAAGAGCTTGTAAATGTTAAGGGTCTTAACTTTGGTATGGATTTAAGTAAATACAAATTAGATAAAGATTAATTAATCATATTTTGCTCCCACGTGTAATAGTGGTTTGGTAGCAAGATGATAAAACAAAAGTCATGAGACACGGAAAAAAATTCAATCATTTAGGTCGTAAAACGGCGCACAGAAAAGCAATGTTAGCTAATATGGCTTGTTCTTTAATAGAGCACAAGCGTATTAACACAACTGTTGCAAAAGCAAAAGCTTTAAAGCAGTATGTTGAGCCAATGATTACGAAGTCAAAAGAAGATACAACGCACAACAGACGTTTAGTGTTTTCTAAGTTAAGACAAAAAGAAGCTGTAACAGAATTATTTAGAGATGTTGCTGCTAAGGTAGGTGATCGTCCAGGTGGTTACACAAGAATCATCAAACTAGGTAATAGACTTGGTGATAATGCTGATATGGCAATGATTGAGTTAGTAGATTACAACGAGCTTTACAATGCAGGTAAGACTGCTAAGAAAACAACTCGTAGAAGTAGAAGAGGTGGTAAGAAAGCTGTTGCGACACCACCAGTAGAAACTAAAGCTACTAACGAAGAAGAATAAAAATGCAAGCAAGAAAGCAAATAGATTGTAAGTTCAATATTGATATAACTTCTATTCGGCTTTCTTCATTTTACAAACCTCGATTATCGAGTGTTAATAAGCATTGATAACTATAAAGGATAAACTGTTTCAGTTTATCCTTTTTTTTTGGAATTTTGTAAAACTAAAAAGAGACTAACACAACACAACGCATGAAGTACAAACAAAGAAAAAAAGCACTTATTCTACTTGCAGACGGCACTATCTTTTACGGAAAGTCAATTGGTAAAGAAGGTACTGCATTTGGTGAGGTTTGTTTTAACACTGGTACAACAGGTTACCAAGAAATTTTCACAGACCCATCTTATTTTGGACAATTAATGGTGACGACCAATGCGCATATTGGTAATTACGGAACTAAAGATTCTGAGGTAGAATCAGACTCTGTAAAAATTGCAGGATTGATTTGTAAAAATTTCAGTTTTGAGTATTCTCGTCCAGGAGCAGATAGATCCTTAGAAGCGTTCTTTGAAGACAATAATACCTTAGCCATTTCTGATGTAGATACCAGAGGTTTGGTAAGTTATATTAGAGATAACGGTGCTATGAATGCAGTGATTTCTACCGAAGTAGATAATATTGAAGGCTTAAAGAAACAACTCGCAGAGCAACCAAGCATGCATGGTTTAGAGTTGGCTTCAAAGGTATCTACAAAAGAACCTTATTTCTATGGTGATGAAAATGCAACCTATAAGATTGCTGCCTTAGATATAGGTATTAAAAAAAATATTTTACGCAATTTAGCACAACGCGATGCTTATATCAAAGTGTTTCCTTATAACGCAAAATTCGAAGAATTAGAAGCATTCAATCCTGATGGTTATTTCTTATCAAACGGACCTGGCGATCCAGAACCTTTGGTAGAAGCACAGGAAGTAGCAAAAGAAATCATGGCTAAAAACAAACCTTTATTTGGTATCTGTTTAGGACATCAAGTGATTGCGTTGGCAAACGGTATTTCTACTTATAAAATGCATAATGGACATCGAGGGATCAATCATCCGGTAAAAAACCTATTAACTGGTAAAGGAGAAATCACTTCTCAAAATCATGGTTTTGCCATTAATAGAGAAGAAACGGAAGCCAATACTAATATAGAAATCACGCACGTACATCTTAACGATAATACTGTAGCGGGAATTCGTGTTAAGGATAAAAATTGCTTTTCGGTGCAATACCATCCAGAAGCAAGTCCTGGTCCAAACGACTCAACATATCTTTTCGATGAGTTTATCGAAAACCTAAAAAAATAATCATGAAAAAATGGCAACAAAACCAAAATTTTGTTGCCATTTTTTAGTTGCGAAAACATTTTCGTAATTATTAATCGTAATAATAAACCACGGCAATAGTTATAGCTAGCTATTTTCGTAAATTTGAAATTCATTAAAATTAAAACAACAATGAGCATTATCATTAACATTCACGCAAGACAAATTTTAGACTCAAGAGGTAATCCAACTGTAGAAGTAGATGTTGTTACAGAAAACGGCGTTATGGGCCGTGCAGCTGTACCATCAGGCGCATCAACAGGTGAGCATGAGGCTGTAGAGCTTAGAGATGGTGGCGACAACTATATGGGTAAAGGTGTTTTAAAAGCGGTTGACAATGTCAATGCCATAATCGCTCAAGAGTTATTGGGTGTTTCTGTGTTTGAGCAAAATGCTATCGATCAATTAATGATTGATTTAGATGGTACACCAAACAAATCAAAATTAGGTGCTAATGCTATTTTAGGTGTGTCTTTGGCTGTTGCTAAAGCTGCGGCTAACGAGTTAAATATGCCATTGTACAGATATGTTGGTGGTGTTTCTGCAAATACCTTACCAGTACCAATGATGAATATCATCAACGGTGGTTCTCATAGTGATGCACCAATTGCATTTCAAGAGTTTATGGTTATGCCAGTAAAGGCAAAAGACTTTACACATGCTATGCAAATGGGAACAGAGATTTTCCATAATCTGAAGAAGGTATTGCATGACCGTAATTTAAGTACTGCTGTAGGTGATGAAGGTGGTTTTGCACCAAACTTAGCTGGCGGAACAGAAGATGCCTTAGAGACCATAGCAAAAGCTGTTGCCAATGCAGGATACAATCTAGGTGATGATGTGATGATTGCTTTAGATTGTGCTGCGGCAGAATTCTATAAAGACGGCAAATACGATTACACCATTTTTGAAGGCGAATCAGGACAAGTAAGAACAAGCCAAGAACAAGCCGATTACTTGGCAGAATTAGCTTCTAAATATCCAATCATTTCTATTGAAGATGGTATGGACGAAAACGATTGGGAAGGTTGGAAATACTTAACCGATAAGATTGGTGACAAGGTTCAGCTGGTAGGAGACGATTTATTTGTAACTAATGTGGAGCGTTTAGGACGTGGTATTTCTGAAGGCATTGCCAATTCTATTTTAATAAAAGTAAATCAAATTGGTACTCTAACCGAAACCATTTCTGCAGTAAATATGGCACATAATGCAGGTTATACATCAGTGATGTCTCACCGTTCTGGAGAAACTGAAGACAATACCATTGCAGATTTAGCTGTAGCCTTAAACACAGGTCAGATTAAAACAGGTTCTGCATCACGTAGCGACCGTATGGCAAAATACAATCAGTTATTACGCATTGAAGAAGAATTAGGAGAAGTGGCTTACTTTCCTCAAAACAATGCTTTTAAAATACAGTAAGTTTTTAATTTACATAACGACTAGTTAAAGCGATTGCCCAATTAAGGTAATCGCTTTTATTTTCAATAGAAAATAAGAATATCACAATTGTTAAAACGATTGTAAATACACTTTCGAAATCGATGTAGTTTTCGTAATTTCGTAATCCTTAAAAAATCAAGTAAAAACCAACATTAGATATGTCAGACAAAGCGATATTGGAGGTCAATGGAGAGAAACATGAGTTTCCATTAATTACCGGAACAGAAAATGAAGTTGCTATAGATGTTAAAGCCCTTAGAGGAAGCACAAAAGGCGTGATTACGCTAGATCCAGGTTATAAAAACACAGGAAGTTGCGAGAGTGCTATTACTTTTTTAGATGGCGAAAAAGGCATTTTAAGATATCGTGGGTATTCTATTGAGGAGTTAGCTGAAAAAGCAGACTTCCTTGAGGTGGCGTACTTGTTGATTTTTGGTGAGCTACCTAATCAAGAACAATTAGATAAGTTTCATGCAGATATCAAATCGCATTCAATTGTAGATGACGATGTAAAGAAAATTTTGGATGCCTTTCCAAAAGCGGCACATCCAATGGGTGTCTTATCGTCTTTGACTAGTGCACTGACAGCATTTAACCCATCCTCGGTCAATGTAGATTCTGAAGAAGACATGTACAATGCTATTGTACGTATTTTAGGGAAGTTCCCAGTATTGGTGGCATGGACAATGCGCAAAAAGCATGGTTTACCATTAGAGTATGGCGATGACAGTTTAGGTTATGTAGAGAATGTTCTAAAGATGATGTTTAAGAGTCCTAACAAAGACTACGAGCAGAACGACATTCTTGTAAACGCTTTAGATAAGTTACTCATCTTACACGCCGATCATGAGCAAAACTGTTCGACATCTACGGTAAGAATCACAGGGTCTTCGCACGCGGGATTATTTGTATCCTTATCTGCAGGTATTTCTGCACTTTGGGGACCATTACATGGAGGTGCCAACCAAGCCGTATTAGAAATGCTTGAAGCGATTAAAGAAGATGGTGGCGATACCAAAAAATATATGGCTAAGGCCAAAGATAAGAGCGATCCTTTCCGTTTAATGGGCTTTGGTCACCGTGTTTATAAAAACTTTGACCCAAGAGCTAAAATCATAAAGGTAGCAGCCGATGAAGTCCTCGGTGATTTAGGTGTTGAAGATCCAATTTTAGATATTGCTAAAGGTTTAGAAAAAGAAGCCTTAGAAGATCCATACTTTGTAGACCGTAAATTATATCCAAATGTAGATTTCTATTCTGGAATTATTTACCGTGCTATGGGTATTCCTGTGGAGATGTTTACGGTAATGTTTGCCTTAGGACGCTTACCAGGTTGGATTGCACAATGGAAAGAAATGCGCATGCGCAAAGAACCAATTGGTCGTCCACGTCAATTATACACTGGCGAAACACTAAGACCGTTTACGTCAATAGAAAACAGATAAAAGCAACAAAAGAGCTTCATAAGACATTATGAAGCTTTTTTATGCCTTGTAGTCAACATTAGCACCAGCATGAAACTCAACATACAAAACGAAACTTCAAGACTCAAAGCCGTTATTTTAGGGACAGCCAAAAGTAATGGCCCAACACCAAAAGCCGAAGATTGTTACGATCCAAAGAGTAAGCAACACGTATTGGCAGGTACCTATCCTAAGGAAAAAGATATGATACCAGAAATGGAGGCCGTGGCTAAGGTGTTGAGAAAATATGATGTTACGGTGTATCGCCCTGAAATTATAAAGGATTACAACCAGATTTTTGCCCGTGATATCTCTTTTGTCATAGAGGATAAGCTGATCATTTCTAATATTTTACCAGACCGTGATCAGGAGATACATGCTACGGAATACGTGTGGTCTACTGTTGGTAATGAGAACATTATTAAACTGCCAGAAGAATGCCATGTCGAAGGTGGCGATGTGATGCCTTGGAACGATTATATTTTTATTGGGACCTATACTGGCGAAGATTACCCAGATTATATCACAGCACGCACGAATATTGAAGCGGTTAATGCCTTGGCAGAATTATTCCCAAATAAAAAAGTAAAAGCTTTTGAACTGCGTAAATCTAATACCGACCCAAAAGAGAATGCTTTACATTTAGACTGTTGTTTTCAACCGATTGGTAAGGATAAAGCCATTATCCATAAAAACGGCTTTTTAATTGAGGAAGAATACCAATGGTTGGTCGATTATTTTGGTAAGGACAATGTGTTTGAAATTACCAAAGACGAGATGTATGATATGAACAGTAATATCTTCTCCATTTCTGAAGAGGTGATTATCTCTGAGCAAAACTTTACGCGTTTAAATACCTGGTTACGTGAGCAAGGGTTTACCGTTGAAGAAGTCCCTTATGCCGAAATTGCCAAACAAGAAGGCTTGCTACGTTGTAGCACCATGCCTTTGATTAGGGAGTAGTTTTTTTAAAGTTTTTCAATAACGAATCTCGGATTAAATATTCATCTTTTAAAAATCGTGTATTAAAACGATACATTTGTATAGTATCCATATTTTTATTGAAAATGTAAATTGTTTCGGATTCCTTATAATATTTCCATTTAGCAATTTTTCTTTTAGGAATGTCTGTTACTCCAGGTACGGAATAACTAAAATTCCCATCATTGTAGAAGTAAACTTTTCGGCTGTACCAACCCTGTTCTTGCTCTTTTCTTTCTGAATTGCATGGGCTATAAACTATGCTTTTTTCAAAATTATGTTCGGCATTCACTATTACTTTCCAACATCCGTAAATTTGTTCTTCATTTTGAGAAAAACTATTTAGACAGTAAAACAATAAGACTATCGATATTATAATTCTCATTTCCCGTACAAAAAGTAGT
This sequence comes from Winogradskyella haliclonae, assembly GCF_014635865.1. Classification (GTDB taxonomy): domain Bacteria; phylum Bacteroidota; class Bacteroidia; order Flavobacteriales; family Flavobacteriaceae; genus Winogradskyella; species Winogradskyella haliclonae. Next base: position 57,016 of record NZ_BMDQ01000004.1, on the reverse strand, counting down.
GATTTACCAAATCTATATAATGTTGTTTGGCTTCCTCTTCTGAGATGTCCTGCACTTGAAAGAGCGCATTGGTTTTAAATGCGTTGATGATTTGCTTTCGGCTGCTTGGTCTGCCGTAATCGTTAGTGGCTTTTTTGTAGTAAGCGTAGAGGCGTAATAAAAAATCTGCAGGAAATGGGTCCGTATGGTCGTTAACCCGTTTTACGGCGGTTTCAAATTCTATATCTAACTCGCTTTGGCTCATTTCATTTCTGCAATCACAGACTCACCACCTTTTACTTTTTGGTTGAGGGCTACTTTAATATCTGCATCTAAAGGTAAAAATAAATCAACTCTTGAGCCAAATTTTATAAACCCAGAATCAGCACCTTGCTGTGCGGTATCATCGACCTTAGCATAGTTGACAATACGTTTTGCCAATGCACCTGCAATTTGTCTGTATAATACTTTTCCGAAGCTTTCATTTTCTACAACAACCGTCGTACGCTCGTTTTCTTCACTGGCTTTTGGATGCCAAGCCACTAAATATTTACCAGGATGGTATTTGCTAAAACTCACCTTACCAGCTATAGGGTAACGCGTGACATGTACATTAAGCGGTGACATAAATACAGAGACTTGTATGCGCTTGTCGTTAAAGACTTCTTTTTCAAACACTTCTTCTATCACGACCACTTTACCATCTACAGGAGACAAGGCCTGTTTCTCGTTAGCGTGTGTGTGACGCTTAGGATTTCTAAAAAATTGCAGTATCAATACAAAAAATACCAAAACCACTAGCATTAAGACTTTGCGTAACCATTCTATAGAGACAAAGGCATCAATTGCAAATATGGCTGCAACCACTATAAATAGGGTAATGAGTATAATTTTATGACCTTCTTTATGAAACATAACTTAAAATTCTTAAGAATAAATATATAAATGGTGCTGCAAAGATAATACTATCTAAGCGGTCTAGCAGTCCGCCATGACCAGGCATGATAACACCACTATCTTTTACTTCGGCCTGACGTTTAAATTTAGATTCTATTAAATCACCCAAAGTACCAAACACACTCACAATGATAGCTAAAATTAACCAGCTTGTAAAACCTAATGTTCCGGTATAGGTTGCAATAAAATAACTAGACACACAGGCAAAGAAGAGGCCGCCTAAAAAGCCTTCAACCGTTTTCTTTGGAGACACACTTGGAAATAATTTTTGACGCCCAAAATTTTTACCAACCAAATAGGCAAAGCTATCATTCACCCAAACCAGAATAAAACTACCTAATAATAAAAAAGGTGTAAACGAATTTAAATAATTGGCAATAAGCAGCATAAAAACAAAACCACTAGAGAGATAGAAGGTCGTCGCGATATAGCGCTTGGACTCAAACAAGGGCATCTTCTTTTCGGTAAATAAGTCTTTGATTAAAAATAGATTTACAAAACTGGTAATGACCAAAAGTATCTGTATGGCTTCGTTAGTCCCTGTTGATGAGGTGTGTATCATGCACCAGTACCAAAATCCAAAGTATAAAACGGTAAAGATGGACGCTGTGATTAAAAAGGCATTGAGCTTTATCAGTTTGTTAAACTCGGCGAGAGAGACCAAACCAAAAATATAAAGTACAGCGAGTAAGGCGTTTTCCCAATACATGGAGCCAATAAGTAAAGCGACATAGAGAAGTCCAGAAATGGCACGCGTTAAAAGTTCCTTCATTTATAAGTCTTCTAAGAGCAGTAGGTATAGGTTTTTAGCACTGCTTCCATAGCTTAAGAAGTTTTTGTCTTCTGTGGTTTTAAAGTGCTTTATCGTGGTAATATTTGTTGGGATCTTGGATTGGTTTTTGTTTTTAATGCCTTTAAGCCCTTCGCCTATATTTTCGACCAATTGACTCGTTGTGGCATATACCACAAAATTTGTAGGCAATTCTTTAAGCTTTTTTTCTGCAATTTGATTTGATGAAATCAGCAACGAGCCATCATCAGAAATTAAATACTCACAGGTCGTGAAAAAATAAGTGCTTTCAGAAGTCTTTTTAGTGCCATCCAATTCAAAGCCTTTGAATAAGTCTTGTAGCCTGTCGTCTAACAAAAATACTTTTTTGTCACTCCAATTGTTTTCTGATATAATGTTTTCTAAGCTATTGTAGACTTCTTCAATATTTTCGCAGTATAAGAATTTACCGCCATTAGCCTTAAAATTTATTGTAAAACGCTCATCTACAGGGAGTTTAATATCGGGCATGTATTTGCTGCGTTCTTCATTAGGAACTTTTTCTTCGGAACCAGGGGATTTTCCTCCAAAAATTTTTCTGAATAAACTCATTTAGAGATCTCGATTAAGGCGCTTTTTTAGTCAATTACCCAAATATAAAAAAACTTAAACTAACTCTGGGTTAATTTAAGTTTTTTCGTCAAGTGGAGCCCTTTTTATTCCTCTTCTTCAGAGATTACTTCATCTTTGTCATAAGGACGTTTACCAAAAATCTTTTCGAGATTATCTTTAAAGATGACTTCTTTTTCTAAAAGTACATCCGCAAGCTCCGTTAATTTATCCTTATTATCTTCTAAGATTTTAATAGCACGTTGGTACTGTTCTTCTATGATTGTAGAGATTTCTTTATCAATTAATACTGCTGTTTCTTCACTATATGGCTTCGTAAAACCACTTTGTTGACCAGAAGAGTCGTAATAGGTTAAATTACCAACCTTATCACTTAAGCCATAAACAGTAACCATACCTCTAGCTTGCTTTGTTACTTTTTCTAAGTCACTTAAAGCACCAGTAGATATTTTATTGAAAATCACTTTCTCAGCAGCACGACCACCCATGGTTGCACACATCTCGTCCAACATTTGTTCTGGTCTTACGATTAGTCGTTCCTCTGGTAAATACCAAGCCGCACCTAGAGATTGCCCTCTAGGAACAATAGTCACTTTTACCAATGGCGCTGCATGCTCAAGCATCCAACTCACGGTTGCATGACCAGCTTCGTGAATAGCAATCGCTTTCTTTTCTTCTGGTGTTATGATTTTGTTTTTCTTCTCTAGACCACCAACGATACGGTCAACGGCATCTAAAAAGTCTTGTTTGTTTACTGCTTTTTTGCCTTTACGTGCTGCAATAAGTGCAGATTCATTGCATACATTGGCAATATCTGCACCAGAGAAACCTGGTGTTTGCTTGGCCAAGAAATCGATATCTAAGGTCTCTTCTTTTTTTAGAGGACGCAAGTGGACTTCAAAAATTTCTTTACGCTCACGAACGTCTGGTAAGTCTACATAAATCTGTCTGTCAAAACGTCCAGCACGCATTAATGCGCTATCTAAAACATCTGCACGGTTGGTAGCAGCTAATACAATAACGTTTGTATTTGTACCAAAACCATCCATTTCAGTCAATAACTGATTTAGCGTATTCTCACGCTCGTCATTAGAACCAGAGAAGTTGTTTTTTCCTCTTGCACGTCCAATAGCATCAATCTCATCAATAAATATAATTGAAGGCGATTTTTCTTTAGCTTGTTTAAATAGGTCTCTTACACGAGATGCACCAACACCTACAAACATCTCCACAAAATCAGAACCTGATAATGAGAAGAATGGCACTTTGGCTTCACCCGCAACAGCTTTGGCTAATAAGGTTTTACCAGTACCTGGAGGTCCTACAAGTAAAGCACCTTTTGGTATTTTACCACCAAGAGAGGTGTATTTTTCAGGGAACTTTAAAAAGTCTACAATTTCTTGTACTTCTTCTTTGGCACCTTCAAGACCAGCCACATCTTTAAATGATGTTTTGGTATCTGTTTTTTCGTCAAAAAGCTTGGCTTTGGATTTTCCGATATTAAATATCTGACCACCAGCACCGCCACCGCCACCAGCAGACATACGTCTCATGATAAAAATCCAAACACCAATAATTAAAATAAAAGGCAATAAGGAGATTAAGAAATCTCCAAAGGCATTACTTTCTATATCTGCATTTCTTGATGTGGGAAGATTATTCTTAGTGATAATATCGTCTATACGATCTTCAAAATTTCCAAGATCTCCAAATTTTAAAGTATAATTTGGGACATTGCCCGTTGGCATAAAGCCTTTAGAACGTGCTTTTTCGTGTACGCTCTTTTTTAGGGCATCTTCAGTCAGAAAAACTTTAGCTGTTTTTGTGTTACTTATGATTACAACCTCTTTAACATCACCATCTTCCAGATATTTGATAAACTCAGACGTTTTTATCTCTTTAGAATTCTGAAAAGCGCTACCGCCAAACAACTGTAACCCTAGAAAAACTGCAATAATAATTCCGTAAATCCAATACGGGCTTACTTTAGGTTTTTTGTTTAAATTTTTATTTTCTTTTGCCATTCTTAGCTTTTCTTTTTTAAATACTTGTTTCTATTTGCGTAGTTACTGCATCGCCCCATAAGCTCTCAATATCATAATATTCTCTGATGTGCTTTTGGAAAACATGCACAACAACATTAACATAGTCCATTAACACCCACTCGGCATTTTCAGAACCTTCAACGTGCCAAGGCTTGTCTTTAGTGTTTTTACTAACTTGTTTTTGTATGGAATTTACAATGGCGTTGACTTGGGTGTTTGAAGTACCTTCGCAAATGATAAAGTAATCGCAAACTGTATTTTCTATTTCTCTTAAATCTAAAAGTGTAATCTCTTTTCCTTTAACCTCTTCGATTCCGCTTATTATCGTAGTAATGAGTTGGTCGGCATTGCTATTTCTTTCCGTCATTAAAATGTTTTAAATTTATACAAAGTTATTATTTTTTTAGTTCTTGATAACCCAAATTGTCATAAGAAATCTATAAAATAACCTGCTAGTTACAATGTATATAATCAAACTTGATGCCATCGACTCTACCAACACGTATCTAAAGACCTTAAGTCTTAAAAAGATGCCTAAGGATTTTACAGTTGTCATTGCTGATGAGCAGACCAATGGACGAGGTCAAATGGGTACCACATGGCAAGGTGAAGCCTCAAAAAACCTTACGTTTAGTGTCTTTAAAGACGTTTCGTTTTTAAAAGTATCAGAACAGTTTTATATAAGTATGGCGGTTGCTTTGGGTATCACTAAAGCATTAAATGAATTGCGAGTGCCTAAAATAAAGATCAAATGGCCTAACGACATTTTGTCAGAGAATAAGAAAATTGCAGGAATACTGATAGAAAATGTCATAAAAAACAACAAAATAGAAGGCTCTATAATTGGAGTTGGCTTAAATGTAAATCAGAAATTTTTTGATAACCTACCTCATGCATCATCCTTACATTTACTCACTGGAATAGTATATAGTAAAGACGAAATTTTTCACCGTTTGTTAAAACATATAGAACGTCAGCTTGAACTTTTAGAAACAGGGGATTTGGATGCACTTAAAAAGGAATACGAAGCCATATTATTTCGCATAAAAAAACCATCAACTTTTAAAACTCCTGATAACCAGACGTTTTCTGGTTTTATTGAAGGTGTAACAGATGATGGTAAATTAAAATTACTTCTAGAAGATAATATACGCGAAGCCTACGACCTTAAAGAAGTGCAATTGCTATACTAAAAAGCAGATGACATATTTGTAGATAAAGTTTCAATAAACTTACTTATTGGGCCTTTAATCATCATGGCCATCATAGCGTTAAATTCGCCAGCAAATGTTAGTTTTACATCACTTTTTGTAGCGTCTACTTCTGTGATATCTGCTGTAAGAGAAAAATCTAATTTTCCGCCCGCTGCACCAAGTACAATTTTACTATTTGGTATAGCTTCTTTCTTTTTTAATACAATTTCTGGCATGCCTTTTAAAGCAAACAAAAATTTATCAGCATCTAAAACTTCAAATTTGCTAATGTTTTCTGGCATTAGTTTTTCAAAATTCTTTACATCAGATAAAAAATTAAAAGTGTCTTCTGCAGATTTATCTAGAGTTACTTTTGGAGATTCTAAGTTCATTTTTATTGTTTTGAGTATTCTTTATTGAATAACATTATAATTTGTTATTGAATATATCAATTAGCGTTCCAATTGCTCGGATTAGCATTCCAGAGTGCTAAAATGTCTTGTTGTTCTTTAGTTATGTATTTTGTTTCTAGGGCTTGTTCTAGTAAGTTTTCATAGTTGCCTAGTGTATGCAATTCTATGTTAGCTTCAGAGAAGTTTTGAGTTGCAATATCAAAGTCATAAGAAAAAATAGCAACCATACCTTTGACCTTCACTTCAGCAGCATTTAGGGCTTTCACTGCATTAAGGCTACTTTTTCCTGTGCTTATTAAATCTTCTACAACGACTACGGTTTGCCCTTTTTCTATATAGCCTTCAACTTGGTTTTGCCTGCCGTGTTTTTTTGCTTCAGGTCTTACGTACACAAAAGGAAGGTTTAGGTATTCTGCAACTAAGGCACCAATGCCAATAGCTCCGGTAGCTACACCAGCTATAACATCTGGCTTACCATAAAGCGCTTCGATTTGGTTAGCCATAGTTTCTCTAATATAATTTCTAATCGGAGGAAAAGATAGCACAATACGATTGTCACAATAAATCGGAGATTTCCATCCAGAAGCCCATGTAAAAGGGTCATTAGGCTGCAATTTTATAGCATTAATTTGAAGTAATACTTCTGCAGTTTTTTTGGCGATGTCTTTGTTAAAAATCATGTCGCAAAATTAATGAATTTTGATACGATGAAAATTTTAAATTAAAATAATTTTTAATTCAAATTCTGTATTGTAAAAAAGAATACATTTACGAAACAAAATATAAGTTATCTGATTGATGCATACTATTTATGTAGGTGACAAACCCATTTACTTAACCACAAAGGTTGATAAGGAAACGGACTTTAAAGTTTTTTTACTCAAGTCAGTAGATTTAGCGAAAGTCATAAGAATGCTAAATCGTACAAATTTACAAGCGGTCTACCTTGTTGGTAAAAAGGAAGAAAAATTACTAAAACAGTTTTTAAAGAAATTACCTAACGTTATTGCTGGCGGTGGTAAAGTCTATAATGATGAGGGTAAAGTCTTATTTATTTACAGGAATGATAAATGGGATTTACCAAAAGGAAAAGTAGAAGGTAAGGAGTCTATCGAAGAAACATCAATCCGTGAAGTTGAAGAAGAAACTGGTGTTGATGGGTTGAAAATTACCAAAGCATTACAAACCACATATCATATATTTAAACGCCGTGGTCGCTATAGAATAAAAATTACCTATTGGTTTGAGATGAAGACTAACTACTCTGGAGAATTAATTCCGCAAGAAAAAGAAGGCATCACAAAAGTAAAGTGGTTAGGTAAGAAAAAGATAAAAAAAGCCATGACAAATAGCTATGCCAATATTAAGCTGTTGGTTTAGATTTAAAGATTATCGTAATCGATAAATTGGGTATTGCATATGTGCTTTTTCGTAATGCTCAGATTGCTTGTGCAGCCAGTCTAATTGTGCGAACCAGTTATTAGCAAATCCTGTGATATCTTTTTTTCTATGTTCAAATTGTAATTTTAATACACTGTCGTTCTCAAGTATTTTTTGTGCTTTATCTTCCCATACGTATGGTGAGAAGCCTTCTTTTTGTTGTAAAATAGTATCGAAGAAATTCCAGTTAAAAAATGAGTCAGGTGCTTCTGGCTCAAGTGTTTCTAATACATAACGCATGCCTTTTTGATTGGTCTCTACCAAATAATCTCCGGCAGTAAAACTCAACGCTTCTTCAGTAGCACTAATAGTAGTGTTGTAATGTAAATAATGACCTTCATAAGGTGATTGACGTGTTTTGTAATCCTTAATTTTATAGGATTGAACTTTGATTATAGTATCTTTTGTTAGCTGAGTCATCTCAATATTGTTAAGTTTTAATCGCTCAATAATTGGGTGCATGCCTTGAGGGATAATATAGGCTTTTGGGATACTAATTTCCTTAGTAGGCTTAAAATAGTTCTGATATTTTACATCTTTAGTAAATGGCTTTGAAGCATCATATTTTAAGCGTTTAGCACCAGTTAGTTGGCTTTCAATTCTATGGCCTTCAAACCCTTTAAATTGTAGTGTAGAAAACTTAGACGTATCAATCTGCCAAGCAATTGGATATTGGTCTCCAGTAGACCAAGTTTTGTCTTGAGCATTCCGTAATTCTGAAATTTTATGCCCATCATTTTCTGTAATTTCAATCATGCTTTTCATAAGTTCGTAGGTGCCTTCTACACGTTGTTTGTATGGTTTAAGCATATGGGTTTCTACCATCATACCTAATGTATTGAATAAGGTTGTGTAACCCGTTGAATATCTTGGTGAGTCTTTAAATTGTGAAAAACCAGACTCTGGTGTACGGTTAAACACATTGACATAAGGTGTGATATCCCAATCTTTGGCTTCTAGTTTTTCTTCAAGTTGTGGCATCATTTCAGTATGTAAATAGCTGCCTAATTCTCCACCTAGTTTGTTGTGTTGCGTAAATAAGTGAGTCAGTGTATATTGGTAATCAGCACCATTACTCACATGATTGTCTATAAAAACATCTGGCTGAACTCTATGAAAGATTTGAGCAAATGTTTTTGCATTTTTAGTATCTGTTTTTATGAAATCACGATTCAAATCATAGTTTCTAGCATTACCTCTAAACCCATAAGCTTTTGGACCATTCTGATTTGTTCTAGTTCCAGTATTTCTATTAAGGCTTCCTCCAACATTATAAATAGGAATAGTAACTAAAACCGTATTTTTTGGAGCCTCTATCTTGCCATTGACCAAATCTCTAAAGAGCATCATGGTGGCATCAATACCATCAGATTCTCCAGGATGGATGCCATTGTTTATAAGAATAATTCTGTTTTCTTTTCTAAGTGTTTCATAATCACTTCCCGAAGCATTTGGGTTAAGCGTAACCATATGTAATGGTTTGCCTGAGTCAGTTTGTCCAATAGCTTCAATCGAAATTTCAGAATATGTGTTAGCTAATTCTGTGTAATAGGCAATAGTTTCCTGATATGTTGCCGTTTCAAGGCCTTCACTTTTTTCAAAAACTGTAGTAAAATCAAAGTCCGATGTATTAGAATTCTCTTTACAAGAGACGATTATAAGTAGAAGAAGTAGAAGTTTTTTCATAGTGTAAATTATTGACAGTCAAACTTAGGCATTTTAATGCAGAAAAATAGTTCTGCTACTAAATATCAGATTATAAAAATGACTAATTTTGCATCACTTTATACATCTAGATATGCAGCAAACTACAGATACTATAGTAATGATTCGTCCAGTAAATTTTAGGATGAATGAGCAAACAGCCGTGAACAATTACTTTCAGGAAGAATTAGACATAAAAAACACTGAAATTAATAGCAAAGCGCAGCAAGAGTTTGATGTATTTGTAGAAAAGTTGAGAGCTGTTGGTATTCATGTTATTGTTATTGATGATATCGTTTCACAAGATACACCAGACTCAATATTTCCTAATAATTGGGTGAGTTTTCATAAAAGTGGCGATGTAGCGCTATACCCAATGTTTGCTGAAAATAGAAGACGAGAACGACGAGAAGATGTTCTTTTAAGGTTAGAAGAAGAGGGTTTTAATATTGAAAACATTGTTGATTATACATCTGCAGAAGACGAAGGTATATTTTTAGAAGGCACTGGAAGTTTGCTATTAGATAGAGTAAATAGTAAAGCCTATTGCGCACTATCTCCTCGTGCAGATGAAGACTTGTTTATAGAGTTTTGTGAAGATTTTGAATACACACCAGTTGTATTTACCGCCAACCAAACGGTTGATGGTAAGCGCTTAGAAATATACCATACCAATGTGATGATGTGTTTGGCAGAAAATTTTGCTGTCATTTGTTTAGATAGTATCGATGACAAAAAAGAGCGAAAAAATGTCGTGAAACATCTCAAGCAAGATGGTAAAGAAATTATTTCTATATCTGAAGCACAGATGCATCAATTTGCTGGAAATATGCTTCAGTTAAGAGGTCGTAATAATCAACGTTATTTGATTATGAGTCAAGCCGCTTACGATAGTCTTACTCCGCAACAGATAAAAGCCATAGAAAAGTATTGCCCAATTATATCAAGTTCTCTAGAAACTATTGAAACTTGTGGTGGTGGCAGTGCACGTTGTATGATGGCTGAGGTGTTTTTGCCTAAAGCTTAATCTAGCTTATTAAAAATATAACCCGCTTTTTCGGCACCCCAGACATAGTTTCCCTCAGCATCAAAACCGCGATCCCAAGAGATAATTTTATCCTCTAAAACCTCTACTTCACTTCGGGCAAATGATGCACCTCGCATTGTGCTTACACAAGTTGTATCACCAGTTTTTCCTTGATAATGATTTTTAGCTAGACGTTTTAAAACCACCTCACAGCCAGATTTTAAGCTAATATCTTCTGGCGATATCGCATCAAATGCTTTTGGGGTCTTCCATTTGCCAATCCATAGAGAGTCCGCAGTTGGTAAGGTGTAAATTTCTGAAGTATAGGTGCTATCTGTTAGTTTATTTAGTTTATAAATGCGTTGTCTGTACGGCTTGTTTTGCATACTATTTAGTGCTTGCTCTACATAGAGATAATGGCCTTTGCCTTCCCAAATTGGGTACATGTGTAATGAAATGTTATAGTATGTTGAGTCTACTTGCGCTTGTACTTCAGAATTATAAGAACCTTGCATTACAGCATATAATTCATCCAAATGATTTTCTGTAGTTACAGTAGTTTCAGTATGTGATTCGGACTTGTCTTTACAAGAGAAGTACAATGCAAAGACGCCTAAAAGTATGGTGATTTTTTTCATTTTAAGACTTAAGATAATTGGCCTTAAATATATAGAAAAATTATTCAGAAAGTGCGGCCTTTGGTAATTCGATAAAGAATTTGCTACCAATGTTTGGTGTACTCTCAACCCAAATACGACCGTTATTCAGCTCTACTAAATCTTTGCAAATGGTAAGGCCAAGACCAGTACCTTTCTCGTTTTCAGTGCCAATAGTGGTAAAGTTCTTTTTGGCATTAAATAGTTTTTTCTGATTTTCTTCAGAAATACCAATACCTGTATCTTCAACACAGATTAAAACTTTACCGTTATAATCCTGGTTAGATACTGTAATGACATCGCCTTTACCGGTAAACTTAACAGCATTGGTGATTAAGTTCTGGATAACAATTTCTAGCATGCTACGATCTGCATAAACAAACTCACGTCTAGATTCATCAATAAGAATGATGCCTTTATCATTTACCTTTTTCTCAATTAAAGACATCTTAATCTGAAAAACCTCCTGAATATTAAATAATTCTGGCTTAGGTTGGAGGTTTTGCATCTGTGATTTAGACCAATTCAGTAAATTGAATAAAAGTGAAGAGGCATTATTTGCATTTTCACTAAGCTCGGGAATGAGGTCATTAAACTCATCTTTACTAATCCCACCATCTTTGAGTAAATCTAAAAAGGCTTTAATGGAAGAGATGGAATCTTTTAAATCATGTGATACAATTGAAAACAGTTTGTCTTTAACTTGATTAACTTCTTCTAGTTGAAGGTTTTTAAGTGATAACTCTTTATTGCTTTTTGTAAGTGTTTTTGCGGCTTTGCTATCTTTTGAGCCTTTTAAATAACTAAAAATAAGTAATGCCGTAATAAAAACCAGACCAGCAATTAGACCATATACTAGAAGGATATCTTGCTTTTTCTCACTTGTTATAACTGCTTTTTCTGGCTCTTCAGTTTTAGTACTTTCAATAAGCGGAGGTGTTTCTATTTGTGCTTCCTCTGTAGAATTATCTGGTACAGGAATCGCAGCAAGCTTTTCTTTATCAAGCTTCTCTTTTAATTCGTAATACTGGTTTTGCCAGTTAAAAGCATCTTCATAAAAACCTCTTCTAGAATCTAAATCTCTATTAAGCTTAAGATTGTAAAGTAGCTCTTCATCGTTACCCAATCTTCTTGCAATTTTAAGCGCTTCGAGTAATTGGTTTTCGGCAAGTTTTAGGTTTCGATTTTTTGTGTTTAACTCACCAAAAGCATTTAGAGATTTTAAAATACCTAAATCATCTTTTTGCCTTCTGCTGTATCGCAAACCTTCTCTTAAATAGTCAGCAGCTTTGTCTGTGTCTTCAATAGCTAAGTAAGACTTTCCTAGACTTGGCATTATTTCGCCACGAATGTCTTGGTCTTCTTGAGGGTCGAGAAGCGTTAACATTCTTTCGTAATTGTCTATAGAGCGTCTGTAATCATTTTTTAGCGCATAAAGTAAGCCTAGATTTTTTAAGGAATATTTCATGCCTTCCAAATCATCTAGTTCTTCTCTGACACTGAGCGCTTTTTTGTTGTATTGTAAGGCTTTGTCTAATTTATTTGTGTTGTAATACGCTTCAGCTAGATTATTGTAGGCTTTGCTTAAGTCGTCTTTTAAGTCTTTTTCTTCAAAAATGGATATGGCCGATAGTGAATTTTGTAATCCCTTTTTGTAATTGCCTCTTTGTATTTCTATAACACCAAGATTGTTATTCACTTTTGCAATACCGAGGGTATCCTTAATTGCCATAAAATAGCTGCGTGCACTTTCAAAATTTGCAACAGCATTGTTTTGGTCATTTTGGTTATTAAAAATAAGTGCTTTTATATAATTAGTTTCTGCTAGGCCTTTTTCATAGTTAAGCGTTTTTGAAAGCTCAGAAGTCTGGTCTATAAATAGTAATGCTTTCGTATAATCTTCGATAGCATATAGTTCATTGATAAGCAACAACGAAGTCTCCACTTTTGTAGAGTCTTGATTTTGATACGCTAAACGCACAGTAAGGCTATCTATCTTTGCATTCTGAGCAAAGCTAGTAAAGGCACACAGGCAGATGGCGAATGTCATCAATAATTGCTTCATAAAGCATTAACTTTAGGGCACAGTTTTATATTGTGGTTTGCCAACTTTCTGAGAGGGATAGGAAAGATGTGTTATCACGCATTTTGCAATGCTTCTAACAATTCAATTAATAGCAGCCCAAAAATGGTCAAATGCAATTGGATTTGCTAATTTTTAAGTTTTACGACCAAAAAATCAGACAAAGTGAACGTTGAAATTTTCAAAAAAACAGACCAATCGATTAAAGGTAAAATTCTTGGTAGAACTACACTTTTATCGATGAAATGCACTTTTAATATAAATTACTGATTACCAAAATGTTAATTTAATAATTTGAAATTTGCAATCCTACTTCATTACTAAATTTAATTGCATTTCATTGGTTGTTTAAGTATAAAAATTAAACCGCACTTTGATTTATTATAAAATAATAAAAAGGTCTACCTTTGCTGGCGTTTAAAGAAGTAAAAAGCCATTTTATGAATCTTCAAGATACATTAGAATTAAATGTAAAAGCTGCTGTAAAATCTTTATTTGAAGCTGATTTGCAATCTGTTGAATTTCAAGCAACAAGGAAAGAGTTTGCTGGAGATATTACTGTTGTGGTTTTTCCGATGTTACGTGTCGTAAAAGGAAATCCTGCAATTATTGGTGAGCAAATAGGACAGTATTTAGTAGATAATGTGTCTTTAGTTAAAGCTTTTAATGTTGTAAAAGGATTTTTGAACATTGAAATTGAAGATGCCTATTATCTAGAATTCTTTAATTCTATAAAGCATAATGGTGATTATGGCATTTCTGAAGTCAAAGATGATAAAGCAGTGATGGTAGAGTATTCTTCACCAAACACAAACAAACCTTTGCATTTAGGTCATGTGCGTAACGTGCTTTTAGGTTATAGTGTTGCTGAGATTTTAAAAGCTTCAGGTAAAAAGGTTTATAAAACCCAAATTATCAACGATAGAGGCATACACATTTGCAAAAGTATGTTGGCTTGGCAACGTTTTGGTAATAATGAAACTCCCGAATCTACTGGTCTAAAAGGTGATAAGTTGGTGGGTAATTATTATGTGAAGTTTGATAAAGCCTATAAAGAAGACATAAAGACATTAATTGCAAGCGGTCAATCTGAAGAAGATGCTAAGAAGAATGCGCCTATTTTACTTGAAGCACAAGAGATGCTGCGTAAATGGGAAGCAGGAGATGAAGATGTTGTTGCACTTTGGAAGAAAATGAATGGATGGGTTTATGAAGGTTTTGATGCCACTTATAAAAACATAGGTGTAGACTTTGATAAGTATTATTATGAAAGTCAGACCTACTTATTAGGAAAAGAGTTTATTGCAGAAGGCTTAAAATCTGGTGTTTTTGAAAAGGATGAAGATGGTTCGGTTTGGTGTGACTTAACTGAAGATGGTTTGGATAGAAAGATTGTACTTCGTGCTGATGGCACAGCGGTTTACATGACGCAAGATATAGGAACGGCTATACAGCGTATCAAGGATTATCCAGATGTAGGTGGTATGGTGTATACTGTTGGTAATGAGCAAGATTATCATTTTAAAGTATTGTTTTTAATACTGAAAAAGCTTGGTTTTGATTGGGCCAAAAACCTATTTCATCTAAGCTACGGTATGGTAGATCTACCAAGTGGTAAAATGAAAAGTAGAGAAGGCACCGTTGTAGATGCCGATGATTTAATTGAAGAAATGGCAAACACAGCCGAGGAGATTTCTAAAGAATTAGGAAAGTTAGATGACTATTCTGAAGATGAAAAGAAATCGCTTTATAAAACCATTGGATTAGGAGCATTAAAATATTACATATTAAAGGTCGATCCTAAAAAGAGAATATTGTTTGATCCAAAAGAGTCTATCGATTTTCAAGGAAATACAGGGCCGTTTATACAATATACCTATGCTAGAATTCAGTCTATTTTAAGAAAATCCTCATCTGAAGATTTTAAAATATCAGATATATCTCTTCATGAAAAAGAAAAGCAGTTGTTAAAACAGTTGGAACAATTTCCTGAAGTCATTCAAAATGCTGCAGCACATCATAGCCCTGCTTTAATTGCAAATTATACTTACGATTTGGTGAAAGATTTTAATTCTTTCTATCAGAATGTATCTATACTTGGCGCTGATTCTGATAATGAAAAATCGTTTAGAGTGGCCTTATCTAGAAAAGTAGGAGAGACGATTAAGAGTGCATTTAATGTGCTTGGTATTGAAGTTCCTAATCGTATGTAAGGTATTAGAATTCTCCCTTGTATTTTAAGGCTTGTTTTATGTGTGCCAAATGATGGTTGCTATGCCATGCATACGTTCCAATGGTTTCTTCTAGAGTAAAACTTTTGCCATGTTCTGGATGAATAAATTTTAGTTTTAGGTCTTCATCAGACAAGCCTCTGAGCAATATACCTAACTTAGCGTGTATGCCCTTTAAAATGGATAATGCTGTTTTAATATCATGCTCGTAATCTACAAGTTCAGCCCAGTGATTTTCAAAATAGGGTCTTATGGTTGGTGTATCTTCTGTTAATGCTAATTTGAACCTTATAATGCTATTTATATGGCTGTCAGCACAATGATGTACCACTTGTTTAATGGTCCATCCATCTGGCCTATATCTGTAGTTTAACTCTGCATTAGATAGATTTTTGGTTGTGTCCTCTACTGAATCTGGAAAATTTTCGATATCCATTATCCATTTTTCTTTTTGACCTTTTGAGATAATTTCCGGTGGTTGAAATTTGCCAATAGGGTATTTTAATTTTTGCAATTCTGTAGGAAGCATAATAGTAGTGTTTGGATTAAAAATTCTATTATAAAAGTATGATTTTTAGTTGTAATTGTATACAAAATAAAAGACCGTCAATTGACGGTCTTTTATGACCTACTCAAAAATGAATTTTTAAAAGTTAATTATTTAAGAGAGTATTAAAAACCTCTATCATTAAAATTTTAATCTAAGGCTAAAATTAGGGGTTAACCCTAAAGCAAGTTCATTATTCTCAATAATCTGACTGTTAGAGTTTAAAGTGTAGAATCTATTGATAACATTTTCTCTGTCGAGCAAATTCAATACAGATGCACCCACTTCTCCGAACACATCATCAGCAACCTGAAAACTATAACGTGCTGAGACATCTGCTCTTAAATAGCTGGGTAAACGTTCAGCATTTGGGGTGTCGAATGCTATGGTATCTTTATTTGGTTGACTCATGGATGGCACCGTATAAGGCCTACCAGAATGCCAATTTACACCTGCCGAGAGTTTTAAATTTTCAATTTCGTATGTGGTAGAGAAATTAAGAATATGAGTTATGTCTAGATTATTAGGGAAGGCTTGGTTATTATTTAAAAATTCAAACTCGTAATCATTTTTACTATAGGAATAGCTTAGCCAAGCTCCAAAGTTTTTAAACTGTTTGTTAAATAAGATATCTATACCTTTTATACTATAATCTCCAATAGCTCTTGCCAATTGAAATTGATTTTGAAAACCCTGAGAGCGCGTACTTACACCATCAACATTTTTAATATAACCTTCAGCGCTAATCAACCAGCCTTTCTTTTTGTAATTTAATCCAACAGAAAATTGATTACTTTTTAAAATAGGAACATCACTGGTATTAGCTAATTGCCATCTACGTTTTTCAATACCGAAAAAATCTTGCTGTAAATCTATAATTTGATTGATAGATTGATTTTTTACTTCGCCTAGGAGCTCTAGTCTAAAATAATTCAAGAATTTTTGTGAGAAAACAAACCTAGGCTCAAATAAAACAGTACTAAACTTATCAAGATAATTACCTCTTAATCCAATTCTTCCATAAGTATTTTTTGAATTAGAAGTAAATTCTGCCTCAGTATATATGCCTTGAGTTCTTATGACTTCTTTTACAAAACTTCTAAAACGAGGATTGGAAACATCCTCGAGATTAGATACACCAACTTCATTAAACTGGTAACCAAAATTAAGATTAAGATTTTTATCAACGACACTTAAAAAATCTACGCGTGCGCCTACATCAACAACTTCATTTTCTTGGGTCAACTCTTGAGTTGTTAAAGCGTTTTCACCAAATAAACGGTAGTTAGAATAGCTTAATTGGGCAGACATATTTGTAGACTCTGACCACTTATAATTATAATTTATGTTACCGGCATAACTTCTTTGACTTAGCTGGCTTTCAGTTGTTACTAAACTATCATTAGGGGAAATAATGTCGTAGTCTAGACGATTAAAAATAGTGAGTAGGTTTGCTCTTATTGATGAGTTTTTATTAATATCATATAAAAATTTAAGACTTGCATCGTAAAAAAAGAAACGCTCATTTTGTTGTAAATCAGAACCTGGAGTTGCGTATAGATTCTCTAATTGAGTAGTATTAAAAATACGTTCTAAATACGTGTCATAAGTTGGTGTTAATAGGGCATCAGTATATGAGCGTCGAGCAGATAACTGCAATTCAGTTTTTTTTGATAGTTGAAATTTAGAGAAACCATCAACACTTAATAAGTTAAATCCAGCGCCGGATTCAGATTTATCTCCAATTTCGTTAGAGTTCTCTATGCTAATAGCACTTGACACCCCAGATCCGTATTTGGCTCTTGTGCCATTAATGGTGACATCAACCTTTTCGGTGAGATAAGGATTAAATGCCGAAATAAGGCCAAAAAAATGACCAGTCTGATACATTCTGATCCCTTCGTATAGGATAAGGTTTTGGTCGTTAGTGCCACCTCTAATATTAATATTAGATATGCGCTCATCAACGCTAATAATTCCTGGAAGCGTTTGTATAGTTTGTAGGATATCTGGCTCACTTAAGCCAGGAAGTATCCCAAATTTTTGCGGCGTGATTTCAATCTTACCATTAATAGTCTTTGCTAAACCTTTAGTAAGATAGTTTTGTATAAAGACTTCGTCGAGCTGCTGCAAATTGTTATGACTCGAATTGTAATTTGGCTTTCGCTGTTCTACAGAAATAAATCGACTATTTAGTCTATTGAATGTTAAGTCTGTTTTTTCTTCTAGGTATAGTAATGCCTCCTCTAAACTTAAATCATCATTAAACGATAGATTAATTGTCTTTACAGTTTCATCAGCATAAGAAAATCTGATGTCAAATTTGGCTTCAAGTTGTTTTAATATTTCTGAAAGGGGTTTCTTCTGGTTATCTGTTTGGGCATAACCATGCAAAGAGACTCCAAATAGAAGGATGAGTAAAAAACTTTTGAAATTATTCACCATTTAAAACAATAACAGAATTACTTTTAGTGTAAGTTATACCTAAAGGTAAGGTTATTGATTTTAATGCCAAATCTAAGTTATCATGAGTAAAGCTACCAGAAAACAACTGTTGGCCATCTAATTTACTTGCATCTACAGAAATATCATATTGTCTTTCTAATTCATCCAATACATATTTTAAAGGTGCACTTGCAAATGAAGTTTCATTAGATAACCAACTAGGTTGCGTTCTATTTTCTTTTTCATTTTTAATAATACCGTCAATAACTACAAAGCGATTTCCGGGGTTAAGCTTTAGCGATTTTGATTTGTAGTTAACAGCAACTAAACCTTCAAAGCATGTCACTTCAAAATAGTTTAGACGCTGTATAACATTAAATTGAGTACCTAAAACACTAATTTTTCCATCAGATGTAATAACATCAAATTTTGAACCTTCGGCGACACTAAAGAAGGCTTCCCCATCAAGAGAGACTTCACGTTTATCTGTCCATGAATTTTTATTATATACTATAGTAGATTGGGCATTGAGGTTAACGGTAGAAGCATCTGGTAAACTAATTGTTATATCTTCTGCTACGAGTGTTTTTACCTCGGTATCTAGAGTAGAGTTGTAATAGAAGATACTAAAGCTAATAAGCAATACTGCTGCAATTTTAAGTAATGGTCGTACCCAATTGTTAGAAGCCTTAGGTTTTAAGCGAGATTTAACATTGTCGTACTCATAATCTATACTATAATCAGGCGATTTAAAATCTTCTAGTGATTTAGAAAGCTTAAGTAAATCGGCATAATCATCTAACTCTTCAAAGGCTTTCTGTTCCTCAGAGTTAAGATTATGGTCAAGCCATTTTTTTATGAGTTCTTCTCTTTCCATTTTATCTTTTCTACTTATATAACATGCAAGTTTTAAAAATCCCTACCTACATTATAATTCTTTTATATCTTCTCTAAGTTTTTTTAGTGCACCATAAATTCGTTTTTCAACAGCTTTTACAGATATGTCTAGCAGTTCTGCAATTTCTTTAAAGCGTTTACCTTCAACACGATTCATCATAAAAGCCACGCGTTGAGCTTCAGTTAATTTTTCTAATGCATTTTGTAGTTTTTCGCTGTATTGCTTTTCTTCTAATACAAATTCTGGCGATTCGTTAGTACTACTTTTTTGAGGCTTTTGATGATGTTTTAGCACAACTTTTTGGTGTGCAACAGCATTAAGCATCAAATTGTTTGCTGTAGTAAATAAAAAACTCTTGGCCTTTTCTGGAGGGACTTTTGCACAATTATCCCATAATTTTATAAAGGCATCTTGCACTTTATCTTTAGGATTTAGATAAGAACCAAATTTGTAATATAAGAAGTCATGTAAATTTTTTGAGTGCTTTTTAAAGAGCGCAGAATAAATATGTTCTTCACAACTATTTTGGTGTAATGGTTTAGACATAGGGTTTTCTATTGCAGTAAATTTAAAAAAATTAAAACTTAAGGTAGGAATAAATAAGATTGACTTGTTTTATAAGAAATCATAAAAACCAATTTATCATGAAATCCTACTTTAAATCCTACGTTTTATTGTTCTTGATAGCACTCTTTTTTGCCTCATGTCAAGATGAATCTGTAGAAATAATTAATCCAGATGAACAAGAAGCTATAATACCAAATTCTACCTTGTCTAATCTTATGCTCAGAACTTCAGCAAATGCAGTTTCTGATGATAATGTTTTAGATAATTCAAGCTGTTTTTCGGTGGAATTGCCTGTTACAGTTATTGTTGGCAATATTACCATTACTATACAGAACGAAGAAGGGTTAGATGAATTAGAAGACTTGTTAGAAGAGCTAGAAGGCGAAATTCCTGAATTTGTTTTTCCTATAACAATTATTTCTGCAGATTATACTGAAACAGTCATCGAAAATCAAGATCAACTTGAAGCTTTATTAGAAGATTGTATTGAGGATAATGACGCTATAGAATGTGTGGATTTTGTTTATCCAATATCATTTTCTGTACTTAACTCAGATTTTGTTATTATTGATACAGTAACTATAGAAAGTAATGAAGCGCTTCATGACTTTTTAGAAGGCTTAGATGATGACCAAGCTAATCTTGTAGCCCTGAATTTCCCTGTCACGTTAGAGTATGCTGATGGCAATACGATTACTGTAAACACTAACGAAGAATTGTCTAACGCTATAGAAGCAGTTGGAGACGATTGCGATGATGACGATTATGAAAACTGTGATGTTGATGAAATTAAAGCTTCATTAAAAGAATGTAAATGGGTAATAGAAGC
Source organism: Winogradskyella haliclonae (assembly GCF_014635865.1). Lineage (GTDB taxonomy): Bacteria > Bacteroidota > Bacteroidia > Flavobacteriales > Flavobacteriaceae > Winogradskyella > Winogradskyella haliclonae. The sequence goes on along the minus strand of NZ_BMDQ01000004.1, from coordinate 36,603 downwards.
CTATTCTAGTTTTCCTGAGTTCGAAGATTTTGAGTTTGTGTTTAACGAGGATTTCACTTTCGATATCATCATAGATGATAATCAGGTGTCTTCTGAAGGCAATACTTGGGAAGTTGTTGAAGAAGGAGAGGAAGTTTATTTAGTATTAGCAACAGAGTTTGAAGATTTTGGAGGAGATTGGAAAATTGTAGAATGCGATAATGACGAGTTGTATCTTACAAAGAACGACCAAACTATGTTGATTGAGCAGTACTGCGAGACAGATTTAAACTGTTCAGCTGATGATTTATCTCAGGACTTAATAGAATGTTACTGGTTTGCAGGAAGTAATCTTGTCAATGACTTGGCTAATAAGTTTGTATTTACTGAAGACGGAACCGTAAAAGTTTATGTAAACAATGAGTTTGTTGAGGTTGGAACTTGGAATGTAGGTGTAGATTCTGATACATTGACTTTAGTGTTAAATCTCACAGGAAATTATGATGTGCTTTCTGGAGTATGGGAAGTTATCGAGTGTCATGAAGGGTTTTATGGTCTCTCTAATGGCGATAATATTCTTCATTTAGAACAAGAATGTTTTAATGACAATCCTTTTGAATGTTATCCAGAAGAAGGTGTAGAATTAGTAAAATGCGATGATGATAATGATGGATATGCGCAATTTAATATCTATGAAGCTGTACCAGCTTGTGATAATCCAGGAGCGTCAGTTGCAATTACATTCCATACCACTTTTGAAGGTGCAGAAAATAATTCAGATTTCTTAGAAGGCGCTACAGCATATACCAATGTCTCAAACCCTCAAACCGTATACGTAAAAGTGGCATTAGTAAACAATCCTGAACAAAAATTAATTTATCCGGTAGAGTTAATTGTCGAAGACTGTAATGCGCCAAATCCGTTTGAATGTTTTGCAAGTTTCGATGCTGTAATTGAGCTTTGTGATGAAGGTAATGATGGTTACGAAACCTTTGACTTAACCATTGCATATTCAAATTGTACACCATTTGTAGATGTCGTAACCTATCATACGTCATTAGCTGATGCCGATGCAGATACAAATCCTATTGCAGACCCAGAGTATTTTGTAAACACGAGTGCACCTCAAACAATTTATGTTAGAGTTGAGGTTGGAGATACTTATGAAGTTTTTGAATTGCAATTAAAGTTAGAAGATTGTACTAATCCTGGAGATTGTACAGAAGGTGATGTAGATGGTATCTTAATGAACTGTGAGTGGAAAGTCACAGAATTAAATGGAGATGATAATTTAATAGATTATAGATTAACGTTTTTAGATGCTCAAGAATTGTTGATTACAAATGTAACAACAAACGAAACGGTTACTGGAACTTGGTTAACTGAAACAAATAATAGTGGAGGAGTAGATGTTACTTTCGATGGGATTTCTGCACCAGATATTCAAGCTATTTCAGGTGTGTGGACTGTTGTTGAATGTACAGGAGAACAATTGATTTTCCATATGGGAGATAACCAAATGACATTAGATAAAATATGTGATTAAACTGATAAACATCCGCTTACGGTTTATTTAGTTAGTAGTTGAAAAGAGTCACTTTAAAAGTGACTCTTTTCTAGTTTTGATATCTTCTAGTTTTACCGTGTTATATATGATTTTTTTACTTTTTTTAAGTTGAAAAATTGTATCAGTAACAACTTCATTTATCGCTTGTAAATTCTTAAATTTGCCACTTGTTAAATACCAATAAAGATTATGTTCAATAATTTAAGTGATAAGTTAGATAAAGCGCTACATGTATTAAAAGGTCATGGTAGCATTACAGAAGTAAATGTTGCTGAGACGCTTAAAGAAGTAAGACGTGCGCTTTTAGATGCCGATGTTAACTTTAAAATAGCTAAACAATTCACCAATACTGTTAAGGAAAAAGCCTTAGGTCAAAATGTATTGACAACGCTTCAGCCAGGGCAATTAATGGTTAAAATTGTTAAGGACGAGCTAACTGAACTTATGGGTGGTGATGCAGAAGGTCTTAATCTTTCTGGTACTCCAAGCGTTATTTTAATGTCAGGACTACAAGGTTCTGGTAAGACCACCTTTTCCGGTAAACTTGCTAATTATCTAAAAAACAAAAAAACTAAGAAACCTTTATTAGTCGCTTGTGATGTTTATCGTCCTGCAGCGATTGACCAGTTGCATGTAGTTGGTGAGCAAATTGGTGTTGAGGTATACAGTGATAGAGATAATAATGATCCAGTAGCCATTTCTCAGGCTGGTATTGCTCATGCAAAGGCTAATGGACATAATGTGGTTATTATAGATACCGCAGGTCGTTTGGCTGTTGATGAAGCTATGATGACTGAGATATCTAATATTCATAAAGCAATTACTCCACAAGAAACATTGTTTGTAGTAGATTCGATGACAGGTCAAGATGCTGTAAATACAGCAAAAGCCTTTAATGATATCTTAAATTTTGATGGTGTTATTCTTACTAAGCTTGATGGTGATACTCGAGGTGGTGCTGCAATTTCTATTAAATCTGTAGTCAATAAACCGATTAAATTTATTGGTACTGGCGAGAAGATGGAAGCTATCGATGTCTTCTATCCATCACGTATGGCAGATCGTATTTTAGGAATGGGAGATGTTGTTTCTCTTGTTGAACGTGCTCAAGAGCAGTTTGATGAGCAAGAGGCAAGAAAACTTCAGAAGAAGATTGCCAAAAACCAATTTGGATTTGATGATTTCTTAAAGCAGATTCAGCAAATCAAGAAAATGGGTAACATGAAAGATTTAATAGGTATGATACCGGGTGCAGGAAAAATGATGAAAGACGTAGATATTGATGATGATGCTTTTAAAGGTATTGAAGCTATTATTCATTCTATGACACCAACAGAACGTTCCAACCCAGGATTAATGAATGCAAGCCGTAAAAAACGAATTGCAAAAGGTTCAGGTACCTCTGTACAAGAAGTCAACCAGTTGCTAAAGCAGTTTACGCAAATGAGCAAAATGATGAAGATGATGCAAGGCGGCGGCGGAAAACGTATGATGCAAATGATGAAAAATATGCCACGTTAATATAACTCTAACAACCACACAACAACATGACAATCTTAGACGGTAGAAAAACCAGTAACGACATAAAAAACGAAATCAAGGCAGAAGTTGATAAAATGAAAGCCGATGGTGAAAAAGTACCACACTTAGCAGCAGTAATTGTTGGTAATGATGGTGCGAGTTTAACTTATGTTGGTAGTAAAGTTAGAGCTTGTGAGCGTGTTGGTTTTGAGTCTACCATGGTACGCATGTCTAATACCACTAGCGAGATAGAACTTTTAGATAAAATTGAAGAGTTAAATCAAGACGATGATATTGATGGTTTTATCATTCAATTGCCATTACCGCCACAAATTAATACTCAGAAAATATTAATGGCTGTAAATCCTGATAAAGATGTAGATGGTTTTCATCCAACTAATTTTGGGAAAATGGCATTAGATATGTCAACATTTATCCCAGCAACACCTTTTGGTATTTTAGAATTATTAGACCGTTATGGCGTTGAGACAAAAGGAAAGCATACCGTAGTTATTGGACGTTCTCATATTGTTGGTCGCCCAATGAGTATTCTTATGGGACGTAAAGGGTTTCCGGGGAACTCAACAGTAACCTTAACTCATAGCCATACCAAAAATATCACTCAAATTACATCTCAAGCAGATATTATTATTTCGGCATTAGGAGTCCCTAATTTTTTGAAAGCAGAAATGGTTAAAGATGATGCCATAATTATCGATGTCGGAATTACAAGGGTAGCCGACGATTCTGAAAAAGGGTATTATATTACAGGTGATGTAGATTTTGAAAACGTAAGCAAAAAGGCAAGTTATATTACACCAGTTCCGGGAGGTGTTGGTCCTATGACCATAGCTATGCTACTAAAAAATACCTTATTAGCTAGAGAGCAGCATAGAAAGTAAGCTTTATGAATATCTACATGCTTGGCTTTTCTATTGCATTGACAGTTTCAACTGTTTTTATTTATGGAAGAAAGAAAGCGTGGTTGAATTCAACGATTAAATGGGGTTTAGCTTCGGTAGTTTTCATTGTAGGTTTAATAGGGCTTTTGTATTTCAATAAGTTAGATAAAATGAAACTTATCTTTAGCTATCATCTAACAATTCCTTTTTTAACTTTAATAATAGATGAGATTTTTAAAAGATTTAGTTATTATATTCATGGAAGAGACTTCTACTTATACTTAACACACTCTGACGAAATTGATAATTCAATTTTTGGCAAGAATCCACATATCAAGTTTTCTGATATTGCCTTTTCTTTTGCTTTATTTCTGTTTGCTTGGTTTTCTACTATATTTGGTTATGAATTCTTTTTTGGTTCTATATAGTGCTTAATATTTACTTTGCAAACAACTGGCTTATGTCTTTAAATGCTTTAAACTCTAATGCATTTCCTGAAGGGTCTTTAAAAAACATAGTGGCCTGCTCGCCAACCAAACCTTCAAAACGAATGTAAGGCTCTATGATAAACTCTATGCTTTTAGATTTTATGAGCTCAGCAAATTCATGGAAAGTATCCCAAGGTAAAACTACGCCAAAATGAGGCACTGGAACATCTTTACCATCTACAGCATTGGTTGGAGCCTCTTTGATTTTTTTATTGTTAAGATGAATGACCAATTGATGTCCAAAAAAGTTATAATCTACCCAATGGTCACTACTTCTGCCTTCTTCAAAATTTAAACTGTTGGTGTAAAAATTGCGACAAAGTTCTAAATCATGAACAGGAATAGCTAAGTGAAAAGGAGAAATTTTGGACATATTAGTTATAATTTATACATCCAAAATTAGTGTTTATTTCATCAAATGAATAAAGAAATATTAAACATGAAGTTTAACCATTCTATTCTTCTTCTTTTCTGCATTCTATTTTCCAAGTAGGGTAAATTATTTTTTCAGTTTTATCAACCCATTCGCCTATCCATTTGTAGCTATCATTTTTTATATCATAGAATGTAAGCCTGTAAAATCCTTCCATGCCATTAGGTGCCACTTGGTCTCGGTATAATACAATTTTATCTGCTTTGGTTTTATTACCAACCCAGGTAGAAAGCGTCGTTGTTGGTCCTTTTGAGGAATAGTAGTGCACATACCATTTGCTACTATCTGCTATAAATTGTCTAATACTTCCAGAATGACCACCATCAGATTTTAAGGTTTCATCTTGCACAGCTTTACCATTCATTATGTATTTAAAAACCCAATTCATGTCTATAGTTTCATTCCAACTACCATCTTGTTTTCTTGAAGTAGATTTGCATTTGCTTTTTCCTATTAGAGGCTGAAAATCTTTAATTTGCTCAGGTGAATCAGGGTGTGGCTTTCCATAAGGAAACTCTTGTGAGGCTTCATTTTCATATTGAGCAAATACAAAACTAGTTGAGGTTATTAATGCAAAAAGGAGTATGATTTTTTTCATGATATAAAATTTAGTTCACACCAAATCAACATGAAAAGAATTAAAGCGCATAGAGTTTTGCAGAGAAACAGTTGTTATTTGCAGTAAAGCGAGTTAAAAAACTCTTAATGATCCGATAAAAAATCTTTGACTGTTTTTAAATGACTTTTAGAAACAGGAATTTCGGTATTGTCATTTAAGATGAGATTAGGCGTATTAGACATGCTTAGCTCTTTAATCATGGTCATATTCGCTATCGCTTTTCTATGTACACGCAAAAAATTGGTATCTAACTTTGGTAATAAAGCTTTAAGACTACTTCTCATGGTATAACAATTTTTATCGACAGTATGCACCTTAACACAATAATCATCTGCTTCTATCCATAATACCTCATTTACAGGGATTATCTTTCGCTTATTCCCAATTTTAATATTTAATACAGAAGTACGATCGTCTACTCTGTCTTTTAATTGAGTATATAAACGTGCATTTGTTAGCTTAAGCTCTGATAAATCTTGGACTTTAATCTGAAGCTGCTCATTAGCAAAATACAAATGCATTATTATGGTAATCGCAATATAACCTAGCGTATACATGGGTGCCTTTTGAAACATAAAAAAAGGCAGATACTCATTGGTTAAATTGCTTATGGTAAATGTATCGTCATAGGTAAGCATTTGGTTAATAGAAATGATAACTACATTTAGTATGACCAAGCCTAATATTAAACTAGCGTATTTTAAGACATGCGTAAACGTTAAGTCTTTTTTAATTTTTGTAGATTGAATGTAATAGAAAATCACAGCTGATAATACAACCCAAACAAACCATCTAAACGCTTGATTTTTTAATAAAATGAAGAATGTAGCATCACCACCCAAATTAAACCTCTTAATGTAATACAGTTGCTGAGACGTTTCAAAAGTTATCGTTAGTAATAATACAGAAACTATAAGTATTAAGATGCGTTTATGAGTCTTTATGTAATTAAGAAGATACATTCTTAGCGTCTGCTTTTTCTTTGATAACTTTGTTTGGCTTCAAAAGTTTTTTTAGAATCACTAATTAAATCACTTAGAGTTTTAAATTCTTCTTTCGTGAGTTCTCGATATTTTCCTAATGGTGTATCTAGTTCTATATTCATAATACGGACACGCTTCAAAGTTTCCACATCATAGTTTAAATAATCACACATTCGGCGTATCTGTCTATTTAAGCCTTGAGTAAGAATAATACTAAAGGTGAATTTATCTATCCGTTTAACTTTGCATTTTTTGGTGCGTTTACCTAGCTCTTCTATATAGATGCCTCCTGCCATGCGTTCAATGAAGGTTTGCGAAATAGGTTTATCAACTGTAACGATATATTCTTTTTCATGATTATTGCTAGCGCGAAGAATCTTATTGACGATATCGCCATCATCCGTTAAAAGAATAAGACCTTCACTAGGTTTATCTAATCTGCCTATAGGAAAAATACGTTTGTGGTAGCCAATAAAATCAATAATATTATCTTTTTCTACACGTGTGTCTGTTGTGCAGACAATACCAACAGGTTTATTAAATGCCAGATAAACAAACTCTTTTTTACGCTCACCAATAATTTCTCCATCTACTTTTACAGTATCTCCCGGTGCAACTTTGGTGCCCATTTCTGGAACAACATCGTTTATGGTTACACGACCAGCATCTATTAAGCGGTCCGCTTCACGACGTGAACAGTAACCAGCTTCACTCAAAAATTTGTTAAGTCTTTTTAAATCCTCTAACATGGGACAAAAATACGATAAAGATTACCCATTTATAAACTCAATAATCTTTGGAGTAATAGATTTGTCTTTTAGGCCGTGACCAAAACCTTCAGTCGTTATCAATTCGGCATTTTTATAACGGTTGGCAAATAGTAAAGCATCCTCATAAGGTATAATTTTATCTTTCTTGTCATGAATGATCAGACCTTTTGCACTAAAGTCTTTTGTAAAATTAGCAGCTGAGAAATAATCTACAGTTTTTCCAAATCGTTCTAAAACAATACTGTCCAAACCATTAGATATTCTTCTGTTATAACCCATCATCTGTTTATACCTATGAAAAACACCAGTAAAATGCGCTGGAGCTCCCAAAATAATGAGCTTTTTCACGCTTTGTACCTCGTGATTATGCAAACAAAAAACACTAGCCATACCACCAACTGAATGTCCAATAAGTACTTCTGGTTGAAATGCTTCAGTCACAACATTTATAAATTCTGAATATAATATTGCGTTGAATAGCTTGCTACCAGATTTGCCATGTGCAGGAGCGTCTAACGCAATAATATTATAATCTTTTGCTTTTAGATTGTCTAGAATGTAACTCCATCGAGATGCATTGCTTTCCCAACCATGGGATAGTAATATTGTTTGTCCTTTACCTTTCCAATTATAAACTGCAATATCTTGATTGTTATATGAGAGAACATGCTTTTCTGCTGAAGAGACTATTTGAGATTGTTCATCATTATAACGGCCTTTTCTAGGAGTAGCAAAGAGTTTAAGTGCTTTATCAGAAGCGTATTTGGAGGAAATATAGCTAGCCGTGTTTAGAGCGTTTCCGATAGATTTTATAACAAAACTACTCATACTATTCAGCTTCTCTATTTACAGCATCTATCGAAAAAGCTGGTAAGCAAATGGCAATATATTCACAAGCTTCTGAAAACGGATTAGAGTATTGTAATCTTGTATTCTTTTCCACTTTAATAGATTGTCCCGCTTCTAAAACTAAAGTTTCACCTTCGATAATAAATTGCTTTTTACCTTTTATAATAAAGGTATACTCATCAAATTCTGGGGTTTGAAAAGGCTCTGACCAACCTGGAGGCGCCACCATATGTGCAATGCTTATTTCAGAATTACCATCTGTGGCATTTCCAAAATGTTCTTTTATAATTTTGCCATCAGTCGTTGGGACAACAAAAGGGGAATTCTGGATTTTATATTTTTTACTCATCAATTATAGACTAAAAATGAACGATGAAAAACTTCACCTTAGCGTCATCAGGAATTTGGATAGGGTCAATTTTCATAGCCATATCAAAACGCATATTTGTTGGTAACTCCTTTTTATCAATAGTAAAAGTAGCATCAAGTTCATTAACCTTAACAACAACAGAGTTAATGAGGTTTGAGATTTTAGAAATCTTATAATTATCGTTAATGTCTTTAAAAGTACTAATACTAGATATGTTTTTATCTGTAATGTATCTTGGGTCTAGAAGTCTAATTGAACTAATTGTCGCTGTGGAATCTAATGCTTCTGTAGGTGAAATACTTAATAATTGATTGCCACCTTTTTCATAAATATCAATAGTATTTATGCCGCCAGCAAAACTGTCATCTTCTTTAAAATTGACAATAGAATCGTTGGCAAAAAGTACCTTTATGTCTTTTACTTGAGTAGAATCATTTAAAAAACCTACTTGATGCTTAGACACAGCAAACGGATTGATTTTGTCTTCTTTTTTACAGCTTGATACAAGAACAAGTAAGATTAAAATTGGAGCAATGTAATTTTTCATTTAATGTATAATTGATGGTAATAAAATTAGCGAATCATTTTAGTCAAAATACCAAGCACGCTTCGGATTACTGTTGGACTCGTAAGAACCTTTAATAATGGATTTTGTCTAGAGCTTCTTCGTCTGGTAGATGTTTTACGTTTTGATTCTGCTTTTTTGAGTTTTTCTTTTTCTTCCGCAGCCTTTGCTTTTGCTTCTTCAGCTTCGGCTTGCTTAATTTTTTCATTAAGCATCTCATAAGCACTTTCGCGGTCAATTTCTTTATTATATTTTTTTGCTAACTGAGAATCAGATAATAATTTACTAAGCTCAGACTTCGTTAAAATATCCATACGACTCATAGGTGCACGCATCATAGTGGCTGCTAATGGCGTAGGTTTTCCTTTTTCATCTAGTGCAGAAACTAAGGCTTCACCAATACCCAAAGAGGTTAATACCTCTGCAGTATCATAATAGGCCGTGTCTGGATAGTTTTGTGCGGTGAGTTTTATAGCTTTTCTATCTTTTGCAGTAAACGCTCTTAATGCATGCTGAACTTTGAGTCCAAGCTGACCAAGAACTTCTTCTGGAACATCTGTAGGGTTTTGAGTTACAAAATATAAGCCAACACCTTTACTACGAATTAGTTTTACAATGCTTTCTATTTGACTTAGAAGTGCATCAGAAGCTTCATTAAAAATGAGATGCGCCTCATCAATAAATAGAATTAACTCTGGTCTTCCACTATCGCCTTGTTCTGGAAATGTCGAATATATTTCGGCCAATAAACTCAACATAAAAGTTGAAAATAATTTTGGCTTGTCTTGTATGTCCGTTAATCTAATGATATTGATGTATCCTCTACCATTCTCATCTATGCGTAACAAATCCTGAGTCTCAAAAGAGGTTTCGCCAAAGAACAAATCGCCACCTTGTTGCTCAATTTCAATTAACTTTCTTAAAATAGCACCAGTAGACGCAGTAGAAATTCGACCGTAGGCTTCTTCAAATTCTTTTTTACCATCTCCTGTAGCATAATGAAGTATTTTTTTAAAATCCTTAATATCTAAAAGTGGTAATTGATTGTCATCACAATATTTAAAGATTACAGAAATAATACCCGCTTGCGTTTCGGTAACATCTAAAATTCTCGAGATAAGTACAGGGCCAAATTCACTAATAGTAGCTCTTAATCGAACACCATCCTGCTCAGATAGCGTCATGATTTCTACTGGAAACGCTTTGGCATCAAATGGCAGACCTATTTTTTGGTGACGTTCATCAATTTTAGGATGTCCAGGACTAGGCTGGGCTAATCCACTTAAATCACCTTTGATATCCATCAGTAAAACTGGTATGCCTTTTTCAGATAAATTTTCTGCTAAAACTTGTAGTGTTTTTGTTTTTCCTGTACCAGTAGCACCAGCAATTAAACCATGTCGGTTCATTGTCTTTAAAGGTACTTTAACGTAAGCATCTGTAATGGTTTTGCCTTCTAACATTGCGGCTCCAAGGGTTATAGAATCGCCTTTAAAAGTGTTTCCTTCTGTTATATGTTTAAAGAAAGCCTCTTTATTCTTCATCTCATCAAAATTTGTATAAAAATAGTGTAATTTTAGTCAAGAATAAAAATCAATATTATGACAAAGTATCTTTTAATTTTCTGTCTTTTTTTAAGTTTTGCATTTCTGTCTTGTACTAATTCTACCTCAGAAATTAAATTTCATAAATCGCATGAACCTAGTCGAGCCAATGTGCCTTTTAGTGATGCAGTAGAAACTGATAATTTGTTGTTTTTAACGGGGCAAATAGGTAAAGATCATAAAGCTGGAAATTTAGTTGAAGGCGGTATTGAAGCTGAAACTAGACAAGTAATAAAAAATATTGAAGATGTTTTAAAGCATCATAATTTATCATTAGATAATGTGGTGAAATGCACTGTTATTTTGCGCGATATTAATGACTTTAAAGCCTTCAACTCGGTTTATACGCAATACTTTACAAAAAAACCAGCCCGAACAACTTTTGCTGCTGCAGGATTAGCTGGTGGTGCAAGTATAGAGATTGATGTCATTGCGGCGAAGTAACTTATTAAGTTGAGCTGTAACTTCCAACTTTTAAATTATCTTTGCCAGCTATGACAAGACGAGAACGACAAGAATTGATAGATAAAGGACTGCTTTTGCCTTTAATGGAAGAGTTTTATACGATTCAGGGTGAAGGTTATCATAAGGGAACTGCTGCGTATTTTGTGCGTATTGGAGGCTGTGATGTTGGCTGTCATTGGTGTGATGTAAAAGAAAGCTGGTTAGCAGAATTGCATCCGCCAACAGAAACCGAAAAGATTGTTGAGAATGCGGTAAAGTATAGTAACACTATTGTTGTTACTGGTGGAGAACCATTGATGTGGGACATGAATCCTTTAACGTCACAATTAAAAGCCAAAGGTGTACAGACACATATCGAAACTTCAGGTGCTTATAAATTAAGTGGTGAATGGGATTGGATTTGTTTATCACCTAAGAAAAATAAATTACCGACAGAAGAAGTTTTTGCCAAGGCCCATGAGCTAAAATGTATCATCCATAATAAAGATGATTTTAGATTCGCGGAGGAACAAGCTGTCCAAGTCAATAAAGATTGTATTTTGTACTTACAGCCAGAATGGTCTAAACGAGATAAAATGATGCCTCAAATTGTAGATTATGTAATGGCAAATCCGAAGTGGAAAGTCAGCTTACAGACCCATAAATATTTGAATATACCTTAAATAAAAAAGCCTTGAGAAATCAAGGCTTTTTTATTTAATAAGTAAGCGATTCTTATTTTGTAAAAGGTACAGCAACTCTTACCTTATCCCAGCCCATATGTAGATGTACGCCATCATCAGATGGTGCAAATGCCATAGAAAATGCTTCTAAAGATTCGTCTCCCATAGTTACAGGTACTTTAATACTAGCAACTGTATTATCTTTCCTATAACCAGAAGCACCCCAATTATTAAGGTCAGAACTGACAATAACTTCCCATTCTTTTTCACCTGGAATAGTAAATAAAGAGTATGTCCCCGCTTTAATCTTTGTTCCGTTTAGATTCATGTCAACATTCAATATTAGTTGAGTAGCTTCGTTTGCTCCAGTTCTCCAAACTTTTCCATGTGGTGCTAAGTCTTTACCAACAGTTCTTCCTTTAAGTTGAGGTCTACTGTAATAAACTTTAGCTAATTGTTTGTTTCCACGTCCTATTGATGCTGCGTCCATAGGGCTTTTGTCTAAGCCTCTAAATTTTTGAGCTTCAGCATTAAATGATACTAACATCAAAAAAGCAAAAGCAACAGTTGTAAGTAGTCTAAAATTTTTCATAAGTGAATTATTGAGTTTTATGGTTTAAAATTAGTTAGTAATTGAAGGCTTCTGTCGTAAAGAATTATTAAAATTTACAGATTGATAGCAAATAGTGTGAAATCGATTAAGTTAAGTTTTAAATTTATTGAATTAATTAATTAAAAATTACATATTGAAATCAATAATTGTTTTAATGTTTAATAATTGAAAGTTTAATTTCATATTTGCTTCATAATAATATAAAAAAGTAAACATTATGTGCGGTATTGTATGTGCGTTTGATATAAAGCAAAAATCAGAAACTCTAAGACCACAAGTTTTAGAAATGTCTAAAAATATAAGGCATCGTGGTCCAGATTGGAGCGGTATTTATAGTGATGATAAAGTAATTATGGCGCATGAGCGTTTAGCGATTGTTGATCCAGCTTCAGGAAAACAACCCTTATTTAGTGCTGATAAAAAGTTGATTTTAGCTGCAAATGGTGAAATCTACAACCATAGAGAGTTGCGTTCTAAATTTCCTGATTACGACTTTCAGACTGAAAGTGATTGCGAAGTTATTTTAGCATTATATCAAGAGAAAGGTCATGATTTTGTTGATGATATGAATGGTATTTTTGGCTTTGCCATTTATGATGCAGAAAAAGACGAATACTTTATAGCACGTGACCATATGGGTATTATTCCACTATATATGGGCTGGGATAAAGAAGGGACATTTTACGTGGCATCAGAGCTAAAAGCTTTAGAAGGCGTTTGCTCTAAAATTGAGTTGTTTCCTCCAGGTCATTACATGAGTAGTAAAGATGGTAAATTGGTGGAATGGTACAAGCGCGATTGGGAAGCGTATGAAGCTGTAAAAGATAATGAAACAAGTATTGCAGAAGTGCGCCAAGCCCTTGAAGACGCTGTGCATAGACAATTAATGAGTGATGTGCCTTATGGTGTTTTATTATCGGGAGGATTAGATTCTTCAGTAACCTCTGCTATTGCAAAAAAATACTCTGAAAGACGTATCGAAGCAGATGATAAGGAAAAAGCATGGTGGCCACAACTACACAGTTTTTCTGTAGGATTAGAAGGTTCACCAGATTTAGCTGCAGCACAAAAAGTAGCAGATCATATCGGTACAGTACACCACGAAATTAAGTTTACGATTCAAGAAGGATTAGATGCAATTAAGGATGTAATTTATAATATAGAAACTTATGATATTACAACAATTCGTTCGTCGACACCGATGTATTTAATGGCTCGTGTTATTAAGTCTATGGGTATTAAAATGGTGTTGTCTGGTGAAGGTGCAGATGAAATTTTTGGAGGCTATTTGTATTTCCACAAAGCACCAAGTGCCCAAGAGTTTCATGAAGAAACAGTGCGTAAATTAGATAAGTTACACATGTACGATTGTTTACGTGCAAATAAGAGTTTAATGGCTTGGGGTATTGAAGGTCGTGTTCCATTTTTAGACAAAGAATTTATTGATGTTGCGATGCGTATCAATCCAAAGGATAAAATGATTAACGGTGAGCGTATGGAGAAGTGGGTTATTCGTAAAGCCTTTGAAGATATGTTACCAGAGAGCGTAGCTTGGAGACAGAAAGAACAATTTAGTGATGGTGTGGGATATAGTTGGATAGATACACTAAAAGACATTGTTGAAAAAGAAGTGACAGATGAGCAATTAGCAAATGCTAAGTTTAGATTTCCAATCAATACACCTCTAAACAAAGAAGAATTTTATTATCGCTCAATTTTTGAAGAGCACTTTCCAAGTGATACTGCAGCGCATAGCGTGCCTCAAGAGGCAAGTGTAGCTTGTAGTACAGCAACTGCTTTAGAGTGGGATGAAGCTTTTAAAAACATGAACGAGCCTTCTGGAAGAGCTATTGCCAGTGTCCATGATGATTCTTACTAGAATAGTTAAGTAAGCTCTCAAATATTGAAAAGAATATCGATAGAATTTTTCTATATATATTAATTAATGTAAATTCAAAATCTCGCTTCTGCGGGATTTTGTCTTTTCTAAAGATTAGGATTAACATAAGCGTTTTTTTAGACTAAACCATAATTAAAAATGAAGAAAAAAATATCCATAGCTATTATTGTCTTATTCGTTTTTAAAATCTATGCCCAAGAATTCTCATCTCAGGTGAAACGATTTATAACTGTTGATGATACTGAATATGCTATTACTGATGTGACTGTCATTGATGGTACAGGGAGTGCTTCAAAGACAAACCAAACTATAATAATTTCCAATGGAAAAATTAAAGCCATTGGAAATGATTTAGAAATCCCTAATGGTACTACCACCATAGATGGAACAGGGAAAACTATAATTCCGGGATTGGTAATGTTACATGAGCATATGTTTTATACAAAACCTTTCGAAAATTGGTTTAGTGTTGGTCAAATGACATTTACTTTTCCAAGATTGTATTTAGCTGGTGGTGTTACATCTATGAGAACGGGAGGAAGTATTCAGCCTCAAACAGATTTAAATGTCAAAAAATGGATTAACGAAGGCAGAATGACAGGACCTAAAATGCATGTAACTGGACCTTTTATAGAGCGCGAAGGGCCAAAAGTGCCAGAATTAGGATTTATAGATAGCCCTGGAGAAGTCTCAAAAATTGTCAATTATTGGGCAGATAAAGGCGTGACCTCATTTAAAGTATATAATAACATTACTAAAGAAGATTTAAAGATATGCGTAGAAGAAGCCCATAAAAGAGGTCTTAAAGTTACAGGGCATTTATGTTCCTTAACTTATGAGGAAGCTTCAAATATTGGTATTGACAATTTAGAGCATGGTTTTATGGCTGCAAGTGATTTTGTAAAGAATAAGGAAGAAAATATATGTGATCCATTTGAGGCTAGACAAGGTCTTACGAATGAGCCTGTGGATGGTGAGACTATAAATAATCTCATTGATTTACTTATTAAAAACAAAACAGTAATTACAACAACACCAAATGTTTTTGAACCTTATACAGATAGAGAAATTGTTCCTGGCAATGGTTTAGATGCATTGGCACCTCAGATTCAAGAACGTATAAAAGAGGACTATAAAAGAGCTCAAGGACGAGATGCAGCAAGTTTAGCTAGATTCAATAAAAATTTAACTTGGGTTAAGCGTTTTTATGACAAAGGTGGTTTTTTAGTAGCGGGAACTGACCCAACAGGAGCAGGACGCACCGTTGCTGGTTATGCAAATCAGCGTACAGTAGAGATTTTAGTAGAAGCAGGATTTACCGTAGAAGAAGCTATTAAAATTTGCACGCTTAATGGTGCAATATTCTTAGAGCAAGAAAAGCTTTTAGGAACCTTAGAAGTTGGTAAACAAGCTGATATAATTCTAATCAATGGAGACTTAAATTTCGATATTAAAAATATTAGAAATATGGAGATAGTTTTTAAAGACGGAGTGGGCTTTGACTCTAAAAGACTCTTTGATTCTGTAAAAGGTCAAGTAGGGTTAAATTAACTACTATGATTGTAGAACTACCTGTATTACTTATACATGACAGATAGGTGACACATAAATGGCGTGAGAAAAACAGAAATAGCATCATAGATTTGTATTGACAAAATGATGTAGTAATGAAACAGCAAACATTAAAAGATAATTTAGTATACCAGCGTAAACTTAAAGGGCTTACTCAAGAAGAGCTTGCAGATAAAACAACTGTAGGTGTACGTACAATTCAACGTATAGAGAAAGGTGAGGTACAACCACATTTGCAAACCATAAAGTTATTAGCAGTTGGTTTAGATGTAGAAGTAGACGATCTCATTGTATTAGATAATCCAAAAGAAGAAACTATAAAACGTAAGTGGATGTTATTGATACATGGTTCGCCTTTCTTTGGTTTAATAATTCCTTTTGCAAATGTGCTGTTCCCACTATTTATATGGATAAGTAAAGCTGAGGATAATAAAATTTACGATTCGCATGGTAGAGCTGTGATTAATTTTCATTGCACTATTAATCTCTTGTTAATTATATCGCTGTTGTTATTTTTTCCGTTTCCGGGGTTTAACTTTTTTGGTACAGCAGCAGTAGCACTTTTTGGTATCATTTTTAGCGTTAAAAATTTGATGTTAGCTTTGAGTTCAGGAGTTTGTAATTATCCACTATCTATACCATTTCTAAAGACGAAGTCTTAATCGTTATTTTTTCTAATCTTTTTTTATAGCCAATTAAATAGTGGCTAAAATGACTAATACCTAAATAGTATGAAAACACTAATATCAAAATATCCTATTATTTGCCGATTTATAGTAATAATTGTTCTCTATGGGTTAGCGCTTTTTGTTAGTGGCTTGATTGAAACACCTTTCTTAAAACGTTATTTTCCGTTTACATCTGTAATATTGCTAATTGTAGTAACTTGGTTTCTATTCAAAATAGATAAAAAGTCATTAAAACATATTGGGTTAAATGTATCGTTTCGTAACCTCTCTTTTTTGCCCATAGGAATAATTATTGGAGCTGTTGCTTTTTTATTGGCTAAATACTTTAGAGGATTATATACAGGTGCGACATTTGAAATCACAACTTCGGATATAAACTATAGTGTCATTCTATATGGATTTTATAGTATTCTGCCACAAGTAGCTATAGAAGAATTATTATTTAGAGGCTATGCTTTTAAAAAAACAATTGAAGTAAGTAATGTCGTCAAAGCAAATCTCATTTTTGGAACATTATTTATGCTAGTTCATATTTTAGATAGAGAAGTAATTCAAAATAAAGCAATGGTTCTTTTTCTAGCGATTACAATTCCTATAGGTCATCTATTATTTGCGACAGCATTATTAAAATCAAAAACGTTGTTTTTTCCTATTGGTATACATTTAGGAAATAATTGGGCAACACGTCATTTGCTTACTAACTATAATAATGGAGATAGTGTTTTTTATATTCCAGAACACATCACTTTCGAAACGTGGACACCATTTATTATAGTTATTGTTATATGGAATGTATTTTATTTGTTACTTACATACGTAATTTGGAAATGGAATGACTTTCCATTTATGAAGAAGCGTAAATCAACATGATTTTATTCAAATTCTAACCAAACCAAAATTTCAGAATTTGACGTCTAAGCCATTTTTATTAAATTAAATTCTTAAGTGATAATAAAAATCGCCAAAATCTAATTTAAGACACTTTTTAAGCGATTTAAGACACTTTCAGGTAATTAACAAATGTTGATAATTATTGCGTAAAACTTACAAAAAGCTTTAAAATAGGCTTGTTATTTCTTATCTTTGATGGTACTCAAAAGAGACGCAAAAAGCGTCTTTTTTTATGTGTATAAATTAGAACTAAATCTTATTTTCAAAATAATATGAGCGAAGAAAACAAAAAGCAATATGGCGCGGATAGTATTCAGGCCCTTGAGGGAATGGAACACGTACGTATGCGTCCATCAATGTACATCGGTGATGTTGGTGTAAGAGGATTACACCACTTAGTATATGAGGTTGTAGATAACTCTATCGATGAGGCATTAGCTGGACATTGTGATAATATAACTGTAACTATTAATGAGGACAATTCTATTACAACAGAGGATGATGGTCGTGGTATTCCTGTTGGTCTTCATAAAAAAGAAGGTGTTTCTGCACTTGAAGTAGTAATGACCAAGATTGGTGCTGGTGGTAAGTTCGATAAAGACTCTTACAAAGTGTCTGGAGGTCTTCACGGAGTTGGTGTTTCGTGTGTTAACGCACTTTCGGAGCATCTTAAAGCTACAGTTTATAGAGATGGTAAAATTTGGGAGCAAGAATACGAAAGAGGTAAAACCTTATATCCAGTAAAAACTGTTGGCGACACGGATAAGAGAGGTACTACAGTTACCTTTAAGCCAGACCCAACTATTTTTACACAAACCTTAGAGTACAATTACGATACACTTGCTAGCCGTATGCGTGAGTTAGCATACCTTAATAAAGGTATTACTGTTCATTTAGTAGATAAGCGTAATAAAAAAGAAGACGGTTCTTTTGAAGGAGAAACATTTCATTCAAAAGAAGGTTTAAAAGAATTTATTCAGTTTCTTGATGCTACTCGTGAGCCATTAATGAAAAATGTTATTGCTTTTGAGGGTGAAAAAAATGGTGTGCCAGTAGAGGTAGCCATGATTTACAATACGTCTTATGCAGAAAATTTACATTCGTATGTAAATAATATCAATACCCATGAAGGTGGTACTCACTTATCAGGTTTCCGTCGTGGTTTAACACATACATTAAAAAAGTATGCTGATGGTTCAGGAATGCTAGATAAGTTAAAGTTTGATATTTCTGGAGATGATTTCCGAGAGGGATTAACTGCGATTGTGTCCGTAAAAGTAGCTGAACCTCAATTTGAAGGTCAGACAAAAACTAAATTAGGTAATCGTGAAGTTTCGGCATCGGTATCTCAAGCTGTTTCTGAGATGTTGACAGATTATTTAGAAGAAAATCCAGATGATGCTAAAACGATTGTTCAAAAGGTAATTTTAGCAGCACAAGCACGTCATGCAGCTCAAAAAGCCCGTGAAATGGTTCAGCGTAAAACGGTGATGAGTATTGGAGGCTTGCCTGGAAAATTATCGGATTGTTCTGAGCAAGACCCAGCAAAATGTGAAGTGTTTTTAGTTGAGGGAGATTCAGCAGGTGGAACAGCAAAACAAGGGCGTGATAGAGCATTCCAAGCGATTCTGCCATTAAGAGGTAAGATTCTTAATGTTGAAAAAGCAATGCAGCACAAGGTTTTTGAGAACGAAGAGATTAAAAATATATTTACAGCACTTGGTGTTACAATTGGAACAGAAGAAGATCCTAGAGCATTAAATCTTTCAAAATTGAGATACCATAAAATTGTGATTATGTGTGATGCCGATATTGATGGTAGTCATATTGCAACACTAATTCTAACGTTCTTTTTTAGATATATGAAAGAACTGGTTGAGAATGGTCATATATATATTGCAACACCACCTTTATATTTAGTAAAGAAAGGTGCTAAGAAACAGTATGCATGGTCTGATAAAGAACGCGATGAAATTGTATCTGGATTTGGAGATGGTTCAAAAATTCAACGCTACAAAGGTCTTGGAGAGATGAATGCAGAGCAACTTTGGGATACAACTATGAATCCTGAGTTTAGAACCATGCGTTTAGTACAGATAGATAATGGTGTGGAAGCAGACCGTATTTTCTCAATGCTAATGGGTGATGAAGTTCCACCTCGTAGAGCATTTATAGAGAAAAATGCTATTTATGCGAATATTGATGCATAAACTAAAAGAGTTTAAAAAGAGCTGCAGAAACGCAGCTCTTTTTTTTGTTAATACTATGATATTATTCATGGAATTTAAGGTGTAAAGCCTTAATTTTGCAATCACATTTTAATAACACTAATAAATACCATAAATATGAAAGTAACAGTAGTTGGAGCAGGAGCAGTAGGTGCAAGTTGTGCAGAATATATTGCGATTAAAAACTTTGCTTCAGAAGTTGTTTTGTTAGACATCAAAGAAGGCTATGCTGAAGGAAAAGCAATGGACTTAATGCAAACAGCATCTCTTAACGGTTTTGATACTAAAATCACAGGAAGTACAAGTGATTACTCTAAAACTGCAAATAGCGATATTTGTGTAATTACTTCTGGTATTCCTCGTAAACCTGGAATGACTCGTGAAGAGCTTATCGGTATCAATGCTGGTATTGTAAAGACAGTTTCTGCAAGTTTGGTAGAGCATTCTCCTAATACAATTTTAATTGTAGTAAGTAATCCAATGGACACGATGACATATTTGGTACACAAAATTACAGACTTACCAAAGCATAGAATTATTGGTATGGGTGGTGCATTAGATTCTGCACGTTTTAAGTATCGATTAGCAGAAGCTTTAGAAGCTCCAATTAGTGATGTAGATGGTATGGTAATTGGCGGACATAGTGATAAAGGTATGGTGCCATTAACATCACATGCAACAAGAAATAGTATAAAGGTTTCTGAGTTTTTATCTGAAGAAAGACTGAACCAAGTTGCTGCTGATACCAAAGTAGGTGGTGCTACTTTAACAGGATTATTAGGAACTTCTGCGTGGTATGCACCTGGAGCTGCTGTATCTGGATTAGTGCAAGCTATTGCTTGTGACCAAAAGAAAGTTTATCCATGCTCTACATTATTAGATGGCGAATATGGTTTAAGTGACCTATGTATCGGTGTACCAGTGGTACTAGGTAGAAATGGAATCGAAAGAATTGTTGATGTGTCTTTAAGTGATGCTGAAAAAGAGCATATGAAAGCAAGTGCTGAAGGTGTAAAAAAGACGAATGGTCTTTTAGAACTTTAGTTCACAATAAATTAAATAACTATTAACAAAGCCTTATTAGTTATCACTAATGAGGCTTTATATTTTAAAAATTATGAAAAATATTTTATTATTTCTCCTAGCTGTGGGGATTTCATTTTCTGCAATAGCTCAGGAAAAATTTACTGAAGGTGTTATTACCATGAAACAAAACATGACATCTCCAAATGAACAAGTCAACGCAAGCTTATCTGCAATAGGTGAAATGATAACAACAACTTATGTAGATGGTGCTAAGTCTAGGACTGAATCTTCAAATCCAATGTCAGGAGATGTAACTATCATTATTGATGCTGAATCAAATGAGTTATTGCAGCTTATGGATATGCCGGGATTAGGAAAAAAATATGCATCTCAAAAGGTTGAGGTTACTGAAGAAATGTTAAAAAACATAACTGTAACTGAAGGGACCGAAACTAAGAATGTCCTTGGTTATGATTTAAAACAATATATAATAAGCATTAACCAAAATGGTGCAGAAATGACTATGGAAATGTTTATTACTGATAAAATTCAGGGAGTAAAAACACAGCAAACAGCTATGTTAGGTGACAAGGTAAATGGTTATCCTTTGTATATGGTGATTAAAATGAATCAGATGGGATCAGAAATTATTATTAAATCTGAGGTGACTAAGATGGAAGCTAAACCTGTTGATGACAATAAATTTAATTTAACGCCTCCTGAAGGATATACAAAAATGTAAATTAGAGGACTTATATAATTCTATGGTAAAGACTGCAAAAAAGCAGTCTTTATTTTTTATATTTGGCGCATGAAAATAAAATGGTACTTATTTAGCTTTGTATTAAGCCTAACATTGTTAGGTGTAGTGCAGCAGTACCAGAAACCTTCTGCCAATCAAGAAATTGTAATTCACTTTGCAGATGAGCAGCTTACAGATTCGCAGGCAGAAGATTCTTTAGTACAAATTTCAAATGCACTTGAGCTAATTGGAGCAGATAGTATTGAAATTACGTCAAGTGATAATGGATTTGTTCGTATTTCTTATCATAGCGATAAAGCTGTCAGTAATGTAAAACAGATGCTTTCTGAAGAAGCAGAAATTACTTTTGATAGCGAATCAAAACTGCCGATACAAAAAGAAGCTAAAGACTACATTCTTGATATTTTTCAAATTGAAATAGGGGATAATACACCATGGGACTTTGAAGGTCAGCAAGTTTATACCTTTAATTTAAAGAGTGACCGCTCTTTTAATCCTGATGTGCTTAGGTTTCCTGTTTTAGTTGAGACTTCCAAAACCTATTTTAATTTAAAAGTTGCTTACAATGCTAACCAGTTGGTAGTATTTGTATCAGATAATACATCTCATAACATACCAGAAGTTAGAGCAGGACCATTAGCTTAACCAAAATTTATTCAGTAAATACTGCTGAGTACTAATTGAGAATATCTATTCTCATTCAATTTCAACTCAATTTTTATAACAAATTAATTGTCGGATAGATAGGCGAAAATTATATTTGCTCATTTGTAAAATTCGACATAAAACCAAAAACAATGCAAAACAAAGGATTAGTAAAGCTGTTTGCCGTACTATTTGGATTGGTAAGTATCTACCAGTTATCATTTACGTTTAAAGCCAATCAGCTTGAAAAAGAAGCAAAGCAATTTGCACAATCTAAGTATACAGAGAACAACGATATCAGTACTGCAGAGTTACGTTACTTAGATTCATTAAATAACCAAGAAGTCTATAACTTAGGTATAAGTAAGTATACCTACAGCGATGTGAAAGATAATGCCATGAACTTAGGTCTTGACCTTAAAGGTGGTATTAATGCTATTATAGAAATTTCTGTAAAAGATATTTTAAAAGGACTTGCCAATAATAGTAAAGACCCAATTTTTAATCAAGCACTTTTAGATGCTGATGAGTTACAGAAAGACTCTCAGGATTCTTACTTAGAATCATTTTACACGGCGTTTGATGCTATTAAAGGCGATACCAAACTTGCGTCTCCAGATATTTTTGCTAACCGTACATTGAGCGATGATATTACGTTTAATATGACTGATGGAGAGGTACAAAGTATTATTTCAAGAAAGGTTGATGAATCTATTGTTTCTGCTTTCGAGGTATTACGTAATCGTATCGATGGGTTTGGTGTAACATCTCCAAATATTCAACGATTAGGTAATGGTGGTCGTATATTAATAGAATTACCAGGAGCTAAAGATAAGAAACGTGTAGTAGATATTATTACTAAAACAGCCCAGTTACAATTCTGGGAAACTTATACAACTCAAGATTTAGCGGGTTACTTATTACAAGTTAACCAGCGTTTACTTGAGGCTCAAAAAGCAGCTACTGAAACTACAGAAGATACAACTGAACAAACTGAAGCTACTGAAGATGTAGATTCTACATCAAGCGTTATTGATGACTTAACAGGTCAGATAGAAAACGATTCTACTGCTGTACAGGAAAATACAAACCCATTAGGAATTCAGAATTTAGGTTCTGGAGGTCCAGTGATAGGTATTTTCTTAGCTAAGGATAAGGATGATGTTCTTAAGAAGCTTAATGCTAACCGTGATTTATTACCTGTAGAGCAACGTTATGCACGTTTTGCATGGGGTAAACCTGCAGATAAAGACTCAGAATTTGTAGAGCTATATGGTCTAAAGAGTAACAGAGATGATGAGCCTCAGCTAAGTGGTGCTGTTATTACAGATGCAAGACAAGATTATGACCAAGTTAACCGCCCGGCAGTTAGCATGCAGATGAATGCAAAAGGTGCTAAGATTTGGGAGGATATGACCAAAGTTGCTTATGAAACAAGAGGTAATATTGCTATAGTCTTAGATAATATTGTGTATTCTGCACCTGGAGTAAGTACTGGGCCAATTGCTGGAGGTAATTCTCAGATTTCAGGAACATTTACTGTAGAAGAGGCTACAGATTTAGCGAATGTTTTAAGAGCTGGTAAATTACCAGCATCTGCTGAGATTGTCCAGGCTGATGAGGTTGGGCCATCTTTAGGTCAAGAAGCTATTGATTCTGGTATAATTTCTTTTGGTTTAGCATTAATATTTGTTTTACTATGGATGATTTTTTATTATGGTAAAGCAGGTGGATTTGCAGATATTGCTTTATTATTTAACATCCTTTTAATCTTCGGCGTATTGTCTGGATTAGGGGCAGTATTAACATTACCTGGTATCGCTGGTATCGTATTAACTATTGGTATTTCGGTTGATGCTAACGTACTTATCTTTGAGCGTATCCGTGAAGAATTAGCTAAAGGAAAAGATCAGAAAATGGCCATTAAAGATGGTTTTGCGAATGCATTATCTTCAATCTTAGATGCCAATATAACCACAGGTCTAACAGCATTAATCTTATTTATTTTTGGAACAGGACCAATTAAAGGTTTTGCGACAACATTAATCATTGGTATTTTAACATCATTATTTACAGCAATTTTTATTACAAGATTACTTATTGACTGGTATGTAAATCGTGGTGGAAAATTAGATTTCTCTACAGCTATAACTAAAGGTTTCCTAAAGAATGTAAATATTAATTTCTTAGGAAAACGTAAGATTGCATATGTAATTTCTGGATTATTAATTACTGCAGGTGTAGCGTCTTTATTTACAAACAATTTGGATCAAGGTATAGACTTTGTTGGTGGTAGAACATATCAAGTACGTTTTGCACAATCCTTAAGTACAGAAGAAGTCTCTAAGACATTAAATGATCCGGCTGTTTTTGGTAGTGCAGAGGTAAAGACTATTGGTGCCGATAACCAATTAAAAATTTCAACAAAATACTTAGTTGAAGATAACTCTACTGATGCCGATGAAGAAGTACAGTCTAAATTATTTGAAGCTTTAAAAACATACTTACCGGACGGAATCACTTATGATGAATTTTTAGAGGGTTCTGGAGATAAGAAGATTGGTAAAATGCTATCTAGTAAAGTAAGTCCAACAATTGCCGATGATATTAAAAAATCATCTTTCTGGGCAATACTCGGTTCTTTAGTAGTTGTATTCCTTTATATCTTAATTCGTTTTAAGAAATGGCAATTCTCACTTGGAGCTGTTGCAGCGGTTTTCCATGATGTATTAATTGTATTAGGTATATTCTCAATCGCATGGAAATGGATGCCTTTTAGTATGGAAATTGACCAAGCATTTATTGCGGCAATTTTGACCGTAATTGGATACTCGCTTAATGATACCGTGGTTGTATTCGATAGAATTAGAGAATATCTTAATGAACATTCGGGCTGGAGCTTAGGAAAAACGATTAATGCTTCTGTAAATAGTACATTGAGTAGAACATTAAATACATCTTTAACAACCTTAGTCGTACTATTAGCGATGTTCTTCTTAGGAGCAGATTCGTTAAGAGGATTCTTATTTGCTTTAATAGTGGGTGTATTAGTTGGTACATATTCATCGGTATTTATTGCAACTCCAATAATGTACGATACAGCTAAGAAAGGTGATGCAGCAGAGTCTTTAAAGAAAAAGGTAAAAGAAAATGAGGAAGAAGAAGCCTAATCTCTAATCTTATAATAATAAAAAAGACTGCCAATTGGCAGTCTTTTTTATTATTAGTAAAATTTAATTAAAACTTAATCTTGTCTCCTATTTCAATATTCCATGCATCAGAAAGTCCTGCGTTAATTTCTAAGACATATTTAGCTGGTGCATTTGATGGCAATGACGTTTCATCAAATGGCTTAGCATTTTTTTGAAAACTTACAATTGTACTATCTGCAGAGATATATATGATATCTAGCGGAATACGTGTATTCTTCATATAGAAACTACGAGATATTTCATTAGGAAATATAAATAACATGCCTTGAGACTCTTTCATACTATTGCGATACATCAATCCCGTTTGGGTCTGGTATTCGTCATCAGCAATCTCGATATCTAAAGTTTTTATAACCGAATCGTTCGACGCTTTTTTTAGTTGAAGTGTTCCTTCTTTTGTAAAGGTAATTTCAGAAGATTTAGAGATGTTCTTTTTAGAATTGTTACAAGCTGTAAAACTAAAAGCAACTATATATATACAAAACAGTAACCTAAACTTACGATTAATCATTATGCTTCTTTAGTCTTAGGCTTGTATATAAACATAAAGTATAAGCCTATAAGTATAAATGGTATACTTAATAATTGTCCAGTGTTTAATAACCAATCTGCACGTTCTTCAACTTGAGCTTCTTTTGAGAATTCAACGAAGAATCTAACAGTCCATAAGAGAACTAAAAATAAACCAAATAAAAAGCCTTGCTGTTGAGATTTTTTAGTTCTCCAATAGGTGAAAAATAAAATCAAAAACACAAAAACATAAAAGAAGGCTTCATATAATTGAGAAGGATGTCGCGGAGCGGTTTCTCCTAATTGCTTGAATACTACACCAAAATCTGTTCCCGTGTATTTTCCTATAATTTCTGAATTTATAAAATTTCCAATTCTAACAAATACAGCACCTAAGGCAACAGCAACAACTACACGGTCTAAAATCCACAATACAGTTTTCTTGAGTACTTTTTTGTTGTATAGGTACATAGAGATTATCATCGCTATGGCTGCGCCATGACTAGCCAAACCTTGGAATCCAGTAAATTCAAAACCTCCTTTAAATTTAAATGGAAGAAATATGCTGAAAAAATCTTCAGTAATTAATTCTGGTTGATAAAAAATAACATGTCCAAGGCGTGCTCCTAGCATAATCCCTATAACCGAGTAGATAAATATTGAGTCTAAAGATTCATCCGACTGATTTTCGTTTCTGTATATGCGTTTTGTGACATAAAATCCTAGAATAAAAGCAACTATCCACATGACACTATAAAAGTGAAGTTTAAAAAAACCTAAATCCAAAAATTTAATTGGGTCCCAAACTATTTCTAAAGCGTGCATAAATTGATTATTGTTTAAGTGGTAAATATAGTATTTTCAATAGTAACGGAAATAGTATTAACGCAATATTAATCTTCTTTAGGAGGCACTGGGTCGTAACCTTTTCCACCCCAAGGATGACAACTAAAAATTCGTTTTATAGCCAATCGTCCACCTTTAAAAAAACCGTGTGTTTCTAAAGCTTCTTTTGTGTACTGAGAACACGTGGGTTGGTATCTACAACTGGCCGGTGTAAATGGAGATATTAACGTCTGGTATATCTTAATTAAAAACAAAAACGGATATGTCAGAAGTTTTCTAATAATCAATTATTTAATGGAGAACGTAGTGCCTTCTCGACCATCCTTTAATTCGATTCCCGCTTCAGCTAATTCATCTCTAATTTGGTCAGACAGCGCAAAGTCTTTATTTATGCGTGCTTCTTTTCTGAGCTTTATTAATAACTCAATAGCTGCATGTAACTTTTCGGTTCCGCTATCTGAGGATTGGCTATCAACTAATCCTAAAATATCAAATATAAATATATGCAGCACTGTTTTTAAAGTTGCCAAGTCTTCAGTAGAAACTGATGCAGAACTATCATTAACCTGATTTATAAATTTTGCAGCTTCAAATAAATGAGCAATTAAAATAGGTGTATTAAAATCGTCATTCATGGCATCATAGCACTTCTGTTGCCATTCGGAAATATTAAAAGATGATGAACTACTCGTTTTCAAATTATCAAGATTGCTAAGAGCTTCTAGTAACCTATTAAATCCTTTTTCAGCAGCTAGTAATCCATCATTAGTTAAGTCCAAAACACTTCTGTAAGACGCTTGCATCATAAAAAAACGAATGACACCAGGAGAAAATCCTTTAGACATTTTATCGTTTTTACCAGAAAATAATTCCGCAGGATTAATATAATTTCCAGAGGATTTACTCATACGTGCACCATTAAGCTCTAACATATTTGCATGCATCCAATACTTTACTGGAGCTTGACCTTTAGCGGCTTGGTTTTGTGCAATCTCACACTCATGATGTGGGAATTTAAGGTCCATTCCTCCACCATGGATATCAAAAAACTCACCTAAATATTTTGTACTCATAGCAGTACATTCTAAATGCCAACCAGGAAAACCATCACTCCATGGTGAAGGCCAACGCATAATGTGTGTAGGCTCGGCTTTTTTCCAAAGCGCAAAATCTTGTGGGTTTTTTTTATCACTTTGTCCGTCTAAAGTTCTAGTATTATGTATAAGGTCTTCGAGTTTTCGTTTACTTAAAATACCGTATTCGTTAGATTCATTGTATTTATGTACATCAAAATACACGGAACCATTAACCACATAAGCAAAGCCATTATCTATTATAGTTTGAATAAGCTCTATCTGTTCTATAATATGGCCTGTTGCAGTAGGTTCTATACTTGGCGGTAAAAAGTTTAGTGTTTGTAAAACATTATGAAAGTCTACGGTGTAGCGTTGCACCACTTCCATAGGTTCAATTTCTTCAACACGTGCTTTTTTTGTGATTTTGTCTTCTCCTAAATCAGCATCATTTTCTAAATGCCCAGCATCAGTAATATTACGAACATAACGTACTTTATAACCTAAATGCTTTAAGTACCTAAAAATCATGTCAAAAGACATAAAGGTTCTTACATTACCTAAGTGTACATTACTGTAAACTGTTGGGCCACAAACATACATGCCTACATAACCTTGGTTAATAGGCGTAAAAGTTTCTTTTTCGCCCGAAAGAGAATTGTAAATCTTTATATGTTGATTTTCGTATAGCGGCATTATACTAATGTTATGCGGTTTGTAAAATAGAATGTGAACTAAAATTCAGTATCTAATTTAATATAATCTAGGAATTCTCGACGAGTTTCTTTGGTTTTGAATTTTCCACCAAATTCAGAAGTCACTGTACTACTAGCAACATCTTTGATGCCTCTTGAGTTTACGCAAAGGTGTTTAGCGTCAATAACGCAAGCGACATCTTCTGTGCCCAGAGCTTTTTGTAGCTCTCTTACAATTTGCATGGTTAAACGCTCTTGTACTTGAGGACGTTTTGCATAGTAATCGACGATGCGATTCATCTTGGATAAACCAATAACAGTGCCGTTAGAAATATATGCTACATGTGCTTTGCCTACAATAGGTAAGAGATGATGCTCGCAGGTAGAGTATACAGTAATGTTTTTCTCAACAAGCATTTCATTGTACTTGTACTTATTTTCAAATGTAGAAGCCTTAGGTTTTTTATCAGGGTGTAAGCCGCCAAATATCTCGTTAACAAACATTTTTGCAACACGTTTTGGAGTACCTTTAAGACTGTCATCTGTAAGGTCAAGACCCAAAGTTTCCATAATATGTTTCACATCTGCTTTTATGCTTTCAATCTTTTCAGAATTACTTAATGTAAAAGCATCGTCTCTAAGAGGTGTTACGCTCGAAGAACTTATGTGATCATCGCCAATGGCATCGATATCAAAATCGTTTTCTATTTTCATTTATATGGTGTGTAAAATGAGATTGCAAAGATAACTAAATAAAATAGTATAAATAGGTTAGGGATTTCTTAAATATACTTGTTATATAGATATATGCGTTTTTATAACGACATCTTATATTAATTCGTGAGTTGTTCATTAAGAATTTATTAATTTTCGTGACTTAAATTTTGAAAGAAATTATGCTTAAAAAATACACGTTCTGCTTACTATTTATAGCTATATCAATGGCATCTTATTCTCAAATTAATTCACCTGGAGGAGTAACATGTGGTGATGCGGGACCTATTTGTGCAGATAATACAGGTAGCTTTATTTTTCAGAATAATAATGATGCCTCGACAAACATTAATACTTCAATTGCGTGTTTACAAGATGGTCCTAGACCAGCTTGGTTCTTTTTAAGGGTAGATCAAACAGGGGATTTAGCATTTCAAATTATCCAAGAAAGTACTACTGGAGTTGGTTTAGATGTTGATTTTGTGTTGTGGGGGCCATTCTCTTCTGATATAGGTAACTGTGGAAGTATAGATACAGTTTGCGATCCACAGTTTCCTAATAGCCCAGCTAATGGTTGCCCAAATAACACAGTTAATCCTGGTGCTTATCCAAATACAAATACAAACATTGTAGACTGTAGTTATTCCGGTCAGTCAATTGAAAACATGAATATTCCTAATGCCGTTTCTGGTGAGTTTTATTTACTTCTAGTCACTAACTTTGATGGCGGTGATGGTACTATTGAAATTGTACAGACAAATTTTGGAATACCAGGTGGCGGTTCTACAGATTGCTCTATTATAAATGTTGATGGAATATTAGGGCCTGATCAGAATATTTGTGAAATGACATCAACTACTCTAGATGCAAACCCTGGTAACGACCCTACTTTTGTAGACTATGCTTGGGAATTTAATGATGGTACTGGTTTTGCACCAATTCCTGGAACAGATGGAATGTCAATGATTTCTGTTTCTAATGCAGGAGAGTATCAAGTTACAATTACTGATAACGTAGGAGGGTCTGATAGTGATATTGTAGAGGTGATAGTTACGGTTATACCTACAGTCAACCCTGTTGCTACACAATTTAGATGTGATGATAATAATGATGGTATATGGGATTTTGATTTAGCTAGTTTGCGGCCAATTGTTTTGGGTACACAAGACCCAATGCAATTTGAAGTGTCTTTTCATCTGGACGAGATGGACGCAATGACTAGTTCAACGACTAATCCATTACCAGACACGTTTACTAATCTTGTTGCTTATGAAGAAGATACCATATGGATTAGAATAGAGAGTACAATCAATACAGATTGCGCTAGTACTGGAAGTTTTGAAATTGATGTATTTGATTCTCCTGTGGCTAATGCGATTCCTCCACAATTGATTTGCGATGATAACAACGATGGTTTTTGGGATTTTGATTTAGATGCCTTGAGGTCTATTGCATTAGGGACACAAGACCCAATGCAATTTGAAGTGTCATTTCATTTAGAGCAATCAGATGCAATAATGAGTTCAACTACAAATCCATTGCCAAATACGTTTACTAATCTTGTGGCCTATGATGAGGATACTATATGGGTTAGAGTAGAGAATATAGATAATCGAGATGATTGTTTTGAAATAATTAGTTTTAATATTGATGTGTTCGATGACCCAACTGCTAACACTGTTTTACCACAATTGATTTGTGATGATAATAATGATGGCTTCTGGGATTTTGATTTAGCTAGTTTGCGACCAATTGCTTTGGGTACGCAAGACCCAATGCAATTTGAAGTATCTTTTCATTTGGACGAGATGGACGCAATGACCAGTTCAACAACTAATCCATTACCAGACACGTTTACTAATCTTGTTGCTTATGAAGAAGATACCATATGGATTAGAATAGAAAATGTAGATAATACGGATTGTTTTGCTACTTCAAGTTTTATAATAGATGTGTTTGATGACCCAACACCTTTACCTTATGTATATGAATTGTGTGACGACGCTACTGATGGAGACGACACCAATGGTTTTGTGGATTTTCCGTTAACACCAGCTGATATAGATAGTTTTATATTAAATGGTCAAGACCCAATGCAGTTTACAGTAAGTTATCATTTAAACCAATTAGATGCCGATAATGGTGCTGCGGCCATTGCCAATCTATATACAGATGATACACAAATTATCGCTAGAGTTGAGAATAATGATAGAATCGAATGTTATGAAACTGTAATTGTAGATTTGCAAGTTAACGCACTTCCTGTAATTACTGATATGGTAGAGTTATTACAATGTGATAATGATACAGATGGCATATCAGACTTTAATTTGACAGAGTCCGAAGTTTTAATTTCTACAAATTTTGCCAATGAAACATTTACGTATCATATGAATGCTACAGATGCAGCAAATGGAGCAAGTGCAATTATAAATCCAACAGTTTATACAAATACAGATCCGTCTTCTAATCCTGATATTTTATTTGTACGAGTAGAGAATGATGATTTTTGTTTTAGAGTAGCCCAATTAGATTTATTTGTATCTGCAACTCAAATACCAGCAAATGTTGAAATTTTATATGAAGAGTGTGATGTAGTGGACGGTATAGATGCAGATATTACAAATGGGATTACTACCTTTGACTTTAGCGATGCTGAAGCTCAAATTAGAGCTCAAGCTGCATTACCAGTTGGGCAGAACTTAACATTTACATATTACGAAACTGAAGCTGATGCATTGGCTGAAGTTAATGCTATTCCAGATATTTCAAATCATAGGAATGATGCATCTCCTTTTGAACAGGAGATATATGTTAGAGTAGATAGTGATGTTGATAACGCCTGTGTTGGACTTGGTGTTCATGTGCGTTTGAGAACAATTAATCCAACACCAAATTTAAATCCTGACCCAATAGTTCTTTGTGATGATATTACTGTTGGCGATTTATCAGAAGAGTTTAATCTAACAATTAGAGAAGCTTTTATTTTTAATGGAGACCCTAATGTTTCTGCAACTTATCATACCACTTTTATCGGTGCTAATGCAGGTGATAATTCTATTCCAGATCCAACAGCTTATAACAATACAAATCCATCAGAAACTATTTTCGTAAGGGTAACTAACATTTCTACAACTTGTTATGCTATTGTTGAGTTAGAAATTCTTGTAAATCCTTTACCAGATGATTCTGTAGTGGTCGCAGATTTCTTTGAGTGTGAGAACAACACAGACTTTATTTTCGATTTTGATTTAGATACTAAAATAGATGAAATACTCAATGGGCAAGACCCAATGAATTTTACAGTCTCATACCATGAGACACAACTTGATGCAGATAATTTAACAAATCCATTACCGAGTTTGTATACAAATACGAGTAATCCACAACCAATCTTTGTAGCTATAACAAATAATACCACAGGATGTTCAATCAGCACAATTTCGTTTAATATCGAAGTTAATGAGGATGTACAAGCCCTTGATGATTTCTATGAAGAGTGTGATGTCGTAGGTGATAATGATGGCTTTACTCAATTTGACTTATCATCTCGAAGTCCAATTGTTTTAGATGGTCAAGACCCAATGTCATTTAGTATCTCTTATCACTTTAGTTTTGATGATGCTTTTAATGATGTTGACCCTTTACCATTACTGTATGAAAATTTTGTTGTAAATACACAGGTTATTTATGCTAGAGTAAGTAATGTTATAAGACCTGCTGAATGTTTTGCTATATCTGAGTTGACTTTACAGGTTAATCTACTTCCAATTTTTGATTTAGATGATGAATATATTCTATGTCTAACAAGTAATAATGAAGCAGTGGTCGATGTGCCCCCAGTTCTAGATACGGGATTATCAGATACAGATTATGCATTCGAATGGCGTCTTGACGGAACAGTATTACCAGCTCAAACGAGCTCTAGTTTAATACCAACTCAAGGCGGAGTTTATGATGTTACGGTTACAGATATTTCTACATCTATGGTAACGATGTGTCAAAATTTTGATTCTGCAGTTGTAACTGAAAGTGGTATACCTGATACATTTGATGTCGAAGTTACCTCACAAGCCTTTACAGGTAATAATATGATTATCGCTACGGCAACAGGAAACAGTACCTATGAGTACAGTCTAGATAATGGGCCATGGGAATTAGTTGGCGAATTCGAAGACGTCAATGGAGGTGATCATGTTGTAGCTGCGAGAGATATATTGGGTTGTGGCATTGTATACAGAACTGTAACAGTTATTGATTATCCTAAATTCTTTACACCTAATGGTGATGGAAATAACGATACTTGGAATATTGAAGGCATTAATACACAACCATCGGCAACAATATACATTTATGACCGCTACGGGAAACTATTAAAACAATTAAGCCCTACAAGTCCTGGTTGGGATGGCACATTTAATGGTAATAGAATGCCTAGTAGTGATTATTGGTTTACTTTAGAGTATGTAGAACCTACTAATAATGAATCTCGAACCTTTAGTGCACACTTTTCTCTGAAACGTTGAGGTATTTTAAAATTGATTAATAAAAACGCCTTTGAAATAATTTCAGAGGCGTTTTTATTTTGCATGAGAGGAGGAAAAATAGTGTTAGCTTGCGAATCGCATATATAAATATGTTGTTACAACGAGAACTTATTAGAAACGGCATCTTTTAGTTAAAATTTTATTAAATTCCGAGATTATTTAAGTATTCATTATGACAAGGAGAATTTTATTACTGCTTTTTATTTGTTTAGGACTAAGTCTTTATGGACAATCCAAAAAGCACACTTTGCCTTTGGCAAAATTTGGCGAGAATTTAAGTAAACCATTATCTTCAAAAGAACGCGCTTTTATTGATGAGGTTTATGGGGCTTATGCTAATGAGTTTATTTACAACAAACCACATAGAGTAAAAACATTCAAACAGATTTTAAGAAATCGAGTAAAAATAGGTTTTTATGAAAATAAAGATTTGAGTTCTTTAAAACGTTTATCTCAAATTCCTCTTGTTAATTCAATTAATCATAACCTTCTTAGAGATTTTTCATTTGACGCTGATAATTTTAATCCTTTAAAATATGCGTTTAATTTTTTCTCTGAAAATAAAACGCAGACCTACAGAGTAGATAATACTCAGTTTGTAATAACAATATTTTCACAGCACTAATATCCACTTTAGCATGTTAAAAAAAATACTATTATTTACGTTTTTTATCTTTTCTATAAAGAGTTTTAGTCAAGACCTTTTAATGCAAGATGGCACATTTAATCAATGTATGGGTACATTCTTAGATTCCGGCGGGTCTTCTGGAAATTATTCAAGTAATGAAAATTTTACAATCACTATTTGTGCTGATAATCCAGGAGACGCTGTGAGTATAAACTTCACGTCGTTCAATACACAAGATGGGGTAGATATTTTATCTATTTTTGATGGTGCAGATAATACGGCACCACCTCTAGGGGATTTTTCTGGCACTAATAGTCCAGGATTGGTAGAGGCTAGTTCTGCTAATACTTCTGGTTGTTTAACCTTTGTTTGGGCTACCAATGGATTTGGTAATACTACTGGTTGGGCCGCAGATATAAGTTGTTTTACGCCCTGCCAAAACATTATTGCTAATCTTGATAGTACTGTACCTGGAACAACTGCGGCCAATGTTGTAGTTGCTGATGAAAATGAAGTAATTACATTTAATGGTAGCGGTACATTTTCAACAGGTGGTGCTGGTGCAGTATACCTTTGGGATTTTGGCGACGGTAATACGGCTATGGGAGAATCAGTTACTCATGCCTATACAATGGCTGGTCTATTCGAAGTAACTTTAATGATAACTGATACTGCTGGTTGCTCCAGTACAAACAATATTAATTTAACAGCACAAATAGGCTCTACAAGTCCTGGCAATCCTTCGGTGGATGCAGGAGCAGACATAGATATACCTTGTGATGAAACATGTACAACCTTAACTGCTTCTTTTTTAGATATTGGAGATACAAGTACATATAATGTTAATAGTATTCCATTTGTTCCACCCTTTCCTTTTCAAGGTTTGACTAATTCTGTTAATACAAATATTGATGACGCATGGGATGATGTAGAGGATTTACCTTTTGATTTTTGTTTTTTTAATGGCATTGAAACTCAGTTTCAGGTAGGGTCCAATGGGGTAATTAGATTTGATGTGAATGCAGCTGATACTACAAATGGTTGGAATCTACAAAACAATATGCTTCCGAATAATTCTAATCCTACTTTTGGAGAGGCTAATATATTTAGTCCTGTACACGATATTGATCCGGCTGCTTCAGTTAATGAGGAAATTGCATGGGAAATTATTGGAACAGCTCCAAATAGAGTTTTAGCGGTTAGTTTTTATAATGTTGAAATGTTTGGCTGTTCTTCAGAAATTGCAACCCATATGGCAGTTTTATATGAAACTACTAATGTCATAGATATTTATATACAAAATGCTCCATTTTGCAATGGTTTTAATGGGGTCAATGATAAAGCAGTAGGTATCCAAAATAATGCTGGCACTGAAGCGTTTGTTCCGCCAGGAAGAAATAATACTCAAGATTGGACTGCACAAGATGAAGCATGGCGTTTTACACCTGCTGGTCCAAGTATTGTAGAGTTTGTATGGCTAGACGATATGGGTAATGTGTTAAGTACTGATGCAAGTTTTGAGGTTTGTCCAACTGATCCTTCAACAACTTATACAGCTCAAGTAACATATACTAATTGCAATGGGGATGTCACGGTAGTAACCGATGATGTTACAGTTACTACAAATAGACCTTTTGATGTAGACCTTGGGCCGGATCAAGATTTGTGTGTTGGTGATCCAGATGTAATGTTAGATGCTACCGTTGCAGGTTCAGTTACATACCAATGGGCTTTAGATGGAGCAGATCTACCAGGTCAGACAAACCCAATGCTTAATATAAGTTCACCAAATTCTGGAGTTTACTCGGTTATCGTAACAGAAGATGTTACGAATTGTGTAAGTACGGATAATATAGTTATTAACTTTTTTGAGACACCAGTGTTGTCTTCAACATTAGATGCTACCGTGTGTAGTGACGACCCAACGGGTATAATATTAGATTTAGATGTAGGTGATGTTGCATCAACTACCTACAATATTACAGCCATCAATACCAATGGATTGGTAGCAAGTGCAGGTGTACCAACAGTAGGTACAGGATTTGGTGCCAATGAAATAGCAGATGATGCTTATACTAATATGGGTATTGGCCCAATAGATGTCATCTATACGATAGTTCCGGTGAGCGGTACATCTAATTGTATTGGCACTTCTGTCGACGTTACCGTAACGATTAGTCCTGAGCCAGTATTATCTACGAGTTTAGACGCTACTGTGTGTAGTGATGATGCAAGCGGTGTGGTTTTAGATGTAGAACCAGGTAGTTTTGCCGC
>NZ_BMDQ01000003.1 GCF_014635865.1 Winogradskyella haliclonae | reverse complement strand
AACAGTAGGTACAGGATTTGGTGCCAATGAAATAGCAGATGATGCTTATACGAATATGACCAACGCACCGGTTATAGTGACTTATACAATAGTACCAGTGAGTGCAGATAGTTGTGAAGGCAGTCCATTTGATATTACTGTAACTGTTGATCCAGCACCAGCACCAGATTTTGGCCCTCATGAGATTAGAGTTTGTGATGATGACCCTACGCAACTTTTAGTTGAGTTGTTCGATTTGACACAATTAGAAGGTGACATATTTAATGGTAATCCAGGTTTAACAGCTGTTTATTTTAGAACATTACAAGACGCAATTGATAGATTAAACGGAATACCAGATCCAGAAAATTATCCTAATATAGATCCAGTTGAAACTATATATGTAAGGGTTGAGAATTCTTTTGACTGTTTTGTTATTGTAGAAATAGAGATTGAGGTATTTGCATTGCCTGATGCAAGTGTTGATGTCACAGACTGGTTAGTTTGTGAAAACGATACAGATTTCCTTTTTGATTTTGAATTGAACTCTAAAATTCCTGAAATCTTAGGCCCTAATCAAAGTGAGGCTGATTTTGAAGTGACTTTTTATTCTACACAAATTGCAGCTGATACTGAAGACCCAACATTTTTGTTAGACGGTACTTCTCATCAGAATGTGGGTAATCCGCAACCAATTTTTGTAGTAATAACTAATAGGACAACTGGTTGTACAATTAGTCAGCAAACATTTAATATTGAAGTACAGGATGGTGCTGATGCTTTTGACGTTGTTTACGAAGAATGTGATGTTGTCAATGATAATGATGGTTCCACGCAGTTTGATTTAGAATCTCAAATACCTTTAATATTAGGTCCTGCTCAGAGTCTAGTTGATTTTAGTGTGGATTTTTATGCAGATTTTGACGATGCGTTTGAGGGTAATGCTAATATATTGCCTTTATTATATGAAAATGTAGACATGCCTACCCAAGTTATTTATGCAAGGGTAAGTAATGTGTTAAGTCCAGAAGAATGTTTTGATATTGCCGAAGTCACGCTACAAACTAATTTACTCCCTAGTTTTGATTTAGATGATTCATATATTTTGTGTTTAACTAGTAATAATGAAGCTGCTGTTCCAATTCCACTAGTAATAGATACAGGACTTTCAGATGCTGATTACTCTTTTGAATGGCGTTTTAATGGTGATATAATGCCTACAGAAACGAGTCCTAGCCTAATACCGACACAAGGTGGTACTTATAGTGTGCTTGTTACCGACACGTCAACATCTACTGTTACTATGTGTACCAATTTTGATGAGACTGAAGTTATTGAAGGAGGAATTCCTGATACATTTGATGTTGAAGTCACCTCTCAAACCTTTACCGGAAATAATATGCTTGTTGCTACAGCTACAGGAAATAGTGAATACGAATTTAATTTAGATGATGGACCTTGGCAATTAAGTGGAGAGTTTGATAACGTAACCGGTGGAGACCATGTGGTTGGTGTTAGAGATGTTTTAGGTTGTGGTGTTTTATACCGAGACGTTACAGTAATTGATTATCCTAAATTCTTTACGCCAAATGGTGATGGTAATAACGATACATGGAATATAAGAGGTATAGACTCGCAACCATCAGCAGTCATATACATTCATGATCGTTATGGCAAACTAATAAAACAATTGAGCCCAACAAGTCCAGGTTGGGATGGCACTTATAATGGTAATAATATGCCTAGTACTGACTATTGGTTTACCCTAGAATATGTTGAGCCAATAAATAATGAACCCCGAACCTTTAGTGCTCATTTTGCATTAAAGCGATAAAAGATATATAGTATTAAATAAAAAAGCCTTTGATTTTTTCAAAGGCTTTTTTATAGCGTTTATATTGAGAACTTTAACCATTCATAGAGATTAAAAACTCTTCATTGTTTCTTGTTTGTTTAAAGCGGTCATTGATAAATTCCATTGCTTCAACAGGATTCATGTCTGCTAAATACTTTCGCATTACCCACATACGCTGTATTGTATTGTCATCTAAAAGTAAGTCATCACGACGTGTACTAGAAGAAGTTAAATCTATGGCTGGGAAAATGCGACGGTTAGCAATCTTACGATCTAATTGTAATTCCATATTACCAGTTCCTTTGAATTCTTCAAAAATAACTTCGTCCATTTTAGAGCCTGTTTCAGTTAATGCAGTTGCAATAATGGTTAATGACCCACCATTTTCTATATTACGAGCAGCACCAAAGAAGCGCTTGGGTTTATGTAGTGCATTTGCATCTACACCACCGGATAAAATTTTACCAGAAGCAGGTTGAACAGTATTATATGCACGTGCTAAACGTGTTATAGAATCTAATAAGATTACAACATCATGTCCACATTCTACTAGACGTTTTGCTTTTTCTAAAACAATGTTAGCAATCTTCACATGTTCATGTGCCTCTTTATCAAAGGTTGAAGCAATTACTTCACCACGTACATTACGTTGCATGTCTGTAACTTCCTCAGGGCGCTCATCAATAAGTAAAATCATTTGATACACTTCTGGATGGTTAGCTGCAATAGCATTAGCAACATCCTTAAGTAACATGGTTTTACCAGTTTTTGGCTGCGATACAATCATACCTCGTTGTCCTTTTCCTATAGGAGAGAACAAATCCATAATACGAGTAGAAATTGTACTTTGTCTTTCGGCAAGGTTAAACTTCTCTTTTGGGAATAAAGGTGTTAAATGTTCAAAAGCTACACGGTCTCTAACAACTTGTGGACTCTGACCATTAATTTTACTGACTTTAATCAAAGGAAAATACTTCTCACCTTCTTTAGGAGGACGAACATGTCCAAGAACTGTATCTCCTGTTTTAAGCCCAAATAATCTAATCTGTGATTGTGATACATAAATATCATCAGGAGATGTTAGATAGTTATAGTCCGAAGATCTTAAAAAGCCATAGCCATCTTGCATAATGTCTAAAACACCCTCGCTTTCTATAATAGCATCAAATTCAAAATCAGGTTCACGGTAACGGTTTCTGTTATCCTTGTTACCATTGTTTTTTTGATTCTGATTTTTGTTCTGATTGTTTTTGTTGTGGTTATTGTCATTACCACGTTTATTGTCGTGCTTCTGATTCTGGTTACGACGGTTATCATCCTTTCTTTGAGGTTGTTTTTGGTCTTTTCTAGAATCGTTAGAGTGTTGTTGTGGCTTAGATTTGTCTTCAGCTTTAGTTTCTGAAGATTTGTTATCAAAATCTATCTTTTGTTGCTCTTTTTTCTCCTGTTGAGGTCTTTGTACACGTTCTCTTTTTTGACGCTGTTGCGGCTTACTTTGTGTGTTCTTTTCTTCAGAAGGTTTGTTATCTTCTTTAGCAACAGCCTTTACTGCATTAGGATTTGCAGCTTGATAGTCCAAGATTTGATAGACCAAATCTAGCTTCTTTAAAGAACGATACTTTGGGACTTTAAGTTGTTTTGCAATCTCCTGTAATTCAGGTAGTTTTTTTGCTTTTAACTGTGAAATTTCAAACATTAATATGTGTGTATAGAATTATAATAATGGCTTTGATTAATTAAAATTTTCTAATGAAATAAAATAAAAGAAAATGAGAAATTAAATCGGAAGAAGTGCTTTTGAATATTTTGATTTCCATAGCACTAGTGCAATAATACAATTTTTATTTAAAAATTGGTACATCATTTAAAAATAAACTACTAATTTTGTGCTTCAATTATAAAGAATAACAATGATTCAACGCATTCAGACACTTTATTTATTAGTCGCAGTAGTAATTTCTGCGGGTTTAATTTTTGTGTTCGATTTGTATACCGATAAAAATCAAGTACTTGTATTTGCTAAAGATAACTACATGTATTTAGGCTTGTTTTTAGGCTCAGCTTTGTTATCTTTGATTTCGATATTTAGTTTTAAAAATAGAAAGTCTCAGTTTGTTTTGGGACGACTTAATATAATATTAAACTTTATTTTACTAGGAGTGTTCGTGTATCAGTCTCTAAATTTATCTGGAGAAACTTTGGTTTCTGAGAAAGGTATTGGGTTGATTCTTCCTATTTTTTCTATCGTGTTTTTAGTCTTAGCAAATAAGGCAATTAAAAAGGACGAAGATCTTGTAAAATCTGTAGATAGATTACGATAAACACCTAAAATCTTAGTAGTATTAGTGCGAAAAGCCCGAAGTGAAAACTTCGGGCTTTTTATTTTGTTCAACCTTTACCTTCTTGGAAATTCTATAATTTCTAAATTATCAATTTTCTTTCCATCAATCGTAAATCTTAACATGGTTCTGACTTTATGAAACCCATGTGTGCCGACTGCACCAGGATTCATATGCAAAACATTTAATTTCTTATCGGGCATTACTTTTAAAATATGTGAGTGCCCACAAATAAAAAGTCTTGGCGGATTTAACCGTAATTCTTCTCTTACTCTAATATTATAATTAGGCGGATAACCGCCTATGTGGGTTATCCAGACATCAACATCTTCACACATAAAACGATTATGTTCTGG
Source organism: Winogradskyella haliclonae (assembly GCF_014635865.1). Classification (GTDB taxonomy): domain Bacteria; phylum Bacteroidota; class Bacteroidia; order Flavobacteriales; family Flavobacteriaceae; genus Winogradskyella; species Winogradskyella haliclonae. The sequence continues at coordinate 471,179 of NZ_BMDQ01000003.1, read as the reverse complement.
AAACTCAGCTCTTGCTTCTGCATTGTCGATATTGCCATAAACACCGCGAAGCGGCTTTAGCTTTTTAATTTCATCCGTCACTTTTAGGTCGCCTATGTCACCTGCATGCCAAACTTCATCAGCTTGCTTTACATGCTTTAATATATTTTTATCAATGTAACTATGGGTGTCAGATAGGAGCAGGATTTTTTTCATGACTATATTCTCAAAATATCAGAAATTTAATTAAAAATATTTAGGATTTCTTTAGGAGTAAAAACAGTTATCTTTGTTGTTTTTAAAAGCAAAAATAAGGTTTTTGAGATATTTTATTCAATTGTCATATAACGGAAGCGCTTACCATGGTTGGCAGATACAGCCTAATGCAATTACTGTTCAGGAAACCCTACAAGATGCGCTTTCAAAATTATTGAATACTACATTAAGTATTACTGGTGCAGGAAGAACAGATACAGGTGTGCATGCATCACAAATGTTTGCGCATTTTGATATTGATGAAATTATTGATGGCGATAAATTGAGATTCAAACTTAATTCGTTTTTGCCTAAAGATATAGCTATACAATCTATTTTTCGGGTTAATGATGATGCGCATGCTAGATTTCATGCTATTAAGAGAAGCTATGATTATAAGATTGCTTTGAAAAAAGAGGTGTTTCTGTTTGATTATGCTTATTATATACATCAAGATTTGGATGTTGATAGAATGAATGAAGCTGCGAACATATTGCTTGAGTATACAGATTTTCAATGTTTTTCAAAAAGTAATACAGACGTAAAAACCTTTAACTGTAAGATTGAATATGCACAATGGAAGCAAGAAGATGACATACTCATCTTTAGTATAAGTGCAGACCGTTTTTTGAGAAATATGGTAAGAGCAATTGTGGGTACATTAGTAATGATTGGTCTGGGTAAGTATGAAGTTAATGATATGCATAAAATTATTACGTCTAAAAATAGAGGAGAAGCAGGATTTTCTGTGCCGGCAAAAGGCTTATATTTGACAGAAGTTCTTTATCCAAATGATATTGTAATTTAAATAAAAAAGATTTCCACTTTTACGTAAGTAAACATGGCAGATAAACAAAAGAAAATATTTGATATAAGTTTATTCAAACGATTGCTTAATTACATTAAACCATATCGTTTGATTTTTATTGTGTCTTTAATTTGCGTCATAGGTTTGGCTGTTTTTGGAGCTACAAGACCTTATGTGTTAAAAGAAGCTATTGATATACAAATTGCACTTAAAAAATATGATGGCTTTTTGTTTTATATTGTTTTAATGCTTGGACTTCTTTTTCTTGAAGTTATTTGCCAATTACTATTTATATATTATGCGAGTTGGTTGGGGCAATCTGTTGTAAAAGATATTAGAGTAAAACTTTTTAAGCACATGCTTAAATTTAAAATGACTTACTATGATAATTCTTCTGTAGGTGTTTTAATTACAAGAGCTGTGACGGATATGGAGCGCATTGCAGATATCTTTGGTCAAGGTCTTTTCATGATTTTTAGCGATATTCTTAAGATGGCAGTAGTGGCTGGTGTGATGCTTTATATAAATGCTAAATTAAGTCTGATTGTTTTTGTAACATTACCAGTAATTGTTTTTGCTACTAAGATTTTTCAAAGGTATATGAAACGTGCTTTTGAAGATGTGCGTACAGAAGTATCAAATCTTAATTCTTTTGTACAAGAACGTGTTACAGGTATGAAAATCCTTCAACTTTTCACAAGAGAAAAAACAGAATATAAAAACTTTACAAAAATTAATGAACGCCATAAAAAAGGATGGTTAAAAACAGTATGGTATAATTCTATTTTCTTCCCAATTGCTGAGTTTTTATCATCTGTAACATTAGCTACAATAATTCTTGTTGGTGGTTATAATATTGTTGCAGAGGGTTCGATAACAACTATAGGTCAACTTGTATCATTCACAATGTTTATACCTATGTTATTTAGGCCATTAAATCAGATTGCAAATAAGTTTAATACGTTGCAAATGGGTATGGTTGCAGCAGATCGTGTATTTAAAGTCTTAGATACAGAATCTCAAATTAATGATGACGGTAAGCTTGAAGCTGATAATTTTAAAGGTGATATTTCACTTAAAAATGTTCGTTTTTCATACATACAAGATGAAGAGGTGCTAAAGAGTGTATCGTTAGATATTAATTCTGGAGATACTATAGCTATTGTTGGTGCAACTGGCGCTGGTAAGTCTACCATTATTAATTTGTTGAATCGCTTTTATGATATTGACTCTGGTGAGATTACAATTGATGGAACAAATATTAAAGATTTTTCTTTAAACTCATTGCGTAATCAAATTGCTGTTGTATTACAAGATGTTTTCCTATTTGCAGATACTATTCTAAATAATATTACATTAAATAATCCAGATATTTCTGAAACTGATGTAGTAGAAGCAGCAAAGGCAATAGGGATTCATGACTTTATATCTAGTTTGCCAAACGGTTATCATTATAACGTAAAAGAGCGAGGTGTCATGTTATCTTCGGGACAACGCCAATTGATTTCATTTTTGCGTGCTTATATGACTAATCCAAGTATATTAATTTTAGATGAAGCAACATCTTCTGTAGATTCTTATTCTGAGCAGTTAATGCAAGATGCTACAGATAAGATAACTCAAGGTAGAACATCAATTATTATAGCTCATCGTTTGGCAACTATTCAACAAGCAGATAAAATAATAGTCATGGATGCTGGACAAATTGTTGAAATCGGGACACATCAATCGCTTCTAGAAAAAGAAGATGGCTATTATCGTAACCTTTATGAAGTTCAGTTTCTTAATGCCGAAGCTGTTTAATTAATAGTATCTTTTACTGTTCTTGCAGCCTCATTAGCTGCCTTCTGGGCTTCAATCATTTTTTGAAAATCACCATTAAAATACATTAAAACCCCTGTGACAATAGAGGCAATAACTGTAAATGCTATGAGTGCACATATGAAAATTAACGTGCGCATAATAAAATTGGTCCAGTCTAAATTAAAGATGCGTTTAAGCGCATAGCCAATATATATAAACTGAATTGGCGATAATATAAGCGAAGTTGTACCTAAAGATAAATCAAAAGCTGCTGCTGTTACTATAATAACAGTACCTATAGCACTTAATTGCGCTAGTAGATACATGTAGATGACTAAATGCTCTGTATAATTATACTTAAACTTTTTTTCACCTATAAATACCAATTTAGAAACAAGCGCATAAATAGGGACATTTAACATCATAGCAATAGATTGGTAATCTTGAATGAATTCCAAAATCTTCAGGTTAAATTCTTTCGTAGCTTCAGTAGAAATTGAGTCCATACTCATGGCTTCTGGAAAGAATCTTTGAAGAATAAAAAGTTGAATACCTGCAATTGTTATTGCAATAGCAAAGTAGCTTATAACATTAACATATTTTTTTCGTGTTCCAGAAATATATGATCTTATTACGGCTTCAGGTTTTGCGAAAAGTGCTATAAACGTTTGCAGAAGTTTATTGTCATAATTTAAAAACTCTTCAGAAAAATGAGTGAATAGGTTGCCAAATGTCAATCTATTTCTAATAACACGTGCACCACATTTATTACAGTAGTCACTATCTGGAGTAAGTTGATTTTGACAATTTTTACAAGTTGACATAATTGTAAATTAGTTTAATATAAGTTTAACGATAAAACCTATGATTGCTCCCAAGATTGAAATAAAAACAAATATTGCTCCTATAATAAAAAGACTTATTATAACATTTGCAAACGTAATCCAAAAGGATGTGTTAGAAACTCTCTTCAGTACAAAGAAAAAATAAGCATAGGTTAGTATAATTATGTAAAACGCGGCAGTAAAAAAGTTGATGCCAAAACCAAGAGCGGCAACGTATAAAAAAGCAGATACTATGACTGTATGTGCTCCGTAGTATAGATTAATAACTACATGTTCCGTAAAATTAAAACGTTTTATTCCAGTCATTCTAAACGTTATCCATGTGGCAAATGCCGAAAAAGGAATTCCGATTGTAAAAAAAATACTCTGAGTTGAATTAAAATCGTCAATATTTCCGTTTAGAAAAGGGTTATTTTCTTGTCCAGGAGATTTTGCCAATTCTTCTAAAAAAACCAATTTGTATAACTCAGGGTTATTAAAAATGTGTTCCATAAAAAACACCTGAATCCCTAGCAATGTCAAGGCTATTGCAAAATATTGAATAACATTAATGTACTTTTTACGAGTGCCGTTAATGTAACTAACAATAACAGATTCTGGTTTTGTAAAGAGATGATTAAAGGTTTTTAGAAGCTTATTGTCAACAGAAAAGAACTCAACATTGACTTGCTGAAAAAGTGCTTTTAAAGTCAGCCTGTTTTTTATAATTCTAGCACCACAATCAAAACAGTAGCGTTGGTTTTGAGAAATAGGTATTTCGCAATTTTTACACTGCATTAGATAAGGTCTTTTTTAATCTTGTCAACTAATTCTTCTTTAGTCTTGTACATCACAAATTCAGCATTTTTCACATAAGACAGTGTACCGGTTTCTTCACTTACAACCAATGCCAATGCATCTGTTTTTTCGGTAATGCCAAGCGCAGCACGGTGGCGTAACCCAAAGCGTTTGGGTATAGTGACTTCATTGTTTACAGGTAAAATAACGCGAGTCGCTTTTACCACATTGTTATCAATGATTATAGCGCCATCATGCAATGGACTGTTTTTAAAAAAAATACTCTCTAATATGGGTTGTGATACGATGATGTTCATTTCATCACCAGTATTCGTTAAGAAATCAAGATTGTTATTACGTTCTATAACTATTAAAGCACCAGTATTTGTGGTTCCCATTTTTATACACGCATTAACAATGGCTTCAACATCGTTTGTGGTTTCTGTATCGCTATTAAGGAATTTAAAATTTTTAAAAATTCGTCGTTTACCAGATAAATTAGTAGAGCCAACCATCAGTAAAAACTTTCGAATTTCTGGTTGAAAGACAACAATCAAAGCAATAATACCAACCTTCATAAAGCCATCAACAATTCTATAGAGAAGATGCATATTTAGATAGTCGGTAACTACCCAAACCAAGTAAATAATAAGAATACCAATAAAGATGTTAATGGCAACTGTACCACGAACCAATTTGTAGATATAGTAGAGTAGAATGGCCACAAGAAAGACATCTACAAAATCTGTAAGTCTAAAATCCCAAAGTTGTAAATCACTCAAGTTGGATGGTTTTGTGCTAATTTAACAAATTAGGTTTAATAAATTATGAGATTAATTACTTTTCAATTGATTAAAAAGCGTGACACATTCCATAGCTTCTTTAACATCGTGCACTCTCAAAATAGAAGCGCCTTTTTCAAGAGCAAACATGTTGAGTGCAGTTGTACCGTTGAGTGCTTCTTTTGCCGAAGTGTCTAATGTTTTGTAAATCATAGACTTTCTGGATATACCTGCTAAAATGGGCTTATCTGTTATTTTTAATAATTCCATTTGGTTTAGAAGCTTATAGTTTTGCTCTAGAGTTTTTGCAAAACCAAAACCTGGATCAATAATAATATCGTTGATTTTTGCGTTATGAGCTTCAGAAATACGTGCTCCAAAATAACGGATGATATCTTTTAGTAAATCATCATAATTAGTTTGTTGTTGCATCGTTTTTGGGTTACCACGCATGTGCATCATAATGTATGGGACGCCATGTTTTCCAACAGTTTCAATCATTTTGTTATCTAACGTTCCAGAAGAAATATCATTAACTAGAGCTGCACCAGTTTCAATAGACTTTTTAGCGACTTCACTTCTAAAGGTATCGATAGATATTAAAGTTTCAGGAAATTCTTTCACTATTAATGCTACAACTGGGACAACACGATTTAATTCTTCATCTTCAGAAACAAAATCCGCACCAGGACGTGAGCTATAACCACCAACATCAATAAAAGTGGCACCTTCGTTTAGCATAGTTTCAACTTGTTTCAAGATGTTGGTTTTATCTTTATAAGTACCACCATCATAAAACGAATCCGGTGTCACATTTAAAACACCCATAACTTTGGGTTGCGAAAGATCTATGAGTTGCCCTTTGCAGTTGATTGTCATAAATAACTAAATTTCTATTGTTAAAAACCAAATTCCAAAAACTTTGAACTTCTGATTTATTTATGCGAAATTTACGCAAAAATAATAGGATACTAAATGTCTAATACCTCTCAACAATACGATACTGTAATTGCTAAATGCCGAAGCTTATTTGTAAACAAAATGAGTGATTATGGCAGTGCATGGCGCATTTTAAGATTACCATCTCTAACGGATCAAATTTTTATAAAGGCACAGCGTATACGTAGCTTGCAACAAAATGATGTAAGAAAAGTTGATGAAGGTGAAGTGAGCGAATTTATTGGTATTATTAATTACTGTGTAATGGCACTCGTTCAACTCGAAAAAGGTGTTGTAGAGCAACCAGATATGGCTACTGATGAAGCTACAAAATTGTATGATCAAAATGTAGCTGTAACAAAACAACTAATGCTAGATAAAAATCATGATTATGGCGAAGCATGGCGAGACATGCGTGTAAGTAGCTTAACCGATTTAATTTTGCAAAAGTTATTGCGCGTGAAGCAGATTGAAGATAATGCCGGTAAAACAATAGTAAGCGAAGGTATAGATGCCAACTATCAAGACATGATTAATTATGCAGTTTTTGCAATGATTCACTTAGGTGAAGGAAAATAAAAAAAGTATGAAATACATAGTACAAATTTGTAGAATTTTTGTTGGGGTTTTGTTTATCATTTCTGGATTTATAAAGCTAAATGACCCACTCGGATTCTCATATAAACTTCAAGAGTATTTTAGTACAGATGTACTTAATATACCGTTTTTAGAGCCTTATGCATTAGCCATTTCAGTTTTTGTGGTGGTTTTAGAAGTTGTGCTTGGCGTCTTTTTATTGATTGGTTACAAACGTAAGTTTACCATTTGGATGCTTTTAGGTATGATAGTGTTCTTTACATTTTTAACCTTTTATTCGGCTTATTTTGATAAAGTAAAAGACTGTGGTTGCTTTGGCGATGCTTTAAAATTAACACCTTGGGAAAGCTTTACAAAAGATGTTGTATTGTTAGTGTTGATACTTGTTTTGTTTTACGGACAGAAATATATCAAGCCAATTTTTAAGACGCTGCCTAATACCATTATTGCACTATTAAGTTTTATTGTATCGCTTTGGTTTGCATATCATGTATTGATGCATCTACCATCAATTGATTTTAGAGCCTATAAAATTGGAAACAATTTGTCTGATGAAATGGCAATTCCAGAAACTGCATCACGCCCTGTGATTGAGTATACTTGGACTTATAAAATTAATGGCGAAGAAAAAACATATGTAGACAACGGAAGTGGGCCTGCTAAATACGACGAAGTTATTAATGTTGAAACTAAAGAAATTGATCCTGGTTTTATTCCTGCAATTCAAGATTTTACCATAGAATCTAATGATGAAGATTTAACGACTTACTTTTTGGAGAAAGAGCATCTAGTTGTAGTGGCCATGTATAATATTTATAATTCTGAAAAAGAAGGTTTGGAAAAATTGAAATCATTTACCGATGATGCCATTAAAAAAGGTTACACAGTTATTGGACTTTCAGCCTCAGGAGATGAAGCAAAACAGCAACTAAAAACAGATTATAGCCTAAACTTTGATACGTATCTCTGTGATGAAAAAGTAGTAAAAACTATTGTACGTTCTAATCCAGGGATTTTTATCCTTAAAAAAGGTACAGTGGTCAATAAAGCCCATTGGAATGATATTGAGGATATAGAGCTAGAAATATTAGAGAATGCAAATTTGAGCTTAGATTTTGAGCTGAAAAAAGAACTTGATGAAATATATGCTTTGGACCAAGGTATAAGAGAAATTTATTTCGCAAAATCCAAAGAAGAAAAGGATGCAATTGCTCAGAGGATTGGTATCCCTATTAAGGAAAATGCTTTAGATTATATGAGCTTATGGGGTGAAATAGACTCCATTAATATGATTAAGGTAGAAAAAATTGTAAAGGATTACGGCTATCCAGGTAAGTCTTTGGTAGGAGAGCCTACCAATAAAGCTGCTTGGTATGTTATTCAGCATTCACAGAAAATTGAACAATATCTTCCCCTGATGAAAGAAGCATCAAGTAAAGGCGAATTGCCTAAACATTTAGTAGCAATGATGGAAGATCGTCACTTAATGTATAATGGTAAGCCTCAGATATACGGTACTCAAGGAAGAACTATAGGCATGAAAACTGATAATCCTATTCAGATAATATGGCCAATTGCTGATGTGGGAAATGTAAATAGTTTAAGAGCAGAGGCAGGATTTTTAAATACTGTAGAGGAAAATGCAAAGCGCTTATTTGGTGATGATTTTGTTTTCAAAAACTATACAATAGAAGAAGTGAATAAGCTAGATAAAACAAACTGATTGTAAAACATTTAAGTACCTGATAAGTTATCTACTAAATAAAATCTTTTACGCCATTCTTACGCTTGTAGGAGTAGTCACAGTTATATTCTTATTATTTACGGTATTGCCTGGAGACCCAGCGAAAATGATGTTGGGCCAAAATCAAACAGCAGAACAAGTTAAAGCTGTAAAAAAGAAGTATGGTTTTGATAAAACATTAAGCACACAGTATTTCCATTACTTAAATGATTTATCGCCTTTATCTTTTCATTCAACCAACGCTGAAGACTATACCTTTTTAGAAGCTAATAAATATTCAGCAGCAAAGCTTTTTACAATTGGCAATACAGCTACTGTAATTAAATTCCCATACTTAAGAGCATCTTTTGCCAAACAGGGTAAAAAAGTGACTCAAGTTATTGGAGAGACTTTACCTAATACTTTTGTTTTAGCAGTGTCGGCAATAATTATTGCTATGATTTTGGGTTTAATTTTTGGTGTTATTTCTGCTCTTAAAAAAGACACTTGGATAGACAGAAGTATTCAGGTGTTTAGTACGCTGGGTATGAGTGTGCCTTCGTTTTTTAGTGCTATTTTGTTTGCATGGTTATTTGGTTTTGTATTACACAAATACACCAATTTAGAAATGACCGGCAGTCTATACGAGCTCGATGATTTTGGAGAAAGAGTAAGCATTAAGTGGAAAAACTTAATCTTACCGGCTATTGTTTTAGGAATTAGGCCATTGGCAGTTATTATTCAGTTGATGCGTAACTCACTTTTAGAAGTTATGAATCAAGATTATATTCGTACGGCAAGAGCTAAAGGCTTGAGTGAGTTTCAGATTATAAAGAATCATGCGATTAAGAACGCATTAAACCCAGTTGTTACTGCAATATCAGGTTGGTTTGCTTCTATGTTGGCAGGTGCAGTTTTCGTGGAGTATATTTTTGGATGGAATGGCCTTGGAAAAGAAATTGTAAATGCATTAAACACACTAGATTTACCAGTAATTATGGGCTCTGTTCTTGTAATAGCAACAAGTTTTATTATCATTAATATTTTGGTAGATATCATCTACGCAATGCTAGATCCACGTGTAAAACTATCATAGTAATACATGAGATTTGTCAATTAAACTTCGGGTATAATCCCTTATTTTTGTAATTCAAAACATACGATTCAATACTTCAATATTATGAGAAAAAATATAGTAGCTGGTAACTGGAAAATGAACAATGATTTACCCCAAACAGAAGCATTAATTACTGACTTAAAAAATCAAAATCAGACTTCTCATGCTGAGGTTATGATAGCGCCCAGTTTTACGAATCTTTGGCATGCTTTTGAAGCCTTACGTCAAAACACAATCGAGGTCGTAGCACAAAACATGCATTTTGCAGAAAAAGGTGCATATACAGGAGAGGTTAGTGCTAGTATGCTTAAGAGTATAGGTGTAAAAACTGTAATTTTAGGTCATAGCGAGCGTCGTGCTTATTTTAACGAAACGGATGCATCCTTAGCTAAAAAGGTTGATGCTGCTTTGGCAAATGGTTTACGCGTTATCTTTTGTTTTGGAGAAGAGCTATCCGATAGAAAATCTGGCAACGAAGAAGGCGTAGTTGGTGGCCAAATACAAAATGCTTTATTTCATTTAGGTGCTGATGCTTTTAAAAATATTGTATTGGCCTATGAGCCCGTTTGGGCAATAGGCACAGGAGAAACTGCAAGTCCTGAGCAGGCACAAGATATGCATGCTTTTATCCGTAAAACATTAGCAGATAAGTATGGTGCTAATATCGCTGATGAAGTTTCTATTCTATATGGTGGAAGTGTAAAACCTAATAATGCCAAAGAGATTTTTTCTAAACCAGATGTTGATGGAGGTTTAATTGGTGGCGCTTCACTTAATGCAGAGGACTTCTTTGCTATTGTCAATGCCTTTTAATAGCATTTATGTCTAATACTATATATATCGGTTACGAGTTTAAAGTCTCTCCACTACAACCAGCAGTAGAAATTTTAATTGCAGAATTGGGCTATGCAGGTTTTGAGAGTTTTGTTGAAAATCAAGATGGTGTAACAGCGTATATTCAAAAAGGTGAATGGCATCAGGATATTTTAAAACATATACAGATTTTAAATTCTGAAGAGTTTGAAATTACTTACAAATTCAATGAAATAGAACAAACCAATTGGAACGCAGAGTGGGAGAAGAATTTTAAACCCATTATGGTTGACAATCAAGTTACTGTAAGAGCCCCTTTTCATGATGAGCCTCAGACAAAATATGATTTAATTATAGAGCCAAAAATGAGTTTTGGAACTGGGCATCATGAAACTACTCATATGATGATTCAACATATCCTTAAAAATGATTTTACAGACAAATCAGTTTTAGACATGGGATGTGGAACAGGTGTTTTGGCTATTTTGGCAGAAAAAGTTGGAGCGAAAAGTGTAGATGCTATAGATATTGATAATTGGTGCTACATCAATAGTTTAGAGAATGTAGATCGCAATAATTGTACAAGAATTTCAGTATATGAAGGGGATGTAACACTCTTGTATGAAAGGACTTATGATATCATTATAGCAAATATTAACCGTAATATCTTACTCTCTGATATTTCTGCATATGCAGGGTGTTTAAATGAAAATGGCTTACTCTTTTTAAGCGGTTTTTATCAAGATGATATTCTCACAATTGAAGCAGAATGTAATAAATATACACTTAATCTTAAAGATAAAATTCAGAGGAATGATTGGGTGGCCTTAACCTTTAATATTTGAAAGAAGCTGTATCTAGATTAAATTTTAACATATTTAGAGTGCTAGAATGATGTGATTCATCGTTTTGGTAACGAATATTTTTTAAATTAGCTTAAAGTATATAGTAATGGGGTCTCAGGAGAAAATAAAAGAACAATTATTAATTGAAGAAGAAGTTGTTGGGCAGAATGAAATTATTTTGTTTAATGATGATGTTAATACCTTTGACCATGTCATTGATACATTGATTTATGCTTGTGATCATACACCAGAGCAGGCTGAACAATGTTCTATTATTGTACACTATAAAGGAAAGTGTACCGTAAAAACAGGATCTTATGACGAATTAGAACCGCGATGTTCCAAGCTATTACAAGCTGGACTTAGTGCCGAAATAGTATAAATAAAAAGCTCGCAATTGCGAACTTTTTATTTTAAAGTGTAGACGGACATACAAAATCTGTCGTCGGCAAATCAGTCTTTTTAATTGCACCAAAACCCCCAGCAACATCAACTAAATCAGTAAATCCTCTAGCTTTAAGTATTGAGGCCGCAATGACTGAACGATAACCACCAGCACAATGAATGTGGTATGTTTTGTTTTTATCAACTTGACTCATGTTTTCATTGATAAAGTCTAAAGCAAAGTGTTGTGCATTTTCTAAATGCGATGAATTGTATTCACCATCTTTACGGACATCTAGTATGTTTACAGTATCATTTTTTATGCGTTCAGCAAATGTTTCTGCTGAGATAGATTCAAGAGTTTCAATAGCTCTTCCAGAACTCTTCCAGCTTTTTATTCCGCCTTCTAGATAACCTAAGGTGTTATCATAGCCCACACGAGAAAGACGAGTTATGGCTTCAGATTCTTTACCTTCAGGAGCAACTAAAACAATGGGTTGTTTTATGTCTGTGATTAAAGCACCTACCCATGGTGCAAATTGTCCGTTTAATCCAATAAATATTGAGTTAGGAATATGCCCTTTTGTATAATCTGCTTGTGGCCTAACATCTAAAACTAGAGCAGTTTCATGATTTGCTAAAGCTTCAAAATCGTCAGGACTTAAAGGCTTGTCTCCTTGTTTTAAAACATCTTCAAAATCTGCATATCCAGACTTGTTCATCATAGCATTCTTAGCAAAATACTGTGGTGGTGGAGCAATGCCATCTAACACTTCTTTCACAAATTCAGCTTTTGTCATGTCTGCACGAAGCGCATAATTACTTTGCTTTTGCTCACCTAAGATGCCAACTGTTTCTTTGCTTAGGTTTTTTCCACATGCAGAGCCTGCACCATGAGCAGGATAAACGATAACATCATCGGCTAAAGGCATTATTTTATTACGAAGCGAATCGAATAACATGCCAGCCAAATCTTCACTTGTTAAATCTGATTTTATGGCTAAGTCTGGCCTGCCAACATCACCTAAAAATAATGTGTCGCCAGAGAAAATAGCATGGTCTTTACCGTTTTTATCTTTTAATAAATAGGTCGAAGATTCTAATGTGTGTCCTGGTGTATGTAATACTTTTATGGTTAGCTTTCCAATTCTAAACTCTTCGTTATCTGTTGCAGAATGTATGTCGTAATTAGTATTTGCTCCAGGTCCATAAACTATAGTGGCACCTGTTTTTTTTGCCAAATCTACATGACCCGAAACGAAATCAGCATGAAAGTGTGTTTCAAAAATGTATTTGATTTTTGCATTATTTGCTTCAGCTTTATCAATGTACTGGCGTGTTTCTCTTAAGGGGTCAATAATAGCTACCTCACCTTCAGATTCTATGTAGTATGCGCCTTGAGCTAGGCAACCTGTATATAATTGTTCTATTTTCATTTTCATTCCTTTTTTGAGATGCAAATTTACAAAACTTGAAGTTTCAAAATGTGATATTTATCATATTGCCTATAGGAGTTCTTTCCAGATAATATAAGACCCCATTATTAGAGTGAAATATCCAAATGCTTTCTTTAATTTTTTACCATCTATAAACCTTGAAAAATAGAGTCCTATTAAAATCCCTACTATTGAAAGTGAGGTAAACTTTAAAAGAAACGTCCAATCTATATCAATATGCTTGATATCACCTAGGAAACCCATTAAAGACTTTATAGCAATAATAAAAAGTGATGTGCCTATAGCTGTCTTCATAGGTAGTCTTACAAAGAAAACTAAAACGGGGATATTTAAAAAACCGCCACCAGCTCCAACAAAACCACTAATAATTCCTGTGACTAAACCAAATATAATAACCAAAACGTTATTGTAGTTAGAATCCGGTTCATCATCATCTATACTATTTGCCTTTTTGGTGATCATAGAAATGCTGGCAAACAGAATAACAACAGCAAAAACTAGCATTATAAAAATACCGCTGGTTACTTTAAAATCAGAAATGCTAAACATAACATCTGGTAGAATAGGTACTAGGTATCTTCTAGTTAAATAAACGCCGATAATAGAAGGAATTGCAAAAATTATTGCTGCTTTATAATCTACTAGACCTCGTCTTAGACTTTGTGCTGCGCCAATAGTAGATGTGGCTCCAACTACAAATAATGAATATGCTGTGCCCACAATAGGGTTGAACCCTAAAAGATATACCAAAATAGGAACAGTCAATATAGAACCACCACCGCCAATTAATCCCATAATGAATCCTGCAACAACTGAAGCAACATATCCTAATATTTCATTAATCTCCATTAATGAGGTAATTTATCTTTTAATACACCATACATATATGTCCCAAAAATTGCAGCGATTAATACAATAATAATAGAGAATGCGCCTGTTCCAAATAAAATATACATAGGTCCCGGACAAGCGCCGCAAAGTGCCCAACCTAATCCAAAAATACTACCACCAATAATATATCTTCTGAATCCTGAATCCTTTTTAGGAACGGTTAAAAGATTACCTTTTATGGTTTTTAGCTTTATTTTTTTTGAAATTAATAATAGTAAAATACCAGTAGTTACTGCAGAGCCAATAATACCATACATATGAAAAGACTGAAACTTAAACATCTCAAAAATGCGATACCATGAGACAGCTTCAGATTTAACCAAAACAATGCCAAAGAATAGACCTACTAAAAAGAACTTTATATACTTGCCCATAATTAAAATAAGATTGGATAAATAAGGTGAATCATAATTAAACCGCCAATAAAAAAACCAACAACTGCTACTAGTGAAGGTAATTGTAAACTACTTAGCCCAGTGATGGCATGTCCAGAAGTACAGCCACCTGCATAACGAGTTCCAAACCCGACTAAAACGCCACCTATAATAAGTATTAGTAATCCTTTAATGCTTAATACATTTTCCCAACTAAACAATTCTGGAGGTAATAAGGATTTGCCAATATTGTTAAAGCCTAAAGTATTTAAATCTAATACTGTTTGTTGACTTAAATTAATATCTATTGGGTTTGAAAGAGAGTTATGAGCAATAAAACCGCCAACTATAGCCCCAAGTACAACTACAAGATTCCAGCGTTGTGCTTTCCAATCGAATTTAAAAAAATCTACTTTTTTACCAGCGCCCCCAATAGCACAGAGTGTACGTAAGTTGGAAGACATTCCAAACGTTCTTCCAAAGTATAAAAGTATAAACATGACTATAGCAATACATGGTCCAGAAATGTACCATGGCCATGGTTCTAAAATATATTCCATAAACTAAATTTTAAACAAAAATAAAATTCTATAATCATCTATCTATAACGAATGGCAAAAAAGGCAAAAACTCATATTTTATGAAAAAATAGTTTGGATGTTTTTTAAATAATATATTATATTTGCACCCACTTAAAATAGGCCTCGTGGCGCAACTGAATAGCGCATCTGATTACGGCTCAGAAGGTTGCAGGTTTGAATCCTGCCGAGGTCACGAATAAACCAAAAGCAAGCTAAAACTAATAGCTTGCTTTTTTGTTTTAGTAAGGTTTTGATTTCTTAAAGCGGAGCTTTGTTAGGCATGACAGAGTCAATCTGTAGTCACTAAAAGCTCATCAATATTGATAAGCTTTTTTATTCTATCATTTTTATAATTTATTCTTTTAGCTATAATAAAAAACTTTAATCCAAAGCATTCATAGTAACATAAGCGCGCCATCCTATGATGGCTAATTGCCATTTCTTTGCTTTTGCGATATCTAATTGCTTTTTAGTAAAAGAAGGTAGTAAGACCTTATTGACTTTAGCTAAAGCTTTAAAAATATTTTTTTTCATGATATATCCTAATGTTCAAATATATCTAAAAAAAGAAAACTTAGCTTTTAGCTAAGTTTTACATTTTTGATTGATTGGTTAAAATCTTAAATCGAGAAAATAATTTCTACAATTACTTTTACAATAGTTAGCATGGTTTAATGTTTTTAAAGGTTAATATTTTATTACAATTTTTTGATTGAGTTTTCAATATATATAGGCTATTAACCTTCTGCCAAATACTTTTGCTAAAATCTGTGAATTTAAATATGAATTTATAAGTAAAAAAATTTTAATAGTTTTAAAATGAAACCTATTTATCTTTATTTGTGTTTTAATATGTTATATTTTAATATGTATTTAGTTATTAATTGAAACATTTCAAGGGGGTTTTAAGAGCTGTTTTTAAAATTCAAGGGAAGTTTTATGCTTAAAACAGCTGTTTTTGAGGATTTGATCTTTTTAGTTTTAATACCTGAACTTTTTTAGGATAAGTGATGTCATTTTTTTTACTTCTATTTGATAATAGTTAATTAACATAATTCGGCGCTTAATAAACGTATATTTGCAAAAAATTAAGTATGCGCAATTTTACTTTTCTCTTATTCTTTTTAGTTTCATTTTTTGCACAATCACAAGTGCTTGTAATTAATGAGATTGATCCAGACACTCCTAGTACTGATGACAAAGAATTTATTGAAATAAAATCTCTAACACCAAACTTTTCAACTGACGGATATATTTTGGTGTTTTTTAATGGTTCTACTAATGGAGGTGATTCAAGTTATTTAGCATATGACTTAAATGGATACACCACGGATAGCAATGGACTTTTAGTTCTTGGGAATTTATTGGTAAGTCCTTTTCCGCAAGTTGTGATTCCAAATAATGTTATTCAGAATGGTGCAGATGCTATTGCAATATATCAGGCTTCAGTAAATGATTTTCCTGAAGGAACACTTGCAACACAAACAGATTTAATTGATGCATTAGTATACGATACTAATGATGCTGATGATTCGGTATTACTTGGTCTTTTAGGAGAAACAATTCAGTACAATGATAATGGTACGACTTCTAATCCAAGATCTTTACAAAGGCAAAATGATGGAACTTATATAGCTGCTACGCCAACACCTAGAGCATTAAACGATGGTAGTGGAATAGTTTTTAATACAATAGAAATTTCTGTTTCTTCAACAGAGTATAATGAGGGTGATAGTTTTGTAATTACATTTACAGCTGACCAGAATGTGACTTCTGATGTTACATTCAATATTTCATTAAATAACTTAACGTTTAACTCTTCTGATTTTATAGGTTCAACTGAGATTACTATACCAAATGGTCAAAATGTTGCTACAACAACAATTACAATTACTGATGATTCAGATGACGAAGGTGATGAAGAATTAGAAATTCGGTTTTTAGATTTAGTAGAGCCTATTGCCGCTTCAAATAATTTAATTACTGTTCGTGTTGTAGATAATGATTTTACTATGGCTGCATGGGGTACACCATTAAATCCAACCTATGACCAAGTGACTAGTGCACAGCCTTCTGGTTATTACAGTAGTCTTAACGGAAAAGCTGGACAAGATTTAAGAGATGCTGTGCAAGCAATTATTGCAGACCCAAATGTAGTAAGAACGCATAGTTATGCAGATGTTGTAGATATACTTAAAAGTGCAGATCAAAACCCTTTAAATAGTAATCAGGTTTGGTTGGTCTATACGGAAGAAGGGCGCTCTAAACTAGATGTACAAAATTCAAGCATCAGTAATGGTAAATGGAATAGAGAACATACATTTCCGCGATCAAGAGGTGGATATGATGATTGGGAAGATTTCGATGATTTTGCTACTGGTATAAATTCTTTTATAACTACAAATGCGGATTCCCTTCGTCATGGTAATTCTGATGCTCATGCATTAAGGGCAGCAGATGCAGGAGAAAATAGTAGAAGGAGTAACAGGCATTACAGTAATAATTTTGATTCTGATGAGTATAATGGTCCTTCAAATATAGATGTGACAAATGATGTGGGAATTAGTTTTAGAGGCGATGTTGCTCGTGGCGTGTTATATTTAGAGTTGAGGTATAATGGTTTGCAAATTGTAAATGGTTTTCCGAGTTCTTCCCCTACGGGTAATTTAGGTGATTTGGCAACTTTAATACAGTGGCATGAAGATGATATTCCGGATGATTATGAAATGAACAGAAACAATGTTGTTTACGAGTGGCAACGTAACAGAAATCCTTTAGTTGATTTGCCAGACCTTGTGGATTATATATGGGGAGACAAAGTAGGAATGGTTTTTAACGGTGCTTTAAGTACTAATAATGAGGAGTTAGATAGATATTCGTTTTATCCAAACCCTACACAAAACAGCTTAACATTTCAGGGTATAACACAATCAACAATAATAGAGGTTTTATCCATTGAAGGCCGAAAAATTGAAACATTAAAACCAGACAGTTCTAATAAGGTTGATTTTAGGTTGTCTTCAGGTTTGTATTTATTGAAGTTTACAGATGCTAACAAAACTGAAACTAAACGCTTAGTGATTAAATAAAAAAAAGCCTAAACTTAAATAATGTTTAGGCTTTTCCTTTTAGTAGCTTGAAGAAGCGATAAGTTTATTTCCTTTTTTGCCTATTAGTATTTTTGATATTCCATCATCATCTTTCCAGCTTGCACTGGATTTAGCACCATTTTCATCTGATAATGAAATTTTAATACTAATGATTTCACCGGCATCATTTCGCTTTACTTTATTAAATTTTGCTGTGATGTTCTGTTTTGCTAGTTTACTTTTATATTGTTTTAGCTCTTTATCAGAGGTGTCTTTAGTTACGTAGTATAAAATTGCATTTTCACTTTTGTTTAAATCATCCTCATAATGTATTCCAGATACAACTACTTTTACATTATCCGGTTTAACAGCTTTATAATCTTTGGTGAATATTACTACAGCTCCGTCTTTAGCTTTTTTTCCAAATAAGTTTATGGCTGCTTCTCCTTTTAAAATACTAACTGATTTGGCAACATCATAATCAATATCTTTTATTTTTATATTCCCCATGACTTCATTATCAATTACAATTACGGGTTTCTTGCCAGAAGCAATTAACTGTTTTACGTCACCACTAGATGCTTCTTTATATGATTTTACAGAATTAACTTTTGTTGATACTTTCCATGGCCCCTTTTCTTCGGTATTAATTATAATAACACCATCTTTTGCAGCCTTACCATATAATTTTATAGCAGATTTGTCTTTGAGCACATCCATAGTTTTAATCTTGGCAGAATTTATTTTTTGAAACTTTTTTTTAGATATGCGTTTGCCATTTAGAATATAAATAGGATCTGTACCATTAGCATTTCTAATTTTGATGGAGTCAGTATTAACCACAAAAGAGTTGCTTCGGATTTTAACATTCCCGTTAGCAATAACCTTCGATTTATTAATTGACTTGCCAACTATAATAGTGTCTTTAGTAACATATGTATATGTCGCTTTAACTTTTGGTCTACCTTCCACAACTAAAACAGAGTCTGCAACGATTTCTACCTCATTTTCAGCATCATGAATAATGAATCTGTTTTGTTTTTTATCGTTTTCAATTTCCATTTCTTCCTCAATAATTTCGATAATAGGTTCCTCTTTAACTTCAATAAGTTCTATAACCTCTGGTTCTTCAATTATTTCTATTATTTCATTTGTTGCTGGGCCAACACTAATGGAACCATTAGTGTCAGCTTTAAAATAAAATGGTTTTATACCATCACTGTCTTCTGCATTGTAATTAGTCATACCTTCATTAAACTTGAAGGATAAGTCAATTTCTGTAATTAAGCCATCAGAGTTTCTTTTAATTTCATTTATGGTCATTATAACATCCTGCTTTGCTAATTCAGATTTGATTTTGCTTAATTCTTTGTCAGAAGTATTTTTAGAAAAAACGACTTCTATTAGTTTTGAATTTTGTGTATCTAGCTTACTCTCATTTGTTACTTCTACGTTTTCTATATACACTTCTTTAGTATTAAAGCTCATTAGGAAAACCAAAAGAAGGGGTAAAATAAAAATAGACTTCAAACGATTGATTGACTTTGATGGTTGTTTCTGTAACATGATGATTCGTTTTTTGATTAATGAATTATAAAAATTTGATGTAAGATTGATAGTATTATCACCAACACTTGTTTTTAAGAGTAAACGTTGATAATCGGTTTCTGAGTTTGATGTGTTTTGAGCATTTGCATCTGCTATGTATTCTAAATTTTGCTGTATGTCTTTATGGTATAGCCATGTAAACGGATTAAACCAAAATATGACACAAGTGAGTCTAGATATAATAATATCCATAGAGTGCCATTGGCGTACATGTACTTTTTCGTGATTAAGTATTAGTTTTAATTCTTCATTCGAAAACAAGTTTGGGTTGTAAACAATCCATTTGAAAAATGAAAATGGGGAGATTTTATTTTTTACAATCACATAGGTGTAAATACCGTCCTTATCTTTTGAGTTTTTAAGCAAAAGAAATGCTAAAGAACCAAATTGTAATATAAACTGTATTAAAAATATAACTAAGCCTACAAAATAGATATTAGTCAATAATTGTAACCAATCAAATGATTTCTTATTAGGAGTAATTTCTGCAGAGGTATTAACAAATGATGTTGGTGTTTCTATTATTGTAATTGGCTCAATAGTAGTGTATATAGGGATAACGATTAAAGGCAATGCTAATGCGGTTACAAGACCAATTAATAGAAACCATCTGTTATGATTAAAAAAAGTTTCCTTTTTTAAAAAAAAGGTATAGCCCAAATACATTAAAAAGAGTAAGGCGCTAGATTTTAATAAATAGTCCATCTTATTTCTTTTTTTCTATTAATTCTATAATTTCTTTAAGTTCTTCAACACTAATTTTTTCCTCTTTAGCAAAAAAGGAAACCATGTTTTTGTAGGAGTTGTTAAAATAGTGCGCTATAGCTGTATTCATAAATTTGGCTTTATAAGCCTCTTTAGTAATAATTGGATAGTATTGGTGTGTTTTTCCGTAAGCATTATAGGCAACATATCCTTTTTCTTCAAGATGTCTAATAATAGTAGATAATGTATTGTAATGGGGTTTGTCTTCTTTAATCTCTGCCAAAACATCTTTAACAAATGCTTTTTCTAATTGCCACAAAATGTGCATTATTTCCTCTTCTTTGTTTGTTAATTTTTGCATGTGCTATATGTTTTTATAGATGAATAGGATTCAAATATAACTATTTTTGTAGTTATCAAACTATTTTTATAGTTATTTAACTTAAAATTTAGTTTTAATCCTTTAAAAGAATAGAATATATAGTTAAAAAGTAAACACTATCTTCGCAAAAAATTGAATATAAATGAATGTATTGCTTATAATCCTAGGATTGGTTTTGCTTGTTGTTGGTGGAGAATTTTTGGTAAGAGCATCTGTAGGGTTATCTTTTAAACTTAAGCTATCTAAACTTGTTATTGGTATGACGGTTGTATCTTTTGCAACATCGGCACCAGAGTTGTTAGTGAGTTTACAGGCAGCATTAGATGGCGTTAGTGATATAGCTTTGGGAAATGTAATAGGTTCTAATATTGCTAACATAGGTTTGGTTTTAGGTATTACCGCAATAATTTCTCCATTAATAATAGATAGAGAGTTTTACAAGCTTAATTGGCCAATGCTAATGTTTATGTCATTTGCATTGTATTTCTTTCTGAGTAATGATAATGTGCTTTCCTCAGTTGAAGGCGCAATATTATTTATTGTTTTAATAGGGTTCTTATTTTTGTTAATTAGAGATTCTCGAAAGAAAACAAAAGCGAGTATTGCTGAAGAAGTAGATGAAAGTTTAGCTGTTGTTTCAAATTTTAAAATAGGTATTTGGCTTATTATTGGTGCTGCAGGTTTGTATTATGGCTCTGAGTGGTTAGTAGATGGCGCAAAAGGGTTTGCTAAAGCTGTAGGCATAAGTGATTATGCTATATCTGTAACAGTAATAGCTATTGGTACAAGTGTCCCAGAATTAGCAGCTTCAGTTATAGCTGCCCTTAAAAAAGAGAAAGCCATTTCTTTGGGTAATTTAATAGGGTCTAATATATTTAACATAGCTTCTGTTTTAGGACTTACTGCAATGATAAAACCAATAGTTGTCGAGTCTTCTAAGATTTTATCTACAAATATATTTTGGATGATTTGCTTTGCTGCAATTCTTATACCGTTAGTGTTTTTTGGTAAGAGATTTACTATAGGGCGCCGTAAAGGATTATTACTTTTTATAGCCTACTTAATATTTATAGGACTGGCTTTTAGTTAAGAAAAAAATAAAAGTTATAAAAAAAAGCGACCCATTTGGATCGCTTTTTTTATATATAAATTTCACTAAGAAATATTTGCAGACTTTACGGTCTTTACTATTCGTCCTGCAATTTTATATGGATCTCCATTAGATGCGGGTCTACGATCTTCTAACCAGCCTTTCCAGCCTTTTTCTACAGTAATAATAGGAATACGAATTGATGCTCCTCTATCAGAAACTCCATAAGAAAAATCATCTACGTGAGCTGTTTCATGTAATCCTGTTAGACGCTGATCGTTATATTCGCCATAAACAGCCATATGTTCTTTTACAACTGGTCTAAAAGCTTCGCATATTTTCTCATAAGTTTCTTGAGAACCACATGTTCTTAAAACAGTGTTTGAGAAGTTGGCATGCATACCAGAACCATTCCAATCACCTTTTACAGGTTTTGGGTGGTATTCTATATAGTAGCCATATTGCTCTGTTAAGCGATCCAACAAATAACGAGCTACCCATATTTCATCACCAGCTTTTTTTGCACCTTTGGCAAATAATTGAAATTCCCACTGACCAGAAGCAACTTCTTGATTGATGCCTTCAAAATTTAATCCAGCAGCAATGCATAAGTCTGCATGTTCTTCAACGAAATCTCTACCATGTGTATTTCTACCACCAACAGAACAGTAATACATACCTTGAGGTCCTGGGTAACCGCCAATTGGGAATCCTAGAGGTAATTGCGTATCCTTGTCCATAATAAAGTATTCTTGCTCAAAACCAAACCAAAAGTCGTTATCATCATCGTCAATAGTAGAACGACCATTAGATTCATGTGGAGTGCCATCCGCATTTAAAACCTCTGTCATTACTAAGTATCCATTATTACGTGCTGGGTCAGGATAAATTGCAACTGGTTTTAATAGACAATCAGATGATCCACCTTCTGCTTGTTTTGTTGATGAACCATCAAAAGACCATATTGGACAGTCTTCTAATTTACCACTAAAGTTGTCTTCAACTTTAGTTTTACTTCTCATGTTTTGTGTTGGTTTGTAACCGTCTAACCAAATATATTCTAACTTGGATTTGCTCATTTTGTGTTGTGTTAAATTAGCGAAAGCCCAAAGATAATTTTTTTTCATTTTTCACTACTATAAAAAGAAGGAGGTTTAAACATTTGTTATTAACAACAGTGTTCTATTTATTAACTATAAGGTTTTCGCAGTTTGTGAATTAATACTTTTTTGAAAGTCAAAAAGGATAGTAAGGTTTTTAAAGAAAAAAAATCTTTTAAGACTCTTACTTTGCTAATTATCAAGCAATAAGCGGTCCTATCGTGTTGAAGAAAATTCAATCATTATCATATTTTGACGTATTCTACTAACGATAATTTATTTTTTTAACGATTTTTCGACAAAAAGATTAAATATTCGTTTAAAGACTATTGGTCTAAAGTAATAAAGTATACATTTGTAATGTTGAAGTTTCTGTAATGGAAGTTTAAAACATTAAAAGCTATTAATCAATTAATTAATTTTCTTTTGAACTCACTTTATTAAGTAAGTGAATTGAATTTTATTTCCCCCAAAAATTTAATGTTATGTTCATTGTTTCGTAACAGTTTTTGATATGTGTTTTAGCACTTTTCAAATACTTTTAAGACGAAATAATTATGAAGAAAAGTTATTCTGTTCCCCGAGAATATTTTAATGATTATAGTATTAAAAAGAATTGTAATCTCTTTCTTTATGGATTGAGAATTATATAAAAGTTAAACATAAAAGTTTTATGTTTTATTAATTAATCATTTATTAATCTATTTAAATTAATCCATTAAATTAAAAATTATGAAAAATTATTTTTTAGGTGCCGCGGCACTATTATTATGCGGAGGAGTTTCTTTTGCACAATCTAATGACAGTGATGTTGACCAAAATGGAGCTGGAAACGGATCTATCGTTTATCAAACTGGTTACAAAAACAAATCTAAAGTTGACCAAGATGGTAAAAACTTTGGTATTGGAGGTGTTGATAACAGGTCTGATGTGTATCAAGATGGTACAAAGAACCGATCTAAAGTAAAGCAAGATGGTGATCGTAACTTAGCATTTGTTACTCAGTTAGGCTACAAAAACAGATCTAATATTGATCAAGGTGTAGGTTATGCAGAAGATAATGATGCTTATGCTTTCCAATGGGGTGCAAGAAACAAATCTAACCAAAAGCAACGTTTTGATAACAATTTTGCGGATGTTGTACAATTAGGTGATGACAACACGTCTAGACAAGACCAAAGTAGTGGTCCTAACCAATCTGATGGAAACGATGCTTATGCATGGCAAGAAGGAGAGAACCATGACTCTAAGCAAACACAGAGAGGTTCTAACAACTTTGCAGATGTATATCAATTAAACTTTGGAGGTTCTGGTAACACTGCTGACCAATATCAAAGAGGAGATGGAAACCGTGCATATGCTAATCAAGTAGGTAATGATAACGATTCTGATCAAGACCAATATGGTGAAGATAACATAGCTGACGTAGATCAAGATGGGTTATCAAACACAGCTATGCAGTATCAAGATGGCGAGGGTAATGAAGCTCAAGCTGATCAATTTGGTGCTGGTAATACATCAACTCAGTACCAATTTGGTGAAGATAACTTTGGACAAGTGTGGCAAGAGTTTTTCTCTTTTGATAACACTGCTCTTCAAATACAAGATGGTGCTGGTAACGATGCTTACATAGATCAATCTTTTTTCTCTGCTAACAACTATGCTGAGCAATTACAAGTTGGTAATGGTAACTATGCTGCAGCTGTTCAATTTGACGGTTTCTTACTAGGAAACGAATCTGGTCAATACCAATTTGGTGATGATAATAGTTCTTTAACTATCCAAAATGGTAACTTTAACTTATCTGTATCTGATCAATTAGGATTTAGTAATGATGCATATACAAATCAAAACGGATTGGCTAACACTGCATTTACTTACCAAACTGGTACGGGTCACACAAGTTCTATTATGCAAACTGGAGCTCTTAATACAGCTACAACTACTCAAGTAGGAGGACCTTTCTAAGAAAGAAATAATTCTTAGAAATAGCATTAAAATAAACTAAAAGAGAGGAGTGAAAAATTCTCCTTTCTTTTAGTTATTTTTGTAAAAAGAGAGACACATAAATAATTATTAACATGAAAAAGCCATACATAATTTTATTAATAGTTGTTCTTTTACCTGTTTTAGTATTGTCTCAAGAGTTAGAGGATGTAGATAACAGTAAGACCAAAAAAGTTTCCAAGATATTTAATTATAAAAATGAGGTATCTAATTTTTTACAACTTCAACAAGTTAGTAGAAATTTCACTAATACTCCAACACAACAGAGTGGTAATAATGTTGTCATGATTCAGCAAATTGGATTTAATAATAATGTAATATCCAATGTTTCTTCAAAAGGTATATCTGATATATCACATCTTCAATCTGGGAATGATAACTTTATAAATAGTACAAGTACAGTAAATAATGTTTCTGAACAAATTTTTCAATCAGGAAACAATAATAAAGTTACCAATTTTACTTTTGGTAATGTAGATTCTGCTAGTTTGAATATTTTGCAAAATGGCAATAATTTAACTGTTGAGAGATTTGGTACAAATTCTCAAACAAATAAAATGTCAATTAAGCTTTTAGGCAATAGCCAAAGCGTAATTATTAGGAGTTTTTAATTACCAAGATGTTTAATAAACTATTTGTATTATTTTTTTGTTTGTTGTTTTCTGGGAATATTTATTCACAAATAACAAACCAAGAAGTGGTAGCAAAAATAAAGACTGAGGCTATTTCTGAGCTCATAAAAATTGATGTTACAGCAACTAATAATACAGATTTAATTAAGAGCCTTAGATACGTATCTTACGTATACAAGAAAAATCCAAGAACTAATAATGTGTCTCGTAATGAACAATCTGGTCGTTTCGTATTACAAGCCACTGAAAAGAAGATACTAGCCTCTACAACAGTTAATAATGTAACAAAAGATAAGGTTACTGTAGTTTTGTTAATTTATGATTCTGATAATCAATTGGTAGCAAAAGACCGATTAGTTGTAATTAATAATAATGAAGAGCAGATAAAAAAAACTGTTTTAAACTCTCCAGAATTGGCTGAAGATGGTTATGCAGGTTTTAGAGGTATAATAACTGAGGATACTAAAACAAAACCAGGACGAGATTTTTTTATAGAGTTTTCTTCTGCTTACAGACTTAATCAGATTAACGGTAAAGAAATCGTAAAAATTAAAGAGA
This sequence comes from Winogradskyella haliclonae, assembly GCF_014635865.1. Taxonomy (GTDB): domain Bacteria; phylum Bacteroidota; class Bacteroidia; order Flavobacteriales; family Flavobacteriaceae; genus Winogradskyella; species Winogradskyella haliclonae. Next base: position 445,038 of record NZ_BMDQ01000003.1, on the reverse strand, counting down.
AATTTAGCTTTGGTAGAAACACAATAATGGAGGTAATAATTGGTAATACAATTGTGCATCGATTTTTTGTAAATCCAAAAAGAGATTTTATTTTAGAGCAGACTAAAATAGCTATAAAGAATGTATTAAGATATTTTGTTACCTTAGAAAAAAATAAAAGCCTAATCAGACAATATTAAAATATACCAAATCATCATGAAAAAACTACTTTTTTGTTTCGCATTAATATCGATTTTCTCGATTACAGAATCTTTTTCTCAACAATTAGTGTATCGTCCTGTAAACCCAAACTTTGGAGGTGATACGTTTAATTATCAATTCTTATTGAGTAGTGCACAAGCTCAAAATCCCTTTTCAGAAGAACAAGATGCCAATCTTAGAAATCAGCAAAGTGAAATTGAGGCATTTACCGAAAATTTGAATAACCAATTACTAAATCAAATCTCAAGATCTTTATTCACACAACAATTTGGTGCGGATGGTAACCTTACTCCAGGAACTTTTTCTTTCGGTTCCCTAGTTGTAGAAATTTTTGAATCTGCAGAAGGATTAGTTATTGATATTTTAGACATAACTAATGGAGACCAGACCCAAATTATAATTCCAGGTAATTAGAGTAATATTCTCTAGACTTATATATTTTTTTATGAAAAATTATAAACTACTAATATCATTGTTTTTAATGATATTTATGTTTAGTTGCGGCACATACTTTAATCAACCCGTCAGTGAGGAACGAGCTCGATTAGGTGAAGAAACAAAAATTAGTAAGTTATTTACAAATCTTCCTAAACCTCAACAACAGGTAGTTGTTGGAGTTTATAATTTTAGAGACCAAACTGGACAGTTTAAGCCAACTGAGAACGGAAGTACATTTAGTACTGCTGTTACGCAAGGGTCTACTGCAATTTTACTAAAAGCACTGGAAGATTCAAATTGGTTTATACCTACAGAAAGAGAGAATTTGAATAATCTATTGAATGAAAGACAGATTATTAAATCGACTCGTGAAGAATATTCTAAGCTTAATGGAACACAGCCTGAGCGTTTAAGACCTTTACTATTTGCAGGAATCTTATTAGAAGGTGGAATAGTGTCTTATGACACTAATATTGTTACTGGAGGATTAGGAGCTAGATATTTTGGTATTGGTAGTTCTACTCAATATAGACAAGATAGAATAACTATATATTTGCGCGCTGTATCTACATCTACAGGAGAGATATTAAAAACTGTTTATGTGTCTAAAACAATACTTTCTCAAGCACTTGATGCAAGTTTCTTTAGATTTGTTAGTTTTCAAAGGCTATTAGAGGCAGAAACAGGTTTTACAAGAAATGAACCAGTACAATTAGCTATTACTGAAGCTGTAGAAAAAGCAGTTCATTCTTTAGTAGTTGAAGGAATATCAGATGGTCTTTGGTCTGTTGATGAATCTGAAAAAGATGCAGCTAATCAGCTATTAATAGATTATTACGAAGAAAAGAGTTTATCATCTAATACAAAATTGCATGATAGATTGTATAGAGATCGCCGTGGGAAATCTGCAATTAATATATCCGTCGGTACTAGTATAATAGATGGAGATTTACCTAAGCCTAAACCTGAAATTTTTGCTAGAGTTGGTTATAAAAGATATCTTAACCCTTTCTTAAATATTAATACTTCACTTAATCAGTTTAACCTAAGAAATGAAGGCAATTTAGATGAGGCATTCACTTCTCTTGATTTTAATGCTGAATTTACAATTTTACCCTATGATAATTTCACACCTTATATTTACTCTGGCATGGGTGCTAATGCTAGAAACAATTTTGCTAATGTAGATTTAAAATTTCAGTATGGTATTGGATTGGAGTACTTGGTTTCTGATCAGTTAGGAATAAATTTATTTGGAGAGCAAAATATTGTGTTTACTGATGAATTAGATGGAGCTATTAGTGGAAAGCGTGATGATTTTTATTATAGATTTGGACTTGGTCTTAATTTTTATTTAAACCCACCTACTTACGAAGGTACACGCAAAAGAAAATTAAAAAATCAGAAGGAAAAAGAACTTAGACTTTTGCGAGAGGCTAATATCAGAGCACAAAAAGCTAAGGATTCTGAGGGTGATAATACTTCTGATGTTTCAAAAAAAGAAGCACGTAAAAAATTACGTGAATTACGAAAAGCTAATAGAAAGCAAATAAAAGATAGTAAAGTTGATGAAAATTAAAAATAACAACATGAAAAAATATATAAAAAGTATAATCACTTTGTTATTAGCCTTTGTTTTTATTAATTGTAGTGAAGATACACTTGATAACCTTGAAAATGGAACACTTACAGGTATTGTTGTTGCTAATGGAACAAACTTACCATTAGAGAATGTAAAAATTTCTACGAACCCAAATTTTAGCACAGTTTTCACTGATGCTGAAGGTAAATTTATTATTGAAGAAATACCTGTTAATCAGTATTCTGTTCAAGCTGAACTTGACGGATTTTTAGCTGCCTTTGAAGGTGTTGAGATAACTGCAAATTCGTCAGTTAATGTTGTTTTTGAATTAAATATAGAGACTGCCAATAACAGGCCTCCTAATACGCCAGTTTTAGTTACTCCTACGGATAATGCTGTTGACGTCCCATTAGATGTGCAATTGGTTTGGTCTGGTAGTGATCCTGATGAAGATGATATTACTTATAGTATTGAACTTAGAAATGATTTTGATGAAGAAGTTCTATCATTTTCTACAGTAAATGATACAATGCTTGATATCACGGGTCTAAGATTTGGACTCAAGTATTTTTGGCAAGTAGGTGCTAAGGATAATATAAATACTGATGTAATTCAAAGCGCAGTTAGTGTTTTTGAGACAGTTACTGCGCCTGAATTTAGATATACTTTTGTTAGAAAGATTGGAGATAATAATGTTATTTTTTCTACTGATGCTCAAGGTAATGAACTTCAACTAACGTCTTCTTTAATTAATAGTTACAGACCAAGAAGAAATGTGACTGCGAATAAGATTGCTTTCTTATCAAATAGTGGCTCTGAAACTCATATCTTCACAATGGATTTAGATGGTTCAAACCAAGAGCAAATTACATCTCAAGTAGCTATAAATGGTTTTGATTTAAATGAGATTGATTTTACTTGGACAGATAATGGTGGAAGATTCTATTATTCAAATTTCGATAGATTATATTCTATCAATAGTGATGGAACAGGACTTCAAGAGATATATCAGACACCTGATAATAGTTTTATAACCGAAGTGGTTATTAGTGCAGATGAAAGCTTATTAGCAATTAAAACTAATGATGTTAGTGGTTATAATGTGTCGGTATATACAATTGATTTATCAGGAATACTTATTGATAATATATTATCTGGAGTTTCTGGCGCAGCCGGCGGATTAGATATTTCGGTAGATAACCAATCAATAATTTATTGGTATGATGTCTCTGGATTTGAAAGTTCAAATTACAGACAATTAGATTCTCACATATTTTTATATAATAGAAATACGAGTAATACTATTGATTTATCTGATGGAAAAATTGCTGGTACAAATGATTTTGATTGCAGATTTACACCAAATGAAGCAGAAGTAATTTTTACAAATACATCAAATGATGGTATTTCGCAACGTAATATTTTTGTAACTGATTTATTGCCAAATAATAATGCGGCAGGAAGAACATCATTGATAGAGAATGCTGAAATGCCAGATTTTGAATAAGTATATGTCATATAACATTAAAAAAGCATTCAAAATAATTGAATGCTTTTTTTGTTCTAGTAATTAGATATAGAAATTAATTCAATTATTTTTGTGCTTAATAACAAACAATAATGAGTCAAGATATTAGTAAGAGATATGCGCAAAGAGGTGTTTCTGCATCTAAAGAAGACGTACACAATGCCATAAAGAATATTGATAAGGGTTTATTTCCTAAAGCATTTTGCAAAATAGTCCCAGATTACTTGACTAACAACGAGGATTATTGTTTGATTATGCATGCAGATGGTGCCGGTACAAAATCGTCTTTGGCATACATGTACTGGAAAGAAACTGGAGATGTTTCTGTTTGGAAAGGCATAGCGCAAGATGCATTGATTATGAATATTGACGACCTACTTTGTGTAGGTGCTACAGATAGTATTATGTTGTCTTCGACCATAGGAAGAAACAAAAATGTAATTCCTGGCGAAGTTATTTCTGCTATTATAAATGGAACAGAGGAACTTATAGAAGATTTAAAATCATTTGGAGTAACAATCCATTCAACTGGAGGAGAAACTGCAGATGTTGGTGATTTAGTACGTACCATAATTGTAGATTCAACAGTTACTGCAAGGATGAAGCGTCGTAATGTTATAGATAATGCAAACATCTCTGAAGGTGATGTTATTGTAGGTCTAGAGTCTTTTGGTCAAGCTACTTATGAAACCGAATATAATGGTGGTATGGGAAGTAATGGATTAACTTCTGCGCGTCACGATGTATTTGATAAATCTTTGGCGAAAAAATATCCCGAAAGTTTTGATGCAGCTGTACCAGAAAATTTGGTATACTCAGGACAGATAAAGTTGACTGATAAGGTTGAAAACTCTCCAATTGATGCTGGAAAGTTAGTATTGTCTCCAACACGTACTTACGCGCCAATTATAAAAGCGATTTTGAATAAATACAGTAGTGATGACATTCATGGTATGGTGCATTGTAGTGGAGGTGCTCAAACCAAGATTCTTCACTTTATAGACCATTTACATATTATAAAAGATAATATGTTTCCAATTCCACCACTATTTAAGCTTATACAAGAGCAATCTAAAACCGATTGGAAAGAAATGTATCAAGTCTTTAATTGTGGTCACCGTATGGAACTATATGTTAAACCAGAAGTTGCCGAAGATATTATGAGCATCTCAAAATCATTTAATGTCAATGCTCAGGTTGTTGGTAGAGTAGAAGCCTCTGATAAAAAGAAATTAACCATTAAAAGTGATTTTGGTAAGTTTGAATACTAAGACAAACTCCCAACACTCAAATATCCATAATCTTCAAGTTCATTTAATTCCTTAATCAATTTTGTTGTGCCGTTGTTTAGAAGATATAGCGTATCAGTTATATCAATAACATCCTCATATCTATGGTCAGTAAGTATAATTATCTTATTAAGCTTTTCATCAGATATTATATGTTTTACACCTTCAATCATTAAAGGAGAAATACCATTAAAAGGCTCATCCAAAAGTACAATATCGCTATTGCTTTTTAAGACGATATAGATTTCTATAAATCTGCGTTGTCCATCAGAAAGCTGACCAAACTTATAATTTTGGTAAGGATAATAGTCTTCAAACTGATCTGTAAAAGTAGTCCAGTTAACTTCAAATAATTCAAAAAGAGACTTCAACTTAAAATTCTTAGGAACAGAATCATACTGTGGTAAGTACTTAGTTGATATAGCTTTATACAAAGGTTTTAAAAGAGGCTTACTGTCTATTCTAATAAGTTTATACTTTGGTTTTAGGTTACCAAAAGCAATATCTAGAAGGCTAGTTTTTCCACAGCCATTTCTACCTAAAACACCAGTCACTTCTCCAGTTTCTGCTTTTAGGTAAATGCCGTTTAAAATACGTTTGTTCTTAAAGTAAAGTTCTACATTATCTAATTCAAATATCATTTGGGTAATATTATATCATTTTTAGAGGTTTTATTTAGTTTTTAAATATAGTTTAGTATTAGAGTCAAAATTTGATAATTAGGCAATGTTCAAGCTATGTAAATTCCTTAAAAACTGTAAGGAAAATGATGGTCAATACACTGTCTAATATAAATAAAATCGAAAATAATTTTATCGGCGAAATTCCTAAGTTTTTATAAAAGGTCAATTTTCGTCGTTGCGAGGTTTCATGGACATAATACCACGCAAAAACCGTTAGAAATAATTTGGTAATAAGTGCGGGTGCTAGATGCGGATTTAAAAACCCAATCAAAGCATTAACAACTAAAGACCAAACTACAAACGGTTTATAAAATGCAAGTATAGCTAGGAGACGATGCATATACTTCTTTAACGTGGTTTATTATTAATTATTTTTTACTGTTAATATGTCCTAAAGAAACCCAAAATAAAAATGAATAATTATTGTACTTTTATCCCTCAATTTTTGATGATAGATGTTAGAGAAAATCCAAATAGTTAAGCAGCGTTTTGATGAGGTTAATGACCTTATTATACAGCCAGATATTATATCTGACCAAAAGCGTTATATAAAGCTTAATAAAGAATATAAAGACCTTAAAAAGATTGTAGATAAAGGTGCAGTTTATAAAGCACTATTAGACAATATCTCCGAAGCTGAAGAAATTATTGCTGATGGTTCTGATGCCGAGATGGTAGAAATGGCTAAAATGCAATTAGAAGAAGCAAAAGAGCAAGTGCCAGCTTTAGAAGAAGAGATTCGTTTTATGCTGATTCCCAAAGACCCAGATGATGCTAAGAATGTGGTTGTAGAGGTCAGAGCTGGAACAGGTGGAGATGAAGCTAGTATTTTTGCGGGAGATTTGTATCGTATGTATTCAAAATACTGTAGCGATAAAGGATGGCGTGTTGATGTTGTAAGTACTAGCGAAGGAACATCTGGCGGTTTTAAAGAAATTATATTTGAAGTCTCAGGTGAAGATGTATATGGAACTATGAAATTCGAAGCGGGTGTTCACCGTGTACAACGTGTGCCACAAACAGAAACGCAAGGACGTGTGCATACAAGTGCTGCAACCGTGATGGTGTTACCAGAAGCAGAAGAGTTTGATGTAGAATTAGATATGACTGAAGTGCGTATTGAACGTACCACATCTACAGGTCCTGGAGGGCAATCGGTAAATACAACGTATTCTGCAATTAAATTGCATCACGAACCTACGGGAATGATTGTAAGTTGTCAAGATCAGAAATCATCTCATAAGAACTTAGAGAAAGCCTTAAAGGTATTGCGCTCACGTTTATATGAATTAGAGTTGGCCAAAAAGCAAGCCGCTGATTCTGAAAAACGTAAAAGTATGGTAAGCTCCGGCGACCGTAGTGCAAAAATTAGAACTTATAATTACCCTCAGGGAAGAGTTACTGATCACAGAATAGGATTAACACTTTATGATTTATCAAATATCATCAATGGTGATATCCAAAAAATAATAGACGAATTAATGTTAGCTGAAAATACGGAGTTATTAAAAGCTAACGACGATGTAATTTAAATACTAAGCCTCTTTTTTGAGGCTTTTTTTATAGAATGACAACAAATCAACTAATTAATCAAATCAAAAAAAAGCAATCCTTTCTTTGCATAGGATTGGATGTGGATTTAAATAAAATTCCAAAGCATTTATTAAAAGAAGAAGACCCAATTTTTGCATTTAATAAAGCAATTATAGATGCCACGCACCATCTATGTGTGGCCTATAAGCCAAATACAGCATTTTACGAAGCTTATGGTATTAAGGGTTGGCGATCTTTAGAGAAGACTATTAATTATCTTAATAAAAATCACCCAGAAATTTATACCATTGCAGATGCAAAGCGTGGAGATATTGGTAATACAAGTACAATGTATGCCAAAGCCTTTTTCGAAGATTTAGGTTTTGATAGTGTTACTGTTGCGCCATATATGGGTAAAGATTCTGTAGAACCATTTCTAACATTTAAAGATAAGCACACCATACTTTTGGCTTTAACATCTAATCAAGGCGCATATGACTTTCAGACTAAAACTATTGATGGTGTAGAAGTCTATAAAGAGGTATTAAAAACCTCCAAAACTTGGAAGAATTCTGAGAATTTAATGTATGTGGTTGGTGCTACTAAAGCCGAATATTTGGCAGAAATAAGACAAATTATTCCTGAGAATTTCTTACTTGTTCCTGGTGTTGGTGCTCAAGGCGGAAACCTTCAAGATGTCTGTAAATACGGAATGACAGATGATGTTGGTTTGTTAATTAATTCTTCAAGAGGTATTATTTATGCTTCGCAAAGTGAAGATTTTGCTGAAGCTGCCGCAAATAAAGCACTTGCCTTACAGGCTGAAATGAAAGACATACTTGCCAAGTAAACCTTCTCATGACATTTACGGATCAACTCAATAGACAAATTAATATACAAGAGACACCAAAACGAATTGTTTCATTAGTGCCTTCGCAGACAGAGTTGTTAATTGACTTAGGTTTAGGAGATTCAATTTTTGGTGTAACAAAATTCTGTACTCATCCAAAAGAACTAAAACAACAAAAAACTATTGTTGGGGGTACAAAAACCATTAAGATTGATAAAATAAAGGACTTAAAACCAGATATTATCTTATGCAATAAAGAAGAAAATAGCTTTGAGATTGTTGAAAGTTTAAAAAAGATTGCCCCAATCCATATCAGTGATATTTATAATCTGAACGATGCTTTTGAATTGTTTGAGATGTATGGTGATATCTTTAAGGTTAAAGAAAAAGCTAATTTAATTATTTCTGAAATTAAGAAAGAGCGTGAGTATTTTCAGAATAAAATTCAAAGTTTACCAAAACGGAAAGCTGCATATTTTATTTGGAAAAACCCATGGATGGTTGCTGCTTCAAATACATTTGTAGATGTTATGCTCTCCGAAGCAGGTTTTAAGAATATCTTTACAACTGAAACGCGTTATCCTGAGGTTTCTTTAGACCATTCAAAATTAAAAGAAGTCGAAGTTATAATGCTTTCTAGTGAACCTTTTCCATTTAAAGAAAAACATATAAAAGAATTGAAGCATTCTTTTCCAAAAAAAGAAATTATCCTTGTAGATGGCGAAATGTTTTCTTGGTATGGTAGTCGCCTTAAATATGTATATCAGTATTTCGAGATATTGAGTTTATAAAAAGAAAAAGCCGATACTGGCATATCGACTTATTAACTAACTGACATAATGTAAAGACTAACTAATCTCTTACCTTACAAATATCAAGACTTTTCTTCTTGTAAATGTTATGTTAACATTAGGATATAATTAAATATGGTTTAATAACTTGGGATAAACTAAATCATCATGAAAAAAAGTATTTTCACATTTTTTGCTCTAATTTTTATATCTCATTTATTTGCTCAAAATAATAAATGTGCATGTTGTACTGAGAAACATGCTGAGTTTGCCTTTTGGGAAGGTCAATGGGATGTGACATTGCCAAACGGAAATAAAGCAGGAGAGAATGACCTAAAATTAATTCTGGGCAAATGTGTACTTCAAGAAAGATGGACTAGTGCTAGTCCAGGTTATACAGGTACAAGTCATAGTTTTTATAATGTCGTTGCTAAACAATGGGAACAAGTTTGGATAGACAATCAAGGGGCAAGTCTTCATCTAAAAGGTAATAAAAAAGGTAATCAGATGATTTTGCAAACTGATGAAGCCATAAACAAAGATGGCAATAAGTTTGTTAATAGAGTTACTTGGACTGATAACGATGATGGTACTGTAAGGCAGTATTGGGAAGTCATCACCCAAACTAAAGAAGGCGAAAAGATATCTGTGGCTTTTGATGGGCTATACAGAAGAAAATAATTAGTAAGACTTCCTATAATCTCTAATCTTGTAACGCAAATACTTTCTTTAGTAAATCTGTAGTTCTAGATGATATTTTAGTTCGAATCTGTTTTTCTTCAACGGCAATCATTGTATAAACACCTTTTAGTGCTTCACCAGTTACATAATCCGTTAAATCAGGATTCACATCATTTGTTAGTGGTAAGGCATTGTATTTTGTAATTAGATTAGACCAAATTTCTTCTGCGCCGACTTTACTAAATGAATTATTAATCACAGGTTTAAACTTGTTATAAAGTTCAGTTTGCGTTCTCGAAGTTAAATATTGTGTAGCTGCATCATCACTCCCAAGTAAGATGTTCTTGGCATCATTAAAGGTGATGTCTTTTACAGCATTCACAAAAATAGGTGTTGCCTCCTTTACAGCATCTTCAGCGGCGCGATTTAAAATCTTCAAACCTTCATCAGCCAAGTTACCTAAGCCTATATTTCTTAATGTTTTATCAACTTTCCGAAGTTCTTCTGGGAGTAAAATTTTTACCAATTCATTTTTAAAAAAACCATCCTTTTGAGTAAGCTTACTAACTTGTTTATCTATACCTAAATCTAGTGCTTGTCGGAGTCCAGAAGCAATATCTGTATTACTAATAGGTCCAGTTTGCGGGAGTTGGTTAACAACTTGTTGTAATTCTGCACATGAAGAAAATATAAAGACTAAGAAAACGAGTAGGATAGATTTTTTCATGACTGAAGTGTTTTTATTCAAAATTGTTCTCAAATATATGCATAAAACTTGCGTTTACATCTTAATCATAATTTATATTTTAAATTATAAATATTAATTTTAGCATGGTATTTGACTTATAGGGTTGAAGATTTAATTATGAGAGATTTAAAATTCAAAAATATAGCATTTACGTTACTATTTTTACTAGGAAGTTATTATACTATAGCTCAAATAAGAGTGTCTGAAGTACTGCAAGAATCAAAAATTGTAGAAACAGAATCTAATAAACTCTACTTCGTTGATTTTTGGGCAACTTGGTGTGGCCCATGTGTTTATGCAAAAAAAATACTTACTGTTTTGCAAAAGCAATATCCAAAAGATTTTCATGTCATTTCATTATCAGAAGAGAATCCAACAAGAGTCGAGCGATTTATTAAGAAGAACCCAACGCTATTAACCATTGCTGTAGATGATTATGGGAGTACATTCAAACAATATGGTGTTAGGTCTTTGCCACAAGGTATTCTTTTTAATGCAAAAGGAGAGAAGCTATGGCAAGGTCACCCTTCGGATTTAAGTCCTAATAAACTAAACAAATTTTTAAGAGATAATAAAACGAGAAAACCATTATCAGGTTTTTTGAAAATAGTAAACCCAAAAGAGTTTTCAAAAAAGGATTATGTACCAAAAAACGATATTGAGGTAAAACTAAGTAATGTAAATTCAGAAGATTTTAATGTTAGTTATAGCAATGGTTACTTAAAATTAAATGGTAAAGTAAAAGATATCTTGAGTTATTTGTCTAAAGTTAATAGAAATCAAATACAAGTTTCATCAGAATTAAATAGGTACTATACTATTTATATAAAAAAGACTGAAATTGATAAAGAAGATATAGACTTGCAAGTTTTAAATGAATTAAAGCTTCAAGTTGCAGAAGGCATTACTAATGGAGACGTTATAACTTTAAAAATTAACAACCCAAGTTTTTGGAACTCTACACAAATTAACTGGGGAGATGTTGAGTCTAAATATTTGGTTAGTGATAGTGATATACAAGCAGATAATGTGAGTATAAAAGATATGGCATATCAATTATCAAAAGCACTTGATATACCTATAATTGTATCTTCTTCAAAAGATGAGCACCTTTATAGCATACACGATTGGCAAATACATTATAAGTATTTTGAGTTCATGCAAAGTAATCTTGAAGACTATGGTATTAAGGCCAAAAAAGAAACTGCAAATTATCCACAATACATTATAACAAAAAAAGCACCTTAAAAAAGGTGCTTTATCAATTTTAAAAAGGGTATCCAGAGGATTAATTAGACAAAACTCTAAATTCTGTACGTCTATTCTTTTGGTGTTGAGCTTCAGAGCAATCTACACCGTTAGAGCATCTGTTTGTTAAACGAGACTCCCCAAAACCTCTAGCAGATAATCGGTTTCTTGAGATGCCTCTTGATACTAAGTAGTTTACTACAGAGTTAGCACGTTGTTGCGATAAAGATTGGTTAAAATCATCATTACCTCTAGAATCTGTATGAGACATAATCTCAACACTTACTTTAGAATCTTTCATTATAGGTAATAATGTTTCATCTATAGTTTTCTTGGATGCAGCAGTTAAACGAGCACTTCCTAATTCATAAAATACAGGTAATACGTTTGGATCTAACAACTCACAGTCAACTTCTTCCCATGAAGAAATTCCACCTTTCTGGTCTAACACTGTTCTATCGACTGAATCAGATTTTGAAGCTACAGTAGTAGGTACTGCCTTTGCAGGTGTGTCTACTACTTGTCTTTTAATTGTAGTGTATTCAGCTGGTATTTCTATTTCATCCACACGAGCTGGAGTTTTTATAACTCTCTTTTTATAAGTTGTGGTCTGTTCTGGTACAGGGATGTTGTTTGTTGATGCATCAGCAGCAAGAGTAGTAAATGAAACTTCTCTAAACTGAGCAGGATACTCAACAAAACAAGCGGCTACACAATCATCTTTATTTACAGAAGGGCAATCTTCTAAAATTTTATACTCCCATCCAGATGTAGATGGATAAGTTTCGTAAGTTTTTGAACTTGTACCAAAAGTAGCTGGTACCACTTTTAAATCTGTACGACCTTCTTTCTTAACATAGGAAACTTCAACAGTTTCATATACCGCAGGGACATATACATACTTTTTTGTAGCTTCTTTTACTAAAACTCTTTCTTCAACAGTTTTGTAAGTTGCTGGCACTATATCTAAAGTATTGTACTCTGGATAGGATTGATAAGTATCAGTAACTTCTTTGAAAGTATCTTTAGTAATACATTTTACATAACATTTCCCTGGTGTTGGATTAGATGGTAAGTCTTGAGCATAGGTAAAAACTATACTTGCTAAAAAGCAGACTAATAATAATCTTTTTTTCATGAATTAATTGTTTTTGGTTAATGGTTTTGTTGTGTGTTAATTAAAGGTATGTTTATATACCTTAAAATTATAAATAGTTGATTTTTTGAGAGATGTAATTTTAAAAGTAAGAAAATTGATACATTTTAACAAATTTTTTAGAAAATAAAAGCTGGTGATTAATTTGTAATCAAAACTCAAATCTTACCTTTTCTCTTTTTTACAAAAATCATAATGTTATACAATTCAAGCTATTCTTCTATTACTAATTAATTAAAGCATGCTGTAAGATTTTTTTATGATTTAAACATTTCATAACAAAAGCCTATGATTTTTATAAATTCAGTAAATTTGTAGCTCTAAAAAGCAATTGTATTACGAATGGAACAAGTCGCACCATATAAACCAAAACATAAAGTACGTATAGTTACAGCTGCCTCACTTTTCGATGGGCATGATGCTGCAATTAATATCATGCGCCGCATCATACAATCTACAGGTGTTGAGGTCATACATTTAGGTCATGATAGAAGTGTTGAAGAAGTTGTAAATACAGCAATCCAGGAAGATGCTAATGCTATTGCAATGACTTCTTATCAAGGTGGTCATAATGAGTACTTTAAATATATGTATGACTTGCTTAATGAAAAGGGAGCCGGACATATTAAAATTTTTGGCGGCGGCGGCGGTGTTATCTTGCCTGAAGAGATTAAAGATTTAATGGATTATGGTATTACACGTATCTATTCTCCAGACGATGGAAGAGAATTAGGTTTGCAAGGTATGATTAATGATTTGGTAGAGAAATCTGATTATGCAATAGGAGATAGTCTAAATGGAGAAGTCAACCATTTGAATCGAAAAAACTCTAAGGATATTGCACGTGTTATTTCTTCGGCAGAGAATTTCCCTGACGTAGCTAAAGACGTCTTAAGTATTATTGAAGAAAAAAATAAGACATCAAAAACACCGGTTTTAGGAATTACAGGAACTGGAGGTGCTGGTAAGTCGTCTTTAGTTGATGAGCTTGTAAGACGTTTTTTAATTGATTTTCCAGAGAAAACAATAGGTCTTATTTCCGTAGACCCCTCAAAACGAAAAACGGGTGGTGCATTGTTAGGCGATAGAATAAGAATGAATGCTATTAACTCGCCTCGAGTTTATATGCGTAGTTTGGCAACACGTCAATCTAATTTGGCATTATCAAAATATGTTAGTGAAGCGATTGAAGTATTAAAAGCTGCAGAATACGATTTAATTATCCTTGAAACTTCAGGTATCGGACAATCTGATACAGAAATTATGGAGCATAGTGATGTGGCTTTATATGTCATGACACCAGAGTTTGGTGCAGCAACGCAGCTCGAAAAAATTGATATGCTAGATTTTGCGGATTTAGTAGCTATCAATAAGTTTGATAAAAGAGGCGCATTAGATGCATTACGTGATGTAAAAAAACAATACATGCGTAATAATAATCTTTGGGATGTACATCAAGATGATTTACCTGTTTTTGGTACAATTGCGTCTCAATTTAATGATCCAGGAATGAATACGCTCTACAAATCTATTATGGATAAATTGGTAGATAAAACTGAAGCTGATTTAAAATCGACTTTCGAGATTTCTAAAGAAATGAGTGAGAAGATTTTTGTCATTCCTCCAAATCGTACGCGTTACCTTTCAGAAATTGCAGAAAGCAATCGTGCATATGACCAAACGACTTTAAATCAAGTAGAGGTTGCTCAGAAACTGTATGGGATATTTAAGACTATAGAATCAGTTATTGATTCAGTACCTAAGCTTGATAAGTCAGGAGTAGATATAAATACTGCAGATTTAAATGAAACTGAAAATAAAGACTTTTTAAAGCTGCTTATTGGTGAGTTTGATCGCGTAAAGATGAACTTAGACCCTTATAATTGGGAAGTGATTACAGGATGGGACGAAAAAGTAAACCGTTATAAAAATCCTATCTATTCTTTTAAAGTAAGAGATAAGGAAATTAAAATTGAAACACATACAGAGTCCTTATCGCATACTCAAATACCAAAAGTAGCTTTGCCAAAGTATTCTGCTTGGGGAGATATTTTAAGATGGACGTTACAAGAAAATGTACCTGGAGAATTCCCTTATACTTCAGGCTTATATCCATTTAAACGTACAGGAGAAGATCCAACACGTATGTTTGCTGGAGAAGGTGGGCCAGAGCGAACTAATAGACGTTTTCACTATGTGAGTTTAGGGATGCCTGCAAAGCGTTTATCGACAGCTTTTGATAGTGTAACACTTTATGGTAATGACCCAGATTATAGACCAGATATTTATGGTAAAATAGGTAATGCAGGTGTGTCTATCTGTTGTTTAGATGATGCTAAGAAATTGTATTCTGGTTTCAATTTAGCTGATCCAATGACCTCTGTAAGTATGACCATTAATGGTCCTGCACCTATGCTATTAGGTTTCTTTATGAACGCAGCTATTGATCAACAATGTGAAGTTTATATAAAAGAAAACAGTTTAGAAAAAGAAGTTGAAAAGAAAATTGCTGAGCTATATAAAGGCAAACAACGTCCAAAATATAATGGTGATTTACCAGAAGGCAATGATGGACTTGGTCTGATGCTTTTAGGTGTTACAGGAGACCAGGTTTTACCAGCTCATATCTATGCGGAGATTAAAGCAAAAACAATAGCTCAAGTAAGAGGTACTGTTCAGGCCGATATTTTAAAAGAAGATCAAGCACAAAACACATGTATTTTTTCTACAGAATTTGCATTGCGTTTAATGGGTGATGTTCAGGAATATTTTATAAATAATAATGTTCGCAATTTTTATTCAGTATCAATCTCTGGATATCATATTGCCGAGGCAGGAGCAAATCCTATTACACAATTGGCATTAACGCTTTCTAACGGTTTTACATATGTAGAATATTACTTAAGCCGTGGAATGGATATTAATAAATTTGGTCCAAACCTTTCATTCTTTTTCTCCAATGGTATCGACCCAGAGTATTCCGTAATTGGACGTGTAGCGAGACGTATATGGGCAAAAGCGTTGAAGAATAAGTATGGGGCAAACCCAAGGGCACAAATGCTTAAATATCACATCCAGACTTCTGGTCGTAGTTTGCATGCCCAGGAGATTGATTTTAATGATATACGTACAACTTTACAGGCTCTTTATGCCATAAATGACAACTGTAATTCTTTGCATACAAATGCTTATGATGAGGCTATCACAACGCCAACAGAAGAGTCTGTGCGACGTGCTATGGCCATTCAATTAATTATTAATAAAGAATTAGGTTTAGCTAAAAACGAAAATCCAATTCAAGGTGCTTTTATTATTGAAGAATTAACGGATTTAGTTGAAGAAGCCGTACTATTAGAGTTTGATAGAATTACTGAACGTGGAGGCGTTTTAGGAGCTATGGAAACCATGTACCAACGTAGTAAGATTCAAGAAGAGAGTTTATATTATGAGACGTTAAAGCATAATGGCGAGTTCCCAATTATAGGTGTAAACACATTCTTGAGTAGCAAAGGATCGCCTACTGTGCAACCTGCTGAAGTTATAAGAGCTACGGAAGAAGAAAAAGAATTTCAAATTCAAACATTGAAACACTTGCATGAAATTCGTGATACTTCAGAATTATTAAAAGACTTACAACATAAGGCGGTAAATAATCAGAATATTTTTGAAGCTTTAATGGAGGTTTGTAAAGTGTGTTCTTTAGGGCAGATCACAAGTGCATTGTTTGAAGTTGGTGGACAGTACCGAAGAAACATGTAATTTATATGTCATTCAAAAAACTAAACCCATTACTTAAGGAATCACTAAAGACCTTAAATTTTGAAGCACCATTACCATTCCAAAAAGAAGTATTGCCAGTTATAAAAAGTGGTGCTGACGCATATGTTATTGGTAAAAAGGGTAGTGGAAAAACAACTGCCTTAATTATTCATACAATTCACAAATTAAAAGCTGAAGCTTTTGAAGACTCACCGCGCGCTCTGTTTATTGTTGAAAATCAGCAAAAAATAGCTGAACTAAAAGAAGCGTTTTCAAAATATACAAGGAATACTGATTTACGCATTTACGGCACAAGTGAGCGTTACGATTTTGAAAAGCAAAAAGTAGAAATTTATTACGGGCAAGATATCGTTATAGGAACACCTGCTTTTATTTCTAAGCTTTATTTTCAAAATGCATTACACTTAGGGCAGATTCAGCTGTTTGTGTTAGATGATGCTGATTATTTGGCAAGTAATAATGGATATAACCATATTTTGCGTTTAACAGAAAGTATAAATAAGTCTCAATCTATCATTATCGCTGATGAGTGGAATTCTAAAATTGCTAATTACCAAAATAGTTATATGAGCAATGCAAGAATCTTAAAGTGGTCAGATTAGGTTTCTATAACGTCAGCATCCAATTACGCTTCAGTATTCTGAATTTTTTTAATTCGCTTTGTAAAATGGGTAAGTAGTCTTTACCATTACTATTCGTGTTTTCTAAACGTCTACAATTCTTGTAAAGACGATAAGTTAACCTATCCAAGCTTTCAATGTGCTTATGCTTTTTATCTGAAAAACGTTCGCGTTCTGCATTAATAATTTCTGGCGCTAGGTTAGAAGATTGTTGAATTATATCTCCAGTAAAGTAGATATCATTATTTTCTTTTCCATCAACGTCTAATAAACACAAATCGTCATTAAGATATGTCGAAATACTTCGAGATAAAATAAAGATGTCCATCGCCTTTTGGTAAAGCGGGATGTTAGACAAGTGTGATGGAATAGAATAATTCAATTTAATAGCAATTTTATACGAAAATAATCACTCATAATCATTTTCAGCTTTTGTATTTAAAGCAAATCATTATATTTGCTTTAAATTATATGTTAATTTTTGTAAAAAACATTAAATGGGTATAGATTCTCTTAATTGGCAGATTTTAAAGTGTTTACAAGAAAATGCTAGAATGACAAATGCAGAAATTGGAAGACGAGTAGGTGTTAGTTCTCCAGCGGTGGCTGAACGTATAAAAAAGATGGAAGATGCAGAGATAATACATTCGTATAAAACTCTGATTTCGCCATTTTCTGCAGGATATCAATTAAAAGCAATAATTACATTACGTGCTTTTATGGGCATGCTAAAACCATTTTTAGAAAAAGTAAAGACTTATGACGAGGTTATTAACTGTTATCGTATTACAGGTAATGAAAATATTGTTATGGAGGTTGTTTTGAAAAACCAACAGCATTTAGAGAAATTTATTGACCAACTTATCGTTTATGGAGAAACTAAGACACAGATTGTTTTGTCTCAAGTCGTAAATCATAATCCTGTAAAGCCGTTAAAGTAAGTGCTATTCTACAACAATATGTGGCACTTCTTTTAGACTCCAATCTATAACTAAACCACCAGCGAGGCTTATAGCTATATCTTTTCCATATAGATATTCACACAAATACAAAGCAGCTTCAAAACTTTTAGCTCCGCCAGCTGAGGTGATGTACTTACCATCATGCACAAATAGCACATCTTTTCTAATATCTAAATTAGGATAGCGCTCTCGCATTTTATCAATATCACTCGGGAAAGTTGTAGATACTTTATTATTCAAAACACCAGCTTCTGCGAGAACAAATGCACCGTCACAATGCGACGTCATAAAAGTGGCTTCTTTATCTACTTTTTTTACAAAGTCTATCATAGCTTTGTCATCCAAATCTGTATCTAAATGATGCTCTGCACTTGGTACAACAAGGATATCAATTTTTGGCAAAACGTCGCTTACATAATTAAAATCTGGCAAGATTCGCAGACCTTCAAAAGTTGTAATTGGTGCATCTGTATTTGCAACAGTAAATACATTCATGGCCTTAATATTCTTTCTGAAAATGGTATGCTGAAAAATATCATAAGGGGCAGTCAACTCTGTATTATAAGTGCCATCCATGATTAAAAACGCTACGTTGTAGCGATTGGGTTCTAATTTTGGAAATTGCTTTTCTATAAACGTATTTTCGTTTTCTGGAGCTTTCTTTTTAGAGTTTGAATTACAGCTAAAACTGAGTAATATAGAAAATAGAATTATTATTTTTTTCATAGTATTTAATTGATTCTCCAAGGCGGATTTTTTCGGTTCTCACCTGCATGAAATATGATTATTTTATTGTTATCGAGGTCATATAAATGTACTTCGTTCCATAGCCATGTTTGCTCTAAAATGTTAGTCGTAAATGTAATGCCTTTTTGCTTGAGCGTTTTGACGGTTTCTTCAATATTTTCGACTTCAAAATACAAGCTTATACCATCACCGTTTTGCAAAGTGTCAACTTTGTGTATTGAGAGCGTAGAATCACCATTAGGACATTCGAAACGAACATATCTTGGTAAAGCATCAACAATTAAAATCAACCCTAAAGTTTTATAAAACGCTGTAGCTTTCTCAACATTTAGAGATGGAATGGTAACTTGATTTAAATTCATTATAGATTCTTTTTTACTCGATTATGTAACCAATACGATAAAATTACAGCTATTAGGCCATAAGTCCCTGTAACTAACCAATTAATTTGGTACCCAAATCGTTCAACAATACTCAACCCTATTTTAGAACTAAAAATATGAGATAAAGAGAAAGCCATAGCATAAAGTGCCATATAACTACCTTCAAATCCTTCTTTAGCTCTGCTAAGAGCAAACCTATTGGTATAAGGGAAGCCTAACATCTCTCCAAATGTAATTAGAGCCATACTGATTATAAGAATACCTATCCAAAAATTTTGATAGAGTATATAAAAACTAATACTCATTAATAAACAAGCGTAAAGAATAAGTTGTGTAACTGTAATAGACTGTTTTTCAAGATAATTTAAAAAGGGCATCTCAAGAACGATAATCAAGCCTATGTTTATCATCCAAAATAGACCTATTTGAAACTCATTAAGCCCAAATACACCTTCATAATATAAAGGCATTGTAATTATGAGTTGAAAAAACAGCATTCCCATGAAAAAAAACATGGCAATAAAAATCCAATATGTAAAATCTCTGTAAACAATATTCTTTAGTTTGCTTACTTCTTCAGATTCCGAATCTACTTCTAAAGATTGTTTTTTAGGTTCCTTTACCAAATAACTGAATAGTAGTATAGCCAATATACAGGTAATGCCATCTATCCAAAACAGCATGTTATAACCTTTAGATACAATGATTAATCCGGCTAAGGTTGGTCCTATTCCCATACCCAAGTTAATAGCTAAACGTAATAAGCCTATAGCTCGTGTTCTATTTTCTTCAGTAGTGTATGTCTTTATTGAAACATAGATAGCAGGCCTAAAAGAATCAGCGATACTCATAGTTATGAGTATGCCAAAACATAATCCCCAAAATGAAGACATATACTGTAATCCTATAAAGCAAAGACCAGTTAAAAACAAGCTAACTATCATAACTTTGTAAAACCCAAATACATCCGTTAATTTTCCGCCTAACCAGCCACCAATTACAGAACCAATTCCAAAAAAGGCTAAAATCCACCCAGCATCATCTTTACTAAACTCTAGATTTGTGGTAAGATAAAGTGATAAGAAAGGGATAACCATTGTACCTGCTCTATTGACTAAAGATATCAACGATATGTACCAAATCTCTTTAGGTAAACCCTTAAAAGATGCTATGTAATTTGTGTACATTTTTTTCATTTTGTCATTATTATAAAAGTAAAAAGTCCAACATTGCTGTCGGACTTTTTAAGTTTTGGTTGGTTAAATATATCAAGGTTATAACACACAAAAAGTACGACTCTTCTGTAAAGAGGTCTGTCTCTGCTTATATGCTACAATTGAAAATTTCATTAGATTATTATTTGATTTGCATCCAAAACTATGAAAAAAAAGTATAAGTTGTATTTTTGGAATTGAAAAATATAGTAATGAGATGTCTTAAGTATATAGTACTATTAGGGGTTTTAATAGCATGTTCTCAGAAAAAATCTGCAGTTGTAGGTGATACTGAATATCAAATTAATCAGAATAATATTTTTAAAGATGCGTCGACATCTCCCTTGAAGGCAAAAGATTTAAGAGTATTTGAAGGTTTAGATTTTTTTCCTTTTGATTCAACTTATATCATCTCAGCAAAAATTATGCGAACACCAGATGCAGAATGGTTTAATATGAAAACCACGACAAGTCGTTTATCACGTGAACGTATTTATGGGATTGTGACTTTTAAACTGAAGGAGAAAACAATTCAGCTAAACATCTATCAAGGTGAAGAAAATATGAATTCGGAAGAATACAAAGACTATCTGTTTTTACCTTTTATAGATAATACTAACGGAGAAGATAGCTATGCAGGAGGCCGCTATCTAGATTTAAGAATCCCTGATGATGATACTATTGAAATAGATTTTAATAAGGCTTATAATCCTTTATGTGCTTATAACGAGAAATATTCTTGTCCTATAGTTCCAAGAGTTAATTATATAGACTTAAAAGTTGAAGCAGGTGTAAAAGCATTTAAGAAATAGTGATACTACTTTACCAAATACATACCTCCAAAGACCGCTAAAAACCCAATTATAAAACTAGCAATGGTATACAGGGCAAAAGAGGTAAAATCACCAGATTTTAAAAATACATGATTCTCGTATGCAAAAGTAGAAAATGTGGTAAAGCCACCACAAAAGCCAGTAGCCAGCAAAAGTGTTTGCGACTCGGAAAGTCCATCATTTTTTGCAGCTACACCTAGTATTATTCCAATTAGTAAACTGCCAATTATATTGGCGGCAAAAGTACCGTAAGGTATTCCACTTTCAGAACTATTGAGCCATTTTCCTACTAAAAAGCGAAGTACACTTCCAAAGCCACCACCCACAAAAACAAGTAATAGTTGCTTCATTTATTTAATAGGAATATAAACTTCTGTTATCCAATCTGCAGGGTTAGGATAATTGCCTGGATCCGTTTGATATATTTCAAAAGGTTTTAACTCTGATTGTTGTAAATTATTCTGTGCGATATAAGTCATTGCACTTTCCCATGCTTTTGGTAGATTCGTGTAATTACCTTTTAGAGTGGTTTTAAAAACCTTAGTTTTTGGGATATAACCACACAATATCTCAGAATCTTGAGCAATCTCAACTTTGTTTTGCACTGGGATTGCTTGACTCATAATTATATTATTATTTGCATCATTCATTTCATTGTAAATTGTAAATGGCATACCTGTTTGCACAACATTATTCTTCGCCATGTAAGTCATTATCTCACCATATTGTTTACCCATTATCTGACTTATGTTAGAGCTAGTAGCTGATGTGGTTTTATACATATAAAAGCCTCCGCCATATTCGGTAATTCCATCAGTTTTTACACTATAAGCTTTCATACTATTTACAACTACACTATCAAGCATTTCTAGTCCTCTTTCGTAATGCGGTCCAATTTGTTTTTCCATGCCCCCCATCAGTGTTGCAAATGCTTTAAAGCCAAATGGTAAATCTTTTCCAGATATTTTCCAATTCACAGTTGTGCTTCCGTCTTCATTAGTTGTAAAATTCCATTTTACATCAGACTTAGGAAAATCTGAAAATTGCATTTCTTGTATAATAGAATCATTAGCAGCTGTTGCTGTAGTTTTCATAGTACCAACATCACCGTCTTGCGTCCAAGAGTATGAGCCACCAATACCATTAGTTTTTTCAGGAAGGGAAATTTCAATTTCGGGATGTTCTTCTTTCCAAGAATTCCAAGCTTCCCAGTTTTTAAAATCTATGACATTATTATAAACAACAGCAGCAGGAGCTTTAATAGTTCTACTACGTTCTACCTCATAAAAATTGGGCTGTACAGCGATATAGATTGCAAGTCCTATAACAACAATAAGAATCAGAAAAAGGATATATTTTAAGGCTTTCATGGAGGATTGATTTTTGTTATTAACCAAAGATAGTAATTTTATGATATGTCTTTTTAATGCTACATTTGTGTAGAACTAAAATTAAATCAAAAATGAAATTAAAATCAATATTGGGTATTGCTTTAGTAGCTTCATTATTCTTATCATGTGATGATGACAAAAAAGAATCAATTCCTGAAGAGCAAGAGTTTAGTTATAACGTAGAGCAATTTGCTGATATTAAAATTTTGCGTTATAAGATTCCGGGTTGGGAAAACTTAACTTTGAAGGAACAGAAATTAGTTTACTATTTAACTCAAGCAGGTTTGGCTGGTCGGGATATGATGTGGGATCAAAATTACCGACATAATTTAGCGATTAGAAAAGCCTTAGAAAATATATATGTTAACTATTCAGGAGATAAAACATCTGATAACTGGAAAGCTTTTGAAGTTTATTTAAAGCGTGTATGGTTTAGTAATGGTATACATCATCATTATTCTAATGACAAATTGCAGCCTGGTTTTGATGAGTCTTATTTTAATGAGTTATTAAAGGCTACCGACACCAAACTAGACGGCATGGCCTATGCTGCTATTTTTAATGATGAAGATTCTAAAAAAGTTAACCTAGCCAAGGGCGTTGATAATGTGCTTGAATCTGCTGTTAATTTTTATGGACCAGATGTTACAACCGCTGATGTCGAAAATTTCTACAAACAGAAAGCATCACCAAACCCTGACAGGCCATTATCATTTGGACTTAACTCTCAATTAGTCAAAGAAAATGGGGTCTTAAAAGAACGTGTTTATAAGTCTGGCGGACTATATGGTAGTGCTATTGATGAAGTGGTAAAATGGTTAGAAAAAGCAAAAGGTGTTGCAGAAAACGAAGCTCAAGGTAATGCACTAGGCCTGCTTATTGATTATTACAAAACTGGAGATTTGCAAACATGGGATGATTATAATGTGGCTTGGACAGCGGCAACAGAGGGTAACGTAGACTATATTAATAGTTTTATAGAAGTCTATAACGATCCTTCAGGTTATAGAGGAAGTTACGAGACTATTGTACAGATTAATGATTTTGATATGTCAAAAAAAATGTCTGTATTATCTGAAAATGCACAGTGGTTTGAAGATAACTCTCCATTAATGGATGAGCACAAAAAAGATAATGTTGTTGGTGTAACTTATAAAGTAGTGACTGTTGCAGGAGAAGCTGGAGATGCATCACCGAGTACACCAATAGGCGTAAACTTACCTAATGCTAATTGGATTCGTAAAGAAGTAGGAAGTAAATCAGTATCACTAGGAAATATTATAAATGCTTATAATAATGCAGGAAGCACAGGTAGGCTAAAAGAATTTGTTCATGATGATGAGGAATTAAAGTTAGAAGAGGCGTATGGGCAACAAGCAGATAAATTGCATACTGCTTTACACGAAGTGATTGGTCATGCTTCAGGACAGCTAAATCCAGGAGTTGGAGAGACTAAAGAAACACTAAAGAAATATGCATCTACTTTGGAAGAAGGTCGTGCAGATTTAGTGGGACTTTATTATTTATATAGTCCTAAATTGCAAGAATTAGGATTGGTAAATGATTGGAAGTCTATAGGGAAGGCAGCTTATGACGGCTATATCCGAAATGGTCTGATGACGCAATTAATAAGGTTAAATCTAGGTGATGATGTCGAGGAAGCACATATGGTAAACAGACAATGGGTGAGTGCTTGGGTTTTTGAAAAAGGGAAAGCTGATAATGTTATTGAAAAAGTTACTAGAGACGGCAAAACCTATTTTAATATTAATGATTACGATAAATTACACACACTGTTTGGACAGTTACTTCGAGAAACCCAGCGTATAAAATCTGAAGGCGATTTTGCTGCTGTTGAAGCTTTAGTAGAAGGTTATGGTGTAAAAGTAGATCAAGATATTCATGCCGAAGTTTTAGAACGTAACAAACAGTTTACTTCAGCACCTTACAGTGGTTTTGTAAATCCAGTATTAGTGCCTGAGACGGATAAAAATGGAGTTATAACTGCAATCAAAGTAACACAACCAAAAGGGTTTCCTGAACAAATGTTAGAGTATAGTAAGACCTATAGTTTTTTACCTACTAAGAATTAAAACCTAGTAAAACAAGGATGTAATTATAATTACGTCCTTGTTTTACTTACATATACATAAATTTCACTGCAGCAATAAGACCTATAAAACCAATAAAAGCGAGAAGTATCCAAATCGTGCCTTTATAGTATTTTTTATGAAGTTTTAAATCTTTACGATACTGAAACACAATTACCGTTGCAAAGGCAATAAAAAATAATATTCCAAAAACTAATTGACCAGTCGTAAACATCTTCTTATTTTTATACAAATTTACGTATTAGAACTTTAATAGACTAACTAACAATGCAAGATAAAATCAATGCAGTTAAAGCATTTCATACAGCTTTTAAAATAGGACATAGAGAAGAACCAAAAGCCGATTTAGGCATAGAGAAAAATATGCTTCGTTATAAGTTAATGCGAGAAGAAAACGAAGAGTATTTGGAAGCTGCCAATGCTAATGATTTGGTAGAAGTTGCAGATGCCTTGGGTGATATGCTCTATATTTTATGCGGTACTATAATCGAGCATGGTATGCAACATAAAATAGAAGAAGTTTTTGAAGAGATACAACGTAGTAATATGAGCAAACTAGGTTCAGATGGCGAACCTATTTATCGCGAAGATGGTAAGGTGCTAAAAGGACCAAACTATTTTAAGCCCAATATACAATCTATCTTAGAGTCATAAAAAAAAGCAGCCAATCGGCTGCTTTTTTTATAATCAATTAAATTTTGTTTTTTACCTTACCTCGTATCTCCAACTGTGTTTGTCATCGGCTAGATTATGCTGAATATTTAATAACGTAGACTTAAATAATGTAGCATAAGAATCATTGGTTACTGGGATTTCAAAAACATCACCAGCATGTTCGAATGCAGAAACTGGACTTATCACAGCAGCTGTACCAGCACCGAAAATTTCTGTTAAGCTACCATTTATAGCGGCATCCTTTATTTCTTTAACGCTAACACGCCTCACTTCGCAATCAATATTTAAATCTTTAGCAAGTTGTATAACACTTTTACGCGTAACACCATCCAGAATTCTATCATTGTTTGGTGCAGTAATTAATTTATCACCAATTCTGAAAAAGATGTTCATAGTACCAGCTTCTTCAAGATAATCATGCGTACTAGCATCTGTCCATATAATTTGTTGAAAACCTTTTTTCTGAGCTAAACTCGTTGGGTAAAACTGTGCTCCATAATTACCTGCTGCTTTAGCAAAACCTACACCTCCATCGGCAGAACGACTAAATTTTTCTGCAAATAAAACACGTACAGGCTCATTGTAATACGCTTTAGCTGGAGAACAAATAATCATAAAGCGATATTCTTCAGCAGGAGAAGCAGATATTGCTGGTTCAGTTGCAATTACAAAAGGTCTTAAATATAATGAGTTGTCTAATCCTGGTTTTATCCATTCAACATCCAAATTCAATAAAGTTTCTAGCCCTTTAAAAAAGTATTCTTTTGGAAATTCAGGTATAGCCATACGAGCAGCAGACTTATTGATGCGCTCAAAATTTTGATCTGGTCTAAATAAAAAGACTTTACCGTTGTCATCTTTATAAGCTTTCATACCTTCAAAAACAGCTTGACCGTAATGAAACACTCTAGCCGAAGGCTCAAAAGTCATTGCCTGATAAGGCATTATTTGAGGTTTCTGCCAACTTCCATCTTTAAAATCACAAACAAACATATGATCAGTAAAGACGCGACCAAACGTTAAATTATCAAAATCAACACTGTTGATTTTTGAGGTTTTCGCTTTTACTAAATCGATTTCGTAAGATGTAGTTGTATTCATTTAATGTGCTAGATTTGATGGTGCAAAAATACGCAATCGTAACGGCTTTTAACTCTAATTTTTCCTTAAAATTTAGTAAATTTGTTATACCATTTATCAACAATAATTATATAAAATGAAAAAACTTTTAACCTCAATATGTATTGGCGCACTTATAGTTTCTTGTAAAAATGAAACTAAAGTCAATGCTGTAGAACAAGATGCCAATACTGAAGAAATATCTAAAGAAATAGCTTATAGCAGTTTTGGAAAAGAAATTACAGATGTAGATGCACTTTCTGCTGAGCGAATGATGGCACATTATGATGCTTTGAAAGTTGGTGATACTATAAATGCAAAGATGAGAGGAAAAATATCTGAGGTGTGTTCAAAAAAAGGATGTTGGATGAAGTTAGATATGGGTAATGATAAAGTTGTTCGTGTTACTTTTAAAGACTACGGGTTTTTTATGCCTCTTGATGCCACCGGAGAAGTTGTAATCAATGGCAAGGCTTTTGTAAAAGAAACATCGGTAGCAGATTTACAACATTATGCTGAAGACGCTGGCAAAACTCCCGAGGAGATTGCAAAAATTACTGAGCCAGAAGTGACTATGTCTTTTGAAGCAGATGGTGTTTTATTAAAAAAATAGTGCAACGAAAAATTATAACCACTGGAGATGGTTCTAAAACCATCCATATAGAAGAATGGAATGAGCAATATCATTCTGTTCATGGTGCAATTAATGAAGCAAATCATGTGTATTTAAAACATGGTTTGCTTTTCTTTTTAAGCCAAATATCTAAGAACAGAGAAGTGTCTATTCTAGAAATAGGCTTTGGTACAGGATTGAATGCTTTTTTGACTTTAATTGAAGCAGAAAAACGTCAACAAAAAATTAATTATACCGGAGTTGAAGCTTATCCTGTAAAACAAGAAGAAATAGAAATCTTGAATTATCCTGAATTGATTTCTACTAAATATAAAGAAGAGTTCTATACGATTCATGATTCAACTTGGGAAGAACAGGTTAAGATATCTAAAAACTTCAGTATTATTAAAGAACAAAAATTATTCGAACATATAGCGGACAATTCAAAATATGATATTGTTTATTTTGATGCTTTTGGAGCTAGAGTTCAACCTGAATTATGGACGGAAACTATTTTCAGAATAATGTATAAAGCCATGAAGTCAAATGCTGTTTTGGTCACATATTCAGCAAAAGGTAGTGTTAAACGTGCTCTAAAATCTGTAGGATTCGAGATTGAAAGACTTGAAGGTCCACCAAATAAACGGCATATGTTACGTGCTGTAAAACGTTAAAACTTAACTAAAGTCTGAGTCTTGGGTTTTTAGCTCACGTATCTTTGTCTAAAATTAATAATTGTGAGAGTTTTAATTACAGGTGCTACGGGTTTGGTTGGTAAAGAAATAGTAAAACTCTGCCATGAAGATGGTATAGCTGTTAATTACCTAACGACTTCGAAATCTAAATTACAAAATCAAGACAACTATAAAGGGTTTTACTGGAATCCTAAGGCAGGAGAAATTGACAAAGCTTGTTTTAATGACGTTGATACACTAATAAATCTTGTTGGCGCATCAATTTCTAAACGTTGGATAAGTTCCTATAAAAAGGAAGTTTTAGAAAGCCGAACTCATACGGCTAGGCTTCTTAAAAAAACAATAGATGACAACAATTTTTCTGTAAAACATGTTGTCTCTGCAAGTGCAATAGGTATATATCCGTCATCATTAGTTAATTACTTCGAAGAAGATTTTGATAAGGTTTCTAATACTTTTCTTGGTGAAGTAGTAAAGCATTGGGAAACTGCTATAGATGCTTTTAAAACTTCCCATATAGATGTTTGCAAACTTAGAATTGGCTTAGTGCTTTCTGAAAAAGGTGGTGCATTACCAGAAATTATAAGGCCAATAAAATTTGGAGCTGGAGCAGCATTTGGTACTGGTGACCAATGGCAAAGTTGGATTCATGTTGAGGATTTAGCTAAGCTATTTATGTATGCTGTTAAGCAAGGATTAACAGGTGTTTATAATGCCGTAGCACCAAATCCAGTAACTAATGCTGAGCTTACAAAAACAGCTGCAAAGGTTTTGAAAAGACCACTCGTATTACCAAATATCCCAAAATTTGCAATGAAATTAGCTCTTGGTGAAATGCATATGCTTTTATTTGAAAGTCAACGTGTAAGCTCCTTAAAAATTGAACAAGAAGGTTTTGATTTTACGTTCGCAAATCTGGAACCAGCACTAAAAGATTTGCTAGGGTAAAGTTATTGAAATGTCCAAGCTACAATACGACTTGCTTTTTTTGACCTTGCTCCATTTCAATTGTTTTTACCTCTTTAGCTTTTACTCTTTTTAAATCTGTATAGATGCTTTTCAAATTTGAAGCTTTTGAAACCAAAGTTGTAAACCACTGACATTATTTTGCAAAATAGATACTATAAAAAAAGCGTAGCTTTTAACGGAGCCACGCTTTTTTAGCTATTAATTAATAGTATTAAACACCATCAATGATGGTACAAAACTATATTAATTTATCTCTATAAAAATTGATGTATGGTAATAAATTATTTATTTGACATTTCTCGACGAATTCTACTCAAGCTTTCGTTAGTTATACCCAGATAAGAAGCAATATGATAGTTTTTTACGCTTTTCTCAATATTGGGGTATGCTTCAATAAAATTTGTATAGCGATCCGTTGCTGTCTGTGATATGTTAGATAAAATTCTTTTTTGAAACGCAGCAAATGCACGTTCTAATTTTTTTCTAAAAAATGATTCTACTTTGGGTATTTTGGCATACAACTCTTCCTTATCTTTTTTGCAAAGTCTGTATACAGTAGCATCTTGTATGACTTCAATATTCATAATAGATTTAGAATCTGAAAAAAAAGCAGTATAATCACTAATCCACCAATCTTTTATTGCAAATTGTACAGTATGCTCTTTGCCTTGTAGGTCTAAATAATAAGATCTTAAGCAGCCTTCTAATGTGTAATATTGATAATTTACGACATTATTGGTCTCTAATATAATATCACCTTTTTTTAAACTAACTTTATGAAATACTGACTCAATGATATCAATTTCATCAGAAGAAAAGGATAGGTCTTTAAAGAGTTTTTTGGCTTTTGAGTCGTCAGCTTTCATGAGGTTATTAATAGCCATTTAATCTAGCTATAACTTTATTCTTATCCAAGAACTATCGTTATTCTATCTAATATATTTGATATAATGTGAGGTAATAATAAAACCACCAAGTTTTCACAAGGTGGCTTCACTTAAAAAATAAATCTACAAGTTCTATTTTATCATATCGTAACTACGCTTAATAAAGTTAGTCAGTTCTTCACCTTTAAGAAGGCCTTGAGATAGTCGTGCTAAATCTAAACTTTGATTAATTAAGCGTTCTTGTTTCTTTCGGGTTTTTGTATTTAAAATTTCACCAACCAATTCAGAATTTGTATTTACTACAAGATTATACATCTCTGGCATGTTACCCATACCAAACATTCCGCCACCACCAGTTTGCTGCATCTCTTTCATACGACGCATAAACTCTGGTTGTGTAATCATAAAAGGCGATGCATCACTATCCATAGCTTCAAGCTGTATCATAAATTTTTCTGACGGTACGACTTCTTTTAATAACTCGTCAAGAGATTTTTTTTCGTCTTCAGATAGTTTTGAAATTGCTGTATCTTCTTTCTTGATTAAGTTATCGATATGGTCACCATCAACACGTGCAAAAGAAATGTTTTCTTTTGTGGTTTCTAATTTTTGAATTAAGTGTGATACAATAGGAGAGTCTAATAATAAGACTTCATAACCTTTTGTTTTAGCTGCTTCAATATAGGAGTGCTGTGCATCTTTATCAGAAGCGTAAAGGATAACTAATTTGTCATCTTTATCAGTTTGTTTTGCTTTTATTTTATTGAAAAGCTCTTCATAGGTATAATAGTTGCCATCTACTGTTGGGTAAAGTGCAAAAGCCTCTGCTTTTTCGAAGAATTTTTCTTCAGAAAGCATTCCATATTCGATGACTATTTTAATATCATCCCATTTTGCTTCAAAATCTTCACGATTATTATTAAATAACGACTTTAGTTTATCTGCAACTTTACGAGTGATGTATGACGAAATTTTCTTTACTGCGCCATCAGCTTGCAAGTAACTACGAGATACATTTAAAGGAATATCTGGTGAGTCTATAACACCACGAAGCATGGTTAAAAATTCAGGTACTATACCTTCTACGTTATCCGTAACAAATACTTGATTTTGGTATAGCTGAATCTTGTCCTTTTGAATTTGCATATCTGCAGACATCTTTGGGAAATATAGAATACCAGTAAGGTTAAAAGGATAATCAACATTTAAGTGAATGTTAAACAATGGTTCCTCAAATTGCATCGGATACAACTCGCGGTAAAAGTTTTTGTAATCGTCTTCTTCTAAATCTGCAGGTTGTTTTGTCCAAGCAGGATTAGGATTGTTTATGATGTTTTCAACTTCTTGAGTAGGTGCTGGGTCATCTTCTTTTGCATCTTCTGGCTTTGGAAGTGTTTCTGTTTTTGTACCAAACTTAATTGGTACAGGCATGAACTTGTTGTATTTTAGTAATAGTTCGCTAATTCTACTGTCTTCTAAAAATTCTGTAGAATCTTCAGCAATGTGAAGGATAATTTCTGTTCCTCTATCTGTCTTATCTGCTTCTTCAAGTGTGTATTCTGGTGAGCCATCACATGTCCAATGTGCAGCAGGGTCATCTTTATGAGATTTGGTGATAATTTCAACTTTATCCGCTACCATAAATGCAGAATAGAAACCTAGTCCAAAGTGACCAATGATACCAGCATCTTGAGCAGCATCTTTGTATTTGTCTAAGAACTCTTCAGCTCCAGAAAATGCGACTTGGTTAATGTATTTTTCAACCTCATCAGCAGTCATACCTAGACCTTGGTCAATGATATGTAATTTTTTAGCATCCTTATCTACTTTTACTTCAATTTGAGGATTACCATATTCAACTTTAGACTCACCAATATTGGTTAAGTGCTTTAGTTTTAAAGTAGCATCTGTAGCGTTACTAATTAATTCACGGAGAAATATCTCGTGATCACTGTATAAAAATTTCTTGATTAAAGGGAATATGTTTTCTACTGAAACATTAATGTTACCTTTTGTCATGATATATGAGTTTTAAATTGTTTTATCTGCTTGTTTCAATAAAAATGCCAATGCTATATAAATGACAAGATGGCAGAATAGTAAGGTGTGTTTATTTTAAATAACTGATTAAAAAGAGTTTAAGTTCGTTTTTAACGATTTATTTGATAATTTTAAGTCAATAATAATCTATAATTAATCTTAAAATTATCATGAAAAAAGTTGTTTTTCTTTTATTAATTGTTCTTTGTCTTGGGTTTACTAAAAACGATAGTCCATCAGTTTCTCAAGAAGGATTTCTTGGCGAAGTAAAAATGTTTGCTGGTAATTTTGCCCCAAGAGGTTGGGCTTTATGTGAAGGTCAATTGTTAGCTATAAGTTCTAACACTGCGTTATTTAGTATTCTCGGAACTACTTATGGAGGTGATGGTAGAACCACTTTTGCTTTACCTGATTTCAGAGGACGAGTACCAGTGGGAACAGGAACTGGTCCTGGCTTATCAACGTATAGATTAGGTCAACGCGGTGGCTCTGAAGATGTTATTTTAACCTCACTTCAGGCGCCTAATATGAGTTACGAAGTGCCAGCATATGATAGTTCTAATGGTGACTCTGTAAAAAAAGGTAACTCTTCCGTTTTAACTACTGGAAATAAACCTAACACAACCATACGTACTAATAATTCAGGGAGAAACCAATCCATAAATAATATGCAACCAAATTTGGGTATAAATTACATTATATGTTTGACAGGATATTTTCCTTCAAAAAGCTAAAAAACCAACTAAAATCAAAAAAGCTAATCATTACTAATGATTAGCTTTTTTGATTGAAAACATTTGAAAGTTATTTACCCTTAATTTTCGAGGTTTTATCTTCTATCTTTTCTTCTTTCTTCTTTTTGTTTTTTACATGTTTGTCTAACCATTGGTCTTGTTCCCAGAGCATATGCATAATAGATTCTTTGGCTCTATAACCATGACTCTCTTTAGGTAACATGACTAATCGTACGGGAGCTCCCAAACCTTTAAGAGCATTAAAATAGCGTTCGCTCTGTAATGGATATGTACCTGAGTTGTTATCTGCTACACCATGGATTAGTAGTAAAGGTGTTTTCATTTTATCTGCATGCATAAACGGCGACATATTGTAGTAAATCTCTGGAGCTTCCCAATAACTTCGCTCTTCACTTTGGAAACCAAAAGGCGTCAACGTTCTGTTGTAAGCACCACTTCGGGCTATACCAGCAGCAAATAAGTTAGAATGAGACAATAAGTTGGCTGTCATAAATGCGCCATAACTATGCCCACCAACAGCAACCCTGTCTCTATCTATGTATCCTAATTCATCCACGGCATCAATTGCAGCTTTTCCGTTTGCAACTAATTGAGTTCTGAATGAATCATTTGGTTCCTCAGCACCTTCACCAACTATCGGGAATGCTGCATCATCTAAGACTACATAGCCTTTGGTTACCCAGTAAATTGGCGAACCCCAATATGGATATACAAATTCGTTGGCATTTGAAGTGCTTTGAGATGCACTAGCTTTATCCTTATATTCTCTAGGGTATGCCCATAAAATCATTGGATATTTTTCACCTTCTTTATAGTCTAATGGTAAGTATAGAGTGCCATCTAAATCTAATCCATCATCACGTTTATAAGTAATCACCCTTTTGTTAACTTTTTCTAGACTTTTAAAGGGATTGTCAAATGCTGTAATGGCTTTTAGATTATCTTTCTTTTTAATATTTCTAACATAATAATTTGGATACTCTGTTGGAGATTCAATTCTCACTAAAATCTCACCTTTTTTCATATCTAAAGCTGAGCTAAGGTTTTCAACTTTATCTGTATATTTAGAAGTATAAAGTCGTTTAGTTGTATTAGATTTTATATCGTATTCATCAATAAATGGAAACTGTCCGTCTTTTGTATATCCATCACCCATTAAATAAAGTTTGTTGCCATTCAATTCTAATGTATTTCGACCGAATTCGTTTTTTGACGTTACAAAATTTCCTGGGTCACTATATACGTCTTGATAGTTTCTATCTGATATTACTTTTGATTTTGCATTAGATGGATTAAACAAATAGGTTTTTAGATTACGAGTATTCCACCAATAGTCATAAGCCATAGCCGTATTATCATTTCCCCATTCTATACCAGCAAAACGTTGTTGTGTTTTTAAAATAAGTTTTGGAGTTCCATTGAAAGGCGCTTTAAGTTCATATACAGCATCTCTAAATTCTGCTTCTTCAGCTGGGTCTCCATTATCTTGTGCCTCAGCCCAAACTAAAGTAGCGGCTTTGTCTCCTCGCCATTGCATGCTTCGTTTCCCCATTCTTGTAGACATAAACCCCTTTGGTCTTACTTCGTCTAAAGGAACGTCGTTAACAGGTTGTAATTTTTTTCCGTTGGCTTCATAAATAGTACTTTCACTTGGAAATCTTGTATAAGTAACCAAATAAGAAAATGGACGTTTTATTTTAGTAATCATAATATAATTTCCATCTGGAGAAAAATTAATACCTCGATACATATCTGCATTTAAAAAATTTTGAACATTTCCATCAATTGAAACTTTCTTAATTTCTGATCGAGCTAATTGTTCAAAATTAAATTCATCATTAGGTGTTTTTAATAGATCTTGGTATGTTCTATTTTGTGCTTTAGCACCATCACTTACAGAAACTGTTGGTCCAGTTGGTACAGCTACAGCTGTATTAATTAATTCTTTTCTATCATTTGGTAACATTTTAACCAAAAGGTGTTTATTGTCTTTAAACCAATTAATAGTACTTCCCATATTAGCATTTACACTAGCATCAGTAAGTTTAGTAACACTGCCTTTAGCAATATCTAAAACCCAAACTTCTACGCCTTTAGATGTCGTATTTAAACAAGCTATCATGGATTCATCAGGCGACCAGCTAAAACCAGAAAGACGTGGATTTTTGGGTAAACCAGTGACTTGTTTAGCTTCTTTGTCTGAAGTCTTCTTAACCATAAGGTTATTGTAAAATGTAGTTCTGCTACCAATATTTGTAACAGGATTTATTCTTAATCCAGCAAGACGCATTTCAGTTTCAGACAATTCAGCTATGGATTTATATTGGTTTCTATATATGAGTACCATGTTTTCTCCCTTACTGTCAATCTGAACTCCTGGAGCTAAATCTACATCTGCTAATTCTAGAATTTCATCAGTGGGTTGTTGATAAGTTAAGCTTTGTTGTGCATAAGCATTTAATAGAAATAGGAATGAGAATAATTTGATTAATGTTTTCATCTTTGATAATGATAATTGATTAGTGGCTTGAAGATACTTAAAATAGAAATTAGAAAATGCAATAATGATGTTAAAATTATGGCTATGGACTCTTAAATCTAGTTTGTTATGCATGCATAACGAATGCAATTCTGATTAGCTTCTAAATGGTTAATTTTGTTTTTCGCTTAATATTTAAAGTTTATGTACAATTCAAAAATTACTGGTTTAGGAAAATATGTGCCAGACAATGTGGTAACCAATAACGATTTAAAAGCGTTTATGGATACAAGTGACGAGTGGATACAGGAGCGTACTGGTATTAAAGAACGCCGTTGGATAGATCCAAAAACAAGTGACGATACAACTTCTATAATGGGAGCAAAGGCTGCCAAAATCGCTATAGAAAGAGCTGGATTAACCAAGGATGATATAGACTTTATTGTTTTTGCTACGTTGAGTCCAGACATGTATTTTCCTGGTGGAGGTGTACGTGTACAAGAACTTTTAGAAATGGATACTATCGGAGCTATAGATATTAGGAATCAGTGTTCTGGGTTTATCTATGGTATTTCTGTTGCAGATCAGTTTATAAAAACCGGGATGTATAAGAATGTATTAGTTATTGGTAGTGAAAATCACTCTGGTGGATTAGAGCGATCTACAAGAGGTCGTGGTGTGACTGTTATTTTTGGAGATGGTGCAGGAGCGGCAGTATTAAGTAGAGAAGAAGACAACTCAAAAGGTGTTTTATCTACACACTTACATTCTGAAGGAAAACATGCTAAGGAATTAGCTTTAGAAGGACCAAGTACAGGACGTTGGGTGGATGCCATTATGGAAGAAAACGACCCTGATGATGTGTCTTACTATCCTTATATGAATGGGCAGTTTGTTTTTAAACATGCTGTTGTACGATTTAGTGAAGCTATTATTGAAGGTTTAACACAAAACAAACTTCAGAAAGAAGATATAGATATGCTTATTCCACATCAAGCTAATCTGCGTATATCGCAGTTTATCCAGAAGAAGTTTGGTTTGAGTAATGACCAAGTGTATAATAATATTATGCGCTATGGTAATACTACTGCAGCATCAATCCCGATTGCATTAACAGAAGCTTGGGAAGAAGGAAAAATAAAAGAAGGTGATAATGTGGTTTTAGCAGCTTTTGGTAGTGGTTTTACATGGGGCAGTGCTATAATGAAATGGTAGATTCTAGAGAATTAGATTAAAATTTTTTTATAAAATCAAAAAAGCCGAGACCCTCTAGGCTCGGCTTTTTCAGCTATTAACCAACTTTAACTAACACTATGTTATAAACTTAAAAATATATAACACTTATTACTTAAAACTTATCTATAACAAAGACGCTCATGTTTATTTTTTATTGCAAACTTTAACATATTTAACGCGTTTTAACAAAAAAATCCAAAAGCAGACAACTTTTGGATTTTACTATATCTAATTTGTAGTTATTTTATTTTGAAGACTAACTCAAATAATTGTAAACTATAACTAGTTATAGGATAAGTCGATAAGTGTGATTTATCATTACAAAACCTGTTTTCAAATAGTATGCCAAACAAAAACCCGAAGCAAGTTTGCTCCGGGTTTTCTGTTTAATAGCCCAACACTAACACTAACCATCAACTATTAAGAAAGGCTACTAAATCTACATCTTTATATAAAACCTCCTCCAGATTTTTCATCGTTATCACGTCTTTTACGTGATTTAGCTCTGTATTTACCACCTCCAAAGCGGTAAGAAAGACCAGCGAAGATTGTTTTGAATTCTGGCATTACCTGAGCCTCTTGTCTAAAAGGACGTTCACTTAGGATATTTATTTCTTGAGTGTCAAATACGTTATTAAAGTTTAGGCTAAACGTGGCTCTATTCTCTTTAAGAAAACTATAGCGCATACCTAGATTTACAAAATACATAGGCTCCATTTCAAAGTTTAAACCAGTATCTTTTCCTCTATACATTGCAAACGCAGAAAGCGATAATTTTTTAGTAACCTTGAAATTATTGAAGACTCTAAAATTTAAGATTAGGTTATCTACTTCAGTATTTTCTAGTACAATATCATTCTCAGTTGGGTTAACAATGTTTGGGTCTAAGCTTTCAGCAAAACCACGTTGCTTACGGCCATACATATCAAAACTTGCATTAAAACTCCACCATTTGGTTGGTCTATAGCTCGAAGATATTTCGACACCATATGCAGATGTATTTCCAAAATTATCGACTCTTAAGATGACTCTTCCAGAGCCTAAAGTCGAACGATCTACAAAAACACCTTGATTAATTTCATCTTCAATTAGTCTGTAGAATACACCACCTGTAATACTACCTTTTTCTAGATTTCTTGTATAATTGGCCTCTATCGAATTGGTAAACTGAGGTTCTAATTCCTGATTACCAAATTGTGATATCAAAGGTGTATTAAACTCAGGAATAGGATTTACTTGTCCTACACCAGGTCTGTCTACGCGACGACTATAACTAAATTGGTAAGAGTTTTTCTCTGAAGGATTATAAGTGACAAAAGCTGAAGGATAAACTTGTGTGTAATCGTTTTCAAAAGGAAAATCTGTTTGTGTATTATTAGTTAAATCAGTATCAACCGCAAAAGCATCAACAGTAACAGTTTCTGCACGAAGTCCAAGTTTGTATGACCATTTCTCTAATTGTTTCCCATAACTAGCATATACAGAATAGATGTTACGTTCGTAATCAAAACTTGTTGAAGTTGGTATGTATGTTCCAAATTGATTTTGTACACGAGCATCAGAATTATAAGCTAATTCATTTGTAAACAATCTTGCTTGAGCTCCAACTTCTAATTTTGCACTATCAGATAAAGGATTTGTATAGTCTAAGTTTATAGTTGTACGTTCTCTATCCGTATCAGTAAATTCATTAAAGTTTGGTCTAACGTTAGCACCAGTGAAACTGTTATTTGTTTCTACATCAGCATCAAATATGTTATAGTCAACTTCTAATTCAATATTATGGCCTTCTTTATCAAAATCCAATTTGTAATTGGCGTTATATTGTTGACTATTATTTTCGTTAATATTATCTAGGATCTGTGTTTGATTTAAACTTGGATTGTTTCCAAAGGTTAGGGCAGTTTCACCTAAAGCTCCTCCATCAAAAATATTCTGATTTGTAAATACAGAGAAGGTATTCTTATCATTGATATAATAGTCTACGCCAAGCTTAAATAAGTGAGAATTACGTTCATCTAGTAAGTTTAAATCTTGTACTAAACCTGATTCTGTTTGTTCTAAAATAATTGAGTTTCTATTATCAGCGATGTTATTACCGTAACTGCCATAAAAATTAAGCTTACCATTACGATAATTCATATCAATAGAACTATTAAACTTTGGTTCTAATTGATAGCCAAGCCCTACATTTAAATTTCCGTTAAATCCTATATTAACGTTCTTATGAAGAATAATATTGATAATACCACTCATGCCATCTGGATTGTATTTTGCAGACGGATTAGTAATTAATTCTATTTGTTTAATAGAAGTCGACGGGATTTGTCTTAGTAATTGTGCAGCAGGAATATTAGATAATTTACCATCTACCATTACTTGCACATTTTGATTGCCACGTAACGCAACATCACCAGTTTGTTGATCAATGTTTACCGTTGGTATGTTATTCATTATATCTGATGCCGTAGGACCAGATGTCGTAAGGTCTTTACCTACATTAATGACGCGTCTATCTATTTTCTGTTGAATTGTAGAGACTTCTGCAACTACAGTAACTTCATCTAGACTCTCAGCATCTTCATCTAGATTTATATCGCCAAGATTTACTTTATAATTGCCTTTTTCTAGTGTTACTGATTTAGTTATTGTTTTATAACCTATATACGTTATATCTACTATTACTGTGCCTTCAGGAATTTTATCTATAAAAAAATTGCCATCAGCATCTGTAATACCACCAGTAATTACTTTTTGGTCTTTGTCTTTGATTATAACATTTACATAAGGTAAAGGTTGTTTTAACTTAGCGTCCATAACTCGTCCTGAGATGGAACCGTTTTTAATGTCAGAATTTGAATTGGGTTGCGCAATTGTCACAAAAGAGAATAACATGACAATTACCATGAGGTAATGTTTCATTGATTGTTCGTTTTTTATGATACTGAAACTTTTAAAATATTGCAGTATCGATTGATTGATGATAGTTTGTTAATGTGTAGACGACTATTTTTGTATTATGTTACTCGTTTTAACAAATCTTAACAAATATTAGTTATGAATAAGAAAACATTAGTCCTTGGTGCTTCATTAAAAGAGCAGCGTTATTCTAATATTGCAATACATCGATTGATGAAATATGGTCATGACGTAAAAGCCTTTGGACTTCGTGAAGGTGAAGTAGTAGGTGTAACTATTGATACGGATTTAATAGATTATAAAGACATTGATACTGTAACTTTATATCTGAATCCAAACCGACAAGAAGACTATTATGACTATGTTATTGGTCTAAATCCTAATCGCGTGATTTTTAATCCCGGAACAGAAAATCCTGAATTTTATAAATTACTATCAGAAAATAATATTGAATATGAAGTGGCTTGTACTTTAGTTCTTTTAGGTACTAATCAGTATTAGAGACTTGCCTTTTTGAAATTAATAGCAATCCTAAAAAGGTAATAAAACCATTAATGATTAAGATTTCAAAACCTATTTTGTAGCCACTAAGTAATACTTCAGAATACATGTTTAAAACATAAGATAGTATTGGAGCTATAATAGCAATTAGCCAAACATATTTATCTTTTATATGTTTCTTAGTTAATAAGCCAAAAGCAAACAAACCTAAAAGTGGTCCGTAAGTATATCCTGCTGCTTTAAATAACTCCCAAATAACTGATATATCTTTAAAAAGAGTATCAAAAATGATAATGACTATTATTAGGATAATACTGAATAATACATGAATCTTTTTTCTTGTCTTTTTCTGTTCATCTTGAGACTTTTTATCAATCTCTATAATATCTATACAAAAAGAAGTGGTTAAAGACGTTAAAGCAGAATCTGCACTAGAGTATGCCGCTGCAATTAACCCTAATAAAAAGAAAGCTGAAGTTACAATGCCAATTTCTGGCAGCATTGCTATTGTTGGAAACAAATCATCTTTAGTTGCAGTAATGCCATTTTGTTGTGCGTACTGCGTTAACATTAATCCAAGAACTAGAAACAGAATATTTACAAACACAAGAACAATACTAAAAGAAACCATATTCTTTTGTGCCTCTTTTAAGTTTCTACAAGTCAGATTTTTTTGCATCATATCTTGATCAAGACCAGTCATAGTAATGGTAATGAATATACCAGATAAAAAGCTTTTCCAAAAGTATTGTGCATTATTACCATCATCAAAAAAGAACACTTTACTAAGCGGGCTTTCTTTGGCATTAGTTATCACATCAGAAACACTATGTAAGTCTAAAGCGGATGCTAGAAAAACAATGGCAACAACAACAGAAATAAGCATAAATAATGTTTGTAGTGTATCTGTAAATATGATAGTTTTTATTCCACCTTTAAATGTATACAACCATATTAAAGCAATAGTTATAATTACGGTAATGGTAAAAGGAATATTAAACAAATCAAAGACTAAGAGTTGTAAAACTTTTGCGACTAAAAATAGTCTAAAAGAAGCACCAACGGTCCTAGAAATTAAAAATGCAATAGAACCTGTTTTGTAGCTAGTTATGCCAAAACGATCTTTTAAATAAGTGTATATGGATGTTAGATTTAAACGGTAATAAAGTGGTAATAAGACATACGCTATAACTAAGTAACCAACGAGGTATCCAAAAACAACTTGTAAATACCCAAACTGTTTATCAGCTATGGCGCCTGGAACCGAAATAAAAGTCACACCAGAAAGTGATGCGCCTATCATTCCAAAGGCTACTAAATACCATGGTGCAGACTTATTTGCTTTAAAAAATGCAGCATTGGTATCTTCCTTTCCGGTGAAATATGAGATTAAAACCAATACACCAAAGTAGGCAGCAATAAGAAGTAGGATAGAAGTCGGTGACATAAAATCAGTAATTAATTCATTCGAAAATAAACTTTTTAGAAATACCAATACCAATCTTTCCAAAATTTAAAAAATACCTAACTTCGCCAATATGGAATTTTCTTCAAAACTTTTAGAAAACGCAGTTAATGAAATGTCACAATTACCAGGTATTGGTAAACGCACGGCATTACGTTTGGTGTTACATTTGTTACGTCAGCCAAAAGAGCAATCTTTTTTGTTGGCAGACGCGCTTCAAAAAGTACGCCAAGAGATAAATTTCTGTAAGTCTTGTCATAATATCAGTGATAAAGAGCTTTGTGAAATTTGTACAAACCCAATGCGAAAAAAAGAACTGATTTGCGTTGTAGAAGATATCCGTGATGTTATGGCCATCGAAAGCACAGGTTCTTTTAAAGGATTGTATCATGTTTTAGGAGGAAAGATTTCGCCCATGGATGGTATTGGACCTCAAGATTTAAATATCGACGCTTTAGTCAATAAAGTAAAAGCAGGCGAAGTCGAAGAACTTATTTTTGCTATGAGTCCAACAATGGAAGGTGATACAACCAATTTCTATATTTTTAAACAGCTCCAAGATTACGATATAAAAACATCGACTATTGCACGTGGAATTGCTGCAGGGAATGAGTTAGAATATACCGATGAGGTCACTTTAGGAAGAAGTATCATTGACCGTATTCCGTTTGAAGCATCTTTAAAATTATAGCGTTTTTATTTTGAAGGTCATCACATTACATAAAAACGATTTTCAACTACATTGCCGGAGATTGTTTATAAAAATTGATAGTAAACCAGATATGGTTGTCGGTATTTTAAATGGTGGTGGCTATGTGTTAGAGGAATTCAAAAAAGAACATTTAAATAAATATATTGTGTACACAACTGTAAAGCTACAGAGACCTTCCACTAAAGGTATTAAGCAAAGTAGTTTTATGAAGAATTTATTGAATTTGTTACCTTATTCAATATTGAATAAGGCTAGAATTTCTGAGCATCAGAAACAAATAAAAACTTCAAATAAAAATAATAATCAAACGATTGAAATCGATTTTAGTGCTTTTGAAAATAAGTCTATAAATACTATTCTTATTCTTGACGATGCAGTAGATTCAGGACAAACCATGCAATCGGTTATAGAGGTGTTATCAAATAAATTTCCAGATACCTCCATTAAGACAGCAGTTTTAGCTTGGACAAATGCAGAGTCTATAGTAGTACCAGATTATTATATGTTTAAGAACCAATTGGTTCGTTTTCCATGGTCATTAGATTATAAAACCAAGCATCATGGATAAGAAGGTATTAGTGGTAGATTTAGATGGGACGTTATACAATGCAAATACGTTTCATGAGTTTCTTAAGTACTTGCTGAGTTACTATTTTAATGACTTTAGAATGTTTAAGTTTAACATACTGTTGTTTTTTATTAAGTTGAGGCTATTCCGAATAATATCACATTCTAGATTAAAGTACAAAGCCCTTAAGCTTATCAAAAATGAAGATATCGACTATCAAGATTTTATTTCAAAATTATCAAAACATAAAAATAAAATAGAAGAAGTTACAGATGCTTCTTTTGATGTTAAGATATTGGCTTCGGCAGCACCAAGCTGTTATGCCAATTTGATTGCAAAAACAGAAGGTTTTGATACATGCTTAGCAACGGATTTTCCAGAATATGGATTTTCTTCAGATTTTGAAAATCTTAGTGAACGAAAAAAAGAAAACCTTTTAAGTTATTTTGAAAAGAATAATTTAAAGTCGGTAGATGTATTTATTACAGATCATGTAGATGATGCACCTATT
The DNA here is from genome assembly GCF_014635865.1 of Winogradskyella haliclonae. GTDB lineage: Bacteria > Bacteroidota > Bacteroidia > Flavobacteriales > Flavobacteriaceae > Winogradskyella > Winogradskyella haliclonae. The sequence continues at coordinate 402,125 of NZ_BMDQ01000003.1, read as the reverse complement.
ATTAAAATTGCTAAAAAGACTGTAATAATTAATCCAAATACTAAATTTTCTAATTGGCTGAAAGAGAATTTGATTAATTTTGAAGTGCGAAAAACAAAGTAATTTTATGCTGATTAGGAATACTAAAGTTTGATTAATATTTAATGTATTAGCAGTAAAATATCTGTTTTTTTATTAATTTTGCATCCAATTACCAAATAACGACTATCAAATTAGAGATATGGCAAAGTTTGAACTGAAATTACCTAAAATGGGAGAGAGTGTTGCAGAGGCAACAATAACTTCATGGCTTAAAGATGTTGGTGAAACTATTGAAGCTGATGAAGCAGTTTTAGAGATTGCTACTGATAAAGTAGATAGTGAAGTGCCGAGTGAAGTTGACGGTGTTTTAGTCGAAAAACTTTTCGATATTGATGATGTTGTACAGGTGGGGCAAACCATTGCAGTAATCGAAACCGAAGGAGGCGATACTGTAGAGGTAAAAGCACCAGCTGCAGAAGCTCCAAAAGCAGAAGCTGTAAAAGAAGTTGCTGAGGTCGCTCAAACAGTAACAGCTGCTAAAGAAGCTGTAGCACCTATTGCATCTACTGGTGAGCGGTTCTATTCGCCATTAGTAAAAAATATTGCAAAGCAAGAAGGTATCTCTCAAACAGAATTAGATACAATTGCTGGTTCGGGTAAAGATGGCCGTGTCACTAAAAATGATATTAAAGCATATTTAGAGTCTCGTAGCTCAGCTCCAAAAACAGAAACAGTGGTTTCTAAACCAGCTGCAACAGCTAAACCTGTAGAAAAGAAGGCTGCACCTATTGTAGCATCTGGTGATGACGAAATCGTTGAGATGAGTCGTATGGGCAAATTAGTTGCCAAGCATATGGTAGATTCAGTGCAAACATCTGCTCACGTGCAGTCGTTTATAGAAGCAGATGTCACTAATATATGGAACTGGCGTAAAAAACATAAAGACAATTTTAAAAAGCGTGAAGGCGAAAACTTAACATTCACGCCAATATTTATGGAGGCCGTAGCAAAAGCATTACGTGATTTTCCATTAATGAATATCTCTGTACAAGGCGATAGCATTGTAAAAAAGAAAAATATTAATTTGGGTATGGCAGCAGCTTTGCCTGATGGTAACTTAATTGTACCAGTCATAAAAGATGCAGACCAGTTAAATCTTTTAGGCATGGCCAAAAAGGTTAATGATTTGGCTAACCGTGCAAGAGTTGGAAAACTTAACCCTGACGATATCCAAGATGGTACATACACCGTAACCAATGTGGGTACTTTTGGCAGCATTATGGGTACACCAATTATTAACCAGCCACAAGTAGGTATTTTGGCTTTAGGTGCTATACGTAAAGTACCTGCAGTGATTGAAACCCCAGAAGGCGATTTTATTGGTATCCGTTACCGTATGTTCTTATCTCATTCTTATGATCACCGTGTGGTAAATGGTGCACTTGGAGGACAGTTTGTAAAAGCTGTAAAAGACTATTTAGAGTCTTGGGATATGGATAGAGAAATATAGATTAGAAGATTTATGCATAAGTAAAAAAAGCACAGTCATAAACTGTGCTTTTTTTATTCTACAAACTCTTTTGCTTCATTTGATAAGTTTAAATTTAAAACTCCATGTCTACGATGATGTCAAATTCGTCATAGATAGCCTTATCTTTTAGTCCATCAAAGAAACTATTAGAGCCATACCTTACATCAAATTTAGTTCTGTCTATTTTTAGAGAAGCATTTGCTTTATTGCCATATATAGATAAATCAAAAGAGACACTTTCAGTTTTACCTTTAATAGTAATATTACCAATAACTCTATATGAGTTTTTTCCAGTTACTTTTACATCTGTAAAAGTTAAAGATGCTTGTGGGAATTTTGTAACCCCGAAAAAGTCATCTGATTTTAAATGACCTTCTATCTGGTTTTTATAATCACCTTCTAAATCGGTAACTGTAATGGTAGACATGTCTATTATAAATTGTCCACCTTTTAATTGATTATTATCAAAAATTAATTGGCCAGATTTTATGCTAATATTTCCAGTATGCGAACCTGTTACTTTGTAGCCTTTCCAGACCACTTTACTACGCTCTATTTTAATGTCTTTTTTGTCACCTTCTAGTGTTGTAAAAGAAAATGTCATAAAAGCTATAATTACTAGTGTAGCTGTATTTTTAATTGAATTTTTCATTGTTATTATTTTTTAAATTGTTCATAGCTTAAATTATACGCCGTAGTAAAATTTTTCTTTAATAATTTTTCCATCTTTCCAGTTTTGCACAGCAACTTGAGTGTAATTTTTAATTCCCCAGTCTTTATGGGTATAATCAAAATGCCATTCTACCATGGTTGTATTTTCTCCTACAGTTACTTTTAAAGGTTGAGCACCTCTAAACTCTGTAATAGCATCAAAGAAATCGACTTCTCTTTGTCTGTTTGCAACTTTTCCTTCTACAACAGGATTGTCGTTTTCTTGCATTACAATATCATCATGATAGAATTCATCAAAAGCATCTAAAGCTTTACCTTCGAGTATCATGTCATTAATCGTGCTGATTTTTTCTAATAGAGTATTCATTTTTTTATGTTTTAATGTTATGGTACAAATTTCCTAAACATTGAAAACCTAAAAAATGAACTAGAATATTAAATGAAGTTAAACTAGATTAACTTTTATTGGCCTTGTATGATTTGGCTCTTAATTTTACTCAAAAACTCTTTTGTAATTCCTAAATACGAGGCAATCATATATTGTGGGACCCGCTGATCTATTTTTGGGTAAGTCGTTTTAAAAACTTGATAACGCTCTTTAGCAGAAAGACTAAAATTTCTGATAATCCGTTTTTGTGAAGCTACAAAAGCACGTTCTACAATTTTTCTAAACAGGCGTTCTAGTTTTGGAATCTCTTTATAGAGTTCTTCGAGATTATCATAAGTAAATTGAATAAGCTGTGTCTGCTCTATGCATTGTACATTGAAATCGGCAGGAGTTTGAGTAATATGGCTTCCTAAGTCAGAAGTCCACCAATCCTCTATGGCAAACATTACAATATGTTCTTGTCCTTCTTGATCCATATAAAATGTTTTTGTACATCCAGAAATAATAAAATTTACGCTTTTACAGACGTCTCCTTGTTGAACGATATATTGGTCTTTGAGATAACGTCTATTAGTTGTTTTTGAAAGTAAAATGTTTTCTTCTTCAACAGTTAAGCTGATGAACTTATTTATGTAATCTAACAAAGATTTATGATTCATTGATGTTTTTAGCTTATGTCAAAAATGTTAGTGCGAGCAATTAGAGTTGATTAAATCTAAATTAATAAATAAAAACTATCATTAGGAGAATTCATGTTTATTATCGGATGTAGGTGAGAACAATCAATTATTTATTACCATTGTTTGGTGTAATTTCTATTACCAACCTTAAGGTTCTGTTCCTTCATCATCAATCCGATGAATTTCATTTAATTGACTATATCAGTGGTGAGTTCGACAAGCTCAACCTGTAATAATCGAAGTTAGACTTTTAAAAGTATAAAGTCAAGCTTTAAAAAAGTTATAAGTTTATATGGAAGAGTGCTATAATTCAGTAATACTAAAATCCGCAAAAAGCACTTCTTCGTTCCTTAAGTCTTGTGAGTTAATAAGACTTCGGTAAATACCCCATTTAGGTCTTACAAAATCTGCGTTTGGTCGCCAATTAATAATAGAGTTGTTAGAGTATTCAAATAAAACACTACCATCATTTATACTTTTTATTTCAATAGCGTAAGTGCCATTTGTGCCATAAATTATGGTTTCTGTAACTTCTACCCAGGTATTTAAAAAAGGTGTAATAGGCGTTTGAGTTAATGTTACTTGGGTGTCTGTTTCAGCATAGCGCAATTCAAGCCTATCAGGGCTGCTTTTTCTTGCAGTTAATGTGTACATAGGCATACTTGCCAAATTACCACCCACAGATTTTAGTTGGTGTAAATGCGTAAAGTTTGGAGACGTTTGAAATCCTGAAGGTAATTTAAACTTCCATTTATAAACCACTGTTTCGTTTTGTACACCTTTTAAGTTATCAGGTGATTGGTCATAGGTTTTTATCTCATTACGTTGGCGGTCAAAATTAATACAGCGGTCGTTGTCTGGTGTTGTGTGCATAAAGAATCTAAATACATTTGTATTTATATCATTATCAAAAATTTCATCGATATGGCGTCCAAAAGATGCGTGGTTACAATCTGGAGTTTCAATAGGATTTGCATCTGGTGCTAAAACCGAAGTAATTAATTCGTAAGTGCTTCCAGAGCCATCTGCTTTCAATTCTATACCTTGCGGAGCAGGCACTTCTCTTATTAAACTTATGGTTACAGAATTATTAAAAGGGTTGGTGTCTTTATATACATTTTCAAAACCAGCGCTAAATTTTATACTAGCAGTGACCTCTGTAGAATCAGTATTAAATACTTGTTGCTTTTCTATTTCACTCTCAAGAGTGCTTCCAAAATTATAACTTAAAGCATTATCTAATTGTTGTAATAAACCTGCGTCATCTGTCCATGTAATTGAGTTCGTAGAACTTGTAACAGAAATATCTGTGGATATAACTTCAGTTGGTTCATCACTCTCAGCACAACTAAGTACAACTAATACGAATAAATATAAATAAAATCGATTCATTGATTTAAGATATGACTATTTAAAAAAATTGGTTAACCAATTTTACGAAGTTAGATTATAAATTCCATAATGACAAATTGCAATACATCTAATCTCATTATCTTTGTTGTTTTAAAAATTAACTATGCAGCTCAAGCTTAATAAACCTGTTTGTTTTTTCGATTTAGAAACCACAGGTATTAATATTTCCAAAGACCGTATTGTAGAAATTTCTATTCTTAAAGTATATCCAGATGGTAAAGAAGAAACCTATACCAAACGGGTTAATCCTACCATTCCTATTCCGCCAGTAGTGACTGCTGTTCATGGGATTTCGGATGCCGATGTGGCAGATGCACCTACGTTTAAGGAATTGGCAAAGGAAGTGCATAATATAATTAAAGACTCAGATTTAGGAGGTTTTAATTCCAACAGATTTGATATCCCGTTATTAGCAGAAGAGATGTTGCGTGCAGATGTGGATTTTGATATGAAAAACCGCCAATCTATCGATGTTCAAACCATATTTCATAAAATGGAACAGCGTACATTATCAGCCGCATATAAATTCTATTGCGATAAAAATCTAGATGATGCCCATAGTGCAGAAGCGGATACAAAAGCCACTTACGAGGTATTAAAAGCCCAGCTAGAGCGTTATGAAGATTTGGAGAATGATACAAGTTTCCTAGCAGAGTTTAGCTCTCGTAAGAAGTTTGCTGATTTTGCTGGTTTTATTGCATATAACAAAGATGGTGAGGAGTGTTTCTCGTTTGGTAAGCACAAGGGTAAACGTGTGCTTGATGTATTAGAACAAGAACCAGGTTATTTTGGCTGGTTACTCAATGCAGACTTTCCGCTGTATACTAAGAAAGTATTAACAGCTATTAAATTAAGTCAGTTTAATAATAAATTGGATTAATATGAAACTAATCTGTATTGGTCGTAATTACACAGCGCACATCGAGGAATTAGAAAACGAAAAACCAAAAGATCCAGTTGTATTTCTTAAACCAGATACATCTATCTTGCTTAAAAAACAGCCGTTTTTTATTCCAGATTTTTCTGATGATGTCCATCACGAGGTGGAAGTCTTAGTCAAAATCAATAAAGTAGGGAAGCACATAGCCAAAAAATTTGCTCACAAATACTATGATGACATAGGGTTGGGGATTGATTTTACAGCTCGCGATTTGCAAGCGCAACTAAAAGCAAAAGGCTTGCCATGGGAAAAAGCAAAAGCTTTTGATGGAGCAGCAGTAGTTGGTAAGTGGTTGCCTAAGTCTAAGTTTCAGGATATCAATAATATTAACTTTAGTTTAAAGAAGAATGATGCCATAGTCCAATCAGCAAGTACAGAACTGATGCTTTGGAAAGTTGATGAACTCATCGAATATGTCTCAAAATATTTTACTTTAAAGATTGGAGATATTATCTTTACAGGAACACCAGCTGGAGTTGGCAAAGTTTTTGCTAATGACCGCTTGCAAGGCTTCATTGAAGATGAAGAGATGTTTTCAATTAAAGTAAAGTAAGTCTTATAGAGACGAGTAAAATAATAACCTTTGATTTTTGGATAAACCATAAATCATTTTAATCTCGATTATCGAGTAATGGCACAATACTACAAATTAGAACGCGTAAGAGAATTAGCTGAAGGTGATGAAGATTTCATTGCTGCATTAGCAGCTGCATTTCTAGAGGAAGTTCCCGAGGATGCAGAACGATTACGTGTTGCAGTTCCTGAAAAAGATTATCACGAGGCTTATCAAGCTGCTCATAAAATGAAACCTACAATAGACTTGTTTGAACTTGGTGTTTATGACCAACTCATAGAAGTTCAGGATTGGGGTAAATTTGAGCAAACAGAAAAAGACGTTTCAGAACAGCTTCAAGTAGTACTCACTGCTATTGAAAACACGGTAAATGAAATTCGTCAAGATTTCGGTTTATAATTATGAATGCTGAAATTATTACCATTGGTGATGAAATTCTCATCGGGCAAATTGTAGATACCAATTCCGCTTTTTTAGGAAAAGAACTCAATAAAATAGGGGTTTCTGTCTATCAAATTACCTCTGTTCAAGATGATAAAGCACATATCCTAAAATCTTTAAAAGAAGCAGAAGAAAATGTAGATATAATTATTATCACTGGTGGTTTAGGACCAACAAAAGATGATATTACTAAGCATACGCTTTGCGAGTATTTTGATGATACTTTAGTTGAAAATGAAGATGTTTTAAAACATATAGAGCATCTGTTTTCAAAATATATAAAAACGCCAATTTCTGATATTAATCGACAACAAGCCTTAGTGCCATCAAAGTCTAAAGTCTTAACCAATAGATTTGGTACTGCACCTGGCATGTGGTTAGAGAAGAATGGTAAAGTGTTTGTGTCACTTCCAGGCGTGCCTTATGAGATGAAGGCTTTAATTACTTATGAGGTTATTCCAGAATTACGAAAACAATTCAAGTTTCCATACATAAAGCATAGAACATTACTCACTTATGGTTTAGGAGAAAGTGCTATCGCTAATCGTATTGAAGCATTTGAAGATAATCTACCCGATTTTATGAAGCTTGCTTATTTACCAAATTTGGGAAAGGTAAGATTGCGTTTGTCAGCAAAAGCTATGGACAAATCTGTTGTAGAAATAGAAATGCAAAAGCAAATAAACCTATTACTACCTCAAATTGAAGATGTATTTGTAGGTTACGAAGAAGATACTTCATTAGAAGCTTTAATTGGTCAGCAATTAACAAAGCTAAGCAAAACAATTGCTGTTGCAGAAAGCTGTACTGGCGGAAGTATTGCTCAAGCGATAACCGCAAATGCGGGCGCCTCAAAATACTTTAAGGGTAGCGTTGTGACTTATATTACGCAATCTAAAATGGATATTCTTGGAGTATCTGAAGACTTGATAAATAAGCATTCTGTCGTTAGTGAAGAAGTAGCAAAAGCAATGGCAAAAGGTGTTTTAGATGTATATAAAACGGATTATGCTATTAGTACAACTGGTAATGCAGGACCATCAAAAGGAGATGCAGATGCGGATGTTGGAACTGTATGGATAGGTATAGCTACAAAAAACAATATTTACGCGGAGGTTTTTAAGTTTTCTAACCAACGCGAAAAGACCATTAAAAAAGCAACAAACAAAGCCTTTGAAATGTTGCAAAAAGAAATTTTAAAAAAGTAATACTTTATGTTTGCCGAAACGTAAAGTTTTACTAAATTTGCACCCTGTTTAAAAAATACGAATACCTAAAGAAAGAATACAATGTCAAGAGTTTGTGAACTTACTGGGAAAAAAGCAATGGTTGGGAACAATGTATCTCACGCCATGAATAAGACAAAACGCAAGTTTGATGCAAACTTAGTGAAGAAGCGTTTTTACATTCCTGAGGAAGATAAATGGGTAACATTAAAAGTTTCTACATCTGCATTAAAGACTATCAATAAGATTGGTATCTCTGCAGCGTTAAAAGAAGCTAGAGCAAAAGGATTTTACAAATAATAGCATTACGCTAAAGTCAATTTACAATGGCAAAAAAAGGAAATAGAATACAAGTTATCTTAGAGTGCACAGAGCACAAAGCTTCTGGTCAGCCAGGAACTTCAAGATATATCACGACAAAAAACAAAAAGAACACGCCAGACCGTATGGAGATTAAGAAATTTAATCCAATACTTAAGCGTATGACTGTTCATAAAGAAATTAAGTAACAAAGAATAATCCACAGAAATTATGGCAAAGAAATCAGTAGCATCCTTACAAACAGGATCAAAGCGTTTGACAAAAGCTATCAAAATGGTAAAGTCTCCAAAAACTGGAGCTTACACATTTGTGGAGTCAGTAATGGCACCAGAATTTGTTAAAGATTTTTTAGCGAAAAAATAGGCGCTAAAACTTAAGATATTTATAAAACTGCTTTCATGTGAAAGCAGTTTTTTTATGGCTATATTTGAGCAATGTCTGACAACTTAGCAGTATTTTTCAAAAGGCAAGATTGTTGTACTCTCAATAGAAATTAATTTTTACATGAGTTTTTTCAAAAAAATATTTTCCTCAGAAAAAAAGGAAACCTTAGATAAAGGTTTAGAGAAATCTAAATCGTCATTTTTTAATAAACTAAATAAAGCTGTTGCAGGGAAATCTAAAGTCGATGATGACGTATTAGATAACTTAGAAGAAATTCTAGTCACTAGTGATGTTGGTGTTAATACAACACTTAAAGTCATAGAACGTATTGAGGAACGGGTGTCTAAAGACAAATATTTAGGCACATCAGAACTTAATCAGATTTTAAGAGAAGAGATTGCTGGTTTATTATCAGAAACTAATTCTGGCGAAGAAACCGATTATACCATTCCTGAATTACCAAAACAAGACAATGGTCAAAAGACACCTTATGTATTAATGGTAGTTGGCGTTAATGGTGTTGGTAAAACAACCACCATTGGTAAATTAGCATATCAGTTTAAAAAGAAAGGTTTAAAAGTCGTTCTGGGCGCGGCAGACACCTTTAGAGCTGCGGCTATCGATCAGTTACAAGTTTGGGCAAATCGTGTAGACATACCTATGATACGACAAGAAATGGGTAGTGATCCAGCTTCAGTGGCTTTTGATGCACTTGAATCTGGGGTTAAGCAAGATGCAGATGTAATTATTATTGATACAGCTGGACGTTTACATAATAAGATTAACTTAATGAATGAGTTGACCAAAGTAAAACGCGTGATGCAAAAAGTGTTAGGTGATGCGCCTCATGATGTATTACTAGTTTTAGATGGCTCAACAGGGCAGAATGCTTTTGAACAGGCTAAGCAATTTACAGCAGCAACTGAAGTCACGTCTTTAGCAGTTACTAAATTAGATGGCACTGCAAAAGGAGGTGTGGTTATTGGTATTAGTGACCAATTTCAAATCCCAGTAAAATACATTGGTGTTGGTGAAGGTATTGAAGACTTACAAGTTTTCAATAAATACGAGTTTGTGGATTCGTTTTTTAAATAGATTATGGAAAATAGAATACTTTTCGATTTATACATTAACGCATCAAAAGAGAAGGTCTTTGATGCGTTTTCTTTACCAAAACATTTAGATAATTGGTGGACCTTAAAATCTTCGGGAAAACCAGAACTAAATACAGTATATAATTTAAATTTTACAGATCAATATGATTGGTATGCTAAAGTTTCAAAAGTAAAACAAAATGATGTTTTCTTTTTAAAAATCACAGAAGCTAGTAGTGATTGGATGCCAACCACTTTTGGTATTGAATTGGAGGAAAGTAACAATGGAACGCTTTTAAAGTTCTCTCATTCAGATTGGCAGCATAATAATCATGAGTTTAGAAATTCATCCTTTTGCTGGGCAATGCTCTTAAATGGGTTAAAAAATTATATTGAAAACGGAATTATAATTCCTTTTAGCGATCGTAACTAAGATTTCTACATAACATGGTATTTCGTATTTTTATAAAAAAAATACTACCATGACTAGATATATTAAGCTCTTTCTATTATTATTTATTTTTTCTTGTAAAGACAATCCTAAATCTGAAGAGGCAAGACCTCCAATTAACGAATCAGAAACCATTGTTGAAGAAGATGATTTAAGTGCAATTTCTACCAAGGATTTTAGAGAGTTTAAGGTGCTAGACTCTAAAGTTATAACGAAAGATGAGATTTGGGCTAAGATTAATCCGCAGATGGAAGATTTTACAGAGTCTGATTACAATGCAATGAAGGTGTGGGTTATGGAAGAAGATATTCCTTCCATCCAAGGTTGGATAGCTAATGGTAAATACTCCTATGAAGAACTTGTAAAATTCTATCTATACAGAATTAGAAAATTTGACAGAGAGAATGATTTATCTTTGAATTCAGTAATATCAATTAACCCAAATGTAATTAAGGAAGCAAAAGAAGCGGATGCTAATGAGAACAACTTAAATCATCCAATTTATGGCATGCCAATACTTCTTAAGGATAATATTAATACCTCCGGTATGGTAACTACAGCCGGAGCTGTTGCATTAAAAGATAATACAACTAATGATGCTTTTATTGTTAAGCAATTAAAATCTAAAGGCGCTATAATTTTAGGCAAGGCCAACCTTAGTGAATGGGCCTATTTCTTTTGTGGCGATTGCCCTAGTGGTTATTCAGCTGTTGGTGGGCAAACATTAAACCCATACGGAAGACGAATTATTGATACTGGTGGTTCTAGTTCTGGAAGTGGAGTTTCGGTTTCTGCAAATTTTGCAGCGGCAGCTATTGGCAGTGAAACATCTGGTTCTATTTTATCACCAGCAAGCAGTAATTCTATAGTTGGTTTAAAACCCACAATAGGTTTGGTCAGTCGTTCTGGAGTTGTGCCAATATCTTCAACACTAGACACCACAGGTCCGATGACCAAAACAGTGATAGATAATGCCATTGTATTAGATGCTATTTTTGGCCCTGATACTTCAGATTCAAAAACAATTGATGCACTTTTAGATAATGGCTTTTATTACGAAGATTTAAAAAAGGCTTCTGTTAACGGAAAACGTTTTGGAGCGCCTAAGCGATTATTAGAAGACACCTTGTATGTGAAAGCTCTTGATGTATTAAAGGCGAAAGGTGCTGTTATTGTTGAAATTGAAGAAGAACAATTAGGCTTGCCTAATTTTTTAAGACTACTTAATCTTGATATGAAGAAAGATTTGCCAGCGTATATGGAAGGCTACGCTAATAAGGATGTTGCTATGCGAACAATTGAAGATTTTATGGCTTTCAATTTAAAAGATTCTTTAATAGCGATGCCTTACGGACAAAATCTGTTTATAGGTATTTCAGAAGATAAAGGAGATGCTACTTTCTTAGAACGTATTAAAGACACCTTGAAAACAAATGGCAGACAATATTTTGATACCCCAATGCAAGCTCAAAATCTTGACGGATTCTTGTCTATTAATAACTATCATGCAGGTTTTGCTGCGGTTGCAGAATATCCTGCTTTAACAGTACCAATGGGTTATCAAGATAATGGAAGACCAATGGGGTTGACTTTTATTTCTGGTCGTTTACGTGAAAAGCAATTACTAGAATGGGCTTATGTGTATGAGCAAGCTTCAAAAACTAGAATAGCTCCAAAGAATTACAACTAATTTTTATTGTCACTTCGAGTGATTCTGAAGTATGAAGAATCGTATCGAGAAGTTGTGGATTAGTTCTCGATACATTCCGACGTTCACATTTCGAATCGTCTCAATGACCACAGTCGGAACACTCGAACTGACAGCATTAATCAATCACCGCATTAATTTTCTCCCAAAGTAAGTTATCATAACCTGATGGTCCTAATTGACCTTCGCCACCATTACCGCCCATTCGTATAATGACTAATTTTTCGCTTGGTAAGATGTATAATTTTTGATCGTTAGCACCCAAACCCGCTATTAAATCGTCTGGTGCATTTGGTATTAACTTTCCGTTAAATGCTATTGGAGAGCTAGGTAAAATGTAAGACGATTTTCCATTTAACCACCATAAATAACCATAAGCAGGATTAAGATTCTGAGATGTACGTGTCATTTCATTAAAATAAGCTTCATTCAAAATTTCTGTATTATCCCAAGTGCCTTTGTTATAACACAATAAACCAAACCTTGCCATACTCCTTGCTGTACTTGCGTAAAAACGGTTGTAGCCTAACGAAACCCAACCACCTTGCATACCAATCTTGTCTTTTAATCCTGAATTGTAATAGCTATCAAAAGTAGTGTTAACTGCTCCAGAAATAATAGACTGTGTTAAAGTATATGGCGCATTATGGTAATACCAGAAACTATTAGGCTCATCTAGGTAAGTTAAACAATCAAAATCAGTACAATACAAGCCCATTGTGTAATCTAATCCAGTGGTCATTGTCACGTGATTCCTAACCTTGATGGCCATTTCTTCAGTAGAGGTTAAACTACTCCAACCGACACCTAAATAGTCTGAAGACGGATTGTTCAAATTAATTAAACCTTCTTGTTCAGCTATGCATAAAGTAAAAGCGGTTAGTGTTTTACCAGCAGAAAACCAGGGATTGTTTGTAAACGCATTAGCACCATTAAAATAGTTTTCCATAGCTATTTTTCCTTCATAAAGGATGATAAATCCTTCGGTATCGCTATGTTCTAGAAAGTTCAAAAGTTCTTGTTTAGCGGTTTCATTCCAGCCTAACTCTATTGTCGATGTGCTTTCCCAGTCATCAGAATTTAATGGAGGAAAATAAACACCAGTGTTATTATTTGGTGTCTCTTGAGGCATACTTTCTGTAGAACTGCATGAAAGCATTATGATAAATACTAAAAGTGTATAAGTAATTCGCATGGTTTTTGATTTGGTTTTTTATATAAGACTAATAAATCCATGTAAAGTTTAAAATAGGAACACTAAATTCATTAGTCGAATATCCTAAATCATTATGTATCTTTGCATGCTGATTTAAAGACTATGCGCACAAAAACTCTTAAGAAGAACAGAATCAATGTGGTAACATTAGGTTGTAGTAAAAATGTTTACGACAGTGAGGTATTGATGGGGCAATTAAAGGCTAGTGGTAAAGATGTGGTACATGAGCAGGAAGGTAATGTCGTTGTAATTAATACCTGTGGTTTTATTAATAATGCCAAAGAGGAAAGTGTAAATACGATTTTGCACTACATGCAAAAGAAGGAAGACGGCGAAGTTGATAAAGTTTTTGTTACAGGATGTTTAAGCGAGCGTTATAAGCCTGATTTAGAAAAGGAAATCCCAAATGTAGATCAGTATTTTGGGACGACTGAACTTCCGGGTTTATTAAAAGCCCTTGGTGCAGATTATAAGCATGAATTAATTGGTGAACGTTTAACTACAACGCCTAAAAACTATGCGTATTTAAAGATTGCTGAAGGTTGTGATCGCCCTTGTAGTTTCTGTGCTATTCCGTTGATGAGAGGAAAACACAAAAGTACTCCAATTGAAGATTTGGTCACAGAAGCTGAAAAATTAGCTGCTAATGGTGTTAAAGAATTAATTCTGATAGCACAAGACTTAACCTATTACGGTTTAGATTTATATAAAAAGAGAAATCTTGCTGAACTTTTAGAAAACTTAGTAAAAGTTGAAGGTATTGAGTGGATTCGTTTGCATTATGCGTTTCCAACTGGTTTTCCGATGGATGTCTTAGATATTATGAAGCGCGAGCCAAAAATTTGTAACTATTTAGACATTCCGTTGCAACATATCTCAGATTCTATTTTAAAAAGTATGCGTCGTGGCACCACTAAAGAAAAAACGACAAAGTTACTTAAGACGTTTAGGGCTAAAGTGCCTGAAATGACTATAAGAACTACCTTAATTGTTGGTTATCCAGGCGAAACCGAAGACGATTTTCAGACCTTAAAGCAATGGGTTAAAGACATGCGTTTTGAACGCTTAGGTTGCTTTACCTATTCTCATGAAGAGAATACACATGCTTATAATCTTGAAGATGATGTGCCTGAGGACGTTAAAATTGATAGAGCCAATCAGATCATGGAGATACAATCTCAAATCTCATGGGAACTCAATCAGCAAAAAATAGGGCAGGAGTTTAAAGTAGTTATTGATCGTAAAGAAGGTAATTACTTTGTTGGCCGTACCGAATTTGATTCCCCAGATGTGGATAACGAAGTGTTGATAGACGCCACTACAACTTATCTTAAAACTGGAGAGTTTGCGACTGTTAAAGTCATAGAAGCTGAAGACTTTGATTTATATGGAGAGGTTATTCTTTAAAAAGCGCAGGCTTTCTTTTTCCCTTCATTACCCAGCAGAAGATTTTATATAGAAGTAGTAGTCCCATAGTTTTGTTTGTGTTTATTGGCTAGCGTTTAAGAAAATATAAATACAGCCGATAGAATTAAAAAAATAGTAAAAGCTAATCTTTCTTTAGAACGCTTAGCCCGTTTTGATTTGTTTTTAGAGGAATTCATAGTGTTTGCATTTTATTGTAAGTATTAGTTTTTGTAGCGGCTTGCAACTGGAAGTCTGCAGCCATATCCAGCGCAAGACACCACAAAACTGGTAGTCATTATATAATGACTTGGCAAACGTATTGAGTGAAAGAGTATTTATAAAGTTTTATGTACGGACAATCAGTGGACTATAGTATTTATAGCCACGGACAAATAGTGGACAAAAAGATATAACCACTTGATTTATATAGATATAATTAATTCTTGTAGTGACTCTTCGGTAGATAGATTTAATTTTTTTCGCAATCTATAACGTGCTTTTTTTACACCTTCTGTAGATATATTAAGAATGTTGGCAATCTCTTTGCTTGAGAGATTCATTTTTAAGAGTGACATAAGTCTTAGGTCATTATTACTTACCTCAGGATAAGTTTTCATTATCTTGGAGTTGAAGTTCTTATGTACGTCTTCAAAATAGGATTTAAACTGTTCCCAATTATTATCATTATTAATATCAAGATTAATATTATTGATAATATTCTGAAATCCTCTGGAATTATTACTCTGAGACTTTATAGATTTTAATTGTTCCTTTAAGTTTAGTAACACTTCGTTTTTGTGGGCTAAGTGAAGTGCATGAGTGGTTAATTGCTTTTCTTTGAATTCTAAATCACTGTCTAACTTTTCGCGTTCTATTTTGTTACGCTTCATTTTTTGTTTTAATCCGTAGATAAATGATATTGCAAAAAGTAGAATTCCAAAGGCTGTGATTATAAAGAATAAACGTTGATTTTCAGCTTTTTGTTTGCGTTCTTCTAAAAGTTGAATTTCGTTTTCTTTTAGTAGTAAGTCTTTTTCTTTTTTCTCGGTTTTGTATTTAACTTCAAGCTCATTCATTCGTTCAATGTTTTCTGCATTAAGTAACTCTTCACTTATAGTTTTGTGACTAACTAAGTGAGTGTAGGCTTCTTTGTAATTATTAACGAAGGCTTTTGCTCGTGCTAAGGATTCATGGTTTTTAGATATTTCATCTTTTAAGCTTAGACTATTAGAAATATCTAAAGACTCTTTAAAATATGGTATCGCTTTATTGGGTTGATTTTTTTTCATGTAGATTTCACCTATTTGCCTTAAATCTAATCCAACATAAGCTTCTTGAGAATAATCTTTGTTTATAGCTAAGGCTTTTTGGAAATAATTTAAAGACACATCCAGACTATCATATTCGGTATAGCTTTTACCTAAATATTGATAGATTTTAGCCAAATCTTGCTTGGCATTGTATTTTTTAAAGAAATTAACGGCGTCTTTATAAAGCGGAATGGCATCTTGTATTTTTTCGATTTTTGATAGGTCTTCAGCAATCATAATATTTAGTATTATGGTATCTGATTCTGAATTTAGTTCTTTAAAAAGGATTTTTGATTTTTTGTAATACGCAATAGCATCCTCTGTTCTGCCCACGTCGTCTTGAAGGTTTCCAATATTCCAATAACTAATAGCTATACTTTCCTTATCTGCATTAATTGCCTCTTTTATTTTCAAAGATTCTATATGCGCCTCAAGCGCTTTTTCATAAAAGCCTAGCTCTCTTAGGGCATTTCCTTTGTTAACCAGCACTACAGTTTTATAATAATCATTATCTAATTCGTCAAATTCTATTAGTAATTTATCAAGTACATCAATTGATTCCTTGAACTTTGATTTGTTGAATAGGTATACAGCATAATTTATTTTTGTACGCGCTATAAATTCTTTGTTTTTTATGGCTTCCGCAAGCTTCATTTCGGCATCCAAGTACTTTTTTGCTATCTCAGGATCTACATTGATATGTTCTATAAACAACTGTGTATAAGTGTTGATTTTTACAGTGTCTTTTTGTTGCTTTAAAACAGTTAGCAAACTGTCTACTCTTTTTTCGTTTTGGCTATGCAATTTTGAAGAAACAATCACCACAATTAGCATTATAAAACGGATTGACTTTATTAGAGGTGTAGACATATTAAAGATGGTTTTGGTTCTAGGCATATGTTCTAGTTTTTGATTCATATAGAGAGTGGAAAATTGTTTTAAAAAAGCATTACATCGTAAGTACCAATTCTTGAAGTGATTCTTCTGTAGATAGATTTAGTTTTTTCCTTAGGCGATATCTTGCTTTTTTTACGCCCTCAGCTGAGATATTTAGAATGTTGGCTATTTCCTTACTCGATAGATTCATTTTTAATAGCGACATAAGCCTTAAATCGTTATTACTTACTTCTGGATATGTCTTTATTATTTTGGTATTGAAGTCTTTATGGACATCTTCGAAGTAAGATTTGAACTGTTCCCAGTTATTATCATTATTGATATCTAGGTTGATATTATTGATAATATTCTGAAATCCTCTAGAGTTATTACTCTCGGATTTTATGGATTTTAATTGCTCCTTTAAGTCTAATAACACTTCATTTTTATGGGCAAGGTGAAGCGCATGAGTGGTTAATTGTTTTTCTTTAAACCCTAAATCGATATCTAGTTTTTCTCTTTCAGTTTTATTGCGTTTCATTTTTTGTCTCAATCCATAAATTACAGACAAAGCAAAGAGTAGAATTCCACCAGCAGTGATAATAAAGAATAAGCGTTGATTTTCGGCTTTTTGTTTTCGCTCTTCTAATAGCCTGATTTCCTTTTCTTTAATAAGGATTTCACTCTCTTTTTTCTGAATATTAAATTTTGTTTTAAGTTCTTCTATATACTTTTCTGACTTAGTGCTAAAAATACTGTCGTATAGCTTTTTATATATTTTGTAGTCTAGTAAAGCTTGCTTGTAATTACCATTATTACTATAGGCACTACTACGGCCTCTATATAAAGTGTATAAATCATCTATTGCGTTTACTGAGTCAGCAATTTGAATGCCTTTAGTATAATTATATATAGATTTCTTAGGATAATTATTTTCTAAGTAAATATCTGCTATGCTTCCATAACTATTTATCTTATTACTAATTGTTCCGATTTTTAGGGTTATGGCTTGCGCCTTTTGAGCCATACTAAGTGCTTTTTTGTATTGCCCTTTTTTAGAATAAATCCCAGCTATGTTATCTAAGGCTACAGCCATATAATCTTGTCTGTTTTGTTCAGTAACAATTTTTAAACTTTGTTCGTATGAAGTTAATGCATTGTCATAATCTTCTAAATGCCAATATGCATTTCCTAATTGATTAAGTACAATAGCTTGCCATTTAAGATTATTTAATTCTTCTAATAATTTTAAGGCTCTTTTTGTTGGGTCTATAGATGCTTTATAATTGTTTCTATGAATCTCTACCCTACCAATGTCTGATAGTCCAATAGCTTTGCCTAATGTGTATTTTGGCTTCATTGTATCTGCGATTTGCACAGATTTTAGTACAACTTCCATTGCAGAGCTATAGTTAGCCATATCAAGTAGTACAACAGATTTTCGTTGTAATGCATCCACTAGTATTCTACCGTTTTTTAGCTCTAGTGCTGTAGAAATCATTTGATTTACAATTTCTATAGCCTTATCAAAATTACCTTCTATAACTTCAAAAGTGGCGTATCTGTCTAAAGCAGTGCAAAGCCTCTCCTTATTTCCATTAACAGTGAAGTTTTTTACAGATGCCATAAAGTAATACCTGGCGGAGTCTGGTTTTGAGGCATATCTGTAGTATTTTGCTAAATCTCTATAGGCTGTACCTTCACCTTTTGTATATTTTATCTTTTTTGATAGCTCGAGTTGCTCATCAGCATACCTCTTAGCTACATCTATATCCTTATAAATTTGAATTTTAAATAATTGGTGAGCAAGTTTAATCTTTGACTTGTCATTTTCAAGATTATTATAAATTTTTGTGATACTATCTATATACTTTTTATCCTGTGAAAATGTTGAAGTAGTTATCATTAAAAAGCACAAAATTAGGACGACCAGAAATTTGTCCACCTCAGAGTAGACAATTCTATTTTTTTCTAAAAAGAGGACATTATTAATACGCTTAGACTTTCTCATGTGTTTAGCTTGTTATCTTACTCAAGATAATATTATTTGTTTATTTATTTTAAATAATTGATTTTCAAAAGTTTATAAATTAAATATAAATCGTTGTCTACCTATAATAAAGGTGATTATTTTTTTGATTTAAGCTGATTTTTATAAGTGGACAAAAGGTGGACATTGCTTTTTTTTCTTTTTTCAATTGATTTTCGCAACTACATTAGCTCTCAACAAAACTGGAAAGGAGTGAAAAATTATACACTTTTTATAATAGCATTAATGGTTAGTTGCACATGTCTAAGTCAGCAACTCTATTTTGAGATTGGTACGACCATATCTTCTTTTGATTATGAAAATTCTCAGGGTCAACCACTAGATAATTTGTTATCTACTTCTAAAACCTATTATGGTATGGGTTACAGACAGAGTATCAATCCAAGTAAAACATTGTTTTTATCTCTTGGGGCTACTTATAATAATTACGGCGCAATCGGTAGTGAGAATAGCGTAAACAACTTTTTTGAATGGGATGTGAGTTACCTAGGACTTAAAGCAGGTATGAGTATTCAGTTATTTCAATTAAGAGATCTTTATTTTTTTGCTAATGTATCTGTATCACCAGAGATTATGGTAAGAGGAAACCAAACCATAAACAATGCGGTTTTTAATCTAGTAGGTAATGAAGAGTTTAATAATACCATTGTGTTTTTTAGAGGCGGATTAGAAATGCAATATCCCGTTTCAAAATATGCGGCAATTTCAGCGGTCTATAATTATGGGAAAACAACCTTAGCTAATAGCGGAAGTACACAAGAAAAATTAGGACTTAATGCGCATCAGTTTGGTATTGGTTTTATAATCAATCTGCCCAATTGTAATTGCGATTTTTAGAAGTTTTCGGTTTTCAGTAGACAAAAGGTGGACATTAAGAGAAACATTAAAATTGATAGAGATTTAGTTCTAGATTTATAAATAGTTATGAAAGCATTTTTACCAATATTAATTCTGTTTTGCGTTGCAGAAGTATGTTTAGCCCAAACGAATACAAGGTATAGAATCATTAGCTCTAATATTGGTAGCAGTGGTTCTTCTCAAACAATAAGTACTTCACAAGGAACGTATAATGTGAGTCAAAGTATAGGTCAATCTAGTGTTATTGGCACACATAGAAATAGTAATTATGTCTTAAGACAAGGCTATCAACAACCATTATTTAATATAACTATCGTTGAAGATGTAAATTATAATTTGGACGTTAAGGTATATCCAAATCCATTCAATCAACAATTGACCATTGACTTTATTAGTCCGATACAAAATGACATAATGGTTTTGCTTAATGATGTCTCTGGCAAGTTGATATATTCTAACCGCTTTTCAGCTGCTCAAAAAATTGACCTACAATTTAGCACTATACAAAGTGGTGCATATTTTCTGAAAGTTATTTCTGGAAGTAAACACTTTAATTCTAAACTCATTAAATCTAAATAAGAGAAAATATAAAATCAGCAATCATGAAAAGAATTCTACTCATAGCATTATTTTTTTGCATAACATCACAAATTTTCGCACAAACTGATGGTTTAACTTATCAGGCGGTAATCATTGGGCCTGACGAATTAGAATTGCCAGGTGTAAACTCACCAGATAATTATTTGCCACAGACGACTATTAATATGAGGTTTTCAATCATAGATGGCGATAATGAGCAAAGTCCACCTGAATTTCAAGAAACCAGAATTACAGAAACTGACGAGTTTGGTCGTGTAAATCTCATAATTGGTAAAGACAACGACGCATTTAAAAGCATAAGTTGGGATGGCGGTACTAAATTATTAAAAGTTGAAATTGATTTTGAAGGTGGTTCAGATTTTACATTAATAAGTGTAGAAGAGCTTACATATTTACCTTATGCAAAACATAGAGATATAACTGCATCAGGAAACCTTGATGTAGATGGTAATACTTCTTTAAACGGCCAGTTGCTTGTTGAAGGACCAGCAAATTTTAATGATGCTTTAAATGTTAATGATAATGTTCCTAGTTATCTATCGGGAACTTTAACCGTAGATGGCGTAACCAATTTAAATGAAGCTTTTAATGTTAATAATCAAAGACCAACAGACTTGTCCGGAAGTCTAAGAGTAGGTGGTGACTCAAATTTGGAAGGGACTTTAGATGTCCTTGGCTTAACAACATTAAATGATTTAAATGTTAACGGTCAAGCAAGTTTTGGAGATTTGGTAGCTGATAATTTAACGGTTAATTTAAGCTCAACTCTAAATGGTACAACAAATATTAATGGCGCTACACTTATCAATGGATTAGGTTCTCAGGTAAGAATAACATCAAATATGCCTAATGTTGACCAAGATTATGCAAGAATTACAAACCACCCGCTTTTAATCGACGGAGGAAATAATGGTTTAGCAATACGAGTTAATGGAGGAAGAAATAACGATACAAATTTTATTACATTTTATGATACTCAGAGTGTTGAGCCTTGGGGTAGAATTGAAGGTGAAACCCCAACCGAATTCGGAGAAAATGCAGATTATAGATTCGACCAATCTTCTTTAGAGTTTGATATTTATGACTCAAACGTAGACTTAGGATTTGGAATTGCTTATGAGGTTATTGCTGCTGCTCAACTTATTAAGGCTTCAACAGATTTTAGAGCTTGTGTTGGTCTTGGTGGATGCTTAGCGTCGCCTGGGCCTGCGGATATCGCTTTTGCAGGTGTAGAGTTAGTGTCTGCAACTGTTCAAGCTGTTTTTGCAACTTTAGTATGGGAGCGATCCCAAAACAATAAAATCATTTATGATAATAATAAAATTACTTATCAAGGGGTAACATATGCTTCGGGGTCTGGAGATTATGCAGAATATTTAGAACGAGAAAATTCTGATGAAGACATGTCTTTTGGAGACATTGTTGGATTAAAAGGAGGGAAAATTTCAAAAAATATAGAAGGCGCAGAACGTACAATGGTTGTTTCTTTTAAACCTATCGTTTTAGGTAATATGCCACAAAAAAATCTTGAACATTTATATGAAAAAGTTGCTTTTATGGGACAAGTACCTGTTAAAGTTTATGGAAAGGTAAATATTGGAGATTATATAATTCCAAGCGGAATGAATGACGGTAGCGGTATTGCAATACCTCCATCAAAAATTAAAGTCAAGCAGATTAAAAATATTGTTGGGGTAGCTTGGTCAGAAAATCATACAAGCCATAAAATAAGCATGGTTAATGTAGCAGTAGGTTTAAATAAAAATGATAACAATCCCATTATTGAAAAGCTAGAAGATAAAATTGCGAGTCAATCAGAAGAAATAAATGCATTAAAGAGTCAAATTTCTGAGATATACGATTTAATGGGTAAAACTACTAATGGCGGCACACCATCAATTAGTCAACCAAATTTTGATACCCATGAAGATGAATTACCTATAAATAATTACCACAATAGAAAGTATGAAGTGGTTCATGCAGAGCATGGGGAGTTAGTATACTGGGAAGTAACCAGAGAAGACATAGAGAAAGCGTTTGAATTGGCTAGAGAACAAATGAAGTTAAATGGTGTTGATGTTGAAAACCATTTTGTTTGGAAAAACATTAAAGAAAACCCAAAGTATAAAGAAGAGCTAATCACAAAGATTCAAGCTAAACTAGAGAAGCAATTACACTATCATAAAAAAACACATAAAGACTAAAAGTAGTTAGGGTCAATCTTAAACTAATCTTATGAAAACAAGTCTTATATCTCTTTGTGTTATTTGTGTTTTTAGCAGTTCGTTATTTTCTCAAACGACATCAATACCAGATGCAAATTTTGAAAATTACTTAGAAACCCATGCAGAAGATGGTTCTGAAGTTAATTTAGGAGATGCAAATAGTATGGGGGATGGTATCGCTAATAATGGCTTAGTGTTTACTGATAGAATTACAGATGTCACTTCATTAAATATTATAGATTTAGAGATAGCTGATCTTTCTGGAATTGAGGATTTTATAAGTCTTGAAATCTTGGTTTGCAATGATAATAGACTAAGTCAAATAGATGTTTCTCTTAATACAAGCCTTAAGTTTCTAAATGTTTCAAATAATAGAATCACTGGAGCTTTAAACTTTGATAGCAATACCAATTTAGAAAGTTTGTTTTGTGCTTCAAACCAAATAAACACTTTAAATCTTTCAACAAATACAGTTTTAAAAAATCTAGAAGTATCAAATAATGTTTTAACAAGTTTAGACTTAAGTAATATCAATACACTTGTTTGCCCTGACCCACAAACCAATCCTTTGACTTTATGTCAAGGTGCTGCTACAATTAATGTTTCTGATAACCTATTGACGTCACTTATTGTAGCTAATGGCTACAATAGTCTTATTTCAACATTAAATTCATCTGATAATCCAGATTTATTCTGTATTCAAATAGATACTAACTTCACACCAAATGGTTGGATTAAAGATGACTTTACTTATTATAGCGATGCAATATGTATAGATATTTTTACGTATGTGCCAGATGATAATTTTGAGCAAGAACTTATCAATCAAGGTTATGATGATGTTTTAGACAATTTGGTGCTGAGAGCTAATATTGAGGGTTTAATAATGCTAGACGTTTCTAATGCGTCTATTGTTAGTTTAGAAGGTATTGAAGATTTTCTAGCTTTAGAAGTTTTAGATGCAAGTACTAATGCTATCGAGAGCATTGATTTATCGGCTAATACAAACCTAGAAGATTTAGATATATCTGATAATGCCTTATCCGATATAAACCTTACTGCTAATACAGCATTAGTATTAGTGAACATTCAAAATAATACGATTTCAAATTTGGATGTATCTAGTAATACAGGGTTAACAACTTTAAATTGTTCTAGTAATAATCTAAAAAGTTTAGCGCTTGATAACAACCCACTTCTCACAGATTTGGATTGTACTTTCAATCAGATAGAGAGTCTTGACTTATCAAGCAACACAGCTCTAACATCAATTTTATGTAATGATAATAACTTGTTTGCGTTAAGCGCAGTTAATGGAAATAATGCAGCAATAACTAATTTTAATGCTATAAATAACCCCAATCTGTTTTGTATAGAAGTCGATGATGTTGTCTTTGCAAATGGTGCTCCAGGATGGCAAAAAGACGCTACTGCTGATTACAATTTGAATTGTGGGACATATGTTCCAGATGATAATTTTGAACAAGCATTAATCGACCAAGGTATAGATACAGATGGAACGCTTAACAATTTTGTAGCAACTACAGATATTGATATGTTAACCAATTTGGATGTTTCTAGTTTGGCCATATCAGATTTAACAGGTATTCAAGATTTTGCAGCATTGCAAACGCTCAATTGCTCTGATAATTTAATCTCAGTTTTAGGTTTAGATACAAATCTTGCTTTGACAGATTTAGATTGTTCTAACAACCAAATAGAGAATCTTAATGTCTCGTTTAATACAGCTTTAATATCACTCTTATGCAGTAATAATGCATTAATGACACTTGATATAGCTAATGGAAATAATGCAGCTTTAGCAGCATTAAATGCTACAGGAAATCCAAGCTTGTTTTGTATTAATGTTGATAACGCAGTTTTAGGAAACATTCCTGCGGCTTGGCAGATTGATACAATAGCGTCTTATAATGATGATTGTGTAAATAATAGAATCACACTAATCCCAGATCTAGTATTTGAACAAAAATTAATTGATTTTGGTTATGATAATGTCATTGATGGCCAAGTATTGACTGCAAATATTGAGCTGCTTCAAACCTTAGATGTAAGTGATTCTGGTATTTTGGATTTAACTGGGATTACAGATTTTAAAGCATTGGTAGAGTTAGATTGTAGTGCTAACTTTCTAGAGGCTTTAGATGTTAGTAATTTGACATTTTTGGAGCGATTAAATTGTAGTTCAAATTTTATTGATGATACCACAAATGTGTTTGATTTTAGCGGTACAGATAATTTGGTAGCGCTTTTTTGCGCCGGAAACGACTTAAACAATTTAGATGTATCCGCTAATGCTAACCTCGAAATTATAGATTGTGCTGATAATGAATTAGCGGCCTTAAATGTAGGTAGTAATCAACTTTTAAGAATTCTTAATGCTTCAAATAATGAATTAACAACATTAGATATAAGCAATAATCCTGTTCTTGAGAATTTAAATTGCAATAGCAATAGTATTAATAATATGACAACCTCTACTATTATTAATACGACACTCACAGTGTTTAGTTGTGCAAATAATAGTTTATCAAATGTAGCTTTGGATAATTATCAGGCACTTCAAAACTTTAATTGTAGATCTAATGAAATTACCCAAATAGATTTTAGTGCTAATGGGGCTTTGGAACTATTAGATGTTACAAGCAACCAAATGACTTCAATAGACTTAACCGATAATATAAATGTAGTAGAGTTATCCGCAGCTCAAAATAGTTTAACAAGTTTAAATGTTGCATCAAGTCCACTTTTAAAGCGATTAGACTGTAATTTTAATGCCTTGACTGATTTGAATTTAAGTGGAAATGGAGCATTAGAATATCTGTACACCTCCAATAATGAGTTAACATCTTTAAATTTGAATAATAACTTTGCTCTTATTGAGGTCGATTGTAATACAAATCAAATTTCAAATCTCACGTTATCAAATAACCTTGGAAGTTTAAAGACCTTAAACCTTAGTAACAATCAAATTGTTGATGGCTTAGATTTAACCACAATGGCAATTTCAGCTTGTGTATACCAAGCTAATCAAACAGAGTTTTGTCCAGAAATAATTTCAATTAATATTTCTAATAACTTGGTTGAGTCTGTTAATATTCAAAATGGTATAAATGCTGATATAGCCAGTTTTAATGCTACCAATAACCCAAGCTTAGACTGTATTCAAGTAGATGCTATAAATACTATTCCTGCAAGTTGGCTAAAAGATGCGACAGCGAGCTATAATACAGATTGTAATTTTGGCGAAACTTTTGTACCTGACGATAATTTTGAACAAGCTTTAATTGATTTAGGTTATGATTCTGGACCGTTAGATGATTATGTTTTAACAGCTAATATTGAAAACATAATAGGCTTGGATGTGAGCGGAGATAACATTGCTGACTTAACTGGAATCGAAGATTTTGAAGCTTTAGAAGATTTAAATTGTTCAAGCAATGCGATCACTACTATTGATGTCAGTTCAAACATGAACTTAATAACTCTAAATGTCTCTAATAATCAGTTAAGTACTGTTAATACAGCAAGTAATTTGGCACTTACAACTCTAAATTGTTCAAGCAATTCAATAGCTAGTATTGATTTAACTCAAAATACCAATCTGGCAGTTTTGGATATTTCTAATAATGTATTCACTTCTTTTTTACCTAGTGAAGTACCAAGTTTAAATGATTTTATTTGTGATGCTAATGCTATTGTTGAGCTCGATTTTCAGTTAAATCAAAATGTAACAAGTTTGAGTTGTCAATCTAATTCACTTGAAATTTTAAATATTAGAAACGGACAAAATAGCATATTAACCAATCTCAATGCGCAAAGCAATCCAGACTTAACATGTATTGAAACAGATAATGGTACTGTACCAGCAGGAGCGACTTGGAGCATTGATGCAACAGCTCAGTTTGCTACAGATTGCTTTTTTGGGCAAACATTTGTCCCTGATGACAATTTTGAACAAGCTTTAATTGATTTAGGCTATGATACAGCACCATTAGACGATTATGTGACCACCGCAACTATTGAAAGTCTCACTTTTTTAAATATCTCTTCTAGAGAAATTTCGGACCTAACTGGTATTGAGGATTTTGTGAGCTTAGTTAATTTAAATTTTGAAGTTAATAATGTTTCTGCAGTAGACCTTAGTAATAATATAGTTTTGACAAATTTAGATGCCTCTAATAATACGATTACGGATATAGATTTAACATCGCTTACGGACTTAATCTCTTTAGATGTTTCAAACAATGGATTAACAACTTTAAACCTAGATTTCAATTCAGATTTAGTCAATATAGATGTTGCTAATAATAGTCTCAATGCTTTAAATGTTGATGTACTAACAAATCTAAAAGAACTCAACTGTTCATCTAATCTTCTTAGTAGCTTAAGTGTTACTCAAAATGTTAATCTGGAAACTCTATTTTGTCAATCAAATACGTTGATAGCAGATCAGTTAAATCTTCAAAATGGTAATAATGAAAATCTGCAAATATTTAATGCTATAAATAATCCGGATTTAGGATGTATTTTGGTAGATGATCCAGTAGCGGTAATTTCTAATACAGATGGAACATACGATAACTGGGACAAAGATGATAGTGCGACTTATCAGATCATTTGTGAAGATGCAGATAACGATGGTGTGCCTAATACTGAAGACTTATGTCCAGGAACAGAATTTGGTGTTCCTGTAGATTTATTTGGATGTCCTTTTCCTGGATTAGCAAATGATAATTTTGCAATTTCTATACTTAGCGAAACCTGTTTAAACAGTAATGATGGTCAAATAACAATAGTGTCTCAAGAGGCTTATTCTTATAGGGTTACGCTTATAGGAGAAGACTTTTTTCAAGAGTATAATTTTATTAATGATATAGATATACTTAATCTATTAGCGGGCACTTATGAAATGTGTATTACTATTGAAGAATGGCCAAATTATCAAGCTTGTTATACAATAGTTATAACAGAACCCAATCCATTAGAAGTTTTTGCAAGTAGAGTAGCTTCAGGAAATAGAATTGTAGTAGAAATGTCTGGCAGTACTCGCTATAATTTTGTGTTTAATGGCGAAGCGTTTACAACACATAATTCTTCAATAACATTAGATTTAAAAGAAGGCGCAAATACGCTAAAAGTAAGTACAGACTTAGAATGTCAAGGTACTTTTAATGATGTCATCTTTAATACAAAAGATTTTATTGTTTCTCCTAATCCATTCAATGATATAGTTAATATTGACAATATTAATGAAGATGAAGAAATTTTTGTAAACATTTATTCTGTTGTTGGAAAGTTGGTCTTAAGTAAAAAATATAGAAGTGAAACTCGGAATATAGCATTGGATACAAGAGGCTTTGATTCAGGTATGTATATAATTTCTGTGGTTTCAAAAACAAGAGTTTCAACTTATAAAATTATCAAACAATGAAAAGACTAATTAAGCTTACTTGTTTTGTACTACTTGTTCAAGGATGCGTAGATACTACTGATGATAATATAAATACGCTTATACCAAATGGTGAAATTCCTGATGATGTTGAGGGCGTTCAATTAATATTTCCGTTCGAAAGTTCTTTATGTACTGAAGGTACAAATATTACACCTACCGAAAGCACTGTACTTTTTGAATGGGAGCCTAATAACAATGCGCAAAGTTATATACTCACTGTAGAAAATTTATCGACTAATAGTATTACAGAGTACGAAACGGAAGATTTTATATACCCAGTAACTATTCAAAGAGCTGTTTCATATAGATGGTTTGTAAACTATGCCTTTAATGATGAAATATTAGAAAGTGAAACCTGGAATTTTTATAATGCAGGAGAAGCTATACAAACCTATCCACCTTTTCAAGCAGAAATTATTTCACCTACTATCGCACAAACACTGCCTTCAACAAACTCAGTGACATTGCAATGGAGTGGAAGTGATGTCGATGATGATATTGTTGATTATGATGTGTATTTAAGTACTATAAATCCACCGGAATTAGCCACAAGTAATATTTCTGCAAGCCAATTGACTGTTGCAGTTGTCTCAGGCAATATTTATTATTGGAGAGTTGTTACTAGAGATGCAGCTGGAAATACTTCAGAATCTGATATATTTCAATTTAATATCCAGTAAAGTAATAAGGAATCAATATTTTTTATTTCTTAGGCAAACTCATTACAAAATCATAACTCTGATTTAAGAAATCTACCAGTAACTTTTCATTGTCGTAGAGTGATTCTGGGACTAACACATAGTCTTTCATTTTGGCGCCATAAGAATAATAAGGACCAGTGTTATGCTCTTCCATAAACTTTGTAGCTACAGGTTTAGGTAATCTAAAACCTATCTCTCCAGCTTTGTTTAATAAAGCAAACATATAGCCATTTGCAGAGGTATAAATCATCTTTTTGCCTTTACGCTCAAAGCGATCACATTGATCAACAAGCTTGTCGAAGTATTTTAGCTTTTCTTCCCACATAAGATTTTGGTTTCTTAAATATACTATTTTCTCATATTCTCAATACGCTGAAATAATGTTGGATGCGAATAATGCATAAAAACATAAGCTTTATGCGGTGTTAAATTACTCAAGCTGTTTTTAGATAGTTTTTTTAATGAACTAATTAGTGGTTCTGCTTTGTAGGTGTTTTTTGCATAGTCATCTGCTTGGTATTCAAACTTACGTGAAAAGTAATTCATAATAAGTCCAGTTAGTTCTGAAATAGGCGAGTAGAGCAAACCAAAAGCAATAAGACCTGCATGAAAACTTGGTATCTCAACACCAATAGCATTAGATAGTAATGGGTTAGATATAAAGATTGATAAAATAAACAGCGTCAACCCTGTTAATAGAATTGAAGCAAAAAGATTAAAAATAATATGTTGACGCTTATAATGTCCAACTTCATGCGCTAGAACAGAAACGATTTCTTCTTCATCCAAATCATTAATCAAAGTATCAAACAGTGTGACACGTTTCTCGCTTCCAAATCCAGAAAAATAAGCGTTGGCCTTAGTACTTCGTTTAGAACCGTCAATAACAAAAATCTTTTTTAAGCTAAACCCCACAGAATTTGCATAGTCAGAAATTTTGTTTCGTAATTCGCCATCCTCTAAAGGTGTTTGCTTATTAAACAATGGGACTATTAAACGCGCATAAAACATATTCATAAATACAGTAAATCCAGTAATTAATGCCCATGCATACAACCAAAAATATTGTCCAGTAGCTTGATAAAACCAAACAATTAAAGCTAATAAACCACCACCAAGTATTGCCATCATAAATAAGCCTTTGATTTTGTCTATAATAAAGAGCTTTTTAGTGCTTTTATTAAAACCAAAACGCTCTTCAATAACAAAGGTTTTGTAATAAGAAAAAGGTGTAGAAATAATATCACTAGCAAGCATAATTATACCAAAAAATATTAACGAAATAATTATTGGGTTTTCTGAATAGCTTCTAGCAATAGTATCGACGTATTCAAAACCATCTAGAAGTAAAAAGCTAAGAGTTAGAACTAGAGAAAATAGAGACGACCAAATTCCAAACCTATAATTTACAGCTTTATAAGCTTGAGATTTCTTATAGGCATCTTTATCAAAAACATCAGCTAATTCATTGGGAATTGGATCATTAAAATGCTTTGCGTTTAAGGCATCAAGGATTTTATCTTTTATGAAATTAACACTAATAATACCTATGATAATATAAAAGAGAGTATCTGAATTCATTTGATTAAATTATTTAAAATCACGCTGTCTTTTAGCTTCAAAAATTAAAATACCTGCAGCAACAGAAACATTCATAGAATCAATAATCCCTTGCATTGGAATAGTCACATTTTGAGTTGCAGCATCTCGCCACTCTTGTGTGAGACCAGTAGCTTCAGTGCCAACAACAATAGCGGTTGGTAGTGTATAGTCTTGTGTGTGATAAGGTTTTGATTCTTGCAAAATGGCACTATAAATATTAAAGTTATACTTCTGTAAATAACTAATTACCTCATTAGTATTAGCAACTGCAATTTCTGTTGTAAATACACAACCTACGCTAGAGCGAATAATATTTGGGTTGTAG
The DNA here is from genome assembly GCF_014635865.1 of Winogradskyella haliclonae. Classification (GTDB taxonomy): domain Bacteria; phylum Bacteroidota; class Bacteroidia; order Flavobacteriales; family Flavobacteriaceae; genus Winogradskyella; species Winogradskyella haliclonae. The sequence continues at coordinate 371,638 of NZ_BMDQ01000003.1, read as the reverse complement.
ATGTCGGACTTAGGATTAGCAATAATTACTGCGTCTATATTTGCGGCGTCAGCAGTACGTAATAATGCGCCAACGTTTCCAGGTTTCTCAGGCGCTTCGGCAACTAAAATCAAAGGGTTTTTTGATCTGAGTTTTAATGCTTCTAGCGTATGCGATTTGGTCTTTCCTACAGCAATAACACCTTCTGTAGTTCCGCGATGTGCCAATTTTTGAAATACCTCTTTTGAAATTTCAATAATTTCAATAGTATAGCGTTCCATAGCTTCTGCTTCACTTTCAGAAAACAAATCTGGAAAGTATAAGAGTGTTTCAATATCATAGCCACCTTTTATAGCAAGCGATAACTCACGTTTTCCTTCTAGTAAAAAACGATTTGTTTTCTTGCGCTCGCGCGACTTTTCTTTAAGCTGAATAAGCTGTTTTATTAATGGGTTTTGTGGGCTTGTTATAGATTTATGCATACAATAACAAAAGTAATGTAATTTTACAGGAAATATAACGTCAAACCCATCAACAAAAACCATATCATGAAAAAATTATTATTACTATTTACAGTCGCAACTATTATTGTAGCCTGTAAAAATGAAACAAAATCTGCCACAGAAGTTGAAGACATTAAGCAAGAGGATATTACGACTAGTGTATATCCGGAGAGTATAACTAAAGTGTTTGATGCTCATGGCGGTATTGACAATTGGAATAAAATGAAGACCTTGTCTTTTACCATGAATAAGCCTAACGGCGCTGAGGTAACGACAACAAATCTTAAAACCCGAGCTGAATTGATTGATACACCAACGCATGCTGCAGGTTTTGACGGGAGAACCCTATGGGTTAACGAAAAAGATGGAAATGAATATAAAGGAAATGCTAAGTTTTACAAAGGTTTAATGATGTACTTCTATGCCATGCCATTTATCGTTGGCGATGATGGTATCATCTATGAAGAAGCAGAGCCTTTAACTTTTGAAGGTAAAACATATCCAGGTGTTTTAATTTCTTATGATGCCGGTGTTGGCGTCTCTCCAAACGACCAATATATTGTATATTATGATGCAGATTCTGGGAAAATGCAATGGTTGGCATATACTGTAACTTTTGGTAAAGAAGAGAAGAGTACAAGATTTAGTTATATCCGTTATGATAATTGGAATACATTTAATGGATTAGCTTTGCCTAAAAGTATTTCCTGGTACAAAGTTGAGGAAGGTAAACCTACTGAGTTAAGAAACACAGTTGAGTTTGCCGATGTTGTAGTAAAAGAAGAAGCTCCAGATAATAGCTTGTTTGGAATGCCAGAAGGTGCTAAGATTATTGAATAAGATATATCTATTAAAACAAAAAAGGGAACCAAATTGGTTCCCTTTTTATGCTTAATCTTGATTTTTATATTTTTCCGAATACCGTTTCCAAAGTTTTGTTTGGTGAGATTCTAAACTCAACTTACGACCATCAATAAAAGCATGGCTAACGATATTAGTTCGCATATCTAGTGCATCGCCTTCACTGATAAAAAGCGTGGCACTTTTACCAACTTCTAAAGTGCCGTACATATTATCAATACCCATAATTTTTGCTGGGTTTTGCGTAATTAATTGTAAGGCTTGTTCTTTAGTTAAACCGTGGGCAACCGTTGTGCCAGCATAAAAAGGAAGGTTACGAGAGTTCATGCGTTCCATTTGCCCGCTATGCTCTAGAGATACTAAAATACCATCATCAACTAATTTTTTAGCTAGCTTGTATGGCAAATCGTAATCGTCATCTTCATTGTTAGGTCTAGAATGTGTACGTCTTAAAAATACAGACACATTATTTTGCTTTAAAAAGTTTGTAATTTCTCCAGCTTCATAGCCGCCAACTATAGTAATTTTAGAAACACCTTGAGATTTTGCAAAGTTTACAGCATCTGTAATACTCTTTTGGTCATTGGCATTAATGTACAAATGTTTAGAACCGCTAAATAAGCCAGACATTGCTTCAAAAGGCAAATGACGCTCAGTTTTTGGTCCAGCATTATATGTTTTTGCTTCGTTGAAGTAGGTTTCTAATTCTTTAACTTGCTTATCGTAGTTTTTGTTTGGTTTTAGTGCTGGGTCTTCTCCAAGCCACCAACGACCACGACTAAAACTATTTGGCCAGTTAACATGAATGCCATCATCTGTTTTTATAGCGGCATCTTCCCAATTCCAAGCATCGTAATGTACAATAGAAGAGGTACCTGTAATACGACCACCACGAGGTACAACTTGTCCTAATAGTACACCATTAGGCCTCATAGATTCTACAACTTTAGATTCTGTGTTATAAGCGATTAAACTTCTAATATGAGGATTAAAAGTACCCAGTTCTGCCAAATCATTAGAGGCTTTAACGGCATCTACTTCTACTAAGCCTAGTGTGCCATTAGAAACAATAAAACCTGGGTAAACATGTTTTCCGGTAGCATCAATTACGTCCATGTCAGATGTGCTAATTTTCATTCTGGTAGCATCACCGATGTTGGTAATTTTTCCGTCTGAAAATGTAATCAGACTATTTTCAATAACTTCTCCATTACCAATATGTGCTGTTGCACCCATGATTGCAATGGCTTTGCTCTGTTTTGGAGCTGGTGTTTGTTGTGAGAACCCAAAAGTGATACACAACAAAAACAATAGGGTATTTAATTTATTGAATACGTTCATTTTTTATGGTTTTTAGTTGTGAATATGATTATCCATTGAGTCGCAATGCAATAATTTCTTTTCTTTCTTTTTTACAGGTTGTGTTTTTAAACCTTTGTTTTTGTCTTGAAGCATCCTATTTATTAATTCGCTTTTCTCTTTTTTTATGGCCTCACGCATTTGCTTGTCCTTTTCTAAATCGAAATATGTGACACCTTCTATAATTGTTTTTTCAGCTTTTGCATAAATTGAAAGTGGGTGGTCACTCCATAATACTACATCAGCATCTTTTCCAACCTTTAGACTTCCTACACGGTCATCTAAGTGTAATAATTTAGCAGGATTAAGGGTTACAAATTTTAATGCATCTTCTTCGCTAACACCACCATATTTAACAGATTTGGCAGCTTCTTGATTTAAACGACGAGACATTTCGGCATCATCACTATTAATAGCAACCGTAACGCCAGCATTATGCATGATTGCGGCATTAAATGGGATAGCATCATTAACTTCATACTTATATGCCCACCAATCACTAAAGGTAGAACCACCAACACCATGTTCTGCCATTTTATCTGCTACTTTATAACCTTCAAGAATGTGGGTAAATGTATTGACTCTAAACCCAAATTGTTCAGCGACTTTCATTAGCATATTAATTTCACTTTGGACATAAGAGTGACAAGAAATGAAACGTTCTCCATTTAAGATTTCAGCCAACACCTCCATTTCTGTATCCTTTCTGTATGGTTTTCCGCTTTTTTTAGCTTGGTCATAAGCTTTAGCTCTGCTGAAATAATCAACAAAGACTTGCTCAACACCCATACGAGATTGAGGAAAGCGCGAGTTTACTCGACTTCGTGATTGCTTTACATTCTCTCCCAAAGCAAACTTTATAAATTTAGGCGAGTTGTCATAGATATAATCATTTGCAGATTCACCCCATTTTAATTTTATAATTGCAGAACGTCCGCCAATTGGGTTTGCAGAACCATGTAAAATTTGAATAGATGTTACGCCACCAGCTAAGTTGCGGTAGATGTCTACATCTTCATCATCTATGACATCTTCTATTGTCACTTCGGCAGAGGAGTTATGACCACCCTCATTAATTGAAGCCGCAGCTATATGCGAATGCTCATCAATAATGCCAGCAGTAATATGCTTGCCCTGAGCATCAATAACTTTAGCGCTTCTATCAGATAAGTCTTTGCCTATTTGTGCAATTTTTCCATTTTTAATGAGTACATCTGTATTTTCTAAAATACCTTCGCTTTCATTGGTCCAAACTGTAGCATTTTTAAATAGTAATGTTTCTGCTTTAGGCTTTTTAGTAAAACCATATGCTAAATTTGGATACGTAATTGGACTCATAAAAGGAGAATCATCAGATGTCTTTTTGTCCATTTTATCTTTTTTAGCCATTGCTTCAGAAACTTCTTTATTCGCAAAGAAATTATATTCAGCACCGTTAGGCATAATTGCTTTTCCACTTAAATTATCACCATTTGCTGTATTAGCAGCAATTCTGATAAACTCTTTCTTTGTGCTATCTGCAGTTTTAAAAGTTAAGTTCACCCAATCTCCAGAATAAGATATTTTTGTGCCTAAGCTTTTGTCCTTTGATTCTAGTTTTGCTTTAGTTTTGCTAGTACTTCCAGTTATATTAAGCTTATAGTCATTTCCAGCAAGTTTAAAGTTATAATCACCGTCAATATCTTTTACATTCATATTAGTGATGATATGTTGCATACCCTGCACCCAATTTTCGTATAGCTTCGTTTTCTTTTCGAAAATATCTCCAGAAGCAATTAAAAAATTGGCATAACTTCCAGGTTTAAGAGTCCCCAAAACATTAGACTTACCTAGTAGTTTAGCAGGAACAATTGTTAACGCTTCTAAAGCTTTTTCTTTAGAAAGTCCACTTTCAATGGCTTTCATTAAGTTGGATTTAAATGATTTCTTAGATTTTAATCCATGAGTAGTTAACGCAAACTGAATTCCATTTTCTGCTAAAAGTCTTGGGTTGTGAGGTTCTTGATTCCAAGAGCGCATATCACTTAATGAAAGTGTAGAAGCTAAAAAAGGATTCTCCACATCATAGGCTAACTGAAAATCTATAGGTAAAATGACTGTTGCATTCGTTGCTTTTACGTCATTGATGCGTTCGTACTCATCTCCACCACCAACAATAGCATATTGTACATTATGAGCATCTCCAACTTTGTCAGCACGCAATAAATTTGCACGACTTCCTGCTTCAAAAATTTGTAGTAAATTTTTGTTTCCGTTTAATGCTTCTAATGATAAATCTTTGGTGTCTACATTGCCAGCAGCATACCATTTGGCATCATCATACATCTGACGCAAAAGCGCCATGCTTCCCATAATAGAAGACGGATATGACTGACGTGATTTTACACTCTTTCTAAACGAGAAATTTTGAGTAGTCTCTCCATCAACAACGCGAAGCGAATTATCTGCATCATTATTTAGAGCAATTAATGCACCAGTTCCGCGAACAATTCCATCAGGGTAATGTGTGTTAACGACACCAAACCCTAGTTTATGCAATTCTGAAGCCGATTTGGCATCGTACTCAAAATTTGCCATTACATCTTGTTCTGGCATGATGTGATCATTCCAATAAAATCCACTTCTACTAGCACCATATTGTGGTCCATTACCACCACGTTTTGGCTTTGCAACTCCAAAAGTAGTATGCATATCTATAAAAGATGGATATATAGATTTACCTGAGAGGTCAACTTTAGTAGTGTTTTTTGGGAGATTAATTGATTTACCAACGCTAACAACTTTGCCATCTTTGATGAGAAGCGTACCATTTGTGATAACTTCTGTTGGTGAAACATAAATTTTTGCATTTGTAAATGCCATGTAATTGGAGTTATTAGATTTTACTCCAGAATTACTAGGAAAATAATCTTGTGCAAATAACGAGAAACTGCACATGAGCATGAGCAGCCGTAAATAAGCTTTAATCATAAAAGGAGTTGGTTAAAAATTAGAATTCTAAGATAAGATTTATGGCTAAATCTTCATTCTTATTATGAGTTTTTAACGTTTTTACAATGTATTGTTATCGTAGTAATTGACGAGCAATCCTACAATGTAGCTGTAACTTTTGATACCTGCGGTCTGATTATTTGCTTTAAGGAATGTATCAAAGGTTTTTTCGAAAGCAGGCTCTAAAGGGTTTTGATAGGATTTCCAGAAATCTTGGACGTCTTTATAGTTTTTAAGGATGCCTTTATTGACTCTTTCTAAAATACTTTTATAAGTATTTGGGTCGCGTTTATAGACTTCAGAAAGACAATAACGTAATGCAAAAGTATATCCAGAGTATTTAAAATAGATGTTATCATTATTTACTGAAGCCAACATTCCGATAAAATTGGCTTCGTTCTCTGCAGCATAGCCTAATTGATGTGCAACTTCGTGGCAAGATGTTGTTGGGAACTTGTATACGGGAATCAATCCATCAACTTGAGCTTCGTTTGTAAACGGATTTAAATATCCCGAAAATCCCATATAAGTTAATGCTGTACTATAAATTGACTTTTTTAAGCTTTGAGGTTGATAAACCAGATGTGGATATGTTTTAGAAAGTGTAAGGTATCCTAATTGTACCTTATCAAAAACTTCAGATTTTGTATAAGGTAATTCAATTTTTAAAGAGTCATTGTCGCTAAGTTGTCTATGAATAAGATTCGATTTTTCTATGAGTCGTTCAGTAAACGCAATTAATTGTTCAGTAGAATACTCAGCTTTAATATTAAACGCTTTATGAAGCGGTTGCCTGTAATAGTTGTATCCCCAAAGTATATGAAAAGCAAAGTAAGTGATTGAAAGAACAGAAGTTATATCTAGAAGCCAATTGATGGAGTCCTTATAACTATTTTTAAAATTGAGAACAAACCATCTTATCACATACACTCCAGCCAAAGTGTAGAGCATATCACCAACAGAGAAAGGTATCCAGCCAAAAGAATAACGCATTAATTTAGATAGCAACACATACAGTCCATTACTATAGTACTGCTCAACAAATTCTGGATAATGCTTCAGAATATTAATGAGAATAATCTGAAATACTAAAAAAATAAGTAATGCTCCTTTTTTTGTAATACGCATGTCTCAAAAATAGAAAATAGTTTTTGTTTGGTTACCTTTGACCGACTTAAAAAAAGAGAAATATGAGTTCAGAAATAAGAGCTTTAGAACCAAAAGCGCTTTGGAATAAATTTGCAGATTTAAACGCAGTACCAAGACCTTCAAAAAAGGAACAACGCGTCATACAATTCATGAAAGATTTTGGTAAAACTTTGGGTTTAGAAACGATTGAAGATGAAGTTGGTAATGTTATCATTCGTAAGCCTGCAACAAAAGGTATGGAAAAACGTAAGCCTATAGTGATGCAAAGTCACTTGGATATGGTACATCAAAAAAATAATGATACTGTTTTTGATTTTGACACTCAAGGTATCGACATGTTTGTCGATGGTGATTGGGTAAAAGCTAAAGGCACAACACTTGGTGCAGATAATGGGCTAGGTGTGGCTACAATTATGGCAATTTTAGAGAGTGATAGTATTGCACATCCAGATTTAGAGGCCTTATTCACTATTGACGAAGAAACTGGAATGACAGGTGCAATGGGACTTAAAGGCGGATTGCTAAAAGGTGATATACTTTTAAATTTAGACACTGAAGAAGATGACGAAATAGGTGTTGGCTGTGCGGGTGGAATCGATGTGACTGCTACTCGAGACTATAATGAAGAAGATACACCAGAATTTAAAATAGGATACCTAATAACCGTAAAAGGGTTACAAGGTGGGCACTCGGGTATGCAAATCCATGAAGGATTAGGCAATGCCAATAAATTAATGAACCGTTTGTTATTTGATGGTTTTGAAAACTTTGGTTTGCGTATTTCTGAAATTGATGGTGGTAGTTTACGTAATGCAATTCCTCGTGAAAGCAAAGCTATAGTTGCTATCGATGCTGTGCATGAAGATGCTTTTAGTTTTGAAATGAAACAACTTTCTGAAACGATTAAGAAGGAATACAAAACTATGGAGCCGGATTTAGAAATAATTATTTCTAAAACAGAAACTCCAGACAAGATTATGGATTTAGGTGTACAAGAAGGTTTAACCAGATCTATTTACGCTGCATTAAATGGTGTTTATAGAATGAGTCCAGATATTAAAGATTTAGTTGAAACTTCTAATAATATTGCACGAGTTATTATTAAAGATGGTCATATTAAAATAGGTTGCCTAACACGAAGTTCTGTCGAGAGTTCTAAACTAGATTTGGCAAATACATTGCGGGCTACATTTGAGTTAACAGGTTGTGAAGTTGAGTTTTCTGGAGATTATCCTGGTTGGGCACCAAATATGGATTCTGATATTCTAAAAGTCATGGTGCCAATTTATGAGCGACTTAATAATGGTGAAAAGCCTCATGTAGCGGCATGTCATGCAGGATTAGAATGTGGTATTTTGGGACAGAATTACCCAGAAATGGATATGATAAGTTTTGGTCCAAACATTAAAGGAGCGCACTCACCAGACGAACGTGCCCAAATCTCTTCGACTCAGAAATACTGGAAGTTTGTTTTAGAGATTTTGGAGAATATTCCTGAAAAGAATTAATCTTAATGTAATGCAAAACCTGATTCGGTATTATATATAATTATAATTAAAAAAGCAGCTACTCTTTAGAATAGCTGCTTTTTTAATTTATTTTGTTTCAGACTATTTTTGAATATCTACCATTTCAATAATAAATGCTAAATCGGTATTAGGTTTTACAATTGGCGGACGTCCTCCTTCACCATAAGCCAAGTGAGATGGGAAATAAAAGAACGCTTTATCACCAACACGCATTGTCGCTAAAGCTTCTTTAAAACCTCCAAATAAGTTTGCATCTGGGCTAACTTTCATTGGAGTAGGTGCATACATATTACGTTGTACCTTTTGTGGGTTAAGCATACCAAATTTTTCTTCAACGTCTTTTACATTACTGTCTAGTAATTTTCCATCAGTAAAATAACCTTGGTAATTAATCATAGCAGTTTGACCAGTTTTTGGTTTAGCGCCATTACCTTTAGTAAGATAATGCACTTTTAAACCAGACGCTAATGTTTTAGCTTTAGCGTTATAATCATCGAGAGTTGGTTTAAATTCAGAAGCTACTTTTGCTTTCTTTTCCTCCGCGATACGCTTAGCTTCTTCAGCTTTTTCAGCAGCTTCTTTTCTCAATTCTTTGAAATTTTCTTCCACTTTAGGCATGTTTTCTTCAAATACCTTAGGCGCATCAAACTTTTTGGCATCTCTACCAATTCTTATGATATTAACCTTATTTATTAATACATCTTCAACAGGCTTATGGTTTCTAGTTCTTGGGTCAATGACTTTAACATTGGATATAGAATCCTGTACCTCTAATCCTATAACAAGTTCTCCAAATACAGAATGACAACTAACTCCAGGTTGATCACAAGGTTTTAAGTTTCCTTGTGCGTCATAGAAATTACCTCTAGCATATGGCGCTTCTGTTATAAAAAATTGACTTCCATTAGTGTTAATTCCTCCACTATTAGCCATAGATAATATTCCTGGCTTATCATGTTTTAAATCTGGACTAAAGTCAGCAGCAAATTTATAACCAGGAGTTCCTCTTCCTGTACCAGTAGGGTCACCACCTTGAATCATAAAATTGTTTATTACTCTATGGAATATGATGCCATCATAGAATGGTTTTCCTTTATATTCTTCTTCAGCTAAAGGATGATTGCCTTCTGATAATGCAACAAAATTTGCTACTGTTACTGGTACTTTATCATAGTGAAGTTTGGCAACCATTGTACCCTTGTTGGTTATAATTTCTGCGTAAAGTCCATCCTCAACATTATATTTAGGTTTTTTGCAGCTTGTTATAGAGAGTAACATTAGTGCTGCTAATGGGATATAAATTTTCTTAATCATTGTTTTGGGTTATTGTTTTTAAAATTACGTTGCAAATTAGTGGCACATTAGTGCCTATTCTGTTATCATCACCGTAATAGCCATATGCTTTTTGTGATGGAAATATAAATGTGACATCTTCGGAGGCTTTCATAAGTTTCAAGCCTTCTCTAAGGCCTGAAAATAATTCTTCCTTATCCATAGTATAGTATTGTGTGCCTATCTCATTTTTAGAATAAATTTCATTACCATCTAGGTCAGAAATATTAAATGTGAATGCGATGCGGTCACCAAATTTAGGCGTGATACTATCGTTTTCTGCTTTAGAATTGTAGTGATACCAAAAGCCATTTTCTGAGGGCATAAAAGCTTTATCTGAAAAACCGGATATGACTTTCTGAATTTTTTCGCGTTCTATTTTATTAAGCTCTATGTTACGTTCAACCGATTCTTTAATAAAAGAACCAGAATTGACAACTTCAGGAGGTCTTGCTTCTGGAGATTTACAGCCCAAAAATAGAGTAGCCAGAATAAGAATAAAAAGTAGGTTTTTCATTATACAAGTTGGCTTTTATATTCAGGCAATATAGCAATAAATTTTTCAACTGTTGCTTCAAGAGAAAGTGCACTGCGACCTCCGGCCGCGTTTGTATGTCCACCGCCATTAAAGTGTGCACGAGACATTTCATTTACCGAAAGATCACCTTTACTTCTTAATGAGATTTTAATAATACCTTCTTGTGTGTTCTCAATAAATATGGCTGCTAAAATTGTTTTATGAATTGATAATGCATAATTAACAACAGCTTCAGTATCTCCTTTTTTATAGTTAAATTCATCCAACTCTGTTTGAGAAAGCGTAATATATGCTGTGTTATACTCGGGAATAACTTTTAAATTCTGAAGCGCTCTACCTAAAAGTTGTAACCTATCATAGCTATTGGTATCGTAAACTTGGTTATGAATTTCGGTATTATCTGCACCTTTTTCAATTAAGTTTGAAATCACTTGATGGGTACGACTTGTGGTAGATCTAAACCTAAAAGAGCCTGTGTCTGTCATAATGCCAACATAAATACATGTGGCAATATCCACTGTTATTTTATCGGTGTCATCAAGCATTTCTATAAAGTTATATACCATTTCTCCAGTTGAAGACATTTTAGCATCAGAATACATGTATGTAGCATAATCGTCTGGTGCTTGATGATGGTCAATCATAATTTTTAGTGATTGCGAAGCGGCTAATACTTCAGCCATATCTTTACCTGTTCGGTGTAAGGCATTAAAGTCTAGAGTAAACATAATATCAGCTTCAGCAATTAATTTTTCCGAAACTTCACGTTCTGTTTCAAATTTTAAAACTGAAGATTCACCTGGCATCCATTTTAAAAAATCAGGATAATCGTTTGGCGCAATAACTCTTACTTCATGATTATATTGGTTTAAGTAGTGCATCAAAGCTAGAGTAGAGCCAATAGCATCACCATCAGGATTTCTATGTGGTATAATAACGATTTTTTTGACTTCACTAAGTAAGGCTTTTACTGCTTTAATTTCTTCTGTTTTCATAACAGACGAATATACAATTTAATCACAAATCCTTGAAATGCTTTGCATATAATTTAGCGAAGTTTTGTATTGAAATTCTAAACCAGTTTGATGCTTGTGTATTCTATAAAATAGCGTATTTTTGCACGCGAATTCACCAAGAGTTTTGGTGATAATTAAAAAAGAAAATATGGCAACTAACAGAACATTTACAATGTTAAAGCCAGATGCTGTTGAAAAAGGACACATTGGCGCAATATTAGAGAAAATCAACGCTTCAGGTTTTAGAATCGTAGCAATGAAATTAACACATATGACTAAGCAAGATGCTGAGGCTTTTTATGCTGTACATAATGAAAGACCTTTCTTTGGCGAGTTAGTACAGTACATGACTCGTGGTCCTATTGTTGCAGCTATCTTAGAGAAAGATAATGCTGTAGAAGATTTTAGAGCTTTAATTGGTGCTACTAACCCTGCTGAAGCAGCTGAAGGCACTATCCGCAAACTATATGCGGCATCAATTGGTGAAAATGCTGTTCACGGTAGTGATAGTGATGAAAATGCAGCTATTGAAGGTGCTTTTCATTTCTCAGGTCGAGAAATGTTCTAAGATTTTAAGATGTAATATAAAAAAGCCGATACATTTGTATCGGCTTTTTAGTTTTACACTGCCATTAATTAACTTATTTCAGAATCTTATAATTAAGATTTACTAGTGAGTTTCTTTAAAATAGCAATCTGTCCCAAATGGTAGTGAGTATGCTCAATTAATCCGTTTAAGTTACGATAGTAATTTCCGTATTTTTCATCTACAAATGGCTCAAAAATTATAACATCACTTAGTTTATTGACTTTATCAACTAATAGTTGAGCATTTTTTAAGACTTTAGTTTTATAACCTTCCCAGTCTTGTTCAGTTTTAAATTCTGGTGCATCAAAGCTATATTTATCTCGAATCTCTAGTCCGCCACCTTTAAAAATAGGTAGTATGCCTTCTACATAATAATTAATATGAAATACTAAAACTGCAATGGTGTTACAGTCCTTGATTTTATGATGAGCTTCTTTTAGTGTAATTGGTGTAATAGTATCTTTTACATTAGACGCCGTCCAATTACCTCCAAAAAAGACATCATTCAGGTGTTTTGATACGTGTTGGATGTGAGACATGATTTATGTTACAATTCAAAAATTAAACCTTCTTTTGCAAAATTAAAACCTAAATTTATAACTTCTTTTTGAGCCTTTGAGTTCTTTTGTAAGAGTGGATTTGTATGGTTGAAATGTATAAAATATACTTTAGACTTATCATTTGAAGTCATGTTTTTAAGACGCTTAAAACTCTCTTCTACAAAAGGGTGCGGTATCTGAGACATATCTCTATTTCCTACTTCACCATTTTTATAGAAAGTTGCGTCTAAGAATGCATAGTCAACTTTTTTAATCTCGTCTTCAATAGAAATCTCCCACTTTTCCCATTTATCAATATCAGGAATAAACAAAGCAGTCTTATGAGGTCCTTTAATCTTATAACCAACGGTTTCTGTGTATTCTCCTCTGTGTGGTACAATGAATGGTGTGATTTTTAAGTTAGAATTTACAGAAACTTCAGTATTATCACTGATTGCTTTTAAATCTATATTTCCTAGTTCAACTAATTGATTCCAAGGGCCATTTGAACTCAAATAATCAAACATCTTTGGCATTGAAAAAACTTGAATGTTTTTAGCGTTTATTGCTTCACGACCTAATTGCATTAAACCTGTGTAATGTCCTATATGCGCATGTGTTAAGAATATGCCGTTTGGTAATTGTATACTATTATTATCTATATATGATGATAGCTTTTTAATTTGAAATTTAATATCTGGAGTTGCTTCAAAAAGATAGGTTTTCTTTTCTTTAGGTTCTATAATACCGATACTAGTAACTAGAGTTGAGTTTTTGTCACTCCATTTATTTGTACAACAAGATTTTGTACATCCAATCTGGGGATAACCTGCATCTTGAGCAGTGCCAAGAATTACTAATGACGTTTTGGATACAGTTTTAGTACTAGGAAAATTTTCACTATTATCTCTTTTTATATCACAAGCAGTAATTACTAGAAATAATAAGAGAGCGATTTTGTTAAGCATGATAAAGGTGTTTATACATCCTAAATATAGAAAATATAAACACCTTTTATAAATTGTTTTTTGTTACTGGTCTAAGGCTTCGTAAGTTGGGTTTAATAACACAGGTTTACCAAATCCTAATTGCTCTAATTTGTCTAACTGTGTAGCAGCATCACCAACGACCAAATAAATCATTTTGTCAGGTCTAATATATTTTTTGCCTAAAGTTTTTATATCATCCACCGTAAGTGCTTTTACAATTTCTTCACGTTGCTTAGCGTAGTCATCATCAAAACCTAAATCACTAATATTTGATAACATATTTAGTTTAGCACCTAGTGTTTCAAAAGCACGCGCACCACTTTTTAATGTAAAGCCTTTGGTAACCTCTAAATCAGTACTGTCAAAATCTTTAGCGTAATTATCTAAAATGTCTTTGACTAAAGCTGCGGACTGGTACGTCACATTACTTCTCACACCACTAGAAATAGTAAAGCTTCCTGTATTTTCATCTCCACTAAACCTCGAACGAATACCATAAGTATACCCTTTGCCTTCACGCAATTCTTGCGTTAATTGAGATGCAAAACCACCACCACCTAAACGATAGTTCATGACTGAGGCTGCATAATAATCATCATCAGTTGCTTTTGGTCCAGGATACCCAAAACGAATTTGCGATTGCTTAGCATTTGGTACATCATAAAAATATACTGTTGCTTTTTCGGGAACTTTTACTTCTGGTAATTCTGGTATGCTTACATCTTTTGCTTCCCATTTGGTATTAATGGTTTCTAGATTGGCTATGACTTTATCTTTAGAGATATCTCCAACAATATTTAGCGAAGCCAATTTTGGTGTTAGATTATTGTTGTAATACTCCTGTAAATCTTTAATAGTAATAGCATCTACCGATTGTTCAGTACCTTGACTATTTTGTGCTAATATATGGTCTTCTCCATATAATAGCTTGGCATATTCATTAGCAGCAATAGCATTAGGATTAGCTTTTTGACGTTGAATGCTAGATTTTACACTTTGCTTAATTAAATCAAACTCTTTAGCATCCCAACGTGGTTCTAATAAGATTTCAGAAACTAAAGCCATGGTTGCTTCATATTTTTTGGACAAACAGCTTCCAGAAATAAACACAGCATCATCAGTAGCAAATGTGTTAATGCGGGCGCCTAGACTTTCGATTTCATTTTCTAACTGCTCAGGCGTTTTGTTTTTGGTGCCTCGCGACATTAAATCAGCCATTATGTTAGAAACACCTATTTTATCTATGCTTTCTAAAAGCATACCACCTTTAATCTTTAATTGAAACTGCACCAATGGCACTTCATCATTTTCAATCCCTGAGGCTTTAATACCAGAGCTAAGATTTTCTTTCCATACTTCTGGAACAGTTACATTTGGGCTTTCGCCATAAGGCGGTTCAATACTTCTGTCAAAGCTAGAAGCAGTTTTTTCATAGGTTGCAGCAATAGATGCATCAAAAGATTCTTCAGCACCTTCAACAATTTGTTCTTCTACAACTTCTGCTAATTCAGAATTCTCAAGAGCAAAACTAGCTTGTCCTTTAGGAACAAAGCTCGTAGCGATATAATTTTTATCTTTAATATAGGTATTATAAACACGCATGACATCTTCAGGAGTAACCGCTAAAATGTTTTCAACATCTTTGGTAAGAAAACCTGCATCTCCAGCAAACATTTCGTATTGCGTCAATTGAGCGCCTTTTCCTAAAACACTAGATAAACCAGAATAGAAATTAGTTTCTTGACCAGCTTTGATTCGGTTTAAATCATCTTCTGAGATGCCATTAGCTTCAAAATCTGCAAATCCTTTGTTAATGGCCTTTGCCACATCATCTAATTCTACTTGATTAAAAGCCGTAACGCTTAACTGTATTTGTCCTGAAATTTCAGAGTTATATTCACCCATGCCAACAAAGCTCGTTAATTGTTCATCTTGAACAAGAACCTTATCTAGTGGTGCTTTTTTCCCGTTAGTTAAATATTGTGTTAATACACTTAGTGCGTAAGAATCTTCATGATAATCAGGAACTCCAGGCCAAACCATTGTTAATCGAGGTGCACGTGCAAAATTATCCTCGTAGTACAAATGTTTAGAAGCTTCTAAAACTGCAGATTGCTTAGCTAATGCCGGAATATCTTCTCCTCTTGGAATTTCATCAAAATACTTCTTTATCCATTGTTTTGCTTGAGTTGTATCAAAATCACCGGCAATAGTTAAAATCACATTATTAGGTACGTACCAACGGTTAAAAAAATCTTTAACATCTTGCAAAGTTGCATTTTGTAAATCTTCTAAAGAGCCAATAACTTGCCAACTGTATGGATGTCCTTTAGGATAGAGGTTTTTATCAATGACGTATTGTGTATGACCATAAGGACGGTTATCTACCGATTGGCGTTTTTCATTTTTTACAACTTGCTTTTCTTTTGCCAAAACAGGATCAGTCACCGTATTAATAAAGTATCCTAGCTTATCGGCTTCAGCCCAAATCATCTTTTCTAATGCGTCCTTTGGAACAGTTTGTAAATAATTTGTGCGGTCTCTATTAGTAGAACCATTAGCTCCAGAGCCGCCAATACGAGCACTCATTTTATCAAGCCCACCTTTACCAAGGTTTTCGGATTCTAAAAATAATAAGTGTTCAAATAAGTGAGCAAACCCTGTGCGCCCTTCAATTTCTCTTGCTGATCCTACATGAGCAGTTAATGAAACTGCCACTACTGGGTCAGAACGGTCTATATGAAATAGGACTTTAAGTCCGTTGTCGAGTTCAAAGGTTTCGTAATTAACTTCTAATTCATTGGTTTTATCTGTTGTTTCATTTTTACAGCTAAATAAGCTTATCGCCATAATGAAAGTGATACTTACATATCTGAATAATTTCATGAGTTGGTAGTTTAAGTGAATAGTATAGTTTTTTATAATTCGAATGCGTTGTTGTTAACAAAGAAAATGGAATTGACTAAAAATAGTTTACCGTTTTCCCAGAAGCTTCTAAACATAGGATTATCAGCCATATAAATAAAGCTTCCGCTACCCATACGCTCTTCTCCAAATACTAACGTATTTTGTAGATTGTTTAGTGCATTTTTTCCAGCAAAACCAGAAAACGCATTTGTATTACTAATATGACTCACATTGTAGCCACCATTCAATAAATCATAGGTGGAGCTACCGATTTTTAAAGTGAAATAATCGTTGTCATAGCCAAAAGCCATAGGATGGGTGGTATCTACATTGCTTTTAAAGATGGCGCCAGTAATCATATTGTTCACATATTGACGCTCGCGCTCATCGTAAGGAATTAGGTTATCTGATTCCTCATTGTTTTCATTTTGCTTGTATTTTAAGTTAAACCCTTCTTTGCCAGCAAAACTTCTTAATGCAGCATCAATGGCAATAACTTTACCACCAGAGCGTACCCAATCTTTTAAGGTTTTCATCATGTCGTCATTTAAAATGCGACCATAATAACCACTTGGCATGATAAGGATATTGTACTTATCTAGATTGGTTAGGCTTAAATTATCAGTGTTTATTGAAGTTACTGGATAATGTAATTGCTGCTCAAAGAAATGCCATAAAGCACCATAACTTAAGGATGAAGTACCTTCGCCAGAGAGTATAGCAATTTTTTGTTTGTTAATGAGTTTAATATCTGGCGAGCCAATATCTGGAGTTCTTCTTGAGAATCCCGTAGTAATTGTTGAGAGTTGCTTGTCATGCTTTTTTGCAATAGTATTTAATGTCTCAAGCATATTTTTCATTTTAGCATTATCACCTTTAGTAATAATTAATGAGCCTCGGTCAAAGTCTTTTCCGTTAGAAGAAAACGGCTTTTCTGTAAAACGCACTCTGAAATTAGCTTTTAATAACGATGCTAAAAATTTGGCATCTTTCATTGAGTTCCAATCACTGACGTAACCATAAGCGTCAGCTAAGGGTTGGTATTCTTTTTTATCTAAAGCTTTTGAGCTTGAAACTTTTGATGTGCTCGCTATTGCATCTAAACCATAGGCATAAGGCATACTCCACGCAGTTATGTCATACGTTAGTGAGTCGGTAAGTTTTGCATTTGGTTCAAACAAAACTTTTACCATTTTTCCTTTTGGTTGGTCGCTATGAACGACTAAAGTATTGGCATCAGTATTCAAGCTACCTTGTTTACCTGTTGCATAATTATAACCACTAACTTTACTTGATGTCGCGTTTTGATATTGAATCTCATGTTTGTCTAAAAGTGTTTTTAGACTGCTAATTTTATCGGGATTGCCATTTAGAACATAACTCTTATATTTCAATCCAGAATTATCAAAGAATTTTGAAAATTCGTCATTCAAGCGTTTTGCATTTTTTGAAGCTATTTCAACTGTAGATAAACCTGTTGTGGTATGGTGTGTTAAACGTTCTACTAAAGTTAAGACATGCCCTTCGTCGTTCAAGATGCCTAAACCTGCACGTCCATGACCACCTTGCTCATAGGTCATACCAATAGCTCCCATATAAGTTGGATAGGTGTCGCCATAACTAGGGTAAAATAAATCAAAGCGTTCTCTAGTAAAAAATAACCAACCTTCTTCATCAAAATATTT
Organism: Winogradskyella haliclonae; assembly: GCF_014635865.1. Lineage (GTDB taxonomy): Bacteria > Bacteroidota > Bacteroidia > Flavobacteriales > Flavobacteriaceae > Winogradskyella > Winogradskyella haliclonae. The sequence continues at coordinate 353,672 of NZ_BMDQ01000003.1, read as the reverse complement.
AGCATGGTTTTTCCCTATTTCAGTCTGAAAGTTCCGTTGAAAATCTGAAATAATTTCATGAAATGGTTCTGCAGCTGGCGCAAAATAGTAAGGTTCGTTGATGCCTTGCTCATGAAAATCCACATGAATATGTGGCATCCATTTGTTGTATGCTTTTAGTCTTGAAGCCGATTCTACCTGGCTTGCCCATGCCCAATCTCTGTTTAAATCAAAAAGATAATGGTTAGGTCTACCACCAGGCCATGGCTCATTGTGTTCACTAGCTTGTTGGTCTATATCGTATGGTTGACTAGCAGTTTCATTAAACCAATTGACATAACGGTCACGACCATCAGGGTTGATACACGGGTCGATAATGACAACCGTATTTTTTAGCCACTCTTGTTTTTCGGTAAGTAGCTTGTAGAGTGTAAGCATCGAAGCTTCAGAACTTGAGGCCTCATTACCATGTACATTATAACTTAACCAAACAATGGCAACTTCAAGATTATTGACTTGGCCATTTAATAAACCTGCGTTTTTAAGATTGTTCTCCCTAATCTCATCTAAATTTCTGATGTTTTCTTCACTAGAAATAAAGGCCAGACTAAGTGTGCGACGCTCATATGTTTCGCCATATTTTTCAATCTTAACTTGATTTGGCGTGGCTTTAGCTACAGCTTTAAAGTAATCAAGTACTTGATGGTGCCTACTAAATTGCGTGCCTATTGGATAACCTAAAAATTCACCTGGAGATGGAATATTCTGTGAAAAAGAACCAAAGCTTATTCCAAAAAGGAATAATGCCAAAAATAGAAGTCTTTGCATAGTTTTGTTTAGTTTAGCTTCAAAGCTAGTAAAAATAAAGACTGTGAAGGAGATTTATCGTTTTCCTAATCATATTAACTAAAAATTAGCAGTTGTCTTTTACTCTTGCAGTATATTTATACCTTAATAACAACCATTACATGCCAACCGACTGTATTTCGTTTAGAGACACAAATTATTTCTCTTCATTTATATGTGATTATTTGGATGAAAACCATGAGTTGAAACCATTGTATCATCGTTTTCCTAAGCTAGAAAATTTCAAACAACAAATTGAAGAAAAAGCGTTGTCTGTTACACCAGAGTCGAGAGTCGTTTTAGCAAATGTGTTAAAACAGCAATACCAAAGTACTGATGCTTCAGAATTGACACTTCAGAATATTGAAAGCTTGCAATCAGAAAATACGTTTACCATAACTACTGGTCATCAATTAAATTTATTTACGGGACCATTATATTTTCTACACAAAATTATCTCTACGATAAATCTTACCAAACAGCTTAAAGACACTTATCCAGATTTTAATTTTGTACCTATCTATTGGATGGCGTCTGAAGATCATGATTTTGATGAAATTAATTATTTCAACTTTAGAGGAAAAAAAATACAATGGAATAGAAAAGATGGTGGTGCAGTAGGCCGTTTTAATACAGAAGGTTTAGATGATGTATTGGATATTATTTCTGCCGAATTTGGGCCAGGACGACATGCAGATACTTTAAAGAGTTGGTTTAAGGAAGCTTATATCAATCATAATAATCTTTCAGATGCAACGCGTTATTTAGCGAATGCTCTTTTTACAGAATACGGTTTAGTGGTTTTGGATGCTGATGATAAAGAATTAAAAAAACTTTTTATTCCGCAAATGAAAAAAGAACTGTTAGAACAAACTGCTTTTAACGCGGTTTCTGATACTAACAGAAATATTGAAAAGTTAGGATTTAAAATTCAAGTTAATCCTAGAGAAATAAATCTTTTTTATTTGGATGAAAATCTACGTGAACGCATTGTTTTTGAAGATAATGTATTTAAAGTCAATACTACAAATCTTACTTGGAATAAGGGTGAATTACTAAAACATCTCGATGAGATGCCTGAGCGTTTTTCACCAAACGTAATTATGCGTCCAATATACCAAGAAGTAATTTTACCAAACCTATGCTACATTGGAGGCGGCGGTGAAATGGCATATTGGTTTCAGTTAAAGTCTAATTTTGAAGCCCAAAATGTTACTTTTCCAATATTGTTATTGCGTAATTCGGTATTAATCAAAACTGAAAAACAAGCTAGAAAACAACAAAGTTTAGATATTACGGATACTGATTTATTTCTGAAGCGCGATAGTTTTATTAATAAACGTGTTCGAAAAATATCAAATATTAATATTGATTTTTCTGAACAGACAGAACATTTAAAGCATCAATTTGTAGGATTACATCAACTTGCAAAAGATACCGATAAGTCTTTTTTAGGTGCAGTAGAAGCACAAGAAAAAAAGCAACTCAAAGGGCTTCAGCATCTTGAAAAACGATTACTAAAAGCCCAAAAGAGAAAACTTGCAGATCAAATAGCTAGAGCTACAGAATTACAAGAACAATTATTTCCTAATAATAGCTTACAAGAACGAAATACAAATTTTTCAGAATTATATTTAGAATTCGGAGAAGTGTTAATCCCCGAGTTATTAAAATCTTTAGAGCCATTAGAAGGTGATTTTACGATTTTAACGATATAATTTTGCTGTTAATAAAAAGGATTAAAAATTCTTCAAAAAATCCCGAATCGTAATTTCCAATCTAAAATCTATTTCTATTTTTGTGCATGCAACACAACAAAGTCCTTATTTTAGATTTCGGGTCGCAATACACACAGCTTATTGCGCGTCGCGTTAGAGAGTTAAACATCTATTGCGAGATACATCCATTCAACAAAATTCCTTCAGATTCTGACAGTTTTAAAGCTGTCGTTTTATCGGGTAGTCCAAACTCTGTGAGAGGTGAAGAAGTGCTTCATCCAGATTTGTCTAATATCCGTGGAAAAAAACCAATGTTAGCCGTTTGTTACGGTGCACAATATTTAGCACACTTTTCTGGTGGAGAAGTGGCAGAATCCAATACAAGAGAGTATGGTCGTGCAAATCTAGGTTTTGTAAAAGAAGACGAAGCTTTTTTTGAAAACATATCAGAAGGCAGTCAAGTTTGGATGAGTCATAGTGATACCATTAAGAAATTGCCTACTGGAGGCACTTTACTAGCAAGTACAGCAGATGTAGAAAACGCTGCTTATAAAATTGAAGGCGAAGATACTTATGCTATTCAGTTTCATCCTGAAGTTTATCATACCACAGATGGAAAGCAATTACTCGAAAATTTTCTTGTAAGAATTGCGAGACTTAATCAGGATTGGACACCAAATGCTTTTGTAGACGAAACAGTTGATGTGCTTAAAGCACAATTAGGAAACGATAAAGTCGTTCTTGGTTTATCAGGAGGTGTAGATTCTTCTGTAGCAGCAATGTTATTACATAAAGCAATTGGAGAAAATCTGTATTGCATCTTTGTAAATAATGGTTTGTTACGTAAAAATGAATTTACCGATGTACTCAAGCAGTACGAAGGTATGGGGCTTAACGTTAAGGGTGTAGATGCTTCGGCACGCTTTTTGGAAGCCTTAGCAGGAAAGAGTGACCCAGAGGAGAAACGAAAGACCATAGGCGCTATGTTTATTGAGGTTTTTGATGATGAAGCACACTTGATTAAAGACGTGAAGTGGTTAGCACAAGGAACAATTTATCCAGATGTTATAGAAAGTGTATCGGCAACTGGTGGACCAAGTGCAACAATTAAGAGTCATCATAATGTTGGTGGATTGCCAGATTTTATGAAACTTAAAGTGGTTGAGCCATTAAAGGCATTATTTAAAGATGAAGTAAGACGTGTTGGGGCTTCTATGAATATGGACAAAGGGTTATTAGGACGTCATCCATTTCCTGGACCTGGATTGGCTATTAGGATTCTTGGAGATCTAACGCCAGAGAAAGTTCGTATATTACAAGAAGTCGATGCTGTTTTTATTAATAATCTACGTTCTTGGAATTTGTATGACAAGGTTTGGCAAGCTGGTGCAATATTACTACCAGTTAATAGTGTAGGTGTGATGGGAGATGAGCGTACTTACGAAAAATGTGTAGCACTTAGAGCTGTAGAAAGTACTGATGGTATGACGGCAGATTGGGTAAATTTACCTTATGAGTTTTTACAGAAAACCTCAAATGAGATAATAAATAAAGTGAAAGGTGTAAATAGAGTTGTATATGATATCAGTTCAAAACCACCAGCAACTATAGAATGGGAATAGAAAATGAACTATTTTAAGTTCTAATTTTTTAAATAGTTATGAAGCAATTTTTAATCATCTTACTCTCCGTTTTTACTATTAGTCTTAACGCACAAAATTATAAGACGCATAAAGTAAAGACTGGTGAAACTATAGAGAGTATAGCTAAAGCATATTTGGTAACACCTTTCGATATTCTGGCATTAAATCCAGATGCTAAAACTAATTTTGGACCAAATACAACTTTAATTATTCCAAATTCTAAAGTAAAAAATGACCCAATAGTTGAAGCGTCTAAAGAGGTTATTGATTATAAAAAGCATAAAGTAAAACGAAAAGAAACACTGTACGGCTTATCAAAGAAATATAATGTCAGTGAAGATGATATTAAAAAAGCCAATCCAAGATTATATTCTGAAAATTTAAGACGAGGCGATAGAATTAGAATACCACGATTTAAGACTGTAATATCAAAACAAACATTATCTAATACGATAAAGAAGTATACCGTTTTGCCAAGTGAAGGTAAATGGCGTATTGCGTATAAATTTGGAATTACAGTACAAGAATTAGAAGCTTTAAACCCAGATATGAAGGACGTTATACAGCCAGGTGATGCCTTAAATGTTCCCAATATTGCAAATAACGAAGAGAAAACAACAGATACAGCATTTAATTACTATGAAGTACAACCAAAGGAAGGGTTCTTCAGACTAAAAGTAAAGTTGGGTTTAACACAAGAAGAATTAGAAGAATTGAATCCTGGGCTTGCTGAATCTGGTTTAAAAGCAGGTATGGTACTTAAAGTACCTTCGGATGTAGAGACAATTACTACCGTAGCTGACGAAGACTATAATATTACAGATTTAAGAGATAATATTACGAATACTTCAACAAAAAGATTGGCAGTATTATTACCATTTAAGCTGCATAGAATTGATTTAGATTCTGTTGCTGAGGTAAAAGCTATGATGAAATCTGATAGAGTTTTAAGCACAGCTTTAGACTTTCATTCTGGTGTTTTAATGGCTCTAGATTCTGCAAAACATTTAGGGATTTCTACCGATTTGAAGGTGTTTGATACAGAAAATAGAACCTCAGAGATTGTTAACATAACAAGTCGCGAAGATTTTTCTGATTACGATGCCGTAATCGGGCCAATGATGTCCAAAACGTTCGACCGTTTTGCAGCTGAGGTAAGAAGCGATGCTGTTCCTGTTTTTGCTCCATTAGCAATGCCTTCAAAAGTATCAGGAAATGTGTATCAAACCATTCCAGATAAAAAGATATTGGCACAAAAAATGATTAATTATATTAAAACGGATAGTACCAAAGCTCAAGTTGTTATTATTGCGGATCAGAAACATAAGCCAATAAGTAATACCCTTAAAAGAGAATTCCCTGCTGCTAAGCAATTGTTTTCTGAGATAACTAAAAAAGGTAAGGACAAAGGAAAAGATGAGTATTTTATTTATCCTACGACGTTTGAAGGACTTTTTAAAAAAGGTAAGAATATTGTTTTCTTAGAAACAGATGATATGTCTTTTGGATCTAGTATTATTAGTCTTTTAAATGGGCTATCGGTTGACGATATTGAAATCATTTTAACAACTACAGATAAGAGCAGAGCTTTTGAAAGTAAAGACCCAGACAACAATTATCATTTGTCTAATCTTAAGTTTCATTATGCTACTATTAATAAGCAATACGATACGGATGCTGCAAATGGATTTGTAAGTATGTATAAGTCTAGATATGGCTTAACACCAAGTAAATATGCTACTCGTGGGTTTGATTTAACCTTAGATATATTATTGCGTTTAGCATCTAACGATGATGGTTTACCAAATTCTGATGATGAATCGGCAACAGAGTATATTGAGAACAAATTCCGTTATACCAAGAAGACATTTGGGGGCTATGTAAACGAAGCAACTTATATTGTTAGGTACGACAATCTTAAAATTGTAGCGGTTAATTAAGTTTCTATCATTTTGATTTAGCATTAAGCTCTAAATTACAATAAGAATTATTTGCCATCGTTTTAATTGAAAATCATCATCAATGAAAACTTTTTTCGCACTCCTTTTATTTACGTCTATAGCTTTTAGCCAAAATGAAGATTTAGAGACCTTCTCATGGAATGCAAATAAACCTTTAGTTTGGAAAGATTTTAAAGGTATACCAAATCAAAACACAGATGCCGCTGCATTAACAGCTTCTGGGATTACGTTTGGATTCTCTATTGGCAAAACAGGAGACAGAATTACTGATTTTACTACCACCGTAGAGTGTTTGTTTTATCCATCAGAATCATGGTATAAACCAGAAGATGCTTCACCTCACATATTAAAGCATGAACAATTGCATTTTGATATAACGGAATTACATGCTAGAAAATTTCGTGAGCAAATAAGTAGAATCAAAGCATCTTCAAGTCTGCGAAACCAACTCAATGATTTGTATAAATCCATAAGTTTGGCGTCTTCTAAAATGCAGAACTTATACGACGAAGAAACCAATCACTCTATAAATAGAGAAAAACAAACTGCTTGGAATATTTTAATAGCTCAAGAACTTAAAAAGCTGGAAGCTTTTAAAACACAGTAAATGTTATCAGGTAATAAGGAGGCTTTAATAGAGCTTGCCAAATACAAAATGCCGTTTGGTAAATATAAAGATCAATATCTGGTTGATATTCCTGAGTATTATTACACATGGTTTAAGCAAAAAGGATTCCCAAAAGGAAAATTAGGTGACATGATGCAACAGATGTACGATATTAAAATCAACGGATTGGAAGAATTGATTTATACGATACGCCGAGAGTTTTAGTATTTGTAAATAAGAAAAAGCGATTTGAGGTTTAATTCAAATCGCCTTTAGTCATTGTTTTTAGGTCTTAAAGTGCAGCTTCCGATTTGTGTAAACTTACTACTGTAAGTACTGCAACGCCATTAATCCAGTAATAATATGCATCTATACCTTCAAATGAAAAGATAAAAGGTGCAACGATGAATACAATTGCAACTATAAAATCTACAATTAAATGCACTTTATAAGAGATTACTTTAAATATGCCTAGATGATGATCTGTTAAAAGCGTCAATATAAAGGCTGCTATTCCTGTGGCTACAGAAAGCGTTACTGCTAACGAATTAGAGTCTCCTAAGCCTAATAAAAAAGGTAGTATTATCAAAGCAATAGCTACTGGGTAATCTAAAAAGGCGTGTATTCTTTTGGTTACGAATTTCATGATTTTTAGTTATTTATAATCAATCACTTAATTATGAGTTTTACTAAGCTTTTTCCAATTTTTATCAGCAATGCTCTTTAGTTTACTATGATTGTTTTCTGCTAACCATAATTGCTTTGCATCTAATTCTACATTTTTTAAGTACAGATAATACTTTCCATCCTCTACTATAAATTTGTTTGGATCTACTCTAAATTTAGCACCAGCATAAGTTCCGAAAGCGCAGAAACCTCCATATTGCGGCATATATTTAGCTGGGTTTTTATCAAAAGTTGCTTTTTGCTCTTTAGATGTAAAGTAATATGTTACTTTCTTATATTCTGACTTATAATTTTTATTACCAATTTGTGCAAGTCCTAAGTCTAAATAGGATACAGGACTATAACCTTGGAGTGCAATATTGCTATTGTCTAAGTTGTTTGCCATTTTATCTTGTGCAGACAACGATGCTGTTAGTATTAAGGTGAATGCTAATACTATTGTTTTTAAAGTTTTCATTTTTTCTATGTATTTAGTGTTATTAAAATTATTCTGCGTTGAAATATTCTTCATGAATTACTTTGCCTTCATCATTCCAGATTCTACGAATGATTTCGTGCCAGTAGATTTTACTACCATCTTTCATGTCAAAATCGAATGTAAATTCTGATGCTGATACATTTCCATCAACTATTGAGTGATGATGCGTAATGCCATTTACTTTAGCGATAGCCCCAGCAAAACCTTCCATTTTTGCAATCATTTCTGATTTTCCAGTTGTTCCGCCATTTCCATAATCTGAGGTGTTTGCATGGTCTGCGAAAAATTCTTTCACAGCATCTACTATAGCGCCTTGTGAAACTATGGCGTCCATTTTTTGTACTTGTTCTTTAATTATCATCTTTTTTTGTTTTTAGTGATTTTTACACTGCAAAGATGAAGCAGAATTAAAGTTTTAATGCTACAAAAAAAGGACTAAGAATTGTACTTTTTTAATTTGAAGTCGGTAGGAGTTATGCCTGAATAATGTTTGAAAAACCGTGTAAAGTGATTAGGTTCTTCGAAGCCCAGTTGTATCGATATAGCATTTATAGGCTGGCCTTCAATCAGCATTAATTTGGCTGTATTTATTATTTCGAGACGTATTAGTTGACCTAAAGATGTATTCATTTTTGCTTGTACTTTGCTAGACAGTGCTTTTATAGAAAGGTTCATTTTATCAGCATAAAACTCAAGAGAACGTTCTTGAGTATGGTATTTTTGAAGTAGTTCTATAATATTCTGAGAAAATAAATCTCTGTTTTTAAAATCGAAATTTTCTCTAAACTGTTTTGGTGTTTGTCCTGTAGAGTTTTTAAAAACGCGATTAAAGTAAGCATCATCTTTGAAGCCTAATTCATAGGACACTTCTTGGATACTTTTATCAGTAAACGCAACTTGTTTTCGACTTTCTTGGAGGCGTTTTGAGCTCATCAAATTTTTAACAGATAAGCCAATTTTATCTTTTATTAAAGCTTGGGCATTATAACCACGGTCATTAATAAGACTTACCAGATCATTGCCGGTTAGGTGATTAGAGTATTCTTTATCTATAATTTCTTTTGTATCAAAAATAACTTGATATTCTTCTTTATTGGCTTTAAAAGGATTTTGCCAATACCATTGCTTTGAGGAAACATCTATTATATCAGCTGAATTATCTGTTAATGCAGATTCTGATAGAAACGTGTTACACTCTTCGCATTCTAATAGATCAATATAACCTAACGAAATAAGATGCTTAAAAAGTACCCTAACGTCACTATCGTAAAACTTCTCCTGATTAGAAAATATAATCTTTCTAACAGTAAAATCATCTGATAGAAATTTAATGTACTGTCCTTTTTCTAGAAAAATGGCTTTTTCCTGCCAATCGTAATAATTTTTAAAGTCTACTTGAATACTTCCTTTACCAGACAGAATATGTATAAGTGTATGACTTTCTATAAAGTATATCTTATTAATTTCTGGAGAGAATTTTTCAACTTTTTGCATTGAGTAACATTAAACCGTGTTAGCTACTAAACGAATTTAGTCGTTTAGATTGTTAAATTCAAGTTCTTATATGACTTTAATTCATCTAAACAAACCTAAAACAATTACCAAATAAGTCATTTAATTTTGTAAATTTGCCTGCGTTTAAAAGCGCAACATGATAACTCATCCTAAGTATATTTTTGTAACTGGCGGCGTGTCTTCTTCTCTTGGAAAAGGCATTATTGCAGCATCTCTAGCCAAATTACTACAAGCTCAAGGTTACAGAACTACAATTCAAAAACTAGATCCATATATTAACATAGATCCGGGAACTTTAAATCCTTATGAGCATGGTGAATGCTATGTTACTGACGATGGTGCAGAAACAGATTTAGATTTAGGACATTATGAACGCTTCTTAAATGTACCTACTTCTCAAGCTAATAATGTAACGACTGGTCGTATATACCAAAGTGTTATAGATAAAGAACGTCGTGGAGAATTTTTAGGTAAAACGGTACAGGTCATTCCACATATTACAGATGAGATTAAGCATCGCATACAGTTGCTTGGCAATTCTGGTGATTATGATATTATTCTTACCGAAATAGGCGGAACGGTTGGTGATATTGAGTCTTTACCCTATATAGAAGCAGTACGCCAATTGCAGTGGGATTTAGGCGAGAACAATGCATTAGTCATTCACTTAACATTAGTCCCATACCTTTCTGCAGCTGGAGAATTAAAAACAAAACCAACGCAGCATAGTGTAAAAACATTAATGGAAAGCGGCGTACAAGCCGATATTTTGGTATGTCGTACGGAACACGAATTGAGCGATAGTATTAAAACCAAACTCGCACGTTTTTGTAATGTTAAGAAAGAGGCCGTTATTCAATCTATTGATGCTTCCACTATTTATGATGTTCCTAACCTAATGCTTGAGGAAGGTTTAGATAAAGTGGTTTTAAAACAGCTAGATTTAGAAAGCAATCAACCAGATTTAGGTCGTTGGAATGAGTTTTTAAAGCGCCATAAAAACCCAAAAGGAGAAGTGACTATTGGCTTAATCGGTAAATATGTTGAATTGCAAGATTCTTATAAGTCAATTTTAGAGGCATTTATCCATGCTGGTGCTGAGAACGAAGTGAAGGTTAAAGTTGAGTCTATTCATTCAGAATATTTGTCTAAAGACAATGTTCAAGAAAAGTTGAGTCATCTAGATGGTGTACTTGTAGCTCCTGGTTTTGGAGAACGTGGTATCGAAGGTAAGATTGATGCAGTTAAATATGTTAGAGAGCATAATATACCATTTTTAGGTATTTGTTTAGGTATGCAAATGGCAGTTATAGAATACTCTAGAAATATTTTAGGCTTAGATAATGCCAATTCTACGGAGATGGATGAACATACACCGCATCCTGTTATTGCTTTAATGGAATCGCAGAAAGATGTCGTTAACAAAGGCGGAACTATGCGTTTAGGCTCTTGGGATTGTAATGTTGAAGTGGATACACTTGCTTATATATCTTATAATCGTACAGAAATAAAAGAACGCCACAGACACCGTTTTGAGTTTAATAACGATTATAAAGCACAGATTGAAGCTGCAGGTTTAATAGCGACAGGGTATAATCCAGAAACTGGTTTGGTAGAGATAGTAGAAATTCCTTCGCACAATTGGTTTGTTGGTGTACAATACCATCCAGAATATAAGAGTACAGTTGCCAATCCGCACCCACTTTTTGTATCATTTGTTGCAGCAGCTTTAACGTATAAGAACAATAAGTAATGTGCCAGTTTGGCATAATTAAGACTTTGGATAGCTTTTTGGTTTATTCAAAATAACTAATCAATTAGACCGCCGACATTTTTGGCAAAAGACATATGGAAGAAAAGAAATTAGACATTAACTCAATCATAGGCTTTGTGCTTCTTTTTGGTATTATGATTTGGTATTTGTACCAAAGTCAACCAACACCTGAAGAATTAGAAGCCCAAAAACAAGCTGAAACAGAAAAGATAGCTGCAGAACAAAAAGCAAAACAAGAAGCAGAAGCATTGAGCACTAAAGTGACAACTGCTGAAGATTATTCTAATGCATCAGCTACAGATTCTTTGCAGCAAGTCGCACTCCAAAACGAATTAGGGGCTTTTGCATATGCATCTACTTTACCATCAGCAACTGATGCGGTTACAGAAGTAGAAACAGATGTGTTGGCATTAAAATTTAATAATAAAGGAGGATACCTTTCTGAGGTTAAGTTAAAAGCTTTTGTAGATCATAATGATGCGCCTATCTATTTGGTGAAAGATGGCAATAGCAATTTTAATATCAATTTTTCGACGACAGACAATCGTGTTTTAAATACAGAAAATTTATACTTTCAGCCAACCATAACTAAAAGTGGCGATAACACTGTAGTGTCTATGAAGCTTAAAGTTTCAGAAACACGTTACTTAGAATACAGGTACGAGTTAAAACCTAGCGATTATATGATTGATTTCGCTATTAAATCTCAAGGTTTAGATAACGTTGTTAATAGCTCTCAAGAAATTAATCTAGACTGGAAACTTAAGGGTTACAGTCATGATCAAAGTATATCTTATGAAAATAGATATACACGCTTAACGTATCAGCATGATGGCGATAAGATAGATAAGCTCGCACAAATGAATGATGACGAAGAGGTGGTGACCGATGTGTATTGGCTATCTTACAGGCAGCACTTTTTTAGCAGCATTCTAGTACCAGATTCGCCATTAACATCGGTGAGCATGTCTTCTAAAGACTTGGTTAAAGATGAAGAAGTAGATAGTGTTTATACAAAATTATATGCTTCAAAAATGCCATTGACTTTAAGTGGTGGAGAGTTTAATAAGTCTATGGGCATGTACTACGGGCCTACAGATGCTAAGATTTTAAAAGAATATGACAAAAATCTTGAAGAGAGTATTCCGTTTGGTTGGGGAATTTTCGGATGGATTAATAAGGCCGTATTTATTCCTTTATTTGGATTCTTAAGTGGATTCTTACCTTATGGAATCGCTATTATTGTGATGACCGTATTGGTAAAAATACTATTGTCTTTTGTACAGTATAAGCAGTTCTTGTCTCAGGCAAAAATGAAGATTCTAAAGCCAGAATTAGATGCGATTAGAGCTAAGTACAAAGACAATAAATTAAAAGCTCAGCAAGAAACTATGGCATTACAAAATAAAGCAGGTGCAAGTCCATTAAGTGGGTGTTTACCTGGTTTAATGCAGATACCAGTGTTCTATGCCTTATTTATGTTTTTCCCGACTGCGTTTGATTTACGTCAGAAGAGTTTCCTTTGGGCGGATGATTTAAGTTCTTATGATAGTATTGCAGAATTACCATTTAGTATTCCGTTTTATGGTGATCATGTGAGCTTGTTTCCAATATTAGCGGCTATAGCTATTTTCTTCTACATGAAGATGACAACTGGCCAACAAACAGCGATGCAAGGACCACCGCAAGAAGGCATGCCAGATATGAGTAAGATGATGAAGTATATGATTTACTTTTCGCCATTATTAATGTTGGTGTTCTTTAATAACTATGCCTCTGGATTAAGTTTGTATTACTTTATTTCTAACTTAATTAGTATTGGTATTATGTTAGTCATTAAAAACTACATTATTGACGAAGAAAAAGTATTGGCAAAAATTGAGGTGAGTAAGAGCAAGCCAAAAAAGCAGAATCGTTTTCAAAAGAAGATGGCTGATATGATGGAGCAAGCCGAAAAGCAAAAGCAAATGCAACAGCGTAATAGAAAAAAATAGTCTATTATAATTTAGATATTAAAAAAGCCACAGTTTTATGCTGTGGCTTTTCTTTTTTATTTAAAATGAAGTTTCATGCCTTAGTGTGATTTTTTAAACCCTAAGTCCTCGTAAAACTTAATAGCTTTTGGTCTTTGTTTGTCTTAGTTGATTGTAATAATTGGGCGTTTCTTTCTTTGGCTCTATGTATTGCCCATTTGAACACTGCTTTTCCAATGCCCAGCCCTCTTTTATTTAGCTATATCTTTTTCGGTTGCTTTTCTAAAGATAAATTCTAATTCATTTTTAATCATAAGATGTTCTTAATCTATGCATAAAATTATAATCATAAAAGAAAAGCCTCCTATTAATAGGAGGCTTTAAAAACTAAATCAATCAATATAAAAATGAGGTAATCAGCCTCGACTTTTAATTTTTAAGTTGCAGGTAATAAAACTGCGTTTATAACATGTATAACACCATTTGCTGTTTGTACATCTACAGCAATAATACCAGCGTCATTACCAGCACCATCAGTTATATCTGCAATATTTCCACCTGTTCCAGGTAATGTTATTGTAATAGTTTGCCCTTGTAATGTTGTAGGCATCGTATCTCCACTTTGGTTTAAATCTCCAGACTGGACATTGTTACCAGCTAAAACGTGATGTTCTAGAACTTCTGTCAATAAAGCTGAATCTATATCTGCAGGAGAATTCCACATCATGTTAGAATCTAATAATGCTTGAAAAGCCGCATTTGTTGGTGCAAATACTGTAAAAGGTGCAGGCATAGTTCCATTAGCTGTAGATAATGTAGCTACAAAATCTGGTTGTCCAGCAGTTGTTAAAGAGGCAACTAAACTTGCAAATTCAGGATTTGCTAAAGCCATATCTACAACAGTTGGTGGCAGTAATACTTTATTAATGACATGTATAACGCCATTATCTGCAGCAACATCAGCACCAGTAACATTAGCACCAGCTGTAGAAGCAAATCCACCATTTATCTCGACCGTACCAGAATTATTTCTAGCGTATAGGCTTAAATTATTATTTCCGGGACCAGTAGCTCCAACATTTGCATAAACACCATCTGTTGTTATTGCAGAAGAAGGGATTTCGCTACCTATAATAACATGATTTAATAACACATTGGTTAATAGGTTTATCTCAATATCATCAATTGAGTTCCATGCAGGGTTAGAATCTAATAATGCTTGAAATGCAGCATTGTCAGGTGCAAATACAGTAAAAGGACCATCTCCTCTTAATGTTAAGACTAAATCAGCTCTGATTAAAGCATCTGCAAGAGATGAGAAACCATTTGCTATAGCAACATCTACCACTGTATTTGGAACAGGCGTGTTGTTGTCATCATCGTCGCTACATCCAGATAATCCTAAAACCAATAAAAAAACTGGGAGTAACTTTAAGTACTTTGAAATAATTTTCATTTTTTTGAGTTTAAAAGTTAATAAAATTTGTTCATCTTGTTTAACAAAAATATAAAATGATTAAACATATAATTGCCTACGGTGTTGTTTTAACAATAATTTTAACACCTTTAGCTGCTCAAAATGAGATTAATAAGTTCGACGAAAGTGGTAAAAGGCACGGTATATGGCAAAAAAACTACCCAAAAACCAATCAGTTACGTTATAAAGGAAAATTTCTTCACGGAAAAGAAATAGACACATTTAAGTATTATAAGCTCAAAAGAAAGAAAAGTGTTTTAAGTGCTGTTAAGGTTTTTAATCTAGATAATAATGAAGCCCAAGTCACTTTCATGGCATCTAATGGAAACGTGATTAGCCAAGGAAAAATGGATGGCAAAAATTTTATTGGTAAATGGGTATTCTTTCATAAAAATTCGCAAGACATTATGATTGAAGAAAATTATAATGCCAAAGGTCAGTTAGAAGGTAAGCGTTCCGTAATGTTTATTAATGGTAAAGTTGCTGAGGTAGCAGATTACAAAAATGACTTGCTTAATGGGATAACAAAAATATATTCAGAATCTGGCAAATTACTTCAAGAATCCATATATAAGGATGATAAACTTGATGGCAATACAAGCTATTACGATATTGATGGTAATCTCCAAGCCAAAGGCAGTTTTAAATCTAATCTTAAAATCGGTCTTTGGGAATATTATAAGAATGGAGAACTGGTTAGAAAAGTGGACCATGATAATGACAAAGTGATTTTTAAAAAGCAATAGTTTTAAACTATCCTATAGATAAGCTTTAAGAATGGTAATCTTCAAAAGATTACCTTTTTTATTTTGTAATTTTGCCCAAGTTTTTTCGAATAGATTTCGAAACATATAACAAGATGAAAAACAAACGTGTCATAGTAGGTCTTTCTGGAGGTGTAGACTCCAGCGTTGCTGCATACCTTTTAAAAGAACAAGGTTATGAGGTTATTGGACTATTTATGAAAAATTGGCATGACGATTCTGTGACTATTTCAGATGAATGTCCATGGTTAGAGGATAGTAATGATGCCATGTTGGTGGCAGATAAGTTGGGGATTCCTTTCCAGACTGTAGATTTAAGTGTGCAATACAAAGAGCGTATTGTAGACTACATGTTTAAGGAATACGAAAACGGACGTACACCAAACCCTGATGTGCTTTGTAATCGTGAGATCAAGTTTGATGTCTTTATGGATATCGCACTTGAGCTTGGCGCAGATTATGTAGCGACAGGTCATTATTGCCGAAAAGCAACTTTTGAAAAAGATGGACAGCACATCCATCAATTATTAGCAGGTGTAGATACTAATAAGGACCAATCCTATTTTTTATGTCAATTATCACAAGCGCAATTGACTAAAGCATTATTCCCGATTGGAGAATTGACAAAACCTGAAGTTAGAGATATTGCAAAAGCACAAGGCTTAATTACTGCAGGAAAGAAAGATTCTCAAGGCCTTTGTTTTATAGGAAAAGTTAGACTTCCAGAATTTTTACAACAGCAACTCAAGCCAAAAGAGGGTGTTATTGTAGAGATTCCTGAAACATTAGATGCCTATCATAAATCTATTCCTCGTTTCGATTCTAAAGTTAGCGAGTTGGCATTTCATTCCGATAAAATGGCCTATAATGTGTCTCAAGGCAAGGTTGTTGGGAAACATCAAGGTGCCCATTATTTTACTAAAGGGCAGCGTAAAGGTTTAGCCGTTGGTGGTACAAAAGAACCACTATTTGTCATTGAAACTGATGTTGACGAAAATATCATTTATACCGGTCAAGGCAAAAATCATCCAGGTTTATTACGTTCGGTGTTGTTTGTTAAAAATGAAGAATTGCATTGGGTACGTGAAGATTTAACTATGGCTGATGGTGAAACCATGCAAGTCAAAGCGCGTATTCGCTATAGACAACCATTAGAAGAGGCTACATTATATAAAGTATCTTCTGGATTGTATGTAGAGTTTAAAAACAAGCAATCTGCCATTACTGAAGGGCAATTTGTGGCTTGGTATATCGATGATGAGCTGTTAGGCTCTGGTGTAATTTCTTAGATATTTAGACTTCTTTTTCATTAACTTTACGCTATTAAATACATAGGATTAATGGCAAATAGAATCACTTCACTTTTCAATATAAAATATCCAATTATTCAAGCCGGAATGATTTGGAATAGCGGTTGGCGTTTGGCTTCTGCAGCGAGCAATTCAGGAATTCTAGGATTAATCGGTGCTGGTTCTATGTATCCAGATGTGTTGCGTGAGCACATTCAGAAATGTAAAGCGGCAACAGACAAGCCTTTTGGCGTGAATGTGCCAATGCTGTATCCTAATATCGAAGAGATTATGGACATTATTGTCGAGGAAGGTGTGAAGATTGTATTTACCTCTGCTGGCAATCCTAAAACTTGGACAAGTTGGTTGCAAGAGCGCGGAATTACTATTGTACATGTAGTGAGTAGTGTCAAATTTGCGCTTAAGGCAGAAGCTGCTGGCGTAGATGCTATTGTAGCAGAAGGTTTTGAAGCTGGAGGCCATAATGGTCGTGATGAAACCACGACGCTAACCTTAATTCCTATGGTAAAGGAGCAATTAAGTATTCCACTAATTGCCGCTGGCGGAATAGCCACAGGAAAAGCCATGCTTGCTTGTATGGTTCTAGGTGCAGATGGTGTACAAGTAGGTAGTCGATTTGTAGCTAGTGAAGAATCCTCAGCACATCAAGCTTTTAAGGACGTTGTGGTAGATGCAAAAGAAGGCGATACACAGCTCACCTTAAAAGAGTTAGCACCTGTACGCTTAATTAAAAACAAGTTTTATAACGAGGTCCAAGAATTGTATAAAACTGGACCAACAGTCGATGAACTAAAAGTGCTTTTGGGTAGAGCGCGTGCCAAGCGCGGTATGTTTGAAGGCGATTTAGAAGATGGCGAATTAGAAATCGGGCAAATCGCAGGACTCATACACGATATAAAACCTGTAGCTCAAATTGTTCAAGATATGGTGTCTGAGTTTGAAATAGCTAAACAGCACATCAACACACTTTAGAGGTACACATTCCTTAAATATTCGATAAATTTAATAGCGACTAAAACTTTTTTGAGACATTTTTCAAAAAGTGCCGTTATTAAATAAAACAAACCAATCGAATACTAATTTTTGGAACATCCGGAATTAATAAAAGCATGTAAAAAGAATAATCTAAAAGCCCAGATGCAAGTCTATCTGATGTACAAGGATATGCTGTATAATGTGAGCTTTAGGATTATTAAAAACGCACAAGATGCACAGGATACTGTACATGATGCTTTTATTAAAGCGTTTCAAAATATATCTAAGTTAGAAAACGACCTTAACCTTGGGCCTTGGTTAAAACGTATTGTAATCAATTGTTCTTTAGATTTTTTAAGACAAAAAAAGAAGTTAGGTTGGTTACAAGAATCGTATGAACTTCCAGAGACAGAAGACGATGATACTTATGAAGACATCACATTTAAAGTCGAAGAAGTAAAAAAAGCAATTAATACATTAAAGGACAAGTACCGAATCATCATAGTACTGTATTTAATTGAAGACTATTCGCATAGAGAAATCGCTGCGCAATTAGGCTTAAAAGAAAGTACAGTACGTAATCAATATGTAAGAGGTAAGTGTCTTTTAAAACAGCAATTGCAAAATAAACTAATAGTATGAGTTTAGAGAAATTTATTAAGGAACATAAAACAGCATTTGACGACCAAGTCATGCCTGATGCTATCACATTAGATTTTGAAGCACGGTTAAAAAATGAGCTGCATCATTCTAGTCGGGTTAAACACTTAAGTCTTATTAAATACGCCTCTGTAGCGGCTAGTATAGCATTGTTAGTCACATTAGGGGTTTTATATAATGATAGGCAACAGCAATTAGAAATTAGAGATAATCTAATGCTAGCTTTGGATGAAAGTGAAACTAATAGTGAGCGTCTAGTAGCTATTTATGACATAGAAGATGAGTATCAAGACAAGGAAGAAGATGAAAAAATATTAAATGCGTTCTTTAAAATTTTAAAAGAAAATTCTGATGCAAATTCTAAAATAGCGGTCATTGATGCACTTTTAAAATTTCCAAATAATCAAAAGGTTAGGACTAACCTCATTGAAGCTTTAGGAAATGAAAAAGAACCTTTAGTACAACTAAAACTCATAAAATCTGTTGCCGTCTTAAGAGAAAAGCGTGCAAAACCTAATTTACAAGAAATTATAGAAGACAATGAGTCTTTACCGTTGGTAAAAGGTAACGCTTCAGCCTTATTAGCTATGTTAAATCAATAATACTGAAATAAATTCAACATAAGAAAAACGAATAGAAATGAAAAATATAATAACACTAATAGCACTACTTTTAATTGTAGGTATTGGTAATTCACAAGTAAAAGAAAAACGAATTAAATTTAATAAAGGAACATTAAAAATATGCTCAAACTCTCACATGACTATAAAAGGTTATGATGGAGATGAAGTTATCATAAAGAGTCTTAATGAGTCACGTTTTTCCTATTTTTATGACTTTGGAGATAAAGATGATAAGTTTGTAGACTCACTAGAAGAATCATCAGACGGTGCTTTATCAAAGAGTTACTATTTGTTGTCATCACAATTTCAAGATAAAGAATTAGAGAAAGGCTTAAAGCCTTTAGGGAATAAGTCTGCCAACCCTGAAGATAATCTATATCTAAATATTACAGAAAAGCCAGGTGAGTTAATTATTAAAGACTATGATTATAGTATATCTGATAAAAGCAAGGTTGATGGTTTTGCATATTTCATTAAGGATAAAAAAGGAAAATCAAAAAAAGATGTAACAACACAATATAATAGTCTTCTTCAAAGGAATAATAAGTATGAAATATTAATTCCAAATTCAATTAAGTTATCATGGAATGTTGAAGATTGTGCCAAGAAAAATTCTAATACATTTTTTATAAGAACCACTTCAACACCTTGGGAATTAAATGATTTTAGAGGTGAGGCGGAGATTTCAACGTCTTATAACTCAATAAGTTTAGCTAATGTTAGTGGTCCTGTAATTGCCAATACTATTGGTGGAAACATTACTGTTGTGTTCGATAAAATTTCGCCAAGTAAGTTATACTCTCTAGTAAGTAACGATGGTTATATAGATGTTAGCTTACCAAAGAATTCTGATGTAAAGGTGGATGTCAATGGTAAGCGTGTACTCAGTGATATAGACTTTACCGTTTTAGACGAAACGTTACAAAATGGAATTAAAGAAATGAAGCTTCAATTAAAATCTGGTAAGACCAAAATAAAGATAGATGCAGGTTCAGGTAGTGTCTACCTAAGAAAAGGCTAGTATATTCTAAAAAAGTCTAGCTTATTGAGTTAGACTTTTAATTTCATTTATGTCCTACGTAGTTCTTACAGACTAAAAGATAGGTGGCTTTAACATGTCATGAAGTGACCTATAATTCATCAAAAACCAACTAAAAAATTTAATTATGCGTTTGTTATGTGTTATCATAACCCTATGCCTCTTTGTGAGTTGCAAGGGTCAAAAAAAGAGTGAAAATAAAGCTTTGGAAGAGCGAATTTCACGAATAGAGAATGGCTTACAATCCAATTTAAGGGTTAAGTATGGCGATAGTGTTAGTATTCAATATTATAATATTGAAGAACGCATGAAAGAACTGAAGATTCATGGCCTTAGTATTGCTGTTTTAAATAATGGCGTTGTAGAATGGGCCAAAGGTTACGGAATGGCTGATACTAGTCAGAATAAAAAGGTGACTGCAAAGACACTATTTCAGGCAGGTTCTATAAGCAAACCTATTGCCGCTACTAGAGCACTTCAACTTGTTGAGAAAGGTCAACTAAATTTAGATACTAATGTAAATGACTATCTAAAAAGTTGGAAAGTGCCTGAGAATGAATTTACAACTAAAGAAAAGGTGACTTTAAGACGATTGCTAAATCATTCTGCGGGACTTACCATTCATGGTTTTCCTGGATATTCGACCAATGATGCGGTTCCTAGTGTTTTAGATGTACTAGAAGGTAAAGGAAATACAGATGCAGTACGTGTTTTTCGAGAACCTGGTGAAAAGGTAGGCTATTCTGGTGGTGGCTATACAGTGATGCAACTTATGATATCTGATACGGAACAGAAAGAATTCTCGGATATTTTACAAAAAGAAGTACTCAACCCACTTGGGATGACCTCAAGTACATACGCAAACCCATTGCCAAAGTCCTATCACAATCTTGCTGCGGCTGGTTATAAATCTGATGGTTCCCAAGTGCCAGGGAAGTGGCATACTTATCCCGAAATGGCAGCAGCTGGACTTTGGACAACACCATCTCAATTGCTGTTATGGGCAAAAGCTATCCAAGACACCTATCAAAACAAAAAAGATGGATTTTTAAAAGCGCAGACAGTGAATGAAATGGTAACAGATTATGGTAATAACCAAGGTATGGGCCCTTATGTTGTAGACCATTTATTTGGGCATGGAGGTTCTGATGAAGGGTTTGTATCAGACCTAAGAATCTGGAAAGCGCATCCTATTTCAGTAGCTATTATGGTAAATTCAGATAATGGCAATGATATTATTCAAGAACTATTTTTAAGCATAGCTAAGGAGTACAATTTACCAGGAATCTATCATAGATTAAGGACTTATAGTGAACAGTCCAAAGAACAACGCGCTCGCTATGTAGGATTATATCAATTCTCTGAAGACACTGTAGCTAAAGTCTCTATTAAGGATAATGGTTTGGAATTTTCAGGAGGTCTTGTAAAGAACCCTATCTTTTTAATACCAGAATCGGACACCTTGTTTTTTAGTTCTAAGAGCGGTACATATTTTGAGTTTGTTTTTGAAAATGGCTCGGTCACAAATTTAAAAGTAGTTGGTTATAATGGTAAAAAAATATCAGATTAGAATATCCACTTAAAAACTAAGTTTCAGTGATTGCCAAAACGCTCAAGGCAATGGCTGAAACTTTTTTATTTGACGTCCATTTTTCCAAAAACCCTGTTTTACCCCTAAAAACTACGTATTTTTACGTATTGATTATTAGTATTTTAAAAACTAACTTCGCTTATCTAACAATAAATTCAATTAAAACAGAACTTATCTCATCGTTGGGCGTAATATAAAAAAACTCAAGAATGAAAATATTAAATGTCGAAATAAACAATTATCGGTCTTGTATTCAGACTAAATTTAGTTTACCTCTTAATTTGATGACGTTAATTGGCGCGAATGGTGTCGGTAAAAGCAATATTTTATATGGTTTGCGCCTCTTCACAGAAATGGACAATAACCGAACTTTCTTTACCGATGAAATAAAAGATGGCATTTTAGATGAATTAATAAATACTCAAATAAATTTAGTTGTAGATTTTGAAGATAAAATTGTATTTATTCGCTGTAAGTTTTACTATGAAACAGATGAGAGAAATATTGATAAAGTCTTACATAGTGAAGTAAAATATAGAATTGAAGGTGAAAATTCGAGAAAATACCATGAGATTTCTGGCACTATTTATCAAATAATTGATGTGCTAGATGGTGGCAGATTAACATTTGACCAATTACCCAAATCCATACGCACAAATAGAATTAAATATCAGACAAGGTTGATAAAAAGTTTAACTAACCTTAGTTATTACAGCGCCACACAATTTTCTGACCCAAGTAAATGTCCAATATCAATCGAATTAGACGATTATAGGATAAGTTCTCGAAATGTAAAAGGAAATAAAATACATCAACAATTTGTCTATGACTTATACAAAGCTTATAAGAGTTCGAATTCAAACTTTGAGCTGTTTTTAAACACAGTAGGACTTAACGGTCTTGGACTTGTTGAAGACATAAACTTTAGCGACCATACAATTCCGAGCAGTTCATATAAAGTAAAGACTGGAGGTAAAATTCAACAAATTGAAAATAAGAAAAGTATAATTATACCATCAGTTAAAGTAGATGGGCTTACGTTATCGCCTAATCAACTCTCAGAGGGAACATTTAAAACATTAGCCTTAGTATTTTATATTCTAAATGATAAGAACGAATTATTACTTATAGAAGAACCTGAAGTTTGTATTCATCACGGTTTACTTAGTAGTATACTACAACTAATCATACAGCAGTCTAGATATAAACAAATAATTATTAGTACTCATTCAGATTATGTGCTTGATATGCTTAGCCCTGAAAATATTTTATTGGTTCATAAAGAATTTGATTTTGGCACCAAAGTAACTTCTATATCGAAGACCCTGTCCGCAAACGAATATAGAGTTCTAAAAGATTATTTAGAAAGTGAGGGGAATTTAGGTGAATATTGGAAAGAAGGTGGCTTTGACTATGAGTAAAAGTAAAAAAACGAAAATTAAGGCAATAGGTTTAATTGTTGAAGATAATAGTGATTTTACCTCACTAAAAATTATCATTAGCCGTATTATAAAAAAAAATAACTTAACGTTTAAAAAGGCTATTGGAAACGGTTGCGGTAAAATGAAAAGAAAAGCTGTAAGTTATGCAAACGTTCTAAGCAATAAAGGCTGTGATTTAATTATTTTAGTTCACGATTTAGACAGAAATGATTTAAAGACCCTGAGGACTGAACTAAATCAGACAATTAATATGAGTAATGCAAAAAATAAATTTGTTTGCATTCCAATCGAAGAAATAGAGGGATGGTTTTTGAGTGACCCTGAGGGAATAAAAAATGCATTTGGCCTAAAGAGAATACCCAATATAAAAGGAAACCCTGAGACTGTCACTTCACCAAAGGAAAAATTAGAGGATTTTGTATTTCAATGTTCCAATAAATCAAAAATATACTTGAATACAAAGCACAACAACTTACTATCCGCAAGTTTAGATTTAGAAAAAATAAGAAAGAAGTGTGTATCATTCAAAGAATTCGAAGAAAAAATAAATACCTATTCATATTAAATACTACGCCCAACAACGTATATAAAAAATAGCAGTTTAATCGCTAAAACGAAAGAAAGTAAATATAAAATGAGGTTTATGTTTAACCGAAAAGTTAGTGCTTGAAATCCTCTACTAGCCATACACAAAACCGCAAAGCGTAACTCCAAATCCATCTAAAAATTACCAAACCATAGATTTGGACAAGACCTTCATAGATTTAGACAAATAGTGCTCATAGATAAGACTCAACTTTGTACTGTAATTAAAACACAAACAAAAAATGAGTCAAAAAACTGCAATTATTACAGGAGGAAGTCGAGGATTAGGTCGTGATATGGCGCTTAATCTCGCAAAAGATGGTGTAGATATTATATTTTCGTACAATACTAACACCACAAAAGCCAATGAAGTCATTTCAGAGATTGAAGCTTTAGGGCAAAAAGCGGTGGCTTTTCCGTTTAATGCTAACGATTATAAAAGTGGCCAAGCATTTATAGAACAAGCGACCAATTACCTTAAAGAAGAAACTGGGAGTCCAAACTTTGATTTTTTAGTCAACAATGCCGGTACAGGCACCTTTAATAGGGTTGCTGATACCACAGAAGAGCAGTTCGATGAAATGATGAATGTACATCTTAAAAGCGTGTATTTTTTAACCCAAGCTGCTCTACCATATATTAATACTGGCGGGCGTATTATAAATATTTCTAGCGGATTGGCACGATTTAGCTTGCCAGGGATGTCGTCTTATGCCATCATGAAAGGCGCTATCGAAGTCTTTACACGCTACTTGGCAAAAGAATTGGGCGAGCGTAAAATTACAGCTAACGTTATTGCGCCAGGAGCCATAGCTACGGACTTTGCTGGAGGCAGCAATAAAGACGCGGAAAAAGCAGCCATCATCTCTAGCATCACCGCCTTAGGTAGAGTAGGAGAGCCAGAAGATGTCGGTGGTACCGTTGCCTTTTTATGTTCGGACAGAGCAGGTTGGATTAACGGACAGCGTATTGAGGTGTCTGGCGGAATGTTAGTCTAGTTTTATTTAATTTTACGGAAATGAAAGACTTAAAGCATTTTAAAAAAGTAGCCGATTACCATAAACTGGCAAATATTTCTTCACCAGAACATCCACTGATTAGTCTGGTAGATTACAGCAAAGTAAACTACGTCGATAACATCGAAACGCTGAGATGGCAACAGGACTATTATACCATTGGCTTAAAACGCAATATCCCTTATAAGTTTTTCTACGGGCAACAAGAATATGATTTTGATGAAGGTGTGATGACATTCATTGCACCACATCAAATCATGAGTTTGGAAAGCAACCCTAATGTAAAAGCAAAAGAACCAACAGGATGGTTATTACTGGTGCATCCAGATTTTTTATGGAACACATCGTTGGCAGAGTCCATTAAACGCTATGAGTTTTTTAATTATAGTGTTAACGAATCGCTCTTTTTATCCGAAAAAGAGGAAACCATGATGGAAGATTTGCTTAAAAATATTCAGCGTGAGTATCAAGCTAACATTGATAAGTTTAGCCAGCAAATTATTGTCTCTCAATTAGAGCTACTACTCAATTATGCCAATCGGTTTTACGAGCGGCAATTCATCACCAGACAAATAGCTAATCATCAGATTTCGGAGCAATTAAACAAACTGCTTACGGACTATTTTAATAATGACAATCTAATCGATAAAGGTTTGCCAACGGTAAGCTTTGTGGCGGAACACCTTAATTTATCACCTAATTATCTGAGTAATTTGTTAAAATCTATTACTGGTCAAAGCACCCAGCAACACATACACAATAAACTAATAGAAAAGGCCAAACTAAAATTATCCAGTACAGCACTTTCGGTGAGCGAGATTGCCTATAGTCTAGGTTTTGAACAAGCGGCCTCGTTTTCAAAACTCTTCAAAAATAAAACGGAGATGTCACCTTTAGAGTTTAGGAAAGCATTTAATTAAAAATTCTAAGCTTAAAACCGCTACTTTTGCCTGATGGTTTTTAGCAGTTACACCAAAGAGTTTTCATATAATCTAAAATTAGCAACACCTGTGATTCTAGGTATGCTTGGGCATACCTTTGTCAGCTTTATAGACAATGTTATGGTGGGGCAATTGGGTGCCGCAGAATTAGCAGCTGTGTCTTTGGGTAATAGCTTTATTTTTATAGCCATGTCTATTGGTATTGGCTTTTCTACAGCCATCACACCTCTAGTTGCTGAGGCAGATGCTGAGGGTAATTTTGTTAAAGGAAAGTCTGCATTTAAGCACGGCCTTTTTCTCTGTACCGTTTTATCGCTCATCCTTTTTGGGCTATTGTTACTAGCCAAGCCTTTAATGTATATCATGGATCAACCCGAAGAAGTGGTGGTGTTGGCTTTACCTTATCTAGATTTAGTGGCCTTTTCTTTAGTGCCACTCATTATTTTTCAAGCCTTTAAACAGTTTAGTGATGGTTTATCCTTAACCAAATATCCCATGTATGCGACTATTTTAGCCAATGTGCTTAATGTTGCCATCAATTATGTATTGATTTTCGGGAAGTTTGGTTTTCCGCAAATGGGTATTGTTGGTGCAGCAGTTGGGACATTAGTTTCACGATTTGTCATGCTGTTTTATTTGTGGTTTTTGTTGTCAAAGAAAGAAAAATCAAGATTATATGTGACTGGCATAAAGCTTTTTACTCTAACTAAGCAAGCTTTAAAAAAGTTGACTAATTTAGGACTACCAAGTGCCATGCAAATGTTTTTTGAGGTTGGGATTTTTACAGCAGCTATTTGGTTAAGTGGTACTTTGGGTAGAAATGCACAAGCAGCAAATCAAATTGCCTTAAATTTATCATCAATGACCTTTATGGTAGCTATGGGATTGAGTGTGGCAGCTATGATTAGAGTTGGTAATCAAAAAGGGTTAAAAGACTTTAAAGCCTTAAAACGTATTGCAGAATCCATTTTCTTTTTAGGATTTCTATTTGCAGTTGTCTTTGCTTTAATCTTTGTAATATTTCATCAAGCTTTGCCTAATCTATATGTCGATTTAGATGATCCAGCAAATGCATTGGATACTGCTGAGGTTGTGAAAATAGCAGCGACCTTATTACTAGCGGCAGCAGTATTTCAGATTACGGACAGTCTCCAGGTTATTGTTTTAGGAGCACTTAGAGGCTTGCAAGACGTGTACATACCTACATTAATTACATTTGTTGCCTATTGGCTCATAGGTTTTCCTATGAGTTATTATTTGGGCCAAGCAGATGCTTATGGTAGCCTTGGTATTTGGTTGGGTTTACTGGCAGGTTTAAGTTCTGCGGCAATTTTATTATACATAAGGTTTGTATATTTGACAAAGCGTTTAATACTAAAAAACGAGACTAACTAAATGGAACTTCCAAAGTTTATATTAGGTGATAACACAGATTATCCAGATGCGATATTCATCATTCATACCGAATTTCCAAGATTTATTATCAATCTTGAAAATGATGAGGTGGAGTGGTTTGAAGAATTTGACCAGCATGATGAAAAAGAATTGGCTACAGAAACAGAAAACTACATTCGATTAGCCACAGAGTTTTACGATAGAGAAGTCGCACGATACGAAGACTAATGTTAGAACAGCTACTAGAATACGATAAAGCACTTTTTGTATTTCTCAATAGTTTAGGAAGCGAAACTTGGGATGGGTTTTGGCTATTAGTCACTAATAAGCTAACCTTTATCCCGTTTTATGCGGTGTTACTAGCATTGATTTATAAAAAATACGGTTGGCAAAAATTAGTAGTCTTTGCCATAGTTATTGCTGCTATGATAACATTTACTGATCAAATGACAAATGTTGTTAAGCGTTCAGTGTTACGTTTTAGACCCTGTGCTTGCTATGATATTATGGACTCCATACGATTTATTGCAGAACGTTGTAGTTCTAATCGTAGTTTCTTTTCTGGTCATGCCTCTAACTCAATGGCTGCAGCTGTTTTTGGAGGACTTATTTTGCGGCCATATTTTAAGAACCTAATATTTATACTACTCTTTTGGAGCGCAATGGTGGCTTATAGTAGAATATATGTCGGTGTACACTTTCCGATCGATATCATATGTGGCATGACTTTCGGAGCCATTTCTGGATATGGATTCTATAAGCTTTCAGGAGTTTTGGTGCAGCGTTATTTTAAAGGCTAAGACCTTTTATCTATGTGGTAATTAATATATTTTCGTTTCATCCATAGATACGCAAAGCAATCTGTAAGTGGCCCAAATATCCTATTTCTTAAGCCAAATTTAGTCTTACCAGCTACACGTGGAAAATGCTGAACAGGGACTTGCTTTATCCTTCCTTCTTGAAGTAATATCATGGCTGGTAAAAACCGATGTAGACCTTTAAACATAGGAATGCGTTTGGCGTAATCTGTATGTATTATTTTTAAAGGACAACCCGTGTCGTCCATACCATCTTTAGTAAAAGCGCGCCGTATAAAATTGGCAATTTTAGAAGACATGTTTTTTGTAAAACTATCTTTTCTATGGACTCTAACACCTGTAATTAATTGATAATCGTCAATATGCTCCAAAAGTAAATTAAAATCTTTAGGAGATGTTTGTAAATCCGAATCAACATAACCGATTAAGTCACTTTCTACGGCATCAAAACCAGCTTTTAAAGCTGCACTTAGACCTCGGTTTTTTTTCAGTGAGATAAAATTGAAAACATCGTTCCTTATGCATATGTCTTTGATAAGTTGAAAACTTTGATCAGTAGAGCCATCATTTACAAAAAGTATAGACGTTTTAGCAGAGGCGATTTTAAGGTAGTCTAGAATAGCCTCTTCAACCCGAAGAAGGTTTTCGGCTTCATTGTACACAGGAATAATGATGGTAAAGGAATAGTGCATAAGTTGTTATTAGTCAACATTTACAAAAGTATTGTTTTTACTTTACTTGATTTGCCATAGGTTTACTAGTAAAAAAGATGTTTATTTGTGTATCACTTTTTGTTTGATAAATGAAAATATTAATAACAGGAGCAGCTGGGTTTATAGGGTCGCATTGTGCAGAACGTTTATTGCAAATGGGACATGAGCTTGTTGGTGTGGATAATTTTTCAAGTTACTATAGTACCGATTTAAAGGCGAAAAATGCTGATGCAGTTAAAGCTATGGGCGGGAAGATGATAACTTTAGATTTACGAAATACTGAAGCTTTAGAAGTATTAGACACTGATTTCAATTATATTTTTCATTTTGCAGCACAACCAGGTTTATCTAAAACAGCAACCTACGAGGATTACTTTTCGAATAATGTGGAAGGCACAGCAAATCTGCTAAAATTTGCTGAAACAAGTAAGGATTTAAAGTTATTTGTAAATATAGGCACTTCTTCTATCTATGGCTTAGAAGCTACTTCCCCTGAAGATACTATCCCAAAGCCAGCCTCAGATTACGGTTTTACAAAGCAAATGGCCGAGCACTTAGTTTTAAGTAAGCAAAAAATAACCCTTGAGTTTAAAGCTTGTAGTTTAAGACTTTACTCAGTGATTGGACCAAGAGAACGTCCAGAAAAAATGTATACCAAATTGATTGATTTGGGCCTTAAAGGCGAACCATTCCCGCTATTTGAGGGTAGCGAAAAACATCTGAGAAGTTTTACGTATGTGGGCGATATTATTGATGGTGTTACCAGTGTAATTGGTAATGAAGATAAGGTTGATGGAGAAATTATCAATCTGGGAACAGAAGCAGAATATACCACGAAACAAGGTATAGAAGCTGTCGAAAAGGTGATTGGTAAATCCATTACACTTGAGATTAAACCAAAACGTGCTGGCGATCAATTGCGTACAAAAGCCAATATTGATAAAGCTAGAAAACTACTTGATTATAATCCACAAACAACATTACTAGAAAGTGTAGAAGCTCAAGTAAAATGGTTTAAGGCGAATTGTCTTTAATTTTTAAAGTCCTAACAAATACTCAGCGGCAGCAAAAGGTGTCGTTTTTCCAGATTCAATAAGCTCTATTTGTTGTTGCAATTCAGATTTTATTTTTGGTTTATTGTAGAAATTAGATTTTAGTCGTTCTTCAATAGTTTGTAGTAGCCAAAACTTGTTCTGCTCAGTACGATGCGTTTCAAAATAATTGCTGGATGTTGTTTCGGACATATAATTGCTAATCATATCCCAAATTTCAGAAATACCTTCATTATGCAACGCACTGCACAATGTTGTTTTTGGTGTCCAACCAGATGCTTTTTCAGGATAGAGATGTAAAGCTCTATTAAACTCTAACTTAGCAGATTTGGCGGCTTTTACATTCTCACCATCAGCTTTGTTAATCACAATAGCATCTGCCATTTCTATAATGCCGCGCTTTATTCCTTGAAGTTCGTCTCCAGCACCTGCCAATTTCAATAATAAAAAGAAATCAACCATGCTATGTACAGCAGTTTCGCTTTGTCCAACACCAACAGTTTCAATTAAAATAGTGTCAAAACCAGCGGCTTCACATAAAATAATAGTTTCGCGAGTTTTGCGTGCAACACCACCAAGAGAATCACCAGAAGGTGAAGGTCTAATAAACGCATTTTTGATTTTTACCAAATCTTCCATACGGGTTTTATCGCCTAAAATACTGCCTTTACTCAAAGAGCTACTAGGGTCCACAGCCAATACAGCAACTTTTTTATTGGTATTGGTAAGATGCTTACCTAAGGCTTCGATAAAAGTACTTTTTCCAACACCAGGAACTCCAGTAATACCAACTCTAATAGAATCATTCGCATAAGGCAAACATGCGGTTATAATTTTGTTCGCTTTTTCTGTATGCTTTGGATTTGTGCTTTCGATTAGTGTAATGGCACGGCTTAATGCTGTGATATCTCCATTAGTAATACCTTTTACTAAATCGTTTACAGAAGGTTGTTTTTGACGTCTAGACTTTATGGCTTTTGCAGAAACAGAACTCAAAGCATCTGGCGCTTTAATGCCATCTTTTTCTTTTAAGGCTGATGTTTTTTGTTTGTCAGATTTAGCCACTGTAAATGAATTATCGATTCTGCTCTATATTGCTAGAATCTTTAGTGTTAGATACTATTATAGGGATTTCTATTTTAGTGCTATCCCAAGCTAAGGTTAACTTTAAGTTTCCTGTTGTATTATCAAAAGCTATGGTAAATTTCTCTACAGTGGTATCTAGTTTTTCGGTAGGCACTTCTATTTCAATGACGTCATAATTAGGATCCCACATAGGCTCCATTTTTTCGTTAACGCCCCATTGGTATTGTCCTGAGTTGAACATTACTTTCCATGAATTTTCCATAGGTACAGTCCACAACGTATAATCACCTTTTGGCAAGAGCATGCCTTGTATGATTAAATCTCTATTGGTCGAAAAGGTAGTCGCTTCATTTGCTCCAGTTCTCCATACCTTGTTGTATGGTACCAAAGCACCAAAAATATCACGCTCGCGTTTTGAAGGTCTATTATATTGAACTTTACATTTTAAATCATTTAGCGTTATAGTTGCAGAATCTTTAGGGCTTAATCTTGGTGAAAAGATATTTTCTACAAAAACAGAATACAGTAATAAAGCAATAGCAGCAATGGATAGGAAAATGAGGATGCGTTTCAACATAAATTCTAAAGCGATAACAATTTTTAAAAAATAAAGATAATCGAAATCCCTAAATTTATAGACTAAGGAGATTTAATTTTAACGTAAATAAAATATTTTGAAGTTTTTTTCGATTTTTTGCAACACTCCATTTTTTGCATCGTCTTTAAGACAAACCAATCAAAAACAACCAATAATTAACCAAGAATGTTTCAAGTAGACATCATTGAAAAGTGTAGACGAAATGACCGAAAGGCACAGTTAAAGCTATACAACCAATATTGTGATGGTATGCTCATTGTTGCACAGCGTTTTGTTAAAAACACGATGGAAGCTGAGGATGTGGTACAAGAGTCATTTATAAAAGCGTTTACAAAATTAGAACAGTATAAAGCAGAAGTGACGTTTGGTGCTTGGTTAAAACGTATAGTAATTAATAAAAGTATAGACCTATTAAAGTCTCAAAAACAAAGACTAGTAGATATAGAAGATGTACAACTTAAGATTGTTGATGAAGATAACGATTGGTCTGTTGATAACAGAATTACTATTGATGAGGTTAAAGTTGCCATCCAGCAACTGCCTGAGAAATATAAATATGTTGTGATGCTATATTTAATTGAAGGTTATGACCATCAAGAAATTTCTGAAATATTAAACATCTCTGAAGTAGCATCAAGAACACAACTATCAAGAGGAAAAGGAAAATTAAAAGAATTATTAAACCAAAAGAAAAATGGGACAGAATCTTAAAGACCTATTTAAAAATCAGCCTAAAGATGAGAGTATAAAAATGTCTCAAGGTCATGAGGCTCGCTTTTTAGAAAAGCTAGATAAGGCATTACCGCAAGAGAAAAGGTCTAATCGCTTTGGATTTTTAAATATTGCAGCCAGTGTTATCGTCTTATTAGGATTGAGCTACGGTGCATTTCAGTTTTTTAATCAACCTGTAGACCCAATTGAGCCAACAGAAATCGTTAAGGATAATAAAATTAAGACTATGGGCGCATTCTCTCCAGAACTAAAAAAAGTAGAGGATTATTATTTGGCAAGTATCAATTTAGAATTGTCTAAAGTGAATTTAACACCAGATAACAAAGACTTAGTTGATGGTTATATAGGACGCCTTAAAGAGCTAAATATAGAATACGATAAGTTAACTCTAGAACTTAATGAAAACGGACCTAACGAAGAGACTTTAGACGCATTAATAGATAATCTCAAATTCAGACTTAATCTAGTAATGCGATTAAAAGAAAAATTACAAGAATTTAGTAATGACACTTTTGAAGAAGTAAGTATCTAATCATAATTATAAATCAAAAAACGAACAGTTTTAAAAACCAAAAAAAATGAATTTTTCAAAGAAAAATCACGAACACAAAAAAAGCAATAGAATTGCTGTGAGTAAAACTATTAGAATTTTAACCTTGTGCTTAATCACCACTATTGGGTTTGCACAGAAGAAACAAAACAAAACATCGCAGACGATTAACGTTAACAAAGATGTTGTGGTGGATTTAAACACTAACTATGTAGAAATCGAAATCGAAACTTGGGACAAAGATGTTGTAGAAGTTGAAGCCTACATTGAGAGTGATAAGTTATCTGAAGAAGAACTAAAAAAGTCTTTAAAAGCATGGAACCTAAACGTGGAAGCCTCTATGGATAATGTAGTTATCTCCTCAGAAGGCGGTAGACGATATGAGGTGTTTTCTAGTGGCTCTTATGATGAGATACTAAAAGATTTAGAATTTAATCTAGCGGATTTACCAGAGATGCCAGAATTACCTAAAATCAGAGTATTACCAAATATGGCAAATATGCCAAATTTGCCAGAGATGCCAGAGATGCCAGAGTTTCCTGAGCTTCCAGAGTTACCTGAAGGTGTAACTACCATTAAATTTGATTATGATAAATATCAAAAGGATGGTGAAAAGTATTTAGCTGAGTGGAGTAAGAAGTATGAAAAGAAAGGCGGTAAGGAGTTGCAAAAACGTATGGAAGAATGGGCAAAGAAATTTGCAGAATCTGGATACGAAGAAAAAATGGCTAAATGGGGAGAGGAATACGGCAAGCGTTTTGAAGGTCAATGGGCAAAAGATATGGAGAAATGGGGTGAAGAGTTTGGTGAAAAATTTGGTAAAGACATGGAAAAATGGGGCGAAGAGTTTGGAGAGAAATTTGGTAAAGAATGGGAAGAAAAAATGGAAGCTTGGGGAAAACGTTTTGAAAGACAAATGGAGAAAAAAGCGAAGGTTATGGAAAAGCGTGCCGAAGTTATGGAAAAAAGAGCAGTGGAGATGGAGAAGCGCCATGAGCAAAGAGCTAAAGAACGTGAGAAGCGCGTAAAAGAATTGGCTAAGCGTAGAGACAAAATGCAAAAAAGAAGAGAGTCAGTTTTTGTAAACCGATACGGAAAAGCAAACAGTCAAGTTAAGCGCGTGATAAAAATTAAGATGCCTAAGAAGGCTAAGCTAAAGCTTAATGTAAGACATGGAGAACTTAAGATAGCTTCTGCAGTACACAATGCAAAAGGTAATCTATCTCACGCAAATTTATTAGCAAAAGACATTGATGGAAGTGACACTTCCATCAATGTATCCTATTCTAGCGTTTTAGTTAATGATTGGAAAAATGGTACTCTGGGACTTAACTATGTAGATGATGCATTATTAAAAAATGTTCAGAATTTAACGCTAAACTCAAACTCATCTAAAGTTAATGTAGATTATTTATCTGGTAATAATATTATTGATGGTAGTTTTGATGAGTTAACTATACATAACATCTTAGACTCTTTTAATAATCTAAATATTATATTAGAAAATAGCGATGCTTGGGTAAAGTTGCCAAATGTAGATTATAGTTTAATGTTTAGAGGTGAACGCTCTAAATTTAATGATGAGGTTACAAAAAGCAAAACTGTTAATGGTAGCTCTGGTAAAACCATTGTATTAAATGCAAAATATAGTACTATAAGTACTAATTAGTCTTAGACCATTTCTCTTTCATATAGGATTTGGTCTAAGTTTAATCACAAATTCTATAGTATTTCTTTCCTGTTTTCCATAAAATTGATTTGTATTTTTATGGAAATTTTTAGTTTATGCCCACATCATCTTTCGAAAGTGTTTTACAATCTCTAGATGCTTTTCCGGTACTTGGACATGCTTATTTAAATCATGATTATGTACCGCTAGATTTGTCAGTAGATAATCTCGATTTACAATCTATAAATGTTTCATCTTCTCAAGATTTAGAAGCCTACATATGGAAGCATATGAAAACCCAAGACGCCAAAATAGCTTATGGCGGTTATCTCGAAAAGCGAGGCATTTATAACCGAAGCGAATATTTTAACCAAAATAATCCTGAAACCGAACGCAATATACATTTGGGTATAGACTTATGGATTGAAGCCAATGCACCAATTTATGCGCCCTTAGATGGTCAATTGCATAGTTTTAAAGACAATTCTGGTTTTGGTAATTATGGGCCAACACTCATTTTAGAGCATCAACTAAACGGTGTCAAATTCTACACACTTTACGGACATTTAAGTCATAATTCTTTAAATAAAAACACCGTAGGAGATAAGATTAATGAAGGTCAACAAATAGCTACTTTAGGAACAGCTGAAGTTAATGGTGATTATCCACCACATTTGCATTTCCAAATTATAAAGGATATACAAGGTAATTTAGGAGATTATCCAGGTGTTTGTAGTCAAGGAGAACTAGAGTATTATAAGAATAATTGCCCAGACCCTAATTTGTTGTTCTGATTGGAGTAAGTTTTGAGCTTGATTAAATATCAGTAAATAAAAGATTTTTGTGCTCTAAAATAAATTTTTCAAAATCTGATTCTTTATATGTTTTCCAATAATTAATATCATCTTTTATTTCTAATAAATTTAGTTCAGTGTCAGGATCAGAATCAATTCCGATTAGTATTAAAGGTAAATTAATAAAATTACGGGCTTCAGTAATTAATTTTTTGGCCCCTTCAAAAGATTGTATAGTATCTATTCTTCTAGCAAGATTCTTTACAGGGAGTATGAAAATACCGCAGTGATATGTGTCTAAGGAATATGCTAAGTTGAATTTATATAAATCTCTAAATGAAGATGCAATATTTCCAAATTCTACTTCAACAAAAATTTTGATATCATCTTCAGTTATTATAGCAAAGTCTCCTTTTTGAGAAGATTCTCTCGGAATTCTAGTATCAATGTAAGGTTGACTTTTCCATTCATTATTAACAAAGATGAAATCAATCATTTTATTTAGTAACCCTTGTTTTACATCGAAAGGAGGTCTTTTGAAGCCTTTGCAAATAGGAACTTTAATTGATTTTAGTCCATTTATTATTTCATCAAGTTCTTTAGCTTGATGTAAAATTTTATCTCCAAATCTATGTGCCCATACATTGGTAACTTTCATATCAATTATCTTTTCTTCAATAATAGCATAATTTAAACAAAAAATCCTGATGTTGTGGACATCAGGATTTTATAAATATGAGTTTTATTGTTAAATGTGGCTAGTGACTTAGTCTTCCACCAAAACCCATTCACCTTTATCAATTAAAGGAATGGCTTGTTTGTATTTAACTGTTTTGGCTTCACCACTCATTACGTGTTTTATTGTGACACGGTCGTTACGTCCAATTTTTGGTTGTTCTCTAACAATCGTTTCAACGACTTGTTGTTGACGACGAGAAGCACTTTCACCAACTGCACGATTTTGTGCTGCGCGCTCATCCATATTTTGGATTTCTTCTTTTTGCTCTGTTGTTTTTTCTTGGCGACGTGCTTTAGCCTCTTGAAGATTGTTTGCAGTGTCTTGAGGAATTTCGCCTTTAAATAAGAATGAAATTACATCCTTATTTACTTGGTCAATCATCACCTTAAACAGTTCAAAAGCTTCAAACTTATAGATCAATAGTGGGTCTTTTTGCTCGTGTACTGCTAATTGCACAGATTGTTTTAATTCGTCCATTTTACGCAAATGCGTTTTCCAGGCATCATCTACAATTGCTAGCGTAATGTTCTTTTCAAAATCATTGATAAGCTGTGTACCTTTTGATTGGTATGCTTTTTCAAGGTCTGTAACGACTTGTAGTGTTTTTGTGCCATCCGTGAATGGCACAACAATGCGTTTGAATTTATCACGTTG
Source organism: Winogradskyella haliclonae (assembly GCF_014635865.1). GTDB lineage: Bacteria > Bacteroidota > Bacteroidia > Flavobacteriales > Flavobacteriaceae > Winogradskyella > Winogradskyella haliclonae. The sequence goes on along the minus strand of NZ_BMDQ01000003.1, from coordinate 317,268 downwards.
TGTATTGTATACATTCTCAATTACTGGGTATGCTAAATCTGCAGCACGTTGCATTTTATCTCTGTAGTGTGCAAAAGCTGTTTTGTAAATAACACCAGCGATTTCTTGAGCACCCATTTTTGCAAACTCAGTTTCTGTAATAGGAGACGCCATAGAAAAATAACGGATGAGTTCAAACTCAAAGTTCTTATAATCGTTAGCGTCTTTATTAGTATTTGCAATAATTTCTGATGTGTCAAAAATCATGTTGGCTAAGTCTACACGAAGCCTTACACCATCTAAAGCATGACGACGACGCTTGTAAACCACTTCACGTTGTGCATTCATAACATCATCATACTCTAATAAACGCTTACGAACACCAAATTGATTTTCTTCAACTTTTTTCTGTGCGCGTTCAATAGACTTTGATATCATGCTATGCTGGATAACTTCACCTTCTTTAAGGCCCATTTTATCCATCATCTTAGCAATACGCTCACTACCAAATAAGCGCATTAAATTATCTTCTAGAGATACGTAAAACTGAGAACTTCCTGGATCTCCTTGACGACCAGCACGACCACGTAATTGTCTGTCAACACGACGAGAATCGTGACGCTCAGTACCAACAATGGCTAAGCCACCAGCGGCTTTTACTTCATCAGATAATTTAATATCGGTACCACGACCAGCCATGTTTGTAGCAATAGTCACCTGACCAGCATTACCAGCTTGCGCAACAATATCTGCTTCACGCTTATGCTGCTTGGCATTAAGTACGTTATGCGAAATTTTACGCTGCGTTAATATTTTTCCTAATAATTCTGAGATATCTACAGAAGTTGTACCAATAAGAACTGGTCTTCCTTCTTGCGATAGTTTAGTAACCTCGTCAACAACAGCATTATATTTTTCGCGCTTAGTTTTATAAACCAAATCTTCTCTATCGTCACGCGCAATTGGTCTGTTGGTTGGAATCTCCACAACATCTAATTTGTAGATTTCCCAAAGCTCTCCTGCTTCTGTAACAGCAGTACCCGTCATACCAGATAATTTGCGGTACATACGGAAGTAATTTTGAAGCGTTACTGTAGCAAAAGTTTGCGTTGCATCTTCAATCTTTACATTTTCTTTGGCTTCAATGGCTTGGTGTAATCCATCTGAATAACGACGGCCATCCATAATACGACCAGTTTGCTCATCGACAATCATTACTTTATTGTCCATAACCACATACTGAGTGTCTTTTTCGAAAAGTGCATAAGCTTTTAGAAGCTGATTCAACGTGTGAATACGTTCTGACTTTACTGAGAAATCACGGAATAGTACTTCTTTTTCTGCGGCTTCTTCTTCTGATGATAAGCCTTTGTTTTCAATCTTTGCAATTTCAGTACCCATTTCTGGCATGACAAAGAAATTTGGGTCATCTTTTCCAGAAAGAAACTCAACACCTTTATCAGATAGCTCAACCTGATTGTTTTTTTCATCAATCACGTAATAGAGTTCTGCATCTACTTTTGGCATTTCTCTATTGTTGTCCTGCATGTAGAAGTTCTCAGTTTTCTGAAGTAATTGTTTGATACCTTCTTCACTTAAGAACTTTATTAATGCTTTATTTTTTGGAATACCTCTATACACTCGCAATAATTGGAAACCACCTTCTTTAGTGTCTCCAGCTGCAATTAACTTTTTAGCTTCTGCAAGGACTCCAACTAAATATTTACGTTGTACTTCTTCTATTTGTTGGACCTTAGGTTTTAAAACATCAAACTCATGCTCGTCACCTTTAGGAATAGGGCCAGAGATAATTAATGGGGTACGTGCATCATCAATTAATACAGAATCAACCTCATCGACAATAGCATAATGATGCGGGCGTTGTACCAAATCATCAGGCGAATGCGCCATATTATCACGTAAGTAATCGAAACCAAATTCGTTATTTGTTCCGTAAGTAATATCGGCGTTATAAGCTTTGCGACGTGCATCAGAGTTTGGTCTGTGATAATCAATACAATCGACACTTAAGCCATGGAACTGAAATAATGGCGCCATCCATGCACTGTCACGCTTTGCTAAGTAGTCATTTACAGTTACCAAGTGTACGCCACGACCAGCTAAGGCATTCAGGTAAACAGGTAATGTTGCAACCAGAGTTTTACCTTCACCAGTTTGCATTTCTGCAATTTTACCTTGATGCATGGCAATACCACCAATTAGCTGTACGTCATAATGAATCATATCCCAGGTTATAGGCTTCCCAGCTGCATCCCATGAGTTGGCCCAAAGTGCATTGTCGCCTTCAAGTGTTACATAATCGTTATCTCCAGAGATTTCTCTATCGTAAGCATTTGCTGTAACCTTAATTTCGGTATTGTTTACAAAACGTTTTGCAGTTTCTTTTACAACGGCAAAGGCTTCAGGTAAAATGTCGTTTAAGACGTCTTCGGTTGTTGTGTAGATTTCATCTTTGATATTATCAATTTCTTGATAGATATCTTCACGTTCATCAATATCTTCAGTAGCTTCTGCTTTTGCATTAAGTTCTTCAATACGTGCATTAAAAGGTGCGCGTGCATCATCAATTTTTGCTTTAAACTCTACTGTTTTTGCTCTTAATTCGTCATGAGATAAAGCTTCTAAAGATTGCTCATAGGCTTTAATTTTATCGACGATAGGCATTATCGACTTGACGTCTTGCTTGGATTTGTCTCCAACAAAAACTTTAAGTACTGAATCTAGTAATCCCATTTTGGTATTGTATGTTTATAAAAAGCTAACCGAAGTTGCTTTTGTATTAGTTTTTTATTTGACCTTTGAAAGGGTTTCAAATATACGGTTTGTATTAGGTTTTTCCGAAACCTTCTTAAACAAAAAAAGTCTCAATATCGTTAAAAACGAAAGAGACTTTTTTGATGTGTTTTTTATAGTATTAATATTCGTCCTCGTTCCAGAGGTAATCTTCGTCAGTTGGATAATCTGGCCAGATTTCTTCTATAGAGTCGTAAGAATCGCCTTCATCTTCTATAGCTTGTAAATTTTCTACAACTTCAAGAGGAGCTCCAGTTCTAATCGCGTAATCGATTAATTCATCTTTAGTTGCTGGCCAAGGTGCATCACTTAAATACGATGCTAATTCTAATGTCCAATACATTTGCTATTGCGTTTTAATTTTTGCAAAAATAATTTTTTAGTTTAAAAAGTCAAGAAAAAATTAAATTATTTAGCTCGTCAAATCAATTTTGTTAAAATTGTCTCGCTGTACATTTAGTTTTCAGTTTATACAATTGCTTAAACTTAATTGTAAATGTTTACCTAATAATAAAAAGAACGTATAATCTCATAACTTCACGGATTGGCATTTTGCGTTTACAAATCCTAGGCAAATAAGATTTAAGATCCCTTTTTAGGTATCCATTTTACCTCATCTGCTTGTAACTCATGAGACAACTTCCGTGCCAACACAAAAAGATAGTCAGATAGTCGGTTGATATACATTAATGTTTCTGGTTGAAAAGGCTCTAAATCATTAAGATGACTTGCTAAGCGTTCGGCTCTACGGCATACGGTTCGTGCAATGTGACAGAATGACACAGTTTGATGGCCACCAGGTAATACAAAATGCGTCATTGGCGGTAATGCAGCATTCATACTATCCATATTATCTTCGAGTAGCTTTATATCTGCATCAGAAATCTTAGGAATATTTAAACGGTCTTTTCCGTTCTTTAACGTCGCTTTTTCTGGATCAGTAGCTAAAATAGCACCAACAGTAAATAGACGGTCTTGTATTTTCATCAAGACTTTTTTATGCATTGGGTCTATCGCTTGGTCTCTAATTAAACCAATATGTGAGTTAAGCTCGTCTATGGTACCATAACTTTCAATACGTATATGATGTTTAGGAACACGAGTACCGCCAAATAATGCGGTGGTACCTTTATCTCCTGTTTTAGTGTAGATTTTCATGATGTAAAGTTATAAACTTTCAATTGAAAACATTGTACCTAACTGATGAAGTTTTGAATAGAAATTTTAAAATAATGGAAGTCTCTGTATTTTGAGATGAATTTTATCTTCTTCTTTTAAACTTAGTATTTCGCTCTTTGTATTTACGTTCAGATTTTTTTGCCATGCCTTTAACAATCATATAGATTAAAACTAAAATTAGAATTGTTATCATAGTTAGAATCTAGTAATCTTAAATATTGAAATCGAAATATTTATATTGTTTATTAATTAAACGTATCACTTTCAATAATACCATCACGTAAGCGGATAACACGTTTGGCATGAGCCGCGATGTCCTCTTCGTGAGTTACCATAATTACGGTATTCCCTTTAGAGTGTATCTCATCAAAAAGCCCCATAATCTCGGTGCCTGTTTTTGAGTCTAAGTTACCTGTTGGCTCATCTGCAAGGATTATAGAGGGTCTGTTTACCAAAGCACGGCCTACAGCTACACGTTGACGTTGTCCACCAGAAAGCTGATTAGGTTTGTGGTCCATACGATCGTCAAGACCAACATCTGTTAATACTTCAGAGGCTCTATCTATTCGCTCTTTTTTTGAAGCACCCGCATATATCATTGGTAATGCAACATTATCTAAAGCCGTTGTTCTTGGTAAAAGATTAAAAGTTTGAAAAACGAAACCAATTTCAGTATTTCTAATTTCTGCCAACTCATCATCAGACATCTCACTAACATCATTTCCGTTTAATAAATAAGAACCTGCAGTAGGTGTATCTAAACAGCCTAAAAGATTCATAAGTGTAGATTTACCAGAGCCAGAAGGTCCCATAATGGCAACATACTCGCCACGTTTTATGTCTAAGTCAATACCTTTTAGTACATGAACGGTCTCTTGACCTAGTTTAAAGTCTCTGATGATGTTTCTAATTTCAATGACATTGTCACTCATATGTGTTGGTCTTTTGGCTAAATCTTTTGCAAGATAAAATAATTAAAAAGCTGTTATCTGAATAAGACGTTAAAATTAGAAGCTTGTTACAATCTGATTGTAAAATGTTGTTTTGCTTGCTCTTTTCTAAAAAAAACAAAGCCTAAATTAAAACAATCTATTGAAGCGGTAACTCTTGGATTTGAAATAATGTCATTCCAAGCTTGAGTCATGTCTTTTGACCAATAAATATCATCAAATATGAACATAGAATCGTTATGTGTTTTAGAGATGAGTACGTTAAAATACGCTAATGTGGCTTCTCTATTGTGATGTCCATCAAAGAAAATACAGTCGAAAGTTGTTTCGTCTAATTGAGTAATTGCTGATTTAAAATCTGAATTAATACATGATATATTTGAAAGTTTTAATGCTTTGAATTTGTTTTTAGAATATTGAAATGTATTTGGGCAGCCTTCAATCGTAACGATTTGATTGTTTATATTCCCAAGGGAGAGGGCTTGTGCTCCTACTCCTAAAGATGTGCCTAATTCTAGAGTATCTTTAAATTGAAAGTATTTTGAAATTCTGAATAACAATTTAGTATATTTAAAACTACTGCTGGAGTTTTTTACCATTTTAGAAACACTACGCTTATTGGCACTCATGCGTTTAGAGCCAGCTCCAAAGTCTTTTATCTCAAGGATATCTTTAGATTGTAATAGCTGTTTTCTATATGCTTTTAACTTGCCATAAGCTTCATAATGTCTTTTATCATAGAGGCATTTTGTGATAAAATCATACACAAAAGGGGAGTGCACCCCATGTTGATTGGTAGATTTTAATAAAAACGTTATGTAAGCAAGTATTTGATACATTAATTATCCTTCAAATTTTTCAGCTAATTCAAACCATCGCATTTCTTTTTCTTCGATGGTGTCTATGATAGTTTGGAGATCTTCAGATAGTTTTGCGATATCTTCTTGTGTTAAATCAGGATTCAGAAATTTGGCTTCTAGAGCTTTTTTATCTAATTCTAAAGAACGAATTTTAGATTCTAAGTTTTTGTATTCTTTCTGCTCGTTATAAGAGAGCTTATTAGCTTTATTTTGCTTGGTATTTAAGGTGTTTTCGGTTTTTTCTGATTTTGAGACTTGTTTAGGTTGACTGGTTTCATAAGCACGATAATCAGAGTAGTTTCCAGGAAAATCATCTACAATACCTTCACCTTGAAATACAAACAAATGATCCACAATTTTATCCATAAAGTAACGGTCATGAGAAACGACCAATAGACAGCCTGGGAAGTCCAACAAGAAGCTTTCTAGGACGTTAAGGGTTACTATGTCTAGGTCGTTAGTGGGCTCATCTAAAATTAAAACATTAGGATTCTGAATTAATACGGTACATAAGTACAACCGTTTTTGCTCACCGCCACTCAATTTTTCAACAAAATCATATTGCTTTTTTCGGTCGAATAAAAAACGTTCTAATAATTGTTGTGCACTTATTTGTCGCCCTTTTGCTAATGGTATATAATCGCCATAGTCTCTAACTACATCAATAACTTTTTGATTTGGTTTTGCCTTGATACCGCCTTGAGTATAATAACCAAATTTTACAGTTTCTCCAACAACGATTTTTCCTCCATCTGGTTGCAAGGATTGGGTAAGCATGTTTAGAAATGTCGATTTTCCTGTGCCATTTTTCCCAATAATCCCAATGCGTTCTCCTTTTTTAAAAGTGTAATCAAAACCATTAAGAATTACTCTGTCTTTGAAAGCTTTCGAGACATTATGAAATTCAATAATTTTACTGCCTAAACGTTCCATGCTAATTTCAAGCTGAATAACATGGTCTTTACGACGTTGATGCGCTTTCTTTTTTATTTCGAAGAAATCATCAATCCGACTTTTAGATTTTGTTGTACGCGCTTTAGGTTGACGACGCATCCAATCAAGTTCTTTCTTAAAGAGCTGTTTGGCCTTACCAACTTCGGTTAGTTCATTAGCAATACGCGCTTCTTTTTTTTCGAGGTAGTAAGAGTAATTACCTTTGTAAGTGAACATTTTACCATGATCTAATTCGATGATTTCGTTACAGACACGTTCTAAAAAGTAACGGTCATGTGTTACCATGAATAATGTTTGTTGGGTTTTGGCAAAATAATCCTCGAGCCATTCTATCATTTCTAAATCTAAATGATTGGTGGGCTCATCTAAAATGAGAATGTCAGGTTTGCTTATTAGGGCTTTTGCTAACGATAAACGTTTTTTTTGTCCTCCTGAAAGTGAATTTATCTTTGCCTTTAGGTCATTAAGTTTTAGTTGCGATAGAATTTGTTGAAACTGTGTTTCGAATTCCCAAGCATTATGCCGGTCCATGTCTTCGAAAGCTGACTGATAGGTCTCAGTATTCTCAGGGTTTTGAAGTGCTTTTTCATAAGTTTCTATAACTTTTAGAATTGGTAAATCACTTGTAAAAATGCTTTCTTCAATTGTGAGTTTGCCATTAAGATTTGGCTCTTGGTCAAGAAAAGCCAGTTTTAAACCTTTACGAACGACTATTTGGCCAGAATCAGGCGTGTCTTTACCAGATAAAATATTAAGTATTGACGTTTTTCCGCTTCCGTTTTTAGCTACAAAAGCAATCTTTTGGTCTTTGTGAATACTAAAAGAAATATTACTGAACAATTCTAGTTCACCATAAGACTTAGATATGTTTTCAACATTTAAGTAATTCAAGTTGTTCGGTTTTTTGCAAATATGGGAATTAATCCAAAAAGCAACTCAATAGTTTTGTTATTTCTAGCGTTAGATTATATTTGTGTGTAAACCTATTTTATATATGACTCGCTATTTATTGGCTATTTTATGTCTAGGCCTTTTCTTTTGTACGTCTTGTGTGCCTCAACGAAATACTATATATCTACAAGATAAAGGGAATTCTAATGATACTATTCCTAATTTAGTAGAGCAGCAAAAGCCTTATCGTGTTCAGATTAATGATATTTTAAATATTAGGATTAAAGTCCTCAATCAAGAGGATGCAACAATTTTTAACCCTACTGGTGAAGGTTCTCTAGAGGCTAGCCCTCAAGAACGTGCCTATTTTGATGGGTTTACTGTAGATTTGAGAGGTAATATTAAAATCCCTCAGCTCGAAGAATTTCAAGTATTAAATTTAACCGCTACAGAAATAGAAGATTTAATAAAGAAACGTTTATTAGAAACAGAATTTAATGAGTTTTCACAAATATTTGTAACGGTAAAACTGGCAGGTTTAAGATATACTACATTAGGAGAAATCAATAGCACAGGCTCGCAAGTTCTTTTTCAAGAACGTGCGACTATTTTAGAAGCTATTGCTAATGCAGGAGATATACCAGTGGTAGGAAATAAAAAAGCTGTTCGTATTTTAAGACAATACCCTCATGGTCAGGAGATTCATCGTTTAGATTTGACGGATATTAATGTGATGAAATCACCATATTATTACATACAACCTAATGATATTATTATTGTAGACCCTCTTGTGCAAAAATCATTGGGGACTGGAACTGATGGTATACAGACATTTACAACAATACTTAGTATTGTGACGGTAGTTACAAGTACCATTTTATTGATTGATAGACTCTAATTATGACCAATTTAGATCAAGATTTAGAATTTAATGATACAGGAGGACGTATTACCTTTGATTTTCAAGGTTTTATATTTAAAATTCTACGTAATTGGTTTTTTATTGCGTTATCTGTTGCTATTGCTTTAGGTGTCGCTCATTACATAAATGTTAGAAAGCAAAATATTTACCGTTTAAATGCCTTAGTTTCTGTAGAATCAGAACAGAATCCTTTTTTTACAGCCAATACAAGCATCTCTTTTAACTGGGGAGGTGTATCTGGGAAGTTAGGTAAAGTGATGACTACTATTGCTACTAGAAGTCATAATGAATTGGTTGTCGATTCTTTAGGGTATTATATGCAGTATTTAAAGCAAGGTAAATATCACCTTCTCGATGTGTATAAATCTTCTCCTTTCGAAGTCGACTTAGATAAAAGCCAGTATCAAGTCCTAGGTAGAAATCTTGAAGTTAAACACATTAATGACAATGAATTTAAGCTCATTTGTGATTTTGGAGAAGGAACTACTAGTGTGTTGGCTCAACGTTATTCGGATAAACATAAAATAAATATTCCTGTATCTCCAGGGGTTTTTAATCAAACTTTTACTTATGGAGTACCTGTAAACCTTCCTTTTTTTTCTGCTACAATTTATAATATAGAAAGCTTTAAGCCAAGTGAAGAGGATGAGTATTTTTTAAGATTCTCCAATTTTGACAATGTTGTTTTGAGTTATCAGAATAGTGTTTCGGTAAGTTTTTTTAAGAATAGTTCCACAGTTTTATCATTATCACAGGCAGGTGTTAATAAAGCAAAAATTGTAGATTATTTAAATGCCACTGCCGCTATTTTGAGTCAAACAGAGTTAAGAAGTAAAAATTTATACGCTACTAATACTATTAAATTTATTGATAATAGTTTAAGTGCAGTAAATGATACCCTTAAAGATGTTAATAGAGAAATGAATGACTTTAGAACATCTAAGAAAGTGTTTAACGTTAGTCAGGAGATTACTGATATTTCTGGACGTTTAAAGGAGTATGAACTTGATAGAGAGAAAGAACGTATCAAGATTAACTACTTAAGGAGTTTAGAGACGTATTTACAAGATAAATCAGATTACACAAAAATTGCAGCACCTACTTCAGTAGGTATAGATGAAAGTGGATTATTGAATAGTATTTCAAGAATCACATTTTTAGCTACTCAACGACAGAATCAGGAAAAAACCGCTCGTGAAGGCTCTATACTATTAAGACGTATAGATAGTCAGATTGATACAGAGAAGAATGTAACTTTTGAATTGATTAATGCGGCGCGAAGAGGCGTTAATTTAAAATTAGGAACGATAAGTAGCGCTATTGCTAGATTAGAAAATGAGCTAAAAAAGTTACCTAAGGATCAACAGGAGTTTCTTAAAATTCAGAGAAAACTGAGTATCAATCAGGAAACTTACAATGTATACTTGGCAAAGCGATCCGAAGCAGCAATCGTAAAAGCCGCAAATGTTTCAGATATTACGACTATAGATCCAGCTATGGATGTTGGTAATGGGCCAGTTGGTCCAAAAAAGTCTTTAAATTATATGATGGCTCTACTCATTGGAGGTATCATACCTGTGGTTATTATATTTGTATTGTTTATTCTTGATAGAAATATTCATACCGCTGAAGACGTAGAACGCTTATCGAAACTTCCAATAATTGGTCTTGTTGGTAAATACAATCATAAAAATAATTTAGTCGCCTACGAGAAGCCAAAATCTTCTGTTTCTGAGTCTTTTAGAGCTATTAGGTCTAGTTTGCAATTTATTTATAAAAACCAAAAAGATGCTGATGGTGCAAAAACATTAATGTTTACCTCTTCTATAAGTGGTGAAGGTAAAACGTTTTGTTCCATTAATACTGCAACGGTATATGCACTTTCTGGTAAAAAGACAGTTATTGTTGGTTTGGATTTGCGTAAACCGAAAATTTTTGAAGATTTTGAAGTCAAGAATGATAAAGGTGCTGTCAACTACTTAATTGATGATAGTGATTTAGAGGGCATTACACATAAAACTCATATTCCAAATTTAGATTTAATTCTATCTGGTCCAATACCACCAAACCCATCTGAACTACTTATGAGCGAGCGTATGAATGACTTGATTCAAGAGTTAAAGAAAAAATATGACATGGTTGTGTTAGATACGCCTCCATTGGGATTAGTAACTGATGCCTTAGAATTATCTCAACATGCTAATGCTACAATATTCATGGTACGCCTTAACTATACTAAAAAAGGAATGTTGGCTTTGATTAACTCTAAGGTGAGAAAAGGAGAGTTGAAAAATGTTAACCTATTACTGAATTTTTATAACCATAAAAAGGGCTATGGCTATGGCTATGGTTACGGCTATGGCTATGGTTACGGCTATGGTTCGTATGGTGATGCTTACCACGAAAATGATAAGAAAGGACTTTTAAAACGTATTAAAAAAATAATAAACCTCAAATCTTAGTTTTATTCTGTTAATTGGCTGCTTATAACTTATTTTAGTTTCATTTTATCAGGTTGTAATTATTGTTATATTAGCTAAACCCTAAATTAACTTTTACTTGAAATCCCACCAAGACGACAACTGGTTATATACTATTTCTGCCAAGCGTAAGCTTGTAGATTTTAATCTTAAAGAAATATGGCAGTACAGAGATTTGTTAGTCCTATTTGTTAAGAGAGATATTGTTACTGTATACAAACAAACAGTTCTAGGACCATTATGGTATTTAATTCAACCACTATTTACGGCATTAACGTTTACACTAATATTTAATAAGGTTGCTAACATTGAAACAGGTACAGTGCCTCCATTTTTATTTAATTTGGCTGGTGTTTCTGTTTGGAATTATTTTAAAAGCTGTTTGACAGCCACGTCTTCAACTTTTAATAGTAATGCGGGTATTTATAGTAAAGTCTATTTTCCCCGTGTCATCTCACCATTATCTGTTGTTATTTCTAATCTTATAAAGTTTGCGATTCAACTATCAATTTTTGTTGGATTTTATGTGTACTACTATATGAATGGAGCAGGTATAGCTATCGATAAAAGTGTAGTATTTTTTCCTGTGCTAATTTTATTTATGGCTTTACTAAGCCTCGGATTGGGGATGATTATTTCTTCAATGGTGACTAAATACAGAGATTTAAAATATTTACTCAATTTTGGGATACAATTGCTCATGTATATATCAGCAGTCATGTATCCTTTAGATTTGATGCGTGAAAAGTTACCAAGATTTGCATGGCTAGTAGAGTACAACCCGATAGCTTATTTTATTGAAGCTGCAAGATATATGTTATTATCCTCAGGTAGTATATCTATAACAGGAATTGGTTTTTCTGTTGTTTTTACGATTGCCATACTTGCAGTTGGTCTTATAATTTTCAACAGAACAGAGAAAAGCTTTATCGATACCGTTTAGGAGTTATGGAAAAAACGAATGTCATACTAAAAGTTGAAGATATAAGTAAACAATACCGTTTGGGAGTTGTTGGTACAGGGACCATAGGTGATGATTTAAAACGATGGTGGTATAAGGTTAGAGGAAAAGAAGATCCATTTTTAAAGGTAGGAGATGTTAATGATAGATCTCAGAAAAGTGAAAGTGATTATGTTTGGGCTATTAAAGACATTAACTTTCAAGTTAGGCAAGGTGAAGTTCTTGGGATAATTGGAAAAAATGGCGCAGGAAAATCTACATTGCTTAAAATATTATCTCGTGTCACAGCACCTACAACAGGAGAAATAAAAACGAAAGGACGAATCGCATCTTTGCTTGAGGTTGGTACAGGGTTTCATCACGAATTAACAGGTCGAGAAAATATCTATCTCAATGGTGCAATTTTAGGAATGACTAAAGCTGAGATTACTGAAAAAATAGATGAAATTATCTCTTTTTCAGGATGTGAGCGTTATATAGATACACCAGTAAAGCGTTACAGTAGTGGTATGACTGTACGTTTGGCTTTTGCGGTAGCTGCATTTTTAGAACCAGATATTTTAGTCATTGATGAGGTTCTTGCGGTTGGCGATGCAGAATTTCAAAGAAAAGCTGTTGGTAAAATGCAAGATATTAGTAAAGGTGAAGGTCGCACAGTTTTGTTTGTAAGCCATAACATGACTGCTGTAAAAGGCTTATGTACCAGAGCTATTGTATTAGAGCATGGAAATATAGCATTTGAAGGCGCTACTAATGATGCAGTAGATTTCTATTTGTCGAATTCTAATGACTTATTGAGTTCCGAAGTCACAATTAATGAGGAAAAAGATGGTTTTACTGTTGAGTCTTTAAAAATATCAAATAATGGTGTTGATGGAAGTTTCAATATTTATGAAGATTTGATGTTTGACATTTTAATTGATTGTAAGAAAGAACAGAATTTAATAAATATCAATATTTTTCTTAATTCAATTGATGCAATAACAATCTTTGCGACGTGTTCAGAACAAGAAAAACAAGAAACAGGTAAATATATCTATCAATGTATTATCCCTAAGGGCACATTAAATAATATTATGTACAATATTGATATTATGGTTGTAGAGAATGGAGAGAAAGCGTTATTAAATTTAAAAAATGTTACGACGATTGAAGGTAACGAAGAGGATAGAGACGGTGCTTGGTTAGGTAAATACCCAGGATTACTTAGGCCACAAAATTTTCAATGGAAAAAAATTAAATTATAATGTCTAAACTAAAAGAATCATTACAAAATAAAGTCCAAGCTTCTTTAAACAATAATTATGGTATTGAAAACTATAGTGAATATAGATTTGGAAAATTTTCACCCCAACCACTTAGCCTTAAAAATGAACTAAAAAGGCTAGTAAAGAAAATTTTGAATTATACACCCGATAAGCAAATCATTGTTAATAAGGTAGATAAGTATATTGCTGGTTTTTCCGAAGACTTAGAAAATTTATACAATAACATAAATGATAAAGATAAAGAACTTTTAGTTAGCTTACTTGCTTATAGGCTTTTAGGGTATAAAAAAGTAAAGCTTCCCAGGAATAATGCGCACTATTGGAAAGCCATTGAAAAAGCAAAATCAATAGCCGACCCTAATGATACTTATGATCCTAATTTTATACATTTTATTCTAAACAGATTTGATTTAAAACCAATAGGTTATGACATTAGTTTTTATTTTAGTATTACAGGTGTAGTTATGGATTATATCATAGAACAGTATGCTTACTCTATAGATAATAAAAAACTTGTGTCAGTAGAAAAAGATGATATTGTTTTAGATCTTGGCGCGTGTTGGGGAGATACAGCATTATATTTTGCGCATCATTGTGGTGATAATGGTAAAGTATATTCATTTGAGTTCATTCCTGGTAATATTAAACTATTTCATAAAAACTTAGCACTAAACCCAAAACTTGCTTCTCGAATAAATTTGGTTGAACATCCAGTGTCAAATGTGTCAAATGATAAAATTTATTTTAAGGATAGAGGACCTGGAAGTCAAGTCAAGTTTGAGCCTTTTGATGATCAAACTGGCATAACGCACACCGTTTCTATAGATGACTTTGTTACCACAAATAATATTGAAAGGGTAGATTTTATTAAAATGGATATAGAAGGCGCTGAGCCGCTAGCCTTAGAAGGCGCAATAAATACAATAAAAAAACACAGGCCTAAACTGGCTATAGCAATATATCATAGTTTAAGTGACTTCGCTAAGATTCCTAACTGGATATTAAATTTGGATTTAGATTATGAAATATTTATAGATCATTTTACCATTCATGCAGAAGAAACGATATGTTTCGCTAAACCAAGATAACACAGAAAGTGATTAACGTAACCAAAACATTTTTGCCACCTCAGGATGAGTATCAAGCGATTCTTAAAAAAGCTTGGGATACCGGTTGGATGACTAATCGCGGTGTTTTGGTAAAAGCGTTAGAGAAACAGGTAAAATCGTATCTAAAAACGCCTAATATTATTTGTATGACCAATGGTACTTTGCCAATACAAATAGCTATAAAAGCCTTAAAACTTCAAGGCGAAATTATTACAACTCCATTTAGCTATGTGGCGACAACATCAAGTATCGTATGGGAAGGTTGTACCCCCGTTTTTGTAGATATTCATCCAGACTATTTAACCATTGATGAGACAAAAATTGAAGCAGCCATAACCAATAAAACGTCAGCTATTTTGGCAACCCAAGTTTTTGGTAATCCCTGTGATATTGAGGCTATAGAAGCTATTGCAAAAAGGCATAATCTTAAAGTTATATACGATGCAGCTCATTGCTTTGGAGTAAATTATAAGAATAAAAGTGTTTTTGAATTTGGAGATGTCAGTACTTGTAGTTTTCATGCAACAAAACTGTTTCATACTGGCGAAGGTGGAGCCTTATTCTGTAATCCTAATCTTTACGACCTTATGTACCAGCATCATAATTTTGGGCATGATGGACCAGAAGCTTTTCATGGTATCGGAATTAATGCCAAGATGAGTGAACCACAAGCGGCCATGGGTTTATCAGTTTTGCCTTATATGTCAGATATTTTAGAAGAAAGAAAACGTGTAGTAGAAACATATTTACATCTATTACCTGGTCTAAAAACCATCAAAATAAGAGCGCATACAGAATGGAATTATAGTTATTTTCCTGTAATTTTTAATTCTGAAGAAGAGGTTTTAAGAGTCATGAAAAGGCTTAATGAAGAAGCCATATATCCAAGGCGTTATTTCTACCCTAGTTTAAATACGCTACCTTATGTGCATGATACTGAGATGCCTATATCTGAACAAATTGCAAAATGTGTTTTATGCTTACCGCTATACCATGGGCTTGCAGAAGCAGATATCATAAAAATATGTAATCTTATAAAAGCTAGTGTATGTTAATAATAGGTGCTAAAGGATTGGCTAAAGAACTCCTCGAAGTTTGTAAGCTTAGTAATAAGCTTAAGAGCTTAGTTTTTTATGATAATATAAATACGAATGACAATTTTCTTTATGATGAATTTCCAATTCTTAATGATGATGCCTCTGTAATAAATTATTTCAAAACTATAGATAAACGTTTTGTTTTAGGTTTTGGAGATATAATACATCGCGTAAAGCTAGCTGAACAATTTATCAATTTAGGTGGAGAGTTCACAAGTTTATTGAGCCCTGAAGCCAATATTAGTACTTTTGATGTCAGTATTGGTGAAGGTGTAGTAATCATGCCTGGAGCTGTAGTTTCTAATGGTGTTTCTATTGGAAAAGGATGTTTGGTCTATTTTAATGCAAGTATTACTCACGATGTTAGCATCGGAAGTCATAGTATTATTTCTCCCGGAGCAACATTACTGGGACGTTGTAAAATAGGAAATCAATGTTTTGTTGGGGCAAACGCCACTATTTTACCGGACATTGTCATCGGAGACAATGTAGTTATTGGTGCAGGAGCTGTTGTTACAAAGAACATTGAGAATAATACTAAAGTGGCTGGAATTCCAGCAAGAGATTTATAATACAAGGATGTGGAGATAGAAAACCCTATGATTAGTGTTTGCATGATTACTTATAATCATGAATCCTTTATTAATGAAGCTATTAAAGGTGTTTTTAATCAACAGGTAGATTTCGACGTTGAGTTTGTGATATCAAATGATTGCTCAACAGATGATACGCATATTATTATAGAGAAGCTTATTGCTTCTAATACAAAAAAAAATATTAGAGTTTCTTATTTTAATCAAGAATCAAATTTAGGAGTAATGCCTAATTTTGTGTTTGCATTACAACAATGCTCAGGTAAGTACATCGCTATTTGTGAAGGTGATGATTATTGGACAGACCCTCTAAAGCTTCAAAAGCAGGTTGATTTTTTAGAAAATAATCCAGAGTTTGTTGTCACTTATCACAACGCCAAAGTGTTGCAAAACGATAGAATTTCTAAAACAAATTTAATTCCTGAGGGACGTTGTGAAGATTTCTCTAAAGACCAAATTAAAAAAGGCGTATGGATGCCAACCCTTACCAGATGTTTTAAAAATACAATACATTTACCAGAGGAGTTTATTAAAGTTAATTATGGCGACTTTTTTTTAAACTGTATTTATGCGGAATATGGGAAAGCAAAGTATTTAGATTTTGTAGGCGCAGTTTATAGAAAGCATGATGGAGGTGTACACTCTTCAATAACACAAATAAAGAATAATCTTAACCTGATACATGATTTTAAAATTATATCGCGTTATTATTTCAATCAAAATGAAAAAGAACTGTCCAAATATTATAAAAATAGAGTGAAAAAAGAACGTAACTCATTGTTGAAAACTATTATTAAAACTAGAGATCTTAAGTCTTTAGGAAAGTTTTTTGGATCCTATGTCTAGTCAATTGATAAGTAAATTAAAACATAAAGTAGTAATTGTACTTAGGCTATTAGGTCTTAAGTCAAAACTTAAAAAATGGCCAGTTCTAAGCCTAGAAGAAACCAATAGAATTAAAAGCTCTGTCAGAATTATTGATACCAAAACAACACTAAATACCATTCGCGAAGCCATTGAGAAAGAAAAGAAAGGTGCTTATTTAAGATTTGGTGATGGTGATATAAATTTAATGTATGGCATTAATGATATTTATCAGCAAAAAGATAAGTCTCTTAGTAAAGAAATGAAGCAAGCTTTTTTGCTGAGTCATGGAGCAATTCATAAGTCTTTACCAATACACTCTAAACAGTTTGGTTTTGAAGATGGCATGAATAGTAAAAAGCATTTACTTCCAGATGATTTGGCGTTAAAATATATATCTGCTACACATGAGTTTTTTGTGAATGAAAAAGTGTATAGCCCGGTAGCTTTGCATCATTTGGCCATCTATGATACCAATTATTGTATAAGTTTTTTAAAATTTTTAAAATCCAAGAACCCAATATTTGTTGGAAATAAGGACATTTCACCAAATATTATTAATAAATTGTTTGGGAAGGATACCGTTGGTTCACCGTCTATAAATGCTTTTACTGAAATTGACCGAATTGAAGCTGACTTAGAAGCAATTTTAAAAGCGAATATAAATGCGTTTAGAGTAGTGGTAATTGCTATGGGTTGTTCTGGACGTGTGTTGCAAAAACGTATTATTAAAAAAGATTATAATGTCTATTTATTTGATTTCGGAAGCCTTTTGGATGCCTTTAATGGTAATCAAACCCGAAGTTGGATTAAGGATGCGTCAATAGAAAATTTACAAAATATTTTAAATGAGCTTTAATAAATCATACATAGGTCTGAGGCCAGATATATTGGCTTTAGTAAGCGGTAAAGATTTGTCAGTTTTGGATGTGGGTTGTGCAAATGGCGTTAATGGTGCTTACTTACTAGACCATAAAATTGCAAGTCAAGTTGTGGGTATAGAATTAGATGATGCCATGGCTAAGGAAGCTAAAAATCATTATCAAGAAGTATTTGTTGGCAATCTTGATGACAAAGAGTTTATAGAAAAAATAAGTTCTTACGATAGAATGTATGACTTGATTATTCTTGGCGATGTTTTAGAACATCTCAAAGATTCTAAAAAGACGCTAATGAGTTTGTTAACTTTGCTTAAGCAAGACGGTAGAGTTATATTTTCTCTGCCTAATGTTCAACATATTGATGTTTTAAAGCATATTTTCATTAAAGGAATTTTTCCAAGAAATGATAGAGGTATCTTTGATAAAACACATTTGCAATGGTTTACCTTAAAGAATATTGAAATACTAATGGATGCGTCTAATCTAAAGCCTATAACTATAAAAAGAAACTTTAGATTTAGAGATGCTATTGGGTCAAAATTTCCATTTTATGGAAAGATATTAAAGAAGATATTTCCTAACTTATATACGTTTCAGTATGTAGTTTTATGTGAGAAAAATGCTTGAAAACGTATACATAGTTATAGCGACATATAATGGTGAAAAATGGATAAAAACTTGTTTACAATCATGTAAGGGCTATACTGTCATTGTCGTAGATAATAATTCTACTGATGCAACCGTGAGTCTTATAAAACAAAATTTTCCTGAAGTAATACTTATAGAAGAATCTAATAATCATGGCTTTGGGAAGGCAAATAATATTGGAATTCGATTTGCATTAGATAAAGGCGCATCGCATGTCTTTTTACTCAATCAAGACGCTTATTTATGTGATGATGTTCTTGAAGTATTGGTGAAATTACAATCTAAATCTCCAGAATACGGAATTTTAAGCCCCATACATTTAAGCTCAGAAAAGAGAGGAATAGATGCAAAATTTATGGATTATGTATCTTATAAGAATTGTGCAAACCTTCACTCAGATTTATTTTTAAATAAACCTTTAAAAGCTATTTATGATGTTGCATTTGTAAATGCGGCTGCATGGCTTATCTCAAGAAGCTGTTTAGAAACTGTAGGTGGTTTTGATCCTTTATTTTATCATTATGGAGAAGATGATAATTACTGTCAACGATTAAGCTATCATGGTTATAAGCTTGGTATGGTACCAAATACGTATATCATTCATGATAGAGAAAACATAGATCATCATAAAGTTGAAAAATTTAGTGAAGCGTATTTTAAGAACAAATTAAAAGGGTATAAAATAGATTTTGCTAATGTAAATCGTGTAGATACCTTATTGAGAATAGAGGCACAAAAGAAATTACTTCAAAAGACTATTCTAAAGATGATGGTGTTTTTAAAGCTATCAAAAGCTCACAATTGGTTGAGAGAGCTGCGAGAATTGAAAAATATTGAACAAGATATATTTTCAAGTATTAAAAAAAATAAAACTAAAGGAACTCATTATTTATAGATTCAAAATTTGATATGTCCTTAGTTTCCATAATAATACCAACTTATAATCGTGCTCATCTTATCACGGAAACTCTAGATTCTATAAAATCTCAAACTCACACGTATTGGGAGTGTATTATTGTGGATGATAACTCAACAGATAACACGAAAGAAGTTATAGAAAACTATTCTAAAAACGATGCACGCTTTATTTATGCAAAACGGCCACAACATATGCCTAAAGGCGCCAATGCATGCAGAAATTATGGGTTTCAATTAAGTAAGGGTGATTTTATTAATTGGTTTGATAGTGATGATATTATGCATGAAAATAAGCTGTCTGTGCAATTAAAATCTCTCGAGTTTAATACAGAATCTCCATATAGCATTTGTCAATCGAATTGGTTTGATAAGGAATCGAATAAAGATTTAGGACTACGCTCAAGAACTATAGATTCCAAAAATAGACTCGAAGATTATTGCTTATATAATATTGTTTGGTTAACTACAGCACCTTTGTGGAGGAAAGGTTTTTTAGAAAAATATAATTTAAAATTTGATGAAGAACTGCATCAATCTCAAGAGTACGACTTTCATACTAAAGCATTATACATATCTGATAAGTATACTATTGTTAAAGAACCTTTATTGACTCTGATTAAGCATAATGAAGCAATATCAAATAATATTTTTCAAGATTTTAAAATTGAATCTAACTTAAAAGTTAAAGGGAATGTTACTAAAGATTATCTTCCCAACTTTACAGCCTCAGGAAAATTAAAGTGGTTAGAAATATTAACGCTCTATTACAAAGAGCTTCTAATTCGAGGGAAAAAAGAATATGCTAAAAAGAGTATTCCTTTAATTTTTAGATCTGTTGAAGAAGTTGAAATTTCATTTATCAGTAGACTGTCCTTTAAGCTGAAAATTATATTAACCTATATGTCTTTTGTTTTTTTTGGTAAAGGCTATAAATTAGTAAAACCATTAACCTAAGAGTAGATGCCTACGATAACCAAAATAACTAAACTAGAGCATTACTTAAAGCATCACTTCAAGACGTTGTATCATCAGTTGTTTAATAAAACAATTAGAAAACAGATTCGCGATATCAAGTCTATTCCTATAATAATTAATAATTTTAACCAACTGTTTTATCTCAAGCTACTCATCGAAAGTTTACAAGAAAGAGGCTACTCAAATATTGTTATTATTGATAATAATTCAACATACAAACCATTGTTAGACTATTATAATACTATTGAAACTGAGATTAAAGTTCATAGATTGGTTAGCAATAGTGGACACTTATCTTTTTGGAAACATAAAGAGTTAGTAGACAAATACACTAAGGGTTATTATGTGCTTACTGACCCAGATATTGTGCCTTTATCTGAATGCCCGGATGATTTTTTAAAAACCATGCTTAAACTTTTAGATAAAGCCTATGACCGAACAAAAGTTGGTTTTTCTTTAAAGTTGGATGACATACCTATACATAATCCACAGATGGAAAAAATTAAAAATTGGGAAAAGCAATTTTGGGCTACAAAGATCCATCCTCAAGCCTATAAAGCAGAGATAGATACAACTTTTGCGTTATATAGGCCAGATTATAAATACCAACGTAAAAACTTTACAAAAGCTTGGCGCACAGATTACCCTTTACAGGCTATTCACGGTGGTTGGTATATCAATCCTGCCAACCTTTCAGAAGAACAACTATATTATCAGAAAACGGCAAATGCATCTGCGTCTTGGTTATTGGAAGAAGATGGCGAATTAAAAAGCGATTTGCATCAAAAAACATATACAGATGAAAACAAATAATGTGCCATTGGTTTCCATTTGTATTCCTACCTATAACGGTGAAACTTATATTGAGGAATGTCTTAATTCGGCCTTATCTCAAACATACAAAAACATAGAATTAATAATTTCTGATGATGCTTCAAGTGATCGGACATTAGCACTTATCAATAGGTTAAAAGAGAACACAGAAATTCCGATTCATATTTTTCATCATGCGCCTAAAGGCATAGGTGCCAATTGGAACAACTGCATTAAGAATTCTAACGGACAATATATTAAGTTCCTTTTCCAGGATGATGTATTGGCTCCAGACTGTGTTGAGAAACTCGTAAATGTGATGTTTTCTGAAAGTAACATAGCTTTGGTATATGCAAAACGCCATTTCATCCATACAGAACACAGCGAATCTATTTTAGAGTTCAAAAACGTATATGGTAATCTTCATGAAAATTGGTCAAATCTAAAGATTAAAGAAGGTGTTATTGAAGGTAAAACCTATTTGAAGGACAGAAATTTTTTAAATGCACCAAAAAATAAAATAGGAGAACCAACAAGTGTTCTTATTGACAAAGCGTGTTTTGATAAAGTTGGTTATTTTAATGAGGAATTAAAGCAAGCTTTAGATTGTGAGTTTTGGAGCCGTTTAATGCCTTTTTATAACATTGGTTTTGTAGATGCGTATTTAAGTTCGTTTAGATTGCATGCAGCACAAGCATCAGCTGTTAATAAGTCTGAAAAAATTAATGAAACAGAAGTTTTATATAAGATGTATTACGATACCTTGTTGCCTTATTTGCATAAAGAATGCCGACAAAAACTGCAAAAGAGATTTCACCCTATACTATCAAGATTAGTAAAACTAAAAGCGAGATTTAGCTAAAATGAGTGCACCTTTGGTCAGCATATTATTACCAGTTTATAATGGCGAAAAAACCTTAAAGGCTACCATTGAGAGTTTACGCGATCAAACCTTTACAGATTTTGAGATTATTATTGGTATTGATGGCACAAAGGATAAATCTAAAGCAATTGCCCTAGCTTTTGATGACTCAAGAATTAAGGTTATTGAGCATCCTCAAAATTTAGGATTGGCTAATAATTTGAATGCAATCATTAAGCATGCATCTCCAAATAGTTTATATTTTGCAATGGCGGAGCAAGATGATATTTATGTACCAGAACGTCTTGAGTGGCAAGTTGAGGTGATGAAAAACGATAAAGATGTTGGTCTTGTTTCTGGTATAGTAGAATATACAGGAGTAAAAAAGAATTTGTTATTTCCAGGCCTACTGCTCCGTAGTGAGCAATTTCCACAAGGGAAAGCACTTTTTAAATACTTGTATGTTAACCAACTTAAGGTTGTAAACACCTGTATGTTATGGCAAAAGGCAATACATTTAGAAAACGATTTAAAATTTAAAAATACGTATGGTAATTTTAATGTAGATTGGGATTATGTATTACGATTCAGTCTTATTTCGAAAATTCATGGATTACCAAAAAAACTGGTAACTATGAACAGGATTATTGCTAACGATTCTGTTACAGCAAATGCTCAAGGTCAGCAACATGCTTCAAAACAGTTGCTCAAAGATTTTAAAAATGAATTTTCAGACATAGTAACTGCCCAAGATTATAAAAATGCCATGAAAGTGCAGCATAAGATAGAATTGGGAAGTTATTCAAAAGTGAAAATTGTCGTTATGTCTATAGTTTATTTTTTGAAGTATAAAGACAGCTATTTTATGAGTTATTTGTGTAAAAAAATAAAATCACTTTTAAGTAAAGCATAGTGCAATCAAATAGAAATCCAGTTGTTAGTATCTGCATGATTACCTATAATCATGAAGCTTATATAGCTCAAGCTATTCTGTCAGTTATTGAGCAAAAAACTGATTTTAATTTTGAGCTGGTAATATCTAATGATTGTTCTACCGATAGTACAAATACTGTTATAGAAACTGTAATCAAGCAGAATACAAATAGTAGATTAAGCATTCGATATTATAACCAATCTTCTAATCTAGGTATGATGCCTAATTTTATATTTACTCTCGATAGCTGTACTGGCAAATACGTAGCATTATTAGAAGGAGATGATTTTTGGACTGACCCATTAAAACTTCAAAAGCAAGTCGATTTTTTAGGAAAAAATAAAGATTGTTCTTTTTGTTTTCATAAAGCTTATCTCGTTTCAGAAACTGGTGAAATTACATCAGATACACATATTTATCCTGAAGATATAAAAGCAAACACACTTAATGCGTCTAAATATTTAGCATTAAATAGCTCAGCAACATGTAGCTTAATGTATAGAAGTATAGAGATAAAATCCATTAAAAGAATGCATCATTCTCATGGAGATTTTATGTTGTATTGCGAATTATTGCATCACGGTAAGGCTGGTTTTTTAGATAGTGTTATGAGTGCTTACCGAAAGCATGATTTTGGAGTTTCTAATAAATTGAATTCTGAAGCTTACATGCGAAATAGAATTAATGAATTAAAAACGGAACTCAATTATTTTAAATCTAAGGCAGTTGTAGATGGTATAAGAAAAAAATATTTACTTAAGTTGTTTAAGTTTTTAAAACTGCATGGTCATAAAATTTCTGATTCAGAAAAAAAAGAAATTCTAAATCAATTACGTAAATCGAAATTATATTATAATTTGAAGTTTAAGAATTTGTTTAAGAGACTATTGAGGAAAATGAAGATACATTAAATGACTATGCGAAGTTTAATCTAGAAACCAGTTAAAATTGAAATTAGTACTTTTTTTCGAGCACTTCCCAGCATTTAACCAATCCTACATTGCAGACATGGTTGAGTTATTGGCAAAAGACACATCTGTTGATTTAGAAATTAATGGTTTAAAAGAAAGCGATTATAAGTCAACAGTTAAAGTACAATTAACGCCAAACTATTTCCAAAAACGTTTGTACGAACGTTTTTATGGAATGATTTCTAAGGCATATAATGGCTTATCATATTTGGAAATAAAATGGCTTCAAAACAAAGTAAATATTGTACATCTACATCATTCATTTTTGTTTAAGTATTTCAATGGAATTTCTAAGTTAAATGCTATTAATAGACCAAAGTTAATAGTAACACTTAGGGGTAGTGATACCTACTTAAGACCTTGGTACGATAAGCGATGGGTGGATTTTTATAAAAATAGCTCAGATAGAATAGATGCTTTTGTAGTTATGAGTCAGCATCAGAAAAATTACCTTCAGAAATGGGGCGTTTCCGAGGCTATAATTGAAGTCATTCCTGCGTCAATAAAAAAAAGTAATCATTCGCCAAGGCAGTTAGATGGTGATATCATTAAAATTGTATCGTCTTTTAGGATGACGTGGGAAAAAAACATAGAAGGTAACTTGAGGGTGATTAAGTATTTGGT
The DNA here is from genome assembly GCF_014635865.1 of Winogradskyella haliclonae. Taxonomy (GTDB): domain Bacteria; phylum Bacteroidota; class Bacteroidia; order Flavobacteriales; family Flavobacteriaceae; genus Winogradskyella; species Winogradskyella haliclonae. The sequence continues at coordinate 292,721 of NZ_BMDQ01000003.1, read as the reverse complement.
TGACAAAGGCTATAATGTGAGTTATGATGTTTATGGAAAAGGTCACGATATAGGTGAAGTTTATTTTATGGTAGACAAATATGGTTTGCATGACATTGTCAATATAAAAGGCAAAGTTGAGAATGATGAATATCTTAAACAACTCAAAACTTATGATTTTTACTTACAGTTAAGTAAGTCTGAGTCATTATCTATAAGCACAATAGAAGCCCAATCTTTTGGCTTGCCTGCGATTATATCTGACGCTGGAGGCATGCCAGAGACCATATTGGATGAGAAATCTGGTTATGCTGTTCCGTTTTATGAAAGTGATTTAGCTACTAAGAAGATAGAACGTCTTATAAATAATAAGGTATTATACCAGCAATTTTCAGAAGCAGCAATTGCTAATGTAAAACATAAATTCACCAATCTGACAGAAGCAGAATCTTATATTAATTTGTATAAAAAACTTACTGAAAATGCATAAGGTTTCAGTAATCATACCAACATATAATAACCCAAAGCAATTGGAGCGTTCTGTGAAGTCTGTAATTGCCCAAACATATTCTAATATTGAGGTTATTGTAGTTAATGACGGCTCAGATGTGGGTTATGAGACCGTCAAATCTAGATTCAAAGAGAATAATTCTATTCGGTTTTTTGACAAAGAAAATGAAGGTCCAGGTTTAGCAAGGCAATTGGGTTTGGAGAAATCTAACGGAAAGTATATTCAATATTTAGATGCTGGAGACGAATTGTTACCAGATAAATTAGAACAACAAGTTAAAGTTCTTGATGAAAACCCTACTGTAATAATGACATATGGCTTGAGTATGATTGATGGTAATCCAAAGAAAACACACCGTCCAAAATTGAATAGAAATCAGTTTGATGATTTACTTAAAAATGTGCTTGAAGTTAGAAAATGGCATACATCGGCACCTTTGTGGAATTATCAAAGCGGGAAATACTGGTCAAGTTTATTTAATGGAGAAGATGTATTTCATGATTTTGAAGTTGCTATAAATAATAGAGGTAAAGTCCATTTTGAAGATGTCATTAGGGTTAATCTTGTTTTTGATAATCCAGATGGTGGATTATCAAATGCTAGTGGTTTGAAAAAGAATCATTCTCGCTTTGTTAACGATTGTTTAGATTTAAATTTAGGCATGCAATCTCGACTCAAAGAAAGAGGTCTACTAAAACAAAAAAGATATGCTAATCCGCTTGCAGAACGTATGTTTCATGCTGCAATGCGTGTCAATCTTACGGGTTACAAAAAAGAGAGCCTAGATTTGGTAAAAGCTTCAAAAAAAACAACCAAATCACTCGTAAAACATTTTGAACTTTTAATTTTACAATTAGTCATACAATTACCTTTTAAAAACCGAAGACCAATATTTCAATTTATGTACAAAGTAAGACGTAAATTGCTGAGCCCAAATATCCATCAGTATAGATACATTTAATGTCCGATAATAAACTCACAACACAATCCTACTGGGAAACGTATTATAAGGCCAAACATACAGATAAAGCCCACATAGTTAATGTATGTTCGTTTTATGCATCCTTTTGGGATACGCTTATTTCAGAAAAAAACTCAGGTAAAACCCTAATAGAAATTGGAGGTTACCCAGGGCGTTATTTAGCATATCTTGCCTCAGAATATGGTGTTAAGCCAACGTGCCTGGATTATAATTCTAACATTTCTCAAATTGAAGATGCTTTCAAAACCATGGAAGTCAAGGATTATGAGATTATTAGAGCTGACTTTACAAAGCACCAATCAGAACAATTATACGATTATGTTGTTTCAAATGGTTTTATAGAGCATTTTGAAAACTATGATGAGATTTTAGATTTGCATTGCAAGTATCTAAAGCCAGGAGGAAAGCTATTAATTATGATTCCTAATAAAAGATATTTAAGAAAGATTTATGGTTATTTATGCGATTATGAAAATTTAAAAATTCATAATCTTAAATGTATGAAGCTAAGTGTTTTTAACAAGTTTGCTAATAGAAATAAACTAAAGGTAAATACTTTACAATATTATGGAGGATTCCCTTTTGCAGTACATCAAAAATTGAATTTCTTTCAGAAGGTCATTCATAAAGGCATGCGTTTTATCTTTAAAGGACGTGTTAATAATTATCTAATTAAACATCCGTCAAAGTATTTAAGCGCAACCATAATTGGAGTTTTCGAAAAACCTGAATCTTGAAAAAACAACTTAAAATAGCAATCTTCTCTGGCAATATTCCTAGTACGTCTTTTATAGAACGTCTCATCAATGGAGTCGCAGAACATCACAAGGTTTTTTTATTTGGTATTCAGAAAAAGAGTGTAAAGTATTCTTCAAAAAACATTAGAGTTTACGCTACGCCAAATTCTAAGTGGGTTAATGTTTTAGTCACTTCATTTAGGATATTGCATTTGTTTTTTAAGCAACCTAAAGCTCTATTTAGATTATTAGAAGAAGTTAAATCAGAAAAAATACGCTATTCAAGATTTATAAAACTTTCGCGATGCTTACCTATTTTATTGCATAAACCAGATATTTTGCACTTACAATGGGCAAAAGATATTGCTGCTTATGGATTCTTAAAGACCAGATTTAACATACCATTAGTAGTGAGTTTTAGAGGTGCTCATATCAATTACACACCAGTAGTAGAGCCTAAGTTTGCATCTGTTTATAAAGAGCTATTTCCTTGTGTTGATGCTTTTCATGGCGTATCACATACCATCGTAAAAAAAGCGTCGCAATACGATGATATTCTTAGTCGCAGTATTGTTATCTACTCACCAACACCAAGATTCTTTTTTAATACCTATAAGCCTTATCAGAAACCTAAGCGTAAGCTTATACGTGTAGTGTCTGTGGGTCGAAATCATTGGAAAAAAGGTTACCAATACGCTATTGATGCCTTGCATCAATTAAGAGTAAAGGGTTTTGATGTGCAGTATACTTTGATTGGACCAGAAAGACCTACAGAGGCCTTGCTTTTTCAAATGCACCAGCTTAATGTCTTAGAGGCAATATCTTTTAAGAGTCAATTGACTCAACAAGAACTATTAGAGGCTTTACAGCATCAAGATGTCTTGCTTTTGCCAAGCTTAGGAGAAGGTATTGCTAATGTTGTTTTAGAAGCTATGGCTGTTGGATTACCCGTGATTTCTACAGACTGTGGAGGCATGGCTGAGGTTGTAAAACATAAAGAAACTGGTTGGCTAGTACCAATGCGAGATGCAAAAGCTATTGAAGCAGCTATAATTGATTTTGATAACACACCTGAAGATAAACTGAAATCTATGGTTTCCAATGCACATGAGTTTGTAAAACGTGAATTTGATTATGCTAATAATATTAAAAAATTCATAGAACTCTATAACACAGTTGTTAAATAAAAACTGTTAACAATGTACAAGAGATTATACTCTAGCATTGTTGCAAAAACTCTATATTAGAGCAGTTGTTTATTTATGCAAATCACCAACCCAATAATCCCAATAAAACCTAAAGAAGTCTGTATTGACACTAATGGTGAGTTAGACTTAAAAGCCATTTGTGTTTTTTCGGCTATAGGTTTTTTCTTGGATGATGATACTTATTGGACACATAAAAAGGTTCTAAAACCAGCTTCTGTCCATCGTACTAGTTCTGAGAATATTCTAGAAAAATCTGAACCCTATTTTAATTGGCACTATACGCCACGCCATATTAGTTTTGAACAAGCTCTTGAAGAATTCTCCCAGCTTTTTGAAGCTATTATTACTGAACAAGTTGAAGATAAAAAAGTTATTTTGCCTTTATCTGGAGGATTAGATAGCAGAACACAAGCAGCTGCATTAACGTATTTAGGAGCCAATGTTTCTGCATATAGTTATGAGTATAGAAATGGTTATCCTGAAACTAAAATAGCTAAGCAAATTGCACAAGTTTGCGATTTTGATTTTCAATCTTTTAAAATTGGGAAAGGCTATTTATGGAAAAAGCTAGATGATTTGGCTAAGCTAAATAACTGCTATTCAGATTTTACGAGTCCAAGACAAATGGCTATTTCAGATGAGTTCTCTAAAATGGGAGGTGTTTTCTCACTAGGACATTGGGGTGATGTGCTGTTTGATAGTTATAATTCTGAGAAGCTGTCTCATGATGCACAAGTTCAATTTTTGAGTAAAAAACTATTAAAACGAGGAGGATTAGAATTTGCTTCTAAATTATGGCAAACCTGGGATTTGGAAGGCGATTTTAAATCTTATTTTGAAAATAGAATCTCAAACTTACTAAGTACTATTAAGATTGAGGATACTAATGCAAAACTCAGAGCGTTTAAGTCCAAATATTGGGCACCAAGATGGACATCAGTTAACCTTTCAGTATTCGAGAATTCAAAACCCATAACATTGCCCTATTACGATAATAGAATGTGTGAGTTTATCTGTGCTGTACCAGAGGCATTTTTGAAAGATAGACAACTTCAAATTGAATATGTAAAAATGCGTAATCCAGAGCTGGCAACTCTCGTTTGGCAAGATAAACGCCCATATAATTTATATAATTATACAAATCCAAGTACTACAAAAACCTTGAGTTATAAGGTGATTAATAAATTAAAGCGAACTGCTTCAAGACTATCCGGTAAACCATACATACAGCGTAATTGGGAGCTTCAATTTTTAGGGGATACCAATAAGCAACAATTAGAAGCTGTGCTATTAAATTCAAAGTTATCAGAATTAATTCCTGAAGAAATTATAACAAAATATACCAAGAGTTTTTACAATGAAGATGCTTTAAGAAATGCACACCCTATGAATATGCTGCTCACCTTAGCTAAGTTTAATCAAACACAGAACAATGGCTAAGCGGGTAAAGGTTCTATATACTATTCCAAATTTTGATACTGCAGGTAGCGGAAAAGTGGTTTATGATTTGGTCAAACACATTGATAAAACCAAATTTGAACCGCACATTTGTTGTATGCATAACAAAGGTGAATTCTTTAAACAGGTTGAGGCTCTGAATGTGCCTATCCATATGTTTAGAGTCGCTGCAACGTATCGTCCTTTTGTAACATTAGCTTATAGAGTTTGGAAGATTAGACAGTTTTTTAAGCATCATCAGTTTGATATTATTCATTCATGGCATTGGAGTAGTGATTTCACAGAACCATTGGCAGCTAAACTTGCAGGGATTCCATTTTTGTATACAAAAAAAGCGATGAGTTGGGGTAATAAGGCTTGGCGATGGCGTTCGCAATTAAGCACTAAGATTGTGACAATTAATTCAGATATGAAGGCTCAATTTTTCTCCAATATGACTGATAAAGTTATATCAATACCCATAGGACTTAACATCAATGATTTTGGTATTTTGGAGAAGCGGTATAACAACTCAGACGGTTATTCTATTGATAAAGATGATTTTGTTATTGTGAGTATTGCCAATTTAGTCGCGGTAAAAGGCATTGAAGTACTATTAGAAGCTGTAAAGCAAATTGACAATTCAAAAATTAAAGTATTTATAGTTGGTGATGATGCTTCTGATTATGCAATAGATTTAAAAGAACAGTATGCAAATTCAACAGTCATATTCACTGGAAAAAAGCAGGATATAAAATCGTATTTAGCTTTGGCAGATGTATTTGTTATTCCTACGAAAGACGAAGGTCGTAAAGAAGGACAACCTATAGCACCTATTGAAGCCATGTTGTCAGGGCGCATAGTCATAGGCTCGCGGATTTCTGGAGTGAAAGATGTTTTGTCATCTTTCCAAGATTGGTTATTTGAGTCTGGCTCAGTCAGTGATTTAAAAAAGAAACTAGAATCTGTAATGCAGTTGCATCAAGAAGAGAGAAGACAATTAGCTAAACGTATGTTCGAAATTGCTTCAGAGAGTTACACCATTGAAAAAAGTATACAGATGCATGAAATATTGTATTTAAAAATGAATAAAAATAGAGCATGAAGATAGGTATTGTACTTGCTCAGCCACCATCGTATTCAGAGACCTTTTTTAATTCAAAAATAAAAGGGCTTTTAGAGCATGGCTATACTGTAGAGCTTTATGTACGAGAGAAGTCTTCAGGCTATAAAAATTGTAAAGTTTTTACAGCTCCAAAAGTCAGTAAAAACAGAATTATTCAACTTTTTAAGACAGTATTTGTATTACTTGTCTTATTGTTTAGTTTAAAACGACTTCTACGTTTTATTAGACTTGAAAAATCTGCAGGTCGTTTAAGAGCACAAATTTTTAAAAATGTATACACTAACTCACATCTGCTTAGAGCAAATATAGATTGGTTGCATTTTGGATTCACAACTATGGCCTTGCAAAGTGAACATGTAGCCAAAAGTATTGGCGCCAAGATGGCTGTGAGTTGTCGTGGCTATGATATGGATGTCTATCCATTAAAAACCCCAAATTCTTATGATTTAGTATGGAAAAATGTAGATAAGGTTCATACTATTTCAAAATACATGTTGGCCAAAGCAAATGCTAATGGAATGCTAGATGCTACCAAAACGATGATCATTACTCCAGCTATAAATACAGCACGATTTGAAAAGGATATAGAAAAGCAAATAGATGAGACAAAGCCAATACAGATCACAACGATAGCACGATTGCATTGGATAAAAGGATTAGACTATACACTTCGAGCTTTAGCATTATTAAAATCCAAAGACATTAAATTTAAATATCAAATCATTGGTACTGGAACCGAATATGAAGCATTGCGTTTTGCGATACATGAGTTAGGGCTAGAAGATTCTGTAAGCTTTGTTGGTGAATTATCACATCATAAAACATTACAGCAATTAGAAAGTACAGATTTATACATTCAGTACAGTCAATCCGAAGGCTTTTGTAATGCAGTTTTAGAAGCTCAAGCTATGCACTGTTTATGTATCGTCTCTGATGGAGGCGCTTTACCAGAAAATGTCTTAGATAATGAGACAGGTTGGGTAGTTCCTAAGAGAGATTCAAAAGCATTAGCAGAAACTATTTTTAGGGTTTTAAATAGGGATGCGCTAGCTTTGAAAGCTATAAGAACTAAAGCTAGAAAAAGGGTTCTAACTGATTTTACAATTAAGCATCAGATACAATCTTTTATAGATTTTTATGAATAACCTTTTAGTTAAAATATACGATACCATTCCCAAAAGCTTAAGGCTTAAAATCGGACAATCTAAATGGTCTAAAGGACTTAGAAGACGTTTGTTGTATGATTCAAAAGGATTTAAAACAGCAAAAGTTGTAGTAAACAGAGTTTATGGAACTTATAAAGTTAATTTTCAGTTTGTGGCTTCCATAAAAATGGCAGCTAAAGCAAAACGATTGGGAATTGAAAATACCTTGCTTCGTAATAGTTTTTCCTTGATAGAAAATTACAAATCAAATAGAACTAATTTAACGGTATTAGATGTAGGTTCTAATTTTGGATATTTAGGTGCTGTTTGGGCAGATTCAATTGCAAAAAATGGCAAAGTATTGGCATTTGAACCTAATAAAAATCTCTTCGCTTCGATTACTAAGACGATTGAAGCTAATGCACATTTCAAAAACAACTTTGAAATACATAATCTTGCAGTTGGCGCTGAAAATAAAACCATAACAATTAACGCAAGTAACTTTTCTTCAAATGCGGAATCTATGGAAACTGCTATTGAAGCCTACGAAGTAGAGATGGTAACTTTAGATGATTTTTTAAATAAAAAGAGCATTCAACAAGTAGATGTTATAAAAATAGATGTAGACGGTATCGAGTTAGATATTTTAAAAGGAGCAATTAATCTATTAAAACAGAATAATTCTATAGTCATTGTAGAAACTAATAATGATATGCGTATCGCAACGTTTTTTAAAGAACTAGACTACAGAATTTACGATATGAAACTCAATACTTTTGCTGCTAATCAAGCATTACCACTAAATATTTTCTGTGTCCCAAAAAAACTAGATAATCATGCTGTTTAATTTTCTTAAATATTTACAGCCAACTCATTATTTTGGATTAAAAACCAAAAATGGGCATTTGATTTTTCCGAAAGTTGATACTTGGATTTCTTCACAATTCGAAGAAGATATCAGGTATAAATCGCAAGAGGCTAAGCACTATGACCAATCATGGCGAGCTATTCAGAATGGATGTGTAAATTTTTCTAACCCTATTACTGAAACTGTTGAGTTATCTGTTTTTGATAATTATATCTTTTCAAGAAAATATTTCAGTAAGGCCTGGGTATTTTATGTGTGCTTAATTCGGATTTTAAGCCTCAAAAACCCTATTAAGGAGATTTCAGCATTTATTAAAACAAAACATGTTAAACGCTATATTTTTGGAAACGAAATTGTAAATTTTAATGACTATCGAAATTTTGAAAGTCAACTTTTAAGAGAACAGCCACTAGTTACGGTTATTATTCCTACACTAAATAGATATCGATATTTAAAGGACGTTTTAACCGATTTAGAACAACAAGATTACACCAATTTTGAAGTTATAGTTATTGACCAATCCGAACCCTATCAAGCTGAGTTTTATAAAGGTTTTAATTTAGATTTAAGGGTGGAATATCAAGAAGAAAAAGCACTTTGGTTAGCCAGAAATACTGCTATTAAGCAATCTAACGGCAACTATATTTTACTGTTTGATGACGATAGCAGAGTAGAAAAAAACTGGATTAGCCAACATCTAAAAACTCTAGATTTTTTTAATGCAGATATGTCTTCCGGTGTATCTATTTCAAAAGTCGGAGACAAAGTGCCAACACATTATGCTTATTTTAAAATTAGCGACCAGTTAGATACTGGTAATGTGTTATTGAGAAAAGATATTTTTAAGAATATAGGCTTATTCGATAGGCAGTTTGAGAAACAGCGTATGGGTGATGGTGAATTTGGGCTTCGAGCGTTTTTAAATGGTTACAAAAACATCTCTAACCCATATGCTAAACGGTTACATTTAAAAGTAGGTTCTGGAGGCTTGAGAGAAATGGGAAGCTGGGATGCCTTCCGTACAAAAAACTTGTTTCAACCAAGACCTATACCAAGTGTGCTTTATTTTTATAGGCATTATTTTGGTGCAAAAAGGAGCTTGTTGTCTGTTTTACGTACAGTCCCAATCTCAGTTGTACCGTATAAGTATAAGAGTAATAGGGTTATGCTATTATTGAGTAGTTTTATAGCAATACTGTTAAGTCCATTAATTATAGTGCAAGTCGCAAAATCATGGCGTTTGGCATCGAAAAAACTAAAAGATGGACCAAAAATTGAAATGCTTTAATGTCAAAAAGCAAGAAACATATCGTTCTTTTAACTTCAGAGTTTCCCCCTTTACCAGGCGGCATAGGAAATCATGCCTATAATTTAGCCGAACATCTCCAGCAATCTGGCTATAGAGTCTCGGTGATTGCAGACCAACGAGACGCTGTTGAGAATGAAGCAAAGTTTGATTCAGAATTGCAAAGCAAAGTATACCGCATAGCATTAAAACGCTCAAGGTATTTGATGTATTTAAAACGAATTTGGCTGTGTTTTAAGCTGTCTAAATCTGCTAGTTTTTTAATATGCTCTGGCAAATTCCCATTATGGATAGGTGCTATTTTAAAACCCATAATTTCTGCTAGAACTATTGCTGTTATCCATGGTACTGAAGTTAATTTTACAAATGCCCGTTTAAGAAAGTCTATTAATTCTTCCTTGAGAAGATTTGATAAAGTTATTGCGGTTTCAAATTTTACAAAGGCCTTAGTTGAAGATTTAAAACTGAAGTCTTTAACTGTGATTTCTAATGGGTTTTCAGCTTCAACATTAAAAGATGTAGATGATAATTCTATGCCATTAAAAGGGTCACCCAAATTACTTACTGTAGGTAATGTTACAGAACGAAAGGGACAAGCAAATGTGATTAAGCATTTGCCTATTTTAAAAGAAAAATATCCAAATGTGCATTACCATTGTGTGGGTTTTAAAACAGAAGCCGATACTTGTAAAGATTTAGCAAAGTCTTTAGGTGTTTTAGAACATGTTACCTTTCATGGACATGTGACGCATCAACAAATAAAAAGCTTTTATACAAATGCCGATATTTGTGTAATGCTGAGTGAAACAACGAAAACTGGAGATGTTGAAGGTTTTGGAATTGCATTAATTGAAGCTAATCATTTTGGTTTGCCAACCATTGGAGCAAAAGGCTGTGGTATTGAAGATGCTGTGTCTCATGGTAAATCAGGATTACTTGTTAACGGTCATAAAACCCAAGAATTTATTGATGCAGTCACTACAATTCTAGATGATAAATCTAGATTTGAAGAAGCAGCAAAATCTTGGTCCGAGTTGCACCAATGGCAATATATTATTAAACGTTATATAGATTTTATAGATTCTTGAGACTCGTCATCATTTCACATACAGAACATTATAAAACCACAGACGGTAAAATAGTAGGTTGGGGTCCGACGATTAGAGAAATTAATCATCTAGCCCCTCATTTTGAGTCTATTACTCATGTGGCGATGCTTCATAAGTCTAAAGCACCTCCAAGTGCTGCTGAGTATACAGAAAATAATATCCATTTTGAAGTGCTACCAGCTTTAGGTGGTACAAGTGTTTTAAGTAAACTGAAAACTATTGGCCATATTCCAAAAGTAATCGGTATAGTCAATAGACTATTAAAAGAGGCTGATGCCTTTCAACTAAGAACACCAACTGGTATAGGTGTCTTTTTAATCCCATACTTGACATTATTTTCAAAGAAAAAGGGTTGGTATAAATATGCTGGTAATTGGAATCAAAAAAATCCACCTTTGGGGTACAGATTGCAACGTTGGTTGTTAAAGAAACAATCAAGATTAGTAACGATTAATGGGCAATGGCAAGGCCAACCTAGACAATGTTTGACTTTTGAGAATCCATGCCTTACGGATGAGGATGTATTAAACGGAAAAGATATAGTGACACTAAGACGCTTAGAAGATAAGCTAAATTTCTGCTATGTAGGGCGTTTAGAAACTCCGAAAGGGGTTGGGCGAATTATAGACGCTTTTATGAGTTTGTCGAAAAATGAAAAAAGTAGAGTAGGGCAAGTACACCTCATAGGTGATGGTAATGAAAAAGCGCATTTTGAAGAAATAACGAAGCTATCTGATATTGATTTTAGATTTCATGGTTATTTGTCACGTTCTGAAGTGTTTGATATTTATAAGAAGAATCATTTTTTCTTAATGCCAACAAGCGCCTCAGAAGGTTTTCCTAAGGTTATAGCTGAAGCTTCAAATTTTGGGTGCATGCCAGTTGTATCATCAGTTTCTGCTATTGCACAATATGTAAAGCATGGAGAAAATGGTTTAATAGTATCACCAATATCAGCTGAAGGGTTAAAGCTTCAATTAGATGCTATTTTTAATCTAGATGATACTCAATATCAAAATTTGCTAAAACATAGTCAAGATTTTGTAAAACAATTTACTTTTAATCATTATATCAATAGAATTCTAACAGAAATATTATCTTAAGCTTAGATTGAAACGAAGATTATTACAAAACGATTCTTACATTCAACTTGTATTATTGCATATAGGTTTAGGCTTGATATTCTTTATTTTTAAGCCATTTTCAAAGATTTTCTTTCTTATTATTATGGGATATTTTTTATATCGCATAGTAATGTCTACGCCTTCCAAATTAACTATGAATGTACTTTTGGGCTGTGCTTATTTTACTGGTATTGAGATTTTGTTTCGTATGACCAAAGGAGGTCTAGCATATGAGGCTTCAAAGTATTTAGTTGTTGTTTTTGTACTTATTGGTATGTTTTACAGAGGTGTTTCTGGAAAAGGATATGCCTATTTTATTTATCTCGTTTTATTAATACCATCTATTGTAGTGGCATCCGTAACTCTTACTTTAGATGCTAAGTTTAGATCTAATATTACTTTTGTATTAAGTGGCCCAGTTTGCTTAGGTTTAGCAGCGCTATTTTGTTATGATAGGAAAGTAACTTATCAGCAATTGCATAAACTCATTCTATACATTTTGCTCCCTATTATTTCGACAACGACTTATTTGTTTTTATACACACCATCAATAAAAGATAGGTTAAGTGGTACAGCTTCTAATGCCGCACTTTCAGGTGGGTTTGGGCCAAATCAGGTATCTACAATATTAGGTTTGGGTATTTTTTGTGTTGTGGTGCGTTTGGTATTAAAGTCACCTAATGTATTCTTAAAATCACTTAACCTTATTCTGTTGGCTGCTATGACATTTAGGGCTATTGTCACCTTTAGTCGCGGTGGTGTTTTAGCGGCAGGATTAGTAATTGCTGCATTTTTTGCTACGGTTGTTTTCCGTTTAAAAGTAAAACGCCTTGTTCCTCTATTTGGTTCGGTATTCTTATTGGTGAGTATACTTGCTATAACCTGGGTTGTTAGCTCAAATCAAACGCGTGGTTTAATAGATAAGCGTTACGCCAATCAAGATGCATTAGGGAGAGAGAAGAAAGATTTAACCACTGGTAGATTAGATTTATTTATAGAAGAAGTTGATGGTTTCTTAGAGAGCCCGTTTTTAGGTATTGGAGCTTCTCGTGTAAAAAACAAAAGAGTTCAAGAAACAGGTCAACAACTACCTTCTCACAATGAATTAGGTAGATTATTATCTGAACATGGAATATTGGGAATTATATGTATTTTAATTTTAGTATTTAAGCCACTAACTTTACGAACAAATAATCGGCGTAATATATTTTTCTTTTCCTTTTTAGCTTTTTGGTTCGCAACAATAAATCATTCAGGGATTCGTATTGCAGCACCAGCAGTTTTATATGCGCTAGCCTTATTAAATGTAACATACGATACAAGTCATAATAAACGTCAAATACCTAATAATAGGAATGCTCAACCCCAAATTGTTTCAGAGCAATAAATAAGATTTATAGATGAAGAACCTATTATATATAGGCAACAATTTAAATACAACTAAAACTAATGTATCATCAATTCAGGTTTTAGGAGGTTTGCTTGAATCCGAAGGCTATAATCTGCGTTATGCATCATCTTATAGTAATAAGTTCGTCCGATTTTTGCATATGGCATGGTGTTGTATACGTTTTTCTAAATGGGCAAATGGTGTACTTATAGATACCTACAGTACGCAAAATTTCTATTATGCTTTTGCATGCAGTCAAGTATGTAGATTTTTTGCGGTGCCTTATTTTCCTATTCTTCATGGCGGAAATCTTCCTTCACGATTAGAAAAGAATCCAAAGATGTCTGCTTGGATATTCAATAATAGCAGATTAAATATCTCACCTTCGTTGTACCTAAAATCAATTTTTGAAGAGAAAGGATTTGATAACGTTATATATATACCCAATAGTATACCATTAGATAAGTATGATGCCATACCTAAACGATATGATATTATAAAACTGCTTTGGGTACGTTCTTTTTCAGAAATATACAACCCTCAAATGGCTATAAAAGTCATAAAGCAGTTAAAAGACTTGGAGTATAGTGTTGAGCTATGTATGGTTGGTCCAGATTCTGATGGGAGTTTAGGAACTTTAAAAACCTTAACTAAAACACTAAATGTGGATGTAAAGTTTACAGGTAAGCTTTCAAAAGAACAATGGATAAAATTATCTAGAGACTATAATATTTTTATTAATACCACAAATTATGATAATATGCCTGTAAGTGTTATCGAAGCTATGGCACTAGCATTTCCTATTGTATCTACCAAAGTTGGAGGATTACCATTTTTAATAGATGATAATAAAAATGGTCTGTTAGTACCCGTAAATGATGTTGATGCAATGGTAAAAGCTATTTTAAAAATTTTTAATAATGAAGATTTAAGACATCAACTTTCTACGAGTGCAAGACAAAAAGTAAAGCGCTTTGACTGGGAAGTAACAAAGACACAGTGGTATTCAATTTTTAAACCTAATTAAGATTTGTTTTGTTTTCTGTATAAGAGGTCTATCTTTACAGTAACAATCGATCCCCTAACATGAAACAAAATAGTGCCATTCACTTTGAGATATCAGAGCGCAAGGTTTTATTGCGCATAGTAGATGTACTCATGGCATTTTTAGGAATATTTGTTTTGTCTACTTATTTTGGTTTTGAGTATCTAGAGATTACTCCTGAGAATACTCTTCCTCTTATTGTATTGGTTGTTTACATATCCATTTTTGGAACTATTTTTGAAATATATGATTTACAAAAAGCTAGCAAATTAGATGTAAGCTTTAAGAATATTGTACTCTGTATGTCAACAGTGGTTTTATTCTATCTTTTAACACCTATTGTTACGCCTTTTTTACCCGAAGCGCGTCTACAAATCATATATTTTTACATAGCGCTTATAGCATTTGTATTTTTGTGGCGTGTACTTTATAATACTCTAATTGCATCTCCGAGATTTTATAAGCATATACTTTTAGTTGGTGAATTACCTAATATAGATAATGTAGTAAATACACTAACATCTGCAGACTCTAATTATAGATTTATAGGTTTTATAAATAGTGAAGGCAATAATGGAGATTCAATAAAATATAAAGGTTTAAAGGAGTATACCACTAAACATCTTTCTAATGTAATTATTGAAGAGCAGATTTCTGAAATTATCGTAGCAGCTAATAATGCTGAGCATATCACTCCAGATTTGTATCACGAATTAATGTTGTTATTAGAGCGAGGTTTTAAAATCAGAGAATATACTCAGGTATATGAAGAAGTGACTAATAAAGTACCTATTCAATATGTAGGTAAGGATTTCTATAAATATTTTCCATTTAGCCGTAATAATGAAAATCAACTTTATAGATTCTTTCAGAGGACTTTTGATATTGTGTTTTCATTTTTTGGATTGCTTTTCATGCTATTAATTATACCATTTGTATCTATAGGTAATGCCTTTGGTAATAAAGGGCCTCTATTTTATACACAGGAACGTATAGGGAGAAATAGTACCTTGTTTACAATCTATAAGTTTAGAACAATGGTTGTTAATGCAGAGGCAAGAAAAGCGCAATGGGCAACTAAAGATGATGCCCGTGTCACTACTTTTGGTAAGTTTTTGAGACGTTCTAGATTAGATGAGATTCCTCAGTTTATTAATGTATTAAAAGGTGAGATGAGCATCATTGGACCAAGACCAGAACGTCCATTTTTTGTGGCAGAATTGTCAAAATCAATTCCATTTTATGAAACACGCCATATCATAAAACCGGGACTTACGGGTTGGGCTCAGGTGAATTCACGTTATGGTGGTTCTGTGGAAGAGAGTCTTACAAAACTCCAATATGATTTGTATTATATAAAACACAGAAGTCCGTTCTTAGATCTTAATATTATTTTAAAAACGTTAAGTACAGTTCTATACTACAGAGGACAATAATCAAGCTGTTTTGTAGTAGTGGAGTAAGTACACGTATCGTATTAACAATGCTATTAAAAGCGGTAGTAGTGCAATGGCAAAAAATTGAATGCCAATAAGCCAATGCATGGTCATGAGAGCTAGCATGATGATTAAAAATTTAAGATAAGCTCTAAACCAATTTTTTGTTTGTTTTTTTAAGAGTTGCCTAACAACAAATAGATTAATAGGAAATGCCCAAAGTAAATTATAGTTGTATCCTGTTGCAGTATGGTCCGTGCCAAACCATAAAAGAAGAAGCATAACTCCAATTATACCAGTAATGCTAAACAATATAACATCTAACCACTTAGTTCTTTTTTTAGATTTATAATCTCTATAAGTAAGGTAAATAATAAGAGCAGATACTAACAACAGTATTACAATTGGGTTAAAAATAGAATTAGTTTTATAACCCGTATTGTGCCTCGATTTGTAAATGGTGTTGGTACCTTTAACTAGGGGTTTAGAGTCTATCTGTGCATTTTCAAAACTTTTGAAAATATATTTAGGCAAAAACATATATTCTTTGTCAGTAGCTTGCTTGTCTATTATAGAACCTAATGCAATATCAATACCAAAACTACCCCAAGTATTTATACCTACTTGTTCATGAATGAGAGTTCTAAATGTCTTTTTTTCTTCGCCTTTTATTTCAGAAAAACGTATACTTTGGTTAGCACTAATATTTGCTACATCTCTAATTTTAGTTGCACAATTATCATAGAAGAAGTCGTATAGGTATCTCCTGTTTTCAGGCTTATAATTGTTGTCTAAGTAATTGTATAGCTTTTGTTTTTGACTTTGGCTAAAATTTAATGTTTGCTCATCTATTGTTCTGTCGTAATAGCGGTATAACTGAAATATATCTGAAAACTTTCTTCTGTTGATGAGGTAATTCAACTTGCCTTGTGCAAATTTTAAATAGAAATTTGGCGCTTCAAAATCATATCCACCATAGCCATATACCAC
Organism: Winogradskyella haliclonae; assembly: GCF_014635865.1. Taxonomy (GTDB): domain Bacteria; phylum Bacteroidota; class Bacteroidia; order Flavobacteriales; family Flavobacteriaceae; genus Winogradskyella; species Winogradskyella haliclonae. Next base: position 276,328 of record NZ_BMDQ01000003.1, on the reverse strand, counting down.
ATCAAGACCTTGAGTTCTATCTTTTATTCTAAAGGCATTATGTCCAAAAGCATCATTGAGATTTGTTCCTGGTCCAAATGTTAATACAGAGACTTCTGCTTGTGGAGATAGTTGTAATTGTTGCGAAAAATTATAATTAAAAAAGAAAAGTAGAGTAAATACAGATAGTTTGAGCTTCATAGTTAATTCCGAAAATTCTATCTAAAAATACTGAAATCTAATTTCACGGAGAAAACATTAGAATATAATGCAGCACTTTGGTCACCTATATCGGTAAATGCATAATCTATCTCAATACCTTTGTATTTAAAACCAACACCAAAATTAGGTTGAAACGTTAAATTTTCAGAGTTGTCAATTTGTAATTCATTTTGAAAATTTCCAACACCAGCACGTAAAAAAACCAAATCTGTATAACCAAACTGAAATCCTAATGCAGGTGCAATACTAGCAAAGGATGTTGATATGATATCATTAGTTTCAGCAAAACGCATATTAAGATTAAAGGCAGCAAGCAATGTATAATCATAATGAAAAGTCCATGACTTAGACATGCCTATTTCTAATTTGGGTAGGGTTATTTCAGATTTTTCTGGTAAAGTTTGATTTTGTCCTGCGATAGCACCACTAATTTCTTCAAAATTATCTTCGTCAATAGCCCAAGAGTTATAGGTCGTTGTAATATCACGGGCCATAAAGCCAAATTTCCAATCGTTTTTGCTTTCAAACTGTATACCTGCATCAAAACCAAAACCCCATGCAGAAGCAAAATCACCAATGACTCTACGAATCACTTTTGCATTTATACCATAATTTAAACCTTCAATTGGTAATTTACGAGCATATGATAATGTCACTGCATAATCTGCAGTAGAAAATCGTGGCAAAAGTTCAAAAGGAACTATGTTTCCTCCGGAATCAATTAAATTTGTTGTATCTAATATATCATCCACTCCAAATCGAATTACCGAAATCCCAACAGCACTTCTATCATCTAAAGGCATTGCGTATGCCAAGTAATTATAACTGGCAATATTTGCAAAATAGCTGGAGTGCATTAAGGCTAGTTGGTTATCTTCTAGATTTACCAAACCTGCAGGATTCCAATAACCAGAATTAACATTATTAGTATGTGAAGTTACGGCATTACTCATTCCAAGCGCAGCAGCATCAACACCAATATTCATAAATTCATTGGAGTATTTTCTTGCTGATTGCCCTGATATTGTCAATGACAAACACGCTAAAAGAATTACTAAGTAATTTTTCAAGTCAATTTTTTTACAAAGATGCACAATATTTTGTTTCTATTAAACTATAAAAAGGTTGAGTTATTGCATGCCATGGCTACAGAACTAAAATACTTTTATATTTTTACGGAAACTACTAACTCATCTTATGAAGCGACATATACCTAACATTGTTACTGGACTTAATTTATTTTCTGGTTGTATCGCCATATTATTTGCAGTTAATAGTCATTATGTTGGCGCTGCATTATTTGTATTTTTGGGAATATTCTTTGATTTTTTTGATGGATTATTAGCAAGAAAACTCAATGTGCAGAGTCCTCTAGGTATACAGTTAGATTCGCTAGCAGATATGATAACATGTGGTGTGGTACCAGGTATTATCATGTACGGTCTAATAAATGATGCACTTGGAGGCGGAACTATTTTTGTTGTTGAAAATGCATGGAACCAAACCATGAGCTGGGATGGTCTAAAAATACGCCCTCTTGCATTGTTAGGGTTTTTAATACCGGTTGCCTCTGCGTATCGCTTGGCAAAATTTAATTTAGATGAAGATCAACAGACTTATTTTAAAGGATTACCCGTTCCTGCAAATACCTTGCTAATACTATCGATACCATTAATTTTGCATTTTCAGTATAATATTACTGTTTCAAATTTATTTAGTAATGTTTGGTTTTTAATTGGCTTTACACTTTTGAGTTGTTATTTGCTTAATTCTAATATCAAGTTATTTGCATTAAAATTTAAGACTTGGAGTTTTAAGGAAAATAAGATTAGATACGCATTCTTGATTATAAGTATTATTCTTTTGGTCGTATTTCATTTTATTGCTATACCAATTATCATATTGTTATACATTTTAGTATCGCTATTTACACAACAATCAATTTCATAATCACACATGGCTGAAGTTATTTTTACATTGCTCATGCTTGTTATGCTACAAGCAGTTTTAGGATTCGATAATTTGCTTTATATCTCATTAGAGTCAAAAAAAGCACCTGAAAATGATAGGAAACGTGTTCGAAAAATAGGAATCTTAATTGCTATTGCATTGCGTATTGTGTTATTATTTCTATTAGTATCTTTAATAGGATACTTCCAGAACCCATTTTCTTTTATGACGGGGAAAATTGAAAACGTTTTAGAGTTTGCTTTTAATGGTCATAGTCTTATTGTACTTGCTGGCGGTGGTTTTATTATCTATACAGCTATAAAAGAAATCTGGCATATGATTTCTTTAAAAGACTTAACTATTGATGTAGAAGATAAGTCTAAAGGCACAAAATCTTCTAATGCTGTAATCGTAAGTATAGTGATTATGAATTTAGTGTTTTCTTTCGATTCTATTCTAGCTGCTATTGGTCTAACAAGTGAAATTGAGAATTCTACGACAGCATTTATTGTTATGGCTATCGCCATTGTAGCTAGCGGTTTATTAATGCTCTTTTTAGCCGACCGTATCTCAGAGTTTTTAGCAAAGAACAGAATGTACGAAGTTTTAGGTCTTTTTATTCTTTTTATAGTAGGAATAATGTTGGTTACTGAAGGCGGGCATTTGGCACACCTTAAAATCTTTGGTGATGAGATTGTACCTATGAGTAAGACAACATTCTATTTTGTTATTGTAGTACTTGTGGTTGTTGATGTTGTACAAGGAAGATATCAGAAGAAGTTAATGAAAGAGAAATCAGCTTCAGAATAAGGGAAGAAGAAAATTTCAAATGACGCTTAGCGTCTAAAACTCTAACTTCTTTTTACGAAGCTCAAAGTTTTGACCTAGATATACTTTACGTACCATTTTATCTTCAGCCAGCTCTTCAGGGATACCAGCTTTAAGAATACCACCTTCGAACATTAAGTACGTGCGGTCTGTAATTGCAAGTGTCTCTTGTACGTTATGGTCAGTAATTAAAATACCAATATTCTTTTTAGTCAATTTGGCAATAATACGCTGAATATCTTCTACAGCAACTGGATCAACTCCTGCAAAGGGTTCGTCTAGTAAGATAAAGTTAGGGTCGGTAGCTAAAGCACGTGCAATTTCTGTACGACGACGTTCACCACCAGATAATAAATCGCCACGGTTTTTTCTAATATGCCCTAAACCAAACTCTTCAATAAGAGACTCCATTTTATCATGTTGCTCTTTTTTACTGAGCTTAGTCATTTGCAAAACACTGAGAATATTATCTTCAATACTTAATTTTCTAAATATTGAAGCTTCCTGGGCCAAATAACCTATACCATTTTGTGCACGCTTGTACATGGGGTATTTGGTAATTTCTTTATCATCTAAAAAAATCTTTCCGCCGTTGGGTTTTATAATTCCAACAATCATGTAAAATGATGTGGTCTTTCCAGCGCCATTTGGACCTAATAAACCAACAATTTCACCTTGATTAACCTCAAGAGAAACATCCTTTACCACTTTACGTCCGCTGTAGGACTTCATTAAATTTTCGGCGTGTAATTTCATTTGTTAGTTATTACTGCGTTTAATTTGTCGAATGGAACATCCAAAAACCAGTAGCACTGTTAAAGAATTTTTTAAAAGATGTTTCATATACTAAATTCTAAATCAAGAACGGTAAAAATACAATTTTCGTACTAAGGCTAATTGTTTTGATTTTCAAGAGCTTCCCAATACTCATGAGCGCGTCTTAAATGTGGGATGACTATTGTACCACCAATTAGAGTAGCAATGCCTAAAGTTTCACTTACTTCTTCCTTGGTAATACCTTCTTTATAGCATGTTTCTAGATGATAACGCACACAGTCATCACATCGCAAAACTGTTGAAGCTACTAAGCCTAGTAATTCTTTTGTTTTTACATCTAGAGCACCTGCTTGAAAAGCATTAGTATCTAGGTTGAATATGCGTTTTACAATCTTGTTATTATCTGCTAATATTTTGTCGTTCATTTTTGAACGATACTCATTAAATTCTTTTACAACGTCTGACATTTTTATGATGCTTTTGCTTTTCGTTCTTTTCTTTTTTGATTCCTTACAACTATTCGTGAAATAAATATACTTACTTGATATAATATTAAAATTGGTACAGCTACAATTACCTGACTAGCAATATCTGGTGGTGTAATAACTGCAGAAATAATTAATACGATAACAAGAGCAAATTTTCTGTATTTCTTTAAAATCTGTGGCGTAACCAAACCTACCTTTGTTAAGAAATAGATAATTATTGGTAACTCAAATACAATTCCTGATGCTAAAGCTGAAGATCTAACAACAGCAATTACCGAGTTGAGGTCAAAGTCATTAACTACCAAATCACTAATACTATAATTTGCTAAAAAATTGAATGATAATGGTGTAATAACATAATAACCAAATAGCACGCCTATGAAAAACAGGATTGAGGCAATAATTATAAAACCTCTAGAGTTTCTTCGTTCATTCTGTTTTAAACCAGGACTTATAAACTTCCACAATTGATATAAAACATAAGGGAATGCAATGATAAAACCAGCATATATTGCAGTCCATATATGTGCAGAAAACTGACCAGCTACTGTTCTATTTTGTAAATCAAAAGGGAATCGGTCTGCACAAAATGTAGTGTCTTCAATACCTATTAACTGTGACATTTCACACAACCATTGATAGGTTAGAAAAGTCATCTTTGTTGGACCAAAAATAATAGTGTCAAATAACAAACCCGGCATACAAAATGCCACAATTCCGGCAATCAAAATTGCTACTGTACTTCTAATAAGGTGCCATCTTAAATCTTCTAGATGGTCTAAGAAAGACATATCGTCAACAGATTTTTTTGCCATTATATAATGCCTTCTTTTATTAAATCATGCAAATGAACAACACCGTCGTATTTGCCATCTTTTTCTACTAGTAATTGAGAGATGCCAAACTCTTCCATAACTTCTTTGGCATCCACAGCCATAGCATCTTTATCTATACGCTTTGGATTACTACCCATAATATCTTTTGCAGTAAGATGAGTAATGTCATCACTTTTGCTAAGCATGCGTCTTAAATCACCATCTGTGATAATTCCAACAATTTTTGAGTCTTTGGTCACTGCAGTGACACCTAACATTTTTTCAGAAATCTCTATAATCACTTCTTTTAAACTTGCGTCCAGAGATACCTGAGGTTTTTTGTTTACAGAAGATAAATCGTTAACCCTTAAATAAAGTCGCTTTCCTAATGCACCACCAGGGTGGTATTTAGCAAAATCTTTACTTGAAAACCCACGAAGTTTTAGCAAACAGACTGCTAATGCATCTCCAATAACTAACTGAGCAGTTGTACTTGTCGTAGGTGCCAAATTATTAGGACAAGCTTCTTGTTCTACATATGCATTTAAAACATAATCTGCTTGTTGCCCTAAAAACGAATCTTTATTACCAGTAATGGCAATCATTTTGTTTTTAGCATTCTTTATAAGTGGAACTAAAACTTTGATTTCTGGTGTATTTCCGCTTTTAGAAATACAAATGACCACATCATCTTTGAGTATCAATCCTAAATCTCCGTGAATAGCATCTGCAGCGTGCATAAAAACAGAAGGTGTTCCAGTTGAGTTAAGCGTTGCAACAATTTTATTTGCTATTATAGCGCTCTTGCCAATTCCTGTAATAATAACACGACCTTTAGAGTTGTAAATGAGCTCTGTAGCATTCGCAAAATCGTCTGTAAGTAAGTTAATAAGATTAGCAATAGCATCACGTTGCATAGTGATGGTAGACTTTGCAATTTCTAGAATAGATGTTTTAGTGTTCAAAGTAGACATGTAATTTTATAAATACTTTTTTTCTAAAGATTTTTATTATCTTTAAACTTCACGCAAAGGTAAATATAAAATTACGAATAGGGATTAATGAGTGTTGCACAAATTGACTTGCATGTTGAACTAAAAAAATACTTTGGATTCTCTGAATTTAAAGGACTGCAAGAAGACGTTATAAAAAATGTAGTTGCTGGAAACAATACATTTGTTATCATGCCAACTGGAGGTGGAAAATCACTTTGTTATCAACTGCCCGCTTTAATAAAAGAAGGTACCGCAATAGTCGTTTCTCCATTAATAGCTTTAATGAAAAATCAGGTAGATGCCATAAGAGGTGTCTCTGAAAATGACGGTGTTGCTCATGTTCTAAATTCTTCACTTAATAAAACCGAAGTAAAGCGCGTAAAAGAGGATATCAGAAATGGTATAACTAAATTGTTATATGTTGCCCCTGAATCTTTAACTAAGGAAGAACATGTAGAATTTTTAAGATCAGTCACCATATCTTTTATGGCGGTTGATGAAGCACATTGTATTAGCGAATGGGGGCATGATTTTAGACCAGAATACCGAAATCTAAGGCATATCATTAAGCGTATTGGCGACAATATTCCTATTGTAGGTTTAACAGCTACGGCAACAGAGAAAGTGCAAGAAGATATCTTAAAAAGTCTAGGTATTCCTAATGCTGTGAAATTTAAAGCGTCTTTTAACAGACCAAATTTATATTACGAAGTACGCCCAAAAACTAAAAATGTAGATGCAGATATTATTCGTTTTGTAAAACAAAATGAAGGCAAATCAGGTATTGTTTATTGTTTAAGCCGTAAACGTGTTGAAGAATTAGCACAAGTGTTACAAGTCAATGGTATTAAAGCCGTGCCTTATCATGCAGGTTTGGACGCTAAAACACGTGTAAAACATCAAGATATGTTTTTGATGGAAGACACAGATGTTGTAGTTGCTACTATTGCCTTCGGAATGGGAATCGATAAACCAGACGTCCGTTTTGTAATTCATCATGATATCCCAAAAAGTATTGAAAGTTATTACCAGGAAACTGGTCGTGCCGGTCGTGATGGTGGTGAAGGTCATTGTTTAGCGTATTATGCTTATAAAGATATTGAAAAGCTCGAAAAATTTATGGCAGGTAAACCTGTAGCTGAGCAAGAAATTGGTCATGCTTTGTTACAAGAAGTCGTTGCATTTTCAGAAACATCTGTCTCAAGACGTAAATTTATACTGCATTACTTTGGGGAAGAATTTGATAACGAAACGGGTGAAGGTGGCGATATGGACGATAATGTTCGTTTTCCAAAGCCCCAGAAAGAAGCTAAGGATGATGTCATAAAGGTTATTGATGTTGTACAAAAAACAAACCAAAAATATAAGGCTAAGGATTTAGTGCAAGTTATTATAGGGAAATCTAATGCCTTGATTTCTTCACATAAAACTGACCAGCAGCCATTTTTTGGAGTTGGCAAGGACAAAGATGCTAGACATTGGATGGCACTTATACGTCAGATTTTGGTAGGTAAACTGCTTAAAAAAGATATTGAAACATATGGTGTTTTACGAATAACAGAAGCTGGCGAAAAATTTATGACTGCACCAACATCATTCATGATGGCAGAAGATCATGTCTTTGATGAAGCTACTGATGATAGTATTATAACCAATGCAAAATCTAGTGGCGGAGTTGCTGATGAGAATTTAATGAATATGCTTAAAGACTTACGAAAGTCTAACGCAAAACGATTAGGTGTACCACCATTTGTTATTTTTCAAGATCCCTCTTTAGAAGATATGGCGTTAAAATATCCTACATCTCTTGAAGAATTATCTAATGTTCATGGGGTAGGAGAGAGCAAAGCTAAAAAATATGGTAAAGATTTTATTGCATTGATTAGTGAGTATGTAGAAGAAAACGATATTATACGTCCAGAAGATATGGTTGTGAAGTCTACAGGAAGCAATTCTGCTTTAAAGCTTTATATTATACAAAATGTAGATAGAAAACTACCCTTATCTGATATTGCGTCTGCAAAAGGTATGGAAATGCCAGATTTTATAAAAGAGATGGAAGCCATAGTGTTTTCTGGAACAAAACTAAACATTAGTTATTGGATTGATGATATCCTAGATGAAGATCAACAAGAAGAAATCCACGACTATTTCATGGAATCTGAAACCGATAAAATCGATGTAGCTATTGACGAGTTTGATGGCGATTACGATGACGAAGAACTACGCTTGTATCGTATTAAGTTTATTAGTGAGGTTGCTAACTAAATAATCAGATTATTTTTTTGTTACTTAACATACTTCGTAAACATAATTTCCTGTTTTTTTGCTTTCAACTGAATACTTGTGATTCTACTATTCTCTAATGTTTTAATATCAGATTCTTCAATTTGAAAATCTATTTTAGTAATGCGTCTACTTTTTACCGGAGATGGGTCAGATTCAAATTCTGGCGAATCGGACTTTAATTCTAATTCAATGCCTTCTCCTTTTAAGTTTAATTTTGCACCATTCATGGTTTTGATATTTAATTGCCCAACAATTACGGTTTGGAAAAAGTAATACCCACCTAATTCATTTAAACCAGCATATAATACATTGTTTTCAGAGACACCAAAAGGTGTACTTTCAATATCTTTTATAATAGCTTCAATAGTATCTGTAGATTTGTTTTTTTTATTTTTTAAAAATGAAAATGCCATGAATTAAATTTTCAGTAAATCTAAGATTATTATTCAATTCAAACTTTTTACGTTCAACTTTTTACTTACTACTTATAGTCTTATCTTTGCAGCCTTAAATAAAACATAAAACAATGCAAGACGGTTTATACGCAAAATTTAATACCTCTAAAGGTGCAATTTTAGTTAATCTAGAATTCGAAAAAACACCAGGTACAGTTGGTAACTTTGTAGCTTTAACAGAAGGAAATTTAGAAAATTCAGCTAAGCCTCAAGGCACACCTTACTATGATGGCTTAAAATTCCATAGAGTAATTCCTGATTTTATGATTCAAGGTGGTTGTCCTCTTGGCACTGGAACAGGTAATCCTGGTTATAAGTTTGATGATGAGATTCACCCAGATTTAAAACATGATGGTCCAGGTGTATTATCAATGGCAAATGCAGGTCCAGGTACAAACGGAAGTCAGTTTTTTATCACGCACATTGCTACAGACTGGTTGGATGGTAAGCATACTGTTTTTGGTAATGTTGTAGAAGGTCAAGATGTTGTTGATGCAGTTGCACAAGGCGATGTAATTGAGAGTTTAGAGATTGTAAGAGTGGGTGCAGATGCAGAAAGTTTTAATGCTGTTGAAGCGTTTAGAACATTTGAAGGTGCAAGAGAAAAAAGAATAGCAGCTGAGCGTGAAGCAAAAAAAGCTGAGTTAGATAAAATATCTGCAGGTTTTGAAGAAACTGCCTCTGGTTTGCGTTACCAAATCATCCAGAAAGGTGAAGGTAAAAAAGCAGAAAAAGGTAATATGGTTTCTGTTCATTACAAGGGTCAGTTAGCTGATGGTACGGTATTCGATTCTTCATATAAAAGAAATGCGCCATTAGATTTTCAAGTTGGTGTAGGACAAGTTATCGCAGGATGGGATGAAGGTATTTGTTTGCTTAATGTTGGTGACAAAGCGCGTTTGGTAATTCCTAGTGATTTGGGTTATGGAAGTGCTGGCGCTGGTGGCGTTATTCCTCCAAATGCAACATTAGTGTTTGATGTTGAGCTTATGGGAGTTAAGTAGCAATATACTTTTAATGATATGTAACGCTCTGATACTCACGTGTCAGAGCGTTTTTTTGTGTAAATATTTAAAATTTATCTAAATTAGTATCTCATTATAACCCCCAAATAATGATAAGTGTAAAAGATTCTCCTTATTATAAGGATGTTCTAAAAGAGTTTAATTATAACCATGGAGACGTTTTCGTTTTTGATGGATTTGTTATCTCTGAAAACAATTACGGTATTACATACACATGGGATGACCACGGAAAGAAGGTTGTCGATGATATTGTAAATTTTTTCGGAAAAACAGGCAATAACTTAGTTTATATTTCTAATCGTATTAATTCTTATGCGGTAAAGCCAAATGATTGGTTAAAGTTCTTTTCTCATAGTTATAGCATAAGAGGTTATGGTGTTGTTTCTAGAACTAGAGGTGGTGTGATGAATACCATGATAGAAAATTTATTTTTTAATAAAAAAATTCAACGCTTTAATAGTCTAGATGCTGCTATTAATTGGGCTAGGAATAAAGAAATTACTGAAGATGGCGATTAGTATTTTATTTGTGGTAACATTTTTAATATAAAATCGTCTCACTATTAAGTGAGACTTTTTTGCTCTATAACCAATCAATCATTAATTTCAGTATGACAACCAAAACTCTATTCCCACTTTTACTGCTTTCAGTTTTTATTTTTGCTTGTTCCTCATCAGTGGACTATTCAGAAGCATTTAAAAAAGAAACATCCGGTAAATATTTATTCAATGCCGATGATGTGATGATTATATCTTATGAGGATAGTCAGCTTTACATGAAATGGCGTGGCTTAAAGACAAAGCCAGTTGTTACAGATACAAATGAGTTTTTTGTCCCAGATTTATACAAGAAATTACGATTTGTTGTGCACCCAGATACTAAAGAAAGATATATCGCTGTAATATCTGAAAATAACCCAGATAGTTTGAGTTATGATTATCTCAAAGTTGCAGATAATTACAAAACACCAAGCCAGTATTTAGATGAAAAAGATTTTGAAAAAGCTTTAGAAGGATTTTTAAAGATAAAGGAGAAAGATTCTACTAGTGAGTTTATAAATCAATATAAATTTAATCGATTGGGCTATAGGTATTTAAGAGATAATAATTTTGATGATGCTATTGGTGTGTTTATAATGAATACCAAGTTGCATCCAAAAAGTGATAATGTTTATGATAGTCTAGCCGATGCCTATGTGATTAGTGGTGATAGCATTAAAGGTTATGAAAACTACAAAAAGGCACTCGAAATTGATAATGGCAACCGTAGAGCAAAAAAATACATTGATGCTTATGAAGACAAGTAAATAAATAAGCTAAAGCAGCTTTTTAGGCTGCTTTCTTAGTATCCGAAAAGCACTTTTTAAAGGTGCTTTTTTTAGTATATTACAATTCGTCATTAAAAAACTACAATTGGGTAATATTTGATTTTTATATCAAGAGGGTCTTCGGATATTTGAATCAAATAAAAAATCAACCATCATGGCAACAATCGTAAGACTATTAATCATGCTAGTGCTTAAGGCAACTTTTATAATGCTACAGGACGCAAAAGCTCACGATATTACTGTAAATATAAGTGGCTTAGATAGTGACGAAGGTAAAATCTTAATTGGCCTTTATGACTCTGAGGGCAAATTTTTAAAGAAACGTTATAGAAATACTATTGGTACTATAAATAAAGAAAAAAGCACAATAATATTTAAGGATGTTCCTAAAGGTGTTTATGCCATTTCTTTTGTTCACGATGAAAATGATAATGGTAAAATGGATACTAATTTTATGGGAATTCCAAAAGAAGATTACGGCTGTTCAAATAATGCCAAGGGATTTATAGGACCGCCAAAATGGGAAGATGCCAAATTTGAACTTAAAGAAGACAAGACTATAAATATTACATTATAATTCATCAATCACTAAAAACGAAATTATGAAAAAAATAGTATTAATTATATGCGTTGGAATCTTTAGCTTTACAAAAGCACAATCCAATTTTGAAAAAGGAATGGACAAAGCTTTTGAATTATGGCAATCTGATAAAGTAGACGAAGCCGTAAATTTGTTTGAGCGTATTGCCAATGCAGAAAAAGACAATTGGCTACCTCACTATTACATTGCTCAAATTAATAGTTTAAAAAGTTGGAATGAGAAAAATGAGACTGTACTTAAAGTGCAACTAGATAAAGCACAAGAACATTTAAATACAGCCATGAGTTTAAGCAAAAACAATCCTGAATTGTTAGTTATGCAAGGTCAGATATATACCAATTGGGTTGCTTTTGATGGCAGTACATATGGTATGAAGTATGCAGCAAAGATTACAGAACTTTATAATAAAGCCTATAGTATAGATGCTACTAACCCAAGAGTTGCAATGTGTAAAGCAGATTGGGCAATGGGTTCTGCGAGATATTTTGGACAAGACACAAAACCATTCTGTGAACAAGTAGTAGCTTCTATTGCAATGTTCGATAGCTATAAACCTGAGTCCGAATATCACCCAAACTGGGGAAGAAAAAGAGCAGAACAGGTCGTAAAAGAGTGTAAAGAATAATTTAAAAAGTAAAACATGTATAATCTAAAATCGATTAAAAGTATAGCCGTAACTTTTCTTATAGGTTGCTTAATATTTATTATTGGCGAGCTGTTATCAAAAGACATGTTTACTTATACTGATTTAAATCAGTTTTTAATTGAGTTTTCATTATATCAACTTTACACCTTTTCTATCAGCTATACCAACTCGTTTTATTTTAACTATATACTTAAGCTTAATTTTACCAGCTATGAAATTATTAAACGAATCGTATTTGGCATATCTGGGGCAACAGTAATAACACTAGCCACAATATTTATATTAAGAGCTACCATTACGACACTAATATATGGAAGGACCTTAGAGAGTTTTATTGAGCTTGAAAGCTGGCAGGGATATTCTTTTGGGCTTTGGATTACACTGACAATTATTTCTGGCTTTTATATCATTTACTTTTATAATCGCTATCAAAAAAGTAAAATTAAAGAACAAAAAGTAATCGCTGGTGCCGCAAGTGCCAAGTTTGATGCTTTGAAAAACCAGTTAGATCCTCATTTTCTATTTAATAGCTTAAATGTATTAACAAGTTTAATTGAAGAAAACCCGGATAGTGCCCAGAAGTTTACAACTTCTTTATCTAAAGTGTATAGATATGTTTTAGAGCAAAAGAGTAAGGATTTAGTTACTGTAGATGAAGAGTTAATGTTTGCGAAAACCTACATGTCTTTATTAAAAATGAGATTTGAAGACAGTATTATTTTCGAGATACCAGAAAAAGCTTCAAATCCTGAAAGTCGTGTTGTACCATTATCATTACAATTACTTTTAGAAAATGCAGTAAAACATAATATGGTAACTTCTAGTAAACCATTACATATCAAAATATATGAAGATGCAGGTTATCTAGTAGTAATGAATAATTTGCAACCAAAGCAAATTATAAAAAAGAGTAGTGGTGTAGGATTAGAAAACATTAAGCAGCGCTACAGACTATTATCAAATAAAAAAGTCATCATCAATCAACGAGCAGAAGATTTTGCAGTAGCAATACCAATGCTCACAAAACAAGTATCAATCATGAGAACATCACAATTACCGCAAAACAGATTAGACGATAATTACGTCAAAGCACGTAAACGTTTAGAAGAACTTAAAGGATTTTATGGGAGTTTAGTTTCCTATTGCTTAGTTATACCATTTCTAATATTTATATGGTACAAATACTCTAGCCATACCATTCAATGGTTTTGGTTTCCGATGTTTGGTTGGGGATTAGGTTTAGCTTTTCAAGCATATAGAGTTTTTGTTAATGACGGTGCTTTTGGAGCCAAATGGGAAGAACGTAAAATCGAAGAATTTATGCGTGAAGAAGAAAATAATAACCGCTGGAATTAGGAGTTATGGAACGTCAAGATTCAATTTCAAAATTGCAACGGGCAAAAAGTCGTGTAGAAAAGCTAAAGAAGTTTTACACACATTTAGGTATTTATTTTATCATTAATAGTGTCATTACAGGATTTAAAGTGTCTAACAATTTAGACAGTTGGGATGCTTTTCAAGCAGATTTGTTAAGTTTCAGTACTTTAAGTTCTTGGATAATCTGGGGCATTATACTAGTTATACATGCATTCACAGTATTTGTTTTACCATCACTATTAGGCTACGATTGGGAAGAACGGAAGATTCAGAAATATATGGAAGAAGAATTAAAATCAAAAAAATAATAGCATGGAAAAATATAGTATAGAACCCTATAAAGATAATCAATCTAATGATAGAGATTATAGAAAAGAAGAAGCTTATCTACGCGCAAAAAAACGTGTAGAAGCTATCACAGGATTTTACTGGCATCTGGCGTCATATATTGTAGTTAATATCTTTTTAATCTTACTTATTGGTTTAAACTCTGGAAGTGGATTTAGAGGATTTGGACCTTATGCAACAGCTTTTTTCTGGGGTATTGGATTACTGTTTCATTTTATTGGTGTATTTGGCTTCAATTTTATTTTAGGTAATAATTGGGAGCAACGTAAAATCCAAGAATTTATGGATAAAGAACGCGAAAAGGATAGAAAATTTGAGTAGTCATGAATAGGAAAGAACAAGAAGAATTATTTTATATAGAAGCCCAAAAAAAGGTATCCAAGCTCAAATGGTTTTACATCCATTTAGCAGCCTATTTAGTCGTAGTTGCTTGCGTTATTTGGAATCTTATAATTATTGAAGATACGCCATATACCGATGCAATTTTGGCTATAAACTATTCTACTATTGGTATTTGGGGATTTTTTGTTGTGCTTAATGCGATTAAAGTTTTTAGAGGTCGTAGCATTTTTAATAAAAAATGGGAAGAGAAAAAGATGCAAGAGTTTATGGGAGATAATCATAAAACTTGGGAATAAAGTATCATAAAATTTTAAATTACATAAAGGAATTATGAATGTCATAATCATTGAAGACGAAAAACCATCTGCAAGACGCTTGCAGCGTATGTTAAATGCTATAGATATTAATGCAGAAACTATGCTGCATTCTGTTGAAGAGGCAGTAGAATGGTTTCAAAATAATGCACATCCAGATTTAATTTTCTTAGATATTCAATTAAGCGACGGCTTATCGTTTGAGATTTTTGACGCTGTGGATATAAAATCTGCGGTCATCTTTACAACAGCTTATGATGAGTATGCGCTCCAGGCTTTTAAGCTAAATAGTATTGATTATTTATTAAAACCAATAGATGATCAAGATTTGAAAACTGCGGTAGATAAGTTTAAAAATAGAGCGCCACAAAAACAAGCAGTTACACTTGATTTTAATGATATAAAAAATCTTTTAGTAAACCCTATTGAACGTGAATATAAAAAGCGTTTTTCGGTAAAAGTAGGACAGCATTTGAAACTGATTAATATCGAAGATATTGAATGTGTTTATAGTGAAAACAAAGGGACTTATGCTTTTACTAAAGAAGGAAGAAACTATCTTTTGGATTCTACATTAGATCAACTTGAAAATGAATTAGAGCCACATGTGTTCTTTCGTATTAGCCGAAAATTTTATGTCAATGTTAATGCTATAAAAGATATGGTAAGCTATACCAATTCTAGATTGCAAATAAAGTTAAACACCTACAATGAGCAAGACGTTATTGTGGCAAGAGAGCGAGTTAAAGACTTTAAAAATTGGTTAGAATAGGTCAAAGACATCACCAATGGTGTCGCCAATTATATCTCCAAAATCATCAAACATACCAAACATACCAACATCAAAAAATAGATCTAGAAGCAATAAATCTGTTAAATCAGATTCCCAAGATTTTTTAGATTTCTTTTTTGCTTCTTTTTTCCAATCTGTATAGGTTTTTTCTTCTTTGGGAGTAATTACCATTGGTTTATTAGAAAAACTTTTTTCTAATATTATATCGTATTCTTTGCGCTTTTTTTCATCAGATAGTACGTTGAAAGCTTCAATCAGGATATCAAATTTCTCTTTGGCTTCAGGCGATGTGTTATTTTCAGGGTGGTATAAAGCAATTTGTGATCTAAATGCTTTTTTAATAGTTTCTATATCTGCATTCTTTTCTATATCAAGAATAGAGTAGTAGTTAGTTATCATTCTTAGAAGGCTTTATTGGTAAGTCACAAATTCTAATAAAATGTTACAACTTAATCGTCTTCAATACGATTTTCATCAAAAGCAGATGGTAATAATTTAGGGATAAATTTTACAAAAAGGGGTAACAGTAGCATACCGCCAGGCAGCATAAATATGGCTAAACTAGGAATAGACTTAAAAATATCTAATAATTGATTCTGAATTTTCTTTTGCTCTTCATCCGTAAGATTTCTAGTTGTAGATTGTGTAAGCAATAGCATTGCCTCTTTACTTTGAGAAAGTTCTTTTAATAAACGTTTACTATTTCGTTTTATAAGCCTAGTTACAATACTACTGCTATTATCATAGAAACTTTGTGCTAAGTTTTTAGCACTTAAAAAGGCAATATCATCTTTATTTTTCTCATAGAAGAGATTAATATCATCAACGGATTTTATGAGTACATCTGTGTCAATATCTAAATCTGTTCTTAGTTTGTTGAGGTAAAGATATTCCGCCTTGTCAATTTGTTTGTCACTCCAAGATGCCATACAAACTGTATCAATAATGTAGAGCTTTTCCAGAGGTTCTGTTATTGTTTTGACAATGTCTTCACAATTATCTCGCTTAGAATTTTTATGACCCAAAGAAGCTTCAAAAAGCTTTACTAAGTTATAATCATATTCTGTTTTATCGGTTTTAGAATCTAAAACTGTAAACACAATATTCTCAAGTGCAACTTCAAAGTTTGTGATATAAGCTTTTGTACTATCTGTTGATGTAAGGTAATGATGATAACCTATAATATCTATAAACAGAAAAGCATTAATTAAAAAGTAATTAAAATTCTTGGTAATGATATTATCATCGATATGAATACGCTTATGAATAATTTGTTCAAGAAGTTTGTCTTTATCAGGTTCACCAAAAAGGCCAGACAAAAAAGAGCGTTTATGCTCATCAGTAACCTTATAATATTCTATAATACTTTCTATGAAATTTTTTTGGCTGTTTTCTAAATTATGTATGTAATAGAAAGCGGTTACTAAGTTAACCTTGCAGCGTTCTTCTTCATTAAAATCCTCATCTTTAATCAAACCACATAAGCAGTTAACATTACTACCATAAATAAAGCCTGTTTCTTTGAGTCTGTTGTAAAAGTGATATCTATCCTGTCCTAAAACAGAACTATCAGGAAGTACAGTTAGCAATTTTTTTATCCAGCCAGAAGCAGAAGGATTCATATACTAGTTATTAAAGCTTAAAGATAGTTTTTATCTCCTAATTTTTTAAGACCTAAAATTTTTTTCAAAATAAAATAAAACCCACCTATTCATTTTTTCGTAGGTAGACCAGAGAACAAATAAATTAACAAAATCTCACTATTATGAAAAAAACAAAATTTTTAATTGCAGCAGCTATTATTGGCGTTTCCAGTATTGTTGCTATTGCGGCAGATCATATTGATGCGCCCGCAGTTACTGGTGGTACAAATGATATCACAGATTTTTATGCCTTTCAAGGTCAGAATACATCAAACTTAGTATTGGTAGCCAATGTTCAAGGTTTGCTAAGTCCTAGCTCGACAGCAAATGCAACATTTGATGAGAATACACTTATCGAATTTAACATTGATACTAATAATGATAATGTTGAGGACTTAGTTATCCAAGCAACTCCAAGAAATGGTATAATGTACTTCTTTGGCCCTGCTGCACCATTACAAACCGGACTTGATAGTACCATCTTAACTAATGATGCTGCTGGTTCAGTAGAGATTACTGCCTATGGACAAAATGCTATTACTGCGACAGAAAATGGTATGCAATTTTTTGCAGGACCAAGAGATGACCCTTTTTTCTTCGACTCAGGTCAGTACAATGCAATAATCGATGGTATGGCTACAAGTTTTAACAATCCTGGTAATGACTCGTTTGCAGGTACTAATGTTCTGTCTGTAGTGGTAGAAGTGCCTAAATCTCTGGTTGGAGGATCTGGTACAATTAATACTTGGGTAGAATCAAAAAGAAGACAATAATCTCAAAAACTTAAATCATGAAATTTAATAGAATAAAAACAATTGCTTTGGCAATCACAATAGCTTTAATGGCTTTTAATTGTAATAATGATGATAATATTACTGTACCAACAGGTCCAGATTTTACAGGAACTTATATACAAGAAGATCAAATGGCTAGACCAGCTGTGGGGACAGTATTTGTGTCTTCAGGTAGTAAGGATAGTTTTAACGTAACAACGCCATCACAGCAGAGTTCTGCATTTCAGATGATGTTTCAGAATAACTTGGAAGGCTTGAGTCCAGCTTATTCAAATCCTGGAGATACTAATGCCTTAGGATTAACGTCTGCACAATTCTCTGGATTACTTGCAACAGATGTCTTAAATGTGTCTTTAGATGGTACAACTACATTTTTTGATGGTACAAATGTATTAACTGGAAGAGCATTGGCTGATGATGTTATTACGGTAGAATTGATTTTAATCTTCGGCGGCGAAACAGGTTTAACTAACTCTGAAAACCCTGGATTATCTGATGACAATGTCAATGCTAATGATAAAGCATTCTTATCAAGCTTCCCATACCTAGCTACACCTTGGTAGATAATTTAAAATTCTGAAGTGGGCCTAACACTCACTTCAGAATTGTATTTCAAAAAAACTCAAAACAATAAATTATGATGTCAACCTATAAATTACTTATACTATTACTTTTTATAGCTTTTTACAGTTGTGATTCAAAAAAAGTAACAGATATTAAAGATTATAAAGCGTTTTTAATTCAAAATGGAGATAACTCTGTAGCTAAAGAAGATATTGCTTTCTGGACAAACAAATTAGACAAAACTCCTAATGAATATCTATATATGGTTAAACGTGCTAATGCGTATACTAATTTATTTAGTGCTACAGGAAAAATAGACTATTTAATTGATGCCGAAAACGACTTAGTTAACGCTAATACCTTAACGAATTATAATACGTCTGGATGTTTAAAAGCTTTAGCACATAATTATATTTCTCAGCATAGGTTTAAAGAAGCCCATACATTGCTTAAAAAGGCTGAAGTTTTAGGCGAAAAACTTAGAGGAACACAGAAAATGCTTTTTGATGTAAATCTAGAGTTAGGTAATAGTACAGAAGCAGAAAAATACCTTAATAAGATTAAGAATTTTTCAGATTTTGATTATTTAATCCGTCTATCCAAATGGGAAGACCATAACGGCAATTTAGATAGCGCCATTACTTATATGGAACGCGCTACAAAAATTTCGGAATCAAGTAACACAACATCTCTAAAGCAATGGTCATATACTAATTTGGCAGACTTTTATGGTCATGCAGGTAAAATAGACTTATCATATCACTATTATATAAAAGCGCTTGAGCTAAACCCTAATGATGCCTATGCCAAAAAAGGGATAGCTTGGATTGTTTATTCTCATGAAAAGAATCCTGAAGCAGCACTAAACTTATTAAATCACATTAGCTCTTATTACTACGCACCAGATTATAGTTTATTTAAGGCTGAGATTGCTGAATTTATTGGCGATGAAGACTTAAAGCAAAAGGCTTATAAAACATACATGTCTGAAGGCAACAACAGATTATATGGTGATATGTATAACAAATACAATGCTTTACTTTATGCAGATGAGATGGAAAAACCAAAAAAAGCTATTGAAATTGCAATGTATGAAGTGAAAAATAGACCTACAGCTCAGAGTTATGATTTGTTGGCTTGGAGCTACTTTAAAGACGGAAATTTAGAAGAGGCTAACACTATTGTTGAAAAGCACATAGCTGGTAAGACAAGCGAGCCTGACGTTTTGTACCATATGGCTGAAATATACAAAGCTGTTGGCAAAACAGATAAAGTCTCTCCTCTAAAAGAAGAATTATTAGCGAGTATCTATGAGCTTGGCCCATTAGCGGAAACTAAAATTGTACAACTATAATAATGAGGTTAAAACCATACATATTAGTAATTGTCCTTTCACTACTTTTTTCAAGTATGTCTGCTCAAAGCATAAAAGGTCTAGTAATAAACTCGTATAGCCAACCTTTAGAATCTGCTTATGTTTTTAATCAAAATTCTAGTGCTCATGCACATACAAGCGAAATAGGAGTTTTTGTTATTTCAAATTCTAAAATCGGTGATACATTACGTGTGGGTTTATTAGGATATGAGACTCTAGAAATTGTCATAAAATCTAATGATAACCAAACGATTGTATTAAAAGAAAAAGCTTTTGAATTAGACGAGCTGGTTATACAAGAAGAGTTAAATACAGTAAGTACAGTCTCTCGTTTAGATTTAAATGTTTCTCCTGTAAATTCTTCACAGGATATTTTAAGAAAAGTACCAGGATTATTTATTGGTCAGCATGCAGGTGGAGGTAAAGCCGAACAAATTTTTCTTAGAGGATTTGATATAGATCATGGCACTGATATATCTATCTCAGTAGACGATATGCCAGTAAACATGGTATCTCACGCACATGGTCAAGGCTATAGTGATTTGCACTTTGTAATACCTGAAACGATAAATAATATTGATTTTGGTAAAGGTGGCTATTATGCTAATAAAGGCGATTTTAATACCGCTGGCTATGTAAATTTCAAGACTAAAGATTATCTAAAAGAAAGTAGTGTGTCTTTTTCGGCAGGACAATTTAATACCCTAAGAACAGTTGGTTTGTTTGACCTACTGCAAAATAAAAAAAACCAAAACGCTTATATTGCTTTAGAGTATATAGAGACTGATGGTCCGTTTGAATCCCCTCAAAATTTTAATCGTATAAACCTATTTGGTAAGTATGTTCTACGTACGCCAAATAATAGTAAGATAACCTTAACGTCGTCTCATTTTACAAGTCGTTGGGATGCATCTGGGCAAATACCTAACCGAGAGGTTATAAATGGAAACATATCTAGATTTGGAGCTATAGATGATACCGAAGGTGGTACCACCGAGCGTACAAACTTTAATGTAGCTCTAAACAAATATCTAGACGATAATACAACACTAAAAGCCAATACTTTCTATTCGCATTATGCATTTGAGCTTTATTCTAATTTTACATTTTTTCTAGAAGATCCAATAAATGGTGACCAAATAAGACAGAAAGAAAACAGGAATATCTTCGGACTTAATACCAGTATAAATCATAGAAAATATTTTGGCGAGACTGAGCTTAACCTTAAGGCTGGTATAGGTTTAAGACATGATGACGTAGATGATATAGAATTGTCAAAAACTAGAAATAGAACAGAGACTTTACAAAATATTCAGTTTGGTGATATTAACCAGACCAATGCCAATGCATTTGTATCAGCAGAATTTGACTTTGGAGACTTAAGTATCGTTCCTGCTTTGCGTTTAGATTATTTTAAATTCCTATATAATGACAATTTGCAACAGCATTTTGAAACTCAGTCTGAAACTAAAACCATATTAAGCCCAAAACTTAATATTTACTACAACGCTAATAGTAATTTACAATTATATTCAAAATCTGGGATAGGTTTTCATTCTAACGATACAAGAGTCGTTATTGCTAATAATGGAAAAGAAATTTTGCCCAAGTCTTACGGAACAGATTTGGGGTTAGTCTGGAAACCTATACCAAAATTAGTAATTAACTCGGCTCTATGGTATTTGTTTTTAGAGCAAGAGTTTGTTTATGTTGGAGACGCAGGTATTGTAGAACCAAGTGGAGAAACCGAACGTTTAGGGGGCGATTTTGGGATACGTTACCAACTCAATGACTATCTCTTTTTTGATACAGATGCTACCTATACTAAAGCACGAAGTATAGATGCACCTAACGGGCAAAACTTTATTCCTCTAGCACCAGATTTTACACTAACAACAGGTTTGTCTATTGATAATTACCATGGTTTTTCGGGAGGATTACGATTACGATATCTTGATGATAGACCTGCAAACGAGGATAATTCTATTGTAGCTAAAGGTTATACAGTAGCCGACTTTAATATCAATTATAAATGGAATGCTATAACACTGGGATTGTCAATTGAAAATTTATTTGATGTAGAATGGAATGAAACTCAATTTGCTACTGTATCTAGATTGCAAAATGAAATACAGTCTATTGAAGAAATACATTTTACACCAGGAACGCCTTTTTTTATTAAAGGGCAGATTACCTATAATTTTTAAATGAAAAGAAAAGTTTTTTTGGTTGATTGATTTGAAAACTAACAATCGTGATTTCAAGGGAATCACAAGCATTATTTATATGCTATTTTTTTGAGTTTTTTTAGTTGAAACACCTGCTAGAAATAGTGGGTGTTTTTGTTTAATGTGTAGTAATTCTGAGCTTCAATAAGTGCTTAATTTCTATATCTAATGGGTTGCATCTAAGATTGTAGCTAATTTCTTACCATAATCAATAAATGCAATGGTTTCATCTGTTCTCGCTAGTTTTATTTTATCAAAAATAACCAGAGCCTCACCATTACTTTCTATATGATAAATCTGATGGTTTTCGAAAAAGCGAATGATTTCATCTGTAAAAAACGCTCTTATTTCTGCTTCATCATTCCCCATAAGCAGGAACTTTTTTGAAAAATCGGGATACATCTTAAAGTCTATGTCTTTATAGCCCGTAAATGCCATCATCCGATCAAATATTTTTTCTAATACGCCTTCTTTTTCCATGGTAAAAACAGGTATTTTTCTATTCAATTTTAAGACCATTAGTGTCGTATTAAACGTTTCTGCTGTAAAAGCTTGGCCTTCATTAAATGTGACATCTGCAATTTCCCAGGATGCGTTTAAACCATCAAAAGCGCCTTTAAGACAATTATATTTACGTTCAATAGGTCTAATTTCAAAAAAGTGAAACTTCTTCAAATAAATTGTATTCCAATCTACTTGACTCGTATATTGATAACTTTTCTCAGTGGCTAAATTTCGTAATCGTTTTTGCCTTGGCGATAATTTAGCTGAAGAACTGGTTAAACTAATTTTTAAGGCTCTATTATAGGTTGATGATGATACATGTGCGTCCAACCCAGATATAAAGACATTGCCACCTGTAGACCTCTGAGTCTTTAAATATTCCACTAGGTAATCCATATAGGTCATACCTACCAATCTTGTTTCTGATAAATCTATGTTGACGTCAGCTCCTGAAGGAATTTGGGCAACCAATTTATCGACCTTTATAATACCTAAAAAATTTGCAATCCCTCTAATTTTTAAATCAAAAGTGCCATCTGGTCGTTTCACCACTTTTGTACGTGGATTATACACCATTTTAAAAAATTGCGGTATGGATAGTTTTGCTAATAACATATGGGTAATCAAGGCTAATAACAATCCACCAATTAAACCAATTAATAAATTTGTATAAAGCGTAAAAATCATGGTTGCAACAAAAAATACGAGCTGCTCAGTGCCTTGATTATAAGCTTGTTTAAAAACTGCAGGTGACGCTAATTTAAACCCAGTATAAACGAGTAAAATAGCAAAAGCACATAGAGGTACTTGTCTCATTATTGGACTCAATACCGCAATAAAAAGAATCAACAAAAGGCCTTGATACATATTAGACCATTTTGTCTTCGCGCCATTATGGATGTTGACAGTACTTCTAATAATCACAGCAATAATTGGTAAACCGCCAATAAAACCTGCGACCATGGTGCTTAATCCAATACCTGTTAAATCCTTATTTAAATCCGTTTTTCGTTTATAAGGGTCAATTTTATCAACTGCTTTTGCAATGGCTAAGGATTCAATACTTGTTATGATTAGCATAGAGAATACGGTTGTCCAGAATTCTATGGTATTAATTTTCCCAAAGTTTGGATGCATAATGGAATCTGTAATCGTATCTGGAATGTTTAATAATAACTGTGGACCTACCTCATATGCTTTTCCGAAGAATGAAAGTGTATGTTCGTCAAAGAAATTGAAGGCATAGACAAATGGAATAGAAATCGCTATGACCCACATAGGTGCTGGTAACAAATGAAAAAAGCGATTGCTAATTTTTGAGTGAAACAGTAATAAAAGTAACCCAGTCAAGGCAATAATCACCACGAAAGGATTTGCTTGATGTAAGTATACAACTGCATCAATAAGGTTTTGTATAATATTTGGACTATCGGAATGCGTACCCATAGCCACATGAATTTGTTTTGCGAATATGATGATTCCGATGGCTGCCAAAATACCATGAATCACGGAAGAATGGAAAATGTCTGCCAATCGACCCAATTTCAAAATGCCCAATAACACTTGTAAAGCACCAGAGACAACCACTGCTGCCAATACATAATTAAAAGCTTGACCAGAACCATCGTCCATCAATGTAATACCCAAAAGAATGACTCCAATAACGCCTTTAGCTGGCCCATTGACAGATATGTGACCACCACGATAAAGGGTAGTTACGACACCACCTACAATGGCCGAAAAGATACCTGACATTGCAGGAGCACCTGCAGCTAAAGCAATACCTAATGATAACGGTAAGGCAATAAGAGAGACACTTATTGCAGCAATTAAATCACTTTGCCAATTTTCAATGAGACCCTTAAAACCTTTTTTTGGTATACCTTCCATTTATTATCTATCTAGGCGTATTAACTATTAGGGTTTTTAATATAAGATATGCCAATACATTTAATCGTATGATAATCATGTGATACATGACCTAGTTTTACTTTTGGGAAGTTTGAATTTAGATTTATGGTTTGCAACATGAACTAGTATTAAAACAATAGTTATTTTATATGTAAATGATGCCTAGCGATTTTGTCTATGGCTGGTTGTGGAAAATTAGTAAGGATTTCCTGTTGTGACCGAAAGATAATAAAAAGGTATGAAATTCCTAATCGGAATTTAAACGCAATGAACAATACAAATTGTTGGCATTAGTAGTTCATATATCAAATTCGATGTTAATAATGTCATCGGAATCACATTCACAAATAGTTTGCTCATTAGATGCAGCTATGAAAGAAAAATTAGTTATAGCACCACATTTATTCGATTCAGAAGTTGTGTTGGAAAATTTCAAATCTGATTTATTTTCGCCATTATAATTGAAAACAATATCTCCAATGTATTCAAATTCAATAATATTCTCTCCACCTAACTCAAAAGTAGAAAATTCAAGTTCTTGGCTGCTGTCGTTAAGTGATATAATCTTTAATAATGACATATCAAAGTTCTCATTATCAAATAAGTTAACTCCATTTGTTTCGTTTAATTTAACTGATATGATAACTATATTGGCAGCCACTTCTTCACAATCATCTTCTGAATTGCAAGAAAAAATGAAGGTAGATATTAATAGTCCTGCAAAAATTCTTTTCATAAAACTAAGACTAATGTTTTCTATTAGATGATAGATATAGAAAAGGTTGCGTCAACAGTATAGTTATTGTTTCATTCTTATCATAGGAGTCATTGTCCGAGATTGAAGTCTCCAAGTCCCATCTTGTTTTATAAAAGTGCTAGAATGGCGAATTTTACCTGGCACTGGTCTATTCATAACGGTTCCTTACATTTCTAAAACTCCGATTGCAATTCCGACATTTTCGGTTTCAATAACTTTGTCAACAGTTATGTTTAATGAAGAAATGTTAAGATTATTCACGCCCTGAATAACTTGTTTTTTGCTTTCAATTATTCCTGGAGCCGCTATCAAAATAAAGTTCTCATTGGCAATGTCGTTAATGTGTTGGGTATTTTTCTTTAAAACGTATTGCGTGAATAAGTATTCATTTAACTTTTCTAATTCTTTTGCCTGATTGTCTTTAGAGCTTTGCCTAAAAACTATAAAAGGGACAATTAATTATATAATCAATAAATGTTTCATAGGTTTATTGAATTACTTATAACAGTTTAGGTATAATTTTCCGCCGTCAACGAAAGATAGCAAATTGCAATGACACGAGCGGAGCGAACAGGCGCAAGCAATTCAGCCGCAAAGAGCTATACACGGTGTTGTGTGTAGTTTTTATCTTTTTGATTTGGGTTTATATATTTTTTAGTGAAGTAGTAAGCAACGATTGTAACAATTTCGTTTAGGATAAATAATAAACCTATTCCTATTACAGATTGAGACAAAATTTTCTTTTCTACCATAAGATACTCAAGTCCACCAAAAATGGGTCCCCATAACAAATAAGGAAAGAGTATTAAGTAAAATAAAAACCAAAGAATTTTATTTCTATTTCCAATCGCTTGAAATGCTTTTATAAGTGGTGGTAAACAAATTAACCAGATAAGTATAATTACTGACCAATACACAATATTCGTATTTCCAAATAATTTAGAGGAAGCATAAAATTCGTCGTTCATTCTGAAAAATGGAGAAATCATTCTTTGAAAAGGTAATTGTGCAAATATAATAGCAAAACCAAGATGTTTTTTATACTCTGAATTTCTTTTCTTCAATAAATACATTCCAAAGTACATCATCATAAAAGTGAAAATCGGACCTATATATGTAGCTGCTAAAGATTTTTTATCATTATCGCAAGCTGTTTCAAAATAATTGAATGTTTTAATTCCCCAATCTCCACAAATAAGATATCCAGCCAAGTGATGAATTAACTCATGTAATGATACATAGAGCATAATAATACAATAAAATGCTAAACAATAGCGCCAAGTTATTTTTAGCTTAATCATAAATCATAATTCAGGGATTAAGTTGCTCTTTTTATAAGACGATTCAAAAGTAAAATAGGTTACAACTATTTCGATAAATTACACCTAGTGGTCTCGTATAACCGCCAATTACGGGTTTATGTGCGTTAATTTTCGGTTAAGCACTGACGTTAGCAATTCCGAGTGGATTCGGACGTAAGTCGAATCCGCCGACACGAGCTCAGCGACTGGCGAAGCAAATGCGGTTATACATTGTTAGCAGCTGGTTTTATTGTTGACTTTCGGTTAGTTTTGTCAGAACATTCATTGCTTTGTTGGCATCTTTTTTATCAACAAAAATATGGTCGTGATAATATCCAGCGATTACATTACAACTAATGTTATTTTTTGCTAATTCAGTTGAAAATATTGCTGTTAATCCAACAGCTTCAAGCGAAGAATGGATCATAAGTGTTATCCAAGAAGCTATGTATTCATAACTCAAGTTTAATTTGTCTGCCTTTTTTTTCTCAATAACAATCGTTACTCCTTCCTCTTCTTTGAATTCACAAATCGTATCGTAACGGTCGATTTTACTTATATCGTTTATTGTCGAAAACACATATTCTCCATCATTAAGTTTTGGAGTCATTCCTTTGATTAATTCAGGTAAATTTGTTTCTCCAGCCATTTAATTTTTTCTTTTTATTAGTGCTATTAAAGATACGATTGACCATACTCCCTCAAGTATTATAAATGGAATATATTTCATTAGTACCGAAGCTAAACAGGCTAATATTCCCCCAAATAGATTTAACAGAATAAAAGTTAAACTATTCTTTTCTAATCTGCCAGAAACGTTTAGAGTATATGCGAGTAAAATTTGAAATACTCCTATAAATCCTATCCAGTCTGCATGGTTCATCTTTTTCAAATTATTGCTAACGGATTTGTGTATGATTTCGTTGCGTGGTTAAGAATTAAAGTTAGCAAATAAATCACAGATAGAAAGTCCGCGAGGATTTTCAGAAGTAGGTGAGAACTAGCAATTACTTATAGCCATTGTTGTGCTTTCGTTATTTCTCTAAAATTTGTAATTCCTTATCGATTTCAGCAATTATATTATTACACTGTTCATTGATATCTGAATATACATTTATTAATTGCTTCCGGTTTAGACTAATATTGAAGGCATCCAAACAGATTTTATTCCTTTTCACATTGTATATGCTTTTATAAAAACACTGAATTCTTTGGTCCTATTATGTCCTATAATATTAGTATTAATGTCAATCTTGTCGACTAGAATATCAGCCTTTATTCCTTTTAATATTTCTATTTCTGTCCTCTTCTGTTTAATATTCTGATAGCCGTTATTTATCTGTACAGCAATAAGAATTCCAATAACCACAAGAATAATTTCTCCAATAGCATATTTCAAATACTTTCCAGTTTTGCCTTTTGAAAGTAAATCTTGTCTGATTTTTCTAAAAATTTTTATCATTGGTTAGTGGTTGGTTATAATGAAGCACAACGTGTTTGTGTATGATTAGTTACGGAATGGTACGCGAGTATCATTCCGCCATAACCATAAATTTAGCAAAAAGGCTCGAAATTCCGATTAGGAATTTCAGCCGTAATGAACTATAGCCGTTGTTGTGGTGTCGTTTTTTATTAATTATTCCAATAGTCTCCATTGGCAATTTTATTCGAGATGCTGTCAATCATTTGCTTGTGTTTTCCAATTGGTTCAAATTCCAATAACCTTGGATTTTCAGCCAACCATTTCTCGATAATTCCAGAACTCCAAGCTTCAGGTACATTTTCATAATCGACATAGTTTGACATAAAAGCAAATTCGTTAACCATTGAAACCATTTCTTTGTCAAAATCATTTTTAAATCGACTTGCAATTATATAACCTTGATGACAACAACGTAGATGTTCAGCATAAAGTTTGGTGAAAATAAGCGTAACGTATTTTTCGTGAGCATCTTTGTCAATATTCCGTAATTCTTTAAATGCTTTAATAATCCCAATTGGAATTGAGTCTAACTTTTCCAAACGATTTGGTGCGTACTGTTGAGAAAATTCAACCACGATTTTTTTAAAATCCTGCGTTTTATTTTCCGATTCAGAGTTTTTAGTTTCCTCAAATTCCGCAACTCTTTCATTCCACGTATCAATTTGTTTCTGTTTTTGATTACAACTAATCATCAGAAATAAAATCGATAAAAAAAGGATTTTCGTTAAACTCACAATGTTTTTCTTAAATGCACCACAACGGTCTCGGCTATGATTTCGTTGTGGAATCATCGGCAGGATTATTCCGCCGAAATCCAGCCGTTTAATTTATTCTTTTACTTTGGTGTGGCACAAAACCACAATGAATTATAGCCATTGTTGTAGCCAGTTTT
This sequence comes from Winogradskyella haliclonae, assembly GCF_014635865.1. Lineage (GTDB taxonomy): Bacteria > Bacteroidota > Bacteroidia > Flavobacteriales > Flavobacteriaceae > Winogradskyella > Winogradskyella haliclonae. Next base: position 247,305 of record NZ_BMDQ01000003.1, on the reverse strand, counting down.
TTATTATCCATTTAGTTGCTTTTTTAAGTCAAGTGTCAAGCTATAATTTTCCTCAATTGGGACTAATTTTCTATCGATTTTTTCTATATCCTTACCTTCTTTAGTCCACAAAAATGGTACAAAAGAAAACACTTGATTTCCATTTCCTTGTTGAATATCTCTTTCCCAATTCTCCCATCGAAATAGCTCATAAAATTTATCTAAGTCTCCAGTTAATGTCCAATACAAAAAATCTGAATATCCAATGTCTAAACATTCCCATTCGAGTGTGTCTTGAGGTAAATAATATATTTTTCCCATTTCTGTTCCAATTCCACCTGCGTTGATTGCAAAATAACCTCCAATAATGTCATCAGCTATTAATAAATGAGAAGGTTGTTCTCCATAATTTTCAAAAGTTTTTCCTTTATTCCATTCGCTCAATCCTCTGTCAAGTTTTTCGCTTCCTGAACCCAGAATTCTGAGCCAGCCTTTACTAATCAAAATTCCGCCTGTTTCGTAAATGACAGCTCCCATTGGTGAGCGTGTAGTGACTTGAGTATTTATCAATTCTCTTTCAGCCCGCTTATCGTTTTTCGGTAATATTTCATATTCATTAGTCGCTTCTCCTAACCACTCATTGACTAAATCCCAACCAGGTTCATTTAAATTGATTAGTTCAGTTAATTCTTTCATTTTGTTTCAACTCTCGATTTTGTCAAATTGGCTACAACTCATATATAGGTCTGTATATACGGTTATTTTTTCTAAGTTACTATTTTTACCCAATCGCACAATATATATAAGAAATTTAATTTTTTAGATACAGACATAGTATATAACATTTTTAAGTATTGATATATGTGTGTTATATCAAATACATGAATTGTTGAGGGGCTGTTATACAATATGCACTATTACGATGCCTAACTAAATTTTGAGTTTTCATGGTGTAGTATTTACAATACCAAGTGTATGTAATTGCTCCATGGTTGGGGTTTCGCTACCGCCTTCTGGCTCTAGTGTAATACCAAAGGCTTGACTCTCGTTGGTATTGGCAATCGCAAAAATCTTATTGTCATCGCTATTAAAGTCATCGATAGTACCCAAACTTGTTGGTATTAGAGGATTTAGAGTTAATGACCAAACTTGCCATACTTTGCCCTTTGGAGCTTCTGGTAAACCTTGTGCATCTAGATAAATGGCATTGTCATTTTTATTCCAATAGACTTTAGCATAAGAAGTGTCAAAATTACCTTGTCCGTTAAGTGGCACCGTTACAATATCTTTTGCTCTAATAGCTTCAAGTAAATCTTTAGTTTTTGCAAGACTGTGACGTGCATCTTCAATTTGTAACTCTAGAGTTTGTTTTTCTGTGGCAACAGTTTTGATGTCTTCTTCTAATTGATTTTTGGTATTAAGTGTCCATAATAATCCTGCCGCCAGAATAATCGATGCCGCCCAACCAGCGTATGATAGCCAGTTAGATGTCTTTGGTTTTAAAGCAACTACTTTCGTTTCCGTTATTTTATCTTTTAAAGCATCAAACTTTACAGCATGTGGTGATGTCGCTTCAGTCAGTTTTACAATAGCAGCTTCTATTTCTAATACTTCTTGGTGTATCTCGGGATGTTGTTGCATGAGTTGAGACACCTCCTGATTTTCTTTTTCAGAAAGTTGCCCAGCTACGTACAGCTCTAAAATTCCAGATTTTATGTATGCTTTAATATCCATATTATAAAACAATCTCCCTTAATTTTTGGATACAGCTTCTATTTCTTGTTTTTACAGTACCAATTGGTATATCTAGAGTTTCTGCAAGGTCTTTTTGAGTATAGCCTTTAAAATAAAGGAACTCAATTAGTATTTTACATTTTTCACCTAATTGATTTACAAATTTTTTAATACCTATGGCATCTGTTTGTTGCTCTAAGTTACTATTACTGACAATAATATCTACGAAAAAACTAGCATCTAAGTTTTGTTTTGATTGCTTAAACGCTTTAGAACGTGTTTTGTCTATTGCCGCATTACGAGCGATATTAAGTATCCAAGTAAAAAAACGTCCTTTACTTGAGGAGTAACTCTCAGCATTGTTCCAAGCTTTTATAAACACATCTTGCATTAACTCATCACTAATAACTGTATCTTTTACAATAGTATTGACCACACCATGTATGCTATTGCTATACATTTTGTATAGGGTTTCAAAGGCTTTTATATCCTTTTTTTGAAACTGTTTTACAAGTGCGTCTATGTGATTCATAAAAGACTTTCGCCTTAGTTTACAGGTCTAAAAATACAAAAGCCATCACTAAAATGATGGCTTTTGTTCTGTCTTTTCTGTAGTTCTATTCTATAATTCCAGCACAGCTAACACGTTTGCCAGCAGCACCAGATGGTTGCGATGTAAAATCGTCCGTACCTTGATGTACAATAATAGCTTTTCCTAGAATGTCTTTAGTTTCGTCACCACAGCCAATACACCATTGGTCTGTAGAAAACTGAACTTCTCCTTTACCATCGGTACCTACCTCAAAGTTACCAATATCTCCTTTATGAAAACCAGCGGCATCTCCCCATTTTCCGTGCGGTTGAGATGTTGGGTTCCAGTGCCCTCCGGTAGATTTTCCATCGGCAGAAGAGCAGTCTGCAGTTTGATGTATGTGTATGGCATGCGTTCCTTCTGTTAAGCCAGTCATTTTTGCTGTCATCATAACAGGGTTTCCAACTTGTTTAAAAGTTACTGTACCTTCTACATTACTTTCACTTTTTGGAGAAAGTGTAATGGTCATTTCCTTTTTTTCTGACGTTTCTGTTTTTATCTCTTCAACTTGAGTTTCTTCTATAATTTCTTCTGTTTTTTTGTCGTTTTTACAGGCGACCATAATTATAATAAAGAAAAGAAATGCTATGAGTTTTACATTTTTCATTATTCGGTGTTTTAGTTAGAAGTAAAGTTAAGTAGATTGTATGGGCTATGCAAATGCTCTAATTTTCTTTTAACCACAATTTTGGGTCAGAAACGCCTCGTTTTATATTATTGGTAAATAGAATAGATTTATCAATTCTGGTTTGTGAGGATTTATATCTACCTATGGCGTAAATGATACTTCGCTTTTTTCCGGGTGTAAAACTTTCGAAAATGGTGAAGGCTTCATAGTCACTAAGTAATACAGCTTCAAACTCTTCACAAGGTTCTACGCCGTATTTGGATTTGTCTTCAAAGAGCTGTAACTCAAAATAATCATTAGGGAATATATGGAGCTCTTTTTGTTTGGCTCTACTGAAATAGATTCTAAACGCACCTGTTTTTTCGCGCTTAAGTGCGGCATGAAAATCTATAAATTTTCCTTCAAAATTGGCTTTTACTTTTATACGCTTTTTATTGGCTTTATAAAATTGTTCGGCAAAGACTTCAGGAATAATAACACTCTGTTTGTCTGCTAATGAGACTTCGAAAGATTGAGTTTTAATCATAAAATGTGGCATTAGATGATGGATATGACAAATATCATGTTTTATGCACAGCTACACCAGTAATTTTGAGTATCAATTTATAGATATGTGCAAATCATTAGTTAATAAATATAACGTAGCAGGTCCAAGATATACAAGTTATCCGACTGTTCCTTATTGGAATATAGATACGTTTTCTCAGAAAAAATGGGAACTCTCATTAAAACAATCTTTTAATGAGACTAACACAATTGAAGGTATAAGTCTATACATACACTTACCATTCTGCGAGAGTCTATGTACATTTTGTGGTTGTCACAAAAGAATTACTAAGCGCCACGAGTTAGAGTTGCCATATATAAAAGCACTGCTAAAAGAATGGAGTTTGTATCGAAAAATTATGGGTACAAAACCAAAAATTAAAGAATTACATCTCGGTGGTGGAACACCAACATTTTTTTCAGTAGAGAATTTAAAATTCCTTATTGATGAGTTGTTAATTACATCTCAATTGGCTGAAAATTATGAATTTAGTTTTGAAGGTCATCCAAATAATACGACAGAGTCTCATTTGCAAACGTTATTTGACTTGGGCTTTAGACGTGTAAGCTTCGGAGTACAGGATTATAATCTTAAAGTGCAGAAGGCCATTAATAGAGTTCAACCATATGAGAACGTAAAAAGCGTTACGGATTTAGCAAGAAAAATAGGTTATACCTCTGTTGGACACGATATTATTTTTGGATTACCGTTTCAAAGCGAAGATGATGTTATTCATACCATAAAGCAAACTGAAGCATTACAGCCTGATCGTATAGCTTTTTATAGCTATGCTCATGTGCCATGGATAAAAGGTAATGGTCAACGTGGTTTTAAAGATGAAGATTTACCAAAAGCAGAGGATAAGCGTCAGCAATACGAAACAGGTAAAGCACTTTTACAACAAGTAGGTTATACGGAAATAGGAATGGATCACTTTGCATTACCTCATGATTCGCTTTACACGTCTAGACAAAATAATACACTTCATAGAAATTTTATGGGCTACACAGCTTCAAAGACTCAAGTCATGATTGGGCTGGGAGTCTCTTCAATAGGAGATAGCTGGTATGGATTTGCTCAAAATGTAAAATCTATTGAGGAATATTATCACCTTTTAGATGAAAATATACTCCCTGTGTATAGAGGTCATATACTTAATACTGAAGATCTTAAGATTAGAAAGCACATTTTAAATCTAATGTGTCATTTCGAAACATCTTGGAGAGAAGAAGAATTGCAGTTTCCTGAATTGCCAGAAGTACTTATTAAACTCAAAGAATTAGAAATGGATGGTTTACTTGAGTTTACTGATAGAGCATTAATAGTTAATGAAAAGGGTAAGCCATTTATAAGAAATATTAGTATGGCATTTGATTTGCTTTTGCAGCGAAAACGCCCAGAGAGCAGCTTGTTTTCAATGACAATATAACTGTATTTAGTAACCTAAAAATAATTGATTATGAAAAAGATACTTGTACCCATAGACTTTTCAGAGCATTCAGAATATGCTCTAGAAACAGCAGCAGCAATAGCCAAAGAACACAACTCAGAAATTTTTGTGTTGCATATGTTAGAAATATCTAGTGCAGTGTATACCGCAAGTAGAGATTCTCTTAGTGATGCTGGAGTTTTTTACTTTAAGCTTGCAGAAAAGAAGATGAACACTTTTCTGGACCGAAAATTCCTTGAAGGCATAGAAATTACACCAATAGTAAAGCACTTTAAAGTTTTTAAAGAAATTAATGAAATAGTTGATGCTCATGCTATTGATCTTATAGTTATGGGGTCACACGGTGCTAGTGGCGTAAAGGAGGTGATGGTTGGTTCTAATGCAGAAAAAGTGGTACGTTACTCTAATGTTCCTGTCTTGATTGTAAAGTATAACCCTATTTTAGTTGAGTTTGATTCGGTAATATTTGCTAGTGACTTTTCAGAGGATGCTGTTGCATCTTATTTACGAGCAAAAAGCACTTTTGAAAAGCTTGGCTCTAACATGCATATTATCTATGTCAATACACCAGATAATAGTTTTAAAAGTAGTACTGAGATAGACGTATTGGTAACAAAATTTCTAAAAAGAGCAGAAGGTAACCTAGATAATTACCCTAATGTGTATGTGGTGTCTGATTACTCAGTGGAAAAAGGTATTTTAAATTTTGCCAACAATATTGGTGCAGATTTAGTTGCAATAGTCACGCATGGTCGTAGAGGTTTGTCACACTTTTTTGAAGGTAGTATTTCTGAAGACATTGCAAACCACTCTACATTACCCGTAATGACGTTTAAAATATAATACTTGATTCTTTTTCAATGTTTAGTTAGTATTTTTTAGATTCAAGTGTAATTACACCAAGATTAGAAAAGGTCTTGGTGTTTTTTTTACCGAAAGCTTTTATCAAGCGCTCTTGTATCTTCTTTTGTAAGATTTAATTCAGATTTCATAACCAATCTATTTGGCTTAATAGGGCAAGATAGAGCATTAACTAATACATCATCTCAAATCTACAAAATCAATGACACTCTATTCCACTTGAAACCATTTCTACAAAGGGTTCGGGTGAAATATAAGGAATGCCAAGACCTAAACCTCTAAGAATGAATAAAACTCCTATGATTATAACTAAAGCAGGAACAATTTTTTGAATGCGTTGTTTTATCGTAGTGTTTAAAAATTTTCCAAAGTAAATTGCAGTAGTCATTAAAGGTATCGTACCAATACCAAATAAAAGCATATAAATACTACCATTTACTAGACTCCCGGTTGCAATAGCACCAAAAACGGCCATATAAACTAGACCACAGGGAAGAAAACCATTTAAAAACCCAATTGTTAAAAAAGTATCTGATGTTTTCTTTTTTAAAGTAGAGCCTAATGTAGATTTTATTTTAGATATTAATTGGTGTATTGGCTTGGATAAATTATATGTTGCTAATGTTTTATAGGGTAGTATGACAAGAATAATCATTAATGCTCCTATACCAATAGAGAGTTGTTGTTGCATGCCAAATATGTAAAGACTTTTACCGACAATGCCAAATACAAGACCAATTAAGCTATAGGCAAGTAAACGTCCAAAATGGTAGATGCTTATTTGAATAACTTTTTTAATAGAGTTACTTCTATCAACAGGGAGCATGAAAGCTATTGGTCCGCACATCCCAACGCAGTGCAAGCTTCCTAATAAGCCTAATACAAATGCTGTTACTAACATGATATTTAATAGTTGATGTCGTCTTTGAACATATAAGCTTCGCCATTGTAGCTCCAGTCAATTTTAATGTTCCAACGACCATCTAACAAACGATTGTCAGGTATGAGCAAGTTGCGATTAGATAATGAGATTGGTATGTCAAAATCTAATTGCTTATTAGATGGTCTATATAGGAACACTTTTCCTTTAATATCTTTTACCCTTAAATTATTTGGAAAGTTGAGTAGTATGCCTTTAGTTGTTTTTTCCCAGCTTATATTCTCTAGTAGCTTCTTTGCATTTTCAACCTTATCGATATCTTCTTGATATTTTAATTCTTGTTGGTAATAGTCATCTGTAACTAAATCATGATTATACTTATCGTCAATATTCATACTTATAACAAAGTACATTATAAAGGCTATAAAGCCTATGAATGCTAATACGATTGCTGTACCCCAATTTACTTTCATTTTCAATAGTTTTAATTATAACTCCTAGGCCCCAAAAAACCTATTGTGGTCGTTTCGACTATGGTATTACCACTATAAATTTCTATGGTTAATTTATTTTTGTCTCCAGATAAATCGTTTCTATGTAGCTCTACAAAGAGTGTCCCTTCTGCGATGTCTTGGGCGTGTAAAACCATATTATTAGAGTTAGAAACGAGTTTAACTTCACCATTTAAGTTTCTAATCTTAAAACTAATATTATCTATGTCTTCTGAGGTTTTGTTAACTAATTTATAGGTGTAAACATTACTAATTATGGTTTCAGTTTTTTGTTCGTAAAGTTGGCCAGGTAATCTAAGAATATTGGCCTCCACATCATTTCTTAATACGATCATGCCTAATAAAATTCCACAAAGAATAATAAGCACAGCAATATAACCTTTCATACGAGTCGTTAACTTAAACCTTGTTTTAGTTTCAATATTCTCCTCGCTGGCATAGCGAATTAATCCTTTTGGGAGATTTATTTTCTCCATAATAGAATCACATTCGTCAATACAAGCAGTGCAGTTTACACATTCTAATTGTGTGCCGTTTCTAATATCAATTCCAGTAGGGCATACGTGTACACATTGCATACAATCTATACAGTCTCCATGACCTAAGATCTTACGGTCTTCATTTTTTCGGAACGATTTTCTGCCGTTTTTTCCTTCACCTCTTTTATGGTCGTAGGCTACTACAATAGATTTTTTGTCTAGTAATACACCTTGTAAGCGTCCATAAGGACAAGCAATTATGCAGACTTGTTCTCTAAACCATGCAAAAACAAAATAGAAAACCCCTGTAAAAATTAGTAATGGTATTAGTGTGCCTAAATGTTTGAAGGGTCCATCAATAACATATTTTATAAGTTTATCACTACTTATTAAATAGGCGAGAAATACATTAGCGATTAAAAAGGAAATAACTAAGAATATAAACCATTTTAGCAGACGTTTTCTCAACTTCTCTGAATTCCATTTTTGTTTGGATAATTTGCGTTGTTTGTTTCGGTCTCCATCTATCCAAAACTCAATGCGTCTAAATACCATTTCCATAAAAATGGTTTGAGGACAAAACCAGCCACAAAAAATGCGACCAAAGCCTACTGTAAAAAGTGTGATAAAGACAACAAGTATTATCATTGATATAACGAATAAATGAAAATCTTGAGGCCAAAATGGATAACCAAAAATATTGAAGCGTCGTTCTAAGACGTTAAACATCAAAAATTGGTTGCCATTTATTTTTATAAAAGGAGAAGCAAATAAGAATATTAGTAAAAAATAGCTTACTAATTTTCGTTTTTCCCAATAAGAACCCGATGGTTTTTTTGGAAATATCCAGTTGCGTTTACCTTCTTCGTTGATGGTAGCTATAGAATCTCTAAAAACTTCGTCTGATGGAGTTTCCATTATTATACAACTGCTTTATTGGTTTTATTAATTAGTTGTTTCAGTAGCTGTTACTTCGTCTATTGCTTCATTAGTATTAGACGGTAGAGTAGTTTTTTCTGAATCAGTTTCGAGATTTTCTTTTGGAGCAGACTCGTCTACCCAAAGCTTACCTTCTGGAGCTTTTGGGTCTGTAGGAGTTGTGCCTTGAAATTGTAGGATATAGCTTGCTACTTGCGCCATTTCAGATGGTTTTAATCCTTCTTTTTTCCATGACACCATTCCTTTACCTGAACGCCCACCTTCAGAAATTGTTCTAAACACATTTTTAATACCTCCACCGAGTATCCAATACTCATCAGTTAAGTTAGGACCTATACCGCCACCACCATCGGCTTTATGACATACAGCGCACTTAGCTACAAAAATATTTTCACCAGCTTTTAAATCTGATGCATCAGTTAGTAACTCTACGGTGTTAGCATCTACTAAATCTTTAGCATTTTTCTTATACTCTTCTATAGCTCGTTGTGCTTCAGCATATTCAATTTCGTATTCAGCAAACTGATTATCTGCATTAAATATGTGGTAGCGTATCATATAGATCACCCCAAATATTATAGTGATGTAAAAACTATACACCCACCAAGGTGGTAAATTGTTGTCAAGTTCTTTTATACCATCATAATTATGGTCTAGGATTATTTCACCTTCTTCTTCAATTGGTTTTGAGCCTAATAGTTTTTTGTAAATATCTTTTATCCATACTAATAGTCTTGGTGGTGCTTTTAAACTGGCATCATAACGTAATTTGGCTTTTTCATCTAGACTTTGATAGAGCACATTCTCCATAGCACTAACAATACCTTCAATAGCTATTAGTATTAATAGTACTAGCAATAGAAAAGCCAATACAATAGGTTTTTCTATAAAAGCAGGTTGATCACCAGATTCTACAAAATATTCCGTAAGTCCAGCAATTATAAAGAAAACAAAAGGGACTCTTATGTAAGATGGGATTAACTTTTTCATAATTGAGTATCGTTTTGGTTGTCTAATGGTAAATTACTTACCGTATTGATATACTCTTTTTTTGCGGTAAACACCCAATAAAAAAGTGTTACAAAAAAGATGAAAAATATAAGTAACGATATCAATGGATATATCTCTATACCGGTGATACTTTCCATATGTCCTTTTACAAATTTTAGCATGGTTTTTAGTTTTGTGCGGTTTCTTGTATAATTTCTTTTACTTTAATATCAGTGCCTAAGCGCTGTAAGTATGCTATAATCGCAACAATTTCACGATTTTTCATTTCAACAAAATCAGCACCTGAAGCTGCTTTGTCTGCTTCGTAGCTTTTTACAAAGTCTGGGTCGTCGTATAGGTTTTTTTCTATTTGTGAGCCTTGCTCTAACATAGATTGTTGTGCATTGGAAATGTCTTCTTTAGAGTATGGAACTCCCAAAGTTACCATGGCTTCCATCTTTTTTTCAGTCATTGATTTGTCTAGTGCATTTCTAATTAACCATTGGTATCTAGGCATGATAGATTCTTCATTCATTGCTTGTGGGTCATATAGGTGGCTTAAATGCCAGCTATCTGAATATTTTCCTCCAACTCGGTGTAGATCAGGTCCAGTACGTTTACTACCCCATAAGAAGGGATGATCATAGACATACTCTCCAGCTTTGGAATATTCTCCATAACGTTCAACTTCACTTCTAAAGGGCCTTATCATCTGTGAGTGACATCCAACACAACCTTCACGGATATATATATCTCTACCTTCTAACTCTAATGGCGTGTAAGGTTTTACACTACTTATAGTAGGGATATTTGACTCTACTACTAAGGTTGGTATAATCTGAACTATACCACCAATTAGAATTGCTATTGTTGCATAAATTGTTAATTGAACAGGTTTACGTTCTAGCCATGTGTGCCAACCTTCACCAGCAACTCTCCGTTTTGAAACACGTTGTAATGCAGGAGCTTCAGCTAATTCATCTACTACTTTTTCTTTAGAACTTTTAACGGTTAAAATTATATTGTAAACGAGTATCAGCATACCTATAATAAACAGAGTTCCACCTATTGCACGCATCCAATACATAGGGATAATTTCTGTTATTGTTTCCAGGAAGTTTCCATATACTAAAGTGCCATCTGGATTGAACTGTTTCCACATGCTTGCCTGAACAAATCCTGCAACATACATTGGTAATGCATATAAAATGATACCTAATGTGCCAATCCAGAAATGTAAATTTGCTAAACCTACAGAGTATAATTTTGTTTTAAATAATTTAGGAATTAACCAGTAAATCATACCAAAGGTTAAGAAACCATTCCATGCCAATGCGCCTACATGTACATGAGCTATAATCCAATCCGTAAAGTGTGCAATAGCATTTACATTTTTAAGCGATAGCATTGGTCCCTCAAATGTTGCCATACCATAGCCAGTAATAGCTACTACCATAAATTTAAGTACAGGATCTGTGCGGACTTTGTCCCAAGCACCTCTTAGGGTTAATAGTCCATTAATCATACCACCCCAAGAAGGCGCAATAAGCATAACAGAGAATGCAACACCTAGATGTTGTGCCCATTCTGGAAGAGCTGTATATAACAGATGATGAGGTCCAGCCCAGATGTAAATAAAAATTAAAGACCAGAAGTGAACTATGGAAAGTCTATATGAATATACTGGTCTATTAGCAGCTTTAGGAACAAAATAGTACATTAATCCAAGGAAAGGTGTTGTTAAGAAAAAAGCAACAGCATTATGTCCATACCACCATTGTACTAAGGCGTCTTGCACACCAGCATATACCGAATAACTTTTTAAGCCACTTACAGGTATCTCTATACTATTAAAGATATGTAGTACGGCAACCGTTACGAATGTGGCTAAATAAAACCAAATGGCTACATATAGATGGCGCTGACGACGCTTAAGAATTGTACCTATGAGATTAATACCAAAAGCTACCCAAATAAGGGCAATGGCTATATCAAAGGGCCATTCTAACTCAGCATACTCTTTTGAGGTTGTATAACCTAATGGGAGAGTAATTGCTGCTCCAACAATAAGTAACTGCCATGCCCAAAAATTAAAATTACTTAAAAAGTCACTATACATTCTCGCTTTTAGTAATCGTTGAGTAGAGTAATAAACGCCTGCAAAAATGGCATTACCAACAAAAGCAAAAATTACTGCGTTAGTATGCAAAGGCCTTAAGCGACCAAAGCTTAACCATGATATGTCACCCGTAATATTTGGGAACAAGTACATTAAAGCCAGTAATAGCCCTATTAGCATTCCAACAACTCCCCAAAGCATAGTTGCATAGAGGAATTTTTTAACGACTTTGTTGTTATAATAGAATTGTTGAATTTCCATAGTCAGTATTAATATTATTTAGTTTAGTTTTTCTTTTTTACGATTTCATCTTCAAAAAGCATACGTACCGATGGTGTATAACTATCGTCATACTGTCCAGATTTTACAGCTAAAACAAACACAGCAAAAAACACAATAGCTACTATTATGCTTACCACAAGTAAAATGTATATAACGCCCATACCTATTTGAAGTTATGGCTCAAAAATACTCTTGAACCTTTTTTTAAAACATGACATTTATCATATCTAATTAACTTTCTCATTTTAATCGTTGACCTAGTATGTTTGTAGAAATAGTAGTGAAAACTACTATGCTTATTGAGCTTAGGGGCATTAAAATTGCTGCAATAACAGGAGATAGTTGTCCAGTAACAGCAAAATATAAACCGATGATATTGTAAAAAAGTGAGAGTAAGAAGCTCCATCTCACAATTAAAATAGCCGATTTGGATGCTCTTATGTAACTAAATAATCTTTTAAATTTTTCGGCATCTAAAATAGCATCACAAGCAGGAGAGAAAACATTAATGTCTTCAGAGATTACAATACCTACATCACTTTGGGCAAGTGCACCAGCATCATTAAGGCCGTCTCCAACCATTAGTATGTTTGTTCCTTGGCTTTGGTGATATTTAATGTATTCTAATTTGTCTTCAGGTTTCTGATTAAAAATCAGTTTTGTTTTTGAAGGTAAGAGTTTCTTTAGATTTTCAAGTTCACCTTCACTATCTCCAGATAGTATGGCCAAATTATAATACGTTTTAAGTTGATTAAATAATTTGGAGATGCCTTCTCTATAGCTATTGTAAAAGGTGAACTTACCTTTGTAGTTATCATTACTACTTATATGTACTGTGGTATTTAATGCAGTTTTATGGTCAGTGTTACCAACAAATTTTGCAGAACCAATTTTTAGGTTTGTGTCCTCGTATTTAGCTTCTATGCCTTTACCAATATGCTCTTTAAACATATCGAGTGATATAATATTGTTATCCTTTAAAATATTGTATAGTGTGCGACTCAAAGGATGATTGGAGCCTCTAAGAGAGTTTTTTAATACGACTGCCTCATCATCTGAAAGCGCTTTGCCTTGATATTGAGCGGTACTAGTTTTGTTAGATGTTATAGTCCCAGTTTTATCAAAAATTATAGTATCTATTTGGGCTAATTGTTCAATGACACTAGTGTTTTTAATATAAAACTTTAGCTTACCAAAAATTCGCAATAAGTTTCCAAAAGTAAATGGCGCAGATAATGCTATTGCACATGGGCAGGCAATAATAAGCACTGCTGTAAAAACATTCATGGCTTTTGAAGGGTCTATTAAAAGCCAATAACCAGTTGCTATAAATGCTATAGTTAAAATAGAAATCGTAAAATGCTTGCTTATAGAGTTGGTAATGTTAGTAAAACCATCTTCTTTATTTTTATTGAATACATCGTTACTCCACAATTGGGTAAGATAGCTTTGTTCTACAGATTTTAGAGCTTTAATTTCAATGACTCCTGATGTTTGTTTACCTCCAGCAAATAACTTTTCGCCTTTACTTTTACCAACAGTTTGCGATTCACCTGTAACAAAGCTATAATCTATCTTTGCTCTTCCGTTTATTAATAAACTGTCTACAGGTATGAGTTCTTGGTTTCTGATTAGTAAGTGATCTCCGTTTTTAATTTCGTATACCTGAACACTAGTTTCCTTTCCATTTTTAATTTTAGTAACAGCAATGGGAAAGTATGATTTGTAATCACGTTCAAAGGATAAAAAATTATAAGTCTTTTGCTGAAAAAATTTCCCAACTAATAAGAAAAATATTAAGCCTGAAAGGCTATCAAAAAAACCTGAGCCTAAGTCAAAGGTTATGTCTGCAGTACTTCTTATGAACAATACCGAAATACCTAAGGCAATGGGTACATCTATATTTAATAATTTTGCTTTAAGTCCTTTGTAGGCAGATATAAAATAATCTTGACCAGAATAAAAAACGACTGGTAAGGATAGTCCAAACATCAACCATCTGAAGAGATGTTTGTATTGCTCTAACCAAAACTCATTGACTTCAAAATATTCTGGAAAAGATAAAAACATAATATTTCCAAAACCAAACCCAGCAACGCCAAGCTTATAAATCAAAGATCTATTGATATGTTTTTGGTTTGACTTATAATCGTCTAAACTTATATAAGGTTCATAACCAATTTTACTAAGTAATACTACTAGTGATTTTAAATCTGTTTCTTCATATTTATAGGTGATACGAACCGTTTTTTTTCCAAAATTAACTTGTGAATCAGTAATATTTGGATTGAGTTTATTGAGGTTTTCCAGTATCCAAATACAAGAGCTACAATGTATATGTGGAATATAGAGTGTAGTAATTTCTATAGTATCACTTTTAAAATCTGTGAGTTTTTCTATAATAGTTTTCTGAGATAGAAAATCGTATTTTCCTTCAATTGCCTTAGGAATTGCTCCTGGCGATTGTTGTAAGTCATAGTAAGAGGTTAAATCATTCTCACTGAAAATTTCGAAAACAGTTTTGCAACCATTACAACAAAATGATTTTTCTTTAAAGTAAATAGAAGATTTACCACAATCATCACCACAATGAAAACATAAAGAGCTTTGCATTAACTTGCATTTTTAGACATACCTAGGGCAAATATCTTGCTTTCTTAACTTAAAAAACATGATAAAAATCATGTTAAATTTGTATCTTTGGTTTTACTAAATTTACAGAATATGAGTAAATGCGAGCAGTGCATCATTAAGGAGTTTAACTCCTTAAAAGCCTTAACAAAACAAGAGTTAATGCGAGTTTCTGCTTGTAAAACAGGTAAGACATTTCAGAAGGGATATGTCATTTTTGAAGAGGGCGATTTTATTAATGGTATTTACTGTGTTAAAGATGGTGTTTGTAAACTTACTAAGCTCAGCGAAAACGGTAAAGACCAAGTCGTGAAGTTAATCGTAAAAGGAGGTTTATTAGGAAAAAGGTCTCTTGTAACTAATGATTCGTCTAGCTTAACTGCTACAGCTTTAACAGAAATGGAAATGTGTTTTATTCCAAAATCTGAAATCATTACGGATTTACAAAAAAATCCAAATTTTACTTTAGATGTTCTACAAAAGATGACTGAAGATTTGAAGGAATCTGAGCATTCATTTGTTAATATGGCACAGAAATCAGTTAAAAAGAGAATGTCCGAAGCATTAATGTATATACATGATAGTTTTGGAGTAGATTATGATGGTTATCTTTCTATTGTACTATCTAGGGAAGATTATGCAAGTATTGTTGGGACTGCAACAGAATCTGCTATACGTATCTTATCTCAATTTAAAAAAGAGAACCTTATTTGTACCTCAGGTAAACGTATAAAAATTGAAAATTATAATTCTCTTAAATGGATAGAGTAGAAGCTTTATTTATAAGCGTAAAAAGAGCCGATACGTACGTATCGGCTCTGCTTTTTTAATACAATGTTTTTCTAATCTGTTTCTGCTTCAATTTTTTCATTAACAGGTTCTTGTCCGTCTTTAGGAGCAGCATCCTTTTTAAGATATTTATCTAAAAATTGTACAATACGTTCATTAGCTTCAATCTGGTTTTCTTTTTTAATAAAGCCATGACCCTCATCTTCGAATAAAACATACTCTACTGGTACATTGTTCTTTCTTACACCAGCTACAATTTCATCAGATTCTACTTGCAGTACTCTTGGATCTTGCGCGCCCTGTAATACAATTAGAGGCTTTGTCACCTTATCTGTATGGAATAATGGCGAAATACGCTTTAAACGCACAGAATCTGCTGAAAAAGGGTCGCCTAATTCATCGTATAAAGATTCTCTAAAAGACTCCCAATATGGAGGGATGCTTTTTAAAGTACGTATCCAATTTGTGACACCAAAAAGATTGACGCCTACATCAAACTCTTCAGGTGTATACGTTAGTGCGGCCATAGTCATATAGCCACCATAAGAGCCACCAATAATTCCTATTTTATCACCATCAATTTCTGTCTGTTTGGCTAGCCAATTTTTGCCTTCAACACAATCTTGTAAATCTTTTTCACCATGATTTTTGTTATCCATTTGGTAAAATGTTTTACCATAACCACTGCTACCACGATTATTAACAGCTAGCACTGCATAACCATGATTAACCATATACTGGATTAAAGAACTGAAATTTTGACGTGTTTGCCCACCAGGACCACCATGGACCCAAACCATTGCCGGTACTTTATTGTCAGCAGATGCTTGATGAGGTAAATAATAAATAGCAGGAATCTCAACGCCATCAAAAGATTTGTAACGCACTACTTTTGCAGTCACTAAGTCATTTGCATCAATAGCTTTATTTAGTACATCACTTAATCTATGTTGTTTTTTAGTTTCAAGATTGTAAGTGTATAAATCTGAAGGCGAATTTGAACCACCAACATACATACGCATCCAACTCTCGTCACGACTAAAACCTACACTAGTAATGCTTTTGCCTTCAAAATCAGGTAAATCAATAGGTGTGTTAGTTTTAGTGTCTATAACCTCAATGGCATTTTTGCCATCTTCGTTAACATAAACAACCATATAATTACCATCTTTTGTAAAACCTGCGCCACTAACATCCCAGTCTTTTTCTACGACTTTTTTTCGCTCTTTAGTTTCAAAATTATAAGACATTAGATACGAAAATTCACCACCATCATCTGTTGTATAATAAAAGATGTTATTGTCTTTTGAAAAATCTTGTGCAGAATTTGCACTATTGTTTTCATTGATTTTTGTTTTCTCACCGGTTTTTGAGTCGTAGATAAATAAATCACTATCATTTGTATTTAAACTTTTTGAAAGTGCAAAGTAATTCTCGTCACTAGACATACCCGAGAATGAGAGATTATCATTGTTTTGATAAATCATTTCGGACGAATAGTCTTCCAAATTCATCTTATAAACATCAAAAAATCTAGGGTCTCTTTTATTTGACCCGTAATACAAACTTTTATTGTCATCGGACCATCCATAGAAACTTGATTTTGCACCTTTCTCCGGAGTAATGTCTTTAATGTTGCCTTCTAAATCTCTAACAAATAAATGGTCTATTTCATCACCATTGCCATCAGCATTTAATAGCATTCTATTGTCTTCTGGGAAAAAAGCATCTGCAAAAATAGATGTACTATCTGATGCAGTAATTGCAGTCATTTCTCCACCTTCAGCAGATACAGTATAAACATTGTAAATTCCTGAACGATTACTAGAGACTAGTAATTGTGAATTGTCATACGAAAAACTACCGCCGCCAATGGCTTCGTTATCCATAAATTGTTCAATAGTGTATTGCTTAACTTCCTTTTTGGCTAAATCGGTCTGTTTAGCATCATCCTTACAGGAAAATAGAAAAACTGCAATACAACATCCTAAAATTTTTGTTTTCATAATGATTGTTTTTAGTTGATTTTAATCAATCCCAAATATTTTGGTTTCCTTAAATGGATTGGTCTTTAAAGCTTTCATATCTGCTTCGTAAGATTTCCATTCATTGTTAAAGAAGGCATTAGTTTCACTAAGTAATTCTTTAACTGCATCTTTTGCATGTTTCATTAATGTAGTTTCCGTAGTCGTTATACCTGTTTGACTTCCATATATATAACCAGCTGCAGTACGTAAACGTTGTAAAGCAGTAACTTCTGGATTCCTAGTAATACCTTGACGCTTGTCTTCTTTACCAAAGTATTTGTCAAGTAAGGTATTGATAGATTTTACAACAGAATCAGAAGCTTTAATCTGTTCTTTATAAGCGTCTTTATCTAATTTTTTTAATTCGGATTGATACTTGGAAGCTATATTTTTACTTTCAATTAATTGTTTAGATGCATCAGCGAGCGTTTGTGATATATTTTCTAACTCTTTTGCAGCATCGTAAACTTCATTAATATTTTTCTGCGATACATTAAGTCTAGGGTCAGATTCAACATTAACCATAGTTTCAGAAGTTTGGTCGCCGTAATGCAACACCGCTTTGTAAGTTCCAGGTTTTACTGAAACTCCGCTAGGTTCTCTTGTTGATTTTCTGATACGTCTGGAAGGTCTTTCTTTTCCAGATTCGTCCATAAACCAAGTCCAACGTTGTACTCCATTTTCTTTAGGTGCTTTTTGTTTTAAAGTTCTTATTAAACGGTCGCCGTCATAAAGCTTTAGCGTTAAAGAGTCCCACTTAATTTTATTTTCATCTTTTGTATCGCTAATAGCCTTATCATCTTTTTTAGAGTCTGATTTTATATCGGATTTTACATTATCTTTCTTGTTGAATAGGTATGCTAATCTTGCACCACCACCTCTATTTTCGCCATGATACATAGCATCAGCACCAAAACGACTTCCAGTTGGTTGTTGATAAGCAGCTTGATACGCTGTCGGTGAATCGAACAATGTAATGTTTGAAGCCATTACTGATGAGTTTCTCGCCATTTCACGTAAAGGTCTAATATCGTCTAAAACCCAAGCAGCGCGACCAAATGTACCTATCACTAAATCATGTTCACGCGGATGAATAACTAAATCTTTAACCGATGTGGTAGGAAAGCCATTAGTCCATTTAGTCCATTTTTCACCAGCATTTATAGACACGTATAAGCCATCATCAGTTCCAAGAAACATAAGATTTGGTTCTTCTAAATCTTCAACAATAGCCAATGTATAACTTTGGACATCTCTTTCATCTACGATACGTTCCCAGGATTTACCATAATTTTTAGTACGGTAAGCGTATGGTGTGTAATTAAAACGTCTATAATCATTAGCAATTAAAAGTGCTTCGCCTTTATTTTTATTAGATGCCTTAATCTGAGCTATCCAACTGCCTTTTGGCAATTTAGGTATGTTGTTTGTGACTTCGGTCCAACTATCACCACCATTAATGGTATAATGTACACGTCCATCGTCTGTACCTGCCCAAAGCATATCTTTCTCAACAGGTGAAGGTTCAATAACTAATATGGTACAGTGATTTTCTGCACCTGTAGCATCCATAGTTAAGCCACCACTTTCAGATTGTTTTTGTTTTGCTGGGTCATTAGTAGATAAATCAGGAGATATAACGGTCCAAGTCTCACCTTTATCAGTAGATTTATGCACATACTGACTCCCAAAATAAATGGTACTATTATTAAAAGGGTCTATGTTTATTGCTGAGTTCCAATTAAAACGTAGTCTTACATCAGCATCTGGATGTGTAGGCCTAACACCATAGTTATTTCCTGTTTGCCAATCGTATCGACTCACAAAGCCTTGTTGACTCATTGACCAACCATAACGACTATCATCTCTATCTGGAACAACGTCAAAACCATCACCAAAGCTAATTTCTTGCCAGTAGCTATTTCTTATACCTTGGGCACGCCATACATAAGCGGGACCTCGCCAAGATCCATTATCTTGCATACCTCCATATACGTTATAAGGATATTCGTTATCTACAGAAATATGATAGAACTGTGCTACAGGTAAATTACCAATAAAACGCCAAGTTTTTCCACCATCTTTAGTAATATTCATTCCACCATCATTACCATCAATCATAAAGTTGCCATTCTCTGGGTGTATCCACCAAGCATGATGGTCGGGATGTACACCATTGCTAACCCCATAAGCTGGCATGAGCTGTTTAAAGTTTTTTCCGCCGTCTTCGGATACGTTTACATAGGTAAACACGGAATACACACGATTTTCATTCTGTGGGTCAACATATATTTCAGAATAATAAAATGGTCTGTTACCTATATCGCTTTTATCATTGATTTTTTTCCATTTAAAGCCACCATCTTCACTTTTGTAAAGTGCATTCTTTTTAGCTTCAACTAAGGCATAAACTATGTTTGGTTTATTTGGAGCAATAGCAATCCCAATACGTCCTAAATCTCCTTTTGGAAAACCATCCTTATCTGTAATTTTTTTCCATGTTTTTCCGCCATCATGTGTCATTTGTAATGAAGAGCCTTTGCCACCAGATTTAAAAAACCATGGGTCTCGTTTATGTTCCCACATAGCGGCAAAAAGCTTATTAGGATTTGTGGGGTCCATCACTAAATCTGCTACACCAGTTTTGTTATTAGCGAACAAGATTTTATTCCATGTTTTTCCGCCATCATTAGTCTTAAAAACCCCACGTTCTGGATGAACACCCCATGGCGATCCAATAGCACCTACATAAACCACATCAGGGTTTGTTGGATCTACAATAATTCTATGGATATGTCTTGTTTTTTCCAAGCCCATAGCCATCCAAGTCTTTCCGCCATCTAGAGATTTATAAACACCATAGCCACCATTAAGAGAGTTACGAGGGTTTCCTTCACCTGTACCAACCCAAATTACACTTGGATTTGATTGTTGGATTTCTACTGCACCAATCGATGCAGTTAATTCTTTATCAAAAATGGGTTCCCATTTAATACCGCCAGAAGTAGACTTCCATAAGCCACCAGAAGCTGTACCAACATACATTATGTCTGGATTATTATTTACGACATCAATGGCTGTTACACGGCCGGACATTCCACCAGGACCAATATTTCGTGGCTCCATGTTTTTTACCATGTCCATCGAAAATTCTTGTGCAGAAAGAAATGTTATGCAAAATAGCATAACACATGAGAAAAATTGTTTCATTATTTTTTGGGTTAGTTGAGTAAGGCTTAAAGGTACAAGTTACTCTTCTCAAAAAGTCATAAAAAAATCTTAAAGAACTTAAACCCTATTAGTCTATTTTTTTGATAAGTGTAGGTGTTAAAAATTGAAAATCTTGCTTATTTTCATTGTTAGAAAGCTTCCATTGATTTCCATAGATATCCTCATATACAATAGTAAAAGTTGGAGGAGAGTTGTTTATGTAATCTTTGAAACTCTTAACTCCTGAAAAATCACTGTTATTTGTTGAAGAAATCTCAAAAACACTTATATTTTCTCCTGGTTGGACAACTGTATTCTCTTTAATTGTTATAGAGCCGTTGTAGCCAATTGAATCACCTTTACGTATTCTGTTTTTAGTTATATGTAGCAGCGCATTTGTTGAGTTGTCAAACTTTAAGCTATCATTTACTGCAAAAGACACTTTTTTAACAAATGCAGGACCAACACCTTTATTTACCATATGTATACTGAATGAACGAACATTATATATGTTTTCAAACTGTAAATAAGGAATTACATTAGCACTTTGTTGCATTTGAATGAGCCTATTTTCCTCTCTTGCTAAATACGATTGGTATAATAATGCTATTAAAGAAATCACACTAATAAACAGAGCAGAAGTGCTCATTATTTTATCAGTTGTCCAATTAATTTTCTTTTTGGGCTGTTCAGTTTCTTCAGACATTTATTTGGTTTGTTTGTAGTAAAGTTAATAAAATGTTAGAATATAATTACTCTTTGAGCACAAGGCTAAAAAGCATTATTTTTATATAATTATGAAAGAGAGAAAATCAGGTTTTGTATTTAAAACATACGAAGCTACATATCAATCACCTTTTGATAAACTTTTTGAAATTTTTAAAGAGTTGATAACCTATACTTCCGGTGATTTTGATGAGGCTATCGATTGGTTACGGCAGTTGGACAAGGAATATGAATTAACAACTCCAGATTACACCATAGATGATTTTATTGAAGATTTAAAAAATAAAGGGTATATCCGAGAAGAGATTGACCCAACTGGTGATGGAGAAGGTGATGGGGAAGGACGTGGACGACTTACCATTACGGCAAAAACCGAACGTGCCATTCGTCAGCAAGCATTGGACCATATTTTCGGAAAAATAAAACGTAGTGGTGCTGGAAACCATAAGAGTAAAGGTATTGGTTTAGGCGATGAACATACAGGAGATTTTAGAGCATATCAGTTTGGAGATGCTTTAGATAAAGTATCAATGACAGAAAGTTTACGCAATGCTCAAGTAAATCATGGTATAGGAGATTTTAATTTGACTGAAGATGATTTGGTGGTCGAAGAAACACTTCATAAAAGTCAAATGAGCACGGTGTTAATGATTGATATTAGTCATAGCATGATATTGTATGGTGAAGACCGCATCACTCCTGCCAAAAAAGTGGCTATGGCATTATCAGAACTGATAACTACGCGTTACCCAAAAGATTCCATTGAGATTTTAGTTTTTGGAAATGATGCATGGCCTATAAAAATTAAGGATTTGCCATACCTTAAAGTTGGTCCATATCACACCAATACGGTTGCAGGTTTACAGTTGGCAATGGATATGCTACGTAGAAAGCGTAATACTAACAAACAAATTTTTATGATTACTGATGGTAAACCAAGTTGTTTGCGTTTACCAGACGGACAGTATTATAAAAACTCTAATGGTCTTGATCCATACATTACAAATAAATGCTATGCTATGGCGCAACAAGCAAGACGCTTGCATATTCCAATAACGACGTTCATGATTGCAGAAGACCCATACCTTATGCGTTTTGTAAGAGAGTTTACTCAAGCCAATAGAGGAAAAGCATTCTATACTGGATTGAAAGGTTTGGGAGAAATGATTTTTGAAGATTACGAAAACAATAGAAAAAGAAGAATTAAAGGCTAAAGCTATAAAATGAAAAACATAAAAACATTAGGCGAATTAAAACAATCAGGGTATCAATCAAAATCTATAAAGGATGAATTGAGAGGTAATTTAATTGAAAATATAAAGAACAAAGTCAATACATTTGAAGGTATTCATGGTTATGAAAATACGGTGATTCCTGAATTGGAGCGTGCCATTTTATCACGTCATAATATCAATTTGTTAGGTTTACGAGGACAAGCAAAGACGAGACTAGCTCGTATGATGGTAAATTTGTTGGATGAATATATACCAATTGTCGAGGGTTCCGAAATTAATGACGATCCATTACAACCCATTTCAAGATTCGCTACTGAATTAATTGCAGAAAAAGGTGATGATACACCTATTGCTTGGTTGCATAGAGACGAACGTTTTGCAGAAAAATTAGCAACACCAGATGTTACTGTTGCAGATATCATCGGAGATGTAGACCCAATAAAAGCTGCAAACTTAAAATTAAGTTATGCCGATGATAGGGTCATTCATTACGGAATGATTCCAAGAGCAAACCGCTGTATTTTTGTGATTAATGAGCTGCCAGATTTACAAGCTAGAATTCAAGTGGCACTTTTTAATATTTTACAAGAAGGTGATATACAGATTCGAGGATTTAAGCTAAGATTGCCTTTAGATATACAGTTTGTATTTACAGCAAACCCTGAGGATTATACCAACCGAGGCAGTATTGTTACACCATTAAAAGACAGAATTGGTTCACAAATTTTGACCCATTATCCTGAAAATGTGGATACTGCACGTACCATCACAGCACAAGAAGCACGATTAGATGCTCGTCAATCTAAAACGATACATATACCTGACTTAGCTAAGGATTTGTTAGAGCAAATTAGTTTTGAAGCTAGAGAAAGCGAATATGTTGATGTAAAGAGTGGTGTAAGTGCTCGTATGAGTATTACAGCATTCCAAAATCTATTAAGTACAGCAGAGCGACGTTCTTTGTTAGCAGGTGATAAAAATACAGCAATACGTTTGTCTGATTTTGTTGGAATTATTCCTGCGATTACAGGAAAAGTAGAGTTGGTTTATGAAGGTGAACAAGAAGGTGCAGATTATGTAGCAAATACCTTGTTAGAAAATGCTATAAAAACGTTGTTCCCTAGATATTTTCCTAAGATTGAAAAACTAGAAAAGCAAGATGCCGAAACACCTTATGACGATTTGATTTCATGGTTTTTTAATGGAGAAGGATTTGAGCTTTTAGATACCATGAATGATGAACAGTATAAATCTAAGTTAGATGAAATAAAACCATTAGATGCATTATTGGCAGACTATCAGCCAGATATAGAAAAGGAAGATGTGTATTTTGAAAAAGAATTCATTTTGTGGGGATTAGCTCAATTCAAAAAATTGAGTAAATACAGATATTCCGAAGGTTTAAAATTTCAAGATCCTTACGGGAGTTATATTAGTGGCTTGTAATACAGGGCTTTATTTTCAAGTTTCATGATACCATAAAGATTGAAAATACGATAAGCGCTAATAAAAAAAGGATTTTTTTTAACTCTTTTATGCTTAATGAAATTCTCCAACAGTGTTTCATGTCATCTCTTCTTATCTGCATTTTAATAACGTTTAGAGTTTATTAATAATGACCAATGTCTTGTGAAAAGAGAAATAATGAAATTGCTATGTAATAAATGGTTACAAATGTGACATAAGTGTAGTTAAATGAAAACTAGTGAATAAAGAATAGCATTAAAATGAGAGTTTCAATATGTTATTGGAATTGTATGTATCACTAAACATCTCAGCTTTTAATATTTAACTGGTTCAAAAATCCACCAAACTTTCCCGTTGTTTGAATTAAAACTTAATTTAAGAGTCCCTAAATCACTATAGATTATATAGTTGTATTTAATAGCTAATTTTTCTTCATTTAATGTAGCGTTATAAACACCATCTTTGTATGTAAACTTTATGCCATTACTGAGAACAAACTCTAGGTTCTTTTTGTCTTCTATTGTTTTAGAATTAGTTACGTTAGATGATGCAGTAACCCCATGGTTATGTATGCGTTTTACATCGGATGTTTTACGAGAATCTCTAAACTTATATGTCAGTAATTTTTCGACTTTACCTTCAGTTAATTCAAGTATTTCAGCTTCATCTTTCCAATTTGGATAGACGTATAAGATGTATTTTTCCTCAATGTCTATGCTGCCTGGGTCATCACTATTCTTAAAAACAATATATCCTTCTTTAGTTTTTAATTCAAATTTTGTTCCTGGTGGATACATCACATAATCATTTGGCTCATTACTTTTGGTTACTTTAAGATACGTTTTTTGAGCAAAACCACTGAGACAAAAAAGAAGGATTGTACTTAATGTTAATAATTTAGTTTTCATAGTTTTAGGTATTAAATTCTATTTTTTTCTGCGTCAAGTCCAGTATTGCGTTTTCTGGCTTTTTTAATTTCATTGCGGCCAAAATTATAGGTAAGATTAAAACGCACTTGTCTGCTATCGCTACCACCGTCACCATTTATCCTAAGGTTACCAAATTCTGTAACACCTTCCCAAGGAGACGTAAACAGAACGTCATTAAAGGACAAACGAGCAGTTAATTGATCGTCAAAAAAACGCTTTTGAAATGCCACATTTAATGAACCTATGCTTCGAGTTTCGTATGTTCCGCCCCATATAGACGGTGAACTATACCATCCTGAAATTTCTGCTCTAAAGCCCTTTGGTAATTTGAACGTGTTTTGAGCATAAAGGCTTAATGTATTCTGCGAAATAGGATTAAAGTCTGGGTTGGTTGCTTCAAAAATACTTCTGAAGGCATTAACACTAAAATATATATTCCACCAATCGTTGAAGCGTGTAGGATAGCTTACACCAATATTTATGACTTTCTGATTAGCCACATTTCTTGTGGTCAAGAAATTTTGGTTTTGGCCAACAGCTTCTGTGATTTTTGCGAAATAGTCTTCAATAAAACTATAGCTTATTGATGTCGTTAGCCTATAATTAAACGTATGTGATAATTTTAAATTATCTGTATACTGTGGTTGTAAAAATGGATTGCCTCGGCTAAAAGATAACTCATCAATTTTGTATTCAAAAGGATTTAAACTTGCATAATTAGGACGTTGAATACGGCGGCTATAAGTTAAAGCGAAAGAATTTTTCTGATTCAGTTGATAAGTTATACCACCACTTGGAAACCAGTCTGTATAATTGCGCTTTACACGATCGTTTTGATCTGTCTGTAATGCGGTTAAGATACCATCAGACTGTGTATTTTCCATACGTAGACCAAACTGGATATTCCATTTTTTAAACTGGCGCTTATAGTTAAAATATAAGGCGTTTACATTTTCATCATATTCAAAATCGTTAGTGCGTTCTTGATTTAGTATATCTTGACCATTGATTCGGTCAAAAAAATCGAATTGATTATCGGTAACAACTTTAGAAAACTTTCCGCCGATGCTTAATTTTCCTTTTAAAAGAGATTGCTCATAATCTAATTTGGCTGTAAATAAATCAATATCAATTGGTGTGATCATAAAGTTGATAATTTCACTAATAAGCTGTGATTCATTACCATCAAAATATTGATTAGGTTGAAGATTTTCTCTTTCGCGTGAGTAACGACCGTAATCTACATCAATGTTTATGCTTGTATCATTGTTTCCTTTATATCTGTAATTAGCATTTGCATAAATATTTGAAGTTTCACTTTGAACATCGCTACCAGCCACTAATATTTGATTTGGGTTGGTATTACCATCAGGAATAATAGGTGTTCTAGAATCAGCCAACGATTCGTTATCAGAAAAATTACCAGATACGATAACTCCAAATGTAGATTTTTTATCGGCGTACCAATCAAATCCCATTCTGATATTATTATTTACATCATCACTTATTGTTTCTGAGCGTGCATCAAAAATGGTATTATTTTGTTGTCTAAAAAGATTAATGTAACTTAAACTTTCACCAAATCGGTTGCTTAGTGTACCATAGAAACTTGTTTTCTTGTTTCTATTATTAAATGATGCGGAAGTATTAACTCGGGCAAACTCACCATATGTTAAACCAGAAGTTAAGCTACCGTTTGTACCTAAACTTTTATCGCGCTTAAACTTTATATTAATGATACCAGCATTGCCTTCTGCGTCATATTTTGAAGAGGGTTGCGTAATGATTTCTACTGCATCTATATCACTAGACTGAATTGTTTTAAGGTAATTTACCAAGTCTTCACCTCTAAGTACAGAGGGCTTATCATCTATATAAATAAGCACACCAGTTTTTCCTTCGACGATTAAGTTGTCATTGTTATCGATAATTACACCAGGTGCTTTTCTCAATAAATCAAAACCAGAATCTCCAGCAGCGTTTATAGTATTCTGTACATTAAATACTGTTTTATCTGCCATAACTTGTACCATTGGTTTTTCACTTTTAACAACAACTTCATCTAGAGATTCTGCTGCAGGATTTAATTTAATAGCGCCCAAGTCTTTTTCAGAATTAGTAATACTGAATATCTGAGACGTATACTTTTCAAATCCAAGACTAGTTATGGTCATTGTATATTTACCATTGTCTAAATTTTTGACAGTAAATTTTCCATCATTTTCAGTAACTGCAGCTTTAATAAATGCTGTTTTGTCTGAATTATAGATAGATACTATAGCTCCAGGAATAGGCTCAAGGTTTTCATCGACAACAATACCAATAACATTAGATTGTGCGTAATTGATTAATGATAAAAATAAAAGTAAGTAAACTGTAATCGTTTTCATGATATATGTATTTATGCCACAAATCTCTAGATAAGCATACAGGTATGCACGTTAGAAATGATGAGTTGACCAATAAGCCGATGAGTTGGAAAGACCATTTAACGGACTATAGGTCAACTCATCGATTAGAAGTTGATAAAAAAATATACTAACTTTAAGTTTGTTGAAAATAGAATTATGGAAACCAATTTACCATTTTATCAAAAGCGTCTATTAGGTATTAAAATAGTTGAGTTAGCTATTTTTATTGTGTTTTATTTGTTTTGGGCATTTGCATATCATGCCGCTATAACAATTAATAGTAGGGCTTGGAATGAAGGTGAGACTTCTCTTTTCGACTTAAAGGAATTTATGGATACAGTTGGAGTAGATTATATTTTGAAAGCTATTCTTACTTACCCAATTTGGTGGTTACTGATTAGAAAACTAAAACATTGGAAATACACTAAAAAGATAATGTTACACATTATTTTATTGCCACTATTTGTAGTCGTATGGCAACAAGTATATTACTATGTGTGTGATTTTATAGGTTTTGGCCATTTAGGCGGTGTTGCAAGAGTATGGGATATTTATATTCCGGCTTTGTTTTATGCATTACAGTTTGGCATTATTCATTCTTATAATTACTATTTAGAAAATCAACAAAAGATACGTTTAGAAGGCGAGCTGAGAACGGTTGCACTTAAAAGCGAACTTTCAGCATTAAAGGCACAATTAAATCCGCACTTTTTATACAATATATTTAACACCATTAGTGCGTCTGTGCCACCAAAAAATGAAAAGACGAGACATCTCATTGCGGAGCTTTCGGACTTATTTAGGTATCAATTAAAGGCTTCACAGGTTGAAAAAGTGTCTTTAAGAGAAGAGTTAGAGTTTGTAAATAAATACCTTGATTTAGAGAAAGAACGTTTTAAAGAACGCTTAGAAATTGAGGTTAATGTAGAAGAAGATTTAAAAGACGAACTTATTCCGCCTATGCTACTTCAACCATTAATAGAAAACTCTATAAAGCACGGCTTATCATCTCTTATTGAAGGCGGAAAAATTTCAATCAATATCTTTAAGAAATTAGATAAATTACATTTTGAAATTTCCGATACTGGCGTAGGCATAAAAGATAAAGCCTCAGTTTTTGAAAAAGGAATAGGTTTAACCAATACAAAACTGCGATTAGAAAAAATGTACCAAAGCACACTTAACTTATCTGATAATTCGCCTAAAGGATTAAAAATATCTTTTGCTATATGAGAAAGGTAATTATTATTGATGATGAAGAAGCAGGAAGACAACTTATGAAAGAGTACTTAGAAGATTACCCTGATTTAATTCTACTTGGTGAAGCAAATAATGGCGTAGATGCTGTTAAAATAATTAATGAATTTAAACCAGATTTAGTGTTTTTAGATATTCAAATGCCTGGAATGACAGGTTTTGATGTGCTCACACATTTGGAAGAATTGCCACAAATTATATTTTCAACGGCCTACGATCAGTATGCTTTAAAAGCTTTTGAAGTTCATGCCGTAGATTACTTGCTAAAGCCCTATACCAAAGACCGTTTTAAAGTTGCCGTAGATCGATTAAAAGCTAATACTGAAGGAAATAAGGCAAGACCTTTAACTGAGAGTCTTTTAATGGATAAGCCAAAATCTCCAGAACGTATATTAGTACAAAGTCAGAATAAGTTGGTCACTGTTGCTTTAGAGGATGTTATTAGGATTGAGGCTTACGGTGATTATTCTAAACTTATAACTGAAGCAAAAACTTACGTAAGCAACTATGGTATTTCTACGCTTGAAGAAAAGTTAAATGCGACTATTTTTATTAGGGTTCACAGGTCATCTATAATTAATTTAAATGCCGTAAAAGAATTAAATAAATATACCAAAAGCTATGATATCACCATGAAAAACGGAGATGTTGTTAGAGTAAGCCGTGGTTATATGGATAATATCAAAAAACTAATGTTTTAAATAGTTTTCTTGGTAACTATGGACTTTGTTAACTTTTAACTTACCAAGCCTCTCTGCTTTTAATATTTGCATCGCAGAGTCGTATGATTTCGGCGATTCTTTTTTGTTTGGTTTCTTCGCGTTTAGCGCTATTTAACCACGATAGATAGCCTTTTCTATAGCCTTTAGAAAAATTCTGATAATTCTCGAAAGCACGTGGATTTTTATCAAAAGCTTGTTGAAGATTATCTGGTATTACCCCATTTTCAACATCATCCATAGCAGTCCAAGTACCCGTTTCTTTTGCCAATTCAATCATTTTCCAACCAGCGTCTTGAATTAATCCTAATCGTTCAAGTTCCGCAATGTACTTTTTGTTTAGAGCACTCCATGTGCTTTTCGGATTTCTATGCGTAAAGTATTGAATGCGTTTGCCACCGCCTAAGCTTTTTACAGTGGCATCAATCCAACCAAAGCATAGTGCTACTTTTACAGCCTCTTCCCAGCGCATTGTTGGAATTTTGGTTTCGAGCTTATAGAAGACTATGTAGACCGCTTTCTGGGTGTCATGATTGGCTAGTAACCAGTCATACCATTCAACATCACGCTCAAAATAAAGCTCAGGAATAGCCTTCATTATAATTGTTTTGAATAAATGTAATAGTCTCTATCTACTTTAAATTCTGAAACCTGAACTTGTTTAGTCTTCCATTCAGAATTTGGAAAAATCCACTCTGATTTACCATTAATTTCTACTTCAATTGGCATATCAAAATCTTTGACAATATTGACATAGCGGTATTTAATG
This sequence comes from Winogradskyella haliclonae, assembly GCF_014635865.1. Classification (GTDB taxonomy): domain Bacteria; phylum Bacteroidota; class Bacteroidia; order Flavobacteriales; family Flavobacteriaceae; genus Winogradskyella; species Winogradskyella haliclonae. The sequence continues at coordinate 217,143 of NZ_BMDQ01000003.1, read as the reverse complement.
GCATTGTCTTCAATTTTATACTCTAAAGTTGGAATACGTACATCGCGTAAATACTGATTAAAAAAAGCACTTAAGTCTTTTTTGGTCATTTTGCTAATGTAATCTTCAACTTGTTTTGTAGTTACCGTTTGATGATAAAATTCTGTATTTATACCTCTTAAAATGTCTCTCCAAAGCTTATCGTCTTCGATGAGTTGTCTTAAGGTATGTAACATATTAGCGCCTTTATAGTACATGTCACTAGAGCCTTCTTTATTAACATTATAAATGCCAATTAAAGGCTTGTCATTCTGAATATTTGCTCGTGTACCAATTACATAATCCGCAGAGGCTTCTTTGCCATAGTAATAATCCAAAAAGAGATTTTCAGAATACGCTGTAAAGCCTTCATGTATCCACATATCCGCAACATCTACATTGGTTATGTTATTGGCAAACCACTCGTGACCAGCTTCATGAACAATAATAAAATCCCATTTTAAGCCCCAACCCGTTCTTGATAAATCATTGCCTAAATACCCTTTTTTATACTGGTTACCATAGGTTACTGAACTTTGATGTTCCATACCTAGATACGGAACTTCTACGAGTTTAAAACTGTCTTCATAAAATGGATAAGGCCCAAACCAATGTTCAAAGGCTTTCATCATTTTAGGCGCATCTTTAAAGTGCTCTTTGGCTTTGTCAAGATTATCTTTAAGAACCCAATAGTCCATATCAAGGTTTCCATTTTCGCCTTTATAAATCTCAGAAAAGTTTACGTAATCTCCAATGTTTACATTAACACCATAATTATTAATCGGATTATTAACATACCAATGCGATGTGACCTTATTACCTTTGTCTTCAAGCTTTCTTAGTCTGCCGTTGGATATATTTGTTAATCCTTTAGGAATGGTAACACTTATAAGCATGCTATCAACTTCGTCGTACATGTGGTCTTTGTTTGGCCACCAAACACTAGCGCCTAAGCCTTGACATGATGTTGCAATAAAGTGTTTACCGTTGCTATCTCTTTTCCATGAAAATCCACCATCCCAAGGTGCACGTTTTGCCTCTCTAGGGTTACCTTTGTAATGCACTTCGATAGTATTTACAGCGCCAGTTTTTTGTTTGTCATTTAATGTGACAAAGTGTGCATTTCCATTATGTTTTACGTCTAATGCTTTACCATTTTGAAGCACTTTTGTAATCTGCATTGGTACTTGCAAATCTATTTGCATCACTTGATATGGTTTTAATACTTTATATTGAATAGTGTTCTTTCCTGAGATAAATTTTTCATCTGGTTTTACTTCAATATCCAAATGATAATAGGTTAAATCCCACCATTCGCGTTCAGGCGTAATGCTTCCTCTTAACGTGTCTTGCCTTGTAAACTCATTTTTTTTATTTAATAATCCTTGAGCAATACCTAATGTCGAGGTTAATAATAGTGCAATGCAAAGTCTGTGTTTTAATGTTCTCATTTTTGTTTCTTAGTTAAGATATCACCTCGCTTTAATTCTTTTCCTGGTATGGAATCCAAAATTACTGGAATTGAAACTAATCCGGTTGCAGTTGGTTTATAAACCCCAAAATGCAAATGAGGTATAGTTGTCCAACCCGTATATCCTGATAAGGCTATTGGCTGTTTAGCTTTTACAGAATCACCAACTTTGGCTAAGTTACCATATTGTTTTAAATGTACATACTGAGTAAAGGTATTGTCTGGGTGATATAGCATCATATAATTGCCATAATCTTTATAGTCTTCTGTAGTACCTTGCTTATTGTGTTTAATACTGACTTTTACGACAACACCATCTCTTGCAGCAACTATAGTATCTCCGACTGCCATTTCAAAATCTAAACATTTAGCAGAAAATGATCCATAATGAGAAAAATCACCATCATAACCCTGAATGACCAAGGATTGATATCCTTTTTGAAATGGTAAGGTATAGATATGATTTGTGTCGTAAGATTTAAAAGGATACTCTCCATAATATCCCAAAAATCTATACTTTTTTAAAATTGAATTTGAATCAGCTTTAGTATTTGGATAGCTTAAAATCACAGATTCTTGTTTAGCATCTAATTGCCTAAATGTTTCTTTTTTTGTTTTACGATTTATAGCTTTTACATACAAAGGACAGTGTAACTTATTTTTTGAAATGACGTATATAGAGTCCTTGTCTACTTTAAAATCTATAAAACTTGGTTTAGTATAATTATCACTTGAGCAACTAAATAAGCAAATAGAGATAATGATTAGTATTGATTTACTCATTTAAACTATCTAAAAACGGTTTCAACTCTAATAAATCGATATCATCTCTTTTCTGCAATTCTTTTAAAAACCAGCCTTTATGGCCAGCTCCATATGTAATAAGTATACGTTTGTTTTGATATCTATAGGTTTCTAAGGCTTTTTCTATATTCCAATAATGTGCAATATTTATATTATCCCAGCCTCCAAGACCCAATTCTTCATTAAATAATTTATTGTAAATCTTTAAGCTTATATTATAAAGGCTATCGTATTCCTTTGTGTGAATAAAATAGGGATCGTTTCGCTTGCCTGTTGCTTCTAGTAAAGAATCTGATAATTTGTTTGCATTTGTATATGCATTCCAATCAGAAGTTCGTGTTGAATCTTGACTAATTGCTCTTAACTTTTTTTGACGTTCTAAAGCCATTGGGCGTGTCCAACCAGCAGTTGGAATAATTTTGAAATCCATAGTTTTTGAAAGTGGAAATATAACATCAGTATATTCGGGGAAACGCATGACCCGAGGTTCAGAAATACTATCATCTTTTTTAAAACCTTCCATGGCTGTGTCAAATCTATCTGGTGGTATTTCAGTAAGAATTATATCAGGATTTATTTCTTTAATTAGCGCGGTAAGCTTATCTAGATTATAGATTTCTTCTGTTCTATGACCACTATGAATAGTTCCTAATACTAAGACTTCATTTTTTGTGGAAGGTTTTTCGGAGCAGACAAAAAGAAAAAAACAAAATATGAGAAGACAATAACACTTTAATTTATGAATCATAATACTAGATATCAAATAATAGATTAATAATAGGCTTTATGGGTTTTAAATCTTCTTCATTTGTGGCTACTGATTCCAATATACTAGATCCAACAATAGTAAAGTTAGCTTTTAATTCTAAAATAAAATCTTGGGCCTCTTGAGTAGTAATACCATTGTTTACATTAAAATAGGCATTTTTATAAGATTCTGGGTCAAGACAGTCTACATCAAAGTGAATGTAAAGATGAGTAATGCTTTTGGCATTTAAGATGTCTATTAAATCTTTAGTGTTAGAATTTAAAGGTGCATAAATATGACCTTCGTTAATACGTCTTTCTTCGGCTTTATCTATACTTCTTAAACCTATATAATGAATTTGTGAAGCTTTGATTTCTGAAAACAGCAGAGCCCTTAATTCATCATCACCTTCACCAAGTAATGTGCGTAGGGGCATACCATGAAAATTATGGCTTGGAGATTCCTCAGGTAAATTAATATCTGCATGTGCATCAAACCATATAATACCTATGTTTTCATATTTAGAAGCTAGGTAACTTACTGGAATGATTTCTAAGCCACAATCACCTCCAATAGTTTTTAATGTTGTAGGTTGTGATTTTTCAAGTAAGCTTTTATAATCGGATAACTGTTCAATTAAGGCCTTATGGCCATTAATGTTTTGGTTTTTGACTAATGCTTTTTCAGATAAGGCAATAGTTTCAATATTAGAAATATTTAAGTAGTCACGAACAGTTTCAGCTCCAATTTTCATCGATTTACCTACACCGGAGCCTTGCCATTGTGGAAAATAAACAAACATTTATCTAATAATCTTATTAGGGAAAGTGACCATGCTCTCATGTCCGTCTTTACCAACAGCTGCAACACCAAAAAAGAAATTATCAACGACGATACCATCCAACGTATATTCTGATACATCGCCAACAAACCTGCTGTTATCCCAAGTAGGCGATGTGGTATCTCTCCAATAAATCTTGTAACCTACAGCACCATCTACTTTATCCCAACTAAATTTTGCTGAAGGCTGAACAATACCACCAATACCAACATTTTTAGGCGCTGGTGGGGCAGAAGCAATGCTTGCTAAATTAATTGCATTTACTGCAGTTAACTTTTTACAATACGGAAAGTTTACGTGCTCAAATGTATCACCGTAGTTAATGCCATCTTCCGTTCTTATATCTTGGTGCTGTTGTGTGTAATTTTCGTGAGCTTCCATAATACGGATACCCGCAAAGCCAACATCGTTAAATGGTCTGTGATGACCACCACGACCAAAACGATCTAAACGGTAAACCATCATTGGGTTCATTTCGGGCATATATGTTTTTACGGCTTTATGAACATAACGTGCCAATTGACGCGAAATACCATCGACCTCACCACCATAAAAGCGTCTTGCGCGACGTGCTCTTTCACTCTCATTTGCTGGAACAGGTTCAGAAAAAATACGGAAGGTACGGTTATCTATTACGCCATCAACACCTGTAATGTTTCCGATCATATCATTATTAAGTATGCCAATAATATCCCAATTGTTGTCTTGAGCATATTTTGCTAAACCTTGTCCGCCAAATAAGCCTTGCTCTTCTCCCGAAAGACCAACATAGATAATACTACTCTCAAATTGATATTTAGACAATACACGTGCTGCTTCAATAGCTCCAGCCATTCCGGTAGCATTATCGTTAGCACCCGGTGAATCCGAAGTAAAATCTGTTGGGTCTGATACCCGAGAATCTATGTCACCACTCATTATGATAAAACGATTTGGGTATTTTGTACCTCGCTGTATGGCAACTACATTGACAACCATAACATCTTTAATAATACGCTGATTTGTGCCTTTTTTGACTAAATCTTGTTGGTAAAAAACCTCCAAACAGTTGTTGCAATCTTTTGAAATAGCATCAAACTGTCCTTTTATCCAACGACGTGCAGCGCCAATACCACGGGTATCTGATAGGGTATCACTTAATGTATGACGTGTGCCAAAATCTGCTAAAGTTTTGACATCATTTCTTAAACGCTCTTCAGAAACAGCATCAATAATATCGTATAGTTTTGAGTCTGTTTGCGATTGACTAAAAGCAAAATTGATTAGTGCTAAAGCAAGAATTATTTTTTTCATAAGGATGGTGGTTGTTTTTCAGCCTTAAAAATAAGTCTTTAGCTAAAGAATCGCTTTTAAATATTTGTTAATTACGTTTCTATTAGTGTTCTAATAAGAGCAAAGTCCCAAAAATAGTTGCATCAATCCAACCTCTATCTTTATCGGCACCTTCTACTGGTATAGATCCAATAAAATTTTCGCGATGTTCACTATTATCATTATCGCAATAGGCTAAAGCAAAACCTATATTTTTACCACTTTTTAATTCTACAGAGGTATTATTACTGTTGTCTTTATACGATTTGTCAAAAAGTAGAATCTTGACTTCCCACATGGATGTATTGCCATTTGTAGTTCTTTGAGATGCGATATGAGAATTGTATAGTTTGCCTTCCTTTTGTGGTGTAACATCTACCACATTACCTTCTAAATCTATATGATATGCAAATGCAGAATGATTGTATTGATGATTACCGCCACTATTATCTTCGTCAATAAAAACTTCTAAGCAATCTTCATCCCACCAGCTTTTTAGGGGGTCTTTGTAGTTATCTACAAGCTTATCGTCTTTAATTTCTGCCAACAAATAAAGTGCTTCTTTGGTCCATGTGAGCTTATAACGTCCTTGAAAATCGTCTTTTGTATATGGTTCACCTAACCACAATTGATCAATTGGATGCCATTGCGAATTCTTCCAGATTGGCTCATTTGCTTTTCCGTCTATAATTGGTTGTGCTTTTGCTTTTTTTACTTCTATTAGCTGTTTCACAGGCTTTGTTAGAGGTAAATCTTTTTTGTAATTGAATTTTACAGTTTCTACTTTGCCGTTTTCCTTGACGTCAACATAGACATTCATTTCGTTCTCAGAGACTTTTTCAAAAGACATACCTTCAAATACCACTTTGTTTTCGGTAATATATTTTAGCGGAAAGTCTACGGTTTCATCTTTGGTTTCCCAACCTTTAAGATCGTTGTTAAAGTGTTTTAACTGAAGAATGAGGTTATTTTCTATTTCACGAATCACTTCAATCTCATAAAACATGACTTTGCCTTCACTTATGAGTTTAAAAGTTGCCATCATTGAGCCACCAGATGGTTTGCTCCAGATTTCTTCGGTTTTACCTCCAAATGCCTCACCGTGCCATGTGCCAGCAATCCAAGAGATGTTTTCTAGCTTAGGTTCTAAGGTTTTGTCTTGAGCAGATAGTGCTAAAGTAAATAGCGATAAAATTAGCGTGGATAAAGATTTCATTTTTTTAATGCGTTTATAGTTCTACTATTATAACGTTTATGTAATGTTATTAGAGGACAATTTAGTCTTCTTTATAGTTTTCTTCGTCTTTTTTAAGTTTTATATATCCTGTAACTAAGCGAACGCCTAATCTTGCAAAAAGGATAATGGCAATGACCATTACAATGTCAAATCCATCCATATTTTCTATAGAATTTAATCATGTCCTATTTCATCTCTAATTTCATTTCTCAATGATTTATTAATGTCATATAAATCTTTAATGACTGACAATGTCCCTACATTATTGTTTTTAAAGGCTACAGTTTCTGTTTTGAGTTCCGCCAAGAACTGGGTGTCTTGGTAATTTGTGAGTTTTATTTCTTCGTTAAGCGTTAACACTTCAATATAACGGCTTATACTTTTTGTGTCTTCAAGGATCTCCAAAATAGCATTTTCCACATCGATAATGCTTTTGTTTGCCTTAGGCTGCTCATAATTGTAGTAGCGTGATATTTTTGAAATTAGTAAGTTGTTTGAAAGCTCTAATCCTTTTGATTTGCATATTTCATAACCATTATTTATTGGAAAATAACGTTCAAAAGTTAACATATTTAGTAAATCAGCTTCTAAGGAATCCTGCGAAATAATCGACTCTTCTAAATAAGATATCATTTTTGATACAGAAGTTTTTGCCTTCTCTCTTTTTTGTATCATGTGTTTAAGTATATCGCCATCTTCTTCAAGGTTGTTTAGAATTTCGGTTAACACATAAATTTCTGTTTTCTTGGCTTTGTTAGATTCATTCCAGTTGTTAATCTGAAGCGCTAATAGAATTCCAATGACGACAAGGAGTATTTCACCAATAGCATATTTAAAATACCTGCCTAGTCTGCCTGACGTTGAGTCTGGCAAGGCTGGTTTAACCATTTTGTTTTGTTCTAAAAGTGAGCGACGAATATGACGGAAGAATTTAATCATTGATTTTCATTATTAATTTCTTCTAAAAGTGAAATAAGGTTATTCAGTTGCTTTTGTATTGGTTTTAAATCATTCATTTTTCCTACCTCGTTACCAATCAAATACCTTAAATCTTTTTTTAAACTCTCGTCCATACGCAACTCGTCTATAACGGATTTTGCAATATTAAGATCGAGATCAATATTACACTTGTCAGGTAAGCTTATAAGATAACTGTTACCTTTTTTTAGATATATATCGCCACAATTCAATCGAATCTGGGTTTGAATATCATCTGGCATTTTTCCTCTCAAATTTTCTCTATACCTATTTTCAAATGTAAAGGTTCCAGATTCAGACCATTCCGCATCATAGTACCTAATTAATGCAGTTTTTATACTGTCATTTTGCAGGAGGTTAATTTGACCAGAAGCAATTAACTCTTTAAAAGTTGATTTTGCAGAATATGAATCTGTAAACTGACTTGCTTGATACAGGTCTACTATATTTTCAACAGGATTATCGGAAGCCTTTGAAGAGTTTTCGAAAACTGCTATTGCTTTTTTTGCATGAAAAGTAACTTGATTAGAATAATTAATAATAGCCTGAAGAATTTGTTCTTCTTCTCTAACATCATCTAAAAGTCTTTTATAGTATAGTGATTCTATGTTTGCATTAAGACGATTCTGATTCCAGTTGTTAATTTGTAATGCCAACAAAATCCCGATCATTACAAGAACAACTTCTCCAATAGCATATTTAAAGTACCTGCCTAGTCTGCCTGACGTCGAGTCTGGCAAGGCTGGTTTACCCATTTTGTTTTCATTTAGGAGTGAACGGCGAATATGACGGAAGAATTTAATCATTGTTTTAGCGCTTTAATGACTTTATCGGCATTTTCTAAAAATTCATTTAAATACTTGATGGCAATATCATAATGAACAAAATAATAGTTAGCAATTCTATTCTTATAATCAGGGTTGTTTATGGTATACTCTGTAAATCCAGCTAAATTATTACGCATGATGTAGTCAGGATACCAATCAAAATTAGTTTTCCAGTACGCAAAATTATCTCCAATATCTTCTATGATATAATTTCTAAGAAATTCAAACCTATTAATTGTTGACGTATAAAACTCTGTAATAGAAATTTGCAGACTGTCTTTTATTACACCATTATCTACAGAACTATGGAGTAAATTAAATCCTCTGGTGGTTACAGAATAATCGGGTGAATAGGTGATTAAATTAAAATACGAAGAATCAGAATAGTCTTTTTTAGTAAGTTTACCATCAAGTACATGCTTTAAATAAGGTTCTTTTTCTTTATAGAACTCTAGAGTTTGTCTAACCTTTGTAATATCTGTCTCTAAATCATTAACAATCATACTATATGTATTTTGAAGCGTATTATTTTGATTATTTTTTTCATTCCAATTATTAATCTGTAAAGCAATCAAAATCCCAATAACTACAAGTATTATTTCTCCAATAGCGTATTTAAAGTATTTTCTCATTTTGTTTTGTTCTATTAAGAATTTTCTAATATGTCGGAAGAATTTAATCATTGGTCTGGGTAAGTCTAATAATTTCGTTTATATGATTTTCTACTGTCTTTTGTTCTAAGTCGGTTATAATATTTTGAAGCCTTCCTTTAATAACAGTGAGATGACCTCTAAATTCACGAGATACTACATAGTCTATAGTATAATCTATTGCTTTTTGATCCCCTTTATTAAGCATAATTGCATCTGTATTCAGTGCAGAATGAGGGTCCATAACTTCATACCTGTATTTTTGATGGTTAAGCTCTTCCTCTAAAAAGTCTTGATAAACATCATTCCAAGTCACCAAATAATTTCGTAAAGTATCGTTTTTAATAAGTTCATAATTCCCAGAAGCAATCAAAGAGTTTACAACACCACTGGAAGGATTGAAGGTAAACGTATGTAGAGCATATTCGAAAGTATCTATTAAGTTAAATACATTTTCTTTGGTGAGAGGCATAGCATCAATAATGGTATTAAGAGATTTCATAGATCTTGTATGAACCAACTTAACAGTATCGAACTGAATTTTATTACCTAAAAACTCCTTATGCAATTCTTTAAGAATTGCCTTTTCCTTTAAACCATCTAATCTTTGAGTGTTCCACGTGTTAATCTGAAGGGCTATAAGTATTCCCATAACTACAAGCAATATCTCACCAATGGCATATTTAAAGTATTTTCCTATTTTGTTTTGGTTAATTAATGAGCGACGGATATGACGGAAGAACTTAATCATATTTCTTCTTTTACTTTAGCAATAATTCGTAATGGTGCGCCACTACCATCTTTAATTTTCATGGGTAAGGCAATAACTTCAAAATCTTTCAACGGTAGTTGATCCAGATTAGTGATGTTCTCAAAAGCAGGAATATTTTCTGACAATAAGATAACATGGCTTTTAAAGTACTCTGATTGCCCATAATCTATACTAGGCGTATCTATACCAATGGCATTAATGTTTCTATTTTCTACTAGCCATGTGGCTGCTTCTGATGAAAGCCCAGGAAAATGTAACAACTTTACGGCTTCAGGACCACGTTGGTCAGTACCTAAATATTTTAGCTTATCAGGATAGTGCTTAGAATGACCAGTTTCTAGAAGTACTATAGCACCTTCTGGGATTGTGCCATTTGTTTTTTCCCAATTGGTAAAATCTTTCACACTGATTAAATAATCAGGATTATTTGAAGCGTTTGCGGTAACATCAACCTTAATGGCTTGGCCTATGAGTTTATTTAATGGGATTTCTTCAACGGATTGCTTGCCTTTTGAGAAGTGAATCGGTGCATCTATGTGTGTGCCGCCGTGCTCGGCAGTTTCAAAATTATTAGCAGCATAAAAAAAACCTTTGTCTGTATCTCCTTTGGCTACGATATCTAATTTAAATTCCTTAGCTGTTACCCAATACACGGTCTCTTCAGAAAAGGTATGACTTAAATCAATAATTTTAGTTTTGGTAATTACTTTCTCTTGTGTCTTATTACAAGACATGAATAAACATAAGAAAGCTGATAAATAGAAAATATTAAGTTTCATATTTAGAATGCATTTAAGTAAAAAATGATACAAAAGGTACAGTCACTTGTTTAGAATAAACAAGTACGTTAGGTTGATGGTGTAGTTGAGGTTGGTTAACTATTTGTGTTTAAAGATAGTATAATGTTACACTATCTCACAAAAGTGACTTTGCTTATTAATCCATTTTCAACTTCGTAAATGGCAACGGCTTTAAAGGTATTACCATTGGCAGTTATAAATTCATGGTCAATAACTTTATTACCAGTTACTATACGTTTTAAAATTTTACAGTTGAGGTCTGGTGTAGTTTCAAAAAAGCCTTTGTATGAGTTTTTCATAGCCTCTTGGCCTTCGGTACGTAGTTCGTTAGGGAAGTTATATAGTTTTATATCCTTAGAGTACGTTGCCATAAACGCATCGATATCTCTGGCATTGTAAGCATCTAATTGTTTTTGTACAATTACCTCTGGAGATACCTCTGAGACTAGTGTTAACATGGTACCAATCTCGTTAGTGCTAATGCGTGTTATTTTTTGAAGATTGTCGTCTTGAAAATTAGCTAATGTACTAAAGCGTTCATCTTTCTTTGGGTTGAATTTGTAAACCACATTATTGATAGGAATAATGACACTACCATCTATTAACCAACATACATCCTCAATTTTATTTGGTAATTGCATAATGACTTTAGTTTCTCCAGTATGAGGATTTAAAGATTTTAATGTCCATTTATCTTCCGCTTCTTTAGAGACAAAACTTACCAGTTTTGAATTTGGTATTTTATGAAATGAGCGCCCAACATTTGTAGCATATTTTCTACTCTTTTGGGCTTTGATATCTGTTACAAATAGGTTTAATCCATCATCTTCAATAACTGCAGAAACAACTGTATTCTCATCATACCAAGAGTAATAAGCTACAACCAAATCTTTAATGATTTCTGTAGATTTTCCTGTTTTAAAATCGTAGCGGTACAGACGTTGCTTGCCATCATTATCGAGCCTAACTGCTGAGATATCTTTAGAATTTGGGATTTTTAATGGCGAATATTCACCACCATTTGGTGTGCTATTTAAAAATGTAATGGCTTTGTCTCTAATGCTGTATTTGGCAATGTCTGTTTGTCCATTTCTTGTAGAAGCAAATGCTAAAATATTATCGTTATAAAAACTAGGCTGATTGTCATAGCCGTCATTACTAGACACATTTCGTTGATTGCTTAGTGATAATTCTCCATTAGAATTTGAAATGTCAAAAAGGTAAACTTCAGTGTTTTGGGCTAGAGTAGTGGTCGTGAAGGCAAATGCAAAAAGATATAGTATAGATTTCATTTATTTCTAGATTTTGAGACCTAAATATACACAAATAAAAAAGTCGGATTATAACAAAACAATCCGACTTTCTACATCTAATTAAACTTAACTAAAAGCAGTACTTCCCTTCTGCTTTAACTTTTTCTGCGATTTCGTTACGTAAGTCAACGATATCTGGGTAGTTTGTATATTTTGTAAAACGCTTAAGTCCCATAAGCATCATACGTTGCTCATCACCTTCAGCAAAAGAAATGATACTTTCTTTTCCTTTTCCTTCTACAATACTTACAGCATTATATAGATATAACTTAGACATGGCAATTTGTACGGCTTGTTCTTTTTCGCTAGTACGTTTTGCGTTTTTCTCAGTTCTTAATATCGTCGATTCTGCCATATAGATTTCAATTAAGATATCTGCAGCAGCAATTAATAGCTGTTGGTGTTGCTCCATATCTGGGCCATATTTTTGAACAGCGGCACCAGCGACCATTAAAAATACTTTCTTCAACTTAGCAATCATTGCTTTTTCTTCAGAAAACAATTCTGAATAATCAGGTGTTTCAAAAGACGGAATGCCCATTAATTCTTGTTGAACTGCTTGCGCAGGGCCTAATAAGTCAACATGACCTTTCATGGCTTTCTTTACTAGCATACCAACAGATAGCATTCTATTAATCTCGTTAGTTCCTTCGTAGATACGTGCAATACGAGCATCTCTCCAAGCCGCTTCCATCGGTGTTTCTTCAGAGAAGCCCATACCACCAAAGATTTGGATACCTTCATCAGCACAGTTTTGTACATCTTCAGATACAGCAACCTTTAAGATTGAACATTCAATAGCATATTCCTCAACGCCTTTAAGTTCTGCTTCTTGGTGTGTATTTCCTGCAGCTTCGCGTAAGGCAATACGGTCTTCAATATTTTTTGCAGCTCTATACGTAGCAGATTCACCTGCATATGCATCAGTTGCCATTTTAGCTAGCTTGGTTTTTATAGCACCAAAATCTGAAATAGGTGTTTTAAACTGCTTACGCTCGTTAGCGTATTGTACTCCAGTATTGAGTATTCTTCTTTGAGAATCTAAACAAGCAGCTGCTAACTTAATACGTCCAACATTTAAAGCATTCATGGCAATTTTAAAGCCTTCTCCACGACCAGCTAACATGTTTTCTACAGGTACAACTGTATCGTTAAAGAATACTTGACGTGTAGAACTAGCACGGATACCTAATTTGTGTTCTTCTTCGCCAAGAGTGATTCCGTTTGGATTGTTTTTATCGTATTCTACAATGAAACCAGTAATGTTTTTATCATCTTCAATACGTGCAAAAACGATCATTACACTACAGAAACCAGCGTTAGAAATCCACATTTTCTGCCCATTGATTTTATAGGACTTTCCATCTGCTGAAAGCTCAGCAGTCGTTTTACCAGAATTAGCATCAGACCCTGCACCCGGCTCAGTTAAACAGTAAGCCCCAAACCATTCTCCAGTAGCTAACTTTGGGACATACTTTTGCTTTTGAGCTTCAGTACCATATAGTGTTATTGGCATAGTACCAATACCAGTATGTGCTCCAAATGCTGTACTAAACGAACCAGTACCTGAAGAAATATAGTCACATGTTAAGCATGTAGAAACAAATCCCATTCCTAATCCACCATAGGCTTCAGGAACTGCGACACCTAAAAATCCTAATTCTCCAGCTTTTCGCATGACTTCTTCAGTTAGCGCGTAATCTTTAGCTTCAAAACGAGGCTTGTGCGCAATGATCTCACGTTCGTTGAACTCCATTACCGCTTCTTTCATCATATTCTGTTCTTCTGAAAAATCTTCAGGAGTGAATACGTCTTCACATTTTGTTTCTTTTACTAAGAATTGTCCACCTCTTAATAATTCTTTTTCTTGAGTTGCTTCCATAACTACTATATAATCTTAATTTCTTTTTTTCTTAATTTAAAAACTCGAATAATCCACAAGCGCCTTGTCCAGTTCCAACACACATGGTCACTGCTCCATATTTACCTTGCATGTTTTGCTTACGCATTTCATCAAACAGCTGTACTGATAACTTAGCACCTGTACATCCTAGAGGATGACCTAATGCTATGGCACCTCCATTAACGTTAATGATATCTGGGTTTAAATCTAATTCTCTAATAACTGCAAGAGATTGAGAAGCGAAAGCTTCATTTAATTCTATTAATGATAAATCATCTTGTTTTAAACCCGCTTGTTTTAAGGCTTTTGGAATCGCTTTTACTGGTCCAATACCCATGATACGAGGCTCTACACCAGCAGCAGCATAGTTTACCATACGTGCAACAGGTTCGAGATTCAACTCTTTAACCATATCTTCACTCATTACCATAACGAAAGCAGCACCATCACTCATTTGAGATGAGTTGCCTGCAGTAACACTTCCACCTTGCGCAAACACAGCTCTTAGTTTTGCTAATGCTTCTTTGTTAGTCCCTTTTCTTGGGCCTTCGTCTTTAGTTACTGTATATGATTTTGTTGCTTTTTTTCCGTTGGCATCAATATAAGTTTGTTCTACGTCTATGGGTACAATCTGGTCTTTAAAACGGTCTTCAGCTTGAGCACGTAAAGCTTTCATATGCGAATTATAGGCAAACTCATCTTGGTCTTCACGCGATACGTTAAATTGTTGAGCTACTGCTTCGGCTGTATTTCCCATGCCCCAGTAATAATCTTCATGACCCGCTTTTACAATTGCGTCATAGTTTAGTTCTGGTTTAAAACCTGTCATTGGTACGCTACTCATGCTTTCAGCACCACCAGCAATAATACAATCTGCCATACCGGCTTGGATTTTTGCTGTTGCCATACCAATAGTCTCAACTCCTGAAGAGCAAAAACGGTTAACGGTTACACCAGGGACATCTATCACTTCTAATCCCATTAAAGAGATTAAACGCGCCATATTTAAGCCTTGAGAACCTTCTGGCATTGCATTACCAACAATAACATCGTCAATACGTTTTGGGTCTAAAGCTGGCAATTCTTTCATCATGTATTTGATGGTTTCGGCTGCCAATTCGTCTGTTCTTTTAAAACGAAACACGCCCTTTGGTGCTTTCCCAACGGCTGTTCTATATGCTTTTACTATATATGCTGTTTTCATTTTTCTTAGTTTCTTAATGGTTTACCTTTGGTTAACATGTGCTGAATTCTTTCTAAGGTCTTACGCTCTGTACAAAGTGATAAGAACGCTTCACGCTCAATATCTAACAAGTACTGTTCGCTTACTTTGGTAGGTTCTGATAAATCACCACCAGCCATTACATAGCCTAATTTATTTGCAATTTTGCGATCATGGTCACTGATGTAATTAGAGGCTTCCATAGAATCAGTACCAACCATAAACATACTTAATGCTTGTTTACCAAGAACTAAAACATCTTTACGTCTCACAGGCTGTGTATAACCTGCGTCAGCCATTAATTTAGCATGTGCTTTAGCAGTTGCTATTTGGCGGTCTTTATTAACCACAACAACGTCTTTTCCTTTTTGCATTAAGCCTAAATCAAACGCTTCGTATGCAGAAGTAGATACTTTAGCCATCCCAATAGTTAGGAAATACTCTTGAAGTGTATTTAATTGGACATCACCTTTTTTGAAAGTATCTGATGCTCTTAAAGCCATTTCTTTAGAACCACCTCCGCCAGGAATTACACCAACACCAAACTCTACAAGTCCCATGTAAGTTTCTGCTGCTGCTACAATTTTATCGGCATGTAATGAAATCTCACAACCACCACCAAGTGCCATGCCGTGAGGTGCAGAAATTGTTGGGATTGCAGAATAACGCATACGCATCATCGTGTCTTGGAAATATTTGATGGCCATGTTAAGCTCATCATACTCCTGTTCTGCAGCCATCATGAAAATCATGCCTATGTTTGCTCCAACTGAGAAATTTGGACCTTGATTGCCTATGATTAGTCCAGCGAAATCTTTTTCGGCTAAATCTATACCTTTATTAATTCCTGCTAAAACATCACCGCCAATGGTATTCATTTTTGATTGGAATTCTACATTTAGAATGCCATCTCCTAAATCCTGAATTGACACACCAGAGTTTTTAAAAACCTCTGCTGTTTTTCTAATATTATCTAAGATGATAAACGCATCTTGTCCAGGAATTTTTTCTTGTTCTTTCTTTGGGATATCATAGAAATATGTTGCACCATCTTTAATAGAGTAGAAGCTATCACTACCTGAGGCTAGCATATCTGCTACCCAATCTGCAGGCTTTAAACCTTCTGCTTGCATCATTTCGATACCTTTTTCAACACCAATAGCATCCCAGATTTGGAATGGTCCATGTTGCCATCCAAAACCAGCTTTCATAGCATCGTCAATTTTGTAAAGCTCATCTGTAATTTCTGGAATACGGTTAGATACGTATGCAAATAATGCCGCAAAACTCTTACGGTAAAATTCTCCTGCTTTATCTTTCCCTTTAACTAAGACTTTAAAACGATCTGCTACATTATCAATAGTTTTTGTTAACTCTAATGTTGCAAATTTTGCTTTTTTAGCTGAACGGTATTCTAAAGTATTTAGGTCTAAACTTAATATTTCTTTTTTACCTTCTGCGGAAACCGTCTTTTTATAAAACCCTTGCTTAGTTTTACTTCCTAACCATTTGTTTTCCATCATAGTATTGATGAAATCAGGTAGTTTAAACAACTCTAAACGCTCGTCATCTTTACAGTTTTCATAAATACCATTTGCAACATGCACTAATGTATCTAAGCCTACCACATCTACAGTTCTAAAGGTTGCAGATTTTGGACGACCAATGACTGGTCCTGATAATTTATCAACTTCCTCAATCGTTAAATCTAAATCTTTAACGGCGTGAAATAAACTCTGAATACTGAAAATACCAATACGATTTCCAATAAAAGCAGGTGTGTCTTTAGCAACTACTGAGGTTTTTCCTAAGAATTGTTCACCATAGCCATTTAAGAAATCAAGGACCTCTTGAGAAGTATTTGGTCCAGGAATAATTTCGAATAATTTTAAGTAGCGTGCTGGGTTAAAAAAGTGTGTACCACAGAAATGTTTCTGGAAATCTTCTGAGCGTCCTTCGTTCATAAATTTAATAGGAATTCCAGATGTATTTGATGTGATTAATGTACCAGGAGTTCTGTACTTTTCAAGTTTTTCGAAAACTTGCTTTTTTATGTCTAGTCTTTCGACTACAACTTCCATGATCCAATCTACATTAGCAACTTTTGCGATATCATCTTCTAGATTACCTGTTGTAATTCTTGATGCAAAAGATTGGTTATATATAGGAGAAGGTTTCGATTTTAAAGATGTAGTCAAGGCATCATTTACTAATCGATTGCGCACTACTTTATCTTCTAAAGTAAGACCTTTGGCTTGCTCTTTAGCATTAAGTTCTCTTGGAACGATGTCTAATAGTAGTACATCTACACCAATATTGGCAAAATGACAAGCAATACCACTTCCCATGATTCCAGAACCAATAATGGCTACTTTTTTAATTCTACGCTTACTCATATTATTTTAATGAATGTTCTTTTTGTTTATATATTTTTTTATTGGATATCATATGGTTGATGACTTTAGCAACTTCATAAAAACCATTAAGCTGGTCACTAGAAACATTTTCTCTAATTGCTTCATTAAAAGTCAATACACGATCTCTTGAATAATCACGCTTTTCTTTACCAAATTCGGTTAAGTGAATTAATACGCCACGGCCGTCTTCTGGGTTAGGTTTACGAATAATTAAACCTTTTTCTTCCATTGTTTTTAATGTGCGAGATAGGCTAGTGGCTTCCATTCCCATTTTTGGACCTAACGAAGTAGAAGGTGTCCCAAATTCTGGATCAATACTTAATAATGCAAAACCTGTTGCCATGGTTGTATCGAACTGAGCTGCTTCCTCATTATACATTTTGTTAACTGCTAACCATGTAGTTCTGAGAACATAATCTATAGTTTTATCTTTCATATTAAATTCTTAGATTTCAAATATACTAAAAAATACTATGCACGCATAGTAAATTAAAAAAATTATGCATGCATAGTAAAAAGTTATTTTTGATAGGATTTGTAATAAAAAACGCCCCAGAATACCTGAGGCGTTTTAAATAAGTTCTTTATGAGTTTAGGATTTACTTCCTACTTTGCCATTAACAAATCCTACAACACCACCAACTAGGGCAGCCATTACGATTGAAATTGCTAAGTCAATCCCAAACATCTCAAAATTTTCTGAAGCTTGTTCTGCTAACCTAAAAAAGTTTGAAATCAGACCCATAAAAAGACCAATAATTGCACCTGCTTTTAAGCCAGTACCAAATGTTGATATATTAGCCCATTTATTGTAAATGTAAGAAATGAAAAAACCGAAGGCAAGACAGCCTAATGTAATGTAAATCATTGCATTACTTTCCGCATCAGGTTGAGGAAATTTGTCTGCAAAAATGATTCCGTAAAACAGCCATCCTAATAGCCAATCTACAATACCACCAACTAAGCCGGCGGCAATAAATGATTTAGTGTTCATAAGAAAATTGATTTTGTTAGTTATTCCAAGATAATAAAATATTACTAAATCAATTTTAAGTTGTAGTAAATTGAGCGACTAACCGCGGTACATTTTCTCGTAGAGATCTATGTATATCTCTTTTACTACGCTGCGTTTCATCTTCATAGTAGGTGTCAATTCACCAGTATCAATAGACCAAACTGTTGGGGTTAATTCAAACTTTTTGATTTGTTCCCACTTACCAAAATTGACATTATATTTTTCCACTTCTTTTTGGATGCGCTTTATTACAATTTCTGAAGCAGCTATGTCTTCGTTACTTGTTGCTATGTCATGTCCTTTATGTTCTATCCAGTCTCTAACAAAGTCGAAATTAGGTTGAATTATTGCACAAGGCATTTTTTCTCCTTCACCAACGACCATAATTTGCTCTATGAAAAGCGATTGTTTCATATCGTTTTCTAATAGAGGAGGAATGACATATTTTCCACCAGAGGTTTTAAACATTTCTTTTTTACGACCTGTAATTTTTAAGAAACCTTCAGGTGTGATTTCTCCTTTATCTCCAGTATGGAAATAATCTCCAGTCATAACACTGTCTGTTTTTTCTTGGTCTTTATAATAACCCATCATCACATTAGGGCCTTTGATAAGTAATTCTCCGTCATCAGCAATTTTTACTTCAACATCTGGTATTGGCTTGCCTACTGTACCGATTTGATACATATTATTATCATAAAAGCCTACAGAAACTACAGGAGAGGTTTCAGTAAGACCATAACCTTCCATAACTTTCATGCCTGCAGCACCGAAAATACGTGCTAAACGAGGTTGTAAAGCTGCACTGCCAGATACCATAGTATATAAGTTTCCGCCAAGTGCGTCACGCCATTTGCTAAAAATCAATTTATTAGCAATTTTTAATTTAAATTCATACCAAGCACCATTCTTTTCATAAGGCTCCCATTTTTCACCCAAGCTTACAGCCCAAAAGAATAATGCTTTTTTAATACCTGTTAGTTCTTCACCTTTAAGCATAATTTTATCAAACACTTTCTCTAAAAGTCTAGGTACAACACTCATGAGATTTGGTTTCACTTCTTTGGCATTATCTCCAATTTTATCTAGAGCTTCAGCAAAATAAACAGATGTGCCTGCATATTGATAGACATAAATAAGGACGCGTTCGAAAATATGACAGATTGGTAAGAAACTTAATACTCTTGTTTCTCCTGAATCTGGAAGCGGCACCCTTGGTGAACTTGCTAAAACATTACTAGTAATATTCCAATGACTAAGCATGACACCTTTAGGCTTTCCGGTAGTACCTGATGTATAAATAATGGTTGCTAAATCTTCAGGCTTTACTTTGTCTTTACATGCTTCAACTTCTGGTTGATTACTTTTGTCTTTACCTAATTCAAACAATTCAGAATAGTGCTTGCAACCGTCTATATGGTCAAAAGAGTAGACGTCTTTTAGTTTTGTATTGGCTTTAATTTTATTGACTTTCTCAAGGACTTCTTCGTCTGAAACAAAACAATAGATTGATTCACTATGATTGAGTACATATTCGTAATCTTCTGCACAAATTGTTGGGTAAATAGGGACATTAGTAACACCAATTTGTAAGGTGCCAATATCCATAATATTCCATTCGGTGCGATTAGTAGAAGATATAAGTGCAATTTTATCCCCTTTTTGCACACCCATCCTTAAAAGCGCTCTACTTATAGCATTGGCTTTATCAAGATAGTCTTTAGTAGACATTGGTGTCCATTCCCCATCATATTTAGTTACTAATGCAGTATCAGTTGGGTTATGTTCTAATTGGTGATAAGGGAAGTCAAAAAGCCTTTTAATTTCTGTCATTGTCAATTTTCAATTTTAGCGTAGCAATATTACGAAAATATGAAAATTAACATTAGGAATTTGTTGTATTAAAAATTTGACTATTGTTTTTAACAAAGATTTACTTTTTTTCAATCCACTTTCGAGCATTTATAAAAGCCTCTAACCAGGGAGAAACCTTATCGTTCCTGTCTTTTGGATAGTGTGCCCAATTCCAAGGGAAGGTTGAACGCTCAATATGTGGCATGGTAACTAAGTGACGACCAGTTTTATCTGTCATCATAGCCGCATTAAAGTCTGATCCATTTGGGTTGTGAGGATAAGCTTCGTATGTGTATTTTGCAACAATATCGTATTTTTCTTCAGTATATGGTAAACTAAATTTACCTTCACCATGACTAATCCAAACACCTAAAGTTGTACCTGCTAGAGATGATAGCATTACCGAATTATTCTCCTGAATTTTTACAGAAGTAAACGCACTTTCGTGTTTTCCAGAATCATTATACGTCATTTTACCGTGTTTTTCATGGTCAGGATTAATGAGGTCTAACTCCATCCATAATTGGCAACCATTACAAATACCAACAGACAATGTGTCTTCTCTTTTAAAGAAATTTTTCAAAGCTTTATTGGCTTTTTCGTTGTATTTAAATGCGCCTGCCCATCCTTTTGCTGAGCCTAAAACATCAGAATTACTAAACCCACCAACAGCACCTATGAATTGAATATTTTCTAAGGTTTCACGACCAGAAATTAAATCGGTCATATGTACGTCTTTAACATCAAAACCAGCCAAATACATGGCGTTGGCCATTTCGCGTTCGGAATTACTTCCTTTTTCACGGATAATAGCAGCTTTTGGTTTATTTGAATGATACCTATAATCTTTTAAAACACCATCAAAACCTGAAGGAAATTTATAGTTTAATGGCTGATTTTTATAGTTTTCTAATCTTGCTGTTGCCAAACCATTAGCCGTTTGTTTTTGGTCGAGGAGGAAAGAGGTTTTGTACCACATATCTCTTAAACGTGAGACCGTCATGGTATAGACTTCTTCATGATTGATAATGCTTAGGACATCACTTTCAGTGACTTTTCCGATATTTAAAAAATCAATTTGGGCTTCAGATAAAATGGTCTCAATTGAATCATCCTCAGCTTGAAAAACAATACCAGCATTTTCCGCAAAAAGCGCTTTTATACTGTCTTTTTGTTGCAATCCTGTAATATCTAATTCAGCTCCAATATTATTTTCAGCAAAGCATAATTCTAATAATGTTGTTATTAAACCACCTGAAGCTACATCATGACCCGCAACAATTTTTTTATTTTTTATAAGCTTTTGAATAGTATTAAAAACTGTTTTAACGTAAGTAGCACTTTTTACATTTGGTGTTTCGTTACCAATTTTATTATTGATTTGTGCAAAACTACTTCCACCTAAGTTAAACGCGTCTTGAGAAATATTAATGTAATAGATATTTCCTTTTCCTTTTTGTAAAACGGGTTCTATAACATTAGTAATATTGTTACAATTTGCAGCTGCAGAAATGATAACCGTACCTGGAGAAATGACTTCGCCATCAGAATATTTTTGCTTCATTGACAGGGAATCTTTTCCTGTTGGAACATTAATTCCCAAATCAATAGAAAACTCAGAAATTGCTTTTACAGCTTCATAAAGTCTAGCATCTTCACCTTCATTTTTACATGGCCACATCCAATTTGCAGAAAGCGATACACTTTTAAGTCCATCTTTAAGCGGTGCCCAAATAATGTTTGTTAAGGCTTCGGTAATACTATTTCTACTTCCAGCAACAGGATTAATTAATCCTGAAATTGGTGAGTGTCCAATTGAAGTGGCAATACCTTCCTTTCCATTATAATCTAATGCCATTATACCAACATTATTTAACGGCAATTGTAAAGGGCCGGCGCATTGTTGCTTAGCTACTTTTCCACCTACACAACGGTCAACCTTGTTTGTAAGCCAATCTTTGCAAGCCACAGCTTCGAGTTGAAGGACTTGATCTAAATAGTTGTAAAAATCATCAGGATTGTATAAAATTACTCCATAATTATGGTCAACAGTACTATCTGTCATTATCGTTTGTGGCGAACTACCAAACATATCCTCAAGTCCTAAATCCATTGGTTTATTTCCATTAGATTTCGATTCAAATGTAAATCGGTCATCACCAGTAACATCACCAACTTGGTAAATTGGAGAACGTTCTCTTTTTGCAATTTTATGAAGTGTATCTAGATGTTTTTCGGCAATAACTAATCCCATGCGTTCTTGAGATTCGTTACCGATTATTTCTTTATCCGATAAAGTTGGGTCACCTACTGGTAATTTGTCCAAGTCTATTTTCCCGCCAGTATCTTCTACCAATTCAGATAAACAGTTAAGATGCCCTCCTGCGCCATGGTCGTGAATAGAAACAATATAGTTGTCTTCGCTTTCAACCATACCACGAATAGCGTTTGCGGCACGTTTCTGCATTTCTGGGTTTGAGCGTTGTACAGCATTCAATTCAATTCCGGTTGAAAACTCGCCAGTATCTGCAGAAGATACTGCAGCACCACCCATACCAATGCGGTAATTTTCACCACCAAGAATCACAATTTTATCGCCTTCTTTAGGTGTGTCTTTTAGTGCTTGGTCAGCTTTTCCGTAACCAATACCTCCAGCTTGCATGATGACTTTGTCATAACCAAGTTTACGATTGTCTTGCTCATGTTCAAAAGTTAGAACTGATCCACATATAAGCGGTTGTCCAAATTTGTTTCCAAAGTCTGACGCACCATTTGATGCTTTTATCAAAATATCGATTGGTGTCTGGTAAAGCCATTTTCTAGCTTCAAATTTTTGTTCCCAAGGGCGATTTTCTTCTAAGCGTGAATAAGAGGTCATATACACAGCTGTACCTGCTAAAGGTAAAGAACCTTTTCCTCCTGCTAGTCTATCTCTAATTTCACCACCAGAACCAGTAGCAGCACCGTTAAACGGTTCTACAGTCGTTGGGAAATTATGAGTTTCAGCCTTTAATGAGATAACAGATTCGTAATCTTCAGTTGTGTAATAGTCTGGTATATCTGCTCGTTTTGGTGCAAATTGTTCCACTTTAGGTCCTTTTATGAAGGCAACATTATCTTTGTATGCCGAGACAATATCGTTGGGATTTTGTTTCGAGGTTTCTTTAATCATTTTGAAAAGCGAAGTCGGCTTTTCTTCGCCATCAATGATAAATGTTCCATTGAAAATTTTATGACGACAGTGCTCAGAATTGACTTGAGAAAAACCAAACACTTCAGAATCCGTTAATGGACGACCAATTTTTTTTGAAACATTGTTTAGATATTCAATTTCTTCATTACTTAAGGCTAAACCCTCTTGTTTGTTATAAGCAGAAATATCTTCAATTTCTAAAATAGTTTCAGGCTGAATATTAATTGTAAAAACATCTTGATGTAATCCGTTGAATTTTTCAGAAATCATTGGGTCATAATCCTTTGAAGCTTCTGTTGAAGCCTGAAATTCTTCAATTCTGATGATGCCATCAATACCCATATTTTGGGTAATTTCTACTGCGTTTGTGCTCCATGGTGTAATCATAGCGGCGCGTGGTCCAACAAAAAAAGCATCGATTGATGCTTGCTCTAATTTTGGTTGGTCGCCAAATAACCATACCAATTTTGCTATGGTTTCTGTTGATAATTCTTTTGTTGCTTGAACAGCAAATACTTTACTGTTTTGGTTTCCGAAGAAGTGAATCATTATGTAAGATTATGTTGTGTTTTGAAGCTGTAAATTTACTTTTTTTAAGTGTATTTATTATAATTTATTTTAATGAAAATGGATAGTTATACACTAAGTTATTAAATAAAAAAGCGACCATTTGGTCGCTTTTACGTTATTGTCTAATTAATTTTTTAGTTATAGTACCGCTATCAGTTTTTAACCTAAGAAGATAAATGCCTTTTTTAAGTCCAGCAATATTTAGCTTTTTGTGATTAGCTATGATGTTTTGTTGTTTCACTCTTTTACCTAATACATCGTAAACCTCGACTAAAATATCCTGAGTAGAAGTAATTGTAATTTCATTTCCACTTACCGGATTTGGATATATTTTAATTTCTGCTTGTTGGAAGTTATCTATTGACAAAACACTAAACCATGCTTCTAATACATACTCAGGATGGTCAATAAATGGATTGGCATTGCCTTGAAAATTATATGCTGCAGTATTTCTGGCAATTTCTCTAGGACTAACAGGGTCTTCAGTATGCCATTTGTACAATAAGTTTATGTACCAAGTTTCATAAAATTGGTCGCTTGTTCCATTTAAAGGATTATTAGGAACTGTATGAGAGTCCCAACCAGAATCATCCCAGTTATCTTCATATCTTACAGCAAAATATAATAACATTCTAGCAATATCACCTTTAAACTCATCAATTGGTTCAAAAACGGTCCCAGTATAACCCGGCGAAATACAATTACCTAACTTAGATCCATTTTGAGTTGGATTTGTAATACCGTTCTGTGAAACTAAATTTGTTCCTACTTCTCCAAATGGAAAATTGCTTCTAAAGCCATTAACTCTTCCATCAGTAGGTACTACATGATGAATATCAGTTCGCATTGGATTAGCACTGTCAAAAAAACCTTGAGGAAAAAGGTGTTCTCTATTATAGCACTGACCTTCACCATTAAAATTACCACATGCATCACCTCCTGGACTACCACCATTTGTGTCATGGTCATAGTTATATGGGTCACTAGCACTTGGTCTTTCTGAATACATGTCTAGAACGGTATCGTCGTCTTCAAAAAAGTCATCATTATCAGTAGTTAAATAACCTGTGTACAATGCTCCATAACCTTGGTCAACATGACCTGCACTAATAATATTCTTTAGTTGTGTTTTTAAGGCATAACCAGTTAGACCATTGGCTGAATCGTAATAATCAGAAGGTATTTGGGAAAAACCAAAAGAAATAGTTAATAAAAAGAGCAGGTAGATGTGTTTCATAATTAATTGTTTTTTTCTAGCAAGGCCATATAAAAACCATCAAAGCCAGATTTGTGGGCTAATATTTTTTTATCTTTTATAAGTTTAAAATTCTTTCCATTTTCCGAAGTTAAGAATTTTTCAACTTGTTTTTCATTTTCAGAGGGTAAAATAGAGCATGTAGCGTACACCATCTTTCCTCCATCTTTTACCATTTTAGAGTATTGCTCTAAAACTTCCTCTTGAGTTTTTTTGATATTATCTATAAACTCAGGTTGTAATTTCCATTTTGCATCAGGATTACGTCTTAAAACCCCTAAACCAGAACACGGTGCATCGATTAATAATCTATCGGCTTTACCATGTAATTTCTTAATAGGTTTTGTAGACTCTATTGCTTTAAGCTCAATATTATGAACACCATTTCTACGTGCTCTAATTTTAAGTTTCTTCAATTTACTTTCGTAAATATCCATCGCAATGATTTGTCCTTTGTTTTCCATCAAAGATGCCAAATGCAATGTTTTACCACCTGCACCTGCACATACATCTACAACTTTCATGCCCGGTTTTACATCCAAGAAGTCAGCAACTAACTGTGAAGACGCATCTTGAACCTCGAACCAACCATTTTTAAAGGCTTCAGTTTTAAAAACATTTGCACGCTCCACTAATTTTAATGCTGATGGATGATTTGATAGAAACTCTGTTTCTATGTCTTCTGATTGTAGTTTGAGTTGAAGGTCTTTTTTAGTGGTCTTTAATGTGTTTACTCTAAGAATTACATCAGCTTGCTGATTTTGCATTGCAATTTCTGCAGTCCATAATTTTTCACCTAACTCTTCAAGACCTAAGTTTTCCATCCAGTCAGGAATAGACTCTCTGAGTTTTCTGGTTTTTGAAAGCTCATCAAATCGCCCTTTAATCTTTCTTGTTGGCGTATCTGTAAAATATTTCCAATCAGGAAGCTTGATGCCTCTTAAAGTGGCCCATACAGCAAAAATTCGCCATAAGCTATCACGATGAAAAGGCTCTTTTACATCTGCTATTTCGGCATATAATCTCTTATATCTTACAATTTGATAAACTGTTTCTGCAACAAAACCTCTATCACGACTTCCCCAGCGTTTATCACGCTTTAGAAGTTGTTGTACAACCTTATCGGCATATTCACCTTCATTAAAAATAAGGTGTAATCCATCAATTACGGCAAAGCATAAATTTCTGTGTAGTCGCATAGTACTAAATAATAGCGTGCAAAGGTACACAAATGTTTATGATGAAACATTAATTAATAACTATTTTATGTAGTTTTAGTCCAGAAAATCCTATATGATGAAAAACCTTATTCTACTGTTATGTTTTGTTGCAATTGTTTCTTGTAAAGACGATTATAAAAGACCAGAAAAAATTTCGAAGGTTGCGATTACACCTATTCTCAAAGATTCTACAGTTAGCATTAGAGCATTAGAGTTTAATGAAGAGTATTTATTTTATGGGGCTTCAGACCACATTGGAAAACGTGCTTTAAATAAAGAATTAAAGTTGAGTTTGGATGACTTTAAAGTAAGTAACGGAAAACAGCATTTTAAAAATGTAATGACTTATGATGATAAACCGCTAAATTTTAGAGCTATAGAAATTGTTAACGGAACTATGTTTGCTGTAACTATTGGTAATCCCGCAAGGTTATATAAGCTTGCTAGGAAGTCTACTAACCCAAAATTGGTTTATGAAGAATTGCATGAAAACGTATTCTATGACTCTATGAGCTTTTGGAATGAGCAAGAAGGTATAGCTATGGGTGACCCAACAGATGGTTGTATAAGTATAATTATAACACGTGATGGTGGTGAGTCATGGACTAAACTATCTTGTGATGATTTACCAAAAGCAATTGAAGGTGAAGCGGCGTTTGCTGCAAGCGATACTAATATCACTATAGTTGGTGATGAGACTTGGATTGCTACTGGTGGTATGGTTAGTCGTATTATGTATTCTTCTGATAAAGGTAAGTCTTGGGAAGTATATGATACACCAATTGTACAGGGCAAACCAACTACCGGAATGTATTCTCTGGATTTTTATGATGCTAAAAACGGATTTGCTATTGGAGGAGATTATACAAAGCCAAATGACACACTATCTAACAAGATAAGAACACAAGACGGTGGGAAAACATGGCAAGTTTTAGCTGACGGACAATCACCGGGTTATAGAAGTTGTGTGCAGTACATACCTAATAGCAATGCGCAAGAATTGGTGACCGTTGGTTTTAAAGGTATTGATTATAGTAATGATGGAGGGAAATCATGGGAACACCTTAGTGACGAAGGTTTTTATATCATACGTTTTTTAAACGATTCTATTGCCTATGCTGCAGGTCGTGGACGTATAAGTAAACTGATATTTAGATAAAAAAAGAAGCCTCACTGGGCTTCTTTTTTAATCTTTCTTTCTCCTATTTTTAAACTTTTCGAGACGTTTTAACAATTGTCTATTAAATTCATCTTCAACTACTTTTAATCGAATGATTTTTTTTGCAGGGATTGCAGATTTTAAATCTTTCAAAAGTTTTTGTTTTGCTAGGTGCATTTTATTTTCGCCCTCAATTATTTGTTCTAAAAAAGAATTGGCTTCACTATCCGATACGTCTTGATTCCTACGCATTTTACGCATTATTGGTCTAAAGTATTCAGACTTGATTTTATTCGAAGTGTCGTCAAATTGATTGTAGATTGGCCAAAATTTCTGAGCTTCATCCGCAGTTAATGCTAATTTTTCAGTAATAAAAGCTATTTTCTGAGTTCTTATACGTTCCTTCATTTTTCCGTCTTTCGGCGGTTGTGCAAGACTTAAAAGCCCTGTAAAAATTAAAAGTATGGTAATTATTTGTTTCATTTTTAATATTGTTTTTTTATTCTAAAAAAGCTTCTATATCTGCGTTTTCTAATAGGTATTCCTCTAGATTTTCTTCGTTGTATTCTGTTTCTATTAAGGTAAAGTTATCTTCTAATACATCTGCGTCAGATAATAACTCGGCCAATTCATAACTGTCCAAATCACTATCTGCAAAGTAGCTTTCTACCATTTCTACAGATAATTCCTCAGCATTTGAGTTGTTTATAAAAATGGCAAATAAGAATAGGAGAGAAGCCGCGATACCAGAAACATAATACATGTGTTTTCTTGAAAATAGGCTAATGACTTTCGTTTTGTTCTCTTCATTAACTTTATCAAGAATTTTTGATTCGACGGTATCAAAATAATCTTTAGGGATATTAAACCCAGTAGCAGTAATACCTTTTATAGAAATATTTTCTTCTAAGCGCTGCATTAGCTTCTCATCAAAGGATTCAAAATAATCTTTTGGAGCCTTAAACCCAGTTGAATTAATGTTATGTAATTTATCTTTTTTCATTTTCTATTTCTATGACTTCTAGATTACTAAAAGGTTTAATCTGAAGTTAAAAACAATTCTATTTTTTTAACTGCTATATGATACGAAGCTTTTAATGCACCTTCACTTGTTTCTAAGATTTCTGAAATTTCTTTGTATTTCATATCGTCAAAGTATTTCATGTTAAACACCATTTGCTGTTTATGGGGCAGAGTTGCTATAGCTTTCTGAAGTTTTAACTGAATGTCATCACCTTCAAAATATACATCGGCTTTTAGATTATTGATAGCATTAGTTTGTGCTTCTTCATTAGAAATTTTTAATCGCTTAGCATTCTTGTTTATATGTGTAATCGACTCATTTGTAGCAATACGATACATCCAAGAAAACAGTTTGCTTTCACCCTTAAACTTATCGATACTTCTAAAGACTTTTATAAACGTATTCTGTAGCACATCATCTGCATCATCATGACTAATAACAATTTTACGAATATGCCAATATAACCGTTCTTTATGGAGGCTTAAAAGCTCTCTAAAAGCAGTCTCTTTGGTAGCGGTATCTTTTAAGCGCGTTATTAGGTCTAATTCGTCCGTCAAAAACTTTTGATTTGTTGCTTTGACTAAGGTAATTAGAAAAGGTTTAAAAAATGTTGAATTTTTGTAGAATTACTCGAAACTCTGCATTTCGACAAGCTTTTTGTAGACGCCACCTTTTGCTAATAGCTCTTCATGAGTCCCTTGTTCGGCAATTTCGCCTTTAGACATCACTACAATTTGGTCTGCATTTTGTATCGTAGATAAACGATGAGCAATAACAATAGATGTTCTGTTTTTCATCATATTTTCCAATGCTACCTGTACCAAACGTTCACTTTCTGTATCGAGAGCAGAAGTGGCCTCATCCAAAATCATAATTGGTGGGTTTTTAAGTACTGCGCGGGCGATACTTAAACGTTGTTTTTGTCCGCCAGATAGTTTGCCGCCAGCGTCACCAATATTTGTTTCAATACCATTTGGTAAATCTTTTACAAACTCCCAGGCATTGGCAATTTTAAGTGCGTCAATAACTTCATCATCAGACGCTTCTTCTTTACCAATTAGGATATTGTTTTTTACAGTATCGTTAAATAGAATAGAATCTTGGGTTACTAGTCCCATTAATCCGCGAAGTGAAGACTTTTTTAAGTCTCGAATATCTTCACCGTCAATACTAATATTGCCTTGGTTTACATCATAAAAGCGTGTTGCCAAATTGGCAATAGTACTTTTCCCACTTCCAGATTGCCCCACAAGAGCAACACTTTTTCCTTTTGGAACTTTGAGTGAAAAGTTCTTTAAAACTAAATCATCTTCGTATTTAAATGAAATATTATTAATGCCAATTTCTGACGTAAAATCGTCTTTCGTTTTTGCTTTTGATTTGTCTTCTAGTGGTGAATTGGTATTTAAAATTTCTAAAACACGTTCGGCAGCGGCATTACCTTTTTTAACACTATAACTCGCTTTGCTTATTGCTTTTGCAGGTGTTAAAATATTATAGGCTAAGCCCATAAATACGATAAATTGCTTACCATCTAGAGAGCCGTCAACCAATACCATTCGTCCACCAAACCAAAGTAAAATACCTATTACACCAATACCTAAAAACTCACTTGTTGGCTTTGCTAGGTTAGTTCGGTTTAATAATGAATTTGAAAATTTAAAGAATCTACTTGTTGAGTTTTGAAATTTTCCAGCAAAATTACGTTCAGAATTATAACTCTTAATAACCTTAAGACCACTAAGTGTTTCTTCTAATATGGATAGAAATGTGCCTTGTTCTTTTTGGACCTTGTCTGATTTTCGTTTTAAGCTTTTTCCGATTAATGAAATTATAAACCCTGAAATAGGAATAAAAATGAAAACAAATATTGTGAGTTTCACGCTGATTGTGAGCATGAACAATATGGTAAAAATTATAGTTAGTGGCTCTCTAAATATTAATTCTAAAATTGAAAGGAAAGAATGTTGAATCTCTAACACATCAGTGCCAAAACGTGCCAAAACATCTCCTTTACGTTTTTCAGAATAAAATGAAACAGGTAGTTCTAAAGTTTTGTCATAAAGGTCGTTACGTAAATCTTTTAATACACCGTTGCGCAAAAATGTAATAAAATACATCGCTAAATAATTAAAAAGATTCTTTAAAAAGAAAACACTGATTATAAGAGCTATTACAAATATTAATGCTTTTGAAGCGTCAGAACCTGCCATTTCTGATATGTAATAGTTAAGGCTATTACTAAAATAGTTACCAAATTCTGTAAAGCCTTCGTAGCTAGGTTTTACAGTTGGTTTTTCCGCTTCTGGATTAAATAAAACCTCTAATAAAGGCATCAACACCATAAAAGAGAGTCCAGAAAAGAGTGCGTAAAAAATATTGCATATGACGTTTAGAACAGCATATGATTTATAAGGTAACGCAAAGCGAATAATTTGTTTGAAATAATTCATCTAAATGTTCATGTCTTTTAAGATAGCATCAATTTTAGATTCCAATAACTGCTCCGTTTTGCTAAAGTCAGACATATTGTCAAGTGTCGTATTAACACTAATATAGAATTTTATTTTTGGTTCTGTACCACTAGGTCTCAATGCTATTTTACTTCCATTTTCCGTATAGTAAATTAAGACGTTAGATTTTGGAACGTCAAGGTTGTAGTCTTCATGCGTTTGTAGGTTCTTCGCTATAGACAGCTTATAGTCTTCAATTAACACTACTTTTTCTCCATTGACTACTCTTAGAGGGTTTTCTCTTGCATCAATCATTATTTGTTTAATTTCCTCTGCACCTTCAATTCCTTTTTTAACAAGTGATACCAAACGTTCTTTGTAAAAACCATGCTTAGTATAAAGCTGAATCAACTCTTTATAAAAAGAACTCCCATTAGCCTTAGCTTGGGCTGCAATTTCGCATGCTAATAATGTGGAGGTTACTGCATCTTTATCTCTAACAAAATCACCAACCATAAAACCAAAACTTTCTTCTCCGCCACCAATAAAATCTAATTCTGGGAAGTCTTTAATCATTTTGGCAATCCATTTAAAACCAGTTAATCCAATTTTAATTTCGGTATTGTAAGCATCAGCAAGAACACTCATCATTGGCGTAGAAACTATAGTAGAACCAATAAATTCTTTTCCTTTTAGTTTTGCTTTATTTTGCCATTGTTTTAAAAGAAATTCAGTCATGACTATCATAGTTTGATTGCCATTAAGTAATGAGATTTTCCCGTCTAAATCTCTAACAGCTATACCAACGCGATCACTATCTGGGTCTGTACCAATAACAATATCACCATTAACTTTTTCTGCTAATTCCATAGCCATTTTTAGTGCAGCAGGTTCTTCAGGGTTTGGAGAAGCTACTGTTGGGAAATCACCATTAGGTTCTGCCTGTTCTTCAACAATGTTTACATTGTTATAACCTGCACGTTTTAAGGTTTCAGGAATTGAAGTAATTGATGTGCCATGCAATGATGTAAATACAATATTAAGATTGTCTTTAGCATCTTGACTTGTATTGAAGCTTCCATTATTTACTGAAGCATTGATAAAAACATCATCAACGTCTTTGCCTATATATGCTATTAAATCAGAATTGCTATCAAACTTAATTTCAGAATAATCCAAGCGATTTATTTCTGCTATAATCTCTGCATCTTGAGGCGGTACTAGTTGTCCGCCATCTTGCCAATATACTTTATAACCATTATATTCTGGAGGATTGTGAGAGGCGGTTAATACAATACCACAATGACATCCTAAGTGTTTTAAAGCAAATGATAGTTCTGGGGTTGGTCTTAAATCTTCAAATAAATACACTTGAATACCATTGGCAGAAAAGACATCCGCAACAACTTGACCAAATGCTTTACTATTGTGTCTGCAGTCATAGGCGACAGAGACTTTTAGCTGTTCTCCTGAGAACGTTTGCTTTAAATAGTTGCTTAGGCCTTGCGTGTTTTTTCCAAGAGTATATTTATTGATTCGGTTGTTGCCAACACCCATAATACCGCGCATTCCTCCAGTTCCAAACTCTAAGTTTTTATAAAAACTTTCTTTAAGTTCTTTGGGGTTACCAGCAATCATACGGTTAACTTTCTCTTGAGTATCGTTATCAAAAGTTGGTGTTAACCAAACATTTACTTTTTCTAATAATTCTGGTTCTATATATAGCATAATCAATTGTATTCTGTGTGCAAAAGTACATAATTACAATAATGAGTAAGCAGAATGTAGATGTATTTTAATCGAGATTTAAGTTCTCTTTTATGAGATAGCGTTTGCTATCTCGTTTAGAACGCAAAATTAGCTCTCCAAGGAAGCCAGCAATAAAGGATTGTGTGCCTATTATCATTGTGGCTAAAGCAATATAAAATGTTGGCCGTTGAGTAATTAATCTGCCAGTTGGATTAATAAAAAGTTTATCGATACCCATGTAAAATGCAAATGTAAATCCAATTAAAAACATGATAACTCCAAGTGCGCCAAACAAATGCATTGGGCGCTTACCAAATTTAGAAATAAACCAAATGGTTAATAAGTCTAAAAAACCGTTTATAAAACGATTCATCCCAAACTTAGTCGTTCCATATTTTCTAGCCTGATGTTTTACAACTTTTTCTCCAATAACTTTAAAACCAGCATTTTTGGCTAGTACAGGAATATATCTGTGCATTTCACCATTGACATCAATATTTTTTACAACAGCATTTTTGTAGGCTTTTAAACCGCAATTAAAATCATGCAATTTTACTCCAGAAGTCCTACGGGCTGCCCAATTAAATAATTTTGAAGGTAAATTTTTAGCGATTACTGAGTCGTAGCGTTTTTTCTTCCAGCCAGAAACCAAATCAAAATCATCGTTGATTATCATTTGATATAATTCTGGAATTTCTTCAGGATTATCTTGCAAATCAGCATCCATGGTAATAACGACATCACCTTTTGCTTTTGCAAAACCTGCATGTAGTGCTTGGGATTTTCCAAAATTTTGTAAAAATCGAATACCCTTTGCGTTATTATCTTTTTTGGAAAGTGTAGATATAATTTCCCATGAATTATCTGTGCTGCCATCATCAATAAACAGAATTTCATAAGAAAACGAATTGGATTGCATCACTGATACAATCCAATCGTGTAATTCTGTTAGCGACTCAGCTTCGTTTAAAAGCGGAATGACTATAGATATATTCATGTGTTTGTTATCTAATGTTTAGACATCAAATGTAAATAAAATAATTAAGCTTCGTTAGGGTCATTCTTTTTAGTTACTGCCGCTATTACAAGTCCAATTAAGCTCATTATAGTTAAAAATATAGCATAACCTAAAAATTGATTACCAATTGAAAAAGGATTGTTTTGTTCTAGTTTGGCTACTGCTTCATCAATTGATGCTTGTGGTGCACCGAAATTTTCCATCATTTTTACTTGATTTTCAATTTGCATTTCGGCTAAAACTTGAGCTGATTCGGTATCGACAACATTAAAAATTAAGAAATACACTACCGTACTTATAAAAAGTCCTAGTGCTACAGTTATAAAATAAGATGTAAATGCTTTTTTAAAAGAGATAAAACCACCTAGCATTTTTTTAGATGAGTTTATTGATATGATTCCAAATGTTATTATAGAAACAAGTATAGCTACTAGTACCCATATACTGTTAAAGAGTTTTATGTCTACGACATAAGCAATGATATTAACTACGGCTAAAGTTAATCCAAGATAAAGACCGTAATTAATAGCTGAAGATTTTAAAGATTTTTCCATGAGTTGATAGAGTTTATTAGTTAATCAGTTAGTTAGTACTCAAAGATAGATAATTGTTACAAAAATCTTAAAAATAAAAAAGGAGAAAAACATTGTAGAATTATAAAAAATAATTAAATTTGCACCTCGAAAAAATCGAAAATATTATAAAGCATTTAGTGATGAGAAAAGGTATACATCCAGAAAATTATAGAGTAGTAGCATTTAAAGACATGTCTAACGATGAGGTGTTTTTAACTAAATCTACTGCAGATACAGCAGAAACGATTGAGGTTGATGGTGTTGAGTACCCATTAGTAAAACTAGAAATTTCTAGAACTTCACATCCTTATTACACTGGTAAATCTAAATTAGTAGATACTGCTGGACGTATTGATAAATTCAAAAACAAATACGCTAAGTTTAAAAAATAAGCCTAGTTTATAGATATTTACAAAAAGCCTTTCCTTAACAGAAAGGCTTTTTTATTTTTACATAAATTCAATAATCAATGAATTATATTCTTTTTGATGGTCCTAACAGAAATAATCTGTTGCCCTTTACATATACAAGACCAGTTGCTGACATAAGAGTTGGTATCTTAACTATTAGAGAAAAGTGGGAGTCTTATCTGGATTATACGACAACTACAGTTACGGAAGATTATTTATCTGAAAAGTTTCCAATGGTAGAAATGGAGATTAATACAATGATAAATGCTTCCTATTTGCCAAATCATGAAATTGTTGCTCTAGTAAGAGAATTAAAAATCAATCAAGCGATTTTTAAAGACGAAGACGTTATTGCATTTTGTGTTGAAGAAGGTGCAGAACATGATGATTTTTCAAATTTTGAAGCTATAGAATTTCAAAACGATATTGTAAAAATAGAACACACTTGGGATATTTTTTCAAAAAACGGAGAGGCTATTACGGACGATTTTGAATTAATCACTAAAAATAGAAAATCGCAACCCATTCCATCCACAGTAAATACAATAAACTCAGAGCAAATCTTTATTGAAAAAGGCGCAAAAATTAATTTCGCTACTCTTAATGCTAGTTCTGGACCAATTTACATAGGAAGAGATTCTGAAATAATGGAAGGCAGTTTGGTTCGGGGACCATTTGCATTGTGTAGTAATGGCGTATTAAAATTAGGCGCAAAAATTTATGGGGCTACTACTATTGGGCCTTTCAGTAAGGTTGGAGGAGAAGTCAATAATTCAGTGATTTTTGGCTATTCAAATAAAGGACATGATGGATTTTTAGGAAATTCTGTTTTAGGCGAATGGTGTAACTTAGGAGCAGATACTAATAATTCTAACCTAAAAAATAACTATGCTGAGGTGCGTTTATGGGATTACAACACCGAAGGTTTTGCTAGAACAGGGTTACAGTTTTGTGGATTAATGATGGGCGATCATAGTAAATGTGGTATTAACTCTATGTTTAATACAGGTACTGTTGTTGGTGTAAGTTCTAATATTTTTGGAAGTGGTTTTCCACGTAACTTTGTGCCAAGCTTTTCTTGGGGCGGAAGCAAAGGTTTTGTAACATACAAAACCAATAAAGCTTTTGAAGTTGCTGAAGTGGTTATGAAAAGAAGAGCTATTAACTTTACGCAATTAGATAAATCTATTTTAGAGCATGTATTTGAAATTACACAGAAATATAGAAGAGATTAAGCACTCTATTGAATTATAGTCTTTTTTACAGTTTTAAGGTCAAGTAAGTTGGTAGCATTGATACCCAAGCCTTCCACATTTTTTCTTGTAAATCTAACAACTTCGTCATAAAACAGAGGAATAATAGGTGCGGATTGTATTACTAAACTATCCATTTTTGTATAAAGCTTAGTACGTGCTTCAGTATTAGTTTCTAAATAAGCTTGCTCATATAATTCATCAAAAATAGTGTTCTTAAAATGCGTGTAGTTTGGACCATTTGGCGCAAAATTTTCACTGTAATAAAGCGATAAATAATTTTCAGCATCAGGATAATCAGCAATCCAACTAGCTCTAAAAAAATCTAGCTGACCATTGGCTTTAAGATCTTTTAAACTAGAGGCAGGAATAACGTCTACTGTAATATCTAGGCCTATTTTTTGAAGCTCTCTCTGGATATATTCACAAAAATTCAGGTAGTTACTAGTGGTTGTTAATGTTACTTTAGGAGAAGTAATGTTTGTTTCTTTTTTAAATGCATTGAGTAATGCTCTTGCTTTTTTGGGATTGTAATGATAACCAATAGTGCTGTCATAACCAGGTAAACCTTTTGGTATAAATCCTCCATTTGCAGGTATACCAATGCCATTACGTAAATAAGTAATCATTTTTTTACGGTCAAAGCCTAAGTTTACAACTTGTCTGATGTTTTTAGATTGTACTTCACTTAAATCACTTTCCATAAAAAAACCTAAATATTCAGTATTTAAATATGGACCACGAATCATATTTACGTCACTTGAGTAACTAGCCTTTAAAGTGCCTTTCGAAGTCAGTATTTCATCTTTGTATGAAGCATCTAAGCCAGATACAAAATCAATATTCCCTTGTGCAAATTGTAAAAACTCACTTTGTTTATCTGGTAAAAAAGTAATGGCTACAGCTTCAAGGTAAGGTAATTGGGTTCCATCAGGTGAACTTTCAAAATAGTTTTGGTTTCGTCTTAAGACTAATTTGATGTTTTCTTCCCATCGCTTAAATGTAAATGGTCCTGTGCCAATAGGATTAGACCTGAAATCAGAACCATAATATTCAACAATCTCTTTAGGGACAACAGAGCAGTACTTCATAGTCAATAATCCTAAAAATGCTGGAAATGGTTGCTTGAGTTTAATAATAAAAGTCGAATCGTTTTCAGCATAAAAGCTGTCTACCTTATTTAAGGTCCAGCTTCCGGGAGACGCTATTTTTTTATCTTTTAGTCTATTAAAACTATATTGAAAATCTGAAGCCCTAACGACTCTTGTAGAATCACTCCCAAAACGTGTGTGTTTATGAAAGTATACACCTTTCCTTAAATTAAATGTATAGGTTTTTGCACTATCTGTAATCTTCCAAGATTTTGCTATAGCCGGCTTTACATTAAGCGCATCATCCATTTGCACCAAACCATTAAAAAGTTGATTTGTGCCCCAGATGTCTGCTAAATCTTTTGAAAATGCTGGGTCAAGTGAGCTTATATTGCGGTGTTCGTTATATCTAAAAACTAAGTGGTCTTCAATAGACGATTTACTTTTTGAACAGGAATAGGCTAAAACTAATAGTAAAGCAAAAATTATTTTATTGGTTTTATGAGAACTAAAGCCTAGTATTTGTTTTAGCATTTTGTGTATTAGTTGTAAATTTGTGGCCTTGAAATAAACTTTTGAAGCTAACTAAAGTATTAATAAAGAAAAAGACTTTACAAAACTTACAAAAGCTTTAAAATATTAAAACTCGATTACCGAGTAAAAATACAAGAATGAACGCTAGAAAAAAAGTTGCATTTTATACTTTAGGTTGTAAGCTAAATTTTTCTGAAACGTCTACGATTGCCCGTAATTTTGATAATGAAGGGTTTGATAGAGTAGAGTTTAAAGAAAAAGCAGATATCTATGTTATAAACACATGTTCTGTTACAGAAAATGCAGATAAGCGTTTTAAAACAATAGTAAAGCAAGTACAAAAGGCAAATGCAGACGCATTTGTTGCAGCTGTGGGTTGCTATGCTCAGTTAAAACCAGAAGAATTAGCTGAGGTTGATGGCGTAGATTTGGTGCTAGGCGCAACAGAGAAATTCAAAATTACAGATTATATCAATGACTTGTCCAAAAATGACTTTGGGGAAGTCCATTCTTGTGAGATTGAAGAAGCTGATTTTTATGTAGGTAGCTATTCTATAGGCGATAGAACACGTGCGTTTTTAAAAGTACAAGACGGATGTGATTATAAATGTACGTATTGTACAATTCCATTAGCCAGAGGTATTTCGCGGAGTGATACCATGCAAAATGTACTTGATAATGCTAGAGAGATATCTCAAAAAGGGATTAAAGAAATTGTATTAACAGGAGTTAATATCGGTGATTATGGTAAAGGGGAATTTGGTAACAAAAAACATGAGCATACGTTTTTAGACCTCGTATCTGAATTAGATAAGGTCGAAGGAATAGAGCGTTTAAGAATTTCATCCATTGAACCAAATCTCTTAAAAAATGAAACCATTGATTTAGTTTCAAAATCAAGAGCGTTTGTACCACACTTTCACATCCCATTACAAAGTGGGAGTAATGTATTGCTTAAGAAGATGAAGCGTCGCTATATGAGTGAACTATATACCGATAGAGTTTCAAAAATAAAAGAGGTCATGCCTCATGCATGTATAGGGGTTGATGTCATTGTTGGTTTTCCTGGCGAAACAGATGACTTATTTTTAAACACTTACAATTACCTAAATGAATTAGATATTTCATACTTACACGTATTTACTTATTCTGAACGTGATAATACCGAAGCTGCTAATTTTGAAGGTGTTGTGCCAAAAAATGTTAGAGCTAAACGCAGTAAAATGTTACGCGGCCTTTCAGCAAAAAAGCGTCGTGCTTTTTATGAAAGTCAGTTAGGTACTGAGCGCACTGTTTTATTCGAAGGTGAAAATAAAGAAGGCTATATTCATGGATTTACTGAAAACTATGTAAAAATAAAGACACCGTGGAATCCAGAATATGTAAATACCATTCATAAAGTAAAGCTTACAAAAATTGATGATGACGGACTGGTCCGTTTCGATTTTAAAAATTAGATTTGCCAAGGATTAATTAAAAAAACAGCATGTAGGTTTTCAACACCATGAAAAGCACTCTTAAAACTACTCTTGTTCTCTTAGCTATTTTTCTTAATCTTTCTTGTCGAGACGAGAATCCTTTATTAGGAGAATGGAAATTATCTTCTTGGTATATAGATATAGAAATGGACCTAAATAAGGACACTATTAGAACGTCTAATTTACTAGATGAAGCCAATTGTAAAAACAAAGAAGTGTTAACCATTTATGCAAATGGAACTATAAATGCCGTTAACACTTATAATCCAATAGTAAAGATTTCTAAGAAGGAAGATGAGTATATCTTCGATGTAGAATGTAATAAAGGAAGTGTAGGTTTTGCAACGACTTATAAAATTTTGGATAAAAAAGTCATCATTGAGCCCAATGGAGAAGAATACCATTTTAATGGTAAACAATTGACACGTATTTTTAAGGATGCTATAACTATTTACAATACGGACTTTACAGAAGCTGTTGAAACTAAAGATTTGGTTTTAAACTACATAAAAAACTAAAGTTGATATAAAACAAAAAAACCGAAGTATTAGCTTCGGTTTTTTTATTAAAGGTTATGTGTTATCTATATTCTTATACCTACAGGTAACATACGCTTATATTTTCTGTTAGCTCTAACAAATTTTGCTATTTCTGGGCTTGTTGGCACCACACAGATGTTACGTTCTTTAATGTTACTAAACACCAAATCAATAAATTCAAGCTCAAATTCTCTAGTTCTAATAGTTTCGGGGATAATAAGTTTAGTTAAGAATATCTTGCGTTCTTGCAAAGAATATTCAATAACTGCCATTTCATTTTCAACCTTTAATTCAAATTGACGTAAAAATTCATTGTCAATTAACTCAGCGGTCTCTGTCATAATCTTTTGTGTTTTAAATTAGCGGTTGGCTAGGGTAGATTCTATATTTTCGATAGATTTGTGCAAATGTACAAAAAATCTAGCAATTTTAAGGGGTTTTTGTGTTAAATGTCACTATAACAGATGTTTAGCTATTTGTTTTTTTGTAACATTTAAGTATTGACCTTAGGATTTTAATATTAAGATGAACAATAAAATCATACATGTGTATTTAATGCCAGGAATGGCTGCCAATCCTTCAATTTTTGAATACATAAAATTACCTGAGGACCAATTTAAGATACATTGGTTGGAATGGAAGATACCCACTAAAAACGAATCTCTTGAGTCCTATGCAAAACGTATGATTAAGGACATTAAACATGATAATCCGGTGCTTTTAGGTGTTTCTTTTGGAGGGATATTAGTTCAAGAAATGAGTAAGCATATGTCTTTACGAAAGCTTTTGGTTGTATCAAGTGTAAAATCTCATCATGAACTTCCAAAGCGATTGAAACT
The DNA here is from genome assembly GCF_014635865.1 of Winogradskyella haliclonae. Taxonomy (GTDB): domain Bacteria; phylum Bacteroidota; class Bacteroidia; order Flavobacteriales; family Flavobacteriaceae; genus Winogradskyella; species Winogradskyella haliclonae. Next base: position 176,602 of record NZ_BMDQ01000003.1, on the reverse strand, counting down.
TCTTAAATACACAAAAGCGTATAAAATATTGCCAACACAGCTTGTTAGTAATGTAGATTTATTAGCTAAATATGCTTTTGGAGAAACTATTAAAAAGCGTGTAGAGCTCTATAAAAAATACCTTTCCGTAAACGATAAGGTGTATTTAGATTGGGCCATTAAGGAAGTGGTTTGTTGGAATCAAGAGACTCCTAATAGTCAAGCTATCTATATCCATGGTGATAAAGATTTTGTGTTTCCTCATTCCACTGAAGATAATTGCATTATTATTAAAGGAGGTACACATATTATGATTATAAATAAGTATAAGTGGTTTAACGAAAATTTACCAAAACTTATATTGCAAGAATCTTGATAAACAGCTGTTTATTTAATACATTTAAAACAAAAGAAATTCTTATGAAAATTATTAAAAATATACTTTCAGCTATAGGTTTAGTTGCCGTTTCTGGTTTCTTCATTTTTGGTATGCAGAAGGCACCCACAGATGAGGTAATGATAGAGAAAAAAGCGCCATTGGTTAATGATTATAATGTTTATGCTCTAGAAATGCCAGAAGATTTAAATTTTGCAGGTGAATCAGTTCCTATTGAGAATCCAGACATCTATGAACGTATGGATAGGGAACTTTTGGTAAATACATATTGGCAATCTAATGGGTTACTTTTATTAAAACGAGCTCAAAAATATTTCCCTGTGTTAGAACCATTACTTGAAAAACATGGTATACCAGAAGATTTTAAATTTTTAGCTTTGGCAGAAAGTGGATTTATTGATGAAACCTCTAGTGCTGGTGCTGCAGGAATGTGGCATTTTATGCGTGAAACAGGTAAAGAATATGGTTTAGAAATAAATAAAAATGTTGATGAACGTTATCACATAGAAAAATCAACAAAAGTTGCTGCTGAATATTTGAAAAAGGCAAAAGAGCGTTTTGGAAGTTGGACTTTAGCTGCTGCTTCATATAACGCAGGAATTTATGGTGTGTCTAAACGTCTAAAAGCACAGCAGGTCGATAGTTATTATGATGCGCTATTACCAGATGAAACTGAGAGATATGTTTTTAGAATTTTAGCTTTAAAAGAGATTATGAATAATCCATCTAAGTATGGCTTCAACTTCAATAAAAATGATTTATACAATCATATTCCTACCTATAAAGTTGAAGTTGATACAGCAGTTACAGATTTTGCCCAATTTGCTAAACGTTTTGGGATAAATTATAAGATTCTAAAAATTCACAATCCTTGGTTACGAGAGAAACACTTAAATAATAAGTCGAGAAAATTATATACTGTAGAAATTCCTAAAGAAGGATACTACAAATAAAATAAAAAAGCTCAATTCATAGAATTGAGCTTTTTTATTTATCGTCTACTGCGTCTATTTTGTCTTGAAGAAGTAGGTTGCCCGTATTGTTGTTTTGGGATAGCAGCTTTTTTCATTTGTTGCTTCATCATCTTTATCTGGTCAACAAGCATATCACGTTTATCTAGTTTCTGAGCTTCAGCTAATAGTTTTTGTGCTTCCTGCTTTCTACGTTTGCTAAAAGCGATTCCAGCTAAATTTAGTTTTGCCATAGCCAAATCATGGTCCATAGAAAGACCAAGATTAATGGCTTTCTTGAAATATTTTTCAGCTTCATTCATATTGGTTTGTGAAACCATAACACCATATAGATAATTTAAGTAACCTTGCTGTTTTTTGACTAAAGAACCTTTGGGATTTTTAATTTTATCTAACCACTTTTTTGCACCAGGAAAATCTTGCTTTCTTAATCTTAAAAAAGCAAGTAAAATCATTTCATTTTTAAAATATAAGAAAATGAATATCAATGATAGTAATATATACATGATACCATTACCTATTTGGCCTTCGGTAAATTGATAAACTGCAAATGCAATAATAGCAGCAGCAATAACTAGTTTTATATTTTTATTAAACATATATAGTGTTATAATTTGCGGTTGGCAAAGGTAAGAAAAACAATTAAAAATTATTTTAATTTGAAGCTTGGTAAAGTAAAAAGTTGTTGTATATTTGCACGCAGTTTTGGGATAGCACCTAAATATCAATAATAATATAAGATTTTAAATATATAAGACATGCCGAAAAGAACGTTTCAACCGTCAAAAAGAAAGAGAAGAAACAAACATGGTTTCAGAGAAAGAATGGCTTCTGCTAATGGTAGAAAAGTCTTAGCACGTCGTAGAGCTAAAGGAAGAAAAAGATTATCTGTATCTTCAGATTTAAGACATAAAAAATAATGATTAACAATTGTTAATATTTTAAAGGCGTTACTTAGGTGTAACGCCTTTTTTTGTACCCAAACGATATTTATTTTTGTAAACCAAATAACTAATAACATGCCTAAAAACAAAAACATCAAATCTATTTTACTTATTGGTTCTGGACCTATTGTCATTGGTCAAGCTTGCGAATTTGATTACTCAGGTTCACAAGCCTTACGTTCGTTACGTGAAGACGGAATTGAAACCATTCTTATAAATTCTAACCCAGCAACAATTATGACTGATCCATCAATGGCGGATCACGTGTATTTATTGCCATTGACGACAAAATCAATCATTCAGATTTTAAAGGAACATCCACAAATAGATACTGTTTTACCTACAATGGGTGGACAAACAGCATTAAACCTTTGTATAGAGGCTGATGAGAAAGGAATTTGGGAAGACTTTGGTGTTGATATTATTGGTGTAGATATTGATGCAATTAATATTACTGAAGATAGAGAGAAGTTTAGAGAATTAATGTTAGAGATTGGAGTAGGTATGGCTCCACAAGAAACTGCAACCTCTTTTTTAAAAGGAAAAGAAATTGCTCAAGAATTTGGTTTTCCGTTATGTATTAGAGCTTCCTTTACTTTAGGTGGTGCAGGAGCTTCAATTGTATATGACGAAGCAGAATTTGATGAAGCACTAACAAGAGGATTAGAAATATCACCAATTCATGAAGTCATGATTGATAAGGCTATGATGGGTTGGAAAGAATATGAGTTAGAGCTACTCCGTGACAAAAATGATAATGTTGTTATTATCTGTACTATAGAAAACATGGATCCTATGGGTATCCATACAGGAGATTCTATTACTGTAGCACCTGCAATGACATTATCAGATAAAACGCAGCAAAAAATGCGTGATATGGCTATACACATGATGCGTAGTATTGGTGATTTTGCAGGAGGATGTAACGTTCAGTTTGCAGTGAGTCCTGATGATCAAGAAGAGATTATTGCAATAGAAATTAACCCGCGTGTATCACGTTCTTCTGCACTAGCAAGTAAAGCAACAGGATATCCAATTGCTAAAATTGCTGCAAAGTTAGCGCTCGGTTATACTTTGGATGAGTTAGATAATCAAATTACAAAGTCAACTTCAGCTTTATTTGAGCCAACGTTAGATTATGTTATTGTAAAGATACCTCGTTGGAATTTTGATAAGTTCGAAGGTTCAGACAGGACTCTAGGTTTGCAAATGAAGGCCGTTGGAGAAGTAATGGGTATTGGACGCTCGTTTCAAGAGGCACTTCATAAAGCAACCCAATCATTAGAGATAAAAAGAAATGGCTTAGGAGCTGATGGTAAAGGTTATAAAGATTATGATACAGTTATTGAAAAATTAACCTATGCAAGTTGGGACCGCGTATTTGTAATTTACGATGCCATTGCTATGGGAATTCCTTTAAGTCGTATCCATGATATCACAAAGATTGATATGTGGTACTTAAAACAGTATGAAGAATTATTTCAACTAGAAAAGGAAATTTCAACATATAAAATTGAAAACATAGATCGTGAATTATTGCTTGAGGCTAAGCAAAAGGGTTATGGAGATAGACAAATAGCACATATGCTAGGCTGTTTAGAAAGTCAAGTCTATAATAAAAGAAAAGAACTTAAGATTAATCGTGTGTACAAGTTAGTAGATACTTGTGCCGCTGAGTTTAAGGCTATGACACCATATTATTACTCTACTTTCGAGAGTGAAATGGAGTTGCCAGACGGAACAGTCACCGTTGCTAATGAAAGTGTAGTCACTGATAAAAAGAAAATCATTGTTTTAGGATCTGGCCCTAACAGAATTGGACAAGGAATTGAGTTTGATTATTGTTGTGTTCACGGTGTATTAGCTGCTGCGGAATGTGGTTACGAAACCATTATGATTAATTGTAACCCAGAAACCGTTTCTACAGATTTTGATACTGCTGATAAGCTTTATTTTGAGCCTGTGTTCTGGGAACATATCTATGATATTATTCAGCATGAAAAGCCTGAAGGTGTTATTGTACAGCTTGGTGGTCAAACAGCTCTAAAATTAGCAGAGAAGTTAGAACGCTATGGCGTTAAAATTATGGGAACTACATATCAGGCCTTAGATGTGGCTGAAGACCGTGGAAGCTTTTCAACTTTATTAAAGGATAATAATATACCTTATCCAGAATTTGATACTGCTGAAACGGCAGATGAAGCTTTAGCTGTAGCGGATAAACTTAACTTCCCAATTTTGGTTAGACCTTCATATGTACTTGGAGGGCAAGGCATGAAGATTGTTATAAATAAGCAAGAGTTAGAAGAACATGTTGTTGATTTATTAAATAAAATCCCTAACAATAAATTACTCTTAGACCATTACTTAGATGGTGCTATTGAAGCTGAAGCTGATGCCATATGTGATGCAGATGGAAATGTATATATTATTGGTATAATGGAGCATATTGAGCCATGTGGTATACACTCTGGAGATAGTAATGCAACCTTACCAGCCTTTAATTTGGGAGACTTAGTAATGCAACAAATTATAGATCATACGCATACTATCGCGAGAGCATTAAATACGGTAGGTTTGATTAATATTCAATTTGCAATAAAAGATGATATGGTTTATATCATAGAAGCTAATCCAAGAGCTTCTCGCACGGTTCCATTTATTGCAAAAGCCTATAAAGAACCTTATGTCAACTACGCCACTAAGGTTATGTTAGGCGAAAAGAAGGTTACCGATTTTGATTTTAAGCCAAAGTTAGACGGTTATGCAATTAAGCAACCCGTATTCTCTTTTAACAAATTCCCTAACGTTAATAAAAAATTGGGTCCAGAGATGAAAAGTACAGGAGAAAGTATACTTTTTATTGATAGTTTAAAGGATGATGAGTTTTATGACTTATACTCTAGGCGTAAGATGTATTTAAGTAAATAATGTAATTTTATGATATACAGATAGGTACGGTATGATTTTTTTTTATAAATTTGGTTGTTAACCCAAATTAATGAAAGTAAAACTACTTATCTTCTCCCTATGGTTTTTTACCTTTAATGCTCTCATTGCGCAAGAGAATATTTTTGACGCTTGTAGGCAAGGTAATATAGATACTGTTATAAAGCTATATAATATAGATGATAATGTGGTTAACATTCAAGAAGAGACGGGCTATACACCATTAGTCTTAGCGTGTTATTATGGACATGAAGATATAGTATCTTTTTTAGTTGATAAGGTTAAAAATTTAAATGATAAAACATCTTATGGCTCACCCTTGATGGCAGCGACTGTTAAAGGTTATGAAAATATTGTTGATGTTTTATTGAAGAATAAGGTTAACCCTAATATTACAGATGAGCAAGGTGTGACTGCGGCGCATTATGCTGTTTTATTTAAAAACTATGTTATTGTCGAAAAATTAGTCAATGCAAACGCAGACTTTACTATAAAAAACAATGTCAATAAATCTGCTATGGATTACGCCATTGCACATAATGATGAAAAATTAAATAAATTGCTAAATATCCAAAAATCGTGATTCTATGAAAAAAATTACTTTATTATGCTTTTTAATTGCTACTAGTTTTGCGTTTTCGCAAAATAACTGGACTACTGGTGAAGTTAATTTGGATGGAGGAAACTTTTCTGTTCAGTTTGATATCAATGGGAATACTAATGTAGTAACAATGACTATGAAAGGTCCCGTTGGAGTATGGCTAGCTGTTGCGCCAAATGTAGGTGCTAATAATACAATGGGAAATGCTAACGATGACTGTATAGTATTTAACAATAATGGACTTGAAGATCGTTTTATGCAAGGGTTCACAGGTCAACCTGTATTGGATAATTCTTCTGATTCGGATGATGAATGGACCTTGGAACAAAATACTGATGACGGAACAGTGAGAACAGTTGTTGCTACAAGAGCTATTAATACAGGTGATTCTCAAGATTTTGTATTTCCTGAAAATACACAAGCATCATTCCCTATTTTATGGGCAAAAGGAAATGGGACATTGGGTTTTGGATATCACGGAAATCTTGCTAGCGGGAATAGAGGTGGCACTGTGGCTAGTATAGTTCTTAGTAATGAAGATTTTCAGCTAAACCCAGCTAGGTTTACTATTTCTCCTAATCCAAGTACTAATGATTTAAATATTGGCATCTTATATGATGCTAGTAGAGATTATAATCTCGAAGTGTATGACGTGTTAGGAAAGCAAATATATCGAGGTCAGCTAATAAAGGATGATTCAACTATAGACGTTAGAAGCTGGAGAAGAGGTGTTTACTTGGTTAAGTTGTCAAGTGACCAATCGACACAAACCAAGCGTTTTATCAAGCAATAATATATAATTGATATGAAAAAAAAGACCATCTAAATAAGATGGTCTTTTTTTTCATACTATTTTAGAACACTATTTTTTAGTTAATACAAACTCAAAGATGACATCTACTTCTCTTGAGAGTTTATTACTAACTATTTTAGGAATTTCAATATCAAAATCTGCAACATTAAGTTTCAATTTCCCTGATATATTTAGACTTCCATCCGCATTTTTTGAAATTGATAAGACTTCATTATTAAGGGACTTTGTCTTCCCGTGAAACGTTATGGTGCCATTATATTGTTTGTTTTTCTTAGAACCATTTAAATCCTCAATTGAAAAATCGGTAACCTTGCCTTTAAATGTTGCTTTAGGATAGTCGTCAGAATCGGCATAGTTTTCATTAAAATGCTCTTCCATTAAGGCATTTTTGAATCTAAACCCTTTTACCAATACTAGAGCAGCAAATTCCCCATTTTCTGCATTTATAATAGCAGTAGTGTTTTTATTAGTGGCCTTTACTTCTTCGAATGAAGGCACAGATGCTTCAAAAATAACACTGCCAGTTTTTGTAATGTACTTACTTTGAGCAGTTATATTTAGTGTAATTAGCAGTAGAAATGTTAATACTAGATGTTTCATATCAGTTTATTTTTAATCATCACTTTCAATAACTATTCCATTATGGACTTTCTAAAAATCCTTCTTCTTGCCATAGAATAATCAAATCAATCAAATTTTGAGGCAATCTTGGTCCACCTAAAGGCATGGCGCCTCCTTCTCCAGGTTGTGCAGAGATGCGATTTATTAAGTTATTGTTTTCAATTCCAAACACAACTTCTTCATAAAATACTAAAGAAGTTTGCGCACCAAATTGCGGTGTAGTGCCATGACAAGCCCAACAATTGTTTTGAAAAATCACATTAATATCTTCATCAAAATTCACCAAGTCCGGTGGAGGTGTGTTATCTATCAAATCTTCTTCACTAACACTTGTGCAATTAAATGCTAATAAAATTGTAAATAGTCCTATAATGTATTTGTAGTTTTTCATATTGTTTCTGTTTAAAATACGCGACTTAAATTAAACCCAAAAAAGATATCACCATCACTCCAATCTCCTGTGCCTTGTCCTAAAAAGGTATTTGTATTCATACCTTGAGCATTTGTAAAATGCATCTGAAAGACATGTCCTCCAGTCTCTAAATCAAAACCAATAGATAGCGGATTTTTAAATGGAGAGTTGCTAGATCTATTTAGATGCCAGCCGTAGTCTATGTTTACAGACCAACGTTTTGTGAGTTTGTGTCTACCTCCAATTCCTATAGCATATTGAGTGTTATCTTGAGAATTATCTACGACATAATTATCATGGAAAAGCGTTGGCGCTAATTGTAACGATAAGTTTTTGTTAAGCTTCCTAGCAATAAGAATTTGAGTAGCATAACCTAATCGGTTTTCGAACTCTAATTTGGGTAAGTTAGTGTCGTCTAAAGCAGTATTGATTAAAATAGAGTTATAACCAACAATAGTGAAAGGAGAACCACCTTCTTTCTGTTTTACCAATCTATATTTTAAAGCACCTTCATAAATTTTTTGAAAAGAACTACGAGACACACTGACATTTAACCAATCATTTACGCCATAAATAAAGTTAAGTCGTGTCACAGCATCATCAAGCCCAAAAAAGCTGTCAAATCCATTCTTAACTGTGCCAAAACGGTGTGCAACAACGAATGTAAATTCTTTTTTAGAAGTGAGCTTTGTAGATTCAAAATTTACAATCTTAAGCCCTTTAAATGTAGCTGTAGCATAATTGTCTTCAGGTGAGTCTTGGTCGATTTCATCGAGTAAATCATCTTGTGCAAATAACGGTACTGCCATAATAAGCAGTAGAATTAGAGTAATTGATTTTTTCATTGGTTAATTTTGGTTAAAGTGCATTGGTCTAGTTTTATTTCTTCTAATAAATCGTCGTAGCCAATACAACGACCTTTCATCGATACAATAGTATCTTGACTTATTGTATTTGGTTCTAGCAAGCTACAAAAAATAGAAGTATTAAGCGTTATGCTATTGTCGGTTTGTGCAGTGATGTCACCATGTATTACAATTGTTTTGTTTAGATATTTGGTTTGAGCTGTTTCAGAGTCGTTTATAAATTCTGCTATAAAATCCGAAGCATTTATAGTATAGTCTGCAGTTTCTGCACTAATATCTCTATGCTCTTGGTAGATGTAGTTATAACCAAAATATGCAGCAAGGATTACTACTAGTAGAATGATGTATATTTTATTTCTCTTCATACAAATATGATTTTCAGTTATTTATAAAATTAAGAAAAGAAAATGGAATCAGTGCTTCAAGCTTAGGTAAAGTAAACCAACCAATACAGCTACTCCAAAGCTTATTAGCGTACCTATGAGTATATATTCAGTAAGTTTTCTCTCTTTTGAAGCTGTTAAATCTCCAAATCTAAAGACTGATTTTGCAGTAATTAAAAAGCCTACAGCTGGCCACTGACCAATAACGATAAATATAAATACCAAAAGCCGTTCTAGAATGCCTATATATTTTCCAGCATCTTTTAAGGACTCATTGCCTTTTGTAATTTTTGAAATATCCCATTTAGAAAAAATAGTTTTCATGATTATAGACGTCGGTTGCGTCAAAAAAGCGATGCACAATAGAAGTAATAAATGGTTTTCATTTAAGATGTTGAATTCTATACCTTTTTCAAGAAATAGAGGGACAAGAATTAATATTGTTGCAAGATGTAGTATCTGGTCTATAAAAAAGAGAAGTCTCTTATTTTTTTTATTTTGAAATAAAATTTTACCAGCATCTATAATAAAATGAAGCAAACCTATTGCTAAAATTAATTGCCATTGGGTGATATCCCAAACAATAAGAAACATTAAACCTATGTGTATCAGTACATGTATGTATAACCATTTGGATTTTAGTTTTTTTTTCTCCTTATCCTTTACCCATTTTTGAGGTTGTAAAAAGAAATCACCAATAAGATGTGCTAGAATAAGTTTTAAGATGAGGAGTGTCATAGTCTAGACGTATTTTAATGTTTCTATTTTATGTCTGTAAATTAAGTCAAGTTCTTTTATTTCGTCAAGATATGCGCGTTTTTGACGTTTACTTACAGCATCTTGGCTTATACCTACTAATTTAGCCAATTTTGACTGAATCATATTTGGGTTTTCAAAACTTAACTTTACAATTTCTGCTGAGTTTACTGTCCAATTATTCATGGCTATAAGTGCAAGTTTAAAATACAGGTTTAGTTCTTCATCTAAATCAATATCCCCAGTTTTAATTTTTAAGTTTAACTTTTCCTTTTTAAGTGTTTCAAAAGTCTCACCAGAGAATACAAAAGCTTCACCATTTGATTCGCTTACGGTTTTGCCTTGATAAGACTTATTTCCAACCCCAATTGCCATACGTACATCTAAACCTTTTATAGACTTCATACAAGCTTTAATATAGATTACAGCAAACAGACTACCTAAATAGTTTTTATGTTCTAGCTGAAAGCTGTCACCTCTATAGATTTCATAGTTTGAAGAATCATTAGAAAGCATTGCTAATGCAGATTTTAACCGATTAAGCCATATATCTTGGTCTTTAAAATCTCGAGATTTTATAATATCTCCTGTGATTACACTGGTCATAATATTTGGTATTTAAATCAAATATATGCCTTTTTTATGGAATATTATAATTTATTCCTTTTTTATGGCATATTTTTAATTATGCCTTTTTTATGGAATATTTAATTATTCATCTTCTTTATGCCAACCTCTTTTTATGCCGTATTCAGTTTCAGCAGTTCTAAAGAGACCTATAAAAAGAAGTATGAGACCAAGTAAACCGCACATTATAGTTAAGAATATATTTAAGCCATTTATTTCAGATGGCTTATAATCGGTAAAAATAAATATGATACAAAAACTGATTAATAGAATGCCAAAGAATAATATTCTAGCGTAATATAAGCGTAGTGCCCATTTATGTAATGTATTTAGAATATGATTACTCAAAACCTTCTTCAGCTCTTTTTATGATGTTTTCTGGAAGTGATTTTTTGGCTTTAGCACCCATTTTTTTGATGTTTTCTACTCTAGAAATAAGGTTGCCTTTGCCTTCAACGAGTTTGTTCATGGCAGAAGAATAATCATTTTTTGCGGCATCTATCTTTTTGCCAACACCTGTTAAGTCAGTAACGAGGCCTTCAAATTTGTCGTAAAGTGCACCAGCTTGTCTGGCAATCTCAATGGCGTTTTGTTGTTGCTTTTCGTTATTCCACATCGTGTCTATGGTGCGTAGAGTTGCCAATAATGTAGAAGGTGTAACAATAACAATGTTTTGTTCAAAGGCCTTGTTATAGAGTGAATTGTCTTCATTTATAGCAACGGCAAAAGCAGGTTCAATAGGTATAAACATTAAGACAAAATCTGGAGATTCGATATCGTATAAGTCTTGATAGTTTTTTGCGGAGAGTTGGTCTACATGCTTTTTTATTGAACTAACGTGAGATTTAAGATATAGTGCTCTTTCCTCATCATCTGCATTAACCATGCGCTCATAATCAGTTAATGATACTTTAGAGTCAATAATCATTTTCTTAGAATCAGGTAGGTGTAGTACGACATCTGGCATCACACGAGACCCATCTTCTCGTTGAAAATTTTGCTGAACAAAATACTCACGGTCTTTTTCTAAACCAGACTTTTCTAAGACACGCTCTAAAACCAATTCGCCCCAATTTCCTTGGGTTTTACTATCTCCTTTAAGCGCTTTTGTTAAGTTAGTAGCTTCCTTAGCCATTTGTTGGTTGAGGTCTTTTAAGCCTAATAATTGTTCTTTCAAAGCAGAATGCATACTTATGCTTTCTTTCTGAGAATCTTCAACTTTCTTTTCAAAGACTTTTATTTTTTCTTCTAAAGGGTTTAAGATGTTCTTTATATTTTCTTTATTCTGGGTCGTAAACTTTTCTGATTTTTCTTCTAGTATTTTGGAAGCCATGAGTTCAAAATCTTTTCGTAATTGTTCTTGTTGTTTGGCAAGTTCCTCGTCACGTTTTAAGTTTTGCTGCTGAAGGTTTTCAAATTCAGTATTACGACGCGATAGTTCGGTATTTAAAAAATCTTTTTCACGACGAATCTCTTCGCGTTCAGACTCCGTTTTTTCTATATTCTGTTTTAAATCATTTATAGAATTGTTGAGCTGAAGCTGTCTTTCTTCTAAAGTACTGCGTTCACTTTTGCTTTTAAGCTGAGAAAATTTAAGTCCAATAAAAGCACCAATTCCGGCAGAAACTATAATGGTAAAAAGAAGAATAAGCGTGTCGTTCATGTTTCAATCTGAATTTCTTCAAAGATAAATTTTAATGCTGAAACTAAAATAAAAGTTATTGGCTTATCTTAAAACTTCCTGTTTTAGTATCAAAGGCAATCATATCTTTAGGGAAAAGCGAATTAAAAACACCATCTTCAATGAGATTACAAGGCTCGTCACAAACAATATTTTTAGTTGTCATGACTAGCATTGTATCACAAAGTTGAATAGCTAAGTCTATTTCATGCGATGAAAATAGGATGGTTTTTCCTGTTTCTTTAGTTAATCTTTGAAGCAGTTTTAGAATATATGCTTTGTGATACATATCTAGATGCGTCGTAGGTTCATCTAAAACAATAATATCGGTATCTTGAGCTAGAGCACGTGCTATCATTACTTTTTGAAGTTGCCCATCACTGAGTTCAAAACATTTTTTTTCTTTTAAATCAGAAATATTTACCAAACCAATCGCCTCATCTACTTTTTGTGTGTCTTCTGTAGAGAGATTTCCAATCCAGTTGGTATAAGGATGGCGGCCTAAAGCTACTAGTTCGTATACAGATAAATTTTTTGAAGCTAAAGATTCAGTAAGTACAATACTTAATTGTTTGGCCAATTCTATTGTAGACGTTTCTTTTAAATCTCTATTGTTCAAGAAAATACTTCCTGATAAATTGGGTTGTACTTTTATTAATGTTCTTAACAATGTTGACTTACCGATACCATTAGCACCAACTAGCCCAATAAGTTGACCTTGTTGCAAATCAAAATTGATATTATGTGAAACTACAATTTCTTTTTTTCTGGTCTTGTAACCAATAGAAAGATTTTTTGCTTTAAGGATGCTATTTGACTTGTTCTCGTTCACAAATTTAAAATATCATTTTTCGTTGTCTAACCAATAACCAAATGACTACTGGCGCACCAACTAAAGCTGTTATGGCGTTAATTGGTAATACATAATCACTACCTGGAATTTGTGCAATACTATCGCAAATTAACATCACTATAGCGCCAAATAGACAAACAGCAGGTAATAAAATTTTATGGTTTGAAGTTGTGAATATTTGTCGTGTTAAATGAGGGATAGCTAAACCTATAAAAGCAATTGGACCCGCAAAGGCAGTAATAGTTCCTGCGATTAAGCTTGTAGCAATTATAATTATAAATCGATTTTGTTTTAAGTTAAGACCTAAACTCTTTGCATAATTATCTCCCAACAAAAGACTATTTAAACCTTTAATAGATAGAATACTCAATACTAATCCAGCTAAGTAGATTCCGGCAAATATGATAAGTTCACTCCAAGATAGGTTACTTAGACTACCAAATCCCCAAAAGATGTATTGTTGCAATTGTTCTGCAGAACTAAAATAGGATAGTACACTAACGACAGCGGCAGTTATGCTGCCAAACATTAAGCCAATTATAAGTATAGCCATTGTATCTCTAACTCTATTAGAAACACTTAAAACAGCTAATAATACCAGAAAACTACCCAAACTTGCTGCAATAACTATACTCCATTTGGTAGCTAAAGCAGTAGCAAATAGTCCACCAAATAATCCAGAACCCAAAATAACTAAAGCAACACCTAAGCTAGCACCAGAGCTAATACCTAAAACAAATGGACCTGCTAATGGGTTCCTGAATAATGTTTGCATTAATAATCCTGAAATTCCTAAACCAGAACCTACCAAAATAGCTGTAATGGCTTTAGGGAGTCTAAAATCTGTAACGATAACTTCCCAAGTAGAATTTTCGATAGTACCAAACAGACTCATAAAAATACTTTTAAATGGAATACTAACAGAACCAAGACTAATGTTTGTAAAAAAACATAAAACTAAAATTATCGATAGCACTAGAAATTGGAGCTTGTATGTTTTTTTAGTCTTCAAATTTCTTGAAAAAGTATGGTTCGTAGTTGACTAATAACTCAGGATGCGCAATTTTTATGATGTCTTTTAGAATTAAGTCTGGGCGAGCAGCACCAAGTTCATAATACAAATTACCGCCTGTTGCGCCAACAGAGTTGGTAAAACTGTAAACTTCTCCACTTTTAAAAGCTTCAAAATTAGTGTAAAGAGGATTTGTATCTTTCATTTGCTTTAAGCTTCTGTAGTAAGATGGACTTAACCATATATCTGCAGCTTTGGCTTTATCTAAAACGGCCTCAAAACTTAGTGACAAACTACCGTTTCCGTCCGTGTCACTCCATAGATAATTAACATTCGCATCTTTTAAAAATTGAGCTTCTGGACTATTGCCATTTGGTAAGTGCCAAATGTCTTTTGTCATAGCACCACTTAAAATTGTAGGTCTGTTTTTTGCGTTTAATGCTATTTTTTTAGCCTTTAAATAGTTTTTTTCAATAGTGTTAAAAATAGAATCAGCTTCTTTTTCTTTGTTAAAAAGAACGCCAAAAAACTTAATCCATTCTGCTTTTGCTAAAGCTGAAGATTCCACCCAATCACCATTATATATAACAGGGATATTAGCTTTTTTAATAGTCTCAAAAGTTTTATTCACACCATCTATACCAAAACCAACAACAACATCTGGGTCAATCTCAATCAATACTTCTGTATTAATACCTTCGTTTTTACCAAGTTCTCTAATAGTTCCATTATCGACTAGTGCTCTCGTTTTGTCAGAAGAAATATAATCTGTACCAGGAAACCCAACTAAGCTTTTTTCAACACCAAGAAGTTCTAAAGCAGGAATATTTGTAGTAGATGTAACAACAATTCTTTCTATAGTATTGGTAATTACGCCATCATAAGCATCTTTAGGAAATGTCATTTTTGCTAATTGCTCAGGTGAAGCTAGTAAATATTGATATTGTTTTTCTGCTTTCGGCCAAGGTTTAGAAATAGTTAGGACTTTATAATCTTGATATTCAGCCACCGAAAACCCTTCAGCATATTTAAGCTGAAGCAGTTTTGTTTGCGAAAATGGTAGGAGTTCGTCTTTTTTTTCATCCTTACAAGCGACAAGGGCCAAAAGTAATATTATGTATTTGTAGAGTTTCAAAAAGGATAGTTTTCTTTCAAAAGTAATATTATTTAGACTTTTAAATGAAAACAATAAAACAATTGTTTAGTTTTGCGCCGAAATCTGGTTCGATTCGTAATTATTTATGTTTCGATTAAAAGGGAATCTGGTTAAAATCCAGAACTGTTCCCGCAACTGTAAGCTAGTAAGCTTGTTGTTACCTTCAAAGTCACTGTTTCAAGTTTTAGAAATGGGAAGACCAACAACAAGACGTAAGTCAGGAGACCTGCCAATTTCAACAAATAAGTACAACTTTCGGGATAAAAGTTTACGTATGGTTCGCTGTATGTTCTCGAGCAATTAAAATTTAAAATGAAAAAACTAAAATGCTTTGGCATGCTTTTTATTGGTATGCTAAATGTTGGATTTGCACAAACACAAGATTCAACTAAAGTCGAAAAGCTAGACGAAGTCGTTATTACAGATACGCGTTTTGCTATTAAACGTGAAAATTCTGGTAAAACAGTAGTAAAAATTACACGAAAAGAGATTGAAAACAACCAAGGCCGCACTTTAGCACAATTAATTAATTCTAAGAGTGGTTTTGAAATTAACGGAACACGTAGTGTTGCTGGTCAGAACTTAGGTTACTTTGTACGTGGTGGTAATAATCGACAAGTATTAGTACTTATTGATGGTATACAAGTCAATGACCCATCCTTACCCAACAACGAATTTGATTTACGACTGATAGACTTAAGTACTATTGAAACTATAGAGATAGTAAAAGGTGCTGCAAGTACGTTGTATGGTAATTCTGCAGCTACAGCAGTAATTAACATTACAACAAGAAAGTCATCTAAAAAGCCAGTGTCTTTGAATGTTACAAGTGTTATGGGTACTAACCAGACGCAAGATGAGGATGATTACCGTGTAGAGTCTTTTACTAATAATGTAAGTGTCAATGGCACTTTAAATGATTTTACGTATTTGGCAAGCTTTGGAAATCAGTTTGCTGAAGGTTTGTCTGCAGCAGAGTC
The DNA here is from genome assembly GCF_014635865.1 of Winogradskyella haliclonae. GTDB lineage: Bacteria > Bacteroidota > Bacteroidia > Flavobacteriales > Flavobacteriaceae > Winogradskyella > Winogradskyella haliclonae. The sequence continues at coordinate 160,600 of NZ_BMDQ01000003.1, read as the reverse complement.
AGCAAACCCTGAAGCGGATCCTTTTTCTAGATATAATGTGAATCTGAAATTAGGTTATGAGTTCTCTGACAATTTAAGTATAACAGCTTATGGAAGTATTGATAGATTTAAAACAGATATTGATGGTTTTCCACCCCCAAATTTTACATTTGCTGATACAGACGACAGGTTTGAATCTAAACAAAAACGCGTAGGGATAGCTCCAAAATTTGCATACAAAAACGGAAGTTTTGAAGTTAATGCCGCTTATACTGATATTGAACGCGAAACCATTTCTGCTTTTGGCTCTATTAATGAAGCGGATAGCTGGGTGATAGATGCTTTTAATAAGTATACATTTAATGATAATATCTATACTATTGTAGGGCTTAATTATGGCGATTATAAAAGTTTGTTTGCTGAAGAAGAAAGCTTTACGAGTACAGATCCTTATGCAAATGTAGTTTACGTTACGGATATTGGCTTAACCATTAATGCAGGAGGGAGATTAAACAACCATAGTGAATATGGTTCTCAGTTTGTGTATAACATTAATCCGTCTTATAAAGTTATGGTTAATGAAGGTTATGCAAAAATATTTGGTTCTTATGCAACGTCATTTATTGCACCTAACTTGTCACAACTATTTGGTTTCTTTGGGCCAAACCCAGATTTAGAGCCAGAAGAAAATCTTACTATAGAAGGTGGCGTAGAGTACAATACTAACGATGGATTACGTGTAAATGCAGTATATTTCAATAGAAATGAAGAAAACACCATCATTTTTGGTTCTAATGGATATGAGAATGCAACTAATGATGCTACTATCCAGGGTTTTGAAGTTGAAGCTGAAGTAGGTATCGTAAAAGATTTATCAATTTCTGCCAATTACACATTTACAGAATTAAAAGATGGGACACGTATTCGCTTACCTAAGCATCGTGCAAATGCGAGTTTAGGTTATGATTTTTCTCCGAGAACTTTTGTGTCTTTAGATGCTCAATATGTTGGAGAAAGGCAAGATACTGACTTCTCAACGTTTACGAATGTTGATTTAGAAGCTTATACATTAATCAACTTGTATTTCAGTCATAAATTGTTGGAGAATAATAAATTGAAAGTTTTTGTAACAGTCAATAATTTATTTAATGAAGACTATTCTGAAATTATAGGTTTTTCAACACTAGGAAGAAATGTTAGTTTAGGATTTAATCTTAAGCTGTAATATGATTGAATTATGAAGAATAATTTAATTAATATGATGGCATTAGACATTTATCTTTCCGCTATTAGTGAAAACAATTTTAATAAAATCTATTCAGAAATTGAGCCTAATGAACTAAGACTTCCTTTAATGAGTTGGGATTTATATAGCGAAGTCAATTCTAAAAAAATGAATGAATCTAGAAGATTTCAGGATATTATTAAAATTAAATCTTTGGCTTCAAAATTTAATTGGCAAAATAATATGGATGCTATTTTTGAAACAGAACAATTTGAAGCAATTATAGTCACTGACATCAATCAGAAAATTTTATGGGTAAATAATGGGTTTTCTGACATGACAGGTTTTACCAAAACGGAGGCATTAGCTAAAACGCCAAGATTTTTACAAGGTTCTAAAACGTCTACAGCGAGTAAGCAAAGAATAAGAAAGCGTCTAAAGGCAGATTTACCGTTTAAAGACGTGATTATTAATCATAAGAAAAATGGAACACCATATAAATGTGAGGTAAAAATTTTCCCATTACATAATAATGGAAATAAAACACATTATATTGCTCTTGAGCGTCAAGTAGGGTAATTGAAAAAAAAAGCCGCTTCAACTGAAGTGGCTTTTTTATGGTATTAAATCGCAGTACCAAAACCCGGTTTTGGCAGACGCGCAAACAGAATCCTCTTTTCTTTTGGGAGTATTATATTCTCTATAAACTTTTTCGCCGACCTCATAATTAATAGGATTTTTAAAAATAGGACCATCAAAACAGAAAGTATGGAATTCACCATTTTCTCCACAAGGATCGACGTCTTTAGGAAGATTGTCTATAAAATGTTGATCTATAATTGTACCAACAAAACTCTCATCAAAATATTTAGAGTTTGCACAAACGATGACTGTTTTAAATTCTAATTCTAAGAAGCGTTTAATTAGTGTCTTCGTGTCTTTTTTCCAAAGCGGATATATAGATTGTAGCTTCTGCTTTTGTAATTGAGTATCTCTGTAAGTTCGTAAATCTTCTAAAAAAATATCTCCAAAAGCAGCATGTGTAAACCCTTTAGCTTTTAATTGGCTTGTAACTTCCAGCATTTTTTGTTCATAAATTAGCATAGTAGGCTGTTCAGGCAATTCAATAATACTAGCAGGGATACCTATTTCTTTGGTTTGAGTAAAAAGTAATTCTGACCTAAGCCCGTGCATACTCACACGATTGTAATAGCTATTAACAGAAGTGATTAATTCTTCAACCTTGTGCTCTTTACCATTTAATAAATCATATAAAGCCAATGCAGAGTCTTTACCAGAACTCCAATTAAAATAGGTTTTGTGTTTGATGATTCTGGTTATTTACTGATTGATATACATGTAACCATCAAGAGGTTCTTCTAATTTCTTCGATTTTAATTCTGGTAAACCTGAATTGTTTGTGAAATTTGAAATACGTCCACTTCCAGTAATATCTGCAATAGCTCTTGCTAATAATGGCTCGTTAGGGTCGCCAAGTGTTCCAAAATTAGCTCTAGACTCTGCTAATTCAATATTAGGTACTAATCCTGTAGACGGAACTAAAACATCATTTAAGTTGGACGAATCACCAATAAGTGGGAAAAGTGCATAAGTATGAGCAGATGTTACTTGTTGTGTCCCAAAATTTGGAGAATCAAATAGAAGTCTATTAATTGTAGTTTTACCCGTCGTTGTTGTACCAATTTGAACAACATCAATATAAGGTCTCAAACTGTTAATGATTAATTCACTTGCAGAAGCAGAATCGTCAGTAGTAAGGACATATACTTTGTCTAAATTTAAACTATTAATTGCTGCTCCTCCGGTTATTGTATTTGTGAAATTAAATGATGTGTTGTTCTCTTGTCTGTTGGGGCCAAACACGGCATTAGAAAACAATTGGTTATTAAACTGGCCAGTAATCATGCTTGCTAAACGCGCTGCAGTAACAATTGCTCCACCGCCATTGTATCTTAAATCTAGAACTAGATGTTCTACATTAGCCGCTTGTAATTGCGCAAAAGCTTGGTTTAACTCTGTTTCAAAATTATCCCTAAAACTATTATACATTATATAACCAATGGTCTCATTATCTTCAACTATAACCTCCACACGGTGAACAGGATTATCAGTGAATGTTGCTTTAGAAACTGTAATACTTGTGCCATTAGGTGTTATAATGTCATCATCAAATGCTTCAGTTCCATTATTATCATAGTCCGCAAAATTGAAAGTTGCAGTGTCTTGAGTTAATAAATCTGAAAAATTTGTTGTATTCAATGTGGTACCATCAACTCCAGTTACGACCATATTTCTTTCAATTCCTGCTAAATCTCCAGTACTGCCATTAAGTACAAGTCTTACAACTGCAAAAACTTCATTAGAGCTTCCTGGAACAGGAAATACAGAAAACCTTAGACCATTGGTAGTTGTTGTGCCTTGAAATAATTCTAATGCAACAAATAAATCTGGAAATATTCTACTAAACCGATCTGTATTACCAGCATCGAAAACTAAAGCGTCAAAAATTGCTTCGGGAGACGAGAATTCACTTAGGTATTGCAAATATTCAGGTGTTGTTTCGTATCTATTATCGAGTCCATTTAATCCGAAACGTTCATTTCTTAAATCAGGGACATCATTACCATACACATAAAATTCATTCATGCCTTTCCATACAAAGTCCTTAACGTCATTTGTCAAAACGAGATTATCATCTCTATCTTCAAAACAGCTTGAAGCCAAAAGGGCTAATGTTAGTGTAAGTAATAATACTTTAAATTTTTTCATCTTTCTTTTTCTTTGGGTTTACTGTAGCAATTATAGATATCAGTTGTAAAACTCTAAATTTACTTACAATATTGTAGAATTAAAAAGAAAATACGATGAACGATTTTTAAGTCAAGTATTCTATAATTATTTTTAATTTTAAATTATTGAAAATCAAATAATTGCAATTTATTTTTAAACGATTGTAACAAAATATGTTATACATCGTCGTAATTATGAAAGCAAGTAAAATTGTTTTTCAACCAATCAAAACCAAGTAATGACACAGGCAGATTTTGTAAGCTTAGTGATGCCATTTAAGGACAAAGTGTTTCGTTTAGCAAAACGTTTACTGGTTTCTCGTGAAGAAGCCGAAGATGCAACACAAGAAATACTTTTGAAATTATGGAATAACAAACAGAAAATCAGTGACTATAAAAATGTAGAAGCATTTTCTATGACCATGACTAAGAACTTTTGTTTAGATCGTTTAAAGTCTAAACAAGCTCAAAATCTAAAGATAGTACATAGTAATTATCAAGATAAAGGTCACTCGTCATTGCAAAAACAAGTAGAAGCAAGAGATAGTGTTGACTGGGTCTCAAGCATAATAGAAACATTACCAGAACAACAAAAAATTATAGTTCAGCTTAGAGATGTAGAGCAATACGATTTTGCAGAGATTTCTAAAATGTTAGACATGAACGAAACAGCAATACGTGTCGCCTTATCAAGAGCTAGAAAAGCTATAAGAGAACAATTAACTAAGACACATAGTTATGGTATTAAATAGTATCGAAAAATTATTAGAAAAGTACGACAATGCAGAAACAACACTGCAGGAAGAAGCACAATTAAGAGCATACTTCAATAGTGCTAATGTAGCACCTCATTTAGAGTCTTACAAGCCCTTATTTGTCTATTTTACTAATACGCAGCAAGAAGCGTTTACTAAAGACGTTCCATTAAACACTAAGAAGAAATCAAATTTCTACCAATGGATTTCAGTCGCAGCAGCCGCAGTTTTGATGTTTGGTATTATGATACCACAAATGTGGAGTAGCCCAACGTATTCTCAAGAAGAAATAGAATTGTATAACAAAACAAAAAATGCTTTGGCCTTTATGTCTTCAAATTTTAATGAAGGCGCGTCAAGTATCAATGTCTTAGAAATGGCATCAGATAACTTTAATGCAGGAATTTACAAAGCAAATTTTGTAAAAGAATTCGGAAAAACAACAAACAAACTTTTAAAGTAATAACACAAAAACAAGAATCATGAAAAATTTAATTTTAATAGTAGCTTTTGTATTAACATCGGCGGTGTCTTTTGGACAAGGAATCTTTGATAAATTCGAAGACTTAGACGGTGTAACATCAGTAGTAGTTAACCAAAAAATGTTTAAGATGTTAGCAACTATGGGTATAGATTTAGATGACCCTGAAGCTCAAGAATTTGTAGATATGGCTAAAAATATTACTGGCTTTAAAGTATTTACAACAGGAGACGAAAGAATATCTGCGGACATGAACTCTACAGTGAAGTCTTATTTAAAGAAGTCTGACTTAGAAGAGTTAATGCGTATTAAGGATGGTGATCAAACAGTATTCTTTTATGTTAAAGAAGGTAAAGATGAAAACCACGTAAAAGAGTTATTAATGTTTGTCAACGGTCTAAAAGAAATGACTAAAGGACAGGATATTGAAATTAATGGTAAGAAGCGTGAAATTGAAACTGTAGTATTATCTCTTACTGGTGATATTGACTTAAGACAGATTTCAAAATTGACCAACCAGATGAATATGCCTGGGGGTGATCAGCTTAAAAAAGCGAATAAGAAGAAAAACTAATTATCAATTATTATGCAATTTCAATCAATCAAAAAACTTGTGATGTTAGCCCTAGTTGTTACTGCTTTTGTAAGCTGTAGCAATGGGCCAACATTGCAAACTTATTATGTAGATAATGAGTTAAAACCTGGGTTTACAACCTTTGATATTCCTACTAGTTTTATCGATGTAGATAAAGTTGAACTCTCAGAACAACAAGAGAAAGCTTACAAGTCAATCGATAAGCTTAATGTCTTGGCGTTTAAAGTAGATAGTAATAATATAGATGTTTACAAAACTGAGCTAGAAAACGTAAAAACAATTCTTAAAGACCCTAAATACGAAGAATTAATGCGTGGTGGTAATACTACAGATGGGAAATTTGTAGTTAAGTTCATAGGAGATGTTGAAAGCATTGACGAATTAATTGTTCTAGGAAATGCAAATGATAAAGGTTTTATGGTTGCTAGAATTTTAGGTGATGATATGAATGCGAATGATTTAGTTTCATTAAGTACAATTATGAACGATGTAAAATTTGAAGATACAGACCTTAATGGCTTAACAGATTTTTTTAAATAGACTGACCTCTATTTATTGAAAATTAAAATGTTAATTAGAATCGTCCTTAGGATTTTCCTTTGGACGATTTTTTATAATCTCTTTTTTAAATAAAATAATAGATACTATTAATCCAAGAGCACCAGTAAGTCCGATTAATAAAATCTTTACAATTACAAAATCAAGTATATCAAAAAGCCCAGCCCCAAAAAAAACAATAGTGATGATTACCACAAAAATTAGCGATATTGTGTTGTTATTTATAGGAAAGGGTAACTTAAATTTCATATGCCCGTATAATTACTAGGAGTAATCGTCTTTAGTTCATTCTTAATGGTATCTGGGACGTCTAGAGTATCAATAAAATTAGAAATCGAAGACTGCGTAATAGCTTCATTGGTTCTAGTTAATCCTTTTAAAGCTTCGTATGGGTTTGGATAATTTTCTCGTCTTAAAATCGTTTGTATGGCTTCTGCTACAACAGCCCAGTTGTTTTCTAAATCTTGTTTAAACTTTAGGTCATTCAATAACAATTTCCCTAGACCTTTTAACGTAGATTTAAACGCAATTAGTGTATGTGCAAATGGCACACCTGCATTTCGTAAAACGGTACTATCTGTTAAGTCTCGTTGTAATCTTGATATAGGTAGTTTAGCAGATAGATGTTCAAAAATAGCATTAGCGATACCAAGATTGCCTTCACTGTTTTCGAAATCAATAGGGTTTACTTTATGCGGCATAGCTGAACTTCCTACTTCTCCTTTTTTAATTTTTTGCTTAAAATAATCCATAGAAACATAGGTCCAGATATCTCTGTCTAAGTCTATAATTATGGTATTGATGCGTTTTAAAGCATCAAATAAAGCTGCCATATGGTCGTAATGCTCAATCTGCGTCGTTGGGAACGAATGTTGTAAACCTAGCTTTTCTTGTACAAAGCGTGTTCCAAAATCTTTCCAATCTATATTAGGATAGGCAACTTTGTGCGCATTAAAATTACCAGTTGCACCTCCAAATTTGGCTGCACTTGGAATGTCATTCAGCAAATTAAATTGTTCTTTTAATCTAACGGCAAACACTAAAATTTCTTTTCCTAAACGAGTAGGAGAGGCGGGTTGGCCATGCGTCCTAGCAAGCATAGGTATAGCTTTCCATTCTTCTGCAAGACTTTCAATTTTTTCTAAAAGTGTAAAGTATTCTGGGACATATACATCATTCATAGCATCTTTAATACTTAAAGGAATAGCTGTATTATTTATGTCTTGAGATGTTAATCCAAAATGAATAAATTCTTTGTATTCAGAAAGTCCTAAAGCATCAAATTTTTCTTTGATAAAGTATTCTACTGCTTTTACATCATGATTAGTGACCTTTTCAATATCTTTAATTGCAGTAGCATCTTCAGCTGAGAAATCTTTGTAAATAGCTCTTAAGTCCTCAAAAATAGAAGCATTAATAGATTCTAATTGCGGTAATGGGATTTCACAAAGTGCAATAAAGTATTCAACTTCTACTAAAACACGATATTTTATAAGTGCTTCTTCAGAAAAATAATTACCTAGAGCGTCGACTTTAGAGCGATATCTGCCGTCAATTGGAGAGATTGCATTCAGTGATGAGAGTGCCATTTGCGTTTAGAATTTTAAAAACATCAAAGATAACAAAGTCAGATAGAAGTAAGAAGCAGCAAGCACTAAGATTTACTAAAATTTTACTTATGCCATTTATTTGTCTATTTTCTTTAAAATATGCCTAGCTCGGGCTTTAAATCCAGAACTTTGCATTTGGTAATCGCGTTTAAGTATGATGGCTAATTCTGGATGAATCCAATCTATCTCATTACCAAGTAAGAACAAACTATTCATGGCATAGGCTTTAGGTGCTATTTTTTCGTCATTAATCATCCAATCAAAACACGCCTCTACAATCTTTTCTTTATGAGTTTGAGTGAGGTGCGTTTTAATTTTGTTCTCAGTTTTTGAGTAATAATCTTTAATTAAATACTCACAAACCTTTGCAACGGGTCGCACTGCTGGGTCCAAATGGACTTTTGACATATGTTCTGTAAAAGTGTCTAAGTAAGGTATAATAGCTTCTAGTTTTTCGCCACACATAAATTCAAAAACCCATGCCGCACGGCAAGATATTTTATCATCTACTGTAAAAAGAATCTCTAATAGCGGTGGAATTAACTCAGGATTATCAATGACAAGATTTGCATAAAACAGGCGTTTCTCTCGTGAATGATTTACGTAATTTAATTCTTTGTAAAGTTGGTCTTTTGTCAAAAGGTTTCTTATTTTAACGCTTCTAAATTAATTAAAATAACACGATGAAAAAATTGCTCAAAAAATTAGGTTTAGCTCTATTAATAGTATTTGTACTTGCTCAGTTTTTTGGGCCAGAAAAGAACGAAGGTGATTTGGCATCGATTGATGCGTTTTTAGCTGAAACTAATCCACCTGAAGACGTAAAAATTATATTGAAAAACGCTTGTTTTGACTGCCATAGTGATAGTACTAGATATCCTTGGTATAATGCAATTACACCTGTGAATTATTGGTTGAATGACCATATTAAACATGGGAAAGGTCATTTTAATGTGTCTAAATGGAATGATTATTCATTAAAGAAAAAAGATCATAAGTTTGATGAGCTTATAGAAGAAGTAGAAGAAAAAGAAATGCCTTTACATAGTTATACATGGACACATGGTGATGCAGATTTATCGGCAGAACAAATTAATGCTGTTGTGAGTTGGGCAAAAGGTGTACGTACTAAATATGCCCTTCAGATGAAGCAACCAGAATAGATAACGTGTCTATTAAAAAGCTCTTAATTATTGGTTTTGTTTGGCCAGAACCCAAAAGTTCTGCAGCTGGTAGTAGAATGATACAGCTCATTCAGCAATTCCAAAAACAAGGCTTTGACATCACGTTTGCAACTACTGCTAACGAAAACGATAAAGCTTTTGATTTAAGCTCTATTGAGGTAAAAACTGCATCTATAGAATTAAATAACGCATCATTTGATGATTTTATAAAAGGTATTAATCCAAGCATTGTGCTTTTTGATCGCTTTATGACTGAAGAACAATTTGGTTGGCGTGTAGCTGAGCAATGCCCTAAAGCCATAAGAATTCTTGATACTGAAGACCTACATGGATTGCGAAAGGGAAGAGAAATAGCTCTAAAAGAACATGCAGATTTCTCAATAGCCCACCTGCAAAACGACTTCACTAAAAGAGAGGTTGCCAGTATATATCGCTGTGATTTAAGCTTGATAATTTCTGAAGCCGAAATAGGTATATTGGTAAATCAACTTAAGGTAGATAGAAAATTACTGTATTATTTGCCTTTTTTGATAGACCCAATTGAAAAAAATGAAAACGCACAGTTTCCCGATTTTGAAAAACGTCAGCATTTTATAACTATTGGTAATTTTTTACACGCACCTAATTATGATGGCGTTTTATACTTAAAACAAACAATATGGCCGTTAATTAGACGGCAATTACCTAAAGCGGAACTGCATGTTTACGGCGCATACGAATCGCAAAAGGTATTGCAGTTGCATCATCAAAAAGATGGTTTTTTAATCAAAGGTTTTGCTGAAGATGTTGATGTTGTCATGCAAAATTCTAGACTTTGTTTAGCACCATTGCGTTTTGGTGCAGGCTTAAAAGGTAAGCTTATCGATGCGATGAAAAATGGGACACCATGTATCATGACCAAAATTGCGGCGGAAGGTATGTTTGGAGATCATAAGTCGAATGGCTTTGTTTCTGATGATAGTAATGAGTTTGTTAAAAATGCGGTGGATTTATACCAAAATGAATCGCTTTGGTTAGAAAAACAAGCTAATGGTTTTATAGCCTTGAATAACCGCTTTAATACTATACATTTTGAAACAGATTTTGTACACAGAATAAACGAATTAAATCAAAACTTAGAGACTCATCGTCAAAAAAATTTTATAGGGCTATTACTCCAACATCATACCTTGCAAAGTACAAAGTATATGAGCAAATGGATAGAGGAGAAGAATAAGTTATTTTAGCTGGTATTTAAAGTGCTATTACTTTTATAAGTTGTTGGTAAGAGTTAGTTTGTGGTTAAAAAACTGCTCTAACTCTATTGTATATATTATGCCATCGCAATTTAGCTTTTTCACTAACCGTAGAATTGTCAATTGTATAGTTGTATCCTAGACTAACTAAGGCATTATAAATCCAATTATGATTCGACCTATTCAATTTACTCGTTCCAGTATTCCCTAAAAATATATAGCCAAGCTTTGTTTTAGGATCAAACCACATCATTGTGGTAATACAATTATCTCCACCACTCATTCCTGTCAGTTGATAGGTGATACCATAGTTGTTTCTGTCTATCATAAAGAATAAACCGTTGTTATCATCTTCGAGATTGGTAATTGGACCATTTAATTGTGGTGAAAGCATTTTCTCAAATGATTCTGAGTTTAAAAGGATATTATTATTTGAGATAATTGCTTGGCAGTATTTTGTCAAATCCCTGACATTAGTAATTACATCTCTGCTTGGATATAATATTACACCACTTGTTTGAACATTAGTGATTGAGTCTTCAACCGGTTCATAATAGCTAGTGTGCAGTAAAGAGTCACTTTTAGATTTTTTCCAATAAGTTTCATTTAGTTTAAGCGGATTAAAAATATGAACTTGTGTGAAATCTGAAAAAGAAGTTCCTGATACAATTTCAATAACATAAGCCGCTAAACTTGCACCAATATTAGAATAACTCCAATCTGAACCTGGCTTAAATTTGGTAAATTTAACTTCGCCATATTTACCCTGTTCAAAATAATCACTCATAAATGAGTTCAAGCTTTTGTCTTTTTCAGTCTCCTCGATATAAAGTGATTCTACAACTAATTCATTATAATCTAATGAAGATGTATGTGTGGCTAATTGTTTAAGTGTAATTTCATCGTTTGGAAAATTTGGATTGTAAATTTTAAAAGGTAGGTGTTTATTTATTGGGTCATCAATAGTTAATAACTTTAGTTCTTCAGCTTTCATTAATGCAATACCAATTGTAGTCTTAGATATAGAAGCTATATACTGTTGAGTATTGGTAGTGTAAGGTTTTTTATCTTGTATACTAGAATATCCAAATCCTTTTGAATAGATAGTACTATCTGCATTGAATACTGAAACAGCAAATCCACCCATCGTATTTGGGCTGTAATATTTATTTAATTTCTCCTCTATGTTAGTCAAGTTTGCATTTATATCGTCTTTAGTTTGATATAAGAGAAAAGATACAAATGTTATTATTAGTAGAGTTAAGATTAATAATGTCCTTTTTAGTAATTTTTTGCGTTTCATCTATTGATTGATTTAGTTTATAATTAAGACGATAAACTTAAAAATTGGTTACAGGGTAAAGATTACAATTGTAGATAGTGTATAGATAAATTCAATTTTAACTGATTTTGTCAGATGTTCAACTTGAAAATCACAATATCAACTTTTATAAAATTCTTTTGTGTAATTCAAAAATGTAAAGTAAATTTGTCATATAGTAAAAATAATTTTACTTAATATACAGTAAATTTGTCAATTATGAGTGGAAAGAGTTTTGCAGAATGCGAGCGTCATCGCATACAGAAAGTATTAGATTTTAGATTACCTACGTCCTTTAAATGGATAGGTCTAGTAATAGTTATTATGGCATTTGTATTGTTTTTTGTTAGAAGTCAGTTTCCTGACCAAGCAGATTTTATAAGAGGTATAGGAAGAAAAGTATTTATTATTGGTCTATTGTGTATCTCCTTATCACGAGATAAGGAAGAGGATGAGATGACTATTGCCATACGTGCACAATCCTATGCCATTGCTTTTATTATAGGTGTGCTTTACGCTATAATAATGCCTTATGTTGAGTTTGGAGTTTCTAACATAGTACATTCTGGTGGCGAAGCTTATAAAGAATTAGGAGATTTTCAATTGTTGAGTTTTATGTTTTTAATACAATTGGGTTTTTATTATACTTTAAAGCGTTACAGGTAATGGAAAATACAATTAAAGTAGAGCGTGCGATATTAAACCTAACGCAAGATGATTTAGCAAAAAAAATAGGTGTCTCACGGCAGACAATAAACTCAATTGAAGCCAATAGATATGTGCCTTCTACAGTATTGGCATTAAAGCTATCTAAAGTTTTTGGTAAGTCGGTAAATGAATTTTTTAAACTTTCTAATCAAGACTAAATAATTGATGTTGAATTATTCAAAATCAATATTATATTTGAGCTGAATATTTAACACATTATAATGAAAAATTTGAAATTTATTTTATTAGCTTTTTTAATTTCCTGCCTAACCTTTACATACGGGCAAGAATCTGGAGAATCTTCATCATCAGAATCTTCAACATCAGAGACAGGAACTATTTGTTTTATTAGAAAAACAGGATTTTTTGGCTCTGCTTCTGCGTTTAAAACATTTATAGATGAAAAGTTTGTATGTAAATTAAATAATAAACGTTATTCAATGCATGAAGTAAGTCCAGGAAGTCATATTGTGTCAGTTCAATTTGGGGGTAAGAAATCAAAGAAAAAAGCTGAAAAATTTCAAGTTAATGTTGAGCCTGGTAAAATAACATACGTGCAAGTCATAATGGAAACAGGTGCTTTGGTAAACAATATCTATTGTGAAGAAGTTACTGAAAACACAGCAACGCGAAAGATGAAATTTCTTAAACCAGATAAGAAATGTAAGTAATTATAAAGACCTATCTTTTTAGATAGGTCTTTAATTTTTCCATGCCTGCTGTAGCAGGTTCTGGTATAACCGTTACTTTTGAGTTACTAATTTCTGCAGGTTTTGGATCTATATAATAGATAGGAATTGTTGATTTTACAAAGTTCATTAAACTTGCAGCAGGATATACTTGCATGCTTGTACCTATAATAATAAGTACATCTGCAGTCTCACAAATGGTTATTGCTTCTTCAATCATAGGCACATCTTCACCAAACCAAACAATATGCGGTCGTAATTGATAGCCATTGTCGCAAATATCACCAAGATTAATGTCCTCCTGCCAATCCCTTATGTCTGTTGGGTTTCCTGTACTACGAATTTTTCTTAGCTCACCATGAAGATGTAATACATTTGTGCTTCCTGCACGTTCGTGTAAGTCATCAACATTTTGAGTAACTATCGAGACATTATAAGCTTCTTCTAGGTTCGCTAAAGCGATATGTGCAGCATTTGGTTTCACCTCTTTAAGTTGTCGTCGCCTTTGATTATAAAAGTCCAGAACTAATTCAGGGTTATTACAAAAACCCTGCGGTGAAGCTACTTCCATAACATCGTGCCCTTCCCAAAGTCCATCAGCATCTCTAAACGTTTTAATACCACTTTCGGCACTCATACCTGCACCAGTTAATACAACAATGTGTGTTTTCATCTGTTTAAATTTATTGTTTTTTAAGGTCAGATGTAATTCGCTATTAAACATCTCGGTTGGCATCAAGAATTGTTATAGCTCATTTCATAGGATAAAAATAATGAATAAAGCCAATGACAACATATTTTATATTTTAGATTAATGAATGATTTGGACCTACTAAAGCATCTCGAAGGATATCTTACTGAAAATCGTTTACAACGATTTAATACGGTCTTGCCTTTACGTACGAAACATTTTACTGTGGCAACAGAAGATGTGTATCAATTGCATAATACAAGTGCTGTTATACGCACTTGTGATGTTTTTGGAATACAAGAAGTCAATGTTATTGAAGAGGTTAACTCTAAACGGATTGACCGAGAAATTGCTATGGGCGCTCAAAAATGGGTAGACCTAAATAGATATAATAGCACAAAGTCTTGTATTGATACACTCAAGCAAAAAGGCTACCAGATAGTCGCAACCACACCTCATACTAATGATTGTGATTTGGTTGATTTTGATATCTCTAATAAGTCGTGCTTCTTTTTTGGTCGTGAGACCGAGGGTTTATCAGATTATGCTATGGACCATGCGGATTGTTTTTTAAAAATACCTATGGTAGGTTTTACGGAGAGCTTAAACATATCTGTTTCTGCCGCTATCATTCTTCAGCATTTGACATCAAAGCTTCGTAAGTCTCATATCAACTGGCAACTTTCAGATGCGGAAATTATCGAAAAACGTTTTGATTGGATAAAGAAAACCATAAAAGATTATGACGCTATAGTAGAACGATATCAATCAGGAATTTAAATTTTTGTAAATTTCAATAACAAAAAACAATATTATGGTAGGTTGGTTTGAAATTCCGGTAAACAATATGGAGCGCGCAAAAGCGTTTTATGAAACTGTCTTTAATATTGAAATAAATATTGTCGACTTTGGAGGTTTGCTAATGGGTTGGTTTCCAAATAATAATGGTGCTTATGGCGCGACTGGAACATTAATTTTTCAAGACTCTTATGTGCCAAGTCAAGAAGGGACATTAGTTTATTTTATATCAGAAAACGTGCAAAATGAATTGGATAGAGTAGAAGCTTCAGGCGGAAAAATCTACAAAGCTAAAACCAAAATCTCAGAGGAGCATGGTCATATGGGTGTTTTTATAGATTCTGAAGGAAATCGCGTAGCCTTACATTCAAAAGCTTAAGGTGTTACCTTTTTCTTGCCTCTTTTGCGTTCACTGTTACGATTAAGAACTTTGTACTCTTCATAACATTCGCTTATTGCGTCTAATATTTGAAGGTCATTAGCCGTTCTTATAAAGTCTCTAGAGTAGTTACACTGATTTACAATTTCGTCTAAATCGTATTTGTCTACTTGTAATAAAACCGTTAGCATTTCACGGTCAAAACGCTTAGCAAGCTGATTTCTAATTTCATCATCCTTTTTCATTTCCTTTAGCTTTCGCATCTGGTTGGGCTTTTTACCAAACATTTTATAGAGGAAATCGGCAGGATTAAAAATGGCGCCTAAAACTTTATTTACGACATTGGTTTGTCCACCTTCATAACCTTGATTTGGCAGACCAGAAATTCTAAAGCGATTATTTGTTCTAATAGGAATTTGCTTAATATCTACCTCTAAATAACCGGTAAGTTTTAGCTGATTAACAACAACTTCTTCTAAAGCTAGAGCTAAATCTGTCATTTCTATCTCTGTATTACCAAACTTAATCCAGTCATTGGTCACACGGACTTTTATAGACTTGTAACCTATGTACGATAAGTGAAGCGTATCATTTACTTTAGCTCTAATATCAAAAACCCCATCGTCATTTGTGGTTGTACCAATAACCTGATTTAGATTTACAACATTAGCATCTACAAGTGGTAATTTAGTCGTACTACTAATAATTGTCGCTTGGACTCTCGTAGGTTCATTAGCAGGTTCGGTGTCTTGTCCGAATGCATAAACGGATAAAAAACATAGAAAAAGAAGTAAGTAATGCCTCATGTTTTTGCTAACTGTGTAAAGGTACTAAACAAAACGGATTTTATTATAGTACTATTATTTCTTTGACGTAATATTAACACCTCACTTACTTAAAAAGCCTAGAATTTTGGTCTAAACTTCTGTCAAAATGCTATTTCCTTCTTGAACGTCTTGGTCTATCAGAACCCGAAAAATTTGAACCAGAATGCTCAGAGCGCCTTCCTCTTGGCTTATCATTATTAGAGCGTCTGCTGCGTCTATTGCCTCTATTTCCTGAATCATCAGAACGTCTTGGTTTTTTATCGCTAGAACGTCTTTCGCTTCGTCTATCATCAGAACGTCTACGTCCGCCACCGCTATTTCTTCTTCGGCCGCCACCATCACGTCTACGACCACTGCCGCTTCTGCCTTTGTTTTCAGATACTTCAACATTTACAAAACGACCTTCGTGCTTAAAGTCTGTAAAGAATGCTAAGACTTTTTCTTGCAGTGTTTTCTCCGTATTAAAAAACGAAAAACTCTCTTTAACATCTACTTTAAAGACATCGTCACGTCCTAATTCTAGTTTTTCTTTTAAGAAGTCTTTTAACTTCATCCAATCAAAACCATCTTTGCGTCCAACATTAATAAAGTAACGGGTGTCGTTTGACGATACTCTACCTTCGCCACCATCTCTAGCATCAACAACGCTAAGGTCTTTTGATTTTTGATAGTAGTTAAAGAAGCGGTTAAACTCCACTGAGAAGAACTTCTTGATTAAATCTTCTTTAGAAGTATCTACAAATAACTCATTGATGCTTTCTAAATACTTATCTATTTCATCACCAGTTTCTGTGGTATGAATTTTATTGGCTAAAGACATTAATTGTACTTCGGTAATTTCTGTGCCGCTAGGAATGTCTTTTTTCTCGAACTGCTTTTTAATAATACGCTCAATGGTTTTTATTTTTCGCAATTCACTTTTTGAAACAATAACCATAGAAACCCCTGTTTTACCAGCACGACCTGTACGTCCCGAACGGTGTGTATATGTTTCTATCTCATCTGGCAATTGGTAATTAATTACATGCGTAATATCGTCGACATCAATACCGCGAGCCGCAACATCAGTAGCAACCAGCATTTGTATTTGTTTGTTTCTAAACGATTTCATGACCAAGTCACGTTGGTTTTGACTTAAATCACCATGTAGGGCACCAGCGCTATAACCGCTTTCTATTAAGTTTTCTGCTACTTTTTGTGTATCACGTTTGGTTCTACAGAAAATTACAGAAAAGATATCTGGATGTGCATCTGCCAAACGTTTTAAGGCCTGGTAACGGTCTCTGGCATTTACTAAATAGTACTCGTGAGAGACATTGCTTGTACTTTCGTTTTTATTACCAACTGTAATTTCTAAGGGATCGTACATAAATTTATTCGCAATCGCAGCCACTTCTCTCGGCATTGTTGCGGAGAACAACCAAGTACTTTTATCGTCTGGTGTATGCGATAAGATGTCTGTAATATCTTCATAGAAGCCCATATTAAGCATCTCATCAGCTTCATCCAAAACACTGTATTGTATTTTTGAGATATCGACGAGCTTACGACTAATCATATCTTTCATACGACCAGGAGTAGCAACAATAATTTGTGCACCACGTTTTACTTGTTTGGCTTGTTCTGTAATGCTAGCACCACCATAGATGGCAACAACATTAAGACCATTACAGTATTTACCATACTGTTTAAGCTCGTTTGTAATTTGTAAACAAAGCTCACGGGTAGGCGATAAGATAAGACCTTGCGTCGTACGACTATCAATATCTATTTTCTCGAGCATAGGAAAACCAAATGCTGCAGTTTTACCTGTACCGGTTTGTGCTAATGCAACGAGGTCACGTTCTTCGTTTAATAATAATGGGATGGCTTGTGCTTGGACATCACTTGGGGTTACAAAACCCATATCCGTGATAGCATTCAAAAGGTCTTCGTTAAGACCGAGTTCTTGGAATGTACGCATTACTTTCTTGTAAGTATTCGATTATGTTATGTGGTGTTACATAAGAAGCGAATCGACATACTTAAACCTAAGACTTCTTGTAACACATCCTCACCCTGAGGAAATTAATGAAAATCAACCCTTTGACTTTCAGCGTGCAAAGATACACTTTTATTTGACTTTATATTTATATGATTATTTGAAGGTACTATTAATAATCTTGTATATGAGCCGTTTTAATAACTTATATAAATTGTTGGCATTTCTTTATTTTTTTGCTTCGTTCCAATTCCAACACTCATTTTTCTTATGCATTACCAATCCTCAAGCGGAAATTTATTATCTCTCCAAGACCATTCTACATCTTCCATAAACCAATGAAAAGCTTCAATGTCAATTATATTCCAATCCCTAAATCCTCGGACGCTTTCGAAGAGCCGATTAGCATTTTTCACAGAAGGTTGGTTTAAAACCTGATTCATTTCTTTGATTAGATTTCTTGGTTTGGCATTGCATCTTGATAAGTATTCGTAAAACCACTTGTGATATGGGAAAAGTACTCGATTGTATGCGAGAATCAACCTACCGGCAAATAGTACAAGCTGAGATGCTGCTCGGCTTTTTGTATAAATGTTGTCATGCCGCTCTGCTTCTCCCATTAACCAATTTTGAATGAAGGCCATCGAATAGAATTTTCGTATTTTTTGGTCCCTGTCAGCTTCCGGGTATTGCTGGATAGCGTGGATGATGCCAGCAAGGTCATCTACTCTTGAAAAGGCTATGATTGCTCCATCAAATGCCGCTCGAGTGGGTTCATTTCCTCTATCGATGACTTGCCTTAGGTAATCCATATCGATGACTTTTCCATCCACAAAGCCATTGGGATAATCTGTCAAGTCCGTTCGGTTGATAAAAAAGTCTCCAGTTTTTTGTAGATTTTTGAATTCTTTATCTGTAGCAACCATCATGAAATCGATATCTGAGTCTGGTTTTGCGTATCCTTTGGCAACTGAACCGCCGATGATTAAAGCTTCATACCTCTCATCATTCTGATATTCTTTCACAAGGTTATTAATTGCATCCTGGTGATGAGGTAAGATATTATTGTTCATAAATTTCAAATTCATATCGCTCAATTTTATCTAGCTTGCTATAGATGCCACCACGATGATATGTCTAGTTATCATTGCCTTCATCTGATGTAACTTCGACAAGCTCAGTCTGTCATTTGCGAAGTTAGCTTTTTAACACTTAACGGTCAGCTTACCACTCGTAAACTTTAACAACACTTCTTATAATCTCTGTGATGATATCGTAATTTTCAGAGTTTACCATAATGACAACCCCATTGCCATCTTCTAAGCTGGCATAGTAATGACACTTAAAACCCTCGTTACTTCCACCATGTTGGAAATACTGTTTCCCTAAAATTTCAGAAATAAAAACCCCTAAGCCAATAGCTTCGCCTTCTAAATAAGGCGTCATCATTTTTACAGTCATGCCTTTTGATAACAGCTTATTGGATTCGCCTTTTAAAGACTTCTGCATCTCTATAATGTACTTTGACAAATCTGTAGGCGTTGTCCATAAACCCGCAGCTGCCATTTCTGGGTACACATGATACTTAGTTTTTAGAGGCTGGCCTTTAGACCAATATGCGGTTGCTAATGCCGCATCTTTTGGCGGTGGTTGTGTATAGAAACTTTCGGTCATTCCTAATGGATCCAAGATCTGCTCTTTCATATACCTGTCGTATGTCATGCCTGTGTTTTCAGTTAAAATGAGTTGGGTGATGGTTGTACCGCCTCCAGAATATTTAAACTTTTTGTTGGGCTCAAAAAGAGACTTTACTTTTTTTGTATTCGCTGGTTTTTTGCCGTCTAAAATTTGTTGTGTAGTTGGAAGCGCTTCACCAACTTCATAACCTCCAAAGCCATGTCTAGATAAACCAGCAGAATGCGATAATATGCTTGCGATACCTATGGTTTTGCCATTTGCTTTTTTTCGAGATTTTAGTTTCCAACTTTTTAAAAAGGTGTCCACATCTGCTTCTAAGTCAA
This sequence comes from Winogradskyella haliclonae, assembly GCF_014635865.1. GTDB lineage: Bacteria > Bacteroidota > Bacteroidia > Flavobacteriales > Flavobacteriaceae > Winogradskyella > Winogradskyella haliclonae. The sequence continues at coordinate 140,753 of NZ_BMDQ01000003.1, read as the reverse complement.
TAGTATTTGTTTCTGCCCATCTTAAAACACCAACGGCATTCAAAGACTTACTTATAGATGCCGCTTGGAATAAGGTTGTTGTAGTTGCAGGAATTTGCGCTTCTTTATCTGCAAAACCATAAGCTCTGTCCCAATCTAACTCATAGTTTTTGATAACAGCGATACTTACGGCAGGTGTATTATGAAAGGTCATGCGCTCCGTAAGCTTATGAGTAACGTCGCTAGAATCCATAGGTTTATCCCGCAGATTATTTTCTACAGCTTTAATTCTGGATTCTACAGCTTCAGAATATGTTGGATTTGCTTGCGCAGATACTTTAGAAATAGAAATTGAAAAAAATAAAAGGACAGATAATTTTGCCAAGTGTTTGATTCTAAACATATTGAAAGTGTTTTTTGATGATTTAAAGTTACAATTAATTACAATAATCAATACTTTCTTTTTAATGAAGTGAATTCTATTAGTTTAGATCTTTGTTTCTATATTTAGGTTTACGTACTAATTTCATAGCACGTAGAAACTCTAGATAGAGTGATTTCATGATTGGTTCTGTTATAGTCGATGATTTATAACCATTGAAACCTACGATTATAAATTCGTTGTCACTATTTTTTTCTAAGATGAGTGTTATATCTTCTTTATAAAACTTAAATTCTGTAAAGCCATTTTCGTTGTAGTAATCACCAACTGTAAAGTCTTGCGCTTTGAGTTCTTTATGTAATATTTCTAAGCCATTACGTTGTTTAGCATACTCATAAAACGTCTGTAAAAATTGATAGGTATCATCGTCAGTTATTGATTTTAATGGTTTTATATCTTCTTCAAGAAAATAACTGTCAATCTTTTTAAAAAAGATATTTACTGCCTTTATAATAGAGTCTGTTTTAGGTTTTAATTTCTGTTGTTTTCCGTAGTTAATAATCTTTTTCTTTGCCCGGTTGATACGTTTTTTAGTTGGGAATATGCTGTTTTCACCTTTAATACGCCATTTGCCATTGTCATCTTTGCAAAGGTGGATTTTATAATATTCGTAGCTTGTCATCAAACAACTGGCACAATCATCATTAATTTCTACAGATTTAACTTTCATGTTTAAATCTGCTTCAATAATGCGCGCTTTCAGCATTTTTGCGTATTTGTCGTTGAGCATTAAAAGTTCATATAATGAATCACTTGCAACACTTTTTATTAATGAAGAATCATTTACTCTTAATAGCTTTCGACCTTGAATGAATTGATTACACGCTTTTGTAACTTTATCTTCTTCTGATTGTGCATTACACACAAAAAAAGATAGCATTATCACAACTGAAGAAATTAAAGTTTTGAAGGGCATATGATTATTACAAGTTAGTTAAAAAATCGATTAATTGTTTTACGGCCTTTCCACGATGACCAATCTTATTTTTTTCTTCTAAAGAAATTTCGGCAAAAGTTTGTGTATAACTTTCAGCCTTAAAAATACGGTCATAACCAAAGCCTTTATCACCTTGTTTATCTGTAGTTATTTCGCCTTTACAAATGCCTGTAAAGGTTTTTAATTCGCCATTGAGATGTAATGCAATAACGGTTTTAAAATGTGCATTTCGGTTAGATTTGCTTTCAAGATTATTGAGAAGCTTATCCATATTGTCATTGGCATTGCGTTGTGGTCCTGCATAGCGCGCTGAGTAGACGCCTGGTTCACCATTAAGTGCTTCGACTTCTAAACCTGTATCGTCTGCAAAACAATCGTAACCATAATGTTTAACCAAATACTCCGCTTTTTGGATGGCATTGCCTTCAATAGTTGCTTGTGTTTCAGGGATGTCTTCAGTACAACCAATATCTTTTAGACTTAATAGTTTGATGTTTTCTGGAACAAGCGATTGCACCTCTTTTAGTTTATTAAGGTTATTGGTAGCAAATACGAGTCTCATAGTATTAGTGTTTTTCAATGTGAAAATAATTCAATTTATAGTCGTAAAAAAAACCTCGATAATATCGAGGCTTTTTATTGTAATCTATCATAATTTGTAATCCGAAATAATGTCTTTCAGTTTTAATTTCAGGTCTTCGCCAGAGTCAAACACCATTTGTTCATTCGTTGGAAACGGCACAGCACGATTTCTTATTAAGTTTCTATCATCGCTATTTAGCGCGCGTCTGTCACCTCTAAAGGTGGCGTAAAAATGTTCAAAAATAAAACCACTATCGATGTTAAATTGCTCTAATGTTTCTTGAGCTTTTAAGTCTGTAAAGACGACATTGGCTAAGATTTCGGCTTGTTTAAATTGTTCTATCTCAAATAATCGAGCTCTTACTGTTATAATTTTATCTTCTTTAATATCGTTACCAAGACTGTCTTTTGCAACATTACCGTTGGCATCTAACTGGTATTGCCAACCATCTTTAACTTCTCTTTGGCGCAATATTTCTCGTTCTCTCACTTGTTCTGGAGATATATTAATTCGAGCTAAGCGTAATTGCATGGCATAATCGTATACCATACTGTCTTTTTCATAGGCATGATACTCTGTCCAAAATTGGTTTAAACCATAGGTGTCAAAATCCAATAATGCATCTTCTAGTCGTCTTGGAATGATTTGATTGGTCTGATTCTCTATGGCTACAATCACATGAGCAGTGCCACGCTCATGCGCTTCTTGCATGAGCTCACGCGTTTTTTCATAATTTGGATTTATATCTTCGATATATGACAAAGTGTTATAAGCATCGCGCAATTGGAACTTGTCATCACCTTCTAAAAGCGCAATTCCTTTTTCGTAAAAATAATCAGAGACATTTTCACGAGCTTCGACGATATCATTTGTAAAGTCAGTGATTTTAAAAAATACTTCACGACCTTTTATGCGCAATGGTAAGAGCGGTCTAACTGCATTTTGTCTTTGGTCTAAGGTATTGTATGTTTCAAAGATACGTTTATAGTATTCAGGATTATTACTAGCTTTTAGACTAGCAATAGCATTTAAATCTCTTTCATTGGCCTTGTCATAAGCATCTTTAAGTAAAAGAATGTAGTCTTGCTTACGTTTAGCATCTTTATTAGTACTTAACTTTTTTACAGCTTTATAAATGGCTTCATTGTAGTTGCCAGAGGTTAGGGCGCGTTTCACCTTTTTCTTTGATCCGCACGAAACGACGAATACAACTAATACGAGTAATAGAGTAGTTTTTTTCATAATCGTAGGTTTTTAAGGTTTCACTCGATAATCGAGATTATATTGTAGATTTCAATAGCTATGCCAAACATAAAAAAGTCCAGCTAAAAACTGGACTTTTTTATTCTATTTATTAGTAACTATTTGTTTTTCTTTGAGTTAAATACTGGTAATAATTGTGTTTTTACTTGACCAAAACCTATGCGAACATCATCATTTTCGCAATAACCGCGCATGATAACAGTATCGTAATCGTTAATGAATTTACGTTCAGTACCGTCTTTTAATTTAAGAGGTTTTGTGCCTTTCCAAGACAATTCTAGCATAGAACCGTAAGCGTCTTCAGTTGGTCCAGAAATGGTTCCACTACCCATCATATCACCAGAATTAACAGGACAACCATTAACTGTATGATGTGCCAATTGCTGTGCCATATTCCAATACATGTATTTGAAGTTAGATTTGCATACTGTCGTTTCTTTACCATCTTTAGGCTGTATGCCAACTTCTAATTTAATATCAAAACTATGCTTGCCTTTTGTTTTTAGGTATGGCAATGGTTCAGGGTCTTGCTTAGGGCTCTCAACTCTAAATGGCTCTAAAGCATCTAAAGTGACTATCCATGGTGACATTGATGATGCAAAATTTTTCCCTAAAAATGGGCCCAGTGGTACATACTCCCACTTTTGAATATCTCTTGCAGACCAATCATTGAACACCACTAAACCAAAAATGTATTCCTCAGCTTCATCAATTGGGATTGGCTCACCAAGATCGTTAGCGTCAGTAGTTATAAAGGCCATTTCTAATTCAAAATCTACCAATTTACTTGGTCCAAATACAGGCTTATCTGCACCTTCAGGAAGCGTTTGTCCTTGCGGTCTATGTATTGATGTATGTGTAGTTACAATCGAAGAACTTCTGCCGTGATAGCCTACAGGGAGATGCAGCCAATTTGGCATTAACGCATTTTCTGTACCTCGAAACATTGTCCCTACATTAGTAGCATGCTCTTTGCTGGCATAAAAATCGGTATAATCGCCAACTAGAACAGGCATCTTCATTTCAATCTCATCCAAGCGGAAGCAAATAGTTTCTTTATGTGCCGTATTATTTTTTAAAGTATCGTTGTTTTTATCAAAAATTTCTGCAATTCTATTTCTTACAGCTCTCCATGTTTTTCTTCCATCTGCAATAAAGTCATTTAAAGAATCTTGAAGAAAAATATCATCTGTTAGTGGAATACCCTCAAAATAGCCTAACTGATGCAAGGCACCTAAATCAATTGCAGTATCACCAATTCGTGTTCCGATAGTAATGATATCGTCTTTTGTTAGAAACACGCCGAAGGGAATGTTTTGAATTGGAAAATCAGAATATTTGTTAACGTATAACCATGATGTTCTGTTTGGATTATTTGCTGATAAAGGCATAGGGCTTCTGTTGATTAAATGTTGATTATTTACATTCAAATCTACGTGATTTTTCAAATTAAAACTAATGTAATTTGTATTTTTGAAACTCATTTAACATCATATTAAATTATATGCAACGCGACGAACAAATATTTGAATTAATAGAGGCTGAAAAAGAGCGTCAAATTGATGGCATAGAACTTATTGCATCAGAAAATTTTACAAGCCCGCAGGTGATGGAAGCTGCAGGTTCTGTATTAACTAATAAATATGCTGAAGGCTATCCTGGTAAGCGCTATTATGGAGGTTGTGAAGTCGTAGATGAAGTTGAGAATATTGCTATTGACCGAGCAAAAACCTTATTTGGTGCGGCATATGCCAATGTACAACCACACTCTGGAAGTCAGGCTAATACAGCGGTATATCATGCCTGTTTAAAACCTGGAGATACTATTTTAGGTTTTGATTTATCCCATGGTGGTCATTTAACACATGGTTCACCAGTTAATTTTTCTGGACGTTTATATAAACCTACATTTTATGGTGTAAAAAAAGACACAGGATATATCGATTATGATATGTTATCTGATATGGCTGAAAAGGAAAGACCAAAGATGATTATCGCTGGTGCTTCTGCTTATTCGAGAGATATTGATTTTGCAAAATTTAGAGAAGTAGCTGATAATGTTGGTGCGCTTTTACTTGCTGATATTTCGCATCCAGCAGGATTAATTGCAAAAGGCATTTTAAACGATCCAATGCCACATTGCCATATTGTGACCACGACGACGCATAAAACATTACGTGGCCCTCGTGGCGGACTTATCATGATGGGTGAAAATTTTGAAAATCCATTTGGCTTAAGACTAAAAAATGGAAACTTGCGTAAAATGTCTGGGCTTATAGATTCTGGTGTATTTCCGGGAAATCAAGGTGGACCATTAGAGCATATCATTGCAGCCAAAGCGATTGCTTTTGGAGAAGCACTTACTGATGAATTTTTACATTATATGCTTCAAGTAAAAGCTAATGCTGATGCTATGGCTAAAGCATTTGTAGCTAAAGATTATAATTTGATTTCTAATGGTACTGATAATCATATGATGCTAATTGATTTGCGTAATAAAGACATTACAGGGAAAGCGGCAGAACAAGCACTTGTAAAAGCAGAGATTACTGTAAACAAAAACATGGTGCCTTTTGATACAGAATCACCGTTTGTAACTTCGGGTATTAGAGTTGGTACGCCTGCTATTACAACACGTGGCCTTAAAGAAGATGATATGGCTTATGTGGTTGACTTAATTGATGAAGTGATTACAAATCATGATAATGAAACTGTTCTTGAAGCTATTGCTGAAAAGGTAAATGCATTAATGTCTGAAAGACCTTTGTTCAACGGGTAAATTTATCCATTAATTTTAGCCCAAAACGCATCTTTGTATGTAGCACCAATTGGTATATGTTCTCCTTGAATAATGATGCGATTGCGTTCTATATATTCTATATGTTCTAAACTGACGATGTAGGACTTATGGACACGAATAAACTTATTTTTTGGTAAGCTTTGTTCAAAATCTTTCATGTTCTGCAAAGTCAACACTTTACCATCTTTAGTTTGAATGGCAACGTAATCACTAAGCCCTTTGAGATATAAGATATTTGAGAATAATAGTTTCTGATGACGGTATTCTGTTTTTACAAAAATATAGTCGTTGCTCTCATGTATTATAGCGTCTACACTTTTGCTTTGGGCTTTTTCAACTGCTTTTAGAAAACGCTGAAAGGTTATAGGCTTTAATAGATAATCAACAGCATTTAGGTCATAACTTTCTAGTGCATATTCTGAGTATGCCGTTGTAAAAATGACTTTAATATCAGGATTTATAATCTTCTTGAATTCTACTCCAGTAATCTCTGGCATTTGAATATCGAGGAATAATAAATCAACAGTATTTTCTCTTAATAATTTTAGAGCATCAATAGGATTATTAAAATTACCTATGACTTCTAAATCTTCAATCTTAGAAGCGTAAGAAGTTAATAAATCAACTGCTAAGGGCTCATCATCAATTATAATACAAGTCATTCTATTGGTATTTCTAGTTTTGCAGTATACAATGTGTTTTCTGCTTTACAAGAGAATTTATGATTCTTAAAGTATAAAAGCTCTAATCGCTTTTTTAAGTTGTCTAATCCTAAACCACCAACTTTATCTTTTTTCTTGTCATCAATTTCGTTAATTACAGAATAACTCAATATCGAATTAGAGATGTTAAGGTTGATTGTAATTGGATTTTCATCACTATGTAATTTACCATGTTTAAAGGCATTTTCAACAAATGGGAGTAGAATAAATTGTGGTATTCTAACAGTTTTAGTTAGCCCTTCAATATTTAGCTCAACATTTGGGTGATTTTTATGTCTGATGCTTTCTAAATCTATAAAATTTCTAATTTGGGATATTTCATCTTCTAAGGATACATCAGTTTTGGTTTTGTATAATGAATACCTTAACAAAGATGATAATTTTTCGATTGCACCTAACGCATTATCAGAATTTGTATGCACTAAAGCATAGATATTATTAAGCGTATTAAACAGGAAATGTGGGTTAGTTTGAGAACGTAATAAATCTAATTCCATGCGTTGATTCTCCATTGTAAGTTGGTTATTTCGTTCATCTTTATCCTTTGAATATTGCCAAAAATAAAATATAACTCCTAGAACGCAATATTGAAATACATAATAAAAATTATCAAAAAAGTAATACCATAACGACACTCCTTTTTTATAATTACCAAATCCAAATAAGTACCTGTAACCAACTTCTTCAACAAAATATCTTATAGCAACAATTAGTAGTGCGGCAAAGAATACTAACACAATGTTATACCAAAAAGACTTTTTATTATGCCATTTATAAAAAATGAGATAAGAAGAAAGTGTATACAAGAAGAATATAATACCTATGGAAGCTGTTAATGCAAGGATTCTAGGCTGTGTATGGTACTGAAAAGCATTTGTAACAGATTCAGACTCTATTATTTCCTTAATAACATCAGTTATTAAATAATATAGGAAAAAGCTTAGTGCTAATTTTTTGATATTCATTTTCATAATACGAAACTAGTAAAATATAGGTATTGTATTAAAGCACATCTGTGAACTTTAAAAATTTATCTATGAACATCAATTTACTTACAGTCAATAGAGAAATGTAAAATTTAACCGAGGTCTTTATCTAGTTTACAGATTCTGTTTCTCCTTAAATGAAAAGAATTAGACTTTTGGTATATCATTAAATTATTGCATCATGAAAAACTTATCTAAATTATTAGTGTTATTCCTAACACTTCACCTTAATAATGTATTAGGACAAGAGCAACAGGAAATTCTTATTGTTGGAGATATGCACCAATTACCTGGAATTGTAAAACGTGCCTACAAACCTATGTTAAAGAAGATATTAAAGTATAATCCAGAATTAATTATGGCGGAGTATTCCAAAACAGGAGATACAGCAGCTATGGGCGAATGGAATTCTAAATTTAAAGAGGCATACTTAGAAAAAAAGAAGTCTTATGCCTACGATAATGAAGAAATAACAAAATTGATTAATACGCCTAATAGAGAATTAGATAGCTTACAATTTAGGAAACTACAAGCGTACTATTTGAGTATAGGAAACCAAGGTAATCACAGAACGTACGGCTATTTTGCAAGACATGGAGCGACAGTAAAGTTTAAGCCTTATGGTAACCAAAATCCAGATTTAACCTTTCAGTTAATGCGCAAACTAGATTTAAAATCAGTTTATGGTGTAGATAGTCATGCAGGTTATCAGGGGTATTGGCCAGCATGGCAACGTGCTATGAAATCAGGAACTAAAGAAGGTAAAAAAGCATTTAAAAAGGCCATACGAAAAGATACATGGGGAAATATTTTTGCTGGCTTGTCTTGGTCATTAGGAAGGTATATAAATAAGCCAAAAACATTAGATTCTTATTACAGAATCAATTCATTGCGATATGAAGGGTTCAGCGGGGATGATTATGAGCTACAACAAAAAAAGTGGGATGATAGAAACGTAAATATGGCTAAAAATATATTAGACGTGTTAAAAGAAAATAACGTAAATCGTAGCGTATTAATTGTCGGTGCAGGACATGCAAAAGCTGTTAGCGAAGAGCTAAAACGTTTAGACTCTAATTTAAAGGTTATTATGTATAATGATTTATAATTCTATATTAAATCAATCCTCAAAAATGACACTTTCATAAGCACCAGCATCAGGAGAAGTGGTTCTTGATGTGTTTAGTAAATCAAACGGGACTTGCATAGAAAATAGAGTACTACCAATACCGTTAGCTCCAGAATCTTCTCCAATACGCATTAGGTTATCGAAAGGTGCTTCAAAATCTGGGTCTTGATTAAAAATGTTACTCTCGTAGAAGTTTGTATCACTAAAAACGTAGTTGTCTGTACCTTCAAGGTTATTGTTATCAAAGCGCAATAAACAGTTGGTAAACTTAAAATTAAACGTATCACCTTGTTGGTCTAAAATAAATTCTGGGTTATCATTACCATAAATAATGCAATTATTAAAATTGGCTTCTAGTAATGGGTTTGTGCCTATTGTAGACTCGTCTAACTGTGTAAAATCATTAAGTAATAATGCAGGAAATTGTCTAAAACTGTTATTCCAGTAATTTGCAATAGTACAATGCGTAAAGTTGTATTTGCCACCAACAGTTCCTGCAAAAGAGGACTGTCCAGAGTTATTAATTACCACGTTTTCTGCAGTAATTGAAGTTGCGCTTCCTAAAAGCCCAAAAGAGCTTGTATTATAAATCTGGGAATTTGTAATTGTCAATTTATCAGTTGGTGCATCATCATTACCTTCAGCTAAAACACCAATTGTAGCATTTTTAATTGTAGCGTAATTAATGGTATTGTTTACGCTGCCGTTAAAAAGATAAACAGTTCCCCATTGTCCTGGGACATCCGAGAAAATAGGTTCTAATCTATCACCTTCAAGAATTACTTCATTTTCTAAGAGCTCTGGGTCTGTACTTGCAGTACCATTAATATTTAGACTTGCATTATTAGTCACCAAAATCCCAGAATCTGCATGAAAATGCACACGTGTTCCAGCTTCCATAGTTAAGGTTTCACCTTCATCTACGGCAGCATATCCATATATGACATAAGGCTTTTCGTTAGTAAAGGTTAATTCTGCATTTGTAAGGAAACGGCCTGGTAACGAAGTTTCGTCAGCCATGCCATCACCATCGACATCAAAACTGAGGTTTTCAAAAGTGGTACTATTGCCTTGAAAATCTGGATATATAAAAACAGCATCTCTCACTAGCGTCACCAAATCTACATCTTGCTGGTTACTTCCACCATCAAATAAAATTCTATCGGTGTATAAAAATTCGTTATTTAGGGATGGGAGAGTAGCAATATCAATTGTAGTTTCAATAAATATAAAAAGGCTGTCATTGGCAAGTAACTCAACGTTTTCAAAAAACTTTCCTTCTTGAGGTGTGTTTTCTTCACCAGTGCCACCATCTACATTTAGTCTATAAAAAGAAGCAGTACCGCGCTCTAACTGTATGGTTGGTATAACAATATCAGTATCACTGCGATTGTAAACTTTTAGATTATAAGTGCTAGAACCAATATTATTAAAAACGGTATCTAAATACACAGTATCTCTAGCAAATTCAAGATTTCCTGTACTTGGAGAAAATTCAAAATCGTTACGACAAGAACTCCAAAAGATTAATAATCCAAAACAGATAAAGAAGTATAACAATCGCTTCATAAAGTGAACATATTATTTCAGGCTAAAAATATAACTTTTCAATTTATGATTTAGTATGGATACAAAAGAATAATCAATCTTTTACTTTTTCTTCGGCCATCTCAACTATTATTAAAAATTCTTGGCTATGCATAGTAAAATCGTTGAGAAGTTGAAGGCGCATATTGTAGTTGAGTTTAGATTCAGGAATTGCCTTCTCCTCTAAGAATTCGTAAAAGAGCGAATGATACTTTTCAGGAACTTTCAAATCTTCCGTCAGCATTTTTTTAGTAAAGAAATTATTTTCAGCAAAAAGTAGCTTGTACTGATTGTATTTTAAAGTATTTGGGATGTTCTTCTTTTTCTTTTTAAAAAGCTTACCAATTAATTTAGCGACTTGTATAAAATCCAAACCATATTTAGGCACTGCATTATATTTTTGAGGCTCTTTCTTTTTGTCGATTGCTATGACCTCTTTTAGGTTAGCATTGAAAGCCTTTTCTCCAAAAAGTTTTGCTTTGGGTTTATCCTTAATATTTATAGGATCTAACTCATTAATTATTTTTTGGAGTTCAAAAACGTATGTGCCTTCAAAATAATCTGGTATAACTATCACCATTATAGGTTTATAAAATACAGATTGAAATGTTAGTGTGTCATTTACATTCGCTTTTAGAGTAAACTCGCCTTGGTCGTTAGTAGCGGTTAATATCTTTTCGGTAATATTTAATACTTTAACACCTTTAACTCTGGCTTCGGCATCGTAAACAATACCATTGATTTCTTGAGCGAATGATAATGTAGAAAGAAAAATGATAACTATAAAGTAGATGTTCTTATACATATATGATGATTAGTTGCTCTGCAATTACGTTTATAATTTTTAGTCTAAGCCCAGATTTTGATAAATTTTAACCTAACAAAATGTTAATTAAACAAGTTAGCGATTTCTGGAGTTATGCGAGTTGGTTTTTGCGTGGTTTTATTCAAAAGGCACCATTTAGTTTCTGAAGTTATAATTAGTTTGTTTGAAGTTTGGTTATACATTTCAACTTTTCTGATTGAGCTAACGCCTTCAGAAGAATTAACATAGGTTTTGATAAGAATTTTATCTCCAAGAAAAGCTTATCCTTTATAATCTATAGTGTGTTTTACTAAAAACCAGTAGTAATTATCTAAAATCTCTTTTGAAGCATTTTTTAACCAATGCGCTTCTGCAATATCCTGAACCCATTGCACATAGCGTACATTATTGACATGATTAAGTTGGTCTAAATCTGTTTGCGCTACTATTATTTCTTTTTGAAAGATTTGCACTAATTATATTTTATAATCAAAAATATGAAATAGTTATGATTGTTTTTTTGATTTTCTTTTTAGCTTTCTTTTCAATTTTTTTGTGAGGCGTTCAGCTTTCCATTTTAAACGCTTTTGTTTGTTTTGTTGCTTCCATTTCGCATTTCTTTTTTTGCGTTTCTCAATTCTTTCTTTTTTTTCTTCAGTGGTTAAATATGGTTCTACATATTCTGAATTGTAGCCAAAAGCTCCACCTACAACAACTATTTCCCCCACAATATCTTCATCCATTTCTACAAGACTTAATTTGTGGTTTGTAGTTTTTGTGATTTTTATTTCTTTAGTTTCAAAGCCTATATAGCTAAAAATTAATATCTCATTGATTTTTGCCTTTATTGAAAAATTTCCATCAAAATCTGTTTGTATTCCTCTACTAGTGCCTTTTACTATTACATTGGCACCTGGTAATGGTAAGTTATCAGAAGCAGATACTATTGTTCCAGATATAACTTTTTCATTTAAAATAGAATGAGCGATTTTGCCTTTTACAGTAGGAACTTTTAAAGTGTCGTTATAAGTAGTCTTAACAGGTTCTGTTTGTGCAATACTTTTTTGAATTCCAACAGATAAAAATGCAAATAGGCCTGACGCTATCCAATTTCTGTAGTTGTTTTTATCTTTTCGAGTAGAAACGATTTCACGATTTAATTGTTGATTTTTAAATCGGCCACAAAGATTACCTTTAGCTTCAAAAGTTTTAACAATTTGCTCATCGGATTGATTTGTAAAATCAATTACAGTTTTTGAACATTTTGAGCAATGACGACCTTTATCACGAGGTGTCATTTTATTCCAATCTTCATGACAAGGTTCTGGAATACTAACAGTGATAGACTTTCTCATGGTTAAATGATTTTATAAATCAAAGAACCATTAAATCATTGTATTTTAAAATAGTTAATGAGTAAACAGGAATTTTTGGTGAGTAAACTTTACTTCTTAGTTATTTTAATTTCAAAAAGTTTATCCCAACGTTTTCCAGTAACAAAAATAGTTTCTGTGTCTGGATTGTAAGCAATACCGTTGAGTACATTATCATCCTTTGAATAATTAGGAATTTGCTTTGTTAATTCGCCCATGTCTATTATACCATCAATAGATCCATTCTTTGGGTTAATTATTATTATAAAGTTGGTTGTGTATAAATTGGCATATATTTTTCCGTCAATCCACTCTAATTCATTTAATCTTCCAACCTTAGCTTTTTTGGTATATACTTCAATTCTATCATCTTCAGTAAGCGTAGATGTATTTAAAGACCATATTTTTTCTGTACCGTCAGACTTGTATAAGGTTTTTCCGTCATTACACAATCCCCAACCTTCTTTACTCTCATTGTATCTAAAGATTCCTAATTTTTCGAAAGTATTGAGGTCGTATATAATTCCAGTATCTGCTTTCCAAGTGAGTTGGTAAATTTTATTATCTAAAATGGTTAAGCCTTCAGCAAAATAACCACTATTTAGATTGAGATTTTTTAAGACTTCCCCAGTTTTATAATCTACTTTTCTAAGTTTAGATTCTCCAAACTGTCCAGTACTTTCATAAAGCGCTCCATTGTGGAATTCTAATCCTTGGGTGTATGAAGTTTCATCATGAGGATAGATATTTATTATTTCTACAGTATAATCAGCCTTGTTATAATTCTTAGTATCAGGGAATGCATATAACTCTGGGTCTTTTCTGTCTAAAACAACCAGATTACTTTTAGCAATAATTGTGTCATTTTCTGAAATAACATTCGCTATTAAATCTTGTTTTCCAAGCTTATTATTAAGTTTTAAATTTTCAGTAATGGTCTCTCCATCTAATAGGTAATTAATAGAGTTAATGCTGACACCATCAGGGTTATTGAGTGATAACTTAACTGTTTCACCAAGTTTGGCTGTATTATTTTTTGCCGATGTTTTTACTGAAAGCTGAGGCTTTTCGCTAGCGCAACCAATTAAAAATACACCTAAAAGTGTGACTACTAAATATTTAAATCTAAACATGAATGGTATCTAATTTTTGGCAAGATATTTATAAAAAATAGGATTAAAAAAATATTGTGAAAGTATTAAAAGGTTGTATCTTTGCAGCCGGCAAGTCCTACACAACCAGCTCCTGCGGAATCCTCCAGGTCGGGAACGAAGCAAAGGTATGCGGTCGTAGCGGTGTGATGTAGGTAGCTTGCCTTTTTTTGTACCCAAAAGTGACGTATAAATTTGTATTTTGCTGACCTAAATTTTCTATTCTATGTCTAAAGTTGTTTTAATTACTGGTGGTTCTTCAGGAATTGGAAAATCTATTGGCGAGTTTTTAAAAGCTAAAGATTTTATTGTTTATGGCACAAGCCGAAACCCTAATAATTACAGTGATAGCCAATTTCCGTTGGTTGCTTTAGATGTTACTAAACCAGAGACTATTGCATCGTGTATTCATAACGTTTTAGAAAAAGAAGGTAGAATTGATGTTTTAGTCAATAATGCTGGTGCAGGAATCACAGGACCAATGGAAGAAATTCCTGATGAAGAAATAAAACGCAATTTTGAAACTAATCTTTTTGGACCAATAAATGTTATTAAGGCTGTTTTGCCAAGTATGCGAGAACAGAAAAACGGTTTGGTTATAAACATTACATCAATAGCAGGATATATGGGTTTGCCATATCGAGGTGTTTATAGCGCTAGCAAAGGTGCATTAGAATTGGTAACAGAAGCTTTTAGAATGGAACTTAAAGCGTTTGGAGTACATATGTGCAACTTAGCACCAGGAGATTTTGCTACTAATATAGCTGCAGGTCGCTATCATGCCCCAGTTTTGGAGAATTCTCCTTATAAAAAGTCTTATGGTGATAGTTTAGAGACTATGGACGCTCATGTAGATTCAGGAGGCAATCCTAATGAAGTCGCAAAAGTGATTTTTAAAATCATAACTACTAAAAACCCAAAGATTCATTATAAGGTTGGCGCTTTTATGCAGAAATTTTCTGTGGTACTAAAAAGAATACTTCCAGATAAGGTTTATGAAAAATTATTGATGAGGCATTATGATTTGTAAATAGTTTTGGTATGTTTTTTGTGACTAGTATCTGAAAATATCATCAGTCATGAAATCAAAAACTACTTTTATCTTATTATTTTCTTTTTTAGCACTTTTATCTTGTGATGAAGCTTTGGAATGTTTATTTGGAGTAAATCCAGAAATTAATGAAACTTCCATTTCTAGTGCTACACTAGACGAAAATTATTTTCAACGCATTACTGCGGAGGTTGATAATGCTGCTAATGATAACTCTTATGATTATTTCTTCGATATCATTGGAGATTTACCACCAGGTGTTGATGCCGTTTTTTTTGCTAGAAGCATAGAACTTATTGGTGTTCCTGAAGAAACAGGTGCTTTTGAATTTACAGTCTTTTTATCTGTAGAGCGCTTTGAGGATGGCTTTTATGACTCTAGTCCAACCTGTAATGATAGTGCTAGAAGAGACTTCACGTTGTTTGTAAATGAGTAATTGATTGCAATCTTTATAAGGGTTATTCCGTTAGTAGTTAAATTACTATTTATGCGTAGTCGTAGAACCAATAGATATTTTATTTTTGCGATAATTGTATGCTTGCTATTGTTTTCTTGTCCATTAATGACACCTGCACCACACTATCATTCATATGAATCAATTGGTAATTCAGAGGTAAAAGCGATTGAAGTTTTTTGCGCACCTAGAGTTAAGGTCTATCATATGTTTTATTCTGAAAACTCGAAAATAGAAGCTTGCTCAAAAGTTTTTAAAGAAGAAACTTGTAGAATTTTGGAAGCAGATACTTTTTTTGACAAAGTAAAATACACTAAGTCCATTAGAATCAATGATGGTCATTTTCATAGGCTATTCTTTAATGATACACTAAAAATGAGTATTGATGATTCTAGCAAAAAACTATTATTTATTCCTGTTGAATAAAAGTTAATTTCTTTTTATTTCAAATTCAATTTAAAGAATCCAATTGTTGTAACTTCGCCGAAATTTAACACAACAATTCAAATTTATAGTAAATGAAATTTTTTATTGATACAGCCAACCTAGAGCAGATTAAAGAAGCTCAAGATATGGGTATTTTAGATGGTGTTACTACCAATCCGTCTTTAATGGCTAAAGAAGGTATTACTGGCCATGATAATATTTTAAAGCATTATATAGATATCTGCAATATTGTAGATGGTGATGTTTCAGCAGAGGTTATCTCTACAGATTTTGATGGTATGGTTAGAGAAGGAGAGGCATTAGCTGAACTACATGACCAGATTGTTATAAAATTGCCAATGATTAAAGATGGTGTTAAAGCATGTAAATATTTTTCTGACAGGGGTATTAAAACTAACGTAACTTTAGTATTTTCTCCTGGGCAGGCATTATTAGCAGCAAAAGCGGGTGCAACTTATGTATCACCATTTATTGGTCGCTTAGATGATATTTCAACAGATGGATTAAACTTAATTGCTGAGATTCGTCATATCTATGATAACTATGCTTTTGAAACTGAAATCTTAGCTGCTTCTGTACGTCATACTATGCACGTTATAGATTGTGCTAAGTTAGGCGCAGATGTTATGACTGGACCTTTAAGTTCAATTTCTGGATTGTTAAAACACCCATTAACTGATATTGGTTTAGAAAAATTCTTAGCAGATTATAAAAAAGGAAATTAGATTTATTTAAAATCTAATAATTATACTAAGGAGCTTTTATTTTAATACGAGCTCCTTTTTTAGTATCATATCTTTAAGAGTATTTTCAAAATCTTTATTAAAGATATTTACATTAGGATTAATAATGTTCGCCTGATTATCCACAACAATCACTTTATAGAGATAGTTTACAGCTAATGTTTTTAAAGCTTGTTTAGGGTTTTTAAAACGATATTCTGTATTCAAATCAAATTTATACTGATGTATTGTTTCTTTCCAGAATTTATCAGGATTATCGTTGATGTTTATAGATATAAAACCCATTTTAGGGAATTGTGCTTTTAATTCTTTTACCCTGTAATGGCTATTCTTGTAGTGCTTCTTTCTGTTTGTTGACCAAAAATAAATTAAGGTAGGTTTATCAACAACTTTTGCAATAGTATATTCTTTGTCATTGACATCTATTAGTTTTAAGTCTGGTAAGCCTTTTCCTGGTTTTAAATTATCTAATGATGCAATAAGGCCATTTAAGTATTTTATATCTTCCTCGCTAGTAGTTTTAGAAAGATAAGACGCCATCATATCATTAATGTTTTCTTTACTATTACTATGATTTATGAACTCTCGAGTTTTATATTTTAGCAAGTTATTCTTTATTATTTCATCTTCAACTAAGCTGTCTACAAGATTCAACTTTGCTTTGTTGTAAGATAATTGACGTCTATCAAATTTACTATGAAAGGCATTATTTTTGTAAAAGGTAGTAACGGCAAGGTTGTCAAAATGAGAAAAGAGATATCTATTATAATCATACATCTCGCTTAAATGCTTCTCATTATAGTTAGTTTTATTTCTAAAAGCATAAAAATCTTCAGGTAAATCTTTTAAGTGTACCATTTTATTCTCCCCAAAGTAGATAAACGGATAAATCTCTTTATCAGCATAATTATGGTAATCGATATTGGCTTGTATCACTGAACTAGCAAAAGCAGAAATAGGCTTTTTTGCTTTAAATCTTTCAAAATGACTTAGTTCTCTTTGATGACGATTAGCGATAAAATTTTCAAAAACTTCAGGCTCTTTTTGGCTATATTTTACAAGCTTGCGAGATTCTTTTTCATTATTCTGAAACGTTTTAATGAGATAGTTGTTTTTATGAGCACCTTCTCCAGTAAAAACAAGAGACTCGTCAAACTCATAGGTGTTAAGACGAATCATAACACTATCCTTTGGCTCTAAAATCACAAACTGAATCTCGCCACCATGCCTAAAAGAATAAACAGTAGGTGTTACATTTTCTATGGTATGACTAAATCTGTTATTAGTATCTAGGAATAACGTATCACTAACTTTTTCTCTTCGGTTATAAAGGATAACTCTGTCACCTTTAGGATTAATAATTTCACCACCAAAAAATGCTGTATCTGTGTCAGATACAGATATGTTTTTACATCCTAAAAAAGAAAATAGGAGTAGGTTAAGAATAATAATTAATCGCCTCATCAGAATAACATTATGCTTTGCAGCATGGACAAAAATATGCCTTGCGTATGTTTTGTGTTGTTAATGCGGCGTTAAATGTTACTATCATTAGTATAAATTTCCTGTAATCACTTAAATTTTCTACTTTTGCCGCCAATTAAAACACCTATAAATGTTATCAGTTTCTAATCTTTCAGTACAATTCGGAAAACGTGTCTTATTTGATGAGGTCAATACGACATTTAATAATGGTAATTGTTACGGTATTATTGGTGCTAATGGTGCCGGTAAATCGACATTCTTAAAGATTTTAGCAGGCAAAATGGATGCGACTTCTGGTCATGTACATTTAGAGTCAGGTAAGCGTATGTCTGTTTTAGAACAAAATCATAATAAGCATGACGAAGACACAGTTTTAGATACGGTTTTAAAGGGAAATAAACCTTTATATAAGTTAAAGTCCGAAATTGATGCCTTATATGCAGATTATACAGATGAGAATGCCGAAAAAATTGGAGAGCTACAGGTACAGTTTGAAGAAATGAACGGTTGGAATGCCGATAGTGATGCAGCTGCTATGTTATCTAACTTAGGTATTAAAGAAGATTTGCACTATACATTGATGGCCGATTTAGACGGTAAGCAGAAAGTAAGAGTATTATTAGCCCAGGCTTTATTTGGAAATCCTGATGTGCTTATTATGGATGAGCCTACCAATGATTTGGATTACGAAACAATCTCTTGGTTAGAGAATTTCTTAGCTAATTACGATAATTGTGTGATTGTTGTATCACACGACCGTCACTTTTTAGATGCAGTTTGCACACATATTTCTGATATAGATTTTGGAAAAATCAATCACTTTTCAGGGAATTACACATTTTGGTATGAGTCGTCTCAATTAGCGGCGAGACAACGTGCACAACAGAACAAAAAGGCTGAAGAAAAGAAAAAAGAATTGGAAGAATTTATCCGTCGTTTTTCTGCTAACGTTGCAAAGTCTAAACAAGCAACGAGTCGTAAGAAAATGATTGATAAATTAAACATATCTGATATTAAACCATCAAGTCGTCGCTATCCAGCTATTATTTTTGAGCGTGATCGTGAGGCTGGTGACCAGATTTTAAATGTGGAAGGATTGTCTGCAAGTTTAGATGGTGAGTTATTATTCAAAAATATTGATATAAACTTAGCAAAAGGCGATAAGGTTGTTGTGTTTTCAAAAGATTCTAGAGCAACTACAGCCTTTTACCAGATACTTAATGGTAAGGAAAAAGCGGATGCTGGAAATTTTGCTTGGGGTGTAACCACAACGCAGTCCTATTTACCACTAGATAACAGTGAGTATTTTCAAGAGAAACAAACCTTAGTTGATTGGTTACGTCAATGGGCACAAACCGAAGAAGAAAGAGAAGAAGTAAATATTAGAGGTTTCCTTGGTAAAATGATTTTTAGTGGAGAGGAAGCGCTGAAAACTGCAGATGTATTATCTGGAGGCGAAAAAGTACGTTGTATGTTAAGCCGTATGATGATGATGCGTGCAAATGTATTAATGATTGATGAGCCAACTAACCATCTGGATTTAGAGAGTATTACTGCGTTTAACAACTCGTTGACAAATTTTAAAGGTACATTATTGGTTACAACTCACGATCATGAGTTTGCGCAAACTGTAGGTAACCGTATTATTGAGCTAACACCAAATGGGGTTATTGATCGTTACATGACCTTTGATGAATATATGAGCGACAAAAAGATAAAAGAGCAGCGTGAAAAGTTGTATGCTGTTAATGTTTAGATAAGATTTAATATTGAATATAAAAAAGGAACGATTTTTAATCGTTCCTTTTTTATTTATTAACTAATTACTAGTGTAATATAATTATGAAGCCTCCATTTCAGCCTTTACACGATTAACAATTTCCATAGCCTTTTCGTATTCGTCTCCACGAACAACCACGTCTTGATGTCCACTATCTAATGAGGCATAGCCGGCAAGCCTTTGAGATTCTGATTCGTCTTTAACAATAGGTATAATACCAATCGATTGCAATTCAGCAATAACACGATTAGCTAAAATAAAATTACCACCATAAACTTTGACATATTCTGAATTTTCCATAACCAAACGATTTAAAAAATAATGTACCTATAAGCTACAAAATTTTAATAAATGTTACAATCTTGTATATGATAATTATGCGTTAAAATACTTACTATCCCAAATAGCTTTATTAAAATTCTTTCCAGCAGCAAAACCATAATAGATAACCATAGCTGCAATAGATTTAAACATAAAAAAGAAAATCATTCCGGCTTGCGATGCGTTAGGCTTGTTAGAAAAAATTCCTTCAGGAAATAAGGCTGTAGCAATTATGCTTACTATAAATGTTGTAAAAATGAGGTTGCCAAAATTTTTGTATGGCCACATCAACAACCTGCGAAATGGATTTAGGTCATTTCCCCATTTGTGCACAAGATAGTAATAGCCATTACCTATTGGTGCAAATAGCAAAGGGTCATCAGCGTTTTCGAGCTTAAATAGTTTCGAAGGTGCTATTATTTTGAAGCCTTTTAGTTCAGTATTATGTCTTTTTTCTAAAGTTTTAATTTTTGAAACAGCCTCATAAGGGAGTTCTCCTTTAAAATATTTACTGTCCAAAAACCGAAGTCTATAATTAACGCAGATGGTTTTTATTTGATCAATATGGTATATATTTTTGGTTTCTAGTAAATCAAATTCAAATTCATTTGAAAATGTTGATATTCCAGATTTAATCGTTTCTAGAATCCTTTCGTCTTTTTTATTGTCTTTTTCTAAGATAGATTTTACATCTTGGAGTATAGAATCTTCAGAATATTTTTTTGTCTTTAAGCGCTGTAGTTTTTCCTCAATGTTGGTCTTTTTCAATAACATAGCGTTTTTTATTTATAAAAATACTAATCAAATCAATCTAGTACAAGTCTTTAACATTTGTGTTCAATTATTATTCAACTTTAGATGACAATCTTTTAAATAACTTAAACAAAAACATTTTTTTATTCGTTAAACCAATGCAAAAACATGTTACTATAGATAATACTTATAAAAAAATAAAGAGATAATATATACTTGCTCAATTGCAGTGCTAATATTTCATAATTTTATGCTGTTAAAATTTAAAATCAAAAAAACTATAATACAATGGATCATAATAACGGAGGAGACCCAAGTCAATGCCCATTTTTAAGTGGAGATCAAAAGAAAACTGCTGGTCGAGGAACTAGCAATAGAGATTGGTGGCCTAATGAGTTAAAATTAAATATACTGCGTCAAAATGCTTCAAAGAATAACCCAATGGGTGAAGATTTTGATTATGCAAAAGCATTTAATAGTATTAACTATGATGAGCTTAAAAAAGATGTTATAGCCTTAATGACAGATTCACAAGATTGGTGGCCTGCAGATTATGGCCACTATGGTGGATTTATGATTCGTATGGCATGGCATAGTGCTGGGACATACCGTGTAGGTGATGGTCGTGGCGGTGCAGGAACAGGAACACATCGTTTTGCACCATTAAATAGTTGGCCAGATAATGGTAACCTAGACAAAGCACGTTTGCTATTATGGCCAGTAAAAAAGAAATACGGTAATAAAATTTCTTGGGCAGATTTAATGATTCTTGCAGGAAACTGTGCTCTAGAATCTATGGGCTTCCCAACTTTTGGTTTTGCAGGGGGTCGTGAAGATGTTTGGGAACCAGAGCAAGATATATATTGGGGTTCTGAAACAGGTTGGTTAGATAATGATGACCGTTACGATACTAGTGATGGTGATTTAGAAGGTCATTTAGGAGCTGTACATATGGGATTAATTTATGTAAATCCTGAAGGCCCTAATGGAAACCCTGACCCATTAAAATCTGCACATGATATCAAGATTACATTTGGTCGTATGGCAATGAATGATGAAGAAACGGTAGCATTAGTTGCTGGTGGGCATACTTTTGGTAAAGCGCATGGAGCTGCAGACCCAGATAAGTATGTTGGTGTTGAGCCGCATGGTGCAGCAATAGAAGAAATGAGCACAGGTTGGAAAAATACATTTCAATCAGGTGTGCTAGATGATACAATTACTAGTGGTATTGAAGGTGCTTGGACACCGAATCCAACACAATGGGATGCTGATTATTTTGATGTGTTATTAAACTACGATTGGGAATTAACTAAAAGCCCAGCGGGAGCACATCAATGGACGCCAACAGCTGCATCTAATGCACGTAGAGCACCTGCAGCTGGCGGAAACGGTACGCAAGCCTTAATGATGACAACTGCAGATATGGCTTTAAAAATGGATCCAGCATACAGAGAGATTTCTGAGCGTTTCCATAAAGACCACAAGGCATTTGAAGATGCATTTGCTAGAGCATGGTATAAGCTAACACATAGGGATATGGGACCAATTCAGCGCTATTTAGGACCAGAAGTCCCAAAAGAAGAATTAATTTGGCAAGACCCAATTCCTGCTGTAGATTATACCTTAAGTGATTCAGATATTGAAGGGTTAAAGAAAATTATTTTAGCTTCTGGATTATCCATTTCTGATTTAGTGAAAACTGCTTGGGCTTCTGCATCTACCTTTAGAGGTTCTGACATGCGTGGTGGTGCAAATGGTGGTCGTTTACGATTAGAGCCACAACGTAGTTGGGAAGCAAATAACCCTACAGAATTAAATCGTGTACTAAATGTTTATGAAGGTATCCAGGAAACGTTTAGTGGAGGTATTTCAATGGCAGACTTAATTGTATTAGCAGGTGCCGCTGGTGTTGAAGAAGCAGCTAGAAATGCAGGTCATAATGTGTCTGTACCTTTTACACAAGGTAGAGGTGATGCTTCTCAAGAACAAACAGATGTTGAGTCTTTTGGATATTTAGAACCTTTAGCGGATGGTTTTAGAAACTATATGAATTCTAAGCTTAATGTAGCTGCTGAAGATTTACTAATCGATAAAGCAAACTTACTAACACTTTCTATTCCACAAATGACGGCTTTAGTTGGAGGTTTAAGAGTATTAGGTGCTAATTTCGATGGTTCTGATTATGGCGTATTTACAGATAATGTGGGTAGCTTATCTAACGATTTCTTTACAAACATCTTGGACTTCACGTATACTTGGAGTGCAACATCTGATAATGACACCCTTTTTGAAGGTCGAGATAGAAGAACTGGTGCTGTAAAATTCAAAGGAACAAGAGCCGATTTAATCTTTGGTTCTAATACAGAGCTTAGAGCAGTTGCAGAAGTATATGGTGCCAATGATGGTGAAGCAAGATTTGTTAACGATTTTGTAGCAGCTTGGGCTAAAGTGATGGACTTAGATAGATATGACTTATAATATTTTTAAATAGATTAAGAGAAAGAGGAATGTATTCTTGTAATGCATTCCTTTTTTATTAAAAACAGATTAAAATGAATGCAATAGATTTATTTTTTGATACGATCCGCAAAGGGTTAAACGACAGGTTAGAATTACAAATAGAAAACAGCCCCGAAGTTGTTAATGCAAAAGACGCTAGAGGTTTTACACCATTAATATTTGCAACCTATTTTGATAATAAAAATGCTGCTGATATATTATTAAAAAATAATGCAGAAATTGATGCTCAGGATGCTTCAGGAAATACAGCTTTACTGGGTGTAAGTTTTAAAGGAAACATTACTATGGCTGAAATATTAATTAGTCATGGTGCTAATATTAATGCCACTAATAACATGGGGACAACCCCGTTAATTTTTGCAACGCTATATAAGCAAAAAGAAATGGTAGATTATTTGATATCTAATGGTGCAGATAAATCTCTAAAAGACCAATCAGGAAAAGCAGCTTTTGATTATGCTTTAGAAAAGCAATTCACTGAAATCGCTAACATTCTAAAATAATTATTTACTTATCCTTCAGCATTTTTATTTTGATTCTAAAAGCTGCAAAAAGTAAAGTCATAAATGGACTAATAATGCTAAAAAATGCAAATGGTATATAAGCTGTAGCGCCAGCATAACCAAATAAAACTTTTGAATGATAGGCGCCACATGTATTCCAAGGTATAAGTACTGAAGTTACTGTACCAGAATCTTCAAGAGTACGACTTAAGTTTTCTGGAGCTAAGCCCTTATCTTCATATGCTTTTTTAAACATTTTACCAGGGACTACTAATGCTAAGTATTGATCAGAAGCGGTAAGATTTAATGCTAAGCAACTAGCTACTGTACTTGCAAATAGACCAAAAATTGAAGTTGCCATTTTTAATAGAGCATCAGTAATTCTTGATAATGCCCCTATAGCATCCATAACACCTCCAAAAACCATAGCACAAACTATTAACCAGATAGTACCTAGCATCCCTTTCATTCCTCCAGCTGTAAATAAATCGTTTAATTCAGAACTAGACGTCGTAACAGCTGTGTCCACTGTTAGTGCATTCATAATACCTTTATATGAAGATTGAAAAGTCAATGATTCAGCTCCAGCTACAGACATCACAATTTCAGGTTGAGCAATAATAGCAGCGATTCCACCTAATAAGGCACCAATTAAAAGAGCAATTAATGGTGGAGTTTTTTTAATAATCATAAAGACAACTATAATAGGAACAATGAATAGCCAAGGGCTAATATTAAATGCTCCGTTTATAGCTTCTAGTTTATCAGCTATTTGCGGAGTCCCAGTTGTGTCTAGATTTAGTCCTATTATAATAAATATGATAAGTGTTATAACAATAGTAGGTATAGTAGTAAGTGCCATATATTTAATATGACTAAATAATTCACCACCAGCCATGGCTGGTGCTAAATTTGTAGTATCACTTAATGGAGACATTTTATCTCCAAAATAGGCGCCGGATAAAACAGCACCAGCGGTCATGCCTAAAGATATTCCCAAAGTTTCTCCAATTCCTACTAATGCAATACCTACTGTTGCAGAGGTAGTCCAGCTACTTCCGGTAGCGATTGAAATTATTGCACATATAATCACACAAGCAGCTAAGAAAATGGTAGGATTTAAAATCTGTAAACCATAATAAATCATAGTTGGTATAATACCGCTAATAAGCCATGTTCCTGCTAAAGCTCCAACCATAAGTAGGATTAATAAAGCACCAGTAGTTGACTTAACATTTTCAGCAATTTCTTCTAACATTTTTTTATATTTCACCCTGTTGAAGAAGCCTACAATAGCGGCTACTGCCGCACCCATTAGTAATATAAACTGATTACTTCCGCTCAATGCATCATCACCATAAACGTATATGTTGTAGGCAAGCATTCCAACCAATGCAATAACTGGAATTAGTGCTTCCCATATATTTAATTCTTTATTGGTTACGATGTTTTGATCGTTTGCTTTAAAGTTGTCTATGTTCTTATCGTCTTGCATTGTTATTAGTTTAGTGACGTAATGTTACGATTTTGTAAAGCCATTTGCAAATGCATTTAGTTGCTTACTTTTGTAATTGTATTTATGGATTCACTCACTCAGATTGTATTAGGAGCTGCTTGTGGAGAAGCAGTATTAGGAAAAAAAATAGGTAACAAAGCATTGTTATTTGGCGCTATTGGTGGTACAATACCAGATTTAGATGTTTTTATAGGACCTTGGTTGTATAGTAACGAAATACAAGCCATGGCGTTTCATCGTGGGTTTATGCATTCTATTTTATTTGCGATTATTGGCACTTTTGTTTTTGGCTGGCTAGTTTACAAACTTTATGATAAAGGAAAAAGAAAAGAATCTACAACTCTAAAAGACTGGCAACAATTATTTTTTTGGTCTTTATTGACGCATCCAATATTAGATTGTTTTACGCCATATGGCACACAACTATTTTATCCGTTTTCTGATTATAGAGTAGCTTTTAATAACATTGCGGTAGCCGATCCATTATACACTACACCATTTTTACTGTGCTTAATTATTTTAATGTTTTTTAATAGAAAAAAACCTCAGCGGCGATTATGGTTAAAACTAGGTATTGGCATAAGCTCGGCTTATATGTTATTTACTATTGGGAATAAGTTCTATGTGAATTCAATTTTTAAAAACTCACTAGCTGTTAGCAATATTGAATTCAATCGATATAGAACACAACCTACCATATTTAATAATATACTTTGGTATGGCGTTGCTGAAACTGATACTGCATTTTACCTAGGATTCTATTCACTTTTTGATAAAAAAAGTAAAGTAAAAGAATGGAAAGTTATTCAAAAAGAAAAGCCACCAATACCAATGGATGATAAGGACTTGTCTACACTATCTTGGTTTAGTGATCAATATTATAGGGTCATAAAAGCAGATGTAGAAGGCGAGTATGTATATAAAGATTTAAGATACTCATTATTAAATCCAGATGATGTGAATTCATCCTTATTTTCTTTTAAAATCCATAAAAATGATAAGCGTTGGGATATGAAAAATAGCAGACCAGAAGTTGATGATGATGCCACCGTCGACTCTGTATTTGGACCTATGATAGAACGATTAAAAGGTAAATAGGCTTAAACCATTTCTACTTCTAAAATTTCTAATTCTGTCATACATTCGTGCATGATTCCAAAGGTACGTTCTATGTCTGCATCTAGCCCAATAGAAAAACGAATCAGCCCATCACTTAGCCCCATTTCTTCTTGTTCCTTTTCAGGAATTTCTGAAGATGTAGAGCTTCCAGGTGCAGAAAATAATGTTTTGTAGAAACCTAAACTTACGGCCAAGTAACCTAAATTTCGCTTTTGCATTAACTCCATAAATGCATTGGCCTTATCTAGAGAACCAACATCTATAGTTAGCATGCCTCCAAAACCATATTCTTGATTCATCATTGACTTAAAAAGGTGATGAGAAGGGTGAGACTCTAACCCTGGATAAACAGTTTTTATACCTAGTTTTTCAAAATTTTTAGCGAGATAATAAGCATTTTTACTATGCTGTTGCATTCTTATATGTAAGGTTCTTAAGTTCTTTAAGACAGAAGCGGATCTTAAACTATCCATAGTAGAACCCAATAACATAGCTGCACCATCATTAACATTACGTAGTTGGTCTATAAACTCTTGAGTACTGCAAACAACACCGCCAACCGTATCACTTGAACCATTAATGAACTTTGTTAAACTATGAATAACGATATCAGCTCCTAATTTTTTTGGAGATATTGATAATGGCGAAAACGTATTGTCAACCACAAGTTTTAAATTATACTTTTTGGCCAATTGTGCCAAACCTTTAATATCTGCAATTTCTAATAGCGGATTACTTACAGATTCGCAATACAAAACTTTCGTCTTTAGTGTGATAGCTGCTTCTACAATATCTAACTTGGTGATATCTACAAAAGAGGTATCAACACCCAGACGAGGTGCAAAATTCTTTAAAAAGGCATAAGTGCCTCCGTAGATAGTTCGACTACTAACGACATGCTCTCCTGCACCACAAAGCTGTAGAAGAACAGGTGTAATAGCACCCATTCCCGAGGCAGTTACAGTTGCTGTCTCTGTGCCTTCCATTGCAGCCAAAGCTTCACCAAGATATAGATTAGAAGGTGAAGAATGACGAGAATATAAATAACAGCCATCGGCATTACCCTCAAAAGTATCAAACATTGTTTTTGCGGATAAAAACGTATAGGTAGATGAGTCTGAAATTGAAGGATTAACACCTCCAAATTCTCCGAAATATTGTAAGTCTTGAATGTTATTTGCTGGTTTGAATGCCATAAAACTGAGTTGTAAATTATTTTCAAAAATGACACTATTTAGAATTAAAGTCAATGATTTTTAATTATAATAGAAAATAAAACAATTAATTATCAATAAATATGATTATTTTTCTAAATTTATAATAGAATATTACATTGAAAGCGAAAAATTTACAGTTATGGTTTTAGATCAAACAGATAAAACATTAATAAGGTTATTACAAAAAGATTGTAAACAAACTACGAAAGCACTGTCTAATGTTTTGGATCTTTCGGTCACAGCAGTGTACGAACGTATTAAAAAACTAGAAAATCAAGGTATAATAAGTAGTTATGTGGCTTTAATAGATAAAGAAAGTGTAGATAAAAGCTTTATTGCATTTTGTCACATCAAGTTAGTGCAGCATTCTCAAGATTATGTGGTTAAGTTTGAACGAGAAGTTGCAAAACTGCAAGAAGTTTTAGAATGTTATCATATAAGTGGTGATTACGATTATATTCTAAAGGTTTTGGTAAAGGATATGCAAGAGTTTCGAGAATTTATGGTTAAAAAATTAACAACCATAGATCATATTGGAAGCACACATAGTATGTTTGTGATTAATGAAGTAAAACACACTACAACAATTACCATTTAGATAATGCAAACAGTAAAGTATAGACTTATAGAACTTTTTATCATTTTTGTCTTAGTACCAACGAGCTTTGCTATTGATTATTCTCCAATTATAAAGCTAATTATTGGCGTATTAGGCTTTGTATATATTTTGTATGTGTTATTGCGTGTTGAACAAATAAAATTTGAAGTCACAAAAGGACTTAATTGGACACGCTTTTGGAAAGTAACATTCATAAAGTTAATTGCAATAGCTATTATTACAACGCTATACATGTGGTTAGTAGATGCTTCAAACCTTTATGTTGTCATAAGAACTAAGCCCATGTTATGGGGGTTTATACTGTTCGTATATTCATTATTTTCAGTATATCCACAAGAATTAATTTATCGCACCTTCTTCTTTGAACGCTATCAATCTCTTTTTCAAAGTAGGACACTTTTTATAATAATTAATGCTGCATTATTTTCTCTAGCTCATATCTTTTTCAAAAACACTTTGGTAATGTTCTTAACGTTTATTGGAGGTATATTATTTGCTTTAACGTATATGAAAACTAAATCAACAGTATTGGTTTCAATAGAGCATGCCATATATGGCTGTTGGCTGTTTACGGTTGGTATGGGTAATATGTTAGGTTTTCCATCATAAATTTATACCTCAGGCAACCTTTGTTTAATAGTTGACGTCTTTATGGGAAAGGCACTATTTTTAATTCATCAATTTAAAGTCATAAAAATGAAGAAATTTTTATTCTTATTAAGCATATCAATTATAGTATCATCTTGCGGAAGTATTGAAAGTTATAATGAAGCTGTTACCAAAATGCACCCTGTTGAAGATTTACGAGAAGATGTAGATAAAGTATACAAACAACTACAACGTCTACATCCTAGACTATATCAATTTACACCAAAGGAGACGTTAGATTTTAAATTTGATAGTTTAAAAACGGCAATTACGTCACCAATGACAAGCCGCACATTTCATAAAGAATTAGCAAAAGTGACTAAGTTTGTTGGTCAGGGACATATGTCTTTATCACCGCCATCAACAAAATTCAATAGGAAACAGCGTAAAGCACGCCGTAAAACAAAGTTTGAAGTTTCTAATTTAGATTTCGAATATTTAGATAAAAAATTAATTATAAGAAATGCTAGGGGAAAAGACTCCGTTTTAATCAATGCAGAAGTCTTAGAAGTTAATGGACAGAATCCTCTAGATTTAATGAAGAAATATAAGAAAACCATCGCTTCAGACGGATACAATACAACCTTTCATGATAGAGTAGCTGGCTATAGATTTTTAGGGTATTATATACAAGACAATGGACGTTTTGATAGTATTACGTTTAAGTTGCGTAATACCGATTCTACATTTATAAAAAAGTATAAGCGTATTGCTAAAGCAGAAAAAAAGAGTGTTGTAGACTCTGCGAAAACAGATTCTTTAAAACAAATTAAACCTAAACTTACTAAAGCAGAAAGAAAGGCAAAAAAGAAAGCAAAAAAGCTAGAATGGAAGCAGAAACGAAAAGATTATAAAAAATACGGTTATAATTACACGACTAAGCTTTATAATAGAAATCTTTCTTTTGTTGGTAAGGATAGTACCACAGCACTTATAAAAATTAGAGGTTTTGGACGTGGTAAATACAAAGATTTTTACGAAGAAACCTTTGCAACACTAGATTCTCTTGGAACAAAAAATTTAGTTATTGACCTTAGAAATAATTTTGGAGGCCGATTAAATGAAATCCGATGGTTCTATTCCTATTTAACGGATAAAAACTTTACGTTAATAAATAAAAGCGAAGCCAATAGCCGTATTCCAATATTAAAAGCATTAATGAGCAATTCTACTTCAGTAGTTACTAAGTTTTTTGCTGGTTTGGCATCTCCATACCTTATTCCTAACAATTTGCTAAGATCCAGTAAAAAAGACGGTCAATTGTATTTTAAATTTAAAGCAGCTAAAGAAAGAGAAGCTAATCCTCTTAATTTTAAGGGAAATATCTATGTATTAATTAATGGTAATTCTTTTTCGGCATCTTCAATTTTGTCAACGCAACTTCAAGGTAGTAATCGAGCGACATTTGTAGGAGAAGAAACTGGTGGTGCGTATAATGGAACAGTAGCGGGATATTATAAAGTTTATGAATTGCCTAATACTAAGATAAGTGCAAGAATTGGTTTAATGCATATCGATTCAAAATTTAAAACATCGCCAGATGGTTATGGTATAAAACCAGATGTTGAGATTATTCCAACGTATCAAGATAGGCTCAATAATATCGACCCAGAATTAGAATGGGTTTTAAATGACATTGAGAAGAAAAAGTAATTCGATTTCTATCAAAATAATGCCTTTTAAAAATTCGTAAATCTTTATTCTAAGTTGTATTTTTGTATCCGTTTTTAATCAGATAAAAAACTTCTTATGAATTCATACGATGTCGTAGTTATAGGTTCTGGTCCTGGTGGATATGTTGCAGCAATTCGTTGTGCTCAACTAGGAATGAAAACCGCAATAATCGAAAAATACTCAACACTTGGTGGTACATGTCTTAACGTAGGATGTATTCCTAGTAAAGCACTTTTAAGTTCTTCTCATCATTATGAGGAAGCAACTAAGCATTTTGCTGACCACGGCATTGAAATTCCTGGAGACATCAAGGTGAATTTAGAAAAGATGATTGCACGCAAGCAAGCCGTTGTCGACCAAACCACTGGAGGTATCGATTTCTTGATGAAGAAAAACAATATCGATGTGTACGAAGGTTTAGGGTCTTTTAAAGATGCAACTCACGTAAACATTGCTAAGGCGGACGGTTCTACTGAAACTATTGAAGCCAAAAATACGATTATTGCAACAGGTAGTAAACCAAGTAACTTGCCATTTATAGAGCTTGATAAAGAGCGTATCATTACATCTACTGAAGCTTTGAAACTAAAAGAAGTACCAAAACATATGATTGTTATTGGAGGTGGTGTTATTGGTCTTGAGCTAGGACAGGTATATTACAGATTAGGTGCGCAAGTAACGGTTGTAGAATATATGGATCGTATTTTACCAACGATGGATGCAGGTTTATCTAAAGAGCTAAATAAAGTTTTTAAGAAAGCTAAGTGTAAGATGATGATGTCTCACAAAGTGCAATCTGTTGAGCGCAAAGGTGATGAGGTTATTGTAAAAGCTGAAAATAAAAAAGGCGAAGTTGTAGAATTTAAAGGCGATTACTGTTTAGTTTCAGTTGGTCGTCGTCCATATACAGATGGCTTAAATGCTGAAGCTGCAGGTGTTAAGATTAACGATAGAGGGCAAGTAGAAGTTAACGAACATTTACAAACATCAGTCTCTAATATTTATGCTATTGGAGACGTCATAAGAGGCGCAATGCTAGCTCACAAAGCTGAAGAAGAAGGTGTTTTTGTTGCTGAAACTTTAGCAAGACAAAAACCACATATCGATTATAATTTAATACCAGGTGTTGTTTACACATGGCCAGAAGTCGCGGCGGTTGGTAAAACAGAAGAAGAATTAAAGGAAGCTGGTACAGCGTATAAAGTAGGTCAATTTCCTTTTAGAGCTTTAGGTCGAGCTAGAGCAAGTGGTGATATTGATGGGTTTGTAAAAATCTTAGCAGATAAAACTACTGATGAGGTTTTGGGCGTGCATATGATTGGTGCACGTTGTGCAGATTTAATTGCTGAAGCCGTAACTGCAATGGAGTTTAGAGCATCTGCCGAAGATATTTCAAGATATTCACATGCACATCCTACATTCGCAGAAGCTGTAAAAGAAGCCGCTTTAGCCGCTACTGATAATAGAGCTTTACATGTTTAAAATTGATTTTCCATTCTGAACCGCAGCACTGGGCTTGTTAAAGTGTTGTTTCAGAATCTTAATACTAGAAAAAGCGGGTCGAAAGATTCGCTTTTTTTATTTTTATAGAATGAAAAAGACATTGATAATAATTACCATTGCTTTCACTGGCCTTTTTAGCCTTCCAATAGAAGCCCAAGACGCTATTTACATCAAAGAATATTTGGAGCGACTAGAAAACTCAAGAAAGTATGTGCTTAAAGTAGCAGAATTACTTCCTGAAGAAAAGTATAATTCTAAAGTAACACAAGAGTCAATGAGTTTTGCAGAAAATTTGCTGCATATAGGATATGCGATGGACTGGCATAGTCAATCCTTATTGGGAGGAAGAGAAGCTAGAGTTTGGCAAACAGACAAAGTTTTTAAAACAAAAAATAAGTCCAAAGAAGATATGATAAAACTTATCGATGAAACCTTTGATGAGACCATAAAGCTAATTACCAATTTAGATACAAGGCAGTTATCTGAACGATTAGATTATTTTGGACTAAATAGAACAAAACGACAAATATTGATGTTGCTAGCCGATCATATCACGCATCATAGAGGTCAAATGCTAGTGACATTAAAATTAAACGCAATAACCCCACCACGATATGTTTTGTACCAATAAGTCATATATACTGATAGTATGTTTGTCTTTAGTTTTTGTGACGTGTTCACCCAAACTAAAAAGTAACGTTGTTACCAAGCTAGAACCATTAGCAAAGACTGCATTAATTGTTGTTTTAGAGCTCGCCGATAACCAAGATATTGATGGACAACTTATAGGAGAAGTTAGCGCTAAGGATAATGGCTTTTCGGTAAATTGTGGCTATTACCAAAATGTTGAAAATTTAAAAAATATCGCACGCGCATCGGGAGCTAATCTGGTGAAGATAACGCAGCTAAAAGAACCTAGTAAATGGAGTAGTTGTTTTAGGTTATGGGGAAAAATTTACAAGGTAGACAACCTAAAACAATACGAAACAAAAATAGAATGGAGTGAGAGTAGAAGACTCACCTGGGATGATTTTAAAGGCGAGCCAGATACTGAAGCTTTTCCAAATACATTAGCCATTACAAACTCAGGTTTTGGTATTGAGTCTAGCTTTAATCCTTTTAAGGCGTCAGAAATTATTGTACATAACACATTTAATACTTTTAAAAGTTGGGGATTGCCAAAACATAGGAATGATTATGTGTTGCGTCATGAGCAAATTCATTTCGATATCACAGAAATCTTTACTAGAAAATTACGGAAAACTCTAGCAGATAATAGTATTACCAGTAAAGATATTGATAGAGCAAGAGCACTTTTTGATGCTACTTTTTTGGAGTACCAACTATTCCAAGAACGTTATGATGCAGATACTCAAAAAGGCGAAAAGAAGGATACTCAAGAAAAGTGGGAAGCGATTGTTGAAATAGAGTTGGCTAAATATGATGCCTATAAATCTTAGTTTTTGGTACTGATTATAAATCACTCGATTTAGTTTTCTTAAGCCTAACTTTATTTATTTAATCTAAACTTGTTTTTTTGTCAAACGATAAACACAATTGTGATTGATTCTAACCTTAATGTTGTAAAGCTTTTTTAAGAATATTAATATTTCTACTTGTCATAAATAAATCAAAACTTTGTTCAGTTATAATATTTTTAATTAAAATATAACAAAATCATATACGATATATTATATTTGTAATTATGCTAAAGAAAATAATTTTAAAAGATGAGGTCAAAAAAATCCTTTTAGAGTATATCCTGATTGGTAGTATAAAACCAGGTGAACGCATTTCACTTCCTACAATAGCTAGAGAATTAGAATTAAGTGTGACACCAATTCGTGAAGCCTTAACTCAGCTATCTGAAACGGGAATTATTACTTACATCGCTAACAGAGGTTTTTTTGTTATGGAACTGTCTATAAAAGAAGCAAAAGAGATTTATGACTTGATGGCTATTCTAGAGGGCAATGCTGTAAAAAAATCACTTTACAATAACCAACAAATAAATGAACTGAGAAACATCAATTCAGCCTTTGTAAAGGCTGAAAGTGCCATAGAAATGTTGGATTATGATAGGCAATTTCATCAAAAGCTTATTGAAACTTATACGAATGAATCGGCTATTAAAATAATTGAAAACTTAAGAGTAAGAATTAGTATGTATGATTATACCTTTTGGAATGAAGATCAAAAAATGATATCTATAGCGATGCATGAAAAGATTATTAGCCTTTTGGTTTCTAATGACATTAAATCTGCAGTAACTCTTGTTGAAGCCAATTGGGTACAAGGTGTTCAGTATATTATTAATAATCTTGAAAAAAATCAATTAAAATAACTATTCTCATACTTTTACCAACCAGTCTATTTGTAATAACTATTAAGCTCAAAAAAATGAAAAAATTATTCTATTTCTCCACGCTCTTATTTTTATTGGTTAGCTGTAAACAAGAAGAAAAACAAACACTTTCGCCAGAAGTATTTGCAATACAAGAACTAGTGCTCAAACAAAAAGAGCTTTTTGAAGTGCCAGGTATTGCGGTTGGGATGATTAAAAATGATACTATTGTTTATGCGAATGCTCATGGTGTACAAAGCATTAATACCAAAGAAGCACTCACTACAAAATCTATATTTCATATGGCATCTGTCTCAAAGCCTTTTGTAGCGACTGCCGTGGTTCAGCTTGTAGAAGAAGGAAAGATAGATTTGGATGAAAAATTGACACATTATTTGCCCTATTATACAATGGCAGATGAGCGTTATAAAGACATTACGATTCGGCATATGTTAAGTCATACATCTGGAATTCCAAATATAAACGATTATGAATGGGATAAACCACAATACGATGATGGTGCTGCAGAGCGCTATGCCAGAAGCCAAAATGGATTTGAACTCGATTTTATACCTGGTACAGAATATAGTTATAGCAATCCAGCATTTGATATTCTTTGTGATGTGATTTCTAAAGTTTCGGGAATGACATTTGAAGCCTATATGAAGCAGAATATTTTTGAGCCTATAGGAATGGTTAATAGTACATTTTTTAAACCAGAAGTATCAAAAGAATTAGCTACTAGCCCTCATGTTTTGGATGATAGTTTACAAATTGAGGTAAGTAAAATTTATCCTTATAATAGAAGACATGCAGGAAGCTCTACATTACATAGCAATGTTGATGATATGCTGCTTTGGGCAAGAGTTAACCTTAACAAAGGCATCATTAATGGTAAACGTATTTATTCTGAAGATTCTTATAAATTATTAACGACAATACAAACCCCAGAGGGTCAGCGTAAAGTAGGTTTAAGTTGGTTTTTAGGAACCATAAATGATAATTCTTTTGTGTATCATTCAGGAAATGATACAGGTTACCATACGTTTTTTGGCTTTATGCCTGATAGTAAAGTTGCTATTACATTGATGGTAAATACGAACAACTTTCAAACATCAAAAAGTATTGCTACAATCATAAGAAATAGTGTTTTTAATGATTCAATTACGGTTAGTGCGCCGATACATTATAAACTCAAAAACTACATAATTGCAGAAGATATTGAAAAAGTAAAAGAGGTTTATTTTACTGAAAAAAGAAAGGCAGTTAAAGACTATGATTTTAATGACAGTTATTTAGATGATTTAGGCTATTGGTTAATTGATAGAAATCAACCAAAAGCAGCGTTAGATGTATTTCTTTTTTTGGTTGAGGTTGATCCAGACTATGCGGGATGGGTTTCTAGCGTTGGTGATGCATATAAGGAACTAGATAGCATAGACCAAGCTATTCAGTGGCACAAAAAAGCACTTAGAATGAATCCAAAATATGAGTATCCTAAAGAAGAAATCGAGAAGCTTTTAAAGAAAAACCTTTGAAATAATACTCAGTATTATCTAATATTAAAAGCTTCCAAACTCACTTTTACTTGAATCGCTTATTTGTTCATAACTGTTTATAAGTCAATTGTTTTAATTATTGATGTTTAATCTTTAAAAACTTACATTGCATTGGATGGTAACCGAATTAGAGAGAAAATGTAAAAAGTACGCTATACAACTTTGTATAAAAACAATAGCGGTACAAGTAAAAACTTGTACCATTTTTTCCTTTATTAGGCTTTATTGTAATTCAAAAAGTAGTAGCAAATCTGCTACTGCTCTTATGCGCTACCGATAAGCGTAACTCTTCTAAAACTTCTCCAATCGTTTTAAAACTTCAGACTTATAGCTACGACTTATGGTTAGTGATTGGTTGGCTATGGAGACAAATTCATTGGTAAAAGCACTAATTTCTTTTACAGCAATGATATAAGAACGATGTATCCGTAAAAATTGAGATTTGGGGAGTTTAGCTTCTATATTGCTAATAGTTTCACGGGTAACAATAGACTTGTCTTTACAATGTATCTTAATATAATCACTATAACTTTCTACATAGATGATACGCTCAAAATCTATTTTCTGCATT
Source organism: Winogradskyella haliclonae (assembly GCF_014635865.1). Taxonomy (GTDB): domain Bacteria; phylum Bacteroidota; class Bacteroidia; order Flavobacteriales; family Flavobacteriaceae; genus Winogradskyella; species Winogradskyella haliclonae. The sequence goes on along the minus strand of NZ_BMDQ01000003.1, from coordinate 104,166 downwards.
TGTCTATCCGAACGGACAAAAATAAAATCTTGGGTTTCTAGAGTAACTGATTTTTCATGGATCCTTAGGTCTGAGATTTCAAAATAACGGTTAACAGCTTTTAGTAAGCGCTCAAATGAAATAGGTTTCATGACATAATCTACAGCTTGTAAATCAAAACCTTCAACGGCATAATCACGATAAGCTGTTGTGAAAATCACTTTAACGTTTTTGTTTATTGATTTTGCAAAAGCAATCCCAGAAATCTCAGGCATATTTATGTCCAGAAATACTAAATCTATATTGTTTTGGCTAATAGCATTAAAGGCTTCAACCGCATTACTACATTGCGCAATTATAGAAACTCGTTCTATTTTTGACAGGTGTAAAGCAATGATATCTCTTGCCACTGCTTCATCATCTACTATGATACAATTAATTGGTTTAGCCATGAGGTAATTGTAGTTTTAGTTGCACATTATATCGCGTTTTGGTTTCAGAAATTACCAAATCGTATTTTCCTTTATAAAGTAATTCTAAGCGTTTCTTTATGTTCACCAAACCAATACCTTTCTGTTTAGAGTTTCCTTCTTCATGACTATTAGATATTCTGAAATCGATAGTATTTTCTGAGCATTCAAAATTAATAGCAATGTCTAAAACACCATCAATAATCTTCCCGTGTTTAAAGCTGTTTTCTACAAATGGTAAAAATAACATTGGAGCAATGCTTATGTTTTTGGTACAGCTTTCAGCATTAAAAACAACGTTAAGTGTATCATTAAAACGCATTTGCTCTAAACTAATGTAATCTTTAATATGATTGATTTCTTCAGATAGTTGCACTGATGGCTTATCAACTTGGTAAAGCAAATAATCTAGTAGATTACTCAGTTTCAGAATCATCTCAGGTGTGGTTTGGGACTTCTTCAGTGCAAAACCATACAATGTATTCAACGTATTAAATAAAAAATGTGGATGAATCTGCATTTTGAGATAGCTCAACTCTTGCTCTTTTAATTTTAGCTGTGCTTCAAGGATTTTAGCTTCGAGTGTAGCATTGGCTTTAGATTGTTTTAAGTTCAGTTTCAAGAGTTTAAAAGCACTAACAACAATTACTATTAAATAGATGCATATTATAATAAAAACACTGCTTCTGTTGATGGTATTCATTTCACCAAACTCAAAATCTGATAGATAAGCTATCCCGAAAAATATAGAAAGCGCAATGGCAAAAACCGAAATAATTAATGTATACAACGTATATAATGCAAATCTGAAATAGCGTTTTGTAATGAGATAATCTGGAATAAGTTTGTATATCGAAACATACGTTAAGCCAATAGTTACAGGCATAAGAAACAATGAAAAATAAAACACATTGCTATTAATTGTGTTGTCTACCCCAATGATATAGGTTAAAAAAAGAGCTATGCCACACCAAAAGATAAGGTGAAGTACAACCCGAACTAGATATGCTGTATATTTAAAATGCAAGATGCTTAATTATATTCTGCAATAATAGAGCATTTTTAAATGCTGTTGATATTTTGTAGACGAATGACAGGTTTTGCACTGGTTTTGACATTCATGTTAAATCCCTAATTAAATTCGTTTTCTGTCGCATTAAACTTTTTTCCATGATTCAATACGCTATGTTTGTTTCAAATTAAACTAAAACACACAAATTATGCTTTCAAAATTCTTATTAGTCGGTCGTTTACAAGAAGGTGGACCAGGTATGTACATTATTCTTATTGCATTTTTATTATCATTGGCATTTGTGATTATGGCTTTTGTAAAACGAAGTAAACAACAAGAAACTGCAAAAAAAATGATTGACCTAGCCGCGGAATCTAGTATAGTGGCGCTTGTTATAGGTTGCTTAGCTTCTGTAATGGGTATTATTCAATTGTTCGATATGGTAGAAGCTGTGGGTAACGTCAGTCCAGAATTATTTTCGGGAGGACTTAAAGTATCGCTTCTAACTATCACTTTTGGTTTGTTTTCTTTTACTATTGCACGTATTGGAATTTTAGCTTATAAGTGGAGCTCAAGTTCAATAGATAATAAATAATAGATGCATTAAGATGAAAACTAAAACAACAAAACTAACTTCAATACTTGTGATACTTCTCGTTTTTTCATCATGTGGAGAAAAGTCATCATCAAACTCATCAGAAAGCGAATTAATAAATAGAGTCAACGCTGTGCAAGAACAGGTTATGGTACAAGGAAATATTACTAAAGAAGAAGAACAGGCAATATTGAGTTTATGCAGTATTTTATCAAAAAATGACGGTTTAGAAAATTATAGTCCTGATAATAGAATGGTACTAAAAGATGTAGAAAAAGCACCCGTCTATGAAGGTTGTGAGGGACTTTCTGTAGAAGAAACGAAGGAATGTTTTAATAATAAAGTATCAACATTTATAAAGCGAGAATTTAACTTAAGTATATTAGAAGATTTAGACCTTTCAGAGCCAAAGCAGGTCGATGCGTTTTTTATAATTGACCAAACTGGGAATAGAACAGGTATGAAAGTTAGAGATTCTGAAGTGAACGTTCAAGCAGAAATTTTGAGAGTACTCAGAAAAATACCAGTTATGAAACCTGCTATACATAATGGGCAAAACGTTTCGGTTTTATGTTCAATTATAGTTAAATATGGAAATGAAATTGATGTTGATGTTATTTACATCCCTGAGATACCGGATACTTAAAAATAAATTTTCAATTACATAAACCTTCAAAAAATCAAATACTAATATTAACTAAAAGCTACTATTAGCTTTGCAACTTTAGAAATTCTTGTTGAATTTTTAGTGGCATAGACAGCATTGTTTATGTACCTATCATACAAGATTCTTAAACTCATATTCACTTTAAAATATATACTTATGAAACGATTACTCATTGTTATCGTATTACTCGTTAACATTCTAAATCTAAATGCCCAAAACTTAAACCAACTTGACGAATTTTTGACTGTTCTTGAGACCAACAACAAACTCATGGGAACAATGACTATTACTAAAAACGGTAATGAAGTTTATAGTAAAGCTATTGGTTATGCGAATCTTGAAAAGAAAATTAAAAACACAGCGAGCACAAAATTTAGAATTGGTTCTATTACAAAAGCTTTTACGGCGGTAATGATTTTCCAATTAATTGATGAAGGCAAAATTAGTTTGGAAACACCATTATCAGACTTTTTTAAAAATATTCCTAACGCTTCAAGTATTACAATTACTAATCTTTTAAATCATAGCTCAGGGCTATTTAATATTACAAATGATCCAAAGTTTGGTGAATGGATGCTAAAGCCATCTACGAAAAATCAAATGTTGAAACGCATAAAAGCACATAAGGTAGATTTTAATCCAGGTGAGCAAACAGCTTACAGTAACACTAATTATTTATTGTTGGGATACATTATAGAAGCTTTAGACATGGATTTATATCCACAAATTTTAAAAAAAAGAATTACAGGTAAGATTGGATTAAGTGATACTTATTACGGAGGAAAAATTAGTGCTAAAGGCAATGAAAGCTATTCGTATTCTATAGCTTATAAATATTGGGCAAAACAATTAGAAACTGATATGTCTAATCCAGGTGGTGCAGGCGCAATTGTATCAACTTCTGCTGATTTAACGAAATTTATGAATGCTTTATTTTCTGGGCAATTAATATCAGACTCAAGCTTACAAAACATGAAAAAGACAAATAATAATGATACTTGTCATGGTTTATTTTATGCTAATGTTAATGGGTTAGATGTATATGCAAGTGAGGGAGGAATTGACGGTTTTCAGTCAGTTTTAGTACATATTCCTACAATGCAAACGACAATTGCTTTGGTGGCCAATGGATTAGATTATAAAAAAATTCAAATTATGATGTCTGCATTTTCAATTCTTGGAGGCCAACCAATTACCATACCAGTTTTTACAGAGGTTCAACTGTCGGAAGAGGAAATAAAACAGTACGAAGGTGAATATGCATGTGAAGAAGTACCTTATAAATTAATATTCAAAGCAAATGGAACTATTCTAATGGGTGCTCCAGAACAGAGCGAATTAAAAGAATTGACACCAACTAAGAAAGACCAATTTACATTTGGTCCTTTAGGAATTGTACTAGATTTTTATCCTGGAATTAATGCTGTGAAATTTACAAAAGGAGATGAAAAGCCTTTGATGTTTAAAAGGTTGTAGTGTACATAGATGGTTATTTTGTTTTGTAAAGCGAACTTTTCAGTTCGCTTTTTTTATCTTTAGAGGTAATTAAAAAATAGCTTTTGGAAGAATTAACATTAACCACACCTGCACTTTTATTTTCTGCAATTTCTTTAATCATGTTAGCCTATACCAATCGGTTTTTGGCATATGCCGCTGTTATTAGAAACCTACGAGATAAATATTTGCAACGCAAAGAAGCTTCTTTGATACGACAAATTAATAATTTAAAATTGAGGTTAAATTTAACACGTCAAATGCAAATTTTTGGCATTACTAGCTTATTGTTTTGCGTATTAACAATGTTTTTAATTTATATAGATTATCATGTAATAGCTGTTTGGGTATTTGGGTTGGCTTTACTATTACTTATAATGTCTTTGGCTTTTTTAATATGGGAAATTCAAATTTCATCCAAGGCACTTAAACATCACCTTAGTGATATTGAAGACGATTTAAAACAACGTTAAATTAATATTATCTCCGTTTTTTCTTTCTTCGATTAGCATTTTTATCACCACGTGTTTTAGGCTTTTTATATTTTTTGGCCATTTCGCGTCGGTAAGAACCGCCAAGATTCACTTTTTGATTTTTTTCTTTCTTTTCATGAAATGCAGGGCCAGGAATATTATCTCCTGAGCGTTTTGTAGGGTTGTAACGCTCTTTTATAACATCACGTTCTTCTTCAATTAACTCTTTCGAAATTTCGACATATTCTGGAATTTCAAGAACGCCTATCTGCATTTGCATCAGTTTTTCAATTCGTTCTCGAGAGTCTTGTTCTTTTTCTGTAGATAGTAAAATGGATTGCCCTTTACGTTCTGCACGTCCAGTTCTACCAATGCGGTGCATGTAATTTTCAGGGTAATCAGGCGTGTCAAAATTTATCACATGAGAAACATCATCAATATCCAAACCACGAGCCATAACATCTGTAGTTACCAAAAGACGATGTTCGCCTTCACGAAATTGCTCTATACTACGTAGTCTATAATTCTGCGTTTTATTAGAGTGAATGACACAAGTTTGACTAGGAAATAATTCTTCTAACTTATCAAACAAGCGGTCAGCCATACGTTTGTAAGCCACAAAAATTAATACTCGAGAGTAGGTGTCCTTATCAGCGAGTAAATCTTCCAATAAATTTACTTTGGTGTAAAAATTTGGAACATTGTATCGCAATTGTGTAATATTCTCTAAAGGTGTACCAGAAACAGCAATTGATATCTTAGTTGGGTTGATAAAGAAATCTGTAATTAATTCATCTACATCAGTTGTCATAGTAGCAGAGAACATAATATTTTGTCTGCGCTCAGGTAGAATATCAAAAATATTCATCAGTTGATGTCTAAAACCTAAATCTAGCATTACATCAACTTCATCTATAACTAATTTCTGTATCGATTTTAATTGCAAAACCCGGCTAACAGCCAAATCGTATAAACGCCCTGGAGTAGCTACCAAAATATCTAGACCTTGAGCAACGGCTTGTTTTTGGGTGTTGATATTGGTGCCTCCATAAACGCCTAGCACGCGATTGTTAATGTACTTTGAAAGTTTTTCAATCTCATTTACGACTTGTACAACGAGCTCACGAGTAGGTACTAAAACTAAAACTCTTGGATTTTCTTGACGCGAATATTTCAAGTTCTTAAGAATAGGTAGCATGTAAGCATATGTCTTACCAGTACCTGTTTGCGCAATACCTACAACATCTTTTCCAGAAGCCACAACATTAAACGACTCTGCCTGAATAGGTGTTGGTGTTTCAAAACCCAAATCGTCTAAGGCATTATATAGCGGTGTATTTAAATTTAAATCTTTAAAAGTCACAATCTTAATTTATGGCACAAAGATAGGGTTTCAAAATTAGTAGACTAAGGATAGTTAAGGTTTCATTTGGTGCTTAAATTTTGGTATTTTGCGGTAATTATTTTTCTATTGAGAACACGCAAAACCCACCAACCAGAATCTATTGAAAACTTTAAGCAGCAGTTGTTGTTTTGGACGCAACAGTTTGATGATGTGGTTTGGTTGAACTCTAATAATCATAACGAAAAATACAGTACTTACGATGCAGTTTTGGCTGTAGATGCCTTTACCTCAATAAAGACTGATTATACTAATGCTTTTAAGAAACTAAATGACTATCAGTCTATGACAAAAGATTGGTTGTTTGGGTATTTAACTTATGATTTAAAGAATGATATTGAAGCATTAACGTCTAATAATTTTGATGGATTACAATTCCCAGATTTGTATTTCTTTCAGCCTAAGAAGCTCTTTTTAATTAAGGGTGATAAAGTTGAAGTACAATATCTGCGAATGGTTGATGATGAGATAGAAGCGGATTTACAAGACATCAAAGCTTTTATTTGTTCAAACTCAGATGAGAACTCTAATAATGAAAGTCAAATTAAAATAAAGCTTAGAATACATAAAGACGAATACTTTAGTAAAGTAGAGCGTATGCTGGCTCATATTCATCGCGGCGACATTTACGAAGCTAATTTTTGTCAGGAGTTTTATGCTGAAGACACGCAGATTCAACCCATAGAAACTTTTAATAAACTTAATGAAATCTCTAAGCCGCCTTTTGCAACATTCTTAAAAATGGATGATAAATATTTACTCTCAGCGTCACCAGAACGTTATTTAAAGAAGCAAGGTTCAACAGTAATTTCGCAACCTATAAAAGGCACAGCCAAACGCTCAGAAAACAAAAAAGAGGATAAGCAATTGGCAGAAGGTTTAGCAAAAGATGATAAGGAGCGTAGCGAAAATATTATGATTGTTGATTTAGTGCGTAACGATTTGTCCTATACCGCAAAAAAGGGAAGTGTCAAAGTAGATGAGTTGTGTAAAGTATATTCATTTTTACAAGTACATCAAATGATTTCTACTGTTGTCTCAGAAGTTAAAGAAAATGTTACACCAGCCGAATTGTTGAGAACCACTTTTCCAATGGGAAGCATGACAGGTGCTCCAAAAATTTCCGCTATGCAAATTATAGAGGATTTAGAAGAAACGAAACGCGGTTTGTATTCTGGGTCAGTTGGTCATTTTACACCTGATGGAGATTTTGATTTTAATGTTATCATCAGAAGTATTCTCTACAATCAAACTCAAAAATATGTATCGTATTCTGTGGGTAGTGCCATTACTGCAAAGAGTAACCCATTAAAAGAGTACGAAGAATGTCTTATTAAGGCAAAAGCCATGCGTGAGGTATTAGAGAATTAATCGATAACTTTGGCAGGTGTTAAAATCTTTTGAGCAACATATTAATCATGAGCTTTCATTCTTAAAAGAAAGCAAGCTAATCATAGCAATTTCTGGTGGAATTGATAGTGTGGTATTGGCATATTTATGTAAGAATTTAGGCTTGGGTTTTGCTATGGCGCATTGTAATTTTTCACTCCGTGGAAAGGAAAGTTATGCTGATGAAGATTTTGTATTACAATTAGCAGAAAAATTAGAGGTTGAAGCATTTGTACAGCGATTTGATACCGAAGCGTATGCAAAAAGCAACAAGCGTTCCATCCAAATGGCAGCTCGAGAGTTGCGTTACGGTTGGTTTAAGGATTTAAGAGCGCAATTAGACTTTGATTATGTTTTAACTGCACATCATGCCGATGATAACCTAGAAACATTCCTTATCAATTTTACTCGTGGAACTGGCCTTAATGGCTTGACAGGAATCCCAATGATTAACGATAATATAGTACGTCCATTATTACCATTTTCTCGTGAAACCATCGAAGCTTATGCAAGAGAGCATGATATTGAATGGCGCCAAGATAGTAGCAATACCTCTCGGAAATATTTAAGAAATAAATTGCGTCACGAAGTAGTGCCTATTCTTAAGGAAGTTAATCCACAGTTGTTAGATAGTTTTCAGAATACCTTAGAAAATCTAAACGATACAGCAGATATTATTGAAGAAAGTCTTAATGCAGTTGCAAAACGTGCCATTGTAGAGATTGATGAAAGTGGCGTGAGTTATAAGATTTCAGAATTTAAAAAGGTAAATAATTCCAAAGCCTATCTCTTTGAAATATTTAAAGACTATGGCTTCACAGGATGGAATGATGTGGTTAACTTATTAGATGCTGAATCAGGTAAGTATGTGCAATCTAATACGCATAAACTCACTAAGCACCGAGATTTACTCATTTTGACCAATACTTGCGATTCTGAACTTGTTTCAGAATCTCTTCTGATTAACGATTTTAAACCGATAGATACTTCATTAGGGATATTAACTTTTGAAGTCGTTTCTGAAGCTTCAAACAATTCGGAGAATAGTATTTATATCGATAAGGATAAACTAGAGTTTTCTTTAGAATTAAGGCTATGGAAAACAGGTGATGTGTTTTGTCCAAGCGGTATGAGTGGCAGTAAAAAAGTCAGTAAGTACCTCAAGGACGAAAAATTAACACCTTCTCAAAAACAAGGCACATGGGTTTTAACTTCTAATCATAAAATTGTTTGGGTCGTTGGTAAACGTACAGATGAGCGATTTAAAGTAGATGAAGGCACAGTACAAATTTTAAAAATAGAACTCAATTGACATTAAGAGGACAGATTGTAGATATACCTAAACGTAGAATCTTTAAAGGAGAAATCGTTATTAAAAATGGTAAGATTAGTTCTATAATAGAAAAGGACTGTAAAGAGGACCATTATATTCTTCCAGGTTTTGTAGATGCACATATACATATAGAGAGTTCTATGTTGGTGCCATCTGAGTTTGCAAAAATAGCAGTAAAACATGGTACAGTTGCAACAGTATCTGATCCTCATGAAATAGCCAATGTGCTTGGTGTTAAAGGTGTGGAGTTCATGATAGAGAATGGCAAGAAAACACCTTTTAAGTTCAATTTTGGCGCACCAAGTTGTGTGCCAGCAACACCTTTTGAATCAGCAGGAGCAGTTATAGATTCTGAAGACATAAAAACGTTACTGTCTCATCCAGATATTAAATATTTGGCGGAGATGATGAATTATCCTGGCGTTATTTATGATGATGCAGAAGTTCATAAAAAAATAGAATGGGCAAAATATTTTAATAAGCCGGTTGATGGTCATGCGCCTGGTTTGCGTTGTGAGGACTTAGACAAATACATTTTGGCTGGAATCTCCACAGATCACGAATGTTTTTCTTATGATGAAGCTTTAGAAAAGCTTCAAAAAGGTATGAAAGTGATTATTCGTGAAGGAAGCGCAGCGAAGAATTTTGATGCTTTGATTGATTTATTACCTGAATATTTCAAGACTATGATGTTCTGTAGTGATGATAAACATCCTGACGACTTATTACTTGGTCATATCAATCAACTCGCTGAGCGAGCTGTTGCAAAAGGTATAGATGTATTTAAGGTATTGCAAGCAACTTGTATAAATCCAGTCGAACACTATAATTTAGATGTCGGCCTGCTTCAAGTTGGTGATGCAGCAGATTGCATTGTTATTGAGGATTTAAAGGCTTTTAAAACGCTTCAAACTTATATCAATGGTAAGTTGGTATTTGATAACGGACAGTCAAAAGTAAAGCATGTAGATTTCGAAATTCTAAATAACTTTAATACAAATAAGAAAACTATTTCAGATTTCGAATTTCAATCTAATGCAGCGAAAATTAGAGTTATTGAATGTTTAGATGGAGAGTTAGTTACTAATGAAGTTATCAGTGAAACTAAAATAGAAAATGGAAATCTTGTCTCTAATACAGAAACTGATATTTTAAAGATGACCGTGGTTAATCGTTATCAAAATGAAAAACCATCTATAGCATTTATCAAAAACTTTGGGTTAAAAGAAGGTGCTATTGCTTCTTCTGTAGGTCACGATTCTCATAACATCATTGCTGTTGGTGTTTCTGACGAAGCTATCTGTAAAGCGGTAAATTTATTGATAGAGCATAAAGGTGGTATTTGCGCTGTTTCAGATAATTCTGAAAGCGTAGTGCCACTTCCTGTAGCGGGAATTATGAGTGACCAAAATGCCAAAACTATTGGGAAGCAATACTCTGAACTGGATAAAATGGCTAAAGATTTAGGAAGTAAACTACACGCGCCTTATATGAGTTTATCTTTCATGGCATTGCTTGTTATTCCGTCATTAAAATTGGGAGACAAAGGCTTGTTTGATGGGAATTCCTTTCAGTTCACATCTTTAGAAGCTAATAAGCTTTAGATTTAAAGGTCTATAAAAGTTCAATGACCTTAACATTTCATTCAAACTTTTATAGTTCTAAAAAATTATCTTTAGGCTTTAATTCAAAATCACCAACCACAATGATTAAAAGAATTTTTCTTGTAGCTGTGTTTTCAATCTCTGTGATAGCTTGTAAAGACACAAAAGACATTAATTTAACTGAAGCCGAAACGGCATCAAATAAAGTCAGTATTTCTGATGACACTTATGCCAAAGACCATTACAATAAAAAGGAAGTAATGATAGAGATGCGTGACGGCATCAAATTACATACTACAATCTATAGTCCAAAAGATACTTCTAAAACCTATCCGATTTTAATGATGCGTACGCCATACAGTTGTAGACCTTATGGTGAAAACGAGTATAAATCAAAGCTGGGACCAAATAAGTACCTCATGGAAGAAGGTAATATTATGGTATATCAAGATGTACGTGGTCGTTGGAATAGTGAAGGTGTTTACGATAATATGCGTGCATATATACCTAATAAAACTGGGACACAATTTGACGAAGCTAGTGATACCTATGATACTATTGAATGGTTAGTTAATAATGTGGAAAATAACAATGGAAATGTTGGGACTTATGGTATATCTTATCCAGGTTTTTACGCCACATACTCTCTTTTAGATTCGCATCCAGCGTTAAAAGCAGTGTCCCCACAAGCTTGTATTGGAGACTTTTTCTTTGATGATTTTATTCATAATGGCGCCTATTTGTTGAGTTATTGGAGAGCAACGTCGGTGTTTGGGTATATGAAAGACACACCAACGAAAGAAGCTTGGTATAGTTTCCCTGATATAGAAACAGAGGATCAGTACCAGTTCTTTTTAGATCATATGCCGTTAAGTAAGTTAGATGATTATTACGGTGAGGACAATGTGTTTATGACGCAATTAGAAGAGCATGTTACTTATGATGAGTTTTGGCAGAGCCGAGGAATTATTCAGCATTTAAAAGATATCAAGCCAGCAACAATGATTGTAGGTGGACAATTTGATGCAGAAGATTTATATGGGCCATATAATACATATAAGAGTATTGAAGCTAATAGTGATAACTATAATACGGTTGTCTTTGGGCCATGGAGTCATGGCGATTGGGCAAGAACGAGTGAAAGACAAGTGATTGGCAATGTACATTTTGGAGATAATCTTTCAGATTATTTTCAGAAAGAGATTGAAACAAAATTCTTTAACCATTTTCTAAAGGGTGAAGCTAATGGCGAAACAGGTTTGCCAGAAGCACAAATGTTTGATACCGGAAAGAAAGAATGGCAATCATTCGTAAAATGGCCACCAGAGAATGCGACTAAGGAGAGCTATTGGTTACAACCGAACGAGCGTTTAACTAAGCAAGCAACACGAAATATTGCAACATCAGATTTTGTGAGTGACCCAAAAAAACCGGTACCTTATTCTGAAGATATTAAAGTGGTATTTACACCACGTAAATTTATGACTGATGACCAGCGTTTTGCATCGCGACGTCCAGATGTATTGACTTTTGAAACTGAAGTTTTAGAAAATGATATCACGCTTGCAGGCGATATTTTATCTAAACTCAATGTGTCTACAACAGGAACAGCAGCCGATTGGATTGTAAAAATTATTGATGTTTTCCCAGCAGATACTGAGAATACAGAAGATGTGCAAGACCATTTAAAATTAAGTAACTACCACATGCTAGTGCGTAGTGAAGTTATAAGAGGGCGCTTTAGAAATAGTATGACAAACCCAGAACCTTTTGTGCCTAACCAAAAGACTGCTGTTAATTTAAAGCTGCAAGATGTGTTTCATACATTTAAAAAAGGTCATAAGATTCAAGTACAAGTGCAGAGCACATTTTTTCCATATATAGATGCTAATCCACAAACCTATGTAGATAATATCTTTAAGGCTAAAGATGAAGACTTTAAAGCACAAACACATAAAGTGTATAATGACTCTTCAATAGAATTTACAATCTTGAAATAGTACAAGCTTAAATGCCAATTATAGAATCAAGCTATAAACCACTCTTTTGGGCGAAGAGTGGTTTTGTATCTACAGTTTTTTCTGGTTTAGCTAGAAAAGTAAAAGGCGTTCATCAAACTCGTGAACGGATTGCACTACCAGATACTGATTTTTTGGATTTGGATTGGAGTTATACTGAGAAAGAATCTAATAAAGTCATCATTTTACTTCACGGACTTGAAGGTCATGCGCAACGCCCATACTTAACTGGAGCTGCTAAACTATTTAACCAAAATGGGATTGATGCTTGTGCAGTGAATTTTAGAGGTTGCAGTGGTGAACCTAATTTGTTGTATCGTAGTTATCATTCTGGTGCTACAGAAGATTTAGAGGCTGTAATAAACCATATTATTTCTACAGGGAAGTACGACGAGATTTATATAAAAGGTATAAGTCTTGGCGCTAATATGGCTTTAAAATATATCGGAGAAGAACGTGAAGTGCCCAAGCAAATAAAAGCGGTAATAGCAGTGTCTTCGCCTTGCGATTTAAAAGGGTCTTGTGACGAATTATTAAGCTTAAAAAACAGAGCATATGCCATCCGATTTTTAGACCATTTAAAGCAAAAGCTGAAGCCTAAGTTAGAGCAGTTTCCTAATAAGATCTCTATAGATGATTATAAGTCTATTAAAACCCTAATCGATTTTGACCATGTGTATACCTCAAAAGCACATGGTTACAAAGACGCTTATGATTATTATGAAAAGGCGAGTAGTTTACAGTTTTTGCCTAATATTAAAGTGCCTTCCTTGTTAATTAATGCGCTGAATGATTCGTTTTTGTCCTCAGGTTGTTTTCCCGTAAAAGAAGCTAAAGCAAATCCTAATTTGTATTTAGAAATGCCCAAATACGGAGGACATGTAGGGTTCATACAAAAAGGGGAATTTTACTACAACGAAAAAAAAGCTTTAGAGTTTGTGAATAGTATCTGATTTTGTCATTCTAAACCGCTGCACATAGCTTGTCGAAGTGTTGTTTCAGGATCTCATCATATTTAAGGGCTTTGTTTTAGTGAAAATTCTTTCATAGTTTTAATACAAATTAATTCTATGCTTAAAAAAGTTTTCGCCTCTGCCGTTTTTGGTGTTGAAGCTTCAACCATTACTGTTGAGGTAAATGTAGATAAAGGTGTTGGGTATCACTTAGTAGGCTTACCAGATAATGCCATAAAAGAAAGTAATTATCGTATTGCGGCGGCATTACAAAATAATGGTTTTCGAATTCCAGGTAAAAAGATTACCATAAACATGGCACCGGCCGATTTGCGTAAAGAAGGCTCGGCTTACGACCTCACTTTAGCCATTGGTATTCTATCTGCTTCAGGACAAATTAAGGTAGATGATTTAGAAGATTACCTTATTATGGGCGAATTGTCTCTAGATGGCTCTCTACAACCTATAAAAGGTGCTTTGCCAATTGCTGTAAAAGCAAGAGAAGAAGGTTTTAAAGGTTTTATTTTGCCCAATCAGAATGCAAAAGAAGCTGCTATTGTTAATGATTTAAAAGTCTTTGGGGTTGATAACATTACCCAAGTCATAAATTATTTTGATAAAGACGAGCAACTTCCGCAAACCATAATTGATACTCGTGAAGAATTTTATAAAAGTCTTAACTTTCCAGAATTTGATTTTGCGGATGTCAAAGGTCAAGAAAGTATTAAACGTTGTATGGAAATTGCCGCGGCTGGTGGTCATAACATTATTTTAATTGGTCCACCAGGTTCAGGGAAAACCATGTTAGCAAAACGACTGCCAAGTATTTTGCCACCAATGACTTTACATGAAGCACTTGAAACTACTAAAATACATTCCGTTGTTGGGCGTGTAAAAGCACATGCTGGATTAATGGCACAAAGACCGTTTCGTTCACCACACCATACGATATCAAATGTTGCGCTTGTTGGAGGTGGAAGTTATCCACAACCAGGTGAAATATCATTATCTCATAATGGTGTATTGTTTTTAGACGAATTACCAGAGTTTAAACGTGAGGTTTTAGAGGTGATGCGTCAACCTTTGGAAGATAGAGAAGTAACTATTTCTAGAGCTAAGTTTACGGTGACCTATCCAAGTTCATTTATGCTGGTAGCTAGCATGAATCCAAGCCCTAGTGGTTATTTTAACGACCCAGATGCACCTGTAACATCATCTCCAGCTGAAATGCAACGTTATATGGGTAAAATCTCAGGACCATTATTAGATCGTATAGATATTCATATCGAAGTAACGCCTGTCCCTTTTGAGAAGCTATCCGATGAACGAAAAGGAGAATCTTCAGTTGATATACGGAAACGCGTTACTGTTGCTCGCGAAATTCAGACAAAACGCTTCAAAGATTTAGAAAATGTGCATTATAATGCTCAGATGAATACCAAACAAATTCGAGAGTATTGTAAGCTGGATGAAACTTCACTAGAACTTTTAAAATCTGCTATGGAGCGTTTAAATTTGTCTGCAAGAGCTTACGATAGAATCTTAAAAGTATCACGCACTATTGCCGATTTAGAGGGTTCTAAAGATGTAAATGGAACTCATATTAGCGAAGCTATACAATACAGGAGTTTGGATAGAGACGGTTGGTTGGGGTAGTTAATATTTGTCTTTTAATAAGTAGTTATTGTTTTGCATTAATTTTTCCCAAGTCTTAGTTTTATTTTCATAGCTGTAGACTGCTGAAGCTTCTTTGCCTTCTTGAGTAGTTTCAAAGGCATATTGGTTACCGTATCTAGATAAAGAAATGTACTTATCCTCTGAGATTGGGTATAAGTGTAATTTTGTATTACCTGGACGTTCATAATACAGTTTATTATCTTCTATCCAAAATTGCCTTGCATTGCCATAACTACCTATAATATTTGAATATTGGACTAAAATTTCTTCCTCAGGCTTTTGTTTTACGTATTCTATATGTTGTAATGCTAACTTTAAAAAATAGTGTTCAGGATATTTTTCTATAGCTGTTTTATATAATTTTTCGGCGTTTTCATAGTCCCCTGTATTTAATGCGTCTTCAGCACTTTTAATTGTATCATCATATTTCCAATAATAGTAAACATTTGTAGTGTTATAGTTGTATTCGGTATTTACAGTAGCATAAAAACCTCCTGTTTCGCTAGTCAAAAATTCATTAATTACAATGGTACGGTAAATGTAACTTCCTAACATTAATTTATTATCTGAAGCTAGAATTGGCGCACCTAGTTCTTGATTAGAGACATAAGACAATATTTTGTTATTATCAATCCAATACTCATATTCTTGTTCAGTGATTTGGGAACGATATTTACCAACAAATTGTTCTAAACGTTTATTGGTGACTTGGTTATTATCTAAATAACTTATAACAGAATCTACCGGTGTTGTGAAATTTTTCCAATCTGGATTGAGAAGTTTAGTGCGTTCTTGGGTTTTTTTAGCAGCTTCTATATCACCCTTAAGCAGATAAGGTCTAATTTTAAAAGAAGACAAGCCTTGGTTATTTGGCTGAACTACTTCTAGGTTTTTAATAGCTTTAATAACTTCATCATAGTTTCCTGCCACTAAGCTAGCGTTTAGTAAATTTGAACCATTATCAATGCTTCTGTTTTTATTAAAACGCTCTTCAGAGTATTTTGCATAGGCTTCAATCTGTTTTGTTTCACCATAAACCGCATATAATAGTCTATTGTATATTTCGTCACTAGGGTCTATTTCTAATTGAAGCTTCAATAATTTCTCAGCCATCTCCCATTCTTCGTAAGCAATATGTCTTAAAATTCTTATTTGTAGCTGACGCTGCAAAGGGAGTTTTCCACTGTATTTGTAGGCTTGATTAATCAATTTTTTTTCGCCTTCTTCACCAAAACTATAACGTATACTTCGTTGGGCATTTTCAAAATATGATATGGCAAATTTAGGATCAAGTTCTTGGGCTTTATGATAATTTCTATTAATATGCTCTTTTATTGCATCTAGAGAATTACTATAAAACTCACTGAGGTTTAAGTCAATATAAGAATCTCTCTTTACTTCCGTAATACCCAGGTTACTTTTGATAAAAACACTAGCATCATCTAAAAGATTCAATAAATTATCACCTTCAAAAGTTTTTTCTGAGAGTACTTTGCCACTTTTTGCATTTCTTACTTTAGGGGTTACTTTGTATGTATCTCCGACGATTTCATAGGTGCCGTCTACATAGTAATCATTAAAGATTCTTGATTCAGTAACTTTGTTTACGGTTCCTTCGGAGTCTGAAGTAAACACCGAAAGCGTTTTATCTTGTAATAAGTCTTGATAAAGTAATTCTTGTATTCCTTCTTTTAACCAAATATTTGCAGTGTCCTTGACTTTTGGCTCAAACTCATATATGGGTAGTCCTATTCTAAATTCTTCTTTAGTGATAAGCTGAGTGGCTAAATTTCCTTCGTCATTAGTATAACTGATTTCTTTGGTGGTGGCACCAAGATCACTACTGCCAAATCCAAAATAGGTTATTATACCAAGTAAAATAAAGTTAAGTGGAAAAATAATTTTTTCTCTAAGCTTTAAAATTCCACTATTAATTCTGTCCTGATTATAAAAATATATAAGAACTGAAGGGATAACACCTACAAAGATCCATAATAGAAGGTCGACCCAATTTGGAGATATATCGTAGCGATTTAATATCCAATCAATAAATTGTAAAAATGTCCATGCAGCAACTAGGTAAGCGGCTAAAAACTGAAGTGTTTTAATCCACTTTTTTTTACGTTTTTCTTCTCCCATTTATTGTAAATACTCAATTTAAATTGAAAGATAAATAATATATATGAAAACCAATACCTTGTAAATTGTATTTTTGATAAGTCCCATAAAAATAATATCACTAATGAAAACTATCTATATCGTTTTTTTGTTTCTCTTAGCGATGAGTTGCAATACAAAAGAAAACACTCAAGTTAAAGTTTCTGAAACTCTAGAAATTAAATTAGAAAAAATCCCAGATTTAAATCGTGAAGAAGCCAATCGGCTGGCTGAATTACCCTTAGCTTGTGTTGGTACAGAATATCCTAATCGCTTAGGGCAAACCTTAGGAGGTGATAAAGATTTAAAGTCGCCACAAGAATTGCATCCTGCATTTTATGGTTGCTTTGATTGGCATTCTGCAGTACATGGGCACTGGAGCTTGGTAAGTTTGTTGCGCCAATTTCCAGACTTAGAAAAAGCTAATGAAATAGAAGCTTGGTTGCTTAATAGTGTCTCAAAAAAAAATATAGAAATAGAAGTGGCCTATTTTGATGATAAAAACAATGCGTCTTTTGAGCGTACTTATGGTTGGGCATGGGTTTTAAAGCTTGCTGAGGAATTAAACCAATGGGATAGCGATGTCGCAAGACAAGTTGAAGAAAACATGCAGCCCTTAACTGATTTAATAGTTGATAAATATTTAGAATTTCTGCCAAAACTGAATTATCCAATCCGAGTAGGAGAGCACCCTAATACAGCATTTGGGTTAAGTTTTGCCTATGATTATGCTATGACATTGAATAAAACAGAATTAAAAACATTAATAGAAAAGCGTGCTCGTGATTTTTATTTTGCTGATGCAGGTTGTCCATTGGGATGGGAGCCAAGTGGTTTTGATTTTTTGTCACCATGTTTGGAAGAGGCTGCTTTAATGAAACGCGTTTTGTCTATAGAAGAATTTAAAAAATGGTTTGAGGAATTTTTACCACAATTAAAAGAAAAAGACTTTAATCTTGAAGTCGGCCGTGTTTCTGATAGAACTGATGGAAAGTTAGTGCATTTAGATGGTGTTAACTTTTCTCGTGCGTGGAGTTTAAATTATATATCTAAGGATTTGGAAGACTATAAACATTTAAAAAACTTAGCAAATAAACATATTAATAGTTCTTTACCAAGTATTGTTGGAGATAGTTATGAAGGTGGGCATTGGTTGGGTAGTTTCGCTATCTATGCACTAAACTCAATAGAAAGATAATGAAGAATTTCTTCAAAAATATAGGTCCTGGACCTTTGGTAGCTGCAGCTTTTATTGGTCCAGGAACAGTAACGCTTTGTACTGTAGCTGGTGTTAATTTTGGTTATGCTTTGCTTTGGGCAATGACCTTATCTGTCCTGGCAACCATAATTTTGCAAGAGATGTCCGCTAGATTAGGCGTAATAACTCAAAAAGGATTGTCAGAGACTATCCGTTCAAAAATTAAAAACCCTACGGTTAGAATACTAATAATAGCTCTTATCTTATCTGCTATTGTCATTGGTAATGCTGCTTATGAAGCTGGAAATATTTCTGGTGGAGCATTGGGTGTAAAAACACTTTTTGGTACACCGGAGTTTCAAACTTTTGACTTTAATATCGATGTATGGCCTATTATAATTGGGTTGGTAGCCTTTATAGTCTTGTATATTGGTAATTACAAAGTTATTGAGCGTGCATTAGTTTTTATGGTGATACTTATGAGCCTGGCTTTTTTGGTTACAGCAATCATAACTAAACCAAATGTTTTTGATGTACTTAACGGGATGTTTGTACCACAATTCCCAGAAAAGAGTATCCTAACAATTATTGGTTTAATTGGTACTACTGTTGTGCCTTATAATATATTTTTACATGCATCATTAGCAAAAACGAAATGGAAATCTGATAGTGATTTATCATATGCAAGAAAAGATACCGTTATAGCTGTTGTGTTAGGCGGTTTAGTGTCTATGTGTATCATTATTTCAGCATCGGCAGTTTCATTTCAAGATATTAATGATGCGTCAGATTTAGCACTAGGCTTACAGCCATTATTTGGAGATTTTGCAAAGTATTTTTTAGCCATTGGCTTGTTTTCTGCAGGAATTACAAGTGCAATCACGGCTCCTTTAGCTGCTGCTTATGTTGCTTCAGGTTGTTTGGGTTGGAATAGTAATTTAAAATCTAAACAGTTTAGGTTGGTATGGATTTTTATATTGTCCTTGGGTGTGTTATTCTCATCTATTGGATTTAAGTCTATTGAGATTATAAAGTTTGCTCAAGTAGCTAATGGTTTATTATTACCCATAATTGCTGGTATTTTGATATGGATTATGAATAAATCTAGTATTCTTGGCAAGTATAAAAACTCTACGCTTCAGAATGTTTTAGGATATTTCATATTAGGTATTACCCTTTTTTTAGGAGTAAAAACAATTTTAAGTGTATTTAATGTCATCTAATCTCAAAATAGATATTAATGCCGATGTTGGCGAAGGTATAGGCAATGAAGCGAGTTTGATGCCTTACTTGTCATCATGTAACATCGCTTGTGGCGGACATGCAGGTGATTTTGACACAATGAAATCTGTAGTAAAATTAGCCAAAGCACATCAAGTGAAAATTGGAGCACATCCGTCTTTTCCAGATAAATTAAATTTTGGGCGAGTAGATATGAAACTTTCGTCAGAGACGTTATTTGATAGTTTAAAATCTCAAATAGAAGATTTAGCAAATGTTTTAAAATCCGAAAGTATAGAGATGCATCATATAAAACCTCATGGGGCCTTATATAATTTGGCAGCAAAAGATTCTGAAATTGCTAAAGTGATTTTGAAAGTTTTAAAGTCTTTTCCATCGTCAGTGAAATTATATGCACCTTATAAATCTGTTATTTCTCAACTTGCAAAACATGAAAATATTGAAGTGGTCTTTGAAGGTTTTGCAGACCGAAATTACAATGAAGATTTGTCTCTCGTTTCACGTCAAAAAAATGAAGCTTTAATCACTAAAAAAGAAGCTGTTTTTGAACATGTTTTTAAGATGATTTCTGAACAAAAAGTTATAGCTATAAATGGAGTAGAAGTTGAGTTGTTTGTAGATACGATTTGTGTCCATGGTGACACAAAAAATGCACAAGATATTTTAGAATATTTGCACCATAACCTAGAACATAATAGTATTAGAATTGTATAATTGATTTTGAAATATAATCTTAAATATAGACCATTCAATGAACGCTCTATTTTAATAGAATGGCCATCAGTTATTGATGAGGACATGCTTCAAGATGTGCTAAACTTTAAAAATATCTTATTTCAAAAAAATGTTAAACTAAAAGTTGATATAATCAATACATATAATTCAATATTAGTTAATTATGTATATACTATTGAAGATGTCTATGATGAAATATTGCGTCTAAAAACCATTTATTCAAGCATAGAATCGCAAAGTGCTTTAAAATTGAAACTTTGGGAAGTTCCTGTTTGCTATGATGATGAATTTGGGATAGATTTAGAACTATTATCGACGACTAAATCACTTGCAAAATCAGAAATTATTCAACGGCATTCTCAACAAATATATACAGTTTTTTTTATTGGTTTTTTACCTGGGTTTTTATACTTAGGAGGCTTAGATGAATCGTTGTGTTTTGACCGAAAATCTACACCTAATTTGGATGTTAAAAAAGGAGCTGTTGGTATAGGTGGAAATCAGACAGGAATTTACCCTCAAAATAGTCCAGGTGGATGGCATATTATTGGCAATTCTCCTGTCAGCTTTTTTAACCCTAAAAAAGAGAATCCTTGCTTTGCAAAAGCTGGAGATAAAATAAAATTTATGCCTGTTTCTATGGAAGAGTATCATTCGATTTTGGAACAAGTAAATTCTAATTGTTATAAACCTAAAAGCATTTCAGTATAATGATTAAGGTTTTAAAACCAGGTATGTTTTCTACCATTCAAGATAAAGGTCGTTTTGGCTATGGTGAATATGGAGTTCCAAAAAGCGGAGCAATGGATTTATATTCTGCTGAATTAGCAAATACTTTGTTGGGTAATGCAAGAACTGACGCTGTGTTAGAAATCACAATGACTGGCCCTAAGCTAAAATTTGAGGCAGAAAGCTATATTGTTATCTGTGGTGCTGATATATCTCCATCTATTAATGGCGAAATAATTCAGAATAACAAAGTGTATAGTATTCTAAAAGGCGATATTCTTGAATTTGGTAAGCTAAAGTCAGGTTTACGTTCTTATATAGCTGTTAAAGGTGGATATAAAACAGAGAAAGTGCTAGGAAGTCAAAGTTATTACAAGCCAATCACAATAAATGATAGTATTACCGAAGGTGACGCGTTATCTTTTAACCAGCTTACAACCAAATTAAAACCGTCAAAACTATTTTCTAAGCTTAAGCCTATTGACTTCTCATCTGAGGTATTGGATGTGTTAAAAGGTCCAGAATTTGAATTATTATCTAATCTACAGAAAGATCAGCTAAAGTCTACACAGTTTATGGTTTCAAAGCTCTATAATCGTATGGCTTATCAGCTTTTACCACAAATTAATAATGACTTAAAATCGATACTTACTGGTCCAGTTTTACCTGGAACGGTTCAGTTAACTCCTTCTGGGAGACTGATTGTGTTAATGCGCGATTGTCAAACAACGGGAGGCTATCCAAGAGTTCTACAATTAACAGAGTCAGCAATTAATTTGCTAAGTCAAAAAAAAGAAAAAGATAAAGTAATATTTAGTTTAGTTGATTAAGGTCTAACTACAAGCATCCCAAAGTGGGTCTTTTGGTAGTGGTGCTTCAATAAAAATGGATTCTTTTTTTACAGGATGTATAAACTCTAATGTTCGCGCATGTAGGCTAATGCTTCCGTCTTTATTACTACGGTCAAAACCATATTTTAAATCTCCTTTTATAGGACATCCAATATTTGAAAGTTGTGCTCTTATTTGATGATGTCTTCCCGTTTCTAAGTCAATACTTAACAGATAGAAATTATCTAATGCTTTTATTATTTTATAGCTTAGTATAGCCTTTTTACTGTTCTCTATTTCCTTTTTATAAGCAGTAGATTTGTTGTTTTTAGGATTTTTTTTAAGCCAATTCACCAAAGTGTCTTCAGTTTTTGGCGGTTGATTTTTTACTAAAGCCCAATACGTCTTGTTGGCTTTCTTTTCAGCAAATAATTTGTTTAAACGAGGTAAAGCTTTACTAGTTTTGGCAAACAAGACAATGCCAGTTGTAGGTCTATCTAAGCGGTGTACAACACCGAGATATACATTTCCAGGTTTATTATATTTTTCCGCAATGTATTCTTTTACGACATTACTTAAAGGTTTGTCTCCCGTTCTGTCACCTTGCACAATATCGCCGGCACGTTTATTGACAACAATAATGTGGTTGTCCTCATAGATAACTTTTAAATTGTCTTTATCTGATATTGTTTTTTTTTGATTAGACATTATTGTCTTGTAAATGCTTTTATAATGTCTTTATGTTGAGGAAATTTACTAGCGAGTCTATTATATGATGCCAAAGTAAAATCTTTAAAATCAAAACCAGGGGAAACTGTACATCCAACTAGTCCATAACTATTTGGATTAATAACTCTTGCGGCAAACCAACAGTTTTTAGGGACAACTACTTGTAAGACTTCATTATTTAATATATCTCTTCCGACATTAATAGTATTTAATACTCCTTCTTCAGATATCATGTGCAATTCTATAGCATCACCTAAATAAAAGTGCCATATTTCATCTTGATTTATTTTATGAAATGCAGAAAAGTCATCAGATTTTAATAGATAATATATGCAGGTAGAGTGATTTCTTTCACCTTGAAAAACTTGGGGAAGAGAGGATTTAGATATAACGCCTTGACTTCTATATGTTTCTTTAAAAAAACCACCTTCAGGATGAGGTTGTAACTCAAGTTTTTGAATAATTTTTTCTAAAGCCTCCATAACTTAATATTGCTCCTTCTCATTAGGAAAATCTTCAGATTTTACATCAGTTACATATTGACCAATAGCTGTAGTCATTTCTTCATAGAGATTCATATAACGACGTAAAAAGCGAGGATTAAATTCATGTGTCATTCCAATCATATCGTGCAATACAAGGACTTGACCATCAACACCGTCACCAGCACCAATACCAATAACTGGAATTGATACACTCTCTGCAACTTCTTTAGCTAAAGCTGCAGGAATTTTTTCGAGAACAATTCCAAAACATCCTGCTTTTTCTAGCATTAAAGCGTCTTCTTTAAGCTGCATAGCTTCTTGCTCTTCTTTGGCTCTCACAGTGTACGTTCCAAATTTGTATATAGATTGAGGTGTTAATCCTAAATGTCCCATAACAGGAATACCGGCATTCAGAATTCGTTTTATAGATTCTTTTATTTCTTTGCCGCCTTCTAGTTTTACTGCATGACCGCCACTTTCTTTCATGATTCTAATTGCAGAACGAAGCGCTTCTTTAGGGTCACTTTGGTATGTTCCAAAAGGTAAATCAACAACTACTAAAGCACGATCTATGGCTCTGACTACAGAAGACGCATGATATATCATTTGATCAAGGGTTATTGGTAGAGTAGTTTCATGACCAGCCATGACATTACTTGCAGAATCGCCAACCAAAATCACGTCTACACCTGCACCATCTACTATTTTGGCCATCGTATAATCATAAGCTGTAAGCATAGATATTTTTTCGCCTTTAGACTTCATATCTACTAAAGTCTTTACTGTAATTCTTTTGTATTCTTTTTTAGCTACAGACATACTGTTATATTTAGTGAATGGTAAAAATAATGAGATTTGTTAAACTTTTGTTTAACTTTAAGTGGAAATACTATTTTGAAGGTATTTTGACAAAAATTATCAATCATGAAAAAAATTACCATTTGTATTCTGACCTTATGTTTTATGTCTTCGGCTTTTTCACAAACGTCTGAAGAAGATAAAGTTAAACAAACCATCATTGACTTCTTCGATGCTTTCCATAAGCAAGATACTGTGAGGCTAAAGTCCATGGCTAAGGGCAACATAAATATGCAATCTATTTCTTCTAATAAAGAAGGAAAAACACGCTTAGATGTAAACGATTACTATGGCTTTATAAAAAACATAGCTGGAATTCCTAAAGACAAGACTTTTGAAGAAAAATTACTAGACTTTAATATCAAAATTGATGGCAAGATGGCTAACGCTTGGACGCCTTATGAGTTTTGGTTTAATGGTAATTTTAGCCATTGCGGCGTAAATTCTTTTCAACTTATTAAGGAAGACGACAATTGGAAAATCATTTATCTCGTTGATAGTCGACGTCGACAAGGGTGTAAAGCACTTTCAAAGGGGTAAATTAACAATCTGCCATATTTACACCAATGGCTAAACCTCCTTCTGAGGTTTCTTTATATTTGGCACTCATATCCTTTGCAGTTTCCCACATCGTTTGGATTACTTTATCTAGAGGGACTTTTACATTTTCTGGGTCAGTGTCTAGTGCCAATTCTGAAGCATTTATGGCTTTTATGGCACCCATGGCATTCCGTTCTATACAAGGTATTTGGACTAAGCCACCAATGGGGTCACATGTAAGTCCTAAATGATGTTCCATAGCTATTTCGGCAGCCACAAGTACTTGACCAGGAGAACCACCCATTAATTCTGTAAGTGCCCCTGCAGCCATCGCTGAAGATACACCAATCTCTGCCTGACAACCACCCATGGCCGCAGAAATTGTGGCATTCTTTTTAAAGAGACTTCCGATTTCTCCAGCTACTAATAAGAATTTTTTGATATCCTCAAAGTCAGCATCATGATTTTCAATTACCATATAATACATTAAAACTGCAGGTATAACACCGGCACTTCCATTTGTAGGTGCTGTAACTACGCGACCAAGAGAGGCGTTAACTTCGTTTACTGCTAATGCAAAGCAAGACACCCATTTAAGTATTTGTCTAAATTTTACCTCTGTGTCTCTTATGGAATGGATCCATTCGTAAGCATTGCTGTAAGGTGTTTTGCCTTTGAGTTTTTCATGAGTTTCGTAAGCACGTCTAATGACATTAAGTCCACCAGGTAATATGCCTTTAGTGTGGCAACCCACATACATACTGTCAAGCATGACATCCCAAATGGCTTTTAATTTGGCATCAATTCTATCTGGATCACGTAATGATAATTCGTTTTTGTATACGAGCTCACTAATCGATAATTTTTCTTTTTTGCAATATTCTAAAATCTCTGTGGCTTTTTGAATTGGAAAAGGGAAGCCTTCAAACTTTTCGGTTTGTCTTTTGGCACGTTTGCGTTCTTCTTGCACAATAAAACCGCCGCCAATTGAGTAGTAGGTTGAAGATTTCTTTAATCCGTTCCTTAAGCTAGCCGTAAAAGTTACTCCATTAGGGTGAAAATCTAAAAATTCGCGATTAAAAATAATATGTTGCTCAAAATAGAAAGGAATCTCTTTTTCAAGATTAAGCATCAGAGTTTTTGAGACTTTCACTTTATCCACTTGATTCTGAATATCAGCAATATCAAAAGTTACAGGGTCAGTTCCTAAAAGTCCCATGAGTACAGCAATATCTGTAGCATGACCTTTGCCAGTTAATGCCAATGACCCAAAAAGTTCTACTTGTACTGAGGCAACTCCAGTAAATAGTTCTCTATTCTGAAGGTCTTTAATCCATTGTTTTGCTGCTCGCCATGGCCCAAGCGTATGAGAACTCGATGGCCCAACACCGATACTTAACATATCAAAAACAGAAATAGATTCCATTAGCGCAAACGATTTAGTTTCGTCGCAAATATAGATGTTGTTTTTATATGGTGTTTGCTTTTTTTTGGAAATAAAAAAGCCTGAACTATAATTCAGGCTTTTCAATATATATAGGACGACTAATTATCGTCTCGGGAAACTTGTAATTCCGTGCCTCTGCATCACTACGTTAATGTCTGAATTGTCTACACGACCAACATTATCAGCGGGTACGACAACAACTCTGAATACTTGATTTTGCGTCCAGATATCATCAACATTATCTAAATCTGAACCTTCTAAAAAGAAGCGAACATCATCTTGAGTAAAATCGAAATTGTAAACTAAATCATCACCATTGTCAAAAATCACGGTCTGCGGAACCAATCTCCAAACGTCTTGACCATTAATCGTATCCCATAAAATGTAAACTAAAGTTACATCCGATGGAAATACATTAAAACCATAAGGTTCAATAAATTCATAATTGTTAGCGGCATTAAAATCGACAACTATTTCAAAAGCTGAAGACACAAAATCATTGTTTTGAACCTGAACGATTTCTTCTGTTGTACAGCTATTTAACAAAGTAATGGCAAAAATAAATGTAAGTATACGTTTCATAATATCTAAGTTTTTCTTCTAAGTTATCAAATGTCATACCAAAGATTTTACTTCAGTTTTAATTTTGATTTTATAATGTGACATCATGTCATATTTTTTCTGATGGCATAATCATTGACTAATACAAATCGTAATTATTTAATGAATCATATTATAATTTCTACCTCGATGGCTATCAGGAGAAATATTTAAAACTATAAACAAATTATGAGTAAGATTATTGGAATTGACTTAGGAACAACCAACTCTTGCGTTTCAGTAATGGAAGGTAATGAACCAGTTGTAATACCTAATGCAGAAGGTAAGCGCACAACACCTTCGGTTATCGCTTTCGTTGAAGGTGGTGAAATTAAAGTTGGTGACCCAGCAAAAAGACAAGCAGTAACAAACCCAACAAAAACGGTTTATTCGATTAAGCGTTTTATGGGAAATAAATATTCTGAATCTAAAAAAGAAGCAGAACGTGTACCATATACAGTGGTTAAAGGTGACAACGATACACCTCGTGTCGATATTGATGGTCGCTTATACACACCACAAGAATTATCAGCAATGATTCTTCAGAAAATGAAGAAAACTGCTGAAGACTATTTAGGTCAAGATGTATCAGAAGCTGTAATTACAGTACCAGCATACTTTAATGATGCGCAACGTCAAGCTACTAAAGAAGCTGGTGAGATTGCAGGTCTTAAAGTTCGTAGAATCATCAACGAACCAACGGCAGCAGCTTTAGCTTATGGAATGGATAAGAAAGGTACAGACCAAAAAATCGTGGTATTCGATTTTGGTGGTGGTACACATGATGTGTCTATCCTAGAATTAGGTGATGGTGTATTTGAAGTATTATCTACTGATGGTGATACACACTTAGGTGGTGATGATGTAGACGAAAGAATTATCGATTGGTTAGCAGAAGAGTTTATTGCAGACGAAGATATGGACTTACGTAAAGACCCAATGGCTTTACAACGTCTTAAAGAAGCTGCCGAAAAAGCAAAGATTGAATTATCATCTTCTGCTCAAACAGAAATCAATTTGCCATACGTAACAGCCACAGCTAGTGGGCCAAAGCACTTAGTACGTACATTAACACGTGCAAAATTTGAGCAGTTAATCGACGATTTAATTAAAAGAACAATTGAACCTTGCCAAACAGCATTAAAGGCAGCAGGTTTATCTAAGTCAGATATTGACGAGGTAATTCTTGTAGGTGGCTCTACGCGTATTCCAGTAGTGCAAGCTGCAGTAGAATCTTTCTTCGGAAAAGCGCCAAGTAAAGGCGTTAATCCTGATGAAGTTGTATCTCTAGGAGCAGGTATCCAAGGCGGTGTATTGACAGGTGATGTAAAAGATGTTCTTTTATTAGATGTAACGCCATTATCTCTTGGTATTGAAACTATGGGTAATGTAATGACAAGATTAATTGATGCCAATACAACGATTCCTACCAAGAAATCTCAAGTATTCTCAACGGCAGCTGATAATCAGCCATCGGTAGAGATTCATGTATTACAAGGTGAGCGTCCAATGGCAGCAGATAATAAAACAATAGGTCGTTTCCACTTAGATGGTATTCCACCAGCAAAAAGAGGAACACCCCAGATTGAAGTAACTTTTGATATCGATGCCAATGGTATTATTAAAGTATCTGCTGAAGATAAAGCTACAGGTAAGAAACAAGATATTCGTATTGAAGCGTCTTCTGGATTAACAGATGAAGAAATCCAAAAGATGAAAGCTGAAGCTGAAGCTAATGCTGATGCGGATGCAAAGGCTAAAGAAACAGCTGAAAAATTAAATCAAGCAGATGCAATGATTTTCCAAACAGAAAGTCAATTAGCAGAGTTTGGTGATAAATTATCTAATGATAAGAAAAAGCCAATCGAAGAGGCGCTAGCTGAATTAAAAACAGCTTACGAATCAAAAGACTTAGCAGTTATAGAGCCAGCTTTAGAGAAAATTAATGAAGCTTGGAAAGTCGCTTCTGAAGAAATGTACAAAGCACAAGCCGAAGCTCAAGGTGGCGCACCAGGTCCTGATGCAGGAGCTCAAGGTCAACCAGAAGCCGAAGGTGATAATGTAGAAGACGTTGACTTCGAAGAAGTGAAATAAATTTCGATTCTGAAAAATTAAATATAAAAGCCCAACAAATACTGTTGGGCTTTTTTAATATTTGATAGTTTTTTAATTAATATCTATTACGCTTCCTTGTGAATTCTCGACCGAACTTTTTTGCAAATTGATTCAGCTTATCTTCATTAATTCCTGCACTAGATAATACTTTGGCATTATATAATTTCTTAACGATCCATTTTTTGTAGCCAATTCCAACTTCCGTTTCAAAAAGGATATCATCTAGATTATCTGCTTTATAAATTTCCATATAGCCATATTGTCCCCAATCAATCCATTTTAAGTACAGTAATTGCTCGTCTTGAAGGTTGTTAATATAAAATGCACCGCGACTAACATCATCTTTTTCAATTTTACAAGTATTCACTTTATCTACGGTAACGTTTCCTTTTTTGATTTTAACTTTCTGAGCAAAAGAAACACTTGATACGATAACAAGCGCAAGTAGAAGTGATAATTGTTTGATTTTCATTTTTATTGTAATTATTAGTTTATAACTGCCAAAATAAGTAGTTAAATTGCAACTCCAAAACTATTTGTCATTTGAATACATTTTCAGACTCTATAACATCAATTTATCAACCCAAGCGTTTGGCTGTAAAGCTTAATTCTAAAGGCGAACAATCTGTTATAAAAGGACATCCTTGGGTGTTTTCTAATAGTATTGTAAAGGTCAATGAGGATGCAAAGACGGGAGATTTGGCTATTATTTTCAGCAAGAATAAAAACAAAGTAGTTGGTATAGGACTGTATGACGCAAAGTCTCCAATCCGAATAAAAGTGATTCATAATGCGCAAACCAAAGCTGTTATCAATGCTGATTTTTTTCATACTAAAATTGAAAAAGCCTATGCATTACGTCTAGAGCTCTTAACCACTAATACTAATAGTTATCGTTTAATATTTGGCGAAAATGACGGCTTTCCAGGTTTAATAGCAGATGTATATGCTAAAGTATTAGTCGTCAAGTTGTATTCAGAAATATGGTTGCCATATTTAGAACCGATAGTACATAGTTTGCAACAGGTTTCTAATTCAGAGACTGTTGTTATGCGTTTAAGCAGAAATCTACAGAATAGTAATAATCATAACCTAAAAGATGGCGACGTAATTTATGGTGTTTTAGAAGATGAAGTAGTACAATTTATTGAGCATGGCATCAACTTTTCTGCTAATGTTATTAAAGGTCATAAAACAGGTTATTTTTTGGATCATCGCGAAAATAGAAGGCGAGTAGGTGAATTAAGTACAGGTAAAAAGGTGCTTGATGTATTTTCTTATGCTGGAGGATTTTCTGTTCATGCATTGGCAAATGGCGCAGATGAGGTAACGAGTTTAGATATTAGTAAACAAGCTTTGGATGTCGCCAGAGATAATGGGAGACTTAATGATTATGTTGGCCAGCATAAAACCATTTCTGGAGATGCTTTTAAGGAAATGGAGGCTTTAATTAAAAAAGACAAACGTTATGATATTGTAGTCATTGATCCACCAAGCTTTGCAAAGCAACAATCAGAAATAGAATTGGCCAAAAAGAAATATGCACAATTGGCCGAATTAGGTGAGAAGTTAACAGCAAAAAATGGTTTACTGATTCTTGCCTCATGTTCTTCACGAGTTTTAGCACAATCTTTTTTTGATTTAAATCTGCGTGTCCTAAACGCCCAGTCTCGCCTGTTTGAAACCATGCTTAAAACTAAACATGATATAGATCATCCAGTGACTTTCCCAGAAGGTGCTTATTTAAAGTGTGGCTATTATCGATTCTTAGATTAAAACTATTATGCATGCATAATATATTTTAGTATATTTGACAAAATCTATAGTAGAAGATGCAAACAAAACTTACCCAATTACTTCAAATAAAACATCCAATTATTCAGGCACCAATGTTTTTAGTATCTAATGTAGCAATGGTTACTGAAGCCATGAACGCTGGTATTGCGGGTTGTATTCCAGCCTTAAATTATAGGACTTTAGAGGAATTACGTGCTGCTCTTAAAGAACTGAAGGCTAATAAACCAGAAGGCGGTTCGTTTGGTTTTAATTTGATTGTAAACAAGTCTAACGTAAAGTATAAAGGGCAATTAGAAGTGATTTGCGAGGAAGGTTGCGATTTTATTATTACATCTTTAGGGAGTCCAGAAGAAACAATTAAACAAGCGCATAAAGCCGGTATTAAAGTATTTTGTGATGTTGTAGACTTAAAATTTGCTAAAAAGGTTGAAGGCCTTGGTGCTGATGCTGCTATTGCTGTTAATAATGAAGCCGGAGGTCACCGCGGAAACATGACACCTCAAGAGTTGACAGGCTTACTAAGTAAAGAATTGTTGATTCCGGTGATTTCAGCTGGAGGTGTAGGTTGTAAAGCAGATATTGATAAAATGCTGAGTTATGGCGCAGCAGGTGTTTCAGTTGGTAGTCCATTTATTGCTTCTGTTGAAGCTAGTGTTACAGATGAGTATAAGCAAGCATGTGTAGATTATGGTGCAAATGATATTGTAATGACTGAGCGTATTTCTGGTACGCCTTGCACTGTTATTAATACGCCTTATGTTCAGAAAATAGGAACCAAGCAAACTTGGTTAGAATCTGTCTTAAACAAAAATCGAAAGCTTAAAAAATGGGTCAAGATGATTCGCTTTTCTATTGGTATGAAAGCTACAGAAAAAGCAGCTAAAAAAGCAACTTACAAAACGGTTTGGGTTGCTGGACCTAGTATTGAACATACTAAAGCAATTCTCCCAGTTAAAGATATTGTTGCTAAGCTTACAAATTAGTTTAGAGACAATCCTCTTTTCTACTTAATTCAAAGTTTTTATCTTCATGTTCTAAATTAATTAATAAAGTTGTCCCCTTTGCTTTTCTCTTGAACGTCATAAGGGTATAAACAATTAAATTTTAGAAATTATGAAAAATTTTATGATGATTTTTGTCGGAAAAGAGTACACAGACCTTGGGTTATCACCAGAAGATATGCAAGGAAGAATGGAGAAGTGGTTTGCTTGGGGAAGTAAAATGGAGAAAGCAGGAATTCTTAGAGGCGGAGAAGCTTTAACGCCACAGATTAGAAGAATTGTTGGAGAAAACAGAACTGTTACGGATCTAACGTCTGCTGAAGTTAAAGAGATTGTAGGAGGCTTTTATTTAATAGAAGCGAGAGACTTTGATGCTGTACAAAAAATTGCCGAAGATTTTCCGGATTATGATTTAGGTAATACTGTTGAGATTCGTGAAATTATGGTCTTCGATAGTTAATGGAACATAAAGTCATAGACCATCTATTTCGCCATCATAGTGGAAAGATGGTCTCTGTTTTAACTCGAATTTTTGGGTTGCAGCATTTAGATATTATAGAAGATGCTGTACAAGACACTTTTCTTAAAGCGAGCATAAGTTGGCGTAAACAACAACCAGACTATCCTGAGGCTTGGCTGACTAAAGCTGCAAAAAATAGAGTTCTAGACATTTTCAGAACACTAAAAACAAAACAAAAACATATTGGTCAATTATCTACTGGTACAGATGCCATAGCCATCAACGAACTCTTTCTCGATAAAGAAATTGAAGATGCACAATTACGGATGATTTTTACGGCCTGTCATCCAAAACTAGATGCTAGAGATAGAATATCATTTGCACTTAAAACAGTTTCAGGATTTAGTACAAAAGAAATAGCCTCTGCATTACTCACCAAACATGAAACCATAAAGAAACGCCTCGTACGCGCAAGAAAATCAATTCAAAAAGCAGATTTAAAATTTTCTATTCCTCAAGGAAACGCATTGAATGAGCGCTTAGAAACCGTCATGGAAGTCTTGTACTTAATTTTTAATGAAGGCTTTCATTCCAACAAAAAAGAGCAGTTAATTAGAGAAGATTTATGTGGCGAAGCCATGCGATTATGTCGATTACTACTGAAACATGAGACGATGCGTCAACCTAAAGTCTATGCCTTATTTGCATTGATGTGTTTTCATTCGGCACGATTGGCTTCAAAAACAGATACTAATAATGAAGTTTTAGATTTAAAGCATCAAGACAGAACATTATGGCATTTCCCTTTGATACAATTGGGAAATACCATGATGAATAAAGCTGTGGAAACCGAAACATTCTCATCATACCATTACGAAGCTGCGATTGCTGCTGAGCATTTAAAAGCTCGAACTTTTGAAGATACCAATTGGGATAAGATTTTACATTGGTACCAATCACTTTACGAGTTACAACCCATGCCTTCGCATGTATTGACTATGGCAGTTATATGTCTTCAAAATGAAGATTATAAAAGTGCCAACGCGTATTTCAAAAAACTCAATCCAGACGCTTTAGAACAACGAAAGTATTTATACTACGCAGCAAAAGCAGATTATTATAAAGCCACAAAAGATTTCAAATCTGCCCTTGAGCATATCAGCGAAGCAATTAACTGTGTTAATAACGACTTAGAGAAGCAGTACCTCCTAAAAAAACAAGAGGCTTGGCTTCTTGAGTTTAGCTAATTATTTAATCGGAATATAAAATTCTGTCTTTAATTTTTCTTCTGCCACACGTTCTGGGTTGCTAA
Source organism: Winogradskyella haliclonae (assembly GCF_014635865.1). Lineage (GTDB taxonomy): Bacteria > Bacteroidota > Bacteroidia > Flavobacteriales > Flavobacteriaceae > Winogradskyella > Winogradskyella haliclonae. Next base: position 70,865 of record NZ_BMDQ01000003.1, on the reverse strand, counting down.
TATAGCGTTCTCGAACTGGCGCATCCCTTAGTTCATAGTCGGTTTGTAGTAACCAATCGTTAAACATAAAGTCGTATACCTCTGCAAAATACTTGTAACTCCCTTGGTATAAGAACATGGCAAATTTGCCGCCTTTAAGTGTTTTTAGGCCAACATCACCATTTGGTTTGGCATCTTTATGTATGATTAAACAGGCGTCGTATCTTGTTTTATTGGGCTCAGTAACATTGGGGTCATCATGCGGTAAGCCTAGCATTTGTATGCCTTTAGTAAATAGTTTTTGAGCTTTAATTTCTCCCCAAAGCTTTTGCCAAGCTAGTGGATAATCTAGCGTTTTATAATCACCTTGCATGCTGTAATACAGACATTTTTGGTCTTCTAGATTTAGGATTTTTGGTCTCTTGATGTTGAGTTTTGTTTTCATACTGTTCGTAGTTTTGAGTACTGATTGTTTTTTAGTTCGATGTTCACTTGGCGAAATACCAAAGTGATTTTTAAAAGCCTTTGACAACGACGAAGGTGTTTCAAAACCCACATTGTAAGCAATCTCTTCAATAGAACTTGTAGAATAGCGCAGCATTTTTGCTGCAGTTTCTAAACGCGTCTTGGTAATATAGGCGCCAATAGGTTCACCAAGTAATGCTCTTGTAATTCTATGAAAATGAAATGGCGAAAAATGCGACAACTCCGCCAAATGTTTAATATCTATTTTAGAATCTAAATGGTTATGGATGTAATCCACAACAGTATTTAGTTGCTCTTGGTAGATGTGTTTGGATGCTTTTTTCATCAGTTTCTATGGCTTTGAAAACAAAACTATGAGCAAATGTACAGAACTACTTTTCCAATCTTGCTAAACTGAATATTTTGTTGATAAGTGTTTCTAAATCATAAGAATTAGCTTTTTGTTTTTTAAGTTAACTCTTATCTTAGCTATCAATTCATCTTCAAAAATTTTAATACATGAAAAAATCACTTTTTCTACTTTTTGCAATAGCATGTTCTGTTGCTTCTTTTTCTCAAAGCTCACAATCACAACGCTTAGATAGTTTGTTTACGGCCTTATATGCCAAGAAGATGTTTAATGGTAATGTTTTGGTTGCTAATAAAGGTGAGGTCATTTTTAAAAAGAGTTATGGCTATGCCGACGAGAGTACCAAGCGTAAAATAAACAACGAGACCATTTTTGAGTTGGCTTCAGTTTCTAAACAATTCACGGCTATGGGTATTGTAACTCTCCAAAAATCAGGCAGGTTAGAGTACTCTGACAAAGTGTCTAAACACATCCCAGAGTTAGCTTTTTATGGTGATGTTACGGTTAGAAATTTATTAAATCATACAGGTGGCCTCCCAGATTATATGGGCTTATTTCAGGAAAAATGGGACAAATCTAAGTTTGCCACTAACCAAGATATTGTAAAATTATTAGCAGAACACAAGCCAAAGGCCAACTTTCAACCTGGAGACAAATTTGAGTATAGTAATACAGGTTATGCTTTACTCGCATCTATTATAGAAAAAGCATCTGGTAAATCGTTTACAGAGCATTTGAAGGAGACTATTTTTAAGCCACTTGGTATGGATAACACCTTTGTATATAGAAGTTGTTACGAGTCAAGAGAGATTGATAACATGGCTTTGGGTTATATTGCAGACAATAGCGGTAATAAGGTACGTCCAGAACATTTTGGTAAAGAAATTCCGTTTTATTATCTCGATGGTATTGTGGGTGATGGCATGATAAATTCTACTCTTGATGATTTACTTAAATGGGATAGGGTTTTGTATACAGACAAGCTTGTTGATGCTGATGATAAAGCATTAATCTTTAATGCTGCAGATACAAAAGATGGAAAAGGCTCAGGTTATGGTTTTGGTTGGGGACTTAGTGATTCTGAAACTTATGGAAAAACGGTGAGTCATTCAGGATCATGGGCAGGTAATCTCACGTACATTGAACGCCAATTAGACCATGATAAAACGGTTATCATTCTTCAAAATAATTCTACAGGATTAAATACCATACCTAGTAAAAAAGTACGCAAAATCTTAAATGATGAAGGTTTTGATATTCCTAAAACAGTAAAGCTTTCGGCTAAAGAATTAGACAAATACACAGGTATTTTCTCTAATGAAAACTTCCCTATAAAAATTGAGTTTTTTGTTAAAGATGGTGTGTTAATGGGACAAGGCGATGGCCAAGGAGCTTTTCCTTTAGACAGTTATGCCAATCATACTTTTAAGTTTGAACCCGCTAGAATATCACTAGTTTTTAATATCGATGACAATACCATAGACTTTACACAAAATGGAAAGAGTTTTGTGTTTCAGAAAGAGAAGTGATAATTTTTATATGTTCTTAAATGAAAAGTAATAAGAGAGATATTTGGATTTATATAGTTGCTATTTTTACTGTTATTTTCATAATAGTTACTTGGATAATTACCTATAGATTATTAAAGGATTTGCCTAATGAAGAAAGAGGAACATTAGGTGATATGTTTGGAACATTAAACACTTTATTCTCTGGGTTAGCATTTGCGGGTATAATTTTCACAATCTTATTACAACGAAAGGAACTTAGTTTACAAAGAGAAGAACTTAAAGAAACCAGAAGAGAATTAGCAAGAAGTGCTGAAGCTCAAGAGAAATCTCAGATTGCATTAAATAAGCAATCCAAGTATACTTTAAATGCTTCAAGAATAAATGCATTGAGTACATTAATTGAAAATTGTAACTCGATAATAAGCAATGATAGAAATTCGTATAATAGAGATGCTGCTAAAAAAGATAAGAAAGATTTTATAAATCAGATGTATGAAATAATTCAAGAGATGAAGAATGAATTATAATTATTTAAATGCACATAATCTTAGCTTGTAACAAATTATAGTTAAGGACGTCATATAGTTACACAACAATTAAAAAAGAAAAGTTATGGTTCAATTTAAAGGCGCACTGGTTTTAGGTGCATTAATAGGCACAGGCATAGGTATTTTAATTGCCCCAGAAAAAGGGAGCGATACAAGAGCTAAATTAAAGAAAGAAGGAAAAGATATTAAAGACCAAATCGTCGAAGATTTTAAAGAAGTTAAAGACGATGTTTCTAAAGTGGCAAAATCTGGTAAAGAAAAGTTTAAAGAAGAAGCACACGACTTTAAAGTAAAAGCAAGTGTCCAAGCAGAAAAAGCAATTACCTTTTTAGAAAAGCAATTGGCACATCTTAAAGAAAAAAATAAAACTTGGCAAACAAGTTAAAAGGTTTTAAAAATGGTCGACTTTATCGTCGGCCATTCTTCTTTTAGGATGCCATAGCAACAGGTACTACGCCTATAACCGTCCTTCATAACCGTATCTTTTCTTAGAATACCTTCAAGTGAAGCACCAAGCTTCTCAACAGCACGACGTGATTTTTTATTGCGCTCATCGATTCGGAATTCGACCTTCTCAAACCCTAAAGTTTCAAAAGCGTATTGTAGCATTAAAAACTTCATGTTGTTGTTTAACCCTGTGCCTTGAAAATCATGACCTATCCATGTCCAACCGATATGTAAGACTTTGTTTTTCCTGTTAATTAATCCAAATCTGGTTGAACCAGCATAGGCTTGTTTTTGCTTGTCATAGATAATAAACGGAATAATGGTTTTTTGATAATAACCATCAACCGCCAATTGCACATAATCACGTAACTTTTCTGGTGATGAAATGTCTGAGGGCGAATAGTAGATAAGGTCTTTTTCCTGGGCAATTGCTTCCAAACTATTATAATTACTTAAGTCAAGTAAACTGAGTTTTACGCGATTGTTTTCTAAAGTTGGTGCTGTCATACTAGAGTATTTATATAGTCTACATTAACGACATGTTTGCCATCAAACGGTAAAATTTCTAGTCGTTTGCCAAATAATTCTGTAGCTCTTTTACTTTCGTGCTCAATTCTTGAAGCATCTAAATATTCATCTTGAGTACCGTAAATTAATTTCACTTTTGTGTCTTTGGACAAATACTCAAAATCCTCGGCAATTAATTCTACAGGAATCCCTCCAGAATGTAATACCAATTGTGCGCATTGTAATTTTCGTTTTACAGCAAACCTTGTGGCAATACTTACGCCTTGAGAGTAGCCAAAAACAATAAGGTTCTTATCTTCCGGAATTTGTTCAACGTCCATAACAGCATCGAGATAATTCAGTATATTTTGCATCCCAGCATAAGTATTATCTCGAGTTAACCAATTAGCACCCACATGCATTTTTGGTTGTATGTAATATTTACTTGGTGCTTGTGGTGCAATAATATAGTTCTCCTCTGGGTTTAAGGCTTTAAAATATTTTAGAAAATAACGACTTAGATAACCCATGCCATGACAAACCAACCAAATAGTCTTGGTGGACTTGGTCAAGTCATTTAAGGTAGAATAAGAGTTAGTGGTTGAGTAAACGATTTCTTTTTCAGTTGAATTCATTATTCTTTGGACTTTCAGTATTTTTGTTTTCCGACATTAAAAGTAGGCATAACTATGCAAATATCTAAAGACCAATTACTACAAAAAGCCAACGCAGCCAGTAAAAATACATTAATGGAAACCTTAGGTATTGAGATTGTAGATTTTACTGAAGAGACGTTGACAGCGCGTATGCCTGTAACACCAAAAGTGCACCAGCCAGATGGAGTGTTACACGGTGGCGCTACTGCGGCTTTAGCGGAAAGTGTTGGTAGTTTTGCATCACATATTTTTATTGATACTGAAGCGTTTTTTGTTCGTGGATTAGAGATTACAGCTAACCATTTAAAAAGTGTAAAAGAAGGTTATGTCTATGCAAAAGCGTCGTTTTTACATCGCGGACGTACGACACAACTGTTAGATATTAGAATTACAGATGAGGATGACAATCTTGTTTCTATTTGTCGTTTATCAACAATTACTTTGCCTAAGAAAAAGTAAATGAGCGAAGACATTTTTTTTCAAAATATAGAGGAGCAATACACCAACAAATTGCCTTTTGTGGTCTATAGCAGGCCAATAAATTCTGTTATAAAATGCTGGTTACAGGTTGATGATACCTTATACAATACCAACAATTTTTCTGAAAGTGGTTTTGTGTTTTCACCTTTTGACTTAAATAGACCAGCTATTGTTTTACCGCAAAGCGAATGTAAGCATCATATTTTTGAGGTTGAAACTCTTCAAGTTGAAGATGATGAGGAAACGAGGTTGCCTGCTAATTCTGAAGGCAAAGAAACTCATATAAAATTGGTAGAAAAAGGTATAGAAGCCATAAAAAGTAATAAGCTTGAAAAAGTAGTTTTGTCACGTTTTGAAGAGCGACCAGTTACAGAAAATCCTATTTCTATTTTTAAACGCTTATTCAATACCTACAAAAATGCAATGGTTTATTGTTGGTATCATCCAAAAGCAGGTTTATGGTTAGGTGCAACACCAGAACTATTATTTAAGATTGAAGGCCAGCAGCTCACGACCATTTCTCTAGCAGGTACAAAGGCTTATAATCCAAACGGACAGCCTAATTGGACAGAAAAAGAGTTAAAAGAGCAGCAGATTGTAACGGATTATTTAGCACAGCAAATTTCAGATTATACAGATACTACTAATATTTCTGAAGTTGAAACCATTAGAGCAGGTAACCTTTGGCATTTAAAGTCACGATTGATTAGTCGAGTTTCTAAAAAAACAGAATTAAAATCTATCATTGAAGCCTTGCATCCTACACCAGCCGTATGTGGTTTTCCTAAAGAAGACTCAAAGCAATTTATTCTTGATCATGAAAATTATAATCGGGAGTTTTATACGGGTTTCTTAGGTGAATTAAATCTTCAGTTTTCTAAGACTAGAAATCCTAACAGAAGAAACGTTGAGAATAATGCATACAGTATTGTAAAAAAGCAATCGAATTTTTATGTAAATCTTCGCTGTATGCAGGTTAAAGATAACTTAGCCAAAATCTATATTGGTGGTGGTATTACAAAAGGCTCTGTTGCAGAAACCGAATGGGAAGAAACCCAAAATAAAGCAAAAACTATTGGTCGTATTTTGAGATAAGTCCACCTATAAATTGTTTATCTTTGTGTATTAATGCAATACTCTAAAATTCCTTTAGCACAAACTGTTGTAACATTATGCAAAACGCATAATATCAAGCATATTATTATATCTCCAGGAAGCAGAAATGCGCCTTTAACTATTGGTTTTACTCATGATATTTTTTTTAAATGCTATAGTATAGTAGATGAGCGTTGTGCTGCTTTTTTTGCATTGGGCATTGCACAGCAAACACAAGAGCCTACAGCTGTTGTTTGTACATCTGGTAGTGCATTACTTAATTATTATCCAGCGGTTTCAGAAGCTTATTATAGCCGTATTCCTCTTGTGGTGATATCTGCAGATAGACCAAAACATTTGATTGATGTTGGCGATGGACAAACTATAAAGCAGAAAAATGTTTATGGTGAGCATGTGTTTTATAGTGCAAATCTAAAATTAGATTTGCGTGAAGATGCCCAGAAACCTCCAGAAGAGGAAGTGCCGTTATTTAAAAATTTAGAAAACAAGTTTGAGAAATTGCTTGGACTTCAAAATGGGATTCAATCTCAAAACGAAACAGAGATTCATCAAGCATTGCATAGTGCCGTTATAAATTCTGGACCAGCCCATATTAATGTGCCTTTTGATGAACCTTTGTACGAAAGAGTTGATGAGTTAACAATTAGCCCAATACCTTTTAAGTTACCAAATACTGAACTAAGCATCGATGCCAATGAGATAGAAGAATGTGCTGAAATCTGGAGTAATTCTAACAAAAAACTAATCTTGGTTGGTGTATTACAGCCTAATTCAATTGAGGAAAAGTGGTTGCATCAATTGGCAAAAGACAATAGTGTTATTATCATGACAGAAACCACGTCTAACCTTCATCATAAGGACATATTTCCAGGGATTGATAAACTTATAGCACCTCTTGAGGATGAAGATTTTAATAAACTTCAACCAGATGTATTACTGACTTTTGGTGGTTTAGTCGTATCAAAAAAAGTAAAGCGTTTTTTAAGAGATTATAAGCCTCGATACCATTGGCATGTTGATGAATACAATGCTAATGATACCTTTTTTGTATTGGACAGGCATATAAGATTAAAGCCAAATACATTTTTTGATGTGTTTTTGTCGGGAGTAAATATTAGTAATCAAAGTCAATACAAAACACATTGGTTGTCTATTAGAGAAAAGCGCCGAATGTTACATGATGATTATTTGCAGACGATTCCGTTTTCAGACTTTATAGTTTTTGATAAAATACTTAGAAGTATCCCTAGTAATAGTCAGCTTCAAGTTGGTAACAGCTCCGCAATACGATATACGCAGTTATTTCAACTTAAAAATAATATAACCGTATTTTGTAATAGAGGTACAAGTGGTATTGATGGTAGTACAAGTACAGCAATTGGCGCAGCTTTGGCTTCTAAAGAACGTGTCACTTTTATTACCGGCGACTTAAGTTTCTTCTATGACAGCAATGCGCTTTGGAATAATTACATTCCTAATAACTTTAGAATCATAGTTATTAATAATTCCGGAGGTGGAATTTTTAGGATTTTACCAGGTCATAAGAATACCGAAAATTTTGATATGTTCTTTGAAACTAAGCATAACCTTGATGCTTCAGACTTGTCAAAAATGTATAATTTTGAATATACTTCTGTAAATGATGAATTAGCTTTGACAAAGGTTTTAAAAACGTTTTATGAGACTTCTCATCAACCAAAATTGTTAGAAATTTTTACGCCTTCTCAAATTAATGATGAAATTTTACTTGGCTATTTTGAATTTATTAAGTAGTAAAATTCTGAATAATTTGTTGGTCTTTTTTATTTGAATAGTAAATTTCACTATCTTTAAAATGTTCTAATGTATTAATCTAAAAAACTATAAGATGAGTAAAAGAGACGACCTTATTGAAAAATATGCTGCAGACTTAAAAGACAAGTGTGGTATGAATCCTGATATGGATTTACTGACTAAAGTAACTGTTGGTTTAGGACCATCAATTTATAATGCAGATGCTGCTACAGTTTCTGGATCTGACGAAAAAGAATTAGCTACTGTGAAAAACAACTTCTTGATTAAAAAATTAGGATTAAGTGATAGTGCTGATTTGGATAAGGCCATCGATAGTGTTATTGAAACATATGGTCGTTCTAATCGTAACAAGTATAGAGCAGTAATCTACTATATGCTTACAAAACATTTCAATAAAGAATCAGTTTACTAGAATCTTTTAAAAGATACTACGAGCGTTAGAGTTCTGCATAAGAATACTAACGCTTTTTTTAGCTACATACATTAATAATGATACCTTTGCTCCATGATACATATAGGCGAGTACAATACACTTACGATTTTAAGAGATACAGAACCAGGACTCTTCTTAGGAGATAATGAAGAGAACGAGATTTTATTGCCAAACAGGTATGTGCCAGAATCTTTTGAAATAGGAGACCAGATTGAAGTTTTCGCTTATTTAGATAACGAAGAAAGACCTGTTGCAATTACAGACAAACCCTATATTAAAAAAGGTGATTTTGCTTTGTTGCGTTGCAATCAAGTTACAAAGTTTGGTGCTTTTTTGGATTGGGGTTTAGTAAAAGAATTATTCTGCCCATTTAAGGAGCAAGCTTTTAAAATGAAAGCGGGAGGTTGGTATCTCGTACACTGCTATTTAGATGAAGAGTCAGGTCGTCTTGTAGCTTCTAGTAAAACAAATCGTTTTCTTGATAATAAAGAATTGACTGTAGAACGCTACGAAGAAGTAGATTTAATTGTGTCGCACCCTTCGGATATTGGTATGAATGTGATTGTAAACAAACGTCACCTTGGCCTAGTCTTTAAAGATGAAATCTTTAAAGATCTAAGCGTCGGAGACAGGTTAAAGGGCACTATCAAAAAAATAAGACCTGGAAATAAGTTAGATATTTCTCTAAGCCAAATTGGGTATCGTAGTATAGAGCCCAATGCGCAGTTTATCTTGACAGAATTGGGGGATAATGGGGGTTTTCTGCCACTAAATGATAAATCTGCACCTGATGATATAAGGGATATGCTTCAAATGAGTAAAAAGAACTTTAAAAAAGCCGTTGGCTCATTATACAAAGCAAGAAAAATTGAAATCAAAGATGACGGAATCTATTTAAAATAGATGCTTTTATAGTGTTTCTCCAATCCAAGTTATTGCTTCATCTAAGTTTTTAAATATTTGTCGATTAAACTTAAAGAACTGGTTTTCAATTTCAAATACACCTTTTCCAAATAGAGTATCGCATACTACAGCATAGGCCTTAAGATTTGGAAAACTCTTATTAAAACGATTTGCGTCATTTAAATCAATTGAATAAGAATTTGTTCTATTTGCAATAAAACCAAAATCATTACTACCAAAATAGCTAAGTATTTTTTCAGTAGATTCTACAAATGTTTCAAAATCTATATGTACGCCTTCATTAAATTCACCAACAACATAATTATCAAAAAAGTATAATTTTCCAATATTTACTTCTTGATAATCAGTAAGTTCCGAAGTGTTCTTGTGCTCAGTTATCGACATATTTTTTGTTTAAGAGAGTGCAAAAGTACTATGCAAGCATAGTATTATCATAACATTTTTTGACTTTAACGTATCAGGTACTAAAACTTCAAAATTTGTTTAGCTTATGTTAGAATTAAATAATAAAATACATGAAATGTTACGGATATTTTAAATGCTTGATTAATAGTAATTTGAGTTGGTTTTAATTACAACGTTTTCGTTGAATAAAGTAGATTTCAATCTTAAACAAAATGATGCTCTTTTTGTAAGTTAATCATAGAATTAGAAATAGAATTAATCCGTATTTTTGTTTGCTAAAGAATGAATATTTAATGAGCGATATAAAATGGGTCGTTGCTAAAGAATACGAAGACATTACTTATAAAAAATTTAATGGGGTAGCTCGTATAGCATTTAATAGGCCAAATATTAGAAATGCATTCAGACCAAAGACGACTTCAGAGCTTTATGATGCATTTTACGATGCAAATGAAGATGTTAACATAGGTGTAGTTTTACTCAGTGCAGAAGGGCCATCGACTAAAGATGGTATTTGGAGTTTTTGTTCTGGAGGTGACCAAAGGGCAAGAGGTCATCAAGGCTATGTAGGTGACGATGGTTACCATAGACTTAATATTTTAGAAGTACAGCGTCTTATCAGATTTATGCCAAAAGCAGTAATTGCTGTTGTCCCTGGATGGGCAGTTGGTGGCGGACATAGTTTGCATGTTGTATGTGACTTAACTTTAGCGAGTAAAGAACATGCAATTTTTAAACAAACTGATGCAGATGTAACAAGCTTTGATGGTGGTTATGGCTCAGCATATTTAGCAAAAATGGTAGGGCAAAAGAAAGCTAGAGAGATTTTCTTTTTAGGGCGTAACTATTCTGCTCAAGAGGCTTATGAAATGGGGATGGTTAATGCTGTAATTCCACATCAAGATTTAGAAGATACTGCTTATGAATGGGCTCAAGAGATATTGGCTAAATCTCCTACATCGATAAAGATGTTGAAGTTTGCAATGAACCTTACTGATGACGGTATGGTTGGGCAACAAGTATTTGCAGGAGAAGCCACTCGTTTAGCATATATGACTGATGAAGCTAAAGAGGGTAGAGATGCATTTTTAGAGAAACGTAAGCCGAATTTTGATAAGAAATGGATTCCATAAATAGTTTCAATGTTCATGAATAATATTAAACCATGGCTTTCGGCAATGCGTTTGCGTACATTGCCGCTATCAGTTTCCGGAATTATCATAGGCACATGTCTTTCAGCTTACAATGGTAAGTTTGATATTTTTGTATTTATACTCGCACTTTTAACAACTGTAAGTTTGCAAATCCTATCTAATCTTGCAAATGACTATGGCGATGGGGTTAAAGGTACAGATAATGAAGATAGAGTAGGTCCTCCACGTGCCATACAAAGTGGAGCGATTACTCAAGAGCAAATGTTAGAAGCCATAAAAAAGAATATTCTTATAGTGATTGCACTAACAATTTCGTTAGTTTATGTGGCATTTGGACATACGTATTTTCTTTATGCATTGCTTATTATATTCCTTGGAGGTCTTTCTGTATATGCAGCGATTAATTATACAATGGGTGATTCTCCCTATGGTTACAGAGCTCTAGGTGATGTCTTTGTATTTATATTTTTCGGATTTATAAGTGTTTTAGGAACTTATTTATTAAATGTAAAAACCATTGACCACATCGTGTTTTTACCAGCAACGACTTTAGGTTTATTAAGTGTAGCAGTTCTAAATCTTAATAACATGAGGGATCTGGAAGCTGATGAGAAAGTTGGTAAAATTACTTTGGCCGTAAAATTTGGAAAACAAAGAGCGAAGAACTATCATTATTTTTTAATACTTGGCGCCATGTTTACGGCTACTTTATTTAGCATTTTGTATTATGTAGAGCCATACAACTTTATTTTCCTTTTAAGCTTTATTCCTTTAATTATACATTTAGATAAAATTAAAAAAGCTAAAGCTCCTAATGATTTCGACAGTCAGCTTAAAGTATTAGCATTGACAACTTTTATGTTCTCAATTTTATTAGGCGTAGGCTATTTATTGTATTAAAATAATAACCAATGAGATATATCTATCTATTCGTTTTTTGTTTAAGTTTTTGTGTTTCTACTGCTCAAGTCGACCAATCTCAAACCGGTGCATGGTACATGTACTTTTATAGTCATCAGTTTAAGAATAGTCAGTTTGGCATTCAAGGCGATTTTCAATATCGTGATTGGCAAGGTTTGGGTGATATGGAGCAGCTTTTATTGCGTTCTGGATTTACATACACGCCTAAAAATGCAAATGTAAAATTCACTCTAGGATATGGTAATGTAACTTCTGGTGTCCCAGGTTCTAGTGATGATACGTCTACTGAAAGTCGTATCTATCAGGAGGCTTTATTATCACAGAAACTAGGTCGTTTTTATTTGACACATCGTTTTAGATATGAGCAACGTTTTGTCGAAAATCAAGATTTTAGAACACGTTATCGTTACAACTTATTTTTAAATGTTCCGATTAATAAGAAAGAATTATCGCCTAAAGCGATATATGCTGCATTGTATAACGAATTGTTTATCAATGGTCAACAAGATATTGGGAACAATCAAACGGTAGAGTTATTTGATAGAAATAGAACTTATCTTGGCTTAGGTTATGTTTTAAATGAGAAGATTCGTTTTCAACTTGGTTGGATGAATCAAAAAACCAATACTTGGGGAAAAGGCCAGCTTCAGTTAAGCATGCATCATAATTGGTAGTTATCTAACACTACTTTTTAATACTGTTTTATGAAGCAGTTTTGGAAAAAACCGTTTTAAAAACACACCTAGAGTTTCCTTCTTACCAATATAAGCTTCAAATTTTTGCTTAGAAATGGCTTTTATCATGCGTTTTGCAAACTCGTCAACAGATAATCCATTTTCAGTAGCCTTGTCTAATGTTTCTAATTTTGTGCCATCACCAGTTAATGCATTGCGAGACACATCTGTGTTAACAAAACCAGGGCAAATTAGAGTTACATTAATATTATCTTTTTCATGCTCCATTCTTAAGACATCAAAAAAACCATGAAGCGCATGTTTGGCTCCACAATATCCAGAGCGATAGGGTGAGCCAAATTTTCCCATTAAACTAGTTACAGTTACAAAATGACCAGATTGTTGAGACATAAAGTAAGGCAACAAAGCTTTTGATAAAGCTATTGTACCCAAATAATCGACTTCCATCAATTTTTTATCTACAGAGATATCCGTATCTATTATCAATGAGCGTTGACTGATACCACCATTATTAATAAGGACATCGATGGTCCCATAAATAGAAATAGCCTTTTCTGCTATGGGTTTCATCATATCATAATTTGCCAAGTCAAAAGGAAGAACAGCAACATTCTCTTGAGTTTTGCATAGAGATTTTACAGTATTGAGTTCTGCTTCACGTCTAGAAGAGAGTATGAGTCTACAATTAAGCTGAGAAAGGTGTAATGCTGTAGCTTTACCAATACCACTAGATGCACCAGTAACCCATACAACCTTATTGTTAAAATCCATAATTGATATTTAAAAATTGAAAATACGAATTTGTAAAATGATTATGATATATTTCATTTAAAAAGGGAGAATTATAAGTATTTTTGAAACTCTTATGAAAGCTAATTATCTACGTTATGTTTTAAATTTTAAGCGTCCCAGCGGTACATCTCGTGGTGTTATGACAACTAAGGAAACCTGGTTTATTAGTCTTGAAGAGAATGGTAAAATTGGTGTTGGTGAATGTGGCATTCTAAGAGGGCTTTCTATAGACGACAGACCAGATTATGAGGAAAAATTAAAATGGGTATGTGCCAATATTAACTTAGGACTAGAAAGATTACTTAACGTTCTTGTTGAATTTCCAAGTATACAATTTGGTGTGGAGACAGCTTTTAAATCTTTACAAGTAGATAGTAAATTCAACTTATTTCCATCTGAATTTACTAAAGGAAAGGATAGTATTCCTATTAATGGACTGGTTTGGATGGGAGATGACGCCTTTATGCGAAAGCAAATTACCGAAAAAATTGAAGCTGGGTTTGATTGTATTAAACTTAAAATAGGCGCAATTGATTTTCAAACAGAATTGGATATTTTAAAATCCATTCGGAAAGAGTTTTCAGCTTCAGATATTGAATTGCGAGTAGACGCTAATGGCGCATTTAATGAGAATGAGGCTTTAGACAAATTAAAACAGCTTTCAGAATATCAATTGCATTCAATAGAGCAACCTATAAAACCTATGCAATACGAAGCTATGGCAAAACTTTGTGAAGCTTCTCCAATAGCTATTGCATTAGATGAAGAACTTATAGGTGTGTTTTTTGATACCGAAAAAGAGAACGTTATTTCTAGTATAAAGCCTCAATATATCATCCTCAAGCCGAGTTTAATAGGTGGTTTTTTAGGTAGCCAAAAATGGATTGATATTGCTGAGAAACATCAGGTTAAATGGTGGATTACAAGTGCTTTAGAAAGTAATATTGGATTAAATGCCATAGCGCAATGGACCTATACATTAAATAATAAAATGCCGCAAGGTCTGGGAACCGGCAGTTTGTATACTAATAATTTTCATTCGCCATTAACAGTAAAAAATGGTACTTTGCAATACGATATAAATACAAATTGGAAACTTAATATTATATAATGAATTATATTCAGCAGGCCTATAAAGGAAAGTTAGAAGCATGGATGGTAATAATTACAACATGTGTTGTGTCAGGTATATTTGTACTAAATTTTATTTTCTACCTATTTTCTTCACCGGAAGACTTAGAAGCATCCTATGATTTAATGAAAAGTTGGGACCCTAATTTAACTTTGATTTTGAATTTGGGACTTTTTGTTCCACTTATATTGTTACTTTTTGTGTTTGTAAAATATGTGCATCAGCGTAGTATATTGTCTTTAACGACATCACGACCTAAAGTTGATTTTAAGCGAATATTTTTCACCTTCTTTCTAGTGGTTGTTTTTACTTTAGTTACTTTTTTTATTAGCTATTATTACGATTCTTCAGATATTGTTTATCAATTTAATCCAGGAAGATTTGCAATTCTGTTTCTAATATGTGTTCTTTTATTTCCTTTTCAGATAGGATTAGAAGAATACCTCTTTAGAGGATATTTAATGCAACATATTGGAGTCATAGTAAAAAATAAATGGTTCCCGTTAATATTGACTTCTGTGCTTTTTGGGATTATGCATAGCTCTAATCCAGAAGTTGCTGAGATTGGTTACTTTAAAATGATGATTTTTTATGTTGGTACAGGATTACTTCTTGGTATAATGACATTAATGGACGAAGGCTTAGAACTTGCATTAGGATTTCATCTTGGTAATAATTTATTGGCAGCATTACTAATTACTTCAGATTGGTCGGCATTACAAACAGATGCTATTTTTAAGAATACTGCAGAACAAGGAATAAGTTCTATTACTGAGATTTTGGCTCCAGTAATAATAGTCTATCCAATACTTCTCTTTATTCTATCTAAAAAATATGGATGGACAAATTGGAAAGACAAGTTGTTTGGCAAAGTATCACCACCACCTAAAGAAGATTATAAAGTACTTGATTAATGACGCCAAGTTTTAATAAGATTCACAACCGATTTAAATTTAATGGGCATCATTTTAGTCATGAAGAATTTAAAGAAGTCGCATATAGTCTTATAAAAGAAGGCGATTATCACGAACGCATTACTGGTGATTTCTTAATCGATTGGCTTAATGATGATGATTTTGTTTTTGCAGAAACTTCTGGATCAACAGGAGTACCCAAGCGCATAAAGCTTCAAAAACAAGCCATGGTAAATTCTGCCATTGCGACAGGAGATTTTTTTGGTTTAAAGCCAGGAGACAAGGCATTAAACTGTTTGTCTAGCAGCTATATTGCAGGAAAAATGATGCTTGTAAGAGCAATGATTTTGGGTTTGGAAATTGATTGCGAAACACCAGACTCCAAACCATTGTTTGATACTAATAAAGGTTATGATTTCTGTGCTATGGTTCCGATGCAGGTCTCAGAATCAATAGAGAAATTAGATACTATAAAAACGATTATCATTGGTGGTTCTAAAATAGTTCCTTCTTTATTAGAGAGGATAAAAAATAGTCCATTAAAATTCTACGAGACCTATGGTATGACAGAAACGGTTACTCACATTGCGATAAAACCATTAGAAACTTTAACTCAAAAAGGAGAAGACTTTTTTAAGGCACTGCCAACGGTCAAGTTCACCCAAGACAAGCGTGATTGCTTAATTATAGATGCACCAAAATTGATGGATGTACCTTTGATTACAAACGATGTTGTTGAATTAAAATCCGATAAAGAATTCAAATGGTTAGGGCGTTTTGATAATGTCATTAACTCTGGAGGTGTTAAATTATTTCCAGAGCAGATAGAACAAAAATTACTTCCAATTATCAAGAAACGTATTATTGTTTGTGCAGAACCTGATGATAAATTTGGAGAAAAAGTGATTTTAATAGTCGAAACAACGGACAATATCTCTGAAGAACTGAAGACCAAAATCTACACTACGAAATCACTTCATAAGTACGAAATACCTAAGCATATTTATACTACAGACCAATTCGTTGATACTTTTAATGGGAAAGTACAACGCCAAAGAACTATTCAATTGGTTTTAGGATAGTTTACTCACTAAGAGTTCCATTTCACTCATTCTGTGTTTTATAGCAACGGTAATGCATTTAGTTTTATCGAAACTTTTAAATGCAGAACTAATGAAAAAGCTAATCCAATATGTTGCGATACTGTTCTGTGCAGTGCAACTAAACAGTCAAGAAAGAAGCGTTGAAACAGAATCAGTTACTTTAGAGAACCTCTTTACATTTATTGTAGACCATTTTGAAGAAGATGGTCACCCACAAAATATTTCATTCCTATTAAAAACGCATCAAGGCGATTTTTCCGAAGAAGATAAGTTTATCCTAAAACAAACCTTTAAACTACTCTCAAAACGTCTTAGTGAAGATGATTATGTAAGTATTGCCACATATCATAATTATAGCGGTATAGCTCTGAGAAAAACATCTCCAAAAGCTTTAAAGAAAATACTTTACACAATAGAATACCCAAAAGAAAGTATTAAAGCTTTTGCTAAAGATGGTATTGAGTTAGCATACCAATATGCTAATGAGATATACGAAGAAGACTATGATAATAAAGTCATTATGATAAGGCTTCCTGAGCGTCAAGGTATAAAACCTTTAGCACCATTAGCAAATAATATCGCAGGCAATAAAAAAGGTAACGGAACAGCTATAGTCTTAAGCGCTCTTACATTATTACCAGAAATTATTGCAGTAATTAAAAATTAAAAATCAATAAAGCAATTAAATCATGAAACACGTATTACAAATTTTCACAATTTTATTTGTGGCATTTCAGCTTCAAGCACAACAAAGGAACATCTCTGGTGTAGTAACGGCAGCCAGTGATGGATTGCCTTTACCTGGTGTAACTGTCATTGTTAAAGGAACTTCAAATGGTACACAAACCGATTTTGATGGGAAATATTCCATTAAAGCTAATACTGGTGATGTTTTGATATTCTCTTTTGTTGGTATGAAAACTGAAAAAAGGACAGTAGGAACCAGTAACGTTATAAATTTAGTTATGGCAGATGATTCTTCTGCATTAGATGAAGTAGTCATTACAGGATATTCAAAATCAACTCGAAGTTATTCTGCGCCTTCAAAAGCACAATTAAAACGAAGAGAACAAAAGGCATATCACAATAAATTAGCTAGCCAAATACAGAGTAATTCCATTTCACAAACATTGCAAGGTCAAACTAGTGGTGTTTTAGTTAATACAGGTTCTGGTCAGCCTAGTCAAACATCTCAGGTTATCATAAGAGGTAATGCTTCTTTATCAAAAGGCAGAGAGCCGTTATATGTAGTTGATGGAGTTACTGTTAATGCTAATACATTTAGACATCTTAATCATAAAGATATAAAGTCACTTTCAGTTTTAAAAGATTCTAATGCTACTGCAATATACGGTAGCCGAGCTACAGGTGGAGTTATAGTAGTGACTACTACAAAAGCAAAAACAAAGAATAAAGATGTTTTATATATCATAGATGGAATACCTGTAAAAAAAGAAGATAATTTGATTATCGAAAGTCTTGCAGATTCACTAATTGATACAAAAAAGGAATATTCAAAAGCAGAAGCAAGAAAGAAGTTTGGTGAGATTGCCAAACATGGCTGTATTGTTATTACTACGCATAAGGGCAATTTTAGGATTCAATCTAATGAGACCTACGCAGTAATTGAAGAAAATAGTTTTGAAAGAACGACGCTTTCTCCATTGTCAACATTTTCTATCGATGTAGATAAAGCGTCTTATAGTAATGTTAGACGAATGATTAATAATGGAGAGACAATTCAACCAGATGCTGTAAAGATTGAAGAAATGGTTAATTACTTCAATTATGATTACCCTCAGCCAACAGATGAGCATCCATTTTCCATAACTACTGAAGTGGTAAAAACACCTTGGCATGATAATACCAATTTGGTTAGAATTGGTTTGCAAGGTAAAACCTATAAAAATGAAGACTTACCAGCATCTAATCTTACTTTTCTAATTGATGTTTCAGGCTCAATGGGTAATCGTAATAAACTACCGCTTTTAAAATCGGCTTTTAAATTATTAGTCAATCAATTGCGTCAACAAGATAAAGTTTCTATAGTTGTATATGCAGGTGCTGCAGGTGTTGTTTTAAAGCCTACTTCTGGTGACAAAAAAGATAAAATTATAAGGGCATTAGATAATTTAAATTCTGGTGGATCAACTGCTGGTGGTGCAGGTATTGAATTGGCATATAAGCTAGCAGAAAAGAACTTTAAAAAGAATGGAAATAACAGAGTGATTTTAGCAACAGATGGTGATTTTAATGTTGGCGCATCAAGTGATAAAGCTATGGAGGAGCTTATTGAAGAGAAGCGCAAATCAGGTGTCTTTTTATCAGTTTTAGGATTTGGCTACGGGAATTATAAAGATTCAAAACTAGAGACTTTAGCAGATAAAGGAAACGGAAATCATGCGTATATAGATACGATGCAAGAAGCTCAAAAAGTATTTGGTAAAGAATTTGGAGGCACATTATATACAATTGCTAAGGACGTAAAAATTCAAGTTGAGTTTAACCCCAAAAAAGTGCAAGCCTATCGACTTATTGGTTATGAGAATAGATTACTTAATGATGAAGATTTTGTTGATGATGCTATAGATGCAGGGGAATTAGGGAGTGGTCATACAGTTACAGCGTTATATGAAGTAGTGCCAACAGGAATTGAGACCGAATATTTAAATGATGTTGCAGATTTAAAATACACTGAAACTAAAACAATTGATGATTATTCCAATGAATTATTCACTGTTAAGTTTAGATATAAGAAACCAGATGCTTCAAAAAGTATAGAAATGGTACATGTCCAAACTACAGAAATTACCAAACCAACAGAAGATATGAATTTTGCATCTGCAGTAGCTTTATTCGGAATGCAATTGAGAACTTCTCAATATTATAATAATGCATCGATTGATAAGGTTATTGAATTAGCAGAAAATGGTAGAGCAAAAGATAAACAAGGATACAGGGCAGAGTTTATAAGACTTGTAAAGTCTTATGATCATTTAGATTAAGTTTATATCCATACAAAAGAAAAACCCCGATGCTCAGCATCGGGGTTTTTAATATTTAATACAAAGAAATAATTAGTTACCAGCAGAAAGGTTTTTCATTTCTTCTTCAATCATTTCATAAAATTGATCAATCTTTGGTAATACTACAATACGTGTACGTCTATTCTTTGCTCTGTTCTCAGCCGTATCGTTTTCTACTAATGGCACATAAGAACTACGACCAGCAGCGATAAGCTGTTGAGAATTAACACCTAAGCTTTCCAAAACTCTGACTACTGAAGTAGCTCGTTTTACACTTAAATCCCAATTGTCTAATAGTGGTGGTTTACTATAAGATACATTATCTGTGTGAGACTCAACCATGGCTTCAAAGTTTGGCTTGCTATTAATTACTTTAGCAACCTTACCCAACACTTCGTTGGCTTTGTCTGTAACATTATAGCTACCACTCTTAAACAACAACTTATCAGCAATAGAAATAAAAACGACACCTTTTTCTACATTTACCTCAATGTCTGGGTCATTAATACCCACTTCTTTCTTTAAACTAGTCACTATGGCAAGCGTAACACTATCTTTTCTAGTTAGAGCATCTTGTAAGCGCGTAATCTTTAAATCACGTTCTTTTAAAGATTCAAGAGATTTTTCAAGGTTTTCAGCACCTTTACTAGTCAATTCAGTTAAGTCTTGAGAACTCTTAATTAAAGCTTCATTACTACGACGCATATCGGCTAACTGTTCTTTAAGACCTTCTAAACGCGCATTAGCTGCAGCTTGGTCAGATAAACAAGCATTTAATTTTACGGTAGCCGTATTTAATAAATCTTGGGTTTCTTTTTGTTTTTCTTGTAGTGCCAAATAGTCTTTCTTTGATACACATGCAGTAAGTACCAACATTGCACAAATACTAAGCAGAATCGTTTTCTTCATAATCAATTATAGTTTGTTATTATAAACCGAGACAAAATTATAGAAAAGAAAAGCTAATGATAGACTGATTAACAAAATTTTTAACAGATTTATAAACAGTCAAATTTTTGCTTCTTTTTTATAAAATAATCCCAAACGATTGACGTACGATTATTATAGTTTGGCATCTGCTTTATATGCTTGCGTTGCTTTAATAGTCTAGGTAAGTTTCTGTAAAAATTAATATGAGCCTTAAGGGTCGCAAAACAAAGCGACAGTTTGCCTTGGACTAAAAATCTGATGCCAGCAATACCGTCTAAAATTAGCCTTGTAACTACACGTCCAAAGACATTTCTATCAGTATTTTTTACTAATGTGAACAAGCTATTCCTGAAGTTGAGATAGGTCTTTTTTGGGCTTGTATCTTGCAATGTTGCACCACCAACATGAAACACTGTTGATGCACCAACATAGAGTGTTTTATAATTAGCGTTAAATGCTCGCCAGCATAAATCAATCTCTTCCATATGCGCAAAATAAGTGTTGTCAAAACCATGAAGAGATTTAAACACTTTATGCTTTATAAAGAAGCAGGCGCCAGAAGCCCAGAAGATTTCAATAGTATCATTATACTGACCTCGATCTTCTTCTATAGTATTGAAAATGCGGCCACGACAAAACGGATACCCATATTTGTCAATAAAACCTCCAGCTGCACCAGCATATTCGAAATGAGTTTTTTGTTTATAATCTAATAGTTTTGGTTGAATTATAGCAACGTCTTCTTCAGAATTATAGGCCATCACAATTGGTGATAACCAATTTTCTGTAACTTCGATATCACTATTCAAAAGACAGAGTAGAGGTTCTTCAACATATTTTAAAGCATCGTTATAGCCTTTGGCATAACCACCATTCTCAGCATTTTGAATAATTTTAATTTCAGGATAGCTTTTAGAAATAAAATCAATTGATTTGTCTGTTGATGCATTATCAGCGATATAGATTTTAGCTTCATCAGAAAATGAAGTTACCGAAGGCAAAAACTGCTCTAAAAGCGCTTTTCCATTCCAGTTAAGGATAACAACAGCGATATCTTTTGTGTTGTAATTCATTTATTACAAAGGCCTAACTATTTTATTCAAAATTAAATCCATATTATCTTTACCTATTTCGCTAATACCTCCAAATTTCATATTAGGAGAAAAGGGAATAGATTCTATGTTTGAACAGTGATCAGAACATAACCAAATCTCTCCAACCTTTATATCATTTTCGTTATAAAATCGAAAAATATAATTTGATTCATTTAATGCCCAAGTAGTTTCACCCCAATCAAAATTTTTAGGGTCATTAAAGAATGTTATAATATAGTCAATCTTTGATTCATCTGTTATTGTTACTGTTGATAGTCTACTTAGAAAAGGAACATTTTTTAGAACTTTAATTTTATGCACTTCAGAACGAGGAAATTTATATTTTGGATTATCAAAATTATCCTCAAAAGCTGTTTGTATTTTATTTACATTCTCTTGAAGATAAAATTCGGCTACCTCATCAACTGGCATATACTTTTTTTGTAATAAACCTCTATCAAACATATCAGAATAAACTACCAATATGATGAGAATAATTGCAATCGATATCTTCATGAAGATTTTCTTCATTTATTATAATCTGGAATATCCTTTAAAAATGAATAATGCTCTGCTTCTAAGTCTGTTTGACAATAATAGTGATTAATTCCGTTGGTCACCATCAAATAAGTGGCGTTTAATGCTAAGTTATAACGTGCAATTTGGTCAAACGTATTTTGACTAATCTTAATTTTTGGGGCTTTGCATTCTACAATCAAAAAAATAGAACCATCAGGATTAAAGATAACGATGTCATACCGCTTTTTTAAATTATTGATAGTGAGTTCTTTCTCTACATTGATTAAAGATTTTGGATAGTTCTTTTCGGAAATTAGATAATGCACACAGTGTTGTCTTACCCATTCTTCAGGTTGTAAAACCACAAATTTTTTGCGGATGATATCAAAAATAGAAACTTTATTTTCTGTACTTTTGAAACGGTAGTCGAACTTTGGAAAATTAAGATCTTGCACTACACAAAATTAAAATTTTAACGTCACTTTGAGAGGTTTTCCTAGAAAATTTATCGAGAAGTAATAGCCAAATTAACCAATTTTTGGAAGAAGCAAAACAAATAGTTACTGCCATACAAAAAGGCGATATCAAGCCTATCTACTTTTTGATGGGAGAAGAGGCCTATTATATAGATAAGATTTCAGATTTTATTGAAAATAATATTTTGGATGAGGCTGAAAAAGGGTTTAATCAGATGGTATTATACGGGCGTGATATTTCTATTGATGACATTGTAAGTAATGCCAAACGCTATCCTATGATGGCAGAACGACAAGTTGTTATTGTAAAAGAAGCGCAAGACTTAAGCCGTACTATTGAAAAGCTAGTAGATTATGCGAATAATCCTCAACCAACTACGGTTCTTGTAATTAATTATAAGTACAAAAAGATTGATAAGCGTAAAGCATTATATAAAGCTTTGCAAAAAACTGGTTTAGTACTAGAAAGTAAAAAACTATACGATAATCAGGTGCCAGATTGGATTCGCCGCGTTTTATCTGGACAGGGTTATACCATCACGCCTAAGGCTTCCCAAATGCTTGTAGAATTTTTAGGAACCGATTTGTCTAAAATTGAGAATGAGCTTAATAAACTAAAAATAGTATTGCCTAAAGATTCTCAGATTACGCCTGAAGCTATTGAGGAGAATATAGGCATCAGTAAAGATTTTAATAATTTTGAATTGCGTAAAGCTGTTGGTGAACGCAATATGGCAAAGGCTTTTAGAATTGTAAAATACTTTGGTGATAACCCAAAGGATAATCCAATGGTAGTTACAGTATCCTTACTTTTTAATTTCTTTTCACAACTTTTACAATACCACGGATTAAATGATAAGTCACCAAGAAGTGTGGCATCAGCATTAAAAATTAACCCTTATTTTGTGAATGAATATACAAGTGCTGCACGAAACTTCCCGATGAAAAATGTGAGCAGAGCAGTGGCTATACTTAGAGATTTTGATGTTAAAGGAAAAGGTGTAGGCGCTAATGCAACACCACAAGGCGATTTACTAAAAGAACTTTTAGTTAAGATTTTTGGCTAGTTATCTTCTTCAATTGCTTCTTCTACCTCTTTTTTAACTGGTTTCGCTTTCTTGTAAATAGGAATCAAATACGAAATGTTATAACCAAAACCGGCACCAACGATACCACTATCATAAGTTCTATTAAATCCCGGAATATATAGGTTTTCAAAATTATCTGGACTCGTTTCTGAAACCAAAAACTTCATTTGCACATTGAGTCCCATAAAAAGATTGGTTAAGACTTCAGCTTTAATACCCAAAATAATTTCGCCCCAAATAGCTGTAAGTCCATCAAACTCTTCAGGGTCTGTTATAGTTATTTGTTGGCCTAAGTATTGATTATTTACATCATATATAGTGTAACTATTCAAGGTTTGGCTAAATGAACTTGCGCCAACTCTAAAACCTGAATAAATCATATTTTCCATATCTAGCCAGTTTCGGTATAAGTTATAATCTACACCAGCTTTAAAATAACTTCCTTTTGCAGTAGAATTTAAAGCTTCACTATCTAATGTTCGTTCTTCATTACCCAATTCACCAGCTAAATATAGACGTTGTGTTAAACGGTAATCTCCATTAATTTCAAACCCTTGATAATCATTATCTATGGCAGAACGTATCAGTTTAGAAATATCAGCACCTAATCTAAGACCGTATTTTTGTTTAAAAACTGTAGTATCTTGAGTTTTCTCTTGTGCTTCAACCTGAGCAAATACAGACGAAAAACACACTAATAATATGACTAAACTCTTAATGAAATATTTGTACATGTGTTGCGTCTTCGTTTTCAACTATTATTTGTGTATCTGTTGTGTTTGCAAAAGCTATGTTTTGTATCCATTGGCTAGCATCATTACTTTCAATAGAGACTTCTAAATTTGTAAAAATACTTTTAAAACCACAAGCTCTAGAGACATATACAAATTGCGGAATGTATCTTACGACTAAAATATCAACATTAGAATCTGTAG
Source organism: Winogradskyella haliclonae (assembly GCF_014635865.1). Lineage (GTDB taxonomy): Bacteria > Bacteroidota > Bacteroidia > Flavobacteriales > Flavobacteriaceae > Winogradskyella > Winogradskyella haliclonae. The sequence goes on along the minus strand of NZ_BMDQ01000003.1, from coordinate 46,451 downwards.
CAACATCACCGTCTATTCTAAGATTTGTGTCTTTCTCTAAGATGTAACGTGTTGTTATTTCTACACCTTCTTCACCTACAAGTAGTGGTAATTCGATAGCGTTAGAGTTTGAATTGAATATTAACGAAGCACTCGTCGACACTTCTGGCAATACAATTGCTCCATTTTCCGTCACCAAGTCCTCACCATATACAGACAGTCTAGTCACGCTTTTTAGTGTCTCCGTATCTATAGCATCAAAAAACTCAATTAATAATCTTGGTGTAGTTGGTGTGCCTTCAGCACAAATATCGTCACGCTCGCAGCCTAACAATATTAAAGCTATAAATAGAAAAGAATATTTGTAATATCTCATTATTATTTTTCGAATAAAACTACAGTTTCAATATGTGATGTATGTGGAAACTGATCGACTAAACTAAACTTTTTTATATTATATCCAGCATGCATTAATTGCTCTGTGTCTCTAGCTTGTGTCGCTGGATTACAAGATACATAAACCAAACGTTCCGCATTGAGGTTTATTATTTTTTTAAGAGTCTTTGGCGCAATCCCAGCACGTGCTGGATCCAAAATAATAGTTCGGATTTTGTTGGTGTATTCTGGGTGCTCATTTAAGAATTTACCAACATCTGCAGCATAAAACTTTAAACCCTCAATGTCGTTACGCTTGGCATTTTCTTTTGCATCTTCTATAGCAGAAACTACAATATCAACACCTACAATTTTTGCATTTTCACTTCTAGATGCTAGTATCTGACCAATCGTACCTGTTCCACAAAACAAATCCATAACAACAGTATTATCTATGGCCTCTTTATTCTCTAAAGCATAATCAATAACTTTTGTATAGAGCTTTTCTGCCGATTTTGGATTGGTTTGAAAAAAGCTTTTCATGCTTATTTCAAAGTTAAGGTTTAGTAATTGTTCAACGATTTTGTCTTCACCGTAAATCAATCTAATACTACCAGTAGTAGCAATGGTTCTGTCTCCAATTTCGTCATTTATAGTATGTAATAAACCAGCGACGCGGTCACCAAAAAGCGCAACCAAATAGTTTGCAAATTGATCTAAATCAAACTTTTGCAGATCGTAAGAAGTTGTGACTAGATTAAACAGTAGTTTATTGGTCTTATAAGATTTACGAACTACAAAATATCTAAAGAAACCTTCTTTTTTTGGAGCATGCCAAGGTGCTAAACCAGTATTCTGACAATAGTTTCTGATGTCTTTTAGATGGTTTTCAAATTCGGTATCAAATAAGCCAGAATCATTATTAAGATTATCACCACACCACCAAGTTCCTCGCTTTTTAAATCCTAAAGTAAATTCGTCAACATCTGTTTTTAACTCATGATTATAACCAATTGCCGAAAATCCATATTCCATTTTATTTCTATAATGAAACGTATTTGGTGATGTTACAAATTCATCAAACTTATCTTCGATATCTTTTACTTTTCCGATACGTTTAAAGAGTTCTATAGTGCTCTGTTTTTTATAGGCGTGCTGCTTTTCTATCGGTAATTTTATGTATGGCGCACCGGGTATATCTTGATATGGTACATCTATTTCATCTTCTGACGCTTTTAGAACTTCAAATAGCTTACACTCTGCGTATGTTTTACTGGATTTTTTTACTTGTGCCTTTACCAATTGTCCGGGTAAAGTATTAGGGACAAAGACTACAAATTCGCCATGTTCATTTCTTATACGTGCAATTCCTTTTCCGCCATAAGCATAGTCTTCTATTAAAAGTTCAAGGACTTGTCCGCGTTTTACAAATTTGTTTCGTTCTCTCCGTGGCATCTATTAAAAATTAGAATGCAAAGATAATTGCATTTTGTAATAATCGACTCATAATTTAATTTTCCGTTTTAGATTATAATTAATCTTATCTTTCTATGGATTGAACCTTTTATAGTCTTTCTCGTCATTAGTAATAGAAACCTAATCTAAATGCCAACAAAACAAAATCAAAGTGATGCTTTTTTAATCCAAAGGTTACAATCTGGAGATAAAAACGCCCTTACATTTTTAGTTAAGAAATGGCACAAGTTATTTTGTGAAAAGGCGTATTGGTTGGTTAAAGACAAGGACATTGCAAAAGATATTGCACAAGAGAGTTGGCTAGTGATAATGGATAAAATTAATAATCTTAAAAATCCTGAACAGTTTAAGTATTGGGCCTATAGAATAGTTGTAAATAAATCTACTGATTGGTTACGTTTACAATCTAGACAGCGTAAAAAAACAGTAAAGCTTATTATAGATATCAAATCTGATGATGATAATTATTCAGAAAATCAACAGCTGAAAAGTGCGATGTCAAAAGCAATAAAAGATTTGCCACATAATCAGAAAGTGGTTATTCAGCTTTTTTATTTGCAAGAATTCAGTTTAAAACAGATAGGTAAAATGCTAGACATATCTGTTGGAACTGCAAAGTCACGCTTATTTTATGCCAGAGAAAAATTAAAAATAATTTTAAAAACTAGAAATTATGAAAACTAATATGGAAGACATAGACAAACTAATAAAAGAAACTTTGACAGAAGAAGAAGTGAAGTTTTATAATGAGTTAGAAGAGCAAAACCTATTGCAAATGGCATTAGGTATCTTTTCTGGGAAAAATAGCTGGGTGGTTATTCTAATGAGTATTGTCCAGGTAGGATTTTTTGGCATATTTATTTATTGTGCCATTCAGTTCTTTAACGTCGATGAGACAAATGCGCTTATTAAATGGGGAATTTTTGGAGCATTAAGTATAATGGCCTCGAGTATGCTAAAATTATTTTCTTGGATGCAAATGGATAAAAAAGCAATTATTAGAGAGTTAAAAAGGCTTGAACTTCAAGTATCCTCACTTTCTAATAAAATTTTGGATTAGTATTTTTTACCAAAAAGATTATTTAGTAATTTGCAAGCTCTAGGGATGATTTCTTTCCCACGCTGAATTTTCGGACTTCTCGAAAGGATAAAGGTAGAACAGGAACTCGCTAAGCGAGATTTGGCAAATCTAACTCTTGACTTAGTTTAAGTGGATTTTTAACTAAAAACTTTTAGAATGGCTGTTTTAGACCAATTAACATCGCAACAAGCGATAGATTTAGAAAACAAGTATGGAGCTCACAATTACCATCCGTTACCAGTAGTATTAAGTAGAGGTGAAGGCGTTTATGTCTGGGATGTAGAAGGAAAGAAATATTATGATTTCTTGTCTGCATATTCTGCAGTAAACCAAGGACATTGCCACCCAAAAATTGTTGACGCAATGACTAATCAAGCTCAGACACTTACGTTAACTTCTCGTGCGTTTTATAATGATATGTTAGGGAAGTTTGAAAAGTTTGCTACAGAAACTTTTAACTTCGATAAACTATTACCAATGAATACCGGTGCAGAGGCTGTGGAGACTGCGTTAAAACTATGTCGTAAATGGGCTTACGAAGTCAAAGGCATTCATGAAAATGAGGCGCAAATCATAGTTTGCGAAAATAATTTTCATGGGCGAACGACTACTATCATCTCTTTTTCAAACGATCCTGTAGCTCGTAAAAACTTTGGACCATATACCGATGGGTTTATTAAAATTGAGTATGATAATCTTCAGGCTTTAGAAGATGCACTTAATAGTAACAATAATGTTGCAGGTTTTTTAGTTGAACCAATTCAAGGGGAAGCAGGTGTATATGTACCTAGTGAAGGCTATTTAGCAGCTGCAAAAGCTTTATGCGAAAAACACAATGTATTGTTTATTGCTGATGAAGTACAAACAGGTATTGCAAGAACTGGACGTCTTTTAGCTACTTGTGGTAATTGTTCTTGTGCAGACAAACATTGTTCAGGAACTCCAGAAGTAAAACCAGATATTTTGATTTTAGGAAAAGCATTGTCTGGCGGAGCTTATCCAGTGTCTGCTGTTTTAGCGAATGATGATATTATGAATGTCATTAAACCAGGAAATCATGGAAGTACATTTGGCGGTAATCCAGTAGCAGCTGCAATAGGTATGGCTGCTTTGGAAGTCATTAAAGACGAAGCGTTAGCTCATAATGCTGATGAGCTAGGTAAAGTATTCAGAACAGAAATGTCCAAATATATAGAGAACAGTTCTATCGTTAATGCTGTTAGGGGTAAAGGCTTATTAAATGCCATTTTAATTAACGATTCTGAAGAAAGTGATACAGCTTGGAACATTTGTCTTAGACTTAGAGATAATGGCTTATTAGCAAAGCCAACACATGGAAATATTATCCGTTTTGCACCACCTTTGGTTATGAATAAGGAGCAATTATTAGATTGTGTTTCTATAATTATATCGACGCTTCAAGAATTTGAAGCTTAAATAAGGATAACTACTAAACAAAAAGCCTTTTCAATTTGAAAAGGCTTTTGTTTGATAAGGATATAATATTTAACCTTGATTTCTCTGGGCTTCTTCTATAATTTCATTGATTTTTTCCATATAAACATCCCAGCCACCCATAGCTTGTATTGAGTAAATTGACCATGCTAAGTATAGAATATTAATTATAAGTATTACAAGTGCTACAATTTTTGCAGTTTTCATAGCCTTAGCAGAATCTAAATCATATGCTTCAGGATTATCTGCAACTTTATTTAGTTGGGTATGTGCAATAAAATACGCAGCACCAGCTAATATAAAGCCTAATCCACCGAAACAACAACATAATAAACCTATTATTGCTAGTACATAGACCAAGGCGGGATTTAATTTTTCTTTTTCCATTTTTGTTTTCTTTTAGTTGATTAAGGTTTTAATTGTAAAACTTACCATAATTGTAGCTACAGTAATAATAGCCAAAATAGTAATTATTTTATTGAAATATTTTATTTTTTTAAAAATGTTAATCCCTATCACGGTAAATAATCCTAACAAAGGATAAATAGCAGGATACATGTAGAATGCAGCAATAAATTCGCCGTGAAATAGAAGATGTAGAGACCGCTGAATACCGCAACCCATACAGTCAAAACCAAAAATACTTTTATTAAGGCATGGTAGCATATAATCTTCAGGTTGTAGAAGGAATAACTTCATATTTCAAATATAAATGTTTTAAAGAATAGATTACTTTTGTAGTATGAATTTATCTCGATATATCAATATTATTTGTATCATCATTGGTGGCGCTGTGGCTATATATGCTAATGCCGAAGCGCAACAAAATAGTTATGTTCTAGTGGGTGGTATTGTACTTTTAATGTTTGGTATTTATAGAACCTCAAGAGGTGTACCTAGTAAGTTTGATAATCCAAAAGAAGAGTCATTTATACAGACTGAAGAAGATGACGATTAAGGTTGGAGATATAGTAGAAACCATTGATGATGCCATAAAAGGCTCAGTTATAAAAATTGAGGGTCACACCATTATTATTGAAAGCGAAGATGGTTTTGAATTTGAATTTGCTATAGATGAATTGATAAAACTTAATACTGATGAGTCTATAAATTTAGGATCTTTAACCAATCGCAGTATTAATGACATTGCTAAAGAAAAAGAAGGCTTTCCAAAACGAAAAATTTCAACAGTCAAACCAAAAAAACGTCATCGACCAACTTTTGTTGTCGATTTACACATCCATCAGTTAACAGATTCAATAAAAGGGATGACCAATTTCGACATGTTGAATTTACAATTAGATACTGCTAGAGGTCAATTAGAATTTGCTATTAGAGAGCGCATGCCAAAAATGGTTTTTATTCATGGCGTAGGAGAAGGTGTTTTAAAACAGGAATTGCATACTGTTCTCAGGCGTTACAATAAAGTAACATTCTATGATGCAGATTATAAAGAATATGGCTTAGGTGCAACAGAAGTAAAAATATTTCAGAATGCGGTAAATTAATTATTCTTGTTCTATATCGATTGTTGAAATTAAGGTGCCTAAGTCTATATTATCAGTTCTTAAGATTTCTATATCTATATTCTTAACTAAGAAACTGGTAGTTACTGTTCTTGTATAGATATTATTTGAAGTATTACCCGGATTACCATAACTTATAGTCTCTATAGTGTTTAGATAGTGAGGGACCATTATATTATCTGCATTATTTGCCAAATCATCTCTAGGATTCAAGTCCCCATCTTCATCTTCTTCTATAGTAGGAATCAAATCGCCATCATCATCAGTATCAAGATAATCGGGGATATCATCACCATTTACTAAACCAAAATCAGTATTCATAGGATTTGTGGTTGGGTCATTATCTCCGTCAGTATTATCTATCTCATTAATGGTTTTTACATTGTCATTGTCATCATCTTCATCTAAATAATCAAAAATCCCATCTCCATCGGTATCTAATGAATCTGAAAAGTCACCATCACCATTTGGGTCTGCACCTTCAAAAGCTGTAGGAACACCATCATTATCATCGTCTACAATTGTAACAGTCACTTCAACATCTCCACTAGATGCTTCATAATCTTCAAGAATGACCAAGTCTGCTGGCGTTAAAGTATTGCAAAACTCTTGGTTAGTAACTATATCAACAATATCTCTATTATATGTTCTATATATAAATCGTATTGTTGTACCATTTATGGACAACATAGTAGGTGTATTTTCAGGAGTTGGGTCAGTAAATAATGACTCATTACCTGCTCTAGGAAAAAGTAAAGACAGTGATTCACTTGGGTCATTTCTTAAATCATAAACGATATAAGATTCTGTATTGTTTTCGCAAATGCTTAATTCTTGGTCAAAAGATAAATCAACAGTAATGATGTCTCCATCATCACAAGACGTCGTTAAAAATACAGCAAATAAAACCACAAAAATATTACGCATAAGCTCTTTAGTTTTCAACAAAAATAAATCATTTATCAAATTATAACGTGGCTTATATAAAATAATTTTATGCCTTACTTTTGCATTATGAAAAATATCTATCTTGATAACGCTGCAACGACTGCTTTACGTCCAGAAGTCATAGACAAGATGACTGAAGTTTTACATAATAATTACGGGAATGCGTCGTCTACGCATAGTTTTGGCCGCTCATCAAAATCTATTATGGAACAATGCCGAAAGACTATTGCATCATATTTTAATGTGTCTGCAGCTGAGATAATTTTCACTTCTGGAGGTACAGAAGCGGATAACCTTGCTTTAAGAAGCGCAGTAAGAGATTTGGGAGTTATCGAAATTATAACTTCAAAAATAGAACATCATGCGGTTTTGCATACTGCAGAGCAATTACAAAAAGAGTATGGTGTTAAGGTTTCTTATGTGGAATTAGATGATAACGGAACAGTAGATTATAACCACCTGGAGGTGTTATTAAAAGGTGATACTAAAAAACTAGTCACCTTAATGCATATTAATAATGAGATTGGTAATATTTTAGACATCAAACGTGTTGCTGATTTATGTATAGCAAATAATGCTTTGTTTCATACAGACACAGTACAGTCTGTTGGACATTACCATATAGATTTGCAAGATATCAAAATTGATTTTATGGCAGCAAGTGCCCATAAATTTCATGGACCAAAAGGTGTGGGTTTTTGCTTTATAAGAAAAGAGTCTGGATTAAAGCCTTTGATTTTTGGAGGAGAGCAGGAGCGAGGTTACCGAGCTGGCACAGAGAGTTTGCATAATATTGTAGGTATGGATGAAGCATTGAAATTTGCATACCAAAATATAGAATCTGAAAGTGCTTATGTCAAAGACTTAAAAAAGTATTTTATTGATAGTTTAAATAATAAGCTTGCAGGTTGTCATTTTAATGGTGCCTCAGGAGATTTAGACAAAAGTACTTACACATTAATCAATGTTTGTTTGCCATTACCACCAGAAAAAGCAGCAATGCTTCAATTTCAATTAGATTTAAAAGGGATAGCATGCTCTAAAGGCAGTGCTTGCCAAAGTGGTAGTTCTATGGCTTCACATGTATTATCTGCCTTTTTAACAGAAGAACGCTTACAACGTCCATCTGTGCGTTTTTCTTTAAGTAAGTACAATACAAAGGAAGAGATTGATTATGTGGTTGAGACACTTTGCGAGTTTGCTAAATCTTAAAGTTTCGCGGACAATCTCACATTAAATACTCTTGGTGTTAAAAAATTTGGTATGGCAAACTGACGTTTACTATTAACATCTCTTACCCAAGTATTTGTAATAGCATTTTGGTTATTAAACATGTTATAGATTTCTATACCTAATGACAAGTTTCTAAAACTTTGTTTCCATTTAGACGAGTATGTTTTTTCAGGGTTTACAATCTCGTAGGAGATTCCTAAATCCGCACGTCTGTAATCTCGAAGTCTAAATTGAAAATCATAAGGATCCGCATAACTTGGAGAGCCTCCTGGTAATCCTGTGTTGTAAACCAAGTTGAGATACATTTTTAAGTCAGGCATGTTTGGTACATAATCTTGAAAAAGTACGCCAAATTTTAAACGCTGGTCCGTTGGTCTTGATATATAGCCACGATTATCAATGTTTTCTTCAGTCTTAAGATAGCCAAAACTAAACCATGATTCAGTACCAGGTACAAATTCACCATTTAAGCGCATGTCTAAACCATATGCATAAGCTTTAGCATTATTATTTGCACGATAGCGAATACGAACATTCTCTAAAGTATATGGATTTACATCTGATAATCCTTTGTAATAAGCCTCAGTGACTAATTTAAATGGTCTATCCCACATCTTAAAGCTATACTCATTTCCTAGAACAATGTGAAAAGACTTTTGCGCTTTTACATTTGGTCGTACAATTCCAGACGAATCTCTCAGTTCTCTATAAAAAGGCGGCTGGTAATACAAACCACCTGCAACTCTAAACAGCATATCGCTATCCCAATTGGGTTTTATAGCAAATTGCGCACGTGGACTAAAAACGGTTTGAGAATTACTTTCTATGCCTTCTCCAGAAATATTCCAGTTGTGTGCTCTTACTCCGATGTTATAATACGCATCATGCTCCCCAATCTTTGTACTCTTCTTATATTGAAGAAACGCTTGAAGTCGGTCTATCTTTACTTGATTAAATGCTCTAATATTCTGAAAAGCAGTTAATGGTCCATTAAAAGGGGTGCCCGGTTGAAAGTTAAGTTGTGTTACTGAAGGTGGACGGATAGAAAAACCAGCAGAATCAATAACTTCAGACTCTACTAAACGATCTCGGATATCTTCACGTGTGTACTTTACTGACCACTCAAGATTACTGTCGTCATTAATATTATAATCACCACGATGCTCTAGATTATAAATAAGTGCATCTAAATCATTGCGTGCACGAGTTAGTTGTGAGCCGATTCCTTCACTAAATTCAACTTCTCCTAAATCATCATCGCCTATATTAGTGTTTACTTCTCCAAGGCGGTATTGCGCAAAAATATCAAAATACTCTTGTTCAGTAGCATGATATGTAGAACCAATAAGTTTTAAAGTGGTTTTGTCATTTAAAAAATAGTTGGCCTTAAAAGCACCAAAATAGGTTTGGTATTCGGTTTGTTCTTGACCTTCATAGAATACTAGCAAAGCAACAGGTTCGTCTATTGTGCCAAAATTGGTTTGTCTGTTTTCAGGTTCGAAATTATATTGATTTAAGGAAATATTCCCTAGAAAATTCAAATGAAATTTATCGGAAAAGCGATAGGTTAAATACGTTTGAACATCAGCAAATACAGGTTCAACATTACCATTAGTTTCAAGACTATTTAATACAAGGCTATTGTCTCTGTACCGAACACCAGTAATACTCGAAAACTTACCATCTTTAGATGCTGTTTCAACAGCAAGGCTTCCACCTAAAAGGCTTAAATCTGTGCTAACACCAAACTTTGAAGGCTTTTTATATGTGATATCCAAAACTGAAGAAAGCTTATCTCCATATCGAGCTTGAAACCCACCGGCAGAAAAGTCTACATTGGACACCAAATCCGTATTTACAAAACTTAAGCCTTCTTGATTACCAGAACGTATAAGAAATGGGCGATACACTTCAATCTCATTAATGTACACTAAATTTTCATCAAAGTTACCACCGCGAACAGAGTACTGTGTACTCAACTCGTTGGATATATTAACACCTGGAAGTGTTTTTAATATGTTTTCTACACCAGGTTGTGCACCTTTTATGGTTCTGATAACTTTGGGAGAGATTGTAACGACACCGTCACGACTTTGGCGTGTGTTACTATTTATGACCACAACAGCTATTTGCTCTACGTCTGTTTTTAAAACAGGGTTATATTCAATCTCACTTCCATTTTTTAAATTAAATTTTGCTTCAACACGTTTGTGTGATAAATGTGTAAAAACAACCGTTACTTCTATATTAGCTGTAATTTTTAGCTCATAAAAGCCGTTAGAGTTGGTTGTAGCACCTTGTCCGGTACTCGCTTTAATGTTAACACCTTCAATTGGTAAGTTATTCTCATCGAGAATAATTCCTCTAATTGTAGCAGACTGTGATAGGGCTATAAATGAAGAGAATAAAAAGAATACTAAAAGTAAGTTTTGTAGCGGTTTCAAATAATTAGGTTTTATTTTCTGAAAAATGTTGCTTCAAATGTAGAACTATTTCCAACATTATCAGTTACAATAATTTTTAAATTGTTTTCTGTATCAGTAACGACATTATCATTAAAATCGTGCGTTAATGTATTGGTTTTATAATCGTATTCCATCAAAATCCATTTACCATTAACTGTAGCTCTATACTTAGATATTCCTGATAAATCATCACTAATTTTCACCTTAAGGTATCTATACTTACTTAACCACTTTTTGTTGGTGAAATTTACAGGTTTAATTTCTGGAGAAATAGTGTCTGTAGCCAAAGTATAAAGCCCCAAGGTTTTACTCCTAGCAGTTAGTGTGTCTCCTTTACGTTTAGTACTCACATAACTTGGCTTTTTATAATAACCATAAAGTCTAGCAATAAATAATTTGCTTTTGTCTACATCTTTATATTTACTAATATCAAAATCAACAACAAAGCTTTTTTGTAATGGTACTGTATCTTTATGGAGATAAATAGTATCACAACTTACCTTAAAATCCATTAAAATATCTTGATAAACTGAATTTGAGTAAAATGTAATTTGTGTATTTTGCTCTTTTAAAACAGTTGTACCTTGATTTTTTATTAAGTGCTTTTCTGTAGGGGTTGTATCATTTTTAGTTTTTACTGTTTTTAGTTTTCCAACAATTGGTATTTTTAATTGAGTCGTATTGTTTTTATAGTCTTTGATATCAATTCTGTATACTGAAGATGTACTATCTTCAATTTTAATGTAGCCATTGTCAACTACATTTTTATACATGCTTAATGGATTGTTCTCTTCAATAAATAATTTTTGGCTTCGTGTCTTTTTAGTTTTCCACAGTTCAAAATCGACATAGCGGTTAAGGTGTTTCGTTTCACTAAAGCTAAAACGTTTAAAATCCATTTCAAACACTTTATTACCATTCAAAAAAGACGAAATATTACTTACGCCATTATTATTTGGTGCTAAATCCTGCTTATCGTAACTCACAACGCCAAACCCAATATCTCCATAAGCAGTAATTTTTTCTACTTTATAATCTCCATTTTTCTGAGGGATAAGACGTAGTGGAATTCGTTCATTTTTACCATTAATGAAAGAGTTCTCATCTTTTGGATAGGCATAAACCGATGAAATAAAAGGTTTTTTACTGTCTTTAATATCAATACCAAAAAGCATTGGGTTTATAGGGCGTTCTGCATTATCTCTAATTTCAAAATGTAAATGCGGTCCTCCAGAACCACCTGTGTTTCCTGAAAATGCTATAACTTCATCAGTGTCAACTAAAAGTTCTTTAGTACTAGGAAACATCTCAACTTCATAACTCTCTTTTTCGTATTGACACTCTTTAATGTAGGCTTCTATTTTAGGTGAAAATTTTTTAAGATGACCATAAACAGTTGTATATCCATTAGGGTGTGTGACATACAAGGCTTTTCCATAACCGTGATGAGATATCTTAATTCGGCTCACATAGCCCATAGCTGAAGTATATACTTTGAGACCAGTTTTGCGCTGAGTTTTTATATCAAGTCCCGAATGAAAATGATTTGACCTTAATTCTGCAAAAGTGCCAGACAGCACTAGAGTAATATCTAATGGGTCTCTAAAATAATCTTGAGGGTATTCGGATTGCGAATATAGACTTGAACTAATTAAGAAAAAGAAAAGGATTTTTTTCATTTAGGATTCCATTGAGGCTAAAATATTAATTTGAATACGAATGTCAAGTGTTAAAACTGTATTATTTTTAATACAGAAATTTAAAGTTTTTGTTTGATATCTTGAATCTTTAATGAAGAAAATTATCATTTCAGGTTATAATTAAAGCGTCTTTTATCTCTGGTAATTCCTTAACGTTTTAATCTTATTGATGTTATGTAAATCAAAAATAATTGTAAAACAATTGGGTTTTTAGATTAGGTATGTTAACTTTGTTACATAGTGTTGTAAGACGCAAATGAGTAAAATTGAAGACATTGTAGATACGTTAGAAAACCGAATTTCTAAGGTTTTGCATAAGCAAGAAGTGCTTAAACAAACAAATGCAAAACTTTCGGAGCAATTAGAAAACTATCAAAAGCAAGTCCTTGAATATCAAGAGCAAATAAGTGAATGGTCTGATAGATATGAAACACTCAAAACAGCAAATGCAATGCTTGGTAGTGACGAAAATAAACGAGAAACAAAGCTCAAAATAAATTCGCTAATCAGAGATATTGACCATTGTATAGCACAATTGTCTGAGTAGTGTAAAACATAGTGGATGTCAAATCAGCTTAAAATAAAAATTTCAATAGCTAATCGTGTATATCCATTGACAATAAACCCAAGCCAAGAAGAGGGATTGCGTAAAGCGGCAAAAAGGATTGAGGCAATGATTGGGCAATTTGAGCAAAGCTATTCTGTAAGAGATAAGCAAGATGTATTAGCCATGTGTGCGTTACAATTTGCAGCTCAAGTAGAGCAAAAAACAATAGACAAGGAATATGTAAATGAAGAAGTTCAGGAAAAGTTAGAAGCTTTAAACGAACTTTTGCACAACCATATTTAACTCGTACGTTCTTTAAAATAAACAAAGGTTACTGCCTACATTAGTTATATTTTTTGATAAACTCAACGTTAATTCTTTAAAAAGGGTGAGTTGAAGTTGTAAAATCGCGCTGCTGTTTCTATTCATTTAGAATCTAGGCAGATTTTTGAGCAACTTGTTAGCCCTAAACTTGTTTTTAAGGAGTTTATACAGAATCCAAAACTGATGTAGGCTTTTTTTATATACTAAAACTAAACTATAAACATGGACACTAACACTATTATATATATTGCTGGAGCTGTTGTTTTGGGATTGGTAATAGGCTTTATAATAGCTAAATCCTTAGAAAAAGGAAGAGCTTCAAAATTAATATCTGAAGCAGAAAGCGAGTCTAAAACCATTCTTAAACAGGCTAAGTTAGATGCAGAAGCATTAAAGAAAGATAAAATACTCCAAGCCAAAGAAAAATTTATAGAGCTTAAAGCAGAGCATGAAAAAGTAATTTTATCGAGAGATAAAAAAATGGCTGAAGCTGAGAAGCGAATTAGAGACAAAGAATCTCAGATTTCTAACGAATTATCCAAAGCAAAAAAATCTAACCAATCTCTAGATGATAAAATTAAAGATTATGATTTTAGACTTGAGTTTGTAGAAAAGAAGAAGGATGAACTAGAAAAAGCACATAGAAGTCAAATAAAACAATTAGAAGTCATATCTGCATTATCTGCTGATGAAGCAAAAGAACAATTAGTAGAGTCGCTTAAAGAAGAAGCTAAGACCGATGCTATGGCTTTTGTGCAAGATAGAGTAGAAGAGGCTAAACTTACGGCACAGCAAGAAGCTAAAAAGATTATTATTAATACTATTCAGCGTATAGGTACAGAAGAGGCTGTTGACAATTGTGTATCTGTATTTAATATTGAATCTGATGATGTAAAAGGCAGAATTATTGGTCGAGAAGGGCGTAATATTCGTGCCATAGAGGCAGCGACAGGTGTTGAGATTATTGTAGATGACACACCAGAAGCTATTATTTTATCTTGTTTTGATTCTGTAAGACGTGAGGTTGCACGCTTATCATTACATAAACTGGTTACGGATGGACGTATTCACCCAGCACGTATTGAAGAAGTCGTACGTAAAACGCAAAAGCAAATTGAGCAAGAAATTATAGAGGTTGGTAAGCGAACAGTTATCGATTTAGGAATTCATGGTTTACATCCAGAACTAATTAAGATGGTAGGTCGTATGAAATACCGTTCTTCTTATGGTCAAAATTTACTGCAACACTCACGTGAAGTGGCAAAACTCTGTGGTGTTATGGCTGCAGAATTGGGACTAAACCCTAAACTCGCCAAACGTGCAGGTTTATTACACGATATAGGGAAAGTTCCTGATGCGGAAGCAGATGTAGAAACCCCTCACGCAATTTTAGGTATGAAATGGGCTGAGAAACATGGAGAAAAACCAGAAGTTTGTAATGCTATTGGTGCCCATCATGACGAAATAGAAATGACTACACTATTATCACCAATCATTCAGGTTTGTGATGCAATTTCTGGAGCACGCCCAGGCGCAAGACGACAAGTATTAGATTCTTATATACAACGTCTTAAAGATTTAGAAGCCGTAGCTTTTGGTTTTACTGGCGTGAAGAAAGCTTATGCAATACAAGCAGGTAGAGAATTACGCGTTATAGTAGAAAGTGAAAAAGTATCTGATGATAAAGCTGCAAGCTTATCTTTTGAGATTTCACAGAAAATACAAACCGACATGACCTATCCTGGTCAGGTTAAAGTCACTGTAATTAGAGAAACTAGAGCAGTTAATATCGCTAAATAGAATATTTTGCAATACATATACAGAAAAAAACACTCTAATTAGAGTGTTTTTTGTTTTCTAGGATGAAAGGTATTTATAACCTTATTAAGATGAGATTTATCGATATGCGTGTATATTTCTGTAGTCGTTATGCTTTCGTGACCGAGCATCATTTGTATCGCTCTTAAATCTGCACCGTTTTCTAGTAGATGTGTGGCAAACGAATGTCTAAATGTATGAGGAGATACAGTTTTTTTAAGTCCAATTTTGTTTACTAGTTTTTTAATAATTGTAAATACCATAGCTCGTGTGAGCTTGTTGCCTTTATAATTGAGGAATAATATGTCTTTAGATTCTGTGCTTATATTAATATTACTTCTAATATCTAACCAAATAGTTATTAAATTTTGTGTTGCTTTACCAATTGGGACAAAACGTTCTTTATTTCCTTTTCCACTTACTTTAATAAACCCTTCATCAAAATATAAATCCGAAATTTTTAAGTCGGTTAGTTCGCTAACACGCAAGCCACAACTATAAAGGCTCTCTAAAATAGCTTTATTGCGATGCCCTAGATTTATGCCTCTAAACTCATAACTTAAATCTATTGCAGATATAATATTGTCTATATCTTCGACCGAAAGTGTATCAGGCAGTTTGCGACCTAACCTGGGAGATTCAATTAAGTCTACAGGATTAGTTTCTCTATAGTTTTCAAAAACTAAGTAATCAAAGAAATTTCGTAATCCAGAAATAATTCTAGCTTGAGTTCTTGGGCTCAAATCTTTAGATATTTTGTAAATAAATTGCTGAACTATTTCTTTTTTTATAGTAATTGGGGATACAGAATTTTGGTTATCATTTAGAAAAGAAATTAAGCGTTTAATATCATATTCATAGTTGTCAATGGTGTTATCAGATAGGCCTCTTTCAAGCCTCAAATAGGTCTTAAAATCAACAAGATAAGTGCTCCATTTCATCGTTTATGCGCATAAATTTACCGTTTAAAGTACATTTTTTTTAAGAATATTATTTATCATATTTCTAAATTGTTAATAACAAATAGTATAAATAATTGAAAATCAATATTTTATATTTTATGTTTATAAAAATGTTAATAAACCTAGATAAATGCTTCTTTTTTAAATGAAAAAGTATTTAGTTTGCACTATCAATTTTAAAAACTTATACATTATGAAAAAATTATTTTTTGCAGCTTTAGCTGTATTTGCGTTTAGTTTTTCTAACGCCCAAGATGAAGGTGGTTCAGCGACTTCAGAAGGTACTTGGCTAATTGAAGCTAATACTGGTAATGCAATGCTTGGTTCTACATCTTTTATGTTTGCTTCATCAGATGGTACTTCTCAGTATAATTTAGGTTTAGATGGAGGATACTTTATTTCTGATAACCTAGCTATAAAAGCTGGTTTAGGTTTTGGTGGAATCAGCCCAGATGTAGGAGATAGTGTAAGCGCATTTTCATACAGATTAGGAGCTAAGTACTATCTAGGTGGTGAGTTTCCTATCGGAGTAGATTTAACAGGTGCTTCAGGTGATGGTGCTGAGAACGGTGCAGGTGAAACTCCATTATGGTTAGGTCTTCAAGGTGGTTATGCTTGGTTTGTTGCCGATAATATTGCAATTGAGCCAGGATTACGTTATAACCTATCTTTAAATGAAGATTTTTCTGACGAAGGTGTTTTCCAGTTTAACATTGGTTTTACATTATTCTTATAATTAGAATAATAGACAAATATTAAGAACCGAGGCTTTAGTCTCGGTTTTTTTATATCCAATTTTTATACCTTTACTGCATGAAGAAACTCATTATTATTAATGGTCCAAATCTTAATCTGCTTGGAAAGCGAGAACCTGAGATTTATGGCAATCAGACCTTTAAGGATTATTTCGAATCACTTAAGCATCACTTTGAAGGTATAGAATTAGAATACTATCAAAGCAATATAGAAGGCGAACTCATTAATAAATTACATGAAATTGGTTTCTCTTATAATGGTATTATTTTAAATGCCGGCGCTTATACGCATACTTCGATAGGTATTGGAGATGCTATTGCCAGTATTAAAACTCCAGTTATTGAAGTCCATATATCAAATACGTATTCAAGAGAAGAGTTTAGGCATAAATCTTTTATTGCGCCTAATGCAAAAGGAATAGTCATTGGCTTCGGATTGCAGAGTTATGAATTGGCTATAAGAAGCTTACTTTAACCTTAAAATTATGAGGCACTATTTGCCTATACTACTTATACTTGCTCTTGGTGTTTCTAGTAATATAAATGCGCAAACTAGTTTTGGAATTAAAGGAGGTGCTAGTTTAACGTTCTTTAATGAAGATAATGGTATTTTTGGAGAGAATCCAGAAACCGAAGTCGGTTATTTCGGTGGTGTTTTCCTTGATATCATAATAGATAAAGGGTTTCATATTCAACCTGAATTTGTTTACAAAGGTATTGGAGATTTTGAGTTTTTAAATGCACCAATATATCTTAAATACGATGTAGATAATAATTTTCATTTATTGGCAGGACCAAGCCTTAATTATTTTTTCAATTTTTTTAGTAATAAATTCAGAGTTAGAGCAGATGTAAGTTTGGCTTATGATATTTCGGAAGACTTAGATATAAATCTCAAATACACTATTGGTTTTGAGGAAATATCACCTAACATACTTTTTATAGGTTTGGGATACAGGCTATAAAAAAACGCTCAATTTATGAATTGAGCGTTTTTTTACAATAATTTTTTCTAATTATAAATGAATAACCTCATCATAAGCATCAGCCACAGCTTCCATGACAGCTTCACTCATGGTTGGATGAGGATGCACAGCTTTTAATACTTCATGTCCGGTAGTTTCAAGTTTACGACCTAAAACAGCTTCTGCAATCATATCGGTTACGCCAGCACCAATCATATGGCAACCTAACCATTCGCCATATTTAGCATCAAAAATCACTTTTACAAAACCATCTTTGTTGCCGCCTGCACTTGCCTTTCCTGATGCAGAGAATGGGAATTTTCCGATTTTCACATCAAGACCTTGTTCTTTAGCTTGAGCTTCAGTTAAACCAACACTCGCTATTTCTGGTGAGCAATATGTACAACCAGGAATGTTTCCGTAATCTAAAGCTTCAACATGCTGTCCGGCTATTTTTTCAACACAAAGTATGCCCTCAGCAGAAGCTACGTGAGCTAAGGCTTGACCAGGTGTCACATCACCAATGGCATAGTAACCTGGAATGTTAGTTTGGTAATAATCGTTTACCAAAATTTTATCTCTATCTACAGCAATACCTACATCTTCTAAACCTATATTTTCTATATTAGATTTAATACCTACAGCAGATAAAACGATATCAGCTTCTAGAACTTCTTCTCCTTTTTTAGTTTTCACAGTGGCTTTAACACCTTTACCAGATGTGTCTACTGAAGTTACTTCAGCGGAAGTCATAATTTTAATTCCAGATTTTTTAAAACTACGCTCTAATTGTTTTGATACTTCATCATCTTCGACAGGAACAATTTTTGGCATGTACTCAACAATGGTAACTTCTGTCCCCATAGAGTTATAAAAATATGCAAACTCAACACCAATAGCACCTGATCCAACAACAATCATTTTCTTTGGTTGGGTAGCTAGTGTCATCGCTTGACGATAACCAATCACTTTTTTACCATCTTGAGGTAAACTTGGCAGCTCACGAGAACGAGCTCCAGTTGCTACAATGATGTGATCTGCAGAGTATTCCGTACCATCTACATCAATTTTCTTTCCAGGTTTTAATTTTCCGAAACCTTCTATGACGTCAATCTTATTTTTTTTCATTAAAAATTTAACGCCATTACTCATACCGTCAGCAACACCTCGACTACGTTTTACCACAGCATCAAAATCATGCTGAGCATCCTTAACTTTTAAGCCGTAATCTTCAGCATGTTTAAGATATTCGAAAACTTGAGCAGATTTTAATAAGGCCTTTGTTGGAATACAACCCCAATTCAAGCATACACCACCTAAACTTTCTTTTTCTACAACTGCAGTTTTAAAGCCGAGTTGCGAAGCTCTAATAGCAGTAACATAACCACCTGGGCCACTTCCTAAAACTATGATATCGTATTTACTCATGGGTAAGTTTTTTAGTTGAAATTTTAAGCTACGAATTTACAAAATCGAATTAGAATAATGAATTTAGTGCCCTATAAATTCATTATCTTTACAAAATATAATTTATATGAATATTCCTAAGACAAGCTTTCCTAGAATTGTAATTATTGGCGGTGGTTTTGCAGGTATAGCGTTAGCTAAAAAATTATCAAAACAAGAAGTACAAGTTATACTTTTAGATAAGAATAATTACCACACTTTTCAACCTTTGTTATATCAGGTTTCTACTGGAGGATTAGAACCTGATTCTATTGCATATCCTATTAGAAAAATATTGAAAGATTTCCCTAATTTTTACTTTAGATTAGCTAATGTAGAGAGTATTAATCATCAGGATAAACTAGTAAATACTAACATAGGTGAACTCAATTTTGATTATTTAGTCATTGCATCTGGATCACAAACCAATTATTATGGCAATAGTGAGATAAAGAAGCATAGCATGGCTATGAAGACCATACCACAATCACTTAATTTAAGAAGTTTAATTCTCGAAAATTTTGAAGATGCCTTATTGACTCCTGACTTGAATGAGCGAAATGCATTAATGAATTTTGTAATTGTTGGAGGTGGTCCTACTGGTGTGGAATTGGCTGGAGCCTTAGCAGAAATTAAAAAAGGTATTTTACCTAAAGACTATCCAGATTTAGATACACGTTTAGCACAAATACATATTGTACAGGGTGAGAATCGTCTGTTGTATGGTATGAGCAATAAGTCTTCGGAAAAAGCAGAGAAATTTTTAGAAAAATTAGGGGTTCATGTATGGAAAAATCTAAGAGTCACAAATTATGATGGGACTACCGTAACTACCAATAGTGACGTTTCGTTTGAAACAGCTACTGTGGTATGGGCAGCAGGAGTAAAAGGCGCTACTATTAATGGTATTGATGCAAAGGATTTAATAGGACCAGGTAACCGTATTATGGTTAATGAATTTAATCAGGTAAAGGGATTTTCAGATATTTTTGCTATTGGGGATATCGCATTTATGAAAACCAAAAAGTTTCCCAATGGGTTGCCCATGGTTGCTCAACCTGCCATACAACAAGGTAGACTTTTAGGGGAAAACCTGATAAGAATCGTAAAAAAGAAACCACTAAAATCATTTGTATATAAAGACAAAGGCTCAATGGCAACAATAGGTCGGAATAAGGCTGTAGTGGATTTAAAAAAGTTTAAGTTCCAAGGTGTTTTTGCTTGGTATGTGTGGATGTTTGTGCACTTGTTCTTTATAATTGGGTTCAGAAACCGTATAATAGTATTTATCAATTGGGTATACAACTACATTAGATTTGATAGAGAAGCACGATTAATCATAAGACCTTATAAAAAGAGTCATAAATCATAGTCATAAATCTTCAGTAAAATGTCTACGACTTTTTACTTTTTGAAATTTATCTTTATTATAATCCTCGGATTTGTTTTTTGGAATTGATAAAGATTGCCAATTACTCCCTTTTATTAATTTACCTAAAAAAACAATCTGACCCACATGATAGGCGTAATGCATCATTTGCCTATTTATAGCTTCTGTAACAGTATGTCCTTGATTTCTGATATATATAATCTTATCTAAATCATCATCAATTAAAGGTCTAATAGCTTCAAATAAGCAAGTCCAACCTGTATTCCATGTCTTAATCAATTCCTCTTTAGAAGAGAATGTATTTATAAACTCTTGATTTCTATGTCTCCATTCTTTTTCACCGTCTTCAATTAAAAAATTTGTCCAACGACTTAGCATATTACCTGCTAAATGTTTTACAATAATTGCAATCGAATTAGAATCCTTATCAAATTCTTTCTTCAATTCTTCAAAAGACAATTGCAAGATGGTTTTGTCTCCAAGGTTTTTGTAGTATTGAAATTGTTTTATTGAGCTTGATAAATAGCTTTTCATCCTTTTTCAGAAGGTATAAACTTAAGCGCTACACCATTTATACAATGGCGTTTTCCTGTAGTTTTAGGACCATCATTAAAAACATGTCCTAAATGTCCACCGCATGTTGCACAATGTTCTTCGGTGCGTGCATAACCAATTTTATAATCCGTGGAGAAAGCTACATTACCTTTTATTTCACGGTCAAAACTAGGCCAACCCGTTCCAGAATCAAATTTATGTTCACTTTTAAACAAGGGTGTATCACATGCAGCACAATGGTACACACCTTTTTTATAGTTTTTGTTAAGAGGACTTGTAAAAGGACGTTCGGTTCCTGCTTCTCTTAATACATAATATTGTATATCAGATAATTGATTCTTCCATTCAGAATCTGTTTTGGTAATTGGGAATTCTTTTTTTTCTTTCTTTTTAGAGTTTTGAGCAGAACTGTTACAACCCAAAAAAAGACTTATCATAGCAAATAGAGCAATTTTTCTCATGACAACATTTAAATTTGATCTTTATATAAATATACATTCAAAGTCGAATTTGAAGGTTTTAGTTTACAGATTTTAACATGATTTTTGTATTTTTAAAAAAATTGAAAAATCATCTACTATAATGAATATTAAAAAATCTATAGCCTTATTTGGGCTAATTATAGTCTTTATTTCATGTGCTACAAATCCTTTTACAGGTAAGAAGACTATGGCATTCGTATCCAATGCACAATTATTTCCAGCGTCTTTTGCTCAGTATAACCAAGTTAAAAGCGAAAATAAAGTTGTAACTGGTACAAAAGATGCTGAAATGATAAAGCGTGTAGGTCAACGTATTGCAGTAGCTGCTGAGCGTTGGTTAAATGCCAACGGAAATCAGGGCTATCTTAAAGATTACAAATGGGAATATTCTTTAATAGAGTCTGAGCAAGTGAACGCTTGGTGTATGCCAGGAGGTAAAATTGCGTTTTATACAGGAATCTTACCTATTGCAGCTAATGAAACAGGTGTTGCTGCAATTATGGGACACGAGGTTGCCCATGCACTTGCTAATCATGGACAGCAACGTATGAGTGCAGCTTATCTTCAACAAGGTTTGGCGTTGGCGGGGAACGTTGCATTAGCCAATGACCCAAAAAGCAGAAACATTTTTAACCAATCTTATGGTGTTGTTTCTAATGTGGGTGGAATGTTACCTTTTAGTCGTTCTCATGAGACTCAAGCTGATGAAATAGGATTAAGATTAATGGCATTAGCTGGTTATAACCCTGATGAAGCTTCAGAGTTATGGAAACGTATGAAGGCAAAAAGTGGAGGACAAGCGCCGCCAGAATTTATGAGTACACATCCTAGTAATGACACACGTATTGCAAACTTGAAGCAATGGGCGCCTGCAGCAAAGCAAGAAGCTGCTAAATTTGGAGTTACAGAATTTAGACCAATAAATTAATCTTTGGATAACAATATATTGTTTACTTTAGAAGCCGTTCATGAGAGCGGCTTTTATATTTATTTATATGAAAAGAACATTAGAAAAAGGGAGTAAAAAACTTATCAATGCATGGGCGTTTTACGATTGGGCCAATTCGGTTTATTCTTTAGTAATAAGTACAGCAGTTTTTCCAATTTATTATGATGGTATGACATCAGCCATGGCTAATAGCCAAGGGGAAATTGAATTTTTGAGTACATTATGGAATTCAACAACATTGTTAAATTATACGATAGGATTTTATATGCTAGTAGTAGCGTTTATTTCTCCAATACTATCAGGTATTGCCGATTACACTGGAAATAAACTCAAGTTTCTTAAATTCTTTTGTTTACTAGGTTCTCTATCAGTAGCTTGCTTATTTTTCTTTAAAGATGAAAGTACGCTTTGGGTTGGGATTTTATGTACAATTACTGCAGGTATAGGTTTCTGGGGAAGTATTGTTTTTTATAATGCGTATTTACCTGAAGTTGCTCATCCAGAACAGCAGGACAATGTAAGTGCTAAAGGATTTATATATGGGTATTTAGGCTCTGTGTTATTATTGATTTTAAGTTTGGTGTTAATAGAAACTGAAGTTTTTGGCCTTTATGATAAGGCATTTGGTTCTCGAATTACTTTTTTATTAGTTGGTATTTGGTGGATTGGTTTTGCACAAATTACATACAAAAGGCTTTCTAAATTACCTATGGGAGAGCGTCAGAAAGCATCTAGTCAATCTATAATTTGGAGCGGTTTCAAAGAGTTAAAAACAGTAGCTAATGAGATAGTGGGTTATCCACAATTAAGAACATTTTTAATTTCTTTCTTTCTTTTTAGTGTTGGCGCGCAAACTATAATCTATATGGCAGGAATTTTTGGCAGCAATGAGTTAGGGTTGCCAACAATGAATTTAATACTTACAATTTTAGTCGTACAACTAGTTGCTGTAGTAGGTGCTTATTTATTTTCTCGATTATCTAACAGAATCGGAAATATTAAAACTCTAAAAATCACTATAGCGATATGGTGTTTGGTTTGTTTTATAGCATTTATGATTGATAAATCGCAAGAAAATGTTGAATTATATTTTTATGGTCTTGGAGGCTTACTAGGCTTAGTTTTAGGAGCTATTCAATCTATTTCTCGTTCTACGTATTCAAAGTTATTACCTGAAACAAATGATACAGCTACTTACTTTAGTTTTTATGATGTGACCGAAAAGATTGCTATAGTTTTAGGCATGATTGTTTTTGGATTACTTATTTCTATTACAGGTTCTATGCAATGGTCTGTACTAAGTTTAGGTGTATTTTTTCTAATTTCTTTTGTCGTATTAAGCACTATAGGAAAGACGAAATATGTAAAATAAAAGTTATGTTTGTAAGTTTAAAACCCAATTCTAAATCAATTATGAAAAAAATTATAGCCTTATTTTGTGTGTTTTTAATTTGTTCTGCTTTCCAGTGTGAGGATGAGCCTTTAGAAGGAGAGTTTATCTCTGATGAAGCTGCGGCATGCCAAGCTGCAACATTAGAAACAGCGGAAGCAGCTCTTGCTTTTTTAGGAGCAGGAGATGATACTTTTACAGAAATATGTAATGCTTATAAAGCCGCAATTGAAGCTCAAATATTAGCTTGTGGTGATGAAGATGGTAGTTTGCAAGCTATTATAGAACAATTAGGTGATTGTACCATGACAACCACTCCTGAAGCTGACATTGTTGGAACTTGGTTATTAACAGCTTGGATAGGTGAAGAGCCTATTGATTTAAATAATGATGGTACAGAGAATACCAACTTTCTTGAAGAAATGGATTGTTACAATAATGAAACTCTGGTATTTAACAGTGACAATGCGGGTATGACCGTGAGCACATCATTTGCTGATATAGAAATATTTCTTGAAGATGGTTCTGACTCTGAATTTGATTTTACTGTAGATTGTATTCTTGAAAATGAATCTACTGATTTTACATGGACTCAATCTGGTAGCACTATTACTACTACAGACGTTTTTGGGACTTTTGATTGGGAGTTAGATGGTAATACTTTATCAACTACTATTCCTGATGGTTTTACAGTTATTAATACAGAAGATGCTACTGTTAGTACTATTCAAGACTTAATTTTTGTATATACCAAGCAATAGGTAAACTATGTAAATAAAAAAGCCGCTATTAAGCGGCTTTTTTACTTTTAAGGTTTTTTCTTAGTTCTCGATACTTCCAGAACCTGATACTTTAGTGTCTTCTTTTGTTGGGTTACCACGATACTCAATATCACCAGAACCGGCAACACGTGCTTTCAATTCACCAGAACAATTCACAGAGATATCACCAGAACCAGCAACTTTTGCATCAACATTTACAGAATTTAGCTTAAATCCATGAATATCACCAGAACCAGCAACACTTGCTTTTAAAGTATTTGCTTTTCCTTTTAGAGTTAAATCACCAGAACCAGCAACACTTGCTTTAGTATAATCAGTATCAATATTTAAAATCAAATCACCAGAACCAGCAACTGCAGCAGAAAAGTCTTTAGACTTAATTGTACCTTCATTCCAAACATCTCCAGAACCGGCTAAGGATACACCATCAATATCTCTATATGGAATGGTAATCATTATTGTTTTGTTGTTACTAGGTCTAATGTTTTTTCCATTCTTTACTTTAACCACTAGAGTTCCGTTTTTTACTTCAGTAACAATGTACTCTAATAAGTTAGATTCCCCTTTTATGGTAATCTTTCCTTCTGCGCCTTCAACAAGTTTAAAGTCCATAGAACCACCACATTTAACGGCGTCATACTCTCCAGTAGTTCTCGTAATTGTTGTAACCTTTCCATTTCCTTTTACACCTTTTCCTCCCCACCATTGTGCATGAGAAAAAGTAATTGCTAATAAAAAGATAAGGCTTAACGTTAATTTTTGAGTTTTCATAATATTTGATTTTATAATGAACATCACTGTTCGATTTTTGATTATTAATTTATTGTTTTTTAAATGTTACGCTTCCAAATTCAGAATCTATCTTCACAAAATTTTGGGAGTTATTAGTTCCATAACTTCCAGAATAGTATTTGTCTGACCCATCAATTTTCTTTTTAGTAAAATTAAAGTTGTCACTATTTCTAAGAGATGCATGTTCTAAATTAATATTGAAATTAAAATTGTAAGCCGAGTCATAGCCAATACTAATGCCAGCGTGTTCTCCATCAATTTCTATGTTTTGTGCATTTGAAGCTATTTTTTCAATCTTTACAGACCCAAAATCTGATTTTACGGAAGCGTTTTTAAATACGTTTCCTATTCTTAGTGTCAAATGATCTGCATTTCCTGTAATACTATTAACGTTATCTACTTTAAGTGATTTAAAATCACAATTGTAAACAATGTTTTCTGCAGCTTCAATGTGCCCAGATGTATGATCAGCACTTATATTTAAATCCTTAGTTTTCGCAACAGTATAGCTACTAAAATCAGCATTAATTTTTCCACTCTTTATATATTCAAAATAGCAATCTTTAGTATGGTCAAAATTTAATTCGTTACCATCAGCCATAAGTTCTTTAGTGGTGATATTTCCATGGTCACAATTTATTTTCGCTACGCCTTTTAATGTGTCTACATTTACATTTCCAAAATCATTATTGATGTTTATAGAATTAGTAATTGGTATCTTAATTACATAATTGATTTCTAATTTTAGATTCATTTTTTTACCCCAATTCCACCAATTTGATTTATTTTTTTCAATTTTTGTAATCGCAGAAACTAAATTATTTGTTGCAGAAAAAGTCACATCAATTCTTTCTAAGCGGTCTTCCACCTTATCTTCATCATTACCGCTTACTCTAATTAGAACATCAAATTCTATTGTGTTTTTATCCCAAGTAATAATATCTACATTGCCAAATTTATTACTCACTTTTAAAGTGGCATTTTTATCTACATTATAGGATTTTTGAATGATACGCTCTCTTGTCGTAACATCATCATTAACCATAATGCTATTCGCAAAAATAAATGTAGGTAACAGTAATAAAACTGCTAATAATTTATAGTGTATTTGTTGTCTCATATTCTGTATGTTTTAAGTCTTCAATTTTGTCTAAGATGTTTTTAAGTATGTCTATTCTATCCTGAAAATTAGATATCATAGCATATATGATTCGCTCATCATTTCCAGTTTGTTTCAGTTCATTTTTTAAAATAATGTAATCGTCTTCTAAGGTGTTTAATTGGCGTTCTGCTTCATAAATTATATGTTCTGTTAATGGCGAGCGTTCAGCATCTAATTTTTTTAACTCTTCAGTAATTGTAGCTGTAAAAAAATCTTGTGCTTCAGATAACTCAGGAGATACACTTGCCAAATCTGTAACATCATTAGAATTATTTAAGCCGCTAAATACCGAAAGACAAATAAGTATGCTAGCAGCGATTGCTAAAAAAGGCTTCCAAGTAGAGTTAAAGCCATTGCCTTTTTTTACGTCTTTTTGGGCTTGTAGTTTTTCTAAAAACCGGGTTTCATGCCCATTATTTGGTTCTTCATGGTCGAACTGGCCTTGAAGCTTTTCAAATAAGTTGTCAAAATTGTCTTTATTACTCATAATTTATGCGCTTACGCTTAGTTTTTGTCTCAAGCTTTCTTTTGCTCTTGAGATTAATGTCCTACAATTCCCTTGAGATATATTCATAATTCCTGCAATTTCCTCATAATCAAAACCTTCAATTAGATGTAATGTTAAACCTACGCTATAATTAGATTTTAATTGTTTAATAGCTTTCAAAATGTACGCTACTTTGTCTTTTTGTGTATCCTCTTCTTCTAATCCAATAGTGTCTTCTACTTTGTACTTCACATCATCTAAAGCAATAGTACCTTCTTTGGTTGTTTTATTGTATTCTGCAATACTGTTATTAACTACAATTCTTTTTAACCAAGAACCAAAAACAGATTTATCTTTTAATAGCTCTAGTTTTGAAAACGCTGTTAAAAATGACTCTTGCATAATATCCTCGGCTTTATAAGTGTCTCTTATAATCCTCAAAGATGTGTTATACATAGCCTTGTAATAGCGGTTGTAAATCTCTAATTGTGCACGTTGATTACCAGTACTACAAAGCACGAGTAATTGTTCTATATTTTGATTGGTTGTAGACAAAAAACTAATGCTTTTACTTATAGATAGACTTGTTTGATGAGTGTTACAGTTTTAAAGAAAAAAGTTTTATTAATTTAAAACTGAATGGCACAACAATTGAATTTAATGTAAAAGGTAAAGTGCGCTATGCACCATAAAACCTTAGTATCTAGCGTAAAGTTAGAAAATGTATAACAAAAGAACGGTACATTCTATGTCTTTTAATGACAGAATGGCTTAAAATATAGTATGGCAAAACAAAAATTTTTAGGGCTTGACAGTTTGTCATTTCAGGATTTTGATGAAAATTCAGAGTTAATTCCTTTAATGACACCAGAAGATGAAGAATTAATAAATAAAGAAGTTTTACCAGAGTCTCTACCCATATTGCCATTACGTAATACGGTATTGTTTCCTGGTGTAGTTATTCCTATTACCGCAGGAAGAGATGCTTCAATTAAATTGATTAATGATGCCAATAATGGTGGAAAAGTAATAGGAGTTGTTTCTCAGAAAGACGAAGACGTAGAAAATCCAACCGAGAAAGATATCTACAAAACAGGTACAGTGGCTCGAATTTTAAAGGTGCTAAAAATGCCTGATGGTAATACAACTGTTATCATTCAAGGTAAGAAGCGTTTTCAGATTAAAGAAGTCGTTTCTGAAAAACCATATCTGACAGCAACAATTTCTGACATTGCTGAAGCTAAGCCAGCAAGAGATAATGAGGAGTTTAAAGCTATCATAGAATCTATAAAAGATTTGTCTTTAGAGATTATAAAAGAGAGCCCAAACATTCCTTCAGAAGCTAGCTTTGCTATTAAGAACATTGAGAGTAACTCTTTTCTGGTCAATTTTGTATCCTCTAATATGAACCTAAGAGTAGAAGAGAAGCAGAAATTGTTAATGATTAATGATTTAAAAGAACGTGCTTTAGCTACTCTAAAGTATATGAATTTAGAGTATCAAAAGCTTGAGCTAAAAAATGATATTCAGAATAAGGTTCAAAGTGATATGAACCAACAGCAACGTGAATACTTTCTGCATCAACAGATGAAAACCATTCAAGAAGAATTAGGTGGTGGTGTGTCTTCTGGCGAAGAGATTGAAGACATGCGTAATCGTGCTAAGTCAAAAAAATGGGATGATAAAGTAAAAACTCATTTTGATAAAGAATTGGCTAAGATGCAACGTATGAATCCTCAAGTTGCAGAGTACTCTATTCAACGCAACTACTTAGATTTATTTTTGGATTTACCTTGGAATGAGTTTAGCGAAGATCAATTCGATTTAAAACGCGCTATGAAAATCCTAGATAGGGATCACTTTGGGTTAGATGATGTTAAAAAACGAATCATTGAGTATTTAGCAGTATTGAAGCTAAGAAATGATATGAAGTCTCCAATATTATGTCTTTATGGACCTCCAGGAGTAGGGAAAACATCTTTAGGAAAATCTGTAGCTGAGGCATTAGGAAGAGAGTATGTTCGTATATCATTAGGGGGGTTACGTGATGAGGCAGAAATTAGAGGTCATCGTAAAACATATATTGGTGCCATGCCAGGTCGTATTATTCAGAGTTTAAAGAAAGCCGGAACTTCAAACCCCGTTTTTGTTTTAGACGAAATTGATAAACTGTCTTCTGGTCATCAAGGCGATCCATCTTCAGCAATGTTAGAAGTTTTAGACCCAGAACAAAACAGCGAGTTTTATGATAACTTTTTAGAAATGGGTTATGACCTGTCTAAGGTCATGTTTATAGCTACATCTAATAGCTTAAATACTATTCAGCCAGCATTACGTGACCGAATGGAAATTATAAACGTTACAGGTTATACCATAGAGGAAAAGGTGGAGATTGCTAAGCGTCATTTATTGCCAAAACAATTAAAAGAGCATGGTCTAGATGACAAAGCCTTAAAAATTGCTAAACCACAATTAGAGAAAATAGTAGAAGGCTATACCAGAGAATCTGGTGTACGTGGATTAGAAAAACAAGTTGCAAAAATGGTGCGCTATGCTGCTAAAAATATTGCAATGGAAGAAGATTACAATGTCAAAGTATCTACTGAAGATGTTATTGAAGTATTAGGAAGCCCAAGATTAGAACGCGATAAATACGAGAATAATAATGTTGCTGGAGTAGTTACAGGATTGGCTTGGACTAGAGTTGGAGGTGATATATTATTTATAGAATCTATTTTGTCTAAAGGAAAAGGAAGTCTTTCTATTACAGGTAATTTAGGTAAGGTCATGAAAGAATCTGCAACAATTGCTATGGAATACATTAAAGCAAATGCAGATAAGTTTGGTATTAAGACTGAGGTTTTTGATAAGTACAATGTGCATATCCATGTACCTGAAGGAGCAACACCAAAAGATGGTCCAAGTGCCGGAGTAACAATGTTAACATCATTAGTTTCCTTATTTACACAACGCAAGGTAAAAAAGAGCATCGCGATGACTGGGGAAATTACCTTAAGAGGTAAGGTATTACCTGTAGGAGGAATTAAAGAAAAAATATTAGCTGCTAAGCGTGCAAAAATCAAAGAAATTCTTCTTTGTGTAGAAAACAAACGTGATATCGATGAAATTAAACCAGAATATCTTAAAGGGTTAAAGTTTCATTATGTTTCGAACATGGACGAGGTTTTAGATTTAGCGATTACCAAACAGAAGGTAAGTAATCCTAAGGCATTATAAAACACAAAACCTCAATAGAAATATTGAGGTTTTTGCTTTTCAAAAAATAAAAGAATTAGAACTGCGTTCTAAGATAGATTTAGTTATTTTGCAAGCTATGACTAAGAGGATTACAACTCTACTTTTTATTTGTTGTGCTACTGTTACTTACGCCCAATTGGGAGGTGAGTCAACATACCAATTCCTCAACTTAGTGTCTTCTCCACGTCAAGCAGCTCTTGGTGGTAAAATCATTACTAATTTCGATAAAGATGTCACGGAAGCTTTATATAATCCAGCTTCAATAAACAGCGATATGCATAATCAAGCTGCACTAAATTTTTCAAGTTATTTAGGCGGCATTACATATGGTACCGCAGCCTATGCTTATACTTGGGATAGGCGAGTGCAAACTTTTCATTTTGGGGTTACTTATATTAACTATGGCCAGTTTGATGGCTATGATTTAAATGGTGTTTCTACGGGTTCTTTTAGTGGCAATGAAGTAGCACTTTCATTTGGTTATAATTACAATATACCTTTCACAGATTTTTATGTTGGCGCTAATGCAAAAGTTATAACATCTCAATTAGAGCAATATAATTCTATTGGAGGTGCATTAGACCTTGGCGTGATGTATATCAATGAAGATTTAGATTTTCATGCGGCGCTCACTGTTAGAAACTTTGGAACACAGTTCAAAACCTATGCGGGTTTAAATGAGCGCTTACCTTTTGAAGTTAATTTTGGAATGTCTCAAACTTTAGAGTACATTCCGTTGCGTTGGCATTTAACCATGGAGAATTTGCAAGAATGGCCAATTGGTGTTTCTAATCCAGCTAGAGCTACTACAGATTTAAGTGGAAATCTTACCGAAGAAAAAGTAGGGTTTTTTAATAATGCGCTTCGTCATTTGATATTAGGCGCAGAATTATGGCCAGATAAAGGGTTTAATATAAGATTAGGTTATAACTTTAGGCGTGCGGAAGAATTAAGAATTGTAGATCAACGTAATTTTTCTGGTTTGTCTTTTGGATTAGGACTTAAGATTAATAAAATGAAGTTTAGTTACACACATGCCAGATATACAGGTTCAGCTAATACGAGCTTTTTTGGACTTCAAATTGATTTGAATAGATGAGTAAGATTGTCATTGCCATAGATGGATTTTCTTCCACAGGGAAAAGCACAGTTGCAAAACTATTAGCTAAAGAGTTAGGCTATATATATGTTGATACTGGCGCTATGTATAGAGCTGTGACTTATTTTGCTTTAAAAAATGGTTTTGTTTCTGAAACAAAGACTATAGATAGAGAAGGTTTAATTTTAGAACTGGAGAACATCCACATTACTTTTAAATTTAATTCAGATTTAGGTTTTGCAGAAGTGTATTTGAATGGCCTAAATATAGAATCTGAGATTAGAACTCTTAAAGTATCGCAACACGTTAGTCATATTGCTGAAATATCTGAAGTCAGGAGAAAGTTAGTGCAGCAGCAACAATTAATGGGAAGAGATAAAGGTATTGTTATGGATGGTCGTGATATAGCAACCGTCGTTTTTCCTGATGCCGAACTTAAAATATTTATGACTGCCTCTGCAGAGAAACGTGCTACTAGACGTTACAAAGAGTTGTTAGAAAGAGGTCACAACTTAAGCTATGATGAGGTGTTACAGAATGTGATAACTCGTGATGAAATAGATTCAACAAGAGAAGATTCTCCTCTTATAAAAGCAGAAGACGCCGTTGAGTTTGATAATTCTGCCATGACTATAGAAGAACAGCTTGAAGCAATTAGGCAGTTGGTTGAAGAAAAATTAGCATAAAAAAAGCAACCTAATGGTCGCTTTTTTTTGTAATAATTATTTCCTTATAAGTTTGGAATAATTAACTCTTGATTTGGATGAATGACATCTGGATTTTTAAGAATATCAGTATTTGCAGCAAATATATCTTTATACTTCATTACGTCACCATAATAATGTTTTGCAATTCCTCCTAAAGTTTCTCCAGAGGCTACAGTGTGTCTTGCATAAACAGAATCATCAGCAACTTTAATATCTGCCATGATATCTGATGGGTTTTCACCACCAATCTCTTTAATTTTATTCCACAATGCGTCTTTTTCATATGGAGTGTTTGCTGTTCCCCAAACTTTGAGTTTATCTGCAGCTTCTTCCACTTTTCCGTCTTTGATGTTTAGTTCTTCTCCTAAGTCTAATACAGCTTGATATTTAGCTCTGTACATAAGTGTTATAATGTTTAAGTGTTAATACTATAGTAAATATACCAATTTATGTGCCAAAAATTAAGTTTATATTAATCATTATGGTATTCAGTTCTTTAGCAAGAATTTGTCATGTGTTTTTATGTTTGGTTTTATTAAGATTTAATAGTATTTTTGCGCTCCTTTTCAAGGAGTTTTAGAAAGCTGAAAAGGAATTATAAATTTTTAACTAATAACTTCTGTATAGTTTCTCCCTAACTTTCGAACCGTACAGAATACAAATTTTTATCAGCAATGGCTGAAAACAAAACAAAAGAAGCAGAAGTAGTAGTAGAAGCAACTGAAGCAAAAGCAACCCAAGCACCTGTAGTATCTGAAGCGCAGGCAAACCCTGAAAAATTCTTAAAAGAGTTTGATTGGCACAATTACGAAGAAGGTATTGAGCAAGTAGAAGACACTAAACTTGAAGAATTCGAGAAGTTAGTATCTGAAAACTTTGTTGATACTTTAGATGATCAAGTTGTAGAAGGTACTGTAATTACAATTACAGACCGTGATGCAATTATTGACATTAATGCAAAGTCTGAAGGTGTAATTTCTCTTAACGAGTTCCGTTACAACCCTAACTTAGCAGTAGGTGATAAGGTTGAAGTATTAATTGATGTTCGCGAAGATGCAACAGGACAATTAGTATTATCTCACAGAAAAGCACGTGTTATCAAAGCATGGGATCGTGTAAACAATGCGCACGATACTGGCGAAATCGTAAATGGTTTTGTAAAATGCAGAACTAAAGGTGGAATGATTGTAGATGTATTTGGTATTGAAGCGTTCTTACCAGGTTCTCAAATCGATGTAAAACCTATTAGAGATTACGATCAGTATGTAAACAAAACAATGGAATTTAAAGTTGTAAAAATCAACCACGAATTTAAAAACATTGTTGTTTCTCATAAAGCACTTATCGAAGCAGATATTGAAGAACAGAAGAAAGAAATCATTGGCCAATTAGAAAAAGGACAAGTATTAGAAGGTGTTGTTAAAAACATCACGTCTTATGGTGTGTTTATTGATCTTGGTGGTGTAGATGGTTTAGTTCATATCACTGATCTTTCTTGGTCTCGTATCAATCATCCAAATGAGATTGTTGAACTTGATCAGAAATTAAATGTTGTTATCCTTGACTTTGATGAAAATAAATCAAGAATTCAATTAGGTCTTAAGCAATTATCTAAGCATCCTTGGGAAGCTTTAGCTGAAGATGTAAAAGTTGGAGATAAAGTAAAAGGTAAAGTTGTTGTAATTGCTGATTACGGTGCATTTATCGAAGTAGCTGAAGGTGTTGAAGGATTAGTTCACGTATCAGAAATGTCTTGGTCAACGCATTTAAGATCAGCTCAAGATTTCGTATCTGTTGGCGATGAGATTGATGCAGTTATTTTAACTTTAGATAGAGAAGATCGCAAAATGTCTCTTGGTATTAAGCAATTAACACCAGACCCATGGACTGATATCACAAGCAAGTACCCAGTTGGTTCTAAGCATACAGGTATTGTACGTAACTTTACAAACTTTGGTGTATTTGTAGAGTTAGAAGAAGGTATTGATGGATTAATTTACATCTCTGATTTATCTTGGACTAAGAAAGTGAAGCACCCATCTGAGTTCTGTAATGTAGGTGACAAGTTAGATGTAGTTGTGTTAGAGTTAGACGTAGAAGGACGTAAGTTATCTCTAGGTCATAAACAAACTACTGAAAATCCTTGGGATAAGTATGAAACTGAGTTTGCTTTAGAGTCTGTACACAAAGCAGCGATTTCAGAAATCGTTGATAAAGGTGCAACTATTGAGTTTAATGAAGATATCGTAGCATTTGTTCCGCAACGTCACTTAGAAAAAGAAGACGGTTCTAAATTAAAGAAAGGTGAAGAAGCAGAATTCAAAATCATTGAATTTAATAAAGAATTCAAGAGAGTTGTAGCATCTCATACTGCTGTATTTAGAGAAGAAGAAGCTAAGATTGTAAAGCAAGCTGTACGTAAAGCAGAAGCACAAGCAGCAGAAGCTAAGCCTACTTTAGGTGATGCTAATGATGCATTACAAGCGCTTAAAGATAAGATGGATGGTAAGAAGTAATTCTTCCAGATATTTATAATATTTAAAAGCCTCTCAGAAATGAGAGGCTTTTTTTATCACTATTCTTAAATTTGATACTCTAATTATTTACATTAACTTTGCCAACCAAATGCGTTTGGAAGTTATATGAGTCAAAAAGTATTACTTAATTCTAAAGAAGTAAACATAATCCTTCACCGATTGGCTTGTCAACTTATTGAAAATCACAACGACTTTTCTAATACTGTACTCATAGGATTGCAACCAAGAGGTAAATTTTTGGCAGACCGTTTAGCAAAAATTCTAAAAGAAGATTATAAAGTAAAAGACCTTAAATATGGTCACTTAGATATTACGTTTTTTAGAGACGATTTTCGCCGAGGTGAAAAACCTCTTGAAGCAAATACGACAGCTATAGATTTTATTGTCGAGGATAAGGGTGTTGTATTTGTAGATGATGTCTTATATACAGGACGTAGTATTCGTGCAGCATTAACCGCAATTCAATCTTTTGGGCGACCAAACCATATAGAATTATTAACCCTTATCGACAGACGTTTTAGTCGCCATCTACCTATTCAACCAGATTATAGAGGAAGACAAGTAGATGCGATAAATAAAGAAAAAGTTATAGTAAACTGGCAAGAAAACGAAGGCGAAGATGCCGTTTACTTAATAAATAAATAATAGCATGAGTCAATTAAGTGTCAATCACTTACTAGGAATTAAGTATCTGACTGAATCGGATATTCAACTTATTTTTGAAACTGCTGATCAATTTAAAGAGGTCATTAATCGTCCAATTAAAAAAGTACCGTCACTTAGAGATATTACCATTGCTAATTTATTTTTTGAAAATTCAACCAGGACTAAGCTCTCTTTTGAGTTGGCTGAAAAAAGACTTTCTGCTGACGTTATAAATTTTTCAGCAAGTCAATCCTCAGTAAAAAAAGGAGAAACACTTATCGATACGGTAAACAATATTCTATCTATGAAAGTAGATATGGTAGTGATGCGTCACCCAAGTCCTGGAGCAGGTGTATTTTTGTCAAAACATATAGATGCCAGTATTGTTAATGCCGGCGATGGCGCTCATGAACACCCTACACAAGCCTTATTAGATTCGTATTCTATTAGAGAATCATTAGGAAGCGTAAAAGGGAAAAATGTGGTTATTGTTGGAGATATTTTGCATAGCCGAGTTGCCTTGTCCAATATATATGCTTTAAAGCTTCAAGGCGCCAATGTCATGGTTTGTGGCCCTAAAACCTTACTGCCTAAGTATATTAAAGACTTAGGTGTTAAGGTAGAAACGAACCTACGTCAAGCATTAAATTGGTGCGATGTAGCCAATATGCTTCGTGTCCAAAATGAGCGTATGGATATTAGTTATTTTCCTTCAACACGAGAGTATGCACAACAATACGGAGTTAATAAAGCATTATTAGACAGTTTAGATAAGGAAATTACCATCATGCATCCAGGTCCAATAAACCGCGGAGTAGAGATTACCAGTGATGTCGCTGACTCTGACCAATCTATTATTTTGAATCAAGTTGAAAATGGAGTTGCAATTAGGATGGCAGTTATTTATCTTTTAGCTTCAAAAATAAAATAGCGGATATGATTTTTGATAAAGACGGTAATATTACCATTATTACGCAGGAGAAGGCATCTGTAAAGACATTAGTGAACAATATTGAGCAAGTTTACGATACGTATAAAAATGACCATATTATTGTTAATCTCTCTAGTTTAGATAGTATTACGCTTGAAGACATCATAGAGTTTATCAGGGTAAGTAATAGACATAGAGCTGACAAGAAATCTTTTGTTGTTGTATCAGAAAAAGTAGATTTGGATGAGATGCCAGACGAAATTTGTGTGGTGCCAACAATGCAAGAGGCTTATGATATTATAGAGATGGAAGATATAGAGCGCGATTTAGGATTCTGATATGAAATTAAATATTCTAGGCTGCTACAGTGCTACACCTCGTACTTTTACAAACCCGACATCTCAAGTACTAGAAATAAATAATCACCTTTTTTTAATAGACTGTGGAGAAGGTACGCAAGTGCAACTCAGAAAGAACAAAATTAAGTTCTCAAGAATCAAGCATATCTTTATTTCGCACTTGCATGGAGACCATTATTTTGGCTTGGTAGGACTTATTTCTACGTTTAGATTATTGACTAGAGAAGTTGACCTACATATATATGGCCCTAAAGGATTAAAAGAAGTGATTACACTTCAAATGAAGCTTTCGGATTCATGGACCAATTACCAATTAATATTCCATGAATTAACTTCCAAAGACTCTGAATTAATTTTTGAAGACGATAAGGTTGAAGTCTACACTATTCCGCTTCAGCATCGTGTCTATACCAACGGATTTTTGTTTAAAGAAAAAGAAGGAGAACGTAAGTTAGATATGAATGCTGTACGCAACGAAGATATTAATCAAGCTTATTATAGAAAGCTAAAGCAAGGTTTTGATGTTGAAAACAATAAGGGAAAGCTTGTAAAAAATGATGCGGTTACATTGCCACCACCTAAACCTAAGAGTTATGCGTTTTGTAGTGACACTGCTTATGACGAAGCCAAAATTCCCTTAATTAAAGGTGTAGATGTATTGTATCATGAATCTACATTTTTAGAAAAGAATGCAAATCTTTGTGAGAAGACAAAACATAGTTCTGCGATACAAGCAGCTACCATTGCAAAAAAAGCCAATGCAGGAAAGTTAATATTAGGGCATTACTCAACACGTTACGACGATATCTCACTATTTAAAACCGAAGCTGAAACAGTTTTTAGTCATGTCGAGTTAGCCGATGATGGGAAAATCTTTGAGTTTTAATTTTATGGGTTCTTTAAAATATCTATGTATTTAAAGCACTAACTTTGCAAAAAAGTAAATATGGAAAACGATTTAAGCGATTATAGAGAGTCCTACGAGAAAGGAGAATTACTTTTAAAACATATTTCGGATAATCCTATTGAACTTTTTAGAGATTGGTTTTTAGAGGTAGATACACATTTTAATCAAGGTGAAACAAATGCTATGACCATTTCTACACATGGTCTAGATGGTTACCCTAAGAGTAGAGTAGTACTACTAAAAAAGTATACACATGAAGGTTTTATCTTTTACACCAACTATAATAGCGAAAAAGGTAAAGCCATATTAGATAACCCAAGTGTTTGTTTATCTTTCTTTTGGCCAGCTGCAGAGCGTCAAGTGATAATTAAAGGCAAGGCTGAGAAAATAGCAGAAAATTTAAGTGATGGTTATTTTGAATCTCGTCCTAGAGGAAGTCAGTTAGGTGCCATAGTATCTAATCAAAGCGAAGTAGTTAAAGACAGGGCAGAATTAGAACATAAACTCAAAGCACTTGAAAAAGCCTATGAAGGCAGAGAGATAGAAAGACCTAGTCATTGGGGCGGTTTTATTGTGAAGCCCGTTGAGTTAGAGTTTTGGCAAGGTAGACCAAATAGATTGCACGATAGAATACGTTATAAACTAGAGAAAGATTTTACCTGGAAAATTGAGCGACTAGCACCCTAATAAATTCAAAATCTCTAATTCGTTAAAAAGCATTAAATATTCGATTAAAAACAAAAAAATGCACTTCAAATTCTATTTTTAACGATTAAAAACATATAAAATCGATAAAAAGCATGTTTTTTATCGATTTTAACATTTTATTAACATATTAACGCCATAGGTAGGTTACTTTAGTAATCCCAAACAATAAAAATACCTACTTATGAAAGTTTCTACATTAGTGCCAGTATTGGCAATTTGTGCGTTTCTATCGTTTACGTCTTGTTCTACTGAGAACTTAACAGAAGAAGATGTATTATCAGTTGATATCACAAATCCTCCTCAAGCTAAACCTTTAGAAATTGAAGTATTAGAGCTTATTAACGATTATAGAATTAGTCAAGGATTAAATGCTTTGACAAATAACAATACCGTAAAAGCTGTTGCTTACTCACATACGGATTACATGCGTGACGTTGATAACGTATCTCACGATAATTTTTACTCGCGTAAGCAGAGTTTACAAACACACCAAAACGCACAAGTGGTGTCAGAGAATGTAGCTTATGGCTATACTTCAGCTGAGTCACTTGTTAACGCATGGCTGAATAGCGCATCTCATAGAAGTAATATCGAAGGTAATTATACAGATTTTGATATTTCTGCAGAGCAAAATGCAGATGGTGATTGGTATTACACCAATATATTTATTAAAAAGTAAAGTAGTTTAATTATATAATGTAATTAAGGCCGCAATGATGCGGTCTTTTTTTGTCCTAGATATTAATTTTTAATCTGTTTAATGAAAAAAAATGCTTCATTAGAGTTGTCAGTAAATAGGATACGGCTGCTTTCATCGTTGATGAGATGACCATCATTTTCCAATATTAGTTTTTTAGCTGTAGAGATATTCTTAACTCCAAAGGTACATACCCAATATTCAAAATTTCCTTTGAATTGGTTTTGTATTTTCACTATATCTGCGATATAATTTCCTTTTGAATTTAATATATCATACGATACATCGTCACGTTGTACAATATCCCATTTAAAAATTCCTTCATAAAATGGGATAATTTTTGTTACATCAGAAACGTGTAATTCGTTCCAGATGAGTGTATTTTCTGTGTTTTTTGTTCTAGTGTTTTTTAGTTTGTCGCCTTCATAAATAGTAAAACCGGCACCTTGAGGGTCTCGAATTAAAGCAACTTTACCGATATCGTCTATTTCGTAGGTCATTTCTATAATGCCACCAAGATGTATTGCCTTGTTAATTGTAGTATTCAAACAGGCTACTTTAATATAAGTCATCCAAAAATGAGGCATGCGCATTTGTTTGAATTTTTCAGGAGTTTCGTATAAACCAGATACCTCTTTATTGCCTATAAATGCAGTATAATAATCTTCAGTCTTGTAGTACTTCCATCCAAAAATACGTTCATAAAAAGCAATACTCACTTTTGGGGCATACGTCGATAAGTCTGCAAAGATTATGTCATTGATTTTCATACTATTAACTGTTTATAAGTGCAATAATTATTACATCAATAATAGTCAATCCTAGTAAAATAAGTACCCAAACATACCATTTTAAATGTATGTTTTTTGCAATGATCATTTCTGTCCACCACCAAATAGCTACGTAAGCAGTCCAAATCCAAAAGCCTTTTACCTCATGAAGCATCATAATTATCATTCCGATGATGAATACAATCATCACAAAAACAAACTTGAACCAGTCTTTTTTTGTTGCTAAATCAGTCATTCTTCTTGGCATTTAATAGGTCAGAACTGTTTGGCATCCAATCTGGAGGTTTTATAAAGACCAATAGTTTATTTTTAATTCCGTCTACTTTTTTCAATTTGATGATAAGACGGGAGATTCCATGAAAAAACACCTTTATCGGATTATTACTATTTAGAGGCTCTGAAATTCCGTAACGAACTTTTTCAACTTCGGGCTCGAAAGTGCCAAACATCCTATCCCAGATTATTAAAATACCAGCATAGTTTTTATCCCAATATTGCCTGTTTGATCCATGATGAACACGATGATGCGAAGGCGTATTGAAAATATATTCTACAGGTTTTATAAGCTTACCTATTATTTCCGTATGTAATAAGGTTTGGAAAACTTGAACGAATACTTCAGCTAGTAATACTAAAATAGGATCATAACCTAACATAACAATAGGTAAAGAAAATATTATTGGCATAATTGCATCTAAAGGTCCAAACCTGTATGCTACAGACATATTAAAATGAGGCGAACTATGGTGTACAGTATGAGTGGCCCAACCAATGCCTATTCTATGCATCATTCTATGTTCCCAATAGTAGGCGAAATCTGCTAATAATATACATGTGATGATAGTAATCCAGTTTAATTCTAAATGTGGTAGACTGAAGTTATTATAGATCCAAAAATAAACTTTAGTTATGGCTAAAAATCCTAGAATAATTTCTATTAAGAAAAATGCTCCAAATGTTATAAGGTTTGCTAAACTATCAAAAATCAAATCTTTATTTAGCCTTTTTAAATATGCATACCGAACTAACTCCAATACAAAAAAAGGAACAATAATATATACTAAGCTTAAGTCATTTAAGATGTAAAACCAATATTCTACATCTATCCAATCGAGTTTTTTTGATAAGAATTCAATCATAATTATTGTCTTTGCCAAGTTTCTACATCACTATAACCATAATAATCATAACTCAACTTAAAAGCATTTTTATCTACCATATCAATTTGGCAATCAACTTGATATTGCTGATGTTCATACTCAATTGAATAAACACCTTTACCTTGGTAACCGTCAAAACTTTTAATGACTAAAGTTTTAAGACCTATAGCTTTTTCTGAATTACCATTTTTATCTTGATATTCATAAGTATAAGCATTAAAATATTCCCCTTCTTTTTTAATGTTATAAAAAATAGCCCCATTAAAATCTTCGACGTTATAATTTACTTTCCATTTTCCAACAATATAATCAGTATCAGGATTATTATTTGATTTTGTTTTTTCCTCTTCAGGAAATATTTTTTTTTGATTGGAATCAATTGATTCATCATAACTATAATTTATATCATCTTTTTGTGATGCATAACTTGCTAAATGAGCAATTCCTGTAATAAAAATTATAGCTGCTAAACTTCTAAATAATAATGTTGAGTCTTTCATGAAATAAATATTTATACAAAAATGGAAATGTTTGTAATTGCATTTTTTGACTTATATCAAAATCTTCAAATAACTTAAAATAGAATAGAGGGTAAGCAAAGACCAAATGAAAATCATAAATCAATACAATTTTGGAGAACCACTACTAGAAATCTTTTCAACGAAATGTACAGTCCTAGCAAAATAATGATAGCTAGACTATTGCTTATCAAAGTAAATGACCAGGGCCATAAACATAAGAGCTAAAATAGTTTTCTAGTGTTTCCTGATTGGAATTTACTAAAATATTATTTTCTAATTCTACTAAATGTCTCTTGTGAAATACCAAGAAAAGAGGCAATATGTCCAAGTTTCACTCTTAATTCAATATTTGGGAAATAAGTTAGTAATAAGTTGTATTTCTCTTTGGCAGTAAGAAAAGACCAGCCTTTAGAGAATTCATCTAAAAACGTAAGCATTTCTTCGGCTATTAGGCGAGCAAAATTCCCAAATTCGGGAAAGTCCGCTATTAGTTTCTGATAATCTTTATAACTTATTTTAAATAAAACACAATTTTCTAAACATTCAATTTCCTCAAAGCTTGGTTTTTGAGCATAAAAACTAAACCATGATGTTATAAACTGATTCACGCTATAGAACCATGAGGATATTTGCTTTCCATCATGATAGTAGTAATTATGTAACACACCACTTTTTACGAAATAGAGGTAATTGGCTTTATTACCTTGGATTAAAATTTTCTCTCCTTTTTTTGTATTCTTCTCCTTAAAATCTTTTGTAATTCGCTGTTGTAATTCTGGGCTTAAAAAACATCTTTGACTTATTTCCTGAAGTAAACTTTGCATGTTGATTTCTTAGCTCTTGTCTGAAGGTTTTTCAGAAATTATTATTTGGTAATTTATACTTCTGTTATTCCTAAAATATGTGAATAGAAGATAAATGTGTTGCTATTAATTGTAAAGTTAATGCTTTTTCTTATACGATAATTGTAACAAAAAAGCCCAGCAATTTGCTGAGCTTTTTTATTGTAAGCGGATTAATTATAGGTATCATTAATCTTGTAATATATAGAAGTAAGAACGTCTGTTAAGTTGGTGTTCTTCTTTGCTACATTTTACACCGTTAGAACATCTGTTTAATAGCTGAGACTCACCATAACCAATAGCACTCTCTATTCTATTTGCTTCAATGCCTCGAGATATGATATAATCTCTTGTAGATTTTGCACGTCTGTCTGAGAGCCTCATATTATAACGCTCTCCACCACGGCTATCTGTATGCGATTCTATTTTAATCACCATTGTTGGGTGTCTACGCATCACATCTACAATGTTTTCTAACTCAAATTGCGCATCAGTTCTTATGTTCCATTTATCGAAATCAAAGAAAATAGGGTTTATTACAATTTGGTTGTCTATAATTAATGGCGTTAATAGTAAGTCGGCCACATTTACTTTTTCATTTTCATCAGAAGTCGTCACCGTTTTTTGGTCATCTTTATAATCGGATTTAGACCCCACTACAGTGAATGTTTTTTCACATAGTGTTTTCTCAAATTTGTAACTTCCTTGGTCATCAGTTGTAAGCTCAGAAATTACTTTACCAGTTTCATCAATTAATCGTACAGTAGCTCCTGGCATTACTTCATTAGTTAATTCATCTCTTACAACACCTTCTATGGTTTGCTCACATACATAAGAATTAAAGCTATAGATGTCATCTCCACCTTTTCCGCCTTCTCTATTAGACGATAAGTAACCTTCTTTTGTCTCAGAATTAAACACATAACCAAAATCATCATAACCCGTATTAAATGGCTCACCGATGTTTTCACTTTTTGCATCAGGATTGTTTAAAATATCTGATTTATAGATATCTAAAAGTCCATAGTTAATTAAGCCATCAGAAGAATAATAAAACGTACCTTCATTGTCAATAGATGGGAATAACTCACGACCAGCAGTATTGATATTTTCACCTAGATTACGAGGCTCTGAGTATGTACCGTCTTCATTAATATCTACAACATAGATATCTGAAGCACCATAGCCACCTTCGCGATCAGATGCAAAGTATAACTGTTTGTTATCTGGACTTAAAGCTGGGTGACCAGTAGAAAACACATCG
Organism: Winogradskyella haliclonae; assembly: GCF_014635865.1. Classification (GTDB taxonomy): domain Bacteria; phylum Bacteroidota; class Bacteroidia; order Flavobacteriales; family Flavobacteriaceae; genus Winogradskyella; species Winogradskyella haliclonae. The sequence goes on along the minus strand of NZ_BMDQ01000003.1, from coordinate 2,981 downwards.
TCATTAAATGGAAGCGCTTCAAGGTTTTCCCATTGATTGTTTTCTGCATTTAAAGTTGCTTTGTATAACTCTAAATGCGTCGTACCATCTTTTGTGTACTCTAATCTGTTTCTTTTTGTTAAATTATCTCTTGTAAAGTATAATGTTTTACCATCATTGGTAATAGCAACATTTGCTTCATGGTAGTCAGTATTTATCTTGCTAGCCGAAATTTTTTGAGGCGCATCAAAGCTAATTGATTTGTTTCCTCGATTAATTTCAACTTGATAAAGGTCTAAGAAAGGTTCTTTATTCCAATCATAAACTCCAGAAGATGCATCTCTTGAGGATGCAAAATAAAGCGTATTATCTTTTACATAAGCACCAAAATCTGAAAATTCGGTATTGAAGTTTAGATTATTAAGTTTAATTATACGTCTTTCGTCTACAATACCAGTAACGGTATAGACATCAAAGTTTTCCGTAATGTATTTATTGGTTTCTGAACCTTCAATTTGCTTATCTTTTAGCTTTTGCACCCATAATTTAGCTTTGTCATATTGCTTGGTGCTTACTAAAGATTGAATATACTTAAACAAGTATTCAGAATCTAGTTTGTCTTCATACTTATCTGCCGCAAGGCCATACCATATAACAGATTTTTCAGTGTTAGAATTGTTGTAATATGCATCACCTAACCTTGTTAAGACATGCATTGAACTATCACCTTTTTCCACAGCTATTTCGTAAAGCTCGATAGCTTTGATATAACTATAGCCTTTAAAAAACTTATCAGCTAACTTCAACTGTGCAAAGCTTGAAGAAAAACAGAGTGTAAATAGTATTAAAATTAGTCTTGTTTTCATAGTAAACTGCATTTTAGAAGTATCTAGGTGATTTAATTCTACGACTCTTAAATATTTCGAACATTAACAAAATTTCATGAGTACCACTCGTAAATGGTCTTATATCAGAAATTGGGTATTCGTAAGCATAACCAATGCGCAATTGTTTTGAGACTTGAAAGTCTGCAATTCCGCCAATAGCTGCTGCTTGTTCATTAATTCGGTATCCGCCACCAATCCAAAATTTTTCGTTGAATAAGAAGTTAGCAGAAATATCGAATGATAAAGGTGCACCGTTTGTCGCTTTTAATAGGGTAGAAGGCTTTAGTTTTACGCTTTCGCTTAAATCAAAAACATAACCACCGGTAAAGTAATAACTTACTCTTTCTAGAGCTTCAAAAGTACCTTGGCCAGTATATTCGTTAGTAAAAATTCTTGGAGCAGAAAGTCCTACGTACCATCTATCACTATGCCAATACACACCAGCACCTATATTAAAATCAAGACGGTCTTCGAATCCAAAAATTAATGGATCTTGAGATTCTGATGCCTGATAGTCACCATCAAGGTTATAAGCAGTAATACCACCTTTTAATCCAAAGGCCAATTTGGTATTTACACCAGTTTGAATAGTATATGAAAAATCCGCATAAACATATTGGAAATTTTCAAATCCAAGTTCGTCATTAATTACAGATAGTCCAAGACCAACTTTTTCATTTCGCAACGGCGCGTGTATAGATAGTGTCTGAGTTTGGGGACCACCCTCAAGACCTACCCATTGACTTCTGTGCAATCCAACAGCGCTTAACGTTTCTCTAGATCCAGCATAAGCAGGATTTATAGAAATGGTATTAAACATATACTGCGTAAACTGCGGAAGCTGCTGAGCAAAGGTTACTGATGTTAACAGTAACATGAATGCAATGCCGTAAAATTTATTTAACTTCATAGGTATCAGTTTTTACTTTTTAATTAATTGCCAGTTACTACATAAATAGGACCAGCAAATGGTTCTAAACCACTATTTCTTAGTGTTACTACATAATAGTATGTTCCAGTTGGGACATTTCCAGAGCTACCAACTGATGAGCGTATTGTTTGTCCACTCCAATCATTTTGGTAGTTATTGTTTTTGTATACTACAGCACCCCAACGGTTGAATATTTGTACTTCAGTCACAAATCCACAAGTTTCAACACCTGTAATTCGGAAGAATTCATTTACACCATCACCATTAGCAGTAACTGTTTTAGAGATATTTACATCTTCTTCTCCACAAGGAAGAACTATACAATCGTCATTTAAGGTTACATTTACATCTACTTGAGTATTACAAGTACCATCAATAGTATATCTAAATGTATATATACCATTTACTTCACCACCATCTTGAGGATCGAATAAGCTTCCGTTAAGATTAATTCCATTTCCTATTACTATAGACCATGTACCACTTGTATCTACATTGCCTTGTAAGAAATCGAATAAGTTAATTACACCATCGTCAATACATCTATCACCATCAATTGCATCAATAGTTGGGGTACTAACAGAAATTAACTGAGTAAATGTCACGGTATTACCACAACCGTCATCAACTGTCCAATCTCTAATAATTTCATAATCATCAGTATTTGGGAAGAAGTTTATTTGCTCATCAAATACAACATTAACATCTGCAGAACAATTGTCTTCGAACATTAACTCAGGTATTTCAGGTATGGCGTCACATGAAGCACTGATATTTTCATCAAAATCCGTAGTAATTAATACTGGAGCAGTAGTGTCTACTATAGTAATTATTTGAGTGAATTCTTCAGAAATATTACCACATCCATCATCAAATGTCCATGTTCTTGTTCTAACTGAAGCATTAGCACAATCTGAATCTTGAACAGTATCATCACTAACTAATGTAGTTATGATATTATTAGAGCAATTGTCTGTAACTGTTGGTACTAAATTAAGTGCATTATCTAATGCATCAGTATCTGAGCATTCTATAGTTACATCTAAGTCACCATCAGGCGTTGTAATCTCTGGAGCCGTGGTATCTTGAACAGTAATCACTTGGTCTAAAGATGTTGCGTTACCACACTCATCTGTAGCTGTCCATGTACGAGTAATTGTAAAGTTACCAGGACAATCACCAGG
>NZ_BMDQ01000002.1 GCF_014635865.1 Winogradskyella haliclonae | reverse complement strand
TTAATGATGGTGCTAACTTAACTACAGAATACACCTATGATGCCAATGGTAATATGTTAACTGATGCCAATAAAGGCATTTCATCGAATATTCAATACAACCACTTAAATTTACCAACTCAAGTGACTTTAAATGGTGGAAATATTCAGTACATTTATGATGCGACTGGTGTTAAACAAAAAAAGATAGTGAGTAACGGTACCACAACATACTATGCAGGGAACTATATCTACGAAGGGAATAGTCTTAAGTTCTTCTCGCATCCAGAAGGATATATAGAGCCTAATGGCAGTAACTTTGACTATGTCTACCAGTACAAAGACCATTTAGGAAACATACGTCTAGCTTACTCAGACAGCAACAATAATGGTAGTGTTAACGCTTCTGAAATCAAAGAAGAAAATAACTACTATCCTTTTGGCTTAAAACATAAAGGGTATAATAACGTGATAAATGGTGTTGAGAATCCTTACAATACCTTCCAAGGACAGGAAATTTCAAAAGAGCTCGGTTATAATATGTTAGAATTTAAATTTAGACACTATGACCCAGCAATAGGTAGATTTGTTGTAGTTGACCCATTAGCAGAGCATTATTCGTATAATAGCACTTACGCTTTTCAAGAAAACAAGCTTGGACTAGGAATTGAATTGGAAGGTTTAGAAATGGTTCTTTTGCCAGCTTATGGAAAAGGTGTAACTTCACAAGATATTTCTAGACAACAAGAAGCAAATCGTGTAGCTGGAACTGTGGCGGCAGTAGGACAGCTTGCTATGGTTGTACCAGTTGTTGTTGCAAATGTAGGTGTTGAAGCTACTGCTGCATTTGTCGTTCAAGAGGCTGCAGAGACGGCTTTTGAATCTATAACTAGTATACCTGTAATACTTGACCCAGTAGACGTTATCCAAAATTTCACCAAAAAAGGATTATTTAAAGGTGGGGAGAAAATGGCAAGTCACGAAAAAAAGAGAGTGGCTGAATATTTAGAAGACGGAAGTTCTGTAAGTCAAATAAAAAGAACTGATACTAAAACAGCAGATTTTGAAATTGATGGGAAGATTACCGAATTTAAAGCGTTGACAGGAGAAAAATTAAATATTAATACTGGTGTAACTAGATTAAAAGATGCCACTAAGAAAGAAGGTGTCGAAGTAATTGACCTAGATATTAGAGCAGTCGGTGGAACTAAAGCTAACGCACAAGATATATATGATAGATTTAAAGGAACTGATGCTGGAAAATCATTTAAAGGACAAGTTAGGATTGCAACCGATGATGGATTAGTAAATTTTTAAACCTTAAATAAATGGCGAGATTTAATTGTAAATGTGGTGAGAGCTTAAGTAACTCGACAAATCCAAATATAGAATATAAGATTTTTAGTAACAATGAATGGGATAATCTGATTGATAGAACAGAAAATGGAGAAAAACCTTTGGATTTTGATGGATATACCGTCCATTTTTGGAAATGCCCGAATTGCAAAAGGCTATACTTTTTTAACAACAGTAGCGATAAACCTTCACAAGTTTATAAACTAGAAGAGGAAGACGGTAGTGTAGTAAAAAAGGTCATGGATTAAGATATGACTTTAAATAACTGAAAACCAATGATTAGAGTAAAATCTAATTATTGGTTTTCTAGGTTCATTGATATATTGAAGACATAGAAAATCTCTTAGAGACTATAAAATAAGAGTTTGAGAAATCATTGTGTAGTAAATTAGGTCATGGAAAAAATTCTATGTCCCCAATGCAAAGGAGTTTCAATTAAAAATGGATTCCAAAATAACAAACAACGTTATAAATGTAAGTTCTGTAACCATCGTTTTCAATTAGAATATACTTATAATGCTTATGAACCAACAACAAATACTTTGATTAAAAATCTTTTAGTAGAAGGTTGTGGAGTTAGAAGTATCTCGAGAATTATTGGTATTTCAACAACGACTGTGCTTTCAAGAATGTTGAAAATAAGTAAAGGCATTAAGATTCCATATTTCAATAAACTTGGCTGTAAGTTTGAAGTTGATGAACTTTGGAGTTTTATTGGTAATAAAGATAATTTTACTTGGATTACCTATGCTATAGAAAGAGAAACTAAACATATTATTGATTTTTATGTTGGTAGAAAAACGAAAGAAACAATTAGACCATTAATTAATAAAATACTATTACTTCAACCAACAAAAATTTACACTGATAGATTAAATATTTACCCAAGTATAATTCCAAAGGAAATTCATAAACGCTTTCAATATTCCACTAATAAGATTGAACGAATGAATTTAACTTTAAGAACTCACATTAAAAGATTAAGTAGAAAAACAATATGTTTTTCAAAGAACAAGATTTATCTTGAAGCTCATTTAAGAATCTATTTTTGGGGATAGCTATTCCTAGTTAAGGATTCTTAATAAAAAGAAACGTTCTTTAAAAAATAGTTTTTTTATATAAATCCTTTATCTCTAGCTTCCCTTAGCAAATCTCTATCTGTTGCTTTATCTGAACAAAAAATGTCTTTAAGCTTTCGTTTTCTATATTCTACAGAGCTATTAGATAGACACACAAGTTGGGGTATCTCTTTCATTTTTATGCCAAGTGATAAATAATGTAATATGGATTTATCTATTTTATCTATAACAATATTATGTGCCAATCGCTTTCTAATACATCGCAACACACTCTTACTATAATAAGGCGGCTCTACAAGTACAGTTTCTATAGCTTTTGTAAGCTCTTTATAATCTATATCACTTTTAATTAATAAGCATTCGGGGTTTATTGTTTTTAGTACGGAGTGCATGTGCATCGTATTCCTGTAAGAAGAGAATAGTATGGTTTTTGCTTTGGGGTTTGTTTTGTGAAGCATAGCGTTTACATCATCTGCGAGTACTAGCACGTCACTATTACATGGTGGAATATTAATATTAAGTAGCGTAATATCTATAGCCGTATTAGCTTCTATTTGTTTTACTGCTTCACTATAGCTTCTTACAGTTTTTAAGTTAAAATTTCTAGTCTTATTACTAAGACTTGTAAATGCGTTTGTTAATACATCTACAAGTAGGTTTTCATTTTCTACAATAAGGACATTAATAATTTTCATTTCTTGATGGTCAATCTTTTATAAGATGCAATTTGTAAGAAAAGGTTGCTTCTTATGTATTTAATAACTTAAAATAGGCAAGTTATTATTCAGAAACATCTGATAATGAGTAAAGGCTAGAATTTAATTGGGGTGCTATTAATTTGGATGAGTAAAACTCATATAAGTGAGGAAAACCCTTAAAAGTATTAAGGAAAACCCTTAAGGTTAAAAAAGCACTTTCTTATACATTTAGTATCTAAAAATAATAGATGTATGAAAAACTATCTAAGTTTACTTTTTCTTTTTGTATTACTATCTGCATGCGAGGAAATTATAGAAGTTGAAGATATTTCTCATGAGCAAGTAAGCATACTTGCGCCAACTAATAACAGTGTTCTTAATCCGTCAACAATTACCTTTTCATGGCAATCTCTAGAGTTTGCTGAGAACTACCAGTTACAAATTGCAACGCCAAGTTTTGCAAATGCTTCTCAAATCGTTGAAGACACGCTAATAAGCACCACTAGCTTTGGCAAATTATTGAATCAAGGTAATTACGAGTGGCGTGTTAAGGGATTAAACTCAGCATACCAAACCCAATACCAAATACAGGCCTTTACTATTGAAGACTAAGAAAAAAACATACCTATTATTAGTTGTTGTCATTAGCGTTTGGGGAACCATAGCTTATAAGATAATAGCTGCATATTCTGAGGATATGCCAGAAATTAATACGCCTAATCTTGCATTACATACAGATTATAAATTAGAGTATGCAAAAGACACGTTTTCTATTCAACCTTTAGAAAGAGATCCTTTTTTAGGAACGATATACAAACCCAAAGCACAAAGCAAATCTGTTGTAAAAAAGCAGAAAGAAGTGCTTTGGAAACCTATTGAATATTTGGGTGTTATTGCTAATGAAAGAGACAAGATCTTTATTATCTCTATTGCGAATAAGCAAACACTTTTTAAAACCGGTCAGCAACTAGACAGTATAAAACTTATTAGAGGAAATAAAAAGTACATTACGCTTAGGTACAAACATCAGAACAAGACATTTAAGCTAAAACAATAGTTATGAAAAAGCTTAATGCTGGGGCCTTACAACTCGTTACTTATATCACCGTAATCATTGCATTATTATTGGGGTGTTTTATCCTTTTGGTCCACACTCAACGGAAGTTTAAAACAAAGTCTTATAACCTTACGGAAACTATTCAAAATATAGACAAAGGAATTTTAGATTTTGTAAATAGTGCCCCAAAGCAGGATAGTGTTTCTATTTACACAAATAAAGGCGCTCTTAACTACAAATTAGAACCTTGGGGTGTTTTCCAGAAGCTTGGTATAATTTCTAAACAGAAAACATATACCTATAAAAAAACAGCACTTCTAGGAAGCTCCCAACCTATTGAAGAAAATGCTTTGTTTATCAAAGACCATAATAAAGCTTTGGTACTGGTTGGAGATACTACTATAAAAGGTGATGCTTATTTACCAGAGCAAGGCATAAAATCTGGGAACATTGCTGGGCAAACTTACAGCAAACCTAGGTTTGTAGATGGTAATATTGCACCTATAAAGCAGTTTCCTAAACTAAAGTTCAAGCTTAGAAATTACTTGCAGAATATTCAAAACTATTATGACAACACTAATTCTGAACCTATATACATAAAATCTGGAGGCACTTATCTAAATTCTTTTGAAAGGTCAACTCAGGTTTATATAAATCCTAATCCCATTTATCTTGAAAACATTACTCTTAAAGGCAATATTATTATTCAATCCGATGCTAAAATTGTTATTGACGCCTCATCAAACCTAAAAGATGTAATACTTATTGCACCTATTATAGAAATCGAAGATACGACTAAAGGGACATTTCAGGCATTTGCTTCAGAATACATCACTGTAGGAAAGCATTGTAATCTTAAATATCCATCTGCTTTGGTGTTAGTCAAAGACTACAGAAACTCATTTACTGAAGATAACTATATTGATGTTGGCTCTAACTCTAGACTCAGAGGTAGCATTGTACTTCTGGGCAGAAAAGACTCTAAAAATTATAATCCGCAACTTATTATTAATAAAAGTGTAGAAATTAAAGGGGAAATCTATTCTGAGCAAACCATCGAACTCTTGGGTAAGGTATTTGGTACCATCTATACTGATGGTTTTATAACCAGAGCTAATGGCTCATACTACCAAAATCATTTATGTGATGTAGAAATCAATAGACATAAACTTGAAGATGAATATGTGGGTTTAGCATTTCAAAACTCAAAAAAGGGGATTGCCAAATGGCTATATTAAAAAAAATAAAAGCAGCCACGCTAATGGAAACATTAGTCGCAACAGTATTAATTGTTGTTGTGTTTGTGATGGCAAGTCTCATACTTAATAATACATTTTCTAACCTTATAAGAAGTAAAAAGCATCAAGTGCATAACTACATTTATGAGTTAGAATACCAATACTTAAACAATAAGATGAGTCTGCCGTATTCTACTGAATATAACAAGTGGGATATCTCAATTTATAGTGATGCTAATATATCTGGAGAAATAAAAATTATAGCAATTAATAAAGACACTAAAAAGCAAATAGAAAAGACCATTTATGACTATTGATAATAAAATAAAATCCTTTACCCTTCAAGAACTATTAGTCACCATTATAATAACTGCGATAGTTGCTGGAATGGCATTTTCCGTATTGAATATGGTACAAAAGCATATGTGGTCAATACAAAAACACATGACAGCGAATACAACTTTAATACAGTTAGAGCAATCTTTATGGATCGAGCTAAATAGATATCCTATTGCAGAGTATAATAGTCAACAGTCTGTTCTTAAATTAAAATCTGAAATAGATTCGGTAAGTTATCATTTCTCTAATGACTACATCATAAAAGCAAAGGACAGTTTCAATATTAAACTAAAATCAAAAGCGTTTTATTTTAATGGTCATATTGCAAATTCGGGATCTATTGATGCTCTAAAACTCACTTTAGGCAAATCTCCAAATGAAAAGACTCTCTTTGTTTATAAACGTAGCGATGCTAACCAATTTATTAAGTAATGGCATTTGATTTAGCTAACATAGAACAGTCCAAATCCAAAGCGATTTCAAAAGAGACAACTTCTTTTCTTGAAAAAGAAATTGTGCTTTTTAGAAAAGGGTTTTCTAATAAAGTAAAAGAAGATTTCTATACTGAGGTTAGTGTACTATTAAATGCTGGTGTTAACTTAAAGGAAACTCTAGAATTACTTTACAATTCTCAAAAAAACAAACACAATAAAGACATGATTAATACAATGCTTACAGATGTTATTTCTGGTAAGAGCTTGTCCGAATCTGTGAAAGATTTAAAATCATTCTCACGATATGAATATTATTCCTTAAAAATTGGAGAAGAAACTGGCAGAACTCCCGAAATCACGAAACAATTAGGTGATTTCTTTTCTCGCAAAAATGAACAACGCAGACATCTGATTAACGGACTTACGTATCCTGCAATAATCATTTCTACAGCTTTGTTGGTCGTTATATTTATGCTACAGTTTGTTGTGCCCATATTTCAAGATATATTTAAACAGCAAAATGCTGAGCTTCCTGGTATAACGCTTTTTGTAATGTCATTATCTCAAAAAACACAAGAGTACGGATGGTTTATTTTACTAACCATAGTTGGTATAATTATTTCAATAGTATTACTAAAAGAAAATCCTAAATATCTCAAACTTAAAGATGCATTACTACGTAGAATTCCATTTATTGGAGATTTTATTAAAACGGTTTACTTATCGCAATTTACACAAGCTGTGGCTTTGCTAACCGCATCAAAAGTTCCTGTAGTCAATAGTATTAAGCTTGTAAAACAAATGATACGGTATCAACCCTTAACCCAAGCTTTAGAAGCTATAGAATTAGAATTACTAAAAGGTAAATCATTAAGTTATAGTCTTTCTAAACACAACATCTTTGATGATAAAATGATTGCACTTGTAAAAGTTGCAGAAGAAACCAACCAAACCCAATACATGTTTGAGCGCCTTAACCAGCAATACAACACCAAAGTGCAACAGCGCTCCAAAATGCTCTCCACTGTTTTAGAACCTACAATTATACTCATTGTTGGTGTTTTTGTAGGTTTTATATTGGTGGCTATGTATTTACCAATGTTTGAGTTGAGTAATGTGATGGGGTAAAGGATGCATCCATTAGCTGTTATTTACTCCTTTATTGATTGATGCATTACAAAAAAAACGGCTTAGGATGAACTAAGCCGTCAGTTTTAGGTAATTTACATTTAGTAGCGAGATCGAGATTTGAACTCGAGACCTCCGGGTTATGAATCCGACGCTCTAACCAACTGAGCTACCTCGCCGTTTGCGGGTGCAAATATAAAAACAAATTCCGCTATGGCAAACTTAAGATTCTAAAAAAATAAATTTAGTTTAAAGTTTTGAATTGAATCATAATTGTATATATTGAGCTAATAATATATTACTTATATGGACGATAAAATTAAGTACGAATTAGAATTTCCAATACACGCATCGCCGCAGTTATTGTTTCAATATATATCGACACCTTCAGGCTTATCAGAATGGTACGCAGATAATGTAAATAGTAGAGGAGAACTATTTACTTTTATTTGGGATGGTAGTGAAGAGCAAGCAAAATTATTGCTTAAAAAAAGTGCTGAACGTGTAAAATTTCGTTGGTTAGAAGATGAAGAAGATGATAATTCTTGTTATTTTGAAATACGAATTCAAGTCGATGAAATAACTAAAGACGTGTCATTAATGATTACAGATTTTGCTGAAGAAGATGAAATTGAAGAATCAAAAATGCTATGGGAGAATATGATTGGAAGTTTAAAGCAAGTTTTAGGATCAGCATAAACGATTAATACATACAAACCTTATCTTTATCCCGATTTTTATTCGGGATTTTTTTATGATAAATATAAACGGGAATTTAATTAGCGCTCAAGACGCTAAAATTTCAATCGGAAATAGAGGATACAAGTATGGTGATGCCTTATTTGAAACTCTTAAAGTTGTCAATGGTAACATCTTTTTTTTCGAAGATCATTATTTTAGATTAATGGCATCCATGCGCATTTTGCGTATGGAAATCCCAATGCATTTTACGATGGAATTTCTTGAAAAAGAGATTCTAAAAACTGTTGATGCCAATGATTTATTGCAAAATTCCGCTAGAGTAAGGCTAAATATAGATAGAGGAGAAGGTGGTAAGTATATGCCCAATGCGAGTAGTACAGTTGGCTATAATATTGTAGTTGAAACTTTGAGTAGCCCATTCTATCCTGTAAATTCCTTTGATACATATATTGTGGATTTGTACAAGGATTATTACATGGCACCTGGTCTGCTTTCTGGATTAAAATCTAACAATAAAGCCATCCAGGTTATTGGAAGTATCTACGCAAAAGAAAACGGCTTGGACAATTGTTTGGTTTTAAATACCAACAAAAGTGTTATAGAAGCGTTGAATGGAAATTTATTTTTAGTAAAAGACAGTACCATTAAAACGCCTCCTTTAGAAGATGGCTGTTTAAAAGGTGTTATGCGAAAACAAATCTTAGCCTTATTGCAAAACAATCCCAACTATATTATAGAAGAAGCTTCAATTTCTCCTTTTGAGCTTCAAAAAGCTGATGAGCTTTTTATAACCAATACTATAGTTGGTATCCAGTCAATTGGACAGTATCGCAAAAAGAAATATGTAAATACTATTGCAGCAGAAATTATAAAAATGCTAAATGTAAAATTGCGCTTAACTTAATTATAGCTTGGATTTTCTGGTGCATTAGACCATATAGAATATTCGCCACCAAGTTCTAGCATTTTTTCTTTCCAAAACTCATTACAGCATTTAGATATAATGCTGTTATCATAATTGTTTTTAGAAACAAACCATGCATGCGAATCTAATTCATCTTTGAGTTGTTTTTCTTCCCAACCAGAATACCCTAAGAAAAATTTGATATCCTCAGACGTAATTTTACTAGAGTTAATTAACTCTAGAACCGTATTAAAATCGCCTCCCCAAAAAATACCTTGAGAGATTTCAATGCTATTAGGTATCAATTCTGGTGATTTATGAATAAAATAAAGATTATCTTGTTCAACTGGGCCACCATTGTATACTGGAAGTTCAGAATCTGTACCTTCTATAAGGTCTTTAAGATTATAATCTAGCTTTTTATTGAGAATAAACCCTACTGAGCCTAGGTTGTTATGATCAGCCAAAAGAATAACGGCTCTATTGAAAGATAAGTCTCCAATAATAGATGGTTCAGCAATTAGTAAGCTCCCTTTTTCTGGCTTTTTCACAATTGATGTAGGATTAATGCTACTTAAAGTTACTATTTTTTTTTAGATACACAATTATTTGAAAGTCAAATTTATATCATAAAAAAAGCCTGCTGTATAGCAGGCTTTAATATCGTAAACAAATTAAGCTTAGTTTACAGCATCGCTTAAGTCAGAACCTGCCTTAAACTTTACTACATTTTTAGCTTTGATTTTTATTGTCTTTCCTGTTTGAGGATTTCTTCCGTCTCTAGCAGCTCTTCTTGTAACTGACCAAGAACCGAAACCTACTAATGATACACGGTTACCTTTTTGTAAAGAACCTTCGATATCAATTAATAATCCGTCTAATGCTTTCTTAGCTGCAGCTTTAGTGATGCCTGCATTTTCAGCCATGCTGTTGATTAAATCTGTTTTGTTCATAAAATGTTAAATTTAAATTGTTAAGTATTAGGTTTTCAACATAAATGTTAAAATCTGTACACAAATTTATACGTATAATCCGTTCATGCAAGTAATAGCCTAGTAAATACGGGGTTTTGTTAATAACTTAGTGCATTTGTTAATAAAGGTGTGCATTTTATCGATTATTTACAGAAACCTAATGAAAATAAGGGTTTAGAGCATTTTTGCATTTTTATCAAATTCAAAACCATTTAATAAAGATTTTGAGTCCATTTTTCGCTTATTTGGAAGTTGTAATTCTTCAACTTTGATATATCCATTTTTACAAGCCACTTTTATTTCATTATCTGAAATTTTTATAGTCCCATTTTCATAATTATGCAAGGCTAATAGTTTTGAAACTGCATATACTTTTATGGCCATATGTTCTTTATCTCCATTGTCTAAATAACACCAAGCTGTCGGAAATGGATTTAATCCTCGAATTTTGTTATAGATATGGTCTATATTTTGATTCCAATCTATTTTGCAGTTCTCTCTATTAAGTTTATATGCTGTTTTTAGATTTTTGTCTTTTGGTTGTATGGTAGTCTTTACGTTATCAGCTTCAATTTGTTTTATGGTTTTAATGACTAAGTTGCTTCCAATAGCCATTAGCTTATTGTGTAATTCACCTACTGTTTCATTATCTGTAATACCTGTTTCTTCTTTCATTATAATTGCACCAGTGTCTATTTTTTCATCAATAAAGAACGTTGTAACACCAGTTTTTTCTTCACCATTGATAATGGCCCAATGTATTGGAGCGGCACCACGGTAATTAGGTAGGAGAGAGGCATGCAAATTAAATGTACCAAATTCTGGCATTTGCCAAACCACTTTTGGTAGCATTCTAAAAGCCACTACAATCTGCAAATTTGCGTTGAGTGTTTTTAGTTCGTCAACAAAGGCTTCCGATTTAAGATTTGTAGGTTGCATAACGTTTAAGTTATTAGCGACAGCAAATTCTTTTACAGCCGATGCCTTTAGTTTTCTTCCACGTCCTGCTGGTCTATCTGGTGCAGTAATTACACCTACAATATTATAATTATAATCTATAAGATTTTTTAAGGTAGCTACAGCAAAATCTGGAGTTCCCATAAAGACGATTCTTAAATCTCTTTGTTTTGTCATTTGAGCTTGTATGTATTTGTTGCAGTAATAACTACAGTTTCATCTTCTGTAAGATAAGATAAGACTTGTAATAATTGTATTTGACTGCATTGAATATGATTTAATAATTCTCTAGAAGACCTGTCCTTATCCTTTAACAAATCTAGTATGTTTTGTTTAATAGATTGATTAGACTGTTCTGAATCACTTTTTTTATTAGAGATACAGACAGAGCAATGGCCGCAATCTGCTGTTGATACTTCATTAAAATAGCTTAACAATTGCAAACTTTTACAGACAGAATCATCATTAGTGTAATCTATAACACTTTGTATCTGTTGCTTTTTTAATTGCTGTTGTTGCTCTATAATAGGTATGATTGGGTTGATGGTCTTTTCATCCTCACGGGGTTTAATAAAAGTAATTTCAGAATCTGTGTTGGCAATGTTTAAGTCTATAATATTATGAGCTTCTAAGTCTTTTAAAATTGCTAAAAACTGCTTTGCATTAATTTCGGCTTTTGTAGCTACTAAATCAACATCTATTTTAGTTGGGTAATCCAAAATGCCACCATAGGTTCTTAAAAGTGCTTTTATGGGCTTGTTTTGAGACTTATTTTGTTCTAAATAGTTGAATATTTCTGAATTTGATATTTTGAATTGAACCGTTGTTTTAAAATTGAATCGTTGATCTAATGCGATAATACTGTTACTATCTAAAACTCTCAAGGCATTATAAGTCAATGTTTTTTTTAGTTGGTATATATGACAAAACGTTTTAAAGTTAAGCTGATGTGCTGTGTTTTGACCTTCGCCATAAGAAACCTGAAAATAGTTACATAGTTTTTTATAAACATACTTTATAGCGTCTATTGAGGGTAAATTGCTTAAAAATTGGGACTTAAGTTTATCCTCATCAATATTTTTCTTGAGTATTACAGCTATAGCACTTTCACCATTTCGTCCTGCACGACCTGCTTCTTGATAATAACTTTCTAAACTTTCTGGTAAATTGTAATGAATAATGCTTTTTACATCAGCTTTATCAATTCCCATACCAAAAGCCGTTGTGGCAACCATTATTGGTTTCTGATTGTTGGTCCAAAGATGTAATCGTTCGGTTTTCTGAATGTTGGTTAAGCCACCATGATAGAAAGTGACTCCGAACCCTTTAGACTCAAGATAATTACTGATGTTTACTGTCGCTTTTCGACTTCGAGTATATATAATAGAAGCACCTTTGTTCTGATTTAAAAGATATTCAAGATGGTAGTTTTTATCTTCGGTATGTATGACTTGGTAGCTTATATTTTCTCTAATAAAAGACCCTTTAAATATTTTGGCATCTATAAAATCCAAGGCCACTAAAGTATCGTCAATAACTTTAGATTTTGCAGTTGCGGTCAAGGCAATGCAATTAACAGTAGGTTGAAGCTCTCTTAGTTTTGAAATATTTTGATATGCAGGTCTAAAATCGTTTCCCCATTGGCTAATACAATGCGCTTCATCAACAGCTATAAGATTAACATTCATGCGTTGAATGCGTTCTTGTACTAAAGTTTGTTGTAAACGCTCTGGTGATAGGTATAAAAATTTATAATTGCCATAAATACAATTGTCTAATTGCGTATCTAAATCTGAATAAGACATTCCTGCAGAAATAGACATGGCTTTAATACCTTTTTGTTTCAGTGCGTTCACCTGATCTTGCATGAGTGCGACTAAAGGCGATATAACGATGCATATTCCCGGTTTAATAAGTGCAGGAATTTGAAAACAAACTGATTTTCCACCACCAGTTGGTAATAATGCAAAGGTGTCATTACCATCAAGTACAGACGTTATGATTTCCTCTTGAAATGGTCTAAAAGAGGTATGATTCCAATAACGCTCTAATACTTCAATTGGATGCATGTTAAAGGTGTGTATGAGACATAATAAAATCGGTTCTTTCTTCAATAGTGCCAAAAGGAACCTCAATTATAGAATAACCAAATTCTTGGTATGTTTGTTTTAAGCTATGGTAAATGTCAACGGCTTGTTCAAAGGTTTCAAATCGCTCACCATCGTCTGTATAAATGGCTTCCCAAGGCGGTAACAAAAATATTTTATCGTATTTGTAGGTGTTACAAATGGTGTTAAAAGCCTCACTAATAGGCTGATCAAAGTACGACATGTAAGCCAAAACATCAGGAATTCCTCGGTCATAAAATACCAGTTTTTCATTCGCAGAAGTTGCTTTGTTAAAGTCATCAATCCTAAGATTAATGAGGTTGGTATTAAACGCATTTGAGTCTGAAACTAATGCAATAGGGTTTGAATGTAAATCGGTAATATCTCCTGTGTCTTTTGCTTTTGCAGTTAGCTTTCTTATAACTTCTTCAAAACAGTAATGACCTCTTGATGCTAAATCATCAATTATTGCAGTTTTTCCTGTGGCTGGCCCACCAGTAATTACTATTCGCTCTATATTCAAAATGGCAATGTTTTTGCTGTAAAATTCGTAATAAAATATTAGACAGAAAAATATAAAGTTAACTGTATCTTTGCAGTTCAAAAATTGATTATGAGTACATCGGATAAATCAGAAGCATTTTACAAAAAGCTAAAAACGCAATTACAAGATACGGCACTTTGGCCTTCAGAGTATTTGTATAAATTTATTGTAATAACAGATGCTTCCAAAATAAAAAAATTGAGCAACTTATTTGACAATCAAGGCGCAGTAATTACAACAAAAGAATCAAAAAACGGAAAGTACACAAGTGTATCGATTAACGTAAAGATGAAAAACCCTGATGCTGTAATTGCTAAGTACAAAGAAGTGGCCAAAAAAATAGAGGATGTTATTTCTTTATAATGTTGGTATAGGTATCTAAATTTTTGTACTTTGCGACAGAACCAGTAACTACAGGTTTGCACAATATTTACTACACATTTTTACAATTTTGATAGACGATTTAGAATACAATACAGAGCGTGAGCATTTAATTATTCCAGAATATGGGCGTCATCTGCAAAAGATGATTAATCATGCAAAATCGCGTGAAACAAAAGAAGAGCGCAACAAATTAGCAAAAGCAATTATCTCTGTAATGGGTAATTTGCAACCGCATTTAAGAGATGTTCCAGATTTTCAGCATAAACTTTGGGATCAATTATTTATCATGGCAGATTTTGATATTGATGTTGACTCACCATATGACAAGCCTGAGCGAGAAGTCATTCATGCACGTCCAGAACCATTAGAATATCCTCAGAACCATCCTAAATACCGTTTTTATGGAAACAACATAAAAACGATGATAGATGTTGCAATTACTTGGGAAGAAGGCGAAATGAAAGAAGCGCTCGTATATACAATAGCAAATCACATGAAAAAGTGTTTCTTAAACTGGAATAAGGATACTGTTGAAGATGCAGTCATTTTTGATCACCTTTTTGAGCTGTCTAACGGAAAGCTTAATCTTAAAGATAGCGAAGATGATTTAACGGATTCTAGCAGTTTGTTACGCACAAAATCCAAATATGGAAACAAGAGCAGTAATAAGAAGAGTAATAATAAGAAGAAGTATTCCAACAATAGAAAACGTTACTAAAAACGTATGGGAACATTTAAAATAGAAGGTGGTCATCAACTCAAAGGAGACATCACGCCGCAAGGTGCAAAAAACGAAGCATTACAAATTTTATGCGCTGTATTATTAACATCAGAAACAATTACTATAGACAATATTCCTGATATTGTTGATGTCAATAAGCTTATTAAATTATTGAGTAACCTTGGTGTTGAAGTCCATAAACTTGGCCCAAACAAGTATACTTTTAAAGCAGAAAATGTCAATTTAGAATATTTAGAATCTGAAGCTTTCAAAGTTGAAGGACGAGGTCTCAGAGGTTCTATTATGATTGTAGGCCCGTTATTAGCCCGTTTTGGAAAAGGATACATTCCGAAGCCTGGAGGAGATAAAATAGGACGTAGACGATTAGACACACATTTTGAAGGCTTTATCAATCTAGGTGCAAAATTTAGATACAATAGAGAAGACTATTTCTATGGTGTTGAAGCAGACGAGCTAAAAGGTACCTATATGCTTTTAGATGAAGCATCTGTTACCGGTACTGCAAATATTGTAATGGCTGCTGTTTTAGCCAAAGGCGAAACGACCATTTATAATGCTGCTTGCGAGCCTTATTTACAACAGCTTTGTAAAATGCTGAATAGAATGGGCGCTAAAATTACTGGTGTAGGTTCTAATATGTTGAAAATAGAAGGTGTAGATAGTTTAGGTGGAACTGAGCACAGAATGCTTCCAGACATGATTGAAATTGGAAGTTGGATAGGTCTAGCTGCTATGACAAAGAGTGAGTTAACAATTAAAAATGTAAGTTGGGATGACTTGGGTGTTATACCAAGTGTTTTTAGAAAAATAGGAATAACTGTTGAGCGTAAAGGCGATGATATTTTTATTCCTGAGCACAAAGATGGTTACGAAATACAAAACTATATTGATGGTTCTATTCTCACCATTGCAGATGCACCATGGCCAGGATTTACACCAGATTTATTGAGTATCGTATTAACAGTGTTAATACAAGCAAGAGGTGAAGCTGTTGTGCATCAAAAAATGTTTGAAAGTCGTTTGTTCTTTGTCGACAAATTGATTGATATGGGCGCGAAAATTATTCTTTGCGATCCGCATAGAGCAACTATTATTGGTCATGATTTTAAATCGCAATTAAAGGCTACAACAATGACATCACCTGATATTAGAGCAGGTGTATCTTTATTAATTGCTGCTCTTTCAGCAAAAGGCACATCGACCATTCATAATATTGAACAAATCGATAGAGGTTACGAAAACATAGATGGACGTTTACGTGCAATCGGTGCTAAAATTCAACGACTAGAAGGAAATTAGAAAACTTTTCAATACATAAAAATATAAGCTTCAAGAGGTCTTGAAGCTTTTTTTATTCACTATAAAGTAGGCTACAATTATATTAGGAACCCAGGCTAACCAAGCCACAATTGGATAACCTTTGCTAAATCCAATTGTAGAAATAAGAATTGGTAACCAAATTCTTAGTGTAACTGCTGAGAAACATGCTGCATAGCTATATATCATCAGCTTTTGATGTAGCCGTATATTTTTAGTTTTTATAGCCATTAATGCCCACAGTGTTGAGGTCAGCCATATTAGTGCAAGAGATAGAAAACCAACAACACTTACCATACCGCCAGTTGCAAAAATGGCAATATAAATTCCGCAGAGACCACTAATAACTACAGAAATGATATATGTTTTACCAATAGTCCTATGCAGCTTTAGGTTTTTGTTTCTAAGCTTTGTATTGAATTGTAACCACCCAATGAGCAATGCTATGCCACCAAAAACAATATGTCCGTAGAATGCAATATTCCATATCGTATCTAAAAGTAGTTCGTCTGGTTTTGTGAGTAATAGCCCAAAACGACTATCAATAATAAAATAAATTAAAGGATACAAACCTATAGCCGAAGATAGGATGCCTAATAGAATCCAAGAGATTTTTTTGTACATAGTTTTTGATTGATGTATTGCTAAAGAGTATTTAAAAATTTAAGTGTTACAGTTTTAAAAGAACTATTGAAATGCTAGATGCATCTACTGAAAAAATCACATATTTTTTTATTTAAAAGACTGATAATCTATCGTTATGTAATTTCGTTAATGGTTCTTATTGCAGATCGTGCTGCTGTATGTACGCTGCTCCAATCTTCTCCAGTAGTGTAAACAGTTCCTGCAAAAAACAACTTATTGTCTACAGACTCTCCAAGAGTTCTTATTCGCCTCCAATCTTCCTGGTCAGAGACATAAGCGCCTTTTGCAAAAGGTTCATTATTCCAATTTTGAGATATATGTTTTATATAGTTTGAAGAGGCTTGATTATTAAAAATACCATCTAGCTCCTCAAGCATGTAATCAATCAATTCGCTATCCGATAAATTTCTGTAAGGAAGTGTCCCTGTGCCAACTGTAAATAGACCTAAAATATGTCTATCAGAATTTTGACCATAAGAGGCATCATAATACAGCTTTTGTCCTGCAGATTCCGGTATAATATTAAAGCCCACTGCTGCTGGATAAAATTTTTCTGAAAACTCAATAAATGCTTTAAAACCATCCCAAACAGTTACATTATTTATAGCATTCAATTTGTTTTCGGGTAATTGAGGTGTAAAAGAAATTAGACCATTTTGCAATAATTTTACGGGTGTAGTTATAATAACCTTATCCGCTGTAAATTCTTCATTTTCAGTAGTTACCAATATATTTTCATCAGAATAATTAATAGTATCTACAAGCTGATTGAATATAATTTTATCTTGAATTGATGGTACAATATATTGTGCAAAAAAATCGTACCATGACGCATTTATAAACTTTTGGTCAATATCAAAACCTAAATCTCCCAACGACACTTGTTGTCCTTCAAACAAAGCATAATCATTATCTGGATCATAAGGTGTGGTTTCAATGGTATTCTGTACAGAAGAATTGTTGATGATTTCATCAAAAATGCCTCTTTCTACATGTAGCCACTCTGCACCTAGAGGAATAGGGAAATCCACAAACTCTGTGTTTATTTTCATTCTACCGCCATATACTGAAGACGCTTCTAATATTTGAAACTCTATACCTTTCTGATTTAAAAGATATCCTGCTGTAAGACCAGCAGCACCAGCTCCAATTATTAAAACCTTTCCTTCAAAGGTTGTTTCAGAATTAATGTTATTAGATTTACATGCAGCTAGTACAGATTGAAAAGGAATGCTAATACCCAAAAGGCTACACATTTTTATGAACTCTTGTCTGGTCATACTTTTTATAACTCTTTATAGCGGTCTCGACGATGATTTTCCGCAGTAACTGAAAGATAGCAAATTACAATTAATTGAAGGAGATAGAATTTTTTTGCAAGGCTTAACGTAAATAAAATCTTAAGAGACTATTACATTTTCCCAGTGATTCATAGCATCCAAAAGGCCTCCCATTAGAGCGAGTGTTATTATCCAATAACATATAATAATCAACATGTTTTTCCAGCGTTTAAGACCAAATGTTTCAGTAATTATGACTACTGGAGAAACTACAGTAATGGCAATAAAGACACCATGCCATACACCATGTCCAAACGTGTCAAAATCGCCTTCTTGATTAATACCATCATTGTTAAAATTCAATAAGAAAAACGAAAGAAAAAAGGAGAGAATAAGAGATACAATTACAAGTATAAACTTATTCAATTTTTTATCTGATGTATCTATTGAATCTGACAAGGCTTTACCAAATACCTTTTTATGAAAGTAAGTCAAACCTATAACTAATGGGGTTATGGTAGAAAGAATCATCGAAAGCCAGTTGATATTATCCATAATTAATGTTGTGTGTTTTAGTAACTAAAATAACAAATACAAAACGAATATAAAATCCGCAAGAACTTTTATAAGTATGCTTTACTAGTAATGAATGATATGCGAGTATCATTCCGCCGTAACCATAAATTTAGCAAAAAGGCCTGAAATTCCGATTGACACTTGCCAACCTCAAGCCACTACTCATAGCCATTGTTGCCTTTAGTTTTTTATTCATAATCATCATTATACCAACCTTTCCATTCTTCACTTTCTGGATATGTAAGTTCGTATATTGTCTTTTCAGATTCAGTTAATTGGTCAAAATATTTTCCTAATTCGATAATATGAGATTCTCCATATCCCATTCTCCAACCAATACTATATCTATCGATTTCAGGGTAAGCCAACCAAGGTGGTAAAACAGAGTTTTCGAGTGGTTTAAACTCTCCAATTCTGTTTAGAATATCTCTCGTTTCCATTAAAGCATAGCCAATTATATCTGTCGAATTATTCTCATATAATGTTCTTAGTTGTTATGTCAGCTTATACTATTGCGAGCGGATGACAGTCTTACTGTCTGGCCGTTAGTGGCAATAGAGCTAAAGGAAGTCCCTAGTATTTGCTAAGGTTTTCTCGTATGAAGCATTGCTAATAACAGATATATGTGTATGTTTTGTTGTAATCACTATAGTACTTAGAAGACTATTGATGTAAAAACTTTACTTTTGGATAAATAAAAAGCCCTGAAAATCAGAGCTTTTTAAATTGTTTTTGAAATGGTTATTCCGTCTAAGACATTACTGTCTTAATATCGTAACGTTGACAATTTTATTTTATTGTATAAACTTTAAAATATTTTTTAAATATCTAGTTTAGAGCACTTTTATAGGTTTCTAAACAACGTTCTCTAGCTGTTTTGTGATCTACCATTGGTTGCGGATACGTTAGCTCTTGAAAGTCTGGTACCCATTTTTTGATGTAAGCCAATTGCTTGTCAAACTTTAAAATTTGCGAGGTAGGATTAAAAATTCTAAAATATGGCGCAGCATCAACACCAGAGCCAGCAACCCATTGCCAATTGCCAACATTGCTAGACATATCGTAATCGTGCAATTTCTCTGCAAAATAGGCTTCGCCCCAGCGCCAATCGATGAGTAAATGTTTGCATAAAAAACTGCCTACAAGCATGCGCACTCGATTATGCATAAAGCCGGTTTCGTTTAATTGACGCATACCAGCATCTACTAGAGGATAACCAGTTTGTCCATCGCACCATTTTTTAAATTCCTCTGCATTGTTACGCCATTGTATCCGGTCGTATTTGGCCTTGAATGATTGGTTTTTTGTATGCGGAAAATGCCAAAGAATTTGCATAAAGAATTCGCGCCAAATAAGCTCTTTCATAAATGTGTCATTCTCTTCTGCCATGGCTTTTTGCATCATTTTACGGATGCTTACAGTGCCAAAGCGCAAATGCGGTCCAAGACGTGATGTGTTGTCCATCGCAGGAAAATTTCTGGTGGCTTCGTAGTCTTGAATGCGTTTAGGCGATACATTATAAGGTTTTATCTCCTGAGAACTTTCTTCAAAACCAATATCAGATAGACTTAAGTTTGGTAAGTCAGAATCTGAAATCGTATGCCTTAATAAGGACTCAGAATCATAAATTTTAAAATCTATTGTTTTAAAAGTTTCTTTCCACATGCGAGAATAAGGTGTGTAAACCACATATGGATTGCCGTCCTTTTTTACAACGTCGTCCTTTTCAAAAATAACTTGGTCCTTATACGTTTTAAATGCTATAGCATTTGATGATAAAAATTCTGAAATCTCTGTATCACGGGTTCTGGCATAAGGCTCATAATCATGGTTGGTAAATACAGTTTCTATGTCATACGTATTAACCAATTGTTTATACACGTCAATAGGTTTGCCATTGTACATGGCCAAACTACTTTGATAGTCTTGTTGCAGTGTGTTTCTTAAGCTTTGTAATGTATGGTGTATGAAGCTGACTCTAGCATCCTTTTTTGGAAGCTTGTTCAATATTTCAGTATCAAAAATAAAAATTGGTAAAACGGGTAAATGACTATTAAGTGCATGATAAAGGCCTACATTATCATCGAGCCTTAAATCGCGTCTAAACCAAAATACATTTACTTTTTCAAGGGTTTTCATACTTGCCAAATAATTCTTCTAATTTGGTTGTTCTATAATTGAATATTTCTTCTAATTTGGGTTTTACCAATATTGGATGTACTAATTGCCCTAAGATACCAAAAGGGATTTTATAATCTATGATGTCTTCCATCTCAATACCACCATCTATTTCCTTTATAAAATGTTTATGATGCCAGAGAGCATAGGGTCCAAAACGTTGCTCATCAACAAAATATTCGTGGTCTTTAACGTGTGTTATTTCTGTGACCCATTTTGTTTTTATCCCTAAAACTGGTGTGACTATATACTGAATGATTTGCCCAGGAAACATTGGCCTGTCTGCCCCAGATAAGATATGAAACCCCATATAATCTGGTGTGATGGTTTTTAGATTTTTTGGACTAGAAAGAAACGCCCACGCGTCTTCTTTTGTTATTGGCAGATTTTGCTTTTTGTGGAGTGTATATATTTTCATTTATAACGGCATATAGTTGATGATAGTTCTAGTTATTAAGCACGATATAGGCATTGAGTGATGTGGCAATGCACAACCAAATTAAATAGGGAAGTAGTAAGTATTTAAAATTCTTTAAACGCTCATTTCTGAAGGTGATAAAATAGTAGAAAATGACTAAGGTTAAGAGAATTATAATAACTAACCCCATTTGCATTAAGTGCTGATTAAAGAACACCCAATTCCAACTTACGTTAAGCAAGACCTGAAATCCATAGAGTGCCCACAAGAATTTTGAAGCTCTCAAATGAAAAAGCTCTACAAGATACCAAGAAAAACAAAGCATAATTGTAGTCCATGCGGCTCCAAAAACCCAACCAGGTGGTGTCCATGGTGCTTTGTTAAGATTGTTGTACCAATCTCCTGTTGAGCCCCCATCCATGAGCCAGCTACCAAGCGCAAGGCCTCCAAAATTTATAACTAGAAAGAGTATAAAAAAGTAGATCTTTTTCATTTTACTTAGGAGAAAGCGTTTCTATCTTTTCTAAAATTAGTTGCGCTTCTGCAACTTTTTTGTCACTAGCAGAGCGATTTGTTGTAGACAATTTGTGTGACTCTGCTAAAAGCTTTTCGTATTGCTTTTGAAGCTTTTCTAATTCTGATGTTTTTTTAAACAAGCCAAACATACTATTTTATTTTAGGTGAGATGTGATACGAGAATTCATAGGTTTGGTAATGGAGTAGAAGTAGTCCAAAAACTCACCATCTTCGTCCACCAAATATTTCTGAAAATTCCACTTAACAGTAGAGTTTTGCTTACCATTTATGGCTTTTTTAGTCAGCCATGCATAAAGCGGGTGTTGTAGCAATCCTTTGACATCTATTTTTTCTGTCATTAAGAACGTAACGCCATAATTTATGTCACAGAATTCTTGAATTTCGTTAGAAGTTCCAGGCTCTTGTTTACCAAACTGATTACACGGTACGCCAATAACTACCAGTTTATCTTTATAAGTATCGCTTAACTCCTGAAGTGCTCTATACTGCGGCGTAAATCCACATTTGGAGGCGACGTTTACGAATAAGATTTTTCTGCCTTTGAATTCGGATAGATCAATCGGATGACCTTGTAAAGAATTAATAGCAATATGATGTAAAGATTCTGTCGCATTTTGTTTTATATGTTTATCTGATGTTGAAAGTGTACCAACAAAAGCTTTTATTGGATTCATATGCAAGTTATATTTTGAAACTAGTTATCCCACAATCCATTTTAAAGACTTGACCAGATAAAGCCGCAGCTTTATCAGAAAGTAAAAATGTAGCCATATCCGCAACTTCTTGTGGTTGTAAATATTTTTTAAGCGGATGGCGTTCTTTCATATTTTCTATCATCCGATCATTGCGCAATAATTTTGAAGCTAAATCTGTATCAGTAACCGTAGGTGCAATTGCATTCACACGAATAGTTGGTGCTAATTCTGCTCCAAGAGATTTTGTTAAGCCTTCTACAGCTGATTTTGAAGCTGCTACTGAAGCATGAAATGGCATTCCTAAATCTGAAGCCACAGTACTAAAAAGTAGGACTGATGGATTTTTGCCTTCCTTTAAAATTGGTAAATAAGCCTGAACAGTTTTTACAGCACCAATGACATTGATTTCAAAATCATCTCTAAAATCTTCGACTTTAAGTCGATTTATTGGCTTTAGATTAATGCTTCCAGGACAATACACTAAGCCATCTGCTCCAGAAATTTGGGGGAGCTCATCAGAAAGGACATCGCAATCATGATGCGTGAGATTCTCATGAGAAATTTCTGGAGCGGAACGGCTTAGATTTATAACGTCATGGTTTTCCAATAGGTTATTTACTATAGCATTACCAATACCTCTGCTGCCACCTACAACAATATACTTGCCCATAATTATGCAGCTGTTAAAGGACGTCCTTTAAGGCGCTTTTCTATCTTTTGCTTTATAACTGTAAGACGCTTCATTAAGTCCATTAATTTTGCATCTTTTTTTTGTTTGTAGACTTCATTAACACCAAGAATTAATTCTTTTGCCTCTCTAGCGGCTATGATTCTATCACTTGTAGTTTTGAAAGAAAACTTTCTGTTTTCAAATTCTACAGCTCTTTTTAAAATATCCATAATTAACTGTTTATATAATTTTGAAGTTCATTAATTTTTTCTGGCGAATTAAAAGCGCCTCCATAAAAAGTTGTCACGGTTGCAGACGTATCATCTTTTACGCCTCTAGATGACACACATAAATGTTTTGCATCTATAATAACCGCGACATCCTCTGTACCTAAAACTGTTTTTAATTCGTGTGCGATTTGCTGTGTTAAACGTTCTTGTACCTGAGGACGTTTAGCATAATATTGTACGATTCTATTTAATTTTGATAAGCCTATGACCTTACCTGAAGAGATATAAGCGACATGAGCTTTACCTATGATTGGTACAAAATGATGCTCGCAGTTAGAGTAGAAGGTAATATCCTTCTCGACTAACATTTGGTTGTATTGATATTTATTATCAAACAGTGCCACTTTAGGTTTATTTTTTGGGTCTAAACCCGAAAATATTTCCTCTACATACATTTTAGCTACTCGGTCTGGAGTTCCTTGTAAAGAATCATCGGTTAAGTCTAAGCCTAAGACATCCATGATTTCTGAAAATAATATAGAGATGCGTTCTTTTTTTTCTTTGTCAGACATATCAAAAGCATTGGGCTTCATTGGTGTGTCTAAACTTGTGAATAAATGGTCATCACCAATATCATCGATACTGAAACCGTTTAAGGCATGACCATTTTTTGTGGGAATTGTTTTTGTTTCCATTAAGAATCTTTTTAATGTGCTGTCTTTAAGTACTCCAAGCTTAAATCAAAGCACGGTTTATCGTTTTGATATAGAGTTATTTGATATAGATTTTTGTCTCGAGCATTTAAATCTGCCTTCTTCAAAATTTCTTTTTTTACTATGTTTTGTAGCTCTACCTTGCACACGTGCTCTCCACATTTTGAAACTACTTGGTTTCATTTCTTGACGCATCAGGGTAATCACTTCCTGTTCTTTTAGACCAAACTGAAATTTAATAGCGTCGAAGGTTGTTCTATCTTCCCAAGCCATTTCTATTATTCGGTCTATTTCTATTTCTGTTAATTCCATTTTACATGGGCATGGTGTGTGCCATGTCGTACTTTACTTTTTCGTTTAAAAGCTTGTTAAAAAACTTTTTATTTTCTTTAAAGGTTTTGTTATTTCTATAATGAACAAATCTTCCTTGTGCATGTATGCTACTACCGTTTGTTTTGTATATGACCAATTGATAATAAGGAATTATCCATGTAAAATTTTTTAGTCCTTGGTTTATCATTAATAATATACCTTTTGGTCGTAATTCTATGTTAGAATAATTAATGTCCGATACCAAATTCATCATTGATTTCATGTTTGGACTTACTTCATCAATTATCATGCGCTTACTGCCCACACCATTCATCTTCAACTTTTGTACCAAAGAAAATTCAGGACCAACCAAATCCGCTATTAGTTGCTTGTGTTCTTTGCTATTATAAGTTGTATCCAATATCATATATCCTCAAAATTACAAATGTTTAATCTTTTTTAATAATAGTTAAACAAAAATTAACAGAGAATTATGATTGCAATTTTTTTTATAGTAGATGAAGCAATTAATCAGACCTGAGCATACGATTTCTATCGTTAATAGTATGTCGTTTTAGTATCCTAAAACTTTCACGAATAACATCAGGGTCTTTTTTCATATTCCAAAGAATATCACTCGCTTTTTTGCGGTTTATTTTAATGTCTACAATGGGCTTAGGATAATCTCTACCGAGCTCAAAATTGTAAAAGGCAGATTCCATTGGTGTCATAAGATAAGGCTCGTGTATAAAGGGAATGTCTAAGTGAGCCAACTCAGGAACCCATTTTTTTATGAATGTAGCATCAGCATCATACTTTAGACTATTTGTTGTTGGATTGTATATTCTTAAGTTATTAATGCCTGTTTCTCCTGCTTGCATTTGTAATTGAGGAAAATGAACACCAGGTTCAAAATCAAGAAACTGTTGGGATAGGTGTGTGGTAGCAGCTTGCCATGGTTGCCATAAAATATGTGTAAAAAATGAGGCGAGCATGGCGCGCATTCTAAAGTTAACATAACCAGTCTCTATTAAACAGCGCATACTGGCATCTACAAGTGGAAATCCAGTTTGACCTTCCTTCCAAGCTGTTTGGTAATTTTTAGAAATACGCTTTTTGAGTTTATGGTAACCTTTATTTACACTGGCATGTTCCATAGTATGCTCCATTTCAAACTTTTGAATAAAATGAGCTTGCCAACGTAATCGCGATAAAAAAGCACCAATATGTCTTTTATCTTTACTTTTTGCTTTTAGGGCTTTACCTTTTTGAAACACTTGGCGAATAGAAAGATTGCCCCAAGCTATATAAGGAGATATACGACTACAGCTTGTTCTAGAATTTTCTGGTTTTGATATGTTGAACATGTAGTCTTTATATCGGTCTTCAAAAAAGGAGTTGGCATATTTCCATCCAGTTGTTGTGCCACCTTTTTGAAAACTAACGTCTATAGGTGTTGTTAAGTCAGTAACGGATAGAAGGCTTTCCAAGCTTGCAATTTCTTCTAAATTTAAGAATTGATTATGCGATGGTTCAAAAACCTCTAAATTTTGAGACATATAGTCTTCCCAATTTTCAAACCAATTGTCTCTATTGACTAAACCGCGCTCTACACCATTATTTTTAGTTTCTTTCCATCTAATAAAGTTGTTTCTACAATAGCGGTTAAATTCTTTATCACGATTATAAGTGACTAAAATTCCTGTTTCAGTATGAGAGAAAACGGTATCTATTTTATAAAGCTCTTGAACTGTATTAAAAGCACTTGTAATATCTGAGTTAATAGCTAGTACTTTGGTGTTATGTGGTTGCAACTGATTGTTTATATCTCTAATAGATTCCTTTATAAAGTTAAAATGGCGGTCGCTGTAATGACTATCATTTAATAATATGTTTTCAAAAACATAGAGTAGTAGTGTTCGCTTATTAGACTTCAACGCATTAGTAATTGCTTCATTGTCCTGAAGTCTTAAATCACGTTTTAACCATACTACATTTATCGTTTCTTTAGTTGTCATTATCTAGTGTTTCAAAAAAGATTCGGGCATTATTTATATGAGCTTCTTTTGTTTCAATTTTCATTTTATCAAATGTTCTTATCAGCATTCCTAATCTTGAGTTACTAAGAAAGAAGTCACGATGTTTATCCATAAATGTCCAGAATAAGCCATCCCAAGTTTTTTGCCATTCGCCCTTAGCGTAGTTACTCATTTTCATAATATAATTGCTACTGCTTATATAAGGTTTTGTTGACATTAAGCCACCATCTGCAAACAAGCTCATACCGTATACATTAGGTACCATAACCCAATCGTAAGCATCAATAAATAATTCCATGAACCATTGGTATACATCGTCAGGGTTAAACTCGCAAAGCACCATAAAGTTTCCTAGTATCATCAAACGTTCAATGTGATGGGCATAGGCGGTTTTATTTACTTTTTTGATGACGTCGTCAATGGGCTGAATACCAGTTGAACCCTTATAAAATGATTTGGGAATCTTTCGGTTAAAATTCCAGAAATTCTTTGTGCGCTCCTCAGTGCCTTTAGCCTCATAAACACCACGAATAAACTCGCGCCAGCCTAGTATTTGACGCACAAATCCTTCTGTAGAATTTAAAGGAACACCATTGGCATAGGCGTACGATATGGCTTTATCAATAACCTCCATTGGATGTAAAAGCCCAACATTTATTAGTGGCGATAGCAAACTATGGTTTAAGAAATGTTCTTCTTTGACAATAGCATCTTCATAAACACCAAACTCATGGAAGCGGTAGTCCAAAAACTGTTTTAACCAGGCTTCAGCGGATTTAAAATCTATTGGATAAACAACAAAATCATTCAAGTCACCATAATTATTTGGGAAATTATCAAGCACATAATTCTCAGCGTCCTTGTGGTAATCTGTTTTATCCGGAAATTGAATATTTGGAGGAGTTTTATCCTTTGGATATTTCTTTCGGTTTTCAGAATCGAATGTTAGTTTTCCACCTTCTGGTGAATCGCCATTCATTAAAATATTTCGATTCTTACGTTCATTTTTGTAAAACGAGGTTTGAAAGAATTTCTTTTTTGTTGGTTTAAAAAATACCGATAAGTCACATTTCGAATTAATGAATAGCGGGTTGTTGTGCCAGATGATTTCTATCCCGCCTGACGCATTATTAATATGCTTTTCTAGCCAATTATCTGTTGGGTCAATGATATGCATAAGTCTAGTGCCTTTTTCTTTTAGATATGGCAATAGTTTTCGAACATCACTTTTTTCATCAGTAGCTTCTATATATTTAACCGTTTTACGTTTACTTTTTAAATGATCAGCATAAGCTTTCATACTTGCACGGTGGAAAGCTATTTTTTGTTTATGAAATTTATACTGATTAAAAAACAGATATTCTTCAACTAGATAAATTGTGTCTACTCGCTCAAGAACTGCTGTGGTTTTAAAGAGCTGATGTGGGAATACAATATGTATGTCTTTAATGTTCATTTCTAAAATAGACTGGGTTGTAACCATAAACGTCTAAACTTTCCGGTAGTGTCGTAGCGCTCGGCTTGTAGGTCTACGTTAAACTTTCTATCTCTTGGGTCATTGCCAACACCAGCCACATACATCCAATTGCCATAGTTGCTGTGTACGTCATAGTCGAGTAGGAGTGACTCAAAATATGCAGCACCAATACGCCAATCTAGCTTAAGCTCTTTGGCAAAATACGAGGCCACGTTTTGGCGTCCACGATTGCTCATCCAACCGGTTTCTTTGAGCTCAATCATATTGGCATTTACAAAGTCGGATTGGGTTTCTCCGTTAAGCCATTTGCCAATCAAATTTGTATTTGTACTCCAGTCGTATTCTTTTTTAAGAATGCCTTCTAGTTTGAAAATTTGATGACCATGTTTTAGAGAAACGTATTTAAAATAATCGCGCCAAATTAATTCGAATATGAGCCAATATGTCGATTGGTTTTTTACATATTTATTTTCAAATTGTTTGACTTGATGATAAATGGTTCTTGCAGAAATACTACCATTTGCTAACCATGGCGAAAATTTAGAGCTGTAATCAACACCTACCAAACCGTTACGCGTTTTTTTATAAAACTCCAATTTTTTAGTAGTGAAGAAATAATCTTTTAACCGATTCAGTGCTTCAGTTTCTCCACCCTTAAAGAGAAATGCTGAATTTGGGTGTGTTTTAAAATTATCAAAGCCTAAATCTTGTAAACTTGGAATTTGCGTAGTGTGTTCAACACGATTTGATTTTGGCAGTCTTTCAATCGCTAACTCTTCTCTAATAGGGAGATACTTCTCCAATTTTTTTCGAAACACAGTAAAGACTTGAGGAAGATTTTGAATTTTAAAATTGATGTCTTCAGGATGATATAAAAACTGATTGTATACACTCTTAAAATCGACATTCTTCAATTTAGATTTAACAAGATACTCCGTATCTAATTCTTCTTGTGTCCATTCTGTTTGAAAGTAGATATCCCTTACGTTAAACTCCTCAACAAGCTTTGGAATAATATCTTCGGGTGCTGCATTATAAACCAGTAAGTCTATGTTTAACTTATCAAGGTTTTGCTTTAAATCAATAATGGTCTCTAATAGAAAGCGCGTTCTATACTTTTCAGTTCTTTTAAAACCATATTTATCTATTGTGTACTGCTTTGGGTCAAAACAGTACACGCCAATGAGCTTATTACCAGTTTTACAAGCCTCATACAATACAGCATTATCGTATACTCGTAAATCATTTCTAAACCAAACTATACTTGTATTGCTTTTTGTTTTTTGCATTTATCACTACAATATTTTACGTTTTCCCAGTCTCTCTCCCATTTTTTACGCCAGCTAAAAGGTCGCTCGCAGGCAATACATACTTTTTGAGGCAGATGTTGTTTTTTTATTCCTTTAGGCATTTTTCAATTTTTATGAACTAAGGCATTTATCATCCCTTTAAACACAAAGGCATGAAATGGTAATACCGAGTACCAGTACAATCGTCCCCAAACCCCTTTTGGTCTAAAAACTGCACGCTGATAGAGTTTGTTTTTTACTATTTTAAATTCTAACCAGGCTTCACCAGGTAATTTCATTTCGGCAAAAAGTAGCAATCGTTTTTCGTTCTTATCAGCAAATAGAACACGCCAAAAATCTAATGGATCACCAGCTTCTAAATAAGTGTCGTGAGTTCTTCCACGTCTAAGTCCTACACCGCCAAAAAGTTTGTCGACATAACCTCTTAACTTCCATAGAAAATTAAAGCTATACCAACCATTTCTGCCACCAATGCTCCAAATTTTGTTTATTGTATAGTTTTCGTCTTTTATTTCTCGTGAGCGAACATCTTTAAAGCATCCGTATTGAGGTAATTCTATGTGTTTTGATAACTGATCTTTAAATACACCACTACTCACTGCATCTTTCCAACTAGAAACCACAGCATTTTGCTGTATTTTCTGAAATGCCAAATCAACAGCTGTTTTGTAGGGCATAGGTTTAATATCGATATGCAAATTGATAGCACTGTCTTTACCGATAACTTCGACTTTCATACTATCCACTAAAGCAGCAGCCAGTTGAAATGAAGTAGACGTTACAAAATACAACCAGTAAGAAGATAGCTTAGGTGTTAAAACAGGCAATGTATAGATGTAGCGTTTTAAACCTCTAACTTCAGCAAACTGGAGTAGCATTTCTTTGTAGGTCAATATTTCAGGACCAAAAATATCATAAGAGTTATTATAGAGCTTTTCATTACTGAGTGCGTTAGATAGGTAAGTTAATACATCTCTTATACCAATAGGTTGGGTTTTTGTATTCAACCATTTAGGAGTAATCATTAACGGTAATTTCTCAACAATATCTCTTATGATTTCAAAGGAAGCGCTACCGCTACCAACAATAATTCCTGCTCTAAAAGTTGTGAGCGCATATTTTTTAGATTTTAAAGTATGCTCTACTTGAAGTCTTGATTTTAAATGTTTTGATAAGGAATTGTCATTGACTATGCCACTTAAATAGATGACATGTTTGCATTGGGTTTTGTTGATTAAATTTTTAAAATTTTCGGCACACGTTTTCTCTAATTCCTGAAAGTCGGAACCCGATGTGGACATGGAATGAATTAAGTAATAAGCGGCATCTATATCTTTTGCAATACGGGCTAAATCAGGTTTAAGAAAATCGACTTTGATAAAAATGCATCTTGGATGTTTTTCAATTTCATCCGGGATACGCTCCATATCTCTCACACAACAAACCAGCTCATGGTTATCCTTGAGCAATTGAAGTGCCAATCGCTTCGCTATATAACCCGTTGTTCCGGTAAGTAAGATTTTCATTGTTTGTAGTCTTCAAAATTCAGCCATCACGATGTGCAAATCCTTGTTTAGGACGTTGGTATTCTAATCTAGTTTTCAATTCAGGTACGGCATACGCATCAAGACCATTTATAGTTGCCACTTTTCCTTTTGACAAATTGATAAACCCATCTTTTTCTAAAAGCTCATTTTCTACATAAAGTTTTTCAATTTTTCCTACTAATAAAATGGTATTGTTTACTTTAATATGATATTCCTCTTGGTATTGCATTGCAATTTGTATTGGACAACCTTTTACAAATGGTGCAGGGAACTCATTCTTGTATTCTTCTTCTAATTTGGTAACATCAAACTCAGATACCGATTTGGCATATTTAGCCGAAGTATGGTGTGCGTCTTCTATAATGCCTTCATGGATATGATTAATAGTGTATTTCCCAGTAGATTTAATATTATCATAGGTGTGTCTAATTACTGTTGTAGGCCTCATAAAAACACCAAGCAAACCCGGATTAGAACCTAGATGGGTTATTGAACTAAATATCGCAACATTGCTATTGCCATCTTTATCTTTTGTGCCTATAAGATTAGCAGATTTGTAACCAGAACAACTGTTAATTAGATTGATGCGATAAAGATGATGCATCTCATTAATATCGTCTATACTAAACGCTGCCATTAAAGTTTTATAAAATTATTAATCTTAACGTCTTCGGCTTTTAAGTCAAACATAAGATTGTACAAGCCAAAAAATGTGCGGTTAATGTAAATGAAATGAGTAGAGCCTCTATTACCATTCATTTTTCTGAGCTCTGTACTTTTTGAGTAGCGTTGTCCCATTTCTGCAACTTTATTGAAGAATTCGGGATTCGAAAAATCGAAAGTCTCGTTATGAAACGGTTGTGTAAATAAACTTAACAAATCATGGAACATCGCGCTAAAGAATTCTATTTCTTCAGGAGAATCGTCAGAACGTAAGATTTCTAATTCATATAGTTTTTCTGTAAAAACCTTAGGGTTTTCTATGCTTTCTTTTTTGGCTAATTCAAAATAGGGAATGTAGAAATCATCAGGAATGGCTTTCATACATCCAAAATCTAGAGCAATTAGTTTACCTTCTTTAGATACCAGGAAATTTCCTGGATGAGGATCTGCATGTACTTTACGTAGGTTGTGAATTTGGAACATATAAAAATCCCAAAGGGCTTGACCTAATTTGTTTGATACATTTTGGTCTTTGTTGTGCGCAACAAATTCAGAAAGATGTTCACCTTTCATGTAATCCATAGTGATGATACGTTCAGAAGATAATTCTTCATAATACTCAGGAAATTCTAGATTAGGAATATGTTTACAGGCATTTACAACAGCTTTACTTTGTGCAACTTCTAAGATGTAATTAGTTTCTTCGGTTAGTTTATTTTCAACTTCTTTAAAATACTTATCCGAATCTTTTCCTTTGATGTTAAACATTTTGATGGCAATAGGTTTTACCAAAGCCAAATCTGACGCAATACTTTCTGCAACCCCAGGATATTGAATTTTCACAGCAAATTTTTTCCCATCCTTTTCTGCAAGGTGGACCTGACCAATACTGGCAGCGTTAACCGAGGTTGCATTAAAAGTATCGAACAAATCTTCGGGATGTTTTCCAAAATAGTTTTTGAAAGTTTTTACCACCAATGGGGGTGATAATGGGGGAACCGAAAATTGTGATAGCGAAAACTTTTCGACATAAGCTTGAGGCAAAATGCTTTTTTCCATACTTAGCATTTGTGCAACTTTAAGCGCACTACCTTTAAGCTTTTTCAGACTATCGTATATGTCTTCTGCATTGTTTTTATTTAGACGCTCTTTAGCTTCTTTTTCCGGATTTACTAATTTATCACCGTAGTATTTTAAATAGTTTACACCAACTTTTGCACCTGTTGAGACGAGCTTTGTTGCTCTAGATATTTTAGTAATTGGTATACTGTCTATTGTTTTCATGCATTAATTCATTCTTATTTTTTCCCTAATCATAAACTTGCCTAAATCTATAATGCTTTGTAATGGCGTAGTATCAATTAAATCGAATCCTGTATTTATTGATTTTTCAATAAATATGTCTGTTTTTTCAAATGAAGGTGATGTATCGTCTAACCAAAACTTTATGGTGATTAAAAGTTGAAGCCATGTAGATTCCTTAAGACCTCTATTTTGAATTTTTTCTAATCGGTCTTGTTTTAAATCAAGCATGTTTATGCCTAATTGCTCTATGTAGTTATTGAAACTACTCTTTAATTGAGATAATGTTTTAAGAGATTTCATCTGTTCTTTATGATTTCCTAATGCATAAACAACGTAGCTTCGGTTTGCAGTTAAGTTTTCAAAAAACGTAAAATAAAAGCTCAGTAGTTTGTTACGGGCATCAAACGATTGGTATTCTTCGCTTTTGTTTAAAATAGAATGCGTATTATCAAAAAAAGTTTTAAAAATCGATTGTTCTAATGCCTCAAATGAACCATAATGCTCGTAAAATTTAGCTTCATCAAAATTATGAGCTTTTGCAAAAGCATACACTGATTTTGGTTTATGGTCATGCATAAGTACATGATCCATAAAAAATGTAATTAAATCTGATTTTGAAATAGTTTTTTTCTTAGCCATTGTAATATAAATTTACAATGCTAATATAAGAATGTTTAACTATATTATAAAATAGTTAAACAAAATTTAACAACAATACGAAACTCCTTATGGTGTTTAATTAACAGCCCTCATTACAACAGTTGTCATCTTTAACAAGTTTACAGCTTATTACTGCTAAAATTGCTCCAATAAATGGAGCAGTCACGTACAGCCATAAATGCTGTAAATTCCCTGAAATTATGGCAGGGGCTATTGAACGCGCTGGATTCATCGAGGCCTTAGTCATAGGTCCAGCAAACATAGCTTCTAATAAAATAATTCCACCTACGGCAATTGCTGCCATGGTACCAATTTCTTTGCTACCTGTAGAAACGTTAATGATAACCACCATTAGAAAGAAGGTTAGTATAAGTTCTAGAATAAAAGCCTTATAAGGCTCGAAACCTTCTGCTGGATAAGTATGACCATAACTTGTAGAATCGGGGAATAAAAACCATAATACTCCTATTGCTAAAAAAGCACCGACTATTTGAAACAAAATATATCTTGGTACATATTTCCAATTAAACTTTTTTGCAACTGCAAATGCTACTGTTACTGCAGGGTTAAAGTGTGCACCAGAAATCTCTCCAAATGCATAAATCATTGCCATTACAATTAATCCCCAAGTTATGGCTACGCCTACATGAGAAATGTCTCCACCTGTAATTTCGTTAATAGTCATGGCGCCACAACCGCAAAAAACCATAGCAAAAGTGCCAATTAATTCACTAATTTCTTTTTTCATTATGACTTGATTTTAGAAAAAATATATTTCATTTCGGTAGCAATTTGCAGGCTTCGTTCGGTATACTTTTCGTCTTGTAATGGTGTATTATCATATGCTTTGGGGTCTTCATACCTAACAGGAATACGTTGTTCAGCACCGGCTATAAATGGACAATTCTCATCAGCATGAGAACAGGTCATTACTGCTGCAAAATTAGTTTTGGGGTTAAAATTTGCATCAAAAGTCTTAGAAAAACAGATAATAGGAAGTAAGTCTTCAGCAAATTTTACAGCATATACAGGATTCTCCTCGTTTGAAAGTTTATGAATCTCAAATCCTTGTTTTTTAAGAGTGTCACCAACGAAAGGAAACATGGCAGTAGCTTCTGTTCCTCCAGAATAGCAAAATATATTTGCTATTTTGAATTTGTGAGCCATGGTTTGTGCCCATATCTGAGACAAATGACTACGACGTGAATTGTGCGTGCAAATAAAGTTGAGGTTTACAGGTAAGCCTTTGTCTTTTTTTGATTGAATAAACGTTACGAGTTTGTTAAGTATCGTTTTTCTTTCTTCTGATATTGTAGAAAGCTCAAGCGTTTCGATAAGTTGATTTAGTTTTTCGTTCATAATTGGTTTATTAAGTTTTAACAACAACCAGATTCAGGAGAGCAACATCCTGCGGCTTGAGTTTGTAGTTCTGAAAGTTTTAATTTTGGTTTTTCAACTGGTATACCGCAGTTATCTTTTGCCAAACAATCTGTTTGTTTAGATAGCAATAAAAAGTTACCTTCGGAATATCCTAAACTATATTTTCCAATAGTATCTGACTGGTACTCAACCTCAATTTCTACATCTTTCAATTCTAATTTTTCTTCAGAAAGATTGATAATACTTAATAGTTTTTCTGGGTGCAATCTATGGTCATAATCATTAGCTTCCCAGAGTTGAAAATTAATGACACTTTCTTGTCTTAATGTGCCACCACAATCAATAAATGTTTTTGATATTTTACCAACTTCTGTTACGTGAAAATGACTTGGTACTAAGTTGCCATTTGGTAACTTAAACGCAATGGTTTCAAGTTGTTCTAAGTGTGTTTTTATTTCTGATAGTTTCATAATTTATAGGTTTTAACAACAGTTATTCTCTAATGCATCTTGGTTTAAAAATTCGTTTATAGTATTTTTCATATTGGACCAA
This sequence comes from Winogradskyella haliclonae, assembly GCF_014635865.1. Lineage (GTDB taxonomy): Bacteria > Bacteroidota > Bacteroidia > Flavobacteriales > Flavobacteriaceae > Winogradskyella > Winogradskyella haliclonae. The sequence goes on along the minus strand of NZ_BMDQ01000002.1, from coordinate 464,719 downwards.
TTGTCTTTGTCAATACAATAGCAAACACTTGTACCTTCAATATTTCCTTTAATTAATCCAATATTTTTTAACTCTTTTAAATGTTGAGATATAGTGGATTGTGCCAAGCCAATTTCTTCAACCAAATCACCACAAATACACGAGTTTGATTGAAAAATATGCTGTAAGATTGCAACTCTTGCCGGATGTGCAAAAGCCTTTGCTAGAGTAGAAATCTTGTTTTGATTGTCTGTAAATATTTCAGATTTAATTAATCCCATATCCTATTAATTTGTTTATTGCAATATTACGATTAATATATGTTATGCCCAATAGTTTTGTCAAAAATGTTCTAGTAAATCGTCACTAATTGATTTTAAGGATTTCTTAACATCTTCTGCTTTGGCTAAGTCTTAATTTTACAAACTAACAAATTCTAACACTATATAAAATGAAAAAATTAGCACTATTAACTTTTGCATTTGCATTATTTTTTTCTGTAAATGCTCAGGTTGAAACGCCACAACCAAGTCCTTTTTCTAAAATTGAGCAGAAGGTCGGATTAACAGATATTACTATAGAATATTCTAGACCAAGTGTTAAAGGACGTCAAATATTTGGTTCTTTAGAGCCTTATGGAGGAAACATTTGGAGAACTGGAGCAAATAAGAATACAATCATTACTTTTAGTGATGACGTAACTATTGCTGGACAAGATGTAAAAGCGGGTTCTTACGCTATTTTCACAAGATTAAATTCTAAAACAGATTGGGATGTTATGCTGTATGCTGATACTGAAAATTGGGGAGCACCAGCAGAGTGGGACGATAGCAAAGTCGTAGCTTCGGCAAAAGTTGAAGTGATGGAAATTCCTTTTAATGTTGAAACATTTGCAATAGATATTAATAGCATTACAAACAATGGTGCTCATCTAGAGTTGATTTGGGAAAAAAGCTATGCCGCTGTTCCATTTACAGTTCCAACAGAAGATAAAGTTCAAGCGACTATAGACAAAGCATTAGCTGGACCTGGTATGGGAGATTATTATAATGCTGCGGTGTATTATACTACAGAAGGAAAAGACCCTCAACTCGCTAAGAAATGGATGGATAAAGCCTTGAGTATGGTTGATAAGCCACGTTTTTGGCATTTAAGACAAAAATCTTTGGTATATGCTGCCGCAGGTGATAAAAAAGGAGCCATTGAAGCTGCTAAGGCGTCATTAGCTGATGCAAAGAAATCAAACAATGCAGGTTATGTGAAAATGAATGAAGATTCATTAAAAGAATGGGGCGCATTGTAATTATTTAATTTTAAGTAAAAAAAAGGCGGCTTATATTTTAAGTCGCTTTTTTTATTGATTTTACTTAGACTTTGTTACACTTTGAATAAGATTAGTAATTACAATAACTAGTACACATCCAAATAAATTTAGCCATAGGTAGGGCATCCAATCATACCACCAACCAACGATTATAATTACTTGGGTAATTAAGGCTCCAGTAAATACTGCATTACCTTTAATATGTTTAAAGAAAAAAGCCAATAAGAAAATACCTAGTACGTTTCCATAAAAAATAGAACCAATGATGTTTACAAGTTGAATGAGATTTTCTGCTAGATTAGCAAAGCAAGCAATTATTATAGCAACGATACCCCAACCCAATGTAAACCATTTGGTCACTCTTACCATGCTAGCATCATCTTTTTTCTCTTTTATATTTCGTCCATATAAATCTATCGAAGTAATTGTGGCAAGTGCATTAATCTCTGAAGCTGTTGAGGACATAGCAGCAGATAATATAACGGCTAACAATAACCCAATTAGACCAACAGGTAATTGATTAAGGATAAATCTAATGAACATATAGTCTCGATCATTAGTTTGCGTATCCTTGGCTGCGGATTTGTACAATGTATTTAATTCTTCTGACTTTGAAATGTATGTTTCACTCTTGGGATTTGATTTTAGAGCTTCGACTTCAGATTTTAAGGCATTGTATTTAGTGGTGTAAGCAGAATCAATTGCTTTTTTGATTAGAAATTTAGATTCTAGGCGATACGTTTTTTCAACACTATCTAGTTTAGAAATTTTTTCGATTAAAATAGCACTTTCGTTTTTGGCCAATGAAAGACTTAACTCCTTTTTCTCAGTAAAAAGTAGGTTTTGCTTTTGCTGTAAGGATCTATATTCATCTCCGTACTCTGAAGTCAAAACTGTTTTTGTTGAGGCATCGATAAAGTTTAATGGAGATGGATTAAATTGATAAAAAACGAATACCATAATACCAACAAGTAGAATAAAAAACTGCATTGGTACTTTAAGTAAACCGTTAAAAAGTAGTCCCATTTGCATTTCTTTCATGCTTTTTCCGGAGAGGTAACGCTGAACTTGACTCTGATCTGTACCAAAATAAGAAAGCGCTAAAAATGTTCCGCCAATTAAGCCAGACCAAACCGTGTATCTATTTTCTAAATCAAATGAAAAATCAAGAACTTCCATACGTCCACTTGCACCTGCAATTTCTAATGCATCTCCAAAAGTGACTTCATCAGGAATTAAATTTAAAGTGATAAAAAGTGCGGCAAGCATACCAGCAAAAATGACAAACATTTGCTGTTTTTGAGTTACGGTAACAGCTTTTGTTCCACCAGAAACTGTATAGATAATGACTAAAACACCAATGATAATATTGAGGTAAACAATGTTAATGCCTAAGACTATAGATAAAATAATTGCTGGAGCAAAAATGGTTATACCTGCTGCCAAACCGCGTTGAATTAAAAATAGAATAGCGGTTAAGCTTCTTGTTTTTAAGTCAAAACGATTTTCTAAAAATTCATAAGCTGTGTAAACCTTTAAACGATGATATAGTGGAATAAAAATAGCACAGATAATAACCATTGCAATGGGTAAACCAAAATAAAACTGTACAAAGCCCATACCATCAGAAAAAGCTTGGCCTGTGGTCGATAAAAACGTTATAGCACTAGCTTGCGTCGCCATAACGGAAAGGCCAATAGTCCACCATTTAGTAGAGTTTCCACCTTTTATATAATCTTGTGCGCTTTTATTATTTCTAGTAACCCAAGTACCATAGCCAACTATTGTTAATAGGGTAGCGGCTAGTACCGTCCAGTCAATCCAACTTAAAACCATACTAAAATGCTTGAGTTATGAGGTAAAACAAAATGATATAAATAAGATTTGCTACAAGTACAATGGTATACGATTTTAACCATGGTTGCTTTTCTGGAGATTGTTGTTCCATAGATTAATCGTTTAGTTTTGAGTTTGGTGTATTCTCTTTTCCTGCAGATAGTAAATTTGCGAATAGTCGATAGGCTCCAGGAACTCCAGCAGGGAATTCTCTAAAGAAACTCAAACCAGTATAGATGTAATTCCCTTTTCCGTATTTAGCAACTAATAAACTTCCTTTTTTAGCAGACTCTCCTTTGTCATTTGCAGAAAACAGCGGTGTAAATTCTTCTCCCCATTTGTTTGGGAAGTACAAGCCACGTTCTTGTACCCAACCTTTAAAGTCATTTTCTGTAATCTTATTTGGAAAGTTTAATACGGGATGATTAGGTTCAAGAATTGTAATCTCAGCATTTTCGTCAGTAACTCTATCACGTGATAACTTTAATTCATATGGCGCTATTTTATCGACTTTTATTCTTCTACTGGTATTGTATTGTACAATAAGGTTTCCACCATCATTTACATAATCTAGTAAGTATTTTTGCTTGAACTTTAAGTCATCTAAAATATTATAAGCTCTAATGCCAACAACTATCGCATCAAAATCACTTAGATTATCGGCAGTGATTTGCTCAGGTTTAATAATGGTAACCTTATAGCCAATTTGTCTTAAACTTTCCGGAACAACATCTCCAGCACCTTCTATATAGCCAATATTATTTCCTTTTTTCTGAATATCTAGGCGCACCAATTTACTTTCACTTGGCAAATAAACCGTTTGATATGGGATATGTGCATAATCAATTTCTACAAGCTCTTTGGTATAAAACTCATCATCCAAATTTACCATAGGTGTAATTAATCCTTCACTTTGATTTTTTGGCGGAATGACGGTAAACACTAATGTTTGAGCATCTCCTTTATTTTCGATTTTAATTTTTTGTTTCTCAGGGAAAACACTCCAATCGTTTGGATAGGCCATTTGTACATAGCCTTCAATATTATTTTTGCCAGCTTTTACAACAACTTCGATTTCTTTTTGCTTATCATTTTCAAAAATGAAAACCTTGTCTTTAAGGCTAGCAGATACAGGTGGTACAATCTCGAAAGGACGGTATAATTCACCCTTATCAGGTTTAGAATATCTGTAAACTACAGGTTTGGTAATAGGAATTAATACATTTTCAATATTTAAATTGAATGTAATATTAATTGCTCTTGGTGTTTCAGGCTTACCAATTAGAGTCTGGTCTGCAACATCGTACATGCCTAAACTCCCTTTTTTAGTTAACCAATAGGCAGACGTATATGATGTGTTATTCGGTATTGTAATGCCTTCTTCGAGATTAATCCTTTTATTTTTTTGAAGGCTAATATTTTTAGTGACAGCATTTTTTAAAGAGGTCATAGAATAAGACACTAATTGAATATTAGTATTACTTCTATTTAAAGCTTCAATTCTTAATTGTACAGCTTCGTTTTTAGTTGCTGTTGGGCTATTAGCCGAAACCTCTAGATACAAGCCGGTACAAGCTTGAATGATTGTTTTTAGTTCTTCTGTTTTAATGTTTTTCCAATGCTCATCTTCTACATTTTGAAGCAATTGATAGGCTCTAACCAATTCTGGAATGTGAATAGAAGGGTTTGCAAAATTGAAATTTGCCTCAACATTTTCTAATAGGTCTCCTATGGCTTTTCCACCATCAATTCTGTTCCAGCTAATATCTATACCGGCAAATGGACTATCACCATCAAGAGGTTTTCCTTTTAAGAACTCAATATATTCGTCTTGAGTTCCACGGGAAGTCATGCGGCCAAACCCTTGACACAAATGTTGACTACTTGCAATAGACGCCAATTCGTTATTGGATAATCCTTTTAATGGATAGTAAATACCCACATCAAAGTTGAGCATATTGCTTTTATCTACTTTTTCGAAAGCTTCACGACTTCCGTAACGCCACCATGATGTATTGTAGAATATACGTTGTGGCTGCCAAGTGTCTGTATACTTTAATTGTGATGCGTATTTTGAAGCATCGTTTACCAAGTCAAATGCCTCTAAACTTAGCATTGCAGAACTCGTGTGATGCCCATGTGTTCTTCCAGCTCTTCTGTGGTCAAAACGGTTTATAATAATGTCTGGTTTAAATTGACGAATATTCCAAACCACATCGGCTAAAACTTCATCTTTATCCCATATATTTAAAGTCTCATCAGGATGCTTGGAAAAACCAAAGTCATTAGCGCGAGTAAAACGTTGTTCTCCACCATCAACGCCTCTTGCAGCTAGTAACTCTTGTGTACGCATAATTCCTAGTAATTCTCTTATTTCTGGACCAATAAGATTTTGACCACCATCGCCACGAGTTAAAGACAAATAAGCTGTACGTGCCTTAACTTCATTGGACATGTATGCAATTAAGCGTGTATTTTCATCATCGGGATGCGCAGCTACATAAAGCACAGAGGCTAATACATTGAGCTTTTGTACGGCTTCATATATTTCTGATGAATTTAGTTTTTTTGGTTGTTGTGCATTTACAGAATATGTAATAGCAATAAGGAATAAGATACCTAGTTTTATGCGATGCATAGTGTTTTAGTTAGTTACTTCTCAAAGGTAAAAAAGTTACTATGCCGTGTATGAGATTTTAGATTTATTTAACGGTTATAAGAATGTATTATTTCAACCCTAAAGTTTCTCTTAAACCTTCATCTGCATTAGAGTTTTTGCCCCAATAAGCAGATTTTATGGTTTTAATTTTGGTAGCTTTAGTTGTCAAGAGCTTTGCATTTGGCCCATAACCATCCCGAAACGTTTCTTCCCAACCCATAATGTCATGTGGAAACTCTTGATTAAAATTGATTTTTAGTGTTCTATTTAAATCTGGGTAGAAAAGTGTATAAGCATCATTTTTTAACTCTGCTTCGGCTTCGTAAGCTTTAAATTTACCATGCTTTAATCGCATATATTCTAATGACGGAATGGCTTTTATTTTTCCAGTAGGAAGTGATTTTGGGTTAATACGTAACTGGGTCCATAATTGATTTTCTGTTATAGATTTTTCGAGAGATATTTCTTGGTCAGCTTCAGATTGAAAATAGGAGTGAGACTTAATTTCAAAATCATCTCTATTATTTAATTGTGCGTATACATGACCACACCATTCCTGTATTGAAGCAGACACTTTTATAGCATGTTTGTTATTAGAAACAGGATAGAATGTACTCTGCATTATTGAATACGGATAAATGCCAGTATTAAAATTCTTTGTAGCATTCAATTTTAGAACAGGGATATTGTCTTTACTGTAGTTATCTGCCTTTACTTGTATCTCTGGTAAAAAATCTTCGGTTACAAAAACCAATACAGCTTTACCGTCTCTAATCTCGCCGTAACGTGCTTGCTCTAATTTATAAGATGTTATTTCTGCTTCGCCAGCATACCAATACTCATTAAAATCTTTTGATAACTCAAAAGCAGGCTTTAGAATCTCAGGCTTTTTTTCGGCTTTAGCAATGATTGTATTATCTGATTCTTGCTTTGATATTTCATCTTTGCAAGAAATTGCAATAACAAAAGCACAAATAAAACTCACAAAAACTGTGATGCTTTTTACAGAATTATTCATTTCAATTTTTTTGTTTTAAAGATACGATTTATTCGTCTTTAGAAATGTTAATTAACGTTTCGTATAGGATGTGTGTTGGTAGACCAACTACATTGTTATAAGAACCTTCAATAGAAGTAATGCCTATAGCTCCAATCCATTCTTGGATGCCATATGCACCAGCTTTGTCAAAAGGCTTATAGGTTTTTATATAATACCAAATCTCTTGATCTGTTAGTTTTTTGAAGGTTACTCTGGTAGTTGTATTCACTACTTTTTGTTTGTTTTTTTGAGTAAAACAAACAGAAGAGATAACATCATGTGTCCCATCACTCATAGATTTAAGCATGCTAAAAGCGTCTTGTTCGTCTTTTGGTTTGCCAAGTGCTTTATTATTGTGCCAGACAATTGTGTCACTTGTAATTAAGATGTCGTTAGACTTTAAATCTAAAACAAAAGGCTTGGCTTTTAAGTTAGATAAGTAGTCTGTGATTTCTTCACGCTTCAAATGTTCTGGATAAACTTCCTCTATGGGCTTAAGAATTATCTCAAATTCTAAGCCTAAGTCTTTGAAGAATTGGTGGCGTCTTGGAGAACCTGATGCTAAAATAAGACGATATGGCTTTAGAATCTCTTTCAGCATTATTTGAGGAGAATAAATTGAAATAGTAATAATGATAAAACACCAGTTAGCATTATCAGTTTTAAAACGGTACTAATGTGTTTGTAATCTTTTTTATGCGTGGCATTGAAGAGTTTTATTGTACTATAAATCATCGGGGCTACGATTAGAATAAGAACATAGCCAATAGCCATAGGTTGTTTGTAGAGGTTGTTAGAAAGATAAAAAACAATAATCATCAGGGGAATTAATGATAGGATAAAAACGAGTTTTGTTGCTCTACTTCTTCCTAAAAGTATAGGCATGCTTTGTATATTCATTTTATAATCTCCGTCTGTGTCTTCAATGTCTTTTACTAACTCTCTGAGTAAATTAATCATAAAGGCAAAGATGGCATAGTCCTTAATAAGGCTCAGAAAGAATAATTGTGAAGATTTATTGCTATCACTAATCACAGGAATTAAATCGAAAATACCTACCAAAAGAATACTTAAACTTACTAAACCAGCTATTACTATATTACCTATTAATGTGATTCGCTTTAGATAAGTAGAGTAGAGGTACAATAACCCAGATGTGATAATAAATAAAACAAAAAATGCAGATTTATCAACAGCTCTTGATATTAAAAAACCTGAAACAACACCTATAATATTCAATATGATAAATAGGTTTGTTGCTGATTTTTCAGAGATTTGCTTACCGATGATTACAGAATCGGGTTTATTAATCGTATCTGCTTCAACATCTTCTATATCATTAATAATATAACCAGCAGCAGCAATTGATATGGTTGCTATTACCAGCAAAATAAAGCCAAGAGGTGTTAATGCAGTATCTAATCCGTAATCTACTTTTAAGGGTTCTAAAAGTGCATACTTTATTAGAAGCTGCGCAAGTATTATTAGTAGAAGATTTTTCCAGCGAATAAGTTTAAAAAAGTATATCATAGATGGTTGTACAGAAGACTGATTTTAATCATACTTGGCATTAAAATTACCATTCCATTTGCCTTGTACTTTAAGTACTTGTTCAATAACATCTCTAACGGCTCCTTTACCACCATTCTTGTGAGAAATATATTTAGAAACCTCTTTTATTTCTGGTACAGCATCCTGAGGACAACATGGTAAAGCCACTAGCTTCATTACTGGATAATCCGGAATATCATCTCCCATGTAGAGCGTTTGGTTATTGGCAATTTCGTTTTTGCTGAAATAATCATTGAGTTGCTCAATCTTGTTATGAGCGCCTAAATAAATATCCTTAATGCCCAAACCACTAAGTCTTTTACGAACACCTTCGTTAGACCCTCCAGAAATAATACAGACATTGTAACCCGCATCAACAGCTGTTTTTAGAGCAAATCCGTCTTTAATATTCATTGTGCGAAGCATTTCGCCATCTGTAGTCACAGTCACAGAACCGTCAGTTAATACACCATCAACATCAAAAATAAATGTCGTAATATCATTTAAGTATTCTTTATAGCTTTTATCGTTCATTATTATTTTTTCGTTTTATATCAAAGCGATATTTAATACCGTGTGTTTTCTGAATTGATTTTGTCATCAATTTATAGATGTCTTGATGTTCTTCGTCTTTAATAAGCTTTAAATGCTTTTTCAAAGTTTTTTTATCATTTCGTTTTGCTGGACCAGTTTGTGCCATGTATGGAGACATGTCTTGAACTTTGTTTGCAGTTTCTAAAATCAGAGGTTTTAGTATCTCAAAATTAATACTTTTTGCGTCACTTATTTCATGTGCAATACGGTACATTTGATTCGTAAAATTATTTACAAATACAGCTGAAAGATGCAGTGTTTGTCGCTGTTCGGTTGAAATTTTATAATGCTTGCTTCCTATAGCTTCTGCTATAGTTTTAAGAGTTTGTAATCTGCTTTTATCTTCAGTTTCAATACAAATAGGAACAGTCGAAAAATCAATTTCAGCATCTTTAGAAAAACTCTGTAGCGGATAGAAAACACCTCTCGAATTTTTTTTATCCAAATCGTGAAGACTCACACTTCCAGATGTATGAACAATAAAACGATTGTCAAAAGGTAATAACTTAGATAAATTTGCAATGGCATCATCGCTTACTGCAATTATGTAAATGTCTGCTTCTTTTAATTGTGATAAGTCATCAATAACTTCAGTGTCATTTTCAAAACTTTTTATAGCATCATACGAGCGATTATACCATTGTTTTATTTCAACAGAATCTGAAGCTGAAAATGCGTTATATAAGTGAGAAGCTACATTACCAGCTCCAAGTAATATTACTGAAATCATACTGCTAAAATACTAAGAAATCTACCGAGACAAAAATACTCTTAGTCTCAATAACTTAAAATTAAAACCTACCTTTGGTAGTGTATGAAAAAGACAGATATTAAAACTCGAGAAGATATCTATTTATTAGTTTCTTCATTCTATCAAAAGATTAGAAGAGACAAGGTTTTGGGCCCTTTTTTTAATGAAACAATTAAGAATTGGGAAGAGCATTTACAGCACTTAACCACATTTTGGGAATCGAGTTTGTTTCTAAAAACAAAGTTTACGGGTAATCCCTTAAAAGCTCATGTTAATGTAGATGCTAAGCATAATAATAGTATTACTGAGTTGCATTTTGGATTATGGTTAAACTTATGGTTTGAGACCATAGATGAGTTATTTGAAGGCGATTATGCAGAGAATGCTAAACGCCGAGCACGTAAAATGGGTACTTTCTTGTATTTGAAGATTTTTGAAGCTCGAAATTCATGACAAAATAAAGACTATAGTTTCTTAAAGAAATTTAACAACTTTTAGTATAAACTCTAGGCTAGAAAAATCGGTTAAAAGGCTTATCTTTGCACGAGCTTAAAATAAGCATACACTATGCAAAAGAAAATCGCTAATTTCCTATTTTCCACAAGACTTACTGCCACTTTATTTATTGTTTTTGCCGTTGCCATGGCTGTCGGTACTATTTTAGACCGCAACATGGATACTTCGCCAACCCCTTTTACAAGACATTACATATATAATGCTTGGTGGTTTGAAGCTATAATGGTCTTTTTTCTTATCAACTTTTTTGGTAATATCGGAAGGTATCGTCTATGGCGCAAAGAGAAATGGGCTACTTTGATTTTACATTTGTCGTGGATATTCATTATCGTAGGTGCGGGAGTGACACGCTATATTGGTTATGAAGGCGCTATGCCCATTAGAGAAGGAGAAACTGCGAACCAGATGCTATCTCTTAAAACTTATATTCAAGGTCGAATAGTAGGAGATTATAAGGTCAAAGGACAACTACAACAACGTAATATTCAAGAAGAAGTTGATTTTTCTCCACGTCTAGATAACGATTTTGAAAAAACTTTTGATTACGGTAATACCGAAGTTACAATTAAGTTAAAAGAGTTTATTGTTGGTGCCGAAAAGGATGTCATTCCTAATGATAATGGAAAATCATACTTAAAGATAGTTGAAGCTGGAAATGGAAAGCCACATAATCACTTTTTAGAAGAAGGTCAAGTTCAGAGTATTCATAACATTCTTTTTTCATTAAATAAATATCAAGAAGGTGCTATAAATATAACCAACACAGATGATGGTATTTTTATCAATTCGCCCTATGATGGTGAGTATTTAACGATGGCTACGATGCAACAGGGTAAATTAGTCAAAGATAGTTTACAACGTTTAGCGCTGCGTTCTCGTTATATCATAGGAAATATGCAGATTGTAATTCCTAATCCTGTGTTAAAGGGCGAGTTTGGAGTGGTTAAAAAATCTAGAATATTAAAAAATGATGAAGACGGACTTATTATAGATGTTACTGCAAATGGCGAGACTAAAGAAATTGGATTAATTGGTGGAAAAGGCACTTATGGGGGTTTAGAAAAAATTGAAGTTGGTGGATTAGATATTGAAATGCTATATGGATCTAAAATAATAGAATTGCCTTTTTCAATAAAGTTGAATGATTTTATTGCTGAAAAATATCCAGGAACACAGAATGTTCCAAAATCATTTGAAAGTAAAGTGACAGTATTTGATAATGAAAAAGAAGATTTTGATTATCGAATTTATATGAATAATGTATTAGACCATAAAGGCTATCGTTTTTTTCAATCAGGCTATGATCCAGATGAAAAAGGGACTATCCTCTCTGTAAACCATGACATGTGGGGAACTTACATCACCTATGCGGGATATTTATTACTCTATTTTGGACTTATGGCTATCATGTTTTCAAAGAATACACGTTTTGATGAATTAAGAAAACAGCTTGAAAGGCTTAAAAAGAAAAAGACAAAATTATTAACAGGATTGTTACTTTGTATAGGCTTGTTTGGCTTCTCTCAAGATCATTCTGCAAATGATGGTCACAATCACAATAAAGAAAATAAGCGACCAACAAAATCACAGTTAGATTCTATTTTAAAGGTAAACATAACACCAAAAGAGCATGCCGATAAGTTTGCTAAGATGGTGATTCAAGATGTTAGCGGGCGTATGATGCCAATGCATACCTATGCCTCAGAGGTATTGCGTAAGTTAAGTAAAAGTGATACTTATGAAGGGTTAGAAGCAACTCAAGTCCTATTGTCTATTCAAGAAAGTCCACAACTTTGGTATAATATTCCAATTATTTATTTAGCTGCTCGAAAAGCCGATTCTGTTCGAGGTATTATTGGAGTAGATACATCTGTAAAATATGCTAGTTTACTAGATTTTATTAATCCTGACGGTACCTATAAGTTAGAACCTTATTTAGAAGATGCCTTTAGTGCTCAAATACCTAATGGGTCGCAAAAAGAAATTAAAATGGCTTACGAGCGTTTGAGCCTCCTTTCGGATTTAATAGAAGGACGCTCACTTAAAGTATTCCCAGTACCAAATGACGAAAACAATACTTGGATTTCGTCTTATGAATTCAAGGCCGGTCGTTTTAAAGATGAAATAAAACAAACAGATTCTTTATATGGTAACTTTATAAGAAATGGTTTTGCTTATTATTTAATGACTTTAAATAATGCCAAACAAAAAAATGATTTCACCAATGCAGATAGATTACTTGAAGATTTTAAATCCACTCAAAAAAAGCTCGGTAGTGACGTGATGTTATCCGATGAAAAAGTTAGAACAGAAATAGCATATAACAAATACGATATTTTCAAGAAACTTTTCAGTTGGTATATGTATGCAAGTACTTTACTATTTATTCTTATCATATGGCAAATACTCAAGCATAGAAGTAAAGCTCTAGAAGTAGCTATTAAGATTTTAGTAGGTGTTATTATTTTCTTGTTTATTCTTCATACTGGAGGATTAATTACGCGTTGGTATTTATCTGGTCATGCACCTTGGAGTGATGCATATGAATCCTTGATATATGTAGCCTGGGCTACAATGTTGTTTGGTTTACTCTTTGGAAGAAAAAGTAGATTAACATTAACAGCATCTGCTTTTGTGGTATCAGTAATTTTAATGGTTGCACATTGGAATTGGATGGACCCAGCTATTGGTAATTTGCAGCCTGTTTTACAAGGGTATTGGTTAATGATACATGTGTCAGTTATTGTAGCCAGTTATGGGCCTTTTGCTATAGGTATGATACTTGGACTTGTATCGTTATTCTTAATGATTATTACAACAAAAGAAAATAAAGAGAGAGTAGGCTTGAATATTAAAGAAATAACCATTATTAATGAGATGGCTTTAACCGTAGGTTTGGTTATGCTAACTATAGGTAATTTTCTTGGTGGTATGTGGGCAAACGAAAGTTGGGGACGTTATTGGGGTTGGGACCCAAAAGAGACATGGGCATTGATTAGTATAATGTTTTATGCGTTTGTTATACACATGCGATTGGTACCAGGATTACGAAGTAAATGGTTATATAACTTATTATCTGTATTAACATTTGCTAGTATCTTGATGACTTACTTTGGTGTTAACTTTTATTTGTCAGGTTTGCATGCTTATGCAAGTGGAGATCAAATAATAAGTTTTCAGTTTATAGCAATTACATTAGGTATTATTACCATAGTTGCCTTTTTCGCTTATAAAAAATATAAACAGCATTACTAGCATATTTATTTTACTAGAATTTATTGAAGTAAAATTCATTTTTGTTAACTTGTTGGCATAAAACCAACTCATTAAATGAATAACTTCAAAAAGTTAGGCACTGCAAACTTCTTAATGCTTGCATTATGTGCAGTCATAATTATTGTAGCAGAATACTTATTCTTAACTGGTGATAAATTGCATGGTATCTTTGTAGGCCTATGGGCTCCAACGTTATTAGGTGTGATGATTTACCTTAAAATTCTTAACAATGGAGGCAGATGATATTGTATTTTGGTTTTCTATTGTTGTTTCTGCACTAGTAGCACTTTGGGCATTTTTTATTATTAGAGCCTACAATAATATTGGTAAAAGAGATTAATTACTTAATAGAACTCCTTTCTAATTGAAAAATAATGTGCATATTTGACATTATGATAGCATAAGTTAACCTTTCGGAAAAATTGTCGCTTCCTCTGCGATGTCTTAATTATCAAGTAATAGTATTACTTGATACATTTTATATTAAACTTATTTCAACTATGCAATCAAACAAAATCTCAATAAAACAATTTTTTAAATATTTTAAAATCGCTGTTTCTGGCAAGGAACAAGATTTTACTTCTGGTAGTATCCGAAGAGCCGTCTTTATGTTATCCATTCCAATGATATTGGAAATGCTTATGGAATCTATTTTTGCTATCGTAGATATTTTTTACGTCTCTCAAGTTAGCGTTAATGCTGTAGCTACTATTGGTCTTACAGAATCAGTTATTACTCTTGTATATGCTGTTGCAATTGGTCTTAGTATGGCTGCTACTGCTATTGTAGCAAGACGTATTGGTGAAAAAGATAATGAAGGTGCTTCTCAGGCAGCAGTTCAAGTTATTTTTCTTGGTATTATCGTTGCTGCCCTTATCAGTGCAATAGGAATATTATATCCTAAAGAGATTCTTGGTCTTATGGGCGGAGAAGCTGATCTCATTGAAGAAGGCTATGGTTATACACAAATACTTTTAGGCGGCAACGTAACCATTATGTTACTCTTTTTAATCAATGCCATTTTTAGAGGTGCAGGAGACGCTTCAGTTGCTATGTGGGCTTTAATTGTTTCTAATAGCTTAAATATTATTTTGGACCCAATATTTATTTTTGGATTTGGACCAATTCCTGCTTATGGTGTACAAGGTGCTGCAATAGCTACAACAATTGGTAGAGGTACAGCAGTTATCTTTCAATTATTTGTATTGTTCTACGGATGGAGTCGTATTAAAGTTGGTCTCAAGGATCTCATGATAAGAGTGGCTGTTATGGTTAATCTCATAAAAGTTTCACTTGGTGGTATTGGACAATTCTTAATAGGAACATCGTCATGGGTCTTTTTAATGCGTATAATGAGCGAATTTGGTAGTGAAGTATTAGCAGGTTACACAATTGCTATTCGTGTTATGATGTTTACATTAATGCCAGCATGGGGAATGAGTAATGCAGCGGCTACATTAGTTGGTCAAAATTTAGGAGCTAAGAAACCAGACCGTGCAGAACAATCTGTATGGAAAACCGGAAAGTACAGTGCTGCTTTTATGGGTATAGTTTCTGTTATATATTTATTATTTGCACCCCAAATAGTTGGGTTGTTTTCTCAAGAAGCTGAGGTAGTTAGAAATGGAGCGCTATGCCTTAGAATTATTGCAGCAGGCTATATTTTCTATGGCTATGGTATGGTAGTTATTAATGCCTTTAACGGAGCTGGTGATACAAAAACACCAACTTGGATAAACTTTATATGTTTTTGGTTATTTCAATTACCGTTTGCTTACCTCATGGCGTTGACATTTGATTTTGGACCATTAGGCGTATTTTTAGCTATAACTTTGGCTGAGGTTCTCATCGTAATTTTAGGTATTTTTTGGTTTAAAAAAGGATATTGGAAATCAGTAAAAGTATAGCACACTTTTCATTACTTTTATGGTAATAAAAATGCACAATATGTCAGAAAAGAAATTAGGTGTAAATACAATCTGTACTCATGTTGGTGAAATTAAAGATAAGCAGTTTAAAGGCGCTGTCTCTCCAATGTATTTGAGCTCTTCCTATGAGTTTTTAGATGTGGATGTTAAGCGATATCCTCGTTATTTTAATACGCCAAACCAGGAGTATTTATCAAAAAAAATAGCTGCATTAGAAGGTACTGAAACCGCTATGATATTTGGGTCTGGAATGGCAGCGATTAGCCATATGTTTTTGGCTTTTTTAAGTAAGGGTGACCATTTAGTCGTACAGAATACACTGTATGGAGGCACAGTGAATTTTATAAAAGAAGAATTCCCAAAGTATGGCATAGAATATACCTTTACAAATGGTTATGAAGTAAAAGATTTTGAAGCAGCAATTCAGTCAAATACAAAACTGATACATATTGAAACACCTTCAAATCCTTTGCTTACAATTACTAATATTAAAGCTATTGCTGAGCTGGCAAAGTCAAAAGGGATATTAACTTCCATTGACAATACATTTGCCTCACCTATAAATCAAAACCCGGCTAGCTACGGTATTGATATGGTAATGCATTCCGCTACTAAATATTTTGGAGGTCATAGCGATATTTGTGCAGGAGCTGTAGCAAGTTCAAAAGAACATATGGATCGTATTTGGAACGTATCAAAGAATTTAGGAGGAAGCCTAAGTGATATGACGGTTTGGATGCTAGAACGTAGTATGAAAACCTTGGGATTGCGTGTAAAAGCCCAAACAAAAAGCGCTTTAAAACTTGCCAAATGGTTAAATAAACATCCAAAAGTTTCTAAGGTATATTATCCAGGGTTAAAATCACATCCCGAGTATAAATTAGCAAAAGCCCAAATGAAAGGCTTTGGTGCTATGTTATCTTTTGAATTAGATAAAAGTTTAGATTCCGAAACCTTTCAGAAGGCTTTAAAATTGATAAAATCTTCTATGAGTTTAGCAGGAATAGAGAGTACAGTTATTTCTCCACATTTGACTTCACATGCATTATTAACTCAAGAAGAACGTAACGCTGTAGGTATAAGTGACCAATTGATTCGTTTTTCAGTTGGAATAGAAAACCTTAAAGATTTAAAGAAGGATATTGAACAAGCTATGAATGCATAGCTAATGATGTTTTAAAAATATTATGATGAAATTAGACATATTAGCCATTGGCGCTCATCCTGATGATGTAGAGTTAGGATGTGGTGGCACAGTAGCCAAAGAAGTTGCCAACGGAAAAAAGGTAGGTATTCTTGATTTAACACGTGGAGAGTTAGGGACACGTGGAACAGCAGAAACCAGGGATCAAGAAGCTGCTGATGCTGCACAAATATTAGGTGTAGCAGTTAGAGAAAATGTAGCTTTTGCGGATGGTTTTTTTGTTAATGATAAGGCACATCAATTAGAAGTCATTAAAATGATTAGAAAGTATCAGCCAGAAATTGTGCTTTGTAATGCTATTGATGATAGACACATAGATCATAGAAAGGGAAGTCAACTGGTTAGTAATGCTTGTTTTTTAAGCGGATTAATTAAAATTGAAACTGAGATAAATGGGAAAAGTCAATCATCATGGCGACCAAAAGCAGTTTATCATTATATACAATGGAAAGATTTAAAGCCTGATGTTGTAGTAGATATAACTGGTTTTATGGAACAAAAAATGGCATCTGTATTTGCTTATAAAACACAGTTTTATAACCCTGATAGTAAAGAACCAGAAACACCAATATCTAGTAAGAATTTTTCCGATAGTATTGAGTATCGTGCAAGAAACACTGGCCGTATGGTAGGAGTAGAACATGCTGAAGGTTATACTGTTGAACGTTTTCCTGCTGTGGAAAGCTTATTTGATTTAAAATAAGTTAAAAAAAGCCTTTGCAGAAAATGGGAAATAATTTACATTTGCAGTCCTATTAAAATGGTGGTTGTAGCTCAGTTGGTTAGAGCGTCGGTTTGTGGTACCGAAAGTCGTGGGTTCGAGCCCCATCTTCCACCCAAAAAAAAGCCTTTCAAATTTGAAAGGCTTTTTTTGTTTGTATTATGTTATAAAGATTATTATTCAGCTTTATCTACGACAATGCGCTCATCTCTATTAGCAACTTCCCATGCTGTATGAAACACTAAGCGAGTTCTGTTTTCTAACAAATCGTATTCAATTTTATCTGGTGTATCACTTGGTTTGTGATAATCAGCGTGAGTTCCGTTGAAATAGAAAATTACAGGAACATTATTTTTGGCAAAATTATAATGATCAGAACGGTAATAATAACGGTTAGGATCATTTTCATCATTGTATGTGTAGTCTAATTCTATGTTAGTATACTTTTTATTGACGTCTTCAGATAGTTCATGCAACTCTGTACTTAATTTGTCACTACCAATAAGGTAAACATAGTTACGGTCACCTTCCTTACGCTTAGGGTCAATTCTACCTATCATATCTATATTAAGATCAGCAACAGTATTTTTAAGAGGGTAAATAGGATCCATATCTGTGTAATATCTAGATCCTAAAAGACCTTTTTCTTCACCAGTAACATGTAAAAACAATATAGAACGCTTAGGTGTGTGTCCGTTTTTTACTGCTTCTTGAAAAGCTTCAGCTATTTCTAAAATTGCAACTGTACCGGAGCCATCATCATCCGCACCGTTATATACTTGACCGTTTTTAATACCTTCATGATCTAAATGCGCAGATATAACTAATACTTCATCAGGCTTTTCAGACCCTTTTATAAAAGCTACAACATTTTCTGACATGATGTCCTCAGCTTTTCTTTCAGCTTTCAATGTTAGGTTTGTACTCAAAACTTTAGCTGAACCATCTTCAGATATTGAGTCATGTAATGCCTTAGCCAAGTTTTCTTCAATCATAAGAAAAGCAAAATCATCACTTTTAGTCTTTAAAGATAACCTTCCTGAGATGCCTCTTTTGTAGAATGGCGCATATCTAGAAAACAAATTGCCATCAAAATATAACATTGCTTTTGCACCATTATCTTTAGCTGCATTTCTTTTACTAGATAGTGATTGACGACCATTTGTCCATTTTGTATTTTCTGTTGTTCCAGAAGTTATGTAGTTTCCACTTGCATCTTTTGGTTCGCCCGCTTTCGCTAAAACAATCTTTCCTTTAACATCTACATCTTTATAATCAGAATAATTATCTGCATCAATACCGTGACCTACATATACGATTTCTGATGCTTTTAAGTCTAAGCTTTTGGAGATTGCTAAGACTATATGATTAGTGTAGGCATCGTAAGACGTTCCGTTAACCATAATTTCTGCTTCTGCTACTTGTTGTTTTTGAAGCGGCACTTCTTGAAAGTAATTATCATTATTATAGGGTGAAGAAATTCCCATGGACATGTACTGTTCTTTTAAATACTCGACAGCCATTTTTTGACCTTTCTCTCCAGTATTTCTTCCTTCAAATTCATCAGAAGCATATTTATACAGCAAGGTCTTAAGCTCATCTTGCGTTATGGTTTTAGCATAGTCTACAGGATTGGCAACACTTTTACTTGAAGCATTTGAGTTATTACCTTTTCCGCTACCACAGGCAAATATGATAGTAGATAAACATATGATAGGAACTAATTTTTTCATTATGTAATTGAATTTTGTTTTCGGTTAATTATGACTGCATTTAGTCTTAGGTTTAAAAATAACTAAATATTGAGGAGTAAAAACACAAATCAATATTTGATTAACATACTTTAACATCAAAGCACTTCTTTTGCAGGCGGATTATCAGAATTTGCCACATACCAAGCAGTTGCAAAAATTAACTGAGCTCTTTTCTGAAGCACTTTATAATTGATTTTTTCTACAGTGTCTGTTGGCTTATGATAATCTTTATGCTCACCATTAAAAAAGAAAATTACAGGTATGTTTTTTAGAGCAAAATTATAATGATCTGAACGGTTGTAGTATCTGTTTGAGTCATTTAAAGCATTGTATTTATAATCTAGTTCTAGATGTGTAAACTCTTCATTAGCTTTTCTAACTATGAAATCTAACTCTGTACTAATACGGTCAGAGCCTATTAAATAAATATATTCTTCATTGTCTTCATGCCTTTTGTCTACACGACCAATCATATCTGTGTTTAAATTTGCCACTGTATTTTCTAAAGGAAAAGCGGGATTTTCAGTATAAAAAAGAGACCCATAGAGGCCATATTCTTCAGCGGTCAAATGCAAAAAAACGATACTTCGTCTTGGTCTGTGTCCATTTTCAACTGCTAATTGAAAAGCTTGTGCAACCTCCATAATTGCAGATGTGCCGGAAGCATTGTCATCAGCACCATTATGTATTTTACCATCAATTACACCCATATGGTCTGAGTGCGCAGAGACTACTAAAACTTCTTCTGGAAATTCTGAACCTTCTATATAAGCGATTACATTTTGAGAGACTTTTAATTCTTCCGGTAAATAAGACTTTGGTATAGTTTGAAAATAATCAGGATACGCCTTTGGTGCTTTTATTTGTAGAGAATCGTAATACTTTCGGATATAATCACAAACTTCATTGTGTCCATCAGCACCAGCTCTACGACCAGCATACTTATCCGAGGCAATTTCATTAAGGTGGACTTCTAAGTCTTCAGTAGTAATTGTATTTAGATACGTTTCTACAGGGGCTTTTTCAGAATAAGATATTGAGTTTTTTAAATTATCAACTTTTTCACTATGTCGTTGATTAGAACATGTACCAACTAAAAGTAGTAGGGGAACAACTAATATCTTCATTTATACTAAATTATTGAAGCTCAAAAATAAAGGAAAAATTAGAATTGAATAAAAAATCTAATCATCAATTTCTAGGTCTTCTAATTCTTTTATAGCCTCTTCTTCAGAAGATTCATCTAATTTTTCGAGCTCTTCAGTATTGTCAACTTCAGTTTCTTGGAATATGCTCTTATAGATTACAAATGATAACGAAATAATGGATAGCAAGAAAACATATTGTATGGCCTTAGTCTTTATCTGTTTTTTCTTTGCTAAGTAGAGTAGTGCTATACCACAAATAAAAGCTATAATAATTGGAAATACAGCTATTTTGTAGAGTGGCGTAACTGATAATATAACACTTAATATAGCAGAAATGAACCCTAGAATTATTAGTAGTTTTTTCATAATATTAGTTTTTTAAACCTGAGGCTGACTTAATTTTTAATTCACCATTGCCTACAGGGATTTTAAATTTTGCTAGTACAGGAACTTTATTTGCATCAGC
Source organism: Winogradskyella haliclonae (assembly GCF_014635865.1). Lineage (GTDB taxonomy): Bacteria > Bacteroidota > Bacteroidia > Flavobacteriales > Flavobacteriaceae > Winogradskyella > Winogradskyella haliclonae. Next base: position 443,973 of record NZ_BMDQ01000002.1, on the reverse strand, counting down.
CGTTAACCATATAACATTAGAGTTATTTCCTTTAAGCAAATCTGAACCTCTAAGGCTTATGGCTATTTTATAGCATTCTTTACGTCCAATATTTGATGCAATAGTTTCTTTTCCTAAATATTTAAACACTACTGTAGATTCTTCATTATCAAACAATACTTTAAAGCTAGAAGAGTCTCCAACCTTAGCTTTATTAATATCTAAATTTCGTAATGTATATAGTGTTGCTACCAAATCTTTTGTTGAGCTACTAATATTTAAGGTTTTCTTTTCTTCCCATATAGTGCCATCGCTTCGACGTTTCTTTTTTATACTCTCAACTGATTTTGATTTGCGCCTGTATTTGTATTGCATAAATTTGTAATACCCACCTTCATTAATATCACGTTTATACAAATATGGCGTTAAACTGGTTGGGCTAACATAGCTCTCGTATAAGTCTCTAACCTTAAAAAAACTATCGAAGCTGCTAAATGTTGTAGCTCTACATTTTAAACGCATCAAAGTGCTTTTTGAAGTACTTACTTTACTGGTTTCCATTGTTACTTGAGCAATGTCTGTAAGTAGACCAGATATGTTATATGACGCAGTAAAGACTAATTTCTCTCCAAAGCCAATAGTCTTGTTTTGTGCAGAGAGTAAAACTCCAGTAAAAAGAATAAACGTAAGTGATAGTCGTTTCATTGATTAAAGTTTTTTTAATAACGAAGTATTAAACATTTATTGTGCCGAAAATACAATGGATTATTAAAATTGAATACTTTTTGTTGAATAATTCGATGCTTTAGTTATTATTTTAAATAAATAGAAAAAAGCCTTGGCAAAAGCAAAAAAGGATTTTATATTTGCATCCGCATTTAGGTAATACCTAATGAGACACTCAAGGAGAAATGGCAGAGTGGTCGAATGCACCAGTCTTGAAAACTGGCGAGGGTCACACCTCCGGGGGTTCGAATCCCTCTTTCTCCGCAAAAGCTTCATCAAATTTTGATGAAGCTTTTTTTGTGGATTACTTCAATATAACATTCCGTATTTTTGCAAAAAAAAGTCTATGAACGTTATTGAGCAATTAAAATGGCGGTACGCAACCAAAAAGTTTGATGCCACTAAATCTATATCTCATGAGCAATTATCAATACTTAAAGAGGCCTTTAACCTTACGGCATTATCTTATGGCCTGCAAACCCTAAAGCTTGTAGTCATTGAAGATAAAGTTAAGCGAGAAGCTTTAGTAGAACATTCTTATAATCAGCGTCAGGTCGTTGATGCTTCGCATTTATTGATTTTATGTATTCAAAATGAAATTGATAATAGCGATGTAGATGAGCATTTTGAAAATATTACTGCAATTAGGAATACGCCAGAATCAATCTTGGAGCCTTTTAAGAATCAATTAAAGTCTACAATTAAAACGATGCCAGAAGCAAAAAAAATCGATTGGGCAACACGTCAAGCTTATATAGCTTTAGGCAATTTGATGACAGTTTGTGCGTTAGAGAAGATTGATAGCTGTCCTATGGAAGGCTTTAACCCTGAGGCTTATGATAAAGTGCTAGGATTATCAGAAAAAGGATTGAAATCAGTATTGTTGTTACCAGTAGGCTATAGAGCAGAAGACGATATGTTTTCTACATTAAAAAAAGTTAGAAAATCTATAGATGCTACAGTAATAGATTTATAGTTTTTAGCTTAAGTATATCAAAGTGTTATATTTGTTTTTTGATAAATTTTATGATATGAAAAATTACATATTTTTAGTTTTGCTGTGTTTGGTATCTATGCCAGTTTTATCGCAAAGTATTGTTTGGGAAACAGACTATCCTACGGCACTAAGTAAGGCTCAAAAGGATAATAAAATTTTAGTTATTTATTTTAATAATGGACAGAGCCCAAATATAGAACGTGTAATAAAGAAGCGCATTTTAAAATCGGATGAGTTTAAAAATAATTCAAACAGTATTGTTGGATTATTAATTGAGGATGCAAATAATAATGAGAAGCATAGATATAATAGTAGAGTTATTTCAAGTTATAACAAGAATAAAGTATTTCCTGCTATAACAGCGGTACGCTTTAAAACAAGAAATTACTTGCCTTTGCTTACAAAATTTGAAGATGCAAATATTGAACTCTTCTTAAATGAATTTAAAGATTTATCTAATTAACTATGCCAGGATTTGAATTATTTGGAGACGCTGAACGCGAAAGTGTCAATGACGTCTTAGATAATGGCGTTTTAATGCGCTATGGTTTTGATGGTATGCGCAATGGACATTGGAAAGCCAAAGCGCTTGAAGCTGAGCTTCAAAAAACATTTCAAACCAATCATGTGCAATTAGTATCTAGTGGAACTGCTGCGGTTTCTGTTGCTTTAGCATCTGCAGGTATTGGTGCTGGAGATGAGGTTATTATGCCAACATTTACATTTGTTGCGAGTTTTGAAGCCATAATGATGCTAGGTGCAATTCCTATTCTAGTAGATATTGATAGTACATTAACTCTAGATCCAAAAGCTGTAGAAGCTGCAATTACTCCAAAAACAAAAGCTGTTATGGTTGTGCAAATGTGTGGGAGTATGGCAGATATGGATGCACTTAAATCTGTTTGTGATAAGCATAATTTAGTTTTTGTTGAAGATGCGTGCCAAGCCATTGGAGGTTCTTATAAAGGCAAACCTCTTGGTAGTATTGCTGATTTAGGTTGTTTTTCTTTTGATTTTGTAAAAACTATAACCTGCGGCGAAGGTGGTGCAGTAATTAGTAATAATAAAACGTATTATATTAATGCAGACCATTATAGTGATCACGGTCATGACCATATTGGAAGTGATAGAGGTGCTGAAACACATCCATTTTTAGGCTATAATTTTAGAATATCAGAATTGCATGCTGCTGTTGGTTTGGCTCAAGTAAAGCGCTTACCAGAATTTTTAGCACTACAGAAACGTAATTTTGATATCATTAGAGCAGAATTGCAGCAAATCCCTGAAGTTGAGTTTAGAACTGTGCCCGATGGAGGAGTAGAAAGTTGTGCTTTTCTAAATTTCTTTTTACCAGATTTAGATATAGCCCGCAGAGTCTCTCAAGCTTTTAAGGAAAGTGGAGTAGATGCTTGCTTTCATTATTATGATAATAATTGGCATTATATCAGAAAATGGAATCACTTAAAAGAACTAAAGTCATTATTCCCTATTGCTCAAGAAGTAAAAGAAGGGCTTCAGTATCTTCAAGGTAAAACTTACAAACAGTCAGATAGTTATATTGCAAGAAATATTTCTTGTTTAATAAAATTATCTTGGAGAGAAGAAGAAGTAAAGCAAAGAGCTAAAAAAATGGCTCAGCTCATAAAAGCTAATCTTTAGTAATTGACATAATCAATTATTTCTAAACCATAACCAATCATACCAACACGTTTGGTTTGCTCACTGTTAGAAATTAATTTTATTTTACTGATGTTTAAATCATGCAAGATTTGAGCACCAATACCAAAATCTTTTGTATCCATAGCAATACGTGGCGCTTTAGCAATTTGCCCTTCTTTTTGGCTACTTTTTAGAATAGAAAGTCTACTTAATAAATTTGTAGTTTGGTTTTGCTGATTTATAAATACTATTGCACCTTTTCCGGCTTTATTAATAACATTAAACATGTTATCTAACTTCTTATCAGGATTGTTGGTTAAAGTGCCTAAAATATCATTATTTACTAATGTAGAGTTTATTCTAGTTAACACTTCGTCACCAGAATTCCAGTTGCCTTTAGTTAGCGCTATATGAATTTGATTATTTGTAGTTTGTTTGTATGCGCGTAATCTATATTTACCAAAACGCGTTTCAATATCAAAATCTTCTTTCTTTTCTATTAAAGAATCGTGCTCCATACGATAGGCTACTAAATCTTCAATAGATACAATTTTTAAATCAAATTTTTTGGCAACATCTACTAATTGAGGTAAACGGGCCATTGTTCCATCTTCGTTCATTATTTCAACAATGAAACCAGCTGGTTTAAAACCTGCTAAACGCGCAAAATCTATAGCTGCTTCAGTATGTCCAGTACGTCTTAAAACACCACCTTCTTTGGCAACTAAAGGAAAAATATGACCTGGTCTAGCGAGTTCAAATGGCTTTGTGTCTTTATCGACTAAAGCTTTTATAGTTTTAGCACGGTCACTTGCAGAAATTCCTGTAGTAACGCCATTACCTCTTAAGTCTACAGAAACAGTAAAAGCAGTTTCCATTGGGTCCGTATTATTACGTACCATCATGTTTAGCTCTAACTCTTTACAGCGCTGTTCTGTCAAAGGTGTGCATATAAGACCACGTCCATGAGTGGCCATAAAGTTTACCATCTCTGGAGTAACAGCTTCCGCTGCTGCTAAAAAATCGCCTTCGTTTTCCCTATTCTCATCATCAACTACAATAATCACCTTTCCTTGGCGTATGTCTTCAATGGCCTCTTCAATAGTATTTAGAATGATTTTTGTACTCACAGTTTCAGTAATCATGACGTGTATTTTGATATTGCAAAGATAAGCTTATTTTATTTGCTCTAAGCAACTTAAATGGAAGTCTTCTTTGACTCTTGTCTTTAATAAAAAGTGCTTTATTGGGTAGAAGGGCAAACTTAATACTATGAGTAACGGATTAACCCTCTTACTAGATTGTCCAATGGATTTATAAAATTTGGAATAATATACAGACGAAACTATAACGTATAGTCCAAACATGCCAAAGGCTATAAAACTTAATGACTTTACAATTTCTGATAACTCTGGTAGTTTATTGTTTTTAAATACAAAATGAAGAATCAAGAATATGACTCCTAAACTGAATGTGACCAAATTAGTTTTTGAGTAGTCTATATAATCTTTTAAATAATATTTGGCATTTTTAATATTTTCAGGAACAACCAATTCTTTTTCTTCTAACTCAGCAATTGTAATTTTTCTATCAAATAAATGCTGAAGCGCTATTTGTTTTGGTTTTTTATCTAAATCAAACTCATCTTGTGTTTTAACAATATCAATAAGTTCATCTATTGAGTGTTTGTTGTAATAACTATAAGATTGAATATTTTTAATAGTGTTTAGTTCTGACTTTGGTTTAAAGGCAAAGAACTTTTTTAGAGGTACTGTTATAAAGTCGAGATTTATTAGTCCTCTGTCATTTGTAGCTCGATAGGTTAGATAGATACTCAGAGGTAGCATTATTAAAGTAGATAACCAAGTACCTAATGCTGGGTCTATAGCATCTGTTTTGGCGTTATTTTTAATAAAAATCCCAATAAAATGATAGGTAAGAAACAATAATATGGCTATAACCATTGGCAGGCCTATGCCACCTTTTCTAATTAAAGCACCTAGAGGAGCCCCAACAAAAAATAGAATAATACAAGCAAAGCCTAAAGCATATTTTTCATGCAATGCTATAATATGTCTGTTTCTGTTAGAAGTTTGTGCGTTAAATGTTTTTTCGTTGGTTTGAATAATTTGAGAAGTACTAGTTGCAGTGTTAAATGCTAATCCTAAAATTTGAACTTTGGTTTTGGTATTAAAAAGATCTAAGATATCTGTATCATGAATAGTATCATTTGTCGCTTCATAAGAGGTCTTTAGGTTAGTATATGTACTTCTGTTATATAAACTTGTAGAAAATGCTTCATAATCTTTATTCCGTTTTTTATACAAGCTATCTATTGAGTAATTTAAATCACTAACATCCTGCATGCTGTATCTATCGTCAGTATTTTTCTCATCTACATCTATTTTTAAATTACCTAAATCTATGTTTATAGTATAGGTTTTAAATTGACTTTGAGCATGAGGTTTCCGCTTATTGAATTTTCGTATATCTCTAGTAATTAGTTCGTCATAAAAATTACCATCTGAGAGTTCAAGCTTAAGTATATTAGAATCTTCAGCACTTTTTAGCTCTCCTTTTTCAGCAATAATAACAGTATAGTTTCCGCTTCTAAATGACTTTTTTTGATGAATAACGACGTTATTTAAAAACTGTCCACGCTCACCACTTTTTTTATCAACTTTGATATTAATATTACCTATAGTATTGAATTGCCCTTCTGCAATTGCCAATGCAGGTTTTACTTTAGCTATATTTCGTCTTAGATTATAAAAATTGTATTCTCCCCAAGGAATCACATTATTGGCAAAAAAGAAACACCCAAAACCAAGTGCTACTATAAAGACAGATAAACTTCTCATTGCACGTTGCAGCGAAATCCCTGTAGATTTCATCGCCGCAAACTCATAGTTTTCTGCAAAATTCCCAAAAACCATGATTGAAGCTAATAATACTGTTAGTGGAATAACGAGAGGAATTAACTTAGGAGAATAATAAAAAATAAATTTAAAGGTAGTAACAATATCTAAGTCCTTACCAGCTAACTCTGAGATATATAGCCAAAGCCCTTGTAAAACAAAAATGAACATAAATATTACAAATATGCTCACAAATGTGTTTAGGTAGGTTTTTAATATGTACCTGTCTAAAATCTTCAAGTCTAATCTATTTTATTGATGTAATAGTCTTTGTACTTATTTTTATCAAAAGTAAATAGAGTTTTTGGTATAGCTTGGTTGGTTTTAAAAGAATTAACGGTTAATGTTGTTTTTGTGCCGTTTTTACCAACTTCTATCAAATTATAAATATGTTTTGTTGTTGCATCTATACCTAATAGAACATGCTTTATTTCTGCGTTACTGTCAATAGGTGTTAATTTTACATACTGAATTTTTCTACCCTTAACATTCTGAACAATGTCCATTTTGTAGTTATAACCATCTTCATAAAAAGATAACATCTTGCTAGGTGTTATTGTACCTTCATCTTCTGTGTTTTCTGAAGATATAGTTACTTCTTCATCTTCTGGACTAATATTATATAGTGTTTTACCGTCGTAAATACGAGTTACGCCTAGGACGTTTAATACATATTTATCATCTTGTATAGTAACATCGCCTTTGGTTTCTTGCGTAATATTTTCACTAACATTATTAAGTTCGTATTTAAAATCCACACTAATATTTTCGTAAGCTTTAACTTTCTTGCTAACTTCATTTAAAAGTGCTTCAGCCTTGTCTTGTGCAAATACAGTACTAGTGATAATTAATGCTAAAAGAATACTTAATTTTTTCATTTTGTTTTATTAAATGCCATTATTGGCTTTCGTTTTCTAATAATTGTTCGAGGGCTATTAAATCTGGTACTAGAACTTGACGCGCTTTACTACCTTCAAAACCACCGACTATTCCAGCAGCTTCTAGTTGGTCAATAAGTCTACCAGCTCTATTGTACCCTAATTTTAGTTTTCGTTGCAATAAAGACGCTGACCCTTGTTGTGCTGTGACTATAATTTGAGCAGCTTCTTTAAACAACTTATCTCTATCTGCTATGTCTATATCAAGATTTGTGCCACCTTCTTCGCCTACATATTCTGGCAGAAGATAAGCGTCTGGATATGCTTTCTGAGAACCAATAAATTCTGTTATACGTTCTACTTCTGGTGTGTCAACAAAGGCGCATTGTATACGGATTAAGTCATTACCTTGAGTATACAACATATCACCACGACCAATTAATTGGTCAGCTCCAGAGCCATCAAGAATAGTACGAGAATCTATTTTTGAGGTTACTCTAAATGCAATTCTGGCTGGAAAATTTGCTTTAATAATCCCTGTGATGACATTTACAGAAGGACGTTGCGTGGCTATAATTAAGTGAATCCCTATGGCACGTGCTAATTGTGCTAAGCGTGCAATAGGTGTTTCTACCTCTTTGCCTGCAGTCATTATTAAATCTGCAAACTCATCAACAACTAAAACGATGTAAGGTAAAAATTGATGTCCATCATTTGGGTTAAGTTTACGTTCTTTAAATTTCTTATTGTATTCAGCAATATTCCTACAAAATGCATTTTTTAGCAAATCGTAGCGGTTATCCATTTCAATACATAGAGAATTTAAAGTATTAATTACCTTAGTATTATCTGTTATAATAGCGTCTTCACTGTCTGGTAGTTTCGCTAAATAGTGACGTTCTATTTTATTAAAGAGTGTAAGCTCCACTTTCTTTGGGTCAACTAAAACAAATTTAACCTCCGCAGGATGCTTCTTGTAAAGTAAAGAGGTCAGTACAGCATTAAGACCAACAGATTTACCTTGACCTGTAGCACCAGCCATGAGTAAGTGAGGCATTTTTGCCAAATCTACAACGAGTGTTTCATTGCTAATTGTTTTACCTAAAGCTATGGGTAATTGCATTGCTGAATTCTGAAACTTCTTAGATGCTATAGCAGAGTGCATAGAAACAATAGTCGCATTTTTATTTGGGACCTCAATACCTATAGTACCTTTTCCAGGAATAGGTGCAATGATACGAATCCCTAAGGCCGAAAGTGATAATGCAATATCATCTTCAAGATTTTTGATTTTTGAAATACGAATACCAGCTTCAGGAACAATCTCATATAAGGTCACAGTTGGACCTATAGTGGCAGAAATACTTGTAATACCTATTTTGTAGTTATTAAGTGTTTCTACGATACGATTTTTATTTTCTTCAAGCTCGTCTTGGTCAATTGAGATACCTTCGTTATCGTATTTTTTTAATAAATCTAATGGCGGAAATTGAAAATTACTCAACTCTAATGTTGGGTCAAATTGTCCAAAATCCTCAACGAGTTTATCCGCAAGATTATCTGTTTCAGATTTTTCTTCTTCGGTAACCTCAATCTTCATCTCAACTTCAGGCTCTTTTATAATAACCTCCATTTCTTTTGGAGGTTCAACCTTAAGTTCTGTAGGGTTGTCTTTTTCTATTTTTGAATGTTTAGAAATAGTAGGTTCTATGTTATCTAATGGAATCTCAAATGCAGATTTGATGGATTCTGCCTCTTCAGATAGACTATTATCAATAGGGACTACTTTATCTTCAGCGGTATTTGATTCATTTGAATCAAAATCATCTTTAAAATCTTTTTTAGCATTTTTAAATAGATTAACAAACGTATCACCAGTCACTTTAAAACGAATTGCTAAATACACAATAAGACCAAAGGCAAGTAGGAGAGCAGTACCTATTTTACCAATATAATCTTGAAAAAAGTGATTCATTTCATAGCCTATGACACCACCAAGTATATCGTACTTGTGAGTAAAAAATCCAAAAAATATTGATAGCCATATTACAATTAGTGTTCCCCAAATCCAATGTTTACGTAGCTTAGATAGCTTTAAGTTTAGCGTTACATAAACGCCAGATAGAAATAATAATCCTGAAAATATAAATGAGGGTAAACCAAATCCTTTGGTTATAAACCATTCGCTTAATTTGGCTCCAAATTGGTTAGCCCAATTTTTAGCCTCGACTTGTCTAGAAGGGAATTCAGATAAAATACTCTGATCTTCTTTACCTGTAAACAAGAAGGACACAAAGGAAATAAATAAAAGTACACCCAGAATTATCAGTAAACTACCAACGATTAATTTTTGTTGGTTTGATAATTTTAAAGAGATAGGCTTACGCTTAGTCTTTGGTTTAGCTTTGGTTTTTTTCTTGGTTGTTCTTTTTGCCATTAATAAAATCCTATAAAGGAAGTGATAGATTTAGTACTAAATCAAAAATACAAATAAGTAACGTTTATCCTAACGGTTTTGGTATTTATACCAAGGTGTTATTAACAATATAAAGATTAAGCAAATACTTTGGGAATGTAAATAATCCCAGCGGCAATGATCGCTGCTATAGAAGCAATAAGAACGGCACCAGCACCAATATCTTTAATAAGTCCAATTTTAGGGTGGTGGTCCGGGTGAATAAAATCTGCCATATATTCTATAGCAGTATTTACGCCTTCAACACTCATAACCATGGCTATCATCACTAGTTGAATTAGCCATTCTGTAGTAGAAATATTAAAATAAATTCCTGCAATAGTTACAATTGATCCAATGATGAGCTGAAGTTTTATACTGTTTTCAGTCTTTACCAAAACCACCAAACCCTTAAAAGCATAACCTACGCTTTTAAGGCGATTGACTCCAAAAGATTCTTTATTCCTATTTGGCATATATTAATTTAAAGCATTTAGAGCCGCTTCATAGTTTGGTTCTTCACCAGTTTCTGAAACTTGCTCAGTATGTAAAATTGTTCCATCCGTATCTACGACAACAACAGATCTTGAGTGCAGTGACTCAAATGCACTATCTTTAAAAGTAACACCATAAGTGTTTCCAAAATCTCCAGTCTTATAATCAGAAAGGTTTATAACGTTATCTAAACCTTCAGCACCACAGAAACGTGCCATAGCAAATGGCAAATCTTTAGATATGCATAGTACTTTAGTATTTTCTAAGTTGCTTGCTTTTTTATTAAAGGTTCTAATAGATTGTGCACAAACACCTGTGTCAACACTCGGAAAAATATTCAATACCAATCTTGAACCACTAAAATCTGCTAAAGTTTTATCTGATAAATCTGTAGTAGTCAATTTAAAATCGGGAGCTTTTGATCCTATTCCTGGAAGGTTACCTACAGTTGTAGCTGGGTTACCACCTAATGTAATATTTGCCATAGTTTATTTTTTTAGTTCTGTTAAAAGTAAAGAATATAGATATGTTAAATGTGAATAAAATGATAAATAATTTTCACTTAGAAGGTGCCAACCAAACCAATTTGATTTGTTGAAAATCTAAGATTCCAAGAAATCACTTTTTCTTTTTTTGGATAATCGTATGCTTTGTCATCGAATAAGAAATTATCAATGCTATCCACAACAATAATACTAAGAACTGTACTAAAAGCTATATCTGTAAACCAATGTGCGTCATCGACAAGCCTTGATATTGGAGGAATAGCTCCAACAGTATAAATTCCAGCTTTTACCCATGGGTTTTCAAATTGTTTAGCAATAGAATGCGCCATAGTAATAGATAATACGGTGTGCCCTGAAGGAAACGAGCGAAAACTAGATTCATTTGCAAAAGACGAAAATTCTAGATGACCAGCATTTCTACTTGGCCTTGCACGACCAATTGCATTCTTTGTAAAGGTTTGAATTAAACCAGTGGTTAATGATGATGAAATTATAAGAACACTAGTTTTTCTAATCTTCTCATTTTTTGTAAAAAGTCCAAAGCCATATAAACCGGCATTAGCCATAAAGTAGTTTTGAGGACTACCAAAATACCAACCAAAATCTCTTACAACTTTTGGGAAATCACGTCTTTGATTCTGGATAAACTCCTGTATTGGCTCATCAGTAAAGGTAAGTGCTGCTGTTCCTCCTAGTAGAATTCCTAATTTTGCAAAGTCATTCCCTTTCCAATGTAAAGGTCTGGTGAAAGCATGACCAACACTTTTTAGAGTGTACCTTGTGTCGTATTTGGCCATTTGCCAAATCGTTTGAGGTTTAGTGCTATCTATCTGGGTTTTGAGTTGTTGCGCATTAGACTTATTAATAACTAATAAAAAAAAGCTAATAAGAAAAATAAGTCTATATCTCATATTATCGTAATTCTGCACCAAGTTTAGACTCAAAATTGGCCTGTAACTTGTTCATTATTTTATCAATTTGTTTATCAGTCAGAGTTTTATTTTCATCCTGTAATGTAAAACTCACGGCATAACTCTTTTTACCACCAGGTAAGTTTTTGCCTTCATATACATCAAACAAATTTACATTTTTTAGTAGTTGTTTTTCAGTTTGTTTTGCAATAGTGAAAATATCCTCGAAAGTAACCGTATTGTCTATAAGTAATGCAAAATCACGACGGACCTCAGGGTACTTAGGTATAGCTTTAAATTTAATACTATTATGTTTTGCTATTTCTAATACATTATCCCAATTAAAATTTGCAAATAGTACATTTTGAGAAATTCCAAAATGCTTAAGTGTTGTTTTTTTAACTAAGCCAAAATCTACTATTTTAAGTTTTCCTAGAGATAAGCTCATGCCTTCACTTAATAGGTCTGATTTTAATGGAGAAGATTTCAATCGATGTAAACCTAGGCGTTGTAAAATAATTTCGACGGTACCTTTTAAGTAAAAGAAATCACTTGGAGATAACTGAACTTTGGGATCCCAATACTCATCTGATTTATTTCCAGTTACAAACAATGACAAATGCTTGTGTTCTTCACGTTGCTCTGAATATTGATGATAAGTTTTACCAAACTCAAATAACTTTAAGTCACCACGTTTTCTGTTAATGTTATATGAAACAGCTTCTAGACCAGAGAATAATAGTGATTGCCGCATGACGCCTAAATCCTTACTCAAAGGATTGAGCATCTCTACATTATGCTCAGCATTTAACTGTGCACTAAGCTCCACATATTTTGGTGTGGTTAATGAGTTTGCCATAATTTCAAAAAAGCCTTGAGACGCTAATTGATTTCCAATAATATTTTGAAGTTTATAATCTTCAAAACGTGTAGAATTTGAAATCGACGCATTTAGTTTTTCCGTAGTTCCTACATTATTATAACCATACACACGTAGTATTTCTTCTATAATATCAGCTTCACGTTGTACATCGTTTCTGTATGCAGGAACAGTGAGCCCCAAGCCTGTTTCGGTAACATTGTTAACTTTTATCTCAAGAGATGTTAGAATACTTTTAATAGTTTCTCTTGGGATTTCTTCACCTATTAATTTCTTAGCGTTATCAAAACTTAAACGAACTTCAAAATCACTGATCTTATTAGGATAAGTGTCATATATATCACTTGATATTTCACCGCCAGCAATTTCAGTAATCATTAGTGCAGCACGCTTTAATGCATATTCTGTTATGTTTGGATCAATGCCACGTTCAAAACGGAAAGAGGCATCTGTATTAAGTCCATGTCGCTTTGCTGTTTTACGAATACTAACCGGATTAAAATAGGCGCTTTCTAAAAAGATGCTCGTTGTCCCTTCAGTAACACCAGAGTTTATACCTCCAAAAACACCTGCGATACATAAAGGTTTTTCGGCATCACATATCATTAAATCATCTTCATGTAGCTCACGCTCAACCTCGTCTAGCGTTGTAAATTTTGTTCCGTTAGTGCAAGTTTTTACTTCAATTTTATTACCTGAGATTTTATTGGCATCAAAGGCATGTAAAGGTTGTCCTAATTCGTGAAGTACATAATTTGTAATATCTACTATATTATTAATAGGAGATAGGCCAATCGATTTTAAGCGATGTTGTAGCCAGCTAGGTGAATCATCAACTTTTAATCCAGAAATGGTAACGCCACAGTATCTTGGTGCTTTTTCTTTGTCTTGGACATCAACATCTATTTTTAATGTTCTGCTATCTACATGATACGAGCTAACTGATGGTGTAATTAACTCTAATAGTATATCCTTTTGTAATAAACCCGCTTTAAGATCGCGTGCAACACCATAATGGCTCATAGCATCAGCACGGTTTGGTGTTAAACCAATTTCAAAAACATTATCATTTTCGATGTCAAAAACTTCAGAAGCTCGTGTGCCTACCTTTAAATCAGAATCTAATACCATAATGCCATCATGAGACTTACCTAAGCCAAGTTCGTCTTCAGCACAAATCATCCCATGACTTTCTTCTCCACGTATCTTACCTTTTTTAATTTTCCAAGCTTCACCTTCTTCAGTATATAATGTGGTGCCAATAGTTGCTACAGGTACTTTTTGTCCAGAGGCAACATTTGGAGCGCCACAGACTATCTGCAAAGGTGCATCTTCGCCAATATTTACTGTAGTAACTTTTAACCTATCTGCATTTGGGTGTTGCTCGCAAGTCAATACTTCTCCAACTACAATACCTTTGAGTCCGCCTTTTACAGATTCGTATGTCTCAATGCCTTCAATTTCTAATCCAAGGTCTGTTAGTAACTCACCTGTTTTTTCGGCATCCCAATCTATCTTAATAAACTGCTTTAACCAGTTGTAAGAAATCTTCATAAATCTCAATCTTATTTAAGATGTCAAAGATAATAATACTTATGTCTTAATAAAATTGAAAAGTCTTTAGTTAAAAAAATAATTATTAACATTTTTTATTGAGGTAATCTGCTTGTTTTTAGACGATTAATATAGAATTGTTATTAGCTTTTTAAGTGTTTTAAATCAGCTCAATAATAAGCATGTAATTAAATAATAATTTACGCACTGAAAATTACTAACACAACATTAAACCAAATTTAACTAATGAAGAAAATTCTACTTTTTTCAATTTTATTGATTAGCGCGTTAGCGTATGCTCAAATACCTTCGTATTATAACGATGTTAATCTAAACCAAACAGGAACTTCTCTAAAAGATGATTTAGCGTCTAAGATTACCACAACGCAAACGACTATTTTGAGTTATACTCCTGGTGTTTGGGATGCTTTGCAACAATCTGATTTAGACCCAACTGATGCGTCAAAAGTACTGCTGATATATGGCTATAATGACAATGATGGTGATTTTATGACCGATCGTTCTCGTGGTGTAAATGACAATGGCGGTGGTATTGGTCTTTGGAATAGAGAGCATGTTTATCCCAGATCTTTAGGAAATCCAAACTTGGGTAGTACTGGCCCTGGAAGTGATGCGCACTCGTTGCGCCCTGCTGATGGTCAAATGAATTCTTCTAGAAGTAACAGAAAGTTTGCTGCTGGTAACGGAAATTCTGGAATCACACCTCAAGGTAACTTTTATCCAGGTGACGAATGGAAAGGTGATGTAGCTAGAATGATGATGTATATGTATTTGCGTTATGGTAGCCGTTGTTTGCCAAGTGATGTTGCTGTAGGAAATACAGTGGCCGGAGATGCAAACATGATTGATGTTTTATTGCAATGGAATGCAGAAGACCCAGTAAATGGCTTTGAAGATAATAGAAATGAAGTCATTGCTGATATTCAAGGGAACAGGAATCCTTTTGTAGATAATCCTGCTTTTGCGACTCAAATTTGGGGTGGTCCTCAAGCCGAAGACCGTTTTGGTACTGGAACTCAAGATACTGAAGCACCAACTGTACCACTTAATTTAGTAGCTTCTAATACAACTTCAAACTCAACCGTTTTAACATGGTCTGCATCTACGGATAATGTTGGCGTAACTGGTTATAATGTTTTTCAGGATGGTGCATTTGTTACAACCGTGAGTGGGACGAACTACAATGTTTCTGGATTAGGAGCAAGTACATTATATAGCTTTTCTGTAAATGCAACAGATGCTGCAGGTAATACCTCTGCAAATAGTAATTCTACAGCAGTAACAACGCAAGCTGCAGGAACTGGAGGAACAGCTTCAGAGTTGTTTATTTCAGAATATATTGAAGGCTCATCAAACAATAAAGCATTAGAGGTTGCTAATTTTACAGGCGCTACAGTTAATCTTTCTGGATACTCTCTCAGGAAGGCTACTAACGGTAGTGGTAATTTTACAAGCACTTATAATTTAACTGGGCAATTGGCCAACGGTGAAGTTTTTGTAGTCGCTAATAGTAGTGCAACTGCAGCAATATTAAACGAAGCTGATGCAACAAGTGGTGTTACAACGTTTAATGGTAACGATGCTATTGGATTATTTAAAGATAATGTGTTGATTGATAAAATGGGTAACGAAAATAGTAGTGCAAATTTTGCAAAAGACGTCACTTTAAGACGTAAGTCTTCAGTTTTAGATCCAAATACAACGTATACTGTTTCGGAATGGGACCAATTTCCTCAAAACACATTTGATGATTTAGGTTCTCATACTATTGACGGTGGGGCAGGATCAACACCAGATACAGAATCACCATCAGTACCAACCAATCTTACAGCATCAAATGTAACAACAAGTTCTGTAGTGTTATCATGGTCAGCATCTACAGACAATGTTGGCGTAACAGGTTATGATGTGTACCAGGGCGCCACATTATTAACGACAGTTACTAGTACTGGTTATACAGTAACAGGCTTATCACCATCAACAAACTACACGTTTAATTTAAGGGCTAAAGATGCCGCAGGAAATGTATCAAATGCGAGTTCTAATGTCGGTGTAACTACAGCGACGCCACCAGATACGCAAGCACCATCAGTGCCAACGAATCTCACTGCATCAAATGTGACGACTAGTTCAGTAGTGTTATCATGGTCAGCATCTACAGACAATGTTGGAGTTACTGGTTACGATGTGTACCAAGGCGCTACGTTGTTGGCAACAGTTACTAGTACAGGCTATACAGTAACAGGCTTATCATCATCCACAGACTACACCTTTAATGTAAGGGCAAAAGATGCTGCTGAAAATGTGTCTAATGCGAGTTCTAATGTTGGTGTAACAACAGCTACGCCACCAGATACGCAAGCGCCATCAGTACCAACGAATCTTACAGCATCAAATGTGACGACAAGTTCAGTTGTGTTATCATGGTCTGCATCCACAGACAATGTTGGCGTAACTGGTTATGATGTATACCAAGGCGCTACATTATTAACAACAGTTACTAGTACTGGTTATATGGTAACAGGCTTATCACCATCCACTAACTACACGTTTAATGTAAGGGCTAAAGATGCTGCTGGAAATGTATCAAATGCGAGTTCTAATGTGTCAGTATCAACTGAAGCTGTAGTATTAAACTACTGCAACTCTCAAGGGAATAACACCAATTTTGAGTTTATTGATTTTGTTGCTTTAGGTGGAATTTCAAACGCTACGGGTTCAAATGGTGGTTACGGTGATTTCACAAACCAAACAGGTAACATCAACTACGGTAGTAATACTATTGTCTTAAGTGCAGGTTTCCCTGGACAATCGTATACTGAGCAATGGAGAGCTTGGATAGATTTCAACCAAAACGGAACATTTGAGTCTAGTGAGGAAATCGTCGCTGGTTCGTCTTCAAACGGAGGAAACTTATCCTATAACTTTACAGTACCAACGTCAGCTGTTGCAGGACCAACACGTTTAAGAGTATCTATGGAATGGAATTCTACGCCTGGAGCATGTGAAACATTTACTTATGGAGAGGTTGAAGATTACACCGTAAATATTGGGGCATCTGGAGCACGTTTTGCAGCTTTTGTTGACATCAATATTGATGGGGAATTAGGTGTAGAGGAACCTGTTTTTAACTCTAAAATTTATGCAAGTTACAATACTTTAAATCTTGAAATGAAAGATGACAGAGAAGTATCGTATGCGATTTATAATATGTCAGGACGTTTTGTGGCTAAAGGTACATTCAAAGGAAAGGTGGAGTTAAATCATCTAGATTCAGGAATGTACATTGTAAACATCAACGATGGGCAGCGTACCATTCAAAAGAAGATTATTAAAAAGTAATCTCATACAAATCTTAATTAAGGCCCAACATTTTGTGTTGGGCTTTTTTTTGTAAGGTATTTGTTGTTAATTCGAACTTTATTACAAACATTTTCTAATGCGATATCTATCTCTACTTATACTAGCTTTATTACTCACGTCATGTAAAAATGAAGAGACGCCTAAAATTCTTAAAAATGGAACATACAGAGCTGTTCTAGAGGTACAGGATAATGAAGAATTACCCTTTTTATTTAAAGTAGATTCGCCAATAACCTTGAAGATTTTTAATGCTGAAGAAGTGATTGATGTCGATGAGGTCGAATACCGAAACGATTCTATATTCATTACTGCACCAGTTTTCGAAGGTTATTTTGCGGCCACTTTTGATGGAGATAATCTTAAAGGTGAATTTATCAAGGAAAGCTTAGATAGAATTGTTCCGTTTACAGCCACTTTTAATGAAGACGTACGTTTTTCGAAATCACCAAAAAGTCCAATATCAACTTCTGTAGATGGTGTTTGGGAAGCCATATTTAGTCAAGGCATTGAGGGTGACGAGTATATTGCTAAAGGTATTTTTGAGCAGATTGACCATTTTGTTTATGGCACATTTAGAACCACTACTGGTGATTACCGCTATCTCGAAGGTATTATGGATGGCAATATTATGAAGCTCTCTACTTTTGATGGGGCACATGCCTTTTTGTTTACGGCAAAAGTCACTGACTCTACTATGGAAGGTCAGTTTTATTCAGGTAACCATTGGAAAGAACCTTTTGTTGCCAAACGTAACCCAGATTACGAATTGCCAAGTGCTGATAGTTTAACCTTTTTAAAGGAAGGCTATGATAGTATAGACTTTACATTTCCTAATGCTAAAGGTGATATGGTGAGTCTTAAAGATGAGCGTTTTAAAGATAAGGTTATTGTTGTGCAGATTATGGGAACCTGGTGTCCAAACTGTTTGGATGAGAGTAAGTACTACGCAGATTTTTATAACAAGAATAAAGATAAAGATTTTGAAATTATTGCCTTGGCATTTGAGTATGCTAAAACTGAAGAGATTGCGTTTAGCCGTATAGACCGTTTAAAATCTAAGATTGGGATAGATTACCCTATTTTATTAGCTCAGTATGGAACATCTGACAAAGTTAAAGCTCAAGAGAAACTTCCAATGCTTAACCATGTGTTGTCCTATCCAACCTCAATTTTTATCGACAAAACAGGAAAAGTGCGCAAAATACATACCGGTTTTAATGGTCCAGCCACTGGTGATAAATACACCGAATTTAAAACGGAATTTGAACGTTTTGTTAGCGAATTGATTAATGAATAAATTTTAATTTTCTAGTATTATAAATTCTTCGGCTTTTGTATCTAGAATTAAGATTTTATCATTAAAAGGTTGATTTCCTAGCCAACCACCAATTCTTGTAAATGGTGTTACTAAGGGTTGTATAGCATTGTACATGTCTACATGACTTACACGTTTAAGACTTAATTCTGTATTGCCTATTTTAAAGCGTTTATTACTGACTTTACTAGTAATAGCAATACTGCTATTCCAACTTTTAGCGTTATATGCAATCGCCTCAGTATTTTCATCGGTATATTTATCAAACCTGCTTTTTATAGTTATTAATCCAAACGCACTACAGCCCGAATCATAAAACAATTCGTAATCTTTGTTGTCTATAACTACTGGAAGCATGATGCGTCTTCCTGTAAAATCAAAAGGCTTAAATTCTGATTTGGTTTTCATCCATTTTGGACGTTGCTCGTAAAGCTCTAATGTCTGATTTTTAAAATCGATAGATGTAATTCTATTAGTAATAAAATCGCTGCCTATAGTTCCTATATTGAGATTAGAAATCGTATCAGTCTTATCAAAAGAATTTCCGTAATTCTCTAAGATTCTAATCATTTTAGCGTTTATAGTTGTGCTGTCTAATTTAAAATTTAACGCTTCAACAAAACGTTCTTCGCCTTTTGTAACTTCTTCAATGTTAAGTCCAATTTTTCGCAAGGATTTTAAATCCTTTTCATAGATAAAAGAATGTGGTGCACCAGTATCAAACTGCATGTAAAACCGATGTGTTAAGTTTTCAATTTTAACTGGAATTATGATTGCTGCTTGCGGTTCATGGTATCCACCTGAACCTTTATAACTAGATGCCCAATCAAAATGAATGGGTTTAGATTCAAAAGTATATTCCATGTATGCTGATTTTTCTTTAAAAAATGCATTGTTAAACTTTCGAATGTAATAATAGCCAACAGAAAGAATAAGAACTAATAAGAAGAGTAGCGTGTAACCAATTTTTTTCTTCATGATTGTGTGATTTTGATATGATGAAATACGATGAGTCGTTTTAGAAACTCATACACACAAATTAATAAGAAAACGAATTAAAAACCGGGATTATAATGCCGCCAATTTTGCGACAATATCTCATATAAAGCTGATAGGAACATTTAAAAAACTGTAATCGTTACGTTTCAATTTTATGGCAGTGATACATACGATGACAATATTAAATACATAACATGCAAATAATACATAAAGGATGATTTGCGTATTGGATAGAAATTTTCGACTAATAATAGGTGAGAGGCATAGAAGCAGCGATAAAACAATCCACCAGATAATTTGAAAATTAATAATCCGTCTACCTATTTCGTCGACAAATTTAGATTTACGATTTCTGTACCAAAGTATAATAGGGAAAATGATGTTTCCAAATGGAATTCCTATAAACGATATAATTGATAAATTAATAAGTTGAATTGATGTTTTTTCAGATTCATGCTCGCTTTCTATAATCTTAAATTGAGCACTCAAAGCAGAAGGCTCCATATTAAATTTTTTTGAAAGCACCATTAATGTATAGCCTTTAGGCTCTTTATTACTAGATTCTAAACGTTGAATTGTTCTTAAGGACAAACCTGTTTGTTTTGCTAATTCAACTTGAGTGTATCCGGATTTCTCTCTTATGTTCTTAATAATTTTCAAAAGTGTTTCAATACATTATATCTACTAAGTTAGTTTTTTAATATTAAAAGTGATGTATAGATTCTATACTTCTCTTAAGTGTTTTAGAAAACGACGCTCCTTAATTACACTGTTTATGATAATAACAATAATTATACTAAGAGAAATAATACCAGAAATTACAATATAGGTATAGAAGCCTTCTGAAAAATAGTCCTTAAAATATGGAAGCAATAGGTAAAAGCCATATAAATACACAGCAATACATATTGGAGTGATATAATAATTTACCATCAGGCGTATTTTGTAATGTTTTTTGAGATAAGCGTGGTATAGCTTTTGGCTCATTAGAATTATCTGACTCTTTTTACGATACATAGAGATAAACTCTAATAGTATTCTAAAAACAAGACTAGAAATCATAAGAAGTAAGCCTAAAATAAAGTTGTTCCATTGATTTGTAGCAAAAGCAATAGTGTATGCAATTAGTATTACCACTGTTACGGACATAACAGTTATACTTATATATTGTCCATTGCGTTGTTGCTTTGCTTTGTTTAAAATAGTTTCAACATTGCTTATCTCAGAAGGCTCATTCTGAGCCTGCCATAATTTGTTTAAAGAATCATTTTCCATTTTTAATGCATTTTAAAAGTGATTTTCGAATACGACTTAAGCGTGTTCTTAATGTCCCGTGTGCTAGGCCAACTGTTTGGGCTATAGTGGCTTGCGATATATTTTCTAATTCTAATAATATCAATGCTTTGTTTTGCTCAGTGAGTTGGTCAATACAGTGATACATTTGCTTGATATTTTTTTCATCATTATCATTTTCTTCATCATTGCTTCTTTTTGACAATAGGTCTTCATTTATTGGTATACTTTTCCTGGATTTACGTAAATCTCCTAAGCATATATTTACCGCAATTCTATAAATCCAAGTGTCAATAGCTGATTTGCCCTTAAAAGAATTTCTGTGATTCCAAACTTTTATAAAAGTCTCTTGAAGCCATTCATCGGCAAGTTCATTATTGCCAGAAGCATAACCTAAACATAGCCTATGGACTTTGGAAGCGTTTGAATTATAAATCTTAGTAAATTCCTGTTCAGTCATTCTTTTGAGGATAAGATCATTCGTATCTGTTTTGTAAACCATTGAGGCTTATCTAGCATGATAAAATGCGCACTGTCTTCCGCTAAAATAAGATTATAGCCTTTTAAATTTTCATATTGACTTTTATAAGTCTGTGTTACCATATCTTTCCCATAAGGTTCAGTGGTGGCAATTATTGTAACAGGAATTACTATTTTTTCTAAATCTTTTCGCAAATCTAATTTAAGGTAATCGGTATATCCGTAAACATATGTTTTCCGGTCAGATTCTAAAATCCAGTTTTTAATTTTTTCTTGTGCAGATTCTTGTAGACTCATCCCTTTTGACATCGCTTTGGCGGTTTGCTCAAATGCAACATCGTCCATTGCTAGTTGTTGGTTGTTGTATGGGCTTTCATAAGCCAAGTTTTCAGGATTAAAATTAGGAATCATCAATGCACCAGCAGCTGGAAGCGCATCAATTACTATAATTTCAGAAAGTTTTAAATCCTCTTGTGTCGCAAGCCAAGTGGCTATTGTGCCACCCAAACTATGTCCAACTATAGTGGTGTTTTGTAAATTATTGTTTTTAATATAGTCTCTTAGAGATTGATTTATTTTTGGTAACCATGGAAACGCAATAGGCTCTTTTCCACCAAAACCAGCTAAAGTAACCACATGGCATTCGTAATTTTTTTCTAGCTCTTTTACGAGAGGGCTCCAGACATCTCCTGGAACTGTAAACCCTGGTATAAAAAGTATAGGATTACCTTTTCCTGTAACTTCTATATGGATAGGTTGCGTTTTATCTGTTGCGTTAATTGATAAAGAGTATACTATTGCGACTAAAAATAAAATAACATTTTTCATTGTTTCTATGTTTTGATTTCCCTTTAGATGTAGAAATCAGAAAATGTTACATTTTATTTTAAGAATGGCACATAACATGGTCAATATATGACATCAAATGCTTTTCAAGTGTTTACAATGGGAGGTAAGTGACCATCAAGGCCTGTATGACAAACAAGACCACAAATGGGATAAACAAGTACCCAACAACATCACGGGCTTGTATTTTTATGCCTTTGCCCATAACAGGAAAAACAATTAAAAGGAAAAACGGCTGTAATAAATTGCTTAAGCTCTCACCATAGGCCACGGACATAGAGGCGCGAGCGGTCATGGCTGTAACATTGGTTTGTGAGAGATTTGCGCCCAACTCTTGTACCATGTTAATAATACTCGGGCCAATCACTGCAAACTCACCGCCTGCGGAAGGAATAGCAAAATTAATAATGCCACCTGTGACATAAGAGATAACGGCATAAGATTCTGGTGTGGCAATAGCTACTAAGGCATCACTAATTAAGCTGCCCAAACCAGAAGCCATCATAATGCCCATAATGCCTGCATAAAATGGGTATTGGAATAATATACCTGCGATATTACTGCTGGCGCGCTTCATAGCTATACTGTAACGCATAGGTGTAATATGTAATAACATACCTGCTATCAAGAAGACAAAAATCATGATATTAAAGTTGATGTCAAACCCATTTATAAAAAAATTATAAATTATGTATGTCACACCTAACAAAGCCACACTAATTTGTAACCAGGCTGCATTATTCAAGGCATCAGAAACCGCTTTAAATGGAAGTTTGTAGGACATAGCTTCGTCTTTTACAGAATGGTCTTCGGTATTTGTTTCTGTGAGTAAGTCCCTTAATTCTTTACCCTTAGATGATTTTGGAATTAAGAAATAAATCAACAGTGGTGCTATAATAACAAATAGCGCAATCATAGCTATGTTAAGCGTAGACCCCAAGCTATAACTCGTAGAGATTGTGTCTTTGAGAATGCCACTTTCAATTAAAAAGTTGTTTTCGGTATTTAGTAATAATGCAATTGAACTTGATAATCCACAAACCCAACCGTTAAAAGAAAAGTACACACAAGCCACTAAAAATGGATAGTGAATGCCTTTTATTCTAACTGCTAACTCACGCCCTAAAATTGCAGTGATTACTACCATCCCAAAGCTTATCAATGATAATAGAGTGCCTAGAGCTATCACGACCATATACACTTGTACAGGCGTCTTTATGACCAAAGCGAATCTGTCAATAGCATGTTTTACAGGATTGGATTGTGCAATGCAGTATGCGGTGATAATAATTAAGACAATTTGCATTCCAAAGGTGAGTAATTTCCAAAAGCCATCATACCAACCTTCTAAAACCGTTATGGGCTTTGCATCTGTGAGTGTGAGTGCTAAAACACCAATGATAAGTGTGAGCAATAAGGCAAATACATAAGCACTTGGCATATATTTGGTAAAACCGTCAGTAAATTTTTTTCCGAGTTTGGTGAGCATGTGTTTACGTCTAATATCTTAAATCGTTAAACAAATTTACAGAAGATTTAATGTATTGTGGTTTCTCTAATTCTTCTCTCCATTTTTTTGCTACATAATCACTCATTTGTAATCTAGAATCTACTTTTTGAAATGTAGGGTTGTATGTCCACATAGGTTGAGATGGCCAGTTTGTATTAATATAGCTAAAGGCTTTTATGATATCGCTATTGTCATTGATGGTTTTAAAAAATGATATAAACCATTCCCCCCAAAGTCTTTTTGCTACTTTAGGATTTGTAAGTTGTGAATTAAAATATAAGTTACTATTTTCTCTTACTGGCGCTGCTTCAGCAATAAAAACCGGCTTATTGTGCGTTCTAGCAAAAGTAAGCATTTCGGTATCTGGATTTCCAAAATAGGAATAACCAACCCAATCTACAATCTCATCTCCAGGATACCATTCTTCTAAAATATCTTGCCCAGAGCCTATGCCTTTGGATTGCCAAACAAATGCAACATTAGTCACTTTCATAGCTTTGAAAATAGCATGAATACGCTCCCACGATTTTAGGTAGAATTTTTTCTTGTAGTGATTCCAGTCCCAGCCGTCAAATTCGTAACCGATTCTTAAAAATACTGGACGCTTAGTAGATTTGATCCATTCTCCTAATTCTGTGATGAGTTTATCGTGTGTTCCTTTTGCAATTTGCTTTTCATGATTTACAATAGACAAACCAATGGATAGACTAACGTTTTTAAACGTCTCATTATCTAAGTAGTATTGTCCGCAACTATCACCAGCGCCCCAATTAGCTACTGTTTTTAATCCATCGTTTCCTTTGTTGTAATATCCAAACGATTCATCACCAGGAGATAAGTTGGTATATAGTGTTATGCCAGCTGGCATATCAAAATAATTGCAATAACCATCAGTGTAATTTTCTAAGCCGCCAACGGCTTCTAATTCTTGACCAATAAAAACTAAGATTTTACCATCTTTGGGTTCAAACTTAGCTAATGAACCTATGTCTTGTGAATGCCCTACTAGTGCAAAAAATAGCAGTAGCATAGAGAAATACTTTAGAACATTATTACAAGTTGTTTTTTTCAAAAAAAGAATGAATTGTGGTTTAATTTTTACCCATGTATGGTCTCAGATTTTCCATAGCTTTTAATAATCTCGCCTTCAAATTCTACGAGTTTTTTCCAGCGTTTTTCAACATCTATGCCTTTGCCGTATTTTTTAGCAAACGTAATAAAAACAGTATAATGTCCAGCTTCACTTACCATTAGGTCGTAATAAAATTTAGACAATTCAGGGTCGCTTATGCGTTGTGAGAGTAATTTAAAACGCTCACAGCTTCGAGCTTCAATCATTGCAGAAAATAATAATCGGTCCACCAAACTTTGCGTCCGGTTGCCACCACGATTCATAAACTTGTGGAGTTGATTAACATAGTGGTCTTTACGTTTTGGACCTAAAGTATAACCACGTTCTTTTATAATGTTATGTACCATCTGAAAGTGCTCTAATTCTTCCATGGCTAACTCAACCAATTTGGTTACCAAATCTTCATATTCACTATTATGCGTAATTATCGTAATAGCATTTGTGGCAGCTTTTTGTTCGCACCAGGCATGGTCGACAAGAATTTCTTCAATATTTGATTCTACAATATTTACCCAGCGTGGGTCGGTTTCTAATTTTAGGTGGAGCATATACTTTGGAGTTATTATACTGATGTAAATATAGTTAGATTTTATGCTATTCTTAATGTTTAGTTAATTAACAACCTGTAAGAGTTCTTTAACATCTTCCTAACAGTAGTGCTTTCAAAATCAGTATAATTTGGTAGTACTACTAATCAAAAACCAATATAAAAATGAAAACTACAATTACTTCTTTTGTAATGTGCCTGTTTCTCTGTGCTTCGTTTACATTATCTGCGCAGTTAAATACGCCTCGTGGTAGTCAAATGGCTTCCGTGATGCAGCGCATTGGCACAACAGATATTACAATTACGTATTCTAGACCAAGTGTAAAAGAGCGTGAAGTTTGGGGGAAACTTGTGCCTTACGGCATGAACAATTTAGGCTTTGGGACTTCTAAAGCTGCACCTTGGCGTGCAGGTGCCAATGAAAACACTACAATTACTTTTACCCATGATGCTAAAGTTGAAGGGAAAGCTATTGCTGCTGGCACTTATGGCTTTCATATTAATGTAAAGGATGCAGATAACGCAACAATTATCTTATCTACGGATAAAGACGCTTGGGGAAGCTATTTCTATGACCCTGCTAACGATGCTTTAAGAGCAGATGTAAAATTAAAGGATATTGCTCATGTAGAGTTATTGACTTATGATTTTGAAGATGTAAAAGCTAACTCAGCTAAGGCTGTGCTCAAATGGGAAAAGAAAGCGATTCCTTTTAATATTGAAGTAGATGTGACTGATATTGTTTTAGCTGATATAAGAGGTCAGTTTAAAGGACAAAAAGGTTTTACAAGACAAAACTGGGAGCAGGCTGCAAATTTTGCAATGAACAACGGAGGCGATCTAGATGAAGCTCTTGGTTGGATAAACAATGCTCTAGAAGGTCAGTTTTTTAGTCAAAAAACAGTGAATGGTTTAGCTATTAAAGCGCAAATACTTCAGAAAAAGGGTGATAATGAGGGTTATGGTACGACAATGGATGAGGCATTAACATTAGCTACACCTGCGCAGATTAACCGTATGGGATATGCTATGATTAATGCTAAAGACTACAATCGTGCTATTAAGTATTTTAATACCAATTTAGCTAAAGACCCTAAAAATGCAAACTGGCATAGTAGTTTGGGTGATGGTTATAAAGCTAAAGGCGATAAAAAACTGGCGACTAAGCATTATAAAAAAGCACTGTCTTTAAATCCTAATGATAGAGTAAAGGCCAGCGTAGATAAAGGATTGAAGGAATTGACTTCAAAATAATACTAATTTCATCATCAAAACACGAGTAATTATGTTTTGAGGGGCCTGGTAATGGTTGGTGGCCAGGCCTTTTTTTTATGAGATATAATTCCAAATATTACGATACTTACTCATTTGTCTGTAAGTCTCAAGTATAACATTGTTTTCAGGCAAGGCTAAACTAGGGTCAATTTTTAGCACTTGTTTTGCATAATAGCGTGCTTGTTGCAAAATATCTTTATCCTTTACGATATCTGCAATTCTGAGATTAAGAACACCACTTTGTTGCGTGCCCATAATATCTCCTGGACCACGAAGCTTTAAATCGACTTCTGCAATTTCAAAACCATCACTGCTACGCACCATGGTTTCTAAGCGTGTTTTACTATCATTACTGAGTTTGTGGCTTGTCATTAAAATACAATAGCTTTGTTCTGCACCACGCCCAACACGACCACGTAATTGATGTAATTGAGACAAGCCAAAACGTTCTGCACTCTCAATAATCATAACCGAAGCATTAGGTACATTAACACCAACCTCAATGACTGTAGTGGCCACCATGATATTTGTTTCGCCTTTTACAAAGCGCTGCATTTCATAATCCTTATCTGCAGGTTTCATTTTTCCATGAACAATAGAGATTTGATAGTCTGGCATTGGAAATTCTCTTGAAATACTCTCATAACCATCCATTAAATCTTTATAATCCATTTTTTCACTTTCCTGAATTAATGGGTAGACGATATAGACTTGTCGTCCTTTTGAGATTTCATCTCTTATAAACTTGAAAACTTTTAGCCGATTGTTGTCATATCTGTGAACAGTTTTTATTGGCTTTCTTCCTGCAGGTAATTCGTCAATTATTGAAATATCTAAGTCGCCATAAATTGACATTGCTAAGGTTCTAGGAATTGGTGTAGCCGTCATAACTAAAATGTGTGGAGGAGATGTATTTTTCTTCCATAATTTTGAACGCTGAGCAACTCCAAAACGATGTTGTTCGTCTATAATTGCAATGCCTAAATTCTTAAATTTCACTTTGTCTTCAAGTAGGGCATGAGTGCCAATTAGTATTTGTAATTGCCCATTTTCAAGATTTTTATGAATTATTTTTCGTTCTGAAGTTTTAGTTGAACCAGTGAGTATTGATATATTGATTTTCAATAATTTACATAATTCAATTAATCCATTATAGTGTTGGACTGACAAAATTTCAGTTGGCGCCATTAAACAGCATTGAAAACCGTTGTCAAGCCCTATGAGCATTGACATAAAAGCGACTATAGTTTTCCCCGAACCTACATCACCTTGTAAAAGCCGATTCATTTGTGCGTTACTGCCCAAATCAGACCTAATTTCTTTAATCACTCGTTTTTGTGCGTTGGTCAAATCAAAGGGTAAATGGTCTTTAAAAAATGTATTGAAATATGTGCCAACTTCTGTAAACGGGAATCCTTTTATTTTCGATTTATGAATCAGATTTTTTAGAATTAATTGCAATTGAATGTAGAACAATTCTTCAAATTTTAATCGGAATTGTGCTCTTGCTAAAAGCTCTGAAGTTTTTGGAAAATGAATATTTAAAAGCGCATCAGTTTTTGAAATTAATTTTAAATCATCTTTCAAGGTTTCAGGTAAAGTTTCTGCAAAACGACCTTTTGTCTCTAGAAAGAGTTGTTGCATTATTTTAGAAACGACTTTATTGGTAATGCCTTTATTTGAAAGTTTTTCTGTTGATGGATAAATAGGTTGCATTGCAGAACGCAGATTCTTGTCATGTTCTGATTGCAACTCTATTTCTGGATGAGGCATGCTGTATTTACCACTAAACCAATTGGTTTTTCCAAAAATGACATAAGTCTTACCAATCTGTAAGCTTTCTCTAATCCATTTTTGACCACGAAACCAAACGAGTTCCATCATGCCTGTATCATCTTTAAAGTTTGCAACTAAGCGTTTTCCGCGCTTTTGGGCAACTTCTCTAAAGCCAGTAATAGTACCAATAATTTGCACTTCGGCAGTATTGCGTTGTAGCTCATTGATCTTATAGAAACGCGTACGGTCTATATATCGATTAGGGAATAAATTGATGAGGTCTTGATAGGTGTGGATGCTAAGTTCTGAGCGCAACAAATCTGCCCGATTTGGACCAACACCTTTAAGATAATCGATAGGAGTTTGTAGATTAGCGCTCATAAAAGCGAATTTAATTCTTTTCGATAAAACTTGTTGACTATAATTTGCATTTTGGCCTTATCCTTGTGTAGTTTTACGGTATGAAGAAATTCTTAGTCTTATTTTGTCTTTTTCAAGTTATTTGCTTGTCCGCTCAGCAAACGGAGTATGTGGATTTTACCTCATTAGATGCAAGGGTTATTTTGGTTCCAGACTCTTCAAGAGTTAGCGGAAAAATTTCTTTATTTTTTGATATACTTGAACCCATAGATTCTGTATATATTGATGCTAAAAACATGATTATCAGAGATGTGAAATTAAATGACTCTCAAGCTGACTTCAGTTATCATAACAACAAATTGTGGGTTGTAATAAAGGATTTAAAAGATAAAAATAATAATATAACATTCAACTATAAGTCGCATCCAAAAAAGGCGCTTTATTTTTTAAAACGCAAAGAAGATTGGAACATCTGGACGCAAGGCCAAGGAAAATACACGAGTAATTGGCTACCTAGTTTTGATGATGTTAATGAAAAATTAGTATTCAATATCTCAGTTGCATTTGAACATGGGTATGAGTTGCTGTCAAATGGAGAGCTAATTTATACTGAAGAACGATTGGGTAAATATTATATGAATACCTATACGATGAGTAAACCAATGTCTAGTTACCTTGTGGCGCTTGCTATCGGTAAATACGATGTTAAAAAAGAGCTTTCAAAAAGTGGAGTTCCGATAGAGCTGTATTATTATCCTGAAGATTCTGCTAAAGTGGAGTCAACCTATCGCTATACCAAGCAAATGTTCGATTTTTTAGAAGAGGAAATTGGTTTTCCGTATCCATGGCAAAATTACAAACAAGTGCCTGTGCATGATTTCTTATACGCGGGAATGGAAAATACGAGTTTGACCATATTTTCTGATGCATTTATGGTTGACGATATAGGGTTTAATGATAAAAACTATGTTAATGTAAATGCACACGAACTAGCACATCAATGGTTTGGAGATTTAGTGACTGCAACTTCTGGTGAGCACCATTGGTTGCAAGAAGGTTTTGCTACCTATTATGCCTTATTAGCTGAAAAAGAAGTTTTTGGTGAGGATTGTTTTTATTTCAAATTATATCAAAACGCTCAAGATTTAGCACGTCAGGACCAAGCAGGTAATGGGACGTCCTTACTAAATCCAAAATCAAGCAGCTTAACTTTTTATCAGCGTGGCGCATGGGTTTTGTATGCGTTACGACAGTATGTTGGTGATGTGGTATTTAAAAAAGCTGTAAAAGTGTATTTAGAAAAACATCAATTTTCTAATGTCGAGACCAAAGACTTTATCTCTGAAGTTGAAAAGCTATCTGGAAAATCATTACAAGCTTTTGTAAAAACATGGATTGCTGATAAGGCATTTCCTTTTGAAGCCGCTGTGCGGACCATTTATCAGCAGTCAGAGTATATTCAAGAGTATACGCAAGTCAATTGCGAAGCAAATTCTTCAAAATGTGCAGATTATCTTAAATATTATGTGTCTGATGATGCCAAAGTAAAAGTCATTGCGCAGCGACCGCAATTAATAAATGTAACGACTTTTCAGAATGGATTAAAAGTGCGACAAGCTATTTCAACCTATTTAAAGTATGTGCCCAAGAATTTAAAATCAGAGTACGAATCACTTTTAGATGATAAATCGTATATAACTATTGAGAATGCACTTTATAACCTCTGGACTAGTTTTCCGACGGAGCGTTCAAAATACCTGAGTAAGACAAGAAATATCGAAGGCTTTAGTGATAAGAATGTGAGACTGCTTTGGTTGGTATTACACCTTAATACACCTGATTATAACTCTGATGCAAAGTCAGATATCCTTGCAGAATTATTGGATTATACAAATGATTATCACAATGCGGAGTTACGAATGAATGCGTTTCGGTATTTGAAACTAATGAATGCTTGCAACGATTTATGCAAATCGAATTTAGAACTCGCTAAAAGTCATCATAACTGGCGTATGACAAAGTTTGCAAAGGACATGTTGAATGAATTAAACAATCCTAAAAAATAATGCGGGCATTAGTAATTTCTGGAGGTGGTAGTAAAGGCGCTTTTGCAGGAGGTGTTGCGCAATACCTTATGGAGCGCGAAAAACGCGATTATGATATGTTTTTGGGGACTTCTACAGGAAGTTTATTAGTGCCACATCTTGCTGTCGGTGAAATAGGAAAACTGTATGATATTTTTACCAATGTCCAGCAGCACGATATTTTTAGTATTAGCCCTTTTGTGCAACGCAAAAAAGGGGACAGGGAATATGTGTCTATAGATTTTATAAACTCCTTATGGCAGTTTATTCGTCGTAAAAGAACCTTTGGGGAGAGTAAGGCCTTAAAGCGAAATATAAAGCAGAACTTCACTTTTGAAGAGTATCAGAAAATAAAAACGATAAAACACGACGTGGTGGTGACTGTTGCTAATCTGTCTATGAACCGGGTAGAGTACAAGTCTATCAGAGACTGTTCTTACGAAGAGTTCTGTGATTGGATATGGATTTCGTGTAATTACATACCGTTTATGTCTTTAGCGACTCGTAATGGGCATGAGTATGCAGATGGTGGCTTAGGAAGCGTGATCCCTATTCGTGAGGCTATCTTGAGAGGCGCTACTGAAGTAGATGCTATAGTTTTAGAAGCTGAAAACATGGATAAGCAAAAGGTTTTGGGTAAAAATCCGTTTTCTTTAATGTTGAATTTATTTGGACATTTATTAGACCAGGTTGAACGAAATGATATAGAAATAGGAAAGCTTGCTGCAAAAAATAAAGGCGCAAAACTTAATTTGTATTACACGCCAACATCCTTAACTGAAAATTCTTTGATTTTTAGTAAACGATTAATGGAAAAGTGGTGGCAACAAGGTTATGATTATGCCGAACAAAAGCATGTGTAAGACATTAAATTACCACAGCTCACCAACTTCTTTTTTTATAAAAGAGAGGCCAGCGCTACTAGGTGTAGATCTGTCCATTAAATTTGTTAGAATAACTTCTCTAAGTTTATCTGCAGAATCTACTTTATCACTTAAACTCGACTTTCTTATGAGTTGAATAGTGGCGTTTTTTGAAGCGTTAATAACGTTCCAACATTCATCTGTAATGTAAATTTGTTGCGCTAAATTATGCTCAAATTCTTGTTCAATGCTTGCTATAAGTAAAGATTCGTAATTTTCTTTATTTGAGGAAGTTGGGCTTACTCTAACAACCAATTTATTTGGAGAAATGCGTTCTAAAAATAAGGCCATACGTTCATAGGCTTGCAGGCGCAAAGGTAGCGACTCTTTTTGCGTGTTTCTTTGAAGCTGAAAACGTCTTCGTCTGTTTTCATTTTCTATATGTCCTTTAAAAAAATAATAGGCTATAGCAGCGACTATAATTGTTGGTAGTAAGCTTAAGAATAATTGTAGGATAGTATCTGAGGTCATAATATGATGTTATTTTCTAAAAACGATATGTGCTTTTTTCTATTGTGCGATTAGAGTTCTAATTTTTTGTTTTGCCACCTAAATATATACAATCTTTTAAATCTTGCATATTATTGAAGTCTACGGGCGTTTTATTATAGCCAAATGTGCTATTGAATTCTTTTGTAAGGTTGTGGTCATCTACGTTCATTTCAATATCTGACATATTAAATTGACAGGGGTGCTCGTAACCTGCTGCATGTGTTATTTCTATGAGTTCCTTTTTAAAGGTTCTAAAATACTGCGCTAAACGTTCAGATTTTAAAGGAATGTTTATACCGTTTTGCAACCATTTACTTTGTGTGGCGATTCCGGCCGGACAGCGATTTGTATGGCATATTTGAGCTTGTATGCAACCAATACTCATCATGGCTTCACGAGCCACATTTATACAATCGACACCCATGGCAAATGCCATAGCTGCTTTTGCAGGAAAACCTAACTTACCACTACCAATAAATACCACGCGGTCTTCTATGTTGTGCTTTTGAAATAGTTTGTAAATATCACTAAAACCATAAACCCAAGGTAATGATACATGATCGGCAAAACTTGGAGGTGCTGCACCAGTACCGCCTTCGCCACCGTCAATAGCGATAAAGTCTGGTCCGCGATTTTCAGTTTTCATGATTTGCACTAATTCTTCCCATTGGTCTAGTTTTCCGATTGCGGCTTTAATACCAACAGGTAAACCAGTCGCTTCAGCAATAGATTCGATAAAATCTACCATTTCGGGCACGTTAGAAAAGGCCTTGTGGTTTGGTGGTGATAATACGGTTTTACCTTCTTCGACACCGCGTATTTCTGCAATTTCTTTAGTAATTTTTGCGCCAGGTAATACACCGCCTTTTCCGGGTTTTGCACCTTGTGATAATTTAACTTCTATGGCACGAATAAAAGGATTGTCTTCAACGAGTTTCACCATTTTTTCCATAGAGAACCCACCATCTTCTGCGCGAACTCCAAAATAACCGGTTCCAAAATGAAAGACCACATCACCACCGTTACTGTGATAAGGCGATAAGCCGCCTTCACCTGTGTTGTGGTAGGCGCCAGCCAATTTTACACCTTTATTGAGCGACTCCACAGCTTTCGCTGACAGTGAACCAAAACTCATGGCCGAGATATTAATAATGGATGCAGGGCGATAAGGACGTTTACGTTTATGATAGGCGCCCATAACTTTGGCGCAAGGCAGAAAGCATTTGTCAATGGCGTTTGGATGATTCTCACCAATCTTAAACGGCATCATGGCATTATTTATAAAAATATGCTGATGTGCATAAATGTCTCTATCGGTACCAAAACCTTCATAATTGTTTTCATTTTTTGCTGAAGCATATATCCAGCCACGTTCTATACGGTTAAATGGTAATTCTTCACGATTGTTAGCTACAAAATATTGACGCATTTCTGGACCAATACTTTCTAGTAAATAGCGTAAATGCCCCACAATAGGGAAGTTATGGCTTATGGTGTGACTTCTTTGAAAAAAAATGTCTCTAATGGCTACAATAGCCAAAACAATAATAATCCATAGCCACCAAGATATGCTTCCTAGAAACTCTAAAACTGCGTCCATAATTTAGTTATTGAGATAGTCTAATGTAATTTGCGTGAATGCTTTTACGCCCAGTAATAATCCACTTTCGTCAATTTGGAAATCTGGTGTGTGATGCGGAAAAGACTCAGTATTTCCTGGTGTCATTCCACCTAAGAAGAAATACACGCCAGGCACTTTTTCTTGAAAATAAGAGAAATCCTCACCACCAGTTGTGGCTTTCATGATCTGCACATTCTCTTCGCCAGCCACTTTTTGAATGGATGGTAAGATTTGAGCTGTTAAGGCTTCATCATTATAAGTAATCGAGGTATTATTCTGAAAGGTAATTGTCGCTTCACCGCCATAGGCTTTGGCTATAGTCTCTACCATCTCTTTCATACGACGCTCAATCATAGCACGCATTTTTGGGTCGAGCGTTCTTACGGTACCAATCATCTCAGCAGATTCTGGGATGATATTAAAACGTGTACCAGAGGTGATTTTACCAACTGTAATTACAGCTGCTTCGTCTGTTAAACGTGCTTCACGACTGATAATGGTTTGTAAACCATCTATAATTTTTGCCGAAATTAAAATAGGGTCAACACCAGACCAAGGTTGCGAGCCATGCGTTTGCTTGCCTTCAACGTTAATTACAAAACGCTCAACAGATGCCATAATACCACCTGTTTTGTATTTAATAACACCAACTGGAGTTTGAGAGTTGATATGTAAACCGAAAATAGCATCGACTTTAGGGTTGTCTAAAACCCCTTCTTTAATCATCAATTTTGCGCCACCTTCTTCACCTGGTGGCGGTCCTTCTTCTGCGGGTTGAAAGATGAATTTTATAGTCCCGTTAATTTTGTCTTTGTGTTTGCTAAATACTTCTGCAGTTGCCATTAATATGGCTGTATGCGTATCGTGACCGCAAGCATGCATCACACCAGTTTCGGTATTTAAGAAGGTGGTTTTTACTTCAGATTTAAATGGTAAATCGTTACGTTCTGTTACTGGTAGCGCATCAATATCTGCTCTAATAGCAATAACTTTACCTGGGTTATTTCCTTTTAAAATACCAACAACGCCAGTTTTAGCGATATTTGTTTCAACGTCTAGACCTAAAGACTTAAGATGCTTCGCAATTTTTTCAGCCGTTTTAAACTCACGGTTAGAAAGTTCTGGATTTTGATGAAAATCGCGACGCCACTCGATGAGTTTATCTTCGATATTAATAATGTCTTGCTCTATTGAGTTTTGTGCTGAAATGCTAATAGAAGCAAACAGGAGTAGCGCTAGAAGTTTTTTCATAGTATCATTTAATTTAGTCAGGCTTTTATTGCCAAATGCCCATTATGGGCTACTAAGATATTTAAAAAAAGAAAACCATCATTAAACTTTAATGATGGCTTTGAATTCTTACTGAATAACCTACTTTACTTGCGACCCCTTAAAAGATATTGTCATGTTTCCCCCGAAACAATTGTCTCAATTTTAGAGCCGCAAGTAGAGTAGATATTTTACTGTTTAATAAACTTGATGCTTTCATCATTAATCTTAAGGAAATAGAGTCCTGCTGATAATTGTGATACATCAATTGTATTTTTATTTAAATCAATAGTTTTGGTGAATAGCTTTTGTCCTGATATATTGTAAATTTCCACGTTCTCAGAGGTCTTTAAACCATCTATATTAAGTATTTGGTTTGTTGGGTTAGGGTAGACGCTATATTTTGAAAGATTAAAATCATCATCAATGCTCAAAGTAGAGCCTTGGAATTCATAAGACCCAATATCAACGAATGAACCAGAAATCCTAAGTTCTCCATCTAAATCTAATGGTAATGCTTCTGAAGTATCTCCGTCGTTATCGACGTCAAAAGTATCTTGAGGTAAATAACTATCATTACCAGCATCAATAAGCGGAGAGCCACTTTGAAGTCTAAAATCTCCGTTTGGGCTATCTACAAATAATGGGTCAAAACCTGGCGATGTTGCATCTATATTATTGGTGCCTGTTGGATTTTGATTGGTCACTAAACTATGGTTAAAGGCAAAGGTGCCACTACCTTCATACTCACTAGAACTAAATGTATTGCCATTATCCGTAGATTTTTCATTATTCCAAAGTATACTATTAGATGAAGAAACAGAAACAGTTAAATTCGAATTAAAAGGAAATATAGCGCCTCCTTGTATTGATGAGCTAGAGCTAGGGCCAGATATACGATTGTTGCTGAGTAAGCTATTCGTCAAAGTAATGGATTGTGTAACATATATTGCGCCACCCTCAACTCTTCCAGCATAACCGGTGTATGTTGTAATTGTATTGTTGCTAAGTGTAGTATTTATTAACTCAATAGTATCTGCACGTATGCCACTACCGGTAGCATTGTTTGATGGAGCAATACTAACTGAAAGACTACTATCTCCAATTGTAACACTGTTATTATTTACTGTACTGTTTAATATTACCGTGTTTCCAAGTTGATTGTAAATTCCTGCAGCACCTGCACCAACTTCTTCTGAAATGGTGTAGGTGTTGTTGTTAATACTATTGTTATTTACTGAAGAAGAAATTATTGTGGTGTTTCCAATAACTGAATAAATACCTCCACCATATGAATAGCTTCTTTGTGGAGCTGCTGCTTGACCGCTATTAAAGCAAAAAATCATATTGTTGTCTACTGTAGTATTAGTCAACGTAATATCTCCATTTGAAATATAAATGCCGCCTCCATAGGCAAGTGGGCTTAAATCATCATTATTAATTGATGTTATCATATTATTGTTTATAGCACTATTACTTAGTGTAATGTTAGCTTGAAATGCATATATACCGCCACCATTAGCGATACCAGTTGTATTTAAGGAAGAAGGTATTATAGCTTCTGCTTTATTATTTAAAACCTTTACATAATTTAAATCTAAATCTCCAGTGGTGTAAATGCCGCCGCCATCAGCATTTGTAGATGCTACTATACCATTTTGTATGGTAATACCTTCTAGGTACAATATGCCTGTGGTATGAGATGCATTTATAACACGGTGTATGTCATTGCCATCAATTACGGTTGGATTGTTTTCAAAGTCTTGTATGCCACCACCTGTAGGATAGCCACCTTTAATAGTTATTGCTTTATTAATATTTAATTGAGAACCTTCGACATAGTTGCCTTCTGCAATCTGTATTTCATCAATAGTCGTACAGGTGTTATTAATTAAATTTAGGGCATCTTGAATGGTGTTAAATGCGTTTGCCCAAGTAGTTCCATCGGCATTACCTGTAGCATTTTGGTCTACGTAAAGTATTGGGGTTGTGTTAACAACATTTACTATGGCTGTTTCTGAAGTCGTATTACCTGAGGTATCCGTTACAGTTAATGTCACTGTATTTGCACCTACCATAGAACCATCAAAAGTATTATTATCTAGAGATATAGAATCAATTTCACAATTATCTGTTATGCCATTGCTAATATCGTCGACAGTGATAGAAACCGATGCTCCGCAAGCGATGTTTAAGGTAATATCTTGTGTTATAACGTTTGGCCCTATATTATCTACTACTGTGACTTGTAGTGGAGTTATTGATGAATTATTGTTACCATCAGTTACGGTAAGGATTATTGGAATAACTCCTGGCTCACCATTAACTGTTGCTGTATTAATGGTATTCCAATCTGAATTTGCATCTAGATTAAAGAAGCTTGCTGTATTATTATTTGGAGAACTATCTAGCAATGTGTTATTTCCTTGACCTTGTTCGATACGGAAATAACCTACTAAATTTGATTCATCACTACTGAGTATTTGACTACGTTGGTCAGTAATTTCTTGAGCAGTAAGTGCTCTATCCCAAATACGAAGCTCGTCTATAGTTCCTGTAAAGGTTGCATTGCCCCAGTCAACTCCGCCTAAAATGGTGTTGTTGGTTGTGCTTAGAGAACTTCCTGTTATACCAGCGGCTGTGTTTTGGAGTGTGCCATTAATATATATTGATAATGTACCGTTGGCTTGATCATAAACTCCAGCAATATGTGTCCATTGATTTAGGGTTACTGGACCACCATTTACGCCAAAGTTACCATCAGTCGTAGTGACTTCAGCAAAATAATTACCACCAAAATGAAATATGCTATACTCATCAAAGAATGAGGTTCCAGAATATTTATCAATGACGACATCACCACCAGGATTAAATCCTGTAGGGTAGATCCAACCTTCAAGTGTCCATGAGTTTGGTAAATTAAGCTCCGGAGTATATGGTATTTCTGCATACTGTAATGTGCCATCTAAATCTAAAGCTTGACTCGAAAAGCCTTCAAACTCTAAATCGCCACAGGTAAACGTATCTTGACTAAGTACATAACTAACTATCTCACAATTATCAGTCGAACCATTGTCTACTAATAGCGGATCCACTATAATTTGCCCATTGGCATCTAAAGATGCTGTTATATTTTGCGCAACTGCAACTGGTGTTATAGTATCTGTGAAACTGGCATTATCTGAGTTTATCCAATTACTTGTTAATCCGTTTATAGTAGTATTTATCAACGACAGATTATTAGAGTTACCTGAGCTATCTATTATTGAATTTATGCTGCTATTATCTGCGCTTGTTGTACCTTGATTAAAGTCATAATAGGCTATTAAATCATTACCAGAAGGTGTATTGCTGCATATACCTGTTCCTCTAGGTTTAACGGTGTTCCAAATTCGTATATCTCCAATATCACCTAGGAAGTATTCGTTTAACGGAAAATCTACACCTACATAGAGATTTAGGTTAGAACCAGTAGCAGTTCCAAATTCTGTAGAGAATGCGCCTATAGATACACTATTGACATATACGGTTGTACTACCAGTATCATCATCTGTAATTGCAATATTATACCACTCATCAGGATTGAAGGCATATGTTATGGTTTGATAAGATGCTCCATTCCAAAAGCCAATTCCAGTGAGATTACCTAATAGATTAAATAAATATTTTGTATTGGCACCATCACTACTGCGATAGGCTAAAATGGTTTGTGCTGTTGCTTTTGTTTCGGGTTTAATTCGCATTTCGACAGTACCACTAGTAATTTCCAAGATTGAAGGGTTTACAGCTACTGCATAGTCATCTATACCATCAAAATTAAAGGCAGTTCCTGGGCCACAAACTACACTAAACGTATTTGCAGGATCTATATTTATCCAATTCGCTATAGAATAAGCAGGGTCATCTACGGTGATACAAATGAGATTGGAAGAATTAGTACTTATGAAATCATTTCCAGAAATAGAAGAGTTGTTTCCGTTGCGGATATTTAACTCCATTAACTGATTATTATTGCTAATATTTATAGCACTCAAGTTAGTTTGGGTGCTTAAATCGAGGTTAGTTATTACAGTATTTTGTGTAGATAAAGAATTTAGATCTGTATTGTTGCTCAAATCTAAAGTGCTTAAGTTATTATTACTTACATCTAAGATTTTCAAATCATTATTTTGACTTACATCTAAGTTACTAAAATTATTTCCGCTTATATCAAGAGTTTCTAAAAGGCTACTGTTAAGTAAATCCAAAGCATCCAAATTATTATTTGCTACATCTAGTATAAATAGATTAAGGTGCCCAACATCCAAGTTGTCTATAGTATTATCTCTAATACGCAAAACACCCATTATGGTGTTTTGACTAACATCTAAACTATTTAAGTTGTTATTGTTTACATTAAGAATGGATAAATCACTATTTTTACTTACATTTAAACTACTAATGTTATTATTTGATAAATCTAGACTTCTAAGAACTTCAAAGTACTCAAGGCCAGTTGGGTCAGAAATACCTCGCCCACTTAGATTTAAGGATTCTCTTAACAATGCGCTGAATGGCACTTCATCATCTAGTGGCAAAGTATCAAAACCTAAATCAACAAAAGCTTGCTCAAGAGCATCATCTGGTACATAAACACCATCGCAGAACGAATTATTTGGATCTCGGTTTGTCCAAAATGAGTTAGAGAAAACAGCATCATCAACCCAAATACAATCGGTGAGGTTGGGAGTATTAAAGGAAATATAGTTTGTTACATTGACGTTATTTCCATTATTTAGCCTCAATAGACTAAGTGAATTATTATTACTAACATTAATATTCTGTAAGTTAGGCGTAAATCTTAAATCGAGTTCTGAAATTGACGTATTACTGGCAATTAAGTTTATTAGATTTGAGCTAGGACTTGCTATTAGCTCTGTGAGATTAGTATTGCTACTTACATC
Organism: Winogradskyella haliclonae; assembly: GCF_014635865.1. Lineage (GTDB taxonomy): Bacteria > Bacteroidota > Bacteroidia > Flavobacteriales > Flavobacteriaceae > Winogradskyella > Winogradskyella haliclonae. Next base: position 403,766 of record NZ_BMDQ01000002.1, on the reverse strand, counting down.
AATAGTAATTATCCCAGTACCATTAGTTTTAAGTGTGGTAAGGTTCAAATTATTAGAGACATCTAAGCTAGTTAGGTTAAAACACCCTACGATATCTAGATTTTTTAGGTTTGTATTTTGGCTTACATCAATGCTTGTTAAGGTACTAACTCCAGTGGTTATTAAAGTTTCTAATGCTGTAAAATCTTCTATACCATCTAAGCTAGTAATTGGACTAGAAATATCTAAAGTGGTTACTGATACAATATTAGCAGTTAGTACTTGCCCGTCAATAACATCGTCTAAGCCTAAATCAATTAATTGCTGTTCAAAGACACTGTCTGGTATGCTTGTCGTTTGAGTATGAGATAAAACTGAAATTGAAAAGACAAAAAGCAGAAGTAATTTTGTTCTCATTATGCGTAGTTTGGAATGTTAAGAAATTAATAGCTGATTATGAGCACAAGTTATGCTCATAGGTAATTTCACACAATACGCAAGTGTGTCAAAAACTACGTAGGCCTACGTACTAATTATAATGAAGAAATAAGCGCTTTGTTTTGCGAAACCCAATTGGTTAATGCATCTTGGTCCGAGTTGAGACTCAATTTTTTAATAATATTAGCGCGGTGTTTTTGTACGGTTCTTACAGAAATTAGTAGTGTTTCAGAAATCTCTTTAGATGATTTTTTAAATGCAATTAACCTGATTATGGTGCGCTCAGAAGGTGAGAGCAATTTTATTTTCTGTAGTTCTGGAGATATCTGAGACTGAAACACGTCGTTAAAGGTAGAGCTGTAATAATTTTCGCCTTCAAGAACTTTATAAATGCATTTTTGTATTTCAGAAAACGGCTCGTCTTTAAGTAAATAACCAGAGATGTTTAGTGATTTTGCCTTAAAAATATAGCGACTTTCTTTGTGTGAAGTAAGAATGATAAATTTAGTCTTAAGGTCTTTTTCTTGACATTTATTAATTACCTCAAAGCCAGTTAATAGAGGCATTTCAATATCTAGAATAGCAACTTCATGGGGTTCTGATGCCAATTTCTCTAAAGCCTCAGCACCATTTGTAGCAGTTGTAATATTCTTGTAATTATTGTTAAGTAATTCGTCCTTAAGCCCTTTTAAGAGCATAGGGTGATCATCAGCAACTAGTATTTTAATATCTCTATTCATTAACTACGATAAATGTATTTTAGCTTTGGTCGTGGTGCCTTTTCCTGATTTACTTTCAATTGATAATTCACCATTTAAGATTTTAATACGCTCTTCAAGTGTTTTTAAGCCTAAACTAGTTTTGTTTTTTGCTGAGCTAACATCAAAACCTTTACCGTTATCTTTAATCAATACTAAAATAACATCTTTTTCTTTTTCTATGCTTATCGATATTGCTTTAGCTCCTGCGTGTTTTAAACTGTTATTGATGCATTCTTGAACAAATCTGTACAGATGTAAAGCGTTTTCATCGGTTAAGTCATCGTCAATATTTTCGATATCAGTAGAGACAAAGAGTTCATTGTTTTCATCAATATCTATTGCCAATTGCTCAACACTTTCGGTAAAACCTAATTGTTTTAATAAAGGCGGAAAAAGCCCACGTGAAATATGTCGTACTTCTTCTAGTGTGTTATTAGTTAACTCTGAAATTTCTGATTGTGCATTGCTTTGTGCCTTTCTTTTAATAAGTGTCAATTGCTGACTCACACTATCATGTAATTCTCTAGCAATACGTTTGCGTTCGTCTTCTTGCGATTGTATTAAGTCTAGCGCAAACTGGTCTTGAAGTCGTTTTCTTAACTGAAATTGTCTTAAAAAATAGAGTAGAACCCCAATAATAATAAGACTAAGAAAAGTGATAAACCACCATGTTTTGTAGAAAAATGCTGTGCTTTTTATTGGTATAATTAGGGATGTACCTATTTTTTCTTTTGAATAATTTAAAGCTTCAATTTCTAACTTATAAATGCCCGCTTCAAGATTGGGGAATTGTATAAAGTTTTGACTTTTTAGGTCTATCCATTTATTTTGGTTGAGTCTATACCTATAGAAATAGGCATTGCTTAAACCTAGGTTGTCTTTAAGCGCAAAATTTAATTCTAAGGCTCTATTTTCTGGGGGTAGAACAATCGCTTCATAACTATCTAAGACTGCTCTACTGTAAACGTCTTTGTATTCTTTTGTGTTTTCATTATAAAAATTAGCTTTTAATAATCTAAGCTCAGAATTATTTTCTCTAGGTTTTATATCATTTGGATTAAAAAAATTCAAGCCTTTTAAGGTGCCAAAAAAGATACCATCATTAGTTTTAAGCGCGCTATAGCGGTTACCTTCATTATGTGTAAAACCATCTTTTTCAGAAAATCTATACGAACTATTAGCTTTGCGATTGAATGCTACTACGCCATTAAAGGTATTGACCCACCATGTATCACCGTCGATAATTACACCTGCTATTCCTGCGTTTAATTCATCTTCATATACGATATTAAATGATTCGTTTTTTGATGAATATTGATAGATATAACCGCTTCTTGTGCCAAATAATGGGTTTCCTTTATCATCTTCACTGCACATGAAAACAAAATTATCCTGAAGGTTATTGTAAAACGTATTTGACTTATCGTTGATGTCATATTTTAAAATACCTTTATCGGTAGCACCTAAGATAAGGTTATCCTTAATGGCAATATCAAAAACTACTAAACTATCAGTGGCTAATAATGCTTCATGTTTTTCTGTGTTTGTGTTAAACTGCATCAAATTATAGCCTGCTGTGCTGTAAACCAATATGCTATCGTTAAGCGCTTTTATATTTCTAATTGGGTAGTGCCTAAACGATTTTGCGGTGTAGTCTTTGGTGTTCAATTTTAAGATATTGCCATAACTATGACTCCAAATGACACTATCTCTAATGATTATATTTCTAGAAGAAAGAGTAACACTATTGCCATCTTCTGTAATGGTGATAGGTTTCGTTGTTTGTGTTTGGGTATTTAGGTTAAACCAACCATTACTCTCAGTAGCTACTATTATATTCTCAGCATCTTTCTGTTTAATGGCTCGTATCTGATACTCTTTTAAGTAGTTAGTTACAGAAGTATTTCTAAAGGTATATTGGTGTAGGTTATTATTGTAGTACAGCCAAAGTTCATTGTTTAAATCCTCTGAAAATGCTTCAATTACTGTAGCATTCTTTAGTGTATTATCTGTGCATAATGTTACAAGCGAATCGCCTTCTATTTTTTGAAAAATAATTGAATTTTCTTTTGAGGATAGAATGATATGATTTCTTTTTTTGTCTTCAAAAGTTTTTAAAATGTTCTCTAGATGTATAGTCTTCTTTGTCGGCTTAACATTAAGCATTTCAAAGTTGACAGTATATAATTCGTCTTCAGAATCTATAATTGTATAGTTTTTAGCCTTGTATTTAAATGCCTCAGCTATCCAAAACTTCTTTTTGGCAATATCTCTATTTCTTCTAAAGGTGTCATTACTATATTGCTTTAGGATATTGCCATTCCAATCTGTAATAATAATCGGGAAATTGTCATCGCCTATAAGGCAATAATTTTGGTCAAAAATTAGTTCGGTAGAGCTGTCTAGTTTAAACCTTTGCGGTACATTATTATAAAAACTAAAAACAGGATTGAGCACAAAACTTTCCCTAATCTCATTTAAGGTTAGTAGTTTTCCTTTTTTAGTTAGTATATAATCTTTTTCCTTATAACTAAATACTTTAGAAAAAGAGCTAGCATCAAGTTGTAAGGTCTTAAATTCAATGGTATAAGGATCAAGGAGTACCATTTTCTCTTTAGACTCTGTATTAAATGTAATTATGATTTTCCCATCGGTTCTTTTGTAAAGTTGTGTTACACTATTCGTAGATTTAGATAGGTTTGGAATAGTTATGTTATGAAAAGTAGTACCATCAAAACGCAGTAAGCCTAATTCTTTGTTGTTAGATATTATGGTTCTAATATCATTATCAATTCCTCCTAGCCATAAGAAGCCATCATTATCATAACACATAGAGCTGACTTTGTCGAGGGTTAAACCATCATCTCTAGATAATGTTCTTTTTTGATATTGAACTGGCGATTGGCAATAGCTTTGTAATGAATAAATTAAAGAAAGAAAAAGAAATAATTTCTTCATCCTATGCGACCTAGATTAATTATGTGTTTCCCGAAAGTAACAAATTGTAAAGAAATACTATTTGGTTGTTTATAATTATTCATAAAAACGTCCCGCAAAAACAAGCAGTTTACTTAAATTCACTTTTTTAAAATTGCTAGGCATTTGGAAAAGTATTTAAGTCAACTTAATGACGCTCAATTAGCGCCAACACTACAAAAGGAAGGACCAATGATTGTCATTGCAGGTGCTGGTTCTGGTAAAACACGTGTCCTTACTTTTAGAATAGCTTACCTTATGAGTCAAGGTGTTGACCCATTTAATATTTTGGCATTGACATTTACTAACAAAGCGGCACGCGAAATGAAAGGGCGTATTGCTGAAATTGTAGGTGATAGTGAAGCAAAAAATCTATGGATGGGTACGTTTCACTCAGTATTTGCTAAGATTCTCCGTATTGAAGCTGACCGATTAGGTTACCCAAGCAATTTTACCATTTATGATACTCAGGATTCTGACAGACTTATTTCTTCGATTATAAAAGAAATGGGATTAGATAAAGACATCTATAAGTATAAGCAGGTGCGTTCTCGGATTTCGTCGTATAAAAACAGTTTAATTACTGTAAAGGCCTATTACAACAATCCAGAATTAATAGAATCAGATACTGCGGCAAGGCGACCAAAAATGGGCGAAATTTATGCGGCTTATGTAGAGCGTTGTTTTAAGGCAGGCGCGATGGATTTTGACGATTTGTTATTAAAAACCAATGAGTTGTTGACGCGCTTTCCGGATGTGTTGGCCAAATATCAAGACCGCTTTAGATACATACTTGTGGATGAGTATCAAGATACAAACCATTCGCAATACTTAATAGTGAGAGCTTTATCGGATAGATTTCAGAATATATGTGTTGTTGGTGATGACGCACAAAGTATTTATGCGTTTAGAGGTGCAAATATTAATAATATTCTAAATTTTCAACGTGACTACGACGACGTAAAAGTGTTTAGATTAGAGCAGAATTACCGATCTACAAAAAACATTGTTAATGCCGCTAATTCGGTTATTGATAAAAATCAAACCAAACTAGATAAAGTCGTTTGGACGGCTAATGATGAAGGTGGTAAAATAAAAGTCAACCGACTAATGACGGATGGTGATGAAGGTCGATATGTGGCGAGTACAGTCTTTGAGACTAAAATGCAGGAGCAATTGCACAATAGTGACTTTGCGGTATTGTATAGGACTAATGCTCAGTCTCGTGCTATTGAAGACGCCTTACGTAAGCGCGATATTCCTTATAGAATTTATGGCGGCTTATCCTTTTATCAACGTAAAGAGATTAAAGATGTATTGTCTTATTTACGTGTTATTATAAACCCTGCGGATGAAGAAGCCTTAAAACGAATTATTAACTTCCCTGCAAGAGGTATTGGTCAAACAACCATAGATAGGCTTATAGTCGCTGCAAGCAGCTATAATAAAACCATTTTTGAGGTTTTAAAAAGCATTGATGATATTGAGATTAGTATCAATAGCGGCACACGAAACAAACTAAAGAATTTTGTAACCATGATAGAAAGCTTTCAGGTTATGAATGCTAATGCTAACGCTTTTGAGTTGGCAGACCATGTGGTTAAAGTTTCGGGATTAATAAAAGAGTTCAATAAAGATGGTACACCTGAAGGTGTGGCCAAAATGGAAAATATTGAAGAACTCTTAAATGGTATTGGTGATTTTGTTGAGGGTCAGAAAGAGGTAGCCGATAGCACAGCATCATTGGCAGAATTTCTTGAAGATGTGGCCTTGGCAACAGATTTAGATGCAGATAAAGGTAATCCCGACCATGTCGCTTTAATGACCATTCATCTGGCAAAAGGTTTGGAGTTTCCTCATGTATTTATTGTAGGTATGGAAGAAGATTTATTTCCAAGTGCTATGAGCATGAATACCAGAAGTGAGCTTGAAGAAGAGCGCCGTCTGTTCTATGTTGCTTTAACACGTGCCGAAAAACAAGCCTATTTAACATACACGGTATCTCGATACCGATGGGGAAAGTTGATAGATGCTGACCCAAGTCGTTTTATTGAAGAAATTGACGAGCAGTATTTAGATAATATTACACCTATACAAGAACAACGTTTTAATCCTATGCTAGATGCGTCAATCTTTGGAGATGTAGAGCCTAATAAGATTCGTTTTGCTAAACCTAAGTCTCCAAAATTTAAAAGGAAAGAAGAGCGCAAGAAACCCGAAAATTTTCAAATAAGTTCTCCGAAAAAGATGACACCTGTTAGTAAGACGTCTTCAAAGACTAATCTGTTCGATAGTAAATTAACGGTTGGTAATATTGTAAATCACCAGCGTTTTGGTAGAGGAGAAGTGCTTAAAATAGAAGGTGCTGGAGGCGATTTAAAAGCAGAAATTAAGTTCTCAAACGGAGCTGTTAAAAAACTCTTGTTACGCTTTGCAAAACTTGAAATTTTACGGAGTAAATAATTATTTTATCATACAAACAGAATTTACATTTCCTTTTCCGTCATATTCTGCAACAGAATTTGCGGGATCTATCATCCACTTACCATCTACAATAAATTTGTAGTGGTATTTTCCTCCAGATAATAATGTACTATAGGTCCAACAATTATTTGTTTTTTTCATTTTAAATTGGTGCTCTGACCAATCATTAAAATCTCCAGCTAGAATTACAGTTTGAGCGTCACCAAACTCACATAAGCGAAACTCTACTCTTCTTTTAACATTGATTACTGAATTATAGCCTTCGTATTTATTAAGGATTTTTGATGGGTTTTGTGGGTCAACCATCCATTGACCATCAACAATAAATTTGTATTCGTAAATATCTGGACGCAACTGTAATGTCACTTGCCAGCCATCTGCTGTTGGCTTCATTTTAAAACCTGTTTCATCCCAACGGTTAAAAGTACCTGATAAAATAACTTTAGTTGCATCAGTAAAGCCTTTAAGTTTAAAACTTACATTACCATAATCTGTAGCAAATGCACTATATAGCTTTAAGTTATACACCATCATTTTTTTACCGTTTTTATCTCTAGCTGTTACACTATTTACAAAATCTCTAGAGGGTTCTGCCCAATGTTCTCCATTAACTACAAATTTAAATTCCCAATCAAAATCACTCGTAAAATCATGAAGACTCTTCTTTAGTTCATAACGGGTATCTGTGACTTTTTGCATTTCCCATTGATTCGTTGCCCAATCGTTAAATTCACCAGAGACAAACACTTGCTTAATAGTATGACCATTATACTTTATGTTGGGATAATCATCAACCTTAAATACAAAAGTGATAATATCACCTTTTATGGTATACCCTTTAATAGTAGTACTTTGAGCAATACTATTTAAAGTAAAAGCGATAAGAATTAAAAAGATGGTTATATGTTTTGTGCTAATTTTCAATGCGTTATTAGTGGATTTTTTATAAAATAAAGTTTTCGCTTTTTATAATTAATAATCGTACGTTTTTGTCTAAAAAACTCATACCCGAGTATACCATCTAAATTTGTACCAAATGCGCCATACATGTGCTTCAAATTTGTTAAAACCGTTTTCATTGGCCCAAAATAGATATTATCATTTAATTTAAAACGATATAAATTACCGGCTATCACTCGCTTAGATTTTCCACTTGCACCAGTGAGTTTAAGCGTTTGATTACTATAAAAATAGTCCAAAACTTTTTTATTTAATTTCTTATTAATCTGGTTGTATTCTGCTCCAGTATCTAAACCAAACTTCACTTCATAACCACCAACAAAACCAGTCAATACAATAGTATGCTTTTTTAATTTGAAATCTATGCTATCCTGAAATTTTTCAGCATATACTTTTTTGGATAGCCTTTCACCATGCTTATCCGTTTTTGTAAGTGTTATTTGATTAAGATGCATATCAATAAATATTTCAAAATCTTTTAAAATACTATAACCAATAATGCCTAGAAGGTTTATCTTTTTTACTTTTTCAAAATGAGATAAATCTATAACATCCGCATTAAGTTTGTTTAATTGAAGCGCATTAATACTTAAAGTACTAATATATTTTTCATTAACAGTTTCTACAGTACCATTAACGCCATTAATTTCTTCTTGGCTTTTAATTGAACCATAATGCGTTTTAAAATGCTGACTATTTAAAATAAGGGTTTTAGAGCCAGTGTCAATGATGAAATTGCCTTCTTGATTTAGTAATTGTGCTTCGACGACTATAAGATGGTCAATGACTTTAAACGGAATGCGTGTCGTTGTTTCATTTATAAATTCTGCTTTAGAAAATATAATTGGGGGCTTGGCTTCAGTAGCAAAAATTTTTACCGAAATTAATAGTGCGATGAGTAGTTTAATTGATTGATGCATACTATAAAGACTAAAAGTTACTACTAATTGTTACAGAACGCATTGGAATTATATTTTTTTTAGCATTTTTAGTCTTACTTCAAATGGATTATGTTTATTTTTATTTTATGGCAGAATTCATTAAAATATATCCTGAAAACCCTAATCCGAGAGAGATTCAAAAGGTTGTAGACGTACTTAAAAAAGGGGGATTGGTTATCTATCCAACGGATACAGTTTATGGTTTAGGATGTGATATAACTAATATTAAAGCATTAGAGCGTATTGCAAAAATTAAAGGCGTTAAGCTAGAGAAGTCTAGTTTTTCTTTTATTTGTGAAGACTTAAGTAATCTTAGTGATTATGTAAAGCAAATAGATACGTCTACTTTTAAAATACTAAAACGAGCATTACCAGGCGCTTATACATTTATTCTTCCAGGCTCTAAAAACTTGCCTAACCCTTTTAAAAAACGTAAAACGGTTGGTATTCGTGTACCTGATAATTCAATAATATTAAGTCTTGTCAATTTACTTGGTAATCCAATTGTTTCTACATCAATACGTGATGATGATGATGTTTTAGAATATACAACAGACCCCGAATTAATTCATGAAAAATGGGACAACTTGGTAGATGTAGTTATTGATGGTGGCTATGGTGATAATGAAGCCTCTACTGTCATTGATTTGTCGGAGGATGAGCCAGTAATTATAAGAGAGGGTAAAGGCAGTTTAGAAATATTTTAAATGCGCTTTAGGACCTTGGAGATGCTGTCTGTAATTGAGTAGAATAGTACTAGTGATATAATACCGCATACCAAAAAACCGATAAATAGTGGCGTTACCGAATCGATTACAAATTTGCCAATGTAATCTGCTATTGGTACTGCCATAACTGTAGAGATAAATCCATTTAAAGCAGAACCTATACCTGCAATATGTCCCATAGGTTCCATAGCTAACGCTCTTAGATTTCCGAAAATAAAACCTATACTAAAAAACTGTAGCGCAAAGAAGCCTATTAATACCTCAATACTTGGATTGTTCCCTGAAGCAAACATTATAATGTATACTAAAGAGATTAATACAAAGCTCAACATAGCTACATTTACAATACGTCGCATTCCATATTTAACCACTAATTGACTATTCATAAACGTAGATAAGCCGACAGCGATTGCTAAACTTGCAAATATCAATGGAAATTCATCCTTCATATCATATTGCTGTTCAAAAATTCGCTGAGATGTACTCAAATAAACCATAAAAGAACCAGTAATTAAACCAGATAGTATGGTATAGATAACTGCTGGTCTTATTTTGAAAAATTGAATAGTTCCTGTTTTAAAAATGGATAATCTGTATTTAATACGATGTTTGTCCTTTAAGGTTTCTGGCTGCCTAATCCAAAACCATAGCATTACTATAATGCCGAAACATAGGTTAAAAATAAAAATGGATTTCCAATGATAGTGTTGCATTAAAAACTGACCTAATGTAGGTGCTATTACTGGCACTAGAATAAAAATCATAACAACTATGGATAAGATTTTTGCCATGTAATCTCCATTATAAGAGTCTCTAACCATTGCAATGCACATCGTTCTAGGCGAAGCTAATCCGATGCCTTGGAGTATACGTCCAAAGATCATCATTTCAAAGCTCTTAGTTGTGATGCAAATAATTGAAGCTATTACAAATACGATAAAACCTATATACACAATTGGTTTACGTCCAAAGCTGTCAGATAAAGGTCCAAATAATAACTGCCCTATACCTAATCCAAGAAAAATAGATGTAATGAGTTTTGGATTATCTGTTGGGTCACTAACATTAAGAAAGCTTCCCATATCTGGCAAAGCAGGTAAAACAGCATCTATTGAGAGTGCTACAATTGACATTAATGCGGCCATTAAAACAACAAACTCAACTTGTGACCGATTTTGATTTACCATACTGTAAAAGTAAGCTAATATTTAGCTATTTTTAGTCTTCAGAATTTCTTTTATGAATATTGAAATCTAAATCTTTAATACCTATAAACTCATGCGGCAATCCCTAATAAAACTATATAAAAGAGATTTAAATGCGGTTAAGAAAGAACTTAAGTCTTACCATAAAGAACAAGTCATTTGGAAAATAGATAAAGGCATATCTAATTGTGCAGGTAATCTTGCACTACATCTCGTTGGAAACTTAAATCATTTTATTGGTGCTACATTAGGTAATACGGGCTACATTAGACAACGTGATTTAGAATTCTCTCAAAAGAATGTTCCTGTAGTTGACATGATTAAGATGCTAGAGGACACTGAAAAAATGATAGAACTGACATTAACAAACTTAACAGATGAAGACTTACAAAAGGAATACAGAAGGAATCCCTTTGAAGACTTTATGACCACTGAATACTTTTTGTTGCACCTTAAGTCTCATTTAGCGTATCATTTGGGGCAGATTAATTATCACAGACGTTTATTCGATAAAAATTAAGCCATGAAATTGAAATTAATAATTATTCTAATCATTGGAGTAAATCTTTCATTTTCCCAAGATTTAACTTTTGAAGAATATAATCCTAAATCGACGTTAGTTGTTCCAGGAAAAATCATAAAACGTGCAAAATTCCCTTTTATAGATGTTCATGGGCATCAATACAGAATGGCAACTCAAAATTTAGAACCTGTCATTTCCGCTATGGATACGCTTAATTTACAAACCATGGTAAACCTAAGTGGACGTTCTGGTGAAGACTTGATTAAAGCACTAGAGAATGCAAATGCCAATTATCCTGGACGATTTGTACTTTTTTGTAATATTAACTTTGAAGGAGCAGGAGCAGAGGGATGGATTGAAAAAACGGTAACACAACTTGAGGCTGATGTTAAAGCAGGTGCAGTAGGATTGAAAGTTTATAAAAGTTTGGGTTTAAGAAATAAAGATTTTAAAGGAAACCGACTTGCTGTAGATGATTCGCGTCTTGACCCTATTTGGGCTAAATGTGGCGAATTAGACATCCCTGTTTTAATTCATTCTGCCGATCCAAAATCGTTTTGGGATGATTTTGATGGTGATAATGAACGTTGGCTTGAGTTAAAAACCCGTCCTAACCGTAAACGTGGACCAAATAACCCAGCACCTTGGGAAGAAATCATTGCAGAACAGCATCGTATGTTTAAAAAACATCCCAACACCACATTTATAAATGCACATATGGGTTGGTATGCAAATAACCTTGGGAAGTTAGGAGAACTATTAGATGAAATGCCAAATATGAATGTTGGTATTGGAGCAATTATAGCTGAACTAGGTCGTCAACCAAGATTTGCTAAAGCTTTTTTTGAGAAATACCAAGACCGAATTTTATTTGGAAAAGATAGTTGGAAACCCGAAGAGTTTCCAACTTATTTCAGAGTTTTAGAATCTAATGATGAGTATTTTCCATATCACAAAAAATATCATGCATTTTGGGCAATGTATGGTTTAGATTTATCAGATGAGGTACTAAAAAAAGTATATTATAAAAATGCTTTACGAATAGTCCCAGGTATTGATAAAACTAAATTCCCAAAATAAATGCGTTAAAGCGGGATATTACCGTGTTTCCTATTTGGTCTATTCACGTCCTTGTTTTCTAACATATGAAACGCTTTTATCAGCTTGCGTCTTGTGTTTTTAGGAAGTATAACTTCATCTATAAAACCACGTTCTGCAGCACTGTATGGGTTTGCAAAGAGATTTGCATATTCAGCTTCTTTTTCTTTCCATTTCGCTTCTTTGTCATCTGCAGCAGAAATTTCGCGTTTAAAGATGATCTCAGCAGCTCCTTTAGCTCCCATAACCGCAATTTCAGCATTAGGCCAAGCAAAATTCATGTCAGCACCAATATGCTTTGAATTCATAACATCATAAGCGCCACCGTATGCTTTACGAGTAATTACTGTAACTCTCGGTACAGTAGCTTCGCTAAACGCATATAATAATTTTGCACCGTTGGTAATAATAGCGTTCCACTCTTGGTCCGTACCAGGTAAAAATCCAGGCACATCTTCCAAGACTAAAAGTGGAATATTAAAAGCATCACAGAAGCGTACTAAACGTGCTGCTTTTGTAGAACTATTAACATCTAATACACCTGCTAAAAACATAGGTTGATTAGCCACAACACCAACAGATTTACCTCCCAAACGCGCAAAACCTACTATAATATTTTCGGCAAAATCTTTATGAATTTCATAGAAAGAATCTTCATCAATAATGCCTTCAATAACCTGATGCATATCGTACGGCTTGTTTGGATTATCAGGAACAATGTCTGATAAGCTTTCTCTGACTTCGTCTTTTAAATCAAACGGAATATCAATTGCTTTTTCTCTATTATTTTGTGGAAGATAACTTAACAGGCGTTTGATATCTTCTAACGCTTCAACATCGTTTGAAGATGTTAAGTGTGCCACACCAGATTTTGTAGAATGTACACTTGCACCACCTAATTCTTCACTTGTAACTTCTTCATTAGTTACCGTTTTAACCACATTTGGCCCAGTTACAAACATGTAACTTGTGTCTTGTACCATAAGTGTAAAATCTGTCATAGCAGGTGAGTAAACGGCACCACCTGCACAAGGTCCCATAATTGCAGATATTTGAGGAATAACACCCGATGCTTGTACATTACGATAAAAAATATCAGCATAGCCACCTAAAGACCGCACACCTTCTTGAATACGTGCGCCACCAGAATCATTAAGTCCTATAATTGGAGCACCTACATTTACTGCCATATCCATAATTTTGCAAATTTTCTCAGCATGGGTTTCGGATAGTGAACCCCCAAAAACGGTGAAGTCTTGCGCGAAAATATAAATGAGTCTTCCGTTTACGGTTCCATATCCAGTAACCACACCATCACCATAGAATTTTTGATTTTCCATACCAAAATCTTTGGTTCTGTGCGTAACTAATGCCCCTATTTCTTCAAAAGAGCCTTCATCTAATAGATAGAGCACACGTTCTCTGGCTGTTAGTTTTTTCTTTTGGTGTTGTTTGTCTATTCTTGCTTGACCACCACCTAATCTCGATAGTTCTAGCTTTTCATTTAATGCTTTTGTTTTCGAATCCATAATATCTTAGTTAGGTAGCTTTAATAATTGTTGTTCTTCTAAGTAAGTTTTTAGAGCAATTTGAGCTGCAATCTCTGCTTCAGCTTTATGTTGCGCTTCTAAAAGGTCAGGTGAGTAGTACTTTTTTACGAAATGCGTATCAAAATTTCCACTTCTAAAAGCGTCATGTTCACATACAAAGCGTCCAAAAGGTAATGTTGTTTCTACGCCTTTTACTTTGTAATTGTCAATCGCTTTAATCATTAGCTCAATGGCTTCAGCTCTTGTTTGGCCATAGGTGATTAATTTTGAGAGCATTGGATCATAATAAATAGGAATATCCATGCCTTCCTCAAAACCATTGTCCACACGAATATTTTCACCAACAGGAAGTTGGTATATTTCTAGATTACCTACACTCGGTAAGAAATCGTTCATTGGGTCTTCGGCATAAACACGAAGCTCTAACGCATGACCGTTGATTTTTAAGTCATTTTGGTTAATCTCTAAAGCTTCTCCTCGAGCAACTTTAATTTGGAGTTCAACCAAATCCACTCCAGAAATTAATTCAGAAACTGGATGTTCAACCTGAAGACGTGTATTCATTTCTAAAAAATAGAAATTATGGTCTGCATCAAGTAAAAACTCAACAGTACCAGCACCCAAATAATCGCAAGCTTTGGCTACATCAATGGCTGCTTTTCCCATTCGTTCACGCAATTCTGGAGTTAATACTGCCGAAGGTGCTTCTTCAACGACTTTTTGATGACGGCGTTGTACAGAACATTCACGCTCAAAAAGGTGAACAATATTTCCATGACTATCTGCCATGACTTGTATTTCGATATGTCGCGGAGATTTTACGTATTTTTCGATAAAAACGGAGCCATCTCCAAAGGCTGAAGTGGCCTCACTTATGGCGCGTTTCATCTGTTCTTCTAAATCGCTTTCCTGTTCTACAACTCGCATGCCTTTTCCGCCGCCTCCAGCAGCAGCTTTGATGAGTATTGGAAAACCAATCGACTTTGCAATTTCAATAGCTTCTTTTGGGTCAGTAACGGCATTGTCAACACCAGGAACCATTGGTATATCATAATCTTTTACAGCGTCTTTAGCAGCGAGCTTATCGCCCATCATTTCTATAGCTTTAGATTTTGGACCAATAAATATGACATTGTTTACTTCACAAAGCTTTGCAAAATCTGAATTCTCGCTTAAAAAACCATATCCTGGATGAATGCCATCTACATTTAAAGACTTTGCAACTTCTATAATTTTATCACCTAATAAATAAGATTGGTTTGACGGAGCTGGGCCAATACAAACGGCTTCATCTGCAAATTTTACATGAGGCGCATTTCTATCTGCTTCAGAAAAAATGGCAACTGTTTTAATTCCCATTTTCTTAGCTGTTTGCATCACGCGAATCGCAATTTCGCCACGGTTGGCAACTAATATTTTTTTCATGCTTACTCGAACGAAATTAAAAGGTTATTTTTATCTACTGTTTCTCCTTGATTAACGGCAATTGATTTTATGATACCATCTCTTGGAGAATTAATGACGTTTTCCATTTTCATAGCTTCAAGAATAAGAAGCGCATCGTTTTCTTTCACCTCTTGTCCTTGAGTAACATTAATCTCTAAGATAAGTCCAGGCATAGGCGCTTTGATATCATTTACTTTTTTTGAGGCACCAACTTCAAAACCTAATTCGCTTATGAGCTGGTCTAATTCATCTTGAATAACAACAGAATACGTATTACTATTCACTTTTACCTCG
Organism: Winogradskyella haliclonae; assembly: GCF_014635865.1. Lineage (GTDB taxonomy): Bacteria > Bacteroidota > Bacteroidia > Flavobacteriales > Flavobacteriaceae > Winogradskyella > Winogradskyella haliclonae. The sequence continues at coordinate 388,383 of NZ_BMDQ01000002.1, read as the reverse complement.
TATGTTTTTTTATTAAAGTCCGATTCTAGTACTGAAGCCTCAAGTGAATTATCATTGTTAAGAATATGAAACTGATTCTTAGAGGTTTCAACAGCATCTAGCTTATTAATATCGTCTTTTGTGATATTAAAACTATGGGTATTGTTGACTTTTATCTTATACATATCATACGTTTTATTTAGTATTATTAAAATTTGAATCTCTTTGGTGACGCTTTATAGCTTTTCTTGAAAGAATAAGACCTATAATCAAAGATATAAATGCGCCAATGTATATTCCAGGAATAAAGTTTATAAATAAAAAGAAATCGTAAGCGCCATGAAATAAGGTTGCCAAACCTAATCCAGCTAAGTTTAACTTAATTCTGTTGTTTGAGAATTTAGCTTTACCCATAAAATAACCCATAAGTATTCCAAAAGTGGCATGTGCTGGGACAGCTGTAAAAGCTCTTAATATAGCTACTTCAGTACCTCCATCTAAAACATACATAATGTTTTCTGTACAGGCAAAGCCCATAGATACCATTACGGCGTACATAATGCCATCATAAGGCTCGTTAAAATCTTTTTTGGGTTGCGCATAATATTTTACGATAACATATTTGCTAAACTCTTCCGAAAGTGCAACAACAATAAATGCTTGTATAAACTGCTGCCAGACACTAAACTTATCAGTGATAGGAATAAACCGTCCAGTAATAAGATATAATACGAGTACTATAAGAACACTAACAAAAGCACCAAGTAAAAAGCTCTTTATTAACAGCCCTAATGGCTCTTTCTCATGCTTATCCTGAAAATAGATATAAGTGCTTATTGCTAATATAGGCGCTATTGCAAGTAAGAGTAAATGCATTAATGCTTAAGACTTTTAATAGATTCTAGTACAAATTTGTAATATTCAGTATTTGAAGCTATGAAATGAGAATTGGTAGTACTATTTGCCAATAGATTTTCAAACTCATTAAAGGTAACTAATTTTAGAGCTTCTACTTCATCTTTTTGAGGGATTAACTGATTTAAATCAATAGACAATTTTGCCACATAAACTTGATGAAATTCAAAATCTTTTATAGTGCCATTATCATAAATTGATTTATGAAGATGGGTCCCGATTTTCGTTAAATCATTTTCATTAAGCTTCAATCCAATCTCTTCTTTAGTTTCTCGTGTAGCTGCTTCTTTAAATGTTTCGCCAGCGTCTATATGCCCAGCAACAGAAACATCCCATAATAGTGGGTATATTACTTTTTTATGAGACCGTTGCTGCAATAATATTTCGTCATTATCGGTGTATAACCAAAGGTGAATGGTATTATGATACCAACCCTTTTTATGTACTTCGGATTTTAAAGCTGTTTTACCAGTAGGCTTTCCGTTTTCATCAACAATGTCTAAGAGCTCATCCATTGACAGCAGCATTTAAGACACTAAACAATTTTTTGAAATGTGTTTCTGTATTAAATATATGACAAGACACACGCATGTAATCACCACGAAAAGATAAATGGATATTATGGCTTTTTAAGGTTTGTTTTAATAGGTCAGTATCTACAGAGTTTGGAATTTTTATACCAAATAAATGCTTTGCCCTCACTTCAGGATTATCAGATGTAAATCCAATTTCTGATAATGATTTTAAGGCGTCTCCTGAAATAGAATGGCAATAGTCTTGAAATTCGGCTTTATTAATTTTTAATATTTCTTCTAAAGCTGCTATTTGCATTTTTACATAAATAAAACTACCGCTTTCGCCCATAGCATATCTGCTTGCTTTTGGTTTGTATTGTGATTGGTATTCCGTTAAACCAGACAAGTTTTCACTACCTAAACGGTTTGCCCAATTTTGTTCTATGGGTTTGCCATTATCAAAATAGGAACCATAATACGCATAAGCACATCCGTAGGGTCCAAACAACCACTTATAACCAGCACAGATTAAGGCATCTGGTTGTATGTCTTTTATAGAAAACGGTAATGCACCAATGGATTGACTACCATCAATTACTAAAAGTGCATCATGCTCATTAGTCTTCTTTCTTAAGGCTTTTAAATCAAATACAATTCCGTTTGCCCAATGCAAATGTCCAATGGCAACTAGTGCCGTATTTTTGGTTATAGCCTCAAGTATTAATCCATTCCAATCTTTAGGTTTGTCTGGTTGATTTACTGTTACAATTTTTGCATTGTATTGTTTGGCTAAATTCTCCCAGATGTAATAATTACTAGGAAACTGTTCTTCTACAATTACAATTTCATCACCTTCTTTTAAAGTAATATTATTGGCAACATTAGCCATGCCGTATGATACTGAAGGAATCGTGACGACACGATTGTAATCATCTTCGTCTATAAGTTGCGCAAATAACTTTCGAAGTTTGATTACAGGCTCAAACAAATCTGATGCTTGTCGTAATTCTGGGCTGCTTTTTCTTCTAATTGCCCCTATACCAGCAGCTTCAACCGATTTAAAAGCAGGAGAGAAGCTTGCCGTATTGAGATACGTCACATCTTCTGAAATGTTGAATAGGTGCTTTTGTTGCTTTAAAGACATGATAAGTTAAAAATAAAACCAGTAATATTTAAGATATTAACTGGCTTTGGTTTTTATTTAAAATAGCTAAACGTTTCGCCATCTTTAATGTTTAATAATGATTCATAAATTAAGCGAATCACATTTTCAACATCGTCTTTATGAACCATCTCTACAGTCGTATGCATGTAGCGTAATGGTAAAGAAATGAGCGCAGAGGCAACACCACCATTACTATAAGCAAAAGCATCGGTATCTGTACCTGTAGCTCTTGATAATGCTGCACGTTGAAAAGGAATTTTCTTTTCTTCAGCTGTGTCTGTAATTAAATCCCTCAACTTTTGTTGTACTGCTGGTGCATAAGCAATAACTGGACCTTTACCAATTTCTGCAAGACCTTGTTTTTTAGGGTCAATCATTGGGGTAGTCGTATCGTGAGTCACGTCAGTTACAATCGCCACATCAGGCTTTATAGTTTCGGTAATCATTTCTGCACCTCGTAAGCCTATTTCTTCCTGTACAGAATTAGTAATATACAATCCAAAAGGTAATTTCTTTTTGTTTTCATGAAGTAAACGTGCTACTTCAGCAATCATAAAACCACCCATGCGGTTGTCTAACGCACGACATACAAATTTATCGCTATTAAGAATATGAAACTCATCCGGATAGGTAATAACACATCCAATATGTACGCCCATTTTCTCAACTTCAGCTTTGTCTTTTGCGCCTATATCAATACAGATATTATCAGGTTTTGGTGGTTCTTCTTTTGCACGACTTCTTGTGTGTATTGCTGGCCATCCAAAGACACCTTTTACAATACCTTTCTTGGTATGGATGTTTACGACTTTACTAGGCGCAATTTGGTGGTCACTTCCTCCATTTCTAATCACATAGAGTAGCCCTTTGTCAGAGATGTAATTGACGTACCATGAAATCTCATCGGCATGCCCTTCTATAACAACTCTATATTTTGCTTTTGGGTTGATGACTGCAACAGCACTACCATAGGTGTCGGTTATAAATTCGTCCACATAAGGTTTTAGATAATTCATCCATATTTTTTGGCCTTCCCATTCATATCCAGTAGGCGATGCGTTATTTAAGTATTTTTCTAAAAAGTCCATCGACTTTTTGTTGAGTAATTTCTTTTTTGCCATGCGTTTAAAATTTTCCTAAAAATAACAATATTAATAGTAAAATTAAGGTTATAGGATATATTAATTCGTAATTTTGAATAGCTTTAATTTCCATTTTTGGAATGGTTTTAGAGAGACATAATAGTTATGCGATACATTATCTTTTTTTTCTTCTGTTTCCCTATGCTTTTATTAGCGCAGATAGAACCTGTAGAACAAGATTCTTTGCAAGAAAAGTACTTGCTTATTGAAGGCGATTCTATTCCAAGAAAGTATATAGACTTAGACGAAGTTCTGGTATTGCCAGATTTAAAATTTCGTGATAAAGATGAGCGTTATCGCTATTTGATTTTAAGACGTAAGACGCGCAAAGTTTATCCTTATGCAAAGATGGCGGCTGAGCGTTTAATAGAGTTAAACGAAGAGTTAAAACAATTTGAAAAACGTCGAAAAAAGAAAAAGCACGCAAAAAAAGTTCAAAAATATATTGAAAAAGAATTCTCAGCTGAGCTAAAAAAACTTACCAAGACTGAAGGTCAGATTTTAGTAAAATTAATTCACCGCCAAACTGGAAAAACAGCCTTTCAATTAGTCAAAGAGCTGCGTAATGGTTGGCGTGCTTTCTGGTATAATAACACAGCGAGTTTGTTTGATATTAAGCTTAAGCGTGAGTTTGCACCATTAGATGTCGAAGAGGACTATTTGATTGAAGACATTTTACTGCGCGATTTCCAAAATGGCCGATTAGAGCGTCAAGAACCTGCTTTTGAAATCGATTATTACGATTTATTAAATAAATGGAAAGCATCTAAAAAGCTTGCAAAAAAACAATGAGTGAACAATCCAAACGCGAAGAATTACTAAATGCTTGGTCTCATGGATTGGGTTCTGTTTTAGGAGTTATTGGTTTAATATTACTTATTGTTAATGTTGATAGTTCTAAACCATGGGCATTGTTTAGTGTCGTTGTGTATGGATTATCTATTATTATTTTATTTACGGCATCAACAGCTTACCACGCTATTTCTAATTACGATTTAAAACAAAAATTTAGAATCGTAGACCATATTAGTATTTACTTGCTTATTGCCGGAACTTACACTCCTGTTTTACTAATTATGTTACCAGATAGTTTGGGTTGGCCTTTATTTTATACAGTTTGGGGTATTGCCATTTTTGGTGTGATTTTAAAGCTCTTTTTTACAGGCAAATTTGAGATATTTTCAACACTATTGTATCTAGTGATGGGTTGGTTGATTGTTTTTGACTTTTCCACGCTATCAAAATTAATGCATCCAAATGGGATATTGTGGTTATTTGCAGGTGGATTATTTTATACCATAGGCATTGTATTTTACGCCATACACAAAATACCTTTTAATCATGTAATTTGGCACTTTTTTGTATTAGCAGGTGCTATTTGTCATTTTTTAATGATGTATTGGCATCTGACTTAGTTCGTTGAATGTAGTTTTGCAAAATAAGTAATTCTGTTTTTTACTACATTAGGTATCTTTTCATTTTCTAACCAAGTATGAATATTACCTATATAATCCATTCCAAGATATTCTGCAGATAAAATAAAAGGCAAAAAGAATTCTTCATTTTGACTATCGTCATTACTGGTACTTAATACAGACATTTGTTTATTTCTTAACTTTCTTCCTAAGTCTTTTTCAATTGTTAAACAATCTGTAAGTCTATCGAAAAACACCTTTAGAATACCACTCATTGTATACCAATATACTGGGGTTGCAAAAATGATTTGTTGATAGCCAATTACTTTTCTCATAAGAGGTAAAAAATCATCATCTCTGTTTTGATGCTTGTAATCAAAATGAGAAATATTTAAACCATTTAAGTTAATCAAGTCGAAATCTAATGATTGCTTTAAGCAATTAACAATTGTTGAAGTATTTCCATCATTTCTTGAGCTACCGAAAATTAATATTCGTTTTGTCATAATGATTTAAACATGCTGATCAATTAAAATTGTATTGCCATCTGGGTCAAATAGCGTAATGCTTTCAGGTCCTTTTGTAGTGTCATCAGCTTCTTTCACTAATGTAATGCCTGAAGATTTTAGATGTTTTTGGATCGCTCTGACATCATCAAAATTATCTTGATTTTCGGCTTCTTGATTCCAACCAGGGTTAAAAGTAATGATGTTTTGCTCAAACATACCTTGAAAAAGCCCGACAATAGCATCACCGTTTTTCATGATAAGGTAATTGCGTTCCATGTCTCCAGCGAATACTGAGAATCCTAGGGTTTCGTAAAACTCTTTTGAAACTTTTATATCCTTAACACTTAAGCTTATAGAAAATGCACCTACTTTCATAACTAAATGAGTTTAATAATTTGACAGTTTTAAAGGTAATGAAAAGGCACTTATAAATTTAAGCCTTAGTTCTAATTGTTTTCTGCAGCAAAGAATTTCTTACCAATAAAAGGAATGTCTTTTCTCGAAAACCATAATGTCACTAAACTCAAAAGAAATGTTACTATTGCCGTGTAAAACAATAATCCACCATCTCCATTTATAGCTATGCCAAGCTGTGTGAGATGCATCATAATAGCACCGCCAATAATGCCAACAACTAGAGTAGCGCCAAGCCATGTTGTTTTTGGAACTAGAATTAAAATACTAGCAATAAGCTCTAATATACCAATACCAATTCTTCCATAAGGTTCTAAACCAACTTTAGTAAAGATATAGACGCTGTCTGGATGAGCAGTAAATTTGAATCTTAGGGTTTGTATTAGAATGACTGCCACTGCGATGCGGATGATTAGTTTTAAGTATTTCATGTTTAATTATGTTTTTTTTGGTTGAATTATCTAAAACACTAAGTCAACATTTTAAAAGTATACTTACATAATGACTAAATTTTTAAACGAAGATAATTTGATTAGTCATCATTTAATTTACCATAGTATATCAAATCCACCAATTGACCAGAAGTTGTTTTATAATCACATCGGATGGTGCCTTCAATTTTAAAACCAGCTTTTTCAGCTATTTTCCGTGCAGAATGATTTTTTGGATGTGTTCTTAGAAATAGTTTTCTAAAGCCATGTTCTTTAAAACAATGCTCGCAAAATAAAATAAAGGCTTTGGTTGATAGGCCTTTACCAGCATATTTCTCATCGATATAAAGTCCCATTTCGGTTTTTGGAATCTTCCAGTCCACATTTTTTAAGTCTAAAAACCCAGCAATAGTATGCGTTTTAGTGTCTTCAATAATGTATGGGAAATACTCGCGTTTATTAACTTTTTCTAACATTTCAGCTAAAAAAGCTTTAGTGTCTTCAAATGTTTTAGTTCTAGATGTTGTGCCTGTGAAGAAATCTTCTAAACGCTTTCTGTTTTTAGACACCATTTTATAATAGGCATCTATATCGGAGTTTTGTAATAGGCGAATATTGTAATTATCGAACTGCATTTACTTTAATTTATAAAATAACAATCGACTTTGTTTGTTCATAGGCAAAAGTAAAAGCTCTTTTTCTTTAACATAAGCAATGTCACCAACACTTTGTCCTACGGTAAGAATTTTTTTGGTATTGCCTTTGTAATCAATCAGATGAATATTACCACTCTTCCAGTCAGATATTATCATGTGCTTATCGTTATATGGTCTAATGCCATCTAAATTTCCTATAATCGAAGAGATAGTATCTACGCTTTTTGTAGCCATATCTATTTTAGATAAGCGCCCACCTTCTGGAGCAGAACCCCATGATGCCACATACATTGTATTGTCTTGGACTAATAAACCATTTGGTTTGTCCAGAGCGTCATTTGCTAACCACAATGTAAAGTTGCCTTCGGTATCTAACTTATAAATTTCTGAAGTTCTAGTATCTGAAACATAAACATTCCCAGAATTATCAATAGCAACATCGTTTAAAAAAGCGATACTTGGCAAGGTGTATTTTTTTAAAATTTGACCAGTTTTTATATCTGCTTCAACCAGTTCTGTTACATCAGACACATATAGCTTATCTTCAGTAATAGCAATACCTTTGGGGTCATTAAGTGCTGCAATAAAGGTTTTGTTTAAAATTTTACCATCTAAATTTATCGTAGCAATAGAACCATCACCATCTTCACTATTACCAATAAGTGAAGCATAAACCCTATTGTTTTTTGAATCGTAAACAGCAGATTCGCAATGTGTTAATTCTGAAGTTTCAGATATAAAAGTAGGAATTGAGCTTTTAGTTTCTTCAATTACTTTTTTAAGATTAGTCAAATTAGTCTCTTCTTGTGCTTTAACAGAACCTCCAGCTAATGCCATTATAGATTTTGAAACTATACCGTTGCCTTTTGCAGTAGTACTAGAGCTGATTTTTGTTTTTCCATCGACGTCACTCATACTAAGTTTATAGTCCATGTTCATAAAATCTGATGTAAACGTCATAGATATAGACTCGTTAGGCACAATCTCAGTAATCGTTTCACGAATAACCATTTCTTCTCCTTCAGTTATAAAATAGACATCAGAAACTGCGCCTACAGTATCTGGGGTTCCACTAATATGTTCGATTCTTTGAAAACCCATCAACCAATCAGCCATTTTATTTGGGTCTTGACTAGTAGCCCATGATTCTGCTAATGGTTTATCTACCATCACTTCACAGTCATAGGAAACTTCAGACTTAATAATGCCCAAAAGAAAAAAACCGATAACTAGAATAGCTATAATTCCTAATACGTACTTTAAATATTTCATATTACGATTGTTAAGTTGATTAGTACTAAGTTAATAAAAAGCGACAAAAGTCAATCAACCTTGAAGCTTAAGTAGACATATTCTTGAAATAATTAAAATCCCAAAAAATACTATGTTAATTAGATTAATAAAAAGAGGGTCTTTATGAATAGCATGAGCTACAATAGCTGTAATAAAAAATAAACCAATACCCACATAAGCCCATTCCTTATACTGAATAGGGATTTGAGGAATTAACAAGATGAATACAGCGGTAATTTTGAGTACAGCAAGCTGAATTCTGAAAAAATCAGGAAATCCCAGGGCTTTGACACCGTCAATCATAGTTTTACTAAAAAAGTAGCCATAGGCACTCCAGGATAGAAATATTGTAAGAATTAGCGTTGATATCCAATAGATAGTTTTCATATCATCAAGATACATGATATTTTAAATACTATGAAAACCAAAACATAATAAGACAAGAAAGTAGTTACGGATCTTCATGTTATCGTCATTTTGGACAATGCTTTATGTTGTATAAGTGACCAATGATGATACATAAAGATGATATATACATAGTGAATTCGAAAATTTCTGCTCGTTCTTCGAGCATGATAGACATAACAAAGCCAGTAAAAGCCATCCACAAAAGGATACTCACTCCCTTAAAAAATTTCCTTTTGGTCGTCTTATAAATAGACACAAAAGCTATTAAAATGAAAAGGATAGCAATTACTGGATTGTTTAGGAAACCAACTCCTATTGTCATTAGTAATGGTGCAGCTAGGCAATGGACTATACAAAGTAGAGCACTTGCAATGCCTAGTTTATCTGCCCAGTATATTTTTTTTGTTGTTATCATTATATTAGTTCAATTGTATATTTTCTGAATTGTGACTTTGTATGTTATCTTTTTTGAAAATAATTGTACTTATGTAGTTAGTTTGTTAACGCAACTTAGTTGCAAAAGTAAAGAACACAATTTGTATTTGCAACAAAGTTGCATTAAATTTGTAATCATGGGAGTTATTAGAAAAACAAAAGCCGTAAGTACTGTATTAAGCATTTTTGAAAATAAAAATGAGGCTAAATCTGTAGTAAGTCTTATAGAACTTGTTAAAGGCGAAATGAATAAAACCACAGTTTATCGTATTCTTGATAGACTAGAACAAGATGGGATTATTCATTCTTTTAATGGAAAAGATGGCTTAAAATGGTATGCCAAATGTGAAGGTTGTTCTGCGCACAAACATTCAGATAAGCATCCGCATTTTCAATGTACAGAGTGCGACAAGGTGGAGTGCTTGTCTTTAGAGGTTAAAATACCAGCTTTAAAAAACCATAAAGTAGATTCTACAGATATTCTATTAATGGGGCAATGTGAGACTTGCTGCTCGTAGATAGTTAATACGCAATATTATTTTCAAGATTTAATGATATCTCGATATTCCTCAAAGAAAGCTTCAAACTTTGGCATAGTTTGGTTAAAGAATTCCATAACTATTTGCCAAGAATTCTTGTTGTGTATGGAGACCTTTTCTTCTAGAGGAACATAAATTCTGGATATTTCCTTACCATTATCTAAGTAATATTCTTCTTCATAAATAGCATCTGGTAAATACTCAGATTGCAGAATACTTTTTAGGGCTTCAAGTTTTTCCCAGCAATTAATACGGTTTTCTAAATCGTCTTCTAAGTCTAATGATACAAAAGCTTTTTTAGTATCAAAATAAAATTTAAAAGACAGGCCTTTAATTTTAGTATTGTAGAGTATCCATTTTCTTTGGAAAGACTTACCAAAACTTATCCAAAAATCTTCTCTTAGTTTTCGACTCTCTTCTTTACTAAACATTTAAACAAAATATGCTATCAGAATTCCCAAGCAAATTGCAACAAGCTTTGATAAATTAAACTTGTGGCCCTCACTACTTTCAAATAAGATAGTTGTTGATATATGTAAAAAGATTCCTATAACCAAAGCATTAATACTAGTAAGGTACTCTGGAGCAATAGACGTTGTGTTGGATACTAATGTACCTAAAGGTGTCATTGCGGTAAAAATCAAAATAAAACTTATGGCTTTTTCTTTTACCTGCATGGACTGTAACAGAAATGACGTTAATAGTGCCGCAATAGGAATTTTATGAATAAAGACTCCGTAAACCATATCATTATGCTGGTTAATAGGAAAACCTTCTAAAAAACTATGAATACAAAGGCTTATAAATAATAACCAAGGAAACCGCTTGCCATCTTTATGAATATGGACATGACCATGTTCTGCACCTTTAGAAAAAAACTCTAAAATAATTTGTAATAATATACCAAACATAATGAACAAGCCTGTGCGTTTAGCATCTAGATGTTCATATACTTCTGGTAATAAGTCAAACAAGGTTAATGCTAGTAAAAATGCACCACTAAATGATAATAGTAATTTGGTATAGACTGTTTTTTGCCTTCTAGTTAAATAGGCAATGATTACACCAATTGCAATTGCATAGATTGGAAATAAGTACTTATTCATGGGCGCAATTTACTTAAAAATCATAATCAAACGTTCGGATGTTTTTGGATAATATTTACGCAGTTTATAATCTCCAAACACGTCTAATAAGTGTACACCAGCTTTTTTGTAGAGTGTTTCAAAATCTTTTAAAGTAAAAGCTTTTACACGTTCTTGAAATTTGTAATCTTCACCATCGGCAGTAAACGATATATCTTTAATGATGTATCCGTTTTCAAAACGTCGTTGTTGTAAAAATTCAATGCCATCTACAGTTTTTGCGTCTTCTGGAACTAGATTTTCAATGATATATTCGGAATTCATAAAGTCAATAACTCCGAAACCAAATTCATTTAATTCTTCTTTTATGGCCTTAATTGTTCGGAGATTACATTCATCATCTTCAAAATAACCAAAACTGGTAAAAAGATTAAAAACAGCATCAAATGTTTCAGGATATGGTTTTGTCATATCATGAACATCAAAGGTTAAAGTATCGTTTTCAAACTGTTTGGCATAATTAATACTTTGTTCTGATAAATCTACACCGGTAACATTATAACCAAGTTTATTTAAATAAATAGAGTGTCTGCCTTTTCCACAAGCCAAATCTAAAATTTTTCCATTCACAGGAAGGTTAAGGTAATTAGCAAGATTGTCCATAAATGCTTGCGCTTCAGTATAATCTCTATCTTTATATAAGATATGGTAGTATGGTGTGTCAAACCAAGAGGCATACCATTTTTCTGTAGTTTTTGTCATAGTTAGTGTGGTCTTTCGACTTTACAAAAATACTGTATTTTTGCAACCTATTTGACGTATAATATGGACGGAAATTTCAAGATGGTAGCCAAAACATTATTTGGCTTTGAAGATATATTAGCCAATGAGCTTAGAAACCTTGGTGCTATGGATGTTGAGAAAGGTGTTCGCGTGGTCACTTTTGTTGGTGATAAAGGCTTTATGTATAAAGCAAATTTGGGTCTTAGAACAGCAATTAAAATCCTAAAACCTATAAAGTCTTTCCGTATTGCAAGAGAGGAAGATTTATATAAGAACGTCAAAAATATTAAGTGGGAGAACTATTTGAAACCTGAAGGTTCTCTGGCTGTAGATGCCACAGTGCATCATAGTATTTTTACACATTCGCAATACACAGCTCTTAAAACCAAAGACGCTATAGTAGATCGCTTTAGAGAGAATAATGGGACAAGACCTAATATTGATTTACGTTTTCCAGATATAAAGGTAAATGTGCATATCGACCGTCAACGTTGTACAATTTCTTTAGACACGTCAGGAGAATCCTTACATAGAAGAGGTTATAAAACGGCGACTAATATTGCACCAATAAATGAAGTTTTAGCGGCTGGACTTATAATGATGAGTGGTTGGGATGGCCAGTCTGATTTTATGGATCCAATGTGTGGAAGCGGGACTATATTGGCGGAAGCTGCAATGATAGCTTGTGATATTCCGCCTAATTTAATGCGAAAAGAATTTGCTTTTGAACGTTGGGAAGATTGGGATGTAGATTTATTTGAAAAAATTGAAGAATCACTTTTGAAGAAAACACATGATTTCCATCATAAAATTTTTGGTTATGATAAGTCACCATCAGCTATAAAGAAAGCAAAGGAGAATATTAAAAATGCGCATTTAGATGAATTTATTCATATTCAGCACGAAGACTTTTTTAAGACTCAAAAAGCAGGAAGTGATAAATTACATATGGTTTTTAATCCGCCTTATGGTGAGCGTTTAGAGAATTTAAATGTTGAGGAATTTTATGGGAATATTGGCACAACATTAAAACATGGTTATCCAAATACCAATGCTTGGCTGGTAACCTCTAATCTTGAAGCTCTAAAATTTGTGGGATTAAGACCTTCTCGAAAAATTAAAGTGTTTAATGCCAAACTTGAAGCACGATTAGTGAAATACGAAATGTACGAAGGTAGTCGTAAAGCAAAGAAACAAAGCAATTAGGTATTATTCCTAGCAAGCAAAAACCTCTTCAAATCTTTATAATCGGTAATGGTTATAGAAGATTTTTTCTTATTAATTACAGATTTAATTTGCTCTGGTAACTCTACTTTAGTTTTAATAACATCTTCAACAACGTCCAAAAATTTTGTTGGATGCGCCGTTTCTAAGAATACGACATGGTCATTAGGTTTATTCTCTAAATGTCTTAGAGCACCCAAATAGCCAACTGCACCATGTGGATCTGCAATATAGTTGTAAGCTGAATAAATTTCTGATAATGCGTCTCGCGTTTCATTATCTGTAAAACTGTAAGATGATAGATTATTCTTTAAGTTATCAAAATTGTTACTATATAACGCTTCAATTCTAATAAAGTTACTAGGATTACCAACATCCATAGCATTGCTAATGGTTTGTACTGATGCTTTTGGATTATAGTCCTTAGTTTTTAGATAGTTTGTAACTACATTATTAGCGTTATTAGAAGCTATAAAGTGTTGGATTGGCAAGCCTAATTTTTGTGCAACCATTCCAGCGCAAATATTCCCAAAATTGCCGCTAGGTACTGAGAACACTATCTTTTTGTATTTATTTTTTAATTGCTTGTAGGCAAACATAAAGTAGAATAGTTGTGGTAACCATCTGGCTATATTTATTGAGTTTGCAGATGTCAATTGCATATGACTAATCAACTCACTATCAACAAAAGCTAGTTTTACCATGTCTTGGCAATCGTCAAAAACACCATTTACTTCAAGAGCAGTAATGTTCTGTCCAAGAGTAGTGAGTTGTTTTTCTTGAATGTCACTCACTTTTCCGCTAGGATATAAAATAACAACATCTACACCTTTAACACCTAAAAAACCATTAGCCACTGCACCACCTGTATCTCCAGATGTAGCGACCAGAACCGTTATATTTCTAGAATTATTTTTATTAAAATAACCTAAGCATCTTGCCATAAAGCGCGCACCAACATCCTTAAATGCCATAGTTGGACCATGAAAGAGCTCTAAAGTTGATATACTAGTATCAAATTCTATAATAGGAAACTCAAAAGACAAGGTTTCTTCAATAATTTGTTTTAATTCTTTTTCATGAATTTCGTCACCGACAAATTGTTTAATGGCTTCAAAAGCTATTTCGGTATTTGATTTATGTTCTATAGTTTCAAAGAAAGAATCGGGTAGAGGTGTTATACTTTCAGGAAAATATAAACCTTTATCCGGAGCCAAGCCTCTAACAACGGCATCTTCAAAAGTAGTTGACGGTGCTTTTCTATTTAATGAATAGTACTTCATCTATAAAATTTTAATGCCTTCAGTATTAATTTTTGAAACAAAAGTGTTAAACTCAATATCTGTTTTTGAATACATGTTTTGGAAAGCTTTTTCAATACCCAAAGCAGTATCTTTTCCTTTGCTTAAGGCAAATATTGAAGGGCCAGAGCCAGAAATGCCACAGCCTAATGCACCAGATTCTAGAGCGGCTTTTTTTATGGTAGCAAAATGTGGAATCATTTGTTTTCGGTAAGGTTCTATAATTACATCATTAAGGGATTTGCTTAATACTTCATAGTCATTTGTGTGAAGTGCATGCACTAAGCTCCCAACGTTAGACCATTGCGTTATTGCGCTTTTTAAATTTACAGTTTCTGGTAGAATTGCTCTTGAAACTGAAGTTTTTATTTCTATTTGTGGGTGAATTAATGTAGCAAATAAATCATTAGGTGTTGGTAATTGTAGTACATCAACAGGATTAACGCTTCGAACTAATGTAAAACCTCCAAATATTGCAGGTGCTAGATTATCGGCATGTTCTGATTGGCTTGCAATAGCTTCGCCTTTTAATGCATATTTGGTAAGCGCAGTTTTGTCTAACGGTTTTCCGAGTAATTCATTCATACCAAAAATACTTCCAACTGCACTAGCAGAACTACTGCCAATTCCGCTGCCAGGTTTAATTTTTTTGTATATTTCTATTGCAAAACCACAATCTGGTTGTAAAGCTTCATACATGGCCAAGGCTGAGACTCCAGCTACATTTTTTGTTGCCTCATAGGGCAAGTCATAGCCTTCAATTTTAGTAATCGTAATACCTTTTTCGGATGTCTTATGAATAATCATTTCATCACCAATACTATCAAGGCAAAAGCCTAAAACATCAAAACCACAAGATACATTTGCAACTGTAGCGGGTGAGAATATTTTAATGCTATTCATATTATTTATTTCCAATTTTTATAATGTCTGCAAACAACCCAGAAGCAGTGACATCAGCACCAGCGCCAGCACCTTTTACAATTAGTGGTTGCTCTGGGTAACGTTCTGTATAGAACATCACAATATTATCTTTACCTTCTAAATTGTAAAATGGGTGACCTTCAGGAATTTCACGTAAGCCTACTTTTGCTTTTCCATCTTTAAACTCAGCTACATACTTTAATTGACAATTATTTGCTTTTGCTGAAGCATAAATATGTTGAAAGTGTGACTCATCTTCTTTAAGAGTATCATAAAAATCATCTACAGAACTACTTTCTAAATTTGCAGTAGTCAAGAAAGATTCATTTTCAATATCTTCTATCTCCATTTTACCGCCATTTTCTCTGGCTAATATTAAAATTTTTCGGGCAACATCAATACCACTTAAATCAATACGTGGGTCTGGTTCTGTATAGCCTTCAAATTGAGCACGTTTTACGGTGTCATGAAAATTGGTATGATCCCCAAAATGGTTAAAAACAAAATTTAGACTGCCAGATAAGACGGCTTGTATACTTGTTACTTTATCTCCAGAAGCTACTAGGTTATTTAGTGTGTTAATAATTGGTAATCCTGCACCTACATTTGTCTCATATAAAAATGCAGTGTTGTAACTTAATGCTAAATTGTGTAAGTTTTCATAGGTGTCATAAGCACCAGAACATGCAATTTTATTACAAGCTACAACTGCGATGCTATTTCTTAAATAGTGCGCATACCAATCAGAGACTTTTTCGTCTGCAGTAATATCTACAAAAATGCTATTACGCAAATTAAGTTCTATCACTTTATTGAAAAAACGTTCTAAATTTGATTGTTCTGCAAAGTCAAAAGCGGAAGGCCAGTTTTCTAAATCTATACCTTCATTATTAAAAACCATTTTGCGAGAATTTGCCATTCCCACAATACGGACATCTATCTTTAGTTTCTCTTTAAGGAAGCCATGTTGTTGTTCAATCTGATCTATTAAGCGCTCACCAACATTACCCACACCAACTATAAAGACATTGAGTTGTTTGGTTTGGACTTCAAAAAAGCGTTCATGTAGTGAATTTAAGGCCTTTTTTATATCACTTTCATCAATCACAGCCGATATATTTCGCTCTGACGCACCTTGCGCAATGGCTCTAACATTAATATTATTTTTGCCAAGTGTACTGAACATTCTACCACTAATGCCTTGATAATTTTTCATATTATCACCAATCAATGCAATAATAGACAGTCCTGTTTCTACAAGAATTGGTTCTATTTTTTTAAGAGTAATTTCATATTCAAAGGTCTTATCTATAACGTTTTGTGCTGTTTGAGAATCTCTGATGTCTATTCCAAAGCAAATGGCATGTTCTGAAGAGGCTTGCGTTATAAAAATGACATTGATTTTTTCATTTGCTAGGGTTTCGAACAAGCGCTTAGAAAAACCAGGAATACCAACCATACCAGGACCTTGTAGAGTAAGAAGCGCAATATCATTAATATGCGTTATGCCTTTTACAGGATTTTTAATTGATGCTTTAGTCTCGTCAGAAATCTTTGTTCCAGCATCATTAGGCTGCATGGTGTTTTTGATTAAAATTGGGATATTAGCATCCAATACTGGTTGTACCGTTGGTGGGTATAGAACTTTAGCACCAAAATGTGATAATTCCATTGCCTCCTGAAATGACAACTGTTCAATTGGGACGGCTTGTTTTACCAATTTAGGATTAGCAGTATACATACCACTAACATCTGTCCATATTTCTAGGATTTCCACATTTAAAGCTGCTGCAATTATTGATGCAGTGAAGTCAGAGCCACCACGACCCAAAGTTGTTTCTTCACCATCCTGATTTTTTGCAACAAAACCGGGAAGAATCGTAATCAAAGATTCCGATGCCTTAAAATAGGTTTGAATGTTTTTTTCTGTTAGAGTTAGTTCTACATCCGCATCGCCATAGTTAGAGTTAGTGATAATTAATTCTTGAGAATTTTTACGAACAACATCTAAGCTTCTTGCAAACATACATTTTGTAATAATGTATGAAGACATAAGCTCTCCAAAACTTACCAATTTATCTGATATTTTTGGTGTTAACTCATTCAAAAGATACAAACCTTCAAGAAGACTTTTTAAATCTTTGAATTTGTTTTCTATAGCAGCTATTATGGCTTCATTCTCTGATGGAATGAGTTGTTTTACAAGTGTAACATGAACATTCTGAATTTCAGTAAAAACGTCTTTGTAGGCCTCGTCTTTTTTTATTGCTAGATTACCTGCAGCTAAGAGCTTGTCTGTTATTCCTCCTACAGCAGAAACAACAGCAATTACCTTACCGTCTTTTGACTTTTTGTCTAGGATAGAAATTACATTGTTTATGTTAGAGGCAGAACCGACCGATGTTCCACCAAATTTCAATACTTTCATGTGATTGATGTTAGAAAATTATTGATTTTATACAAATTTGAGAGCTAGAATATTACATGCAAAAAGCTTAATAATAAGCACTTTGCAATTTTAATAGCTATTATTTTATGCATCCAAATGTTTTAACAACATTACTAATCAAATGTATTATTTTTACCAGAATAAAAAAATATAATCACAGGATGATTATATATTTAAAATACATAGAATGAAAGTCTTTTCGAAGGAACAAATATATGAGGGCGATAAAGTAACTGAAGAACGACAAAAATTGCCGCCTTCTGAACTCATGGAGCGTGCAGGTCTTCAAATTTTTAATTGGATGCATATGCGTATGCAGGGTGCACAAGTGCCTATTCATATTTTTTGTGGCATAGGTAATAATGGTGGTGATGGATTGGTTTTAGCGAGACATCTGATTACTCATGGATACAATGTTGAAACTTATGTTGTAAACTGCGGTAATAGTCGCTCAAAAGATTTTTTAACAAGTTACGATAAGGTTAAAGAGGTTACCAAAAAGTGGCCACAGTTATTAAAGTGCGAATCTGATTTTCCAGAAATACATAAAGATGATATTATAGTCGATGCCATTTTTGGAATCGGTCTAAATCGTTCTATTGAGGATTGGATTAAAGCACTGTTTCATCATTTTAAAGCTTCAGAGGCATTTACACTTTCTGTAGACATACCATCTGGTTTATATACAGATAAACCTGTAGAAGATGTTAATGGTGTTGTAAAAGCGAATTACACGTTAAGCTTTCAATCTCCAAAATTAGTATTCTTTTTACCAGAAACAGCAGATTATACGATACAATGGGAAGTTATTGATATAGGTATAGATAGAGAATATTTGATGACTACCGATACCGAAGTTGAGCTTATTTCAAAAAATGAAGTTCTACCAATTTATAAACCTAGAACAAAGTTTTCTCATAAAGGTGATTTTGGTCATGGTCTTATTATTGGTGGTAGTTATGGTAAAATAGGAGCAGTACAATTGGCAACACGTTCAGTATTAGTTTCAGGTGCAGGTATGGTGACTGCTTATGTACCAGAATGTGGTTATTTGCCACTTCAAACCTCTTTGCCTGAAGCGATGGTAATGACAGATATTGATGAAAAGAAAATAACAGATATAAACTTTGATATTACCCCATCTGCAATTGGGATAGGTGTTGGCATAGGAACTGATACCTCTACAATCCAAGCTTATGAGGCCTTTTTGAAAAGTAATAAAGTGCCACTTGTGATTGATGCTGATGCCATTAACATGCTTTCTGAAAATAAAAAGTTGTTAAAGTTAGTTCCTGAAAACTCGATTTTAACTCCTCATCATAGAGAGCTAGAACGTTTAATAGGGACCTGGTCTAGTGATTTTGAAAAATTAGAGAAAGCTTCAACATTCTCTAGTAAACATAAGGTAATATTAGTCATAAAGGGTGCGCATACAATCACTGTTTATGGTCAGAAAAAATTTATAAATGTTACAGGTAACTCTGGTATGTCCACTGCAGGTTCTGGAGATGTATTAACAGGTATAATTACCGGACTCTTAAGCCAAAAACATTTACCAATTGAAGCTGCACTCTTTGGTGTGTATTTGCATGGGCGAGCAGGAGATTTAGCAGTTGAAGAGTTTGGATATCAGAGTTTATTAGCTGGAAACATCATTGATTATTTAGGTGAAGCTTACATAGATTTATTTAAACAACCTGAACAAGCTCAAGAAGAGGTTAAAACAGAAGATAAAGCATAAAAAAGCCCATAATTATGGGCTTTTTAGTAATTGTAATATGTTATTTGGTTTTGTCAAGTTCTGAGTCAAGCATACTTACTAATTCTGGATTAGAAGGCCTTGGTGCATCTGCACTAATAATATTACCATCAGGGTCAATTAAAATAAATCTAGGTATACCATCAATAGCATAATCTTGCACAAATTTAGATTGCCAAGCATTATCTGCTAATAATTGTGTACCACCTAATTCTTTTTCTTTAATCATAGACTTCCATTTGTCATATGCATTAGGTGTGTCAATTGATGCGCTGACAAATTCTATATTTTTTCCGTGGTATTGTTTTTCAACTTTTTTAAGTGAAGGAATTTCTCCGATACAAGGTCCACACCAGGTTGCCCAAACATCGACATACACATATTTTCCCTTTAGATCATCTAATGATGTCTCACCACCTGCATTGTTCTCATAATTTACAAATTTTGGAGAAGGCATGCCTTTTAATAGATTTTTATTTTTATTGTAGGTGTTAGTTAATATTTTTTTTGTTTCTGGATCTGTTGAATTGTCTGAAAAGAATTGATAAATATCCTTCATATTAGCATTAGCAGGAGACATAATCATAGTTCCCACATACGATATAACATCATTTTTAAGAGCCTGAATTTTAATTTCAGAAATAGGAGTTAAATCTGCAGGTTTGATATTTGAAAAGCTTTCTATGTCTTTAAAAGTAGCATCTAATGAGGTGTTTAGAGCTAATTTTTTATATGCTTCAGAATTTTCATAATCAGAGCCGCTATCAAATACCATATCCTTTAGACTTTGCGGTAAAAAGTCTTCAGAAACTTCAAATTCTCTTTTATTTGTAAAATAACGATGACCATTTTGATAATCATTATAAAGCGTTAGTGTTTCGTATTTAAGATTTGTCTCTTCTAATGTTTTAAAATTTGAATCTATACCTTCTATGCTACTTAAGGTTTTTAGATTTTCGTTTTTATCACTTTCGATTTTATTTCTAAAAGCAACTTCGTCTAATGAGAAAAGAGCTTTTGCACCCTTATCAGCGAAACTTCTTACACCAACTTTAGACGATAGGTAATTATTTTCAATAGCGCCTTCACCTTCAAACGTCATCTCAAGTATTGGAGATTTTGCATCAGCAATAACTTTTAAATTGTCACCAAAATCTATATAGACCGATTTTGGCGGACCATCAGCTGAAAAATTATAAAACCCAGGCTTTTCAATTTTTAGAGTATCGCTAAATGTTCCGTCATCATTAATTGCTAATTTAAATTCGGTTTCACCTTTTGAGATTATAACTTCTTTAGCTTTTGTATTTTTAAAAGCTCCAGATACTAAAGCATAATCTTTTTGGTCTTCTTTACAGGATACAATCAATAGTATGCAAAGAATTAATGCTAATTTTTTCATTGGTTTAACTTTTTTGGTATAACGAATTTAACGTTTTAATGGCCGCAATCTTATGTGTTGATTAATTATTAACATTTTTTGCATAGTATAAAAGATATAATCAATTTTGATTAAAATATAATTTGATGGCTAAATACTATTCAATTTCTGGTTCTAAACTGACGCTAAAGGATATTAATGATATCATCTTTAATCACAAAAAGATTAAACTCTCTGATGATGTTGCTAAAGCTATAAAAAGATCTAAGGTATATTTAGATTCTAAACTTTCTGAAAATGACAAACCTTTTTATGGCATAAATACTGGTTTTGGTTCATTATATAATGTAAAAATCTCAAAACGAGATTTAACAAAGCTACAAGAGAACTTAGTAATGTCTCATGCCTGTGGTACTGGAGACAAAGTCCCTGAAGTTATTGTCAAGATTATGTTATTGCTCAAGATTAAATCTTTGAGTTTTGGTCATAGTGGTGTGCAGTTATCTACAGTTAAACGTTTAGTTGATTTTTTTAATAATGATATTTTTCCGTTTGTATACACACAAGGTTCTTTAGGTGCCTCAGGTGATTTAGCACCTTTAGCCCACTTGTCTTTGCCTTTAATTGGTAAAGGAAAGGTGACGTATCAAAGCCGTTTGGTAAATACTACCACAGTTTTAAAGAAATTTAATTGGAAACCAATAAAATTGGAAGCTAAAGAAGGTTTGGCTTTATTAAATGGTACGCAGTTTATGACATCTTACGGAGTATACTGCTTATTGTTGTCGCATAAAACTTCATATTTGGCGGATATTGTGGCAAGTATTTCTTTAGATGCGTTTGATGGAAGAATTGACCCGTTTAATGATTTGGTTCATCTGATTAGACCACATGCAGGACAGTTGAAAGTAGCACGTCGTTTTACAGAATTTTTAAAAGATAGTGAGTTGATTAATCGTGAAAAAGAACATGTGCAAGACCCATATTCTTTTAGATGTATTCCTCAAGTTCATGGCGCTACAAAAGATACTATTGATTTTGTTGAGAAAACCATGATTACAGAAATAAACTCGGTAACAGACAACCCAAATATTTTTCCAGATGAAGATGAAATAATTTCAGCAGGAAATTTCCATGGTCAACCTTTGGCTTTAGCCTTTGACTATCTCAAAATTGCTATGGCAGAAATTGGTAATATTTCTGAACGCCGTATTTTTCAGTTGGTATCAGGCTTACGTGGTTTGCCGGCATTCCTTGTAGATAATCCAGGTTTAAACTCTGGTTTTATGATTCCGCAATATACAGCAGCTAGTATTGTAAGTGCTAATAAACAATTGGCAACACCAGCTAGTATTGATAGTATTGTGTCGAGTAATGGCCAAGAAGATCATGTAAGCATGGGTGCAAATGCAGCAACACAGGCTTATAGTTTGATTAGAAATGTGGAACGCATTATTGCTATAGAATTGTTTAATGCCTCACAAGCTATGGAATTTAGGAAGCCATTTAAGTCCTCTAAGTTTATAGAATTATTTTTGAAAGCCTATAGAAAAGAAGTGCCTTTTATTAAGAAAGATGAAATTTTACATGATGATATTGAAAAAACCATTCAGTTTTTGAAGAAATACGACATCAATGACTTTGAGTTGTTTTTGAACGATTATGGTATAAAAGCAAGTCTTTTAGAGAATGAATAAAAAAAGCCATTTCATTTGAAATGGCTTTTAAAATTATATAGCTTAGAAATTATGACTCTTTAGTCTCGCTCGATGACTTTACTTTAATTTTTAAAACATCATTTTTCTCATCTAAATCCATTGAAATTGTATCACCTTCTTGGATTTTTGAGTTAATAATTTCTTCTGCTAAAGCATCTTCTATATATTTCTGAATGGCTCTTTTTAAAGGTCTAGCACCGTATTGCGAATCAAAACCTTTATTAGCTATATAGTCCTTAGCTTTTTTAGAAAGCTTTAATTCATAGCCTAAATCTTTAATTCGCTTTACAAGTTTAACCAATTCGATATCAATAATTTTATTAATGTCTTCTTTTTCTAGTGTGTTGAAAACAACTACATCATCAATACGATTTAAGAACTCCGGCGCAAATGCTTTTTTAAGTGCATTTTCAATAATGCCTTTGGCATGATCTGCGGCTTGCGATTCTTTTGCTGAGGTACCAAATCCTACACCAGTTCCAAAATCTTTTAGTTTACGGGCACCAATATTGGAAGTCATAATTATAATGGTATTTCTAAAATCGATTTTGCGTCCAAGACTATCTGTTAAATAACCATCATCTAGTACTTGAAGCAGCATGTTAAACACATCTGGATGTGCTTTTTCAATTTCATCTAAAAGGACTACAGCATAAGGTTTACGTCTTACTTTTTCGGTTAACTGCCCACCTTCTTCATAACCAACGTATCCTGGAGGTGCACCTATTAACCTAGAAATAGCAAACTTTTCCATGTATTCGCTCATATCAATTCTTATGAGTGCATCATCATTATCAAATAATTCGTTAGCTAATACTTTTGCCAATTGCGTTTTACCAACACCAGTCTGTCCTAAGAAGATAAACGAACCTATAGGCTTATTTGGGTCTTTTAAACCAGCTCTATTACGCTGTATTGCTTTAACAACTTTCTTAACAGCTTCATCTTGTCCAATAACGCGACCTTTAATTAAGCTAGGTAATTCTGCCAACTTGTTAATCTCTGTCTGAGCAATTTTATTTACAGGAATACCAGTCATCATTGAGATAACATCTGCTACATTTTCTTCAGAAACAACTTCGCGATGAAGTTTTGTTTCATCTTCCCATTTTTCTTGAGCTAAGGCTAAATCTTTTTCAATACGTTTTTCGTCATCTCTAAGTTTAGCTGCTTCTTCATATTTCTGTTTTTTTACAACACTATTTTTTGTTTCTCTTACCTCTTCAAGCTTTTTCTCAAGCTCAATGATTTGTTTAGGTACATCAATATTTGTAATATGTACTCGAGAACCCGCTTCATCTAAGGCATCAATAGCTTTGTCAGGTAAAAACCGTTCTGTCATGTATCGGTTAGTTAATTTTACACAAGCTTCTATAGCTTCATCTGTATAATTTACATTATGATGCTCTTCATATTTACCTTTAATGTTGTTAAGTATTTCGATGGTTTGCTCAACACTTGTTGGCTCTACCAATACTTTTTGAAAACGACGTTCTAAAGCGCCATCTTTTTCGATATATTGTCTGTACTCGTCTAGAGTAGTAGCACCAATACATTGTATCTCACCTCTTGCTAAAGCGGGTTTAAACATGTTAGATGCGTCTAGGCTTCCTGTTGCACCACCAGCACCAACTATGGTATGAATTTCATCAATGAAAAGGATAATATCATCATTCTTTTCAAGCTCATTCATAACGGCCTTCATGCGTTCTTCAAACTGACCTCTATATTTTGTGCCAGCTACTAAACTTGCTAAATCAAGAGTGACTACTCGTTTGTTAAATAGAGTTCTAGACACTTTTCGTTTTACAATACGCAAAGCTAGACCTTCTGCAATTGCAGATTTACCAACACCCGGTTCTCCAATTAATAAAGGATTGTTCTTTTTACGCCTGCTAAGTATCTGAGAAACACGCTGTATTTCTTCTTCTCGACCAACTACAGGGTCTAATTTTCCTTCTTCGGCAAGTATAGTCAAATCTCTACCAAAGTTGTCTAAAACAGGTGTTTTAGACTTTTTATTGCCTTTTTGAGAGGTACCACCAAAAGGGTTTTGCTTTGCATTATCATCAGATTCACTCATGTCATCATCAGAAAATGACTCCGCTTTTGGAGTTTCTAAGAAGTCGTCCTCGTCGTTTGTTATCATAGATTTAAATTCTTCTTTTACATTATCATAATCTACTTTCAACTTATTTAAAAGTTTAGTAGTAGGGTCGTTTTCATTTCTTAAAATGCACAATAGTAAGTGTGCGGTGTTTATAGATGTACTTTGAAACAGTTTTGCTTCTAAAAAAGTGGTTTTTAGTGCGCGTTCTGCCTGTCTTGTTAAATGCAAGTTTTTCTTTTCGTTAGACGTTACTGTTACATTAGGATTAGCAGGGCTTAAAATCTCAACTTTTCTACGCAGATGATTTAAGTCTACTTCTAAAGCAGTTAGTATGTCTATGGCTTTCCCATTGCCGTCTCTGAGTAGGCCAAGCATTAAATGCTCAGTACCAATAAAGTCGTGACCTAATCGTAAAGCTTCTTCTTTACTATAGGCAATTACATCTTTTACTCTAGGTGAAAAATTATCATCCATATTAAAAATCGTTCTGCATTAAAAATAATAAATTCAATATGAATAAGGCAAAAACCATTCCTTATTAATATGAAATTAACGAATAGACTAAAAAAGGTTTATAAATCAAAATATTGAACTATATAGTTATCAACGAAAATACCGTTAAAAATTGTTAATAAAAACCCCTAAATGTAAGTCGTAAAAACAGGCCTAAACCTAACAAAATACTTATATTAGCACGTTATGAAAATTAAGTAAATAAATTAACATATATAATATGGCAGAAGGCGAAAAATTAATCCCTATTAACATTGAAGATGAAATGAAATCGGCATACATCGATTATTCGATGTCGGTCATAGTGTCACGTGCATTACCAGACGTGAGGGATGGATTAAAACCTGTGCATAGACGTGTTCTTTACGGTATGCATGAACTAGGAGTTAGAGCAAATACAGCACATAAGAAATCTGCAAGAATTGTAGGTGAAGTATTAGGTAAGTATCACCCACATGGTGATACCTCAGTATATGATACTATGGTTCGTATGGCACAAGAGTGGAGTCTAAGATATATGCTGATTGATGGTCAAGGAAATTTTGGTTCTATTGATGGCGATAGTCCTGCTGCAATGCGTTATACAGAAGCGCGTATGCGCAAGATTTCTGAAGACATGTTGGCAGATATTGATAAAGATACTGTAGACCATAAATTAAATTTTGATGACACTTTAAAAGAACCAACAGTATTACCAACGCGTATTCCTGGACTTTTAGTAAATGGGGCATCAGGTATTGCAGTAGGGATGGCAACTAATATGCCTCCTCATAACTTAACAGAAGTTGTCAATGGTACAGTTGCTTATATCGAGAATAACGATATTGAAATTGATGAGTTAATGCAGCACATCAAAGCACCAGATTTTCCTACAGGAGGTACAATTTATGGTTATGATGGCGTTAAGGAAGCTTTTCATACTGGTCGTGGTCGTGTAGTTTTAAGAGGTAAAGCTAATATCGAAGAAGTTAACGGTAGAGAGTGCATTATTGTTAACGAGATTCCGTATCAGGTAAATAAAGCTGATATGATTAAGAAAACAGCTGATTTAGTTAACGATAAGAAGATTGATGGCATCTCTACTATTCGTGATGAATCTGATAGAAATGGAATGCGAATTGTTTATGTATTAAAACGTGATGCAATTCCTAACATTGTCTTAAACAAACTCTATAAGTATACTGCACTGCAATCTTCTTTTAGTGTAAATAATATTGCGTTGGTTAATGGCCGACCAGAAATGTTAAACCTTAAAGATTTAATTCACCATTTTGTTGAGCATAGACATGAAGTTGTCGTTCGTCGTACTAAGTATGAATTAAATAAAGCAGAAGAACGTGCACATATACTCGAAGGATTAATAATAGCTTCAGATAATATTGATGAAGTAATTGCACTTATTCGAGCTAGTGCAAATGCCGATGAAGCTAGAGCTAAATTAATTGAGCGTTTCGAACTAACTGAAATACAGGCAAAAGCTATTGTAGAGATGCGTTTGCGTCAGTTGACTGGTCTTGAACAAGATAAGCTTAGAGCAGAGTATGATGCTTTAATGAAAACAATAGAAGACCTTAAAGATATCTTAGACAAGAAAGAGCGTCGTATGGATATAATTAAGGAAGAATTATTAGAAGTACAATCTAAATATGGCGATGATCGCCGTTCTTTAATTGAATATGCTGGCGGAGATTTAAGTATCGAAGATATGATTCCGGATGAGAAAGTGGTAATTACTATTTCTCATGCAGGCTATATCAAGCGTACATCGTTAACCGAATATAAAACACAAAATAGAGGTGGAGTTGGTCAGAAAGCATCTACCACTCGTAATGAGGATTTCTTAGAACATTTATTTGTTGGCACAAACCATCAATACATGTTATTCTTTACACAAAAAGGAAAATGTTTTTGGATGCGTGTTTATGAAATTCCTGAAGGAAGTAAAACATCTAAAGGTAGAGCCATCCAAAACCTTATTAATATTGAACAAGATGATAAGGTAATGGCTTTTATTTGTACGCAAGACCTTAAAGACGAAGATTATATTAATAGTCATTATGTTATCATGGCGACGAAGAATGGTCAAGTAAAGAAAACATCTCTTGAGCAATACTCACGACCTAGAACAAATGGTATTAATGCTATTACAATTAAAGAGAACGATGAGTTGCTTGAAGCTAAGTTAACGACTGGCGAAAGTCAAGTAATGCTAGCTTTACGTTCTGGTAAAGCCATTCGTTTTGAAGAAGCAAAAACTCGACCTATGGGACGTAATGCTTCAGGAGTAAGAGGTATAAGGCTTCAAAATGATAAGGATCAAGTTGTAGGTATGATTGCAGTTAATGATATGGATAGTAATATACTTGTGGTTTCCGAGAATGGTTACGGTAAACGTTCAAGTTTAGAAGACTATAGGATTACAAATAGAGGTGGAAAAGGAGTGAAAACTATCTCTATTACCGAAAAAACAGGTAACTTAGTAGCTATCAAGAATGTTACAGATGAAGATGATTTAATGATTATCAATAAATCTGGTATAGCAATTAGAATGACGGTATCTGATTTAAGAGTTATGGGAAGAGCAACACAAGGGGTTAAATTAATTAACCTAAAAGGAAGCGATTCTATTGCCGCTGTGGCTAAGGTTATGAAAGATGAAGATGAAGAAGAATTAGAAGGCCAAAGTCTTGAAAATGAGTCTGCAGATGAAGGTGGCACGGCTATTGATAACAATGAAACAGAAAACTAAGAATAACTAAAATTAATAGATTAAAAATGAAAAAACTAATAACTTTAATTTGCGCACTTGTAATTGGCTCGATGTCGTTTGCTCAAAAGAACGAGATTAAGGCTATCGAGAAAGCGTTAAAGAGTAATAATTTTGCAACAGCAAAATCTAGTGTTAAAGCTGCAGAATCTTTACTAGGGAATATGGATGATAAGACTAAGGATAAGTTTTATTTTTTAAAAGCTAAAACTCTTTATTCAAATGGTGCTATATCGAGCTCAGATATAGATGTAGCATTAAAAGCAGTAGAAGATTTAGTTTCCTTAAATGAAACAACCAAAAAATCAAAATTTTTAAAAGAAGCTTTAGTTATAAAAAATCAAATATTTGAATCTATTGTACAATCTGCATATAAAGCAGTTCAAAATGGAAAAAGTGAACAAGCAGGTGATAAGTTTTATAAGGCTTATACTTTATCCAAAAAGGATACATTGTTCTTATATGCTGCCGCATCTTCTTATTTAAACGCACAAAAGTATGATAAATCATTGGAATTTTATGAGCAGTTGCAGAGTATGAATTATCAAGGAACTGTTGTTCAGTATGTTGCTACCAATAAAGAGACTGGCCAAGAGGAAATTTTTAATAGTAAACAATTAAGAGATGCATCCGTAAAATCCAAGAGTTATATTGCACCAAAAGAAAAAAAGCTGCCTTCAAAACAAGGAGAAATATTACGCTATATGGCTCTAATTTATTCAAGTCAAAATAAAACGGATAGAGCATTAGAGCTCATTGCTAAGGCAAAAGAATATAATCCTGATGATACTCAATTGGTTATTGCGGAGGCTAAAGCATATTTAGCATCAGGTCAAAAAGATAAAATAAAGCCTCTTCTAAATAGTGCTAGTAGTTTGATTGCTGGTGATGCTACTAACCTAATGAACTTTGGTATATTTGCTATGGAAATTTCTGAGTATGAAATGGCAAAAAAGTATTTTGAAGATGCTATAAAGGTCAACCCTAAAATGTCTGATGCATACCTTAATATGGGTTCTTTAATTTTAGAGCCTGATGTTCAGATTGTTGAAGAAATGAACAGCTTGGGTAATTCTTCTGCTGACAATGCTCGTTATGATAAGTTAAGGTCCGATCGTTTAGAACTATATAAAAAAGCTATTCCTTATATTGAAAAAGCATTTGAATTAAACCCTCAATTAGACACAGGAAAGTACTTAAGAGATTTATATAGTGGGGCATTTATGACCGATAAATATAAAGAAATGAAAGAAAAAATTGCTGAAATGGAAGCTGGTAATTAAAAATATTACTTTATAAAAAAAGCGACCTAAATAAGGTCGCTTTTTTTATATCACTTTTTTAATGACCCTAAGTTTATGAGTATGGGTATTGGTTTCAACATTGTATATACCAATATGATCGAGTCGATCTATTCTTACATTTCCATGTGCATGAATAATATAATTGTCTTCCATAATAATACCAACATGAATAATGTTACCTTCTGCATTATCGAAAAATGCTAAATCACCAGGTTCACTTTCTTCTATAAAACTCAAAGCTTCACCTTGTGTAGCTTGTTGTGAAGCATCACGTTTTAGCTTATATCCATTTATTTTATAAACCATTTGCGTAAAACCAGAGCAGTCTATGCCAAAAGGCGTTTTTCCACCCCATAAATATGGAGCGTTAAGGTAAAGAAATGCAGTTTTAATTAGGTTTGATCTATCCTGTATTTTGGATAGTTGATTACCATCAAATTTATGATTTAGTAATTCTAGACCATTAAGAGATGACCCAAGTGGAATTGTATATATATTACCGTTACTGTCCGAGATATATTCTAGTAAATCTGAAGATAATATTGGCTGACTCTTAGCTATTGATTTGTAATTTTCTTCATTAATCTCTAGATATTGTTTATTATCTATCCAGCCTTCATATTTATCAAACGCAATACGAATTCTACTCCATTTTTTACGCTTTTCTAAAACCTTAAAAACTTCACCGTATAAAACCTGTGATACAAGTTCGGATTTATCGCTAGATTCAAAACGCATTGGAACAATTCCAAGATTACAAATTCCGTATTGCATAAATAGATTTTAAGAACGCTCTAATACTAATGCTGAAGCTCCACCACCGCCATTACAAATTGCTGCTGCTCCATATTTTGCATTATTTTGTTCTAATACGTTTACTAGGGTTACAAGAATTCTGGCTCCAGAACACCCAAGCGGATGGCCTAATGACACAGCACCTCCATTAACGTTTACTTTACTGTCGTCTAGGTCTAATATTTTCATATTAGCTAGCCCAACAACAGAAAAGGCTTCATTAAACTCAAAGAAATCTACATCATCTATGCTTAAGTTAGCTTTAGATAATGCTTTTGGTAATGCTTTTGCAGGTGCAGTTGTAAACCATTTGGGCTCTTGAGCCGCGTCTGCGTAACTCTTTATAGTTGCAATTGGTTTTAAACCTAATTCTTCAGCTTTTTCTTTACTCATTAATACCATTGCTGCTGCACCATCATTTATTGTTGAAGCATTTGCTGCAGTTACCGTACCTTCTTTTGTAAAGGCTGGTCGCAATGCTGGAATTTTTTCCATTTTTACATTAGTATATTCTTGATCATGGTCAATAATAGTTGGTTCACCTCGTCTTTGTGGGACTTCAACAGGTACAACTTCATTATTAAACTTTCCTGATTCCCATGCGTTTTTTGAACGTTCGTAAGATTGAATAGCAAACGCATCTTGGTCCTCTCTTGAGAAATCATATTCTGTTGCACATGCATCTGCACAAACACCCATGGCATTTTTATCATAAGCATCAACAAGACCATCTTTTTGCATACCATCTTCGAAAGTGGTAGGTCCAAATTTTGTTGCTGTTCTTGCATGATAATAATGCGGTATTAAACTCATATTCTCCATTCCGCCAGCAACTACGATATCTGCATCACCAAGCTGAATAGCTTGAGCAGCTTGCATAATAGCTTTCATACCAGATGCGCAAACTTTATTTATAGTTGTACAGGGGACAGAGTCAGGTATTCCGGCATATATGGCTGCTTGTCTAGCTGGAGCTTGTCCAGTACCAGCTTGGACAACATTACCCATTAATACTTCTTCTACCAGTTCGGGATTTAAATTTATTTTATCTAAAGCACCTTTTATTGCTGTTGCACCTAATTTTGGAGCAGGAACAGTAGATAAAACACCCATAAAACTACCTATTGGGGTTCTTACGGCTGATACTATTACAACTTGTTTCTCCATTTTACTATAAATTGATTTTTGCTGATGCGAATTTAATGATTTTTAAGAGATTTGATAACGAAATCTTTCTTAAACAAACCACAAAATACATATATTTATTACATTTGATTACCTATGAATGAACTTGTAAATAAATGGTACCGCAACCATGCGCTAATATATAAGCTGCTTCTTTTACTAGGGACAACTTTTTTTATTGTTTACCTATTCCCCAAAACTGGAAAGTTTAGGTATTCTTTTGAAAAAGGAAAGCCTTGGCAATCTGAAAATTTGTATGCGCCTTTTGATTTTGCTATAAAAAAATCTAAAGCTCAAAGTGATGAAGAAGTAAAACGAATTACGGATAATAACGAACTGTATTTTGAAGTTGATTTAAAAATAAAGACATCAGCTATTAATAGATATCTTGAAGAGTTTAATACCATTTTTGAAGATTCTATTACTGGTTTTGAAAACAGATTAGTTTTATATAATCAAGGACAAAAAGCTTTAGAAGATATTTATAAATATGGGGTTTTAAATTCTGTTTATAATTATGATGAAAATCGTCAGATTATACTCATTGAAAATAATAAACAGAAGAGTAAGATTCAATTTAAAGATTTATTTGCTCAAACAGATATTCGACCATATCTACAAGGGGTATTAAGACAAAATAATCTTCAAGAATATGAGAGTGATTTTGTGTCCTTGTTTTTTAATATTATAGAGCCAAATGTAGGTTTCAATAAATCTCTAACAGATAAAGTATTGGAAGAGAGACTGTCTACAATATCGCCTACAAGAGGTTTAGTTTCTGAAGGCACTTTAATAATTTCTAAAGGGCAAGTTGTTGAGGATAATCAGTTTAATATTCTTGATTCTTTAAAGTCAGAATATGAGTCTCAAGTTTGGAGTTCTAGTAATTATAATTGGGTAATTATGGCGTATACATTATTAGTTGCCTTAGCACTTTTAATGTTATTACTCTTTCTTAGGAAATACCGATCTGATGTGTTTCTTAATAATACTAAGGTCACTTTTATCTTCTTTAATATTGTTGTAATGGTTGTGCTAACAACTATTGTTACCAATTATAATTCGCAGTATCTGTATGTTGTGCCATTATGTATTTTGCCTTTAGTTCTTAAGGCATTTTTCGATGCTAGATTGGGTCTTTTTGCGCACGTTCTTACAGTATTGCTGTTAGGTTTTATTGTACCAAATAGTTACGAGTATATGTTTTTGCAAATAATTGCAGGTATAGTTACTATTCTAACAGTTTCAGAATTATATAAAAGAGCTAATCTTTTTATTTCAGTTGGACAAATCACCTTAATATATATCATCGCATACTTTGCTTTTTTTGTCATTCATGAAGGGCAAATTTCTAATATAAAATGGGAAACATTTGGTCTTTTTATTCTTGGAGGTTTGGCGACACTTTTTGTACAACCACTAATATATATCTATGAAAAATTATTTGGTTTGGTGTCAGACGTGTCATTATTAGAGCTATCAGATACTAATACTAAATTATTAAAGGAATTATCAAATAAAGCACCAGGTACATTTCATCATTCATTGAATGTTGCAAATTTGGCAGAAGCTTCGGCAAATGAAATTGGTGCAAATGCTATGCTAGCTAGAGTAGGCGCTTTATATCATGATATTGGTAAAATGAAAAACCCTACATTTTTTACAGAAAATCAATCTACAGGTATCAATCCACATGATGAATTGTCTTCAAAAGAAAGTGCTTCGGTAATAATCGATCATGTTATAAATGGTATAGAGATTGCTAAAAAGAATAATTTACCTGATCGCGTTATAGATTTTATAAGGACGCATCATGGAACAAGTATGGTTTACTATTTTTATAAAACGGAATTGGCGGTCAATGAGTTTGCTAAAGAAGAGGATTTCTCTTATCCTGGTCCAAAACCTTTCAGTAGAGAAACAGCTATATTAATGATGTGTGATAGTGTAGAGGCTGCTTCTAAGAGTCTTAAGTCTCCTACGAGTACAAAAATTAATGAGTTTGTTGAGAATATTATTAATAAACAAGTAGAAATGGGACAGTTTTTAAATGCAGATATTACCTTTAAAGATATAGAATCTATAAAGCGTGTACTTAAATTAAAACTGGCAAATATATATCATTTACGGATTGAATATCCAGAATAAAAAACCAGCTAGATAGCTGGCTTTTTTATGATTAATTACTAGTTAGTTTAATAATTCGGCAATTTTATTCTCCAAAGCCAAGCCTCTTAAATTCTTAGCAACAATTTTACCTTCATTATCTAATACAAACATTGACGGAATAGAGCCTACATTATAACGTCTTGCAATTTGGTCAAAGTATTTTAAGTTAGATACTTGATGCCAAGTTAGATTATCATCCTTTATAGCTTTTATCCATGCTTCCTTTGGATTCTGTTGCCCACGTCTACCATCTAATCCAACACCAATAATTTCTAAGCCTTTATCGTGATACTTATTATATACTTTGACAACATTTGGATTTTCTCTTCTACAAGGCCCACACCAAGCAGCCCAAAAATCTATAATCGTAATTTTTCCTTTAGAAACAACATCACTTAATGCTACAATTTTTCCTTCAGGATTAGGCGCAGAAAATTCAGGAGCAATAGCGCCTATCGTTGTAGATTTTTCAGATTTAAGTTTTTCTTTTATACTGTTTATTATTTCTCCAATTTTTCTACCTTCGGATGTAGTTTTAATATTTTCATCAAGGTTATTATATGTAGAGATAAATTTCTCAGTGTCTAGATTTCTAGAATTTAATTGTGCGCTAAGTATAGTAAGAGAAGAATATTTTTCTTTATTTTTTTCTATATGAGCATAAGGAAAATCATTAAATTCTTTTTCGAGATTTTCTAAGAACTGTTTGTCATTACTTAGATTTAATGTATCATTTAAAATGAATGATTGATTATATTTTTTTTTAGCGTCAACAAGTTTCTTTCTTAATTCACTCACTTTAAAACCGAACTCAGAATAGATATCATTTTCCTTAGAACCTTTTAATTTTGAATTTGAAAATTTTTCTTGATTGATATTAAGTTCTAATACAGCATTTTCTATAATTACAGGGAGACGACCGTTTACTCCATTTACTGTAATGTAATGTAAAGAGGGGTATTCCACAGTACCATCTAGAGTAAAAGTCTCGTTCATGACAATAGCAGTATCTATTGCGGTTATTCTTCCACGTTCATCCATTGTATTCAAATAAACTCTAATGCCATTATAGAGTCCTTTTGCTTTTCCATTAATAACATAGTCAGTTCGCTGTTCTTTTTTACAACCAAAAACGCATAAACTTAAAAAAGCGATGCAAATCAATTTTTTCATAATTCATTTTTTAATTCTTCCACAAATATAAAAAGTTAGCTTTAAGAGATTATATATACTAATGTAAATTATATCTTAAAAAAGTAAAAGCATTATTTTTGTCTTAAAGAAAACTACATGATTAATAATGATACAATTGTAGCTTTAGCCACAGCTTCTGGAAGTGGTGCCATTGCTGTGATAAGACTTTCGGGTAAAGATGCTATAACTTATATTGACAAGCATTTTAGGTCTGTAAAGGATAACAAATCTTTAATTAATCAAAAGTCTCATACGATACATCTTGGTCATATCATAGATGGAACTCGAGAGATTGACGAAGTTTTGGTTTCAATATTTAAGAATCCAAATTCATATACAGGAGAAAGTGTTGTTGAAATTTCTTGCCACGGTTCCCAATATATACAACAAGAAATTATTCAATTATTTCTAAGAACTGGCTGTCGTATGGCTAATGCAGGTGAGTTTACTCTAAGAGCTTTTTTAAATGGTAAGTTAGATTTAAGTCAGGCTGAAGCAGTAGCTGATTTAATAGCTAGTGATAATGCTGCCTCGCATCAAATTGCAATGCAACAAATGCGAGGCGGTTTCTCTTCAGAAATAGCTAAGCTTCGAGAAGAGTTAATGAATTTTGCATCTTTGATTGAATTAGAATTAGATTTTGCTGAAGAAGATGTAGAGTTTGCGGATAGATCAGAGTTTAAAGAACTCATAGATAGAATCTCATTTGTATTAAAACGACTCATAGATAGTTTTGCAGTTGGTAACGTCATTAAAAATGGAATACCTGTCGCTATAGTAGGCGAGCCTAATGTTGGTAAATCTACTTTGCTTAACGCACTTTTAAATGAAGAGCGTGCTATAGTTAGTGATATAGCAGGAACAACACGAGATGCTATTGAAGACGAAATCTCTATTGGAGGTATTGGCTTTAGATTTATAGATACTGCTGGTATACGTGAAACCGAAGATATTGTAGAAAGTATTGGTATCAAAAAAACTTTTGAGAAAATGGAGCAAGCTCAGGTGGTTGTTCTGTTGTTTTCTGCTGAGGAGTTTAAAACTGAAAGTCAACGCTTGAAGGTTGAAATCGAAAAAATAAAGAATCGTTTTCCTCAAAAACCATTAGTAATTATTGCAAATAAAATTGATAAGATAACCAATGATGAACTAGGTAAACTACAATCTCAATTTATAAACCTTCATTTGCTTTCAGCAAAAACTGGAGTTGGAGTAGAATCACTAAAAGATAAATTGACAGGATTTGTAAATACTGGTGCACTTCGTAATAATGAAACAATAGTTACAAACACTCGTCATTACGACTCACTTTTAAAGGCTTTTGAAGAAATTAATAAAGTGAAGTCTGGTCTAGAAATGGGACTTTCAGGAGACCTAATGGCTATTGATATCCGTCAATCACTATTTCATTTTGGTGAAATCACGGGCGAGATTACTACTGATGATTTGTTAGGAAATATCTTTGCTAACTTTTGTATCGGGAAGTAATTCCAATTAACAAACAAGTAGTAAACAATATAGGCAGGAGAATAAAGATGTGTAATTTATCCTTTAATTTTCGCAATATAGTTTAAAGTATACTCCAAAACCGTATCTGTGTCACTTTTAAAATCTTCTACTGTTTGATTAATTTCAAAATGCGGTGGTAAACCAGTTCCTTCCATAGGAAAACCATTAAAAGAAATTTGAGGAGGTTTGCGTATTGGGATTCTAAAGGAAATTCCATAATCAGTTGTAAAATTTTTAGGATTGTTACCTGTGTCTCCTGCAGTAGGACTACCTATTAGTTTTACATTTCCACTTTCTAACAAATCAATAGCAAAACTTTCACCAGCAGATGCTGTTTTAACACCTATTAGCACATATAACTTTCCCTTATATCTATTTTTCTTAGGTTTTATTTTTTTTCTAGAGACACAAGCTCTTGTTGGATAAGATATTAAATATCTAGCTATTTGTTCACTGAAAATTGAATTCCCACCAGTGTTTTCTCTTAAGTCAATTATCAAATTAGGTAAATGCATTAATGAATTAAAAGAAGCCTCAAATTCTTTTACTACATTACCAGTCATTGAATTTATAGTAATATAGCCTGTAGTTTCGTTGAGTTTTCTACCATTACTTTTGGTTATATTGTTAGGAAATGAATAACTGTATTCAGTTGGTATATTTAGCTTTTTTGCAATTGTTTTTAATCCATTAGTGGTTTTAATAGTATATGTTCTAGATATTTTAAACTCACTATTAAATACTTTCCATAACGTATTATTTAATTCGCCATCAAGGGTAGAGGCACTTACAAATTTTCGTTGAATGTTTAGCCATTCTATTATTGGTCTGTTATCTATTTGCAGAATTTCATCATTTTTTTTAACTCCCAATTTAACAAAATCTGCATCGTCTACTTTATGCAAAAAAAGTCTATTTTCAATCATCTTAACAGAAGCTTTTATACCGTAATCTCTAAGATGAATAGTTGTATGTGAGTTTTTAAGTTTTGAAAAATACGTTAGTAAACATTTAAAATAATCTTCTTTATTTGCGATTTCAGATATTTTGTTTTGATAGAAACTATATAAAGAGTCGATATCAATATTCTTATTTTTTAAATGACTATAATTTTTAGCTACTATAGCATTTATTTGTTTAAAATTTTGATTGTAATTTTCTACTGGAATATTAATATCGTCAACAAAGGAAAGCTGACCATAAATTATATTTGTAATTAAAAGTATCGAGATTAGTATGGATAAACGCATTGAGTTATATTTTTTAACAAGTTTTAATTATCTAGTATTTCACTTAAAACCTTTCCTAATTTGTCATGCCTTAATTCTTTATCCATAGCAATTATTCTTCCTTCTTTATTAACTAATATTAGTTTAGGTAAAGAAGCTAACTGAAATTTTTTAGCTATATCTCCTTTCAATCCATCAGCAGAGTAAAGGCTTGTAGTCCAGGGAAATATTTTTTTTCTAGAGAATGATTTTAATCTTTCAATATCTGTGTCAAGAGAAATACTAATTACGTTAAAGCCTTTGTTTTTATAAGTATTATAATATTTTTCTATAACTGGAAATTCTTTTATACAAGGTTTGCACCAAGTAGCCCAAAAATCAATTAATGTTACTTTTCCCTCCAAATCATTGTTGGAAAAAACTTTATTATCATCAGAAACGGTTGGTAATGTAAAATCTGGAATTAGTGAACCTTTTTTCAAATATGTCAAGTCTTTATTTAATTCAAATTGATTATCAGGAAATATTACATTTAGTTTTCTCTCTTGAAAAGTATACTCTTGTATATATGCCGATTTTGGAACAAAGTTTTTTTTCTTAAATGGTAATAAATAGCCATTTACTTCTCTATAGTCTTCAAAAGTTAGTGTAGATAATCCATATCCGGTTTCGGATAGGTAGGCAATAAGCAATTTTGTTTCTTTATTAAATATATAAGTGTCATTATTTTTTTTGCTATCCAAATAAAAAACATCAGTGTTGTTCCATAATGTATCTATTAAATAATAATCTTCTATTTTTTCTTTAAGTTCTATAACAGGATTAATCTTAGGCTTTTCATAAGGAATTTTATTTAAGCCTATTAAGGTATTTTCTTCATACTTAATTATGCTACTTCCTTCATCATTTGTTAAAGTTATATTGGTCATAACATTGTCTTTATAAGAAACAATTTTTTGAAGGTTAGGGAATTGCTGGCTTATCTCCTTTTTTTCATTATTTATAATCTTCCCATTTATACTAGTCTTTAAATTATACAAACACGATTGTGACGTAATTTTATCCCAACCAACATTAGATGAGCTAGTTGCTAAATTTGAATTTACTACTGCTAAAGGTGTTGTTATTTCTTTTTTGCACGAAAGAAGAACGTTTATTAATACTATGTAAAGGATTGTTTTTTTCATATTGCAGTTATTCTTTTCTGATAATCTTTATGTGTGTTTTTGGATTTGGATAAGACATATTATCACTAAATACATTTGACAGTATTAACCAACCTTTTTCTGGATCTTTTATTAACTGAAATACGTTAACTCCTATTACTTTTAACTCTCGGTCTTTAGTTTTAATTTCAAACTCATACGTGCTAAATCGAGTTGCAACGCCACCGTATACTAGTGTTTTGTAATCTATTTCTTTTTCTTGAAAGGACAGAATATTATTTTTTTTAAAAGTCTCTTTATTTTTTGAACGAAATTCTTTCACGGGAAATATTCTAGCTTGTTTTGTAGATATTGAACCTATCATAGCCTTCTCATGATGAATTTTTTTAAGTGTTATATAATCTTGTTCTTTGCCATTTATAAATGAGATAGATGTATATAGTTTAGAAATTACTTGGTCTATTTGCTTATAATCATCTTGCTCTTGCTGGGCAATTATATTAGCTGATAAAAAAGCTGTGAAAATAAGAGCAAAAAGTTTTATTGAAATTTTATGCATATGTTTTGGTTTAAATGCTAATTAAAAATTTTCATGGCCAAAAAATATAAAATGTATAGCTTATTAATACTCTGGTTTATTAAATCGGGACAAAATATTTTGATTAGTTTAACAAGGGTTGCGGTTTAATTTGAATCCAGCCAACTTGCAATATCATCAATTAATTTATCAGCTTCTCTAATTTTTGCTGGAACATTCCAAAATGTATGAAACATGTTGTCGTATTCAATAAGTGTGGTTTCTGTTTTTAAAGATTTTAAATTATCGTCTAATTTTTTGACTTGATCTAATAACATTTCAAAAGTTCCAACAGTTATTATGGTTTTAGGTAGTTTAATCAACTGACTTTTGTTTAGAGTAAGAGGGTATTCATCTAGTTCGTTATTATTGTTTATATACATGTCATAACAATTCTTTAAGTATTGAGAATTTGCTACGTCATTTTTAGAATTACTTTGAATCGTGCCTTTCGTTGATGTTGGTTCTACCCAAGGAGAGATAAGAATACAACCACGAATCTTTTGTCTGTTATTTATTGTTAATTTTTTAAATGTAGTTATCGCTAAATTTGCTCCAGCTGAATCGCCTGTAAGATATATTGGAGTTTCTATCTCTTTTAAAATGAACTCACTTATCTCTATAGCAAATTTATGAGCAGACGGATAAAATTTCTCAGGAGCAGTTGGGTAAAAGGGTATTATGATTTTTGAATTTGAAGACATGGCTAACCTTGAAATAAATTCAATAATAGCATAAGGAGAGCCTGTAACAAAGCCACCACCATGAAAGTAAATAATGATGTTTTTGCTATACTTTTTATCTTTCGGTTCTACTTTAAGATATTTACCAACATTATTATTTATTTCCTCGATTATAAGTTCATTAACTAATGAAGATTTTGGATTAAAACGATTGGATAATCTTTTTAACCACTCTAAACCATGTATGTTTGAGGATAAAAGTGTGAATCTAGTAGTAGCCCAAATAAGTTCAGTTTTTAAGTTCCAAGTTACAGTTTTCTTTTTCCCAACTCCTCGTTTTAATATAGTTGAAACACACTTTTCTATTAAACCTAGACTATATTTTAAGTTTTTCATATTTTGGCTGGCCTTATTCTACTTTTTTAAAAGTTAGTCCGCCACTATCTATTCCAGTTATGGTATTATTATTTATAATGAACTTTAAATTCATAGTTCGGTTAGTAATAAGCTCAACTTTGCATGCATTGACTTCTGGTGAAGCTACAGCTGCAGCCTGTAGTTCTCCAAATTCTACATATAAAGTTTTATTTTTTATTGTAATATCCATACTTCCCATAAAATCATTTTTATAAATACCCGTATAAGCTTTTAAAGGCATTGTTAAATTCCATTCAGTAGCCGTCTCATTTAACTTCTTTTTTCCAGAGTTTTCTATTAACTTTCTCTCAAGTTCAGTTAGATCTTTTAACTTTTGATTATAAGTGTTTTCATTAATAGGTTCTTCTAGTAATACTTCATAAATATAAGAAGCGATGATACTACTTAAATTATCTCCAAAATGTTCTTCATTCGTAAAAACAGCTATACCAATCTTTTCTTTTGGCATAAATGATATATGAGATTGAAAACCGTTATAACCACCAAAATGATAAATAACATCATTATTATCGTTAAACGTAGCATTGTGCCAACCTATAGAATAACTCAGTCCTTGAAATATTTGTCCTTTCT
Source organism: Winogradskyella haliclonae (assembly GCF_014635865.1). Classification (GTDB taxonomy): domain Bacteria; phylum Bacteroidota; class Bacteroidia; order Flavobacteriales; family Flavobacteriaceae; genus Winogradskyella; species Winogradskyella haliclonae. The sequence goes on along the minus strand of NZ_BMDQ01000002.1, from coordinate 347,731 downwards.
TTTTTGAATAATTAATAGTGGGTATATGAGATTTTTTTATTGCCGTAGAAGCTGTAATTTGAGTGTTATCTAACTTTCCTGTATTAATGTTGTAAAGCAACCATTTAGCAGCATCACTTGCAGAAGAAATTAGTCCTCCAGCTGCATGCATTGTATTGTCTGTTTTTAGAGGAAACTTTTTCAGACCATCCTTATACCCCCCTACATAAGGTTGTGCTAATATCCATTTATTCTTAAAAGCATCAGACATATAGCCTGAAGTATGAGACATTTTCAAAGGTGTAAACAACTTTTCATTTAATAAATCTTGCCAGTTTTTATCAAATTCTTCTTTTAGTAATACACTAAACAAATTATAACCAAGATTAGAATATTTAAATCGCTTATCTTTAGCTTGAGTAGTTTTTTCTATAAGCATTATGATATCTTTTTTTGATAAGTTTCCTAAATATGAATATCTGAATGTGAGAAAATTATTTGTCAATCCACTCGTATGGTTTAATAATTCTAAAATGGTAATGTTATCAAAAATATCTCTATTTGATAGTTCTTTAAACGGTTTGTAACTGCTTAGGGGTGCTGATAAATTTAATTGTCCTTTATGTTCTAGAATAGTTGCTAATGCACCAATAAAAGATTTAGTTGTAGAAGCAATATAAAAAGCTGTGTTTTTGTCTGCTTTTATATTTTTATTTAAATCAGCATAACCGTACCCCTTGGTTAATATAGTATTATTGTCTTTAACTATAGCAACAGCCAAACCTGGGATGGATTGGTATTGTTTTTTTAACTGATTAATAAATTTGTCTATTTGCTCTACTTTATCTTGTTGAGCATGTAAAAGAGAAGTTGTAAATAAAAATAGTATAATAAAGCATTTTAAATTATTTGTAAGCGATTTTGTCATAATTTTATAATTGAAATTTTGATGTTAAAAATAGACGGAACTTTACCATGTGATTTCCTGATTTTTATAAACAGGAATAAGAATTATAAAATTTTTAACAAATTGACAGTGGTTTTATTCTTTCTTAATTTATAGTATGAAAACGAGTGATAAAAATCTCCATTCTTTTGAAATTTTTATATCAGAATAAAATTCTTTGTGTTTATAAATTGTATAGAGTATTTTATTAAAAATCCTGATTCATCAAATCAGGATATATATTTGTGACAGATTTAACAATAAAGTTAATGTATTAAAAATCAATTTTCTAGTATTTTGTGGTTATGGGTATTTACTTTTTACTTACTGTATTTTCTGGAATTGTCGTTGTAATGTGTATTTTCATTGTAATGTATCTATTATTTGGAATCAAAGAGAGAAGTTTAAAAAAATCTATACTTTCTGCTTTAATAATCGCTATATTTTTATGTATAATAAAATCTATAATTTTCTATTTTATTACAATGAAACATGGTTTTATGCCTAGAATTATAGTAGCAATAGGCTTTTTGGGGTTTTCGTTAATTGGGCCTCTGACATATTGGTACTTTAAATCTAATTCAGTAAGAACAATATTTGATTTTTCTAAGATTCAATTGCTTCATTTTCTATTATCCATCATTGGAGTTACAACGATTTTTTCAACGAGCAATTTAGACAATGAATTATATTTTGTTTGTAACTTAAGTTTTCTATTATATCTTTCGTATTGCTTTTTTACTTTTCTCGATAAGAAAAACAAAACAGAAGTCTCTTATCTATTTTGGGATAAAACAATTTTTATTACAATGTCATTATTGTTTTTAGTATTTCTTGTTCAGTACTTCATGACAACGATTCAGATGCATATAATAGGGACAGCTATATCATCTGTTGTGATTAGTGGGTTGTTTTTTTATATGCTTAAAAATCCACCTAACATGTTAAAAGCATTAAACAAAATCTCGCCTAAACCAGAGCAAATGATTCAAATAATTACTGCTTTGGAATTAGATAAATTATACAGAACTCAAGGTATTAATTTGACCAAATTTTCAAATAAAATTAATATTCCTAAGTATGTAATCTCTATTGTCATTAGAGATAGATACAGTAAATCATTCCCTGAAGTTATTAATTCCATGAGAATAAAAGACATTACAAATAAGCTTAAAGATCCCAATTTGGCAAATGTAAAAGTGGAAGAACTTGCTTTTGATGTTGGATTTAATTCAACCTCTTCTTTTTACGCAGCTTTTAAAAAGATAGTAAAAATTACACCAAGAGAGTTTCAGAGAAAGATGCTTCATGATATGTTGTAATGAGTATAGTTTTAAAAGTTTAACAGCATAATGATAAATCACTTTCTGTATCGGGAAGTAATTAATACAAACTACATCAAGCTAAATTTATTGTAGAAAAAGAAACCAGTTAAGCTTGGAGAACTATAAAATTTCAAATTCAATTCTAAATATTTAGTAATACTAGCTATACATATTAATTCATCTTCATTTAAATCTTTGTCTAATGCAGAAATACCTGAGGTACCTATCCATTGAAATCCATCTTTTAGAATAACTGAAGCACTTACACCTATGTGATTTGAGTCTTTAGCCCAATTATCTAATTCAAATTGCAAATCTGTAGCTAATTGAGAAGGGAATCTACTTTGCGAATTAGCTTTTGAGACAAAACCCAATTAATATGTTAAACATATTATTGCGCCAGTAGTTTTTTATAGTTGCTCATACGCATAAAAGAATTTTCATAATCATTAGTTTTAATCTATTCTACTGTAAATTCTTTTATGTGTAAGAGCCCAATTTTTCCCATAATCTGTTGATAAATATGAAGAAAACTCAAATTTGTCTTTATTCTCAATGGAAAGAATATATTTTGACTGTAATTTTTTTACATCTATATTTCTAAACCAATAAATTACTAGTTTGTCATTTTCAATTTTACCATTCAAGATTGAGAATGATCCATGTTCTGAATCTAATGCAGACATTTGAACACTAATTGAATCTTGTCCTACGATCATTACCTCTCTGGCATATTTTCTACTTTTATAACTACCACGGTAAGATTCTTTAATCCCACAGCCTTCTATTAAATTTGTAATTTTTGAATTACCCTTGTTATTTTCGTATACTCCTGGCGAAGTTCTGTCTTTAGTTTTAACTTCCCAATCTCCAATAATGGTACTCAAGTAATTATATAGAGGGTTTTGGCAGGTGTATGATTCTTCTTGTGCATTAGAGGTAATAGATATTAATGATACCATGCAAAATAGCCATAAGTATTTTCTGTTAATTTTCATCATTTTAGTATTATAATTAATCGTTAGTTGACACAAATTTTAGTTATTGTTCTCTGTTAGTTTTAATTCACAGATTTCATAATTTCCATTTCTATAACCTGTAATTAGAATTTTGTTTTCTAGTGGATGCCAATTAGGCAAAGTATCACCATCTTCATTATGTGTTATTCTTTTTTTATTATTACCATCAATATTCATTATATAAATTTCAGGCCTTGATTCATCCATAGAAGTGACGTAAACGATTTTAGTATCATCGGCGGACCATGATGGGCAAAAATTGTTTTTAGGCCAATTTGTAAGTCTTATTTCTTTATCAGTTTTTATGTTTATACGATAAATTTCATCGTCCTTATTTTCTGTATCTTTTCTCGAAAAATAAACTAACTCTTTTCCGTCTTTTGACCATTTAGGATAATAGTTTCGATTATTGTTTTTTGTGACTTTTTTTTCTAGTTTCCCTTTCTTATCTAGTATTACAATATTGCTTTTATCATCTGATTCCTTTAAGCTGACAGCTATTTTTTTTCCGTTAGGAGAAAATGCGGCAAATAGAAATTCTTTATTGATAAAGGGTTTAATAATCCGCTCTTTTTTACTTTTTACTTTAATTATCCTTAGCTCTTTAGCACCATCTTTTGAAGATTCAAAAAGAACTATTTTTCCATTCGGATGCCAAGTAGGTCTTCTGTTTATTCTATGGTTTATTGTCAATTTCTCAACATTTTCTCCATTAGAATCCATTAGAAAAATTTGCCAATCTCCATCTCTATTCGACTCAAAAACTATACGCTGTCCATTTGATGAATATGAAGCATATCTGTCATCAAACTCATTTTCTGTTAAGCAAGTTTCTATTGATTTATCATTTTGCCCCATTAGAGTAAAACAAATTAATATACTAACACATGTTGATACTGCCTTCATCTTATTTTTTAAAAGTCTTAATAAACTTGTCAGTTAATCCATTATTAATTAAATAGTTTGACAAGCCTTCACTTTTTACTCCTATTTCTGAATGATGTAACAATGTAAAACCATGTGGACCAATACTGTTAATGGTGGCTGGGAATTTTTTTAAATAAGTGATAACATTATCTGTTAGTCCCAACATAGCCAAAGTAAAAATGTCTGCTCGTGCTCCACTTTCAATAAGAAAGTTAGCTATATCTATATTACCCACATGACTTGCAGCTCCTAATGCAGATTCAAAATCACCATCTCCCCAATCTACAGTTGAATTTACTATATGAGGAAATTCGTTTACGAACTTTTTTACCAGAGCTAAATCTGAATGTGCGTAATAGACAAAGTCTCTGGTTTTTTCAATGTCTAAAGGGTTTTTTACAAATTCAGCAGTTAGCGAATTCTTTGCCTTGCATGACGATAGTACTGCAATACTACAACCAAAAAGCATTGATTTTTCGACAAATTTTCTTCTATTCATAGGACTGTTTATATATAATTAAGATTAATCTAAACTGTTCAACTTCCAAATCTTAACTGTGTTTTCTGGATAATCCCCGCAGTTACGAGAATTCCTTTAGAGTAAGAGACACTTGCAACCCAACCACGATGACCTAGAATCACAGTTTTTAACTGCCCTTTTATGTTCAAAATTTTTATTGTTTTGTCTGCGCCACATAAATAAAATATTTATCATTCTTGATAAATTCAATTTCAGACACCATGCTGCTTTCATCACCTATATGAGCATCAATTACTTTAATTATAGTTCCATTAAAGCCAAAAACAGTTATTTTTCCATCTCTATGACCAGCTAGTATGATTTTATGTTTTTCAATAAAAAGCTAATGACAGAATATGTTATTAAAACTGGAAAACACAACTTTGAAAGTATTAAGTTAGAGTCTTTAACTGCTGAAATATTTTTTTTGATTTAAAGTTGAAGTTTTATGATTTTAAATGCCATAATATTGATTTGTGTCGTTTATATCCTGATTTGATTTTTCCCAGATATGATATTAAAAAAAATAATTTGCTTTTCTTTATATTATATTCTGATGTTAAAAATGGCACCAATAAAAGTTATAATAATTGATGATGAACATTTAGCAAGAAAACGTTTAGCAAATTTGATAGATGAAGTTTCTGAATTTAAATTGTTATCTCAATGCTCTAATGGTGAGCAAGCTATTAAAGAAATAGAAGATTTAAAGCCGGATCTAATCTTTCTAGATATTGAAATGAAGGATATGACTGGATTTGATGTTTTAGAAAAATTGACAATGGAAATACTTCCAACTATAATCTTTGTTACTGCATATGATAATTATGCTATTAAGGCTTTTGATAGTTTTGCTTTTGATTACTTGTTAAAACCTTTCAAAGATCAAAGATTTTTTGAATCAGTTTCTAAAGTCATTGAGCAAATTAGATTAAAGAAGAGGCAATCTAGTGATAACTTAATTCAGTTATTGGCTACAATAGAACAACGGGAGAATAAGCTTAAAGATACTCACGCACTGCAATCAATTCCAATTAAATTAGGAAACAAAATTTCTTTTTTAAAAATAAAAGATATTAAATACATAACTGCATCTGGTTATTATGCTGAGATTTACTCAGAAGAAAAAAAGCATCTTATTAGAAGATCATTAGCCAATTTAATTTTAGAGATTAATAATGATAACTTTATAAGAATTCATAGATCTACGATAATCAATTTAGAATATATGTATGAAATTATAAACTCTAGTTTTGGAGAAATGGATGTTAAGATGAAAGATGGAAAATTATTTAGGATTAGTAAGAGTTATAAAAAAGACTTCTCAAAGAAATTGAATATCTAGTTATCAATGAAAAAATATATTGAGTTTAGATTAGTTAAAATACTTGCTGTTTTTTACGGGTTTATTGTGCTTTTATCTTTTTCTAAAAGAATATTTATGCTATATAAAAAAGGCCTTTTTGACAATATTGATTGGGGCGTTTTAATATTTGGGCAAACAATTTTTGATTGGATTTCTGTAGTGATTTACATGGTGGTTGTAGCAATCATTACAAAAAAAATGTTTTCTGCATCTTTAAAATACCAGTACATTATTTTAATTCATATAGTTTTAGGTTTTTTTATGAGCTGGTACCTGTTCGTTGCAGTAGGATTTATGCAATTATTAGCAGGAACAATTACTTTTGAAGTAATTATGCAGCATGTATTCTCTTTTGAGAATTATATAACTATAGTTGATGTAAATTTAATTACCTATTTCTTTATGGCAGGAATAATTTACATCTACTATTATGTGAAAAAATTAAGAGAAACTGAACTTCAAAAAAGTAAATTAGAGAATCAGTTGGTAACAACAAAAATGCAAATTTTAAAAGCCCAGCTTCAGCCTCATTTTTTATTTAATACTTTAAATTCTATTTCATCGCTTATTAAATCAAACCCAGATGAAGCTCAAAATACGTTGGTTGATTTGAGTGAGCTTTTGAGGGAAGTTCTATATTTTAAAGAGATTAATCTTATTCCTTTTACAACAGAAATTTCACTCTTAAAAAGGTATATAAATATAATGTTAACTCGTTTTTCGGATCATCTATCAATTGAATTTGATATTTCTCATGAACTAAAAGACTCTCTGGTTCCAAGTATGTTATTGCAGCCAATTGTAGAAAACTCCATAAAACATGGATATTCAAAGCAAATTAAGAATTTAAGAATTCAACTAAAAGCATACAAACTTGATGATAAATTAATTGTTGAAGTATTTAATAATGGCAAGCCAATTGAAAAGCCATTAAATGAAGGGCATGGCATTAAAAACACTAAAAATAGGTTGTATACATTATTTGGTGAAGACCATGAGTTTAGCTTCTTAAATTCAAATAATGAAAAGTTTAGTGTATTGACTAAAATAGTAATTCCTTTTGTAGAAAATACAGATAAGAAAACAATACCTGCAAAAATTTATTAGAATTATTTACAAGTTTATTTGATTCATATTTGCACCTATTTATATCTAATAATTGTTGGTTTACATCATGAAGCCTAATTATTCTAAGCTATAACCTTATCATTATATTAAATTATAAAGTTAATGGTATAGTTATGACTAAATATTTGTTGTTTATTATATTGTTTCTATGCTTGTTTTCATGCAAACAACTAGATGTCAAGCCAGAAAATCATATTAGAACACAAAAAGTTAATGCTCATATAAAGATATTAGCTTCAGACGATTTTTTAGGAAGAAAACCTGGAACTTTAGGAGAGAAAAAAACTACAGAATATATAAAATCTCAGTTAGAGGAATTAAATGTTAGTCCTGGATATGGTGATAGTTATTTTCAGGATTTTACAATAAAAAAAGTTAAGTATTTAGATTGTAGCGACCTCAAGCTGTCTATTGGTGACGAAAATAATCTATACAAATTTAAGAAAGAGTTTTATGCAAGTACATCATTTAAGTTAAATGAAGATGTAGAAATTGAAAATGCGGAAATGGTTTTCGCAGGTTTCGGAATTGTAGCACCTAATAATAATTGGGATGATTATAAAGATGCAGATGTTAAAGGTAAAGTTGTGGTAGTTCTCAATAATGATCCTGGATTTTATATGGATAACCCTAACCTTTTCAGAGGTAAACAACCAACATTCTATGGTAGTTTAAAGTATAAAAAGAAAGAGGCTTTTAATAAGGGTGCAATTGGTTTGTTAATTGTTCATGATGAGTTGATTGGTTTTGACACATTTAATAGTCAAAAAGATGCACCTCTTTTTGTTGAAGGAGAAGAAGAGTTAGCTTCTGATGGTTTGCAGTTTTCAGGATATATTACTACATCCATAATGAAAGATTTGATGCCGAACTCTGATTATGAGAAAAATGCCTTAGATGAAAATTTTCAGATTTCCTCCTTAAACTCAAAGGTTTCTTTATCTCTTAAATCAACAGCTACTGATTTTATTAAAACAAAGAATGTTATTGGTTTTATAGAAGGCTCAGAAAGACCAAATGAATATGTTTTATACACAGCCCATTGGGATCATATAGGAACAAGAGACGCAAGTTTAGGCAAAGACTCAATATATAATGGGGCAGTTGACAATGCTTCAGGAACAGCCATGCAGCTAGAAGTCGCTAATGCATTTAAGAAATTAAATAATAGACCAAAAAGGTCAATAGTATTTTTATTTACATCTGCTGAAGAAATGGGGCTTTTAGGTGCAGAATATTATGCAAATCATCCGGTTTATCCATTAAATAAAACAGTCTGTGTCATTAATGCTGATGCAAGTTTTACTGTAGAGCGAATGAAAACGGTAATTAATGTTATTGAAGGCTTTACTGAAATGGATACGTTGGTAAATATAGCTGCTTCAAAATTAGGAAGAGAGATTTATAAAGGAAATGGTGAAATGCCTCCGAATAATGTTTTTAAGCGATCAGACCATTATCCATTCGTTAAAAAAGGTGTTCCTGCAGTTTGGAATATTGGCAATTTTAATCCAATGAACGGTGATGAAACAGAAACAGAAAAAATAGGTCAGTTTGTAAGATTGCATTACCATAAGGTTACAGATGAATATTATGAAGGGTTCAATTCAGCTAATATTGTGTTTGATGCACAACTTAATTTTCTAACTGGTCTTGAAGTGGCAAATTCACAACTTTGGCCCAATTGGATACCTAGTTCTGAGTATAAGGCTATTAGATATAAAAGCATAATATATAATTAAAAACTGATTTATGAAAAAAGTAATACTTCTTGTGTCATTCATGATAATGCATTTAAATATTGAAGCGCAAATAGATACTATAGCTACGAAAACAATTGAGGGCACAGTGAATAAAATGCTTGAGCTTATATCTGGTGATATTGATGAACCAAGAGATTGGGATAACTATAGAAACTTGTTCTTACCGACAGCTCAAAAATATGTTTTATACCCTAATACAAAGAATCCCAATAACAGAACTCGTGCAATGAATATAGAAGAGTTTGTTAGAGTAGTAGGACCATCATATAGAAAAAACGGCTTTAAAGAAATAGAAATTGGATTAACAATTAATGAGTTCAATGGAATTGCAAATGCCTTTCAATGCTATTATGCTAAAAACTTAAAAGGGACATATGAAAAAAGAGGAATTAATAGTTATCAACTCGTTTTTATTAGTAACAGATGGTGGATTGCTAGTACAACTTGGTCAAATGAAACACCAGAAAATCAAATCCCTAATAAATTTTTAGATAAAGAGTATCAAGCAGAAGACTAATTTTATATATAAATAGTAATATGAAATACATTAAAATCATAACTATAATTCTAATTTGTAATAGTGTTCAACTAAAGGCACAATTAATAGAAACAAAATATTCAAATGACACTAAAAGTGTTCAAAACCTTTTAGATTCATATTACGATTGTATTTCTGGACCAATAGAAGCGAAGAGAGATTTTGATAGACTTAGAAATATGTTTCATCCAACAGCCAAGTTTGCTTATAGTTATTGGAATGAAGATCAAACAAAAGCTTCAGTATTAGTTTTTAAAACAATAGACGAATACTTAAGCAAACTCAATTATATGGATAAGAAAGGATTTTATGAAGAAGAAATTTCTAATTCACAAAATCAATTTGGTTCTGTAATACAAGTTTTTAGCTCTTATAAATATTATTCTGAGGACAATAGTATTAAGCCAGGTAGGGGAATTACGAGTTATGAAATATTTTTTGACGGGGAACGATACTGGTTTATATCAATGTTTTGGATGGCCGAAAATGAAAAATATAAAATACCTGAAATCTATTTAAAGGGCTAAGCTATATGTTATATATGAAAGCTTTTTTTTGGAATAAAGAAGAGAAACGAATTAGAGCTCCTTTTAGGATTTTTATTCTAATATTAATAGCTGCAGTTTTTGCAAATATTCTTTCATTAGTATTTGATAATTTAAATGAATTATTAGAGAAATCATTACTGAATTTTCTAATAATGGCTGCAATATTATTTTCTATATATATAGTTGGTACTTATGTAGATAAGAGAAGGTGGGTTGACTTTGGAATTACTTTACTACCAATTAAGTCTTTCTTTTTTGGAGCATGTTTAGGAGCCTTTCTAGTTACCCTTATTTTTGTTGTGATGTACTTGCTTGGTTGGTTAGAGATAAGTGATTTAAAATATAATAAGCTTTCTACTTATCCATTTGTATTAGCTTTTACAGGTCAAATTTTCAGATACTTATGCGGTAGTGTTTTTGAAGAAGCTTTTAGTAGAGGCTATTTGTTAATAAATATTGCTGAAGGATTAAAAGGAAAATTAAGTAGTTCTAAAGCTGTTTTTATCTCATATATAATTACATCTTCTATTTTTGGAATTCTTCATATTGGGAATGATAATTCTTCATTATTGTCTACTATTAATCTAATATTATTAGGCTTGCTTTTTGGTTGGTTAGTTGTTAAAACTGGAAAATTGAATTTTGCGATTGGTCTGCATGCATTTTGGAATATATTTCAGAATAATGTTTTTGGATCTGCAAATAGTGGTAAAGAATCTATAGTAACAATATTGACTTTTGAAAATTCAGGGAATGAGTTATGGACAGGAGGTAGTTTTGGAGTTGAAGGTGGCTTACTAACTACAGTAGCTATATCTCTTACATTATTTATTATGATGCGTTCTGAAATTTTTGATAATAATAAGTTCAATCAAAAAATCTTAAAAATAAAATAAAGTCTAACAATTATATAAAAGTATTAGTCCTATTAGTTATAATGCTTATCAATTTTGTTATTCGCAGAACTTGGATAGAAAACCTCTATTTGGTGTAGCATACAGTAAATCATTCCCTGAAGTTATTAATTCCATGAGAATAAAGGACATTACAAATAAGCTTAAAGACCCCAATTTGGCAAATGTAAAAGTGGAAGAACTTGCTTTTGATGTTGGATTTAATTCAACCTCTTCTTTTTACGTAGCTTTTAAAAAGATAGTAAAGATTACACCAAGAGAGTTTCAGAGAAAGATGCTTCATGATATGTTGTAATGAGGATAGTTTTTAAAAGTTTAACAGCAATACTATTAATAGTTTTGTGATTTAATATAGATTATGGAGAATATAAAAATTGAATATTAAAACTCTTTTTTTATCCTTACTTATATATGATTCACTATTAATGTCGACTAAGAAAACTCATTAAAATTAAGACCCCTTTTACTGATAAATCTATTACTAGAAATATAAAATTAGTGTAATCTATAAACCCAATAATTTCTTCTCAAAACTCTATGATTTAAAATTAGATTTTTTTCAAAAAGGAAAATACTTATGCATATACAATGACATTACAGATGCCTACTGCATATTGGAAAAAGACAGTGATGAATTTCCAAATAAATGACTGCGATTGTTAAAACTTTTAGACATTAAATAACAAACTATAATCACAATATATATTGTACTGAATTTGAACCTCATAAAATATCAAGCTAATTAAATTACTTTCTGTATCGGAAGTAACTAGTACAAGCTTCATTAAACCACGCTGATATAAACTACTTAAAAAGTAATCACATAAATTTACGTTTAAGAACGTAGTTTTTTAATGTATTTCATTACTTTTTCAAACATAACAGTATCATTAAAGATTTATATATACAGTAGATTAATACTGAAAGATGCTCTTTCGATAATTTTTCATAAACATTTAAAGTGATAATGTTATTAAATGTTTAGCTCAAACTTTTGTAGTTCATCGATGTTAACAAAAATTAACGTCCTGATTTGTCAAATCAATAGTTAACTAACTTTTTCGCTAAATGAATCATTCTATATTTATTCTAAATTTCCCCAGGGATTATATATAAAAATCAAAATATCATGAAAATTATAATGGTTATGGCTATTATGTGTTTGTATAACAATAATATTTATTCTCAACACACTGTTACTATTAAAAAAGGAAGTGGACAAAACTTTACAATGTTTCAAATTAGCGGTGACACTACAAAATATAGGTTTAAATCAAAGATTGCTAAGTATAAAGAACAATATAAAGAGGCAGCAAATCTATTGATTAAAGCCATAGATAAAGGAGAGTTTGAAGATAAAGAGATAAGCTTAGCTTATTATGAGATAGCTTGCTATTTTTCTATGTTCAAGATTAAGGATAAAGCTGTAAAATATTTGAAAGAGTCTATAAATAATGGATGGTCAGACATGAGTAAATTAGAGTTTGATGAAAAGCTTTCCTTTATTAAAGATTCTGATGAGTGGACAAAGCTTATAAGCCCTTTATTAGTTCTTTACTATAAAGAGCATAACAAAGAATTAGCAAAATTGTATAGCGAAGATCAGCAAGTACGTCTAAACGGCCAATACAATAATTTGAAAGTGATTGTACAAGATTCAATTCGTCGATTTAAAGTTATGAAATTTATAGAAAATGATAAACTAAAATCTGGATATGATTATTACAAAGCAGCCATGATAATGCATCATGGTTCAAAAACAGAAGATTATAAAATAGCACATAAACTAGCCCAGAAGTCATTGAAGTTTGATTCAACTCATGAAATGGCACCTTGGTTATGTGCAGCAACTAAAGATAGGCTTTTGTTAAGCCAAGATAAGCCACAGTGGTATGGTACACAAGGAATATCTGTAACGATGAATCATAAAATTATGTTAGACCCTAAGCTTATAGATACTACTGCTGTTTCAACTTTAGAACGAAGAAGACTGAATGCCCCTACAATAGAGAAGTTGAGAGAATATATTAATAATTTCAAATCAGAATAGTTTATTTTCTGTTATTTAAATGATTAAATAGAATCATTAAGAATTATAAAATTTAATATATAGTATATAAATGTTTAGAGGGTTTTGTAATTAGAGTTGATTTAATAAGAATTAAAGAGGTAAATTAATTAAGTGTAGTCATAGCTACAGTTTTTTATTTAAAGTCAAAATTATAGTAAATTTAATTATGTATGACATAGATAGAAATATTGTCCTTTTGGGAATTTTTTCAGGCATCGCCGTTACTACGAACTTTTTTATAGCTGTCTATCTAATTCTTATTAAAAAGAGAGATAAATATGAGAATACTTTATTAGGATTGTTGTTTATAGCTATAGGGTTAAGAATTATTAAGTCTATTATCCATTTTATTTTTATTGATGTTTTTTCTTTAGGTCTTTCCTTTGGGTTTTTAGGTCTTAGTTGTGCTGGACCATTGTTATATGTATATATGTGTAGAATGGTAAATAAGAAAATAGAGTTTTATTTTAAAACATGGATGCATTTCATTATCCCTGTAATTGGTACTATTACATGTTTATTTGTTGACTTTAAGTATGTGGTAATGCTTTATAAAACAGCAACTTTTATCTTCTTAGCTTATTTATTAGCCTCGCTATTTATACATATTAGAAATACATATCATGAGACAAATATCAAACTTTGGAATAGTCGTTTACTATTGGTAATAAGTGTAATTTGGTTTTCCTTTTTGATACAACATATAACACCTTTTATTTTACAATACGCACTATGGACTGGATTAGCATCATTGTCCATTTATTATATTTTTTTTGCAGCACTAAAATCCCCGATAATCTTTAAAAAAAATACTGACTTAGTGCCTTTAAGTATATTGAAAAAAGTTAAAAAAGCCTTTGAAGAAGAAAAGTTATATATGGAAAAATCTATAACACTAACTAAATTTTCAATTGACAGTAAAATACCAATATATTTAGTTACACAATCAGTAAAGCAGCTTTATGGTAAAAGGTTTCCAGAAGTAGTAAATCATTTTAGAATTGAAGATGTAAAAACTATGTTGCTAAACAATAGGAATCGCAAAGAAATTAAGGTTGAAGCTCTTGCTTATGAGGTTGGCTTTAATTCACCTTCTGCATTTTATGTTGCATTTAAGAAGGAAACAGGAATGAGTCCTAGAGATTATCAAGATAAACATTTTCAAGTGAAAAGTAATTTAACATCTGCTTAGTTAATCTAATTACCAGTTTAAGTAATTGAATCGATTGTAATTATAGAGTTCTAATATTCTGTAATCTATGAATTCCCAAACAAACATTATATAAGCATATTTTTATTTAGAATCTTCTGTAATACTAATGACTATCTAATATTGAATAAACATAAGCAAACTTGTATTATGTTGCTAACGGTTATGATGAAGAAAGTTTTAATAGTGAATTAAGTTAATGATATACTAAAAACAAAGTTTTCATATCCTGATTTTCGAAATAAAGATACTTGACTATTTAATGAGCTTTACTTTTAGCGAAAATAAAATCACTACTTAAATTATGAGCAAAATCAAAATCTTATGCATCTTAATACTGTTGTTATTTTTTAAAATAGGAAATGCACAATTTCATACCTTAAAAATTCCACAGTTAAGCAATGAAGTAAAAGAACAACAACGGCTTGGAGTAACAGACATTATAATTTCGTATTGTAGCCCTACAGTAAATAACAGAGATGTTTGGAACGACACAAATGTTATACCTCAAGAAGGAGAGCCTATACCATGGAGAGCAGGTGCTAATATGAATACAACTATTGAGTTTTCAACTGATGTAATCATTGAAGGCATGGCATTGAAAAAAGGTAAGTATGGTTTTCATATTATACCAAAAAGTAATAATGTCTATACTTTACTTTTTGCTCATAATAATAACTTATGGGGTAGTTATTATTTGGATATTGATAAGGATATAACTTTAAGCATTGATGTGAATTCCGAAGAGAGTCCGTTCTCAGAGAAATTAGATTATGAGTTTTTTGATTGGAAAGCAAACTCAGTCACCATAGGCTTGGAATGGGCAGATAGGAGGATTCCCTTCGAAGTAAAAGTAGACATCAACAAAACAGTTGTTGAAAGTTTTAGAAGTGAGTTGAGAGGAATAAATACATATCATTGGCAAGCATGGAATGACGCAGCCACATGGTGCTTAAATCACAACACTAATATAGAAGAGGCATTACAATGGGCAGAAAGGTCTATTAATGGTGGTTATGGTGGTTTTGCTGCTAATAAGAATTTTTCAAATTTAAATACTAAAGCTAGGCTTTTAAAAAGATTAAAAAAGGATAAAGATTTTAAAGCAGTGGTAAATGATATTGAATCCATTTATTCTTCTCCTGGAGAAGCATTTCAATTTGGTAGAGAGCTACTTAATTTCAAAGAATACGAATCAGCATTAGACTTTGCTATAAAGGCAAGAAAGAAGTTTTCAGACACATGGTTTTTAGCTATTAATGAAGGATTGGCTAGATATTTCCTTGGAAACACTGAAGAGGCTATTAGTATTATTGAGGAAGTTATCTCAAAGGCACCTCAGCATTATCATAATCGTTTTAATACAGTTGTGAAGGAGATGAAAGCTGGTATTTATAAAATCCCTAATTAATTGAAGTTTTAATAAAAATTAAACTGATTAATAAAAAGAATAAAATAGTTAGAGAAATAATTAAACAATGAGTACTGAAAATACAGGAAATAAAAAGCTGGTTAAAGCTTACCTAAATGCACAAATAAATCATGATTTTTCAGGATGTAGATCTTTACTTGATGACGATTTTCACTTTAAAGGACCAATAGAAGAGCATTTTGGAGCTGACAATTTTATGTTGTCTTTTGAGAAGTTCATTATGATTATTAAAAGTATAGAGATTGAGCAACTCATTGAAGAAAGGGATGACGTTTTAGCACTATATAATTTTACTACAGACATACCTACTGTAGAGAATACAAGAACAGCAGAAGTTTTTACTATTAGAGGAAATAAAATTATAAAATCCAGATTGTTTTTTGATACGCCAGAATGGAGAGAAGTAATTGAAAAAATGATGAACATTTAATAAATATTCAATAAGAAATTTTGTTTGCTAGATATTGTTTAATATTTGTCTTAAGACTTTTAAATTTTACAGCTTGTATTAAAATTATTGAAAGTTTGTCTACAGGTTATTTACTCTTTGCAAGAGAAAAATAAATGAAAAATTATATGATAAGCATTTTGATTGCAATTTTTATTTCTGCTTGTAATCAAAATAAAGACTTCTATACGGTATTAGAAATCAATAAGTCTTTGGATAAAGATAAGGAGATGATAATGAATACCTTTAACGATATTGTGATTTGTTGGAACAATGAGGATATTGAGTGTTATATGAAAGCATATTCAACAAAAGATACCGTACAAATGATATCTAAGAATGGAGTCACATTTGGATATGAAAACATTTTAAGACAATTTAAAAAATCTTTCCCTAAGAGAGATATGGGGAAATTATCATTTGAAAATTATCATTATAGAAAATTAGCCGAAGACTTATTCTTTGTGACTGGTAAATTTAATTTGACTTTTAAAGATTCAAAAGAACCGTTTTCTAATTGGTTTTCTGTTATAATGAAGAGATATAATAATAAATATCTTATAATAACAGACCATTCATGAAGCATAAAAGCAATATGTTTTTAGAGCAAATAAAAAATGCATATTTAATGAAGTTTAATTTAAAAGTTAGAGTGATTAAGGGTATATCAATTTGCACTGTATCTATCTTATTTATTTGTTGTGCGATAATTGATAATCATTCGGTCGATGTCGATTATAATGGCCGTTTATCTAGCAACAATAAGTACTTAGAAGCTCATAAACAAAACTTTGATACAATTAAGTTACAAAGCTTAGTTTCAAAAATTGATAATGGTTATTTTGGAGATGTTCATAGTATAATTATTTCAAGAAAAAATGAAGTTGTTTTAGAGAAATACTTTCGAGGATATGATAGAGATAGATTGCATTGTATATACTCTATAACCAAAAGTGTGACATCTGCACTCATAGGTATTGCTATAGATAGTAATGATATCAATGACTTGGATGAAGAACTATTAGATTTTTTTCCTGAGTATTCACAAATAGAAAATTTAAGCAATGAAAAGGAAAATATAACATTAGAAAATATTTTAACAATGAGTTCTGGATTTGAATGGAATGAATGGACATATCCATATGACAACCCAAATAATTCTGCTACAATTCTTTGGGAGAGTAATGATATGATAAAGTATATGCTCAATTTGCCATTATCGCATAATCCAGGTACACACTTTACTTATAATAGTGGTTGTAGTATTCTGCTGTCTGGAATTATAAAGAATAAAACGGGTTTATCTGCTGAGCAGTATGCTGCAAATAATCTATTTTCTAAAGTCGGAATTGAAGAATGGAATTGGCTTAGAGGTGACGATGGACTTACATGGACATCTGGAGAGCTATTTTTAAGACCGATAGATATGCTAAAATTTGGAGAACTATATCTAAATAATGGGCATTGGAATGACCTTCAAATTATTTCTGAAGATTGGATTGAAACTTCTACTTCAAGCCAAATTAGAATTACAGATAATAATAACTATGGCTACCATTGGTGGAGATATTCAGAGAATCATTATGTGTATAATACATTAGGAACAAAAGATATTTACTATGCTATTGGACACGCAGGGCAATACATTTGGGTCATTCCACATTTAGATATGGTTATCGTAACAACTGCAGGTAATGAGGCTGTAACTAGAAAATCAGAATCAATGCTTTGGGGAGATATCTTGCCTTCCATTTTAAATTAAAATTATAAAATTCAACAACTATATATCATGAAAATTAAATGCACACTATTCATAGCTTTAGTATTAACAACTTTTTGTTTTTCTCAAAATCAAGAAGAGGATAGAAAACATATTGACGAGATAATAATGAAACTTTATAAATCTATTTCTTTTACTAAAACTAAAAGTCCTGATTATAAAACACTTAAGGCAATTCATTATCATGAAGCAATAGTGGGAGCTGTAGATACGACTCAAATAAAGATGTTCAAAGAAGCAGATTTCACCAATAAGAATAAAGAGAACTTCAAGAAGTATAATGTAAAATCATTTGTTGAAAAAGAGTTGAGTCACATTACACATGTTTATGGTGGAGTTGCAGTTCGTTTTAGTCCATATGAATTTACTATAAAAGCTGGAGATAAACAACAAACCATTAGAGGAGTAAACACTTTTCAGTTGATTAAAGATCCTAAAAAAGGGTGGCTTATTTATTCTACTATCTTTAGTGATACTACATCTTATCCAGATATACCTGAAGCATACCTCAAAATGTAAAATTAGAGTAATGAATCTTAAAAATCAATTAATAAAAAAGTTAAAAACTGTATGATTAAAAATAAATTCCCTTTAGTTCTTTTAATGATTTTTTTTTCAAACCTAATTTTTTCTCAAACCAAGTTATGGTTAGATAAAGAAGTTGATTTAAAGCTCTTAGAAATGAGAAAAGACTCATTTAACATGACAAAAAACGGTAAGATAGTTGGGTATTGGATTTGGGAAACAGAGGTAAATGAAAAAGAAATCATTTTGAAAGACATATCAGTTTTGTTTAACATAATTCAAGAAGAGTTTGTGTTGAAAATGGACAAAAAAAATCTGGTTTCAAAAATGGTTGATATGAAAATGAAAGGAAGTAATTTCTCATTAGATGTAGCTATTCAACGTAAGAGTAGTTTAGATTTGAAAGGGAATTTCTCAATTAATAATGGAAATTTGACAGAAAAGAAGATAGATACGACTTATACTTCTAGAGTAATTTTACGGCCAGAAATTTTTGGATTAATACATACTATAACTGACCCAACAAAGTTAGATGAAAAAATAAATACTTTTTTTCTAAGTTCAGCCTTAGCGTATGAAATGAAACTAATGTACGCAGGGGATGAAGTGGTTACTGTACCAGCAGGAACTTTTGATTGTCATAAAGTAACCTTCAGAAGTGGAATTAAGAATGTAGTATCTAATATAATTTATATAAGCAAACAATTCCCTAAGCGAATAGTAAAGGTCGAAGTTGTTGATCAACCACTAATTATTGAATTGGTTAAACTATGATTTTAAATTCGCTGTAATCTAAACAAGTTTAATGGTGTTTAGTAAGATAATTTAATGTTAATTCTAATGTACTTGATTAATAGACACATAGATAAGTGCCAAAGTAAATCATAACTAGTCCCATTGTGTTGGAAATACCATGTGCTATAATTGGAATGAAGAGGCTCTTATTAATCTAACAAATACTATTAAATTATGGCATTTAAAACTTCTAAAACCAGCCAGAAATCTCCTGCTCTGTATGTCTCCAGCAAAAAAGAGCACTAGATAATATAATTGCCAAAATCCAGCCAGCTTTAGTATTGTTATATAAGGCTGCTATCCGATTCATTAAAAAAACAGCTAAAACTTATTTCTTCACCAATTGCTCCTAAAACCCAAGATATAGTTAGGTAAATGAAAAAAAACTATCATTATTTTTTGAAAATATGAATATCAACATAAAAACTAGTAGCCATTTAGGCTATATAATAGATTGATTTTAATTAACAAAATCAAGATGTTGTTATTTAGGTATATTTCAAAATTATGAATGAGGTTCTAGTAGGAATAAATACTATTATATATTTTAATCTATTTTGATTTTTAATGTACCAATTTTGTCTCTTTGGGCTTTAAAGTACTATTAATAATAATAAATTACTTTCTGTATTGGTAAATAGGATAAAATAATAGACAAGACTCAACATCTTAAAATTAAGCTATTTAACTATTAGAATAAGGTTTTAGAATTAGTTCATAAATTAAGAAAAAACAATAGCGCATAAATTTTATTTTAATCACAGGTTAAAAATATTAGTGTTCCATTTTCAAAAATATCTAGTATAGTATTTAATCTATTCAATATTTAAAATCATTTTTTTGAGTAGTTCTGATAGTGTTCCATTTTCAAAAATATCTAGTATAGTATTTAATCTATTCAATATTTAAAATCATTTTTTTGAGTAGTTCTGATAGTGTTTTTTTTTCATCATTACTTAAATAGTCTATGGATTTATTAGCTTCATTAAAACGTAGCTCAACAGCTTCATCTATTAGTTTTATACCTTTTTCAGTAAGTATAGCACGTTTTACACGTTTATCCTTTTCATCCGTTTCTCTATAAATGAGGTCTAGTTTAGTCAGTCGTTCTAGTAAAGAGGTCATAGCACCTGAGGTTATTAAAACAGATTCCATTAGCTCTTTTGGTGTAAGCTGATAGGGGTTGCCTGAACGTCGTAAAGTTGCTAAAACATCAAAATCAGTATAGTATAAATCAATGTTTTTTAACACTAAACCAGCACGTTTTTCGAGAGTTTTACCCAATTTTAAGATTCGTCCTACTACAGACATAGCCGAGACATCAAGGTCTGAACGTTCTTTTTGCCAGTCTAAAACTAGAGAATCGATAATATCATTTTTATTCATAGAACAAAATTTTCTTTCAAAAATATAAAAATATCTTGATATAAAGATAAATTTTATATATTTGCAAAGTATCTTGATATAAAGATATTTTTAAAAACAATAAAGCATGAAAAATTATTTATCATTATTAGTTCTTATGTTTCTTTTGAATGCATGTAATTCTCAAGAAAAAAATGAAATCTATCAGTCAAGCAGGATAGAAGGCGATTTAAATTATGAAGCCACTGTATTGCCAGAAGATACAAGTCAGCTCTACATTGGTGAAGGTGATTTAAATAGCGATACAGTTCTCATTATTGCAGAAAGTGGGCCAAAAGCTCAATTAACATTTGATTGGCGTGCTAAAGAGATTTGGTCAAGACTACCAAATTATTTTAACTATTACAGAGCACACATTCATCAAGCGACTACATTAAATAATGGTATATATGATTGGAAGTATGACTTTACCGAAGATATGGCTCAAGTTGAGATAGATAATGGTACAGAGATTCTAGCAAGAACCATTAAGCATTTTAAAGAAAAGAATAAAAAGGTAATCGTAATAGGTACGTTTTGGAGTGCATTTGTCATACAAGATTATATAGCCAAATATGGAAACAATGCTGATAAATACTTAATCAGTGCTGGTAGATTAGATATTAATGAAGAGCATTATAAATATCATTTGAAAGGATTTCAAGCCACCTTTACTAATGACGGTAAAACACCAATTGCACCAGATACTTTAAATGCACCTGATCCTTTGAAGCAGGAGCGATACTCAAGAATAGTAAAGGTAACCCAGACTATGAAAGGTGTAATGAAAAGGCAACGATTTACTGAGAAACTTGCTGGTAAAGACTTATCAAACGTAGTATATGCCTATGCTACAAATGATACTTATTCAGGCGCGTTAACAGATAAAGAATTAGCGTTTTTAAAGTCTAAAAGTGCTTCTGTATATAGTAATGATAAAGGTCATTTTGGTGTAGATGCATTTCTTTTAGAGCTTTTAACAAATGAAACAGTTAAATTATAATGAAACAATTTGTATCAAAGCAACCCCTAAATTGATATCGGTTATTTAAACAATCATTAAATCAAAAAAATGAAAGCAATAATAAAAAATCATCTAGTCTTAACAGGAATTATAATCTTTTTAAGTTCTTGTAATACTCAAGAAAAGAACCCTGTTATACTGTCTGCAAAAGCAGAAAAAGAACTCAATTACCTACCCACAGTATTGCCTAAAGACACTACTAATCTTTGGATTGGCGAAGGCGATATGAATAGTGATACTGCCTTTATTGTAATTGAAGGTGGACCACATAACAAGATTTATTTTCAAACAAATGGTATAGATATTTGGTCAGCTCTACCAGATTATTACAACTATTACAGGGTGCATCTTCATCAAGTAAACGGCCTCAACCCTTCAATATACAACTGGAAACACGAGTTTACTCATGATATGGGAGAATTAGAAGTTAATAATGAGACAGAAGCTTTGGCTAGAACTATAAACTACTTTAAGAGTCGCAATAAGAAAGTTATTTTAGCTGGCACTTCTTGGGGAGCAATTTTAATCCCATATTATCTAACAAAATATGGAAATAATGTAGATAAAATAATAATAAGTGCTGGAAGACTAGATTCAGACCCTATGCAAGTGAAGTATTTTTTAAAAGGGTATAATTCTAAATTTTTACACGATGGTAAGACGATGATATTTCCTGATACAACAAGAGTGCGTAATCCAAATAGAGGAGAATATTATCATAAAATATCTAGAGTAAAGCAGTTTATGAAAGCTGCTCTTGGTAAATATAAGTTCACTGAAGAACTAGCTGACATGGATTTGTCAAACGTGGTTTATGCTTATGCTACGAACGACCCACAAATTGGAGCATTGACACAAAAAGAGCTAGATTTTTTAAAGTCAAAAAATGTACCTGTTTATACTTCAGACCAAGGTCACGCTGGTCCTGATAGAGTTATAATACAAATGGTTAAAGAAGGTAAAATTAAACTTTAAGATTACTAATAAAAAATATAAAGTATTAATAGGTATGTTAACTTTAATTTACTCTTTGTGTTTTAACACTAATTCTCTATATAGTTTTACTTTATATCCAATCTGAATTTCTAATTTTTTAGTGCTTCAAAGTTATACCACTAGATTCTATAGGTTCTTTCTTTAATATTGGCCTTTATATTTTCTTTGCTGGCATTGAGGTTTCTTTAAAAACCCAATTACAACCGATAATACGATTTTTCTCTCTTTTGAATTTTAATTCCAAATCAAAATATTTGCAGAAGAATGCATCTTCACCAAAATTTTCAATACGTGCTGGAGCGTCTCCATGAGAACTAACGTATAAATGATTTTTAAATTCAAAAATTTCAAACTGAAAATCATTCGTTTTGTATTTACCTACATATTTCTTCAACTCTTTTATTGGTAAGTCCTTGACCTTATGCAGAGTTGGTTGATAGTATTCCCTATCTAATAGTATTCGCTGAAATGCGGAGACAATTGTTTCTCTTGCGGCATTGTTATAATTACCTAATATAATAATAGTTACATCATCTTCATTAAATTGATAGTATCCCCCTCTAAATCCTGTTGTCCTTCCATTATGATTGTAAGCGGTAGTAGTTTTTCCTTTCAAAATATTGAATCCTAAACCCCAATTATATCCACCTTTATTTTTTACGACCGGTGTTAGTGCTAGTTTCCAGCTTTTTTCAGAAAGAATCTTACTTTTCCCTATTTGTCTGCAAAACTTTAAAAGATCTTCGGTAGTGGAATACATAGCCCCAACAGCATCTGAGTAGCCGTGAGATTGTAAATAGCCCATTACAATTGAATAATTGCCATCACGATTAGAGCCATTATTATAACCATCTGCCAAACCTTTTGGGGGCATTAAAGTATACTCTATTCCCGTTTGTTTTAGTCCCATAGGTTCCAATACATATTTGGTAACATAGGATTTATAATCCATTCCACTTACTTTTTCAAGAATGGCGTGTAATAGCACATAACCTCCATTAGAATATGTAGACTTTGACCCTGGACTATACAATAAGGAATCTACATAGGTCATACGCACCTGTTCACTTAATGGGTAATTTTTGGTTTTATCAGGAAAGTCGATATCTCTTTTAAGTCCCGATGTGTGCGAAAGCAAATTCCTTATTTTGATTTGTGCTCCAAAAGGATAATTAGGAAGGTATTTGTCCACAGGGTCGTCTAGATTTATTCTCTCTTTTTCTACTTGTTGTAGAATACATATAGCTGTGAAGCTTTTTGTAATAGAACCAATGCGATATTTAATTTGTGGTCCATTTGGAATATCGAATCGTTCACTTGCCATTCCATAACCTTTGTGAAATTTGATATCTCCTTTTTCTGCTACTAGCACAGTCCCTCTAAACTCACCGATATTTTCTATAGCCTTCATATAGCTATCTGCCTTCTCTACGAATTCTTCGAAATTAAAATCTTTTTGCTCCTGAGCAACTATTAAAAACATTCCCAATAAGTAAATGCATACGGAAAAAATGGTCTTTTTCATATTGTAAATTTTTGATTGAATAAAAGTCCAAAGAACCTATTTTTGAATCTATGAATCGACTCATTTTACATTTTGACCCCTCTTTTCTTATAATTTTCAACAAATTCTTGCGGAGTACAATTATTGAATTTTTTAAAAGCTCGATTGAAGGAAGCTTTTGAGTTGAAACCACATTCCATAGCCAAACTCAAGAGGGTTCTCGATTGTAAATCGTAAAATGCTAGTTGTTCTTCAAATTCCTTTACTCGGTATTTGTTTATAAAATCCCGAAAAGAATATCCAAGAGTAGAATTAATAATAGCTGAAACTTTATTAGGATGTAAATCAATCATATGAGCAAAAGATGAAAGACTAAGATTTGGGTCTAAATATAATTTCCCTTCTTGCATTGTTGTTTTAATACTGGAAGCCAAAGATTTCATTTCTTTACTTTCCTTTGTTTTTTGAATACACTTACCTGTATTAGGGGGTGCTACTTTCTCATAGGTTTGGTCATTTATTTTGAATCCAAAAAAACCAATCCCATATGTTAATATCGCAAAATAGATGTAAAAAACATAAAATCCAGATGGAGGAAATCCAAAATCATAATACATTATATCTACAATAGTGTACGGTACCCAGATAATCCATAATAAAGCAAAACAAAGTAGAATGTTTCGGATTTTGTTAGAGGCATAAAATACACCTCCAACTTTAAGTAACTTGTAGCTTTTATAAAGATAGATGCCCATAATTGTGAGTCCTATTATATGTTCTACGTTAAAAACATTTCGAGTCCAAATATATTCGAAGCGACTCAGTTTTGACACCTGCCACTCATTTAGCCACATAATGATTGTAAAAGAATTAAAATAGAGCTGTTCTAATAACAAAAAACCGATAAAGATTTTTAACAAAGTTTTAGATATAGATTTTCCTATGAGAGATCGCAAATATGCATAAAAAATAGGTCCGAGCCCCCAAAGAAATAATAATGGCAGAAATTGTAATTTGGGTATTTGATATTGAAAGCCAATGTCATATTTTAAAACCCAGAGAAGATAAAAAGCCAGGAAAAGTACAGTTAGTCCTAAAAAAGCATGAGTACCTCTTAATCTACTTTTCCAACAAAGGAAAATACTAAATACAAACCCCTGAAGCATACCAAAGCTTATGAGGATATTAAATATATTGAAATTATATTCCATAAATACTATATACAAAAGTATGGAATTGTCATAGCTACTGTAAACTAATTAGCAATTTTATTAGATATGTACTTGCAACAAAAAACAGACAAAAAGAAGAGATGTTATGCTACTAATTTTTAACTCTTTTAGATTCTTAAAGTATCTATTGAGGTTTTAAATAATATAGTTATCTATCTAACCAGTTTTTAAAATCTAAAGAACGACTATTGGATGTATATAATTTGTTTATCTCTATATTGAATTCTATTTCTAATCTATTTTTTATATAACTTCTATACTTTTTTACAAAGTTTATATTAATAATTTCACTTCTATTTATTCTAAAAAAAGTATTTGAATCTAAGAGTAGCTCAAAGTTCTTCAATTAGTTCTTAAGGTTTAGTTTTACTTAGATAATAAAATTTCAAAACATAATAGTAGTTAAGCGTTTTTGGTTAAATTTAAGTCTAGTGAAGCTAATAAGGGGAATAAGGATTGCGTTATATGAATTTTAATCGCTATAAGAGAGTACAGAAATGTGCTCTTTTTTGTAACATTATTATAATCATTGCGTCATATAGTAAAATTGCAAATCATGGAATCTAATTATTACGAAGTATCAATGCGAAGAGACAACCAATTGTTGGTTGTAACACACTTATGCCAACTACTTACTTGTTTTACAGGCTTTGGTGGCTTAATTGTGCCTTTAATTTTGTGGGCGACTCAAAAGGATAGAGTACAAGGTATGGATGCTCATGGTAAAGCAATTATTAATTTTCAGTTAAGCGTCATTGTTTACTGTATTATTAGTGTACCTCTCATATTACTGTTTGGTATAGGAATTTTAATATTAATATTTGTTGGTTTATTCTCATTAATATTTCCAATAATAAACGCTATAAAAGCTAGCAATGGAGAACCACCTAGCTACCCATTATCTCTTAATTTTGTTAGTTAGTTATTTTATTACAGAGATGCAAAAAAGGCTCACCAATTGGTGAGCCTTTTTCATTTATGTTCTAAGCTTTTTAATTATTAAGCATGACAGGCATAACAAGCATTGTAACATGTTCACCTTCGTCTAAACCATCTGTTGGAGTTAAAATACCAGCACGATTAGGTAAGCTCATTTCTAATTGTACATTATCTGCATTAAGATTGTTAATCATTTCGGTTAAGAAACGAGAGTTAAAACCTATTTGCATATCATCGCCTTGGTAATCGCAACTTAAGCGCTCTTCGGCTTTATTACTGTAATCAATATCTTCTGCAGAAATATTTAATTCTGCACCAGCGATTTTTAAACGAATCTGATGTGTTGTTTTATTTGAGAATATACTAACACGACGTACTGAGTTTAAAAATTGTGTACGGTCTATAACGAGTTTATTAGGATTCTCTTTAGGAATCACAGCTTCATAATTAGGATATTTACCATCTATTAAACGACATACCAATTCAGAATTGTTAAATGTAAATTTTGCATTAGAGTCATTATATTCTATAGTTACGGCTTCTTCACTACCTGCCAAAATACCTTTTAAAAGATTTAAAGGTTTTTTGGGCATAATAAACTCTGCAACAGCATCAGCAGAAACATCTTCGCGCGTATATTTTACTAGTTTGTGAGCGTCTGTGGCCACAAAGGTTAAGTTATCTTGCGAAAACTGAAAGAATACACCACTCATAACAGGTCTTAAATCATCATTACCAGCAGCAAAAATTGTTTTACTAATCGCAGTTGCTAAGATATCACCTTCCAGACTTGTTGTACTTGGATTATCTAAAGCCACAGCTTTTGGAAATTCAGCACCATCAGCATAAGCTAGTGCATATTTACCATGATTAGAGCTAATTTCAACAGTATTATTATCTTCAACAACGAACGTTAAGGGTTGTTCAGGAAATGTTTTTAATGTATCTAATAACAGACGAGCTGGTAGTGCAATACTACCTTCAGAGTCACTCTCTACGTCTACCTTAGACGACATTGTTGTTTCTAAATCACTAGCAGAAACCGTAAGACTTGATTGCTTTAATTCAAATAGAAAATTATCTAAAATGGGTAAGGTGTTACTACTGTTAATTACACCGCCTAAAACTTGAAGCTGTTTTAGTAAATATGTACTTGATACTATAAATTTCATCTGTATGCTTTCGATTTTTAACGAATCATTAATCCTTACAAATATATCTTAATCACTTGTCTTTATGAAACAAACTTATTAACAAAAAGTTGTTCTAGAAATCGCAAAATTATCCTTAAAACAAGACGGTTATTTGTTGTATTTACGTTTTCTGAAATAGCTAAAAATAAACCCAAAAACGCCTAATAGTAATAATGGCAAAGCAATATTGATAAACTGCCACGTACTTTTTTGCTTTTCGACTTTATCAGAATCTAAAAATGCAATGTCTACTGATTTTGTTCTAATGTTTATAAGTCCAGTATCGTCTAAAAGGTAATTGACGGCATTGAGTAAAAATTCTTTATTGCCAAACGTTCGTCCAGTAATACGTTCAAAACCTAATTGAAGTGACCTACCTCTTTGCACCTCGTTCTTAATAACATCTCCGTCAGAGATAATAATCATTTTTGCGGGTTGTCCATTGTCTTGAAAGTTTTCTACATCAAATGGTAAGACTCTATTCTTGTATACAGAATTAAATTCACCTTCAAGTAAGACAGCTAATGTCTGTTTACCTTGATTATAATTCTTCTCATCTGGTTGTTGCGTTACAGATGATAAAGAGATGGTTTTTAATGGCCCTTCTAATTTTGTACGTTCTGAGCTTTGCAATAGAATGGTCTTCTTTATGTCATTTTTTAAAGTATCTATCTGACTTGCAAAATCAAACTTTACTAAATCTATATTATCGCTTATGGGATGATTAGAATTAGAAGATGCCAAAGGCGAATACTGCCATTGCACAGGTTGAAATTGCGTATTTCTACCTTCGCCAATAGCTAATGGAATAGGAGCTGAATACAAGTCCTTAACTAAGTTTTGATTAATTCTTGCGCCATATTGAAAGAAAAAATCATTTAAGTTTAAATCTTTTGCAATACTTACTGATGAACCAGAATCATTGTACAAGCTATCGCGGTCCATAAAAACACCTTCTGTTAGCCATAAGCTTTTGCCGCCAGACATGGTGTATTGGTCTAAAACAAGTTTTTCGTTTTCTGTAAATGCTTCTGATGGCTTTGCAGAAATCAACAAATCGTATTGCTTTATCTGGTTTAGAGTAGTTTGTGGATTACTAGCCACAGAGTCTAATGTAAAAGGTGCTAAATTGTAATAAGGCTGAATTGTTTTTAAAAAATCTCTAACATATAAATCACCTAATTGCCCATTGCCAATTAATACAGCAATTGTTTTAGACTTTTCTTTTGTTAATTGGTCAAAGGCATCTGCAAAATTATATTCTAACTGCTGAATAGAATTTGTCATTTGTGTTTGCAAATCTTCAGTAACACTTTTCTTAAATAACGGAATCTTAATTGTACGTCCTTTATGGCTTGCAAAACCCCATGGGAATATGAGTTCTTGAGTAATTTTACCACTTACTTTTTTACTATTTACATAAGGTTCTAATCCAGTTTTTGTTAATTCTCGAATGATATTATCACGATTTGCTTCGTCTTCTAATGGGTCTATATAATTAACTTTTATTAGAGGATTTAAAGTCTGAAACTCTTCAATAAGTTGTTTGGTTTCAATTTGTAACAGCTTAAATTCTGATGGTAAGTTTCCTTCTAAAAAAATGTCTATAATTAAAGGTGTGTCTGCCAAATCAATAATAGATTTGGAGGTTTCAGATAGTGTATAGCGCTTATCTTTTGTCAAATCAAAACGCTTAAACATGCTATTGCCAATGATATTTAAAGCAATAATAGCGACAAGAACTGTCGCAATATGTATGATTTTTGACTTTCTATTCTTCATCAAAAGTTATAGGTTCTGTATAGGTTTTTAAACGTACGACTTTATTATTATTAAATATAATTTCGACATTACTCTTTTCTTCAGTAAATGCTCCAGGTTCTATACCTAAACCATAATTCCATTTATTGTCATCATGCATCTTTTTTGCATCATCCCATGATAACCATTCGGCTTTTCCTAAAAGCGTTTCAATTTCTGTTTTTGATTTTCCTTTAAGTGTGTCAGATTCAATAGTGAAATCTATCATTTCATATCGTAAAGCTGGTTTTTCTAGCCAAGCTTCAGCATCAAAATACTTTTGGTGATGGTAATTACTTACGATATTTATAAACGGATATAAGAGGTGAAAATAGGCTAAAGGCGTTAATACCAAACTAATTAAACCTGTTAACCATTTGCGTTTGTCTACAGTATTCAAAAACAGAAAAAGCAGTATAAAAACGACGAGCATAAATATGACTAAAAGCGGTGTTATAATCATAATCTAATCCTTTTTAATATTTAGTTTGGTTAATACTATAAAAAATGCGGCTATGCTTATAAAATAAATCAAATCTCTTGTGTCTATAACACCACGACTCATGCTTTTATAATGCGAAGACATGCCTATACTTTCGATGTCAAACCCAGAACCAAAAAGGTTGTAACTCGCTATGCCATCAAAACCAAAATAGAATACAAAACATATAAAAATAGCAACGATAAAAGCCACAATTTGATTATCCGTTATACTTGATGCAAATAGACCAATAGCGGTATATGAGGCTATTAAGAATAACAAACCAAAATAGGAGCCAATGGTACTGCCAATATCCAAGTTACCCACTGGGTTTCCTAATTTACTTATTGTATACACATAAAGTAATGTTGGTACTAAAGCAATCACAATCAATAAAAATGAGCCAAAGTATTTGCCCAATACAATTTGAAGGTGCGATAGGGGCTTTGTGACTAAAAGCTCTAATGTGCCTTGCTTTTTCTCATCACTAAAACTGCGCATAGTTACTGCAGGCACTAAAAAAATAAGTATCCATGGTGCTAACAAAAAGAACGATGATAAATCTGCATAGCCATTATCTAGGATATTAAATTCTCCTGTAAATACCCATAAAAACAAACCATTGAGTACCAAAAAGACGGCAATTACTAAATACCCAATGGGTGAAGCAAAAAATGTGTTTATTTCTTTTTTTAGTATGGCTAACATTTTAATTCTGATATTTTATACTTATCACTTATCACTTATCACTTATCACTTATCACTTATCACTTATCACTTATCACTTATCACTTATCACTTATCACTTATCACTTATCACTTATCACTTATCACTTAAGCGAAGCGAGCTTATCTACGCTCCAAGCTTCAGGTTTTGCATTAAATAAGCATTTTGTCTTTGCCCAAACACCTTTAAATAAATCTGAATGTCTATAATTATTTAAATCATCTTCAGAGTCCCAATAGCTATACGTAAAAAAGATATTACTATTGTTCTGGTCTCTATATAATTCTAAAAAATGGCAACCTTCAAAAGCTCTAATTTTTGTTTTATTAGCTTCAAAATTAGATAAAAATTCATCTACTTTTTCAGGCTGAAAACTCATTTTTACAATCCTTACTAACATCTTTTATACTTTATCAAAACTTACAGTTACCGTGTCCATAGCTTTTAAACCCATTAAGGTTGATGCACTTCCAACAGTACTACAGTTACTTTTATAAACGGCGATTTCTAAATAATCTGAGGCATTAAAAACGACAAGTGCTTTTCCCTCATCATTGCGTTTGTCTTCAGGGATATCAAAATTTATAATATCGCCATAACGGTCATGCACTTTTTTAAACTTGTAGTTTCTTGCAGCAATTTCATAATTGCGTGTTTTTTGCACGCCCTCAAAAAATTTACGTTTAATATTAGTAATCACATTTCCATAATTATCAATGTGGATGACAGTGCCTATAATTTGTGTTTTTTCGTCATTAACAAAGGGCACTAAATACTTGATTGGTTTTATATTGTTAATAACTTTTCCAATCACTTCTAGTGTTCCACCTCTTGCAATATGGCAAGCCACTTTTACAAAAACGTCCAAAACAGGAAAACTCGTCTGTATCTTATCGTGTATGTTAATTTCAACAATTTTTTCTGGAGCAATGTCCTGGCAAATCATACTCATGATACCATTGTTGGCACAGATAAAATAATGACCGTCTAATTTTACCGCAATATGCTTATTTTCTGGGCTAAGCTCAGAGTCTATACCAATAATATGTATGGTGCCTTCAGGAAAACTGCTGTAGGCATTCTGTATCGTATACGCCGCTTCTATAATGTTGAATGGCGAAATAGAATGCGAAACATCAACAATTCTAACATCAGAAAGCTCACTGTAAATAGAACCTTTAACAGTACCTGCAAAGTGGTCTTTTTCTCCAAAATCAGTAGTTAAAGTTATTATTGGCATTTACAGATTGTTAATATTTTTTTAACCAATCGAGAGATTAAATTATTAGATTTGTTGATGCACAAAGCTAATAAAATTGAACTGATATATTCACTAAAAATAACTCGCTTTTGAACGAACTTATCCTCGAACTCGAAGAAATTTCACCTAAAGAATTTTTTGGCGCTCAAAATGCCAATATTGCACTTTTAAAAACCTATTTCCCAAAGCTCAAAATAGTTGCTCGTGGTAACAAGATAAAAGCCTATGGCGATGAAGAACTCCTCGAAGAGTTTGACCGCCGTATGACCATGCTCATGAAGCACTTTGCCAAATACAATAAACTTGATGAAAATGTTATTGAACGTGTGTTAACGAGTCAAACTAGTGATGATTACAACACCTCTAAGCAGAGTGGCGAAGTTATTGTACACGGCGTTGGCGGAAAACTAATAAAAGCACAAACAGCTAATCAACGCAAATTGGTAGAGAGCATGCGTAAAAACGATATGGTTTTTGCTATTGGTCCCGCTGGAACTGGTAAGACATATACTGGCGTAGCTTTGGCAGTGCAAGCTTTAAAGAATAAACAAGTCAAACGAATTATACTTACAAGACCTGCTGTTGAAGCGGGTGAGAATCTAGGGTTTTTACCTGGGGATTTAAAAGAAAAATTAGATCCTTATATGCAACCATTATACGATGCATTACGCGACATGATTCCTGCAGAAAAACTAGCAAGTTATATCGAGAAAGGCACCATACAAATTGCACCATTGGCGTTTATGCGTGGACGTACGCTAGACAATGCCTTTGTAATTTTAGATGAAGGCCAGAATACAACCCATAACCAAATGAAAATGTTTTTGACACGCATGGGTAAAAACGCTAAGTTTTTATTAACCGGTGATCCTGGTCAGGTAGATTTGCCAAGGCGTACTATATCTGGATTAAAAGAAGCCCTTTTAGTGCTTAAAAATGTAGATGGCATTGGTATGATTTACTTAGATGATAAAGATGTGATTCGTCATAAATTAGTGAAGAAAGTGATTTCTGCATATAAAGAAATTGAAAATAGAGATTAATGAGCAACACAATTATAGATACCAATTTTAATTTTCCTAAGCAGAAAAGTGTTTACAAAGGAAAAGTAAGAGAAGTTTATAATATCAATGACAATCAATTGGTAATGGTCGCTACAGACCGTTTATCTGCTTTTGATGTGGTGATGCCAAAAGGCATTCCGTACAAAGGACAAATCTTAAATCAGATTGCAACCCAAATGATGAAAGACACTGAAGATTTGGTGCCAAATTGGTTAGTAGCAACACCAGACCCTAATGTTGCTGTAGGTCATTTGTGTGAGCCTTTTAAAGTAGAGATGGTTATTCGTGGTTACATGTCTGGTCATGCTGCTCGTGAGTATAAAGCAGGAAAACGAATGCTTTGCGGTGTGGAGATGCCCGATGGCATGCAAGAAAATGATCCATTTCCTGAACCCATCATAACACCTGCAACCAAAGCCGAAATGGGTGACCATGACGAAGATATTTCACGTGAAGATATCTTGAAACGCGGCATTGTTTCTGAAGCAGATTATGAGATTCTTGAAGATTACACCAAAAAGCTGTTTCAGCGTGGTACAGAAATCGCAGCAAAACGTGGCCTTATTTTGGTCGATACCAAATACGAATTTGGTAAAACTAAAGATGGACAAATTGTACTCATTGACGAAATCCACACCCCAGATTCGTCGCGTTATTTCTATGCGGATGGCTATGAAGAACGTCAAAGTAGAGGAGAAGCTCAAAAGCAACTCTCCAAAGAGTTTGTACGCCAATGGTTAATTTCTAATGGATTTCAAGGATTAGAAGGACAATCGGTGCCTTACATGTCCGACGACTACATAGAGACTGTGAGCGAACGTTATATTGAACTTTACGAGAATATTACAGGACACACTTTTGTTAAGGCAGATGTATCGGATATTCAAAAGCGCATTGAAACTAATGTGCTAAACTACTTAGAGACATCTTAGTAAAACAAACAATTAAGTTTTAAAAGCAATTAATAAAGCCCAAATACAAAGGCATTCCTAATGTAATATTAAAAGGAAATGTTATGGCTAAGGCCATGGGCAAATACAAACTAGGATTTGCTT
The DNA here is from genome assembly GCF_014635865.1 of Winogradskyella haliclonae. Taxonomy (GTDB): domain Bacteria; phylum Bacteroidota; class Bacteroidia; order Flavobacteriales; family Flavobacteriaceae; genus Winogradskyella; species Winogradskyella haliclonae. Next base: position 313,817 of record NZ_BMDQ01000002.1, on the reverse strand, counting down.
TAGGAGCTGCTAAACGCATGGCAGCTGGTACCGCAATATAAGATGCGCTTGCAGCTAATATTGAAAACAATAAACGGTTACCAACACTATCAGTAATCCAGCCACTCACAATAGCTATGGTTACACCATTAATTACCGGTATGATTACAGCAAACAAAAATGCAAACCAACCTTTCTTTAAAAAAGCACCTATTTTTTTACCGCTGGTAATCCCCATATCTAATAGAAACACCATTAAAAAGCCTTTAAAAATGTCTGTAGTAAAAGGTTTTATACCTTCAGCTTGAGCATCACTAGTAAGCATTCCAATAATTAAACTACCTAAGATTAATAATACACTCCCATTTGTAAAAGAGTGTTTTATGAGATTCGGAATTGAAACTTTGGTCTTATTCGATTTGTCATAAATTGAAATGAGAAGAACACCAACAATTATTGATGGCGCTTCCATTAGTGCCATGATTGCGACCATATGCCCGCTAAATGGTAATTGCGCTATTTCTAAAAATGCTACAGCAGTCACAAATGTTACAGCGCTTATTGAACCATACGTAGCCGCAATTGCACCTGAGTTAACAACATTAAATTTGCGTCTAAGAATAAAATAAGAATAGATGGGTACAATAATAGCCAAGAAAATACCCAATAAAACTGATAAAATGATTTCTCTATTGATTTCGCTGTGCGATAGCTCTTGGCCTCCTTTAAATCCAATACACAGTAAAAGATAAAGCGAAATAAATTTTGAAGAATTTTCTGGTAATGCTAAATCACTTTTAACCTGAACCGCTATAATCCCTAAAAAGAAAAATAGAAGCGCAGGGTTTGTTAGATTATCAAAAAGTAAATGTAAATCCATTAAATAATCGATTAGTAGGATAAACTCTCTATAGAGTCATAATTTAAAATGTTAGTTTGAAAAAATCCCGCTTGGTTAAGCGGGATTGAACGGGTTGGTTATTTTTTAACAAATCGTATCTCTAAGACACCATCGATAAAAACATCGTAGCCTTCTTTCCTGGCTTTATCTATATAAGATTTTGCAACTGATTTTTCATTTTCTAGTTCTGCAATTCTGTTAGTTGCGTAGCGCGTATCTGCATTTTCATCGCCTTCGCAAAGACTTAAACGTTGTAATTTGTGAAAGTTTATCTTCCCGTTAATTAATTCATTGATAACAAATGATGCTTCTGAGCATGTAAATTGGCCTTCTACAAGTTGTACTTCTTGTTTGGTTTTTACTAAGTTTGTTGCTGTTTCTAATGACATATTCTCTGGTTTAAAATTAAAGTTGTTTTGTAGGGCCGCTTAATCTAATCAGTAAGATGCAGCCAATAATGAAAAGACAAATCGCTATTTTATCAATAAAAATACTTTTGCCTAAGGATATTACAGCTATAGCGCCCATCATGAGCAAAAATATGACTGCAGCATAAATGGCTGAGCGTTTTTCTTTTGAAGCAATTACATCTTGTTCGTTAGCTTTTGTTCGATGCGTATTTTGATGTGCTTGTTTTCGATTTAAACTATAATTTCTGTTCATGCTGTGATGTTTTGATGGTGCAAAATTGAAACAAATAATTCATATATTTTTATATATATTTGTTATGATATATATAAGTAAAACTTATGAATTATACCTTGCATCAACTTCAAATCTTTTTGAAAGTCGCAGAACTAAAGAGTATTACCAAAGCCTCGGAAGAACTTTTTTTAAGTCAACCTGCAGTATCAATGCAGTTAAAAAAGTTTCAAGACCAATTTTCAATTCCATTAACAGAAGTTGTAGGAAGACAGCTTTACGTTACAGATTTTGGCAATGAAATTGTAGAAGCGGCAGAAAAGATATTGAATGAAGTAGAGGCCATTAATTACAAAACCTTATCACGCCAAGGAAAATTGGCAGGAAAATTAAAAATTGCTATTGTATCAACTGCAAAGTATGGTATGCCTTATTTTTTAACTGGATTTATGCAAAAGCATTCAGGTATTGATTTAGAAATGGATGTGACTAATAAAGCTGGTGTCATTAGAAGTTTGGAGAATAACGAAGTTGACTTTGCTATGGTTTCTGTATTGCCAGAACATTTGAGTCTTAATAAAGTAGAATTGATGACCAATAAGTTGTTTTTAGTGGGAAGTGCGCATACCGAAACACAATCCAAACGCATTACAAAAACGATTTTTGAAAAGTATCCTTTGCTTTATCGTGAAAAAGGTTCAGCAACACGATCCGCTATGGAATCTTTCCTCACAAAATTAAATGTTCCTAATAAGAAAAAAATTGAGTTAACTTCTAACGAGGCATTAAAACAAGCACTTATCGCAGGTTTAGGAATTTCGATAATGCCGTTAATTGGGTTGAAAAATGAGTTAAAGGATGAAGAATTACATATTATTCCCTATAAAAATCTACCCATTAAAACCAATTGGAACCTCATTTGGTTAACATCTAAAAACTTATCGCCAGTAGCTTCGGCATATCTTGAATATATTCAATCAGAAAAGGAGAAAATTATCCACGACACTTTCAGTTGGTACGAGGCTTACAATTAAAACCCAATCGTACGTTCTGTCTGGCGCTTTGCATTGTTTAAGACATCATTGTAGAGAAAGTCAGTGACTTCCATAATGCATCTACTCATTGGTATGCCAGACCAGCTGTGTGTACCACCATTTACAGAAAATAAGAAATAAGATTTCCCTAAGCCTTTTAGTCGGTCTGCAATAGCTCTAGACCCATGTAAAATCATATAGCCTTTTGCATCTGGGCTGCAATAATGATGTGCTGCAATATGATAGGGCACCAAATTGTCATTTGTACCATGAAACAACTGTGTTGGTATGGCTTTCTCAGCATCTATTTGGTCTAGGCTAATAATCGCACCAGCCATGCCAATAACACCAGCCAATTTAAACTTCTTTGGTAATATTTTACTCTCGTAAACATAGGCCAAATGCAAAACCGCTTCAGCACCAGCACTTGTACCAGAGATGACCACTTTATCTTCATCGATATGAAATGTCGATTTGTTTTTTATAATGTGTTTTATGGCGTAGCTAATATCGTCAGCTGCGGTATCAAAAGCTTCAATCTTATCTTTAGTTTTGGTATCGCAACCAAAGCCTTTTTTCTTCATAATCAAACGGTAAGAAATAGAGGCAACAGCATACCCTTTGGCTGCCATGGCATTTGCAAATTGCTGAGTATTGGCATCATCGCGTTCACCACCAGAAAAACCACCACCATGGATGTAGAGTAGAAGTGGCAAATCTTTGTCTACGCCTTGAGGTCTGTAGAAATCGAGTTGTAAGCTATCCTTTCTATTAAATTTATGATAGGTATGTGTGGTTTTTTCAACCGTGTATAGCGAATCTAAATATTCGGTTTGGGCATAAGCAGACTGAAAGCCAAAGACAATAAGGAAAGCAATAATTCTGTATTTCATAACTCTATCTGTCGTTAGGCTTTTGGTGTTCCTTTCAGTTTGTAAAACAATTGTCTCAATTTTCCATAAATATAGGCGTTAGTCCGCACATAATAGAACGAAATAAAGCAAACCACTACCAAAAACAAGGCGGCGCCAAAAACAGCTTGCCATGGCGATAAGGTTTTACCAATTAACTGACTTAAGCCAACACCTGTAAAACTGCCGTAAATGATGATAAAATGAATGACATATATCGATAAGGTTTTCTGACCAATCTTTAGTAATAATGGCGGTTTAAGAAAACGCTCCAAGCCATAGAAAAAGGCAAAATATAGAAAGACATCTCCTAGACGTGAAAACAAATAATTATAGTTAGACGCCTTTAAAAACAATTCAATGCCTGTCCATTTGGTCAGATAGAACAGGGCATGAGACGACCACTCAATTAATAAGTAACCGACGATAACAAGCAGCGCAACCATTACAGGTTTAAAGTGACGTTTCTCTAAGTACCTATAAAAGGCTGTAGCAATACAGGCACCAAATGCCATATAGCCAAACCAGGGAATAATCGTAAATACGGACCCATTGGCTTTGGACACATAGTTGGCAAAAATGAGCGGTACGTTGTCTAGAGTGAGTGTTCTATACAAGGGCTCACAAACAAAAATCGTAAAGCCAATAGCAAAGCTCATGATGGCAAATAGTCTTGTATTTTTAAAACAGATGTAATACAAAGCTACAATGCATATTAAAGACAAACCGATGATTTGTAGCACGTCGATAACTAAAAAGTAGGTGTTGCCAAAATAGCCAGACAACCAACTTAAAAAGGGCATGCGTAGCAAATACCCAATACCAATAAGCATGAGCCCGCGATTAAGACCCTTGCGCATACGTTGTTTTTCTGTGCCTTTTTCTTTGGCTTTAAGTAAGAGATAGGTAAATATTAACCCCGAAATGGTAAAAAATGTAGGTGCGGTAATCCCTCTAAAATACGACCAGATTCTGTAGGCTACATGCGACATATCCCGATGCTCTGGCGCTAGGAGGCTGTCTATAAAATGCCCCTGTAGCATCATTAAAATGGCAAAGGCACGGACGGCATCAATAAAATAAAGACGTTGATTGGTACTCAAAGTAATAATGTTGGTAGCGTAAATATAGGATTTTGGGAATTAATGGGGTTTTGGTATTGCGCTTATCGTGTTCGTGTATGGTTTGTGCCAGCTATTGGGACAGATTAGTTACACGAAAATTTATGAAATTAAAAGTAAGAAATTTTTGTGTGTGACTGCTGGCATGAATTATACACGTTGTTGGCAATAGTATTTCATTAAATTAAATTCCTACTTTGCAAATTAATTATTACTGTAAAATATGAATATATATAAGGAAATTGAAAAAGAAAGACTTAGACAAGATGAAATGTGGGGAGAACAGAACCATCCTTGTTTAAATCAGGCATTAATGAATAGGCAACAAAGTTGTAGTTCAGATGATATGTGCGCGAATTATGAAATACCTTCAGAGACTAGAGCAAGATTTTTATCTAGAAGCTCTTTTAAAAAAGGAGAAGGTACATTCGCACATATTGCTTTAGAAGAATTCGCTGAAGTTATTAGTGAATTAGATATTAATAAAAGAAGAATTGAACTAATCCAATTAACAGCCGTTTGTGTTGCTTGGTTGGAATCTATAGATAGACAAATCTCTTAGTATTTATGCAGTGAATTTAATTTTATCAATAAAATTAACATAATCATTTAAATTACCTTTAAAGAAAGAATTCTTTGTGAAGCGTTGATTGTTTATTGTATTAATATCTAGTTCTTCTTTTCCTTTTTTTAATCTTGGTGTTAATTTAATATTTGTCCTTTTGAATTCACCAATAATGTTAAACTTAATTGATTTATGAATTTCATTGTCGTCAAGATTGCTATTGTGAATTTCCACAAAGTCTTTGAGGTTATCAAGTAATTCAGGCTTTATAGCTCCAACTATTTGCCAATCTCCCCAATTTAATAAATATGGTCTAATGTCTTTATTTATTTTTTCGAAGAATTGTTTTGTGTCATTGTCTATAGGATCCAGCAGTTTTGACTCATCTATAATTGGTGTCAGATTGTTAAACTGGCCAAGTTTACTGATAGAATCAAGAACACCGTCTGAAGCATCCATACAAGAATGCACTAAATTTAATTTAGAAATTGTTTGCATTTGAAACACCTGTGGTTTTGGAGTTCTAAGAAAATCGAAAAAGGGTGTTTTATCTACATCCTCTCCTTGATACATTATTTTAAAAACATTCAACCAAAAATGTCCTAAATCACCTATGACAATAATCAAATCTCCATCAGAAATTGAATCACGAGTTATAAAAGTTTCTTTTTCCGACTCTCCAATCACTGATGCATGAACATCGAAGTAGTTTCCTTCTTTAATATTGCCACCAAGTACAGGGCATTCAAAGAAATTTGAAGCTTGCGAAACCCCATCAATAAATCGATTTAAATCACTTGTTAGAAAAGATTCTGGTATTATACAACTTAATAAAATCCCAGATGGTTTTGATGCCATTGCAGAAATATCACTTAAATTGATAGCTAAGGTATACCAGCCATAAGAAAAATAATCAAATTCACCCAAATACCAGCCAATAGGTTTTGGACAAGGGTCAGTTGAGATACTTAAAAGAGTGTTATTTAGTTCAATTAAAGCACAATCATCTCCAATTGGAATTTGAATATGATTATATAAGGCGTTAATTTTATTAAATTTAGGAATTATCAATTCCTTTAATATCCGATTTTCACCAAGTTCAAATAACTGATTATCATTTGGTTCTTCCATATTTTTTAATCTATTGGAAATATTGACAATTGATATTTTTAATGCCCTTATATCCAGCCCTTCAAAATATGGTATACCTAATGAACCAACTTGAATTAAAAACAGAGATGTTAAATATTCAATTTCCCATGTTGAGGAGTCACATTCATTTTTGGATAAATCTCTAACCACTTTTATTATTTCCCAAATCGCATTATTTCTATGACTTGAGATTCCATCCGGCATTGTTTCTGAGAATAGACTATTTTCAAAATTAATCAATTCACTTTTGGAAAGGAATTTTGATAAGTGTAAGAATTTCAAAGACATTTCTAGTATTACGTAGTCTTTTAAACAATGACTTTTATTAGTTGTCCACCCAAAGTCTATTAGAAAGCTTTTTACATCCACTGATGATTTATTGGTCATTATGTTTCTTAAATGTAAATCCCCATGAGTCACTCTTAACGAGCCTTTAAATTTTTTTGATAGCAAATATTTTAAATACCAATTTGGATTAACTTTTTTCTCTCCATCAAATTCGAAATATTCTTGAGTATTAGGTGGGAATAATTCATCAAGTACTTCTTGAGAATGATCAATTCTTAGATACCAATCATATTGCTCTTTCCAATTAAATTCTGACTTTTTAGCCCCATCAATCCACGGCTCTAGTATTTTTGAAAACACTTTATTTAAAATTTCAATTACTTTATTTTGAATTCCTAAAGCTCGTTCTTTACTTACTGTAGTATTTAACTCTTTCAATACCGAATCTAGAGTCGTTATTTCATTTATTTCCTTTTGATTCTTTAATGAACCAATTCCAACGATTGGAGAAGAAATGCAAGTTACTTTTTGATTCAAAACTTCTAACTCATTTGGGCCTATGATATTTTGCACGCTTCCTAAAAAGGGGCTAACAAAACTTTTGTAAGCTTCACATTCTTTTCTTAATGAAGTTTTAGCTTTTTCACTTGTTGCAATCTTGAAAAAGTATGGCTTTGTAAAAGAATCAATAGAGGATGTTTTATAATAATAGACATATAAATTTGAACCAGAATATCCTATTCGACTTTGCGGAATTATATTTAATTCAGTAATACCAGGATAGTTTTCTTTTAAAAACAATTTAAGAGCTTCAATTTCTATTTCTGGTTGAAAGGTAATCTCCATATCAAAATGCTGTTTTTAGTTTTGAAATTGTTGAATCTATAACATTATGTCTCGGGAATTCTTGCCAATTCCAAAGATTAGGTGTTCCGAATTTAGAGGAAACTAATTTTCTAAGATACTGTCTCTCAATAATCCTATCTACCCTGTAAGACCTGATCATATCATCGTGTACAAACAAGTATGGAAAAATTTTATTATTGATATCTTTTAAAAATAAGTCAATTGAATCATATTCGGTTTTTTGTTCAAGAAAAATTGAATCTGAAATTATTCCATTAAGTGGAACAAAATGCATATGTGAATGAAAACAATGCTCACTTGAATTTTTTGTAGTTAGACAAGAGCCAGATCTACCATGTTCAAAAGCAATGGCATTACCATATTGATTTTTTAGAATTTGTAATATTTTATTATACAACTTAATAAATTCTTGATGATATTCACTCGGTAAATTAGCGCAACTTTGGATGTGTTCCTTAGAAACTAAAAGTAAATACCCCTCACTTATTTGCCCAAGAGAAACCATTATATAGAAATTTTCTGAACTATGTAAGATTCTATATTTATCATTTGGATAACAAAAGCTACAATTTTCTAAACGTTTTGTTTTATTCAAGATTTATATTTTTAATATTATTGCCAACATTAAGATATGGTTCGTTATAAATGAAGTATATCGTTAGATAAGCGAAGTTAGAGTTTTTAATGTATCGAGTCAATACGTAGAAATACGTAGTTTTTCAGTTTTTTGGCAGTATTTCTTACCAAATAGATGATTTTAAGGCATAGGATTTTATAACAGTTATGACTTAGAAAGCCCAACTGTTAGAATTAATGATGAGATTTTAAAATAGGATGTTACTTAAGAAGTAGTCTCTTTTTTTGCTTTTGCAGCTCTATTTCTACAGGTTTTGCATAGCTCAGAAATGCCTTTCTGCTCCCAAGATTCTTTTACTGTGCCGTTCGATAATTGTTTGCCTTTAATGTGGTAACAATCACTATCGATATGGTATTTATTACCTGCCTTAGACCAAAACACATTGTCGCCAACGTTTAAATCTTTTAAATCTTCGGTTTGTGCATTAATCTCTTCGGTATATTTTTCAATAGAAGCTGGGTTAAACTCCACACCAGATACCCCTGCAATTAATAAGGCAATCACCGCTATAGAACCCGCAATACCTTTGGTTTTGCCATTTAGGTTTTTGTTCGTAAAAATCAATATCACTATTGGTAAAAAGGCGAGCACACCCATTATGGCACCCAACTGATTTTGGATAAAGAACTTTGTTTTGTTTTTCTCGGAGGCTGGGTCTAACTTATTGGCTTTTTTCCAAAGGATATTAGCGGTAACTGCTAATATTAATATCACAACTATGGTCACAATCAGCCATGTCATCATTTCATTACTCAGCAACTTTAAAATGGCATAGATTTGAGCGGCGATAGCGATTATCCAAGCGATAAAGGCAATGACTCTATACTGTTTTGCTTTTGCTTTACTTTCAGGGCTTGCTTCAAATATTTTTTGGTCAGACATGATATTAGGTTTTTGTTGGTTCCGTTTTATAAAGCTAAGTTATTTTTTTTAAACCTGTAAATCAATGTGTTAGCTAATCATTGTGCAAGAAGCCATACAGAGTACTTGTAGAATTACTATTTTTATGACTTATGGAAACACTCAACCAACTCCTCAAGGATTTTTCGTCATTAGCTTGGGGTTTGCCATTGCTAATTATTTTAATTGGTGGTGGACTGTATTTAATTATTCGCTCACAATTTTTACCGTTTCGGTATCTCGGTCATGCCATACAAGTTTTGCGTGGTAAATACGATGACCCTAACGACCCAGGGCAGATCACGCATTTTCAGGCTTTAACCACAGCTTTATCGTCTACCATTGGTATGGGCAATATCTCTGGTGTGGCTTTGGCCATTGCAGTTGGTGGGCCAGGAGCGGTATTTTGGATGTGGGTGAGTGCTATAATTGGTATGAGTACCAAATATTTTACATCGACCTTAGCCATTTTATATCGTGGTAAAGACAGTGAGGGTGAGTTGCAAGGCGGGCCGATGTATTTTATCGTAAAAGGTTTAGGCAAACGCTGGAAGTTTCTTGCCATTATGTTTAGTTTCTTTGGTATGTTAGGCGCATTGCCTGTGGTCAATGTAAATCAGCTAAAACAGGCGATTAATGATATTATTTTGATACCTAATGGTGTGGAGGTGTCTTTTTCTACAAACTTAATTATCGCAGCTATTCTGGTCATATTTACTAGTATTGTTATCCTTGGTGGTTTGAAACGAATTAGTGCTTTAGCCTCTAAATTAGTGCCTTCAATGGTTTTGTTATACTTTGTCTTGGTCGTAATTATTTTGGTGGTTAATTATACAGAAGTGCCTAAATACCTAACAATGATTGTTACAGATGCCTTTGCAGCGGATTATTGGCCAGAAGACAAACCGTTTTTAGGCGGCGTTCTGGGAGCTTTAATTTTGCATGGGATTAAACGCGGTGCTTTTTCTAATGAAGCCGGTTTGGGTACTGCAGCAATGGCACATGGTGCTGCAAAAACAGATGAACCTGTACGTGAAGGCTTAGTTGCCATGTTAGGTCCAGCAATTGACACACTAATCGTTTGTACATTAACCGCTCTAGCCATTTTGGTCACTGGCGTATGGGAGACCACAGCGAGTAATGGTGTGAGTTTAACTGCGGCAGCATTTCAGAGCGCCATACCAGAAGTCGGACAGTATTTATTGATGGTCTGCGTATTTATATTTAGCGTGTCGTCCTTATTCTCGTATGCCTATTATGGTAACAAATGCCTATCGTTTTTAATAGGCGCCAAACGAAAACATTATTACAATTACTTATACATTGCAAGTATTGTACTAGCTGCAACAACAGATTTTGAGGCCATGATAAACTTCATCGATGGTGTGTTTGCTTTGATGGCCATACCTACGATGTTAGCGACTATAATTTTAGCACCAAAAGTCATTGCGGCGTCTAAATCGTATTTCAATAAACTGAAAAACGCCTAATTTTTTATTTATGACAGAAAACGAGAAGGCCAAGTCCTATTGGAAAGAAAACATCAGATACGTTTTTATATTAATGCTGATATGGTTTTTAGTATCCTTTGGCGCTGGAATTTTGTTTAAAGACTTTTTAAATTCGATTAAAATAGGAGGGTTTAAACTTGGGTTTTGGTTTGCTCAACAAGGTTCGATGTATGTTTTTGTCGTTCTAATTTTTGTATATGTTTATTTAATGAATAGACTAGATAAAAAATATGGTTATGACGAATAGTCTTGTTCTATTAAAAGCACTAGATGTCCAAACATGGACATATATTCTTGTCGGAATTACATTTGCCTTGTACATTAGTATTGCCATATGGTCTAGAGCAGGCTCTACAAAAGATTTCTATGTTGCTGGTGCTGGTGTTTCTCCTTTAGCCAATGGAATGGCAACTGCTGCCGATTGGATGAGTGCTGCATCTTTTATTTCTATGGCGGGTATAATTTCTTTTGCTGGTTACGACGGCGCTGTTTATTTAATGGGTTGGACAGGTGGATATGTTTTATTGGCCTTGCTTTTAGCACCATACTTAAGAAAGTTTGGAAAGTTTACCGTCCCAGATTTTATTGGAGATCGCTATTATTCAAAAACAGCACGTATTGTTGCTGTATTTTGTGCACTATTAGTCTCTTTTACATATGTTGCTGGACAAATGCGTGGAGTCGGTATTGTATTTTCTCGTTTTTTAGAAGTTGATATTGATACTGGCGTTATTATTGGAATGCTTATCGTTTTATTCTATGCAGTTCTTGGCGGTATGAAAGGCATCACTTATACCCAAGTTGCGCAGTATTGCGTTCTGATTTTTGCTTTTATGGTACCAGCAATCTTCATTTCAATACAAATGACAGGTCATCCTATTCCGCAATTTGGATTTGGAAGTGAGTTATCAGACGGTTCAGGGACATTTCTTTTAGATAAATTAGATGGACTAAGTACAGAACTTGGTTTTTCAGAATATACCGAAGGCTCAAAATCTACCTTAGATGTTTTTGCAATTACTTTAGCTCTAATGGTTGGTACTGCAGGATTGCCACATGTAATTGTTAGGTTTTTTACTGTAAAACGAGTTAAAGATGCACGTAAATCAGCCGGAATTGCCCTATTACTTATTGTTGTTTTGTATACAACAGCACCAGCAGTTGCAGCATTTGCTCGTACGAATATGATTGAAACAGTATCAAATAAGACTTATGCCGATGTGCCTGAGTGGTTTAAAAAATGGGAGACAACAGGTTTAATTACTTATGAAGACAAAAATAAAGATGGGATTATTCAATATGTGGCAGATGAAAAAACAAATGAATTAGTTGTTGATAGAGATATAATGGTTTTAGCTAATCCTGAAATAGCCAAACTTCCTAATTGGGTTATTGCTTTGGTAGCAGCTGGAGGTTTAGCAGCAGCTTTATCTACTGCAGCAGGGCTTTTATTAGTGATCTCGGCATCTGTTTCTCACGATTTGATTAAAAAAATAATAAAGCCTACAATATCTGAAAAAGGCGAACTAATTGCTGCGCGTTTATCTGCAGTTGGTGCTGTTTGTGTTGCTGGTTATTTCGGAATACATCCGCCAGGTTTTGTGGCTGCAGTCGTTGCGTTGGCATTTGGGCTCGCGGCGGCATCTTTTTTTCCTGCAATTATTATGGGAATTTTCTATAAAAAAATGAATAAAGAAGGTGCAATAGCAGGTATGATTGTTGGTATTACAGCAATGTTATTGTATATGATGAAATATAAGCTTGGTTGGTTTGATGATGCTCTACCTAATAAAAATGAATGGTGGTTTGGAATTTCTCCAGAAGGTTTTGGAGCTATAGCAATGTGTCTTAATTTTGTAGTTTCTATTATTGTATTACAATTCACTCAAGCGCCTCCAAAAGATGTTCAGAATATTGTAGAGAATATAAGAATACCGAGTGGAGCAGGTGAGGCTTCAAATCATTAATAGAACTATGTAATGGATAATAAATAAATCATGAGTAATTACCACATTAAAAGTTTTGAAGAATATTTTCAGGTGTATCGAAAATCTATTGAGAATCCTAAAGTGTTCTGGGAAGAAATTGCCGAAGAGCATTTTACATGGCGCAAAAAGTGGCATAATGTACTGAGTTGGGATTTTACAAAACCAGAAGTGAAATGGTTTGAGGGTGCGCAGCTCAATATCACTGAAAATTGCTTGGATCGTCATTTAAGTACCCGTGGTGATAAGACCGCTATTTTATTTGAGCCTAATGATCCAAATGCTTCTGCAGAGCATATTAGCTATAAGCAGCTACATGAGCGCGTGTGCAAATTTGCTAATGTTTTAAAGAGTAAAGGCATACAAAAAGGCGACCGTGTTTGTATCTACCTGCCTATGATTCCAGAATTGGCAGTCTCCGTTTTGGCTTGTGCGAGAATAGGAGCTGTACACTCCGTTGTATTTGCTGGTTTTTCAGCGACTGCATTATCAACTAGAATTAATGATTGTGATGCTAAGATGGTGATTACATCTGATGGGTCTTATCGCGGTGCAAAAACAATTGATTTAAAAGGTATCGTTGATGATGCTTTAGAGGATTGCCCTGGCGTAGATACGGTATTAGTTGCTAAGCGTATTGAGTCTGATATTAACATGAAAACTGGTCGTGATTATTGGTTACAACCACTTTTAGATGATGCTTATGGGGATTGCGTGATAGAAATTATGGATGCAGAAGACCCATTGTTTATCCTATACACATCTGGTTCAACAGGAATGCCAAAAGGTATGTTGCACACTACTGCGGGTTATATGGTCTATTCGGCATATACCTTTAAAAACGTATTCGATTATAGAGAAAATGATGTCTATTGGTGTACCGCAGATATAGGCTGGATTACAGGTCATAGCTATATTGTTTATGGACCATTAGCGAATGGTGCAACTACCGTCATGTATGAAGGCGTACCAAGTTATCCAGATTTTGGACGATTTTGGGAGATTGTGGAAAAACACAAGGTCAACCAATTTTATACGGCACCAACAGCCATAAGAGCTTTAGCAAAACATGGTACCGAGCTTGTTGAAAAGCATGATTTATCTTCGCTCAAAGTCTTAGGCACCGTTGGAGAGCCCATAAATGAAGAAGCTTGGCATTGGTATAACGAAAATATTGGTAAGAAGAAAAGCCCGATTGTAGATACCTGGTGGCAAACAGAAACAGGTGGTATTATGATCACACCTATTCCGTTTTCTACGCCAACAAAACCCACCTATGCGACATTGCCATTTATTGGAATTCAACCTGCTTTAATGGATGAAAATGGAAAAGAGCTTAGTAATAATCAAGTGGATGGGCGTTTATGTATAAAATATCCTTGGCCATCCATGGCAAGAACCATTTGGGGAAATCATCAACGTTATAAAGACACATATTTTTCGGCTTTTGAAAACATGTATTTCACTGGAGATGGTGCGTTAAGAGATGAAGTAGGGTATTATCGTATTACAGGTCGTGTAGATGATGTGATTATTGTTTCTGGCCATAACTTAGGTACAGCACCTATTGAAGATGCTATAAACGAGCATCAAGCTGTTGCAGAGTCTGCTATTGTAGGCTTTCCGCATGATGTTAAAGGCAACGCCTTATATGGTTATGTTACTTTAAAAGGCAGTGGCGAAGGTAGAGACCATGATAATTTGCGTAAAGAAATTAATCAGTTAATCACGGATAGAATAGGGCCAATTGCCAAACTGGACAAGATTCAGTTCACAAACGGTTTACCAAAAACGCGTTCTGGTAAAATTATGCGTCGAATTCTAAGAAAAATTGCCTGTAATGAAGGAGAGCAATTAGGTGATATTAGTACCTTACTAAATCCTGAAGTGGTTCAGGACATTAAAGATAATGTAGTTTAGACTTAGTTAGATTTTTCTTGATTTGCTTTTTTAACTATGGCTTTTAAGCGCTCTTTGCGTAACTCGGCCTCTTGTTTTTTCTTATTCTTTTTTTGAGCTATAAGTCGGCTGTGCTTCGCTTTGTTTTTTGTGTTTTTTTCTTGTCCTTTTTTGGCCATTATATGTTTAGATACCGTTTAATATTACTAATTTCGACTTTTTATTTAGCAATATAAAATAGATCATGCTTAAAGCCGTATTATTTGATATGGATGGTGTTATTGTAGACACGGAGCCATTGCATAGAAAAGCCTATTTTAAAATGTTTTCTGATGTTGATATTAGTGTCGATGAGGATTTGTATGCCTCATTTACAGGACAATCAACGATAAATATTTGTAAACGTTTGGTAAGTCACTTTAGTTTAAGTTATTCGCCAGAATATCTTGTAAAACAAAAGCGCTATCATTTTAAGTATTTATTTGAAAACGATAGCGATTTAAGGTTAATTGATGGTGTTTTGGACTTGATTAAAGATTACCATGCAAATAATATGAAGCTTGTTGTGGCTTCTTCTGCATCCATGCCTAATATCAATCGTATTTTCGAGCGTTTTGATTTAAATCAATATTTCATGGGGAAATTTAGTGGTGCAGATTTAAAGCAATCCAAGCCGCATCCAGAGATATTTATTAAAGCGGCAGCCCACACAGGATTTAAAAAATCTGAATGTATGGTCATAGAAGATTCTACAAACGGAATTAAAGCAGCTAATGCTGCAGGTATTTTTTGTGTAGGTTTTAAAAGTCCACACTCATCGCATCAAGACTATAGCTTAGCGGATATTATAATTACTGAATATAGTGAAATTACCAGTGATAAAGCCTTAAGTTTATTTAATTAGTAGTAATTAGTTGTCATCATCTTTGTCCTTCTTTTTCCTACGTTTTTTCTTCTTTTTCTTTTTGATTTCGTTTTCTCGAAACTCACCTTTAAGAAGTTTATCTAATTCATAATTATCTTTAGCTGATAACAAACTCTTTAATTCTTTAAAATGCTCTTCTTTTAAGGCATCAAAAGTATCTTTTCGTTGAGCAGAATTTTCAAAATCAAGTTTTACTAATTCCTTTACTTTAGCAAAGTAATCATTTAAGGTTAACTTAGCGATTTCTTTCTGAAAATCGTCTGCTTCTAGAATAGAAAGGAAATTAATAATATATTCTTCTTGACGCTCAGCAGCTTTTTTTTCCATACTAACCTTTCTATTTTCGTCTGTAATGGGGTTAGGTTGTTGACGTCCTAGTCTGTTTTGACGTTGCCTGCCAAATTGTGCAGTTGCAGTTGCTGTTGTAAGCAATATGCAGATTAAAATAAATACTCTTTTCATAATATTGTTTTTATAGCTTCTGTTGGTCTCCCAATGACAGCTTTGTTTTTATTGATTACAATTGGTCTTTCAATCAGTTTTGGGTGGTTGACCATGATTTCAATAATTTCAGAATCACTTAATTCTTTTCCTTTGAAGTCACTCTTCCAGATGGCTTCATTTTTTCTTACGAGCTCCAAAGGGGTTATGCCTAATTTACTAATAATCTCTGTGAGTTGAGCAACTGTAAGATGATTATCTAGATATTTTATGATTTCAAATGTTTGTCCTTCGTCTTCAAGCAAGGCCAAACCTTGCCTTGATTTTGTACATCTCGGGTTATGTAGTATTTGTATCATCGCTTTCTAATTAACAATTATTGTGCCGCATCTTTTTGGCCCATCATCATCAGATATTCCTTTAAAAAAGGTTCAATATCGCCATCCATTACGACATCAACATTTCCAGTTTCATGACCAGAACGTACATCTTTTACTAATTTGTATGGATGCATCACATAATTTCTAATTTGGCTTCCCCATTCAATCTTCATTTTGCTAGCTTCTATATCATCGCGTTGAGACATTTGTTTTTGCAATTCTATCTCGTAAAGTTGCGATTTAAGCATTTGCAATGCACGGGCACGATTATCATGCTGTGATCGCGTTTCAGAACATTGTATTTGAATCCCCGACGGCTTGTGAAGCAATTGTACTTTTGTCTCTACCTTATTTACATTTTGCCCACCTGCACCACTTGAACGCGCCGTTGTAATTTCTATATCCGATGGATTAATATCTATTTCTATAGAGTCATCTACCAATGGATAGACATAAACAGAAGCAAAACTCGTATGGCGTTTGGCATTACTATCAAAAGGAGAAATACGCACTAATCGATGTACGCCATTTTCACCTTTAAGCCAACCAAAGGCATAATCACCTTCTATCTCTAATGTCACGGTTTTTATACCAGCAACATCACCATCTTGTAAGTTAAGCTCTTTAATCTTAAAACCACTCTTTTCAGCATACATGATATACATACGCATGAGCATGCTTGCCCAGTCACAACTTTCAGTACCACCAGCACCAGCAGTGATTTGTAATACAGCACTTAAACTATCACCTTCTTCAGAAAGCATGTTTTTAAACTCTAATTTTTCAATAGCATTAATCGACTTTTCATAACGTGCCACAACATTTTCCATAGGCGCTTCATCTTCTTTGAAAAACTCGTAGATGACTTCTAAATCTTCAAAAAGTGTTGCAGCTGCCTCAAAATCGTTAATCCAACTTTTCTTTTCGCGAAGCGATTTCATTACAGCTTCTGCTTTTTTAGAATCGTTCCAGAAATTTGGGTCAAAGGTTTGCTCTTCTTCGTTAGCTATTTCTATGCGTTTGGCATCTAAGTCAAAGATACTGCCTCAGTGCGTCGAGACGGGAATTAAGATTTTTTATTTGATCGGATGTAATCATTCAAATTTGAATTTATGCAAATATAAGATGATGACTTAAAGTGTTGTTATTTTTAAATAGAATTTTTAGAAATTCCGTAGTTTTATGTCTCTTTAAAAAACTGACTATGAAATCCACACTTCGCATTATACTTGTGTTGCTATTTTGTTCTAATATTCAGGCTCAAATATTGAATAAAACGGGACTTAAATCTTATGAAGGTTATTTTGATTTCTTTTACGAGGAATCTACAGATAAAATCTATTTAAAAGTAGAAAAACTTAATGAAGAGTTTTTGTATGTTAATTCTTTAGCATCGGGTGTTGGTAGTAATGATATTGGTTTGGATCGGGGTCAATTGGGTAATGAGCGTGTGGTCTATTTCCAAAAAGCTGGAAATAAATTGCTTTTAATTCAACCTAATTTGAGGTATCGGGCCAATACAGATAATGAATTAGAACGAAAAAGTATAGAGCAAGCTTTTGCAAAATCCGTGCTTTTCGGATTTAAAATTGTAGAACAAAAAACCGGGTATTATATTATAGATTTTACGGCATTTTTAATGCAAGATGCGCACAATGTCTCAGGAAGATTAAAAGGCAGAGGAGAAGGGAGTTATAAAATAGACGCTTCAAAAAGCGCATTGGCATTAGAACGCACCAAAGCATTTCCTAAAAATGTAGAATTTGAAGCCTTGTTGACGTTTAAAGGAAATCCTACGGGTAGAAATTTGAGAAGTGTGACGCCTACGTCGTCTTTAGTAACTGTTACACAACATCATTCTTTTGTAGAATTACCAGATAGTAATTATAAACCAAGAGCTTTTGATACACGTAGTGGTGCAATCTCTATGAGTTATTTAGATTATGCCACACCAATTCAGGACGACATAAGAAAGCGATTTATAATTCGTCATCGCTTAGAAAAGAAAAATCCTGAAGCTACTATTAGCGAAGCTAAAGAGCCTATAATATACTATCTCGACCCTGGAACTCCAGAACCTGTACGTTCAGCATTATTAGACGGTGCACGTTGGTGGAACCAAGCTTATGAAGCAATTGGTTTTAAGGATGCCTTTCAAGTAAAAATGCTACCTGAAGATGCGGACCCAATGGATTGCAGGTACAACGTCATACAATGGGTGCATCGCAGTACAAGAGGTTGGAGTTATGGTGGTAGTGTGGTAGATCCAAGAACTGGCGAAATTATTAAAGGCCATGTGAGTTTAGGGAGTTTACGTATACGTCAAGATTTTATGATTGCGCAAGCGCTGATGAATAAACCTTTTGCTGAAAGCGATGATAATTACCAACCGATGTTGGAGATGGCTTTGGCTAGAATTCGTCAATTGAGCGCACATGAAGTGGGGCATACTATTGGTTTTGCACACAATTTTGCTGCAAGTGCTAATAATCGTGCTTCGGTTATGGATTATCCGCATCCACAAATTGAGCTTAAAAATGGAAAAATTGATTTCAGTAATGCTTATGCCACAGGCATCGGCGATTGGGATAAAGTTACTGTAGCTTACAGTTATTCTGAATTTGATAAAAATGCCGACGAGAAATCAGAATTAAATAAAATTCTAAAGGCTTCAACTTTTGCAGGGCATCGTTTTGTCACAGATTCAGATGCACGAGCAGCTGGTGGTGCGCATGCTACAGCACATTTATGGGATAATGGTGGCAATGCCGCTGATGAGTTAGAAAAAGTGTTGGCTTTACGTGAGATCGCCATTTCGAACTTTTCAAAAGATAATATTAAGAGCTATGAACCCTATTCGGTTTTAGAGGATGTTTTTGTACCGCTGTATTTTTACCATCGCTACCAAACGGAAGCAGCGACTAAAGTCATTGGCGGGTTAGATTATAACTATGCTGTAAAAGATGGTGGTGAGTTTACAACAAAACCGATTGACGTAAAACAACAACGTAAAACACTGAGTGTTTTATTAAGTACATTTGATGCTAAAAACTTAGCGATTCCTAAAGGCAAACTAGGGCTATTTCCACCACGAGCATTTGGTTACGGTCGCACACGAGAATCCTTTAAAGGAAAAACCGGTGTTGCTTTTGATCCATTGAGTGCGGCGAATACCGCTAGTGATATGACCTTAAAGTATCTATTACATCCGCAACGTGCCAATCGATTGGTTTTACAGAAGAGTTTGGATGAAAAGCAGATAGGCTTAGAAGAAGTGTTTGAAACAGTTTTTAAGTCAGTTTTCACTATGAGCGACAATAGTTACCATAACGAAATTAAATTTCAAGTTGCTAATAATTTCTTAAAGCATGTTATGAATTTGGCTTTAAATGATGAGTCATATTTTCAAACAAAAGCAATTTCTAATCAATTTTTGGTTAAAGTTTTCAGTGATTTTAATACAGAAAAAGTTAATAAAGCTTATGGAGTCCAATTCAAATTGACATTGGAGAATTTTTATAAAAACCCAGAAAAATTCAAACTAAAAGCATCACCTAAGATTCCTGATGGCTCACCAATAGGCAGTGATATTTGTAATTATAACCCAACTAACTAATGATAATAGATTTACGTAGCGATACTGTAACCAAACCAACTAAAGGCATGTTAGATGCTATGCTAACGGCAGAAGTTGGAGATGATGTATATAAAGAAGACCCAAGTATTAATGCCTTAGAGCAACGATTGGCGGATATGTTTGGTATGGACGAAGCCTTATTTTTTCCAACAGGAAGTATGGCTAATCAAGCTGCATTAAAATTGCATACCAATCCAGGCGAACAGGTTATTTGCGATAAGTATGCACACATATATAATTATGAAGGTGGTGGCGCTTCTTTTAATAGTGGAATTTCATGCAAGCTAGTAGATGGGCATCGTGGTATGTTTACAGCAGAACAGACGAAAGCATCTATAAATCCTCCAGATTTTTATCACAGTCCATTAACATCTTTAATAGCTGTAGAAAACACAACAAATAAAGGTGGTGGTGCTTGTTGGGATTTTGAAGAACTCAAGAAATTGCGACAAGTAGCTTCTAATAATGATTTAGGTTACCATTTGGATGGTGCCAGATTATGGAATGCACTCATTGCTACTGGTCAAAAACCAAAACAATATGGCGAATTGTTTGATACCATTTCTGTGTGCTTAAGTAAAGGCTTAGGTTGTCCAATGGGCTCCGTCTTAATAGGAAATAGTAACTTGATGAAAAATGCCATCCGTGTTCGTAAGATTTTAGGTGGTGGTATGCGTCAAGTTGGTTTTGCTGCAGCAGCAGGTTTATATGCTTTAAATCATCATTTGGATAGGTTGGCTGAGGACCATAAAAAAGCTAAAGAAATAGGAGAGATGCTTTTAAAAAATGACGCTATTGAAAAAGTTGAACCTATAGAAACTAATATTGTCATTTTTGAGTTAAAATCTCACATCGATGACAACCAATTTCAGAATAATTTATCTGAAAAAGGCATCAAAATCATTGGTATGGGTAGTAATAAATTGCGTATGGTGACGCACTTAGATTATACGGATATAATGCATTCTAAATTAATAGATATATTAAAAAATCTATAGATTATAATCCCGGAATATTCGGCATGCCTTCTTTGGCAACAGCTGCCAATTCAGCTTCATTTACAGCAGTTGCACGCTCAATGGCTTTGTTAAGTGTAAGGATAAGGTAATCTTCGAGCATTTCCTTGTCTGTCAAAATTTCCTCGTCAATTTCCAAAGATTTTATGGTTCTATTTGCAGTAATAGTCACTTTTAGTTTCCCATCAGTACTGGCTTCATCTAGCAAAACACTGTGCAAACGCTCTTTAGTTTCTTCAACTTTCTTTTGGGCTTCTTTTAATTTATTCATCATGCCCATCATATCTCCAAACATAATCTTTCCGGTTTAAAAATTTATACGTTACAAAATTAGTAAATTGCGCCACTTTTTTGATTTAAAAAAATAATAAATATGGCTAACAGTTCCCTCAGAATTCCTCCAATAGCAAAGAAAGTTCCTAAAAAACTTGAAAAGCATGGCGATGAAAGAATAGACAACTATTTCTGGATGAATAATCGTGAAGACGAAGAGGTTATTAATCATCTCATAGCTGAAAATGCTTATTGTGATGAGATGATGGCGCATACTAAGGGTTTTCAGAATGATTTATTTGAAGAAATGAAAGGGAGAATTAAGGAAGATGACTCTTCTGTACCCTACAAATACAATGGCTATTGGTATATTACAAAATTTGAAAAAGGGAAAGACTATCCAATATACACACGTAAAAAAGAAACTTTGGAGGCTGATGAAGAATTATTGTTTGATTGTAATGTTATGGCCAAAGGAGAAGCTTATTTTAAACTAGTAGGTATTTCAATCAGTCCAGATAACACAAAAGTCTCTTTTGGTTTAGACTTGACAGGAAGGCGCAATTACACCATTTATGTTAAGGATTTAATCACTGATAAGTTAGAAAGCGACAAGATAGAGTATACGACTGGTTCTTCAAGTTGGGCAAATGATAATCATACATTGTTTTACACCAAAAAAGATGAACAAACCTTACGTTCTTATCAAATTTATAGACACAAACTAGGTCAAGACGAGGATGAGTTGGTCTTTGAAGAAACCGATGATACTTTTGGAGTTGCCGTCTATAAATCAAAATCAAGAAAATACATCATCATTGCATGTTATAGTACACTAACTAATGAATATCATATTTTAAATGCAGATACTCCAGATGAAGCTTTCAAAAACTTTAGTCCAAGAGTTAGAGGTTTAGAGTATAGTATTGCACATTATAATGGCGACTTCTATGTAATGACCAATAAAGATAAGGCTGTCAACTTTAAATTGATGAAGACATCAGAAGCAAATACAAATATCAGTAATTGGGTAGATGTCATTGCGCATAGAGAAGATACCCTCATAGAGAATATTGATATTTTCAAAGATTACTTGGTGGTTAGCGAACGCACTAATGGTCTTAATCTCATCCGTATTATGCAATGGGATGGAAGCGAAGACTACTATCTGCCATTTGATTCAGAAACGTATACATCCTATACAAGTACAAATGTAGATTTTGATACTGAAATACTACGTTATGGTTATAACTCTATGACCACTCCGGCATCTGTTATAGAATATAACATGCGTACTAAAGCTCAAAAAATATTAAAAGAGCAAGAGGTTTTAGGTGGAAAATTCGATAAAAAAAATTACACAGAAGAACGCCTTTGGGCAACAGCAGAAGATGGCACAAAGATTCCGATGTCAGTTGTTTATAGAAAAGGATTAAAAAAAGATGGTAAGAATCCATTATTGCAATATTCTTACGGTTCTTATGGCTCTACAGTTGATCCTTATTTTTCAACCATTCGATTGACACTACTAGATAGAGGTTTTATTTATGTTATTGCTCATATTCGAGGAGGTGAGTATTTAGGACGTAATTGGTACGAACATGGAAAACTACTAAAGAAGAAGAATACATTTACCGATTTTATCGCGTGCTCCAAATATTTGATTCAACAAGGTTACACGTCACCAGAACATTTATATGCAATGGGAGGAAGTGCAGGAGGCTTGTTAATGGGCGCTATAATTAATGAAGCTCCAAAATTGTACAATGGCATTATTGCAGCTGTACCTTTTGTAGATGTTGTAACTACAATGTTAGATGATTCAATTCCATTAACTACTGGAGAGTATGATGAATGGGGAAACCCTAATGAGAAAGATTATTATAACTATATGAAATCTTATTCGCCATACGATAATATAGAAGCCAAAAACTACCCAAATTTGTTTGTCACAGCTGGGTTGCATGATTCTCAGGTACAGTATTGGGAGCCAGCTAAATGGGTGGCTAAACTCAGAGAATTAAAGACAGATGCTAATAAATTATTCCTAAAAACTAATATGGATGCTGGTCATGGAGGTGCTTCGGGTAGATTTGAATCCTTAAGAGAAGACGCTGAGGAGTTTACCTTTCTATTAGACCTTGAAGGAATTAGCAGTTAATTGAAAAAAAAATTGTAGTTTTGCGCGGTTTTAGGTGACATTTTTTATATTGTTACTTGTAAATATCAAATATGACGAAAAGTAAACACGTTTATGACAACGTACTTCAACTTATTGGAAGTACGCCCCTAATTAAATTAAACAAGGTTACAGAAGACTTCGATGGTAATTTCTTTGCTAAGGTAGAAGCGTTTAACCCAGGTCATTCTTCAAAAGACAGAATAGCACTTCACATTATTGAAGAAGCAGAGCGTCAAGGCATTCTTAAACCAGGAGATACAATTATAGAAACTACATCTGGTAATACAGGTTTTAGTATAGCTATGGTTAGTATTATTAAAGGTTATGAGTGTATTTTAGCAGTTAGCTCAAAATCTTCCCCTGATAAGATAGATATGCTGAAGTCAATGGGAGCAAAGGTTTATGTTTGCCCTGCACATGTAAAAGCAGATGATCCGCGATCTTATTATGAAGTAGCTAAGCGTCTTCATAACGAAATTAAAGGCTCAGTCTATATCAATCAGTATTTTAATATTTTAAATACAGAAGCACATTACAAAACAACCGGTCCTGAAATTTGGGAACAGACTGACGGTAAGATTACACATTTGGTGGCTTGCAGTGGAACTGGAGGTACTATCTCTGGTATTGCTAGATTCTTAAAAGAACAAAACCCAAACGTAAATATTATCGGTGTAGATGCTTATGGTTCTGTACTAAAAAAGTATCATGAAACACGTGAGTTTGATGATAAAGAAATTTATCCGTATAGAATTGAAGGTTTAGGAAAAAACCTAATACCAACAGCCACTGATTTTGATGCTATAGATAAGTTTGTCAAGGTAACTGACGAAGAGAGTGCACATTCTGCTCGTGAAATATCTGCAAAAGAAGGTCTTTTTGTAGGTTATACTAGTGGAGCGGCTCTACAAGCGATAAAAACACTCAATGCATCTGGAGAGTTTAAGCCAACAGATACTATTGTTGTTGTTTTTCCTGATCATGGTTCACGCTACATGAGTAAAGTGTATAATGATAAGTGGATGGAAGACCAAGGCTTTTTCGATAGTCAAACAGAAATGCAAGCAACAATAGAATACGTAAAGTAATCAAGCAAATATAGATTATGCCCATTGATGTGTTCAATGGGCTTTTTTTATGTTTAAAACTTGGTGAATATAAAGGGGGAAATAAATTATGCATTCATAATATTATTACCTAATTTTGCCCGGTTACGCTAAACTAATTTTAACATAAAATTATAAATTGAGTTTCCTCTAAAAATTCAATTTAAAATGAGTTCGAAAAGATAGTATGAAGGATTTATTTGAAAAGATTTACAAAGACAAAGGGCCTTTAGGTAAATGGGCAGCACAAGCAGAAGGTTATTTTGTATTTCCTAAGTTAGAAGGAGAAATCTCTAACCGAATGAAATTTCAAGGAAAGGATGTTATTACATGGAGTATTAATGATTACCTTGGATTAGCAAATCATCCTGAAGTTCGTAAAGTAGATGCAGAAGCAGCTGCTCAATACGGTTCTGCATATCCAATGGGGGCTCGTATGATGTCTGGTCATACTGAATTGCATGAGCAATTACAAAATGAATTGGCAGAGTTTGTAAACAAAGAAGCTGCTTACTTATTAAATTTTGGTTACCAAGGTATGGTGTCTACTGTAGATGCTTTGGTAAGTAAAGATGATATTATTGTTTATGATGTTGATGCTCACGCTTGTATTATTGATGGTGTAAGATTGCATCACGGTAAGCGTTTTACATACAAGCACAATGATATAGAAAGTTTAGAAAAAAACTTAGAGCGTGCTACTAAAATGGCCGAAACTACTGGAGGAGGCATCCTAGTGATTTCTGAAGGTGTTTTTGGAATGCGAGGAGAACAAGGTCGATTAAAGGAAATTGTAGCGCTTAAAAAGAAGTTCAATTTCAGACTTTTTGTTGACGATGCTCATGGTTTTGGTACTTTAGGAGAGACTGGAGCAGGAGCAGGTCAAGAACAAGGTGTGCAAGATGATATTGATGTGTATTTTGCAACTTTTGCTAAGTCTTTAGCGAGTACAGGTGCTTTTATTGCTGCAGATCAAGAAATTATAGATTATTTAAAATACAATTTGCGTTCTCAGATGTTTGCAAAATCACTTCAAATGCAATTAGTAGTTGGAGCTTTGAAGCGTTTAGACATGCTTAGAACAATGCCAGAATTAAAGCAGAATCTTTGGAAGATTGTTGACGCTTTACAATCAGGTTTAAAGAATCGCGGATTTGATATCGGAACAACACAAAGTTGTGTAACACCGGTATATCTAAAAGGTAGTATTCCAGAAGCTATGGCTTTAGTTAGAGATCTAAGAGAAAATCACGGAATCTTCTGTTCTATAGTGGTTTATCCTGTAATACCTCGAGGATTAATTCTACTAAGAATGATACCTACAGCAACGCATACTTTACAAGATGTTGAAGAAACTTTAGATGCCTTTGATGCCATCAGAGAACGTTTAGATAACGGTACTTATAAGCGTATGTCTGCTGCTCTTATTGCTGCAATGGGAGAATAAAAATTCTAAAAATATATAAACACGAAAAGCTACCAATTTGGTAGCTTTTTTTATAAGGCTTTTTTAAATGTTTTACGACGTTTATAAACTACTGGATTAAAGTGTTTCCAGATTTTGTGTATAGCTTCGTTATCTTCAAGCTCTGGTGTTCTATAACAGTACTGAATATCTTTAGCAGTAAAGGTTTCATACATTTCATTAAATAACACCGCATGAACACCTTTGTTTTGATATTCTGGGTGTATGCCTATGAGATAGAATATAACATCCTTGCTGTTCTTTTTTGCTTTTAATATATGTCTAAATCCAAACGGAAAGAGTTTACCTTTAGCTTTCTGTAAGGCATCGGCAAAGCGTGGCATCACTATAGCAAAGCCAACTAACTTCTCTTCAGAATCTACCACAAACTTGATATACTCAGGATTTACAAAACTGATAAACTTCTTCTTGAAGTATTCTTTTTGAATATCAGTAATTTCTACAAATGACGATAAAGACGCATAGCTTTCATTAAATAAATCAAACATACGGTCTGCATAAGGCATAACCTCACTAGTTTTAGTGAAATTCAACTCCTTTAGTTGATAACGTTTTTTTATTAACCCTTGTGCCTTTTTGAAGGACTCAGGTTTTACATTCTTAAATGGAAATTTACTTTCTGAATATTGCTTCTCTACACTAAAACCATGGGTTATATAATGTTCTACATAGTACGGGTGATTATACCAAGTTATCATTGGTGCAATTGTATCAAAACCCTCAGTCATTACACCAACTTTATCGAGATTAGAAAAGCCAACTGGACCTTCCATATATTCGAGATTATAGTCTTTACCAATTTTAGTCACCGTATCTAAAAGCGCCTTGCTAACATCTAAATTGTCAATAAAATCAAACCAGCCAAAGCGCATTTTATTAATGTTCTGCTTTTTGATTTCTAGCCAATTCACTATTGCAGCTACACGCCCAACGACCTCACCGTTCTTATAAGCAAGAAAGAAACGTGCATCAGCATCATTAAAAACAGGGTTTTCAGACTTATCAAAAGTCTTTAATTCTTCACTAATTATTGGAGGCACCCAATTTTTAGAATCTTTGTAGAGTTTAAAAGGAAATTTGACAAATCGTTTTAATTCCTTTTTAGAAATCGCTTCTTTAATTTCAATCATGTAGTCAATTATAAATTATCAGAATCGAAATCTGTTTTCTTTTTACGCTTCTTCTTTTTCTTATTTTTAGAGGTATCTACTTTATCTTTAACAGCACCACCATTATCTATTTTTTTGTCCTTATGCCAATCTAAACGATATGAAGCTCCAAAAGCAATATTAAAAACTGAAGGCGTGTCTTTAGTATTAAAAGCAATATTTGCATCTAATTGAAAGTCTTTGGTCCATAAATAAGCACCACCAACTCTAAAAATATTATCGGCATAAAAGTCACTTTGTATGCCTTGTGCTTCACCAAACAACACCCATTGATCTGAGAAAGAATGTGTCAGTGTAAGTATGTATTGAAAATCTGAAAAGTCTGAACCTATACGGTCTTTTAAGAAATTCATGACAAATACCCAGCCACCAGCAAAATTGTTTTGAGTTGCTACCATTATTTTTGGGCTAAAACCTTCAACATCAGGCGCAGTATAAGGATTATCTTTAGTGTCGAAATTTGCACCCACATAGACAGCCACAGCAGGAATTAAAGATTTCCATTTAAATCGTCTGTTTGCATGATAACTGTAAAGATTAGGTTTATCTTCTTCAGCATTTTTATAGGGGTCATAAACCAAATACTTAGCACCAATTGTAAAGTTTCTAAAATTTGAACGTTTGTCTTCAAATGGTATTGCTGACGCATTACTAGTAAATGTATCATTTTGGTAAACACCTTCAATATTTATTTCTAACTGTTCCCACAAAAGACCAAAACGTGCTGCAAAATCAACACCAAAACCTGAGACCTCATAGTTTAATGGATTGTGTTCTTCCTTTACGGTAAAACTTCCTAATTCAAATTGTAAAACATTGGTTCCCACAGAAAAAGCGGCTTTAGAAACTCCTGGTCTATTTGAGTTTATAACTTCTGTGTATTGCGCTAATGCAGGTAATGAGGCAACGAGCAAAAGCGAAACAAAAAAAGATTTTAATTGTTGCATGTTGTATAGGTTAGATTTCAAATATAGTATTTTATACTTTTTTTAAGGAATAATAACGGATTATAAATGATGTTAATTGTATTTTTGAAGTATAATTTAAGTTTATGATTTACACCTTATCTGTTGTGGGATTAGCAAGAACACTTCTTTGGATTATTGGTATTTACTTTGTTGTAAAGATATTATCGCGTCTTTTTGCTCCTTTTTTGGTAAAATATGCTGCTAAAAAAATGGAACAAAAATTTGGCCAGCAGTTTGGTGCTAACCAGCGTCCACAACAACCTAATCAAAAAGAAGGCGAGACAGTTATAGACAAAATGCCTTCCAATACTACTTCTTCGAACAAAAAGGTTGGTGAATACATCGATTACGAAGAAATTGATTAATTTTCGGTTTTATTGATTTAACCTTTATTTCATGTCATTTTCATTTAAGCGCCTGCTACCTCATGTATTAATTTTAATCGGATTTGTAGTATTGTCTCTGGCTTATTTTAGCCCAGTTTTGCAAGGCAAAAAAATCTTTCAGAGCGATATCATGCACTACAAAGGTATGGCACAACAGCATATAGATTATGCTGAAAAAGAAGGTGAATATACATATTGGACCAATAGTGCTTTTGGTGGCATGCCAACCTATCAATTAGGGGCAAAGTATCCACATAATTATATTAAAAAATTAGATTTAACGATTCGGTTTTTACCAAGACCAGCAGATTATCTATTTCTATATTTTATAGGATTTTACATTCTATTATTAAGTCTAAAAATAGATTTTAAGCTTGCTGCTCTTGGTGCTTTAGCATTTGGTTTTTCTACTTACATGATCATTATCCTTGGTGTTGGTCATAACTCTAAAGCACATGCCATTGCATATATGCCATTAGTATTATCAGGAATTATTCTCACTTTTCGGAAGAAATATATTTGGGGTTTTTTGCTTACTATAGTAGCTCTTGGATTAGAGATAGTTGCCAATCATTACCAAATGACCTATTATTTATTGTTATTAGTTCTAGTTCTAGGCTTTACATATTTAGTAGATGCTTATCAGAAAAAGCAATTGCCTCACTTTTTTAAATCTGTTGGTTTGCTATCAGTTGCTGCTATCATTTCGGTAGGTTTAAACGCCACTAACATCATGGCAACCCAAGAGTACGTTAAAGAAAGTACGCGTGGTAAAAGTGATTTGACTATAAAAGTAAACGGACAACCAAAAGAAGCAAAAGAAGGGCTGGACCCAAGTTATATAACAGAATATAGCTATGGTTTAGTTGAATCTTTTAATCTATTTATCCCAAAATTTATGGGAGGTGGTAGTGGTGAAGATATTGGCAAAGATTCCGAAACCTATGAGGCATACCTTAAACTTGGTGCTTCTCCAATTGAAGCCATCGAAGCATCTAGAAATGCACCAATGTATTGGGGAGACCAAACTATAGTAGAAGCTCCAGCTTATGTAGGAGCTGTTATTATATTCTTATTTGTTTTAGGTTTGTTTTTAGTCAAAGGTCGATTAAAATGGTGGCTTGTTGGAGGGACTATATTGTCATTGTTTTTGTCCTATGGAAAAAACTTTAGCTTGCTTACGGACTTTTTTATTGGATATGTACCATTATATAATAAGTTCCGTGCTGTAAGTTCTATTCAGGTTATTCTAGAACTCTGTATTCCTGTTTTAGGGATATTTGCTTTATCTCGATTATTCAATGATTTTCTGAAGAGAGAAGAAAAACTTAAAGCCTTAAAATATACAGTAGCTATAACTGGAGGACTAGCTTTATTTTTCCTTTTAGCACATCCTTTTTTATTCGATTTCATAAAACCAGGAGAAGAGCAATATCCTGAACTCCTAGTTAATGCTTTTGCAGAGGACAGAAAGGCATTATTTGTTTCAGACACAATAAGAACTCTTGTTTTAGTAATACTATCGGCTGCTGCAATATTCTATTTTCTAAAAGAAAAAATTTCTGAAAAATTATTAGTAGTAGTTTTCGCTGTATTGATTTTGTTTGATTTGGTAACAGTAGATAGAGCATATGTAAATACTGATAATTTTGTTTCTGCTCGTCAAGTAAATAAACCATATCAAGCTTCAGCTGCAGATAAGTTAATACTTAATGACAATGAACATTTTAGAGTATTAGACGTATCTCGTGAAGGACAGCAAAGACCAGCTAGAGCTGCTTATTTTCATAACTCTTTAAATGGTTATCATGCTGCAAAATTAAATAGATTTGAAGCACTTTTAGATTTCCATATTTATCAGAACAATACTGAGGTATTAAATATGCTAAACACAAAGTATGTGATTGCTGAAGACCAAACGGGTAGAGTAGAAGCTTCAACACGCTATACGCAGCCAAATGGGAATGCTTGGTTTGTTTCTGAATTAAAGACAGCTGAAACTGGAAATGATGAAATATTGGCTTTAGATAGCTTAAAAACTAAGACTGAAGCTATTGTGAATAAGACAATTTTTGATGAATTCAAGCTTAAAACCAGTTATGAGACTGATAGTACGGCGTCCATACGTTTAACAGAATATAAACCAAACAGTCTTAAATACGAATCCAAAAATTCTAATAATGGATTAGCGGTATTTTCTGAGCTCTATTATTATAAAGGTTGGAATGCCTATATTGATGGTCAACTTATACCTCACTTACGTGTCAATTATGCCTTAAGAGCACTCGAAATTCCGGCTGGAAGTCATACCGTAGAATTTAAGTTTGAACCAAAAGTAGTAGAGATCGGAAGTAAAATTGCTTTCGGTAGTTCAGTCTTGTTTGGTGTATTATTATTGTTAGGAGGATATTTCCAGTATAAAAAGAAGGAATAACTATTCTTTATGGAAGGTAAAAAAGTCCTTATAGTTACTTATTATTGGCCACCAGCTGGTGGTCCAGGTGTACAACGATGGCTTAAGTTTGTAAAATATCTTCCAGAATTTAACATAGCGCCTATTGTTTATTGCCCGTCTAATCCTAATTACCCCATTGTAGATGAGAGCCTCGTTAATGAGCTTCAAAATGATATTATAACACTTCAGCAGCCTATTAATGAGCCTTATCGTTTTGCAAAACTCTTATCTAAAAAGAGTTCTAAAACTATAAGCTCTGGTGTTATACCTGAAAAAAGTAATCAATCACTATTAGAGCGATTGATGCTCTTTATAAGAGGAAACTTTTTTATTCCTGATGCCAGAAGAAATTGGATTAAACCTTCAGTGCGTTTCCTTTCAAATTATATAGAAAACAATAATATTGACACTATTATAACAACAGGTCCGCCACATAGTATGCATTTAATTGGCTTAAAGCTAAAGCAGACACTATCTATTAAATGGATAGCAGATTTTAGAGATCCTTGGACGACTATTGGGTATCATAAGTCTTTAAAATTATTAAATTTTGCTAAGAAGAAGCATATAAAACTAGAACAAGAAGTTCTAAATTCTGCTGACCAAATCGTCGTTACTAGTAACCATACGATGAATGAGTTTTCATCCAAAACTAACCAGCCTATTGAAGTGATTACAAATGGTTACGATTCTCACTCAGCAGTTATTAAAGAAAAAGATTCTAAATTTACATTATCTCACATAGGCTCATTACTCTCAGATAGAAACCCAATAATTCTTTGGGAAGTACTTTCAGAATTAATTGAGGAAAATAGAGACTTCGCAGTTCAGTTTCAGTTAAATTTAGTTGGTGTCGTAAGTAATTCAATTGTTAATTCAATAAAGAAAAGTGGATTAGAAGACTATCTTAACTTAGTTGGTTATGTAAGTCATAAAGAAGCTAGAGCATATCAAAAGAACTCTCAATTACTGCTTTTAATAGAAATAGATTCGGAAAACACAAAAGCGATTATCCCAGGAAAATTATTTGAATACATGGTGTCTGAAACACCAATTTTAGCAATTGGACCTAAGGACTCTGATATAGAGCAGGTTATAACATCTACAAATACCGGGAATTATTTTTGCTACGATGATAAGCAATTGCTAAAAACCCAGATTTTAGATTATTTTGATACATACAAAGAAGGGGCTCTTAAGACTAATGGGATTGGACTTGAGAAATATAGTAGACGTTCTTTAAGTCAATCACTCTCTAAACTTTTAGTAGATCTTTAGATGCTCTAAAAAAATTGTACTTTTAAGTCTGTGGGAATAGTCATAAAACAGTCATTTAAAAATACCTTAAGCACATACATAGGCTTTGGTATTGGTGCTATCAATGCACTTTTTCTTTACACAAATTTCTTAACGGATGATTATTACGGCCTTGTAGCCTTTGTACTTTCTGCAGCCAATATCATGCTACCATTTATGGCTTTTGGAGTGCAGAATGCGCTAATAAAATTTTATTCGACATTTAAGACAAAAAATAGTCTTAATAGTTTTTTAACGCTAATGCTCTTTCTGCCTCTGGTATTTATAATTCCTACTGGGCTTATTGGTGTTTTTGGTTATGATTTTATAGCTAGTCTTTTATCTGACAAAAATCCATTGGTATATGATTATCTCTGGCATATATATATCACCGCAATAGCAATGGCCTATTTCGAAATCTTTTTTGCATGGTCAAAAGTACAGATGAAAACTGTTTTTGGAAATATTATGCGAGAGATATTTCATCGGTTTTGCATCATGATTTTATTATGCTCTGTATACATGAATTGGATTACTGTAGAAGCATTTATTACAGGAGTAGTTGCAGTATATGTTATTAGAATGCTAATAATGAAAATATATGCCTATGTGTTAAAATTTCCTGTTATTAAATTTAATAAGATTGAAAATACATCTTCTATTCTTAAATATAGCTTCTTAATTATTATTGCAGGTTCTATTGCTATGGTCATCTTAGACTTAGACAAATTTATGATTGGACAGTATTTGGAAATTGAAAACGTAGCCTATTATAGTGTTGCTATTTTTATTGCTACTGTTATATCAGTCCCACAACGCTCTATGCATCAAATAATGATGCCAATTACTGCCAAATTTTTAAATGATAATCGCAAGGAAGAACTTTTAAGTTTATATCAGAAAAGCTCTTTAAGTCTTTTAATTATAAGTGGACTCATATTCTTGTTAATAGTTTTAAATATTAATATGCTTTATCAGTTACTTCCAGAGAAATTTACAGGTGGATTATTTGTTGTATTTATCGTTGGTTTGGCTAAGCTATATGATAATATGATGGGTAATAATAATGCGATACTCTTTAATAGTGATTATTACAGAGTTGTTTTGTTTTTTGGAGTGTTATTAGCCATTCTTGCGGTAATCTTGAATATGATTTTCATTCCACTATACGGAATTAACGGTTCAGCCTTGGCTACGTTTATGGCAATTGTAATCTACAATACCTTAAAGCTAGTATTCGTAAAGTTGAAACTAAATATGCAACCTTTTGGTTTAGCGACTTTCAAAGTCCTGTTGCTTCTTGTAGTTTTAGGTTTTGGATTCTATTATATTGAATTTCCTTTTCATCCTATTATAAATATAGCGATAAAATCAATTTTAGTATCATTAATTTATTTAGTTGCAGTCTATAAATTCAGCCTTTCAGAAGATATTAATGAGCAATTAAAAAAGTATTTACATTTTTTATAAATAAAGACATCCCGCAATGAACTTTGAGGCATACACTTGCGGGATGTTCAATCTAACCAACCAAAAAAATTGTTTATCCTCTTCTTCGAGATGTATTTCTAGACGAGGTGCTTTTTGAGCCTCTAGAAGAACTTGAGCTCTTACTCACAGAAGATGTTTTTCGTTTACTTTGCGTAACAGTTCTCTGCGTTCTTTTCGGAGTAGTTCTTACAGTTTTACGAGATGTTGTACTCGATTTTCTGACCGAACTATTATTTTGCCTTTGTCCTCTATTAGAAGTTATAGTTCTTTTTTGAGAACTACTTCTTCTAGCTGATGTATTACTACTTCTGTCAGACCTAGTACTTACTGAAGATCTAGAGTTTCTGCTAGACGAACGCTTGACATTCTCATTTCTTTTAGAACGATTCTGAGATATACCTCGGCTATTTCGAGTTGACCTACCAGTTGTCCTAGCTTCAGATTGTCTTGTACTTCTTGAGTTAATATCTCTTGAAGTACGATCACTTCTTCGATTAACATCATTTGATGCTAAACGTCTTCCTCTATCACGAGTAATAGATTCGTTTCTTTGTTGCGCACGTCTTCCTATAGTTCTTTCTCTTTCGTTTCTAGGCGTTTGAGCATATCTTCTAGAATAGTCTCTAGCACTTCCACGTCTTCCAAAGTTATTGTTTCCACGTCTTCCGTTTACATTTACAAAACGTGTATTATTTCTGTATGGTCTGTAATATACATGACGATAAGGTGTGTAAAACTGTCTGTAAGGCCTAGTATTTACAATGCATAAGTTAACTGCAGGTACAGCATAAAATCTGTGCCATGGTCTATAGATATATCTTCTGTTATATACGTTTATAAATCCTGTATAATGTGAAAATACATTTCCTCTATAAAAAACATTTAGTCCGCCTATTCTATTAACTCTTCCAAACCCATTGTAGTTAATAAAGATATTTCCTATTTGAGACACACGCCCATAATAATCATAAAAGATTGGTGTGTTTTCTATTTGGATAACAGCTCCAAAACTATCATACTGAACGTATGGGTTATAATCATAACCAGTATTAAAACTGAAGCTTACGTTTCTATTGCTAAATCCAACATTAAGATTTGGGCCGAAGTTACCTGCATAAAAATCGAATTGCCCATCACGGAAAACCGAAAATTCAATGCCGTCTTCGACAAATATGAAAGAATTGCCATAACCTCTCACATAATTGTATAACGTAGCATCTGCTTCTGAATTTGTGTTGGTTGTTGCAAATGAAGTACCTCCGATGAGGAATAAACTTGCTGCTAAAAATAGAATCCTTTTCATAATATTTGGGTTTTAAAAATTTAACTCATTTAACTATTACCAAACAGCGTGCCAAAAATATATAATGCTTATAACACAAGGCTTTCCATAAAAAAAACCTGAAGACATATATCTTCAGGTTCTTAAATTATAGCTTTATTTTAGTCGTCACGAGAACGCCTTTTTAACTTTCGATGCTTTTTTACTTCTCCGTTTTGTCGGTAGTAGTAAAAATCGTCGTCGTCATCCCAATCATAATCATTATCATTCCAATTATCACTCCAATCATCATCCCATTGGTTAAAAATATTGCAATCTCTATTGCTATGGTTAACAAAGCCACTATAACCAATTAAACGACCTCGACGATTGTATTGTAATCTTAGGTTGCCAACTTGTTGTAACCTATTGTATCGGTATCGCATATGAACGGTTCCAGCACGTTTAATTCGTCCTTGTCTATCGTAATTAATAAATACGTTTCCAATACGTCTTACACGACCTAAATAATCATGAGTAATACGCACACCTCTATTTCTTGAGCCATAATGATTATATCTCCTTCCAGGAGCTCCAAAAGATCTATTAAGAGAACCTCTACGGTTTCTGTAATAGCTGCTTGTTCTAGGTGTATTGATTAAATCAGTGTTAAAATCAAAGCTACCATCAGCAAAGATTAAAAACTCTACACCACGCTCTACAAACAAAATAGGTTGTGCATAACGATAGCGTGATGTAAGATCTAAATCTTTGTCTAGTGTTACAGAAGTTTTTTCTGCGGCTGTTGCAGTTGTTAATCCCGTTAACATTACTGCCAAAAGTAAAATTACCTTTTTCATAATTATAGAATTTAGATTGTGCCTACTCATATATAGCTTTTCGGCTTACGCTATTTGTGATAATTAAAACCAATTAACGTGCCAAATAATCAATCAGCTGATTTTAAGATGTTTATGCGTAAATATGTATTAAGCTACTGAAGCTATTTATATAGAAACTAGTAACGTTTTATAACATGTTTCTTCTTATTAATATCAAATATTATGATGTGAAATATTAGAATTTTGTAATTTTAACCTAGCTAATCATCAACAATGGAAACTAAAAAAATCAATTGCCAAAATTGTGAAGAACCTTTTGATGAAGGGTTTAAATTTTGTCCAAATTGTGGTCAAAAAACTAATGAAGAGCTCACAATCGGTGTTCTGTTTTATAATACAATAAGTAACTATTTTTCATTTGATGCTCGATTTTTAAAAAGTTTTATTCCATTAATGTTTAGACCTGGTTATTTGGCTAAGCGATTTTTAGCTGGTAAGCGATTGTTATACCTTCATCCAGCTCAGATGTATTTGTTTGTGTCTGTGATTTTTTTCTTCTTATTTTCATTTGTAGTGGCTGAATGGAAAAAAGAAGCTAATGCAATTAATAAAAAAATTGTTGAATCTGAAGTTGTTGAACAACTACCCGATGAAGCTCAAAAACAGTTTGATTCTATACAAAAAGCTAAAGTTTTAGAATCTTTGAAGAAGAATAAAGCGTTGTTAGGTATGACGGATGAAGATTTGAAGAAGACAGATTCTATTATACAGTTACAAAATGGTAACAATCTAAAAACATCTTGGGATTTTAATAAGAAAAAGGTGGATTCTTTGATTGATGCTGGGGCCGATGATGCAATAATATATAAAGAGATGGGCATGTCAAATGATGCAGGTTTTTTTGAAAAACGTATCTATGCTGGTTTTTTAAACCTTATGAAGGGTAGTGGAGCAGGTTCTGTGATTCAACGATCTGTTGATGCTGTACCCATAGCTATGTTTATTCTTTTGCCTTTGTTTGCTTTGCTTTTAAAGCTGTTTTATTTTAAAAGAGGACGTTATTCTCACCATTTAGTCTTTAGTTTTTACTTCTTTTCCTTTTTATTCACCCTATTCTCTTTATTGCTGTGTATCGATCTTTTTATTGTCCCTATTCCTGGGTGGATAAGTTGGCTTTTAATTCTATCTACATTCTTTTATTTTTATGTCGCGTTACTCAATTTTTATCGGCGTAATTGGTTTTTTACATTTGTAAAATGTAGCATTATCACATTTGTGTTTATGTTAATGGTAATACCTACAACTGGTGTATTGTTGGCTTTATTTGGTATTATGAATGGGTAATTACAATGCTTTGTAATAAGTAAATGCCTCTAGAATAATCTCGTTAGGCACTTCACAATCAATTTTTGCTTTTCCGATAGCTTCTAGCAATACAAATTTAATGATGCCATGACTATTCTTTTTATCATGCTTCATTAATTCAATTATTGGTTTATAATCTACTTCTTCAAATTCAATTTTAGCAAAGGTTTTTAAAACGCCTTCAGAAATTTCATCCAAAACTTCATTTGGTAAGCCACAAACCTTAGTTGATATGTAAGATTCTAAAATTAAACCTATGGCAATAGCTTCACCATGTAGTAAAGTTGTTTTCGCATCATGTTCTAGAAAATAACTTTCTATAGCATGACCAAGCGTATGTCCATAATTTAAAGTTTTTCGGAGTCCTTTCTCCGTTGGGTCTTCTGTTACTACTTTGTTTTTAATGATAACAGAATCATAGATTAATTGATCCAAATCTGATAAGTCTAACTCTTCTAGATGTGTCAATGTGTGCCAATATTCTGCATCGATGATTAAGCCATGCTTTAGCATTTCGGCAAATCCAGAAACCATTTGATTTTGAGGTAATGTGCTTAGAAAGGATACATCTATAAGCACCATAGCACCTTCACTAATGATACCAACTTGATTTTTTAAAACCCCTAAGTCAACACCTGTTTTGCCACCAACAGATGCATCTACCATGGCTAGTAATGATGTTGGAACATTTATATAGTCAATACCACGCATATATGTACTAGCTACAAAGCCACCTAAATCTGTGACAACACCACCGCCTAAATTAATAAGTAGACTTTTTCGGTCTGCATTATATTGAGACATCGCTTCCCAAACACCCATACATATATCAATAGTTTTATGGTCTTCGCCTTCAGGCATCTCCATAACTTCTGTAGCAATGTCACCAGATTCTAGGTTAGCCATAAACTGCGGTAAACATAAATCATGCGTATTTGTATCTACTAGAATAAATATTTTTGAAGGGTTTTGTGCTTTTATATAGGTGTTTAATTCAGTATAAACAGTTGAATTAAAATGAATTACTGAATTTTTTGTAGTTATGGATATCATGATTCTTGTAAGCTGAATTTGAGATTGTGAAAATAGGGTGTTATTTTCAGAAAATAAGAAATGTTATATTTATTTTTGTTACAAATACCTTATAGATGAGCAAAAATACTCTGTTTAATAATACCAAAACAGCTTTTTCATTAAAGTCAGATTCTCAATTAGAACGTGCCTACTTTTTATTTAAAATGATATCCAAAGAACCTTTGGTGCGAATTGGTACTGCGGTTACAAAGTTTGCTATAAATGCTAGCCTTCCAGTTGAAGGTCTTATCCGCTCAACAGTTTTTGATCATTTTTGCGGTGGTGTTAATGAAGAAGATTGTTTGCCGGCTATAGAAAAGATGTATACAAAAGGCGTTAGTTCAGTTTTGGATTATTCTGTAGAAGGAAAAGAGTCAGAGGCGCAATTTGATGATGCACTAAAAAAAATATTGAAGATTGTAGATTTCTGTGATGAGCGAGATTCTATGCCAATTGTCGTCTTTAAGCCCACGGCTTTTGGTCGTTTTTATTTATACGAAAAGAAATCCGAAGGCATTCAGCTTTCTCCAGAAGAACAAGAAGAATGGGATAGAGTCGTAGAGCGTTTTCATAATGTTTGTCGTGCTTCAAAAGAAAAAGATGTCGAAGTACTGATTGATGGTGAAGAAAGTTGGATGCAAACTGCTGCAGATGATTTGGTTGAAGATATGATGAGAGCATACAATACAGAAAAGGCAATTGTTTATAATACATTGCAGCTTTACCGTTGGGATAGACTAGATTATCTAAAAGAGTTGCACAAACGCGCTAAGGCTAATAATTTTAAAATTGGTATGAAGATAGTACGTGGTGCATATATGGAAAAGGAACGAGCAAGGGCAGAAGAAATGAGCTATGCATCTCCTATCTGTGAAACAAAAGCTATTACAGATGATAATTTTAATAATGGACTTACTTATATTCTAAAAAATAATCTTGATATATCAATATTTATAGGTACTCATAATGAGCATAGCTGCTATTTAGCTATATCTATTATGAAAGAGTTGAGTATAAGCAAATCAGACAATAACGTATGGTTTGGACAACTCTATGGTATGAGTGATCATATAAGTTTTAATCTCGCTGAGCAAGGTTATAATGTAGCTAAATATTTGCCATTTGGCCCTGTAAAAGATGTGATGCCTTATTTAATAAGGCGTGCTGAAGAAAATACGTCTGTTGCAGGGCAAACAAATAGAGAATTAGAATTGATTAAAACAGAACGTAAACGTAGAAAGCTTTAATTTTCTATTTTAAAATCAAGAATTGTAGCAACTAAACTACAATTCTTAATACGCAGTACCACTTCTCTTTTTTTATAGGTATTTTCTATTTGGTAGACTTTACAAGGTTCTGCTTTTGTATCACTTTCCGAAAAGTTCACATCACCATATTGTATCAATTGTTTTATAACAGTTGAATCTAAAGTTTGTCTATTGATTTCTATAGAAACATTATCTGAATATGATAGTTTTTTAGAGCTGATATTTTTTACAGTCCGTGCATTTGGACCATAATCACAGGAGGCATCTTTTCCGTTAAGAAAAAACATAAGAATAATTAATCCTAAAGCAAAACCACCAAGGTAGTAACTTAGACGTTGTATAAATTTCATATATGAAAAATGTGTTTAAAAAATCAACAAGTTGGCATCACTAAAATCTAAGCCAAACCAATCAGCAACAGATTTATTAGTTAAAATACCGTGGTAAAAATACAAACCATGTCGCAAACCTTTATCAAATCTTAAGGTATTTTCTATACCACCGTTTTCTCCAATTTCTAGTAAATAAGGTGTAAAAATATTACTTATTGACACCGATGCAGTTCTAGAGTATCTAGCAGGAATGTTAGGTACACAATAATGTGTAACACCATTATACTCAAATGTAGGATGGTCATGTGTAGTTACTTCACTAGTTTCAAAACAACCACCCATATCTATACTTACATCGATTACAACCGCTCCAGGTTTCATATTATCAACCATAGACTGAGTAACAACTATTGGAGAACGGTTATTGCCACGTACCGCACCAATAGCAACATCACAACGTTTTAAAGCTTTTAAAACATTTTTTGGCTGCATGGTAGATGTGTAGATAGTTTGATTGAGATTAGATTGTAAGCATCTCAACTTGGTAATAGAATTATCAAAAACTTTAATATTTGCTCCTAATCCAATAGCAGAACGTGCAGCAAATTCGCCAACAGTTCCTGCGCCAAGAATAACAATTTCTGTAGGTGGAACACCATTAATGTTCCCCATCATTAAGCCATTACCGCCATTGACATTTGATAACAATTCTGAAGCAATAAGTACTGATGCAGTTCCTGCGATTTCACTTAAAGAGCGTACTGCAGGGTATGCACCATCTTCGTCTTTAATAAACTCGAAGGCAAAAGCGGTGATACGTTTTTCTGCTAAAGTTTTAAAGTAATCTTTATTTTGCGTTTTGAGCTGTAAGGCTGAAATTAATATGGTTTGCGGATTAATGAGCTTAATCTCATCTATTGATGGTGGTTCTACCTTAAGTAAAATAGGGCAGGAGAAAACTTTTGTAGTATCTTTCGTAACCTCTGCGCCAGCATCGCTATAATTTTTGTCTTTAAAATTTGCGCCATTACCTGCTCCTGACTCAACCATAACACGGTGTCCATTAGCTGTCAAAGCAGAAACGGCATCAGGTGTTAAACAAACACGTCTTTCTTGAAATGATGTTTCTTTAGGGATGCCTATAAAAAGCTCACCTTTTTGCTTTAAAATCTCTAGAGTTTCTTCTTGTGGTAAGAGTTGTGCTTTAGTAAACGGCGATTTACTCATTAAGTTGACTAATTGGTTTGATAACTCAAATTACAAATAAAAATAAAACTTTACGAGATTAACGCTAAAAATACTGCTTAATCTTGCCCCAAAGTGTTTTGGGCTTTAGCATAAACTCTGCCTCTAATTCTTCCATTGTTTTATCAGCATAATTTATTTTATTAAACATTTGGGCTCTAATCAAATAAATTGAAGGCACAATAATTACAAGTATAGGAAGCAAAGTTAGTATTTGGTTTTCATCTATATATTCTACTTCAGCCCTATAGCTATTAACAATTTGTAAAATATACATTACTATTGGCACAAGAAGAACATGATACCACCAGTGTCGGCAAGTAAAGAACCATATTATAAGAAATAGTAATGGGAGGAACTTTCCAGTAAAAACCCACATGGCATATTGTGCATCTTCCCAAAAACCACTTTTATATGTAAATAAAAAAGTGTCCCATACTTCTGTGGTAGGGACACTTTCATGTAAAGAATAAATTAAAGGAGTAGAAGCAATTATTGTTGATACTACAGTACCAACAATAGCACTTTTACTTAATTTTTGTTTACCCGTGTTCAACGAGTTTTCTTTTCTTCTTTTTGATTTCTGTTTTAGTTTGTCCATCTAAATCAATGATATTAGTTGCTTCTGCAGTGAACAACATACCACCAAAAATAGCAATAGCTAAAATTAATTTTTTACTTTTCATAATTCAAGGGATTTAATTAATTAATTATGGTACAAATTTAAGGTCAGTTGACACTCTAGATGAAACCACTTTGTGTTAAAATCCGATGAATTTTAATTTTTTAATTACGGAAAACCCGTAATAGCTATACTCGTTTTAGTAGTAATTAGTATGTTATTTTTAGCTGCTTTATTACATAGTTTCGGTTAATTGATTTGTATCTATAGTTAATTTGAGGGCTCTTTTTATAGGACTTTCAATAGAAATATCAACTATGCAAACATCATCTGGTATTAGAGAAGCAACGCGTTCTGACCATTCTATAAATAACCAATGATTTGTCGCAAAATAATCTTCAATTCCAAAATTATATGCTTCTTCAATATCTTCTATCCTGTAAAAATCAAAATGATAAACGCTATCATTTGGGATTTGATATTCATTGACAATTGAAAACGTTGGGCTAGTAACACTATCTTCACTCTTCATAGCTTTTAGCAAAGCCTTTACAAGCGTGGTTTTGCCTGCTCCCATGTTTCCATTAAACAGTACAACCTTAGAATTTAATTGTTCTAAAACCTTTGATGCAATAACATCTATGTCCTCTAAATTGTATATGTATTGTCTTGTGTCCAAAATTTCATAGTATGAAACATGGCAATATTACAGATAAATTATCAAAAAACCTAGAAAAAAGTGTATTTCATCGGATTTTTATGCCTTACATGGATTTATTTAGGGTCCAAAACGACAAATGGAATTATCATTTCTTCTAATGAGACACCACCATGCTGGTATGTGTTACGATAATAACTGACATAATGATTAAAGTTATTTGGGTAAGCAAGAAACAAGTCGTTTTTCGCAAAAATAAAAGAACTACTCATCGTAATGGATGGTAAATGAATAGATTTTGGGTCTTTGATTGCTAAAACATCTTTGTCTTGATATGTTAAGCTTCTACCAGTTTTATAGCGTAAATTTAGACTCGTATCTCTATCTCCAATAACCTTTGTAGGTGCAGATACATTAATGGTTCCATGATCTGTAGTTAAGATTAATTTAAATCCCAGTTGCTGTGATAACTGAATCATTTCTAATAATGGCGAGTTTTTAAACCAACTTTGAGTTAATGAGCGATACGCTTTATCATTAGAAGCCAACTCTTTAACCACTTCCATTTCTGTTTTAGAATGCGAAAGCATATCAACAAAATTATAAACCACAACATTTAGGTTATTGTCCTTTAAACTTTTAAAATTGTCTACCAGCTTTTTTCCACCTTTGAGGCTTGTAATTTTATTATAAGAGTAGCTAATATGCGATAAGCCCAAGCGTTTTAATTGTTCACGTAGAAAATCTTCTTCATGCATATTTTTTCCACCTTCATCTGTGTCATTCTTCCAATACTGCGGAAATAATTTTTCCATATCACTTGGCATTAGGCCTGAAAATATAGCGTTACGCGCATATTGCGTTGCAGTCGGTAGAATACTATAAAACGACGTTTCTGAAGCTTTTTTGTAATAATTATTTACAATAGGCTCAAAAGCACGCCATTGATCATAACGTAAATTATCAATAACTACTAAGAGTGTTGGTTGCTTATCACTAAGCTCTGGAACTACTTTTTCTTTAAATAGATTGTGCGACATTAGTGGTGCATCCGCACCAGGTTGAAACCAATCAGTGTAATTTTTTTCTATAAACTTACCAAACTGAGAATTGGCTTCATTCTTTTGAGATTCCAATATTTGAGTCATGCCAATATCTTCAATGTTTTCAAGCTCTAACTCCCAATAAATTAGTTTTTGATAGAGGTCTGCCCATTCTTCATAAGAGTTTACCATAGACAAATCCATAGCAATCTTTCTAAATTCTTGCTGATAATTAGAGGTTGTCTTTTCAGAAATTAAGCGTGAGTGGTCTAAATTCTTTTTTAAACTCAATAATATCTGATTAGGATTTACAGGTTTAATCAAATAATCTGCAATTTTGCTACCAATAGCTTCTTCCATAATATATTCTTCCTCACTTTTGGTAATCATAACTACAGGAAGATTTGGCCGACGTTCTTTCAATTCATTAAGAGTTTCAAGACCAGTAAGCCCGGGCATATTTTCATCTAAGAACACAATATCAAAGTTAGTATCACCTATAACTTCTAAGGCTTCAGTACCACTTTGACAGGTAGAGACATTGTATTCCTTCTTCTCCAAAAAGAGAATATGAGGTTTTAAAAGGTCAATTTCATCATCTACCCAAAGAATATTTATAGTGTTCATGTATATTTGTTTTTTGATTAATAAATTTCTAACGTTTGCCAAATAACAAACTTAAAATATTTAACGACCCAATTTACGGTTTTATTACAATCCCTAACACGCTTGTTTTTGATTTAATTGAGCACAAATACTTCCAGCGTTTAAGACGTATTAGTCAAATGGGTATGTCGTATTTGGTATATCCTGGCGCACATCATACACGTTTTCATCATGCACTAGGTAGTATGTATCTTATGCAAAAAGCGGTCAATGTACTTCGTTTTAAAGATGTTACAATTTCTGATGATGAAGAAACCGCACTTTATGTTGCTATTTTATTACATGATATTGGGCATGGTCCTTTTTCTCATGCTATGGAACATAGTATTGTAAATGAGATTTCCCATGAAGAAATTTCGTTGGCTTTTATGGAGAAATTAAATTCAGAATTTAACGGAAGTTTAACCTTAGCTATAGAAATATTTAAAGGTGAATATCATAGGCGTTTTATGTGTCAGTTGATTTCAAGTCAGCTAGATATGGATAGGGCAGACTACCTAAAACGAGATAGTTTTTATACTGGCGTAGCAGAAGGAAATATTAATAGTGAGCGTTTAATAACTATGCTCAATGTTATTAATGATGAATTGGTTATTGAAGAAAAAGGAATTTATAGTGTTGAAAAGTTCTTAATTGCTCGCCGTTTTATGTATTGGCAAGTATACTTACATAAAACAGGACTAGTAGCTGAGCAAATGCTTACACGTGTACTGCAAAGAGCTAAAGAATTGGTGAAAACTGGCGTAAATCTTGAAGCGAGTGCGCCATTAGCGTATTTTCTTAAAAATGACATTAATCTATCTAACTTTAATAACGATAGCTTAGAGATTTTTTCAAGA
The DNA here is from genome assembly GCF_014635865.1 of Winogradskyella haliclonae. Lineage (GTDB taxonomy): Bacteria > Bacteroidota > Bacteroidia > Flavobacteriales > Flavobacteriaceae > Winogradskyella > Winogradskyella haliclonae. The sequence continues at coordinate 268,999 of NZ_BMDQ01000002.1, read as the reverse complement.
TTAGATGATTATGATATTGTCTCTGCAATGAAATCATGGCAATACCACGATGATTTTGTGCTTAAAAATTTATGCGACATCATAATCAACAGAGATTTGTTAAAAATTAAAATAAAAAACAAACCTATTAAGGCATCGAGTTTAAAAGCTCATAAAGAGGCTTTAATGGCTGAATATAATATCACAAATGCTGAGGCAAATTATTTTGTTTTTAATGGAAAAATTACAAATCAAGCTTATAAAAAATCCAAAGAGCAGATAAATATATTGTTTAAAACAGGAAAAGTTAAGGATATTATAAAGGTTTCGGACCAATTAAACCTTAATGCTTTGAGCAAACCTGTAACTAAATATTATATCTGTTACCCTAAAAACAAAATGTAAGACATTTTTTCTATTTTTGCCAGACCAACCATAAGCTTAAACAAGACAGTTGAAATTTACAGCAGAACAGATAGCCGGTATTTTAGAAGGAACAGTAATTGGAGACTCAAATGTTGAAGTTTCTACCTTATCTAAAATAGAAGAAGGTACAGAAGGCTCTTTAACCTTTTTAGCAAATCCAAAATACAAGCCTTATATATATACTACAAAAGCATCTATAACCATAGTAAATTCAGATTTTGAACCTGAAGAAGATTTATCAACAACTTTGATAAAAGTTGAGGATGCCTACAAAGCGTTTACAAAATTATTAGAGTATTATAATCAAATAAAGCTAAATAAGTCTGGAATAGAAAACCCATCTTATGTTTCAGAATCTGCTAAAGTTGGTGAAAATATATATTTAGGAGCGTTTTCTTATATCGGTAACAATGTAAAACTAGGAGACAATGTAAAGATATTTCCTAATTCTTATATTGGAGATAATGTTACTATTGGCGATAACACAATTGTCTTTTCTGGCGGTAAAATATATTCGGAATGCGTCATTGGTAATAACTGTGTTATTAACTCTGGGGCAATTATTGGTGCTGATGGCTTTGGTTTTGCGCCTGATGAGAATGGTGAATATTCCAAAGTACCACAAATAGGTAATGTTATTTTAGAAGATAATGTAGATATTGGAGCTGGCACGACTATAGACAGAGCTACTTTAGGGTCAACTGTAATACGAAGAGGTGTTAAGTTAGATAACCAAATACAGATTGCGCATAATGTTGAAATTGGTAAGAATACCGTTATTGCTGCGCAAACTGGTATTGCCGGGTCGACCAAAATAGGTGAAAATTGCCAAATTGGCGGACAAGTTGGTATCGTAGGACATATTACAATAGGTAATAATGTTAGAGTACAAGCTCAGTCTGGTATTGGAAGAAGTATTAAAGATGATGAAGTGCTTCAGGGTTCTCCAGCTTTAGCTTATGGCGATTATAATAAATCTTATGTGCATTTTAAGAATCTGCCTAAGATTGTGAAAAATATAAACGATTTAGAAAAGAAATTAAATGGCGATAGTTAAAACTCAGGTTAAACAAAAAACTATTGAAAATGAAGTCAGCCTTAAAGGTGTTGGACTTCATACTGGAGATGATGTCACTTTAGTTTTTAAATCTGGAGCTCCAAACTCTGGATTTGTTTTTGAGCGTATAGATTTAGAAGGTAGTCCAAAAATTGAAGCGGATGCCAACTATGTTACTAACACACAACGTGGTACCTGTTTAGAAAAAAATGGTGTTACTATTCAAACTTGCGAACATGTTTTAGCTGCTTTAGTTGGTTTAGATATTGACAATGCTGTTATAGAACTCAATGCTTCAGAACCTCCAATTATGGACGGTTCGTCAAAGTTTTTTATTGAATCTTTAGAAAAAGCTGGTATTGTTGAGCAAGACGCTCTTAGAGAAGAGTATGTGGTTACTGAAGTTGTTTCGTATTCTGATGAAGAAACCGGTAGTGAAATAATACTAATGCCAGCAACAAGTTATCAAGTCACGACTATGGTAGACTTTGGGACTAAAGTTTTAGGCACGCAAAATGCAACGCTAAATAAGATTTCAGATTTTAAAACTGAAATTGCTGATTCAAGAACGTTTAGTTTTCTTCATGAAATCGAAATGCTTTTAGAGCATGGATTAATTAAAGGAGGCGACTTAAATAATGCTATAGTGTATGTAGATAAAGAACTATCTCCTGAAACTATGGATAGACTAAGAATCGCCTTCAAAAAAGACAAGATTGCAGTAAAACCAAACGGCATATTAGACAATCTAACATTGCATCATCCAAACGAAGCTGCAAGACATAAGTTGTTAGATGTTATTGGTGACTTAGCCTTAATTGGTACACGATTAAGAGGTAAAGTTATCGCTAACAAGCCTGGTCATTTTGTAAACACTCAGTTTGCAAAGAAAATGTCTAAGATTATTAAAAATGAAAGACGCAATAATGTCCCAACTGTAGATTTGAACTCAACACCTTTAATGGATGTGAATCAAATCATGGACATGTTACCGCACAGGCAACCATTTTTGTTACTTGATAAGATATTCGAACTTTCTGAAAACCATGTCATTGGTATGAAGAATGTAACAATGAATGAAGAGTTCTTTAAGGGACACTTTCCTGGAGCACCAGTTATGCCTGGCGTTTTAATTGTTGAAGCTATGGCGCAAACAGGCGGAATATTAGTTCTAAGTACTGTGCCCGATCCAGAAAACTACTTGACATTTTTTATGAAAATAGATAAAGTAAAGTTCAAGCAGAAAGTTGTTCCTGGAGACACTTTAATTTTTAAATGCGATTTAATCACACCAATTCGTAGAGGTATTTGTCATATGCAAGGTTATGCTTATGCAAATGGTAAACTATGTGCAGAAGCCGAATTAATGGCACAAATTTCAAAAGTAAAATAAGATGAACCAACCTTTAGCATATGTACATCCTGGAGCAAAAATTGCAAAAAATGTAGTTATTGAGCCTTTTACAACCATACATAACAATGTTGTTATTGGAGAAGGCACATGGATAGGAAGTAATGTTACAATTATGGAAGGTGCTCGTATAGGTAAAAACTGTAATATTTTCCCTGGAGCAGTAATTTCTGCCGTCCCTCAAGATTTAAAATATAATGATGAGGAAACTACCGTAGAAATTGGAGATAATGTTACTATTAGAGAGTGTGTTACTATAAATCGTGGAACAGCTGATAGAATGAAAACCGTGATTGGTAATAATTGTCTTATTATGGCGTATTGCCATATTGCACATGATTGTATTGTAGGTAACAATTGTATATTTTCTAATAATAGTACTCTTGCTGGGCATATAACTGTGGGCGATTATGTAATACTTGCAGGTATGACAGCAGTACACCAATTTGTATCTGTAGGTAACCATGCCTTTGTTACTGGAGGGTCTTTGGTGAGAAAAGATGTACCGCCTTATGTTAAAGCTGCCCGAGAACCACTGTCTTATGTTGGGATTAACTCAGTTGGTTTAAGGCGAAGAGGCTATACAACAGAAAAAATTAGAGAAATTCAAGATATATATCGCTTACTTTATCAAAAACAGTATAATAATACTCAAGCTTCAGAAATTATTGAAGCCGAAATGGAAGCAACTTCAGAACGAGATGAAATTCTGCAGTTTATAAAGAATTCTCATCGTGGTATCATGAAAGGATACTTTAAATCAAACTAAAAATAATTAATTAGATAATATGGCAAGTACTTCAGATATCCGAAATGGATTATGTATAAAATATAATAACGATATTTATAAAATAATAGAATTCCTTCACGTAAAACCAGGTAAAGGTCCAGCATTTGTAAGAACTAAACTAAAAAGTGTAACCTCTGGAAAAGTACTAGATAATACATTTTCTGCAGGTCATAAAATAGAGGATGTTCGAGTTGAAACTCATAAATTTCAGTTTTTATATAACGATGGTAATTTTTATCATTTTATGAATGAAGCTGATTATTCTCAAATTCAATTGACTGAAAATGCTCTGGATAAACCTGAATTAATGAAAGAAGGTGAGGTTGTGACTATCCAAATCAATACAGAAGATAATATGCCTTTATCTGTAGATTTACCAGCAACAGTTATTTTGGAAATCACAGCAACAGAACCTGGAGTAAAAGGGAATACTGCTACAAATGCAACAAAACCAGCTACTGTTGAAACGGGTGCTACGGTTAATGTGCCTTTATTTATTAACGAAGGCGATAAGATTAAGGTAGAAACTGAAAAGGGTACCTATAAAGAAAGAATTAAGGAATAAAGAAATGAAAATTTTACGGATAGCTTTCATTTTGTCATTGTTTATCAATACAAGTTGCATTCAGATGTTGAGTGAAGCTACTAAAGAGATTTCTAATTCTTCATATGAAGCTTCCGAAACTACATCAGAAGGTGCATATAAGACTGTTACTATAGATAACTTGTATCAGTTAGATGTTCCTAAATACATGAAGGATATGCCTAGTCTTCATCCTGATGCTTCATTAGAATACGCTAATATTTATAAAGAGACTTATTCTGTGGTAATCCATGAGGATAAACAGTATTTTGTTGACGTTTTTAAAGAGATTGATGAATATAATGATTCATTGTCAGTTTTAGAAAATTATACTATTGTTCAAAAAAAATCTTTAAAAGAGTCACTTATTAAACCTAGGATTCAAGACTACGGTCTTTCTGAAATAAACGGAATACCTGCACGTCAAATAAAAGTTTTTGGAACTGTAGAGGGTATTGATGCATTTTACATTATTGCCTTTGTTGAAGGTAAAGATAATCTGTATATGATAATGAATTGGACATTAGAGAATAGAAAAGATAAATATGAAAATGCTTTTGAATACATTAATGGGACATTTAAAATAATTTAGATATGAAATTCCCAAAAGCATATAAGTTAAAAGAAATTGCAGAAATCATCGATTCTAAATATGTAGGAGCAGATGATTTTTCTGTTCTTGGTATGAACGAAATACATGTTGTAGAACCAGGCGATATTGTTTTTGTTGATCATCCAAAATATTACGATAAGGCTTTAAACTCTGCTGCGACTATTATTCTTATCAACAAAGAAGTAGATTGTCCAGAAGGTAAAGCTTTATTAATTTCTGATGATCCTTTTAGAGATTTTAATAAACTCACGGATACTTTTAAACCTTTTGTAAATGCGGTCTCTTCTATTTCTGACTCTGCAATAATTGGTAAAAACTCAGTTATTCAACCAAATACATTTATTGGGCATAATGTTACTATAGGAGATAATTGTCTGATTCATGCAAACGTTAGTATTTATGATGACACCATCATAGGGGATAATGTAACCATCCATTCAGGAACTGTACTTGGTGCAAATGCATTCTATTATAAAAAGCGCCCAGAAGGTTATGACCGTTTAAAATCGAGTGGAAGAGTAGTTATTAATGATAATGTAGATATCGGAGCTTCTTGTACGATAGATAGAGGTGTTACTGCAGATACAACAATTGGAGAGGGTTCTAAATTAGACAATCAAATACAAGTTGGTCATGATACCGTAATTGGTAAAAATTGTTTGATAGCTTCTCATACAGGAATTGCAGGTTGTGTTGTCATTGAAGACGATGTAACAATTTGGGGGCAAGTTGGTATTACAAGCGGTATTACCATAGGTGCAAAAACGGTCATATCTGCCAAAGCAGGAGTTAGTAAATCTTTAGAAGGCGGAAAGCATTATTTTGGAATACCTGCTGAAGATTTCAGAACAAAATACAAGGAAATAGCCTCTATAAAACAAATTCCAGAAATATTGGAAAAACTCAAAAATCTAAATATTTAATAATGTCGGCAAAAACACTCGTAGAACAATTTTATAGTTCAGATGTTGCAAATAATGAAACTATAGTTCCTGATTTTTTTCATAAAGACTGTGAATTACATTGGAATAGTAGTAGCGGTTTTGCATTATTAAGGTATGACGATATAGTATCCTTTTTTGAAGGTGTAAGAGTATCATATAATACTATGCGGTTTGTTCATACACATTTATTAGAAAATGGAGAAAACGTTACTAGCCGTCATCATCTTTATGCACAAACTATCGAGCAGCCTAATGAAGAGGTGTTATTGGCTCATTTTATTGCTATTTGGGAAGTTAAAGATGGTAAGCTTTATCGCTGTTATGAGCTAAGTCAATTGGCAGATGAGAAAACTATAAATTCTTAAAAAAATAATATTTAAAAACACTTCGTTAATACGTATCAAATGACTTATTTTTGCAACGTTTTAAACGAATAAAAATTCAAAATTAAATGAGCGTTTTAGTCAATAAAGATTCAAATATAATTGTACAAGGTTTTACTGGCAGTGAAGGTACGTTTCACGCTGGGCAAATGATAGAATACGGAACTAATGTTGTTGGTGGAGTTACTCCAGGTAAAGGAGGGCAAACTCACCTTGACAGACCGGTTTTTAATACAGTTTCTGAAGCTGTAGAAAAAGTTGGAGCTGATACTACTATTATTTTTGTACCACCAGCATTTGCTGCAGATGCAATTATGGAAGCTGCTGACGCAGGTATTAAAGTAATTATTACTATTACTGAAGGTATTCCTGTTGCAGATATGATTAAAGCTGCAGATTATATAAAAGATAGAAATTGTCGATTAGTTGGTCCTAATTGTCCTGGTGTAATTACGCCTGGTGAAGCAAAAGTTGGCATTATGCCAGGGTTTGTATTTAAATCTGGTAAAGTAGGTATTGTATCAAAATCTGGGACATTAACTTACGAAGCTGCTGACCAAGTCGTAAAACAAGGTTTAGGAATCACAACAGCTATAGGTATTGGTGGTGACCCAATTATTGGTACAACAACCAAAGAAGCCGTTGAACTTTTAATCAATGACCCAGAAACAGAAGCTGTTGTAATGATTGGAGAAATTGGAGGTCAGTTAGAAGCTGACGCTGCAGAATGGTATAAAAATAGTGGTAGTAAAAAGCCCGTAGTAGGTTTTATTGCTGGAGAAACTGCACCAGCAGGTCGTACAATGGGTCATGCTGGAGCAATTGTTGGTGGTAGTGATGATACAGCTCAAGCCAAAAAGAAAATCATGAGAGCATGTGGGATACATGTTGTAGATTCACCAGCTGAAATAGGAAAGAAAGTGGCTGAAGTATTAGGCTAATTAAAAAATAACACTGTTAAAAACCTTACAAAATCTTGTAAGGTTTTTTTATTTCATGCAATTTGTAATTTATATATTTGAAATAATATACATTAAACAAACTAACCAAACAATATGAAATTATTAGAAGGTAAAACAGCAATCATAACAGGAGCATCCAGAGGAATTGGCAAAGGTATTGCTGAAGTTTTTGCAGAGCATGGTGCAAATGTGGCATTTACATATAGTTCTTCTGTCGAAGCCGCTAATGCGCTCGAAGCAGATTTGAATTCTAAAGGTGTAAAAGCTAAAGGTTACCAAAGCAATGCAGCAAGTTTTGAACAAGCTCAAAAATTAGCTGAAAACGTTTTAGAAGATTTTGGGGGCATAGACATTTTAATCAATAATGCTGGTATTACTAAGGATAATCTTTTGATGCGTATGGGAGAAGAAGACTTTGATAAAGTTATTGAAGTTAATCTTAAATCCGTGTTTAATATGACCAAAGCTGTACAACGTACAATGCTCAAGCAACGTAAAGGTTCAATTATTAATATGAGCTCTGTTGTTGGGGTTAAAGGTAATGCCGGTCAAACTAATTATGCGGCATCAAAAGCCGGAATTATTGGATTTTCTAAGTCAGTAGCTTTAGAATTAGGTTCAAGAAATATAAGAAGTAATGTTATTGCACCTGGTTTTATTGAAACTGAAATGACTGCAAAACTTGACGAAGAAACTGTAAAAGGTTGGCGAGCAGCTATTCCATTAAAACGAGGCGGAACACCTGAAGATATAGCCAATGCCTGTGTTTATTTGGCTAGTGATTTAAGCGCCTATGTTACAGGGCAAACACTTAATGTAGACGGCGGAATGCTAACTTAAAACTAACAGCATGAAGAAAATAGTATTATTTGTTTCAGTTAGCTTATTCGCTTTCGGAAGCTCATTCTCACAAAACTGGGAAAGATATAAATCTGAAAAATTTGCATTCATTGTTAACTTTCCAAGTGAACCGACAGAAAGTGTTCAAAAAGTGAGCACTGCAATTGGTGAATTAGATATGAATATGTTTATGTACCAGCCTACCACTTTAGCTGATGATAATGCAGTTTACTCTGTAATACGGTCAGAGTATCCAGAGGAGCAATTTAAAGATGCTACAGATGAGAGTAACGATAATATATTAGATGGTGCTGTAAACGGTGCTGTAAACAATGTAAATGGAACACTACTTTATGATAAAAAAACAAAGCATAATGGATATCCAGGTAGAAGTATTAAAATCCAAATTAGTGCTGGTTACTTATATATTAATGCTTATTTGGTAAATAATATGATGTACATAACTCAAGTTATCTGCTTAATAGATAAAGATGGCAACGACAGCATTAGCCGTTTTCTAAATTCTTTTGACATTTTAAAAGTAAAATAAGTATTGGCTAGTAACACAATTTTATATCTGGTACTTTCTGGAATATTAGCGCTATTTATAGCGCTTTTTCAGTATGTATACAAATCTAAATTTACACAGCTACGATTAATTCTATCAATTTTAAGATTCGTTGCTATTTTTAGCATGCTATTACTTGTTATAAATCCAAAATTTGAAGCAGTAACTTATTACGAAGAAAAACCAAACCTTGTCATTGCTTTGGATAATTCTGAATCTATTGCTTACCTAAAGCAAGATGAGATTGCCACACAGATTTATAATGACTTATCCAAAAATAGCAGTTTGTTAGATAGATTTAATCTTGAGGCATACATGTTTGGTAATTCTACCTCGCCAATAGATTCTTTAGATTTTAAAGATAATCAGTCTAATTTTTCTAGTTTTTTTAAAAATTATAATGAACTTTACAAAGGGCAAATAGCTCCAATACTATTAGTTTCAGATGGAAATCAGACCCTCGGTAATGATTACTTGTATTCTGCAAAACAGAATAAACAAGCGATATTTCCAATTATATTAGGAGATACAACCAATTTTTCGGACTTAAGATTACAGCAGGTAAATGTTAATAGGTTCGCATATCTTAAAAATCGTTTTCCGGTAGAGATGATTATTAATTATTCAGGAGAAGAAAGTGTTAGTAGTCAGCTTAGAATTAGCTCAGGAAATACGGTTTTATTCTCTAAAAATATTACTCTAGATAACTCTAAGGCTTCAGAGATTATAAATACAACACTAAATGCAAGTCAGGTTGGTGTTAAAACGTATAAGGTTGAGATATTGCCACTTGAAAATGAAAAAAATACAGTTAATAATTATAAAAATTTCGGTGTAGAAGTTATTGACCAAAAAACAAACATTGCACTTATTGCTGATGGCTTGCATCCAGATTTAGGTGCTTTAAAGAAGTCAATAGAAAGTAATGAACAGCGAAGTGTTTCAATTTTAAAGCCAAAAGAGGCTTTATTAAAATTAAATGATTTTCAATTAGTTATATTATATCAGCCAAATAATAACTTTAATGATTTGCTAGATGCAATTTCTAGAATAAAACTAAATACATTCACAATAACAGGTAACACTACTGACTTTAATGTTGTTAATGATAGTCAAGTGTTTTTCTCTCAAGAAATAACAAATCAGTCTGAAGATTTTCAACCAACTGTTAATACAAATTATGGTACTTTTATAATAGATAATATTACATTTAATAATTATCCGCCATTACAATCAGAGTTTGGCTCGGTAACCTTTAAAGCCCCAGAAGAAACATTGTTGTTTAAAAGAGTCAATGGTGTCAATATAGACGCACCACTTTTGAGCAGCTTTGAAGCAAATGGGCAAAAATATGCATTATTAAGTGGAGAAGGAATTTGGAGATGGCGTGCTCAATGCTATCTTGATACTGATAGCTTTTCGGATTTTGATAATTTTATAGGCAAATTGGTACAATATCTTAGCTCTAATAAAAAGCGAAACCGATTAAATCTAGATTACAAATCGTTTTATAACCAGAATGAAACCATTGTTCTAAGTGCACAATTCTTTAATAAGAGCTATGAATTTGATGGCAATGCTAATCTTCAAGTCACATATAAGAATAATGATACTAACGAAACCAAAACGCTACCACTATTACTAAAAAACGCATCATACAGAATTGATTTAAGTAGTATTAAGCCCGGAGATTATAGCTTTACGGTTAAAAATCAAGACGAACCAGTTTCTTCTTCTGGAAGATTTAAAGTATTAGAATACAATGTAGAACAACAATTCTTAAATGCAGATGTAACAAAGCTTAATAGTTTAGCGACTAGTACAAATGGTAAATCATTTTACAGTAATCAAATTAACAACCTTGTAGATAGTTTACTTAATGATACACGCTATGCAACAATCCAGAAAAGTAAGCGTAGCACAATCCCGATAATAGATTGGAAATACTTACTCGGATTAATTGCTTTAGCCTTATCTTTGGAGTGGTTTATCAGAAAATATAACGGATTAATTTAAAAAATAAAGAAATGGAAAAGTTACCAAAAGTAGGATTGCCAATTTTAATAGTAGCAGTATTGATTTTAATTGGAGTATTTAAGTCTGTAGTCACCATAGATTCAGGTCATGCCGGTGTACTTTATAAATTAAATGGAGGTGTAGATCCTGAATCAGAACCTCTGGGAGAAGGAATTAATTTTGTAGCACCATGGAATAGTGTAATTGATTACGAGATTAGACAACAAGAGATACCTGAGAAGATGTCAGTATTATCATCTAATGGACTAGATATCCAGCTTGATGCATCTGTACTTTATCAGCCAGATGTGACAAATTTAGCAAGATTACATAAAGAAAAGGGTAGAAATTATTTAAGCAGAGTTCTACAACCTGCCATTAGAAGTGCAGCTCGTAGTGTTGTTGGTCGTTATACGCCAGAACAATTATATTCAAGTAAGCGTGATGCTATCCAAGAGGAAATATTTTTAGAGACAAAAAAAATAGTTGAAAGTCAATACATCCAATTAAATAGTATCTTAATACGTGATGTGACTTTACCTCCTACGATTAAACAAGCGATTGAGCGTAAATTAAAGCAAGAGCAAGAGTCTTTAGAGTATGAGTTTAGATTGGTAACTGCAGATAAAGAAGCACAAAAGCAACGTATCGAGGCACAAGGTAAAGCAGATGCTAACAGAATTTTAAGTGCATCACTTACAGATAAGATATTACAAGATAAAGGTATCGAAGCGACAATGAAGTTATCAGAATCGCCTAACAGTAAAGTTATTGTAATAGGTTCTGGTGACTCAGGTTTACCAATAATTTTAGGAAATCAATAAAAGTTTGTTAAACACTTGGAATTGTAATTATTTTTTCTGAAAATTTGTTTCAACAAAATAAGACATGAATATTACTCAATTACATCATCATTTTCATTTAATCGCTCAAGCGAGGTGAAGATGTATTGAATGATTTCAAAATATACTTAAAAACCCGTTTGATAAATTCAGATGGGTTTTTTGTTTGTAAACGCATCTATTTTTTCAAACTATTCAAATTTAAAAATGAATAAATTAAAAATTGCAGTCCAAAAATCGGGTCGTCTTAATGAAGACTCAATGAAAATCTTAAAAGCCATAGGTATTTCTATAGATAATGGCAAAGACCAACTCAAAGCTTCAGCCAGAAACTTCCCATTAGAAGTCTTTTATCTAAGAAATGGTGATATACCTCAATATCTTAGAGATGGTGTTGTAGATGCAGCCATTATAGGCGAAAATGTATTGATTGAAAAAGGAAATGATTTGACTATTGTTGAGCGTTTAGGCTTTTCAAAATGTAAGGTATCAATTGCAGTGCCAAAATCCTCTACAGCAAAAAGTCTGAAAGATTTAGAAGGAAAACGAATTGCTACGTCTTATCCAAATACGGTTAATCAGTTTTTGGATAGAGCAGGTGTAAAAGCCAATCTTCATATCATTAATGGTTCAGTTGAGATTGCACCAAATATTGGTTTAGCTGATGGTATTTGTGATATTGTTTCTAGTGGTAGCACATTGTTTAAAAATGGGTTAAAAGAAATAGAAGTATTATTAAAATCTGAAGCTGTATTAGCGACTTCGCCAAAGATTTCAGAAGAACAGCAAGTAATTATAAATAAAATTCAATTCCGTTTAAAGTCTGTACTGCGTGGACGAGAAAACAAATACGTATTGCTAAATGCACCAAATGATAAGCTTGATAAAATTGTTCAAATTCTACCGGGCATGAATAGTCCAACGATACTACCTCTTGCAAAAGAGGGTTGGAGCTCATTACACTCAGTAATTAATAAAAACGATTTTTGGGATGTTATTGACGAATTAAAAGCTAATGGAGCGGAAGGTATATTAGTTTGTCCAATCGAAAATATGGTGCTGTAATGAGATTGATTGAGAATCCAAAAAGAAATGATTGGTCACGTATTCTGGAGAGACCAACTAAAACTGTAGACGCTATAGAATCTATAGTCAATACAGTATTTAACGACATAAAAGAGAATGGAGATGCTGCATTAAAAGACTACACGCTAAAGTTCGATAATGTAGCATTAAATGCTTTAGTTGTTTCAGAAGACGAAATCGTTCAAGCTCTAAATAATGTTACAGATAAATTAAAACAAGCCATCCAATTAGCTAAATCTAACATCGAAAAGTTCCACAAAGCTCAAAAAACAGATAAAGTCTTTATCGAAACTATGGAAGGTGTAGAGTGTTGGCAAGAAAAGCGTCCTATTCAAAAAGTAGGTTTATACATTCCTGGAGGTACTGCGCCTTTATTTTCAACAGTTTTAATGCTAGCTGTACCAGCAAACATTGCAGGGTGCAAAGAGATTGTATTGTGTTCGCCGCCTAACAAAGAAGGTAAAATCGCAAATGAAATCTTATATGCAGCACAACTATGTGGTGTAACAAAAATTGTAAAAGTTGGCGGCATACAAGCAGTAGCTGGATTAACCTTTGGAACAGCGTCTATCCCACAAGTATATAAAATATTTGGCCCAGGAAATCAATATGTAACTGTGGCAAAACAATTGGCTACAAAATATGGTGTAGCCATTGACATGCCAGCTGGCCCAAGCGAGCTGCTAGTCATGGCTGATGAGTCTGCAAATGCGGCATTCGTTGCCTCAGATTTGTTAAGTCAAGCAGAGCATGGATCGGATAGTCAAGTGATTTTGGTAAGCACATCAAAATATTTCGCAGAAGCGGTGAATGCTGAAGTTTATAATCAGCTAGATAAGCTTCCTCGCAAAGAAATGGCTGCTGATGCCATAAATAATTCAAGAATTGTAGTCGTAGATGATTTTGAAACAGCATTAGAATTAATTGATAGCTATGGTCCAGAGCACCTTATTTTTTCAACTTCTAATGACAATTTTTTCATTGAAAATGTCAGTAATGCTGGTTCAGTTTTTATTGGTAATTATACACCAGAAAGTGCTGGCGATTATGCATCTGGTACAAACCATACATTACCTACAAATGGGTTTTCTAAAGCCTATTCTGGAGTCAACTTAGATAGTTTTCTAAAGAGCATGACATTTCAGAGAATTTCCAAGAAAGGGATTAAAAACATTGGTTCAGCAATTGAGCTTATGGCAGAAGCTGAAGGATTGCAAGCGCATAAGAACGCAGTAACATTGCGATTAAAAGATTTAGAATCATGAATATAGAAAATCTTTTAAGAGATAATATTAAGACCATAAAGGCGTATTCTTCCGCGAGAGATGAGTATAAAGATGCTTCTGCGGATATGGTTTTTATTGATGCCAACGAAAATCCATTTCAAACCAATATCAATAGGTATCCAGACCCACAGCAATCGAAAGTAAAAGAACGTCTATCGAACATAAAAGGTGTAAAAACATCACAAATATTGCTGGGAAATGGTAGTGATGAAGTTTTAGATTTAGTATTCAGAGCCTTTTGTGAACCTAGTCGTGATAATGTAATCACCTTACCACCAACGTATGGGATGTATTCGGTTTTGGCTGATTTGAATGCGGTTAAAATTCAAAGTGTAGTATTAGATGATAATTTTGAACCAAAGGTCAATGAAATACTTAAGATGCAGGATGAGTTTTCAAAACTGTTATTCTTATGTTCACCAAACAACCCAACCGCTAATAGTTTTAATTCTAATAAAGTTGAGGCGTTATTAAAAGGTTTCAACGGTATCGTAGTTATTGATGAAGCTTATATTGATTTTTCTAACAGTGACAGCTGGATAAGTCGATTGAATGAGTTTCCTAACCTAATTGTTACACAGACACTTTCTAAAGCATATGGTTTAGCAGGAATTCGATTGGGTATATGTTATGCTTCAGAATATATTATTTCAATATTAAATAAAATTAAACCACCGTATAATGTTAATCAATTAACTCAAGACAAAGCATTAGAACGATTAAATGAATTGGGGCAAGTAATACAAGAGGTCAATTCAATATTAGAACAGAGAACAATATTAGCCAATGCGTTGTCTAATGTTTCTTTTGTTCAAAAAATATATCCATCAGATGCAAACTTCCTATTGGTCAAAGTGGATGATGCTAATCAACGATATTTACAATTAATCAAAAGGGGTGTTGTTGTTAGAAACAGAACAACGCAACCTTTGTGTGAAAACTGTTTGCGATTTACCGTAGGAACAGCAGAAGAAAACCAATTACTAATTGAGATTTTAAACCAACTATAATGAAGCCTGTATTATTTATAGACAGAGACGGAACATTAATCAAAGAGCCAGCAGACGAGCAAATAGATTCGTTTGAAAAACTAGAGTTCTATCCAAAAGTGTTTCAATATTTAAGTAAGATTGCAAAAGAATTGAATTTTGAAATAGTCATGATAACCAACCAAGATGGTTTAGGTACAGAAGTATATCCCGAAAGCACCTTTTGGCCAGTTCACAATTTTGTTCTTAAAACTTTTGAACAAGAAGGTGTTGTGTTCGAAGAACAATTTATTGATAGAACTTTTGCTAAGGATAATGCACCTACCAGAAAACCAAACACAGGCTTATTAACTAAGTACTTTTCTGATGATTATGATTTGGCAAATTCATATGTCATTGGTGACAGATTAACTGACGTAGAATTGGCTAAGAATCTTGGTGCAAAAGGCATCTTTATTAACGATGACACCAATTTGGGAACAGATGAAGTTACAGTTAGTAGCAAAGAACTAGAGCCGTATATAGCTCTAGAAACAAACGATTGGGGCGCCATCTATAGATTTTTAAAAACAACCGAACGCATAGGTACTATCGAAAGAAACACCAATGAAACTAAGATAAAAATCGACCTAAATTTAGATGGAACTGGAAATAGTACAATAGACACAGGTATTGCTTTTTTTGACCATATGTTAGACCAGATAGCGCGTCATGGTCAAATGGACTTAACTATCAAGGTAAACGGTGATTTAGAGGTTGATGAGCATCACACTATCGAAGATACAGCTATTGCCTTAGGAGAAGTTTTTGCAAAAACACTTGGTAATAAATTAGGTATAGAACGTTATGGCTTTTCATTACCCATGGATGATTGTTTAGCACAAGTGGCTATTGATTTTGGTGGTCGTAACTGGTTGGTTTGGGAAGCAGAATTTAAACGCGAAATGATAGGCAAGATGCCAACAGAAATGTTTTATCATTTCTTTAAATCTTTTACAGATGGTGCAAAATGTAACTTAAATATTAAAGTTGAAGGCACAAATGAACATCATAAGATAGAAGCCATTTTTAAGGCTTTTGCTAAAGCTATTAAAATGGCTGTAAAGCAAGATGTAGAAAAAATGATTTTGCCATCAACAAAAGGAATGCTGTAATGGATTTAAAAATAGTTAATTACGGTGCTGGTAATATCAAGAGTATTCAATTTGCTTTTCAACGATTGGGTTATGATGCGGTATTATCTCATAATCCGGATGACATAATTAAAGCAGATAAAGTTATTTTCCCAGGAGTTGGTGAAGCGAGTTCGGCAATGAAAATGCTCAAAGAAAGCGGTCTAGATGCATTGATACCAGAGCTTAAGCAACCTGTTTTGGGCATTTGTCTAGGAATGCAATTAATGTGTAACCATACAGAAGAAGGTGACACCAAAGGCTTGGAGATTTTCAACACCAATGTTAAACGCTTTTCTAACAACGTAAAAGTACCTCAGATGGGTTGGAATACAGTTGCGAATTTAAAATCTGATTTATTTAAGAATATATCTGAGGGCGATTATATGTATTTGGTCCATAGTTTTTATGCCGAAAATTGTGAGCAATCCATAGCAACTTCGAATTACGATATAGAGTATGCATCAGCATTAGAGAATGAGAATTTCTTTGGCGTACAGTTTCACCCAGAAAAAAGTAGTACGGTAGGTGCACAGCTAATTCAAAATTTTTTAGACATATAATATGAGAATTATACCAGCAATAGATATTATAAACGGCCAATGTGTTCGTTTAACAAAAGGTGATTATGATACAAAAAAAGTCTATAATGAAAATCCTATAGAAGTCGCTAAAGCATTTGAAGATTCAGGCATCCAATATTTACATGTTGTTGACTTAGATGGTGCTAAAGCAAGTCATATAGTTAATTATAGGGTTTTGGAAGAAATTGCAACTAAAACCAATTTAAAAATAGATTTTGGTGGTGGTTTAAAGACAGATGATGATTTGAGAATTGCTTTTGAATCTGGTGCACATCAAATTACAGGTGGTAGTATAGCGGTTAAAAATCCTGATACATTTAAAAATTGGATTGCAAAGTATGGTTCAGATAAAATCATTCTAGGCGCTGACTGTAATGATGAGAAAATTGCGATATCCGGATGGCAAGAAGACAGTGAATTGAAAGTGATTCCGTTTATAAAAGATTATCAAACCAAAGGTGTAAAGTATGTGATTTGTACTGATATATCTAAGGATGGCATGTTAGAAGGCCCATCATTTGACCTATACAAGCGAATATTAGATGAAGTAAAAGCGATTAAATTAATTGCGTCAGGTGGTATTTCTAAATACGACGAACTCCCAAAACTGCAAGATATGGGTTGTGAAGCTGTTATCATTGGGAAAGCGATATACGAGAATAGAATTTCATTAAAAGCCTTAGAGCAATTTATAATCAACACGTAATTATGCTAACAAAACGAATTGTTCCCTGTTTGGACATTAAAAATGGACGTACTGTAAAAGGTGTTAACTTTGTGGATTTGCGCGATGCTGGTGACCCAGTGGTTATGGCTAAGCAATATGCAGAATTAGGCGCTGACGAATTGGTCTTTTTGGATATTGCGGCAACACTCGAAAATAGAAAAACCATGCACGAGATGGTTTTAAAAGTGGCAGCGCAAGTCAATATTCCTTTTACTGTAGGCGGCGGAATTTCTTCTATTGAAGATGTTGATGCCTTATTACATTGTGGTGCGGATAAAGTATCTATAAACTCTTCGGCAGTTAAGCGACCAGCA
Source organism: Winogradskyella haliclonae (assembly GCF_014635865.1). GTDB lineage: Bacteria > Bacteroidota > Bacteroidia > Flavobacteriales > Flavobacteriaceae > Winogradskyella > Winogradskyella haliclonae. The sequence goes on along the minus strand of NZ_BMDQ01000002.1, from coordinate 251,427 downwards.
CTCATTAATGAATTATCAGAAAAGTTTGGGAGCCAATGTGTCGTCGTAGCTATTGATGCAAAACAAATTGAAGGCGACTGGTATGTGCATTTAGCAGGAGGAACAATTCCAACAGAAATTAAACTCTTTGATTGGGCAAAGGAAGTAGAAGAAAGAGGCGCCGGAGAAATTTTATTTACCTCTATGAATCATGATGGTACCAAAGCAGGATTTGCCAATGAAGCTTTAGGAAAACTTTCAGGTGTAGTTAATATTCCAATTATTGCCTCTGGTGGCGCTGGAACGATTCAGCATTTTGCAGATGCTTTTATAAAAGGAAAGGCAGATGCAGCTTTAGCGGCTAGTGTGTTTCATTTTGGAGAAATACCAGTTTTAGAATTAAAAAAAGAATTAAAAAAGCAGGGAATTCCTGTGCGATTATAGATAAATACGCGTTATGCTGTTCTCATTTCAGCATCAAATAATTAAGTAATATGAATATAGATTTCAATAAAAATTCGGATGGTTTAGTGCCAGCAATTATTCAAGATGCACAAACTAAGAATGTGCTGATGCTAGGTTATATGAATGAAGATGCTTTTGAAAAAACAAAAGCATCTGGTATGGTAACTTTTTTTAGCCGTACTAAAAATAGATTATGGACCAAAGGTGAGGAAAGCGGTAATGTTCTGAATCTAGTAGATATTAAGTTAGACTGTGATAATGATACATTACTTGTATTTGTCAATCCTAAAGGTCCTACATGTCATACAGGAACAGATACCTGTTGGCATGAAGAAAATAAACAATCTTATGGGTTTTTATCACAATTAGAACAAATTATTACTGATAGGAAAGATAATCCAGAGAAAGAATCGTCTTATGTATCTTCGTTATTCGGAAAAGGCATTAATAAAATTGCACAGAAAGTTGGAGAAGAGGCTGTAGAAACTGTTATTGAAGCTAAAGACCAAAATGATGATTTGTTTCTTAATGAAAGTGCTGATTTATTGTTTCATTATTTAATTCTTTTACAGGCAAAAGGCTATCAGCTTAATGATATAATTTCAGTCCTTAAGCAGCGACATAAGTAATTGAAAACATCGTTTAAAAGTGTATTTTTAACGTTTAAATGTAATTTTTCATAAAATTGAGTTATATTGCGCATTGCAATTTGCAACTTTAACCCAAATCTTATGAAAAAAACTACCTTTTCATTAGCACTTGTGCTAATGTTATTAACTACTACATGTTATGTCAATGCGCAACAATGTGCATTTGATACTCAAAGAGAAATTTTAAGGCAAAATCCTAATTATGTCGATTTAGAACGTATCTCTGAAGAAAATCTTCAAAATGCAATTATAGATGGCACTGTACAACGTAATAGCGGAGCAGTAATAACTATTCCTGTTGTTGTTCACGTGTTACATCTAACAGGAGAAGCAGTAGGTACAGGGGCTAATATTTCTGATGCACAAATACATAGTAGTATTAACAATTTAAATGATTTTTACAGAGGATTAACTGCAAATAGTCCTATAGATTTTGAAATAGAATTTGCTTTGGCTCAAAGAGATCCAGATTGTAATACAACAACTGGTATTAATAGAGTAAATGCTTCAGGATTATCAGGTTATTCAAATTTTGGAGTTAATGTGCTAAATTCTAATGGAGCAAGCTATAATGACATAAAGACATTAATAAGTTGGCCTCAAACAGACTATTTTAATATATGGATAGTAACTGAATTAGATGGTAATAATGGAGGCTCTGGTTTTCAAGGCTACGCATACTTCTATAATGAATCATCAAGTAACCATGGCTCCGTAATGATGTCTTCTGTTTTTGGATATGATCCTGGGAATACAAATGGTTGGGGACTTAATTCAAATGGAGACAATAGTACTGTAGTACATGAGTTAGGCCATTATTTCCATTTATACCATACTTTTCAAGGAGATGACACTAATGGCGACGGTGCTTCAGACACATGTCCTGCAAATACAGCAGTGGGAAACAATAGTGATGGATGCGCCGATACTGTACCTCACCAAAGAGAAACAAGTACATGTCCTTCTAATAATTCTTGTACTGGTAGTGCTTGGGTAGATAATAATACGATTAATAACATTATGAGTTATTACAATTGTACTGATAGACTAACTAATGACCAAAAAACTAGAGCCAGAGCTGCTATGGTAGGTACAGCGATAGCAAATTCTAATGGCGATGAAGCTCCAGATATAACGTATTCAGCTCCAACATTCGTTTGTAACACAAATACTACTAGTACAAATAATTCTGGTATAACAAGTGTAGAATTAAACGGCGTAACATATAGTTCCTTTTCGTCTGCAAGTGATGGTGGAAATATTGATAATTCTGATAGCTGTTCTAATTATTTTGAAATTGACGCTGACCAATCCAATACAATTAACGTGGGTATGTTTAGCGTAAATTGGCAACAGTTAGGTGTATGGATTGATTGGAATGATGATGGAGATTTTGATGATGAAGCGGAACAACAATATTTAGATAACGATATAGCTGCGGGTTCTACAATTCCAATTACACTTAGTTATCCAAGTAGTATTCCTTATGAAGATTATGTAAGAGTTAGACTTATTACTGAAGTAGATAATAGATATTCTGGTATAAGTTTAATTAATTCTGCTTGTTATACTGGTCTAGTAACTGGGCAATCAGAGGACTATACAATCTATGTTCAAGCATCGTCTGCATTATCTGTTGAATCAAATAAGCTAAATAGTCTTAAAATTTATACTTCTGAGGATACAGATCAATTGTACATAGAAGGTCAATTAACTCCAAAGCCTATAGCTGATTTGTACGATATCAATGGGCGATTACTTATAAGTAAAAAATTAGAGTCGTCAAATTCTGTAAACTCAATTGATGTATCAAGTATTTCATCGGGTATATATATAGTGAAAATACATGATGATAGTCAAGTAAAGACTCAAAAAATCATCATAAGGTAAATAAAAAAGGCTGATATTTAATATTAGCCTTTTTAATAGGATTACACATTTAGCATAGTGAATTAGTTATTCTAAATTTTAACTAATCCAGTTTTTATTGATTGAGTTTTTAGCAAACCAAGCTAGGAATATTGCAAATAGAATAATCATAATTGTCATACCTATACTACTTGCATAACCATTAATTAATAGGTATCCCATTTGAACTAAAACTGCTAATAATGATACGTAAAATATAGTTGCTGCTAGTTTTTTTCGTAATAAGAGTAAGATAGAGCTCAAAACACCACCAAAAACTGCAATTGCAAAAGCTGCAGTAATATATGAAGGCAAATTTGCAGCAATTTCTAATTGCTCCTGGCTGTACATTTCACGATAGCTCTCCGTATTATAGGCTTGCTGCAAATAAGCATTTACGCCCATGCCATTCCAGATTAGTGCCAAAATACTTACAATCCAGAACCAAATAGGTGGTTTTGTTGTTGTCATAGTTAAATTGATTTAGTTAGATTTATGTTTCAAGTTAAAAAAATTTTTGATTAGGTGATTTTCAAACATTACTTTCGACCATAATATGGCATTTGACAAAAGATATTATTACCTCATAAAGTTGCAGTATTTAGGGTACCGTTTTCATGGCTGGCAAAAACAACCAGATGTAAAAACGATTCACTTAATGATTGATAGAACACTTAAATTTATTCTAAAGGACATTAAGTTTAAAACATTAGGTGCAGGGCGCACAGATGCAATGGTTTCTGCAAATGAAGCTGCGCTTGAGTTGTTTATATATAAAAATCCAATTAATCACTTTGATGAATTCTTAGCGCTTTTTAATCATAATCTGCCGCAAGATATTAGAGCTTTAAGTATAAAAGAAGTTGATAAGAATTTCAATATTATTCAAGATTCAAAAATCAAAGAATACCACTATGTATTTTCTGAAGGTCAAAAAAATCACCCGTTTTGTGCTCCAATCTTAACAACCATACTAGAGCCTTTAGATGTTGAACTTATGAAAAAAGGTGCCCTTTTATTTAAAGGAACTCATTATTTTAAGTCGTATTGTTATAAAGCCTCAGTTACAGGTGAATTTATGAGAACAATTGAAGATTGTAAGATTGTAGAGAACACAGATTATACCGCAAATTTCTTCCCAGAAAAGTCTTATGTACTTAAAGTAAGAGGTAAAGGCTTTATGCGAAACCAAATACGCTTAATGTTTGGTGTTTTAATTAAGTTGGGTAGGGGTGAGGTCGATTTAGATTATATACAAATGTCTTTATCTAATGACAGTATAGAGGTTATGGATTATATAGCGCCAGCTTCAGGGTTAATTTTGCATGCTATAGATTTTGAATAAAAAAAATCACCTTAATAAATTAAGATGATTTTTTTAATAGTTAAGTAAGAAAAATCTTTATTTCACTACATGCAACTTTGGTTCTTTTGCTACGAACTTACCATTGATGCATTCACCAAGAATAATAACTTCTTTAGAACGCTCATACATTTTTATAGAACGCTCCATCTGCATTTCTGTAGCATTGTATAGTTTAACACCAGATCTAGAACCTTTGTTTCTAATCTCTATATAATAGCCGTCTTTTAATTTAGTTGGCTTAGTTGCTGGTCTACCCATATATTATATCTGTAATAATTAATTTTTGCATTATAGTGAAAATTCTTTCACTTTACAAGTTAATTTTGAATTATTCTAAATTATATGCATTAATCGTTAAAAAAAATAAAAATTGAATGGTAAAACTGTTAAAAAATTAAAATACTCACAGTGCTGTTCAGGCATATTTTTTGATTAATGCGCATTAAAATTTAAAAAGAGAGTCTAAATAACTGCTTTACGCCATGAAATTAAACTTTCAATTTATATTTTTGGTATCTACAAATACCAGAATCATGAGTTCAATATCAAAAGACACGTTTACCTTTCTTAAAAAACTAGAAAAAAATAATAACCGCGATTGGTTTAATGCGCATAAACCAGAATTTAAGCGTATTGAATCTCAGGTAAAAGCATCCTATAATTACTTGGGAGAGCTAATGAATACTCATGATCAAATTGATAAGGTTAAAATATTTAGAATATATAGGGATGTACGATTTTCTAAAAACAAATTACCCTACAAAACTCATTTTGGAGGTTCTTTTCATAGGAAAAAACCTGAATTAAGAGGTGGTTATTATTTGCATATACAACCAAATAATGAATCATTTATCGCTTTAGGTTTTTGGGAACCTAATAAAGAAGACTTATTGCGCATTCGTAAAGAGTTTGAAATGGATGATCAGGAAATACGTAGTATTCTTAATGATAAATCGTTTAACTCTATTTGGGGTGGATTTGTTGGAGACGAGTTAAAGACTGCCCCTAAAGGTTTTGATAAGACACATCCTGCGATTGATTTGATTCGTCGTAAGCAATATATCTTCACAAAGAAATACTCTGATAAAGAGGTGATGTCACCCAACTTTATAAAAGATGTAGATATGGCTTTTAATTCGGCTAAGCCTTTTGTGGATTATATGAGTGATGTTCTGACTACTAACTTAAATGGAGAGTCCTTATTATAAAACAAAAAAAGCCAAGTATTAGACTTGGCTTTTTAAATATCTGTATTTTAGATTTGACTTAATCCGCCATCAATTTCTAGCTCTACGCCATTGATGTAAGAGGCATCATCAGATGCTAAGAATAGTGCTGCATTTGCAATTTCTTCAGAAGTCCCAAAACGACCTAAGGGTACTGAGGCTGCAAATCCTTTTCCCATTTCTTCAACAACATCTTGTGGCAATCCCATTTTACCGTAAAGTGGCGTCGCAATCGGACCAGGCGCTATAGAATTTACTCTAATTCCTCTGGATTTCACTTCAGAAGTTAATACACGAGAATACGCTCTTAGCGCTCCTTTACTTGCCGAGTATACACCTAAACCATCAAATCCTTTTTGATGTACTATAGAATTTGTAAATAAGATAGTACCGCCATCATTAATTTTTGGCAATGCTTCTTTTGTAGCTAATATTGGACCTTTGACATTAATATTAAAAATTTCATCATAATGTTCTGCAGTAACATCCGTAGTTGTTGCAATAGGTGCAATGCCAGCATTTAAGAATAGTATATCAATATTGCCGTACTTATTTGTTGCCTCCTTTATAAGATTAATATTATCCTCAGGTTTGGATACATCGGCTAATACTGTGATAAAATCACCTTCTAATTCTTTAGATACTTCATCTAAAGCCTCTTGTCGTCTTCCAGAAAGCACAACTCTTGCACCTTCTTTTAAGTATAGTTTTGCAGTTGCTAGACCTATACCACTATTAGCTCCAGTTATGACTGCAACTTTGTTTTTTAATTTACTCATAATGTCTGTTTTATTTGAAACAATCGTTTCAAATTAGATTAAAAAAATTACTTTAAGTTTTGCAAAGTTATATTTATAAGGCTTTGCAATTGTTGTTTATTGTCAATTAAAATACCTACCATTCTAAATCCTTGTATCGTACTAAATAAATAAAGTGCATAGTCTTTAGGACTGCGATGACTATTGATACTAGAATTTTCTTGCCCTTGGTTCACTAAATCCTCAAATAAAGCTAAAGTGTTTTTTTGATTATTCATTAAAAAATTATGAATTGTAGAATCTTGATTGGCCATTTCAGATTTACAATTTGTAATTAGGCAACCTTTGTTTTCGTCGTCTTTAACAATTTCATCTAGATACAATTCAAAGATAGACTCAATAGCTTTCAAAGGACTGTTAGCTTTTAATAAAAGATTAGAAATTGACCTTTGGTATTTACTTTGATATACCTTTAAGCATTCTAGAAAGAGATTATGCTTATTGCCAAAAGAATTATAAATGCTTGAACGGTTCAAGCCTGTAGCATCTACTAAATCCTGCATAGATGTCGCATTGTATCCTTTTACATGGAATACATGACTTGCTTGATTAAGCACTAATTCTTTATTGAAAACTTCAGTTTTTGGCATTTTATTTGAAATGAACGTTCCAAAATTAAGTATAATTGAAATGCGGATATGTTAATAGAATTATAAAATTTAAAATAGACTATACCGCTTTTAGAAAATCTGGTTTTATAAAAAGTTGAATGCTACTTAATAAACGCTCTTTTACGATATTCATCATGCGCTTGTTTAATGCCGAAGAATTTTGAATATACAGTTCGTATTCTTCAACGGTAAACTGTCCTATAACCATACCTTTAAGAGAATTCCTAAACTTCATGTCTTTATGAATAGCGTTTTCTATATATGCCAACTGCTTCGGTAGTGTTAAGTCATAAAATACATTTTTTCGTTTTGAGATGTAATTCTTAAAGACATTTACAAACAAATCATTCTGCATCTTTATAATAGGACGAAGCGTTTTATTCTGAAAAGCCTCGTCACTAGACATAGAGTCGTAGACTTTTGCAGAGGGAATTAGTGGTCTGATGTCAAGTAGAAGTTTAGAGCGGGTTTCCATATCAAAGTAGAATTGAATTAATATGGAATTAAATTTAAGTATTAACCAAGGTGAAATATTAATGTGAGAATTATCTTGTCAACGGTGTTATTAACAAATCAATTTTTAGCTAGTGCAATTACAAGTTAGTATCTTTATCTTAAAATTATAACTATGAAGTTTGGAAGCGTTGACAATCCTACTGAGATAGATTTTACTCTACCCAGTGACCATATTGATACTTTAAGAGTTTTAAAAGATAAGCCATCAGACAGTACAAATGTATTTGTAGGTTGTGCTAAGTGGAACAGGGCAGATTTAAAGGGGTTTTATCCGAGAGGCACTAAGGATGAGTTAGAGTATTACTCTCATCAATTTAATTCCATTGAGCTAAACGCTACATTTTATCGAATTTTTCCTCCAGAGCAATTTGTAAAATGGTATGACAAAACACCTGATAATTTTAAATTTTTCCCTAAGCTCAATCAGGAAATAAGTCATTGGAAACGCTTAAATGATGACGTAAAACCTGTAGTAGATAACTATTTATATAGTGCTATTAATCTTAAGGAAAAGCTAGGCTGCATATTTTTACAAATGCATAGTAACTTTGCACCTAAGGATTTTGATAGAGTCATAAATTTTGCCGAATCTTGGCCAAAAGAGGTGCCATTAGCTATGGAATTTAGACATACAAATTGGTATAATGATGGTGCTATTGCTGAAGATTTGTATCAGCTGTTGGAAGAGAACAATATTTCAAATATCATTGTTGATTCTGCAGGACGCCGAGATATTATGCATATGCGTTTAACCAATTCCAGAGCTTTTATTCGCTATGTAGGTGCCAATCATAAAAGCGATTATACACGTTTAGATGATTGGGTAGAACGCTTGAAAATATGGAAGAATGCCGGAATTAATGATATTAATTTCTTTGTGCATCAGAATATTGAAAAGGAATCTCCATTGCTTTCAGCATATTTAATTCGTAAAATGAATTCTGAGTTGGGTACTAATTTAATGATACCTAACGACGATACCAATGGACAACAAACATTATTATAAATGAGATTTAACACACGTAAATGGGTAAAACCAGAAGATTTAAACCCTAATGGCACTTTATTTGGAGGTCAGTTATTGGCTTGGATAGACGAAGAAGCCGCTTTGTATACTATAATTCAGCTTGAAAACTCTAAAATAGTTACCAAATACATGTCCGAAATTAATTTTATGGCTTCTGCTAAAAAAGGGGATATCGTAGAGATTGGTATGGAAGTTATAAAGTTTGGTAGAACTTCTATTACTATGAAATGTGAAGCTAGAAATAAAATGACTAGAGAGACGATATTGACGGTGGATAATATGATAATGGTTAACCTAGGTCAAGACGGAAAACCATCGCCTCATGGTAAAACAAAAGTAGAATTTGTAAAAGACCGATTATAAAAGTTATACATCTTAATTATGTGTTAGTTTTTAGTCAAAAAATTATATTTATAGAGCTATTAATTAACAATTAACTTTTTGATGAAATCTACATTACTTTATCTGTCATTATTTTTTATTTCTGGTGTTAGTGCACAAGTCATTTTTCAAGAAGACTTTAGTGCTTTAAACACAAACCAATCTCTCAACGGACAGGGAAGTTGGTCTAACGATACTTCGATGGGAGGAACAGGTGCCGTTTTTGGTGGTACACCTTCTAATGTTGTTGCTTTTTCTTTGTCATATCCAGATTATGGAAGCTCTGCAAATAGTGTACAGTCAATTAATAATATTAATTCAGATGGGCCAGGGCATCTATTTTCCTCTTCTATTACTGCAGGAACATTTTACACTAGTTTTGTTATGAATATTAGTGATTCGCCTTCAAGTTCTCCTTTTGATGTTATCAGAGTGTTAAATGGTAGTGCTTTCAGTACAGCTTTACGAATTTGGGTACAAGATTCTGGTTCTGGGTTTAGCATAGGAATAAAGTCTGGTGATTCATCAAATAATGGAGCTGTAACTTCTCAAGTCTATAGTTTTAATACGGCTTATTTAGTTGTATTAAAGTATACTATTAATTCTGGAGCTTCTAATGATGAACTAGAATTGTTTATAAATCCTAACTATGTGAATGGTGAGCCTGTATCTTCTACTTTAATAGCACCAGCTCCAGCAATAGAAAATTCTTCTTCAATAGACAGGTTAGCTTTTGCTTGGAATGTTCCTAATTCTGGCAGGTTTTCAGGTCATGTTGGTTTAGTAAGTGTTGCAAGTACATGGAGTGATTTAGTGCTTTCAAATACTAATATTAGATATAATAATTTAGACGTCAAATACATTAATAATTCTAAATCTGTTCAATTTAGTGCCTCAGTTTCTGGTCAACTAAACATTTATAACATTACTGGTCAAAGCATTAAGGCGTTACAACTAAACAATGACAGTATGGTTAATTTGAGTGATTTAAAAAAAGGAATATACCTGTCAAAATTTACGTCTAACATAGGGGAAACTAAAATAGTTAAGTTTGTCATTAATTGATAGCGCTTTGAGTTTCTAAGTTTAGTTCATAAACTCCTAAATCAAAGTAAGTTACCGCAGCCAATACATGATCAAAAATATCTCCCATTATGTATTCGTAGTTTACCCAGCGTTGGTCTTTACTAAAGGTATAGATTTCTAGAGGAATGCCTTGAGTGGTCTGTTCTAATTGCCGCACCATCATCGTCATATCCTTATTTAAAGCAGAATGATTTTCGATATAAACTTGAAGGTATTTTCTAAAAACGCCAAAATTAGTAAGATTCCTGCCGTTAATGAGTACGGATTTATCAATATCATTTTCAATATTAGCAGTATTAATTTCGTCGGAACGGGTGTTTAAATATTCTGTGACCAATTGAATCTTTTTATACCGAACAATATCTGCATCCGTTAAAAATTTAATTGTAGAAGCTTTTAAAATCACTGAGCGTTTTATACGACGTCCACCAGAATTAGACATACCACGCCAGTTCTTAAACGAATCAGAAATCAGCGCATAAGTAGGTATTGTTGTAATGGTTTTATCCCAATTTTGGACTTTTACTGTAGCCAATGTTATTTCTGTAACATCTCCATCTGCACCGTATTTATCGAAAGTAATCCAGTCGCCAATGCGTACCATATCGTTTACTGTAACTTGTATGCTCGCTACAAATCCTAAAATACTGTCTCTAAATACAAGAATGATAATTGCAGATACTGCACCTATACTAGTTACAAACTCCCAAAAAGAGATACCAGTAACAATAGCAAACATTGAAAATATAGCTAATAGCCACATAAAAATCATAAAAACTTGTATGTAACTATAAATAGGCTTGTCTTTATAACGTGGTAAGGTTTTTAGATAATCACGAATTGACAGGAGCACACTTTGAAGAATTCTAAGTGTCAATAAAATAGCAATGACTTTTAGCGTTTTTTCTATGATATCTTCAACAACAGGGAAATCAGAAAATACCTGTGGCACAAACTCTATTAAGATGATTAATGGCACAATATGCGCTACATTCCTAGGCAGTTTATTGGTGATAAGTATGTTGTCGAAATTTGTTTTGGTACGTTTAGCAATGCTTGAAGAAAAACGTCTTAGTAGGCGTTTGGTTACAAAATCTATAATAAAAGCAACAATAAGCAATGCTATTAATAAGGCTAACATGTTTAAATACTTAGCGGTATCAACAGAAAAGCCTTTGTCAATTAATAGGTCGTATAGGTAATGTTTCATTAGGTCGAAGAAATTTCTATATAAACCTAGCAAATATTAGTTAAGCAGAATGCGGTTTTAAATATTTCTTATCAACATAAAAGGTTCCAAAAGGAATAAGCGAAGCTACAAGAACGATTAAAAATGTTTTCTGATTCCATTTAAAATCGGGTTTTAACCAAATCGCTAAGACAATGTAAGCGACAAATAGTAAGCCATGTGGCATTCCTAAGAGTTTTACATATTGAGGTTCACCATTTAAGTATTTAATTGGCACCGCCACAAATAATAGAAGCAAATAAGACACGCCTTCTAAAAATGCTGTAATTCTGAAAATATTTACCATAGACTAATCAAATTATTACGAGTGCAAAAATACTGTAGAATAAGAGATTATGAGTTGATTTTAACAGCTTTTAAGAATTCAATAAAAACTAATTTTCTATTAATTACCTTTACACTGTTTAACTAACTTAATAACCAATTCCTAATGATTTCTCTAAGAAAAAATTTAGCTGTAACACTATGTCTATCAATGCTTTTAAGCTTTAGCTATGTAGAAGCACAATCTAAGCGTAAACGTAAAAAAGACGCTAAAACTGAACAGGCAAAACCTAAGCCAGCACCAAAAAAGAAAGGAAAAATTAAAGATTACGATAAAGTAATTACAAAAGATGCTATTACGGACGATGGCTTATTTAAAGTGCACCAAGTAGGAGAGAAGTACTTTTTCGAAATTCCTAATGACTATCTTGATACCGATATGTTATTAGTGAGTCGCTTTGCAAAGTTGCCTTCTGGCCTTGGAGGTGGATATGTCAACGCCGGTACCAAAACCAATACACGCTTAGTAAGATGGCAACGTTTTAAGAATAAGGTTTTAATCAAAGAGAAATCGTACAGTGCGGTAGCACAAGACAGCTTGCCAATAAATATATCTGTTCAGAATAATAACTATGAACCTACTTTGTATGCATTTGATATCCAAGCGATTTCAAAAGATTCTACAGCTGTGGTTATCGATGTTAGTTCTTTTTACGGTACAGACGTAAAAGCATTAAGTGGTTTGCCATCGCGATTCAGAAAACAATATAAGGTTAGAAATTTGGACAAATCAAGAAGTTTTATCAATTCAATGAAAAGCTTCCCAGAGAATATTGAAGTGATTCAAGACTTTACATACAATGCTTCTGAACCACCTGTGAATACAGGAGATGAGTCTATTAGTGTCCAAATGAATCAATCCATGATTCTGTTGCCTAAAGATTTAATGCAACCCCGTTATTTTGATGAGCGTGTTGGTTGGTTTACATTAAGTAAATACGATTACAGTAGTGAAAAACTAAAGGCGGATCGCAAAACATATATTCGTCGTTGGCGATTAGTCCCAAAAGATATTGAAGCCTATAGGCGAGGAGAATTAGTTGAGCCTATAAAACCTATTGTTTATTATTTAGATCCTGCAACACCAGAGAAATTTCGTTCGTACATGAAAGAAGGTGTGGAGTTATGGCAAAAAGCTTTTGAAGCTGCAGGTTTTAAAAATGCCATTATTGCTAAAGACCCACCGACAAAAGAGGAAGATCCAGATTTTAGCCCAGAAGATATCCGTTACTCAGTGATTCGCTATGTGGCAAGTACAACACGTAATGCAACAGGACCAAGTGTTTCTGACCCAAGAACAGGAGAAATAATAGAAAGCGATATCATTTGGTATCATAACCATTTGCGTTCTTATCGTAACCGTTATTTATTAGAAACGGGAGCAGCGAATCCTTCGGCACGTACTTTAGACACGCCAGAATCTGAAATTGGAGAAATGATGAAAATGGTCATTGCTCACGAAGTTGGCCATACCTTAGGCTTGCCTCATAATATGGCAGCTAGTTATGCCTATGATGTTGAGAATTATAGAGATGGTGCTTTTACTCAAAAAAATGGTATCGCAGCAACTATAATGGACTATGCACGCTATAACTACATAGCACAACCTGGTGATCAGAACATTCGTTTTATAAGACAATTAGGTCCTTATGATGATTATGCTATTAATTTTGGCTACCGCTATTATCCAGGTACAAATTCTGCAGATGCAGAGCGTACAATTTTAGATCAGTTGGTGTCTTCAAAAGCTGGTGACCCAAAGTATATGTTTGGTAGTCAAGGCAGTCGTTTTGACCCAAGATCGCAGACTGAAGATATCGGAAACAATAGTATTAAAGCGAGTACTTATGGATTAAGTAATCTTAAGATTGTCGCTGCTAATTTGCCACAATGGACAAGCGACCAAACTAATAACTATGAGGATTTAGGTGAGCTTTATGGAGAGATGCTAGGTGTTTGGAATCGATATATTGGTCATGTAACGTCGCATGTTGGTGGTGTTTATGAGGATACTCAAAACCCATCTCAAGGAGGTAATGTATACACTATGGTTCCTAAGGCTGAACAAAAGGCAGCCATGCAATGGTTGCATAAAAATGCATTTGTTAGCCCAACATGGTTGGTAGATAAAAATATTCTCAATAAAATTGATTATGCAGGTTATACGGAGCGTTTAAGAGGCCTGCAAGCCAGACACCTTAACCGCTTGTTAAGCTTTGAAACTTTAGGGCGATTGATAGATTATAAGGCTTTAGATGCCAGTAATTATTCAGCATTGGAGATGCTACGTGATTTACGTAAAGGTGTTTGGTCAGAAGCAAATTTTGGTCAAAATGTAACAGTGTATAGACGTAATTTGCAACGTGCGCATATTGATCAGTTGGGTAATTTAATGACAGGAGAAATGAATAGACGTTTTTCTCGCAAGTATTACAACGTTAATCAATCTGATGTTAGAGCTTTGGTTAGAGGCGAATTAAATGTCTTAAAACAACGTTTAAGAACTGCTTCAAATTCAGCAGTAAACACAGAGACGAAGTACCATTATAGAGATTGCTTAGAACGTGTGAATTCAATTTTAGATCCAAAATAAAATTTTAGAATGAAAGAGAAAAAGCCAGACATGGTGGTTTATGATGAAGAAAAAGAACAGTATAACGCTGCCTTTTTGCCTTATGCCACAAGTTTTAGTGCACCACAAATCAAAGCACCAAACAATGGCAGTTGGAAAAATTCACAGATATATAAGGCTAACAAGCATCTAAAAACAAAATATGAAGCTTTAAAAGCTGAGTATGAAGCCTTGATGAAGGTTCTAGAGTATAATGAACTTATCACGGCTTCAAAATTCAGTTTTGAGCCTATAATTGGTGAGATTTATCATTTGTATAATAATGCAAAGGACCAACCCTTTTTATCTATTATTAATCCAGATACCTGTGATTTTGAACATTTGGGAAGTTTCCGTTTAACATCGGACTATTTATGGGAAAAGGTGGACTCTAAACCTCAATCAATAGCATTAAATCATTAGTTTGTATAGATAGTCAAGAAATTACAGTGCTTAATCCATCTTTAATACTATATTTATGCACATAACGAAACAGTATCAAATAATACATGGGTAGATCACAACAGACATTTAGCAAAAGTGAAAAAGAAAAAAAGCGTTTAAAAAAACGTGAGGATAAGCGTAAGAAGATGGAGGCGCGAAAAGCAGAGAAGGAGGCTAACGGTTCTGAAGGCATACCGATTGCATATGTGGATTACAATGGTAATTTAACAGATACACCACCAGATCCAGAGCATAAAATCGAAATTGAAGCTGAAAATATTGAAGTAAGTATTCCTAAGACTTTGCCTGGAGAAAAAGAAGAAATAGACCCCATCAGAAAAGGAAAAGTTAACTTCTTTGACACATCAAAAGGTTTTGGATTTATTATTGATGATGAGAATAACGAAAAGTATTTCTGTCACGTTAGCGGTTTAATAGATGAAATTGCCGAAAATGACAAGGTAGAATTCGAACTCGAAAAAGGACAACGTGGTATGAATGCAGTAAGAGTAAAACTCGTATAGAGCACGCTAATCTTATAAAAAAGAAGCCATTATCGTATTGATAGTGGCTTTTTTATGTATTCTCGTTTAGTATTTTATAAACCAATGGCTTTGTCAGTTCTTGACCTGCAGTTTTTTCGCGTAGCAAGTCATACGAAAATCTAAAATCACAGCCCAATTTATAATCAGAACAACCATAGGCGGTTTTCCCTTTGATGATGCTGCCTTTTTTGCATTTTGGACAGGTATTTTCTGGGGTTTGTGATTGAGGATGAGTTCCTTTTTTTGGTTCAAATTTTAATTTAAAATCAGCATCAAAACGTAATAAGCCTTCTGTAGTTATATTATTGATTTTAAATCCTTTAAGGTTCACTGTCGAACCTTTACTTAAAAGTCTAACTAACTGATTTTCTGATATCTTTTTATTCTCAAATTTAAACGGCAAGGTAAAATCACAAGACGTTCCGTAGTGGTTGCAACCAAAAGCCGTTTTTCCTTTAATCAATTGCCCAGATTTGCATTTAGGACAAGTATTGCCAACGACGCCTTTAGACGTTTTAGATCTTGTCTTTGGCGTTTTTGCAGATTTATTATTTACTGCCGATATACGTGTCGTAACTTTCTCTGTTCGCACTTCATAAACCAAGGCATCCACCATGCGTTTCATACTCTTTATAAACGCTGATGCAGAATACTCGCCTTTTTCAATATCCTTTAGCTGTTTTTCCCAAGTTCCAGTCAGCTCTGCAGACTTTAGCAATTGATTCTGGATGGTATCAATCAGCTGAATCCCAGTAACGGTGGGCAAAATCTGTTTCTTATTGCGCTTAATATATTTGCGCTTAAACAGTGTTTCAATAATATTGGCACGAGTTGATGGACGACCGATACCGTTTTCTTTCATGATGTCACGCAACTCTTCGTCATCCACTTGTTTGCCAGCGGTTTCCATAGCACGTAGGAGAGAGGCCTCGGTAAATTGATTAGGCGGTTTGGTCTGTTTCTCTATAAACGACGGCTCATGTGGGCCTTTTTCGCCTTTTTCAAAAGTAGGTAAGAGGCTTTCTTTTTTAGCATTGCTTTGGCTAGACTCAAACACCACACGCCAACCTTTAGACAGTATTTCTTTTCCGGTAGTTCTAAACTTTACATCAGCCGCTTGCCCAATAACTATGGTATTAGACACTTTACAATCCTCATAAAACACAGCGATAAAGCGTTTTACAATCGCATCGTAAACCTTTTGGTCACCATGTTGCATACTAATTTGCATTCCGGTAGGAATAATGGCATGGTGATCTGTAACTTTTTTATCATTAAAGACTTTTGCTGATTTTTTAATCTTTTTATCAAGTAGAGGAGACGTCAAGACTGAATAGTTGGTCAGCTTGCTTAAAATGCCTTTAACTTTAGGATAAACATCATTAGGCAAAAAAGTCGTGTCTACTCTAGGATATGAGATGGCTTTTTGCTCATACAAACGCTGTGCAGCCTTTAAAGTCTCATCTGCAGACATGCCAAATTTGGTATTACAATACACCTGTAATCCCGTTAAATCAAAGAGTTTGGGTGCGTATTCTGTGCCTTTCTTTTTGGTCACAGATACAATTTCGAACTGATCTTCTTTAACTTTATTAGCCAATACTTCACCATCTTCCATTTTTAGAAAACGGCCCTCTTCATAATTAAAAAGGGTGTCTCTGTACGTGGTTTGTAGCTCCCAGTAGGGTTGCGGCTTAAAATTTTCAATGGCCTTAAAACGTTTGACGAGCATGGCTAAGGTTGGGGTTTGCACACGACCCACCGATAAGACTTGCTTATAACCACCATGTTTTACAGTATATAAACGTGTGGCATTAATCCCTAATAGCCAATCGCCAATAGATCGCGAAAAGCCCGCATAATAGAGGTTGTCGTAGTCTTCAGAGGGTTTTAAGTTTTCAAAACCTTCTTTTATGGCCTCGGTCGTTAGAGATGAAATCCAAAGCCGTTTTACCTGACCTTTATAATTGGCTTCGTTTAATACCCAACGCTGAATCAATTCGCCTTCTTGACCCGCATCACCGCAGTTAATGACCACTTCAGCTTTATCAAAAAGGCTTTTTACAATATTGAATTGTTTTTTTACGCCTTCATTATCAGAGACTTTGACTTCAAATTTCTCTGGGAGCATGGGCAAGTTGTTTAAATCCCAACTTTTCCAATAGGGTTTATAATCGTTAGGTTCTTTAAGTGTGCAGAGATGTCCAAAAGTGTAAGTGACGACATAGCCATTGCCTTCAAAATAGCCATCACGCTTGGTTGTAGCACCAAGAACAGCAGCAATTTCACGGGCAACACTAGGTTTTTCGGCAATACAGACTTTCACTTATTTGGTCAATTTTAAGCTTCCAAAATAACCAAAAATGCAAATTATAAGTCTTAATCTGTTAAGAATTAATAAATATATATTAACAGCTTTACGATGCTTGTTTGTGGTCTTGTATAGAACGCTTAATCTGCAACAAATGCGATACAATAGAAGAGAGCTCAATTCTTAGGAAACGACTGTCTTTTTTACTAAAATCCTCAATATGGTGCTTGTAAATAGACTCGAAACCATCTTTGATGGTAATAAAGAAACTATCGTCGTTAGCATCTAAGTTTACGGAGCTTTTAAAATTGCTTTCTTGAAGTAACCAATACGATAAACTATTGATTTGCGTGAATAAGGCGAGATTTTTATCCATAATACATAAGTTTTAAATCGAGGGCTTATGCAATTTAAAAACGGATGCTTATAGTTTGGTTATATCATAGTTGAGTAACTTAATTTTTCGCTAAGCGTTCGTAAATGGATAATATTCTCGATAAATGACCATAGTTAGAGTTTGTAATAATCTATATTTTACATAATATAAATTATAGAGCATTTTTAGTATTTGATTATTAAGTAGTAATTAGTTAGAAATCTTTGTTATTAGGCCAAATACAATGTCATCATTCTCTTTATCTTTTATGAATGCTTTGTATAAATAAGTATTATCATTTATAACTTCAATGATTTCTACATTAATAAAATTGCCAACTTTATGTTTGTCTTTAATTAAAGACATTCTACGTGTGTCAAGTGTATACTCATGGTCACTAATCCAATTTATTTTATAAACTTGACGACCACCAGAAATATTTTCACCAGTTTCAATTTGGCGCTTTTTTCTTCTTTTTATTACTGAATCACTGAATGCAGGACTTTCGTATTTAAATTTACCACGATGAAATGCTTTACATTTTACATAATCTTCTTTGGGTAATTCGTGCGTTTTATATTTTGAATTGACAAAATAATAAACGGATTGCCAGCATTCATTTATCATTTTTTGTGGATAAGCTAGATAACCTTTTTTAAAGTGATCCAAGCATCCTAGTTGCCAGCCTTCGTCCTTATAAGTACTTTTTTCCTGGTTAATATTAATATCATAGCGTTTGCCACTATTATCAACACAATAATCAATAGTAACTATACCAACGCGTTCAACGTCATCTACAAAAATTTGTGCATTTGCAAAATTTAAGCTGAAAAGACTTGTTATAAAAAGAAAGTGATAAAAGTGAAATGTCATTGAAAAGTATTTTATATAAAAATACAATCATCCACTGGATAATTGCATTTGTATAGCCTAAAATATAGTCGTTCCACTTAAAAACAATAAGAATGAAATGAATAAAATTTTATGGGACCAAGAGCTATTGCCTTAGTATTCATTATCTTAGAGTATGGAAAAGCTTTCTCAATTGACAAGTGATGACTATAAAACAATATTAATTGGAGTCATTGTTATAATTGGTTACATCTCATTGCTAAGATTTAAAAGATACTTATGGGATAAAAAAAGAATTGCTCGACGTGATTATTATAGAAACGTTTATTTAAAATCTGATGCTTGGCAACGTAAACGTTATGTCGTTTTAAGACGGGATAATTGGACATGTGTGTATTGTGGTCAACGAGCTACACAAGTCCATCATACCCGTTATGCTAAATATAACATTGGTAAAGAACCTATAGAATGGCTAGAATCTGTTTGTAAGCCTTGTCATGATGACCTTCATTGAACTGGCCATTCACTTAGTTTTCCTGAGCTTGTCGAAGGATTGTTTTAGCAAATGATATGAGGTCAGTTTGCCAACATAAAGTAGTAACTTTTTCGTTTTCTATATCACATCTTGGCGTAATTATAACTCCATAAACCTTGCTGTCTTTATAAGAATCTGAAATTCCTAAATTAAAGATATAACCTTGTTGTAGTTTGCCAATTTGAGCTGCTGTATATATATTTCTGATAACAGTAGATTTTAATAAAACTTAAATATATGATAACTTATAAGCGCTATCAAGTTTTGTTAATTAATTTTGACCAAATCGATTCATTCCACACACATTTACTCGCTCAATTTATTTATTAAATAAATAGGTGTTTGTGAATTTCGTAAACTCGATGTCATTAACTGAGTATAGACCTATTTGAGAAGAAAAAAATGGAGTATTGACTTTTGTACAATATCACACTAATTAGTTCTTTTTATATGCGACCAACATCCAAATGACTTTATCAGGATTGTTCTCCCAATAGCCCAGATTATTATTTTCATGACGCAGTATAAATCCTGCGTTTTGCAATTCTTGTTTCACATATTTGCTGCTTAAACTATGTGCATTGGTTTGTTCTTGTCTTGATTTTCCAATGATACGTGATTTTAGCTTTTCTATAATTACAATCTGACCACCAGGTTTTAAGGCTTTTTTGACATGACTCAGAATGCTCCTATAGTCTTCCATTTCATGGTAGGTATCCATAATAATAACAGTGTCTAGTAGTCCTCTTGGAAGGTTTGGATTATCATAATCACCCACTATGGTCGTAATGTTGTGAAGACCACGATCTTTAGCAATCTCATTTAATGTTTCTAAACGGTCCGTTCTAAGATCCACAGCAAACACCTTCCCGTTTTCTCCAATCTGTTTTGATAAGCGTACACTCAAGTAGCCTTCATGACAACCAATATCTGCAACATAATCCCCTACTTCTACTCCAATAGCGTTAAATATGGTATCTAGTGCCATCCATGTATCACGTTCTTTCCAATCGTTTTCTTCATATTGAGAAAACCCTAATGATGGCAAACAGATAAGTGCTAAGACTACTAGAATTATTTTCATAGCAACAAGTTAAAAAACAGATACAATTTGTAGATGTTAATTAACACTAATTTATTGAATAGGCCTTAATTGGCCTATACTAATCTCATACTATTATTATTAATACGTATTTAGTCTATGATAAATTGGATGGAAGACCTTATCGTTTTTAAAATATAAATACCAGGCGCAAAATTACGAGTGTCAATAGTTGAAGTATTTGAATCTATGTTTTGCCTTAAAAGTAGTTTGCCTTGGGTATCATAAATTGTTATGGTACCAATGTTTCCATTATCTTGAGAAATCGTCAGCTCCTTATTTGCTGGTACAGGATAAAGCTTCATCTTACTCTCTTTTACCTCATTTGCACTAGTTGATAACGCATTAAATGCTAGAAAGCCTATTGTAGTACCAACATCTGAAACCTTGTATGGCCCAACAGTGCCACTAGCACCATACTCTTCGGCACCAGCATCAAGATTAGCATCTCTATCGCCATTAAGGATGTCTTTTGTTAAGTAGCTATAGGAACCAACACCAGCATCTATAGCATCACTCCCTAAAGCAAGTCTATAAAAATCAGTACCACTAGTTAATAACCCTGAGGCTACAGTTTGGTTGGAGTTGGTGCCATTGGTTAAATCCCAACTTCCGTTTTGTGTTATATTACCTTGATAGTTTGATGTGCCTATTGGTGCTGTGATTTCTTGAAGTGCAGAATCGCTACAATCTAACATGATATTATTTGCGATTACTAAGTTCTCTGGTGCTAAGGTCAGTGCACTATTAATGGCTGTGCCAACTCTAATTCCCAAATCGCAGCTGACAATAGTATTATTAATGATTTCAGAATTTTTTACTTGATAGTATTCGTTAAGCTCTGAATTTGGCTTACCATTGGACACGTTAATTGCACCTGTAGCGCTTGAACCCGAACCATTAGGTTTTCTGTACCTAAGTCCTTCAAAATAATTGTTATAGACTTTATGATCTTCACCAATAACTCTTACACCTCCAGAGAATGTATTTTCATTTCCAAAGAAATAATTGCCATATACTTCAGCATTATTACCGTGCCTTAAGGTTAAAGTTCCTTGAAAATCTCTAAAAGTATTATTGTAATATTTATTGCTACCACATTTATTAGAAATAATTTCTACTTCCCCAGCCCAATTATTAAAAAGGTTATCATACACTTCTGTAAATGAGTCCGAAAGTGATGTGGTGCTCACGCCTATTCTTATGGCATCTTGATCATTTAGCCCATTAACATCATTATTTACAGGTATTCTATCAGCAAAATAGTTATGATGAATTCTGGAATAATCTGGTGTTGAATTATTATGATTGTCATTAATAATACTACCCACGCCATTCTTACCAATGAAAGAGCTATAGCTTACTTCATTGTACTCGCCATAGATAACTATCCACTTAAATTTAAGTGTTTCTTGACTTGCCGTACCGTTATACGAATCTATTTTAATGTTTCTTACCGTGCAATTGACACAATCGTTATTGCTTGTATCCCTAAACTCAATAATTGGCTCTATTTTGTCCCCATCTGTAATAAGTCCTGATGCATTTTGAAAAGTTACTCCTTCAAAAATTATATAAGAACCACCTATGCTGATATTAGAGCGTCCTTCGAAGAACACACTCCCTGGATTTTGAGCTTTAATAATACAAGGCTGTGTCGAAGTGGCGTTAACATTAATTGATAGTTGCACGTCTGTCCAAGTACCATCTGCAAACTCTATAACTGTTCCTGCAGTAGCATTAGATATCGCATTTTGAAGTTGAGTATTGTTGCTAACAACTTGTGACTGTACTTTTAATGTTAGTATTAGTGCAAATATGCAGATAAAATATTTCATTATTTTTATTTTTAATTGGAAAACCAATCTGGTTAACCAATTTCAAAAATAATAAAATTTTGTAAAATTCATACTTTATAAATAATAAAGAATACATGTAATTGTTATATAGTTAGGAATTTGGTTAGATGTTACTTGTCGTTATAATTAAGTTAATAACTAGCCTAAATAAAACTAAAACCAATATTTTGCTTTCTACTAATTATAACCGCTTTTGAATATCAAATTTTTTGACTTTATCATCATAGCAAGCAGTCTTATCGGTTTTTTTATAAGTGTCGCTTTGGTTGCTTCTCCGTTTTATAAAAGTAAGGCAAATACTTACCTGTCTGTGTCTTTATTTCAGTTGGCGTTTTTAACTTTTATGGGTTGGTATGATACGGATTTTGGCATTTTAGAACTCATTTCTAATTTTACCTTAGAGTTTTTGTTTCCGGTAACATTACTGACGTATTTCTTAATTCAGATAGAACACCAATACTTAAAAAAGCATTGGTATATATGGCTTTACATTCCTATTATTCTCTCTACTGGTATAGAGATTTGTATTGTCGTATCCCAAACCCTATTTAATGTTTATGATGTAAATTTTGACGATTTGGTTTTTGATATTAAAAACAACACAGCCATTATCTATAATCTATTTTTAATCTTTTGGGGACGTTATTTGGTTAAAAAATCTAGTACTATTTCTAAAGACAAAAAACTTTGGTTGCTGCGTCTTAACTTATACATCATCTTTATTATCTTTTTATGGTTGTTTTCTAATATTGAATTTTATCTTTTTGACTCAGAACATACCACAAATCTTATGTGGTTTATTCTCTCTACCTTATTATGGTGGGTACTATATTATGGTGTTTTTAAACTACAACTCGTTGTGCAAAAAGACGAGATACACCAATACTTGGTCTCAAAAAAAACCAATACTAACCTACCAAAAAAGGATGTAAACCAAAATGAGATTTCTAAAATTGTCTCACAACTGTATGCATTAATGGAGGACGAAGAATTGTATAAAAACCCACTTTTAAGCCGATTGGATTTAGCCAATAGATTGGAAACTAGCGAAGGCAATTTATCTAAGATTATAAATCAGGAAATTAATAAGAGTGTCATCCAGTTTGTAAATGACTATAGAATTGAATCTGCTAAAAATCTACTGCATAATCCAGTTTTTGATAAATATTCTGTAGAGGCTATTGGTATGGAAGCAGGTTTTAAGTCTAAAAGCGCTTTTTACAACGTATTTAAAAACAGTCTTGGTATTTCTCCAGGAGCCTATAGAAAACAGAATAAAGTGTCCTAATTCGTTTTTGAAAACGTTTTTGCACTTCTTCAATCTAAAAATTATCATTTTATTTTTTTGATGCCTATAGTTTAGCAATTGTAATCAAAAAACAATTTAAAAATGACAAGAGTAATTTTTGCAATCGTATTAGTAATGAGCTACTATTTTGGGTTTTCTCAAGATGACCAAAATAAAACAGAAGTATCTGTAGAAACATCTGTTTTTGGTGTTCAAGTTGGTCTTATTGGTGTTTGGGCACATAATGAACTAAGGCTATCTAATCAAGTTGCTTTACGAAGTGAGTTAGGTATAAACGGTGTTAATACTAACACCATTTCGCCTTCAATAGCTCTAGAACCACGTTGGTACTATAATTTAGGTAAGCGTCAAGAAAAAGGAAAACGAATAGATGGAAATAGCGGTAATTATTTTTCGTTAAGAGCTACTTATTTTTTTCATGATGATGAAGAATTAAACAAAGATTATACAGATGAAATATCAGTAATTCCTACTTGGGGAATTAGAAGAAACATAGGCAAACATTTTAATTACGAAGTTGGTGCTGGTGCTGGACTAGGCTTCGAAAGCAAGAACATTGATATTGACTTATATGTGAACTTAAGATTTGGATACCGGTTTTAGATAAACTCATATTAGATTTTATCCAAGATAACTGTTCTGTATGATTTTCCGATAGGTAGTTTGACTTTGTTAAGTAAAACGACTTGGTTGCCCTCTATTGATGCTAAGTAGTCAAAGTTTATGATATATGACTTATGTATACGTAAGAATTGCTCAGGAAGTTGTTTTAAAACATCTGACAAAGTTTGCGGTGTTAGCACCATAGCATCCGTATAAATTTTTACATAATTACCATAGGCTTCTATATGAGTAATGTTGTCAAAATCTAATTTCAATAGTTTTTTGTCGCTCTTTACAAATATTGAGCTTGCAACTTCATTTTTATTTTCTAAAACGGTTTCTGTTTGCTTCGATGTGTTTTTCTGTACCTTAATTACAGCCTGTAAAAACCGTTCTAAGGAAAATGGTTTTAATAAATAATCTGTGACCGAAAGCTCAAAACCTTCAACAGCATACTCTGGATATGCGGTTGTAATTATGACTTCAGGTTTATATGACATCGTTTTTAATAAACTTATGCCAGAAAGTTTGGGCATATTAATGTCTAAAAACAATAAGTCTATTGTCTTTTCTTGCAAAACTTCCATAACATCAAAAGCATTTTTGCACAATGCTACTAGTTCTAAATGTGGTGTGTCTGCAATATAATTTTCTAGTATTTGACGAGCGATAGGCTCATCGTCTGCTATGATGCATCGTAATGTTTTCATAATGTTATAAATCTAGTGTTAGGGAGACATCATAACTATTATCATTCTTAGTAATAATAAGCTGATGCTTATCAGGATAGAGCAATGCCAATCGCTTTTTTGCATTTTTTAGACCAATACCATTATTTGTGGTTTCCATAGAATTGTGGTTAACACCTACAGCATCGATACTGTTCCGAGATTTAAAAATTAATTGATTATTAAGACTTTCTATTAAAACTGAAACACTACTCTTTTTATCTTTTGAAACGCCCAAATGTTTAAATGCATTCTCTATAAATACGATGAATAACATTGGTGCAATTTTTTTTGATGCCGTGTCACCCGATTTTATAAAATGAATTTCTGTACTATCCTCTAACCTAATTTTTTCTAATGACATATAGTTTTCGAGATACTGTATTTCTTTTTCCAATGAAACATAGGTTTCTTTAGTGTCATACAAACTATATCGTAATAAATCTGATAATTTAAGCATTAAGTCTGGAAGCTTATCTGATTTAACAACTGATAATCCATAGAGATTGTTCAGGGTATTGAATAAAAAATGAGGATTTAATTGCCCTTTTAATAGTTTTAATTCGGCTTCTTTTTCCTGTTGTCGTCTTGTAAAACTATCTCTTGCAATTTTTAAAGCTGATGCAAAGGCAAGTGCTAAAAATAGAATGCCAAAAAAATTAATAAACATAAGAAGCTGAAGAGATTGTCCTAGTACTGTTTTAATAATTAATACCGAAATGACAGTAAATACGACAGTATTTAAAAGGAACAAGCCTATAAACAAAGGGAGCTTTTTTCTTAAATAAGGAAGAATTAATAAGTTGTTGATATATATAGTCGGTGCCAACAATAGGATTATAAAAATTGCTACTAGTATTCGTTGTTCTGCTTGAATTGTAACGATTAATATTAATAAAAGTATGAACCAAATGAATATGTTCTGTACCACTTTATTATCTATCCATGTATCTAGTTTCGACATAATTAATGTAAAGGTTGTTTCAAATGTATCTTTTCTTCTTCAAATAGACACTTTT
Source organism: Winogradskyella haliclonae (assembly GCF_014635865.1). Lineage (GTDB taxonomy): Bacteria > Bacteroidota > Bacteroidia > Flavobacteriales > Flavobacteriaceae > Winogradskyella > Winogradskyella haliclonae. Next base: position 225,527 of record NZ_BMDQ01000002.1, on the reverse strand, counting down.
TAATGATGAAGAGAGCTTCTTTTAGTCTGAAAGGATTGTTTTCGCTGATTTATAGAAAATTGTATATACATCATGACTTTAAATACGCTTATCATTATTTTTTCTGGATACTATAGATTTGAATGACTTTTGAAATATTAATCATAAAAATTTATAATCATGAAAAATGTATTTCAACTTGTTATGTTAGTATTAGTTCTTGCTCAATCAATTGGATTTAGTCAAGAAGCGACAACAGTAAAAATTCCTTTGCAGGATACCAAAACAATTATCGACACAGAGAAATTTAAAGACGCTGTCGGAAGTTTTTTACTAGAGGAAGCCAACTTTGAATTGAAAATTGTACAGGAGGGCAACAAAATGTTTATTGTCACAGAGTTTTCCAAGGATGTTTTAGTGCAGAAAAATGAGACTACTTTGCGCGAACCAACGAGAGGAGTTGATTTAGAACTTGTGGATGATAATGTTAATGCTTTAAAGTATTCCCAGAATGGTTATGAGACTTTAATTAAAAGGGTTGTTATAAAGAATTAAACTCATTTCTTTAGATACATTTAGTCTATGGGCAAAGTTAGTATAAGACGAATAGCATTCTAAAGGTTCTCTATTATTTTGACAAATAGTAGTAGAGTTCTTTGGAATGCTTTCTATATGGTTTGTATTGCATTACTCAAATAGGACTAAATTTTAGAGCTATTTTTTTTGAGAGTATACTATTTATACTTCTGAAAGATAGCTGTACTAACCCAATAAATATCTTGGTTACTGGTGTAAAAGAAGTATTTACCATCATTAGTAACAAATGGGCAAAGTTCATGACCTTTGGTGTTAATCGCATCTCCCATGTTTACAGACTGAGTCCAAGATCCATCTTTAGTTTTAAAGCTGATGTATAAATCACCTCTACCCAAGCCATCTTTTCTATTGGCACAGAAAATAATATAGGATTCATCAGGAGCTATAAATACATCGGCCTCATAACTTTGTGTATTAATGGCCGCTGGTAATCGCTCAGCTTTTTGGAACTTGCCATCAACCATTTTTGAGGCGTAGATATCAAAATTGTTGCCTGCTTTACTAGATGAAAAGTACATGGTACCATTTGTTGTAAATGAGATGTAATATTCATCAGCTGTGGTGTTTATATTTTCACCTGCATTAATAGGCTCAGACCACCCATTTGTTGTACGCTCTGCATACCAAATATCATAATCTTTTGGGTTGCTAACCCCATCTAATGCTCTTTGAGATATAAAGTAAAGCCGGTTTTCATCTGGTGATAAAAAAGGGTCGTTATAACCATACTTATCATGCGGCATAATGGTTTTTGGTGCGGTCCATTGGTTACCGACAAGCTTTGTAAATCGTATCTCTTCTTTACCACCATTATTAACCCCATAATAAAATTCGGTAGCATCTTTATTAAATACTGAGCCAAATTCATAGATATTTTCTCTAGAAATAATACCAGGCGCGAATACTTCTGGTACTGTTGATGGTGGCTTTTGATTAATATACATATTGTTTTGGCTGTTAGTATTTATACCAAGTAATAATAACAGTATCAATAGGATACGTGGAGTTTTCATGGATGTTTTTATATTAAAACGTAAACTCGAAATTTATATTCTACCAAATCTTAATCCGCTTATCCTCTTCTCTATAATTAGATTCTCCAGGTTTTACATCAAAGGCTTCATAAAATGGTGTAAAGTTCATTAAAGGGCCATTAACACGCCACATTGGTGGCGAATGCGGGTCATTTGCAACGTAGTTACGTAAAAACTCATCACGCATTTTTACACGCCAAATATTAGCTATAGATAAAAAGAAACGCTGGTTTGGTGTATAGCCTCCAATCTTTGTGGTATCTTGATCTTGTGTAGTGAGTTTAAAGGCGTCATAAGCAATGGCTATTCCACCATTATCTGCAGTATTTTCTCCAACCGTTAAGGCGCCTTTAAGATGCACACTATCTAAAACAGTAAATGCTCCATATTGCTCTACAATCTGGTTCGTTTTTTCTTTAAACTTTTTATAATCGTCTTCAGTCCACCAGTTGGTCACATTACCATCTTTATCAAACTGTGCGCCTTGATCATCAAACGCATGAGTGAACTCATGACCTATAACCATCCCAATTCCACCGTAATTTACTGCATCATCAGCATACAAATCAAAGTAAGGCGCTTGCAATATACCAGCAGGAAACACAATTTCATTTAGTGAGGGATTGTAATATGCTGTAACTGTAGATGGGGTTGTTCCCCATTCATCTTTATTTGGTGGTTGATTTAATTGTTTTAGTTGATACTGATAATCGTTTTTTCGTAATGCTACTACGTTCTCAAAAAACTGATTACGGTCAATACTCACATCATACGAACGCCAAACATCTGGGTATCCTATTTTCTTGTTTATAGCAAATAGCTTTTCTTTTGCTTTTATCTTTGTACTATCACTCATCCAGTCTAGATTATCAATACGTTTCTCTAGGACTTTCTGAAAATTATTGACCAAGTCAAGCGCACGCTTTTTGGCATCTTCATTAAAATAGCGTTTTACATAAAGTTGCCCCAGGGCAAAACCAATCTGCCGGTCTACGCGTCGTACCATTTGTTTATCACGCGGCTGCTGTTCTGTTTGTCCAGTGAGTACCTTAGAGTATTCAAATGCAGCATCTTGAAAAGGTTTACTTAAAATATTATCGTGAGAACCAATAGAGTTTGCTTTGAGATAAAGCTTCCAGTCGTCTAATGAAACTGTAGACAACATCTTGTCTAAGGTTTCGTAATATGCAGGCTGTGCAACGTCTATTGAGTCTGTTTTTATGCTTAGAAGCGACAATATATTAGCCCAATTAATGTTAGAGTGTTTTTGATCTAAATCTTCAATTGACATTTTATTATAATTCGCCTTCACATCTCTACGTTCAATACGTGTTTTATGCGATTCAGCCAATTGTTTTTCGATGTTATAAACTATTTCTGCTTTGGCTTTAGCATCTGTATCGCCAACCAATTCAAATAAACGCGCTAAATATGTTTTGTATGCATCTTGTATTTGTTGTATAGATTCAGCTTCGATAAAATAGTAATCTCTATCTGGCAATCCGATTCCAGTCTGTGCTAAATGGAGGATATTCATCTCACTATTCTTCTGATCGGGAGAAATGTATGGTGCAAACATAGAATAATCACCATATTGAATTTGCATAGCCACAAACTCTGTTAAAGTCTCTACATTGTCTATTGCTGCAATGCGTTTTAAAATGGGCTTAATCGGTTTTATACCTCTTTCATTAATCGTAGTGGTATCCATACCTGAAGCAAAGAAATCACCAACTTGTTGCTCTACACTACCTTTAGGGTGTTCTTGTTCAGAAACTTCTTGTAAAATATTTTTTAGTAATTCTTGTTGTGGAATATTTAAAAAGCGATAAGCACCTACGCCAACTTGGTCATCGGCAATGACAGCACTATCCATCCATTTTTTATTGACATGATTAAAAAAATTATCGCCAGGTTTAATGTCTTCTGAAATCCCGTCAAAAACAACAGCTTGAACTTCTGTCTTAGTTTCTTCTTTGCATGATGCAAGAATGATGATAAAACTTAATAGTGTAAAAAAACGTTTCATGATTATAAAGATTGATTTTCTCAAATATAAGCATGAATAACTTTTGCAGGACAACTAGACCAATGATTTAACCTAGCATTAACCAAATTCTAAATTATTTTAGTGCTTCAACTAGCCATAATGGACTTTTATTAAAGGCTTTCCAATCTTTTTCTAAGGCTTCGTAGAGCTTATCGAGTTCTGCAAAATCTGATACACCGCTATTTTCATCCTTTTTAAGTTGTAATATATAATCCATCAACTCATAACAAGCTGTGAATTGTCCACAAGCAATGAGTGTTTCCATACGGTTTTTAGCAATGTCGGTTTGGTCCCACCATAAGGTTGTTGGCGTTTCAGATGCTGTAAGTGCAACACTTTGTAAGCTTTTACTCGGATGTGGTTTTATAGCTTTATTATAAGCTTTGCCCTTACTGTATGGGGTTTCTTGACCATTTAATTTGTAAACTGTTGCTGTAATCCGCCTATGTTTCAAAGACGATTTTGAATAAAATAAATCATAATTCAAACGACGCATTTGTTTTAAAAAAACATCGTTAATCATGGTCATAGCAGAAGTTAATCTGTCAGTGAGCATACGCTGTATTAAACTGATATCAAGCTTCTGAAAGGTTAAAATATCATCTAATAATGGTTCTGGCACATTTTTTTTAAAGATGCGTTTTAAGCGTCCTAAAACTGAAGTTTTTATTACTGATGCTACCAACCCAAAAACTGTTAGTAATAAACCAAAACCTATAATAATGCTTCCCAAAATATAAAGACCTGTGTAGGGCATTGGACCAAATAGGCTCATACTGTTTAATACTACAAGCAGCGTACCTATAAGTAGAATGATAATGTATAATGGTTTAATAGTGAAGTATTGCAAAATTTTATTAACTACCGTTTTTACAGTAGAGCTCTTTCCTATTTTACTAGTGTCTTGCTGCCAAGGTTGCATTTTATAGCTACCGACATCGTTGACCATAATTAAGTCAAGACCATCTCCCATGCGTTCATTTATAAGCATCATACTTCCAATACCTTGGTTGTCTGCAATACCACCGTCCATGATACCGACACCATTTATAAATCGATCTAGGCCTTTTAAATTCTTATAAGCTGGCGAATCATGATTTTCAAAATAATCATCTGGGAACACTAGAGGTTCAAAGCCAACAGGAAAACAAGATGAAGACGCTATAACATCACCTAACTTAACATCATTTCTAAGTGCATTAACTTCTTTTTGATAATTGCGGTACAAAGGATTATTGCCAAAATATCCTCTATTTTGAAATCTATAGGTTAAGCCAAAGGAGAAATCTGTAGCGTTAAAACAAACTTGCTCTAACTGCTTAATAAATTTAGTCTCAAAGTGCTTAAAATCACCACTAAAAACAGGCATTTCGGCATAAGTCAACGCAAAAGCATTTATAAGTGAGCGTTTTTTATGTGGATTGTTTTTCCAAACAGTATCGTCCTCTAATTTTGCAATGGCATTCTCTAAAAGTTTGTCATTTTTTGGAGTAAACGTATTATAAAACGTCCTGAAAAAACTTTTAAAATCATAATCATCTGCTTGTACAGCTTTGGCATAAGCTACAGCTAAAAGTGTACCACCACTTACACTACTCAACGCTTTTACAGATGATAATAAGGATTTCCCGTTATAGGATACATTGTTAAGATAGGACACAATACCCAAGGCATAGAAAGTAGCTCTATAGCCACCACCACTAAAACAAAGCCCAACATTATTAAAAGGTGTAAGCGTTTTTTTATCTTCAGACATACTATTATATTTTCATTTTAGACCACACTTTAGACTCTAACACCAATCAATTTAGTGCATCTCTTAAGGGTAAAAATGTGAATGTAATAGCTTAAATATTGTGGAGGAGTGTAAATATATAAAAACCTTAGGCTTTTATGTGCATGCAATTATCAATAATTTTGAAAGTCTGACCTGACCTGTAGCTAAGCGTTTAATTTATGCGTTTCAGACTTCCAGAAATAATCATATCTCTTTTAGCCACAAGTTTGTTATCAACTTTTTGAAGTTTAAGGATTCGATCAGTTTCTCCTCTTTTAGCCATTTTTTTGCGACAACGTTTGCTTAACATTGGGTCTTCATCAAAGAATAAGGTTGGTAAAGCATATTCTGTTCCGTCAGGAACTTGAACTTTGATATGTATTTCCTGTAATTGATTATAAAGTCTATCACCACCAGGAACAAAAGTATAAAAGGTATATTTACCATCTGCATTGGTCTTTACAGTTGCGCTATGCTTCACTTTTTTCTGACCATTGATTTTTTCTACAACAAAATTTCCATCTTCGTCTGCTTGATTAATAGTCAATACATGATTCTTTGCTGGTGTAGCACCATCTTCTAAATATATAGTTCCAGAGATTTTGAATTGTTTTGATTTAATAGAATAATCAGGAATTGTATCTGTATTATTAGTTAATCCTTCTACTATATCAATCGCAATAAAAGAAGAATTGCTTGTTTGGGCTGTAGATAAAGTAATTGCAAAAACTAGTGAAAAAATAGTAAGCTTCATATGCATTTTCATGGGACAATAATATTGATTTGGAGTTTCAATTTGAATAATAATTATTGTAAAGCCATAAAAATCAAATGAATGCAATAAATAATCGATGTAAGGACTATGAATGCAAAATATACCGATGAATGACAATGTAAATACAACTTTAACTTTTGTCTATATTATTCATAATTTTTTTCATTTTGCATTAAAAATCCTACATTCAATGTGAAAATTCATCAAATGTATTTCATCTAAAATAATTGCATTTAATCCACTATTTATGCAGTTTGTCGCTTAAAATTGCATTTCGTTGATAATTTTTTTTCAAAAAAACATCAAAATTACAGCGAAAATCATAAATATTTATCTATGTTTGTCTAGCCCAGTCTAATAAAAACCTATAACAATGAAGACTAAAATTACCCTACTTATGTTTGCACTTTTGTGTGTATCTACCCTAGCAAATGCACAAAAAAAGCAAAAAGCTCTAAGTTTTATTAGTGGAAAAATAAGTATCGCTAAGTATCATGAAAGAGAAGAACTAAATAGAATGAACAAAGGAGAACTTCTTGACCTATATATAGAACGCATAGAAGTTATAGTAAACATTTTACCAAATATTGCATTTGCAACTAATTCAAATGTCACTATGTCTACTTTGGGTATTCCAGATACCAAAGAAAATAGAAAAGCCTTGGTAGAAAATAAAGAAGCTTCTGATGTTTACTTTGAGAATACTATAGAGTTTCAAAAGAAAATACTACCCTATTCTGATACTTCAGATTTGATAGCCGCAATATTGTTTTATGAATCCACTTTAAAGTCCTTACATACTTACAATGATTTTAAATCAAATTGATGAACAGTTTTAATTAATGTAATTAAAGGCCTCAATAGTTATTATTGAGGCTTTTTTAATGGCACTTATTTTGTCATAGACCAATTCTTTTGTGTTGATAATCAACTTTGTAAAAACTAAACCTCGACAAAAAGAATTATTTTGTAAGTATTTTCATTATTTTCTAAATAATTAATGTAATTCATCGATATTAGTTGTATTTGATAGGTATTAGTTATACGTTTGATATAACCCTCATCGAAAAATAAACTTAACCTCTATGAAAAAAATTACGTTTAGCGCTGTTCTATGCATTCTAGTTTTTACATGTGTTACAGCTCAACAGGAAAAAGGCATTATTGGATTTGATAACTGGCTAAATCCATGGGCAGAATTTAAACCAAATAAAACAAACTATGGAGAGCCTACCCAGATTTTAACTGGAGATATCACCAGTGATATTACCTTAAAAAAACGCGACATTTACTTATTATTAGGTGATGTTTTTGTAACCGATAGTACTACACTAACTATAGAGCCTGGTACAGTTATTCTTGGAGATTATAAAACAAGAGGATCATTGACTATTAGTAGTGGGTCAAAAATCATTGCAGAAGGCGAGCAAACAGACCCAATAGTTTTTACCTCTAACCGACCAATGAAAAAGCCTGGTGATTGGGGAGGTTTGTTTATTCTAAGCGATGCACCAACTAATAAGTTTGGTAATGAAAGTTCATTAAATTTTGGCTTAAAACCTAGTAATTTTAATAACATCACTTTTGGAGGTGAAAATGAAGTAAGCAATTCAGGGATATTAAGTCATGTGAGAATTGAATATGCTGGCAGAAGAACAAAAGATTTCGGATACTTTAATGGGCTAACACTTGCTGGAGTAGGTAACGAAACAATGATAGAAAATGTTATGGTGAGTTATTGCTCTGGAGATGCATTTAGTATCATTGGAGGTAATGTTACATTAAATAAGCTTGTATCCTATAAATCTAATCGTAATGATTACAAATTTAATCATGGTGCCCAAGTAATTATAGAAAACTCAATAGCTGTAAGATCACCATACGTATCTAGTCCAGACGGCTATAGATGCATGTATGTGTCATCATATAATAACATAGAAGATATAGACCCAACAAAACCTAATACTCTTGTATTAGCCTCAAATCTAACTATGATAAATGTTAGTGATGATTTAAAATATGATATCAGCATTGGCCTTGTTAAAGAAGCTATTTACATAGAAAAAGATGCGACTTTCTCTTTAAAAAGAAGCGTTATTTCTGGCTTTAATCCTGCTGTATTCTTTGATGAAGACATTCAGATTAACAACGAAAACCTTCAAAAAATTAATTTCGAGCGCACATATTTTAATAATTGCAAAGGCAATATTTTTACTAAGTACAATTCTAATAATGAAGATTTAGAAAGCTGGTATGGTAGTAGAGCTTTTGACAATGTATACTCTAAAGGTCCTGACTCTGAAACTTTTATTGACTTAAGACACCCGAAAACTCCTGATTTTAGGTTACGAATTAACAAGATTGTAGCGACTACAGATAGTGATGAGATTGATGATTTAGATGATAACTAAATCTAACCCTATCAAAACAAATTAGCCTATAGAATAAAAAACTACAACTACAGCCAATGCGCTCCCAAATTGCTAAAATAAAGATACCCTATCTATGCCTATTCGTTATAGCCCTATTCTTTGTGCAGTTTTTAAACGCACAGATAGTTATAGGTATGCCAAATTTGGGCTTTAGTCAAGCCTGTGCAAGTGAATCTTTTAATTATTACGATGTTACGTTTGTATTCTCTCCAGAAAATGGATTGCAAAGTACCAATCAGTTTATTGTTGAGATGTCAGATGCAGATGGAGATTTTTCTAATGCAACTGTAGTACACACTTCTGGAGAAGGGACTGTAACTCAATCTCCAGCAACGCTTAGTTTTTCATTACCAACAACAACGGCAGGTGAGAATTATAAAATACGTATAAAAAGTACGGCGCCAGTAGCTACTAGTTCTAGTTCATTTGCTTTTGCTGCTTATTATAAATTACAAGATTCACCTTTTTCTATAAATAATTTAGTGTCTTCTGGAGCATATTGCTCTGGCGGCGCTTATCTACTAACTATAGATAATCCAGGTATTAACGGAAATGATTCTCCTTTAAATTATCCGTCGCTAACATATAATTGGTATAAGGAAACGAGTCCAACAACATCAGAATTTATAAGTTCTGGTGAAACATTATCTGTCTCAGAAGAAGGCACTTATTTTGTAGAAACAAATTATGGAACATGTACTTCAGATTCGTTTTCAAATCGCGTTGAAATTATAGAAGCTACAACTGGTGAAGCAAATGCAACTATAGTATCTAGTTTAGGAAATCCATATTGTCCAGAGCAAGGTTTAACAACACTAAGTACAATTGGTGCACTGAGTTATCAATGGTATAAAGACGGCGAGCTCATTGAAGGTGCAAATGCACAAATGTACCAGACTAATGAGTCTGGTGAGTTTTCTGTGCAAGTAGACCTAGGCGATTGCCAAACCTCAGGAACTATTGCTTTACAAAGTCAATTATTTGAAATGGATACCAATGTTTCAGAAACTAATGAAATTGAAGAAGGCAACAGTTTAGATGTAGAAGTCACTACAAATGCAAATAATCCAGAGTTTGTCTGGTATTTTAATAACACACTATTAGAAGATGAGAATGAAAATACGTATTCAGCTTCAGAATTTGGAACGTATAAAGTAGTGGTTACTGAAACTGTGGGCTGCACAGGTTCTAGAGAATTTATTTTCGAGGTAACCGAAGCCCCAGAGCCATTTCCAGATGTTGCAAATATTCCGAATGTAATCAGTCCAAATGGAGATGGCATTAATGATACTTGGGTTATTCCAACAGCATTTGTTAGTGGTACAGAAACCAATGTAAGAATATTGACAAGCCAAGGAAAACAGGTGTTTCAAACGAATGATTACCAAAACAATTGGCCTATAGACAATTTAAATTCAAACAGTATAAATCAGGTATTTTATTACATCATCACTACCAGTACTGGTGATACCAGAAAAGGATCAATAACTATTATTAAATAAAATGAAAGCACACCTACTTGTCTTTATAGCATGTATGTTTTTTCTAGAGTATATTACTGCTCAAGGAGGCGATGGTGTGGTTGCTTTTGAGTTGCCTATAAGAAACTCATTGACTTTTAATCGTAATATTATTAATCCAACATTTAGCTTTGTTAGAGAACAAAACAAATTTGTAAGTGCATACAATAAGCGCGAGTGGGTACAATTTAATGATGCACCTCTCTCCTATTTAGTGTCATATTCAGGTCGTTTTACTGATGATATTGGTGCAGGTATCACTTTATTTCAACAAAATTATGGTGTCCTAACAACTTATGGCGGCGTCATAAACTTTGCATATAATGCAAGATTAGAACGAGATACTAATCTAACGTTTGGACTAAACTTAGCCGCATACAGTAGTGGACTAAACTCAGGGAATGTAGTCACTAATTTCCCTGACCCATCATTAGATAATATAGAGTCTAATTTTTTAGTTTCTGTAAATCCAGGCATTAATTTTGGTACTACCTTTTTAGACTTTGGAGTTTCGGTGAAAAACCTGTTTTTATATAATGTCCAGTCTTCAGAGTTATTGCAAGATGTGCCTAACCAAGGTATTCAAGGTCATGTCATGTATACAGGTTATATGTCCAGTAGAGGTTTCTTCGATGATAGTAAGTTTACGGGGCTAATACGAAGTGAATTTAGAGAAGATGAGACTATTATTGCTGCAAATGCCATGCTAAGTATACCAAAAGGATTTTGGATTCAAGGTGGTTATAACACAATGTATGGGGCTTCTGGAGGTATAGGACTTAATATTACTGAAGAAATTGCTATTGAATATAATTATGAAATGGCACTTGGTGATTTTAGTGATTTTGGACCCTCTCATGAAATAACATTGGCCTATCGTTTTAAAAACGAAAGATTTTTTGATTACAGTAGTCAAGATGAAGTTACAGCACTTATTGCACCTAAGAAATACAAAAGACCATCCTATCCAAGATATACCTCTACAAAGCGAAAAGCAAAAGAACCTGTAGTTGCTAAAACAAATGAGGGACAAGCAGAAATTGAAGCTCTTGAAGCCAAACGTCTCGCAGATGAGAAAGCAAAATTGGAAGCTGAACAATTGGCACAAGCTGAGTTAAAAGCTAAAGAAGATGCTGAAAGACGCGCTCAACAACAAGCCGAGTTAGAAGCAAAACGATTAGCTGAGGAAAAAGCCAAACGAGATGCAGAATTATTAGCAAAAAAACAAGCTGAAATCAAAGCTAGACAATTGGCAGAACAAAAAGCAAAAAAAGAAGCTGAGAGAAAGGCAAAATTAGAGGCCGATAGATTAGCCAAAGAACAAGCAGAAATTGAAGCTAAGCGCTTAGCAGAAGAACAAGCAAAAATAGATGCCGAAAAACTTGCTAAAGAACAAGAGGCCCTTGAAGCACAAAAAATTGCTGAAGAAAAATCTAAAGCAGAAAAAGAATTAGAATTAATAACTAATCCAGATGACGAGCTCGGTAAGTCCATGCAAAACCTTGTAAAGCAAACTGAACAAGAAAAGAAGCAGCAACAAGACTTATTAAACCAATACAACAAAGCTGTGGACGGTAAAAACGAAAACCTTAAAAACTTAAAAGAGGAAAATGATTTAAGTGAGCAAGGTATTGCAGTAAAACCAAAACCATTTAAGAGTATTACTAAAGAAAATGAAGCTCTAAAAGCTATTAAGACCGGTCTTGATGACGTTATAGACTCCAGAAATCTAAAGATTAATGAATTAGAAAAGCTTTATGATGATTTAAGAGAAGCAGATACAATAGTTAATGAGGTTGTTATGCTTTACTATAAAAAAGAAATTAAGCGCTTAAAAACGGAGCAGATAGAGACTGATGAACTAAAATCAAATTTAGAAAATAGATTAAGAGATATTCAATTAGCAATCGAGTTCGAAAAAAGACGTCGTATAAAACGTGCAGAATTTGATAATGAGGAAGAGCGTTACAAACAAGATAGAGCTACTTTAACAAATTTGAAGGCAACAACATCTATATCTGATGTGCCATTAATAGAGGCTGATTTTGACTTTGGTATACCACAACCAAGCAATATTCAAATATTAAAAAACATCAATTATGTAGATAGTGGTTTTTATGCTGTATTGGCAGTACATAGTGATGTAGATAAACGAAATGAATTTATAACTAAATCTTTAAAATCAGGTTTAAGCAATATAGAATTCTTCTATGATGTCAATACGAGTAAGTATTATATCTACTCAAAAAAGTTTGGAAGCATTCAAGAAGCTAACAATAACCTGAAATTAAAGGGCACTAAACCATATAACAGTAACATGTCAATCATTAAAATCGAGAACTAACATATCATTAAGGGCATTCTTTATCTGTTAAGCCCCAAACCCGATAGGTAAAGAATAATCAAACATTATATATCATGAAAAAACCTACTTTTTCTAGTATAGCCACTATAATCATCACAATTTTTATAGGCCTACACTCCTACGCTCAAAACTACGTGCCTTTTACACCGAGATTTAATCAGGATTTAAAAGGTGATATTGTATTAATTGGTAACAATATTCTAGGGCCAGATAATAACGCCTTTAATGACAACTCTGTATATAACCATAATGTCAATATGCAATATATTGATATTGATGGTGATGCAAGTACTTTTAGCTCTTCTAGTGCGGATTTAGAAATACCTAATCCAAATTGCTATGAAATTATTTACGCAGGTTTATATTGGGGTGCTGTAAATCCAGGTAATGAGCCTATTACCAATGTAAGATTCAGAGGTCCAACAGGAGGATATAATGACATTACAGGAACAGTAATTTATGATGCTGGCGGCACATCTGTAGATGGTGGTGATAGTTTTTCATATGCCTGCTTTGCTGATGTAACAGCTATAGTTACAAGTTATGGCTCTGGCGCTGATTTAGGAACATATACTGTTGCAAATGTATCTTCTGGAGTTGGAGAGACTGCAAATTTTGATCCATTTAATGGTACTGGTCAATCGGCGGGATGGTCTCTTTTTATAGTATACGAAGATCCAACGCTACCTGGGAAATCAATAACAAGTTTTGATGGCTTTAGTGCTATTAGTGTTCCTGGTAACAATCCTAGCTTAGACATTCCTGTTGATGGATTTAGAACTGTTCCTGCACCAGCACCAGTAAGAGCAAATTTTGCATTTGCAACTCTTGAAGGTGATAGTCCCATTTTAGGAGATCGATTACGATTAAATGGAACGAGTTTATCTACAGCTGATAGACCAGTTGCAAACTTTTTTAATAGTTCTGTTACTCAATTAAGTGCATTACCAGTAAATAATAGAGTGCCAAATAGTACAAATACACTTGGGTTTGATACTGGAGTAATCGCTATTCCAAATCCTGGAAATTCAGTTATAGCAAATGATGCTACATCTGGGACCATACGATTAGAAACAAGTGGCGATACGTATTTTCCGTATTTCTTTGCCTTTGCCGTAGAGATTATTGAGCCAAATATTGTGCTTACAAAAATTGTTGAAGACGATTCTGGTAATAATATAGGAGGACAAGGTGTTGGTTTATCAACACCGCTAAATTATGTTATTGGTTTTCAGAATACAGGAAATGATAATGCAACAAATCTCCAAATTAGAGATGTCCTTCCAATCAATATCGTTTATGACCATCCAACCGATTTAATACTTCCACCAGGTGTAACAGTTAATAGTTATAACCCTGCAACAAGAGAGCTTATTTTTGATGTTGAAGATTATCTAGTTGAAGAGAATGACCCAGTTTATGAAATACGAATTGAAGTAGAAACTGTTGATTCTTGTCAACAATTAGCTGATGCTTGTTCAAATATTATAAATAACCAAGCCTTTGCAACATACAATGGATTTTTTAATCCAACATTTCAGATTACTGATGATCCAAGTATAGATAGTAATACTGGATGTTTGCTAACGCCTCAAGCTACTAACTTTCTAATTAATTTAGATTGTACTTTTGAACAAGAACAGGTGCTTTGCGGTTCTACATTAGATTTAACAGCAGCTGATGGATATGATTCATATTCTTGGTCTACTAGCCCAACTGGAACACCAGTCATAGGCAATACGCAAACCATAACTGTAAGTGCTACAGGAACATATTATTCGTTTAATAATGCAATAGCGCCGTGTCAATCAATTGTACAACAGTATAATGTGCAACTTTTTGGGGGTACAACCACTAATCCAGTCATTCCATTTGCTGATGAAGTTGTTATTTGCCCTAACGATGGTAAAGAGCTACCAAACATATATTTATGTGGCTCTGAAGATTTTGTAAACATAGATACGAATATATCTGGGGCATCTTCAATTATTTGGGAACAGCTAGATGAGACTAGTTGCCCAGCTGTAACAGATACAGATTGTGCTAATGAAGATGATTCCTGTACTTGGAATGAAGTCGCTACAGGACCTGATTTTGTAGCTGATACTGCAGGGCAATATAGATTAACCATAAATTATGAAGGGGGTTGTTTTGTTCAGTTTTATTTTAATGTATACGAAAATCTATTAAACCCTTCAGTAGTTGCTGAGGACATTATTTGTACAACACCAGGAAGCATTACTGTAAATGATGTACCATCTGGATATGAATACAGTTTAGATGGCATATCCTATCAAGCAAGCAATATATTTACAATTACTACTCCAGGAACATATACTGTTTATATCAGACAAATAGGTATAGATACAAATCCTTGCGTATTTACAGTTCCGGATGTACAAATAAGAGAACGAGACTTTACAGTATCTACAGTAGTTACTCAACCATTTTGTAACGGCGATAAAGGAAGTATCCAAATATCCGCAAATGATGTTGAGCCACAATATACATTTGAAATATATCAAGGAGGAACACTAGTTAATAGTGTAGGTCCAATTATCGAAAACACTTATTTGTTTGATAATTTAAATACAGGAACATACACCGTAACTGCAACAACTGAAGATGGCTGTACCTATTCTGAAGATGTCACTATTGTAGAGCCTCCTTTACTGACCGTCACTGCAGCTTTAACAACACCATTAACATGTTCTGATGGTGAAATAACTATTTATCCTGAAGGCGGTACTGCACCCTATTTTTATTTTATAAATAGCACTACCGATTTCCAAACTGTCCCTGAATATACAGTTACAGTAGCAGGGACTTATGATATCACAGTTATTGACGCAAACAATTGTAGCGCTACTACCTCAATTACAGTAGATGCAGCACTACCTCCTGATTTTACAGTAGATACAACAGATATTCTATGTCCAGGAAACGATGATGGGAGCATTACTTTTACAGTAAACAACGCTAACGGAAATGTGATACGTTACAGCATTGACAATGGTGTAACATTTACTAATTCTCCTGTGTTTTCAGGTTTATCTGCAGGAAATTATGATGTCGTTGTAGAGTATATTTTTGGAGGTGTTATATGTAATACTAGTCCACAATCTGTAACTATAAATGAAAACCCACCAATTGATGGAACCGCCGAGTTGAGTGCACCTTTTACTTGTACAAGTAATGGAACGATTACCGTTACAGGTGTATCAGGAGGAACAGCACCTTATTCGTACAGTATTGATGGCGTAAACTATCAGCCGGGTAATACATTTAACGGTTTAGGGCAAGGTACATATACAGTAACTATAAGAGATTTAAATGATTGTACATTTATTACTAATGAAATCACAATTCCTCCATTAAATCCTCCTACTGATTTAGATTTTAGTAACACTCCAATCGATTGTTCAACAAATACTACAACAATAAGCATTACAAATACAACAGGTGGAATAGGTGGATTAGAATATCAAATCATAGCGCCAGCATCTGCTGCAACACCTTATCAATCATCTAATGTGTTTCCAGGATTGGAACCTGGAACATATACGTTTCAGGTAAGAGATGAAAATAATTGTGAGTATAGTGAATCTTATACAGTCGCTCCATTACCAGTTTCTACTGTAAATATTGTATTAACAGAAGGATTAGATTGTACTGCTAGTCCAGATGCTGTTATTACAGGAACCATCAACGGTACTGCTCCATATACCTATGCTGTTTCAATTAATGGTTCTGCATTCAGCTCTTTGGGTAGTACAGGAAATACCTTTGCATATTCTACATCTACAGCTGGTGATTATCAATTTGAGATTACTGATGGAAATGGATGTAATGTAGTATCATCAATTATTACAGTAAATCCTATAGTGCCTCCTGCATTGAGCGCTGTAGTGCAAAGTCAAAATATAAATTGTAATGGCGATGCTACAGGAGCATTAGACATAACAATTGATAATACAGTTGGTACACCACCATTTGTCATTAATGTAAATAATGACACCACAAATACAGATTATGGCAATCAAACGACTAGTTTACCTGCTGGGGATTATACAGTTACCATTACTGACGCCAATTCTTGTACAGATACTCAGACTATAACCATATCTGAACCTGATGCTATAGTTGTTAATTCTAGTACAGTAGATATTACGTGTACAGCTTCTGGCGTTTCACAAGGTTCTGTCATCATAAACTCTGTAACTGGTGGTACAGCTCCCTATAATTACTTTGTAACAGGAACTAATGGCTATTCCAATTCAGAGCTTAATGCTACTGGTTCGACATCTGTAAGTTTTGATGTCGTTGACTTTGGATTATACCAAATCAATGTAGTAGATGTTAATGGATGTTCAGTACTAATTCAGGATGTTTTAGTGGCTTCACCTCCATCAGATTTAGACATAACCATTACACCAACTGTTAATTGTTCTACAGGCGGTGAAGCAGTAATAGCAGTAAGCTCTGCACTAAGTAGTTCGGGTCCTTTTTGGTTTTCGATTTATCAAGAGCCTTTTGTACCCTATTCTGTAGGTGATC
The DNA here is from genome assembly GCF_014635865.1 of Winogradskyella haliclonae. Taxonomy (GTDB): domain Bacteria; phylum Bacteroidota; class Bacteroidia; order Flavobacteriales; family Flavobacteriaceae; genus Winogradskyella; species Winogradskyella haliclonae. The sequence continues at coordinate 208,441 of NZ_BMDQ01000002.1, read as the reverse complement.
CAAATTGGTTGGCAGAGAATCCAGCAGGCAGTGCTTCTACTATATTTACTGGATTAATTCCTGGAGTGCAATACACATTCGTTGTATATGATAGCGCTACTAACTGTACATACTACGAAACTTCTACGGCATCTATACCTACAAACTCTACCTTAACTTTAAGTGCTTTTGACAGCAATAATATAACCTGTACAGGTAATGCAGATGGTAATGTGTCTTTTACTATTGAGAGTATATATGCTACAAACGTTGATGTTAGTTACCAAGTTTATGAATCACAATCTTTAACTCCAGTTGGTGCAATAGGAACTGGAACTGTTCCGGCAAATGGAAGTTTAACCGTTACGGATTTCGAAACTTTACCATTTGGAAATTATTTTGTGTCTATAGCAGAAACTTCAGGTCCGAATGCGGGTTGTGGAATTGTCACTGCTCCTTTTAATATTACCGAATCAGAATTTCCTTTAGACGTATCTGTTTTTGTGAATCAAAACGCTAATTGTAATGCAAATTCTGGAGTTGTTTCTGCAGTTGCCGAAAATGGTACTGCACCCTATCAATATCAAATTACAACAACACCAGCTGCGCCATTGGCTACTGATGCGGGATGGGGCTCCGCAAGTACATTTAATTTAGATGCAAATACATACTATGTACATGTATTAGATGCATATGGCTGTATTATTACAAGTCCAGCTACAATATTACCAATGGATGATTCGCCAGTAATTACAGCTGTTGTTAATGATGATTGTTTAGACATTGATGGAACGTTTCAAATTGATGTGAATTTGGCATCAGTTGGAGTTGTGCCTTATAGTATTAGTATCGATGGAGGTGCATTTCAAACACAAAGTTTCCCTTTCACAATTTCAAATCTAGCATCAGGAAATCATACCGTAGAAATCAACGATGCAAATGGTTGTGGAAACTTAGTTTCAGTAGATATTTTACCAATCTTAACTATAACACCAGATGTAACGGCATTGCCAACTTGTAATAATGATGATGGCGTAATTACACTTTCACCTTCTGGTGGTTCTGGCACCTACACATATAGTATTTTACCAAATAACCCATCAATTACTATAGCAGGAAACACCATTTCCGGTCTCCCTTCTGGATTATACGATATCACAATTACGGATAACATTACTGGTTGTACTGAAGAGGTTTCTGTATCTCTACCAGAAGCTATTGCTCCTACTTTCGATTTAACACCAAACTTTGTAACATGTTTTGGAGATAATACAGGAAGCTTTGATATCGATGTTACAAATTATTCAGGCACATACACATACGAAGTTATTGATAGTACAAATACTTCTGTTTTTGGAGTTGTTTCCGCGAATACTAGTACAAATCCATTAACAGTTAGTAGTCTTACTTCTGGAACTTATACGGTAATTATAACTGAAACTCAAAGCCCATTCTGTTCATCAACTTCGGATGTCATAATAGGTTCCCCACTTGAAGAGTTATTATTAGATGTTACAGAAACATCTAACGTAACCTGTAACAATAATGTTGGAACTATAACTGCAATTGCAACAGGTGGTTGGGGAGATTATCAATATGAATTAACTGGAGATGCAACAGTTCCTTTTTCATCAAACGGAACATTTACAGATTTATCTGCTGGTGATTATACTGTTAATGTTAGAGATGCAGAAGGTTGCATCGTTTCTGAAACTATAAGACTAGACGAGCCTACTCCAATTGATGCTATTTTTACACCTAGTACAAATATGCTAGTTTGTTTTGGAGATTCAAATGGGAGTATCACAATTACTAATGTCACTGGTGGTCAAGGAAACAATTATACATACACTTTAAATACAATTTCTCCAATTGTAGCTTCATCTGGTCCTCAAACATCAAATGTATTTGATGGACTAGCAGCCGGAATATATCAAGTTGTAATTAATGATGGCTTTGATTGTGAAATGATATCTATAGATATTTCAATTTCAGAACCAACACCTATAAGCGCTAATTTAGTAAAAGCATCTTCTCAAACCTGTTTCACAGAATCTGCATTAACACTTAATGCAACTGGTGGTAATGCGCCATACTCCTATAGTGCGGATAGTAATTTTGCAACAGTATTAGGAACGTTTAACTCATCTACAACTTTTAATGTTCCTGTTGGTACATATTCATACTATGTTAGAGATGTAAATAATTGTATTGCAATCGTGTCAAATGATATTACTATAGACCCGTTGCCAGATTTAGCAATTAGTTTAGACTCAGTAAACCCAACGATTAATTGTGCTGGTGATAATACAGGAAGTATTACGGCTACTGCAACTGGTGGTCTAGGAAATTATATTTACACGCTACAAGACACATCTGGAAACACAATAAATGCGACACAAAATACACCAGGTTATTTTACAGAGCTTATAGCTGGTAATTATGTAGTTTCTGTTGAAAGTGGTGATTGTAACGCAATATCATCTACAATTCCTATTACTGAACCTTCAACAGTTCTTGAAGCTACATTGAGTGTGACTAATGTACAATGTGCTGGAACAGATAATGGTTCAATTTTAGTTAATGCTACTGGCGGGACAGGAACCATCAAGTATGCTATTTCACCTCAATTAAACCAATTTTTTGATACTAACCTTTTTGAAAATTTAGAACCAGGCGAATATGATATTATAGTTCAAGACGAACTAGGATGTTATTTGACTTTTACTGAAACTGTCACTGAACCTGTGCAGGTATTATTGAGTATAGTGCCCAATTCAATTTTACCTGAGGTTTGTGACGGTGATTTAGATGGTGAATTTAGTATAGATATATCAGGTGGTACAACACCATACAGTGTGAGTTTAGATAATTATGATGGTCCATATACAACAGGTCTCGTTGGTCAAACCCAATTTGATTTTACAGATTTAAGTGGCGGAGATCATATTGTCTATGTTAGAGATGCTGAAGGCTGCGAATCTGAATGGAATATTACTTTTCCCCCATCTGTTAGAATTAATCCAGAAATAGAATTATCGTACGATTGTGATCAAAACGCGCAGACAAATACTGTAACAGTAACTGTTGATGACTCTATTACTGATTTATCTGAACTTGATTACTCATTAAACGGAGGACCATACCAAGCAAGTAATATTTTTACAAATATCCCTGTAGGAACTGATAATTACATTAACGTTAGACACAGTAATGGCTGTATTCAAACTACCGAGTTATTCGACATGTCAGATTATGACCCAGTAACACTTACACTATCAGAAGGTGAATTAAATGAAATTGTTGCTCAAGGTGGCGGAGGTACAGGAAGTTATACATATACATTTAATGAAGAAGACTATGGTGCAGAAAATACATATACAATTACTCAGTCAGGAATATATATTATAACCGTAACAGATACAAATGGTTGTACAGCTATTGCTCAAGTAGAACTTGAGTTTGTTGACATCTGTGTGCCTAATTATTTCACACCAAACGGTGATGGAACTACAGACACTTGGGCTCCAGGATGTGTAGACAATTATCCAAATTTAGAGTTTGACATTTTTGACAGATATGGTCGTAAAGTGGCCACTTATCGTGTAGGCGAATATTGGGATGGACGTTATAATGGCTCAGAATTACCAACAGGAGATTATTGGTACGTCGTTAGACCAAATGGTTCAAGTGTTGAACGCTCATTTGTTGGGCATTTCACCCTTTATAGGTAATTCCTAACTAATTAAAGAAGAAACAGATGAAAAAAAATCTACTATATATATTACTAACCTTTTCAATTTATAGTTCTGCACAAGAGCTAAATTTACCTGTATTTACACAATACCTTGCTGATAATGAGTTTGTAATTTCCCCAACATTTGCTGGCATTGGTGATAATGTAAGAATTCGAGCTAATGGATTAACTCAGTGGGTTGGCATTAAAGGTGCACCAGATAATCAAGCTCTATATGCAGATATGAGAATAGGAAATCGCTCGGGTGTTGGTGTAAGTATGTACAATGATAAAAATGGTAATACGAGACAAAAGGGTATTAAGTTTTCTTTTGCGCACCATCTAACCTTAGGCTATAATTCAAAGCAATACTTATCCCTTGGATTGTCTTATAATATTAATAGTTTTCGTATTGATATCGAAAACTTTGTGGCCACTCCAGACATTCCAATTGTAGACCCAAGTATTATTGATGATCGCTCACAAACTAATAATAATTTTGATGCAGGGTTTTTATATCGATACAATAATTTTTATCTCAGTTTTAATGTAAATAACATTTTAGAAAAAGATGTAAACCCCTTTACAGGATTAGAGCCAAATAGCTTGACTAATTTTCAGTTGTTTAGTGGCCTAGTTATGAGAAGTTCTCAGGATAGAATGACAGAATACGAACCTTCAGTATTTTATCAACGATTTAATAGTGATGGTCGCTCTAGTACTGATATTAATTTTAAGTATAGAAAACTAAATAGATATGGTGATTACTATTGGATTGGAGCTTCTTATCGTTTTTTAAATGATCAACTGTTAAAACCTCTAAATATTGGTCCTATGGCAGGCGTCATGAAAAAAGGATTCTACTTTGCATATTCTTACCAATTTACGGTTAATGATTTGGCAGGTTATAATTCAGGAACGCATAGTATTACTATTGGTATAGATTTACTACAAGGTGTTAGTAATTGTGAGTGTACCACTGGTGCAAGAGAATATTGGAAATATCAATAATTCTAAATGTTAATATTTTTAGGATAAACTTTAGTTAACTCATAATACAATAGCTTATATATCGTTTACATTTGTGCATCAATCACTTTTAATCAAATGAAATCTATATTAGCTTCAATTGTATTTCTGTTAGCTTCTACTCTATTGTTTTCTCAAAATGCACCCAATGATTCTTTAAAAATAATTGTAGAATCAAGAATTAAAAAAGGAGTTACAAGTCAAGAAATTATAATTCCTATAGTTGATTCAGATACTATTAAAAAAAATATAGTAGATATCAAAACTGAGTTTTGGGATACTGTAAACTATAATCCGTACCGAAATGAAGTGGTTAAATTTCCATTGCAGATTACATTCAAAGATTCTAATTACGCTTCACCAATTGCAAAAAACAAGGTAATTACATCCCGCTATGGCTGGCGTCGTGGTAGACCACATCAAGGTATAGATATAGATTTAGTAACTGGAGATAGTGTTTCTAGTATTCTTGATGGCGTTGTACGTTATGCAAGATATAGTCGTGGGCATGGTAAAGTTGTTGTTATAAGGCATTATAATGGCTTAGAGACAACATATGCACATCTTTCATCTATAAATGTAAAACCAAATGACACTATTGCTAAAGGACAATTTATAGGTAAAGGAGGTAATACCGGGCGTTCTACTGGTAGTCATTTGCATTTAGTAACTAGTTATAAAGGACAATACATACATCCAGAATATATTTTTGATTTTTCTGAAGACAATAAAATAAGAGCTAAAGAATTGTGGGTTACCAAAGAATGGACACGTGCATCATTTCATAGTTCTAGGCGTCAATCCAAACTAAAATTATATACAACTGAAGATCAAGCATTAGCGAGTTTAATAAAAACTAAAAAAGTATATGTAGTAAGGTCTGGTGACACGCTTTCAAGAATTTCGAAGCGTAACAATGTCTCTATTGCTGCGATTTGCAGAACAAATTCAATCAGAAAATCTTCAACACTTAGAATTGGGCAAAAACTCATTCTTGAATTATAAAATTTGATGTTTTGATTTGTTGCAGAAGTCAACTAACTTCACACTGCAAATTCAACACATCATGAGATACATTTCTATTTTATGCTTTGTCCTACTATTTTTTTCTTGTAAAACGGAAAAATCTGAACTTACTGACATTGAAAGATGGCATAGCATTGCTGAAAACATTACTATAATCAGAGACAATTTTGGAGTACCACATATTTATGGTAAAACTGATGCAGATGCTGTTTTTGGTTTGTTATATGCACAATGCGAAGATGATTTTAATCGTGTTGAGCAAAATTATATTTGGGCTACAGGTCGATTAGCTGAGGTTGAAGGCAAATCTGCTATATATAGTGATTTACGTGCTAAGATGTTTATGACTATAGATGAAGCAAAAGAAAACTATAACAAAAGCCCAGACTGGTTAAAAGAATTGTGCAATGCTTTTGCAGATGGGATTAATTATTATCTATACACGCATCCAGAGGTAAAACCACGTTTACTTACAAAGTTTGAGCCTTGGATGCCTATGTACTTTTCTGAAGGCTCTATTGGTGGTGATATTGAACGTGTTTCGACCAGAAAGATTAAAGCCTTCTACGAAGGTGGAGATTCTAAATTATTCGATGAGACTAAATCAAAAAAAGAACAGTTGGAAGCTGAGCCTTCAGGATCTAATGGTATTGCTATATCAGGAAAGCTGACAAAATCTGGAAATCCTATTTTATTGATTAATCCTCACACCTCATTCTTTTTTCGAGGTGAAGTGCATGTTGTTAGTGAAGAAGGGCTTAATGCGTATGGAGCAGTGACTTGGGGTCAGTTTTTTGTGTACCAAGGTTTCAATGAAAAAACAGGTTGGATGCATACTTCAACATATACAGATGTCATTGATGAATTTGAAGAAGATATAGTAAAAGTTGAAGATAAACTCATGTATAGATATGGTGAAGAATTGAGAGAGGTCAAATCTTTTCAGACAATGCTTAAATATAAAGACGATGATTCTATTAAGACTAAAACTTTTCCATTCTACAGAACGCATCATGGACCAGTAACTCAAAGTAAAAATGGTAAATGGATAGCGACTGCTATGATGTGGGAACCAGTAAAAGCATTAGAACAATCATATATTAGAACTAAGCAAGATGGTTATAATGGTTTTAGAAATATGATGGATATAAAGACAAACTCATCTAACAATACAGTTTACGCTGATGCCGAAGGTAATATTGCATATTTCCATGGTAATTTTATTCCAAAACGGGATATCAGCTATAATTATAAAGAACCTGTTGATGGTAGTGATCCTAAAACAGATTGGCAAGGATTGCATGAGGTGAATGAACATATTACATTATTAAACCCAAAAAATGGCTGGCTTCAAAATTGTAATTCTACACCATTTACAGCTGCTGCAGAGAATAGTCCTAAAGTTGAAGACTACCCAAGTTATATGTCACTAAATCGTGAAAACTTCAGAGGTGTTCATGCCATAAATTTATTGACCAATAACAAAGATTACACCTTAGACTCTGTAATTAAAATGGCACATGATCAATACTTACCAGCCTTTCAAGCTTTACTTCCAGGTCTTGTCAAAGCTTATTATAAACAAGAAGACAAAAATTTAGAATATCAAGAAGCAATAGACTTATTAAATAAATGGGATTACATGTCTTCTAAAGAATCTGTAGCCATGACATTGGCACATTATTATGGACTAGCAATTCTAAGAAATGGAAAACGTCCAAAAGCCATGTCATCAATGGAAACACTTAACTATTTTGGTCATGAGTCTCCAGAAATAGAACGCGTTTTAATCTTTGAACGTGTTATAAACTATTTAAATAAAACCTTTGGTACGTGGAATCTACCTTGGGGAGAAGTTAATCGTTATCAAAGGCTTAACAGTGACATCAAACAAAAGTTTGATGATAATGAGCCAAGTATTCCGGTTGGGTTTGCTTCGGGTCGTTGGGGTGCCTTAGCTGCTTATGGTGTGAGTTACACCAATCCAGAAGCTAAAAAAATATATGGTACGCGCGGTAATAGTTTTGTTGCGGTCGTAGAATTTGGGGATAAAGTAAAAGCCAAAACAATGTTGGCAGGTGGGCAAAGTAGTGATATAGATTCACCACATTTTAATGATCAAGCTCAAGCTTATGCTGATATAAAATTTAAAGACGCGCCATACTATAAAGAAGATGTTTTAAAGGTGGCAGAAGAAACTTATAAACCAGGTCAAAGACAATAATCAATAAATGCACCATGAGATACTCTATACAGTTATTACTATTATTAACACTACTTAGTTCTTGCAAAGAGAAAACTATTGAAGAAAAAACAGAAGTGTCTAACATTAACAAAGAGCAATTGGCACTTAAATCTGCTTTAACTCTATATGCCTCTTTTGATAATGGTATTAATGCTGATTTTGCAAAAGGCGATGACAGACTCTATTCTGTAATGAATCGTAAATCGTTAGATTCTGCAAGAATAGGTCTATATAAAGACAGTGTTAATATCGCTAAAACTATAGGTAAGTACGGAGATGCACTTCAATTCAAGGATAAAACTAAAGGCTACGTGTTTTACAAAAGTTTAAACAATATTGCTTATTCTACAACTGATTGGGATAGTTCAATTTCTTTTTGGTTAAGTCTAGACCCAAATACAGATTTAAAACCAGGATATTGTGACCCAATACAGATTACAGATTCTGGCTATAATGATGCCGGAATATGGGTAGATTTTACAAAAGAAAATCCAAGAGATTTTAGGTTGGGAGTTATTGGAGATCGTGATTCATGGAACCCAAATCCTGAAGGGCCAGATAATGAAAACCCTAATTTTATATCACAATTAATTCCAGTTAAAAGCCCACCTTTTAGTACTGGAAAATGGACACATATTGTTATTAATTTTTCTGAATTAAATACAGCAAATGGGAAAACAGAATTATTTATAAATGGGGAAAGTGCGGGTTCTAAAACGTCAATAAAAGATCCATTTACATGGGAAATAGAGAACTCAAATATTCTTTTAGGATTAAGCTATATTGGTCTTATGGATGAACTATCTATTTTTAATAAAGTGCTTTCTAAAAATGAAATAAAAGTCTTATATAACTCTAAAACGCCTATTAGTGCTATTGTAAAATAAACTATTTTATAAGTTTGGTATTAGGGTGTGCTGCTTTCCAGCCAAACCAAAATGCATTAAAGGAATGCAGGCGCTTTATAATTTTCCCTGAATCAGATTTTATAAAATTTTCGTAAAGCATCCATTTAGTTCCTGATTTATCTCTTAGAGTCGTTTTTTGGTCATAATATTCAAATTCAACTCCTTTAGAAAAGTACACTCGATTTGCACCAGAAACATCTGTTAATACTACGAATTGTTGCTCAGCTAATTCATTATAATAAATGATATTCTTGCTTAAAAATTTTGATGAAATTGCAATTGTCTCATCTGTAATTTCAGGAAGTTTAATAGCTAGTATTAACTGCTTATTTTTTAGCCTTTTATCAAGATTAGGTACATTAAACATAACATCATCTGTAGAGAAATAATCTTTATAAGCGATTCCTTCGTTATAATTTCTAGTGTGCCCAGTTCTTAAGCTAAGAACTGTGGTTTCAGGGTGCCTAGATTTCCATTCTCCCCATGTTGTTGTTACTACACTTAAATAGTCTAATTCTATGCCTTTGTCAACTAATGGTCCAACAACAGGTTTTCCCCAAATCGTATTCCATAACGATTGTGTCGCTTTATCATACATTAACTTATTTGAGCGATACAAAAATCCACTTGTCCCTAAATCATATTTTTTTCCTTGAAACTCAGTTTTGTATAATATTACCGTGCCACATAGTGTACAATATACACCTGCTACAGGGACATCACTAATAGTATCTGTAAACATCTCGTGCCAAGCTAAGATACGTTTTGGATAAGCCCTAAAATCGCCATCAATTTCTATCCCAAATACAATATTATCATCATCTAAATAGTCAGCTTCATTAGCCAAAATCATCTCTGGATTTCGCAATGGTTGGATACCATCTTGTTTTACACCACCCCACCTTACCTCATCTAATCTTATTTTTGCTGTATTCTGTCTGTTATAAAAATATGTTGTGAAACGCCTATCAATTAGTCCATGTAATTGTGCTTTAAATTTGTGGTAATATGGTGTTAAACGTTGAGGCTTTGACCATAAATCTTCATACCATTTATTAACATCTAAACCATAACGTTTACCAGTTTTTGCTTTAATTAATTTTAGTAGTAATTGATTTAGCTCAAAGTCCTGAGAGAAATAAAAAATTTCTAAGATGATAATTTCAAATTCGGGTTTCCAATTTTTAGTCAGAAAGGATATAGCATTTTTATGTACTTGTTTATCGTTTGACGAAACTAGGCTCACAAAATTAGAAAACTCTATATCTTCTTGAGTTATAGTATTTGGCTCAGTTTGGCCAAGCAATAAAAAAGAAAATAAAAATGTAAATACAATCAAGATTAATTTATATCTGGATAACGAAATTTTCATGGCAATAATTTACCATTAAGTCGAAAAGATTGACTTTAAATGACACAAATTAATATTAAAACTATACTAAATTATAGACTTCTAAACGGATTAGTTTTTTGTAATTTCGATACTGCCCTGAGTTATCTTGCCATCATATGAAATAGTTTGTCTATTAGTACTAGTTACAGTTAATCGTGTTGCACCTAGAGCAGTAATTCTATAATTAAACCTTAAAAAATCTCCTTGAGAATTAGCAGTAAACTTAACAGTAATTACCTTTTTCTTTTCATTATATCCTACTTTGTAATTCTCTATTTCACCTTTGTAATGTATACCACTTTCATTAGTGATTCGTTTCGGAAAAAACACACGTCCAAAATATGGCAAATAAATATCAGAGTTTTTATTCTCTATTTTTACAAAGTTGTCGTTGCCAACTAGATTAACTCTATTACCTTGGAAAACACCTTGGCTTCCTAGCAAACTCTGACCTATAGTCGCAATATCATTTCCAAGAGGATTAGCCCATAGTGCTTCAAATTGAAAATTTCCAGATTCAATTAACGCTTTAATTTCATTAAACTGAGCTTCTATAATCTCCTTTTTATCCTGTTTTACTTCTGCTTGTGTCTGAGAAAAACTAATATTAAAAGTGAATATAATTAAGATTAATATGAAGAATAACTTTTTCATAGTTAAGTATTTATATTTTAAAGTTAATCAAAAATTATACCGATAACTATTAAAAAAAAGATTTTAACCTTTAATTATCAACTAATTAATTATAATTTATCTATAATCTCATCTGGATTTGCTCTTAACTTATAATCTTCTTCTAAAAAATGATAACTAATTGTACCATCTTGCTCAATTATATAAGTCGCTGCAATTGGCAATTCTTGATGGCTATTTTCTTGATTTTCATCAAGGCTAATCCCGAATTTTTTATACAATTCTTGAAGTGATTCTGGTAATTGAAATACCAAACCTAACTGCTTAGCAAATTCATTATTAATATCTGAAAGCACTTCAAAGCTGAGGTTATTCTTTTCAGAGGTAGATAATGAATTATCAGGAGTTTCTGGACTTATAGCGATAAGTTCTGTCCCTTTAGATTTTATAGCTTCTAGTTTGTTTTGGTATGCTCTTAGCTCTAGATTGCAATATGGACACCAGCCTCCACGATAAAACGTGAGTACTACTCTGCTATTATCTAATAAATCAAATAAAGCAATCGATTCTCCTTTTGCGTTTGGTAAAGTTGCGTTTGGAATTTTATCACCAGTTTTTGATGCATTTTCTAAGATGGAAGATGCAATTAAATCTTCTATGGCTGATTTCATAATAATCTGTGCTTCGCCTGGGTGACGTTTTACACTATTATCTGCAAGTTCCTGTAATTGTTCCGTAAGGTTCATTTATAATTATTTTTACACTAAGTCAGGAAATAACTAAACACCTTACAGTTTGTTATTACGTTATATTATAAATTCTTTAAACGTAATATCCAATGCGTTTTGGGCATCGATAATCTTTTGCATTTCGCCTGGTATAATTAAAGCAATTGATTGACCTGTTTTTCCAGCTCTAGCTGTGCGACCACTACGATGTGTATAATATTCTAACTGTTCTGGTAATTGATGATGAATGACAAAGGACAAATTATTAATATCAATACCACGTGCCGAAACATCTGTAGATACCAAAAATTGTAAACTTTCATTTTTAAATGCGCGCATTACTTTATCACGTTCTTTTTGTTGCATATCGCCTTCTAAAGCATCTACCGAAAATCCTTCATTTTTAAGTTCTTGTGCCATTTTTTTTGTGCCAGCTTTTGTTCTACAGAAAATTACACCTCTATCGTTTGGGTATTTGTCTAAAAGTTTGCCAACAACCAAGGTTTTATTGTGTATTGAAGTATTTATAAAATGATGAGAGATATTTTTATTTACTAAAGACTTTTTGTCAATCTCAATCCGTATAGCATCATGCGACATATAAGTCTTAACCATCTTCTGAATTTCGTTTGGCATTGTCGCCGAAAACAACCATGTATTTCGTGCTTTGGTATTGTACTTTAAAATCTTATTTAGATCTTCTTTAAAGCCCATGCTTAACATTTCATCTGCTTCATCTAAAACTAGTATTTTAACTTGGCTAATATCCACTGCGCCTCTTTCTACAAGATCCAATAATCGTCCAGGCGTAGCAACAACTATGTGAGTTGTTCTAGAAAGCGCCTTTATTTGTCTATCCATTTTTTCGCCACCATAAACACCCTCTACAAAAATCTTATAATCAATGTATTTTGTAAATTTAAAAAGCTGTTTTTTAATTTGTTGCACCAATTCTCTTGTAGGCGCAATAATTAAAGCTTGTACACTATTATTGCTGATATCAATTGCATTTAAAGCAGGCAAACCAAAAGCTGCGGTTTTACCCGTACCAGTTTGCGCCAAACCAATAAGGTCAGTTCTTGACTCTAATAAAACTGGGATGACTTCTTGCTGTATTTTTGTAGGATGCTTAATTCCTAGCTCTTTTAAACCTTTTACATAAGATTTTGAAATACCTAATTCTATAAATGTAGCCATTATAATACTTTTGCTGCAAAGGTAATTTATTTAGAGCCGTCACTTCAATTATTAATGCTTCTTTGTATTTTTAAAACTGAATGAGAGATAATATTGAACTTCAGTATAAAGGCTTTTTAAACACAGCGAATCTTTGGAAGAATTCAGAGATTTATGGGCTTGAACAATTTCAATTTGAAGCTAAGTTATTTTCTATTGAAAACCATTCAAGTTTTAAAGAGATTAGATTAGGTAAACGTGTAGAAGAATTTATGAGCCATCAGCTAAAAAACCTAGATAATATTGATGTATTGGCAGAAAGCATTCAAATTAAGAATGATAAGATTACTATTGGAGAATTAGATTTTTTGTTGCGAAATAAATTAGTATACATTCATCTTGAAATGATTTATAAATTCTACCTCTATAATCCAAATTTGAACGGTGATGTGTTATCGAAATGGATTGGTCCAAATCGAAAAGATAGCTTAATTTATAAGCTTCAAAAGTTAAGAGAGAAGCAACTGCCACTTCTCTACTCTAAGCATTGCAGTGACGTGCTGGAGGCTTTTACTATTAAAGCTCAAAATTTTGCCCAGCAGGTCTGTTATAAAGCTCAGTTATTCTTACCCTTTGAAAGTAATATTAAAGATATTTCGCCTCTGAATCAAGATTGTATTTCAGGATTTTACATCTCTTTCAATAAGATTGAAGTATTTAAAAGTTTTAGTTTTTATTTCCCGAAGAAGCTGAATTGGCTAGTTGAGCCCTATTATGAAGTAGATTGGATTGATTTTGTTGAGGCTAAAAAAATAATTAATAATTGCATGACTGAAGAACGCTCACCTATGGTCTGGCTTAAAAATAGTAGCGATAACTTGCAAAAATGCTTCATCACATTCTGGTAATGCATAAACATTATAAGATATACAAGCCTTATGGGTATTTGAGTCAGTTTGTAAACAATCAAAACAAACGACGCAATAAGAAGTTATTAAGTGATTTGTTCGATTTTACTCGAGAAACCATGGCTATTGGTCGTTTAGATGAAAAGTCAGAGGGATTACTTCTTTTAACAACTGATGGAAAGTTTAGCGAGTATATTAGAAGTTCTAATATTGAAAAAGAATACCATATTATGGTTGATGGTATTATTACTACTAATGCAATTAATCAATTAAAAAATGGTGTTGAAATCTCAGTTAATGGTAAATCTTATACCACTAAACCGTGCAAAGCCAAAATTTTGAATAGCACATCGCATATTACGGAGCGTTTTGTACGTGATAAACGTCATGGCGCTACATCTTGGTTGAGTATCACAATTACTGAAGGTAAGTTTAGACAAGTCCGAAAAATGACTTCTAAAGTAGGTTTGCCAACATTGCGATTAGTAAGAGTTAGAATTGGAGTTTATAAACTAGACAGTATGAAACCTGGAGATTATGAAAGTATTAGTTCCCTTCATTCTTAGCTGTAATTTTTGGCTTCTCATTAATGAATGTAATTTTGGCTTTAACACCAGTAAGTAAATTCCATTCTTTTGATGAAACAACATTGCCTTTGTCGTCGTACACAACAAATTCAGCCGTGTTAGGTCCAGAATCACCTTGATTAAGAGCTGTGATATCAATCATGTTGATACCTTCAATGAGGTTGATTTTTAAACGTCTGTATTGAGAAGTTAGCGTCACATTTCTGTATACTAGTTCACCATTTAATGAGATGCTTACACGATCACCATCAGGATACTCGTGATCACGGCAAACTATATTTACAAACTCAGTATCTATATTATATTGACCTAAGAATTGATCACTCATAAATTTTCTTATACCTAAAGCTTGAGCTTCTTTTTTCCAGCGCTCTTCGAATATTTCACCAGGACTCCTTAAACCATCATCATAAATCAGGGAAAAAGGGCGTTCTACTTCAGTAGCCTTCTTTCGCGAAATAGTATTTGATTTAGTATTTGATTTGTCTATATCCGCTTTTGGATTTTTTTTTGGAGCAACTTTTATGCGTATAGGTGTCGAATCTTTTTCTTTTTTAGATTCTACAGCTGGGATTCTAATCGTTTTTTTCTCTTTATCAGTCACCTGGGCATTCAGCGTAAAGCCAAAGACTATAAAGCAGAGAATGATTAAAAAACGATTATACATATTAGATTTAATTATATTAAGGTATAAGCAACAAAAACTATACCTATTTCAAATTAAACGCATAAAAAACAAAAACCTTTCAAAAAAAAGTTAAAACTTTCCGTTAAAACTTAGTCTTAAACGCCTGTTATACTCTTCAAGAAGCCAGTCTTTGTAGTTTTGAGTACTGTTCATAATACAATAGCAATATTGTTTAATTCTATATGCTATTTCGTCTTGCAATTCTTTTATCAACTCACGGGCTTCAAAAACATCCTCACAATTCTCGATACATATTTTTGAATGCTGCTCTATAGAGCGTTCTATTACTGTAAATGATTTTTTCCCAGAATTTAGCACTTGCTTATACTCTGTTTTTACATTAAAATCCAAAGATTCAGATTTTTTAAACTTTTTACGAAGAGCATCTGGCATTTCATAAATAAAGTCTCGTTCTAGTGTATCGTCATCAACAATGTTTTCCAAATAAAAATCAGGGTATTTAAAGATATGTTGCCAATCTACAGGCTGATCCCAAGGTCCAAAACGGGCTATGTTATTACCTAAGTCAACAACCTGAAACGATTTTCTATCACCATAAATACGAGAGCCACGACCAATCATCTGAAAATATAAAGTCAATGATCTTGTAGCACGATTTAAGATTATAGATTCTACCGAAGGCTCATCAAAACCAGTCGTAAGTATACTTACTGAAGTTAATATAGCATCTGGTGTATTCTTAAACCATTCAAGTGTTTCTTTTCGTTCTTCTTTATTAGCAGTATTATCAAGATGTCGAATACTATAACCAGCTCTTCTGAAAGTATGATAGACTTCCTTAGACGTGTGGATACCATTATTAAAGATTAATGTCTTTTTACCTTTTGAAGTATCATCAAACGCAGTTAAAAGCTTTGTTTGCATAAAACTATTAGTATATAATGCTTCAGACGATTTTACTGTATAATCACCATTAATACCAACCTTTAGAGATGTTAGGCCAACATCGTAACTCAGCATTTCTGCCTTGGCCAAAAACCCATTTTTAATCAATGTAGATATATCATCACCAACAATTAGATTGTTATAATTATCTTTCATTGGTAACTTAATATTACTACTAAGAGGCGTGGCTGTAACTCCAAGAATAAAACAATTGTCAAAGAATTTAAATAGCTTTCTAAAAGAGTTATAATGCGCTTCATCAATAATAACAAGTCCAATATCTTTTAACTCAAAATCATTTTCAGATAAACGATTGTTAAGCGTCTCTACCATTGCGACAAAGCATTGATACTCATCCTGATCTGGCAGGTCTTTAACCTTACTATTTATAATTTTGTTCTTTACATCAAAACCAGAAAGCACACTAGATGTTTGTTTACACAACTCGATACGATGTGTAAGTATAACTACCTTTTTGTTTCTGTCGTTGATATATCGCCTAACAATCTCTGAGAAAATAACTGTTTTTCCTCCGCCAGTTGGCAACTGATAGAGCAAATTATAATCCTCGGGTGACTCATCCATGACATCAAAAATCCGATTGAGGTCAGAAATTTGATAGTCGTAGAGTCGCTTTTTACTCTCTTTTTCTACTTGTATATGGGTGTCTACAGACATATGATGCTTAAAATAAGTATTAATAGCTAAGGCCAATTAAATGTTTAACGGACCAATTTTGCAAAAATAGTACATAATAACGGTTTCAAAGGCTCTTGTTAACAACATTTTAAAAGTGGTATTGTTTTTGTGATTTCTTTAACATTAATCTTAAAACGTACTTAATATGAGAAATTCAAGACGAAATGCTCCATCCGTTAATGCTGGTTCAATGGCAGATATTGCTTTTTTACTGCTCATCTTTTTCTTAGTTACCACTACTATTTCTGCAGAAAAAGGTATTCTTAGGAAGCTACCTGATAAATGTGCTAATCCACCATGTGATGTACCTTTTAATGAGCGCAATGTTTTTAGAATATTCATAAATTTTGAAAATAAGATTATGGCTGAAGATGAAATAATAGAACTAGAAGAATTAAAAGATTTAGTTATCGCATTTATAGATAACAATGGAGAGAACGTTTGTGGTTATTGTAATGGTGAACAACAGCCCAACTTATCAGATAAGCCTTCAGAAGCTATAATATCATTAAAACACGATGCATTAACCAATTATGGTATGTATATCGCCGTACAAGATGAAATTAGTGATGCCTATTATGATTTACGAGTAGCGTATGCAAAAAAGACCTTTGATAAGATTCCAGACGAGCTATCAAAAGAAGAGTTAAAAGCAGTAAAAGAAGCTTATCCTTTTATATTATCTGAAGTCAATGTTAAACGCAACTAAGGTTAATGTAAAGTTAATGTGTGTTAAATCAATGTTTTACTTGTAACATAATTTTTTATTGATCGTCTTTATAGTGTAATCAATTAAAAATCGAACAATCATGAGAACATTAGACAACAATCAGTTAACGAACAGAAATTCAGAGGCTAAAAGTTTTACTTGGAACAGTAAAAGGCGTTTTAGATAATCTTTTAAAATCAATCAATTATGAAAGCCTTATCAAAAATCGTCAATACATCTAACAGTTTAGATGATGACCTAGAAAACATTAGACTATGAATCTAATCAAAATCGAATTTGAGTAAACCAGCATTAGTAGTAATGCTGGTTTTTTGTTTTTAGCATATTCTACTCTATTTTTATGCAAAATTGATATCTCAAATATGAAACTAAACGCCACACTACCCTTTTTTGTATTAACCATTCTATTATCTAGTTGTAAATCTGAACCTAAGACTGAAGAAGAGATTATTGCTTACGCAAAAGAGATTCACGACCGAGTCATAACTTTAGATACCCATTGTGATATTAATGTTGCCAATTTTACGGATTCTATAAACTATACTCAACGATTAGACAACCAAGTTAATTTGCCTAAAATGCTAGAAGGTGGCTTAGATGTACCATGGTTTATCGTATATACAGGACAAGATTCATTATCTAGAGAAGGTTTTGAAAAAGCCCATGCAAATGCTATGTCAAAATTTAACGCTATTCATCGCTTAGTTAGAGATTATGCACCAGACCAAATTGAATTAGCAAGAACATCAGACGATGTTAGACGTATTAATGCATCTGGTAAAAAAGTTGCCATGATTGGTATTGAAAATGGTTACCCAGTTGGGTTGGATATTGAAAATGTCCAGAAGTTTTACGATTTAGGAGCAAGATATATGTCTTTATCTCACAATGGACACAGCCAGTTATGTGATAGCAATACTGGTGAAGCTGATAATGAATGGCTACATAACGGACTAAGTGATTTTGGTAAAATGGTGGTAAAAGAAATGAATAAAGTTGGCATGATGATAGACGTTTCTCATCCATCAAAAGAAGCCATGCGCCAAATGATAGAATTAACCGAAGCACCTATTATAGCATCACACTCATCTGCAAGAGCCTTGTGTGATCATAGTAGAAACTTGGATGATGAACAATTGCAGTGGCTAAAAGACAATGGTGGTGTTGTACAAACTGTAGCATTTAGAAGTTATTTGAGCACAGAAAAATCAGAAGCTAGAAATAACGCAGCTACAAACATTAAAACCCAAATTGCAGACTCTTTGGGTGTCACGTATTACAATCGTCGTGAGTTCAGAGCTTTGGATAAAACACTTCAGGATTCTATAACAGAAAGCGGTTATTTGTCAAAAATTAATGATTTAGCAAAAGCTAAGATTGATGCTATGGCTGATTTTCCACCAGAAGTTAATGTCTCTGATTTTGTAGATCATATCGACTATCTAGTTAGCAAAATGGGCATTGACCATGTTGGTATCAGTAGTGATTTTGATGGCGGTGGTGGTATTGAAGGTTGGAACGATGCTTCTGAAACTTTTAATGTAACTTTAGAATTAGTACGTCGTGGTTATTCTGAAGCGCAAATTGAGCAATTATGGTCCGGGAATTTATTACGTGTTTTGGATGAGTGTCAGGCTGTGGCTAAGAGCTTAAAAATATAGTAATGCATATATAGTTTAAACAAATACCCAGTAAATTTTAGTTTACTGGGTATCCATCTTTGATGAAATATGTCTTATAACTTAAACTTTTTCATTTCCTCTAAATTGAGTAAAAAAGCATAGTAAAGTGCTGTACGCTTATAACGGTCAAATCTGCCTGAAGCGCCACCATGACCTGTTTCCATATCACAATCTAGAACCAACATGTTATTATCCGTTTTGTATTCACGAAGTTTTGCTGTCCATTTAGCAGGTTCCCAATATTGTACTTGACTATCCCAATACCCCGTAGTAATAAGTATATTTGGGTAGTCTTTTGCTTCAACATTATCGTAAGGTGAATAAGACTTCATATAATCATAATACTCTTTGTCTTTTGGGTTCCCCCATTCGTCAAACTCAAAAGTTGTCAGCGGAATTGTTTCATCCATCATTGTTGATACAACATCCACGAAAGGTACTGCTGCCACTACGCCATTCCATAAGTCTGGCTTCATGTTAACTACAGCACCCATTAGTAATCCACCTGCGCTTCCTCCCATAGCATAAAGATGGTCAGAGCTTGTATAGTTTTCGTTAACAAGGTATTCTCCAGCAGCAATAAAATCTGTAAAGGTGTTTTTCTTTTTAAGCAGTTTGCCGTCTTCATACCAATGTCTTCCCATTTCTTGTCCACCTCTAATATGAGCCATTGCATAAATAAAACCACGATCTAATAAGCTTAATCTATCTGTGCTAAAAAATGGTTCGGAACTTGAACCATACGACCCATATGAGTACAATAATAATGGTGTATCCGCACTTTTTACAGTCCCCTTCTTATACACCAAAGAAATAGGAATTTTTACCCCATCTTTTGCTGTAGCATAAATGCGTTCGGAGATATAATTGTCTTTGGAAAAATCTTCACCTAAAACGTCTTGTTCTTTTAAAAGTACTTGAGTTTTTGTGTTCATATCATAGTCAAATGTACTACCAGGAGTAGTAAGTGATGTATAACCATAGCGAAGAATATGGGTGTCAAAATCTAAATTTGTTGTTGGATATGACACATAAGCAGGGTCACTAAATTCTATGTAATGGTCATCCTTTCCATCCCAAGTCTTAACACGAATAGCTCTTAATCCATTTACTCGCTCTTGAAGCACCAAATGATTACTAAAAAGCACAAAACTTTGTAAAAGAATATCTTTTCGATGCGGAATCACATCTGTCCAGTTATTTTTTTCTGTTGCTGTTACTGGTGTTTTTACTAATTTAAAGTTGCTTGCATCTAAATTTGTGCGTATGTAAAAATGGTCTTTGTAATGATCTGCAGAATATTCTAGGTTTTTTTCTCTAGGCTGAATAATTTTAAACTTCCCATATGGGTTATTGGCATCTAAATATTGGTATTCTGTTGATAGTGTTTGAGAACTACCAATCATAATATAAGCATCAGATCTAGATTTATAAACAAAGCAACTAAAGGTATCATCGACTTCTTCAAAAATCAACTCATCAGCAGATTGTTTTGTACCTAAGACATGTCTATATATTTTGTTAGCTCTTAAAGTTACTGGGTCTTTTGAAGTATAAAAGACCGTTTTATTATCATTAGCCCAAGCAACACTTCCTGTAGTATTGTTCAATTGATCTGATAACATTTTACCAGAATTTAAATCTTTAAAGTAAATATTATAGCGTCTTCTCGAAACCGTATCAATCCCAAAAGCCATTATATTATTATTTTGACTAATAGAACGACTTGCTATACCGTAATACGAATAACCTTCAGCCATTGCAGGCCCATTAAGAATAATTTCCTCTTTACTACCTTCTTCAAGTTTTTTTCTACAATACAAGGCATAATCCATTCCATCTTCAAACCTTGTGTAATAAGAATATCCATTATCATTATAAGGGACTGATTGATCATCCTTTTTTATACGCCCAACAATCTCATTATATAAGTTCTCTTGTAAATCCTCTGTATGCTTTAAAACTTCTTTCTTGTAACTATTCTCATCCCCTAGATAGCTCAACACTTTTTGAGTTTGTTTATCTGGAGTCTCAGCATTTTTTTGCTCATCAGTTAAACGCATCCAAAAATAATCGTCTACACGTGTATCGCCATGAGCTGTGAGCGCTTTAGGTGTTTTTTCTGCAACTGGGACATCAATAGACGTATAATCATTGCTCATCTCATTTTCTTTACAGCTGAATACTACAAATAGTACAACTATAGCGTAACTTATATTTTTCATTTTTTAACTGAATTGAATTGACTTTAAATATACAGAAATTGTATGCTATTTTTTTGTAAGAAAAGTTAAAATCAATAGCTTATTAATTCTAATAAGGATTCAAGGAATCTGTCTTTTGCCAAATACTGTTGTTCTAATTGGCTATCAAAAGGGATTGGTGTTTCTAAACTCGCTACACGCTTTACAGGAGCATCCAAGTATTCAAAACATTCTTCCATAAGCATAGCTGATAAGTCACTCGCTATACCGCCAAACATAGAATCTTCTTGAAGTATAATGGCTTTATTGGTTTTCTTTACAGAGTTAATTATTGCTTCTTTATCCATGGGCTGCAATGAACGCAAATCAATTAAGTCAGCAGAGATGTCAGCATTGTTTTCTAGAACATCTAAAGCCCAATGCACGCCAGCACCATAAGTAATTATGGTAATATTGTTGCCTTTTCTTAAAAGTGATGCTTTACCAAGAGGTAAGGTATAATAATCGCTAGGTACTTCTTGACGTATACTTCTATATAAGGCTTTGTGTTCAAAAAATAATACAGGATTTGGGTCATTAATTGCTGTGATTAACAGGCCTTTAGCGTCAGCTGGAAAAGCAGGATATACTACTTTTAGACCTGGCGTCTTGGTAAACCAGGCTTCGTTAGTTTGTGAATGAAATGGCCCAGCTGCAACACCTGCTCCACATGGCATTCGCACTACAACATCTGCTTGTTGATTCCAACGATAATGAGACTTAGCTAGATAATTAACTATTGGATTAAAACCAGAACTCACAAAGTCAGCAAATTGCATTTCTACAATAGCTTTCATTCCTGCGATAGATAATCCCATTCCAGCTTCAACTATTGCAGATTCACAAATCGGTGTGTTACGCACTCTGCCTTTTCCAAATTGCTCAACAAAGCCATCAGTAATTTTAAAAACGCCGCCATATTCAGCGATATCTTGACCCATAATCACTAAGTCATCATGACGTTCCATAGATTGCTTTAAACCTTCAGAAATTGCATCAATCAATCGAAGTTCTTTAGTTTTTGTATTTTTATTAACTTCTTGATATACAAATGTTTTATATACATCATTTAATTCAGTACTCAAATTTGGGGTTATTTTTTCTTCAGCATAAGCTTGATCTAATGCAGTATTGATTTCTGCTTTAATTTTATCGTTAAACTCCTGCACTTTTTCTTCAGTCAAAACACCTAGAGTTTTCAAATACTCTTGGTAATTTTCTAGCGGATCTTTTGCAGCCCAATGGTCCATTAACTCTTGAGGAACATATTTTGTACCACTCGCCTCTTCATGACCACGCATTCTAAACGTTTTAAATTCTAGTAGTACTGGACGTGGATTCTGACGAATGTCTTCGACCAATTCAGAAACTTTTGTATAGACTTCTGTAATATTATTACCATCAATAATATGAGATTCCATTCCATAACCTATGCCTCTATCTGCTAAATGCTCACAATTGTATTGCTCAGCAGTTGGTGTAGATAAGCCATAACCATTATTTTCAATACAAAATAGTACTGGCAATTGCCATACAGAAGCCACATTCAATGCTTCATGAAAATCTCCTTCACTAGTGCCGCCTTCTCCAGTAAAAACTGCAGTTACCTTATTATTTTTTTTCAATAAATTAGCTAAAGCAATGCCATCTGCAACCCCAAGTTGTGGTCCCAAATGCGAAATCATTCCAACAATATGATACTCCTGTGTGCCAAAATGAAAAGAACGGTCACGTCCATTTGTAAATCCACTAGCTTTTCCTTGCCATTGGCAAAACAATCGAAATAATGGAATCTCTCTTGTCGTAAAAACACCAAGATTACGATGCATTGGTAGTATATATTCTTCCTTATCTAATGCCATTGTTAAACCGACGGAAATTGCCTCTTGTCCAATACCAGAAAACCATTTAGATATTTTGCCTTGTCTTAATAGAATAAGCATCTTCTCTTCTATTAAACGCGGTCTTAGCATGTTGTAATATAACTGAATTAGCGTCTCGTCACTTAGAGAAGCTCTGTCATAATTTATAGATTTCATTGTTGGGTTAGACATGTAAGTAACATTTTTTAATAGTCAATCAAATGTAACTAAAATAGATAGAAATTATAACTTATTATTCATCAATTTTATTGGTATAAATCTCCTGTTTTTATTGGGTTTTCACTAGATTTGTATTACATGTAATTAATAAAACTGCATATCATGGACAGAATACCTAGTGTAGACCTTAAAGATTTTTTATCAGGTGACCCAAATAGAAAGCAAAAATTTATAAATGAAATAGGAAAGGCCTATGAAGATATTGGCTTTGTAGCATTGAAAGGACATTTCTTAGATGATGAATTAGTAGACAGTCTCTATACTGAAGTTAAAAACTTTTTTGACCTTCCAGTTGAAAAGAAACGCGAATATGAAATAGAAGGCATTGGAGGTCAACGTGGTTATATCTCATTTGGAAAGGAAAGTGCAAAAGGCAAAAAAGAAG
Source organism: Winogradskyella haliclonae (assembly GCF_014635865.1). Classification (GTDB taxonomy): domain Bacteria; phylum Bacteroidota; class Bacteroidia; order Flavobacteriales; family Flavobacteriaceae; genus Winogradskyella; species Winogradskyella haliclonae. The sequence continues at coordinate 184,658 of NZ_BMDQ01000002.1, read as the reverse complement.
GTGATTTAAAAGAGTTTTGGCATTTTGGTCAGTATGTAGAAGATGATGAAGAACGTCGAAAAGAATACCCAGAAAATGTTGAGGTTAAAGAGCTTCCAAAGTTTAATGAAGTTGGTAAAAAAACCTATGCTAAACTCGAAGAAACTGCAAAGTATGTATTGCGAGCATTGGCTCTTTTTGTGGGACTTGAAGAAAATTATTTTGACAATTACATACACAATGGGAATTCTATTTTAAGACCAATACATTACCCTCCAATTATTGACGAACCAAAAAATGCTGTTAGAGCTGCTGCTCATGGTGATATCAACCTTATTACACTATTAATGGGTGCACAAGGCCGTGGTTTACAGGTGCAAAACCATAAAGGCGATTGGATTGACGCTATTGCTGAACCAGACGAATTAATGATTAATGTTGGTGATATGCTGTCAAGACATACTAATAATAAGCTAAAATCTACAATACATCGTGTGGTGAATCCACCAAGAGAATTATGGGGCACATCTCGTTATTCTATTCCATTTTTTATGCATCCTATTAGTGAAATGAAATTAAACGTTTTAGATAGCTGTGTAGATGAAAACAATCCAAAACAATTTGAAGATATCACGGCGGGAGAATTCTTAAATGAACGTTTGATAGAGTTAGGTCTTAAAAAGTAAGCTAGCCTCATGGATTTAAAAGACCAACTAAAAAACCTCTTTCCTGACCATATTCCAGAAGTTTCAGAAAATGAAGTTGATGAAACATTAGATATTTGGCTACAAGATGCCCCAATAATATGTAAGTACGAAAAACGTAAGGGCAAGCCAATTACAATCTTAGAAGGTTATACTGGTGCTACTGAAGATTTCAAAATGCTAGCTAAAGAATTGAAGCAAAAACTCAGTGTTGGTGGTAGTTATAAAGATGATAAAATTATTATTCAAGGTGATTATCGCGATAAAATAATGAGTATTCTTAAGGACAAAGGGTTTAATGTAAAACGTGTTGGGGGTTAATTATGGCTAAAACATCTTTGCATATTACAAATGGTGATAGCTTGACCAACTATCTGAGAGAATTAGATTTTAAAGAGGATATATTAACTTGGCGAGAAATGCTTAGCGAAGGTCCTACAGTGCCATTAATTGACTCTGAAGAGTTTTACAACACTCGAAAGTCATTCTTAGCTAAGTATTACGATATTAATACTTTAGATTATAACCTGAGTGACTCTATAGCCATTCTTGATAATGCCGAGGCATATAAAGAGGTTAATCTCTGGTTTGAGTACGATTTATTCTGTCATATTAATCTAATTGCAGTTATAAGCTTATTGCATCAAAAAGAAATTAATAAGCCATTATACCTTATTTGTAGTGGTCGAGTTGAAGGCGAAAAAGATTTAAAAGGATTACCAGAACTAAGTCCAGAGGAATTAAATGTCCATTATCAAAATCGCGTTTTGCTAACCCAAGACGATATAGATTTGGCAATTACTTTATGGCGTACTTACTGTGGAAAAGACCATAATATATTTAAACCTTACATTACTAAAAATTCAAGTTTTAAGTACTTAACGAATTGCTTAAAAGCACATTTAAAGCGATTTCCAAATCAAAAAACAGGCCTTTGTACTATAGAGGAAAATATCCTTAAACTTATCAAAGAAAAGGATATAAAATCGGAACACCATTTATTAGGTTATTGCCTTAACTATCAAGGTTACTATGGTTTTGGAGATATTCAATTTCAAAGAATGGTAAATAAACTCACCAACTTTTTTCAAGCTTCAGATAAAAAATTGATACTCACCAGAAAAGGGCATGACGCCTTGTTAGGAGAACACAATTTTGCTTCAGAAATTAATAATGACATTAGATATGGTGGTATTTCACGATTAGATTATCAATTCAGCACTACCAAAAACAAACTCATAAAAACAGTCTCGCATGTCAATTAAAGACTCAGAACTCATACTTAATCCAGATGGTAGTGTTTATCATTTGAATTTAAGGCCAGAACATATTTCTGATACCATAATTTTTGTAGGAGACCAAGATCGTGTTGAAAAAATAACAAAGCATTTCGAAAGTATTGAATTTACTACTCAAAAAAGAGAATTCAAAACCCAAACTGGTTATTACAAAGACCGCAGAATAACGGTAATTTCTACTGGCATTGGTCCAGATAACATCGATATTGTTCTCAACGAACTAGATGCATTAGTAAATATTGATTTGGAAACACGAAAACCAAAACAAAATTTAACTAGCTTAAACATTATAAGAATTGGCACATCAGGTGCATTGCAAGCTGATATACCTGTAGATTCTTTTTTAATAAGTACACACGCTTTAGATGTTAATGGCATGTTGCATTTCTATCAGATAGATGGTATTAATAATCCTGAAATTGAAGATAAATTTATAGAACATACACATTGGGATAAAAATAAAGCAAGACCTATTATTATTATTAATAGTACTTATTTACAAAAGTACTTTGAAAGTAATACCGTCTTAAAAGGCATGACAGGTACAGCTGGAGGTTTTTATGGTCCCCAAGGACGTGTGTTGAGATTACCATTGCAAGACGCCAACCTTAATTCTAAACTAGATAATTTTAGTTATAAAGATTTTAGAATCACTAATTTTGAAATGGAAACTTCGGTTATATATGGACTGTCTAAGCTATTAGGACATGAAGCCTTGTCATTAAATGCCATTATCGCCAACAGAGCTAATGGTACTTTTAGTCAACATCCAAAGCAAACAGTAGAACAATTGATTATGTATGCTTTAGAGCGCATCGTAAACATTTAAATTAGAGCCTTTTCAAAGCGCAAATATGAATAAGATAAATATAGGAGGTGTTCCTGAACATTTTAATTTAGCCTGGTACTTAACCCTTAAAAATGGTGAATATAAAGCTGAGGGTATTAATCTCAGATGGCACGATTACCATGGTGGCACAGGACAAATGTGTAAAGGCTTACGTGATGGTGATATTGACCTAGCGGTAATACTCACAGAAGGTATCGTTAAAGATATCATTGCAGGTAATCCATCAAGAATTATACAAACTTATACACAATCACCTCTAATTTGGGGTATTCATGTTGCTCAAGATTCAAAATTCAATACTATTGATGACATAAAAGGAACACGAGCAGCAATTAGTCGTTATGGTTCGGGATCACATTTAATGGCTTATGTTAATGCAAAGAACAATGATTGGGATCTAAAGAAAGACCTTAATTTTTCAGTTATTAAAAATTTAGATGGCGCAGTAAAAGGTTTAACAAACGGTGATGCTGAATATTTTATGTGGGAAAAATTTACGACTAAACCATTAGTAGATGATGGTATATTTAGACGAATTGGTAATTGCCCATCTCCATGGCCATGTTTTGTAATAGCAGTTAGAGAGGCGTTTTTAAAAGAGAATATGGAAGATGTAAAAACAATTTTAGAAATAATAAATAGTACTACTTCAGAATTTAAGAATATACCAAGTATCGACAGAACAATTGCTAATCGTTATAATCAAGAACTTGAAGATGTTCGAGAATGGTTATCACTAACGGAATGGTCGCAAGAATTAATTGATAAAAAGACCTTAAATAAGGTTCAAGATGAATTACTTCATCTAAATATCATTCCTGAAAAGTGGGCATATGAGGATTTGGTATATAAAGTTTGAAAAAATACGCAACCATTTCGGTTTTATATCATCTATCATAAAACGAAATTAATGAAAGCTTTCTCTTTTACTCTCATGGTTGGTTTTTCTCTTTGTGCATCACTTTGTTGTCCTGAAGAAGATAGCATCTCCCAAACACTTTTTGTAGAGAATGATAACCTTATTTCTGTTGATAACAATCAAACTTCATTTAATGTTGGAGATTCTGTATTTATTGAAACTATTATAGAAGACAATCAGGTTACAATAGAAAATACAAATATAAATTTAAGTGACTTTACATATGCTGAAATTGCTGAATCTAGAGCATTTCATCAACTAATTCTTTATAAAGAAACAGCTTTTCAATCTGTTGTAGAAATTCCTTTAAATGAAAACAGTATTAACATTACTGAAGGTGATGTGAGATTAAACAACCAATTGATTGAAGTGATTAGCATTTATGATGGGAATTCGTTCCGTAGTAAGTTTAGCATTCAATTATTAGAGTCAGGTGTCTATTACTTGGCAGGACCTGAATTATTGTTTAATAACTCTAATGGGGAAACAACCGTTAATCTTGGTGTTTACGAAAGAGGATATGTTAATATTACTTCAAGAATTGTTAATTCTGATGAACAAGGCAAGTATATATTTACAGTTAATTAATTCTCCAGTCTATTTCCTCTACATGTAGCGATTTAAGTACGCTATTTACCTTACTAAAATGTTTGTTTCCAAACCAATAACCGCGATTAGCACTCAATGGTGAAGGATGTCCTGAGGTTAGAATGTGATGTTTATCATGGTCAATTAATTTAGCTTTCTTTTTAGCAAATCCGCCCCAAAGTAAAAACACAATATCATTTTGATGCTCACTAATAACTCTAATTACTGAATCCGTAAACGTTTCCCAACCTTTTCTTTGGTGACTTCCTGCTTCATGAGCTCTTACTGTTAATGTAGCATTTAATAACAGTACACCTTGGTCTGCCCAGGGCATTAAATTTCCACTTTTAGGATATGGCATGTTTATATCCATTTGCAACTCTTTGAAAATATTAATCAGTGATGGTGGATGCGCAATAGTATCATTTACAGAAAAACATAAGCCATTGGCTTGGTTTGGTCCGTGATAAGGGTCTTGACCAATAATCACCACTTTTAAATCATCAAACTTGCAATGGTTAAAGGCATTAAAAATCTCTGACCCTTTTGGGTAACAGGTGTTTGTAGCATATTCTTTTTTTACAAAGCCTACAAGTTCAGAAAAATAGGGTTTCTCAAATTCGGGAGAAAGATATGTTTTCCAGCTTTGATTGATTGATACATTCATACAACAAATATAAAATTAACAAATAATAAAAGCCTCTTAATGCATTAGGTGCTATAATTGAATTCACTTAAATTTGCCTTCGAATTTAATAATTAGGTTTCCATTTAATTGGAAGTAGATATGATTAATATACATCAGAAAACATTAGATGACTTAGAGTTTGATACTGTTCAATCTCAATTGAGTGAGCACTGCATCACTAATATGGGAAAAGAATCAGCACTATCTGTTATCCCATTTTCTGATACCGAAATTTTAAAAAGAGAGTTAGCTTATACAAACGAGTATGTTTCTTCTTTTGACAATGACAATCGTATCCCAAATCATGGCTTCGAAGCGTTAACAAAAGAAATAAAACTTCTAAATATTGAAAACACTTATTTAGAGGTTCATAGTTTGCAGAAGATAGTTAGCACTTCTCTAACGGTTAACACAATTCTAAAGTTTTTTGAAAAATTTAAAGAGTACTATCCAAGTCTATATAAGCTTTCAAATCCAATAGAACATAACACATCAATAATTGAACAAGTAGACTTCGTAGTTGACCGCTTTGGAGACATAAAAGACAATGCGTCCCCTGCTTTAGCTATTTTAAGGAAATCTATTAGCGGTCTTAGAACAAAAATTAATACAAGCTTTTCTTCAGCATTAAACAAATATCATAATCTAGAATATTTAGACGATATACGCGAATCTGTAATTGAAAATAAACGTGTTTTAGCAGTTAAGTCCATGTATAGGCGAAAAGTTAAAGGCGCTATCATGGGAGGTAGTAAAACGGGTAGTATCGTCTATATAGAACCAGAAACGACTTTAAACTATTCTAGAGAGTTAAACAACCTTGAATACGAAGAGAAAGAAGAGGTTATTAAAATTTTAAAAGAACTAACCAATTATATACGTCTATTTCTGCCACTATTAAATCAATATCAAGCGTTTTTAATTAAGATTGATGTGATATCGGCTAAGGCAAAATATGCGAGAAGCATGAATGCCATTCTTCCTGAGATTTCTGAAAAACGCAGTATGTATCTCCGTGATGCTTATCATCCTCTACTCTATTTAACTAATACTGAAAATGAAGAGGAAACATTTCCGCAGACTATAAGTTTAGCAGATGATAGCAGAATCATCGTCATTTCTGGCCCAAATGCTGGTGGAAAAAGTATTACTTTAAAAACAGTTGGTTTATTACAAGTTATGCTTCAAAGTGGCATACTCATTCCTGTTCATGAGCGTAGTCAAGTATGTTTGTTTGATCGCGTATTAAGCGATATCGGTGATAATCAATCTATAGAGAATCATTTAAGCACATACAGTTATCGCCTTAAGCAAATGAACTATTTTTTAAGAAAGTGTAATAAAAATACATTATTCTTAATTGATGAATTTGGCACAGGTTCTGACCCCGAATTGGGAGGTGCTTTAGCAGAGAGTTTTTTAGAGGTTTTTTACGACAGAAAGGCTTTTGGGATAATTACGACTCATTATTCGAACTTAAAATTATTAGCAAACGAATTGCCATATATGCGTAATGCTAATATGCTTTTTAATGAACGTACACTTGAACCTATTTATAAATTAGTGATAGGGCAAGCCGGAAGCTCTTTTACTTTTGAGGTTGCTCAAAAAAATGGGATACCCTATAGCCTAATTAATAAGGCAAAGAAAAAAATTGAACGTGGCAAGGTACGATTTGATGCTACTATTGCTAAGCTTCAGAAACAACGTAGTAAGCTTGAGCAAACAGAGCGTTCTTTAAAAGAAAATGAAAAGAAAAAACTTACTGAGGCAGAAAAACTTGAGGGTATTAACCAGAAAGTTCAAAAAAAACTAGAAAGCTATCAAGAATTATATGATAGTAATCAACGCCTGATATATTTAGGCCAAAAAGTGAATGACTTAGCCGAAAGATTTCAGAATAATAACAAGAAGCGTGAGTTAATGGCTGAGTTATTTAGATTGGTACAAATAGAGAACTCTAAGCGTAAGAAAGTTTCAGCAAAACAAAAAAGAGCAGAAAAAGCTAAAGAAACTCAAATCAAAAAGGAAGCCGAAAAGAAAATAGAAGTTATTAGAAAAAAGAAAAAAGCGGCTAAGAAAAAAGAACAAGAAAAACCTGTACCTCCAAAACCAGTACTTAAAATTGGAGACCGTGTGCGCATGCACGATGGACGTGCTATTGGTAGTATTGATGATATTGAGAAAGGGAAAGCTAGAGTGAATTATGGTTTATTTACAACTAATGTCAGTGTAGATTTATTAGAATTAGTAGAAGTAAAAAAATGATTAATAACATTCCAAAAGACAAACGATTAATACTATTCGATGGTGTATGCAACCTTTGTAATAGTAGTGTCTTGTATGTTATAAAACGAGATAAGAAAAATAAATTTCTATTTGCGCCACTGCAAAGTAAAATAGGAGAAACTATAATTAATGAGTTTAATATAGATACTACAGAGGTAGATTCTATATTACTTTTTAATCCAGAAACATATAAAATTTATAGCAAATCTGCGGCGGCATTACATGTGGGTAAGTCTCTCAACTTCCCAACAAACTTAATGGCAGCATTCTTTATTATTCCTGCTTTTATAAGAAATTGGTTTTACGATTATATTGCCAAAAACAGATATAAATGGTATGGAAAAAGAGATGCTTGTATGATTCCAACACCAGAATTGAAGGCAAAATTCTTAGATTAAGCCTTTACTCATCCAAAATACTATTTCACTTTAAAAAAAGGCCTGTTTACTCATAGTCGTTTTTAGATATGTAGTATAATAGCTACTTTTAATAATGAGTTTAAAGTTGATGGTTGGTTAATTTACTCTAAACCTCAAGGCAAGATTATGTTAGCTTGAGCCTAGCTTCTGTTAGTTAGGAACGAATCAAGTTCTTAAAATATGGCAAGTCTACCCTATTTAAGTTTCATTATGAAGATGATAGACCGAAAAATCTAGCTTTGAGGTTTTTACTTCAAACCATCTAAAATAAAATCCAATTTAGAATTGGTATTACTATTAGTCTCATAGGCATCTGTGTAATACTTAGGAGGTATTGCTAATCCTAAATCGATAAGTTTATCAATAGTTGGCAAATATGACATACAGACTTTACCCATTATAAGCTTCCCTAAATCCTTATTCTGTTTCGCATACTGGTAGACATTTCTTAAACCAGTTAAATACAAAAAATCTTTTGTAAATCCTCCTCCTCGATGCACACGCTGTGTGATACTAAAAGCCTTATGGCGCTCAAGTTTATATTGCCCATTTAATAAATTAAAAGTATCTGAAAAACCATAACCTTTGCTCAAACTATCAACAGCTATAACTCTAAATGCTAATTCTCGCAATCGATACATGGTTAAAGAACCACTCATATATTCTGAATAAACAGCCAAACCTTCTTGCGTCTCTACATTGTTAGGAAAACCGTTAGAAAACACTTTAAGTGGTTGCGACAAGCCATTAAAAGTTGTTACCAAGTGCACACCTATTTCATGATTTGCAAGCACTTTTAATTGATTATTGCTGTATTTATGATTTTTTCGCAATACTAAGGTCTGCGTATTATTAAGTACCATAGCAGCTGCAGAAATATTATTACTAATCTTTAGATTATACCTAAAATCATAGCGTTTGGAATAGTTTTCAAAATAATCCCTAGCATATAACACATCATGTATTGGCTCTAAATCTGCTTCATCAACATCATCAAAACGTAAAATAAATTTTGCGTTTTCAATATCACGTTCTGTAGGAGTTCCAAAGCTTTTTAAGCTATTATAGTAGAATTTTTTACCTTTTCCTATTGTCTCTATGCACTCTATAAGTCCTGAATATTCATAAATAATGTCTTCATACAATTGGCGAATATCTTCATCTTCGATGCGCTCTAAGCGTTGTGAGAAAAATAGACGATGGAGTTTATAACCATTAAATTTAATCTTTGGATATTTAAACTCTGGTTCGTAATTATACTTAGCAGAGAAGAATTTCTTTTTTTCTGCAGAGATGTTTAATGGATTTATATAATTAAGAAGTTCAATGTTTTTTACTAATCTATTAAGATTAGAATCGATGTCAAAAACTTCATGAAACTCTTGTGTCGTCTTTATACTTGGCATTAATTAGAAAATGTTTTGTAAAAATCTGCTGCGTGTTTTGGTAATAAATCTCTAAGTTGATTTTCTACCGCTGCAACTACTTCAGGGTAAATAACCTGATTGTACTCATCGCAATACACTTTGGCAATTTCCGTAGCCAAAACTAATGTATTTTTAAAGTTATTGGTAATAAATTTTAAGAAATACCCATTGCCCTGAAACGTATCATTAATCTTTGCAGTTTGTATAATACCGTTTGGCAAATCAATAGATTCTAAAATAGTGCGCCATGATTCAATAGAATCTCCAAATCGTTCATTATCAACATTCGAAGTTCCTAAATTCCAAGTTGGCACTTCTCGGTCCCAACGTTGCCAATTATAGCTATGCATATCATAAACAACACATACACCAAATTTGTCTTCTAATTTAGATATTAGAGCTTCTACTACTTTATAAAAGCTCGCATGTTTTTCTTGACTCTTCTCTTTTTGCGCTTTTGGCAATGGCGTTTTCCATAGTTGTTTTCCCCAAGCAGTCTCAAAAACTGCTTCGTTTGGCGCTCTATTTAAATCGTATTCAAAACGTGAATCACAGCCCGCAATAACAATTGGATGAGATACAATCATATTCTTAGTTTCTGGATCTTCTTCATACCAGCGATCGTATTCTGTATGTAAACAATTATCCCAAAGTTCTTTTCTGAATTGATGCCCATCATGTACTGCACCACAAGCATATGGGACATATTCATCAATTTTTATGGTAAACGAGTAATCATTTGATACAGCATGAAAACAGGTTTCTGAATTAATATTTTCTATAATTTTTGAAACAGGAAGTCTAAGCATGTAATTCTATTTTAAAATACGCTTTAAAAATAAAAGCATGGAATGTTCTTTAATATCATAGTCGCCATCTGCGAAAAATAATCCTTTAATATCGGCTAATATTTGGTCTATATTTTCTGAGGAATACTTGTGTTTTTCGACAGAGGCCAATATTTTCTGAATGCTTTGATAATCGTTATCGCTTGAGAATTCATAATGGATTTTCTGAAAAGTTTGCATGTCTACTTTTGAGATGATAATATTACGTTCATGATTATCTTCTTTAAAATCTGAATGCGCAGCATATAATAATACATATGCCATAAACTCATTTCTTGTCCAATTTGGCGCTTCCATAGTATTATGTGTTAATGTTCCGTATTCTGTCCATGAGCCATCATAAACCACTAAGTCTTCATATCCTGCTATTGTTGCGCCGAGTGCTAAATTACACGCTGTAATTCCTGTACCGCAACTAAAAATAAGGTTTTTTTGTGTGTCAATCAAATCCTCAAAAAGCTGTTTTAATTGCTCTTGAGATTTTAATTTGCCCATATAAAGTAACTCTGTATATGGCAAATTTACTGAATTTGGAATAGTTCCACTGTGCAATCCTTTTCTTGGTTCTGGTATTTCTCCAGAAAATCGTTTTTGTGAACGTGCATCAAAAATTAATGCTTCTCCAGAGTTTGAAAATGACTTTGCACCTTTAAAGTTTGTAATTAATGATTCGTTAGGTATTGCTATAAAATTTCCTTGTGAATTTGGAACCTCATAAGCACTAACTGTTTTATAATTGGTTTTCTTCCACTCTGGTAAACCACCATCTAAAACTGCTATATTATCATGACCAAAGTATTTGAATAGCCACCAAGCCCTTGAGCTCGAATAGATACCATGTAAATCATAAACTACTATAGCACTGCTCCTATTAATACCAAGTTTTTGAGCTTCAATTTGAAACTGTTCAGCACTTGGTAAAGTATTTGGGAATCGACCAGAAACATCGCTAAATTTCTTTTTGATATCAAAAAACTGTGATCTTGGAATGTAACCAGAACCGTATTCAAATTCATTACCAGCTACTTTAGGTATAGTAGCGTCTAAGAGAACTAAGTTTTCAGCCTCAATATGTTTATGAAGCCAATTTACAGAAACTAATGGCGATTCAATTTGAAGCATTAAGCCAATATTTATGCGTCTTCAACTGTCTTTCGAAGACGTGTTCTTCTATTAAATGCTTCGAGATTATCAAGCACTTTACTCTCTAAAAAGTCAATAACTTTTTCTTCAACCTTACGCTTATTTTTATATACTTTGTTGATATAAGTTATTCCTCCAGGCGACATCACATTTACTTCAACAAGTTTTCCGCCTATAACATCTATACCTACAAAATACAAGCCGTCTTTTACAAGCTTTGGCCCAATTTGTTTGCATAATGCCTTTTCTTCTTTGGTTAAGGTATGTTTTTGCACAGAACCTCCGGCAGAAACGTTAGAGCGATGATCATCATCACCTGGAACACGTTTCATAGCCCCAACTGCTTCGCCATTGAGCATCAAAATCCTAACATCGCCTTTATCTGCACCTTCTATATAATCTTGAAGAATAACATAATTAGATTCGCCATCACCCGCGCTGATATAAAAATCGAGTAATGAGTTAATATTGCTCATGGCTGATTTCTCGATAAGAATAACACCAGAACCACCAAAACCATTTAAAGGCTTGAGTATCATCTTATCGGACTTAGACTCTTTAATTTGCTGAATCAAATAATTCTTGTTTTTAGAAACATGAGTGTTTGGAATAATATTGCTATGCGCATCACCGAATGCCGCAGTGTAAAGTTTATTGTTAGCCTCTCGCATACCTTGGAGCGAATTCACAATAAAAACATCATCTTTTACAGAATCCAAAAAGTTTAGCATTAATGGATCTAATGGTGGGTTTGCTCTAAAGAAAATAGCATCAAAACCAGCTAATGGTAACATTTCTTCTCGTAATGTCGTCTTTTTATAAAACGCTTTAAGGGTAGATGGCACTTTGTCCATACGGCTAATCACATTACAAAAGGCATTAGTAACACTATCCCGTATTGTTAAATTTGCAGGCGTACACATGGCCACACCATGCCCTCGTTTAACACATTCTTTTATTAAAGCTAAACTTGTATCATTCTCTGGGTCAATATTTTCCCATGGATACATAATAAAACAAACATTCATAATTCTATAAGTTGGTTTTTATGAAAAGTTAAGATAGCAACTTTAAGTGTTTTCTCAAATTATTTTACAGCTTCATAATGGTCATCCCATTCTTTAGGTTTTGGATCATGAAGTTTATCTTGAGAATTAGCCACAAGCATAGATACTGTTGCATCTCCTGTTACATTGATAACTGTTCTACACATATCTAACGGCCTATCAACAGCAAATATCAATGCTAGTCCTGCTTCTGGTATTCCTGCATAACCCAACACACCTACCAACATAACCATCCCTGCTCCTGGTACTGCTGCCGAACCAATAGACGCTAAAGTCGCAGTAGCAATGATTCCTAATTGGGTTCCAAAAGAAAGATCCATTCCAAATGCTTGCGCAATAAAGACTGCAGCTACGGCTTGATACAAACTCGTACCATCCATGTTAATTGTTGCTCCGATTGGTAGTACAAAACTAGATACTTCTTCCTCTACTCCAAGATGCTCGGTAACTCGTTCCATGGTTACAGGTAATGTAGCAGCACTGCTACTCGTAGAAAAAGCTAATAATTGAGCTGGTGCTATACCATTTAAAAAGAAACTTGGAGATTTTTTTGTAAATAGTTTAACCATTGTGATATAGAAAACAACCATTAATGCTAATCCAATTACTACGGATAATGCATACATCCCCAAAGCCGCAAATAAGTCTGTACTTGGTGCCTCAACTACCAATGCTGCCATTAATGCAAAAACACCATAAGGTGCTGCTAGCATTATTAAGTCCACCATCTTTAATATAACTTCATTAAGTCCATCAAAAAACTTCTTTACTGTTTTTGATTTTTCTTCAGGAATTAGAATCAATGCAATACCAAAGAATACAGCGAAGAAAATAACTTGTAGCATATTTCTATTACTTGAAGCCGCGTTGACGATATTACTTGGTACCAAGTCAATTAAAGCTTGTAATGGGCCTGCTTCTTTTTGATTTTGTGCAGCTACACGTTTTGCCTCTGCATCACCTCCATAAGCTTCAATAAGCTCATTTCTAGTATCTTCTTCTATAGAATTACCTGGTTGAATAGTACTCACCACTAACAATCCAATTGAAACTGCAATTATTGTAGTTATTACATAGGTAACAATTGTCCTTAAACCCATTTTAGATAAGCTAGATATATCTCTTAAATCAGAAATGCCTTTTATCAATGCCGCAAGAATTAATGGGATAGCAATTAATTTTAATGAATTAATAAAAATTGTTCCAAACGGTTTAATCCAATCTGCAATAATTCCTGGACCTGATTCAAAAGTCGTGAAAGCAAGTCCGAAGGCTATTCCTAGAGCCATTCCAATAATAATCTTCCAGTGTAGTGCAAGTTTTTTCATATGCTAATTTATAGTAAATCTTTATTTTTTATTCTTTTTCTTTCCCAAAGATATATTATAGTCATCCATTGTGCCTATAATTTTTAAGTTTAAATAACGTGTTCTTTTGGTTTTATCTACTTTTACGATATCCTCTTCGCCATAAATAGAATCTGCTTTTTTCTTGTTTCCGAAGATTTTGTACAGAGACGCTTTTTTTACTGTCTTCCAAGGTATTCTTAAATAGTATTCAATATTATGATTACTATCGTGAGTACCAGAAAACTCTATATGTCCTATGGTAGATTCAATAGTCATACTCGGAATAACAACCTTACCATTATCGATGTCAATTTTATTTTGAAGTGTATCAAATCTTATCTTTTTAAGGTTTTTATCTCCTATATAATCAGAAAGCATGGACATTGGTTCATAATTCTCGAGTCTTCCCTCTAGGACCTTAACATTCATATGTATTTCAGATTGATCAAGATCCGGCACCATATCCGGATATAATCTTACATTACCTGTAATTTTTGATGTTAATTTGCCGTGTAGATTCTCAGATAATACATGGTCTTGCCCAAAGTTTTCAAACTTATAAGCAAGCCTATCAATATCCACATTTTGCATACTTAGGTTAGGTTTAAAATAAATATGCTTTGGGTCACTACCATTGAAATAACCAGAAAGCTTAAAATTACCACCTGCAGAATCAACATTTAATGTATCTATATAGATAAAATGATTTTGGGTCATACGTAATTTACCATCAATATTTTTTAAATCAATTCTATGATACTTCAAACGTTTAATATCGACGTCTAATACTATATCCGTAAATGGCAACTCATATATATTGAATGCTTCAGCATGAGATTTTACATCTTCAAATTCATTTTCTAATGCTACTTTGTTTGGTGGCTCAGGGTTAAATTTAAAAAGCGCATCAAAATCAATATAGTTAGATTTTAGCTTAAGTGAATTGCTTTTATTTTTTTCAGCATCTTTTCCTAGATGAAAGTCTAAATCCATGTCAAAATTGGTACTACCAATTTTACCATTAAAATCATTAACAACAAGTTGGTCGTTCTCATAATGAAAATGACCACTAAAATCTTCAAATGTATTAGGATGTAACAGCATTTTGGTGTTAATCTTGTCGATATCTAAATCTATGGATTGTAAACGAGATGCTTTATAATGCATAGAAGAATTGAGATGCAAATCAAGATTTTTAAACATTTCATGTCGATACTCTTCAGGCACATAATTCTCACCTTTATACGTGAATATATCTTCAAGTCTTAAGACGTCTGAAGTCAATGATAAGTCTAGATTGACATCGCCATCTAAAGTCTCCTTAAACCAAAACCCATAATTATGTACCAGACCATTAAGATGAAAATCTGAGTCATCAATATATCCTGTAAAATCTACAATTTTCATGTCATTTTCATCAATTAGGACATCGGCATGAAAATCATGAAAGTTATGTGGATAATGCTCTAATTCTGCATAAAGGCTATCAATAAAGAATTCACCTTTTGGCAAATAGTTAAATTCTGTAAAGTCTTTTGCTAAAGCTTTAAAGGACAATCCTGCTTTGAGATTTTTTAGTTGCTCATTCATGCCTGTAGTATCAGCTTTAGAATATTTGGTCAACTCTGCTATATCAATCAAATTCGAGGTAATATCTAAATGCGCATTAATAGAATCAGAGGTATGATGAATAACTGAGGGGAAATTAGAAAGAGACCCTTTAATCGACACATCTGATTTACCTAGAAGCATATCAAAGTTTTCTATTAGAGCATCTTTGCCATTTATAATTACATGGGTGTTTAATTGCTCAAGTGGTACAGGAAAATCATCTGACACTATGCTTAAGTCTTTAATTTTTAATTCACTAAAATAGGCTTGATTTAAGTTGTTTAGTGCGAGCTCTGGTTGATTAAAGTCTATAATATCGTGGAAATTCATCTTTAACGATATATTACCAGAAGTGTTTTTAATACTTTGAATGTTAAAAAACTCAGCAACAAAGTTTATATTAAAATCAACATCGAGTTGCGCATCAATGTCCGGATGTTCAAAATTCTTTACTATTAAATTCCCTGTGAAGTTTCCTCTTTCAAGCTTGGCATTCATATTAGTTAATGAAAACTCCATGCTTTTTAAGTCACGACCTTTCCCATTGGTAAAATGTCCTTTAAATCCTAAATCACTAATTCGCCGCTTTTTCTGAGTATTCTCTAAATACGCTTTGTCTGTTCCGAAATTTGCATCTATAAAAGGCATTTGATTATTAGATAAAGGACCTTTTACAACACTATTAAAGTAAATATTGCCTGCGTTATTATAAGTTTCTAGTACTGGAATAAGTTCATGAGGTGCAAACGCTATTAACATATCAAAATTTGACTTCTTTCCTTTAATAGAAAGGTCTAAATCCATATCATTTTTAGTATCTAATGTGCCTTCTAACTCAAAATCCGCATGCTCCATAACTACTGTGGTAGGTTGTAAACTTAGCATCCCTGAGGTTTGATTAAAACTTAAATCTGTATCAAACTCGAAATGCTTATGCTTTATGTAAGTCGTGTCAGAATCCTTTATTATATTAAGTTCAAACTCTGAATCTACGTGAGCTTCTATTTTATCATTCTTTGTTTTAAATCCACCATTTCCCCAATAAATAAGAGTTTCAATATCTAGATTATTAGACTCATCCAATTTATGTACATCTAAATTTCGAATTTTAATTTTTTCGAGATGGATATCAGCAGTAGACTCACTTTTTGAAATTTCTGAACCTGTTCTTAAAGCATTTTCTATGTTATTTGAGCCGTCTTTATGTAGAACAAAATTGAAAAAACCGTCTTCCAACAAAATCGATTTTACATCATATTTTTTGTTTAGTATATCCCATAGATTAAAACCAATATAGATATTGTCTAAACGTGTAATAACTGGTGCATCAATTGCCTTTGTTTCATAAATCTCTAAATCATTAACTTTAATAGAAACATAAGGGAAATTCTTAAATAGCGATATACGGCTTTCCCCAACCTTTATAAGCGCCGCATGTTCAGTATTTAATTTAGATATTTGATTTTGAAGGATAACATCTTGTCTTGCGTAGATGTACACAAACACTACACTTAAAACCAACAGGGGTATAATGCCTACATATAGCAATAGTTTCCATAGCTTTTTTCTCTTAAGAACTAAATGTTTCATATTAAGCTAAATAGCGCTTCAAGACATGAATGTCAGATTTTATTGTAGAATACTTATACCCTACTAATTCTGTCTAACAATATATAATCAGCCAAAACTAATGCAGCCATAGCTTCAACAATAGGTACAGCTCTAGGAACTACACATGGGTCATGACGGCCTTTACCTTGCATTTCGACTGTTTCGCCTTTGCTATTTATAGTTTCTTGTTTTTGTAATGTTGTTGCAACAGGTTTGAATGCAACTCGAAAATAAACATCCATTCCGTTACTAATACCACCTTGTACGCCACCAGATAAGTTGGTTTGAGTACTTCCGTCTTCATTAAACTTATCGTTATGCTCACTACCTTGCATTTTAGCCCCGCAAAAACCACTACCGTATTCAAAACCTTTAACCGCATTTATAGATAACATAGCCTTACCTAGCTCTGCATGCAACTTATCAAAAACTGGTTCTCCCAAACCAGCTGGTACATTCTGAATCACACAGGTAATTGTACCTCCAATGGTATCACCTTGCTTCTTTATTTCCTGAACTTTAGCTATCATCTTTTCTGCTGAAGTTTCATCAGGGCAACGAATAATATTAGATTCAATCTTGTTAAAGTCTAAATCTTGATAAGGCTTATCGATAAATATATCCCCAACCGATGATGTAAATGCATTAATAGTTATTTGAGATAAAAACTGCTTTGCAATAGCACCAGCTACCACTCTACATGCCGTTTCGCGAGCTGAGCTGCGTCCACCACCACGATAATCGCGTACACCATATTTTTTATCATAGGTGTAATCTGCATGGCTAGGGCGATACACATCTTTTATATGCGAATAGTCTTTTGATTTTTGATTAGTGTTCTTAATTACAAAGCCAATTGGAGTTCCTGTCGTTTGTCCTTCAAAAATACCTGAATAAAATTCTACAGTATCTGGTTCTTTGCGTTGTGTAACGATTTTTGATTGCCCAGGTTTACGACGATCCATTTCATTTTGAATAGCTTCAAAATCTAATTTTATTCCTGCAGGACAACCATCAATGATGCCGCCAATTGCTAGGCCATGAGACTCACCAAAAGTGGTAAGTTTAAATAACTTTCCAAAGGAATTTCCTGCCATCAATATTTATTTTATGCTAATGTAATTGTAATCTCACAGAAACAAAAGCACATTTTATATTTTATAGAAGCTTTAGCGTTTGATTTACATAACACTTTAATAACAATTCCCTTAATAACAGTTAATTGTCTATTAACTATTAAGTCATATAAGTACAAGTTATTTGCACTGTTAAATGTAGTGGTTTGAACTTGAAACGAAAGCTAGATATTGTTGTTATCTCTGATGTGCATCTTGGCACTTATGGCTGCAATGCTAAAAAATTATTAAACTATTTAAATAGCATTGAACCGAAACACCTTGTTCTTAATGGCGATATTATTGATATATGGCAGTTTAAAAAAAGGTACTTTCCAAAGGCGCATTTAAAAGTGATAAAGAAAATTATGAACTTTTCAGCTAATGGTACAAAAGTCAGTTATGTAACAGGCAATCATGACGAAATGCTTCGTAAGTTTACGGATACAGAAATTGGAAACATCACTATTGTTAACAAATTGTTACTTGAACTAGATGGAAAAAAAGCATGGATTTTTCATGGTGATGTTTTTGATGTTTCAATCCAAAAAGCAAAATGGATTGCCAAACTTGGCGGTTGGGGCTATGATATGCTCATTGTTTTAAACCGTTGGATTAATTGGTATTTACAAAAACGCGGTAAAGAACGCTATTCATTTTCACAGAAAATAAAAAATAATGTAAAAAGTGCAGTAAAATATATTGGTGATTTTGAAAAAACTGCGTCTGATTTGGCAATAGAGAATGGCTATGATTATGTTATATGTGGTCATATTCACCAACCAACAATTAAAGTAAAGTCTAATTCAAAAGGTTCAACTACTTATTTAAATTCTGGTGATTGGGTTGAAAATTTCACGGCATTAGAATACCGGTTAAAACGCTGGAAATTATATAATTACACAAATAACAAGTTGATTCCTTTTATTCCTGATGAAGAATTAAAGGATATGAACACAAAAGATTTAATTGCTGCAATTACTATTGTTGAGCAGCCATAATTTATAGAATTAGTAAACTAAAGCTTCTTTAAGTATTGTTATTGGATGCTTTGAAACTACTCCTGTACCATCTTTTATTTGATGACGACAACTTGTTCCATTTGCAGAAATAATAGTTTCTGTCGATGCTTTACGGACAGCTGGAAAAAGTGTTTGTTCACCTATTTGCATGCTAACTTCATATTTGTCTTTTTCGTAACCAAAACTACCAGCCATACCACAGCATCCACTCGGAATTATGGTTACCTTATAATTTTCAGGTAAATTCAGAATATCAAAACTAGACTTCTGATTAGTCAAAGCCTTTTGATGGCAATGCCCATGAAACTTAATGGTTTTCGATTCTTTAGTGAATTGTTCAGAAGTAATATTCCCCAACTCAATTTCTTGTTGAATAAATTCTTCAATCAAAAATGTATTTTTTGCTATTAATTTTGCTGATGCTTTATCATCAGCAAGTTTAATATATTCATCTCTAAAGGTTAATATTGCTGAAGGCTCAATGCCAATTAAAGGAGTGTCTTTTGTTATCAAATCTCTAAAAATTGATACATTTTTATTCGCTAAATCTTTGGCTTCTTTTAAAAAACCTTTTGACAAAAATGAGCGGCCGCTTTCGAACTTAGAATAGGCAATGACATTATAGCCTAAACACTCTAGAAGTAATTTTGCGTCTTCAGCAATGTTCGATTCTAAATAATTAGTAAACTCATCTACAAATAGATAAATTATCTTTTCTTGGTTTTTAAATGGTAATGAACTATCAATCCAAAGATTCACTGCATGAATTGAACTAAAAGCTTCTGTTATTTTAGGAAGACTTCTTCTAGTATGTATGCCTATAACCTTTTTTATTAATTGTGAAGTAAATTTATTTTGGAATAAAAAATTATAAAATCTTGGGACTCTTGAAGCTATCTTATTATATCGCGTAGATTTCGCAAAAAACTTATCCTTGAATTTATAGCCATTTGCACTTTGATACTGATATTGAAATTCCGCTTTAAGATTGGCAACATCAACACTACTTGGACATTCACTAGAACACGCTTTACAACTTAAGCATAAATCAAAAACTTCTTTTAATTCTTTATGGTTAAATTTATTTGCTTTATCTGAAGTTGTTAAAAAATCGCGTAGAGCATTTGCTCTTGCTCTAGTAGTGTCTTTTTCATTTCGAGTGGCTCTGTAACTTGGGCACATAGTTCCGCCAAACTCAGGAAGTTTACGACAATCACCGGACCCATTACATTTTTCAGCTTCACGAAGAATGCCTTGAGATGCTGAAAAATCTAAAACTGTTGTTACTTCTGGCTCTATTCTGTCAACTTCATACCTAAGGTTTTTATCCATTGGCAGTGCATCAACAATCTTTCCTGGATTGAAGATGTTATTTGGGTCAAAAGCAGATTTAATTTGTTTTAAAATTTGAAAATTCTCATAGCCAATCATCAACGGAATAAATTCTGCTCTGACAATACCATCGCCATGTTCGCCAGACATTGAACCATTATATGCCTTAACCAAATGTGCAACATCTGTAGTTATTTTTCGAAATAATTGTACATCTTCTTTTTTCTTTAAATTCAATATTGGTCGTAAATGAATTTCACCAGCACCGGCATGAGCATAATAGACAGCATCTTGGTCATAAGACTTCATTAAACTTGTAAATTCGGAAATAAAATTATCTAAATCTTCTAAAGCTACTGCGGTATCTTCTATACATGCAACGGCTTTTTTATCACCTATCATGTTGCCCAAAAGACCTAAGCCTGCTTTGCGAAGTTCCATTGCTTTTTCTATGTCTTTTCCTCTTAAAATAGGTGAAGCATAACTTAAATTAAGTCTCTCGGTAGTTTCAATAAGAGACATTATTTTGGTATTGAGATCTTCCTCCGTATTTGACTTAAGCTCACACATTAAAATTGCAACTGGATCACCTTCAATAAATCGTCTATTGCTTTGCTGAGTCTTGTTATGTTTTGTAAGATTTAAAATGGTATCATCCATCATTTCACATGTATGCAGGTTATGCTTCATTACATGTTCTACAGATTTCATACAATTTTCTATACTTATATAATGGAATGCAACAATTGCATTTTTATTTGGTGGTAAATTATCTAATTGTAATGTAACCTCTGTAGTAAAAGCCAATGTTCCTTCACTCCCTGATAGTAATTTACACATATTGAAGGTTTCATTGCTATCATTAAAAACTTCATTTTTAATTAACTCGTCAATAGCATAACCTGTATTGCGGCGATGAATTTGAGGTTTGGGGTAGTTTTCACCGATTTGTCGCTGAATATCCTTGTTTTTTAATTGAGTGTAAATTGCATTATATATCTTCCCTTCAAGGTTATCAAGATTCAATTTACCATGAAATTCTTCTTTTGAAATAGGTTTAAATTCGACTTCACTTCCATCGCTTAAGATAGTTTTTAGACTTAAAACTTTATCTCTAGTTACACCATATTGAATTGAAGTTGTACCAGAAGAATTATTACCAACCATACCACCAATCATGCAACGATTAGATGTAGATGTGTTTGGTCCAAAAAACAATCCGAAAGGCTTTAAATAATTATTTAACTCATCTCTTACAACACCTGGTTGAACAGTGATTGTTTTGTCTTCAGAATTTAGATTAACTATTCCATTAAAATGTTTTGAAACATCAACGACGATACCATTTCCAACACATTGACCAGCCAATGATGTACCTGCTGTTCTGGGTATTAAAGATGTATTATAGTTATTCGCGAAAATTATTAATTTCTTTATATCTGCTATAGTTTTTGGAACTGCAACAGCAATTGGAAGGATTTTATATACTGAAGCATCAGTAGCATAAATTTTCCGCATCAAATCGTCATAATAGATATCTCCCTGAAAATTAGATTTTAAGAAGCTTAAAGCTTGAGTCATTAACTTAATTATACTTAATTTAGTTTATAAAACTATCAATATTTACAAATATAAATTGATTTTTGGCGTTATTTTTGAAGAATAAAAGGAAATCATTAAAAAACGATACATTATGAAAAAATTTGTTTTCTCGGCATTTGCAATAATTGGGTGCCTATTATTTACAAACGCGCAAAGCATTTCTGACAACGCCATTGGATTACGTCTTGGCGATAGTGATGGTCTTGGTGCTGAAATTTCTTATCAACGTGCATTGGGTGATAATAATCGATTAGAACTAGACTTGGGCTGGAGAACTGGTGATGACTTTGACGGTTTTAAACTCGCAGGAATTTACCAATGGGTATGGAACATAGACGGCGGTTTTAACTGGTATGCAGGTGCTGGTGGTGGCGTAGGATCTTATGATTTTGATGCACCAATTAACGATAGCGAAACTTTTTTCTTTATTGCTGGGGACGTTGGTATTGAATATGATTTTGATATACCACTTTTAATATCCTTAGATTTTAGACCTGAAATTAGTTTTGGGGATTTCAATGACGATACAAACTTTGATATTGCATTAGGTATTAGATATCAATTTTAAGCACCTATAAAGTCTATAAAAAAAGCCATCTTTGATAGATGGCTTTTTTTATTTTACTAAATACTCAGACAATGTTTTCTCATATATCGCTTCATATTTTGGCACAATAGCATGCAAATCGAAGTTTAGAGATTGAGCTTTAGCATTAGCTTTAAATACAAGTAATGTTTCTTTATTTCGAAGTATTTTAAGAGCATTTCTAGTCATTTCCTCTACATTTCCAACATCACTTAAATACCCTGAGTAACCATCTTTATTTACTTCAGAAAGCCCACCAGAATTAGAAGATACAACAGGAACGCTTGATGCCATTGCTTCAAGCGCAGCAAGTCCAAAACTCTCGGTCTGCGAGGGCAACAGAAATAAATCACTAAAACATAAGATTCTATCTATTTCATTACTATTTCCAAAGAAAACAACCTTGTTACTAATACCTAAATGCTTCACTAAGTTTTCTGCAGGTTCTCTTTCTGGTCCTTCACCAACCATCATTAATTTTGCTGGAATCTCTTTTTGAATGTTATAAAATACCTTTATTACATCTGGTATGTTTTTTACTTCTCTGAAATTACTTATGTGTGTAATTATTAGCTCGTCATCTGTTGCCATCATACTACGCTGGCAGTCTGTAAAATTTGGTTGATGCTTCTCTATATCAATGAAGTTTGGTACTACTTCAATTTCATTTTTTATATCAAACAAACGCAGTGTATCTTGCTTTAAACTTTCTGATACTGAAGTAACAGCATCAGACTTATTAATACTAAAAGTAACCGCTGGCTTATAAAAAGGGTGACTACCAACCAAAGTAATATCAGTGCCGTGCAAAGTTGTAACTATCGGCACATAAACACCATCATCTTTCAACATTTGCTGTGCCATATAAGCGGCATAAGCATGTGGAATCGCATAATGCACATGCAGTAATTCTATACCATGCAATTTCACCATATCTACTAACTTACTTGATAAAGCCAATTCATAGGGTTGGTAATGAAACAATGGATATTCAGGGACGTGCACCTCATGAAAATGTACATTTTTACTTAACAATTCTAAGCGTACAGGTTGTTTATAGGTAATAAAATGTATTTCATGTCCACGTTTAGATAATTCTAAGCCTAATTCGGTGGCCACCACGCCACTACCACCAAAGGTAGGATAGCAAACAATTCCAATTTTCATATTGTGTTGATTATATTAAGCTAAATTAAAAGATTTGAAATAGTAAAGCTTGAAGTTTGTTAGTTTTAACGAATAATTACAACTCTTTTAATCTATGATGGCTTCGTATATATAACGTTGAATTTCTGTTCTAATATTCTCGCGCAATAATCTGTTTTTACCAGCTTTTGGATAAGTTCTATTAGCTAAAAAGACATATACAATTTCTTCTTCTGGGTCAGCCCAAGCATAAGTTCCCGTAAATCCAGAATGTCCAAAGCTTGTCATTGAAATACAACCACATGTTGGTCCAACATCACCTAACTGTGGTTTATCGAAGCCTATACCTCGCCTATTATCTCTGTGGCAATAATGGCATTTAGTAAATTGTGCTAGAGTCTCAGTCTTAAAATATCTCTTTCCTCCATAAAAGCCATTCTGCAAATACATTTGCATCAACTTTGCAACATCATTTGCATTACTAAAAACACCAGCATGACCACCTACTCCATTTTGCATGGCTGCACCCATATCATGCACATAACCGTGTACTTTTTGATACCGAAAATAATCGTCTACTTCAGTAGGTACAATATCTTTTAAACTGAATTTATCTCTTGGTTTGTAGGTCGTATAATTTGCACCTAAAGATTGGTATATATGGTCTTGAATCAGCTCATCCAAACCTTTATCATGATATTTTTCTATATATTTTTTTAATATATAATAGGGTAAATCACTATATCTGTAACGAAGCGTGGATAGCAAACCTGTTTCTTTAATAATATCATGTATAGAATCTTTATAATCTTTACGCATAAATAAATTATCTGTTACCTCTACATTGTATGCACCAATTCTTGAATTTCTATACCATTTTTTTAAAGGCTTTTTAGTAATCGTATCTAGTGTTTTTGCGTAAAAAGGTATCCAAGGTTTTAAACGTGCATAATGAGACAGCATCTGCTTTATGGTAATATTTTCTTTATTAGTGCCTTTATATTCTGGAAGCAATTTTGAAATTTTTGTATTTAACGACAGTACATTATTTTCTTGAAGTTCCATGATTAAAGGCAGTGTAGACATAATCTTTGTTAAAGATGCTACATCATAAACATCATCAAAGTCTACCTTGTTCTTTTTTGAATATGTATGATATCCAAAGTTTTTATTATAAATCACCTTTCCTTTTCTTGCTACTAAAAGTTGAATACCTGGCGTCATTTTTTCATTAACTGCATAGTTTGCTATAGAATCTAATTTAAAATTCAATAGTTTTGAATCTACCCCAACAGATTCAGGTAATCCGTATGACAAATTATTAAGTGCATTATATGTTTCTCCTTGTCCATATTGAAAATATTGCCCAGCAGAAACTGGCAACTTTCCTTTGACTCCAATAGCTCCAAATAGTAATTGAGCAGATTTTTGCTGTGAAATGGTACTATTTTGATAACTCATTACAACGGCTTCAATATTTTCAATAGTACTAAAATCCATTAATGCATAAGGTCTTGCAAATACATCAAGTACAACTGTATTTGTCCTTGCAATCTCGTACAGCCATGTTAACTCTTTAGTAGAAAACTTATAAGATTTCCATGGATTTGCATTTGATTTATGAAAACCAATAACAACAGTATTGTAGTTTTTAAGTTTTTCTAATAAATCATTCAAACTTTCTGCAGAGACTCTATGCACCTTAGTGTATTTTTTTAATTCATTATAAAAATCAGAACCTTTATCATCACCCAATGTTACATAGGCTATCTTCTTAGTCTCTAAATTTCGTAAAGGTAAAATGCTATTCTTATTTTTTAAGACCGTAATTGCTTCTTCGAAGAGTTTTCCATATAATACATCATCTTCAACTCTATTTATATCACCATGAACACCATAATATGGTAAAGGTTTATAATCCTGAAGTCCTACTTTGTATTTAGCCATTAATATCTTCTTAACAGAATGCGCCAAGCGCTCTTCAGAAATATCTCCTTTTTCAAATGCTTTAAAAATCTTTTCAATACCCTTAGGTACATTTTCGGACATTAGCATCACATCATTACCGGCTTTAAAAGCCATAAGATCTATTTCGCCACGTGTATCCATCTTCTTCTTGGCTACACCATCTATTGCAGGTTCAACAAAGTCTGCAGCGCCTTTCATTGTTAATGCATCTGTAAAAATTAAACCTTTAAACCCTAGTTCTTTTTTTAATAAATCTGTTACAACATATTTGGATAAGGATGTTGGCAATCCATTTTGAATTCCTAATTCTGGAATATTTAAATGTGCCACCATAACACTAGAGAGTCCTTCTTTAATAAGTTTTCTATAAGGATATAGTTCTACAGAGTCAATTCGCTTTTTAGTAAAACTAACTGTCGGTAAAGTTTTATGAGAATCTACATCTGTATCGCCATGACCAGGAAAATGTTTGGCATTGGCCAAAACACCAGCCGACTGCATGCCTTTCATAAACGCTGAAGCTTTACTAGTAACATTATCTTTATCTTCTCCAAAAGAGCGATTTCCAATGATTGGGTTCTTTGGATTTGTATTAATATCTACTACTGGTGCAAAATTAAAATGCACGCCGACTCGCTTGCAGTGCTCACCTATTTGATAACCTGTTTGCTCAACTAATTTATGATCAGAAACTGCACCTAAAGTCATATTCCAAGGAAATGCATATGTAGAATCTAAACGCATACTTAAACCCCATTCTGCATCCATACCTATTAAAAGTGGGATTTTAGACTCAGATTGTAAGTTATTATTCATTTTTACTTGGCGAGTCGGACCTCCTTTTGAATAAATAACACCTCCAATACCGTATTGTTTTACCAATGCTGCAATCTCATTTTCATGCTTAAATCCTTTATTAGAAAACGCTTGAACCATAAACAATTGTCCAATACGCTCTTTTACAGTCATAGAATTATAGACACTGTCAACCCACTTTTGTTGAGCTTCAATATCTTCTGTTAGTAATGGGTTTGGTGTGTCCTCTTGCGAAAAACTAAGAGAAGAAAAGAATAAAAATATAATGAGGGTAATACGCTGCATGAATTTGTTTTTATAGTATTAAATCTATAACGAATACTATGGCAAATTAGCATAAAAACCAACAAGTAAAAAGACTTTATGATAGATTTATAAAGACATTAATTAACAAGTAAACAATTTTTAAATGGAATAATATTTGTGAAGCTTTATACTATGAAAAAAGTTTTACTACTATTTAGTCTATTATTTATATTAAATGTATTAGGTCAAAATCGTAAAAGTATTTCAGAGTCTAAATTAATTGGTTATTGGCTTGTAAATAAAACAATTAAATCGAATGGGAATAGTATTCTGATCTATAAGCGTACTAACAAAAAGGATTTTAGTTCTAAAATAGAGTTTAAACCCAATGGCATATTCTTAAAACATTCTGGTTTAGTCAGAAGATGCGGAAATGACAATTCTCGAAGAAGCTATAAAGGCATGTATACTATTTCTAAAGATAAAAATCAAATTGTATTTGATCAATCTAGTAAATTTGAAAGTGTTTGGACATTTAAATGGATTAACAAAAATGAATTTGCTATACTCAAACCAAAAGGATTTAATGGATATAAATAACTAATCTAGTAAGTCTATATGTCGATCATGATAGCCTAAGAGATATAGTACACCATCTAAACCAATACTAGAGATTGAACTTTGTGCATTATCCTTAACCTTTGGTTTTGCGTGAAATGCAATACCCAAACCTGCCAGATTAAGCATTTGCAAATCGTTAGCGCCATCACCAACAGCAATAGTTTGGCTAATATCTATACCTTCTTTATCTGCAAGTAATTGTAAATATTCTGCTTTTTTATTTCCGTCTACAATATCGCCAATATAGCTTCCTGTGAGGAGTCCGTCTTTAATTTCTAGCTCGTTAGCATAAACGTAATCTATATCTAGCTTCTCTTTAAGATAGTTGCCAAAATATGTGAATCCTCCAGAAAGTATTGCAGTTTTAAACCCATAACTGTGTAATGTGTCCACTAATCGTCTAGCACCTTTAGTAATAGGCAAATTTTCTGCAACTTGTTGCAGCACATCTTCTGAGAGTCCTTTGAGAAGCTTCATACGCCTTTTAAAACTTTCATTAAAGTCTATCTCTCCTTGCATTGCAGATTCTGTTATTGCTCTTACTTCATTACCCACTCCAGCTAATTCAGCCAACTCATCAATAACCTCTGTCTGAATTAGAGTTGAATCCATATCAAAGCATACTAAACGTCTATTACGTCTAAAAATATTATCTTCTTGAAATGCAATATCTACATCTAAATCATGTGAGATTTGCATAAATTTTTCAGTCAACTCAGTTTTATTATCAATTCTCCCACGAATGGACAATTGAATAGATGCCCTTGGATATTCTTCCGTTCTTACTAATGAAAGTCTACCTGTCAACCGTTTAATAGAGTCAATATTTAAACCTTTTTCTGATATGACATTAGTGACTTTAGAAATTTGTTCTGCTGCCAATTTTTCACCTAAAATAGTGACGATGTAACGATCTTTTCCTTGTAAATTGACCCAATGCTCATAATCGTCTAAGGAAATGGGTTTGAATTTTGCGGTAATCCCTAACTCATAGGCTTTAAACAATAAGTCTTTTTGTACCGCAGAAGATTTAGGACCAGACTCTATCTCGAACATCATACCTAAAGATAAGGTATCGTGAATATTGGCTTGACCAATATCTAATATTTTTGCACCGTATTGCGCTAAAACACTAGTCAAACCTGAAGTTAATCCAGGCTTATCTTGACCTGAAATATTTAATAAGAAAATATCTTTTGCCACTAAATACAGATTGATTATTTAAGAAGTGTAAATATGCTTAATCTCCATAAATAATAAAAGAAAAATGAATTGTGAATTTTACAAAAATAATGAGATATGACTAAGAAATCTTTAATTACAGAAATCTATTGTGCCAACTCTCACTAGCAGGTACTTCCCAGTTTTCTTTGAATTCTGCGATATTAGTCACCAAATTATTGAATACAATTGTTTTTTTTGACACCGCTTTTTGTTTTGCCATTTTTTTGAATTCAATCAAGGACTTATGAGCTATAAACTCACCTTGCTTGTAGGACACATTCATCTTATCCATTAAATCAACATTATATGTCTTTTCTAAATCTTGAATAAAATGTACTGAAGCATCTATAGAGCAACCTGTTGCAATATTTAAACTCTGGTTTAAGGCGATAACAATAAAACGCTTATATACAATTTTAAAGCCGGCTTGCAAATCTTGTCCGTGAGCAGTCCATGCTTGAATAAAGACATTTAGCTTCTCTTCAATTTCAGAAATTTCAGTTTCTGAGAATGAACGATTTGCCTGATATATCCAAACACGTGATTCTTCGGGAAGTGTATCGAAATCTACTAGCATTATTTTCTATTAATAGATTTTAAAACTTTCTTTTTCACATATCGTTTTTCACTTAAATCATAGATGTCCAATTCTTGGTATTCCACATAAAATTGCTTGCCAAAATTAGATTTCTTTAATTGATCAGCTCCATTAAACTCATTGATAATGATAAACGTATGTGACTTATCAAAATCATCAGTCATTGTTATAGAGGATACAATATTATTTTCCATTGAAACTAATGTGACATCCAAACTCAAAACATTACCACTTGTGTAAGATAGCTGTGAAGAATCATCTGCATAATCCTCTATGTACTCGCCAAGTTCTTCTTCATTAAAAAGTGCCATAAAATCTTCACCACATGTACCCACCATTAAAACACCAACTTCTTCTCCTAAGGCTTCAAAATCGACTTGAGGATTTTTCTCAAAATAGCTACTCTCTTTTTTTCTAACGCCATAACTTTTAATAAGACATACGCCAAGTGCTAACTCTTTCTCTTTCATAGTCTTTTTTTCTTTTACATCACTTGTAGCAATACACTTGCATGTATCATCTGCTATAAGTTGTAAAATCTCATCTTTAGTTTTGTCTTGAGCATTAGTGATAAAAATTGAAAATGCAAAAAGGGCGAAAAATAATAATCTATTCATTTGTTTTTTTATTTTGATAATAATAGCGGAGTGCACCAGTTCCAGCAAAGAACAAGAACCAAAGTGGTATCCACTTATAATTAATTAATCCGTTTTTAAAATAGCTGATTACCAAAAGAATAACTGTAAACAACACACCATTTCTTAAGGCGACCTTAAGCATTTGTTTGTCCGCAGTATTCATAACTAATCTTGGTCGTTTGCAATAAGTTCTGCAACATCCAAAACAGTGATACTATCTTCTTTCTCTTTAGCCTTTATGCCATCCGTCATCATCGTGTTGCAATAAGGGCAACCAGTAGCAATAATATCAGGAGTAGTTTCTAAAGCTTGTTCAGTTCTTAGTACATTAACATCTTTATCTCCTTTTTCTGGCTCTTTAAACATCTGTGCACCTCCAGCGCCACAACATAATGCTGTACGCTTGTGCTTTTTCATTTCAACCAAAGTAGCATTAGTATTTTGAAGTACATTACGCGGTGCATCAAATTCATTGTTAGCACGTCCTAAATAACAAGGGTCATGAAATGTAATACGTTTACCTTTATAGGTATCTCCCTTTACAGATAGTCGACCAGCATCTATTAACTCTTTGATGTATTGGGTATGATGAATAACATCGTAAACTCCGCCAAGTCCTGGATATTCGTTTTTAAGACAATTAAAAGAGTGTGGGTCGCAAGTCACAATGCGTTTTACTTCGTAGGCATTAAGCACTTCGATGTTCATCATGGCTTGCATCTGAAATAAGAATTCATTACCAGCACGCTTAGCAACATCTCCTGTGTTACTTTCTTCTGCTCCTAAAACCGCAAAATCTACATTTGCATTATTTAAAAGCTTTACAAAAGCTTTAGTAATCTTTTTTGCTCTATCATCATAACTACCGGCAGAACCAACCCAAAATAAAATTTCTGGTTGTTTGCCTTCTGCCATATATTCTGCCATTGTTGGCACTTTTAGTTGCTCACTCATGTCTTAGTTCTTTTTCTTTGCTTCTAGCATTATGCTTTGATGGTAATCTTTAGATTTTTCAATGACTCCCACAGGTAGTAGGTCTACAAAAATTGGAGAATTTGCATCATAGTTTAGCATAGTCCATTTATTATTTGAGGTTTCATTGTTTAGAAAAATGACCATTCTGTTAGGAGCAGAAACATTGACCTTGCTATCCGTCTCAAATGTAGCATCCATTCCTTGAACCTTAAACATCTTAACCATCAAATCTTGACCTTCTTTATCAAAACTTTCCTGTTTAAAAGTCATAGACATGGACATATCGTACGTTAAGAAAGCATAATCTGTTTTTGAATCTTCATCAGTGAATGTTTCAGATAAAGTATACTCTGGGTCTAGTTTAGGTAAGTCAATAGACATCTCATCAGTACCTTCAAACATGGAAACAAACATGTTTTTCATTGTCTCTTTTGGAACCATATCATATATTTTTGGATAGGTCATGTTCAAAAGTGCTTCAAAGTTTCTTTCATTTGTGTTTTTAAACATTAACTCAGTCATTTCAGATAATGTTTCATCTTGAGCAGAAGCAAAGCATGATATACTTGAGATTAAAAGGATTGATAGTATTTTTTTTACATTCTTTATCATACAGCTTATTCGTTTACCCAATTCAAACGGTCTTGTTGATTATATGGCCATGGCGCACCATTGTTTTCGATATTGGTCATCATATTATTTAGCTCCATTGGTGCAGCACTTTCTTCCATCACCAAATAACGACGCATTTCAATGATAATAGACAATGGGTCTATACTTACAGGACAAGCTTCGACACAGGCATTGCAAGTTGTACACGCCCATAATTCTTCTTTTGTAATATAATCACCTAATAATTGCTTACCGTCATCTTTAAACGCTCCACCATTAGCATCTATATTTTTACCAACTTCTGCAAGACGATCGCGAGTATCCATCATAATCTTACGAGGCGATAATTTTTTACCAGTTTGATTCGCTGGACATTCGCTAGTACAACGCCCACATTCTGTACAGGTATAGGCATTAAGTAACTGAATGCGATTTAAATCCATAACATCACTAGCGCCAAACTTTGCAGGCTCTTCAGCATTATCATCTTCTGCAGGAGCAGCAAACGGGTCTGCATTTGGATCCATCATTAGCTTTACCTCATTGGTAACAGCTTCAAGATTATTGAACTGTCCTTTTGGTGTTAACTTTCCATAGTATGTATTTGGAAACGCTAGTAAAATGTGTAAATGCTTTGAAAAGTATAGATAGTTTAAGAAGATTAAGATGCCAATAATATGTAACCACCAAGCACTGCGCTCAATAAGATGGAGCGTATCGGAATTGTCTCCAAATAATGGCGAAATAAATTGTGAAACTACATTTCCAGCATTCATATTTTGAAAGGTAATATCTGTCGCATTCATTACTAAGAACAAACACATTAAAACAACTTCAAAATACAATATAATATTACCGTCATTCTTAGGCCAACCTTTCATTTCAGAGCTTAAAAAGCGTTTAAGATTGATGACATTACGTCTTAACCAAAACACAATAACCGACACTAAAACAAGTACAGCTAGGACTTCAAAACACCCAATCAGAAACCCATATACAGATTCTGGAAGCACTTTTAAACCTACACGATGCGTGCCAAAAAGACCATCAATTATTATTTCTAAAACTTCGATATTTATAATCACAAAACCAACATATACGATAATATGCAGAAAACCAGCAACAGGACGTACCACCATTTTGCTTTGCCCTAGAGCTATGCGTGCCATGCTTTTCCAACGCTGGTTTTTATTATCACTTGTATCTATATCATGACCAAGTTTTATGTTTCGAATAAGTTTTTTGATGTTTCTGACAAAATAACCTACGCCAGCAATAAGGATTACTGCAAAAATTATATTTGATAAATAGTCCATGTAATGATTTAATTCTTTTGTTTTTGTTCTTCAGTAGGTGCTTCGTAAGGAATTTCTTTTTTAGATAAAATTCGTCTGTAACGTGCAGGATGTAATTTTATATCTAGTAATAATAATTCCATTTCTTTAGAAGCAGCCTCAAGATTATTATACAACTTGTCATCTTTAAGAAGTTTTCCTAAGGAACCTTCTCCTTTTTCAAAGCTTTCTAAAAGAGAATTTATGTTTAATAATGTCTTGTCAAAATCTGTAATAGTTTTTGATAACTCAGCCTTTTTCAAATCTTCAGATAAGATGGAAAGATTAGCACTAGCAGTTTTAAAGCTTTCTAAAGTGGCAGCAATCTTTTTATCATTCTCTTTCACTACACCTTGTATTGAATATGATAAACTTTTGAATGATTTTAGTGTCGCATTAAGCTCTTTGATTGTCGCTTTTAATCCAGCATCAGATTCGTCCGCTACTAATCCATTAAGACTTACCATCAATGTATCTGCAGAACGTAATGTCTTGTCTAGATTAGTACTTAAACCTGAAAAATTATCTTTTAATGAAGAAATTAGACCTGGTTGGATTTCAGATTGAATAAAATCGCCTTTTTTTGCTTTAATACCTTCATTAGAATCTATTACAGCCAAGGCATTACCTCCCATAATTCCAGTTTCATACAAACGGATTTTTGAACTTTTAGAAAACTCCAATCTTGGGTCAACAGAAAATTCAACTCTAGTTTTACCTGTTTGAAAATCGTATTTAATGTCCTCTACTTTGCCAACAACATTGCCCATTATGGTAACTGGTGATGACATTGTCAATGCATTATATTCAAACTCCGTATAGAATTCTACTTCATCTGAGAATAAGTCTTGACCTTTGAGATAATTAAAAAGATATATGAAAAGAAGTACTCCAGAAATAACGAGTACAGCAGTTTTAACTTCTCTAGAAATTTTCAATGTTTTGATCTTTGATTATTGACAAAATTAGGAATAAAATAGTTAAGAAGTATTCTATTTTATCGACTTTTAAGCGCCTCCTCTACTGGAATTCGCTTTCCGTTTTTATATGCTACTATAAAACAGGATGAATAGCCTTTGGATTTAGCAGTTTCTTCAAGAAGTTTTGCCTGATTATAATCGGATGTTACACCATAATAATACTTGTAAAGCTTACCTAGTTCTACACGGCTTATATCGGATAAACCGTTAAAATTATATGATTTTGTTTCAAGCTTTTTTGAACTCGCTGCTATTTGAACTTTAAAAGTGACACCTTCTATAACATGGGTGGTCTGTTTCTCTGCTTCAATGGTGTCAGTTTTCGTTGTGGCTTCATCTACATCCACAAAAATACTTTCGCCAATATTTTGGTCTAATTCATTTTTATAGTCAATAATGGCCTCTTTTATTGCTTTTGCCATTTTAGATTGACCAGTTTTTGTGTTTAAAAACGCACCTTCTTTTTTGTTGGTTAAAAATCCTAATTCAACCAATACACTAGGCATGTATGTGTTCCGAATAACCAACAAGCTTTTCTGTTTTAGACCTCTGCTCTTACGCTTTACTTTGTTTTTAAATGCGTCTTCAATTTTACGGGCCAAAAGAATACTTTGCTCAACATAAACTTCTTGTTCAATCCCTATAGCAATAGTAGATTCTGGGGAACTAGGGTCAAAACCAGCATAGTTTTTTTCGTAGTCTTCCTCTAAAAAAATCACTTCATTTTCACGCTTTGCAAATTCAAAATTTCGACCTGTATTTTTTTCTCCTAACACCCATGTTTCTGTTCCGTATGGCTTAGGATTAGCTACAGAGTTACAATGAATAGATACAAACAAATCCGCATCAGCTTTGTTAGCTATATCTGCACGTTTCCATAAATCAACAAATTTATCGGTCTTACGGGTGTAAATAACTTTAACACCTTCCAACTTTTCAAGCTCTTTTCCTAATTCTAAAATAACCTTAAGCGATATATTCTTTTCTTTATAGCCATTGCCCAAATTACCATGATCTCTACCACCATGACCAGCATCTAAGACAACCACAAACCTATCATCTGGAACTTGTGCAAAGCTAAAAGATGTTAAAGATGTGATAAATGCTATAAGCATTAATACTAATATGTAATTCTTATTCGTTTTCATGTAAATTTTAAAACGGCAATTACTCTATGTTTATTACCTTATTTTATTTCGCTCGATTATATTTGAAACTTTAATTGTAATATTAAATCAATCACAAAAAAATATATGTAATTTTGAGGTTTCAAAAACCGAGCCATTCTTTTACAAAAATACCATTTAAAGGTTTGCGTACAAATAGCCTAAAGATACTTTTCGCCCTTAGTTTTACAGTGTTTATTAACACTTTTGGCTATACTCAGGATATTCCAAACAAGCCTAAACCGGAAATCCCTGCTGTAAAACCAAAACCAATACAAAAAGACAGCACTACAATTTCTGTGGATTCTTTAATAAAACCCAAACCAAACCTAAAGGTAATAGACTCTGTAAAGAACGATTCCATTAAAAAACCAAAAGAATTCTTAGATGATAAAGTGACTTATAGTGCTGATGGTCGTGTATCTCTAAATAACAAAGAACAGAAAATATACTTATACGATAAGGCTGTTGTAAAGTACCAGGACATGGAGATTACTGCAGGTATTATTGTTATAGACAACAACACCAATCTAATTTATGCTGGCCGTTTAAAGGACTCTACAGGGTACTCACAACAACCCGTTTTTACGCAAGCACAAAACAAAGTTGAACCTGACTCTATAATTTTTAATAAAGAAAATAAAAAGGCTATCATTTTTAATTCTAGAACTGAAGATTCTGGGATGAATATTTTTGCGCCCCTAACAAAGCGAGAAAATGACTCTACACTTTTCATGAAAGATGCACGCTTTACTACAGCAGAAAATCTAGATGATCCAGAATATCAGTTTATATCTGACAAGATTAAACTAGTGCCAGGTAAGAAAATTGTAGTTGGTCCTACCTATATGGAAATCTATGGCGTACCAACACCTATAGCTTTACCTTTTGCATACTTTCCGCTAAGCAAAGAACAAAAATCAGGTATCATCTTCCCTACTTTTGGTGAAGACACTGGTAGTGATCGTGGTTATTTTATACAAAATGGTGGTTATTACTTTGCGATTAGCGATTATTTAGATTTGGCAGTTCTTGGCGATTATTATACCAATGGAAGTTATGGTCTACGCCTAGAAAGTAATTATGCCAAACGTTATCGTTTTAATGGCAATCTAGCATTTAGATATGAAAATTTATTGACTAGTGAGCGGGGCTTTCCAGATTTTACACAAAATACCATCTATAATCTCAGGTGGTCTCATTCACAAGACGCAAAAGCAAATCCAAACTCAAGGTTTTCAGCATCAGTTAATTTAGGTAGTAGTCAATTTTTTAGACAATCTGTTAACCAAAATAACATTGTTAACTCACAAAATAATACGTTAGCATCTTCAGTATCATTCTCAAAAACATTTCCTGGAGAGCCTCAAGTTAATGTTAATGCTACTGCAACTCATTCCCAAAACACCCAAACTGAACAAATAAATCTCACATTACCTACGTTACAAGTGTCTGTTGGTAGAGTGTTTCCTTTTGCTCCTAAAAGTGGTGTCAAAAAGGGAATTATTCAGAATATAAATTTGCAGTACAATTCTAGAGCAGAATATCGTATTACGACAACTGATTCGTTATTTGGTAAAAGTGAAATGTTTGATGATGCTTTAGCCGGAATGCAACACTCTATACCCATAACAACTAATTTTAAATTATTTGATTATTTCAGCGTAAGTGCTAGTACAAATTTTCAAGAGAATTGGACATTAAATACTATAAGACGTAGTTTTGATGAAAATACTCAATCTGTTGTAACTACTGATATTAATGGTTTTGACAGTTTTAGAACCTATAATTTTAGTGCAAATATTGGTACAACTTTGTATG
The DNA here is from genome assembly GCF_014635865.1 of Winogradskyella haliclonae. Lineage (GTDB taxonomy): Bacteria > Bacteroidota > Bacteroidia > Flavobacteriales > Flavobacteriaceae > Winogradskyella > Winogradskyella haliclonae. Next base: position 148,066 of record NZ_BMDQ01000002.1, on the reverse strand, counting down.
GTATGTTTCCGTTTAACAAAAAGAACAAAAATGCAAAGATACAAGCCATAAGACATGTCATGAGGCCGTCTTTGAGTTATACTGTGCAACCAGCTTTTGATCAATACTTTGAAGAATTTGAAACGTTTGAAACAGTAGATGCAGATGGTAATACTATCAGAGAGGTAGAAGAGTTTACAAGATTTGAAGGGTCTATATTTGGCTCACCAAACAACCGTTATTCTAGCTCTATTGGTCTAGATATAGGTAATAATTTTGAAGCCAAAGTTCGCTCTAAGGATTCTACAGAAACTGAACCAAAGAAGATTACGTTAATCAATAACTTAAACTTTAGTACTCGTTATGATTTGGCCGCAGATTCTTTAAATTTAGCACCTCTACGTATTAATGGCGGCTTAAATTTTTTAAAGGATAAAATGTCTGTCAATTTTTCTGCAACTCTAGATCCATACGCCTTAGACAATAACAACAATAAAATTAATACTTTTAATATTGATAATGGAGGTAGTTTGTTTCGTTTAACAGCTGCTAACATAAACATGAGTTACTCGCTTAACAATAATTCATTCAGTGGAAAGCCAGAATCAGAAAAAGACCAACGACAGCGAGACGAATCTGTAAGAGCCAATGGACGTACTGATGACTTATTTGGAAGAACCGAGGATTTCACAACTAGGGTTTATACTGAAGAAGATAAAGAACGGCAAAAAGAAAAAGAAGCTAATCTCACAGATTATAATTACAAAATTCCTTGGAATTTACGTCTTGCATACGCCGTTAATTATAACAACACTAGACGTGAAGATAGAATAGCATCACACTCGCTAATGTTTTCTGGTGATATAGAGTTATCCCCAAAATGGACAGTTGGCGCATCATCTGGTTATGATTTTTTAAACAAAGGCTTTACGTTTACTCAGTTCCGTTTTGAACGGGACCTATTAAGTTGGCGTATGAATTTTTCTTGGGTGCCGTTTAGTAATTTATCATCTTGGAATTTCTTTATAGGCATAAAATCTAACTTCTTAAAAGACTTAAAATACGAGCAACGTCGTCAACCGGATCAACGTTTAGGCAACTAATAAGAGTCGGTTTTATTACTTATTTTTGAAGTACAACATTTTAAACTTCATAATCTTGAAAAAAATAATTCACACCTTAAAAGCACCTGCTCCTATTGGACCATATAGTCAAGCAGTTTTGTCGGGTAATACTCTATATACATCAGGTCAAATAGCATTAAATCCTGAAACTATGGAATTGGTTTTAGATGATATTAAGACCGAAACTAAACAAGTGATGGAAAATATGAAGGCTGTTTTAGCAGCGGCTGATATGACTTTTGAAAACGTGATTAAAACTTCAATTTTTATCAGCGATATGCACAACTTTTCACAGATTAATGAGGTATACGCTACCTATTTCGATGAAGCAACAGCACCTGCTCGCGAAACGGTAGAAGTTGCTAACCTGCCAAAATTTGTAAACGTAGAGATTAGCATGATTGCTGTAAAATAATTTTGGGTAGTGTTTATCTTAAAATATGACAGATTAACCTTAGTGATGCGCAATATTAGCTAACACTGAAACTAATTCCATTGGGTATCTTTACTCTTAGCGATGAGCTGTCGCAGTATTTTTAAATCTATATCTGCCAATTTATTAATGTATAGACAACCTCTTCCATGTTTGCATTTACCAAGTTGCGATATCAATTCCTTTTCTTTTTCTATATCCGAAGTGAGATATAAAGTTATTTTAGATTTTCTAGGCGCAAAACCAACATTGAACCATTCAAACTCCTCTTTACCAGTTTTTCTTCTATACTTATATTTTCCAAAACCAATAATAAAATTATCTCCCCAAATTTTAGGCTCATGTCCAGTAAGCTCAGACATCATGTCAATTAAGAGTTTACTGTCCTTACGTTTAGAATCATTTTCAATACTATCAATAAAAGCACTGACACTTTTATTAGTTTCTTTAGTGACTAAACCAGACATTGCATTTCAATTTAAATTACTTTAAATATACTGCTTTTAGTATTATTTTTACTGAACAACATTTCTAGCATTTGAAACTTAAAAGAGAAGAACTCAAAGATTTTTTAGACAATAAGGTTGAGTTATACAATAACCCAAAGTTTATTGACAGTGACCCCATTCAAATACCACATCAGTTTTCAAAAAAAGAAGACATAGAAATTATTGGGTTCTTAACTGCCACAATTGCTTGGGGAAATCGTAAAAGCATCATCACTAATGCCAAGCGCATGGCAAATCTACTTGACCACTCACCTTTTGAGTTTGTAATGCAACACCAAGAGTCAGATTTAGAAAAGTTACAAGCTTTTGTACACCGTACGTTTAATGGTTATGACTTTATACAATTTATAACCAGTTTAAATCATATTTATACACATCATAATGGCTTAGAAGCTATTTTCGCCAAATATGCTGAAGCTAATTCTCTTCAGAACTCTATACACAAATTCAAACAACATCTCTTTGAGATTGAACATCTAGAGCGTAGTAGAAAACATGTGAGCGATCCATTAAAGAATTCTGCAGCCAAACGTATTAATATGTTTTTGCGCTGGATGGTGCGTAATGATAATAATGGTGTCGATTTTGGTATTTGGAAATCATTATCGCCTCGTCAATTAAGTTGTCCGCTTGATGTACATTCTGGCAACGTAGCACGAAAACTTGGTTTGCTAAAACGAAAACAAAATGATGGTAAAGCATTAGCAGAGTTAGATCAGAATTTACGTAAACTTGATGTAAATGACCCAGTAAAATATGATTTTGCGCTTTTTGGACTAGGTGTTTTTGAAGGCTTTTAGTTATTTTTAGACTCCTAAAAAAATAACTTATGTCCTTAAGATTTACATACCTTCTTTTATTCGCTACAATTTTTAGTTTTTCTCAAAACCTTAAAACACCAATTGATACTGTTGTTACAACAACGCATTCAACAACTATAAAAGGTAAAGCTGTCAATTATAAAGCTATGACTGGTTTTCAACCTGTTTGGAATACGGACGGAGAAGTTATGGCATCATTATATTACACATATTACAAACGTACCAATGATAATAAAGGCAATAAACGCCCATTAATTGTATCATTTAATGGAGGCCCCGGTTCTGCTTCAGTTTGGATGCACATAGCTTATACTGGGCCAAAAGTACTTAATGTTGATGATGATGGTTACCCAATTCAGCCTTATGGCGTAAAAAGTAATCCAAATTCTATTTTAGATGTTGCAGATATTGTATTTGTAAACCCTGTAAATACTGGCTATTCTAGAAAAGTGATGCTTAAAAATGGCAAGTATGAAGATGATAAAACCTTTTTTGGTATCAATGCGGATGCCAAATACTTGGCAAGTTGGATTAATACGTTTGTAACTCGTAATAATCGTTGGGAGTCTCCAAAATATATTATTGGCGAAAGCTATGGTGGCACACGTGTGATGGGCTTGGCTTTAGAATTGCAAAATAGTCAATGGATGTACCTTAATGGAGTAATCATGGTGTCTCCTGCTGATTATAAAGTGTTACGTGTTGGTGGACCTGTATCATCAAGTCTTAATTTGCCATATTATACGGCAGCAGCTTGGTATCATAAGATGCTACCAAGCCAACTACAGAGTAAAGATTTGTTAGATATACTTCCCGAAGCAGAAGATTTTGCTGTAAATAAATTGATGCCAGCTATTGCTAAAGGTGGCTTTATCTCTGACAATGAAAGAAAAGCAATTGCTAAAAAGATGAGCTACTACTCTGGCCTATCAGAGGATGTTATTTTAAAACAAAATCTTGATGTGCCAAATCGTTTTTTCTGGAAAGAATTATTACGCGATAAAACAGGACAAACTATAGGACGACTAGATTCAAGATATATTGGTATTGATAGAGTTGAAACTGGTACAAGTCCTGATTACAGTGCAGAATTAACTTCGTGGTTGCATTCATTTACGCCAGCCATTAATTATTACATTCAAAATGAATTAGAATTTAAAACTGACCTTAAATACAATGTATTTGGTAATGTTGGCAATTGGGACAGAAACAATGATAATGTTAGAGACAACTTACGTCAAGCCATGGCGCAGAATCCATATTTAAAAGTACTAACGCAATCTGGTTATTATGATGGCGCTACAACCTATTTCCAAGCTAAATATAGTCAATGGCAGGTCGATCCAAGTGGTAAAATGAAAGACCGTTTTTATTTTAAAGGCTACCGAAGTGGACACATGATGTACCTACGTAATGAAGATTTAATAAAAGCAAATGACGATTTACGTGAGTTTATAAAGAACTCTGCAGCAAATGGAAAAGCTGCTAAATACTAGCATTTTAGTTATATCAAACGTAATGAAACATCACATTTGCTCGAAATGATAGATACTGAAAAAGGCTTCCAATCTGGAAGCCTTTTTAAAACCTAAAACTTTATATTTTACCCTTTTAACCAAGCGTTTCTTAAGTCTATCTGCGCTTGAGTAGCGCTATCGTCTTCTTTAAGTCCACTTATTGTAGCATACGCTTTAGTTAGTTTAGCTTTAATAGTCAATGGCTCGCCATTTCGCTCTAAGCCCATCTCTATGTCTTGACCTTCTGCCCATGTCACCATACCACTTATAACTTCTTGTGCATTCTGTAATGTTAATTCTTTACCATTTACAGTCTTTATGATATCATTAGCTTGAATACCTTGAGATTTCCAAAACGAATTGTTTAGTGCAACTTCTGTAAAGAAAATGCCTTTGTCTGGTGCACCGCTAAAGATAATATTCTGGCCACCAGCGAATATATAGTTGGTCTCAACCTCTGTTTCGCCATTAGTTAAGCCAACCATTTTAAAGAAATCTTCGTAATTAATCGGCACATCACCTTCAACATGAGTCTTTAAGAATTCTCCAACACTAGGATAGGTCATTGCTGTAATTTCAGTAATTAAATTATCGTCTACAAAAGGCTTACTTTTCCCGTATTTAGCTGATAATTCTTTCATTAATGACAACATACTACGAGTACCATTGCTCTCGCTACGCATTAAAATATCAATACACATGCCTATCAAAGCACCTTTTTGATACACATTAACGTAATTTTCTTTATAGCCTTCTTTCAATACATTTTCGCTCATTATTGTAAAGCTCTGAGCATCATTATAGCGCTTTGAAAAATCTATTTTTCCTTTTATAACGTTATAAAAATCTGAAGGCTCAACTAGACCCTTGTAAACTTGGAAATGTTGTGCAAAATACTCTGTTACACCTTCATACATCCATAAATGCTTAGAAAAAGTTGGATTGTTATAATCAAAGTAATGCACATCTTCAGAATGCACTGATAAAGGCGTTACAATATGAAAAAACTCATGTGCCACAACATCTGTCATTGACTTTGCTAAAGCTGCTTCTGGCATTGACTCTGGTAAAACAACTACAGTAGACGTATGATGCTCTAAAGCGCCAAAACCTTTAGGTGCAGTATCAGAACCATCGGATAAGTATAAATAAATATCATATCGTGGTGTACTGTTAACATCTCCTAAATATGCTTTTTGACCTTGCATCATATTAAACATCGTTTGTTTTAAGCTCGCTGCTGTATGTGTTTTATTTGGAGAGAAAACACTTAATACTATTTTTATATCACCAACCATAAATTCTTCTACATCAAGCTTACCATACATCATTGGGTTATCTGTAATGTCAAAATAGCGCTGAGCAAAATACTTACTAGTTATGCTCTTACCATCAGTAGAAATTTCAGAACCCTTGTCTTCTAAAGCTGAAGTTCTTATAAAGTCGGCAGGAGCTGTAACATCAAGAGTATATTGGTTAGTTTTTAAATTATCAAAATATCCAATAAAACCATGGAGATTTAACACGTAATTATTAGGTTCAATATTTGTTCCTGCAGGAGAAAAAATATCTTCGCCTCCAATGCCACCCTGTTTTTCGGTATCAAAAGTATCATTTACTAAATACGTTATCTTATCAAGCTTAGTAGCATTAGAAATACTCCAAGTATTGGTATCTATTTTATCAACACTTAATGTATTCCCGTCGTAATCAAAAGCAGTAAAATCGTCTACATAGCGTCCATAATCTGCAACTGAGTAGGTTCCTTGTACGACTTTTGGTAAACGATAAGTTACTGTCTCCACATTAAAACGACCTGGATTAATGGTCACTGGAACTCTATCATTATCAATGCTCATTAAATCTAATGTAGTAATGATAGGATTATTAGCTGCAGAATCATCAACCTTAGGTTTTGTTGGACCACAACCTAACAATAGTCCTGAAAGCGTAATAATTGAAATATAATTTTTCATTTTGTTAATTGTTTTTTACTTGACGAGCAAATCTACTATGAGTTACAATTAAATTAGTGAAGTTTATGTTAAAATCAAGATTGCTATATTCGTGCAATGACAAAACCTCTTGTTAGCATATTAACGCCTTTTAAGAATGTTTCGGTATATATCGAAGCATGTTTAGATTCTATTATAAAACAAACTCATACAAATTGGGAACTGCTCATTGTTGATGATCATTCAACCGATAATTCCTATGCGATTGTTGAAAAATATGCAAAAACAAACAATCGCATAAAACTATTTAAAAATCATGGTGAAGGTATAATATCTGCACTTCAGAAGGCTTTTGCTGAAAGTTCTGGTATTTATATCACTCGAATGGATAGTGATGATATGATGAGCAGTAACAAGATAGAAGTCATGGTTAATCAACTTCAAGAATATGGGAATAAACATGTTGCACTAGGTCTTGTAAAATATTTTAGTAATGCGGGTATAAGTGAAGGTTATGCAAAATATGAAACTTGGTTAAATAAGCTGACTAAAGATGGCACCAACTATTCAGAAATTTACAAAGAATGTGTAATTGCTTCGCCTTGTTGGATGCTACATCGTGACGATTTAATAGCTTGTGACGCCTTTAATCCTAATAGATATCCAGAAGATTACGATTTAACGTTTAGATTCTACGAGCAAGGCTTTAAATGCATCCCGAGTCGACATCTTTTGCATTATTGGCGCGATTATAGTACACGAACTTCTCGAACTCATGAACACTATGCACAGAATTATTTTTTAGAAATTAAACTGCATTATTTCTTAAAACTAGATTATGACAATTCTCGTCCACTCACCATTTGGGGAGCAGGCTTTAAAGGAAAAACTATAGCCAAGTCTTTGGTTGAGCAAAGCATCTCGTTTTATTGGATATGTGATAATCCAAAAAAAATTGGAAAAGATATTTATGGACAAAAACTACTCTCATTTGAAGATTTAGAGACCATAAAAAATCCACAAACTATTGTGACTGTGGCTAATGAAACTGAGCAAAAACATATTATACAGTATTTTCAAAGACTTCAGATGACATCTATGACTGATTACTTTTTCTTTTGCTAAGCGTAAAACGTTAAATTTCTCAAAACCGAAGCTTTGTAATTTTCTACCAATGCCTATATTTGAAATTAACTATTAATTGATAATATAAGCGAATGCAGTTTAAATATCCTGAACTTCTGTGGGCACTACTCTTACTGCTTATTCCAATTATTATTCATTTATTTCAATTAAGGCGTTTTCAAAAAGTTGCATTCACAAATGTGAAGTTTCTAAAAAATGTAAAGCTACAAACACGCAAAAGCTCGCAAATAAAAAAATGGTTAGCTTTACTAGCCAGGCTTTTACTTCTAGCATGTTTAGTTTTTGCCTTTGCGCAGCCTTTTACCACTAAATCTGATACTTTTAATTCTAAAAATGAAACGGTAATTTATTTAGATAATTCCTTTAGCATGGAGGCTAAAGGCAATAATGGCAGTTTACTTAATGAAGCTATCCAAGATATATTGAGAGCTTACACAGAAGAAGATGAAATTACAATCTATACAAACGATGAAGCTTATAGAAATACTTCCGTAAAAGCTATTGCTAATGACTTGATAAAGCTACAGCATTCTACTAGTCAATTATCATATAAATCTGCATACTTAAAAGGGAAGCAATATTTCTCTAAAGATAAAGCATCTATAAAAAATTTAATTTTAGTATCCGATTTTCAACAAAAAGATGAGCCATTAGCATTTGACACTGATAGTACAATTGCTTTGAAATTAGTCCAGCCAAAAGCTGTATATAGTAATAATATTAGTATAGATAGCTTATACATCTCAAAGTATACAACAGAGAATATTGAACTTACCACTGTCCTTTCGAATCAAGGTAACCCCATAAAAAATGTTTCGGTATCACTATTTAACAACGAAACATTGTCTGCCAAAACAGCATTAGATATTGAAAAAGAAGCAAAAACAACTTTTACAATCCCTACAAATACAGAGTTCAATGGCCAAATATCTGTAGAAGATGCCAGCCTACAATATGACAACAATTTTTATTTTAATATTAATTCAACTGAAAAGATTAAAGTGTTAAGTATTAATGAGGCTTCAGATGATTTTCTAAAAAAATTATATACCGATGATGAATTTGTCTATGAATCCTTCTCATATAAATCCTTAGATTACAGTAAGCTTGAAGCTCAAAATCTAATCATATTAAATGAGTTAAATACAATTCCTAATGCGCTAATAATTGCATTGAAAGCCTTTAAATCTGATGGTGGTAGTATTTTAATAATCCCTTCAGAAGATATGGTTATAAATACTTATAATCAATTAGTTAATTCATTAAGACTACCTAGTTACTCTGAAAAAAATAATTCTGAAAAACGTGTTGCTAATATTAATTATGATCATCCAATAATTAGAGATGCGTTTTATAATCGCGTTAGTAATTTTCAGTATCCAAAAATTAATACCTCATACAGTTTAACAAGTAATGCCAATGCAGTATTTGGTTACGAAGACAACAGCGCATTTCTTGTCAGTAACGAAAAGTCCTATCTTTTTACTTCAGCCATAAACAATACTAATAGCAACTTTAAAAAGTCGCCTTTAATCGTCCCAGTACTTTACAATATTGGAAAGCAGAGTCTAGAACTGCCAAAACTATACTACTCAATAGGAAATACAAATACCATTGACATTAACATACAGCTATCTCAAGATGCCATATTAAGTCTAGAAAAGAATGACGATAAAGTCATTCCACTACAGCAAACTTTTAGTAAAAAAGTAAGTATTACTACTGATGAATACCCAAGAACTGCTGGGATATTGGAGGTAAAAGAAAATGACAATCAATTGTTAAAACTGAGTTTTAATTACATGCGCTCTGAAAGTAATCTCAGCTATAATAAACTCAACGCAAATAGTGCTTATACTGTAGATTCTGCATTAGTTTCTGCAATAGAAACAATAAAAAGTAACTCTAGTATTAATGCGCTATGGAAATGGTTTGTTATTTTTGCCCTAGTATTTTTAATAATAGAAATGCTAATTTTAAAATATCTTAAATGAATGCACTCCTAAAATCTGCTACAATCGTCGATTCTAAAAGTGATTTCCATAATCAGATTGTTGATATTTTAATTGAGAACGGCGTTATTACTAAGATTTCTAAACGCATTTCAAATCCCAAAAATTATAGAGAAATTAAATTAGATAACCTCCATGTGTCTCAAGGATGGTTTGATAGTTCTGTCTCTTTTGGTGAACCAGGCTTTGAAGAGCGTGAAACAATTGCAAATGGTCTTGATACCGCTGCAAAATCTGGATTTACTTCTGTTACTCTTAATGCCAATACAAACCCCGTAATAGATAGCAATGCTGATATTGCATTTGTATTAGCAAAAGCAGATAAACATGCTGTTGATTTAAAACCTATTGGAGCACTAACTAAAGGTTCAGAATGTAAAGATTTAGCTGAATTATACGACATGCAAAATGCAGGTGCAGTTGCTTTCTATGATTATAAGAAGCCAATAAGCAATCCTAATCTTTTAAAAATAGCATTGCAATATGCCAGTAGTTTTGATGGCCTTGTACTTTCATATCCGCAAGAATCTAAAATTTCTGGACTCGGTGTTATGAATGAGCATATAAATAGCACAAAACTTGGGTTAAAAGGTAATCCTACGCTAGCGGAAGAATTGCAAATTGCGAGAGATTTATTTCTTTTAGAATATACTGAAGGTAAATTACATATACCTACCATAAGTACGGCAAAATCGGTAGAATTAATTCGTGAAGCAAAAGCTAAGAAGTTAGATATCACATGTTCTGTAGCAATACATAACTTGTGTTTTACGGATAATGAGCTTCAGGATTTTGACACTAATTTTAAAGTCATGCCACCTCTTAGAACACAAGAAGATACAGATGCTTTAGTTAAAGGGCTTCGAGACGGAACAATAGATATGGTAACTACTGACCACAACCCTATTGATATTGAGCACAAAAAAGTTGAGTTTGACCATGCCGCTTATGGCACTATTGGTTTAGAGTCAGCCTTTGGAGCGCTTCAAAATATATTTACAACCAAGAAAACAGTGTCTATATTAACGAAAGGGAAATCAAGATTTGGAGTTGAAGAAACACAAATTTCTGAAGGTCAGAAAGCTAATCTTTCACTATTTAATCCTGATTTAAAATATACGTTTAGCAAAAAAGACATTTCATCCACCTCAAAAAACAGTAGCTTTTTAGGTTCTGAGCTAAAAGGAAAAGTCTACGGCATTATCTCTAACAATAAAATTGTATTAGCATAAAATGACTGAAGAAACTATTCAAGAAGGCAAAAAGTTTGCTATAATAGCTTACATCACTGTTATTGGTACTTTGATTGCCTTTTATATGAGTCAGGATAAGAAAAATGCCTTTACTGCTTTTCATGTAAGGCAAGGCTTAGGGCTTTGGTTAATGTATTTTATCATAGCCTATATGGTAAGTGGATTTGATAGTTGGATGATTAGTTATTCGTTTTGGATATTCTTTTTAGCACTATTTGCTTATGGCATTATAGGAGCTGTAACTGGAAAACTTCATAAGCTTCCTCTCGTTGGAGATGTATTTCAGAATATCTTTAAGTCCTTACAATAAATTATGTCTGCGCCTCTTCATTACATAAAACGTCCATCGACGCTAAAAGAAAATGTACCTTTATTAATTATGTGTCATGGCTATGGTAGTGATGAAAACGATTTGTTTTCTTTTGCGGCAGAATTGCCTGAAGAACTATATATCATTTCAGTAAGAGCTCCATATCAAATGCAACCTTATGGAAATGCGTGGTACGCAATTAATTTTGATGCCACACAAGGGAAATGGAGTGATGATGAGCAAGCTAAATCTTCAAGAGATCTTTTATCAAAATTTATAGATTATGCCTGCACTACTTATCCTATAGATACTGATAACGTTACATTACTAGGCTTTAGTCAAGGTACAATTTTAAGTTATTCAGTAGCACTCACCTATCCAAAAAAGGTAAAAAATATAGTTGCGTTAAGCGGGTATATCAATGAAGCCATTTTACCTGGAGAATTAGATAAAAACAGTTGCAAACACCTTGACTTTTACTGTTCTCATGGAAGTGTAGACCAAGTTATTCCTGTAGATTGGGCACGTCGTTGCAAACCGTTTTTAGACAGCTTAGATATAAATAATACTTATAGTGAATTCCCTGTTGGGCACGGTGTTGCGCCACAAAATTTCTATGAATTTAAAGATTGGTTAGAAAAACGGATTTAGCTAATTGGATATAGAAAATAATCTGTTAACTTATACTCAAGTTCACCTTTATTATTTACTTCGTAATTGATAAAAAGTTCACCAGAGTGTTTTCCATCAGTAAAACTAGTAAGTATCCATTTATGATTAAGAATCCTAATTTGGTCAATGATTATTCTAGATTCTGTCATTGATGCATAAGGAATTATTGGATGGTCAATGCCTTTATGCGCATTCATTTCTAACAAACCATCTTTGAGCTTTAATATTAACTCATCAGCATTAATACCTTGGTCTTCGAAATATGTAAACGCCTCTTCATTTCCATTGATACTAAAATTTGATAAATCAAAAATTTTATCATTCAATAAGGTTTGTTCATTTTCAAAATCTGCAATATTAGATTTATAAGTCTTAATATCCTTTTCATATTCATCAATTATACTTTTTGAATTCACATATTGAAATATTATTAACAATACTGAAAAAATAAACAAGTACATAAAGATTCTACTTTTCATATTCTAAATTGTTATTTGAAGGTTATCGTAAGCTAAATAAACGTTTTCTGGTAATTTTTGTTGCACATCATCATGGAAGCCTAAAAGATGGCTAATATGAGTCAAATATGCGCTCTTAGGCTTTACTTTGTCTATAAAATCTAAAGCTTCTTCTAAATTAAAATGTGACTCATGAGGCTCTTCACGTAGAGCATTAATAACTAGAACTTCAAGATTTTTCAATTTTTTAATTTCAGAATCAGCTACGGTTTTCATATCCGTCAAGTAGGCAAACTTATCAAACCTATAACCGTAAACCTGAAGCTTATTATGTAGACCTTCAATTGGCACGATTTGCAAATCACCAACTATAAACGGTTTCCCATCTATATAATTTTCATTAACACTTGGCGCTCCAGGATACTTGTTTTCAGTTTCAAAAATATAAGCGAATGTGCGCTCGAGAGCTTTTATTACGCGTTTATGAGCATATATATCTATAGCGCCTTGTTTGAAAAAGAATGGCCTAATATCATCGAGACCCATAATATGATCTGCATGCTCATGCGTAAAAATAATACCATCTAACTTTGCACAGTTTGCTCTAAGCATTTGCTGTCTAAAGTCTGGTCCACAGTCAACAACGTAAGTGTAATTATCCCATTCGATTAAGACCGATACGCGTAATCTTTTATCCTTAGGATTGTCACTTAAACAAACTGGATGTGTGCTTCCAATAATAGGAATTCCTTGAGATGTTCCAGTACCAAGAAATGTAACTTTCAATAGTGTTAAGTTTAAAACAAAAATAAGCTTATTTTTTTGTTTGCTATGCTAAAATAGTACCTTTGTATAGCTTGAAAATTCAACACAGATGAACGAAATTAAGTATAGAGCGGATAAAGAGTTTGAAAACATTCCGTCTCTAAAAGACAAATGCCTTCGCATAAACTTAAATGCAGATATATACGGTACCTTTGCTGAGATTGGAGCTGGACAAGAAACTGTGAGACAGTTTTTTAGGGCTGGAGGCGCTTCTGGTACTATTGCAAAAACGATGTCAGCATATGACAAGGATTTTAGTGATGCTATATATGGTATTGAAAATGACAAACGTTATGTTACCGAAGCAAGACTAAGAAAAATGCTTAATCATGAGATGAATCTCATCGAGCAGCGTATCACTAGAGATAAGCATCCTAATAAAATCTTCTTTACTTATGCTAACACAGTTGCCACAATTGATTTTGCAAAAAAATACAAAGGACATGGTTGGGTTGGAATAAAATACCAAGTAGAGCCAGGTGCCGCATACAATGAAATTGTACTGCATATAAGATTTAAAGAAAACGATGCAAGGTTACAGCAAGAAACCTTAGGCGTACTTGGAACAAATCTTATTTATGGTGCGTTTTATAAATACAATGAACCAAGGAAATTATTACGTTATTTATACGATCATTTAGACAAAGATCAATTAGAAATTGATACTATTAACTTTTCTGGGCCTGTTTTTGAAAATGTCGATAACAGGTTAATGAGTCTTCAGTTGGTAAAAAACGGAATGACTGATGCTGTAATGTTTGCGCCTGATGGTAACAATGTGTTACCTGCACGTGTATTATACAAAAAGAACATATTGACTCTAAGAGGAAGTTTTAGACCAGTTACCAAAGTAAATATGGACATGTTTGAGAAATCTTACGAAATGTTCATAAAAGAAAATAAGGTCAATAAAGAGAAAACCCAAGTTATCTTTGAAATTACGCTTTCTAACCTTCGTGCTGAAGGCGAGATTGATGAGCAAGATTTTATGGATAGAGCTCGTCTACTCTGTTCATTAGGACAAACAGTATTGATATCTAACTTTAAAGAATACTATAGATTGGTTGAATATTTTTCTCAATATTCTAGAGCTCGTATGGGATTAGCCATGGGTGTTAATAATTTAGTAGATATTTTCGATGAAAAATATTACCGTCATTTAAGTGGAGGAATCCTAGAAGCTTTTGGTAAATTATTCTATAAAGATTTACGTGTTTACCTATATCCAATGGTAAATGAAGATGGAAGTATTACATCTAGTGAAAATCTAAAAGTGCATCCTCGTATGAAAGAGCTTTACAAGTTCTTTAAATACAATGGAAAAGTGGTAGATATTAATGATTATGACCCTTCTATTCTATCAATTTTCTCAAGAAAAGTGTTGGCGAAAATTGCTACTGGAGAAGACGGATGGGAAGAAATGTTACCAGAAGGTGTGGCTAAACTTATTAAAGAAAAAAGTTTATTTGGCTGTGAATCTGAAGAGGTGATGCACAAATAATCTGATAAAGAGGTATAAAAAAGACAACTATTAAATAGTTGTCTTTTTTTTGCTTTATGCTTTTGTTAGGCATCTAAAATCTGTTCGGAATGAATTTTAGCTTTGACTTTATCTATAACTCTATCTACTACACCTTCTTCATTGATTATAAATGTTACTCTATGAATACCATCAAATTCACGTCCCATAAACTTTTTGGGTCCCCAAACACCAAAAGCATTAATAACTTCTTTTTCTGTATCAGCAAGTAGTGGATATGGAAAATCAAATTTATTTTTAAAATTAGATTGGCGCTTTTCAGAATCGGCGCTAACACCTAGGATCTCAAAACCAGCATCCTGCAAAGCTTTGTAATTCTCACCAATATTACATGCTTCAACTGTACATGTAGGTGTATTAGCTTTAGGATAGAAAAAAACTACTAGCTTTTTCCCTTTATAATGTGATAACGATACTGGATTCCCATCTTGATCATTAACTGTAAAATTTGGTACTTTATCACCCGCTTTTAATGTGTTCATATTTTTTAAATTTGTTTTTGTAAAAATACAATGAATGACTAAGCAAGAAAAGGTAGAGTTTGTTATATCTACGTTAAAAGAATTATATCCAGAAATCCCAATTCCTTTAGACCATAAAGATCCTTACACACTTTTAATAGCGGTATTAATGTCTGCACAAAGCACAGATGTAAGAGTTAATCAAATAACACCATTATTATTTAAACAAGCGGACAACCCATATGATATGATTAAACTTTCGGTTGAAAAAATCCGAGAAATTATAAAACCGGTAGGCTTATCACCAATGAAAAGTAAAGGTATTTATGGATTGTCGCACATTCTTATAGACAAACACAACGGGGAAGTTCCAAAGACCTACGAAGAACTTGAAGCGTTACCAGCTGTTGGTCATAAAACCGCTGCTGTGGTTTTATCTCAGGCATTTGGAATTCCTGCATTTCCTGTAGATACACATATCCATAGA
The DNA here is from genome assembly GCF_014635865.1 of Winogradskyella haliclonae. Lineage (GTDB taxonomy): Bacteria > Bacteroidota > Bacteroidia > Flavobacteriales > Flavobacteriaceae > Winogradskyella > Winogradskyella haliclonae. The sequence continues at coordinate 132,564 of NZ_BMDQ01000002.1, read as the reverse complement.
CTTATGTATCGTTGGAATTTAACCAATGGCAAAAACGTAATCCAAACCGAAAAAGATGCCAAACGCCTATTCCCTAAAGAATTGTGGAATGATTTGCACCTTCAGATTATATGGTATGGACGAGAATACTCTCCTGCTAGAGGTTGGGATTTGGAAAAAGATATCATTACCAAAACCATTGGACGCAAATCTGTATTGGATGATTATCATAAAAAGAGAAAGTGATTTGTACTTTGATTGGAATAATTATTGATGTTATTGAGAAAATCTGAATTATGAGAAATATACTGGTTATCACCCTCACAGTTTTAATGACATCCTGTATTCCTGTAAAAGTAGCTCCTAAATTCAAAAATGAAGATTATAAAATTATTCAGGCTAAAAAATTCAAACGAAAATTATCTAGAGAAACATCTTTCATTTTCAAAGACCCAAAAAATGAAGGAGAATTTTATAAATATTTAAATACAAAATTTCAACTTAAGGACAACAATGTTGGTCTAAATACCCCATTTAAAATAAAAGGTGAAACTTTTTATTTGACATATTCAGAAACAGAAAAAGAAGATAAATCTGTAAACCTTCCGTTAGTTTTGATAGATGTAAAACGTGAAAGTAATGGCAATAATTCATTATTTGAAAGTCATCATATCAATAGAACTGGACATTGGTATCTTTTGCTAACAGTTTATGACAAAGAGATAAAAAATTGTTTGTTAGATAACCATCCTAAAAGAGAGAATGTAATAGAATATCTAAAAAGCATGAAAGCTGAGTATCTAAACACAGCTAACTACCAAGAACTATTATTCAATAAAAAACCCTGACTTATTTAATCAGGGTTTCTTAAACTAATTCAGAAGCGCTTCAAACTTCATATTATTATAACAATTAACACGTAAAGCCTTTGAATAATTCAGTAGAAAATCTACTGTTTCTTTTTTTGGGTTAAGTTGAATATTTTTAGGGTTACAATTAGAGTAAATTTTTGCCATTAGCGTAATTTTATGTTCATATAACATCATTAACGCATAAAAATCTACTTTATTATATCAATTTGTTAAAACTATATTATGCTGCTCTATTACCTTCCTTAAATTAATAAGTGCATAACGCATTCTACCCAATGCCGTATTGATACTAACTCCCGTACGCTCGGAAATTTCTTTAAAACTCATGTCTTGATACATACGCATTACTAATACTTGCTTTTGGTCTTCCGGTAACTCTTCAATAATACGTCTTACATCCGACTCTACTTGGTCTTTTATAATCATCTTTTCTGCATTTAAAGTAGAATCACTTAAGACAGAAAAAATACTAAACTCACCAGCATTATCAAATTTTGGCATTCTACTATTACGTCTAAAATGGTCTATAACCAAATTATGAGCAATACGCATTACCCAAGGCAAAAACTTGCCTTCCTCGTTATACTTTCCTCTTTTTAAAGTTCTTATAACTTTAATAAATGTGTCTTGAAAAACATCTTCAGTAATATCTCTATCAAAAACTTTTGAATAAATAAAACTGTAAATTTTTTGTTTGTGCCTATTAATCAATACAGATAATGCACTTTCGTCTCCATTGATGTAGTTTTTGACCAAAACTGCGTCTTCGATAAGTTTTCTTTTCATAATAAGTACTTTAAGCAGCAAAGCAAGTGCTTTACTTTTGGGGTTATAGCATTTTTCTTAAAGTAATATTATGTATACGCAGTTGTTTTTTTAGTGTATATAATTGCCAAATAAACAAGAATCATTCCAAAAAAGCAAAATTTCAGCCCAAATTTTAACATTTAATCTGGTATATTATCATTTTTGGCTATAAAATAGTTGTGGTATCTTTGCAAAACTTTTAGTCATAAAATTCTATGAATAACACAGTCTTAGACGTTAACCCGAAAGAGAATATCATTATAAAAGGAGCAAAACTCCATAATCTAAAAAACATTGATGTAGTTATTCCAAGAAATAAACTGGTAGTTATAACTGGGCTTTCTGGCTCTGGAAAATCAAGCCTTGCATTTGACACCTTATACGCTGAAGGTCAACGACGTTATGTAGAAAGTCTAAGTAGCTATGCAAGACAGTTTTTAGGTAGACTTAATAAGCCTATGGTAGACTACATAAAAGGTATAGCGCCAGCAATTGCAATTGAGCAAAAGGTAAATTCTACCAACCCACGCTCTACAGTTGGTACCACTACTGAGATTTATGATTATCTAAAGCTATTATTTGCCAGAATTGGTAAAACCTACTCTCCTATTTCTGGAGATGAAGTAAAAAAGCATCGCACTACTGATGTTATAAATTTTATATCTAAATACGAAGAAGGTGCGAAACTCTTGCTCCTATCACCCATTACTCTCGAAGAAGGGAGAACAATCGAAAACAAATTGCAGGCTTTACAACAACAAGGTTATGCCAGAGTAAAAGTTGGAAATGATGTTACTAGAATTGAAGACACTTTAAAAGATAAAGTAGATAGTAAAACCAAATTATTTTTAGTTGTAGACCGAATAGTTTATAAAGATGATGAAGATTTTTTAAATAGATTAGCAGATGCTATTGAAACCGCTTTTTTTGAAGGTTTAGGAACATGTATTATTGAATCTCTAGCAGACAAGAAACAAAAAAAATTCAATAACAAGTTTGAGCTTGACGATATGGTATTTCTAGAGCCAAATGCACATTTATTCAGCTTTAATAATCCATATGGTGCTTGTCCAAAATGTGAGGGTTATGGTGATGTTATAGGTATTGATGAAGATTTAGTAATTCCAAATACATCGCTTTCAATTTATGAAAATGCCGTATTTCCATGGCGTGGCGAAAGTATGAGCTGGTATAGAGACCAATTAGTAAACAACTCTCATAAATTCGATTTCCCCATTCACAAACCTTTCTTTGAACTTAATGATGCCCAAAAAGCTTTAGTATGGACAGGAAACGAATATTTTGAAGGCTTAGATAGCTTTTTTGCTGAATTAGAGTCGAAGGCATATAAGATTCAGAATCGTGTAATGCTATCACGTTACCGTGGAAAGACAAAATGCAGCACCTGTAAAGGTAAGCGATTACGAAAGGAAGCTAGTTATGTAAAGATTGCGGAAAAAACCATAATGGACTTGGTTGATTTGCCTTTAGATGAGTTAGCAAGCTTTTTTAGAGAATTAAAATTGAATGAGCATGACTCTAAAATTGCCAAGCGATTATTAAAAGAGATACATACTCGATTAGAATTTCTATCTAATGTAGGTCTAGATTATTTAACTCTAAATCGAAAGTCTAATACCTTATCTGGTGGAGAAAGCCAACGTATTAATCTTGCTACATCATTAGGTAGTAGTCTTGTTGGTTCTATGTATATATTGGATGAACCAAGTATTGGTCTTCATCCTAAGGATACTGAACGATTAATTAATGTGTTGAAATCTTTAAGGGATTTAGGGAACACAGTAATAGTTGTTGAGCATGATGAAGATATAATGAAAGCAGCAGATGAAGTCATAGACATTGGGCCAGAAGCTGGTACTTTTGGAGGTGAAGTTGTTGCAACTGGCACTTTTAAAGATATTTTAATATCTGATACATTAACTGCAAATTATCTAAACGGGAAGCTAGAAATAGAACTTCCAAAAAAACGAAGAACTTCAAAATACAATGTTGAAATCATTGGAGCTAGAGAAAACAATCTAAAAAATATAGATGTTACGTTTCCTTTAAATATGCTAACTGTCATTACTGGTGTTTCTGGAAGCGGAAAAAGTACATTAGTTAAAAAGTTGCTGTATCCATCATTACAAAAGAAACTTACAGGTTTTGGAGATAAACCTGGACAGTTTACAGAACTAAAAGGAACCTTCTCCAATATTGAAAATGTTGAGTTTGTTGATCAAAATCCTATTGGTCGCTCATCGCGCTCAAACCCTGTAACTTACATAAAGGCATATGATGATATTAGAGCTCTTTTTGCATCACAAAAATTGAGCAAAATTAGAAACTACCAAGCCAAGCATTTTAGTTTTAATGTAGATGGCGGACGTTGTGAAACATGTAAAGGTGAAGGCGAAGTGACTATTGAGATGCAGTTTATGGCCGACGTGCATTTAACTTGCGAGACATGCAATGGTAAGCGCTTTAAAAAGGAAGTCCTAGAAGTGAGTTTTGAAGGCAAATCAATAGATGACATCTTAAATATGACCATCGACAATGCCGTAGATTTTTTTGCTGCTCATAAACAATCCAAAATTGAAAAGAAGTTGCAACCTCTTAAAGATGTTGGATTGGGTTATGTGACTTTAGGACAATCTTCCTCTACTCTTTCTGGTGGTGAAGCACAACGCATTAAGCTAGCATCCTTTTTGGGCAAAGGCTCTCGCGGAGACACAACGTTGTTTATTTTTGACGAGCCTACTACTGGACTTCATTTTCACGATATTAAAAAGCTATTGAAATCTTTTCAAGCCTTAATAGAAATTGGTCACTCGATTATTGTAATTGAACACAATATCGATTTAATTAAATGTGCAGATTATATTATTGATTTAGGTCCAGAAGGTGGAAAAAATGGAGGGCAACTTGTTGCCTCTGGCACTCCAGAGGATATTGTGAAAAATTCTAAATCCATTACAGGAAAATATTTAAAAGAAAAAATCTGAATATGGACTCAATAGGAGGTTTTCATCAAGAAGTCATTGAAGCTAGAGAACGTAAGGGAAAGAATCTGCCTATCAAACAAGCTGTAAACATATATCCTTTAAAACCTGGTGGCGCTAGTTTTAGAACTCATAAATTAGTCCAAGTTTCATCATCAAAAATGGCATATCAGCCTTCAATATTTGCCATCGTTTTTTGCAGTTTATTTTTGTTTATAGGTATTGGCTTGCTTAGCTATAATGCATATTTAATCACTAATAAAGATGCGATTATATCATCAAATTTTTCAGTCATTTCAATAATAGCAGGTGTAATATTTTCTATTATTGGTGGTGTTTTTCTATTTTCGATTATAACGCCAAGAGTTTTTGATAAACGCATTAATCTTTATTATAAAAGTTTTAGTTATTCATTGAGGTACATGGGCACTTCGAAAAAAGCACATAAACTATCTTCGATTATTGCTCTACAAATTATTGGAGAACATGTAAATAGTGGAGACAATCCCTATAAGAGCTTTGAATTGAATATTGTATTGAATGATGCTTCTCGTAAAAACGTTGTTGACCATGGCAATCTCAAAAGCATAGTCTCTGATGCAAAAATATTAAGTGAATTCTTAAATATTCCTATCTGGCATGCAACGTCACATGTAGAGACAGATTAAAGATATCTCTCTCTTATTACTGTATTGTGATGATTCTCATGACCAGTAATAATATATCCAATTGCTCTTGTAGATATCGGTGAACCACTTGCTGTACCAATAGCTTTTAAACTTTCATCAGTAAAAGATTCAAATAAAGATATGGTTGCATTTCTTACTACCTTATATTCTTCTAATAAACTCTCAATAGTTCTATTCGAGGCATTAGCTGCATTAACATAATCATCTTGTTCAAAACCGGCTAAAGCTGTTTTATCCTGCCTTGCCACTCGCATTGCACGATATGCAAATATACGCTCAGTGTCTATGATATGGAGTAAGATATCTTTTACTGTCCACTTTCCTTCAGCATAAGCATACTCTAACTTTTCTTCAGGTATAGAATCATAAAATGCAACAACAGATTTTAAATTTTGCTTTAAACCACCAACTAAATCAGAGCTAGTAGCACTATTAATATATGGCAGATAATACGGATTAAACTCTTCTTGTGGCAATTGCATTTTTTTAGTCTTATAAATTAGATGCCGAAGATAAAAAAAGCCCTAGCAAATTTACTAGGGCTTTAACATATCGTTTTAAATAACAATTATAATTCGTTAAATATAGTATGCATTAAACGTTTTTTGTCATTGATACTCTCCTCAAGTGAAATCATAGTTTCGGTACGATATACACCATCAATATCATCTAATAAGAATATAATTTCCTTAGCATGCATGGTGTCCTTTGCTCTTATTTTACAAAAAATATTAAACTTACCTGTAGTAATATGCGCAACAGTAACATAAGGAATCTGGTTAATACGTTCTAAAACAAACTTTGTTTGTGACGTATTTTGCAAGAATACCCCAACATAAGCGATGAAAGAATACCCTAATTTTTTATAATCTAGAGTTAAAGAAGAACCTCTTATAATTCCTGCTTCTTCCATTTTCTTAACTCTAACATGTACAGTTCCTGCAGAGATTAATAATTTTTTCGCAATATCAGTAAAAGGGATACGCGTATTATCAATAAGCATATCTAAAATTTGGTGGTCTATTTCGTCTAACTTAAACTTTGCCATTTTCAGTTTTGTTGAATTATATGCAAAAATAAGACATTTTTATTGATAAAAAGAAGCTAAAAACCAGAATATCTAAGATTTTATCAAGATTTTGCGGTTATTTAACATTACGAAATCGATTTCGTTAGTAACTTTTAATCGATTGTTATTATGATCTAATATAACAGCACCTTTTGCATCAATTTCATCATGAGCAAAATAGTTGTCTAATTTTTCTATTTTCTCGACGCAAGGAATAAAGGCTATGACATTATTAATTAAAGTTTCTTTGAACTGTATAGCAACATCAATAGTCTTATCATCACCTTGATTAAGCAATGCATTTCTAACTATCACATCAAAGAAGTTCTTTTCATTCTCAGGCACTTTAAAGTATAGCCCGTGATTACTATACTCCTGTTTAGTAGAAATAGCATTTAAACCATAAAACAAAGCTTTAAAGATATATAAACGGGTTACCTCTCGCATGTAATCATTATTATAATGTCCAGCCTCATATAAAATTGTTGGCACACCTAATGACTGAAATGTATCACCTACACAATTTATATTAAAATCATCATCATAGCGACCAATGGCATTTGGTAAATCTACTTGAAGTCCACTAACTACAGAAGCTATGATAGACATAGCCCTTGTGCGTGTTTCAGTAACCGAGCGTTCATTGTCTTCTGATGGAGATAAAAAAGATAATGTCGCAGAATTACCTGAATTACCTACACCAAAAATGGTACGCTGCCCATGAAGGTTAAAACAATAATGAGGCAAAAAATCATTAAAACATTGACGTAAAACTCTACTTTCTGGCTGAGAAAGGTTTTGAGCATCTCTATTTAAATCTATACCATTGGCATTAACACGAGTATACTTTTCTGCACCATCAGGATTTAAAATAGGAATAAATAAAAGTGTACATGACTTACAAATATTAGAAAACTCCCCTTCAGAAAATACATTTATCAAATCAAAAATAGCCTTAGTGGTTGTTGATTCGTTACCATGCATTTGAGACCAAAGCAAAACTTTGATTGGACCATTGCCAGCGCTTACAGAATATACTGGTCTATTCTCTACTGAAAATCCAACAGTAGAAACATCAAAACACTGTTCTATCCTTTTTAGAATTGGTTCTATTTTTTCACTGTTAATGTATCGTCCAAAAAGTGTTTTTTCTTTAAACGAATTATGCAATTCAGATAATCTATTTGAGGTCATTGAATAAGTTTAGAACACAAAGGTATACAAATGTAAATTTACAATTGTAAACATGAAAATTTCTAATATTTGTTACATTTCTAAACATTAGTTAGTGCGTTGGTTACAAATACTATAAGAGTGATTGAAAAATATTCAAAAAAATAAATAGAATATATTTAAAATTTTTATTTTCAGTTATTTAAAAAATATTATATGAAGTTTAAGTTTATATAATAATAATATATTTTGAAGTTAATACAGAATATGAGAGCAACTATTGTTACATTTGTAACGTATATAATCAAAGCATACGGTTTACAATGATAAACACTATTGATTTTACGGAACGCTTACAAAAAGTCATCACTTTTTACGAAGAAACTGCATCTAGTTTCGCTGAAAAAATTGGCGTACAACGTTCCAGTATTTCTCATATTCTTTCTGGTAGAAATAAACCAAGTTTAGACTTTGTAATGAAAGTCCTTCACTCCTATCCTGAAGTTGATTTATATTGGCTAATGAATGGGAAAGGAAATTTTCCGTCAATCCCAAAAACGGAAACTTTGAAATTCTCAGACTCAAATCCTGAAGCTTTAGCCCAAATTCCAAATCTTGAAAGTTCTTCAAAATCTTCTGAAATAGAAAAAATTATTATTTTCTATAAAGACGGAAGTTTTAAAAGCTATGAAAATTAAACGACTCTAAATCCTTATTTTTGTATAAACTTTGTATTGATTGATGAAAAAACTTCTTCTGCTTGCTTTTTGTGGCATTTTAATAAGTTGTTATACCGTAGACAGAAATTGTCAAGATTATCGCACAGGAGACTTTAAATTCACTTTTTTAGTTGACGGTAAAGAAAAAACAGGGACTTTCACACGTACAGAAGACTATAGTGTTGATTATTTTGAAGGGAAAATAGATTCCTCTTCTATACGATGGATAAACGATTGTGAGTTTATTTTAAAAAAAATAAATCCAAAAAACACTTCTGAAGATGATGCTATACACATGAAAATTTTGTCCACTACAGATTCTTCATATACGTTTGAATACAAGTTGGCTATTAAGAAAAAGAATAGCGCTACTCGTGCTGAAAAAGGTACAGCTATTAGAATAAAATAATATGTTAGAATTTTTACTTTCTAGTGATGCCATATTTGCATTACTTACCTTAACCTTTTTAGAAATCATTCTAGGGATTGATAATATTGTGTTTATCTCTATTGCTGCTAACAAATTACCAGAGCATCAGCGTAGTAAAGCGACTAATATTGGACTTATTCTTGCAATGGTGCAACGTATTATTCTATTGTTCTTTGTGTCATTTTTAGTTGGTCTGAAAGAGCCTTTTTACGAGTTTGAGAATTCTTGGTTAGAGTTGCACCTCAGCTGGCAAGCTATCATATTATTTGCAGGAGGATTATTCTTAATTTACAAAAGCACATCAGAGATAAGAGAAAAAGTTGAAGCACCTTCTCATGATGAAGATAGTGTAAAAGGGAAAGTCATTAGCTCACTACAACAAGCCATTACTCAAATTTTAATTATAGACTTTATTTTTTCTGTAGATTCTATTTTAACAGCCATAGGAATGACAAATGGATTACATCCTAACCCAGATTATAGTTTAGTCTTAATGATTATTGCTGTGGTTATCTCCATAATTATCATGATAGCTTTTGCAAATCCTATTAGACGATTTATAGACAATCATCCAAGTATGCAGGTGCTAGGTTTGGCATTTTTAATCCTTATTGGTTTTATGCTAATTACAGAAGCTGCACATATGTCTCATACACAATTCTTTGGCAATGAAGTTGGTGCTATACCTAAAGGCTATTTGTACTTCGCTATAGCATTCTCGCTATTTGTAGAATTTTTGAATCAGAAAACCTCAAAAAAGAAGCGATAAACTATTTTTCTAAAACAAAGAAGCTTGACCTGTCTCATCAATATCTAGATCTTCTTTAGTACTCTTAGATTCCGTTTTTGGTTTTGGATCTAAATCGACTTTTATTTCCTGTTCTGTATCACTACTAGACTCAGCAATGACTTGTTCTTCATCTACAACTTCTAATTCATCAGCATGTACTTCTTCTGGTGCTTCAAATGGTAATGGCTCTAAAAGATTGATTTGATTAATCTTATCTTTAGTCAACTGATTTCCTAAAGCATTAATTCCTTTGACAGCAATAAATTCTTCGAGATTGACTTCCATATTAGGCTTACGGTCTTTACCGCGTTCTTTAGTAAACTCCACATCTGCCATTGGCCGCCAATCTGTAGACACAATCTCTAATTGAGAATTTGCATGGTCAGAAATAAATGATTCTTCTTTTCCTTCATGCTCAATGAGGAAACGTTTAACATAATAACGTTCTTTATCACCATCATAATAAATTGCTGAAATTGGCTTTTTAGGAATCCATTTTTCAAGCACAATCATATCACTATCGAAATGTGTAGTCAACTCAGGAATTATAGTTTTTACTATTCCTTTTTGGTTAATTACTAATAAACGGTCTTCACCTCTAAACTCTCCAATAAGTTCACCTCGAGCATCAACATTAAGTCGCTGTACGGTATCGTCAAACCATATCTTACGAGGTTTTAAGGTTGAAACACCTTTCTCTTTAAGTTCTATGCGCTTTATCGCATATTTAGTAACAATATTTCCTCGAGACGTACGACCTTTTATAAGAATATCTGAAAAGTCCAAATCCCATTTTAGCTTTTTAATACTTCCTACTTGACGCAACGAAATAGAAACAACCTCTGCTTCTCCATTAGGATTTGCCGAGAAATACCAAAGTTTAGAACCCTTGTTTCCATTTGTTAAATCATACTCTTTATCACGAGTCATTGCAGTGACTGCAAAGCGTTTGACGTATGATGGTCCTTTACTACCATCGCGGTAGATTAAATTATAAATGGTACGCTTGTCTTTCTTTTTAAAGACAGCAACATGTATAATACCTTTGCCAATAAAGGTTTTAGATCCTACTTTGGTGACCATCATTTTACCATCATTGGTAAACGCAATAATATCATCAATATCACTACAATCACAGACATATTCATCACGACGCAATGAGGTACCAATAAAGCCTTCTTCACGATTTACATAAAGCTTTGTATTACGTATAACTACCTTAGTTGCATCTACATCGTCAAATATTCTAATTTCAGTTTTACGCTCTTTTCCTTCTCCATAATCTTTCTTTAAACGTGTAAAATAAGCAATCGCATAATCAATAAGGTTTTCTAAATTATGCTTTACTTCCGCAATTTGCGCTTCTAAAGCATCAATTTTTTGTTGCGCCTTATCAATATCGAATTTAGAAATACGCTTAATTCGGATTTCTGTTAAACGCGTAATATCCTCAAGAGTAATCTTGCGCTTTAGATGCTTAATATGTGGTTTAAGGCCTTTGTCAATAGCATTAATAACTCCATCCCAAGTTTCTTCTTCTTCAATATCACGATAAATACGATTTTCAATAAAAATGCGCTCTAAAGATGCAAAATGCCACTGTTCTTCTAACTCTCCAAGCTTAATTTCTAATTCAGATTTTAATAGTTGAACCGTGTTATCTGTAGATCGGCGTAGCATTTCTGAAACACCAATAAACAAAGGCTTATTGTCTTCAATAACGCAACCTAATGGTGAGATTGATGTTTCGCAATTAGTAAATGCATATAAAGCATCTATGGTTTTATCTGGAGAAATACCTGAAGGTAAATGTACTAGAATCTCAACCTCCGCTGCAGTATTATCTTCAATCTTCTTGATTTTAATCTTTCCTTTATCATTCGCTTTCAAAATTGAATCGATAAGCGATTGCGTCGTTGTACTAAAAGGAATTTCAGAAATCACTAAAGTATTCTTACTGTGCTGTGATATTTTTGCTCTAACTCTTACTTTACCTCCTCGATTTCCATCATTATAATTAGTGAAGTCAGCGATACCAGCTGTCGGGAAGTCTGGAAGAATAGTAAAACGTTTTCCTTTTAAATGCTTTATTGAAGCATCTATTAACTCTATAAAGTTATGTGGTAATATTTTTGTTGATAACCCTACGGCGATACCTTCTCCTCCTTGCGCTAATAAAAGCGGAAACATAACCGGTAAATTTATAGGCTCTTTACGACGACCATCGTATGAGGCTTGCCATTGCGTAATTTTGGGATTGTACACAACGTCTAGACCGAACTTAGAAATACGTGCTTCAATATAACGAGAAGCAGCAGCTCTATCTCCTGTTAAGATATTACCCCAATTTCCTTGAGTATCAATCAATAAATCTTTTTGACCAATTTGCACCATTGCATCAGCAATACTAGCATCTCCATGCGGGTGATACTGCATTGTGTGCCCAACAATATTAGCCACCTTATTGTAACGTCCATCATCCAAATCTTTCATAGAATGCATGATGCGGCGTTGCACAGGCTTGAAACCGTCTTCAATTGCCGGGACAGCACGTTCAAGAATAACATAAGAAGCATAATCCAAAAACCAGTCTTTGTACATGCCGGTAACTTTAGTTATGGTTTCTTGGGGCTCTAAGTTGTCTTCGTTATTTATGTTCTCTAAGTCTTCGTGTTCTTCGCTCATATTATTTCATTACTACTTAGCAGGAATTTTAGTCTTCAACAACATCTAATTCAACCTTTAAATTATTTATAATAAACTCCTGACGTGTTGGTGTATTTTTACCCATATAAAAAGACAGTAACTCTTCAATTGACATGTCTTTATCTAGCATTACTGGGTCCAATCTTATATCCGCACCAATAAAATGTTTAAACTCATCGGGCGAAATCTCACCTAAACCTTTAAATCGCGTAATCTCTGGTTTTGGCTTAAGCTTTTCTATAGCATTTATGCGTTCTTCTTCAGAATAACAATAAATAGTTTCTTTCTTATTACGAACTCTAAACAATGGTGTCTGTAAAATATATAAATGTCCTTCTTTTATGACTTCTGGAAAAAATTGCAAAAAGAAGGTTATTAGTAATAATCGAATATGCATCCCATCAACATCGGCATCAGTTGCGATAACTATATTATTATATCGTAAGTCTTCAAGTGATTCTTCTATATTTAATGCCGCTTGCAAAAGATTAAACTCTTCATTTTCATATACAATTTTCTTACTTAAACCATAAGAATTTAAAGGTTTTCCTTTTAGGCTAAAAACTGCTTGAGTATTGACATCACGAGACTTTGTTATACTTCCTGATGCAGAATCTCCTTCGGTAATAAATAGTGTAGATTCTAAACTACGTTCATTTTTAGTATCACCAAAATGCACACGACAATCGCGTAATTTTTTATTATGAAGACTTGCTTTTTTAGCCCTGTCTTTAGCTAACTTACGTATACCTGACAATTCTTTTCGCTCTCGCTCTGCTTGCAAAATTTTGCGTTGAATCTTTTCTGCTGTATCAGGATTCTTATGCAAATAATTATCAAAATAGGTTTTTACAAAATCATTGATGTAAGTTCTTACTGTTGGTAAATCGCCTCCCATGTCCGTAGATCCTAACTTTGTCTTGGTTTGACTTTCAAAAACAGGCTCCATTACTTTGATAGCTATTGCAGCTACTACAGATTTTCTTATATCTGATGCATCATAATTTTTCCCATAAAATTCCCTTACTGTTTTTACTAAAGACTCCCTAAATGCTGCCAAATGCGTTCCACCTTGAGTGGTGTTTTGTCCATTAACAAAGGAATGGTACTCTTCACTATACTGAGTCTTACTATGAGTAATAGCTATCTCAATATCATCACCTCGCAAATGAACAATCGGATATAGCAAATCAGATTCGCTTATATTTTCGGCTAATAAGTCCTTAAGACCATTTTCAGAAATATATTTTTCGCCATTAAAAACTATAGTTAACCCTGGATTAAGGTAGACATAGTTTTTAAGCATTTTCACCACATATTCACTACGGAATTTAAATTTTTTGAAAATAGAATCATCAGGAATAAACGACACCTTTGTTCCTTTTCGTCTTGAAGTATCTTCTAATAATTCTTGATTGGTTAGGTTTCCTTGCTCAAACTCTGCAGAAGCCGATTTTCCATCTCTTGTGGACTCTACTCTAAAATAGTTAGATAATGCATTTACAGCCTTAGTACCTACACCATTAAGTCCTACAGATTTTTTGAAAGCTTTAGAATCATACTTACCACCTGTATTCATCTTAGATACAACATCTACAACTTTCCCTAGTGGAATACCACGTCCATAATCTCTAACAATTACTTTTTCACCTTGAATGGAAATTTCAATAGTTTTTCCTGCACCCATTACAAATTCGTCAATAGAATTATCAAGGACTTCTTTTAGTAGAATATATATGCCATCATCTGGTGACGAACCATCACCCAGCTTGCCAATATACATACCAGGACGCATGCGGATATGTTCTTTCCAATCGAGCGAGCGTATATTGTCTTCAGTATATTTAGTCTGTTGGGCCATAAAATCAGTACATGTAGATGAGACGCTAAATATAATATTATACCTTAGAAAATGAAATATGGTTTTTGGAAAGTAATTAACAATAAAAAGCCAATGTTGTTGAGAACATTGGCTTTTATAGATTGGTTGCTAAATTGATTGATGAAATTCAAATGTACAAACTGAAATCTGCTAATTCTGTTAACAAGCGTTAAGGTGTGTTAACTGAAGCTTACATCAAAAATTCTTCAGCGTAAAACCAAAAGTTAAAAATTGGTCTTCTTCTTCTTGGTCTTGAATGACAATACTTTCGAAAGTACGTAAGTAGTTTATTTTAAAGTTTAAGAATTTCCAGATTGGAAACTCCGCAGATAAGTCTGCCTGCCATCTATAATTATCGCTTTGTTCTAAGGAAGGCTGAAAATAACTTTCATGTTTTAAAATTACTTTTTTCTTAAAGAGCTCGTATTTTCCACTTATCCAAATAGTACTTCTAAACGTGTTTATAGAGTTCTTATCATTAAATTGTGTCTTATTAAAAACATCTCGCTTAAAGTCTGTATCTTCATATTCAACAGTTAATGATGCTTTAAGCCAGTTTTTTTTGCCTTGAAGTATTTGATATGTTCCTCCAGCCCCGACGAGATAGCGTTGACTGATTTCTCTTCTAAAATTGGTACTTATAAAGCCTAGCACTTGCGGATAAAATCGCTTTTCAGGATTAAAATACAAAAAGTTAAGGCTTAAAAAATCTGAATCTGCTTTGTCTTTATCAAAAGCTTGGTATACGTAAGAGTTGGTATTTTTATAAACCCATTTCTTCCATGGCTTAATACTCAAGTCAGTTCGCCCTCTTAGTATTAAGGTCTCTACATTACCAGATTGCCAAATGCCCGTAAATGATAAACTAGCCTTTAGGTTTAGCGAATCGCTCTCATTGATTTGTGCTGAAAGGCATATTGGAAAAACTAAAAAATAAAGAATGAATTTTTTCATATTAAATCCATTTTAAATGCTTGATAAAGCTAAGGCAAAAATTTACACATTGAATAAGAAATGCATTACATCACCATCCTTAACGATGTAATTCTTCCCTTCTACACGCATTTTTCCTGCTTCTTTAACTTTGGCTTCACTACCAAAAGATACATAATCATCATAAGAGATAACTTCCGCTCGGATAAATCCTTTTTCAAAATCAGTATGGATAACGCCAGCTGCTTGTGGTCCAGTAGCACCAATATTTACAGTCCAAGCACGAACCTCCTTAACTCCAGCAGTAAAATAGGTTTGCTGATTTAAAAGCTTATAAGCCGAACGAATTAACTTCGCAGAGCCTGGTTCATCTAATCCGATATCTTGAAGAAATAGTTGACGCTCTTCGTAATCATCAAGCTCATTAATATCTGCTTCAGTTCCAACAGCCAATACTAATACTTCAGCGTTTTCGTTCTTTACGGCATCTTTAACTTTATCAACATAAGCATTCCCTGATGTTGCTGCACCTTCATCTACATTACATACATACATTACAGGTTTATCCGTAATAAATTGAGATGGCTTTACATAATCTGCATAATCTTCATCAGAGAATTCTAAGGCACGTACTGATGTTCCAGCTTCAAGACCTTCTTTTATTTTGAGTAAGACGGCTTCTTCAGCTTGTGCTTCTTTATTACCTGTTTTAGCTGCACGCTTTACTTTGTCTAATTTCTTTTCTACGGTTTCTAAGTCTTTTAACTGTAGTTCCATGTCAATTGTTTCTTTATCACGTATTGGGTCAACAGAACCATCGACATGGACAATATTGTCATTATCAAAACAACGCAATACATGTAAAATAGCATCAGTTTCTCTAATGTTTGCTAAAAACTGATTTCCTAAACCTTCACCTTTACTTGCGCCTTTTACCAACCCAGCAATATCTACAATCTCCACCGTAGCAGGAATCACTTTCTCTGGATTTACTAATTCTTCTAACTTAGACAATCTTGGATCTGGTACATTTACCACACCAATATTTGGCTCTATAGTACAAAACGGAAAGTTTGCACTCTGCGCTTTGGCATTAGATAAACAGTTAAATAATGTTGATTTTCCTACGTTCGGTAGTCCTACTATTCCAGCTTTCATTTTAGGTTTTTTTAGCGAATGCAAATGTAACTAATTAGAACAAAATGTTCTTAAATTTTTAAATCAAAAAAGGCATAACTCAATCAAAAGATGAGTTAACTCATCTAAAAGACCTTTTAACTCATTACTAATTTTTAGTATGCTTCACTCCTAGTAGTTTAGCTCAAAATTCATCAAATCAAAATATTATGAAAATCAAAATTCTTGTTTTAAGCGTAATACTACTAAGCTGCAAAAATGATGCGAAAGCATCTAACAGCAGAGATGTATCCGTTTTAATCGAAACACCTAGTATACATCCTACAAAAAATGCCGAAATTGTTTTCTGCCTTGATGCTACTGGAAGTATGGGTGGACTTATTGGCACAGCCAAAGAAAAAATCTGGGATATTGTTAGCGAACTTGCTCAAGATGGCGATATTGACACACTTAAAATGGGAATGGTCTTTTACCGTGACCGAGGTGATAGTTTTGTCACTAAGCAAATTGCCATGACAACGGATTTGGACGAGGCTTATACTGAGCTACTAAAAATCACAGCTTCTGGTGGTGGCGACTCTCCAGAAAGTGTTAATCAAGGCTTATACGAAGCGATTACACAGATGCAATGGTCTACTGATAAAAAAACGTATAGAACCGTCTTTGTGGTTGGTGATTGCCCGCCGCATATGGATTATCAAGATGATGTTAAGTATTCCGAAAGTTGTAAGCTTGCAGCAAAAAAAGGCATTACAATCAATACCATAAAATTAGGAAATGATTGTTTGGAAGCCATACCACATTTTAGAAACATGGCGTCTTGTACTAATGGCGAATTTTTAAGATTAGACCAAAATGCACAAGATTACGTGATTGCAACACCTTACGATTTTGAAATTAATAACCTATCAAGAAACATTGACAACACACGTATGTACTATGGTTCATTAGAAGAGCGCGAATACAATTACGATAAAAAAGCAAAGTCTATGGCGGTATACGATACAGGTTCTAGTACTGCCAACAGCTCTCGAGTAGCCTATAAACAAAGTAAAGCTGGACAAAAAGTAGCGTATGGTTCTCAAGAGATTATTAATGATTATGACAATGGTAAACTGGAGCTTGATAAGCTTAATGACGATAAACTTCCAGAAGAATTAAAAGGAAAATCTTTAGCCGAAAAAGAACGTCTTATAAAAGAAATGTCCAGTAAGCGAAAAGCAGATAACAATAAGCTCAAAGAACTATTAAAAAAGAAACGCGAGTTTATAGCACAAAAAGCCTCAGAGAGTAATGGCAAACTGTCCTTCAGTAAAGAGGTACTTAAAGTCATGAAAAAGCAAGCAGCTAAGAAAACACTTTAGAAATTCATGAAGAAAGTTATCTGAATAAAAACTGCAAGAATAACTGTAAAAACAATTACAACTAGTAATAACAGAAAACAACCAATATGTTTCCGAATACCTGTTTAACCCTCATCTTGGTTGTTTTCCATAAATTCTAATGATAAAAAAATCCCAAGCCAAAGCTCAGGATTTCATAATATTTCTTTTATCAAATGTCGATTATCGACTAACCATCAGGATGCATAAACTTCTGTTTTGCTAGTAGTTGTTCTTCAGTTTCTACAATGTTCTCATCTGGCACACAGCAATCAACCGGGCAAACTTCTGCACATTGGGGTTCTTCATGGAAGCCCATACATTCAGTACATTTATCTGGAGCAATATAGTAAACCTCGTCACTTATAGGTTCTTGCGTTTCGTCTGCATCTACTTCCCTACCATCTGGTAATACAATCTTACCTGTAAGACTTGTACCATCTTTATAGCGCCAATCGTCCGCACCTTCATAAATCGCTGTATTTGGGCATTCTGGTTCGCAGGCACCACAATTAATACATTCGTCTGTGATTATAATTGCCATAGTGTTTTAATTTTTCTTTTTCCGTAATTTTGCAGTTGCAAAAATAAAGCCAAAACACATTATTACCAAACCTTATATGGAATTACAACAAAGAGTTAACGCTTTTGTCAAACTGGGCCATTTTTTAAGTCAATTTACTGAGAACCCAAATGATGCAGATATCGATAAAGCATTGCTTGATGGTTTTGCACATCAGCTAAAGTTAGCTCAAGAGAATAATGGTTGGTTTACTAAAAATAATCTGGATTTTGCACTACAATCTTGGACAGATTGCTTGACCCATAACAATCTTAATAAATGGACAAACAATTATAATTTTAATGCTACAGAAACCAAAACCATCGCTATAATCATGGCTGGAAATATCCCACTAGTTGGTTTTCATGACTTTTTAAGTGTTTTAATTAGTGGGCATAAGGTCATTGTAAAGCAATCCTCAAACGACAAGCATTTATTGCCTTATCTCGCAAAGTATCTCGAATATGTAGAATCCGGCTTTAATGGAAAGATAACATTCACAGAAGATAAACTTGAAAATTATAATGCTGTTATTGCTACTGGAAGTAATAATACGGCACGTTATTTTGAATATTACTTTAAGGACAAACCATCTATTGTAAGGAAGAATAGAAACTCCATTGCTATACTAACAGGTAACGAAACTGATGAACAGCTTAGTGATTTATCTGATGATATTTTCACATATTATGGATTAGGCTGCCGCAATGTTTCAAAATTATATGTGCCTGAAGATTATAATTTTGATGCCTTTTTTAATGCTGTTTTTAAATGGAAAGACATCATTAGCGAAAGCAAATACGCTAATAATTACGATTATAACAAGGCCGTATATATTATGAGTGAGTTTGATATGTTAGAAAATGGCTTTTTGATGCTAAAAGAAGACAAAAGCTTTGGTTCACCGATAGCCACGGTTTTTTATGAAACGTACAAAGACGTATCAGCTTTAAAAGCACAATTGAAGTCAGAAAAAGAAAACATTCAATGTATTGTTGCAAATGGATTTAATGCAGAAGAAATACCGTTTGGACAAACTCAAGAACCAAAATTATGGGATTATGCAGATAATATAGATACTGTTGATTTCTTGTTGAAATTATAGCCTAAAAATTATCATTTTCTTAATGGAAAATAATCATATAATCGCCACCTTTGTAACGGTCAAAAATTAAAACCATGATTAAAAAACACAACTTTAGCGCAGGTCCTTGCGTACTTCCAAAATCAGTAATAAAAAAGGCTTCAGAAGCACTTTTAGACTTTGATAATGGCTTATCGTTAATAGAAATTTCGCATCGTAGTAAACCTTTTGTTGATGTTATGGAGCAAGCACGTTCTCTAGCATTAGAGCTTTTGGGCTTAGAAGGTAAAGGTTATAAGGCTTTATTTCTACAAGGTGGTGCAAGTTCGCAATTCTTAATGGTAGCACTTAATCTTTTAGAGAAAAGAGCTGGTTACCTAAATACAGGAACTTGGTCTGATAAGGCGATTAAGGAAGCAAAAATATACGACGATATCTACGAAGTTGGTTCTTCAAAAACTGCAGGTTTTAATTACATTCCTAAAGGTTATGACATTCCTGAAGACTACGATTATTTCCACTGCACATCTAACAACACTATTTTTGGTACGCAGATGAAGAAATTCCCTGACTCACCTATCCCTATGGTTTGTGATATGAGTAGTGATATTTTTTCAAGGACTCTAGATTTTTCAAAATTTGATTTAATCTACGCTGGTGCACAAAAAAACATGGGACCAGCTGGTACTACTCTAGTGATAGTTAAAGAAGATATTTTAGGTAAAGTTTCGCGCAAAATTCCATCAATGATGGATTACAAAGTGCACATAAGTAAAGGTAGTATGTTTAATACACCGCCTGTATTTGCCGTATATACGTCTATGTTAACTATGCAATGGTTAAAAGATTTAGGAGGTATTAAAGCAATTGAAGAAGAAAATGAAAAAAAAGCACGCTTAATGTATTCTGAAATAGATTTGAATCCATTGTTTAAAGGCTATTCTGTTAAAGAAGACCGTTCGCTCATGAATGCAACCTTTACATTAGAAAATGAAAACCTCAAAGAAACCTTTGATGCCATGGTAAAAGAAGCAGGTATTAATGGTCTAAATGGACATAGAAGTGTTGGTGGTTATAGAGCCTCAATGTATAATGCATTGACTTTAGATAGCGTAAAAGTGTTGGTTGAAGTAATGAGTGAATTAGAAAGTAAAGCTTAAAAAATAAATTAAAAATGAAGGTATTAGCAAACGATGGTGTTTCGCAAAGCGGAATAGACGCTTTAGAAGCTGCTGGTTTTGAAGTCTTAACTACAACTGTTGCGCAAGAACAGTTAGAGAATTACATCAATGAAAAAGAAATCGCTGTTCTATTGGTTAGAAGTGCGACCACAGTTCGTAAAAATATTATAGACAACTGCCCTAGCCTAAAAATTATTGGTCGTGGCGGCGTTGGTATGGACAATATCGATGTCGATTATGCTCGTAGTAAAGGATTACATGTTATAAACACACCTGCCGCATCGTCTCATTCTGTTGCAGAATTAGTATTTGGGCATTTTTATGGTTTAGCACGTTTTTTACATAACTCTAATCGCGATATGCCTCTAGAAGGTGATTCAAAATTTAAGGCTTTAAAAAAGTCTTATGCAAAAGGAATTGAGCTTAAAGGAAAGACTCTGGGCGTTTTAGGCTTTGGTCGTATAGGACAAGCAACAGCAAAAGTTGCTATTGGTGCAGGAATGAACGTTGTCGCTTTTGATCCTTACATGGATGCTGCAGACTTAGAATTAGAATTTTTTGATGGACAGAAAGTAAACTTCAATATAAAAACAGTTACTAAGGAAGCCGTTTTAAAACAAGCCGATTTCTTAACACTTCACGTTCCAGCTCAAAAAGAATATGTAATTGATGAAGCAGAATTTAAGCAAATGAAAGATGGGGTTATTATAGCTAATGCTGCTCGTGGTGGTGTTATTAATGAAGTTGCTCTTGTAAGAGCTATAGAAAGCGGAAAAGTTGCTAGAGCTGCCTTAGATGTTTTTGAAAAAGAACCACAGCCTGAAATTCAGTTATTAATGAATCCTGCATTATCATTAACACCACATACAGGTGCTGCAACCAATGAAGCTCAAGATAGAATTGGTACAGAATTGGCTTCGCAAATTGTCAGTATACTTAAATAACAAATAGGATAATTTATTTCGTATTAAAGTCTCAATTTTCATTGAGACTTTTTTCGTACATTGTTACTCTAATTATTAATTAATACTATAAAAAACATGTCAGGAATTTTAGACTTACTCAATAGCGATTTAGGAAAAACAATTATCAGTGGTGTTTCTGGTTCTACAAACACAGATCAAGGAAAAACAAGTAGCGTATTAACAATGGCATTGCCTGTTTTAATGAAAGCGATGGAGCGCAATGCTTCAACTCCAGAAGGGGCGCAAGGACTAATGGGTGCTCTAAATGGTAAACATGACGGTAGCATTTTAGATAACTTAAGCGGCCTATTTGGAGGTGGTGTAAACGAAGAAGTGAAAACTGACGGCTCAAAAATTTTGGGACACATTCTTGGTCAAAAACAAGAAGGTGTGCAGCAGGTCATAGGACAAAAGGCAGGTCTTGATGCTGGATCTGTTGGAAATATTTTAAAAGTTGCTGCTCCAATTCTTATGGGTGTTTTGGGTAAGCAGTCACGTCAAAACAATGTTAGCTCTCAAAGTGATTTAGGTAGCTTACTTGGTGGTCTACTAGGAGGTGCAAGTAATTCTGGACCTAGAACAAAAGAACAAGGTTTTTTAGAACAAGTCTTAGATGCTGATGGAGACGGAAGTATCGTAGATGATGTAGCAGGAATGGTACTTGGTGGTGGAAGTAAGAAAAAAGGTGGTCTTGGCGGATTGCTAGGTGGATTGTTCGGCAGATAATAACCTTAAAATTTTGGATATATTAAGAGCAGCTTTTTAGCTGCTTTTTTGTTACTCATCAATATCAAGAGTTTACTCGACAAAATGATTAAGTTACGTATTTTGGTTTTTAAGATTATATATCTATATGGTTATTTGAAGTGTTAAATACAAATCAAAATTCTCAAACAAATTCAATATTTAATATCTTTATGTTATGAAAAAGTTGATTTCATTTCTACTCTTTTTAGTAATAGCCACTAGCTGTAAATCTGTTGATAGCCCAAAACCTGTTAGTGAAGAACGTGAAGAAAGTCTTGTTGCTAATGATACTGTAGTTATAGACAGTGAAGAAAATTCCTATGAAATTATTATTATAGAGCCTGGTTTTAATGCCTGGTTGGCTAGCACAGCTAGACCAAGACACTATTACTCACAAAGTTTTTTAGAAACAAGAAATCATATATATGTTACTAATTGGAACTTAAGAGTAAATCAACCTTTTCAGTTTGACCCAAATTTATATGAACTAAGGATAGATTATAACAATTCAGAAGATTATGGCTATGAGATTAATTATAAACTGTATAATTACTTCATATACTTCCAATTAAGATATAAGCAAAAATTAGGGCCTTTTGTCGTTAGAATTTAATGTAAATTTGCAACGTTTTTAATACTATGGAAAAATTTAAAAAACGTTGGGAGATTACTCAAGATTGGCAATTGTTGTTTCCTCTTATAGGAATTATTGCTTTAGCCTACACATCATATAAAATATCAAATGCTGTAATTAGTAAATTTGGAGTTATCGCCAAAGTTTTGCTTGCTGTAGCTTTGTTTTTTATACTACTGAGGTTTACATTATTTTTATTTAAAAAGTTAGAAAACAAGTGGATTCTTGATCAGAAATGGGAAATGATACGTGTTTTCATAGTCTTTGCCATTACTGGTAGCTCTTCAATGTTTGTAGGAAGACCAGTGATAAAGCTTTTAGGAATTACAAAAGAAAACCTAAATGTCTTTATCTATTGGATATTATTTATTATCATTGGGCTCGTTTTTTATCAAATATTATTGGTGTTTTTCGGTTTTCTTTTTGGACAGTTCAGATTTTTCTGGGAGTTTGAAAAGAAAATGTTGAAACGCTTTGGATTAGGAAAATTTGTAAATTGAAGTTGAGCATTCAAAATAGTATCTATAGAATACTAGCTATTACATTAGTATTAGCCATACTCGCGCCTACTTTAATAAAACTATCTCATAGTAACGAAAATCATAAACATGAAATCTGTGATGGTAAATCAACATCGCACTTTCATGAATTAGATATCGATTGCAACTTATGCAAATTCAAACTTACATCGCAATATAATTATGAGTTTGAATACAATGAAATACTTGTTCAGCAATATTTCACTAAAAGAATAAACTCGCAATACAATTTTATTAGCGATTACCAAAAACTTCAATTCTCTCTTAGAGGACCTCCTAGTTTAATCTAGTTTTACACAAATTAGCTAGCTTAAATATACAAGTCTTTCGCACTATACAATAGACAGCGTTTACTTTTTATAATCATTCATTTTACCATATCTTATATGAAGCAAATCATTTTGCTTATTTCTTTGTTCACAACGTTTTTTACAGTTGCTCAAGACTGTAACCATGTTTTTCTTGGAGAAGTTAGTGACTACCATGACAAAACACCTATCATAGGTGCAACTGTGTATATAAAAAACTTAGATAAATACACAACGTCTGATGCTGATGGAAAATTCAAGATAAAAAACCTTTGTAAAGGACAATTAACTCTCGTTATATCTCACATTAGTTGCGAAACTAAAACTGTATCCTATGATATAACCGGCGATACATTTAAACCTATTGCCCTAGAACATCATATAGAAGAACTTGGAGAAGTATCGGTAAAAGCAGACGCTACTAAACGAGAAACTAGTACAGCTCAAGAAGCTACAATAGATTCTAAAACATTGAGACGATACAATAATTTAAGTATTGGCGACGCTTTGGAGGAAATCTCTGGAGTGTCATCTATAAAGACAGGAAATTCTATTGTAAAGCCTGTGATAAACGGATTACATAGCAGTAGAATTCTTATTATGAATAATGGTGTACGTCTTCAAGACCAAGAATGGGGAGTAGAACATGCACCAAATATTGATATAAATGCTGCAAATCAACTCACAGTAATTAAAGGCTCTGGAGCTTTGAGGTACGGAGGAGATGCTATTGGTGGTGTAGTAGTTGTAAAACCAAGCCGGATTATAGTTAAGGACACGCTTTATGGACGTACAATATTTGGCGGTCAAACAAATGGACGTGGATACAATATTGCGTCGAATCTAAATAAAAACTATAGTTCTGGTTGGTTTGGCCATGTGCAAGGATCTTACCGAAGAAGTGGTGATTTCCAGGCTCCTGATTACATTTTATCTAATACCGGATTGGAATCTTTAGGGATTTCAACTCGATTTGGAAAGAAGACGTTTGAATCTGGCTTTGAAATGTATTACAGTTTTCTCAACAACGAAATAGGAATCCTTAGGGCAGCACATATTGGAAATCTATTAGATTTTGAACGTGCTATAAATGCTGGAAGACCACTTAGAATAGAGGATTTTACATATGACATTAATGTACCAAAACAGGGTGTAACACATCATTTAGCAAAGGTTAATTATTATAAACGCTTTCAGAATTTTGGAAAAGTTAGTTTGCAGTACGATTATCAAAATAATAGGCGCCAAGAATTTGATGTCAGAGTTGGTGAGCGCAGAAATATCCCAGCAGTAGATTTAATTTTACAAACGCATAGTATATTGGCTGATGTAAATTTAGATTCCAACTTAGACCGAAAATACAACTTGGGGTTATTAGGTCGCTATCAGAATAATTTTGCAGACCCTGATACTGGTGTAAGACGTATTATTCCAGATTATGACAAATATGACTTTGGTGTTTATGCCACCACAGAATGGTTAATAGATGATGATTTGATTGTTGATGCGGGTATACGTTATGATTTTAATCGAATAGATGCTAAGAAGTTTTACCGTACTTCAAGATGGTTAGATAGTGGTTACGATATAGATTTTAACGATATAATTGTTGGGTCTGTTCTAAGTGGTGAGGTCCAAGAAGGAACAATAGATTTTAGCTTGCCTGAATTATTAGCAAATCCTATATTCAATTATCACAATTTTTCAGCATCTATTGGAGGCAAGTATAGCATTGATGATAATAATAAAGTCATGTTGAATTTTAGTCATGCAAGTCGCCCACCAAATGCATCAGAATTATTTAGTGATGGATTGCATCATGCATTAGCGAGATTTGAAATTGGCGACATTAGATTCAATAAAGAAATAGCGAATAGAATATCTGCAAGCTATAATTACACCAACTCCAAATTTAACTTCTTAGCTGAAGTATTTTACAACAGAGTTAATGACTATATATTCTTAAGACCAGATAATAGTGATTTAAGCACACGAGGCTATTTTGCAGTTTGGATATACGAGCAAACCAATGCTGAACTTTTTGGTATTGACATCAATGCAACATACGATGTGACACCAAATTTTCAGTACCAACACAAGTCTGCATTTATTAAAGGTAATGACTTAAAAACGGATTTACCGTTGATAGATATTCCGCCGTTCAATACTACAAATCAAATACGATACTATAATGAAAAGTGGAATAATTTTTCTGCAAGTTTAAAATCGGAATGGGTTTTTGAACAGAATGAATTCCCAGACTTTAATTACCAAGTAACAAATCAGCTAACCGGAGAAGAATTTACAATAGATATAAGTTCGCCTCCTCCAGCCTATCATTTACTGCATTTTTATAGTGATGCTACATTTAATTTTAAAGGTAAAACGTCCTTAAATGTAGCTTTTGGCGTAAATAATATATTCAATGCCTCATATAGAAACTATTTGAATGGCTTGCGTTTTTTTGCAGACGACATTGGAAGAAATTTTACTTTACAATTACAACTTAATTATTAAAATAAATCAAATAAATTCGAACAAATCAAAAAATTAAAACAATGAAAACCAATTTTTTAAATTTAAATTCTATGAAAACAAGTAAATTATTTATCGTGGCAATTTTTTGCCTTACGCTTATCATATCATGTTCTGATGATGATGACAATCCAGCACCAGTTAATCCTACAGAACTCTTTACTAATGTAACACTGACTTTTACACCATCAAATGGTGCAAATGCCACTGTGGTTATGGAAGATATTCAGCCAAACGGCCAAGGTGGTGGTGGTGCTACCTCTAACACTGTTACTGGCGCTTTTGTGTCTGGTGAAACTTACACTTTAACATTAGCTGCTACAGATGCATCTGACCCTAACGATGTTGATGACTTATTAAACGATGACGTTATCCCAGAGGCAGACGAGCACTTCTTTGTTTATGGATTAAACACTCTTAATTTTACTATGACCAGAGATGCTAATGACGTAGTTGGTTTAGACGGAAACAAGATTGGTGTTAACACTACTTGGGTTGCAGGTGCTGCAAGTACAGGTAACTTAAGCATTACTTTAGTTCACGAAGCAACCGCTGTTGATGAAGCTGCAAACAACAATCTTGGTTCAGCTACAGGTGGTGAAGAAGATTTTAATATCACTTTTACAAATGTTTCTATTAACTAAATAGAAACACAATTATAAATATTAAGGCTACTTTTACCAAGTAGCCTTTTTTATTTCTTTTTTAAGACATATGCATAAATCCACATAATAGTAAAAGTGGGTATTACATCACTAAAAGGAAATGTCTCCTCTAAAAAAGCGATTACACCAGCGATTTTTCCTGTTTTGCCTTTATACAATTTTGTCATAATAAAACCAGAAAGTGGTGCCCAGATAATATCTGAAAACTCGCCAATACCAGGAATTATAAAAGATATATAACCCATTGCATCTAACAAAAGGCTTAAAAGTAATTTTGGATATTTCCTCATTTAAAATATTTAGTATTAATCAATAAAAATATGCAATAAGTATTCCAAATTTTTGCTGATATCTTTTCAAAACTCACAGCGTCATTTTTAACTTTTAATTAAGAGCGAAAGCAAAAGTGAGAATGTAATTTTGTGCGACTTAAAATTTAAATAATAGCATCAATCTTGCGTCTAGTTTTAACCATTGTATTTACTGTATTTTTGAGCGTATTTTCTATTTCCCAAGAAAAGAAAACACTTAAGATTGAGCGAACAGCTATAGCCCCAAAAATTGATGGTATACTCAATGATGAAGCATGGAAAAATGCAGAAATAGCCACTGACTTTATTTCTTTTCAACCTGAGATTGGATTAAAAGCAAAAAATAATGAGCGTACAGAAGTTAGAATGACTTATGACAATCAAGCCATATACATCTCTGCGTATCTTTATGATGACCCAGAGCTTATAATGCGTCAATTTACCAACAGAGATGATTTTGGTCAATCAGATTTTTTTCTAGTAGTAATAAACCCTAATAATGATGCTCAAAATGATACCACATTTTTTGTATTTAGTTCGGGTACTCAAGCAGATGCTATAGTTAACCCTACCATTGGAGAAGATTTTGGGTGGAATGCTGTATGGGATAGTGCTGTAAAAATCAATGACGACGGTTGGTCTGTAGAAATGAAAATACCTTATCGTGCATTGCGTTTTGCAGACGAAGAAGAACCAACATGGGGTATTCAATTTCATAGAGAATTTAGACGTACACGAGCAAGATATACTTGGAATGCACTAGACCCGACTCAAGGTAATCCTGGACTTTACCATGGTGAGTTAAAAGGTTTAAAAAACATTAAACCTCCAGTAAGACTTAACTTATACCCATTCACTACCGGTATAGCCAGTTCTTTTGATGGTGAGAAAGAGACAGATTTAAACTTTGGAATGGATTTAAAATATGGTATTACTGACAATTTTACACTAGATGCTACTTTAGTACCAGATTTTAGTCAAGTTGGTTTTGATAACTTAGAACTCAACCTTGGCCCTTTTGAACAAACTTTTGCAGAACAGCGTCAGTTTTTTACTGAAGGTGTAGATTTATTTTCAAAAGGTGGCTTATTCTTTTCTAGACGAATAGGCAATGCTCCTGTTGGGCAAGTAGATTTAGCTGAAAATGAATCGCTTAATAGACCTAACACAACCAAAGTTCTTAATGCAATAAAAGTCTCTGGACGAACAAAGAGTGGATTAGGTATTGGAATACTAAATGCTATTACAGAAAAAACATCTGCTACTGTAACTAATGATGATGATAACGATGCCATTTTAAGAGAAGAGGTTGTAGAACCTCTTACTAATTACAATGTACTAGCTATAGACCAACAGTATAATGGTAATTCTTCAATAAGTATAATAAATACAAATGTTTTAAGAGAAGGTGGTTTTAGAGATGCAAATGCGACTGCTTTGGTAAGTAATTTTCAGAATAAGAGAAATACATTTCGCATTGATACAGAAGCGCGTTTAAGCCATGTCAACTTTCAAAATGATCCAGCAGAAACAGGATTTAGCAGTTTCTTTTTTATAGGAAAAACTCACGGTAATTTTCGCTATAGTTTTGATCACAGTTTTGCTGATACAAAATATAATATTAATGATTTAGGTCTTAATCTAAGAAACAATCTTAATAACTTTGGTGCTGATTGGTCCTACGAAATTTTTGAACCTACAGAAAAGTTAAATCGCTATAGAATCAACGGATTTATTAATTACGAGCGCTTAGCTAATCCTAATACTTTTACAGGTTTAAGTACTGGTATAAATTATTTTGCTATTGCTAAAAGAACACTAGATGCCTATGGCTTTAATTTTAGAGCACGACCAGGAAAACAATACAATTATTTTGAATCTCGAGATGGACGCCCGTTTATTTTTGAAAATTTTGCGCGTATTGGAGGTTTTATATCTACAAATTATAACAAACCTTTCGCATATGATATTCGTGCTTCTGCAGCAGCTATCTTTGAAAATGGCAGAGATTTTACATCGATAAATCTAGAGCTTGAACCTCGTTATCGTTTTAATGACCATTTCCTTTTGGTTTATAGTATAGATTATAGTAAACGTAAAGGAGAGCGTGGTTTTGCAACAAGAGAGAATGATGAAACTATATTTGGAGAACGAGATAGAAGGCGATTAACTAATACCATTACTGCGAATTACACTTTTAATCCTTTACATACATTAACACTTAATTTTAGACACAATTGGGATACAGTAGATTATGATTATGACCTTTTTACCTTACTTGATACGGGTAGGTTAACTACAGAATCTGGTTTTAACTTAGACAATGTTAGTGATGACCCAAATGTAAACTTCAGTACTTGGAATGTAGATTTAAGCTATTCTTGGCAATTTGCACCTGGAAGTTTCTTAACTGCGCTTTATCGTAACCAATTATTTAATGTAAATGATAATGCTTTTGACACTTTTTCTTCAAGTTTGGACAATCTATTTCAGCAACCTGCATTACACCAACTCTCACTAAGACTACAATACTTTATTGACTTTAATGGTATAAAATCTATTTTCAATAAAAGCAATACTGGCAGCTAATGAGGTCGTTATATATTATGTAGCATTTTCTAATCATTAATGATTGTTATTAATGATTTTATGAAAAATCTAGATATGTTAAGATTTTCACAGTTCATAAATCTTTTTAACTATTAATTAAGAGCCATGCATATAATGAGAATGTAGATTTGTGATGTTAAGATGTAACAATCGCATAATAATTGCATCTTTTATACATTACTAACTATCATCAGTCAATCAATTATGAACATACGTTCTACCCTATCATTATTATTTATCATCACATGTTGTTTTGCTAATTCACAAGAGATTAACATCAATCCCGATGTTAAGAAAACACTTGATATAAAACGGACAAACACAGCTCCAAAAATAGACGGTGTTTTAGATGATATCGTTTGGAAAAACGCTGATATAGCTACAGATTTTACGCAATTTAGACCTGAAATGGGTGTAAATCCTCTTGATTACCAAAAAACTGTGGTAAAAATGGCTTATGATGATAATGCTATATATGTTTCCGCTTATTTATACGATAAACCTGAAGAGATACAAAGACAACTAACAAGTCGTGATAATTTTGGTCAATCAGACTTCTTTCTAGTTGTTCTTAATCCAAATAATGATGCTCAAAACGATACAGAATTTTTTGTTTTTAGTTCTGGAACGCAAGCTGATGCAATAGCTAACCCAAATAACGGAGAAGACTTTGGATGGAGTGCTGTTTGGGATAGTGCAGTAAAAATTGTAGACGATGGATGGATTGTTGAGATGAAAATACCCTACAGAACGTTACGTTTTTCAAAAGATGTGGAAACATGGGGGTTACAATTTCATAGACGATTTCAGGTAAATAATACCCAATACACATGGAATCCGTTAGACAGAACAAAAGGAAATATTGGCTTATACCATGGAGAGCTTAAAGGAATAAAAGACATTGAACCACCAGTTAGACTCAATCTTTATCCGTTTGCGTCTACAGTTTTTAACAACTTTGATAAACCAACATATAAGCTTGGTATGGATGTAAAATATGGCATCACAGAAAACATCACTTTAGACGCCACCTTAATTCCTGACTTTAGTCAAGCAGGCTTCGACAATTTGGTACTAAATCTAGGCCCTTTTGAACAAACTTTTGGAGAACAGCGGCAATTTTTTACTGAAGGTGTAGATTTATTTAATAAAGGTAATTTATTCTTCTCTAGAAGGATTGGAGCAGCTCCTAGAGGGAGTATTGATACTACTGATGAAGAAAGCGTAAGTAATGTCCCAGACAATGTTAAAGTGCTTAATGCTTTAAAAATATCTGGCAGAAATGAAAACGGATTAGGCATTGGCATTTTTAATGCAGTAACCGAAAAAACAGAAGCTGTTGTTACTAATACTGTTACAGACGAAAGCAGAAATGAGATTATAGAACCACTAACCAACTATAATATATTTGTAATTGACCAACAGTTTAATGGCAACTCTTCTATAGGCATTGTAAACACTAGTGTTTGGCGTAATGGATCAGAGTTTAGAGATGCGTATTCAGGTGCATTAGTTGCAAATATTAACAACAAACGCAATACATATAACATCAGAACTGACCTTAAAGTTAGTCAGACAGAGTTTGATTTAGATGGTGAGTTTGGATTTAATTCATTTTTTAGAATTGGTAAATCTCATGGAAAGTTCAGGTATAGTTTTGATCATAGCTTTTCTAATGACAAATTTGATATAAATGATATTGGCCTAAATTTTAGAAACAACTTCAATAATTTTGG
Organism: Winogradskyella haliclonae; assembly: GCF_014635865.1. Classification (GTDB taxonomy): domain Bacteria; phylum Bacteroidota; class Bacteroidia; order Flavobacteriales; family Flavobacteriaceae; genus Winogradskyella; species Winogradskyella haliclonae. The sequence goes on along the minus strand of NZ_BMDQ01000002.1, from coordinate 101,117 downwards.
GATTGACATTAATTACAGAATATTTGAACCAACTGAAAAGTTAAATAGTTTCTTTGCCAATTTCTTTGTTAACTACAGACGTTTATATAAGCCAAGTGAGTTTTCAGGGACTAATTTTGGTGTCTTTGTAAATGCGCAGACCAAGAAATTACTAAGATTAAGAGGTAGTATAAATTTTGAACCTGGCAAGCAGTTTGATTTTTTTGAGCCAAGAGATTTTGAGAATAAACGTTTTTTTGTTTTTGAAAACATTGGTTTTATTAGGGCTGATATAAATACAAATGACAATAAATTCTTTTCGATAGGTCTAGGAGCAAATACCTTTCATGCCTTTGATAGCGAAAGAGACCTTTTTGGGTATAGATTTAATATATCGCCAGCGCTGAGAGTAAGTGATAAATTTAGGTTGGGATTTGACTATTCTTATCAAAACAACAAAGGGAGTCAAGGCTTTGCAAATAATTCTAACAGCCTTCCTAATGAAATCATTTTTGGAGAAAGAGACATTATCACAATAGAAAATTCTTTGTCTGGAAGCTATACGTTTAATCCTTTTCATACAGTATCCTTAACCTTAAGAAACTTCTGGTCTACTGTGACTTACGATGACAGACCTTATTTCTTACAAGAAGATGGTACACTAGTTGAGCAAGCCAATACATGGGATGAGCTAGGTTTAGGTAATTCTAATGTAAATTTTAATACATGGAACTTAGATTTAAATTACACATGGCAAGTTGGACCTGGAAGTTTTTTAACGGCATTGTATAGAAATCAATTATTCAATGCTGGAACAAATTCTGAGGACAATTATTTTGAAAGCTTAGGCGATTTATTTGATCAAGACATTAATCACATTCTGTCTGTAAGATTACAGTATTTTATTGATTATAATAGTATTAAAGGTATTTTCAAGAAAAAAAATAACAACGCTAAAACTCTTGGCTTACAAACACAAATGCATAATGAGGCATTAAGACGTAACGCAATGATAGATAATTCTTATATTGACGGTTATAATTACAACTCATATCAATAATTAGTGACGCATTCAAAATCTATCATTTCAGCTAAGCAAATTTTTAAAGCTTATAAAGAACTACAAGTTTTAAAAGGTGTAGATATAACTATTGCAGAAAGTGAAATTATATCTATTGTTGGTGCTTCTGGGGCAGGTAAAACAACATTATTACAAATTCTTGGGACCTTAGATAAACCTGATTACAAAGATGATACACAACTTATAATCAACGATACAGCAATACATCAACTTAATGATAAGGCCTTAGCTCAATTTAGAAATACCAATATTGGATTTATTTTTCAGTTTCATCAACTATTGCCAGAATTCACAGCTTTAGAAAATGTCTGTATACCTGCTTTTATAAATAGAACCCCAAAAGCTGAAGCCGAAAAACGCGCAAAAGAGCTACTCTCCTATTTAGGTTTAAGTGAACGCATACATCATAAACCTAATGCTATGTCTGGTGGTGAGCAACAGCGTGTAGCAGTTGCTAGAGCTCTCATTAACAATCCTAAAATTATATTTGCTGATGAACCTTCTGGAAATTTAGACAGCGAATCTGCAGAACAGCTTCATAAACTATTCTTTAAACTCCGAGAAGAATTTAAACAAACTTTTGTTATTGTTACTCATAACCAAGAATTAGCTGCTATGGCTGACAGGAAACTTACTATGGTAGATGGAAAAATAATAGACTAGATAAATCTAATTATCTAGCCCAATATTTGTTATAAAAATATTTAATTATTCTTTTTTTGTTGCTTTAAACACACCATTTGGTTGAATGAATTTTACATCTGTAATTTTTCCATCCGTTTCAATAAATTCAACTTTATAACCGTCAAGAATCTTAAGATTAAATTTATGCTCAGCAGTTGGCACAAGTTCGTATTCTGGTTGTCCTTTCAAGAAAGCATAAAGTACATTTTCATTTTTAATATAGATCTTAATTTCTGTACCTGCTAAATCATATTTGCCAACATATTTTGCCAAGGTTTCAGCATCTAATTCTATAGTGTTTGGTGTACGCTTAAAAACAATTGCATCGGTAGTTGGCTCAATAGACGTTGATAATGATTCTATATCACCTGCTTCATTAGTCTTGAAATTAACCTTTAAAGAGTTGCCAATTGCTGTTGAATCTACCTTACCATCAGAGTAATCTATCACTTCAAATGTATCATAGTGAAAATGATGGATATATTGACGTTTATTATTCAAAGTCGTTACTAATGAATCATTTTCCAGTTTTATTTCAAACTTACCGTATCCTTTATTTTCATAGAACCCAGTATAGTCTAATTTAGCATGAGATGGTCTTGTGTTTTTCACATTAGAAAGCTCTTTGTCTTCATTAACTTTCTCTTGCGCTTCAATAGCTTTAGCTATATCTTCTTTATGCTTTTTTGCCCATTCTGTTTTTTCTACTTTTAGCATATAATCTGCAACTGTATTTCTAACTAATCTTGGTACCGCAGAACCATTTTGATTGGTCAGCACAACAACTCCTAATTTATCGGATGGGTAGAAACCAACACTCGCAGAAAAGCCATCAATATTACCACCATGTTCTACCATATAATGTCCTTTGTAAGAATGTAAAAACCAACCGTAACCATAATTTGCAAAATGCACTCCTGGCAATTCTTCACTAGGTCTTGCGCTTGCGACTACAGCTTGAGAACTCATCGCTTCTTTTATATAATTTTCTGGGATAATTTGCGCATCGTTATACTTTCCATTGTTTATCCAAGTGATCAACCATTTAGTCATATCATTAACGCTACTATTTATACTCCCTGCTGGAGACATCCCAGATATATCGTAATAGTCCATTTTCTCGATATTACGATTTTCATCTAGTGTATAACCTACAGCAGCGTTAGAGCTTTCTTTCATGCCAGAAATCATTGTCTTAGAGCGATCCATGCCAAGAGGCTTAAAGAATTTCTCTTCTATATTTTCTTCCCATGATTTGCCAGTAATCTTTTCAGTAATAACACCTTGAAGCAAAAACCCAAAGTTGTTATAATACCATTTCTGTCTAACGCCTGTAAATGGCTCATGATGCTTTAATCTTGCAGCTAAACTGTCTTTATTTTTGTTTGGAAAGAAATACCATGCACCATCATGTCTTGGCAAACCTGTAGTATGACGCATTAAATCTTTAATGATAATACCATTATTCATCTCATCATTAAAAAACTCTAAATCTGGGACATATTGTCTTGGACTATCATTAAATGAAAGCTCTTTATCTTCACGCAACAATCCTAATAAAGAAGAAGTAAATGCTTTTGTAGAAGAACCAATAGCATATAATGTATTGGCATTAGCAGGGATTTTATTTTCATAATCGCTATAGCCAAAACCTTTGGCGTATATTACTTTATCTCCTTCTACAATAGCTACTGCAAATCCTGGAGCTTTTGTACTTTCGAGTATAGAGTTAAACTGTTTTTCAATGCCTTTTAAGCGCTTATCAGTTTGCGCATGTATACTTATTGTAAAAAGTAAAAGGAATAGACTTAGACTATAATTTTTCATTTTTTGGATTGGTTTAAGAATGTATGACAAGTTAGTATACAAAAACCATATTATGTTACTAAAATTAGAAAATAATAGTTTCTAAAAGTCTCTATTTTTTTAAAATCCCTAAATAAGCTTCCCAAGGTCCAACATTAGATTTGTATTGTTTAGCCATAACTCTTGAGATTTGAGCGATATGTCCTAAATCATGTACTACCCAGGTAGAAAGCAATTGCTCTAGTGTGACTTCTCCTAACTCTGGATGCTCGCCTTTACGTTTTAAATCTTCTGGTTTAATATTTAATGATTCTAGTTCTTTCAGATTATTCTTTCTTAGAGCTTTGAATTCATTAATTAATTCTGAAACCATTGTATTTTGATCTTCATTAAACTGAGCAAAACGGTCAAATGGCTCAAATAACTTACGTTTTGATGGACTTAAAATTATCTTAGCTCTAATTATCCAATCCGTTTTTTCACCAAATATAAGATGACCTAAAATATCATATGGACTCCAAGTTTTTTCACCTTCATTAGATTTTAACCAATCGTTAGATAAATTTTCAAAGAAAGATTCTAGGATAAAAGGCGTCTTTTCTAATAGTTCTATGGATTTATTTAAATCAAATTTCATTTGCACTAACATTTATTAAGCTAATGCAAAAATAGTCTATTCAATTTGTTCTCCATGTTGACTTAAGTCTAAACCTCGCTCCTCTTGGTCATCTCTTACTCGCATTTTTAATAGTTTATCAACGATAAAGAATAGTAGATAACTACCACCAAATGTAAATACGGCAGTAATGAATAAGGCTATTATATGATAATAAAAAGTAGTAGTCTCACCATAGACTAATCCAACATTAGCAGCAAAAACAGCTGTGAGTATCATACCTACAACACCACCTATACCATGAGACGGAAAAACGTCTAATGTATCATCTATACTAGTCTTATTTTTGAGATGTATCATCCAATTAGATATGATAGCAGCAACAAAGCCAATAAGAATTGACTGCCCTATATTAACAAACCCAGCTGCAGGAGTAATTGCTACAAGGCCAACAACTGCTCCTATACATGCGCCAACTGCAGACATTTTACGACCCATAAAACGCTCGTAAAACAACCACGCTATCATCGCTGTTGCTGAAGCCACATTAGTATTAGCAAAAGCAATAACAGCATCTCCATTTGCCCCTAGAGCAGAACCTGCATTAAAACCAAACCAACCAAACCAAAGCAAACCAGTACCCAAAATCACATAAGGCACGTTAGCATGACTCTCTTCAGTCTTTTTACGCTTGCCTAAATAAATGGCACCCGCCAATGCAGCAAAACCAGCAGACATATGAACAACTGTACCGCCTGCAAAATCTAGTACTCCCCAATTACGGAGTAAACCATCTGGATGCCATGTCATATGAGCCAATGGGCTGTATATAAACAAGCTGAATAACACCATAAATAGAATATAACTTCTAAATCTAATTCGGCCTGCAAAACTTCCAGTAATTAAAGCTGGCGTGATAATGGCAAACTTTAATTGAAATAAAGCATACAATAGAAAAGGTATCGTTTCAGAAAAATCTGGATTAGGCTCAATACCTACATTTTTAAAATTAAGATAAGTTAATGGATTACCAATAATACCACCTATACTCTCTCCAAAAGCTAAGCTAAAACCTACTAAGACCCAGAGTACACTTATAACACCCAAGGCTACAAAACTTTGAAGCATGGTAGATATAATATTTTTCTTATTTATCATACCTCCGTAAAAGAAGGATAAACCTGGCGTCATTAGTAAAACAAATGCACTTGCAACAAGCATCCAAGCCGTATCACCCTTATCAATAGTTGATGACAATTCTTGATAACTCGTTGCTGTAAATGCACAAAAAATAACAATAAGCGTTAGAATAATGAAGTTGATTTTCTTTCCCATTTAGAGTAGTAAAATAGTTAGTTAGTGTTCTGTCAAAATAGACGCAAGCAAATTACTTTTTATGCACTTGAAAATCAATGCATAATTCATAAAAATAGTTTCATTTTTTTCAGAAATCCATAATTCACATTTAAATTTTTAAGTAACGATTCATGGTAAAAACATACGATTAGTTGTACCTTTGCACCAGTAGAAAATAATTGACATCTAAGATGAGTTACAGAATAGAAAAAGACACTATGGGCGAAGTAAAAGTGCCCGCTGATAAACTTTGGGGCGCACAAACAGAACGCTCTAGAAATAACTTTAAAATTGGTACTCCAGCTTCTATGCCATTAGAAGTTGTTTATGGTTTTGCTTATCTAAAAAAGGCTGCAGCTTACACAAATTGTGAGCTTGGTGTTCTAGAAGAAGAAAAGCGTGATTTGATTGCTCAAGCTTGTGATGAAATTTTAGATGGGAAGCATGACGACCAATTTCCATTGGTAATTTGGCAAACAGGCTCTGGTACACAAAGTAATATGAATGTTAATGAGGTTATTGCCAACAGAGCACATCAAATAGCTGGTAATATCATTGGTGAAGGTGAAAAAACGATTCAGCCAAATGATGATGTCAACAAGTCGCAATCATCTAACGATACATTCCCTACAGGGATGCATATTGCAGCCTATAAGAAAGTTGTTGAAACGACCATTCCTGGAATCATACAATTAAGAAATACATTGCACAAAAAATCTTTAGAATTTAAAGATTGCGTAAAGATTGGACGTACGCATCTTATGGACGCTACACCACTGACCTTAGGTCAAGAATTCTCTGGATATGTGTCGCAATTAGACCATGGTATTATAGCTTTAGAAAACACCTTAAAGCATTTAAGTGAACTCGCATTAGGGGGCACAGCTGTAGGTACTGGATTAAACACACCAGCAGGCTATGATGTTTTGGTAGCTAAGTATATAGCAGAGTTTACTAATTTGCCATTTGTTACTGCTAAAAATAAGTTTGAAGCTCTTGCGGCACATGATGCTATAGTAGAGACTCATGGTGCTTTAAAACAAGTTGCAGTGTCTTTAAATAAAATCGCAAATGATATAAGAATGATGGCCTCTGGTCCACGTTCTGGTATTGGCGAAATTATTATTCCTGCTAATGAGCCAGGAAGTTCAATTATGCCAGGAAAAGTAAACCCAACTCAATGTGAAGCATTAACTATGGTTTGTGCACAAGTTATGGGTAATGATGTTGCAGTAACAGTAGGTGGAACACAAGGTCATTACGAGCTTAATGTATTTAAACCTATGATGGCGGCAAATCTTTTACAATCTGCTCAATTAATCGGTGATGCATGTGTCAGCTTTGACGAGCATTGTGCTGCTGGTATTGAACCAAATCATAGTGTTATAAAAGAGCTCTTAAATAACTCTTTAATGTTAGTCACTGCTTTAAATACTAAAATTGGTTATTATAAAGCTGCAGAAATTGCAAATACAGCGCATAAAAACGGAACCACATTAAAAGAAGAAGCTGTACGCTTAGGGTATGTAACTCCTGAACAATATGACGAATGGGTGAAACCAGAAGATATGACTGGAAGTTTAAAGTAATAAACACCAAATAAATAATTTAACTGCCATTTTAGTTTGTATTAAAGTGGCAGTTTTCTTTTATAAGAATCCTAAAGAATTTTCGTAACTTTAAATCCTTTTCAAACCCTAAACCTCCAACTATTGTCTATACTTATCAAAAACATAAAACAACTCGTTCAAGTCCATGAAAATAGTGTTACTATTGTAAAAGGTAAGGATATGAAAACGCTACCAATACTTGAAAATGCGTATTTATATATCCAAGATGATACCATTGTAGAATTTGGTACTATGGATTTTTGCAAAGGTATTGATGCTGAAACCATTATTGATGCTACAGGTAAAATAGTCTTACCGTCTTGGTGCGACTCACATACACATATTGTTTATGCAGGTAATCGTGTTTCCGAATTTGTAGACAGAATTAATGGTATGAGTTATGCAGAAATTGCTAATCGTGGTGGTGGAATTCTTAACTCTGCAAAACAGCTTCAAGACACTTCTGAGGAGGACTTATATGAGCAATCTATCCAACGCTTAGATGAAATGATTGCTATGGGTACTGGAGCTGTAGAAATTAAAACTGGTTATGGATTGACTGTTGATGCTGAACTAAAGATGTTAAAAGTCATAAAGCGTATTAAGCAAGATAGCTTGGCTAAAATTGCACCCACTCTATTGGCAGCTCATGCCATACCTTCAGAATATAAAAATGACAAAGCAAGCTACATTAGTAAAATCATTAATGAACTTATTCCTAAAGCTTCTGCACTTCGAATTGCAAAATATATTGATGTTTTCTGTGAAGAAGGTTATTTTTCAATTGAAGACACAGCAAAAATTCTAGAGGCTGGAAAAAAACATCATCTAATACCAAAAATACATGTTAACCAATTTAATATTCTAGGTGGTGTAAAACTTGGCGTTGACTACAATGCCTTATCTGTAGATCATTTAGAAGAGTTAAATAAAGATGATATCAATGCTTTAAAATCCAGCAAAACAATGCCAGTTGCCCTACCTGCATGTTCTTACTTTTTAGGTATCCCATATACGCCTGCAAGAGCTATTATTGATGCTGGACTACCATTAGCTATAGCAACAGATTATAATCCAGGCTCTACGCCTAGTGGTAATATGAATTTTGTGGTAAGCACAGCATGTATAAAATTAAAAATGACTCCTGAAGAAGCTATTAATGCAGCTACTATTAATGGCGCTTATGCCATGGGCTTTAGTAATATGTACGGAAGCATTACTCGTGGTAAAAAAGCTAATATCATTATTACCAAACCAATGGATAGTTATGCTCAAATTCCGTATGAATTTGGTCATAACCCAATTGATACAGTTATTATCAATGGACAAATCCTTTAATTTCCAGCTTTCAAAAAATAACGCATTATCTAAGCTAGTTCTTAATTTAGGTATGACTTCTTTTATTGATTTGTACAACCATGTTCATCAATTACCCTATGGACGTAATTCTAATCGCTATGATTTAGAGCTTGTTATTAAAGAGGAAATGGGCACGTACTCTTCTAAACATGCTTTTTTAAAACAAGTCGCTATTGAAAATAATTTCGATAAGCTGTCACTATGGATTGGTATTTATAAAATGAATGCAAAAAACACAACAGGCATAAATTCTGTATTAGAAGCATATAATCTGGATTATATCCCGGAAGCACACTGTTATCTCAAGTATAATAACAAACGTTATGACATTACTTTTTCTGAAAGTACGAGTTTAAAATTTGAAGATTCTCTTTTAATTGAAGAAGAAATAACTCCTGAGCAAATTGGCATTTATAAAGTTAAAATACATCAAGATTATTTAAAGAAGTGGATAGAAGCATCAAATCTATCGTATTCTTTTGAAGACCTATGGCAGATTCGAGAAAATTGCATTTTAGCATTACAAAATAAAAAAGCCTGATGTGTTCATCTGCATCAGGCTTTTTAATAAACTAACCAACCAATTTATAATCTCTATCTCAGTGTAAACTCCGATGTAGAAATTAATTCGCTTTCATTAAATACATTGACTATGTAGCGTCCTTTTTCGAATTTTTCATCTCCAGTAGGAGCTACAAACTCACAAATATTTAAGTTTCTGTTTTCGTAATTAAAACGACTAATTAAACTATAGTTAAGAACCTGCTCTTCAAATTCTACTTGATTATTAGCACCTAAAACATTGTCTTGTGGATCAATTATTTGCACATATAGTTCTTTATCTCCAGCATCTGCCAAAGTGTTTTTTGCTACAGTATAACACACTCTTATTTTGTCACTACGTCTTGCACGCTCAGTAGGGATAAGCTTTCCACTACTTCTTTCTATAACACCAAAACCTTTAAGACCTATTGTCTGTAATGCTCCAGCATCTTTTACAACATCTGCTAATTCTGTATTTTGCACTAAAAGTGAATCTGTAAATGCAGAACGCTCTGCTAATTGAATTTGTGTACTATCAAGTGTAGTCGCTAATAATTCATTTTCAACCTTTAAACGGTCGTTTTCTTCTAATAACACATCCATTTCTTCCTGCAAAGCCAAGTATTTTTTCTTATACCTCCATAGGCTTCCAACACTATTCTGAGATACTTTTAAAGAATCCATTAAACCTTGAATACGTTCTCTAGCTTCAACAAGTTTTTCATTTGCAATTTCATTTTCTCCAATTGCAGAATCATACTGCTTTGCCATAACATTCAAATCGTTCATCACTTGTTTTTTCTCTTTTACAAGAGTAGCTTCAGTTTCTTTTTTCTCACTGTAAAGCTTAGAGGCATAAAATCCTGTTCCTAAAAATAAGGCGAGTAAAATCCCTAAACCTACTTTTAATCCTATGTTATTGTTTGTTCCGCTCATAATTCTAGTTTTTAAGTTATTTTAATTCTTGTTTTTTAATCTTTAATTCAAGGTCTATAACAGATTAAACTGTAATTTTATTCAAATTCTAAATTTTAAATGCAAAATCTAATTCAATTTAAATCAGAAGACCGTAATCTATTTGTCAAAACTCGCAAAGGCGAGACCAAATTTGGTGAACATGTTCAGTTGATTAACAACCTCACTAACATATACGACGACATTTTAGCATTGGATGTTGACTATGTTATTTTTGGTATTTCTGAAGATCTCGGAGTGATTGCAAACCACGGTAAATCAGGCACATATAAGACCTGGGAAGCTTCAATAAAAATTTTGTTAAATACCCAAAGTAATGTCTTTATTGACGTAAAACGTATTTTAATTTTAGGTCATTTGGATTATACAGAGCAATTAGAACTAGTAAAAGATAGGTCTTTATCAAATAAAAAACGGATTGCTCTAGCTAGAACGCTTACAGAAACTGTGGATACAGATGTATCTCATCTCATATTTTCAATAATTAAAGCTGGTAAAACACCTATTATAATTGGTGGCGGCCATAACAATGCATATGGGAACCTAAAAGGAGCGTCTCTGGCTTTAAATCAACCTATGAATGTCGTGAACTTTGATGCACACCATGACTTTAGACCCGAAGAAGGGCGACATAGTGGTAATGGTTTTAGTTATGCTTATAACGAAGGTTTTCTAAAGAATTATTTCATCTTTGGGCTGCATGAAAACTATATCTCTCAAAACAGTTTAAACACCTTAAACGAAACAAAATCTATTGCATATAATACGTTCGAGGCACTAAACATTAGAAAAGAACTACGATTTAAGCCTGAAATGATACGTGCATTATCTCATGTCTCTAAATCAAATTTTGGAATAGAAATCGACTGCGACGCTATAGAAAATGTACCTAGTAGTGCAATGACACCATCTGGGTTTTCTACCATTCAAGCTAGACGTTTTGTAAATGAATTTGGTTCACATAAAAATGCAACTTACCTACATATATGTGAAGCTGCACCAACCAAAAAGACTGAAGCCTTGGTTGGAAAACTTATTTCTTATCTCATTACAGATTTTATAAAAGCTCATGGAAGTTGAAATAATAGAATACAATGCTAAATACAAGCAGTACTTCTATGATTATAATATAGAATGGCTGGAGACTTTTTTTTATGTAGAACCATACGATAGAGAAGTCCTTAGCAAACCTGAAGTTTACATTATAGACAAAGGTGGGCATATCTTTTTTGCAAAAAATGATGAGACTATTCTTGGCACAGTAGCATTGATGCCAACTAATGAAAATGGTATATTAGAGTTAACAAAAATGGCTGTATTGCCCGAAGCTCGTGGGCAAAAAATCGGACAACAATTATTACAACACTGCATAGATTTTGCCAAAGAATATCAATTAAAAGCCCTACTGCTCTACTCAAATACCAAATTAGAAAATGCCATATATCTCTACCGCAAATATGGTTTTATAGAATTGGAATTAGAAAAAGATAATCCTTATGAACGTGCAGATATTAAGATGTTATTGGAATTATAAATATGCTAACTAATTATAAAGTAAATTAAAATTGGAGGTAAAACTATTAGTATATGATAGAGTAATTGAGTACCGCAATAATATTTTAATCTTATCCATAATACATCATACCACTTTAAGTTAAAATAATCATTTTTAGTAGTTTGAAATTTAAGAAAATCTATATATTTATGATTTTCATATTTTTTCAAGATAGTTGAATATTCTACAGACAACTTTTCAGACAATTTATTAATTTCATCTTGAGTCATCGAACTAGTCTTCAAGTACCTGAGTTTATTATATAATTCACTAATTTCTAAAGCACAATCATGAAATTTTTCAGCTCTCAAGCGATAATCATTTGAACCTTCTAATTGACTAAAAACTAGAATTAAAATTGAAAGACTTGTAGAAATTAATGCAAACTGATCTGATGTAACAACAAATCTAGTCCCAATTCCAAATACACTTAAAAGTCCTAGTATAATTAAATAAGCAGATAGAAAACCTAATGAATATGATGAAAGTTGATTAATAGTCTTAAACCTATGGCTAGCAACAAACCTAGCTCCTTTTGTTGTCCAAAATTTAAAATTTAATTCAACACTAAAATCTTTATCCAAATATTGTTGGCCAGAGGTAGTTTCTATTTCTTCAGAACTCACTATTTCTTCACTCATTAACTTTTAATTTAATCTTGATTTAATTAATTATCCAATGCCTTTAATGAATCTAGTTTACGTTGTAAAACTTCAATTTGCTCAGAATTATCATTAATTTTTGGCTCTATTTTTAAAGAATCAATCGTTTGCTGTAAATCTCGATCAGACTTTGGTTTCTCATTAAAATAATAACCAATACCCTCACTAGAACGCCATGCTTCATTAAGTTGATTGTAAATATTCTTGTTCCATGAACTAGGATGTTTTACATCTATCCATACTACATCTCTATATTCGCTATCAACTAACGCCAAATCTGGTGTTGCAGAGCCATCAAATTGGCCTTTTTTGTTTATGGCAGATACAGTACCTAAGAAAAACATCCTTTTTCTACCAGCAATATCTTTGATATATGGTCTAAATTCTACAGGCTTATTGGCATCCCAATCAAATTCTTTACGAGATTCGACAATTTTCAATGGCATAGCCGAAACACCTGCATAACCTTGTTTCTTGCTTGCATGGTCATAGTAATACATAACATTAGTACCATCAGCTGGAATAAATACACTAAAACTTAAACTTGTACGCTCATCTCCTACTGGTTCTAAACCAAACCAATGGTATAAGCCACTATAAGCATTCGTATTACTACCAACAAAATCGAAGTCCGTAACATAAGGTTGCTGATTTTGATCTTCTGGCATCTCAGGGATTTTTACAGCTGTTTCCATATTCCAAGGTAAAGGGTCACTAAAACCGCCTAAAAACTTCAATGACTCTGCTTGTAATTGAGATACTTTTTCCGATAAGGTATTTTGCTTATTTAAAAACGGATACTTCTTAATGTCATCTGGACTCACAAAAGTTCCTTTACCAATAGTAATTCGTTCTAGATAATCATTAAAATCATGCGCTCCATTATCAACAATCATAACACCACCAAAGGTTGGATATGGAAAGAAAAAGCCTTTCCATTTAATTAAGCTAACGACTTGTACCCAATCGCCATTATCATTCTTCATGTAAAATGTATCACTAGGCTCATAATTAAATAACATCCAAGGGCTAAAACGCTGTACTACAGCATTATAAGTGTTTCTACTAAACTTTAAAGTTTCACCTATAGAAAACGTTACAGGTATTCTATTTTCATTAGAAAAACGTGGAAATGGTGTTGTACTACTCACAGAAAATACTTCTTCTGTATTATCACTAATACGTTGCATAATATATTTTTCTGAAGGCTGTATAGCCATAGTCCATTTGTTCTCATCGTCTACTCTAACTAAGTGAGGCAAGGATACATCTTTGGTCTCTCCTACACTTTCATTAGCCATAGAAAATATATTTCGCAATGGCTGTATACGTTCATTCTGAGTAAGTGGTAATTCGTGTATTTCAACTTTATTTAAATTATTGAAAACATTATACGTTTTCATATAATCATACATACCATAATGCCAACCAAAAGCGTACAAAATTCCAAAAAAGACAATGAGTAAACCTAAAATTCCTAAACGACCGCCAGTACTAGCCGTTTTACGAAACTTACGTAAACCTAAAATCAATACCGATAGGCAAATAATAATAATGAAAATGTACTTTCTTAAGAAAAGCAACGCGGGTTGATAGTCATCTCGTAAAACAAAAAGCGCAATAAGTAATACTAAGCTCAGTATTACGGTAATGATTTTTTGCTTTCGACCTTTTTTCCAGTATGATTTTATCATAACGCTTTTATTACATTAAACCTTTATCCTTAAGGCGTTCACGAGCAGACTTTTGGTCTACATCTATACTCTCATTTGATTTTTTCACGTCTTCAATGACGTCTTCTTTAACTTTTGTGTCTTTCGATTTTAAATCTTCAATAAAGTCTTTTCCTTTTTCTACGGCATCACCAACTATATCGCTTATAGAGTCACTCTTCTCTTCAATAACTTCAGTAGACTTTATTACAAAACTCGCCAAATATGTCCCAATCAATGTTCCTACGGCGAATGATGCAAAAGCAGAAATGCCATTGTAACTGGAAAAAACCGCTAAAGGCGTAAGAAATTCAACAATTAATGCTGCCAATAGAACCAAAGTCACTACAAAAATTATTCGTGGTAAAATACTTTGCTTATAAACAAAACCTTTAGGGTCATCTGCAGACATCTGCAATTCTTTACTATTTACTATTTTATTTAATGTGCGATATAAACCATTGCCATTAGATTCTCTCCAGTATAGAAAAATACCGAAAAGAATTGCTACGATAAAAATTATAAGTTCTAGTCCCATAAGGTTTGTGTTTACTGTTTATGAAATTAGTCTATAAAAACTATATATTGTTACTAATTGTCTTTATGACCCAATCTCTAAACGATTCGTCCCAAGTATCATAACTCTTGTAAAACTGTTCTTTATCATACCAATATAAAAACAGCACATCTTTGGGAGCTATATTAACTAAGAGTTTCCATATTAAATCTTGATGTTGCACGGATAGTGAAGAATGTGGCTGATGCAAGGCAAAATACATCTGCTTGTCTACCATATCTTCAAGTTTATAGGCATTACTACGCTCAAGTTTCTCAAGATAGAGTTCAACACTCATAACCTGCTTGCGTGATTTTATATCGATTTTATTAAGATAGCTCTTAAATAGCATGGTATCGGATAAAATATCATTAATAGGGTGCTGCGTATCCGTTAAAACTTGCGCGAATTCGTACCTTTTAATTCTCTCGTATTTACTTGTACTTACTATATCTTCTAAGTTACATTCTATTATAATATGGTCTCGAAGTTTTTCAACAAGTTCAGGATGTGATACATGATACATCAATACATCATGAACTGTATCTTTTATAGCCTCTTTGTAAGACGTCATGTCTTCAAAAACTACAATAGTTTTAATAAAATCTCTTAAGACATAAACACCACCAAAAGCTTTGGTGTAAAATGATCCAGATTGGAACTTAAGATTTGGTAAATCCAAGTCTCTACCTCTTAAATCACCATAAGTTTTAGCTGACTCTAGAATTTGAGCTTGTAATTCTTCATCAATAAAATTATGATTGGTTTTAAATTTTTCAATGAGTTGAAATTGCTCTCGTTGCTGATGATACAAATTATCCATGAGATGGAAATTAATTGTAATTTCATCGTATTTAAGTACATCTAAAGGCTCATAAAACGTGTCTATTTTTTGGTCAAAATCTATAATTACAGCAGAATCACGAGTGATATCATTAATTTTTTTTGAATAACTCTTAAAGATGAGTTGCATCATATCTCTATCAAAAGAATGATACGGTGAATAGACTGGTTTCCTATTCTGCAATGGCGATATAATAATTCCGTGTGGATTAGATGGCCCATTACAGAGATAGTTATCGTCTTTTTTCTCTTCTGCGACTTCTGGGCTCCAACCAACACCATCAATAGAGAATTTTTTAAGCTTAGTCTCAGTAAAACCTAGCTTTAGTAAACATTTGTTGTAACGTTCAACAAGTTTTCCACTTACCGGAATAAGTTCGCTTCTATATAAATTTGCTGCTTTAAGTTTTTGCATCAGATTACTCTAATCTTTAATCTAGTTTACCAAATTGCTCACGTGCTTCGGTCTCAATATTTAACTGATTAACTCTTGCGTCTACCTTACGTTTAAAGTCAGTATCAGCAATAGTGGCAACATTATCTAAATAGCGAATAACCTCTTGACGACGGATATCAGAGAAGTTTAAGCCTTTCATGTTAGCCTTCATTAATTCTTGCAACATATTGAATTTAGTGTCATAATCCTTTTTAAAGTATTTATCAGGATTATCAAACCAATCTTTTTCTAAATCAAAATCTGTTAAACGCAATGATATTGCTGATTGAATATTCCTAACATCACGAGACGAAAAGAATGGAAATATCTTCTGAATTTCTTTATATAAAGTGGCATAAAACATATGATCAGTTGACTGATGCAACTTTTCAACCTTATCAAACGTATCATGAACACGTTCTTCAGTTGGTTTTTCAACAGCATTTAAAATCTCTCCCATACTTTTTGCCAAACCTTGGTCTGCCAAATACTCATAGCCTTCAGGGTTATTCATATTTATAAAATCTGGCATTGTATCTTGGAGTTTTCGCCACCAAATATGGTCTTGATCTAAAAAATCATGTGCTGTACGTGCACCATCAATTTTAAAGCGTCCTTGCACACGTGAAATTACAGCTTTATCTAACATTTCTGGAAGGTTTGTAAATAAGCCTATTGAACTATTACCGTAATTAACTGCATATGCACCTTCAGTATATCTTAAGAAAACGCCAATAACTTCTTTTACACCGGCAGAAACACCTTGAGCCGTACGTTCTTGTAGGTTGTTTTCTGCATCATCAATTGGTGCAAAAATAAGCTTAGTCGGATCTTGTAATGGTTTCATCCATTCCACCATTTTCTCAGCAGAACCACCTTGGAATGTACTAATTAGCGTATCTGGCATTGGATGAAATAAGAACGGAATATCAAGATGATCACAATGTTCTTTTAATCGTGTGGCTATTGCAGCAATAAGCATACTTTTACCTGTTCCAGGAATACCATATCCCATAAAAACTGGCATAAATCCACCCAATTCCTGAAATGGATTTTTCTTAGCTTCAAAATCGTAACTCAGCATACGTTCCGTTAATCGGCGTGCAAAATGCTTAGCATCTCTGTTACCAACAATCTGCTCGAATTGAATTTTATTGAATTCTACACTTTTTGCAGTGCCTTCAAACGTATTGCTCCAACCATCAATGGCAAAGTCACTATTTTCAAGCTTATATGCTCTATCTCCTATAGTTTCTGTGTACTCTAATGTGCTTTTTCTGAGTTGAATTTCAGAAATTAAAGCTTCAAAATAGACAACGGTAAAATCTATAACATCTTTATCTGTCTTTATGATTTCGGGATGCCCAAGATATTTGTCGTAATAGAATAAACTACACGAAATACCTTTTAAAGGTGTTAAAAATGACACCTCAGGAATTCCTGCAAATTTCTGCTTCATCACGCTTAAATCGTCGGAAGCTGTTGGTTTCAAATCATACAAGATCTTATAGGCTAATGAAAACAACATAAAAGCCGTTGCAGTATGCATCTTACTTTCGTATTCGCGTTTTCCATTATTATCAAGTGCCGATTTGTTTTCTATCAAAGACGATAATCCTGATGCGTCATAATAGCTATCTCTAATCCATAAACCCAAACCAATACCTTCTTGCACAGCATAAAGTGTACTATTAAGATGGACTGGAAGCGCTACGGACTCTGGTAATAAGCGCTTCTTAAGTTCCAAAATGGTTTTTGAAACCGATGTCACTTCTAAACCTCCATTACCTTTCGCTCTAGATAAATACAGTAAAATAGACTCATCCTTAGTATCTTTATCTTTGTTTCGAGCACGTTCACCCTGCTCCCATTGAATACTTTTTATATAAGATGTTGCTTCATCACGAAGCATATCCAATTCGGTTTGTTTTATAGGAAAAGTTGAGTTGTGTTCCATGTATTTGTGTTTAGCGGTTAGCTATAAATCCGAAACTTGAATTGGCGGTTTAGCCAGTTTGTCAATAACTTCGGGTGTTTTGTTATATAATAATTGAATCATACGGTGTGGTGCTAAAACATATTTTTGCTTTATCACTTCACCCCAACGTTGAAATGTTTGTTTACTAAAAAAGCTGCCTTCTTTAAACTCTGATGTGGATTTTATCTCATCTATTTTTAATGAAAACGCATAACTCTCTAGAGGAATTTCCTTTTTAGAAATGGCATCTAAAATTGCATGCGTTATTTCGTTTTCGTCTTTTGCAAAGACATTATGTAATGGTCCTAAATCAATACGCTTTACATGCTTTGGTAGAATTTCTGGTAACTTTCTATCTATAGCATAGGCCATAGCATCCAAATTCATTTTACGATCAGCAGATTGTTTAATAGCTTGATAGATTTCAGCTTTTTCTTTATTTGGATCTCTACCATCATAATTAAAGTACATAAAGCAAATAAAAGGTCTATTATGCGATACATCATAAAAGCTCCAACTGGTCATGTAATCTGCAACTTCAGGTTTTGGAGATTTTAGAATTTTACCTTGTACAAAACGGTTAAAAATAAACTGCTGCTTTACATTGGTATAATAAACAATTGATGCTGCTTGAAATAAACGTGATTTTTTTATCGGTTCTTTCTTACGCATCAGTGTGTCTAAAAATTCATCTTGTAGAACATTGATATCGGTAAGCCTATTTAGATATTCCTCTCGAAGGGCTAAATCATTAAACAGATAACGAAACTCTAAATAATTTGGAAACCCAGAATCTGTTAAATCTATCTTCATGTTATCCTCATCATCATACATATACTTTACCCGCATTGCTTCTATAGAGTATAGTAATAAATCGCAATACTGTTTAAAAAATACCAATTCTTGCTCGGCACAAAGCTGTTGCTGTTGCATTTTTACAATAAGCTCCTTAACCGTAAAGTCTACCATACGATGGTAAAACTCATACTGCTGCTTGGAGTCTAATTGCGCTGAATCTAATGGGGTTACAATCATTTTCTTGTGTTCAGTAGACAATAAATAGTAAGCAGTCTATAATATGTATTTATTAACATACTGTAAACTGCCGACTTAATTACTGAGTTACAAATTTATTATCCTAATAAATCGTCTTCTGCTTCTGGTTTAGGTTCTGGGTTATCTCCTCCAGAATTATCACCTTCTGGATTTGGTACCGTATTTTCAGAATTATAGTACTCATCAAAGATTTCTTTCATATCAATACCATAACGGTCTGCAAAATTTTTCTGTAATTCTATATCTTTATTTCTTATCTCTTTAAGTGCTTCTGCATAGCTACCATAAATACCTTGCATAACTTTCTCATGAACTGGGATATTATCCATCATGTCTTGTCGTGCCTTAGCACTCGCTGTATGCATTGCGGCAAGTGTTTCTCCAATATGCTCATCTGTTTTAACACCTAAGTGCTCTAGTATTGCAGCAAACTCTTGGTCTGTACGAGCTTTTAATGCTACAACATAACCATCGTAGTATTTTAATCTTTCGTCTGTGTCAGACTTTAATTTAGCACGATGGGTTTGTAGGTTACTACGTAAAGAGGTTAATACCTTAATTGTTAAGTTATGTTTATGCACAAAACTATCTTTAGAAGCTGCTAAAGTTGTATAGGCGTTTTTAAGACCTTCCAATTCTTCAACAGATTGTTCTAACTTGGTAACTTTAGATAAAGCTTCAGAATATTCTGTAGATTGTTTATCAGCTACATCTGTTAATGCTTGACGAGCTTGCTTTAATAATGCATACTCTGCTTCTAGTTTATCTTCAACTTCGGCTTTCTTTTCTAAAGCTTTAGTATGATTTTTACTAGCTTCAACAATTGCATCTTGCAATTTATCTTCAACTTCTTTTATTTCGACCTCGCGATCTTTAAGACGCTTAATTGCTGCTTGACTCTTAAATGATAATTCATTTAGCAAGGTCTGAACATCAGCAGTCTCAATACGCTCTTGAAACATAGCTTTAGCTTTGTTATCAGCAGCGTCACGTTCTTTTTGAGCAGATACTAATTCACTTTCAGCATCTCTAATCTTTCCTTTACGTCCCCAAAGATTATTCCACCAGGTATCTGGTTTGTTTTTAGCATCTTCAAGTTCAACTTTTGCGCGCTCTAAGCGTTTAATAGCGTCGTCAATGATTTTTTGTTCTGCTTTATT
The DNA here is from genome assembly GCF_014635865.1 of Winogradskyella haliclonae. Taxonomy (GTDB): domain Bacteria; phylum Bacteroidota; class Bacteroidia; order Flavobacteriales; family Flavobacteriaceae; genus Winogradskyella; species Winogradskyella haliclonae. The sequence goes on along the minus strand of NZ_BMDQ01000002.1, from coordinate 81,150 downwards.
TAATGCTGAAAATCCTTCGAACATAATACCAACCTCATCTTGATAGTCAGTTAAGTCCTTTATAGCATCAAGAAGTGTAGTTCTATCTTTTTCTGCCATATCTACAACATTATCTAATGTTGCATTAAGAATTTTTTGACGACTTTCTGGGTCATCTTCTTGAGCTAACTTAGATTTCATTTGGTCAATGGCTTTCCCCCAATTGACATCAACTTTTTCAGGTTTTTCTTGAGAATTGGTTTCTAGTAAGTCAAAATCATCAGACATATTTTATAGTATGTTTTAAGGTTGTACAATTATGGTTAAGCAATTTCGTCATTTTTTATGACTATAAAAACTTTCCCAGCAAAATATAAGTATACCTATTATTAATATTGTTACATCTATGATATATTGGCTAAATACCAAGCAAATACGTGCTGTTTGTCCTATATAATAAACACTTAATCGTTAAAATGTTAATAACTAAATTGTAAAATATTTATTCTGAATAAGTTATAAATTCGACTTTTTTACTATATTCGCACTGTATCCAAGTCTAAATTAATCAAAGATGAAAGGAATTTTCCTACTTAATTCTTCAGCTGTAAGTACTCATCAGCTTACACTTATCCTCTTAACAGTATGCTTTGTTTTTATTGTTTTGATTGCTATTGCGGTAATTAAGATGTATAAACTTAAGGCTCAGAATAAGAGACTTATGGAAACAAATGCTTTTAAAGAGGTTGATGAATCCTATCAAGATTTTACAAGTGGTCATCTGTATGATGATTTATAAAAAATAGTTTTAATAAAAAAAACCAGCTTATACAGCTGGTTTTTTTGTTTTTATAAATAAAAGTGACTGACACTTATCTCACCAGTTTTTTATACTTAATACGCTTTGGCATTAAATCACCACCTAAACGCTTTTTCTTATTTTCTTCGTAATCTGAAAAACTACCTTCAAAGAAATACACTTGTGAATCACCTTCAAAAGCTAAAATGTGTGTACATATTCTATCTAAAAACCATCTGTCGTGACTAATAACAACAGCACAACCTGCAAAGTTTTCTAAACCTTCCTCTAAAGCTCTTAATGTATTTACATCCAAATCGTTTGTTGGCTCATCTAATAAAAGCACATTACCTTCTTCTTTTAGAGTCATTGCTAAATGCAAACGGTTACGCTCTCCACCAGATAAAAGACTTACCTTTTTATTCTGTTCGCTACCAGAAAAATTAAATCGACTTAAATAAGCTCTAGAATTGACTTGCTTTCCACCCATCATTATCAACTCTTGCTCGTCACTAAAGTTTTGCCAAATGGTTTTATTCTGGTCTATATTAGAATGTGATTGATCGACATAAGCAATTTTTGCGGTTTCTCCTAAAGTAAATTCGCCTTTATCAGGCGTTTCCTCACCCATTATCATTCTAAAAATTGTAGTCTTTCCAGCACCATTAGGCCCAATAACACCTACTATACCAGCTTGTGGCAGATTAAAGTTTAAATCTTCATAAAGTAGCTTATCATCATATCCTTTACTAACACCTTTGGCTTCAATAACATTTGTCCCAAGACGTGGTCCGTTAGGTATATAAATTTCAAGCTTTTCGTCAAGCTGTTTTTGGTCCTGACTCATTAACTTATCGTAATTTTTTAAACGTGCTTTTTGTTTTGTCTGGCGACCTTTGGCGCCTTGACGCACCCATTCTAGCTCACGTTCTAATGTTTTTTGGCGTTTAGAAGCAGTTTTACTTTCCTGAGCCATACGCTTAGATTTTTGATCTAACCAAGACGAGTAATTTCCTTTCCATGGTATGCCTTCTCCGCGATCTAGTTCTAGAATCCAACCAGCAACATTATCTAAGAAGTATCTATCGTGAGTAACAGCTATAACTGTTCCTTTATATTGTGCCAAATGATGTTCTAACCAATGTACAGATTCCGCATCTAAATGGTTTGTTGGTTCATCTAATAATAATACATCTGGCTCTTTTAATAGCAAACGGCATAATGCCACACGACGGCGTTCGCCGCCAGAAAGTACACTTATTTTTTTGTCACCATCTGGAGTTCTTAGCGCATCCATTGCTATTTCAAGCTTTGTGTCTAACTCCCAAGCATTTGATGCATCAATTTGGTCTTGTAACTCAGCCTGACGATTCATTAACTTTTCCATCTTATCTGGATCACTATATACTTCTTCTAATCCAAACTGGTCATTAATTTTATTGTATTCATCAAGAATAGCTACAGTTTCTGCTGCTCCTTCTTTTACAACTTCGAGTACTGTTTTGTTTTCATCTAATATTGGTTCTTGTTCCAAATATCCAACTGAGTAATCTTGAGAAAACACAACATCGCCTTGATAATTTTTATCTACTCCAGCGATTATTTTTAATAATGTAGACTTACCAGAACCATTAAGCCCAAGAATGCCAATTTTAGCGCCGTAAAAAAAACTTAAATAAATGTTCTTTAAGACTGGTGTGTTTGCAGATTGAAATGTCTTGGTAACACCAGACATTGAAAAAATTATCTTCTTATCATCACTCATTATACTCTACCTTTTAATGCATTAAAAACCCAGGCAATACAAAAGAATCCACCACCTACAGCAGCAAATCCCCAACCAGCAACATCATCATATCGGAATGCTCCTAATCCAATTAAACATAATCCAACTATTATCATAATAACTGTGGCCCAAGCCAACACTGTGTTTTTATTCATTGCCATATTTCAAAATTTTTAAGGGAAAGACAAATATCGCATTTTTAACCGAAAAAAGCATTCTAATTTTTAGAATGCTTTTATCAATTAATCACGATGTTCTGCTTATATCATTGGTACCTCAATAATGATTAAGTCAGAATCTTTATTGGCTTTGATTTCTAACGAATTTACTTCTAAAACACCTATCGCGTCTCGGTTTTCTAAAATTGCATCAGATATCCTAACCTGACCTTCAGCAACAAAAATATACAGTCCATTAGCATCAGATTTTAAATCTAAAGTCACCGAGTTGTTAGCATCTAACCTACTGCGATAGATGTATGCCTGTTGACTTATTGGCAAAGCATCACCTTCTAATTTATCTTTAGGAGCTACTACAGTTTGAAGTTGATTCTTTTTACCTTCATCTGAAAACTGACGTTGCTCATAGTTAGGTTCAACACTCATTTTTTCTGGTATAATCCATAATTGCAAAAAGTTAACCTCTTCTGTTTTACTGTCATTGAATTCTGAATGTGTCAAACCAGTTCCTGCACTCATAACCTGTACTTCTCCTACTTCTATTGCACGTTTATTACCCATACTATCTTTATGAGATAAAGCGCCTTTTAATGGAATGGAAATAATTTCCATGTTTTGGTGCGGATGTGTCCCAAATCCCATCTTTGGTTTTACAACATCATCATTTAAGACTCTTAAAGCTCCAAAATTCATTCGCTCTGGATTCTGATAACTTGAGAAGCTAAAGGTATGATGCGATTTTAACCAACCATGGTCTGCATATCCTCGTGTTTTTGCTTTGTGAATTATTGTTTTCATAATATTATAGTTTTAATAAGAAGCTGGCAGAAATCCCATTTTTCCCATTTGATAATCTCTTAAGGCTTCCATGATTTCAGTTTGAGTATTCATTACATAAGGTCCGTAAGTTTTCACTGGCTCATTAAATGGCTCTCCCGATAGAAATAATAACAAACTATCCTCTAATGCTTCTATATAAAACCCATTGCCATCTTGATTAAACTGGATAAACTGGTTTTCATTTAATTCTAAAGTTTCTTTGTTATTAATTTTCGCTTTCCCATTTAGTAAATACAACATGCCTTGGTGCGAATTTAAAAATTGAATTGTCTCCGAACCGTTTGCTTTAGCATCGATCATAAAAGCATTAACCGGTGTTTGTGTGGCTATCTTTCCAAATTCATTATTTATCTCTCCAGCTATTATTCTAGTTTCTACCATAGTGTCTTCTGAAAGAATCGTATTAAAGTCTTCATACTTAGCATGCTGATATTTTGGCTGAATCATTTTCTTTTCAGCGGGCAGATTCAACCAAAGTTGAATACCTTCTATAGTACCTCCTTTTCTAACAAAATCTTTTGTTGGGCCTTCTGCATGAATAATTCCTCGACCAGCTGTTGTCCATTGTACATCTCCAGCTTTAACAATGCTTTCATTTCCTAAAGAGTCACGATGTAACTGCTCTCCTTGAATAAGAAATGTAACTGGCTCAAAACCACGATGCGGATGTGGACCTAAATCAAATGGGTTACTTCTTTCATCAATTTTATATGGTCCATAGTGATGCAATAGTATAAATGGATCCACCATATCTATCTGCTGAGTTGGTAATGGTTGACGCAAACGTATTGGCCCCATATTTACCATATCGCTCCGCCCTACTCTTTTTATTGTATTATGTTTCATGATGCATTGATTTAATATTTTCCATGGAAAATATATGATTAAAAAAATGTCTATCGCATTTTATCTAGCAGATTGCTTAATTGTTCTGCTTCTTGTTCATTTAGATTTTTTAATAAATCTCTATTTAAATTTTTAGGAATAGAATTAAGTAATTGTAATCCTTTTTCTGTAATGATAATTTTTACAACTCGTCTATCGTGTTCTGATGGCAAACGCTCTATATATTCTTTAGCACATAACTTATCCATTAGGCGTGTTGCATTAGGCGAACGTTCTAGCATTCTATCTTTAATGGTCTGTACTTTCAATGGTTCATCAGCACCTCTTAAGATTCTAAGAATATTATATTGTTGAGGAGATATTCCAAAAGGTTTAAAAAATTCGTTTTGACAACTCGAAATCCAATTTGCTGTATATATAATATTTAATAAAGCTTTCACTCTATTGCTATCAAACTTTGAATTGATATCTTTTGATAAATCTCCCATACAAATATTTTATATACTATTCTTAAGCTGTTTTGCCTCTTCAAGTAATTCAGAATTTAATACTTCATCTGTAATTTTCCCATCTGAAAAATTAGCTCCAAATGAAGGTAATGAAAATTTACCAACGATGTTGCCACCCATATACTGAAAACGGTCAGCGGCTATGTTAAGACCGGTAATACCACCTCTTGCACCTGGTGATGTAGACATTAATAACATAGGCTTATCGCTCCATAATTTATTATCGATGCGGGACATCCAGTCAAACAAATTTTTGAAAACTGTAGCATATGTACCATTATGTTCTGCTAATGATAAAATTATACCATCTGTAGATTTAATTTTGTCTAAAAAATCATGCGCTTTTTTTGGTATCCCAGATTCATTCTCTAAATCCATACCGTAAAGGGGTAAATTGTAGTCGTTTAAATCTAATACCTCCACATCTACTTCACTAACTAAGCTAGATGCATATACTGCCAATTGTTTATTTATTGATGTTTTACTATTACTTCCTGCAAAGGCTACTATTTTTTTCATGTCTTATTGTTTTTGATGATACAAATCTATGGAAAAAATATTTATTTTCCAAGGAATATATTTCCATGTAATTAATATTTAACATTTCATTTGTAATTTTCAATAAAAACGAAAGCATATTCTTTTGTAAATTCGCTTCAAACTTGAAAAGCACAATGGATATAAAATTCAATAAAAACGAAGACCACAATAAACTTCTAGTCTCTGAACTTAAAAAACGTCATGCGCGCGTAAAACTTGGTGGTGGACAAAAGAGTATTGATAAGCACCATGCCAAAGGAAAACTCACAGCAAGAGAACGCATAGACTATCTTTTAGATTCTAAGAAAGAGTCTATAGAGATTGGTGCTTTTGCTGGTGAAGATATGTATCCTGAATATGGCGGATGTCCTTCTGGTGGTGTTGTGGTTAAGATTGGTTACATAAAAGGGAAACAATGTATCGTTGTTGCAAATGATGCTACCGTAAAAGCAGGTGCATGGTTCCCAATCACTGGAAAAAAGAATTTACGTGCTCAAGAAATTTCTATAGAAAATAGGTTGCCAATTGTATATTTAGTTGATAGTGCTGGTGTATTTTTACCTATGCAGGATGAAATATTCCCAGATAAAGAACACTTTGGCCGCATATTTAGAAATAATGCTGTAATGAGTAGTATGGGAATTACCCAAATTGCAGCTGTAATGGGAAGTTGTGTTGCTGGTGGTGCCTATTTGCCCATTATGAGTGATGAAGCACTCATCGTAGATAAAACTGGTAGCATCTTTTTAGCTGGAAGCTATTTAGTAAAAGCAGCAATTGGCGAAACAATTGATAACGAAACTCTTGGTGGTGCAACAACCCATTGCGAAATTTCTGGTGTCACGGACTATAAAGCCAAAGATGATAAAGATGCTTTAGATACCATAAAAAATATAGTAGATAAGATTGGGGATTTTGACAAAGCTGGTTACAATAGAATTAAATCCGCCAAACCAAAAGAAAATCCTGAAGATATTTATGGTGTTTTACCAAAAAGTCGTTCTGACCAGTACGATATGAATGACATTATTAAAAGATTAGTAGACCATTCAGAGTTTGAAGAATATAAAGCAGGATATGGACAAACTATAATTACAGGATATGCGCGTATTGACGGTTGGGCCGTCGGCATCGTTGCTAATCAGCGCCAGATTGTAAAAACAATAGGTGCAAAAACTAAACCAGCCGAAATGCAATTTGGCGGCGTGATTTATAATGACTCTGCTGATAAAGCCACTCGTTTTATAGCCAATTGTAATCAGAAGAAGATTCCTCTGGTTTTCCTTCAAGATGTAACTGGTTTTATGGTAGGAAGTAAATCTGAGCATGGAGGTATTATAAAAGATGGAGCCAAAATGGTAAATGCTGTTAGCAACTCAGTTGTACCGAAATTCACAATTGTTATTGGAAATAGTTATGGTGCTGGTAATTATGCCATGTGTGGTAAAGCATACGACCCAAATCTTATTGTTGCTTGGCCAAGTGCAGAGTTGGCAGTAATGAGTGGTAAATCTGCGGCTAAAGTACTATTACAGATTGAAACAGCTTCTCTCAAAAAGAAAGGCGAAACCATTACTAAAGAAAAAGAAGAAGAATTATTCAATAAAATAAAATCGAGATACGATAACCAAGTTTCTCCATATTATGCAGCGGCTCGATTATGGACAGACGGTATTATAGACCCTTTAGATACAAGAACATGGATAAGTATGGGAATTGAAGCCGCCAATCATGCTCCTATCGAAAAACCATTTAATTTAGGGGTTTTACAAGTATAGTATGAAAACCAACTCCTCTCAAAAACAGCCTCTATATGTTATCGTCTTATTGATACTAGCCGCAGAAGCTGTTTTTATTTTGCCATTTGTTCTCCAGCGTATATTTAGAACTACTTTTTTAGAGTCGTTTTCAATTTCGCAAACAGAATTAGGTAGTTGTTTTTCTGTCTATGGCATTGTAGCATTATTTTCTTATTTATTTGGTGGACCATTAGCTGATAGATTTAAGCCTAATCAATTAATGTCTGTGGCGCTTGTTCTGACAGGATTAGGTGGCATATACTTAGCAACTTATCCTAATCTTTTTAATCTCCATGTTTTATATGGGTTTTGGGGATTTACAACAATATTCCTGTTTTGGGCACCAATGATAAAAGCAACTCGTATTTGGGGTGGCAAAAATAAACAAGGCATTGCTTTTGGGTTTCTTGATGGTGGGCGTGGATTAGTGGCTGCACTTTTTGGTTCTATAGGTGTTCTGATTTTTTCACTATTCATTACTAAAGATATTGAATTGACTTCGGTTGAAGAACGGCGAATTGCTTTTAAAGAAGTAATTACATACACATCTTATGCAGTGATTGTAATTGGTGTTAGTGTTTACTTCTTATTGAAATTAAATGTTGAGAATTCTGAAAAGACTGAAAAAAATGCGAAGCTTATTACTATTGACAATTTTAAAATAGTCATGAGATACAAAGCCGTCTGGCTATTGATGATTATTATTCTATGCGCATATTATGGTTATAAGATGACTGATCTTTTTAGTCAATATGCTGAACAAGTAATGAATTACAATAAGATTGAAGCCGCCAAAGTTGGCACTTACCTACTCTATTTACGACCTGTAATTGGTGTGACTACTGGTTTACTTGCAGATAGAACTAGAGCCTCATTATGGATTATTATTGGATTCTTATTAATGTCCATAACGAGTTTAATTTTTTACCTAGGGATTATTGATGATTCTAAAACACTTTTATTTACGCTTTCGATAGGAACTATGGCATTGGGGGTTTACTCAGCTAGGGTTTTATATTTTGCAACACTTGAAGAAGCGAAAATTCCATTAGCTGTTACAGGAACCGCTGTTGGCTTTATATCTATAGTAGGTTATACCCCAGATATTTTTGCAGGTTTACTAATGGGTTACTTTTTAGATGCCAACAAAGGTGCTATTGGCTTACAACATGCTTTTGGTATTATGGCACTTTTTACATTTGTTGGTTTAATAGCATCATATCTATTTTACAAGCATTCAAAATCTAATTCCCCTGATGGTCTTTAACACGAGGAATCGTTAATAGTTTTGTTTGTCGACCATTGACATATCTAAATCCATTTTCGCCCCAAAAACCAGCTTCTTCAAGCATAATACGTATATCTCGTTTCCACTCAGGAATAGTAACCGTTGTATTTAATTCTATAGCATAAACTGTATTTTCTTGCAGTGGATAATCACCATTTACAGGAACACCGCCTTGTGAATCCCACATGCCTAGTGTTGTGCCAGAGGAATGCCCATAAGTACCTAACGGGTGCGTATATATAGCAGGTCTTAATCCTTCAGCTTTTCCTTTGCTTAAAGATTCTGCTAATATTGCATTACCAGTATTTCCTGTTTTAAAATTATCTGTAAAAATATCTTGAACTCTATTACCATCCTTTAATGCCTCTTGTAAGAATTTAGGAGGTGCGCTCTCGTTTGGTTTTAAAACATAAGCTAATTCTTGACAATCCGTGTTTAATCTTAAGTAGGTAATACCAAAATCACAATGCAATAAATCTCCAGGCAAAATAATCATATCTTCTGGACGGTTAGAAAATGCATATAAATGATTTCCTAATTTTTCCGCTGTTCGCTGAACATCTACAGTTGGATGAAACCAAGTCTCTAAACCCAATGCTGTTACTTTATCTCGCATCCACCACTCTACATCTGTAGTGGTTGTAATTCCTGGTGTAATAACTTTTTCAGAAAAGGCTTCCTCAATAATGTTGTGAGTAATGTCTACTAATTGGTTATAGATTATCATTTCTAATTCTGTTCGGGTTTCTATCCAACTTATAGCCAATTTTTCAGCTGATTTTATTCTAGGTTTATAATTATCAGGTAAATTATTCATGAAGGTCTCATAATCTGTTTTTACAATACCATCACAGATATTAAAACTTTCCGAGTAATTCAATCCAATAGTTTTGGGGTTTCGTTCTTCAATAATTTCAATCAAACGCTTCCATTGATTTGGTTCTTTATCTTTATCCCAAGCAGAGATTATATTTTCTCCAAAATTATAGCGTGCCACAGCTAATTTTTCGATTGTATTCTTTTCTTTATTTCTGTAGAATACTAAAATTGTTCTTCGCCTTGCATTTAACCAAGTTGCTGGCAACATTGTTTTCAATACTGGGTCTTCGTTATACTCTCTCGAAATTAAAATCCACATATCAAAATCAGTATCATCCATTAACTTTGGCAATAGATTGTTAAATCTATCCTTTAGAATATTATCTACAGCTTCTGCGCGTTCACGTTCTGGTAGTATTTGTTGGGCATTTAATCCAAAGGCTAGGCAGAAAAATATAATATAGAGTGATTTCATGTGTTTATATTTATTGTTTTACATAGGTCATGCTGTTGGCTATTTATCATTTCCTTGGGTGATATGCTTTTTAACATGCTCGTTTCATAAGATTTTTTGAATGGTCTAATTTACCTAAATAATAGGCATAAAAAAAGAGTCCCAATATGGAACTCTTATATATATAGCGCAAATATATTTCGCTTAACGTTTTTCTTTTCTTTCCGCCATTATTTCTTTGAAACGCTCAATTGCTGAACCAAATACCCAATAAGGAATTACAAATGTTAATAAGAATATCATTAACCAAAATCCTATGGTAAGAATGGTTAAGAACGCTAAAAATCCTAAATACTGGTCAAATTCGAACATAATTGGGTTGTCTTTTAGTTTAAGATACGGCAAAGATAAAACCAAAATATGTGTTTTACAATAGCAATATCAAGAATTATTAACAGAATATTAAATTATAAGTTCTTTATGTGGTAATCAACCAAGCCATCTATTGGGCGTCTTACAAAATTACCCACAGTATAACCATATTCCTTTGCTACTTCAATAATTTCATCCTTAGCAAAAAAAGCTATTGAACCGGCAAAATGTACTGGAACAGTTTTAATCTCTTCTTTAAATTGAAGAATCATATTTTCTGAAAACACACGAATGCCGTTTTTTATAATATTTACAATGTATTCAGAATCTTTATTTAAAAACATAAACTCCGCAAAACTTGCTAAATAAGCACTTGGGTTTGCTTGTTTGTATAAATTATACTTTATAAAATCTGCCTCCAGATTATGTTTATGTTCAAATGCTAGCCGTATAGTATCAGGCATCTTATTAAAATAATAATCACGAATGAGTTGTTTACCATAGTAATTACCGCTAGCGTCATCCATAAGCATATAACCTAAACTATCAATCTTTTGGTGTAATTGTCTACCATCAAAATAGCTGCAGTTAGAACCTGTACCTAAAATACATACGATTGCTGCTTCATCTACTGAGTTTATAGAAGCTCTTACAGCTGCATAAGTATCTTCTCTAACTTCTACTAATGCATTTGGAAAATTAATTTCTAAAACGCCTTTAAGTAATTGTCTTGGTTTTTCGGTACCACAACCAGCACCATAAAAGAAAATATGTGTGACTTCTGATGCCATTTTCATCAAAGCCTTTTTCTTTTTTATAGTTTTATTGAGCTTTTTTTCTTCAATTATGGCAGGGTTTAAACCTTTAGTCCTAATTTTTTCTGCTGCTTGATTACCATTATTATCTATTGCAATCCAGTCACACTTAGTAGAACCACCATCGGTAATTAAAATCATAACTTATATTTTAAAAATAAAATTCCGTAGGTTAGAAAATACGAATCCTACGGAATCTTATGTTAAGTATTTCTAAGATTTATAATGAATTTATTTTTTGAGCTAAATCTACTAGTTTGTTAGAGTAACCAAATTCATTATCATACCATGATACTAATTTAAAGAATGTTGGATTTAATTCTATTGAAGCTTCAGCGTCAAAAACACTTGTCTTTACTTCGCTAACAAAATCCTGAGACACAACTGCATCTTCCGTATATCCCATAATACCATCCATAGTGCCATTAGAAGCTTCTTTTATAGCAGCCTTTATAGCATCAATAGAAGTCGCATTTTTTGTCTTAACAGTTAAATCTACTACAGATACATCTGCTGTTGGCACTCTAAATGCCATACCCGTAAGTTTACCATCTAATTTTGGAATAACTTTACCTACTGCCTTTGCTGCTCCTGTTGATGTTGGTATAATATTATTAATTGCACTACGCCCTAATCTGTAATTTTTACGTGATGGTGCATCAACAGTAAATTGTGTGGAAGTTGTCGCATGAATTGTGGTCATTAATGCTTCTTCTATACCAAAATTGTCTTCAATAACTTTAGCTAAAGGTGCTAAACAGTTTGTAGTACAAGATGCATTTGACACGATGCTATGATTAGATGTTAGTTTATCATCATTAACACCCATAACAAACATAGGAGCATCTTTACTTGGTGCAGAAATAACAACTTTCTTTGCACCACCTTCAATATGGTAATTTGCGGTATCCATAGTTGTAAAAATACCTGTACACTCTGCAATTACCTCAGCACCAGCTTCGTCCCATTTTAAATTTTTTGGGTCACGTTCAGCAGTAACTCTAATCGTCTTCCCATCTACAACTAGATGTCCATCTTTTACTTCGACAGTGCCGTCAAAACGTCCATGAACAGAGTCGTATTTTAATAAATATGCTAAGTGATTAACGTCAAGTAAATCATTAATAGCAACGACATCTACATCTGCACGCTTTACTGTTGCTCTGAATACGATTCTTCCAATTCTTCCGAATCCGTTAATTCCTAATTTTAAATTTGCCATTTTTTATCTTGTTTGTTTATTGTATTAAATTGTCATTATATCTGAAACTCTAATGAGTTCCATATTAATTTTTGATTTTCCTTTTACAGCCTTATCAAATGGTGTTAAATCCATAACATCATTTTTAAGACCAACCATATAGTTACTTTTTCCATCGAGTAAACTCTCAACCGCCTTTACACCCATTCTACTTGCTAAAACTCTATCAAAGCAAGATGGCGCACCGCCACGTTGCATATGACCTAAAACTGATACCCTAACTTCATATTCAACCATGTTTTCTTCAACATAATCAGCTAACTCGAAAACATTTTTACCAATTTTATCGCCTTCAGCTACTACAACTATACTTGACGATTTACCAGATTGTTTACTACGTCTTAAGGATTCTAAAAGTCTATCTAGCCCTAAATCTTCTTCAGGAATTAAAATTTCTTCAGCACCTGCACCAACACCAACATTAAGAGCAATATGTCCGACATCACGTCCCATAACTTCAATAAAGAATAATCGATTATGAGAACTCGCAGTATCTCTAATCTTATCAATAGCATCTACCGCAGTATTTAAAGCTGTATCATAGCCTAAAGTATGTGTGGTACCAAAGATATCGTTATCAATAGTACCTGGGATTCCCATTACTGGAAAGCCATATTCTTGGTTAAACACCATAGCTCCAGTAAAACTACCGTCACCTCCAACAACTACAAAAGCATCAATTTCTGCTTTTTTAAGTTGGTCATATGCCTTAGCCCTGCCTTCTTTAGTTCTGAATTCTTTAGAGCGAGCAGATTTTAAGATTGTGCCACCTTTATTGATTATGCCTTTAACACTACGCGCATCCATCTTAACAAAATCGCCTTCAATCATGCCTTCATAACCTCTGTAAATCCCATAACATTCTATGTCATGAAAAGCGCATGTTCTAACAACAGAACGAATGGCTGCATTCATTCCTGGAGAGTCACCTCCAGACGTCATTACACCTATTTTTTTGATTGTATTGAGCATTTACATTTTTTATTTACAGTAAAATTAGGAAACTAAACACACAATATTATGACTAAAATCATAAAAAAAAAGATGCCGAAAGCATCTCAAACGTTATAGTTAATAATTATTTTAGTCTTTAATTGGTTATATGATAATTTTAGAGCCTCAATTTTGCTTTTTCTTCACTGACATGAAATCTGGCATAACATCTTCCTCTGTCTTTTTAGTGTCTTCTTTTACTTTGTTTTTATCTTTTTTGTCCTTCCCAGAAAATATTTTTTGCAGGAGTTCTTTAAAATTGTCAAATTCTACATTATAGGAAATCCCTAACCCTTGAGTAAACCCAATTTCCTCACCGAAATTTCTTATTGCATTTTCCCTATTAAATACTGTTGCTCTTAATGTACCATCATCATTTAATAACCAATCTATCTGTACATCACCAGCTATAGTTGTTTGTGTGGTACTACCAAAAGGAACACCAACCTTCCCATTTATTAGCACTTTTTCTGAGAGTTTTGTCTGAAGTGTTAATCCAACTCTACTCTCGTTTTCGAAATTAGGATTGTTTTGTGCCAAGTCTAAATCTACACCAACTTTGAAATTATCATTATCATCCCCAAAAACACTACTAATAATACCATTAAGTCGTTCGGAAATTGTACCTGTAAAATCTAAAGAGCCACCAAAGAAACTACCAGAAGATAATAAAAATATAGCCTGATTACTTCGCTGCTCTTTTGAGGATAATCTATAATCAAGTTCTGCTCTAATTGTAGACTCGACATTTGGAAAATCGAATGTAAAGTCTGGATCTGGTTTTTCTAAACGACCTGTCAAATTAATTTCAAGATTCACAGGTATCTCTCTATTAATAGGTGCATCCAATAATGCTGAAGGGTTTGCAGTTGTGCTATATAATGCCTTAAGGTTTATTTCTGCATTTAATGGTTCACCATCCCATGTAATATTTCCATCAGGTTCTACTGTAAACAACTTCTCTATAATTGCACCATATTTAAATTTATAAGTACCTTCTGATACAACAAAATCTCCATACATTTCAAATTTTCCATTGGTATTAATGAAGATACCTAAATTTCCATTTCCTCTACCCTTTATCGTACTACCCGAATCTTTATCAATAACTATTTCAATTTCAGCGTTGGGATTAACATCAAGGTTAAACTCAAGATTTAATCCTTTAATTTCGGTTTGAGTTATAGTTTGCCCTCTAGCTCTATCTAGTTTTTCTTCTGGGCTTAAAAACTTTATGTATGAGTTATCACCAAAGCTCTCAGCATCATTTAATGGAATATTAAATACTGTGCCTTCTTCCGTTTTACCATCTACATATATGGTTAAATTATCTGTATAACCTTTAATATCTGCTTTCCCAGAAACAAAGCCTGTTCCGTAATAGAGTTCGTCTTCTGATTCTTCAGTGTCTAATACTAATAACCTATCAGTGGTTAAATCCAGTCCTAATTGCCAATCACCAAAATTGTTATGCTCAATAAACCCATTTAAAAAACCAGTGGAAAAATATCTTGAATCGGTAAGCGCTACATTATTAAAAACAAACTGTTGCTTTCTTAATGTGACTCGTGAATCAAAGTCAAAACTATAATCGACATTAAGATATGGTATACTTAGGCCAGCCTTATCTAATAATAACTCACCATCTATACTTGGTTTTTTTAAGCTTCCGCTAACTTTTGCATTTCCCGAAACTAGACCTCTTATGTTACTAATCACGCCTTCGCCTAATGGGTTAAGCGGGTCTATTAGGAAATCATCAAAAGCCACATTAACATTTATGTTTGGGTTTCTTTTATTAACATCTACAAAACCTGTAGCTTCTAATGTTTTTACATTTGTGTTTTGCAGCTCAATATCAATACCGTATTTAGTTAAAGAATTATCACCTTCAATAATAGCCTTTAGATTGCCTAAATTGTATTGATTGACATTAAACTGTTCAATTTCTATATCTGATTTAGGAAGGTAAATACCATCATTTTGCAATAATGCTAATTTTCCATTTACACGACCTGCTAATGCTAAACTGTCTATTCTAGGTGTAATTTTGACAAGTTGAACATTTTTAAAGTCAAGATTTAAATCTTTATACGTAGAGTCTCTCAACACACCCGCTAACAATATCTCTTCTTCTCCTTGATTTACTCTAATATCATCTATCTTAAAATTATTAAAATTACTATCGAATGTTATTTTATTAAGATTGTCTTTGTTAGAGTTTACAAACCAATCGAATCCTTTGAATTTAAGTTCTGATTTTTGAAAACCTACAACAGATTTGTTCTCTTCAGTAATAGTATAAAAAAGATTCATATCGTAATCATCAGCATTATTCTCTCCACCTTTAAACTCAGACTTTATAAAAAGTGTATCGCGTTTTGTAACATTAATCAGACTAAAGTCTGAAACATTATAAATATCAGAATCTAACTTTTTAACTTCTAAAAATGTGTTATAAACAGGATTACTATTATCGACCTCAAGACTAACATCTGTAGCTATATAATCTTTGAATGCTATTTTGGGTGAGTTAAATTCAAGTTCAAAACCTTTTTCATCAGTTTCAATACGACCTTTAACTCTAGTATTTGGCGCAATATTGAGGTCTTTATCAAATACAGCAGCGATTTGATTATAAATCTTAAAATTGAAGTCTAAATACTGTCCTTCAGAAATATCATGTGGCTTATAATTGGTGTAAATACTACCTAGTGCATTTTCGGAAAGCTTAACTATTTCTTCAATATTAAATTTCCCTTTTACTTGACCATTAATTATATCAGGAGAATTAACTGCGATAGTTCTGATATCTTCATCAAAGGATGAAATAATATCAAAATCCTTGAAGCTATAATTTTTGTCTTGATTTTTATACGTTGTGTTCTTTACATTTATTTTTCCACGGAGATTATCGTAAGTAGAGCCAGTGACAGCCATATCTACAAATCCTCGGAACTCTGAAATACTATCTCTAGTAACAAAATTTAAAGCTCTGAGATTAGCATAAGTAACATTAGCTTTAAAGTCAAATTTCCTAATCTCTTCGGACATGTCTGCGAGACCATTAAAGTCCAAGATGATATTTGGGTCTTTGGTATTAAGCTTACCATTAAAAATATGCTTTCCGACATCTCCAGATACATCAATACCAGAATATCTGTAGTTATTATAATCTAAGTAAGAGACATTTCCTTTAATATTTGTTTCAATATCTTCTAGAGCAAAATTTTTCCCTTCTACATCAAGGTTTAATGATGTATCGCCAACAAGTGGGTCGTTAAGCATCGTACCTATGTCAAAATCTTCGAGAATAATATTTCCCACATAATTGGCATTATCGATATCATCTATGTTGGTTAATTTCAAATTAGACTTTACAAAACCAAGCTCGGTAGTAATGTCTAAATCAGCATCAATAGCTTCGCTTGTAATTACTGATGTCCCTGTCAATCTAAAATTACCAACTTTAGTAAACACAGTAGGAATAGATTTGCCAAGCACATTAGGAAGTAATGCTGTTAAGTCTCTATAATTTGATGACAGGTTTCTGTAACGTCCATCCAATACAAAATTATCTTCGGCGCCATTAAACAAGTTTTTAAGCTTTAAATCTCCTATTATTTTAGTGTTACGTGTAGTGCTAATACTCAGGTTCTTAGCATGCAAATCATTTAATGTGCCTGATAAGTCAACACTAAGACTAGCCTTCTGATTGGAACCAAACTCATTATAAAAGGCATTGAGTTCACTCAATTGAACATGAGAGTCTTTAAAATTTGCAGATACTTTTACTTTATCTGTAAACGCTTTAAAATCTTTTCTGTCATAATCAAAACGAAGATTACCAATTAAGTTTGAGGCCTTAGTTTTTATATTTAATTGCTCAAAACTCATATGGTCGAGCGTATATTCAAAATTTGCCATTAGGTTTTCTACTCTAACACCACGCGCATCAAGAAAACTAAATTTATTTATTCGTGTTCTTACTTCAGGTCCATTAATTAAAAAATCAGTAGTGTTGGCATTAAGCTCAGTAAACTCTAAAATTTCTGGAGTTTCCTTATTCTCATCTGTCAATCGGAATATACCATTGTAAATAGAGATATCACTAGACGATAATAAAAAACTACTTGGGCCTTGACGTGGGTTATCATCTTCAAAACGCTCTACAAAAATATCTAAATTGGTATCCGTATCGCCTTCATAAGTTTTGAGATTAAATACTAAATCCTCTATATCAATATCTCCAAAAGTAAGCTTGCCATTGTATAAATTATTAACACTAATTATTGATGTATTCAATTCACTAATAGCAAAAAGCGTATCTAACTTATAATCTTTTATTAAAATTTCTTTGAGTTCTACATCGCCATTAAATTGAAGACCAACCTTACCAATGTTAATATTGGTTTTATATTCTTCATTTAAGCGTTTAGTGGCGTACTTGCCAAGTTTGGTTTGTACAGCAGGAATAGAAAGAATTAGTACCAAAATAATAAAAAGCAGCACTATGATTGCTGCAATTTTTCCTATTATTTTTAAGACTCTTTTGATAGTTTCTATTCTTAATTGATGTGTGTAAAACCTTTATATTTGCACTTGATTATACGATATTGTTTAAGGTTTTGGACTATGTATTTCAAAATTAACAATTATTGTGCCTAATCATAATTAATGAGCAAAGAAAATATATACATTCTAGGAATAGAATCTTCATGCGACGACACATCAGCTGCTGTACTTTGTAACGACAAAATTTTAAGCAATGTTGTGGCAAGTCAAAAGATTCATGCAGAATATGGTGGAGTTGTACCAGAATTGGCTTCAAGAGCACACCAATCTAATATCGTTCCTGTAGTTGACCAAGCCCTTAAACAAGCTAATATTGCTAAAGATCAACTTCATGCTATTGCGTTTACTCGTGGTCCAGGTTTAATGGGTTCTCTGTTAGTTGGTACCTCTTTTGCAAAGTCATTAGCATATGGCTTAGATATTCCTTTAATAGATGTCAATCATATGCAAGGCCATATTCTGGCTCATTTTATAGAAGAAAATGGTTATTCAAAACCGCCTTTTCCGTTTTTGGCAATGACTATTTCTGGTGGGCATACACAGATTGTAAAGGTTAACAGCTACTTTGATATGGCGGTTATTGGAGAAACCATTGATGATGCTGTTGGTGAAGCTTTTGATAAAAGTGGAAAAATTCTTGGACTAGGATATCCGGCTGGACCAGAAATTGATAAGTTAGCACAAACAGGAAATCCAAAAGCCTATCAATTTACCAAACCTAAAGTAGATGGTTTAAACTTTAGCTTTTCGGGACTTAAAACAGGCATCCTATATTTTGTTCAGAGAGAGACAAAAAACAATCCTGATTTTATAAAAGAAAACTTAGCAGATATATGTGCCTCTATACAATACACAATTATTGGGATACTTATGGATAAACTAAAGGCGGCTGTAAAGCAAACAGGTATCACACATATTGCCATTGGTGGCGGTGTTTCGGCAAATTCTGGTATACGTCATGCACTTAAAGGCGCAGAACAAAAACACGGTTGGACAACATATATCCCTAAATTTGAGTATACTACTGACAATGCAGCTATGATTGCCATTGTTGGTTATTTAAAATATTTGGAAAAAGATTTTTCTGATTTTGATGTTATGGCCACGGCTAGATTGAAGATTTAAGATGAAGCGTTTATATAAAAGACCATATTTTTGTTTCTGGCTTGTAGCGTTATTAATATTCTGCATACGGTACTTGAGATATTCTAAATTGGTAAGCTCATCATTTGATATCAATATACGTGATACTTACTTTGTCTCGGCACATAGAGATGTGACTGTGATTCTGTGTGGCTTCTATGCATTAATCGGTATCCTTTATTTACTTATAGATTTAGCAAAAGTTAAGCTCAACACAATTCTTACAAGAGCGCATATGTTCCTTACCATAGGGGCAATATTTGTGTATTTTATCATAGAATTCATTCTGAAAAAAAACTTTCAACCCTATGAAAGTTATAGTAAACTCAATAGTGCAATTGTTTTCTTAACTTCATTAGTCTTAATAGCGCAATTTCTATTTATTATAAACATAACTATAAGTACAATCAAAAATTTTAAAAACAAGTCATATTATGGGTCTTAAGATAGTATATGTTGCAAACATTATTGTCGCTGGATGGATTGGTATAACATCTCTATTCTATCCAAAAACTGCAGCGAATTCTATTTTTGAAACTATATATGGCAATTCTGAATACATAAGACTCATAGGTGCACTTTGGCTAAGTATTTCTGTTTTATCAGTTTTTGGTTTGTTTAAGCCTGAAAACTTTTCGCCAGTACTTATTATGCAACTAATATATAAAGGCTCATGGCTTTTAGTAGTTGCATTACCTGCTATAATTAATGGTGCTTCTTACCCAAAAGGTATGGCTTCATTTTTTCTTGTATGGGTTATTGTTTTACCTTTTGTGATTCCTTGGAAATCGTTGTTTGCAAACTAAAATTTAATTTAAATTTACCAATGAAATTAAAACTAATTCTCTTTTTTATTACATCATATACATGTTTTTCTCAAGCAAAGTTTGAAGCTTCTATTGATAGTATTACTACAAAAGAAGAAGCTAAGACCTTTTTGAAATCTCATAAAAATGAAACTAAAGGAAAACTTATAACTTTCAATAAAGAAAAGCACAAAACCAAATTGGCAACAGAACTTTTTGAGTTATCAAAAGGTGGAAAAAAGGTTGTTAAATCTGAAAACGGAAAAACGATATATAAGTTAATTGATAAAAAACCCTCGTCGCATTACAAAGCAAGTATTATGCTATTTGATAGTAATAAAACTTCTATTGCTGAGATTAACTCTTTGCGCTCATTTATATTGAAAGGCATACGGAATAAAGAACATAAATTCGAAAATCTTGCTCGTGTTTATTCTTCACACCCAACTGCAAAAACTGGTGGTGATTTAGGGTGGATAAAAAAAGGAACCTTTTCTAAGCGATTTGAAAAAGCTATTGCTGATAAACGTGTTGGGCAAGTTTTTAGCTTTGATGAGCACCGTGAGAAAAAACATTATATTATAATGAAAACACAAGACAATCAAAACATTGAAGAGATTACTGTACTAAAACTTACTGAACATAAATAATGCAGCTTTTCTATAATCCCAATGTATCCGAAAATGATGACATCTTTTATTTTGAAAAAGATGAAAGTCGACATATAACAAAAGTGCTTCGCAAAAACATTGGAGACACATTACAGATTACAAATGGAAAAGGCTGGTTATTTACTTCCGAATTAACCACCATTAATCAAAAGTATTGCTCAGCCAAAATTATTTCAAAAAAACACCTTGAAAAAAGGGATTATAAGCTTCATGTTGCTGTAGCTCCAACAAAAATGAATGACCGTTTTGAGTGGTTTTTAGAAAAAGCAACAGAGATTGGCATCGATAGCATCACTCCTATTTTATGTGACCATAGCGAAAGAAAGGTTATAAAAACAGAACGTTTTGAAAAGATTATACAATCGGCTATGAAACAATCTTTACAATTCTATTTACCAGAATTGCGCCCCTTAATTCCTTTTAAAGCGTTTATAAAGCAAGATATCTCTGGACAGCGTTTTATTGCCCATTGTGAAGACAGCGAGCGTAAATCTCTAAAATCTGAGATTAAACCAAATTCTGATATCACTATTTTAATTGGACCAGAGGGCGATTTTAGCACAAAAGAAATTGAAACTGCAATAGCTGTCGGTTTTGCACCGGTAATGTTGGGGGAAACACGTTTACGTACAGAAACCGCAGCTATTGTGGCTTGCCATTCAGTAGCTTATGCTAATGAATAATTATTATAATTTTACTTGTGTTGCCGCATTAATATCTAACTCGTTATTTTCTAATATAAGCACCAGCGATAAATTGTCTTTTTCTTCAACTATTTCAGGAATTATTATTGAGCCCTTACCTAGTGTATTTTCAATTTTAAACTTCTGTTCAGCAACAACTATATTGCTGTTTACCAATTCTCTATTTCTATTCTCTCCACGTTTTACAGATGTTTTTCTTTCATCAATTACTAACACAACTCTAAGGTTATCATCAGATTGCAAACCTTCAATCTTATAATCAAAACTGACAATCGCATCCTCTTTCTTTACCTTAGATAAGTCTATATTACTCTTAGATATTTGCTTTGAATATTGAGCAATTTTTTGCTTTAATTTTCGTCTATTAGAACCTACAAAATGCTCTCTTCCATTAACTACCAACTGAGGTGTATATATTGAACTGCTATAAAATTTAGACCCATATTCACGTTGTTTATTTGTAAACTCTTCCTTACTAAAAGGGTCTTTCCATCCTATATAATTCCAGTAGTCTACATGATACGATAGTGCAATAACATTATCTGATTTTACTTGTTTTAATAACTCATCCGCAGGCGGGCAACTAGAGCAACCTTGAGAAGTAAAAAGCTCTAAAACAATTGGATTTTCCTTTAAAATAATTTCATCTTCAGATTGAAATGTAGCTCCTAATAAAAACGGAATTATAAATAATGTTAAGACTGTAGATTTCATAAACATTCTTTTTTAAATTTGAACATATGAGATTTAGTACGCTTAAAAATAAAATGCTTACGCTTTCTACAACTATTATGATAGGTTTAACAGTAAGTATTACTAATGCCCAAGATGTCGCTGTATTAAAATATAGTGGTGGTGGTGATTGGTATAGTAATCCAACTGCGTTACCTAATTTGGTAAAATTCTGTAACGATAATATTTCTACAAATATCAATGAAACCATAGTTAATGTAGAAGTTGGTAGTATTGATATTTTTCAATACCCTTTTTTGCATATGACTGGACATGGTAATGTTTTTTTTAGCGAAGATGATGCCGAAAACCTAAGGACATATTTACTATCTGGTGGTTTCCTTCATATTGATGATAACTATGGGATGGAACCTTACATCACAAAGGAGCTCAAAAAAGTATTTCCAAATAAAGAATTATTAGAAATTCCAAAAACGCACCCCATTTTCAATTCGGTATATAATTTTCCAAATGGTTTACCAAAAGTCCATGAACATGATGGCAAAGCGCCTCAAGCTCTAGGTCTTTTTCATGAAGATAGATTATTATTACTCTTTACTTTTGAAAGTGATTTAGGTGATGGTTGGGAAGATCAAGAGGTGCATAATGACCCTGAAGACGTAAGACTAAAAGCACTAAAAATGGGCGCCAATATTATGAAGTATGTGTTTATAAATTAAAAAAAACGACTTCAGAAATGAGAAAAAAAATAAAATCAAATAAATTTTCATTACGCTTTAAGATAGTGGCCTTTATTCTTGTATTTGCCTTTGTATTTCAATCTATGGATACTATCAACTGGCATACTTATGGTGCTAAAGGAGTAAGTATTCATAAAAAAGATTGCACTACTCCTGTTCACCTTTCATATTTCTGTGTGGAAATGGATAATGTTATTTTCTAAACATGTTTTTAAAACACTGACTTGCAACTCAACCACTACAACTCAACATTTAAAAAACAAAAATTTCCAATCACTTTAATTTGTGATGGTGTAACCAATGCCCCAAACATCGGGAGCTTGTTTAGGGTGTCGGATGCATTAGGCGTTGAAGAACTTATCTTTTGTGGGGATAATGTTCAGCTAGGCAAACGGATAAAGAAGACATCTCGGTCTACAGAAAAGTATGTGCCTCACAGAATTGAAACAGATATTCTAGCAGTTATTTCTGATTTAAAAAGAAAAAATTATTTTGTCATAGCATTAGAAATTACTGATACTAGCATACGATTAAATGACTATGAATTAAATACAAATCGACCCGTTGCATTAATTGTTGGCAATGAAAATTTTGGCATTTCAGAAGCGGTTTTAAAACTTACTGATGCTACAGTGCATATAAATATGTTTGGTGAAAATACGAGTATGAATGTTGTACAAGCAACTTCAATTGCATTATATGAACTGATTAAACAACTTCAAAACAACAATCATTAGAGCAAATACCAATCTTTAGTATTTGCCATGCTGAAATTATTTCAGCATCTTTGAATAAAACCAACCAATGAATTCAAAAACTATAGCAAACGGTATTTTAAGAGCAATCGGTATTTTAATTGCTGTGGCTCTAGTTTTATACTTTTTATACCAGATACAATCAGTAATTATATATATCGCAGTAGCGGCTGTAATATCGCTTATTGGAAGACCTTTAGTGCTTTTTTTAAGACGAAAACTTAAATTTAATAATACTGTAGCAGTAGTGGTAACAATGATACTGTTTATAGG
Source organism: Winogradskyella haliclonae (assembly GCF_014635865.1). Taxonomy (GTDB): domain Bacteria; phylum Bacteroidota; class Bacteroidia; order Flavobacteriales; family Flavobacteriaceae; genus Winogradskyella; species Winogradskyella haliclonae. The sequence continues at coordinate 57,511 of NZ_BMDQ01000002.1, read as the reverse complement.
CTTGTTAATAGGATTAGTTGGCTTATTTATACCTCTAGTCGCTGAGCAAGGGCAAAAATTAGCACTCCTAAATACAACGTCTCTTGAGGAGAATGTCCAGGATTTGTATAATCAAATGGTTGATTATTTTGAGTTTAATAATATTGATGTAGAACAATCCATTAAAGATTCTGGTCTTTTCTCAAAAATTGATTTTTCGCTTATTCCAGATTATCTGAATAAGGTTGTAAGTGGACTTGGAAGCTTTAGCATAGGTTTGTTTTCAGTATTGTTTATTATGTTTTTCTTTTTAAAAGACAGTAAACTATTTGAAGATGGAATTATGACATTTGTTCCTAAGGGCAATGAAATGAGAACCAAACGTTCTTTTAATAAAATAAAAGACTTATTATCTCGGTATTTTGTAGGCTTAATTTTTCAGATTTTAATCTTATTTATAATCTATACTATTGTTTTATTAATTTTTGGTATTGATAACGCTGTAGTGATTGCTTTTTTATGTGCATTACTAAACCTTATACCTTATGTTGGGCCATTAGTCAGTGCTTTTTTAATGGTTTTACTAAGCATGTCAAGTAATTTGGGGCAGAGCTTCAGTGATGTTATACTGCCAAAAACGACCTATGTCATGATAGGTTTTGTCATTGCGCAATTGATAGATAATTTTTTAAGTCAACCTATTATTTTTTCAAAGAGTGTAAAATCTCATCCGTTAGAAATCTTCTTGATAATTATTATAGCTGGAATTTTGTTTGGAATAGTTGGTATGATAATCGCCGTACCAACATATACAGCCATAAAGGTTATTCTAAAAGAATTTCTGTCGGAATATAAAGTGGTCAAAAAACTCACAAAAGACTTGTAACCCTTTTGAATGCTTCAATTTTAAATACAGACGTTCAAGATTATATCAATACTAATCTTAAGCAAGATATATCTAGGCTCCTTTTAAAAGGGATCTCTTTTTCTGGCGTTGAAACAAAAGCAATAATAGAACAAATTGAAGCCAAAAAACGAAGTGAAAAAAAATTACCAACTTGGTACAACACCCAAGGCATATATTTTCCAAACAAGCTAAACATAGCGCAGACATCTTCTGAAAAAACTGCGGCATATAAGTCTAATTTGGTTAAAGGAGACTCTCTTATTGATTTAACTGGTGGTTTTGGAATTGACAGTTATTACTTTTCAAGAAGTATTAATAATGTCACTCATTGCGAAATAAATCCTAACCTATCAGAAATTGTAACGCACAATTTTAATGTCTTAAATATTAAGAACATTATATGCATTAATGAAAACGGAATTGATGCCTTAAAACGCATAGATAAACCTTTTGATTGGATATATGTTGACCCTTCTAGGCGTGATGTTGTAAAAAACAAAGTGTTTCTACTTTCGGACTGTACTCCTAATGTAATAACATTCCAAAATTTGTTTTTGAAATATTCCAAAAATGTAATGATCAAAACATCGCCATTACTTGATATTACAGCAACACTTCATCAATTAGAACATGTAAAAACGATTCATATAGTGGCTATAAATAACGAGGTTAAAGAATTACTTTGGGTTTTAGAAAGAGGTTATAAAGACGCCGTAGAAGTAAAAACGGTTAATCTTCAAAAAGGCAATGCACAAATCTTTGATTTCAAATATGAAGATGAATCAGACGCAAATGTTAGCTACAATTCTCCTCTTGATTATTTATATGAACCCAACGCATCTGTTTTAAAAGCTGGTGCATTTAATTCAATTTGCAGTTTAAATGTCTACAAGCTCCATAAACACTCTCATCTATATACATCAAAAGAACTTATAGATTTTCCAGGAAGGCGATTTCTAATTAAAAAAATATTACCCTTTAATAAAAGAGTATTTTCAAAAGAAAAAATCACAAAAGCGAATGTTACCATGCGTAATTTCCCTATATCAGTTGGGGATATTAGAAAAAAGCTTAAAATTAAAGACGGAGGAAATATTTATTTGTTTTTTACCACTTGCACTGACGAGGAGAGAGTAATTTTGGTTTGCCATAAAGCTTAACGTTGTTATCGTTAGAATAATCTGTTAAACAAAAAACCCCTGCTATTACTAGCAAGGGCTTATGTGATCGCGACAGGATTCGAACCTGTGACCGTCTGCTTAGAAGGCAGATGCTCTATCCAGCTGAGCTACGCGACCGGACTAAGTGTTTAAAAATGTCTTGTAGACATTTTTAACGAAAGGGCCAGCTGGTGGGCGGGCAACATTCGATATACTCAAAATCTTATGGATTACTAAACTTCATTTGGTAATCCTGAACGTTGTTGTTGCAAATTAAAGCGAGGCTTTAATTGCTATTAAAGTTATTCATTTTCTTAAGAAAGCAAGCTTTCTACAAAAACTCTAAACCTTGATTAGTCGGGGTGGCAGGATTCGAACCTGCGACCTCCGCGTCCCAAACGCGGCGCGATAACCGGGCTACGCTACACCCCGAAAAACGGTTATCATTTCAATTCTGCGGAGAGACCGGGATTCGAACCCGGGCAACACTTACGCGTTGACAGATTAGCAATCTGCTCCATTACCACTCTGGCACCTCTCCAATACAATAAATTAAGAACGTTCCTTAAAATTGCGGATGCAAATGTAACTTTTAGTATTAAAGAACGCAACAATTTTTTTGAGTTTTTTATAATAAATTTCAACGTGTTCATTACGAGAAATCAAGAGAGTTTACCAGTCTTATACATTACGAACAAAATAACAATAGGTACTGCTAAAAGCGCTACATAAGTTAAATCTGTTTCTAATAAAGATGGTTTAAGTAATAGTGTAATAAAATAACCGCCTATAGCGCCTCCAAAATGGGCATCATGACCAATATTACCAATTCTTTTCTTCATTCCGTAGATGGAATATAACAAATAACCAATCCCAAAAACATATCCTGGAATAGGCACTGGTACAAAAAACATATATAGACTCATATCTGGGTCTAAAAGTATTGCAGCGTATAGTATCCCTGTAACTGCACCACTCGCTCCTATTGCGCTATACCAATATTCTTCTTTATGAAGATAAAGTGACAATAAACTACCAAAGAGCAAACTAGCAATGTAAATAATTACAAAATTGAAACTGCCCAATGGCCGTATAACAGCTTCAGCAAAAAAATACAGCGTAAACATATTAAACAGTAAATGCATTGTATCCGCATGCAGAAAACCTGACGTAAACATGCGCTCATGTTCATTACGTCTTATACTGCCAACATTAAACTTATACCGTTCAAAAAAAGAGCGATCGTCTAAACCTTTAAGTGAGATGATGACGTTAGCTGCTATAATTATTATGGTTACTAAACTTAAATTGAGCATATACTTCCTATTAAACTTCAAATATAAATATATTTGTACTTTATAACTGAAGTAAATGCAACTACTCGCTTACATCATAATATACCCAGTACTATGGCTAATTTCTATTTTGCCATTTCGCTTACTTTATGCTTTGTCTGATGTGTTTTACTTCCTTATTTTCAGAATTTTTAAATATCGCAAAAAGGTAGTAAAAGCTAATCTTAGACTTGTTTTTCCAGAAAAAAGTAAAAAGGAAATTGAAACCATTTGTTCAAAATTTTACAGCCACTTATGTGATTTATTCTTGGAAATGATAAAAACCCTTACTGTTTCTAAAAAAGAATTAGACAAGCGATTTATAATTAAAAATCCAGAAAACCTTAAACGTCTCACCTCTCATAACACAAGTGTGGTTTTAATGTATGGTCATTATGCAAGTTACGAGTGGTCTACCGTTATACAATCTCACATTGACATTGCAGGGCTTGGTATTTATAAGAAGATAGCTAACCCCTATTTTGATAGACTTGCAAAGAAAGTAAGAGGAAAATTCAATACCGAACTAGTAGACACAAAAAATACTGTAGACCGCATTAAACAAATCAAGGAAAAAAATGACCCAAGAATGATTGCTTTTTTAAGTGATCAATCTCCAAAATTAAAACCTAGTAATCACTGGTTAGAGTTTATGGGCATAAATGTACCATGTTTCATTGGAGCAGAATTAACAGCTAAAACTAATGATTTCCCTGTTGGTTTTGCACAAATCGAAAAAGTTAAACGTGGTTATTATGAAGCTGAGATTAAGATAATTTCAGAGAGACCAAAGGAAGAAGAAAAATATGCTATCACTAAAAAATTTAATCATTTTTTAGAAGCTCAAATAAAGACAAAACCAGAATATTATTTATGGACACATAAACGTTGGAAGCATAGAGATAAAGTTCCTTCAGAATTGAAGTAGATGAGTTTTAATCTAAATTAAACCAGTCGTCTACTGGCGTAACATTACAGGGTCTATCGATTTGAGATTTGTGAACAAACTCGTTATTACATCTCGAATACTCGTAATCTAAAGCCCATTTTTCATGGTATTGGGCTAATTGAATAATACTATCGCAAACAAATTCAATTTCTTGGTTTGTTGTAGTCGGATGAATAGACATCCGCAACCAACCTGGCTTGCGTACTAAATCTCCAATAGTTATTTCGTCTGTTAATTCCTTGGATGTTTTCTGATCCACATGCAATAAAAAATGCCCATAGGTACCAGCACAACTACAGCCGCCTCGGGTTTGAATACCAAATTTATCATTAAGTAATTTAACACCTAAATTGTAATGCAAATCATCTATATAAAACGAAATAACACCTAGCCTATCTTTATGTTGTCCTGCAAGGATGTTTATATTTTTTATAGGTTCTAGACGTTTAAAAATAATGTCAACTAATTCGTGCTCACGTTTCAAAATATTAGAGACACCCATTTGCTCTTTTAGATTAATAGAAAGTGCGGTTTTTATAGTTTGAAGAAAGCCTGGTGTACCGCCATCTTCTCGCTCTTCAATATTATCTATATATTTATGTTCTCCCCATGGGTTTGTCCAACTTACAGTACCACCTCCTGGACAATCAGGCACCATATTTTTATATAATTTTTTACTAAAAACCAATACTCCTGAAGTACCTGGACCACCCAAAAACTTATGTGGTGAAAAGAAAATAGCATCTAAACGTTCATCTTCATCTTCAGGATGCATATTTATTTCTACATAAGGTGCAGAACACGCAAAATCTACAAAACACACACCTCCATTTTTATGCATCAATTTTGCAATGTCATGATACGGTGTTTGTATACCTGTAACATTAGAACCCGCAATTACCGATGCAATTTTAATGGTACAATCTTTATGCTTTTCAAGAAGGCTTTCTAAGTTTTCTAGACTGAACAACCCATCGTCTCCTGGGGGAATAACCTCTACTTTAGCCATCGTTTCTAACCATGAGGTTTGATTAGAATGATGTTCCATATGAGACACAAATACTATTGGGCGCATCTCTTCAGGTATATTAGTATAATCCCTTAAGTTTTCAGGCACTTTTAATCCTAGAATACGTTGAAATTTATTAACAACACCCGTCATTCCATTACCTGAAACAATAAGCACATCATCTTCATTACAATTGACGTGCTCTTTTATAATAGTTTTAGCTTTATGATATGCTTTGGTCATTGCTGTACCAGAAACAGTAGTCTCGGTATGCGTATTAGCAACAAAAGGTCCAAAGTCATTAAGCAACTTCTCCTCTATAGGTCTATACAAACGACCCGAAGCGGTCCAATCTGTATAAATTATTTTTTGTTCACCATAAGGCGAATGAAACGTTTGGTCATGACCAATAATATGCTCACGGAATTTATCGAAGTAAACTTCTAATTCTGTTTTTGACTGAGAGATTGGTGTTGATATCATTATTAAACTAATAATTGTTTCATTGCAAAAGTACTAAATATTAGCAATGGCTTTAATCTCACCAATTATTCTATCAGCAAGTATATCGGCTTCATTTTGAGAAGGTGCTTCAGTATATATTCTAATAATTGGTTCAGTATTACTCTTTCTTAAATGCACCCAACTGTTTGCAAAATCTATTTTTACACCATCAATAGTCGTTAAATTCTCATGACTGTAGTTAGTTTGCATAGTTTTCAAAATACCATCAACATCCAAGTCTGGTGTTAGTTGTATTTTCTTTTTGCTCATAAAGTAATTTGGATATGAGGCTCTAAGTTCACTTACTCTAATTCTTTTTTCAGCTAATAAGCTTAAAAATAAAGCGACACCAACTAAAGCGTCACGTCCATAATGTGATTCTGGAAATATAATACCGCCATTACCTTCTCCACCTATTATAGCATTATTCTTTTTCATTAGTTCTACAACATTAACTTCTCCAACGGCGCTCGCTTCATAATTACCGCCGTGCTTAACAGTAACATCGCGTAAGGCTCTAGTAGAGCTCATATTACTAACTGTATTTCCCGGTGTTTTGCTCAACACATAATCTGCACAAGCTACTAAAGTATATTCCTCACCAAACATCTCACCTTTCTCATCCATAAAAGCCAAGCGATCAACATCTGGATCTACAACAATTCCAAAATCTGCATGGTTATCTACAACAGATTTAGCCAAATCTCCTAAATGTTCTTTTAAAGGTTCTGGATTATGTGGAAAGTGCCCGGTTGGATTACAATATAACTTAACAGGTTCTACGCCTAAACGCTCTAATAACAAAGGAATGGCAATGCCGCCTGTTGAGTTAACACCATCTACTACAACTTTAAAATTTGCAGCTTCAATCGCATCTTTATTCACCAATGGCAAATCTAAAACTTCATCAATATGCAAATCAATATAAGCGTCATTTTTAGTAATCTTTCCCAAATCATCAACTTCTGCAAAAGTCATATTTGATGATTCTGCAATATCTAATATTTTTTTTCCTTCAATACCGTTCAAAAATTCACCTTTAGCATTTAATAGTTTTAATGCATTCCATTGTTTAGGGTTGTGACTTGCAGTAAGTATAATACCGCCATCTGCATGTTCCATAGGCACAGCTACTTCAACAGTAGGCGTTGTTGACAAACCTAAGTCTATAACATGAATTCCCATACCCACTAAAGTATTCATAACTAAACTCTGTATCATTTCTCCAGAAATCCTAGCATCTCGTCCAACAACAACACGATAGTTATCCTTATTACGTTGTTGCTTAAGCCATGTTCCGTATGCTGCCGCAAATTTCACAGCATCAATAGGTGTTAAATTATCTTCAACTTTTCCACCAATTGTGCCTCTAATTCCTGATATAGATTTTATTAATGTCATGTATTTTATGTTTTACGCAAATATAATTAGTTAATGGCATTTTGTGAGTATGAATTTGTAAATTCGAGCAATGAACTTTTTGGCCCACATTTACCTTTCTGGCAATAACAAATTACTTACTATTGGCAACTTTGCAGCTGACGGTATAAGAGGAAAGCGTTTTTCTAAATACCCTGAAGCTATGCAAGCCGGTATAGTTTTGCATCGTTTTATTGATTCTTACACTGATAGTCATGAAACATTTAGGCAAAGTACAAAACGATTGCACAAGGCTTATGGGCATTACAGTGGAGTTATCGTAGACATATTCTATGATCATTTTTTAGCAAAAAATTGGAAAGAGTATTCCGATATACCAATAGAAGATTTTATACAAAATTTTTATAGCAATCTTAATGAGAACTTTGAAATTCTTCCTGAAAGATTTAAAAAATTATCACCATATATGATTGCCGATAATTGGCTGTTAAGTTACGCATCAGTAGAAGGTATTCAAAAAGTTTTAGACGGCATGAATCGACGTACTAGAGGCCGCTCTAAAATGAATGAAGCTACTAAAGAACTTAAGCTTTATTACAAAGCATTTGAAAATGATTTTACGCAATTTTTTAAAGATTTAACCGAAGCAACTAACACTAAGCGAATTGCTTTAGAAAAAGAATATAATCTATGAGAAACCTATCCTTTTTAATACTATTGTTGTTATTTTTTAATTGTCAAGAAGCATCAAAAAAGATTAAAAACATTGATAATAACCGTGGACTAGTTACTGACCAAGCAATGGTAGTGAGTGCGCGTGAGGAGGCCTCCAAAATAGGCTCTCAAATCTTAGAGCTTGGTGGGAATGCTTTTGATGCCATGATGGCTACAGAAATGGCGCTTGCTGTAACTTACCCATATGCTGGTAATTTAGGAGGCGGCGGATTTTTAGTTTACAGACTTGCGGACGGAGAAATTGGCGCCTTAGACTATCGTGAAAAAGCGCCTTTGGAAGCAACAAAAGATATGTACTTAGATAAGGATGGTAATGTCATTAAAAATAAAAGTACTGTTGGTCCCCTAGCTATTGGAGTTCCAGGTACTATTGCAGGAATTTTTAAAGCGCAAGAACGTTTTGGTAAACTCGATGTAAAAACAATACTACAGCCTGTTATCGATTTGGCTAATAATGGTTTTTCTATTACCAAACAACAAGAAGAACGATTTACTAGTTACGACAGTATTTTTAAAGCCGTTAATAATAAAGAAATACCTTTTAACAGCTCTTTAAAAGCCGGAAACAAAATTCAGAATACGTCTTTAGCCAATACCCTAAAGCGAATTGCAACTAACGGTAGAGACGAATTCTATAAAGGCGAAACTGCTAAGGTACTAGTAGATTTTCTTCAAGACAAAGGAAGTATTATTACTCTTGAAGATTTAGCTAAATATGAAGCAAAATGGCGAACACCTATACAATTTCAATATGATGATTTAACTATAACATCAATGTCACCTCCATCTTCCGGTGGCGTATGTTTGAATCAAATTATGACAATGGTTGAAGATTTTGATTTAAGTGGTTATGGACATAATTCTTTAAAAACAATTCAGGTATTAGTAGAAGCAGAAAAACGAGCATACGCAGACCGTAGTTATTACCTTGGTGATCCTGATTTTGTAGATATTCCTATTGAAACATTAACAAGTAGTGTGTATTTAGATGAACGTATGAATGATTTTTCGTTTGTAGTTGCAACTGCTGTTGACTCAATTTCTCATGGAAAAATTATTGGTTATGAAAGTGAAGAAACCACACATTACTCCATCGTGGATCAATTTGGCAATGCCATTGCTGTGACCACAACTCTTAATGGCGGTTATGGTTCAAAAGTATACGCAAATGAGTTAGGTTTTTTTCTTAATAACGAGATGGACGATTTTAGTTCTAAACCAGGTGAACCAAATTACTATGGACTTATCGGTGCTGAAGCCAATAGTATTGCGCCAGAAAAAAGGATGCTAAGCTCTATGACGCCTACTATAGTAGAAAAAGATGGCGAATTATTTATGACACTTGGTACGCCTGGAGGTTCTACAATTATAACATCAGTTTTGCAAACAATTTTAAATGTTCATGAGTTTAACATGACTATGCAAGAAGCTGTAAATGCGCCAAGGTTTCATAACCAGTGGTTACCCGACGAGATACGAATGGAACCAAATTCTTTTAGTGATGATTTAAAAAATCAGCTAAAAACCAAAGGTTATATTATTAATGAAAAGCGCACACCAGTAATAGGAAAAGTTGACGGTATCTTAATTTTAGAAAACGGTAAACTAGAAGGTGGTGCCGACAAGCGTGGTGATGATACAGCAATTGGATTCTAAATGATTTAATATTATAATTTTAAAGTTTAAAAAATACATCGTGTTTAGATTTAAAAAAATAAAACCATTCGGTAAGCTTACACTAAAGCAAAAACTATTCAGAATATTAAAATTCATAGGTGGATTAGTCATTTTTATAACATTACCAACGCTTCTCTTTTTTGGTTATATCTATCTGAAATATGACGAAGAATTACCAAATGGAAAAGCTGGGGTCCAAGCCGACCAATTAGCAACAAAAATGCTTAACGCACTCGATTATGAAGCTTATAAAAATACCGATTATATAGAGTGGACTTTTAAGGGTCAACATAGCTACAAATGGTATAAATCAGTAGATAGTTGTGAGGTCACATGGAAAGACTTTAAAGTGATGCTGAAATTTAAACAACTTGATGACTCTAAAGTGTATATCATAAATCAAGAATATAGGGGCATTGAAAAACAAAAATATGTTGATAAGGCACTAGCCTATTTTAACAACGATTCTTTTTGGTTAGTAGCCCCTTACAAAGTTTTTGATAAAGGTGCAGAGCGACAATTGGTCAAAACTGGAGATAGTAAAGAAGCACTTTTAGTAACTTATATCTCAGGCGGAAGTACACCAGGAGATTCATACTTATGGCTTTTTAATGAAAGTGGAAAACCAACTGGTTATAAAATGTGGGTAGATATTCTTCCTATAAGTGGACTTGAAGCTTCCTGGAATGATTGGACAATTACCAAGACTGGAGCACAATTACCCACTTTTCATAAGCTATTATTTCTAGGGTTAGAACTAACAGATATTAAAACCTTATAACTTACATTATGATTTATTAAGTAATTATCCAAAAATCTTGTAAATTTATAATTCTAAAAATTAATTCTTATGAAAAAGATTTACTTATTACTTTTAATTCTACCATTAATAGGCTTTTCGCAAGAAAAATCGTTTTGGTCAAAAACTAACACAAATAGAATTAAGCAAGACCAATTGGTTGAACGAAATTCTACACCCTCAAAATTTGATGTTTATAACCTAAATTTTGAAGGTATTAGAAATTCTTTAAGCAACGCTATCAGTAGAAATTCAAATGAAGCATCTGACCTTTTTGTAAAATTTCCTAATGCTAATGGAGATATGGAACGCTATCAGATTTATGAAGCTTCAATTATGGAACCTGAGTTTGCTGCAAAACATCCAGAAATTCAATCTTATGTTGGTATTAATATAGATAACCCAGGTACAACTATGCGCTTTAGTACAACAGTATTTGGTTTCCACGCTTCTATCTACACCATTGGAAAAACCTATTACATAGACCCTTATACTTCAGACTTAAACACATACATATTGTATGCTAAAGAAAATTTATATTCGGATATAGACCGCATAGGTTGTCAATTAATTGAAGAGATAGATTCTAGGACTAATGAAAGAGATTTAAATGTTAACACTCAAAGAAATGCAAATGACCAAATGCTAAGAACATTTCGTTTCGCATTAGCATCAACTCAAGAATATTCAAATTTTCATATAGATGCTTCTCCTCAAATAGAAACCACTGATGCTGAAAGGAGAGCAACTGTATTAGCAGCAATGAATGTAACTATGACTAGAGTTAATGGCCTATATGAAAGAGACTTATCTGCAACAATGGTGTTGGTAGATAATACTAGCATAATTTTTCTTGCAGAAAATGATGGTTATACAAATAATGATGGTTTTACCATGCTAAATCAAAATCAATCAATTATAGATTCAAATATTGGTACTGCAAATTATGATGTTGGTCATGTATTCTCAACTGGAGGCGGTGGTGTTGCTTCTCTAGGAGGAATTTGTACTGATGGAACTGGTGGTTTTGGTAATAATAAAGCAAGAGCTGTTACTGGCTTACCAAGCCCTGTAGGTGACCCATATGATGTAGACTTTGTTGCACATGAGATTGGGCATCATTTTGGTGCTAGACATACGTTTAATGGAAGCCAAGGGAATTGTGCAGGTGGAAACAGAACTGCAGCCACCTCTGTAGAACCAGGAAGTGGTTCAACTATTATGGCATATGCTGGGATTTGTGCTGGTGACAATATTCAATCTAATAGTGATGACCATTTTAACGCTATAAGTATTGATGAAATGTACGAGAGAATAACCGCCACAGGTGCTTATGCAGGTTTTCCAACCTGTTCTGTAAATACAGCAAATAGTAATCTAGCACCTACAGCAAATGCTGGAGCTAATTATACTATTCCTTTTGGAACAGCATTTACATTAACAGGTACAGGAAGTGATCCAGATGGAGGTACGATTTCTTACAACTGGGAACAAGTAGACAATGGAGCAATTATAGGTGCAGGTCAACCTTCTCCTACTGATGCAAGTGGACCTATGTTCAGATCTAGACCATCTCAATCTACAGGAGATAGAACATTTCCACAATTAAGTGATATACTTGCTGATAATCTTACGCCTCAATGGGAAGTGATACCAAATGTAGCACGTACTATGAATTTTGCACTAACTGTTAGAGACAATCAATCTCCCAATGGTGGTCAGACCAATAGAAGTGATATGGTAGTTACCGTTGTAAATACAGGTCCTTTTCAAGTCACTACACAGTCTACGCCAGTTGTTTTTGCAGAAAATTCATCAACAACTGTAGAATGGGATGTTGCCGGTACCACAGCTAATGGCATTAATACATCACAAGTAAATATTTTGCTTTCTACTGATGGTGGATTAAATTTTAATACGACTTTAGCTGCAAATACAAGTAATGATGGGTCTGAAACAATTACTTTTCCTTCCGGAGTAACCTCAGGCGATTGCAGAATCAAAGTTGAAGCAGTGGGTAATATTTATTTTGCTATAAATAAATCGTTTTTCGCTATTGGTAATTATACCATAGTTAATAATGAAACATGTACTGATTATACGTTTAATATAAATCAAACAATTCCTTTTAGCACAACAAATTATACTGGATATGGTCTAACTATAAATGATTCTGAAGTTATTACTGATGTAGATGTTACAGTTAATATGACTCATCCAAATAATGGCGAAATTTTTCATGGCATTAGAGGTCCAGAAGATACAGCTGGTTTACAAGAGTTGATTAACGGTAGTTGTGGTGGTACTGCAAACTCAAATATCACATTTGATGATGAAGCTTCTACTTTAAATTGTTCAGCAATAAACACTGGTGGTTCAGCAATGCCAGCAGAACCACTATCAGCAATAGATGGCCAAAATTCTAATGGTCAATGGGTATTTTTCATTACAGATACTGTTGCAGCAAATAATGGTACAATAGACTCAGTAACTATAACTGTCTGCTCAGGCATAACCGAAGCCGTACTAGGGGATAACGATTTTGAATTAAATGATTTTGCGTTATTCCCTAATCCTAGTAAAGGAGATTTTACGTTACAATTTAACTCTAGTTCTGGTAAAGATATAGATGTTAGTGTTTATGACATATCGGGGAAACTTGTATATAATAAAAATTACGGTTCAACGTCAAGATTTGATAAACAAATCAATCTCAATACTGTAAGTACTGGTATTTATATCATGAAAGTTAATGATGGTGATAAAAATGTTACTAGAAAACTTATTGTAGAATAAATTCTTTGAATATATAAAACAAAACCGCCGAAGCTAAATACTTCGGCGGTTTTGTTTTCAGAAGAATCATTAATTATTTTGAAGACTGCCCTTTAAATTGCTGGCTCTTCAATTTAAACAATACATTAAAACTGGTTAAGCTACCATAACTCCGAGTAATGTACTGTTGTAAATCTATCTTTTCTTGCTCATCTAGGTTTTTGCTACTATTTATCTTCTGCTCCATAACACGTAATCTGTCACGAACCATTGTAATTTTATGAAAAAATTTATCAATAGGTAATTCACTAGATTTTAAATTCTCATCACCTGGTTGCATAATTAGCTTTCCACCTTTCCATTTATCACCAATAGAGACAATTTCAGAAACATCAGACCATTTCTTTAAAATATCTCTTAAGCTCTTCTCTATTTCATAAAAACTTACTGTATCCACATCATCTTCAGCTGTTTCTATAACTTTAAAATTGTCATCTAAATCCAAAGTCTCCAAGCCATTATCTATAAAAGTTACCCAATAATGCTGAGATGTCACATTAGTAACAACACCTTTACCATATTCTGGGTGATTAATTCTTGAGCCTATTCCTAATAATTTCATAGTATTTCGTTTAAATTTCTAACACAATTATAATAATTCTCAAGCAAACCTTAGTACTAAATTAACAACTAAAAATTGTACCTTTGCAACTTTGCCAGTTTACGATTCAGATTAACTAATTTATGACAACATCCGACGATTCTATTGAAGTAAAAGGTGCTCGTGTTCACAACCTAAAAAATATTGATGTTACTATTCCCAGAGAAAAATTAGTTGTAATAACTGGCCTATCTGGTAGTGGTAAATCGTCTTTAGCTTTTGATACGATTTATGCTGAAGGTCAACGTCGTTATATTGAAACATTTTCTGCATATGCACGTCAATTTTTAGGAAATTTAGAGCGTCCAGATGTCGATAAAATTGATGGGCTTTCTCCAGTGATTGCCATAGAACAAAAAACAACTAGTAAATCCCCACGCTCTACAGTTGGTACAATTACAGAAATTTATGATTTTCTTCGATTACTTTTTGCTAGGGCTGCTGATGCATATAGCTACGAGACCGGAGACAAAATGGTTAGTTACAGTGATGAGCAAATCAAAGATTTAATACTTGAATCTTTTAAAGATAAACGTATTAATATCCTAGCACCAGTGATACGTTCTCGTAAAGGGCACTATCGAGAGCTTTTTGAGCAAATTGCAAAACAAGGTTTTATAAAAGTACGTACCGATGGAGAGATAGTGGACCTTGAAAAAGGAATGAAGCTCGACCGTTATAAGACGCACGATATAGAAATAGTTATAGACCGTTTAAAAATAGATAACACACAAGATAATGAAAAGCGCTTGATGGAATCTATCTATACAGCTATGTATCATGGCGAAGATGTTCTCATGGTTATTGACCAAGAGACAAACGAGCCTCGCTTTTTTAGTCGCAACTTAATGTGTCCTTCATCTGGAATTTCTTATCCTAATCCAGAACCAAATAACTTTTCATTTAATTCGCCTAAAGGCGCATGTCAAAAATGTAATGGTATTGGAGAATTATATGTAGTTAATGACACAAAATTGGTTCCTGATGAGTCATTATCTATAAAAAATGGTGCCTTAGCACCTCATGGTCCTCAGAAAAAAAGTTGGATTTTTAAACAGTTCGATACTATTGCACAGCGTTATAATTTTTCTTTGAGTGATGCTTGGAAAGACATTCCTGAAGAAGCTAAGCAGGTTATTTTGTACGGTGGTAAAGACAAATTTACTGTAGAGAGCAAATTACTAGGTGTCGCCAGAGATTATAACATCGATTTTGAAGGTGTTGCTAACTTCATAGAAAGTCAGCATAAGTCTAACTCTACATCTTTAGTTCGTTGGGCTAAAGAATACATGGACAAAGTAGAATGCCCAACTTGTAATGGTTCAAGACTAAGAAAAGAATCGCTGTATTTTAAGGTTGATAATAAAAGTATAGCCGATTTGGTGAAGATGGATATTATTGAACTTGACGAATGGTTAAAAAATCTTACTGAGAGACTTTCAAACAAACAACAGAAAATTTCTGCTGAGATTATTAAGGAAATAAAGAGTCGTGTTAAATTTTTATTAGATGTAGGATTAACATATTTATCACTTAATAGAAGTTCTAAGTCTCTATCTGGTGGAGAAGCACAACGCATTCGTTTAGCAACGCAAATAGGCTCTCAGCTTGTAGGTGTTCTCTATATTTTAGATGAACCAAGTATAGGTTTACATCAACGTGATAACGAAAAACTCATTAACTCTTTAGTATCACTTCGCGATGTTGGTAATTCGGTTATTGTTGTAGAGCATGATAAAGACATGATTGAACGCGCTGACCATGTTATTGATATTGGTCCTTTTGCAGGAAAGCATGGCGGAGAAATAATCAGTGAAGGCACACCTAAAGAATTATTAAAGCATGACACGCTTACTGCGGATTATCTTAATGGACAAAAAGAAATTGCCATACCTAAAAAGCGCAGAAAAGGTAATGGCAAAAAATTAGTGCTTAAAGGCTGTACAGGTAATAATCTTAAGAATGTAGATGTAGAGTTTCCATTAGGTAAAATGATTGGTGTTACAGGTGTTTCTGGAAGTGGAAAATCGACTTTAATTAATGAGACGCTCTATCCTATTCTTAATGCACACTATTTTAATGGTGTAAAAAAACCAATGCCATATAAAAGCATAAAAGGACTAGAACATATTGATAAAGTCATCGATATAAACCAATCACCTATTGGTAGAACACCTCGAAGTAATCCTGCAACATATACTGGTGTTTTTAGCGAAATTAGAAGCTTGTTTTCAAAAATACCAGAAGCAATGATACGCGGTTATAAGCCTGGCCGTTTTAGTTTTAATGTTGCTGGTGGACGCTGCGAAACTTGTCAAGGAGGAGGTCTTAAAGTTATAGAAATGAACTTCTTACCTGATGTTTATGTAGAGTGTGAAACTTGTCAAGGCAAACGCTTTAATCGTGAAACATTAGAAATACGATATAAAGGAAAATCTATTAGTGATGTATTAAACATGACTATTGAAGACGCTGTAAATTTCTTTGAGCATATTCCGAAAATTTATAGAAAACTAAAAACTATCAAGGATGTTGGCTTAGGATACATTACATTAGGACAGCAAAGCACAACATTATCTGGTGGAGAAGCGCAACGTATAAAGTTAGCAACAGAGTTAAGTAAAAGAGATACAGGAAACACTTTCTATATTCTAGATGAACCAACGACTGGTCTTCACTTTGAGGATATTAATGTTTTGATGAAAGTATTAAATAAGCTTGCTGACAAAGGCAATACTGTATTAATTATTGAGCACAATTTAGACGTCATCAAAACCGTTGACTATATCATAGATATAGGCTATGAAGGCGGTAAAGGTGGCGGACAATTAGTCGCTAAAGGAACACCTGAGCAAATTATTAAAGATAAAAAAAGTTATACGGCAAAGTTTTTGATAAGAGAATTAAACTAAATCTCCTTATAATTGTCGAAACAAATAAAGACTAACAATTAAATACTATATGAGAAAAGAAAAACACTACAAAGGCTGGAACGAAATAAAAACAAACGACTCATGGGCAATTTTTAAAATCATGGGAGAATTTGTAAATGGTTATGAAAAATTGAGTAAAATTGGGCCTTGTGTTTCTATATTTGGCTCTGCACGCACAAAGCCAGATCATGAGTATTACAAATTAACCGAAGAAGTCGCCAGTAAAATTGTAGATAGTGGCTATGGTGTAATTACTGGTGGTGGTCCAGGTATTATGGAAGCTGGTAATAAAGGTGCCCATATCGCTGGCGGAACTTCTGTAGGTTTAAATATCGAATTACCTTTCGAACAACATGATAACCCATATATAGACTCAGATAAAGTCTTAGATTTTGATTACTTCTTTGTACGTAAAGTCATGTTTGTAAAATACTCTCAAGGATTTGTAGTGATGCCTGGAGGTTTTGGTACTTTGGATGAGTTATTTGAAGCTATTACGCTAATTCAAACTCATAAGATTGATACATTTCCAATTATATTAGTGGGTACAAAGTTCTGGAGTGGACTTGTAGACTGGGTTAAGAATACATTGCTTACAGAAGGTAATATCAGCGCAAAAGATTTAGACTTAATCCATGTTGTAGATACAGCAGATGAAGTAATATCTATACTAAATGCATTCTATAAAGAATCTGAATTAAGCCCTAATTTCTAATAAAAACTTGAATAAAAAACCGCTCATATTTCTTGGTTTCCTACTGTTTGTTGTTCTTACTTTTGGGCAAAATACAATAGATGTTGTTGGTATTGTAAACCCAACGAAAAAGTCTATTAATATTAAACAAACCATTGTCTATAAGAATGTTACCAAGGACACATTAACCGAAGTGTTTTTAAGCGATTGGAACAATAGCTACTCTTCAAAATCTACAGCACTAGCAAAACGTTTTGAAGAAGAGTTTAGCACTAAGTTTCACTTAGCAAAAGATAGGCAACGAGGTTTCACTAATATAGATTATATAAAAGATGGTGGCAATAACACACTTACATCTGAGCGGTTAAAAAATCAAATTGATGTTATAAAAGTAAATCTGAAAGAACCTTTACTGCCTAATGAGTCCTATGCACTAAAATTAGAATACACTATTGTCTTACCAGATGCTGTATTTACAGGTTATGGTTATACCAAAGACGAAAATTTAGAGTTGAAATATTGGTACCTCTTACCTGCAATATATGATGGGCAATGGCAATATTACAGTAATAAAAATATAGATGATTTATTTATTCCTAAATCTGACATTTCAATAAGTCTTAGTTTTCATAAAGCTTATAACCTCACTTCAGAATTAAATACTAAAAACGAAACTGAAGACGGAACACTAAAAACGGTCACTTTAAAAGGCAAGGATAGAATTGACACCTATCTTTCATTAAATCAAAACAGAACTTTTAATCAAGTTACAACTGATGATTTTACTCTAGTTTCTGATATTGAAGAGAAAGGTTTGTCTCCACAAGAAAAAGCAATAGTAACAGATAGAGTCACTAAGTTTTTAACAGATAATCTTGGTACATATCCACATAAACGCTTACTAGTAAGCCAAATAGATTATGATAAGAATCCACTTTATGGCCTTAACCAATTGCCAAGTTTCTTAAGACCTTTTAAAAACGATTTTCAATACGAGCTCAAATTACTTAAGACCGCCTTAAACAAATACATCTCAAACACTCATTTAACAAACCCTAGAAAAGATCACTGGCTTAATGATGGCTTGGCTATTTACTTCTTAATGAAATATGTAGAAGATTATTATCCAGATACCAAACTACTAGGAACATTGGCAAATGTTTGGGGTATTAGGTCATTTCATCTAGCAGATTTAGATTACAATTTTCAGTATTTCCTGTATTCAATGGAAGCTGCAAGGAAAAATAACGATCAGCCCATAACTATCCCAAAAGATTCGCTTACTAAGTTTAATGCCAATATTGCTGGGAGATACAAAGCTGGTGTCGGTCTAAATTATTTAGATGAGTATGCAGAAGACATCAATTTTAGAAGTCTAGCTAAAGACTATTTAAAAGGCAATCAACTTAAAATTGTTACTCTTGATAATTTTGAAAACTTTATAAAATCCAAGACAGCTAAAAATATTGATTGGTTTTTTACAGACTATCTCAATACTCGAAAGAAAATTGATTTTAAAATCTCTAAAGTTAAGACGACAGAAGACTCAATTCAACTTACTATAAAAAACAAACGAAATAATAGTGCTCCAATATCATTGTTTAGTTTGCGAAATGATAGTGTCGTAAATAAACTATGGATTGATAGTATTGGCAAATACAAAACCTTAACTATCCCCAATTATAATACAAAACGACTTGTATTAGACTACGATAATGTGGTGCCAGAGTTTAATCAAAGAGATAATTATAAATCTACAAATGGTCCTAAATTCTGGTCAAAACCTTTACAATTTAGGTTGTTTAAGGATGTTGAAGATCCATATTATAATCAGGTCTTCTTTATGCCGCTTGCTCAATTCAAAAATATATATGATGGCTTTACATTAGGTGCAAAAGTGTACAATAAAACCATACTCAGAAAGCGATTGAATTATAAATTTTCACCACAATATGCATTAAACTCAAAAGCTATTACTGGTTCAGGTACGCTTTTTTACACACATAATCTTGAAGATACTAATCTCTTCAATATCACATACGGTATAGATGCTAGTTACCAGTCCTTTGCTCAAGATGCATTTTTTAGACGTATAAGACCAAATATATCTTTTGGTTTTAGGGATAAAGACGATTTAAGATCAGATAAGCGCCATCTTATTCGCTTACGATATGTAGATATCGCAAGAAATATTGGACCAGATGCCATTTTAGAAGAGATTGAAGAAGAACCAGATTACGGTGTTCTTAATCTGCGATACGTAAGATCCAGTCCAGGAATTATAAACTTTTCAAGATTTTTTGCAGATTTTCAAGTTGCTAGCAACTTTAGTAAATTTTCTATTAATTACGAATTTAGAAAGCTTTCAAAAAATAATAGAAATTATAACTTCAGATTCTTTGCCGGAACATTCCTTAGCAATAATACGGATACAAATTCTGATTTCTTTAGCTTTGCCTTAGACAGGCCAACAGATTATTTATTTGATTTTAATTATTTGGGGCGATCTGAAGCTGCAGGAATATTTAGTCAGCAAATTATTATTGCAGAAGGAGGCTTTAAATCTAAACTAAACACGCCATTTGCAAATCAATGGATGACAACGGCAAACTTTAGTACTTCTATTTGGCGCTATATTCAACTCTATGGTGATGCTGGTTTGGTAAAGAATAAATTTAGCAAACCAAAGTTTGTTTATGATTCTGGTATTAGACTCAATTTAGTTGAAGACTATTTTGAAATATTCTTTCCTCTATACTCCAATAATGGATGGGAAGTTGGACAGCAAAATTACGATGAGAAAATCCGATTCATGTTTACTGTTGACCCTCAAGTGCTGCTAGGGTTATTTAGACGCAAATGGTATTAACATATTCTTACTCAAGTGTTAAATTTCTTTATTAATTTACACTATTCTTAAAATTAATTCGATTTACTAAGAATTATTTAATAATATAACATTTTCCTACATTGCGTAACTTCTTGAGATGTTGTACTTTTGCAAGACAAAATTTCGATATATGAAGCCAAATACAAACACAAAAACTGAGATTACATTTGAAGATTTTAAAGCTGAAGTTTTAAATGATTACAAAACTGTAGTGACCAGTCGTGAGTGTAGCCTTTTAGGACGTCGAGAAGTACTAACAGGTAAGGCAAAATTTGGAATCTTTGGAGACGGTAAAGAAGTCCCGCAAATTGCTTGGGCAAAAGCCTTTCAAAACGGGGACTTTCGATCTGGATATTACCGTGACCAAACCTTTATGATGGCTATTGATAAGTTAACTATAGAACAGTTTTTTGCGGGATTATACGCTAACACCAACTTAAAAGATGAACCAATGTCTGCAGGTCGACAAATGGGTGGTCACTTTGCAACGCACAGTTTAGATGAAAATGGCGAATGGAAAAACTTAACTGAGCAAAAAAACTCAAGTGCGGACATCTCTCCTACTGCCGGTCAAATGCCTAGACTTTTAGGTTTAGCTCAAGCCTCAAAAATTTACCGAAATGTAAAAGGTATAGATACCACCAAATTTTCTAAAGAAGGTAACGAAGTCGCTTGGGGAACTATTGGCAACGCCAGTACAAGTGAAGGTTTATTTTTTGAAACTATAAATGCTGCTGGTGTTTTACAAGTCCCAATGGTAATTAGCATTTGGGATGACGAGTATGGCATTTCTGTTCATGCGAGACACCAAACAACTAAAGAAAATATTTCTGAAATCTTAAAAGGTTTTCAAAGAGACGAAGTTAATAACGGTTACGAAATTTTCCGTGTCAATGGCTGGAATTATGCTGAATTAATTGACACCTATCAACGTGCTGCTCAAGTGGCGCGTAAAGAACATGTACCAGTCATGATTCATGTTAATGAGTTAACGCAACCACAAGGGCATTCAACCTCTGGTTCTCATGAGCGTTACAAAGATGCAGACCGCTTAGCCTGGGAAGCTAAGTACGACTGTAATGCACAGATGCGTCTTTGGATGATAGACAATAATATAGCAACAGACGAAGAGTTAAAAGCTATTGAAAAAGATATTAAAAAAGCTGTTAGAGACGGTAAAAAAGCCGCTTGGTCTGCATTTATAAATCCAATACATGCTGAAAGAACTGAAGCCGTTTCACTTTTAGAGCGCGTAGCTAAGTCTAGCGCTAACGGTGTTTTTATTTCAAAACTTAAAAACGATTTAGCGACTATTGATGAGCCTATACGTAAAGATATATTAACTGCAACACGTAAAGCATTACGTTATGTGATTTCGGAAAGTTCTACTGAAAAAACAGAACTGCAAAATTGGATTACAAACTATATTGAAACTATACAACCAAAATATAGTTCTCACCTCTTAAGTCATTCGGAGAAAAAAGCACTAAACCAAACCGAAGTTTTACCAACTTACGATGATAATGCCGAAGATGTAGATGGACGTCTCATCTTAAGAGATAATTTTGATGCCATTTTTGGCAATTATCCAGAAGCATTGATTTTTGGCGAAGATGCTGGTCACATAGGTGATGTAAACCAAGGTTTAGAAGGTTTACAAGCCAAATATGGCGAGCTACGAGTATCAGATACTGGTATTAGAGAAGCCACTATTTTAGGCTCTGGAATTGGTATGGCTATGCGTGGTTTACGACCAATTGCCGAAATTCAGTATCTAGATTACATCTTATATGCTTTACAGCTAATGAGTGATGATTTGGCTACCGTACATTACCGTACAAAAGGTCGCCAAAAAGCACCTCTAATCGTAAGAACTCGTGGGCATCGATTAGAAGGTATTTGGCATTCTGGCTCTCAAATGGGCGGTATTCTTAATTTGGTGCGTGGTATGCATGTGTTAGTTCCAAGAAATATGACTAAAGCTGCTGGTTTTTATAATACACTCTTAGAAAGTGACGAACCCGCACTTGTTGTAGAGTGTTTAAATGGGTATCGTCTTAAAGAAAAAATGCCAAACAATATTGGAAAGTTTAAAACACCCATAGGTGTTGTAGAAACAGTAAAAGAAGGTGAAGATATTACCTTAGTCTCTTACGGTTCTACACTGCGATTAGTTGAGCAAGCTGCAAAAGAATTACAAGAAGTTGGTATTAATGCTGAAATTATTGACGTACAATCACTTCTTCCGTTAGACATTAATTATGACATAGTAGAAAGTGTTGCTAAAACCAATCGCCTGATGGTTATTGATGAGGATGTTTCTGGTGGTGCTTCTGCTTATATTTTAGATGAAATACTAAACAAACAGAATGCATACCAATATCTAGATAGTCAACCAAAAACCTTAGCTGCAAAACCACATAGACCTGCATATGGTACGGATGGTGATTATTTTTCTAAACCTTCTGTAGAAGATATTTTTGAAGCCGTCTATAATGTGATGCACGAAGCGAATCCGGTGGACTTTCCGAAACTGAGATAACAAAACATATAGTTATAAAACTAAGCGCCTTTAATTTAACATTAGAGGCGTTTTTATTATTTAAAACAAAAACACCTGAAAACAAACAATTGAAATACTAAAAGCGCATTTGAATAATAAAAAATCATTTATTAATATTGGTAGTCATTAGAAAAGAATAATTTATGCTCAGAAAACCTATCAATATCTATAAACTATTACTAATTACATTAACGCTTCTTTTTTGTACAGATAAACTACATACACAATTTTATATAACAAGTAGAAGTCTAAAAAAAGAACAACCAAGAATAGTTTTTGATTCATTGACTTACACTTCTCTTAATAATGAAACTGTATCAGGTTTTGGTTTTGTTAATCCTATAGATGCAAAATCAATTGTATTTATAAAAGAAAAACCTAAAGAAAACCTTGTTAAAGGTTGGAAAGATATAAAAGTGAAATCAGCAACAATATATACTTCAAAACTCAAAGACCTATCATATAGAATGCTTGATTTAGATCCAAACTTAGATGCTAATCAGAAAAAAAGGATATTATCTAAAAATTACGCTATAGATGACACTATCAATGTGTTTTTTCTAAGACATATAAAAGGGGCTATAGCAAATAATCTACGTACATTATATTATGAAAATAGCAAAGCTCGAATTTTTAAAGATATCACTTCAAACTACTATGCCACTTCACAAATAGTTTACTTTCAAACACAAGAAAAACCAGTATATGAAAGTGATACCCATTTTCTAAATTATAACAATCATAAAGCATTTAAAAAATCTGTAAAACGGTTCTTCAAAACCTGTCCAAAGATTGTTGAAAATGCTCAAAATGGGGATTACTTTCCAAGAAGTGGGAAAGCTTTTAGAAAAATAGCTGATGATTATGAAAGTTATTGTGAAAATTGACAAAATTATGTCCATAGTTTGACTTTGAAACAATTTGAGCCGTATCCATTTTTATATTCTCTAATAAAATAGATACATTTAGGTTTTAAACAAAAACACACAATGTTTCCAGATTTTAACCGTTGGAGTTTACCGCTTTTAATTTTAGCTCTACAAGGCCTTGTTTTCGTGTGTCTTTTATTTGGTCGGTATTTTAAAAAACGTCATCTTTCAGATTTATTTTTGGGATTCATTTTGTTACTAACGAGTTACTCGCAAACTTGTTACACGCTAGGTTTTATGGGCTGGTACGATGCTTTTAGAACTACAAAGATTAATTATTTTCTTATAAATATTGGTATTGCACTTGCGCCATTAATTTACTTGTATGTAAAGTCAGTTACCACTTCAAATTTTAAGTTCAAAAAAGGTCATTGGTGGCATTTTGCCTTGGCCATTGGATTTGTGGTCTATAGATTTTCGATTTACACATACGACGCCTTACAACCAGGATTTAATGAGACTCAGAATGGTGTACTAAAAATTTCTTTAGACGAAGAATACATTTTAAGCATTATGTCTTATATCGAGCCACCGTTTATGCTATTGTATTTGGCATTTACGTTCCAGCTATTTTATAGTTATCGTAAAAAGATTATACAGTATTTTTCAAATACGTATAAGCTTGAACTCAATTGGATTTTAACCTTTTTGGTGCTCTTTAGCATATTATTTCTATACGGTACCATTCAAGATATTATTGGTTCACGCTTTATAGAATTAGGGTATCAAGAACGCTGGTGGCTTAATCTACTAGTTGCTATGATCACTTTGTTTGTTGGTATCAAAGGTTACTTTACAGACACCACAAAACTGAATAAGTTAGATTTCAGTTTTTCTCCAAAAACCATTGGTATCCCAGAAGAAACAGATAACATAGAACACAAATCTGTTTCTGAAGAAGATATTACTACAGTAAATCATTTAATGGTAGACCAAAAAGCATATTTAAATCCTGAGCTCAACTTATCGGACTTAGCGAAAATGGCAAATATGACACGAGGTCAATTATCGGAAACCATAAACTCTGGATTTAACAAAAACTTCAACGACTTTGTAAACGGTTATCGTGTCGAAGCTTTTAAAAATATGCTTAAAGAAAATAAGCAACAGCAATTATCCTTACTTGGTATTGCTCAAGAATGTGGGTTTAATAGCAAAGCCACTTTTAATCGTGTCTTTAAAAAGCTAACAAGCTTCTCTCCTACTGAATATTTAAAAACGCAACTAAAATAAGACGTCTCAAATCGTATTTAGGACGTTCTAGTACGCTTTAAGTCGTCCACGCAACGTTTGTGTCGCAAATTTGTGTCATCAATCTCGCTGATGTATGTCAGCTCTTAAAACACAAATACGATGACACGTTTAAAATCTTTATTCAAATTTTTAATTGCACCTACCCTTCAGAAAAACTGGTTTTCGGATTTCGTTTTCTTTATCATCAGATTCGGATGCGGAATTGGACTCTCCATTGGTTTTGGAGCCGATAAATTTGGTGTGCCATGGACACCAGATAGTCAAAACCTAAATCTATTTGAAGTCGCCGCTTGGTTCCCTGAAGACGTTAAAGCTTACGGTGGCATATTTGCTATGTTTCCTATTTTCTTTGCTTGGATGGGTGCATTTAGTGAAGCTGTGGGTGGAATTCTACTAGCTCTAGGCGTTGGTACACGTATCTCTTCTTTCTTAATTATGTGTACCATGCTCGTTGCTATTTTTCTTCAAAAATGGAATGGACCAGCCTGGAATATGCTACCAGCAATGGGCTTTTTATGGGTAGCTATTTACAACCTAACTCTTGGTTCTGGCCGCTTTGGACTTGACTTTCTTATCAGCAAAAAATTAAAATAATCATTCAAAAACTACACATTATGAAAACTCTATTTACAACATGCGTTTTACTATTCACAGTACTATCTATTGATGCACAGAATACCATTTCGCTTTCGGATTTTGAAAGTATGAACAATACCAGTTGGAAAGGCACTTTGACTTATAAAGATTACCAATCTGGCAAACAACAAACTATTGATGCCACTATGCAATTTAAAATTGAAGGTGACAAAATAATCTCTAATGTGCAATACACTTACGAGCCGAGTAAAAACCATAAGAGCTCAATAAAAATCAGAAAAAATGGTAGCTATTTTGGAAATGAAAGAGTCCTAAACTTTACTGAGCAAAATGGTACAAAAACTCTCGTAACAACTTACCAAAGTAGAGATAATGGTAAAAAAGCCAATATGTTTATCACGCATACAATAACGGATTCAACTTATACTGTGACTAAAGAAGTCTCATATCTAGACAATGACGAAAAATTTGTAAGAAACACATATAACTATACTAAACTTTAAAACTTAGAAATCATGAAAAACTATAAATCATTTCTCCTTCTAATTGCTATTGTACTGATGACAAGTTGTATACAAGAAACACATCTCAAAACTATTAATTTTAAAGTCAATATGCGTGGTCTAGATACTATTAGTAATCCTGGTGTAAGAGGTCAATTTACAAGTCCTGCATGGGAAGAATTAGTACCGCTTACAGATGAAAATAATGATAGCATTTATGAAGCAAAAGTAGAATTCCAAGCAGCACAATACGATATTAAATTCAAATTTGTAAATAATGATGAGTACGAATTACAAAACCAGCCAAATCGCTCAATAAAATTTGAATATGAGCCTGAAAGCTTCACTTATGAAGCAACTTACAATAATCCTGAAGCTAAAAACACTAAAAAATAATTCTCAAAATGAAAAAGCTAAGCCTATTGCTAATACTTGTAGGATTTACAGGTCTAGCACAAATCAAAGGAAATAAAAACCTAGAAACACGAACATTCCCATTTAAGAATGTAGAAACCATAAAAATAGATCTATACGCCAATATCACTATTGACAATTCTGCTAAAGAACGTTTAGAAATTACGGCCGAGTCTAATCTATTTAAATACATCGATACAGAAATTGTAGATGGCACAATTCACTTTAGTCAGCTAAAATGGATTCAGCCTACTCAAAAAATTACCATTAAAATTGGTGCACCTAATCTAAAACGTGTGGTTCATGATACACACGATAAAACCATTATCACTAATGTAAATAATAATGTTTTAAGAGTAAATGCTAATATTGGCAGGGTAATTATTGATGGAAAAACAAAAGAGCTGCGTTTAGGTACAGAAATAGGCCACATAGATGCTTCAAATATAGAAGCAGAAAAAGTTTATGTAAATCTATGGGATTCTGGAACTATAAAAGTTAATCCAACTCTATACTTATGGGCAGATGTCTCTAATGACGGAAAATTACTTTACAAGCAATTACCAAAAGACAATAAAATAAAAACTAAATCTAGTGGTATTGTGGAATCATCTTCAAACTACAAGATGAAAAAAGATAATATTAAATGGATTTCTTTTAAAATAAAGAACAATTCATCCAACAGAAATCAATTTATCGTTAAAGGCCCTAAAGCAGATGGCAGTTACTTTGGTTATGGTTTTCCTATGATGCCAAACTCTAAACGGAAAGAAAAATGGTCAGTAGGCACAAAAGTTTATAAACAAAACGCATTAGGCTTTAAAAAACTACTAGTGATTATTAAGCCTGAAGATGAAGGGAAAATTGTAAACCTCTTTTAAAAAAATCATTGTTTAAAATCCTCAATATTAATGTATTGGGGATTTTTTATTGATTATTTCATAATCGCATTAAACCATTCAGGTTTGTTGTAGTCATATAAGTACAATCAATTTAATCTATTTATGAAGCAATCCTTTCTCCTCTTCTTTGCTATTGCATTATTTTCATGTTCATCAGACAACAATGATTTGACACCCGTTGAAGTCAATGACCCAGATACGGAATTCGATTTTTCTGGAATTTTCACTGCTAACTTCGATGTTTTACCAAATTATTCAAATCAAAATATTCCAAATTATATTACACGTGATAATACTGGAAATAATAGTATTACTGATGAAGGTGCTATGCTTGGTCGTGTATTATTTTACGATAAAAATTTATCTGTAAACAATAGTATTTCATGTGCAAGTTGTCACAAGCAAGAGTTTGCATTTAGTGATGATGCTCAAGCAAGTCTTGGAGTTAATGGTGTTACCGGAAGACATTCTATGCGTTTGGTGAATGCGAGATTTTCTGACGAAGCAAGATTCTTTTGGGACGAACGTGCTAACACTTTAGAAACGCAAACCACAATGCCAATACAAGATCATGTAGAAATGGGCTTTAGTGGAGAGAACGGTGATTTATCATTCAATGATTTAATAACAAGATTAGAAGGTATAGACTATTATCCAGAGCTTTTTAACCGAGCTTTTGGCAATGCATCCATTACCGAAGCACGTATGCAAGATGCCTTAGCACAATTTATACGTAGTATTCAATCTTTTGATAGTAAGTATGACGAAGGCAGAGTCAATGCTAATAATGATGGGCAACCATTTGCCAACTTTACACAACAGGAAAATTTGGGCAAACAGCTGTTTTTGCAACCGCCTGTGTTCAATAATGAGGGGATAAGAACTAATGGCGGTATTGGCTGTGCCGGTTGTCATCAAGCGCCAGAATTTAGTATCATCCCAAATTCTCTCAACAATGGTGTTATTGGGAGTATCGATAATTCTGGAGCAGATTTGGACGTCACACGCTCACCTACACTTAGAGATGTTGTAAAGGCCAATGGCACAAGTAACGGACAGTTTATGCATATTGGTGCTAGTAATAACTTGGTAACTGTACTTAATCACTACAATGACATAAATCTTGCTGGGAATGCTAATTTGGACCCAAGATTAAGACCAAATGGTAATGGTCAGCAGCTTAATCTTACAGATGAAGAACGCAATGCTGTAATAGCTTTTATGAGAACTTTGGCCGGCAATGATGTTTACACTAATGAAAAATGGAGCAATCCTTTTATAAATGAATAGTTTACAAACTTATAATAAAAAGCACCTTTAGTAAAAGGTGCTTTTTTTATATCTTTAGACTATTATTAACCCAAATAACCAACAATTTTGAAAAAAAATTATAACGATTTAGCCTTACTAATTCTTAGATTAGGTTTTGGAGGAATGATGCTTGTAAGGCATGGTATTCCAAAACTAGATAAATTATCAGACCCATCTGGATTTCCTGATCCTTTGGGTGTCGGGTCAACGGTTTCTTTAATTCTTTGTCTTATTGGAGAATTTTTAGCTCCTGTATTAATAATTGTAGGATTAAAAACAAAATTAGCAGCAATACCAGCGGCAATTACTATGGCTGTAGCAGCTTTTATTGTTCATGCTAGTGACCCATTAGCAAGAAAAGAAATGGCATTACTATATCTTTTTGCTTTTGTAGTCATCTTTTTAGCTGGTCCAGGGTCTTTCTCTGTAGATGGCCGAAAAGGAAGATAATATTCCTATAAAATAGCACTTTAAAGTGTTTGGCATGAGTTGCAACGTGTTTGTCGAAATTCGTTGCAACTCTTTGTCTTTTATAAGAGTTTAGCTGAAACTTTTAAAACAAAGAATCATGAAATCAAGAATTGTAGTATTAGTATTAGGGTTGTTGTTATTTAGCTCGTGTATTGTAAAATCTATTCAGCCTTTTTATGTTAAAAATGAAATTAAGTATGATGCCGCTCTAGTTGGAAATTGGACCGATAACAAAAATGGTGATTGGGAAGTTTTATCTTTTGAAGATGAATTTAAAAAAGAGAATGAGGAAGGTGTTAAACTATCAGCTGAAGACCTTAAAGTTTACGATAGCTATAAAAATGGCTATTTTATTAAATATACTAAAAAAGAAAGTGAGGCACTTTTTATGGGAATTCCATTTAAAGTTAACGAGCATCTTTTTATAGACTTTGCCCCTTTTGAGTATGAAAGTGACGAATTAAACAAACTTGTTGGTCAACATTTACTAAAAACACACTCTACGGCATATGTACAGCATAATGAGGACAAGTCAATAACTTTAAAGTGGCTCTCAGAAAAAGCCATCGGAGCTTTATTTAAACAAGACAGATTAAGGTTAAAACATGAAAAAATAGGGTTGGATGAAGATTTGGTATTAACTGCCTCCAGTGAGGAATTACACAATTTTCTTAAGAAATTTATGGCTTCAGATTTTGAAGACAAATGGGATAGTGATGATATTTATACTTTAAAGCCAGCTCATGCAAAGCCTTAATATTAAGACCATATTGCAACGTGGCAATTACCACAGACCACTTATATTTAATGGAGTTCTGTGGTTTTTGGCATTTCTTATTTTACTCTTTATTTTTTCAAAAGGTAAAACACCAATTACTGCAGATTATATCTATACTGTTGTATTTTTAGTTACAGTAGCAATACCCGTTTCAATTAACTTCTATGTACTTATTCCAAAGTTTTTAACACAAGAACGTTATGCAATTTATAGCATACTTTTTATTCTAAATTTTTGTTTGTTTTCATTTTTAAATACACAGCTTTTTAATGCAATATTAGATGCATTATTTCCAAAATATTTCTTTGTTTCCTATTTGTCAGAGGCTAATGTTTACCTAACTTATGGCATTATTTTAATTGCGACAACACTGTTTAAACTTGCTGAGGATTGGTTTTACTATAACACTAATGAGAACAGGGTTTTAAAACTTCAAAATCAACAAATACAAACACAGTTATCTGCACTACGTGCACAGATAAATCCCCATTTTTTATTCAATTCTCTCAATGTTATTTATGCTATGGCATTAGAAAAAAAGGAGGATATAAAAACAGCCATTATCGAGCTTTCAGATATTCTACGATACGTAATTTACGATTCGGATACTGAGCGTGTAACTCTAAAGGATGAATTAGAATTACTCAAAAACTATATTTCGTTTCAGAAATATCGTGGTCACTCAGAAAATACAGTAGATTTAGTTGTGGAGATAGAAGATGAGAATTACAACATATATCCTATGCTTTTATTACCACTTTTAGAGAACGCCTACAAATATGGCTTTTCTGGAGATAATACCGCTGATAAAATTCAAATAGAGTTCATTCAAAACGCATCTGATTTTAAATTTAGAATTGAAAATACTAACGCAAATGTTAAGAATAGCATAGATGAAAACTATTCTGGCGTAGGGTTACAAAACTTAAGAAATAACCTTAATTTGGTCTATCCAGATACCCATAATCTTAATATTGAGCATACAGACGTAACATTTGTAGTGACACTGAATTTAAAGAATGAATAACTCAAAAAACATAAGCTGTATTATTGTAGATGACGAATTATCGTCTCAAAAGGTATTGCAACATTTTATCTCACAAACAGAAGTTTTAGAGCTTAAACAAACTTGTAATAATGCCGCAGAAGCCTTTAAATATCTTAAGCTTAATACAGCTGTAGACCTACTATTTTTAGACATTAATATGCCTAAACAAACAGGTTTAGATTTTTATAAAAGTTTGCAGCATCCTCCAGCTGTTATTTTTACAACCGCATATCCGCAATATGCTGTGGAAGGTTTTGAGGTCAATGCTACCGATTATTTACTAAAACCTATTCCTTATGAGCGTTTTTTAACAGCGATTAATAAAGTTTTAAATGAGAAAGCGCTTCAGCCAAAACAAGATTTCCTGATTCTAAAAGAAAATAAAGCGTTACATAAAGTCTTCTTTTCTGATATTAGCATTATTGAAGCCTTTGGAGATTACGTAAAAGTACATTTAGAAGATAAAACGATAGTAACACACAGCACATTTTCTGGTTTTATTAAGCAATTACCAATTGATTTTATTCGGGTTCACAAATCGTTTAGCATCAATTTAAATAAGATGAATCACCTCTCAGGTAATCAAATTACCGTAGATTCGCATAAAGTCCCTATTGGACAAACCTACAAAGCACAAGTTTTAAAAGCTTTAAATCTATAGTATGAAAGCAGCCACAATCGTCACTATAAAAAAGGAATTACAACATCTTCCAAAAGAAGATTTACTACAGTTATGTTTACGATTAGGGCGATTTAAAAAAGAAAACAAGGAGTTACTCACCTATTTGCTCTTTCAAGCTCACGACGAAGATAGCTATATAGAAAATATTAAAGAAACGCTAGACGAGTATTTTGAAAGTATGAATACGGATAGTTATTTCTATATGAAAAAAACAATCCGAAAGATATTAAGGCTTATAAAAACCTATAGCCGTTATAGCATTACTAAAACTACTGAAGTAGAACTTCTCCTCTATTTTTGCGAACGACTCAATCAACTAAAACCAAATATTCATCGCAACCGAACACTAGACAATCTCTACCAAAGACAGATTATAGCTATAGAGAAGAAAATCTCAACGTTTCATGAAGATTTGCAGTATGATTTTAAAGTTCAATTAGATAACTTATGATTTTTGAAGTTCCATTTATAAAAGAAATATATTTAAATCAAACAAAACTACAGTTTGACTACGTTTGGAAATCAAATTTAAAAAAGAGCTGGAAGGGTTTAGTTTTTAGCATAATATACTTAGCAACAGGCTTATTTTTTATTGGTCACAGGTCTTTCTTTGGTGTAATTATATTTTCAATAGGCACAATATATCTCTACAAGTTCTACGAATTTTGGCATAGCTACAAGAATAACAAAAAACGTTATTTTTCTGAATCAGAAAAACATGTCACAAATTTTATTGAGATAAAGAGTAAAAGTATTTGGGAATTTAAAGATGATTTTTTTAAATATTCTGATGAAAAATGTGAAGTAAAAATGGATTGGTCTTTCTTTAAAAATTTTGATATCGTAGAAGAAAATATATTTCTAAATACTTCTCATGTAAATATATCTTACATTTTAGGTAAAGATGAAATTTCTGAATCCGATTTCAATAAATTAGTATCCTTTTTAAGTACAAAATTAGAAAGACTTGATGTTTCAAGTTAACTTTCAAATTCTTAATTTAGCGCATCAAATTTTGATTCGTACAACATGAAAAATACTGCATTATCTGCAACACACGAAGCCTTAGGCGCTAAAATGGTACCTTTTGCTGGTTATAATATGCCAGTACAATACGAAGGTGTAAACATAGAACACGAAACAGTTAGAAAGGCAGTTGGTGTTTTTGATGTTTCTCATATGGGTGAATTCTTAATCGAAGGGCCTAATGCACTAGAGTTAATTCAAAAAGTATCAAGTAATGATGCCTCAAAATTAGAAATAGGTAAAGCACAATACAGTTGCTTACCTAATGATGATGGTGGAATTGTTGACGATTTAATCATCTACAAGATTAAAGAGGAGACTTACCTCCTAGTCGTTAATGCAAGTAACATAGAAAAAGATTGGAATTGGATTGCTTCTAAAAACGATATCGGTACCGAAATGCGTAACTTAAGCGAAGATTATTCGTTATTAGCCATCCAAGGTCCAAAAGCCGTAGAAGCCATGCAATCTTTATCTAGTCATGATTTATCAGAAATCAATTTCTACAATTTTGTAGTCGGTGATTTTGCAGGTATAGAACATGTGATTATCTCAGCAACTGGTTATACAGGAAGTGGTGGTTTTGAGATTTATTGCAAAAATTCTGAAGTAAAACAAATATGGGATAAAGTTCTTGAAGCTGGAGCAGATTTTGGCATTAAACCCATCGGATTAGCAGCAAGAGACACGCTACGTCTAGAAATGGGCTATTGTTTGTACGGCAATGATATAGATGATACTACGTCTCCTATAGAAGCTGGTCTAAGCTGGGTCTGCAAATTCAATAAAGAATTTACAAATAGTGAAGCACTACAGGCCGAAAAAGAACGTAAGCCAGAAAATAGATTGGTTGCTTTTAAACTTGATGAGCGTGGTATTCCACGTCACGGTTACGATATTGTTGATGGTTCAGGTAAAACTATTGGTCGTGTGACTTCAGGTACAATGAGTCCTAGTTTAGGTATTGGTATCGGTTTAGGCTATGTGCCACGTGTATTTGCCTCAGCAGATAGCAAAATTAATATTCAGGTACGTAAAAAAGCAATTCCTGCAACTGTGGTAAAATTGCCATTCTATAAAGGCTAAATTTCTATTCTTAGCGTTGTAAGATTAATGAAGAAGATAGAAAAGAAATACAGAATCTTGATTCTTGGTGCTAGTGGTTATCTAGGTAATGCCATCTACAAAGAACTCTGCATGTATTTTAATACCTATGGCACCTATTTTTCACCCAAAAAGGAATTTGAGAACAACAAACATTTTTTTCACTACAATGTAGAAGAAGATGATATTTACGAAATTCTTGAAGCTACAAAACCAGACATTATCATTTCTGCTTTGCGTGGCGATTTTCACGCACAAACTATAGCACATGCCCATATTGCCGAATATGCTTTAGAACATGGTTCAAAAATTATTTTCTTGTCTTCAGCAAACGCATTTGATGCCTATAGCAAATACCCAAGCTACGAAACCGATAAGACCTTAAGCCATAGTATTTATGGGCATTTCAAAATAAAAATTGAGAATATGCTCATGCGTATGCCAAAGCGTCAAGTAGCAATCTTACGTTTACCCATGGTTTTTGGAGCGAACTGCCCTAGAATTCAAGAAATAAAACAACTCATTTCAGAAAAAGAAGCTGTCGAAATTTTTCCAAACTTAATAATGAATGTTACGCTTGACAAAAAAGTAACACAGCAAATTCATTATATCATCAATCGAAAAAAATCTGGTGTATTCCACTTAGGAAGCACAGATTTGGTGCATCATGATGAGTTTATTCAACAAATCATATCTAATATTACACAAACAAAAGTATCACTAAAACAGGTCTATACTACTAACGAAGATCGCTATTTAGCAGTTTTACCAAAGTATAATATACTGCCTAAGCATCTTCAGATTACTAGTGATATTGTTTTAAAAGAGCTGCAAAAGTAATTTTGTGATACTTATTGTAATTGGTTAATTTTAATACAAACTATTTTTTGATGAAACAACTTGATAAAGACACTATAGAGGCAAAATTATTACAACTTCCAGATTGGGATTATTTTGATAATGCGCTTCATGCTGAGTTTGAATTCGAAAACTTCAAAGATTGCTTTAGTGCTATGAGTCGCATTGCTTTTGAGTGTGAATCCTTAGGTCATCATCCAGACTGGTCAAATGTCTATAATGTTTTAAAAATATCTATTACTACACATGATGCTGGTGGTGTTACAGATAAAGATTTTGAGCTTGCAAAAGCTATAGATTTTATTGTTGAACCTGAAGATTAAAATCATTTTTAAACCACACTTATTTTTTTAAATTTGTTTTGTCTATAAAATTTTAGACATTTCATATACTTTTTAACTTTTTAACTACAAATTATGGGAAGAGCTTTTGAATTTAGAAAAGCACGTAAAATGAAGCGTTGGTCGGCAATGAGTAAAGCCTTTACACGTATTGGTAAAGATATTGTAATGGCTGTAAAAGAAGGTGGGCCTCACCCAGAAAGTAATGCACGTTTACGCGCCGTTATTCAAAATGCCAAGGCTGTAAACATGCCCAAAGCCAATGTAGAACGTGCGATAAAAAAAGCTAGTGAAAAAGGCCAAGGCGATTATAAAGAAGTTCTTTTCGAAGGCTATGCACAACATGGTATTGCTGTACTTGTAGAAACAGCAACAGATAACAATACACGTACTGTAGCTAATGTGCGAAGTTATTTTAATAAAACAGATGGAAGCTTAGGTACGTCTGGTTCTGTGGTATTCATGTTTGACCATACTTGTAATTTTAAAATTAAAGGCGAAGAATTAGATTTAGAAGAACTTGAATTAGAACTTATAGATTTTGGTGTGGAAGAAATTTTTGAAGACACTGATGAAGATGCAGATGGTAATGAACAACATAGTGTCATGATTTATGCACCATTTGAGAGTTTTGGAAATATCCAGTCTTATTTAGAAGAAAACAATATCGAAATCATTTCGTCTGGTTTTGAGCGTATTCCACAAGTCACCAAACCGCTTACACCTGAACAAGCTCAAGACGTAGAAAAACTGCTTGAAAAACTAGAAGAAGATGATGATGTACAGAATGTATATCATACCATGGAAGAATCTACTGAAGAATAACCACTTCGTGTTTTATAAAAATTTAAAAAGGCTATCAAACTAATGATAGCCTTTTTTCTTTTTAAATTAATCCATTAAAATAAAAAGGGGATGCAGTATATACGTCACAAAACTAATTTTAGATTTTTTTAACAAAAAATAAATTTTGTAGCTTTAAAACATGGAAAAATTAGTAACCTCTTTTTATACCGCATTTGCAAATTTAGATGCAGAAGCTATGGCAAATTGTTATCACAAAGACATCGTTTTTGAAGACCCTGCTTTTGGTGTTTTACATGGTGAACATGCCAAGAATATGTGGCGAATGTTGTGCGCTTCTCAAAAAGGAAAAGATTTTATAGTCACATTTTCTAACATTGAAATTAATGAAAATATTGCCTCAGCCAAATGGGAAGCAAAATATAATTTTAGCAAAACGAGAAAAAGAGTCCATAACAAGATTTCCGCGCAGTTCCAATTCAAAGACGGTCTAATTATAAAACATGTAGATACATTTAACTTGCATAGATGGGCTTCGCAAGCTTTCGGTTTTAAAGGAAAATTAATAGGTGGTACTTCTTTTTTTAAAAAGAAACTGCAGAAACAAACCCATACTTTACTTTCACAATATGAAACCAAAAACTAATCTTTTAACAATCATTAACTTATATAAAGGTGCATATTTTATATATTGTTAAACATTCTGTTCTAGAATTTAAAATATCACTAATCTAAATTTATAATCATGAAGATGACATCAATCAAGGCCATTAAATACTTTTCAATGGCTCTTCTTTTATGCGCTTTTGTAATGCCGCAAAATGTTAATGCACAACGAAAGAAAAAAAGAAAAAAAGACAAAACTGAAGCTGCGCCACCTAAGCCTCCTAAGAAAAAAGAAAAGTCAATTAAAGAACTCACAAAATCAAGCAAAAAAATTGAAGGTCTTTTTACGATTTATGAAGATACTATAACAGGCGCTTTACACATGATTGTTAAAGATGACCAAATTGGGAAAGATTATATCTATTTCAGCCAAGTGTCAAATGGTAGCACAGATGCTGGCTTATATCGTGGTGCCTATGGAGGCTCTAAAGTTTTCAGAATAAATAAACATTTTAATAAGTTAGAATTTGAAGGTCAGAATACGTCATTCTATTTTGATGAAGGTAATGCTATATCGCGATCAAAAGAAGCAAATATTACTAATGGTAAAATGGCGTCGTTAAAAGTTGAAGCACATGATAAAGAAACTGGAGAATACTTAATCAAAGCAGATGGTATTTTTATGAAAGAAACCCTGAGGCAATTAAAACGTCCACGATTTCCCGGTCAATCGCCTTTTGCATTTACACTTGGTAATTTAGATAAAAACAAGACTACAGTAAAAGCCATAAATAATTACGAAGACAACACTAATCTAGAGGTTGAATATGTTTATTCTAAGTCTTCAGCTATAAATGGTGGCTCAGCTGCTATAGCTGATGGTAGAAATGTAAGCGTCCAGGTTTTCCATAGTTTTATAGCTATGCCAGATAATGACTATGAAATTCTTCTGGATGACCCTCGTGTGGGTTATTTTACAACACAAGTTAATGACCAAACAGCAACAAATTCTACACCTTTCAGAGATTTAGTTCACCGTTGGAATCTTAAGAAAAAGGACCCTAGTGCTGCTATTTCAGAACCTGTAAAACCTATTACTTGGTGGATGGAAAACTCTACACCAGTCGAGTGGAGAGAGACTATAAAGCAAGGTGTTTTAGAATGGAACAAAGCCTTTGAAAAAGCAGGGTTTAAAAATGCAATGGTTGTAAAAATGCAACCAGATGATGCAACATGGGATGCAGGAGATATCAATTACAACGTTTTACGTTGGACCTCATCTCCAAATCCACCTTTTGGTGGTTATGGCCCTAGTTTTGTAAACCCAAAAACAGGAGAAATCATGGGTGCAGATATTATGCTTGAGTATGTACACTTTACTAATAGGGTAATGTATGATAAGTTATTTGAATTATCTGCAAAACCTAAAGCATTTGATGCATCAGAATTTTTAAGAGAGAATAAAGTGTTTTGTTCATTAGGTCATGTTATGCATGAGAGCACTATGTTTGGCCAAGCTGTACTAGAAGTTGCAGGCGCTGATGATTTGGAAATGGCTAGAATGAAAAAAGAAGCTATGATAGCATTAATTATGCATGAAGTTGGTCATACTCTGGGTCTTAATCATAACATGAAAGCCAGTCAGTTATTTTCTCCAGAACAATTAGCAGATGCTAGTTTTATAGAAGGCAAGTGTCTTACAGGTTCTGTAATGGATTATGCAGGCATTAATTTAACAAATGATAGAAGTAAGCAAGGTCAGTACTATGATACTTCAGTTGGGCCATACGATGTATGGGCTATTCAATTTGGTTACACACCTTTTAAAACTGCTGCAGAAAAAGAAGCATTATTGAATCAATCTACAAAACCTGAATTAATTTTTGGAAATGATGCAGATGATATGCGAGCTCCCGGTAAGGCAATTGACCCACGTGTTATGATTGGAGATTTATCTAACGACCAAATAGGCTACTCTATAGACCGATTTAAGCTTGTTGATGAAATGATGGGAGATATTAAAGTTAAGTTTGCAAAGCGTGGTGAATCATTTCAAGAGATGCGCCGAGCATACTATATCTTAAGCGGACAACGCGCTACAGCAGGTAATGTAATTTCCAGGTTTATTGGAGGAGTTTATGTTGATCGCGCTATGGTAGGCCAACAAGGTGCTACAAAACCTTACACGCCTGTTAGTTTAGAAGATCAAAAAAGAGCGATGAATGCCCTTAAGACTTATGTTTTTGCTCCAAATGCTTTTGATGCGCCTAGCGATTTGTATAATTATCTAGCAATGCAAAGAAGAGGCTATAATTTCTTTGGAGGTCCAGAAGACCCAAAAATCCACAGACAAGTATTAAACTACCAAAGAGGTGTATTAATACATATTCTTCATCCAAACACACTGCAACGTATTACTGATAGTGAGCTTTATGGAAATGAGTATAAGTTATCTACGTTTATGTCTGATCTTAATAATGCAATTTTTAAGGCCGACATATACGGTAATGTTAATTCGTTTAGACAAAATCTACAGCTAGAGTATACAAATATGCTTATAGATATGCTAACAGGTAAGCAAAGCGGAAGGTTTACCAATAATGCAAAGTCCATGGCATTATATAACCTAAAGAATATAAGAACTATGGCTGCTCCTTCAGGAAATGTGTCTTCAAAAGCACATAAACAGCATTTAAGAACTCTTATCGATAATGCTTTAAAAGAAGTAAAATAATATCTATATATCAGAAAAAAGGCTATCAAATTAATTGATGGCCTTTTTTTATTTAGCAATGTTTCTTTCTAGTGACACTAGGGTTTATTTTATGTTTCATTGCTGTATCAATTATATATCAAAGCTTATGCCATAAATAAAATTGTTAGTTGTTAAATATTTATCGACTATTTAAATAGTAACTCTAAATTCAATTAAAATGAAAAGATTTGTAGTATTAATTATAAGCCTTTTAGCATTAAATGTTTCTGCTCAAGAAATGACTAATGATAAACTAGGTAAAATCATAAATGAAGTAAGTGATAAGGTTGAAGGTGAAAGCGGAAGATGGCAATTTAATATCAAAGAAACAGTTTTTATAGTACTCACAGATTCTACTAATAATAGAATGCGCATTATCTCTCCTATTGCTGAAACAATAAGCTTAGAGAAAAATATGTTAGAAAATGCTCTTATTGCAAATTTTCATTCTGCCTTAGATGTCAAATATGCCATCTCGGAAGGTATAATTTGGTCAGCATTTATACATCCGTTAAGAGAACTTTCAGAAAAACAAGTAGAAGATGCTATTAGTCAAGTATATTATGCCAATACAAATTTTGGGACAACTTATGCGAGTACATCACTAATATTTCCAGGGAGCAAAAGAGATGAGAAACCAAAGGAAAAGAAATTAAAAACTAAGAAGATTTAAGAGTACTCTGGCACCTTACCTACTACTCCCTCAAAAAATGAACGCATGAATGTAAAATCTGCCTCTTTATCGTCAGTGGTATAAAAAGGTTCAGAAACTTTATTTTGCTTATTCTTGAAATCTAGAGTAAACATAATTATAGGTACATGCGCAGCTTTTGCTATATAATAGAATCCTGTTTTCCATTCTTTAACTTTTTTTCGTGTTCCTTCCGGAGCTAAGGCCAATCTAAACTCATCTTCGCCTTCAAATAATTTCGCAATAGCTTCAACTTTATTCTGACCAGAAGTACGATCTAAAGGTTTTCCGCCTACAGCCCTAAAATAATAACCAAACGGAAAAATAAAAAGCTCTTTCTTTCCAACAAAATTAGTTTTAACTCCTGTAACTTTTCTAAGATATAAACCTATAAAAAAATCATGCCAACTGGTATGCGGCACAGCAATAATCACGGCTTTTTTCACGGTGTCTTTTGAGAAGTTAGTATTACCAACGACTTTCCACCCAAGGAGTTTAAAGTAGATGAATCTTGCTAAGGCTTTCATCTTACATTTTTAAGTATAAGTCTTGCAATGTTTGTCGAGTAATTTTAGACTTCCAATTCTTACCTATGGCATTCTCCCATAATGGCTCTAAACCAAGGGCAACATCTATCATAATATCCAGTTGATGTTGGTCTAAATCTTTACAAACATCTGAAGGTAATACGATATTATGTTTTTCTTTCATTTGTTTAAAGAGCTTTACACCTTCAGGATAAAATGCTTCTAAATGGTCAAACACTATACAGTTACCAACTCCATGTTTGATACCTAATAAGTAGCCCAAGCCATAACTCATTGCATGAGCAACACCAACTTGAGAATAAGCGATACTCATACCGCCATGCCAAGAAGCCATCATTAGTTTATCTTGAGCTTCTTCTTCAGACAGATAATCCTCTAAAAAGACCTCCTTACAAATTTCAAAAGCCTTCTCTCCATAACTTTGACTAAAGGCATTTAAAAAAGTGCCGTTAAGAGATTCAATAGAATGAACAAAACAATCCATACCAGTAAAAAACCATTGGTCTTTAGGTACATCTTTAGTCAACTCAGGATCTAAAATAACTTGATCAAAAGGCGTATAATCACTATTGATGCCCAGTTTACGCTCTGGACCAGTAAGTATCGTTGTTCT
The DNA here is from genome assembly GCF_014635865.1 of Winogradskyella haliclonae. Lineage (GTDB taxonomy): Bacteria > Bacteroidota > Bacteroidia > Flavobacteriales > Flavobacteriaceae > Winogradskyella > Winogradskyella haliclonae. The sequence continues at coordinate 16,327 of NZ_BMDQ01000002.1, read as the reverse complement.
TGAAACTTCGGCTCCAGTACCAGATATTGTAGGTATTCCTACGTGATATATTGCAGGATTTTTTACTAAATCCCAACCTTGATAGTCTTTAGATTCTCCTTCATTTGTTAGCATAATAGATACTGCTTTTGCTATATCTAATACAATGCCACCGCCAATACCAATAATACCAGATGGGTGCTCGCTAAATTCAAGAATTATATCTTCAACAATTTGATCTATTTGGGAAGTTTTCGGCTCTTCTTCAGTAGGAACATAAATGATTTTGTCCTTGTATGATAACGAAACTCTTGATGTTAACCAATGATTACCTTTAAACACATCATCTATAAAATAAATAAATGGCGCATCTCTACCTTGACGCTTAGGAGAGATAATTTCATCTAATTGATTGAAACTACCTCTGCCATAAATGACACGAGAAACCATTGGAAAGTTTTTAAAACTCATTTATTTTTTTTTCTAAAACAAAAATATAAATACTCTTGCGTTCTACCTATTGATTTAAAAAATATTGAAATTTTTCTAAAAATAACCCAATATGATAACCATCGACTAAGGCGTGATTAACAGATATGGCAATATTTATCATTTGCTTGTCTTTTATTACTTCCGTTTTACTGAAAGCTATTTTTGGAACTGAATCCTTTACACCATTACATGGCTCTTTGTGTCCTGTAAAATTAACCCAAGGTAATGCTGAACAGTGAAAGCAATCTAATGAATTTTTTGGAGGAAAAAGATGACTTGAGTTAAAAATACGCGATTTTTCAGCTTCATAATTTTTATTAAATCGCTCGAAATCTTGTTCAAAATCAATAAATGAAAAACCAAATGTATTATCTGGTCTTAAAATTGTAGCTGAAGCATGAATTTTATCGAAGCATACAACATTGCTTTCGGAATCTATCCTATATCGCAAATTTTCAACACTGTTTATAGCTTTAGTACAAGCATGTAAATAGAGTGCAAAAAATGAAACCGCATTGGATTTAGATTTCGCATACATTTTAGTAACATCTACTTTAAAAGTAACACCAAAATAAGGATCATGAAATGTATTGAAAAATTCAAAATGCTCTTTTCTATTCCAGTTCGCAATGTCTACTCTTGATTTATTCATCTAAATACTTCAGAATATCACTAATGGAGTTAAGCGTTAAATAATCTGCACTTGTTGCAGATTGTTCAGAAACAGTTTCATGTTGCCAAGTTGTATGGAAAGGTATATGAGCAGCATATGCACCTATGTCTACAAGTGGTAAAATGTCAGATTTTAAAGAGTTTCCAATCATTAAAAACTCAGAAGGTTCAATTTCTAGGTGTTTCAATAATTTTGAATAATTATTGCTTTCCTTTTCACTTAAGACCTCAATATGATGAAAATAATCGATAAGACCAGATTTTTCAAGCTTACGTTCTTGGTCTAACAAGTCGCCTTTGGTGGCTAGTATAAGTTTGTATTTACCTGACATTTGCTTTAAAACATGCTCAACATCATCTAGTAGCTCAACTGGTTTATTTATCATAGCTTTTCCAATATCCAGAATCTTCTCTATGGTTTTGCTAGAGACTGTGTGATTAGAAAGCTCTAAAGCCATCTCAACCATAGAGAGCACAAATCCTTTAACACCGTAGCCATAAAGTGGAAGATTTTTCATTTCCATTTTAAAGAGTTCTTGGTCTATTTTGTTTGGTGTCTCGAACTGAGAAAGCAATTTTGCAAACTCTTGCTCTGCATCTCTAAAATAAGTCTCATTAACCCAAAGTGTATCATCGGCATCAAAGCCTATTACTTTTATATTCTTAAAATTTTCCTTCACTTATTTCCAAAGTTTTTTCGCACGTTCTAAATCTTCAGGTGTGTCAATTTCTACACCTTGTACAGAAGTCTCTACCATTTTTATTTTCTTACCGTACTCTAAATATCTTATACATTCTATTTTTTCGGTAGCTTCTAAAAATTGCATAGGTAGAACTGTAAAATCCAAGAGCGCTTGTTTTCTAAATGCGTAAATGCCTTTGTGCTTAAAGTAGCGTGAGGCAACATTTTTATCTCGCGGAAAAGGAATTGGGCTTCTGGAAAAATAAAGTGCAAAGTTATTTTGATCCACAATAACTTTAACTGTGTTTGGATTCTCTATCTCTTCCAAGTCTTTGATTTCTACCATTAAAGAGGCTAAATCAATTTCATTTTTATCATCATCATTAAAAACGCTTAAAACTTTTACTAAGCTTTCTCTTTCAGTAAAAGGTTCATCTCCTTGCACATTCACTACTATATCACAGTCTACATTTGCAACAGCTTCGGCAATTCTATCACTACCAGACTCATGCGTTTTAATACTCATTATAGCTTTACCGCCATTAGATACTATTTCGTTATAAATGATATCACTATCTGTCACGACAAAGACTTCAGAAAATAATCCTGTGGCGACCGTAGCTTCATAAGTTCTTAAAATAACTGTCTTTCCTGCTAGGTCTTGCATTAATTTTGCCGGAAAACGTGACGCCGCATATCGTGCGGGAATCATGGCTATTATCTTCATTTATAACTGGGTTAGTTAATCAAAAATAATAGTTTGATTTGACATAAACTATTCTACAAACAAATCATCTTTAAAACCAATGAGATATAATTTTTCCTTGGCTCTAGTTACTGCAGTATATAACCATCTTATATAATCTCTATCTGGACCATTTGGCAAATAAGGTTGTTCAACAAAAATGGTATTCCATTGTCCACCTTGAGATTTATGGCAGGTAATTGCATATGAGAATTTCACTTGCAAGGCATTAAAGTACTTGTTGTTTTTTACTCCTAAAAATCGTTTGTAATTAGACGTTTCGTTAGCATAGTCTTTTGCAACTTCTTGATACAGTCTATTTGATTCTTCGTATGTTAATGATGCACTTTCTGCAGAAATAGTATCTAAGAGTAATACGGTTTCAAAAGCTCTCATCCTAGGATAATCAACCATCTTTACTTTAACTTCAGCAAATCTAAAGCCATACAATTCTTTAATACTAAAAATTTCTAGGACTTCGATAATGTCACCATTGGCAATAAAGCCAGCTTCGGTAGTAGGTTTTATCCAGAAATAATTATTCTTAACCACCATAAGATAATCTCCTGTAGATAATTCACTTTCATTAAAAAGAATGCGATTTCTTATTTGTTGATTATAAAGATTGGCACGCTTATTACTCCTAACAATAATTGCTGTTTCTTCATAGCCATCGTTACTGTAAGAATCGTTTATAGCATCCATAATTTCATGACCATCGATAAGACGAACAATATCACTATATAGTTTTACATTAAATTTGAAGCTATCATAAAATGTAGTTTCTAAAACTGCTCTTAACTCAGTAGCGTTTTCCAATATTCCCGAATCTTGTTCTTGCCGCACCACTTCGTCTAACTCTACAGTAGTAACCTGCTTGTTATAGTTTAAATCTAGTTTTGATGCATCTAATGCTGGACTTAATTCAGACTTTACAGGTGGTAATTGCGCTTTATCTCCAATTAATAATAACTTACATTTATGACCAGAATACACATATTGCATTAAGTCATCTAGTAAAGAACCGTTTTCAAATAATTTAGAATCTGCTGGAATATCTGGTATCATTGAAGCCTCATCAACTATAAAAATAGTATTACGGTGCTTATTGGGCTGCATTACAAATTTAACACCGCCTCCTTTTTCTTTTTTAGGGAAATAAATCTTCTTATGTATAGTGAAAGCTTCTTTTTTAGAGTAGTTAGAGATAACTTTTGCTGCCCTACCTGTTGGTGCCAATAAAACTGAACTCTTTTTAGATTGCCATAAATTAGAAACTATAGTGCCAATAATACTTGTCTTACCTGTACCTGCATAACCTTTTAGTAAATACAGTGAATTTGGTTTAGAATCAAAAATAAACTCAGAAAGCTGTAATAGAACAATATCTTGTTTTTCAGTAGGTTGAAAAGGAAATTTTGACTTTATGAGCTTATAAAAATCTGATGCGTTTTGAATCATTTAACTTTAAAAAATTAAATGCCAATATACTATTATATCTCCACATTAAAGTGCTTTACTACAACTCTAAAATACATTTTTCTATATTTTTATTTATTATGTTTTTGCGAACAAAAAAAAATTGTAGATTTGCGAAAGACCTTAATAAAATAAACTAAACATGTTAACAGTAATTATTGTAGTTGTTGCTATTATCCTCGCAACCATAGCCATTGTATGGTTAATAGATAAATTTGTACCTAAAAAATTAAAGCCTGTATTAAACCTTTTGCTTTGGGCTATTGTTTTCTTTTTAGGGTATATTACTTATGAGTCAGTTGCTGGAGAATTAAGATTTGAGAAGGTAAAAGATGAGCGCTACCAAGTTGTTGTTAATCGTTTGATAGATATACAAAAAGCTCAAGTTGCATATAAAGATGTTAATGGAGAATATACTGATAAGTATGATAACCTTATCAAATTTATAGATACAGCACAAGTTCCTGTCACTCAAAGAAGAGATAGTACAGGTATAGATCAAGAAAAAACACGCTTATTTGGCGTAGAGACGCCAAAAACATTCGTGGTTATTGATACACTAAGATATTTTTCTGTAAAAGATTCACTTTTCAAGAACATTGATTACAAAAATATGATGAATGTTGGAATAGGCGAGAAAGACGCTAAGTTTGAATTAAAAGCTGGCAAATTAGATGACATTCCAGTATTTGAAGCTAGTGTAGATAAAGCTGTTGTTTTACACGATCAAGATAAAAATTTAGTATCTAATGAAAAGCAAACAGTTTCTGTTGATGGTGTTAATGGACCAAGAATAACAGTTGGTTCTATGAACGAAGTAAAGACTACAGGAAATTGGCCAAAAAACTTTACTAAAAAGGAATAATTTGACTAACAAAATAATTAAAGACCTGTCCATTCAAGTAAATTTGAGTGGACTTTCTTTTTGCATACTTAATCGTTCAGAAAATAACAAGATTGAATATTCAAATACAATTGTATTTGATGAAAAACTCACTCCTTTCGAAACCCTAAATCGTTTAAAAGAAGAGTTAGCTTCTAATACTGTTTTCTCTGATGATTTTAATACTATAAAAATCATACATTATAACGAACTATCAACCTTAGTCCCAAAATTGTTATATGACGAATCTAATAATGCTGAATATTTAAAGTTTAATTCAAAAATCCTAAAAACAGATTTTATTGCTTCTGATAAAATTGAATCATTAGATTCTGTTAATGTTTATGTGCCGTATGTAAATATAAACAACTACATCTTTGATACTTTTGGAGCTTTTACATATACTCACGCCTCATCGGTTTTTATTAACGCTATAAACGGTATAAATAAAAGTGAGGAAAAATGTGTCTATATCAATATAGAAGGCGCTACAATGCAAGTTGTTGTATGTAGTAGTCATGCCTTTGATTTTTATAATTATTTTGAATTTTCATCTCCCGAAGATTTTATATACTACATTTTATTCACCTTTGAGCAATTACAATTAAATGCTGAAAAAACGCATGTAAAGCTTTCTGGAGCTTTAGATGATGATGATGATTTGTTTAAAGTAGCATATAAGTATATAAGACATGTCAGTTTGGTAGACGAACACAAGCTATTTTTAATTAAAAATAGTTTTTAATGCGTATTATATCTGGAAAATATAAAGGAAGACGCATAACAGCACCTAAGCAATTACCTGTTAGACCAACTACAGATATGGCTAAGGAAGCTTTGTTTAATATTTTAAATAACCAATACTATTTTGATGATATATCTGTACTAGATTTATTTTCAGGCACAGGAAACATCAGTTATGAGTTTGCATCCAGAGGTACAGAGCAAATTACGGCTGTAGATGCTAATTATGGTTGTATTAAATTTATTAACGAGACCGCTGAAAATTTTGATATGTCTATTATCACCATAAAAAGTGATGTGTATAAATTCTTAGAAAAATCAAAACAAAAGCACGATATCATATTTGCTGATCCGCCGTATGGTTTTGAGATTGAAGAATTCTCAAAAATACCAAAACTCGTTTTTGAAAATCAATTACTACAAGATGATGGTCTTTTAATTGTAGAGCACTCTAAACATACCAAATTAGATGAGCTAGATCATTTTTCCTATTCAAAAAGTTATGGCGGTAATATGTTTAGCTTTTTTGAAATCAATATATAAACAAAGCCTCCCACAAAAATGCAAAAGGCTTGTTTAATTAAGCAGATTTATAAGCCGAATTCTGTACACTTTTCTTTTTAAGAAAAGTTCCTTATCATTTATCTACGTTTACTGTTACCAGCAAACTTTAGCTGTCTACCCTCTAACAATCGCGCGTGCACACTCAAACGTTAGTATACATGACATTGCACCACATAGAGTTTACCTGATTTCACTACAGCATGACCTGTACATACTTTCTGTTGCACTTTTCCTAGCCTTACGACTGATGGCTGTTAACCACTATGATTGCACTATGGTGTTCGGACTTTCCTACCCTAACTAAAGTTAGGATCGATAAGGCGATCTGCTTGCTGCAAAATTAAACAAATTGTTAATAACTCCTATTAAATTTAGCCCTCTGAAAATGACTATTTCATCCATATTCTTAAATTTGTAATTCAGTAGTTTTCTATGGAACATTTTGTAGTATCGGCCCGTAAATATAGACCTCAAACATTTAAAGATGTTGTGGGGCAACAGGCGATTACTAATACCTTGCTAAATGCTATTGAAAATAATCATCTAGCTCAAGCGCTTTTGTTTACTGGGCCACGTGGTGTTGGGAAAACTACCTGTGCGCGCATACTTGCTAAAATGATTAATAGTGATGGCAATACCAGTGAAAATGAAGATTTTGCCTTTAATATTTTTGAACTTGATGCCGCGTCCAATAATTCTGTTGATGACATTAGAAGTCTCACAGATCAAGTTCGTATTCCACCTCAAGTAGGAAAATACAAAGTCTATATCATTGACGAGGTACATATGTTATCTCAAGCAGCTTTTAATGCTTTTTTAAAGACCTTAGAAGAGCCACCAAAGCATTGTATATTTATTCTTGCAACCACTGAGAAACATAAAATCATACCTACCATATTATCACGTTGCCAGATTTTTGATTTTAAACGTATAACCGTAAAAGACGCCAAAGAATACCTTAAGTATATTGCCGAAGAGCAAGGTATAACAGCTGAAGATGATGCTTTGCACATTATTGCTCAAAAAGCCGATGGTGCTATGCGTGATGCGCTTTCAATTTTTGATCGTGTGGTTAGTTTTTCAGGAAAAAACTTAACACGCCAAGCTGTTACAGAAAATTTAAATGTTCTTGATTACGAAACTTATTTTACGAGTACAGATTTAATTTTAGAGAATAAAATCCCTGAATTACTTATTCATTTCAATACCGTTTTATCTAAAGGTTTTGATGGTCATCATTTTATCGCTGGACTAGCATCTCACTTTAGAGATTTATTAGTCTGCAAGAACCCTTCAACCATAGAATTATTGGAAGTTGGAGAAGATACTAAGCTCAAATATGTTGAACAAGCTCAGAAATCCTCTCAAAGCTTCCTCATCAAAGGTATAGACATTGCAAACGATTGTGATTTAAAATATAAGAATAGTAAAAATCAACGATTACTTGTTGAATTAGCGCTTATGCAACTAGCCTCTATCACTTTTGATGGAGAAAAAAAAAATAGCAGACATTACATAATTCCGCCCTATTTTTTTAAGTCTAAAGGGATTACTCCTATTCCGGTAACAAAAACTGAGCCTAAAGAGACTGCAATAACTATAACCCAAAATGCTTCTCAAAAAATTAAAGTAGAAGAAGAAACTATAGCTAAAACAGTAGAGCCCGTAATACCAAAAATATCTATTAATAAACCCTCGAAAGTGACATCTGGGCTATCATTGAAGAGTATTAGAGAGAAAAAAGAGCATCAGATACGACAAATGGATGTTGTTATTGATGAAGAAAATCTTCCTAGAGAACCTGTAACTGAAGAAAAGCTTATTGAAGCATGGGAAAGCTATATAAAGTCGCTACATAAAAAAGGTGAAAAAATCATGGCATCCATTATGGAAATGGAAACACCAACATTAAAAGATACTGCAATATGCCTTACCTACTCTAACCATACTAGTAAGATAGAGTTAGAACGTGCACAATATCCATTATTAGCGCACTTACGTAAAAACTGCAAAAACTATGATCTTCATTTAGACATTACAGTAAATGAAGAAGTTGCCAAAAAGTATGCTTTTACACCACAAGAAAAATATGAAAAACTAAAAGAGAGAAATGAAAATATTGAGCTTCTCAAGCGAACTTTTGGTCTAGACATCTAATATTATGAAAAACGGACTTTACTTTATTTTAATTCTTGTTATAGGCTTTACAAGTTGTGAAGGCCGAAAATCTCAGCGTAAAGCATTAACTGAAAGTATATCTTCTTTTAAGAAAGATAATACTATTAAAATCAATGAGTTTATACCCGAAACGTATTTTGAACATCGTATAGATACCATACTTTCTAATGGCTTTAGAGTTAAAATACAGACTTCTACTGACATGATAAATCAGGTTGTTTTTACAAAAACTAAAGACAATATCGATTATGTAAACAATTACAGAAACTTCAACTTCAACGTTACTATAGAAAAGAATGGAAAGAAATTATTTGATGAGAGTTTTAATAAGCAAAAAGTAAATGACTTATTTGGTTACTCATCAGATATAGATTCAGAAGAACCTATTCATGATTTTAATACATTAGCTTTATTAAAGTCGATACATCTTAACGAAGAATTAAGTGTAAAAAATGACTCTATTTATATAGATATAGCTTATGCCATACCAAATGAAGACTACATAGATTGGCATACTTTAAAAATAGATAAACATGGGAAATCAAATTTTATTCAATTAACATATTAGTATGCTTGGACTTAAATTACCTACTGACCCACGATGGGTGAATATTGTAGAAAAAAATATAGAGTACATACTAACAGACCATGCCTATTGTGAACAAAAAGCTGCCAGTACAGCTGTATCATTAATTGTTAGTTTTCCAGAGTATACAGAGCTCGTTCAAGAAATGATAGAGCTCGTTAATGAAGAAATGAGTCATTTTAAAATGGTTCATGACTTAATTTTAGAAAAGGGGTGGATTCTTGGTCGAGACCGTAAAGACGAGTATGTTATTCAACTACTAAAATTTTTTCCAAAAGGTGGTAGTAGAACCACACAATTGGTACATAGATTATTATATGCTGCGCTTATTGAAGCCCGAAGTTGTGAGCGTTTTAGATTGCTTTCAGAAGAACTAGAAGACAAAAAACTAGCCAAGTTTTATCGAAAACTAATGATTAGCGAAGCTGGACACTATACCATGTTTTTAAAATTTGCTAGAAAATATGGTGATAAAAAAGATGTGGACAAAAAATGGAACGCGCTTTTGAATTACGAAGCCGACATCATGAAATCTCTTGGAAATAAAGAAACTATACACGGATAAAAAAAGCCTTTTCAGTTGAAAAGGCTTTTACATTTATAGTCATTAGGATTTATATTTTAATACCTATACTTGCCTGTATTACAAACTGCTTTGCCTCAAGTGGTGCAAGTGTATCATCTAACATGTTGGTAAAACCATATACACCTCGCACTTCTATGAAATAATCTCCGAATATTTGGTATTGAATACCAGCTACTCCAGAAAAATTCAATGTATCGAACGCGTCTGAGCTTTTCCAAGTTTTTACACCTATTTGCGGTCCAACTCCCAAAGAAAGTCTATCGCCAACAAGAAATTTTAATTGTACTGGTAAACTAAGGTAATTTGCTCTCCAGTTTTCATCTTTAGCTCCTTCAGCAGACCATAATAACTCAGTATTTAACCATAATTTCTCTGATAAAGAAAACTCTGCGAAACCTCCAAAATGAAAACCATTTCTATGTAAGTTTCTTTCTGTAGGTGCAGGGTCAAAATCCATGTTTGATATGTTAATACCTGCTCTGATACCATATTTAGTAGCGCCATTACCTTGAGAAAAACTAAGGCTTATAAACAATAATAATGTCGACGTGAGTAAAGCTTTTTTCATAAAGTAGTTAATTTTATTATGTCACGAATATATATTTAAAATCTTTACAATAATTAATTATTAGACTTCTGATAGGAAAAATACGGCAAACTGTAAAGCTAAAGGGTTGTACTACTTATGGTATTGTAATAGATGCTTTTAATGATGCCATCAGATAACCCGATTTTTGGAACTAAAATATCTTTTGCACCACTCCATTTCATAGCTGACAAATATATTCTTAGAGCAGGAATTATTACATCAGCTCTATCCTGATTAAGGTTTAATTCTGTAATTCTTTCCTCATAAGAATACTCTTGCAAGCTCTTGTAATAACTAGTCAGATAAAAATAGGATAATGGTTTTCCTAAATCTTTTCCTGATATCTTAAATATCTTATTAATATTTCCTCCTGAACCAATAAGCTCAATTTTATCATAAGATTTGGTGTGATTTTTAATCCAATTCTCTAAAGATCTCCATGTATCATTTATAACGCTATCGTTTAATAAGCGTACAGTACCAATTCTAAAGGATTTTGATTCAATTTTCTCTGAGTTATGTATCACAGAAAACTCTGTACTTCCTCCACCTACATCAACATAAAGGTATGTTTTATTAGGATCGATGAATCTATGTAAATCGGTAGCAGCAATTATTGTTGCTTCTTCCTCTCCATCGATAATATCAATGGAAATCTTACATTCTTCATTAATCAATTTACAAACCTCTCTCCCATTGGATGCATCACGCATTGCAGAAGTAGCACATGCTTTATAATTAACAACTCCATTAGATTTCATCAAAAGGTAAAATGCAGTCATAGTATCTTGCATTCTTTGTTTATTATTATCTGAGATTTCTCCAGAAACAAAAACATCTGCACCTAATCTTATTGGTACTCTTACTAATGAATTTTTCTTGAAAATTACAGGCTTATCATCCTGCTCAATTACACTTGTAATTAAAAGTCTAACAGCATTAGAGCCTATATCAATAGCGGCATACTTTTTAATACTAAGCATCTGTAACTTCTAATTTGCTTTTGTAATAATCATAAATATTGAATTGTGCTCTAACTTTTATTCTGCTTGTAGAGTTTTTATAACTATTATCTTGATTTTGATTAATTATTCGAGCCTTAACATTATCATTCCAACATATATCAAAAATATCTTGCATCTCTTGCTTTATATCTTCATCATAAATTGGACAGCTGACTTCTACTCTATTATCAATGTTCCTTGTCATCCAATCTGCTGAAGAAATATAAATTTTAGGATCATTATTATTAGAAAATATATAAAGTCGAGTATGTTCTAAAAATTTATCTATAATACTAATAACCTCTATATTTTCGCTCATATCTTTAACTCCAGGAACTAAACAACAAATACCTCTAATAATCATTTGAATCTTTACACCAGCTCTACTCGCCTCATAAAGCTTATCAATCATTTTATAACTACTCATACTGTTCATTTTAAGCTTAATAAATGCTGGCTTACCCTCTTTAGCATTTAGTATTTCATTATCAATTAACATGAATAGTTTAGTTTGCGTATAATGAGGTGATGTTATGATATGCTTGTAGCGGTACATTCTATAACTAACTTCAAAGAAATTAAAGACTTTATTAATGTCCTTTAATATTCTCTGATCTGCAGTAAACAACGTAAAATCTGTATATATGCGTGCAGTAGACTCATTAAAGTTACCAGTACTTATAAATCCATATCTCTTAATTTTTTTACCTTCATCTCGTTCGATAACGCACATTTTGCTGTGTACTTTTAAACCTGGTACACCAAAAAGCATATTTACACCTTCACTCTGCATCTGCTCAGCGTAATTAATGTTCGCTTCTTCATCAAAACGGGCTCTAAGCTCTATAGAAACTGTTACCTTTTTTCCATTTTTTGCTGCATTTATTAAAGAACTTGCAACGTGAGATATTTGAGCAAGTCTATAAATGGTAATTTTTATAGTTTTTACCTTTGGGTCTAATGCAGCTTCTCGTAAAAATTTAACAATGTATGAAAAGGTATGATATGGTGTATGAACCATATAATCCTTCTTAGCAATTGTGCTAAAAATACTTTGTTCTAAACTTAAGCCTTTTACTGGAAGTGGTTTTATTTTATCATATAAGAGGTCTTGGCGACCCAAACTTGGGAAACCCATATAATCTCTTCTATTGTGATATCGACCTCCAGGTATAACACTATCTTTTGAGTCAATACCCATTTTTGCCATCAAATAAGTGAGTGTCTCATCATCTAATGTTTTATCATAAACAAACCTTACTGGCTCACCAATTTTCCTGTCTTTTACACTATCAGATATTTTTTCAATAAAACTTTTACTTAAATCACTATCAAAATCTAACTCACCATCTCTTGTGATTTTAATCATGTTAGCAGATATAGATGTATAATCAAAAATGTCAAAAATATCCCCTAAGCAGCACCTAAGCAAATCATCTATTAATATGATATAGTTTTTTCCATTCTTTTCAGGCAGTACTACAAACCTATCCAAAGACTTTGATATTTCTATCAATGCATACTGTTTAGTATCATTTTTTAAACACATTTTTACTACCAAATATGCAGCACTATCTTTTAGCAATGGTAACTCTATATCATCATTTAGTATTATTGTAACTAGAGCTGGACTGACAGTTTGAAAAAAATAATTTTTTATAAACTCATGATGAGATGACTCTATTTGTGTTTCATCTATAATATAAATGTCTTCATTTGCCAATTGAGATTGAATACTATTCAAAATACCTAAACTTGTACTTTGATGCTCAATCACGATTTCTGTTATACGCTGCAACAAATCACTAGCTTTAATACCCCCTAGTTGATTTTTACCACCTTTACCAGCTTGGTCAATTCGTTTTACAGTAGCATATCTTACTTTAAAAAATTCATCAAGATTATTAGAAAATATACCAATAAAACGTAACCTCTCAATTAACGGCACATTAACATCTGCAGCTTCTTGTAAAACTCGAGCATTAAACTGTAACCAACTTAATTCCCTATTTATATATGTGTAGTTATTATTAGTCATCACTTATTTTTACAAATATATTGTATTGAAATGCATCACAAAATACTATTGTCTTTTTTATAACCTATAATCTTTTGGAAACATTATTTTTTTGGTTTGACCAAACTTTACATATTCCCATGAAGTTATATCGAAATCTATTATGACAAGACCAGATGTAGGCAAATTATCGATGATTCTATCTCCTAAGATATTTACTAGTGATGTAAAAGCATAATTATGCCCAAACAGCATTACAGAATTTAGTTCATTATTAATAGACTTAATAAATTCTAAAACCCGTTCACCAGAAAAATCATATAAATCTTCTGTTATATTAAACATGCTATCTGGATGATTCAGACACTTTTGAAAAATTTTACATGTAGACAATGCTCTATTTGCTGGGCTTGAGTATATAAAATCTATAGTTAAATCTAACTTCTTAAATTCTTGTGAGATAATCCCTGCATCATCAATACCTCTTTTCTTTAAAGGCCTGTTTATATCTGAAACATTATACTTCCACGAAGATTTTGCATGTCTTACGAATATGATTTTCTTAATATTCATCGTTTAAATACATTTTTTTACGATTAAATGTTTGTTTTATCGGTTTAAAGTCATAAATTGCGGTCGAAATGATTAAGATTATATCAGTGAAATATGTTTTTATCTATGAAAATTAGATTAAAATATATTAATACAGGTAAAATTTTGTGCATAAAGTTTAAATAAATTAAAATATGGTAGATGTGCGTAAGAAGTTTATAACAGAATGTATAAATATATAGATTAAATGCATTTTTAATCGATAAAACATATATAATTGTCGCTCAACGAATATATGAGTATTTAAAGTACTTTTTTTGCAATTATACATAGTAGTGTGTTGATTTGCATTGCTATTAATAAATAAAAAACACATTAATTTTTCCATTTAGTACTCTAACAAAGTACGTCCCTCCCTTAAAATATAGAAAAGAAAGATGCTGTTGGTGAGTATTTAGAATTTAAACTTATGATAATAAGTAAATTCTTGTACGCACTTTCTGCACGGAAATATTAAGATAATCCAAATCAATATGAAAAACAAGTACAATTGTATTTCAGTGTTTAAAGTAATTAGAGCACTATTAATTCTAGGAATACTTTACCTACCTAGCAGTTTAGAAGCTCAAGTAGGAACACAATCGCCCTCTATCAGGGAAAATGTTACTTTTCAATGGTCAGATGAGCAAGATACAAATGGAAATGGTGACATTGATGCCAATGAAAACAACCAACCGGCTACGATTAAATCTATAACTATTGATAATGTTGTATATGATGCTTTTGCTGTTCCATTTGGCTACGAATTAACCAGACTTGGACCTGGTGGTAACAGTATAAACGGTATTAGAGAAAATAATGCCAATGTTATCTTTGGCAGTGGGTCTTCTACTGGAGGCATAAATAGTCCGTGGAATTCTGCAGCTAGAGCTGCATTCCAAGACCCTAACTTAAACCATTATTTTACTTCTAATGGAAATGGAGATAATATTTGTGGAAATTTTAACGCAGCCAATGGAATAAATGGAGTTCCCGAAACTGATGCACAAATACAAACATTATTATATAGTCCAGCCATTCCATCTAATGAGGGTGGAGTAATAGCTATTACTGAACGTGGCGGTAATAACTGTTATTACATAAGATTTAGAGGATTCTTACCTGGTTCTACAACAGAAACTGTATTAGGAGATACTTTTGTTAGAACTAATGGTGACTTAAGAGGAAGTAACGTTCTTCCTCCAGATGATGGAAATGGAGGCCCTAATAATGGTGATGAATCAGATTACTGGCAATCTGGTAGAAAGATTGATAATGGTCAATCAATTGCTATAGCTCTTTTTGAGCTTAATAGCGTTGCGCCTACTGGTTCTAAAATTAGTAAAGTTGAATTCATCGCTGCTTCAAATGATGATGGTGATGGTAAACTTTTTATATTACAAAGATATGCACTACCACAAACAGGTTTAGGTTGTATTGATGGTATTTTTAATGGCCAGATAGATAATTCATCTTCTGTACCTAGCGATGGTGAATATAGCTTAGTTGCAAATAGTCTACAAACATCTCCTTCAAATCTTGGTACAGGTACACTTAATTTTAGTGAACCAGATGGTGCTTTTACTTATACTCCACCTGCTGGTTTTACTGGTACTGTTACTTTTGAATACGAAGTCTGTATACCTTCAATTGGTAATATTTGCGAAACTAACACTGTAACACTTACATATAATCCTAAGCCAGACAATCCGACTTTGGATGTGTCTTGTAATGCTGATGGAAGTTATGACGTCACAGTTACTGATCCAGTTGGTGGTGACTTTGAATATAATGTTGATATAGTAAATGGAGGTGCTTTTCAGTCTTCTCCAGTTTTTAGTAATCTTGGACCTGGTACATACGTATTCGGTATAAGAAACAGAGCAACTGGATGTGAAAACGTTCCTAGTACTACTCAAATAACATTAGAAACCTTAGAAGTAGAAATCAATTCTACTACTGATATAGATTGTTTTGGAAATGTAAATGGCGCTATAGATCTTAATGTTACTGGAGGCTTCCCTCCTTACACATACTCTTGGACACAAGATGGAAATTCTATACCTCAAACAACTCAAGATTTATCTAACATACCTGCTGGTATGTACAATGTAGTAGTTACAGATACATCAGGATGTTCATTTACGTTTGCAACTGGCATGGAAATTATTGTTGATAGTCCTACTGCAGAACTATCAATCTCTAGTTCTACTATAATAGATGTAGATTGTTTTGGTGATTCTACAGGTGGTATTGATATAACAGTGAGTGGAGGTACTGCACCTTACACTTATTTATGGACAACTAACCAAACTACTCAAGACATATCGGGTGTAATTGCAGGTAATTTTTATGCTGTTACAGTTACAGATGCTAATGGATGTACAGTTGGTGAAAGCTTTACTATTAATCAACCTGACTCAGAACTTACTGCTAATGCAACGGTAGCTTCTGAAATCTCTTGTTTCGGTTTAACTGATGGGTCTATTACAATCAGCTTTGCTGGTGGAACTAGCCCTTATGATATTTCTGGTGA
>NZ_BMDQ01000001.1 GCF_014635865.1 Winogradskyella haliclonae | reverse complement strand
CCCATTAAAAAACACATTAGGGATAGAACCTTTGTTGGAACCCTATAAACCTAATAGTCTATAAGCAACTCGCAATAGCTCAACCAAGCACAACCCTTGGGAACGCCATAATAATTTTAAAGAAAGAAGTTCGGTTTAACTTTATGCTAGATTACGGGGACTTGAATCCTAAAGCTCGACCTATTTTTAGTAAGAGAATCCCCATTAAAGAATATTACACAGTTATTAGCTCCTAGACTTTGCCAGTTGCTGATATACCTATATATTTGTCAGTTATTAAAAACTTATAATATATAATGATACAAATTACTCTACCTGACGGTTCGGTGCGCGCTTTTGATAAAGGTGTGACACCTCATGAAGTGGCTGTAGATATTAGCGAAGGGTTTGCTCGCAATGTGATATCTGCAAAATTCAATAATACAGTTATTGAAACCACCACTCCATTGACCACTGACGGTAGTCTTGTTTTATATACATGGCGCGATGATGACGGCAAAAAAGCTTTTTGGCATTCTTCCGCTCACGTACTTGCACAAGCTTTGGAAGAGTTATATCCTGGTGTAAAACTATGGGTTGGACCAGCCATTGAAAATGGTTTTTATTACGATGTTGATTTAGGAGAAGGTTCTATTTCTGAAAAAGATTTTAAGACGATTGAAAATAAGATGCTTGAGATTGCTCGCGGTAAGCACGATTTTAAGATGCGCTCTGTTTCTAAAGCCGATGCTTTAGATATGTATAGAGGTAAGAATGAATACAAGGTTGACCTGATTGAAAATCTTGAAGATGGTACTATTAGTTTCTGCGACCATTCTACATTTACTGATTTATGTCGCGGAGGACACATACCAAATACAGGAATTATAAAGGCCGTAAAAGTACTTAGTGTAGCTGGAGCTTATTATAAAGGTGATGAAAATGAAAAGCAACTGACTCGTGTTTATGGAATTTCTTTCCCTAAGCAAAAAGAGCTTACAGAATATTTACACTTACTAGAAGAAGCTAAAAAACGTGACCATAGAAAATTAGGTAAAGAATTGGAGCTTTTTACATTCTCTAGGAAAGTAGGTCAAGGTCTTCCGCTATGGTTACCGAAAGGTGCTGCTCTAAGAGAACGTCTGGAGAATTTCTTGAAAGCCGCACAGAAAAAAGCTGGTTACGAAATGGTTGTAACACCACATATTGGACAAAAGGAACTCTATGTCACTTCTGGTCACTATGCGAAATATGGTGAAGATAGTTTTCAACCTATTAATACGCCTGCCGATGGTGAAGAGTTTTTATTAAAACCCATGAACTGTCCTCACCATTGTGAAATATACAATACGCGACCTTTTTCTTATAAAGAATTACCAAAGCGTTATGCTGAGTTTGGTACGGTATATAGATATGAGCAAAGTGGTGAATTGCACGGCTTAACTCGTGTTAGAGGTTTTACTCAAGATGATGCTCATATTTTTTGTACACCAGATCAGCTAGATACAGAATTTAAAGAAGTTATTGACCTTGTACTTTATGTTTTTGGCTCTCTAGGGTTTGAAAATTTCACAGCTCAAGTTTCTATCAGAGACCCTAAAACTCCTGAGAAATACATAGGAAGTCTTGAAAATTGGGAAAAAGCAGAAAATGCTATTCTAAATGCTGCAAAAGACAAAGGCCTTAATTATGTTGTTGAAGAAGGGGAAGCTGCTTTTTATGGTCCTAAGCTAGACTTTATGGTAAAGGATGCGCTTGGCAGACAATGGCAATTAGGAACGATACAAGTAGATTACAACCTACCTGAACGTTTTGATTTGACTTACAAAGGAAGTGATAATGAGTTGCACAGACCAGTAATGATTCACCGTGCACCGTTTGGAAGTATGGAGCGTTTTGTTGCTATATTACTAGAGCATACTGGAGGAAACTTTCCGCTTTGGTTAATGCCAGAGCAAGCTATAGTATTATCAATCAGTGAGAAATATGAAAAATACGCTGAAAAAGTTTTAAATTTGCTAGAAAATGACGAAATTCGCGCCCTCGCAGACAATAGAAACGAGACTGTAGGTAAGAAGATTCGTGAAGCTGAAATGCAAAAGTTTCCGTTTATGATTATTGTCGGTGAGCAAGAAGAGAAGGATAATACAATAACGGTAAGGGCTCACGGTGGTGAAGACCTTGGCACAATAAGTGTAGATGCCTTTTCAGAAATTGTAAAAAAACAAGTGAATGAAAGTCTTAAGACTTTCAAATAAATAACGTTTAATTAAAATATATAAGCCATAGCAATACGTAGAAGAAAAAATTTCAGCAGACGTGTAGTCCAAGAGGACAAGCACAGAATTAACGGAAAAATTAGAGCCGAAGAGGTAAGACTTGTAGGTGATAATGTGGAAATAGGTGTATACCCTACACGAAAAGCCTTAGCCATAGCAGATGAGCAAGGGTTAGATTTAGTAGAGATTTCGCCAAATGCCAATCCACCTGTCTGTAAAGTTATGGATTATAAAAAGTTTCTTTACGAACAAAAGAAACGTGAAAAAGCTTTAAAATCTAAAGCGACTAAAGTCGTCGTTAAGGAAATTAGATTTGGACCACAAACTGATGACCACGATTACGAGTTTAAAAAGAAACATGCAGAAAAGTTCTTAAAAGATGGTGCAAAGCTTAAAGCTTTTGTATTCTTTAAAGGACGTTCTATTGTGTTTAAAGAGCAAGGTCAAATATTATTATTAAGATTAGCTCAAGATTTAGAAGAAGTTGGTAAAGTAGAACAAATGCCAAAATTAGAGGGTAAACGTATGATTATGTTTATTGCTCCAAAGAAAAAGTAAACTGAAATTATTCAGTATTAAAGATAATAAGCGAAACGTAATTAAAAATAGGAGAAAATGCCTAAAATGAAAACTAAATCGAGTGCTAAGAAACGTTTCAAACTAACTGGCACTGGTAAGATTAAAAGAAAGCATGCTTTTAAGAGTCATATATTGACAAAAAAATCTAAAAAGCGTAAGCTTAAGTTAACTCATGATGGTTTGGTACACGAATCTGATGAGAATAACATTAAAACAATGTTACGTTTAAAGTAATGATGTTTTAATCGGTTAAAACAATTTATAAACCCTGGAGTTAGGCAAAATTATTTAGCAAGTACCAATTTGGTCGCCTACTACAAAAAACAATTAAAGAAATGCCAAGATCAGTAAATTCAGTTGCAAAAAGAGCTAGAAGAAAAAAGGTTCTTAAGCAAGCAAAAGGCTATTGGGGAAGACGTAAAAACGTTTGGACAGTAGCAAAAAATGCGGTAGACAAAGCGATGCAATATTCGTACAGAGACCGCAGAAACAAAAAAAGAACATTCCGCGCGTTATGGATTATGCGTATTAATGCAGGTGCTAGACAACATGGAATGAGCTATTCAAAATTCATGGGAAAATTAAAAGCTAACAATATTGAATTGAATCGTAAGGTTCTTGCAGATTTAGCTATGAATAACCCTGAAGCTTTTGAAGCAATAGTAAACAAAGTTAAATAAGGCTTTTAGCCAAATTAATAACAACATTTCGCTTAAAAAAACCCAGCTCTTTCGAGTTGGGTTTTTTATTTATCCTTGATTAATGGCATAAATCCTCAAGCGTTCTTCTTTACCTCTTAATTCCATATCATGAGATAGAAGCTCATAATGTGTATCAGATACACTTAACTTTTCAATTACAGATTCTGAAACCAATAGTGATTTATTAAACGTATTACATAAACTCTGAATTCTTGAAGCCGTATTTATAACATCGCCATGAAAAGCCAAATCTTTTTTAATAGTACCTATTTCTGCAACCATAAGCTTACCAAAATGTAGTCCTGCTTTAAATTTTGGATTGAAAGCATACTTATTTGTGTAATAACTTTGTTTCTTCTCTAATCTCTTCTGAAACGCAAAAAACAAATTGATACAATTATTGTTTTTAAATCCTCTATTGCTTGGCCAATATATCACTGCTTCATCTCCTACATATTGATAGACTTCTGCGCCA
Source organism: Winogradskyella haliclonae (assembly GCF_014635865.1). GTDB lineage: Bacteria > Bacteroidota > Bacteroidia > Flavobacteriales > Flavobacteriaceae > Winogradskyella > Winogradskyella haliclonae. The sequence continues at coordinate 1,730,215 of NZ_BMDQ01000001.1, read as the reverse complement.
TAATTATTTAAAGACATATTTAAATCTATAAAACAATCTTGTATAAATTGACTATACTTTTGATGTCCTAACTTCTCAGCAATCTTTGTAGAGTCCTTTAAATCAATAAACATCAAAATATGCTCTTGTTCTTTAGGTCGTTTATATTTTCCAACTAAAACTTGTATAAAATTACCTCGACCAAACCTATCATTTGCAACACGAATTAAAGAGAATATGATTGAGGCTACAACAAAGTATATTACAGTAATCCAGAAGAAAGGATCATCTCGCCACCACCCTTTTTCATTTGGCAAATCTCTATCAATTTGTTCTTCTAGTAAAAATGAAATACCACTTAATACAACTATAATTAATACAAAATATACAAGCGACTTAAAAACTATACTAAGTCCTAAAACTACTCTTTTGCTTAATCTGTCAAAAACAAACTCTATAATAGCATAAAAAACACTAATAATTAAGCCGACAATAATAGCATGCTTATAATAAGCATTAACAGGTAAATACAGAATATCATCCGTAAATAAAGACAATTCTTCCTCTAAACCATTATATCGTATAGCTGTAAACAATACAAATGCAAATACCCAGAAAATTGATGATATTAAAAGTAGTTGAAAAAAAGATTTTATTTTGTTAGACATCTACTAAAATCAGGTCTTTTGTTTTTTCTTTTTTGCAGCAGGAAATAAAACGTTATTGAGAATTAGACGATAACCGGGTGAAGTCGGATGCAAGTCTAGCTCCGTTTTTGGGTCACCAACTCTATGCGTATAATCTTCTGGATCATGACCTCCATAAAACGTAAAAAAGCCTTTTCCTTTAATCCCATGAATATATTTTGCCTCACCATTAGTTTTATTCTCGCCCATAACCAAAACATTAGACTTGATTTGGTCTCTTGTGAAAGAGGTTGTTTGCCCCATAAATCCTTTGACTAACGCTGTGTGATTTTGAGTCAGCATTGTTGGTATAGGATCCCATTTAGCAGAGTATTCCATTAAGGAAAAATAGTCTGTTTCTTTTGGTATTCTTCGTTTTCTGGTCATATCTATTGAAGAGAATTCATAGATATTAGGGTTACGTTCTAAAAGGAAATCTTTGAACGCAAATGTATTTGTAAAGTCAATTTTATTCTGATATCCTGGATCACTACCATCACCATCAAACATGGGCTCGCAGATGTCTACATTTTCGGCAGAAAGTGCAATATCAAAACTATCAGTTGCTGAGCACATTGCAAACATAAAACCGCCGCCAGCAACATAGTTTCTTATTTTTAACGCTACTGCTAGCTTAGCATCAGACACCTTATTGTAGCCTAATCGTTTTGCCAAAGCTTCTGCTTCTTTCTTTTCTTTTATGTACCAAGCTGCTGAACGATATGTTCTATAAAATTTACCATATTGCCCAGTAAAATCTTCGTGATGCAAATGCAACCAGTCATACAGCAGTAACTCATCTTTTAAAACTTCTTCATCATAAATAGTTTCATAAGGAATCTCTGCGTAAGTTAATACCATAGTTACTGCATCATCCCAAGGTTGTTTTCCGTAAGGTGTATACACAGCTATTTTAGGTGCTTTCTCTAAAACTACCGCTTCTTGGTTAACGGAAGGGCTTGAAATTTCATTTAAAATTTGTTCTGCTTGCGCATCTGAAACGACTTCGAAAGAAACGCCACGGATTTGACATTCTCGTTGAATAATTTCGGCATCTGGCAATAAAAACGAACCACCTCTATAATTGAGTAACCACTTAACTTTTAAATCACGTTCTAGTGTCCAATAGGTCACACCATAGGCCTTGAGATGGTTTTCTTGAGACTCTGCATCCATAGGAATTAAAATATAGGATGCATGCGAAAGATAGCCAAATAAGGCTAATAGAATAAATAGAGTATGCTTTTTCAATTTCATAAATTTCAATTGAAAGATACTTAAAAAAGTAAACTAAGCGAAGTCTTTATTATTCTTTTAAGATATTTTGAAGTCAATATTAATGAACTAAATATTTTCTGGCTTAGAATCACTACCAGAAAGCAAACTGGCAATAATCTTAGTGCCCGAAAATTGTTCCATAATAATCTTAAGAAATACTGTTATTGGTATGGCCATAATTAATCCTGGAATACCCCATAAAAATCCCCAAAACATAAGCATCACCAATACGGCAATAATATTAATCGAGAATGATTTCCCCATAAAAATAGGTTCTAAAATGGCTCCAAAAACAACTTGAACCATTGTTATAGAAAGTATAAAAAACAATAATGTACTAGACGTATCTAACTCTACAAAAGCAAAAATTGAAAGTAAAATTACTGAGACAAATGAGCCAACCATTTGTACAAAGTTGATGGTAAATGCAAATAAACCCCAAAATATTGGGAAGCTCACATCAAAGAATACACACATCAATCCGGTAAATAATCCTGTTAATGCACTTACTAGGAATTTAACTTTTAAAAACTTAATCAAGTCTTTTTCAATTTTCATAAAAGTCTTAACCGAAGTATATTTCTTTTTAAGAATTGTATTATTAAGTAATTTATGAACATTGATGGATTCTGCTAGCCATAAAACGACAAAAAAAGCAGTCATTAGTAACGTAGTGAGGAATTTTCTAAGAAATCCGATTGTAGAACCAATATTCTCTTTCTGGAAGAATTGGGCAAATACATTCTTTTTAGATTCAAATTCAAAACCAAAACTATCAGATAAATAGTCTTTTAAGCTGGCAATTTTTGGTTCGGCTTTTTGTAAAAAATCTCCATTATTAGCCAATATTTCTTTGCTTGATAGCTGTATTAACTCTATACCTATTTTAAGACCACCTGCAACTAATAACAAGACAACAATGATACTAACAAATTTTGGAATTTTTCGACGTTCAAGCCAACGCATTAACGGCAAAAACAATAATGCAATAAACATTGAGAAAATCAATGGTATAAAAATAAAAGAGAGTACTTTAAGTAAATAAAATACGATAGGGATTGCTATTATTAACAACAATATATTTGTAGTGCGTCTTTCGTTAAGCATGGGGATTAATAATTGGCTTGCTAAGCTAGTTGTAAATTTCTTTAAAAACTCTCAAAGAAATTATAAAAATTTAAAAAGGTACGCCATCGTCATCTGGTGCATCAAAAGCATCACTTGCGGATGGGAAATTATCTGTTTTAAAAGTATCGTCATTAGCCGCTGCATTCATCTTTGAATGGAATTCTCCAAAAGGTGTATCAAAATCATCTAGGTTATCAAATTTACCTAAATGACCAATAAATTTAAGTCTTATATTCTCTAAACCACCATTTCTATGTTTAGCTACAATAAATTCTCCTTGCCCTTCTGTTGGTGAACGTTCTTCATCATCCCACTCATCGATTTTATAGTACTCAGGTCTATAAATAAATGATACAATATCCGCATCTTGCTCAATAGCACCAGATTCACGTAAATCTGATAGCAATGGTCGTTTACTACCACCACGGGTTTCTACAGCACGTGATAACTGGGATAATGCAATTACTGGCACATCTAATTCTTTTGCTAAAGCTTTTAAATTACGAGAAATCATAGAAATCTCTTGCTCTCGATTGCCTCCTTTTTGGCTTCCTCCTGCTGTCATTAATTGCAGATAATCAACAATTATCATTTTTATGCCATATTGTGATGATAAACGTCTGGCTTTTGCTCTTAAATCAAATATTGATAATGAAGGTGTGTCGTCAATAAAAAGTGGTGCTTTTTCTAAGGTTTTAACTTTTACATTAAGTTGTTCCCATTCGTGCTTTTCAAGCTTCCCTGTTCTAAGTTTCTCAGATGATAATCCTGTCTCACTAGAAATTAGACGCGTAATTAACTGTACAGAAGACATCTCCAATGAAAAGAAAGCGACTGGAATATTACTATTAACAGCAATATTTCTTGCCATTGTAAGCGTTAAAGCTGTTTTACCCATACCAGGACGAGCGGCAACAATAATTAAATCGGAAGGTTGCCAACCCGATGTTAACTTATCTAATTTATCGAATCCCGAAGGAATGCCGCTAAGCCCTTCTTTATTAGAAATTTCTTCTATCTTCTTCTTAGCTTGTATCACTAAGCTCTGAGCTGTCTCTGTAGATTTCTTTACATTACCCTGAGTGACTTCATACAATTTGGCTTCTGCATTATCCAAAAGATCAAAAACATCTTTGCCTTCATCATAAGCATCTTCAATAATTTCGTTTGATATTTTTATGAGGCTTCGTTGTATATACTTCTGAAGGATTATACGAGCATGGAATTCAATATGAGCCGATGATGAAACACGTTGGGTCAATGAAATTAAATAAAAATCACCTCCAACTATATCTAGCTTACCATCCTTGCGTAATTGGGTGGAAACTGTTAATAAGTCAACAGGTTCACTATTTTCAAAGAGTTTGAATATTGCTTCAAAAATAAAACGATGTGCTTCTTTATAAAATGCATCTGGGCTTAATATATCTATAACCTCATCCACACCTTTCTTATCAATCATCATAGCACCTAGTACAACCTCTTCAAGATCTAGTGCTTGAGGTGGTATTTTTCCTTTCTCCAAGCTAATTATGGAGCTTTTATCGACTTTGTAGCCTTGTACTGGATTAGGTTGCTTCATTATGTAATGAAAGATTTAGTTGGATTAATTTAATAAAAAGAAACTTAAAAATGGTGAAAAAAACCTTAAGAAAGCCCTCGAATTTTAACAGCTTACGAATGTAACCAAAACGTTTAGAAAACCTTGATTTATTATTAAGTCAATCATCAACAGTTCTTCAACATTTTAACTGTTAATAAGTTTGGTTTATTGTTAATAGCGACAAAAAAACTGAAGTCATAGACTTCAGTTTCAAAAATTGCTATGGTTTAATAGGGTTAAGATTTGTAAACTCCCATATCATCATATTTTTCCATACGCTGATTTACCAATTCTTTTGGTGATAAGTTTTTGAGTTCATCAAAAGTTTTGACAATAGCATCTTTTACAGCTAGAAATGTTTTTGCTCTGTCTTTATGAGCACCTCCTAAAGGCTCTTTTATTATTTGGTCAACAAGTTTCATACGCTTCATATCTTTTGCTGTGAGCTTTAATGCTTCAGCCGCTTGCTCTTTATATTCCCAGCTACGCCATAAAATTGAAGAACAAGATTCAGGAGAAATAACAGAATACCATGTATTCTCTAACATTAAAACTCTGTCTCCTACACCAATACCTAAAGCACCACCTGAAGCGCCTTCTCCAATAATTATGGTGATTATAGGGACTTTAAGTCTTGTCATTTCCAGAATATTTCTTGCTATAGCTTCACCTTGTCCGCGTTCTTCAGCTTCAAAACCTGGGTATGCACCAGGTGTGTCTACTAAAGTTACTACAGGAATACCAAATTTCTCTGCTGATTTCATTAAACGCAACGCTTTGCGATAGCCTTCAGGATTAGACATTCCAAAATTTCTGTATTGCCTAGTCTTAGTATTATACCCTTTTTGTTGACCTATAAACATGTAGGTTTGGTCTCCTATTTTACCCAAACCACCAATCATCGCCTTATCATCTTTGACGTTTCTATCGCCGTGTAGTTCTAAAAATGAATCGCCGCAAAGTGCATTGATATGGTCCAATGTGTATGGTCTATCTGGGTGACGTGATAATTGTACACGTTGCCAAGCGGTAAGGTTTTTATATATGTCTTTCTTAGTGTCTTGGAGCTTCTTCTCTATTTGCTTACAAGTTTCCGTAACATCTACATCACTCTCGTCTCCAATGAGTTTACATTTCTGTAATTGTTCTTCTAATTCTTTTATTGGTAATTCAAACTCTAAATATTCCATACAATTTGAAATTAGTTTTTTGTTAGTTAGTTGACAAACCTACGTATTCTGTTATAATTCTAATAATAAAGTATTAGAAAATTAAGATTTATTCAGTTTACAAAAATATAAATAACTGTTTAGGTAATCGAAATTTTAACCAGATAAATTAGTCTTTGCTATTTTATTTTTACGTCTATTTTTAAAAATTGCATCTAATATTACTGCACAAATAATTACAATAGCACCGTAATAGAATTGTGTAGACATTTGTTCTTTTTCAGGAAAAAAATATAATGCAAGTAATATACCATATACGGGCTCAAGGTTGTAACTAAGAATCACAGTAAATGGTGAGATGTATTTCATAATTTCAACAGCGGCAATAAAAGCATATGCAGTGCATATTGATGCTAGTATAAAAATGTAAATCCAATCGCTATTAGACAATGAAAAGAATTCTTTAGTAAAGCCGTCGTAAAAAAATAAGATACCAATAGTAATAAAGAAAACACCACTGACAAACTCATAAAACGAAATAACACTAGCCTTATGCTTTAAAATCAGTTTTCCATTAATAACAGCAAATAAAGTAGAGAACAAAGCAGAAGATAATCCTAAAACTATTCCATTAATATATTTAAGCTCTCCTTGCGTTATAAGTGAAACTCCAAAAATTACAATAACTCCAAATAAGATTTCATACCATAAAACGCTTCTTTTAAAAAAAATGGGCTCAATAAAAGATGCAAAAAATGCTCCTGAAGAAAACATAGCTAGTGTAATAGATACATTTGATTGATTTATTGCTTCAAAAAAAGTAATCCAATGTGCAGCAATAATTGCTCCAGCAATAGCTAGTTGAAGTGCTAATCTTTTATTTATTCTCAGTTGCTTTTTTGTAATCTTAATGTACAATAACATTAATACTGCCGCTATTAACATTCTAAACCAGACTAATGCAAATGATCCAATAGTAATTAACTCACCAAGTATGGCTGTAAAACCAGCAATAAAAACTAGAAAATGTAAGTGTAAATAATGCTTTAGGTTACCTTTTGGCATTGTAGAGTAAGTATATAGCTAAGATACCGAAAATTATGTTTGGGAACCATACAGCTATTAATGGTGAAAAATTTGATTGCTCGGCCATAACTCCAAAGATTTTATCAAAAAATACATAAATCATGGCTATAGTAATACCAAATGCTAGGTTTACTCCCATTCCTCCACGACGTTTAATTGAAGAAACTGCAACTGCAATAATTGTTAGTATAAATACTGATGCAGGCAAACTCCATTTCTTATATTTTACCACTTCATATCTACCAATATTAGATGAACCCCTAGCTTTTTCTTTATCAATAAAATCAACAAGCTCGTGATAAGGCTTCGTTTCCGCTATGTAATTTACTGGCGTTAAATCTTCTACATCGAAAGCAAACTCAACATTAACTTTACGCTTTTCTTCAACTGTTACATTACCAATACTATCATAGCTTCTTTTGTAGTATGAAGATAAAACATAAATAGAATCTTCTTCTACATATCTAATGTTATTAGCAAAGATTTTGTATTGTAATCTATTATCTTCAAAATGTTCTAAAGTAAAATTCTGTCCTCTTTTAGATTTTGGATCATAAGAACTTACATATATAATGTCATTATCAGTAATCCGTCGAAATACATCTCGAGTTTCTTGTATTTTTTTATTTCGAGATAAATACTTGTATTTAAATTCATTAAACCCTTGACTTGCTTTAGGCGCTAAAAACATCCCTAATATTAAAGCCAAACCTGCAATTATGGTTGCACCTATTATATATGGCCTTAAAAACCTGGAGAATGAAACGCCAGAACTTAAAAAAGCAACTATCTCAGTATTGTTGGCTAACTTAGAAGTGAAAAATATAACAGATAAAAATAGAAATAAAGGAAATAACAAGTTGGCAAAATAAATCGTAAAATTCAGTAAATACTCAGCTAGAGCATCAAAAGGCACATCATTATCAATAATTTTTCCAATTTTTTCTGCTAAATGAACCATTATTGCTATTGGAATAAAGAGCAATAACATCATTAAAAATGTAAATAGATAACGCTTAAGTATGTACCAATCTAAAATCTTCATCTATTACAAACGTTTATCCATTTGTTTAACCATTTTATCTTTCCAATATCTAAAATCTCCCGCAATAATATGCCTACGAGCTTCTCTTACTAACCAAAGATAAAAACCTAAATTATGTATTGTAGCAATTTGCTTACCTAATAATTCATTTACAGAAAATAAATGTTTTAGATACGCCTTACTATAATCGGTATCAACAAAAGTAATTCCCATATCATCTATTGGTGAAAAATCATCTGCCCATTTTTTGTTTTTAATATTAATAGTGCCATGAGCTGTAAATAACATTCCGTTTCTGGCATTACGAGTTGGCATAACACAGTCAAACATATCTACTCCTAACGCAATATTTTCTAAAATATTTATTGGCGTACCTACTCCCATCAAATATCTAGGCTTATCTTCTGGTAAAATTTCACAAACAACATCTGTCATTGCATACATTTCTTCAGCCGGCTCACCAACAGATAAGCCTCCAATAGCATTACCTTCAGCTCCGACATTAGCAATATATTCTGCAGATTGCTGTCTTAAATCTTTATAAGTGCTTCCTTGCACAATCGGAAAAAATGCTTGAGAATAATCGTATTTAAAAGGTGTTTTCTTTAAATGTTCTAAACAACGTTCTAACCAACGATGGGTCATATTCATAGAGCGTTTTGCATAATTATAATCACAAGGATAAGGTGTACATTCATCAAAAGCCATAATAATATCAGCTCCAATAGATCTCTGAATTTCCATCACATTTTCAGGGGTAAATAAATGCATACTTCCGTCTATGTGCGACTTAAACTTCACACCTTCTTCTTTAATCTTTCTATTTGCAGAAAGAGAGTAAACTTGATAACCTCCAGAATCAGTTAAAATATTTCGGTCCCAGTTCATAAACTTATGTAAACCACCTGCCTTTTCTAAAATTGAAGTTTGAGGACGTAGATACAAATGATATGTATTTCCTAATATAATATCTGGATTAATATCATTTTTTAATTCACGCTGATGCACGCCTTTAACACTTGCTACAGTACCAACGGGCATAAAAATTGGTGTTTCAATTTTTCCGTGATCAGTAGTTATTTCTCCAGCTCTTGCTTTACTCTGAAGGTCTTTAGCTATCTTTTTAAATTCCATGAAAACAGTTGTGAATGGGCAAATATAATTAACTCTTAAGCATATGCTCATAATTAAATTTAAAATTGTTAGCAATTCACTTAAATCGTTAATAAATGACATAAATCTTACTTTGTCACACTAGCTGAAACAACTATTTTTGAAACACTAAAAACAAGCTAAATTTAAGATGCCAAACATTCAAGAATTAAAAAATTTAACAATACAAGTCCGAAGAGATATTCTTCGCATGGTACACAAAGTAAACTCTGGACATCCAGGTGGTTCATTGGGTTGTGCAGAATTCTTTGTAGCACTTTACCAAGATATAATGAATAGAAAAGACCATTTTGAAATGGATGGAATTGGCGAAGACTTATTCTTTCTTTCAAACGGTCATATATCTCCAGTATACTACAGTGTCTTAGCACGTTCTGGCTATTTTCCTGTCGACGAATTAAATACATTTAGATTAATTGATTCTAGACTCCAAGGCCACCCTACAACACATGAGGGATTGGAAGGTGTAAGAATTGCTTCTGGGTCTCTTGGCCAAGGTATGTCTGTTGCAATTGGTGCTGCAGAGGCAAAAAAATTAAATGGAGATTCGCATCTAATTTACAGCCTGCATGGTGATGGTGAATTACAAGAAGGTCAAAACTGGGAAGCCATAATGTACGCAGCTGCGAAAAAAGTAGATAATCTTATTTCTACTATTGATTTGAACGGAAAACAAATCGATGGTTCCACGGATGATGTTTTACCAATGGGAAGTATTAAACAAAAATTTGAAGCTTTTGGTTGGATTGTTATAGATATTGAAGAAGGCAACTCTATTGAAGCAATATTACAAGGCATGGCTGAAGCAAAATCTAAAACTGGACATGGAAAACCAGTGTGTGTATTACTAAAAACAGAAATGGGTAATGGTGTAGATTTTATGATGCATACACATGCTTGGCATGGTAAAGCACCAAATGATGAACAGTTAGAAATTGCATTAATACAAAATGCTGAAACTTTAGGCGATTATTAATATTAAAAATATTTCCGCCTAAGGTGGACTTTATTATGAAAACATACGAAAATACAGGAAATAAAGATACACGTTCGGGTTTTGGAGCTGGTTTAACCGAACTTGGACAAACCAATGAAAATGTAGTAGCACTCTGTGCGGACCTAATTGGGTCATTAAAAATGGATGCTTTTAAAGCAAATCACCCTGAACGCTTTTATCAAGTTGGTATCGCTGAAGCAAATATGATTGGTATTGCAGCTGGGCTTACTATAGGAGGAAAAATACCTTTTACAGGAACTTTTGCTAATTTTTCTACGGGTCGTGTTTATGACCAAATAAGACAAAGTGTAGCCTATTCTGGAAAAAATGTAAAAATATGCGCTTCACATGCAGGAATAACTCTAGGTGAAGATGGTGCTACACACCAAATATTAGAAGACATAGGCTTAATGAAAATGCTTCCTGGAATGACAGTTATCAATACTTGTGATTATAACCAAACTAAAGCAGCCACCTTAGCTATTGCAGAACATAATGGACCTGTTTACTTACGTTTTGGACGTCCAAAAGTTGCTAATTTCACTTCTGAAAATCAAAAATTTGAAATTGGAAAAGCTATAAAGTTAACCGAAGGTAGCGATATTACTATTGTGGCAACAGGTCATTTAGTATGGGAAGCGTTGGAAGCCTCAAAAGCATTACATCAAGAAGGTATCTCTGCTGAAGTTATTAATATTCACACCATAAAACCTTTAGATGATAAAGCTATTCTAGAGTCTGTATCAAAAACTGGTTGCGTTGTAACTGCTGAGGAACACAATTATTTAGGTGGTTTAGGAGAGAGTGTGTCTAGAGTTTTGGTAAAAAACAATCCTCTACCGCAAGAATTTGTAGCAACTAACGATACTTTTGGTGAATCTGGTACTCCTACTCAACTTATGGACAAGTATGGATTAAACAGTAAAGCCATTGTAAAAGCAGCAAAAAAAGCGATAAAAAGAAAATAAGTTGAGTTTGGCAGCGTTTTTGTTAAAGTAATCTAAATCAAAAACGAATAATTATGAAGAATTTATTTTTTACTGCACTTTTAGTTGTAGGATTTTCAACAAGTTTATTTGCCCAAAAAGGGAGTGGCTTTGGTATCAAAGCAGGTTTAAATTATGGAGGTAACGGCGATTATTTTGAATCCGTAAACAACAATTTTCAGAATCCAGACCAAAATATCGGTTATCATATTGGTCTTTTCGGAAAACTTGGAAACAAAATATACTTTAGACCAGAGCTAGTGTATACTAAAATTAAAAGTGATTATAATGCTGGAGATTTTGATATGCAAAAACTTGATGTTCCATTATTAGTTGGACTAAAAGTTCTAGGACCAGTTAATGTTTTTGCTGGACCATCATTACAGTATATACTTGATACAGATTTTGACAACTTAAGAGTTGATGATATTGAAAATGACTTTAGTGTTGGTTTAAACTTTGGTATTGGTCTTAACCTCAATAGACTTGGTATCGATTTAAGATATGAAAGAGGTTTTAGTGATAATGAAGCTACATTTATTGATAACAATAATATCATTTCTTTAGACCGTCTAGACACAAGGCCAGAACAATTAATCTTAAGCTTATCTTATAAGATATAAGCCTTTAGTTAAGGGCAATAAAAAAAACCGCTAAATAAATTTAGCGGTTTTTTTATGTAAAATCATCAACTTGATATTAGTTATCTTCATTATAATCTATAGTAATATCAGCATCTAAGTAATCCATTATTCCATTATTATCAGAATCAATAATGGTTCCTGTTGTTATAGTAATCATACCCATCTCTTCAACTCTACTTAATTCAAATTCATTATTAGCTAAAGAAGGTTCTTCTCCTCCTACACTAATAATGTATTCTCTTCTTTCAAGTTCATTTATTGTTAGTATACCATCCCCATCATCATCTGGATCGAGGTAATTTGACACAAGATTTTCATCGCTGTCTTCATCAAAAACATCAAGATTCTCATTTAAATCTTCAATGTAAGAAGGTATACCATCATTATCATGATCATTAACTTCTGTTTGGTATAAAGCAAACTTAAAAATCAAATTTGAGTAAGATGGTATACCTAATAATTGAGTAGAGAAATACCCTAATCCTGAGGGCAAAAACATAACTCCTAAACCATAATCATCAAACTCTACATTTGCACCAGTCGTAAAACTTATTGCTGTATTAAATTCAGGAAATACTCTCTGCCAACCAGTTATTACACCTCCAGCATTACCTGAAAAACCAACAAGATTAAAGTCTACTGGGTTTATAGCACTGTCAAAAACTGAGGCATCCTCAACTAAATTACCTTCATATTCGACTCTTATTTTATCAGTAAAATTTGGCGCTGCATCTCCTCCACCTTGATTTATTCTTAAAATATAGTATTCATATAATGTGTCTTCAAAAATAGTTGTTTTAGTCTCTACTGCTGCCAATAATAATGTATGACCTGTAGGAACAGTCTCTCCTTCTAAAAGTTCAGTAATAACTATATCACCAACTTCAGGGTTTTGAATACCAGCTAATGTGCCACTATTGTAATAATGACTTTGTAAATACTCTAACAATATAGCTTTATCAGTTACTTGTTGCTCAGCCCTATCTCTATCAGGAACTATACTTACACCAGAATCATCATCCTGCGAGCAGGCTAAAATGATTAAAGAGAAAAGAGCTGCTATACTTAAGGTTTTTCTTAATTTCATAAAGTGTTTAAATACATGTTTGTAATAGTTACAAACTAGGTTCAATACTGCTTAATTTTTGGTCGCAAGATACAATAATATAATACCTTTGTGCAAATTCATTAACGCAGTTTTTAGTTAAATTATATGCGCATAGATAAGTTTTTATGGTGTGTTAGATACAGTAAAACCAGAAATCAAGCTTCAATAGCATGCAAAAAGGGTCAGGTTAAGGTAAATGATACGATAGTTAAACCAAGTAGAGAAGTATATGTTGGGGATATCATAATATTCAGAAAAAATCAGATAAACTATAAAATAAAAGTTAATGATATTCCTCCAAATCGTGTTGGCGCTAAACTTGTAGATATTTATAGAACAGACTTAACACCAAAATCAGAATTTGAAACTCAAGAGTTACTAAAGTATAGTAAAGATTATTACAGAAAGAAAGGTACAGGAAGACCAACGAAAAAAGACAGGCGCTCAATAGAAAGTTACACAAGTGAAGAAGAATAATTTAGATGCAAATTATTGGGAAAACAGATACCTAAACCAAAATACAGGTTGGGATATTGGTGAAATATCAAATCCTATTAAAAAATACATAAACCAAATTCCAGATAAAAGCATCAAAATCTTAATTCCTGGAGCTGGTAACAGTTATGAAGTTGAGTATTTATGGAAATTAGGTTTTAAAAATATTTATGCACTAGATATTGCTGAAAGCCCATTAAAGAACTTAAAAAAAAGAATACCTAGTTTTGCAAATGAACAATGTTTGCAAATGGATTTTTTTGATTTGAACATGAAATTTGATTTGATTATTGAACAGACATTTTTTTGTGCCTTAAATCCAAGTTTACGTAAAAATTATGTCTTAAAAATGAATGATTTGCTTAATACAAATGGCAAATTATCAGGCTTATTTTTTGATTTTGAATTGACAGAAAATGGCCCTCCTTTTGGCGGAAACAAAGAAATTTACTATAGACTATTTAAAGATAATTTTAAAATTAAAACGCTTGAATCTTCATTCAATTCTATAGAAGGTAGAAAAGATAAAGAACTCTTTTTTATATTTGAAAAAAAGTGAGTATGAGCGCAGAAAAAAATACCATTCTTAATCACCAAGAAATTCAACATAAAATAAAGCGCATTGCATATCAGATATATGAGAGTAATGTTGGTGAGGATGAATTAATTATTGCAGGAATTGAAAAAAACGGGTTCCTATTGGCTAAAAAAATTAAATCAACTTTAGATAAAATCTCTCATATAAATAGTACTCTCTGTAAAGTAATTATAGACAAAAAGTCGCCACTAAATACTATTACTACTTCAATAAATGCTGAACAGTACAGTAATAAATCTATAGTACTTGTTGATGATGTCTTAAATTCCGGAAGTACTTTAATGTATGGTGTTAGGCATTTTTTAAACGTACCAATAAAACAGTTTAAAACAGCTGTCTTAGTAAATAGAAATCATAAGAAATATCCTGTAAAGGCAGATTTTAAAGGTATTTCTTTATCTACTTCCTTAAAAGAACATGTCAATGTTAATTTAAGTAAGCAGCCTTATGAAGCTTACCTAGATTAATTTTAATAGTATCTGCTCTACAATTTCTGAAATCATTTTTCCATCTGTTACGATTGAGTGATGACTTCTAGAATAAAACAGAGAACGTTCAAATAAGTGTTTCCCTATATACTCAGTTAAATTCTCTTTTGAATTTATATGACTTATTAAAGGCCTATTTTGTTTCTCAATCCAAAGTCTATTTAATAATTCGGGAATAGATGTCTTTAAATAAAATGACTCAACACTATTATTGTTCATTATTAAGTCCATATTATTTCCATAACATGGTGTACCTCCACCTAGTGACAAAACAATTTTAATCTTTGAAGAAATTATATCTTTTAAATAGTGTGTTTCTTTTTTTCTAAAATAAATTTCTCCTTTTTGACTAAATATTTCTGGAATTGACAAGTTTTCATTTTCAGCAATAACAGCATCTAAATCAACAAAATCGTAATCTAAAACTTTAGCCAATTCTATTCCAATTGTAGATTTACCCGACCCCATATAACCCACTAAAACTATAATCATATGTGCTTATAAATTGATTGTGAAACTCCTAGCTAGATACTACACAAAAAAACGAAAAAATATCTAAAAAAAGCATTGTTTTATTAATTAAACATTTTATATTTGCACCCTCATTTAGAGAAACAAATAATGACTTGGTAGCTCAGTTGGTAGAGCATCTCCCTTTTAAGGAGAGGGTCCTGGGTTCGAGCCCCAGCCAAGTCACAAAAGTTAAGCAGTATAGCTTAACTTTTTTTTTATATTTACATCTCATTTATGCGCACGTGGCGGAATTGGTAGACGCGCTGGCTTGAGGGGCCAGTGACCGTTTAGGTCGTGGAAGTTCGAGTCTTCTCGTGCGCACTTTTTACTCTTAAATTTTATTGTTTATAGAATTGTTTATTTAATTTTTGTTAAATACACCCTTTTTTTGAGTTAAAAACTTATTTTTGTTTAACGATTAGCTATAATTAATGAACAATTTAAAGAATAAGTTTAGTATAAAGGATTTAGAAAATCTAACGGGTATCAAGGCGCATACTATTAGAATATGGGAAAAGCGTTATAACTTACTTTCCCCAAAAAGAACAGATACTAATATTAGATATTATGATTTAGCAAGTTTTCAAAAATTGCTTAATGTAAGTTACCTTAATAATAATGGTTATAAAATATCTAAGATTGCAACCCTAAAAGCTAACGAAATACCAAGCTTGGTAAGAGATATTGCATCCCAAACTAATCTTGAGAGTCATGCTATCAATTCTTTTAAATTATCAATGTTAAATTTCGACCAAGCATTGTTTTACAATACATACGAGTCCTTACTTAAAGACAAGTCTTTTGAAGATGTTTTTTATGATGTCTTTATCCCCTTATTAACAGAGATTGGATTGTTATGGCAAACAGATACAATAACACCTGCACATGAGCACTTTTTAACAACACTTATTCGTCAAAAAATACTAATAAACACGGAGTTTATTCAAGCAGAGGCGCAACCTACATCTAAAAAGACATTTGTACTTTTTCTACCAGATAATGAGATTCATGAGCTTGGTTTAATGTTTTTAAACTATCAAATAGCATCTCGTAATTATCACGCCATATTTTTGGGTCAAAGTGTACCTATAGATAGTCTTAGTGATATTCTGGGTTATTATGATGATTTAATTTTCTTATCCTACTTTACAATTAAACCTCTTAAGAATGATATAGAGGATTATATTAAGGACTTTGACAAGTTTATTCTTAAAAAATCTGATGCAGAGTTTTGGATTTTAGGACAAATGCTAAACTATTTAGACCTAGATAACTTGCCAAAAAAAGTCAAGTCTTTTAAATCTATAAAAGAAGTCGTTTCGCAACTAAACTAAGGTATGACAAAAGTATCCATCATAGGTTCTGGTTTCTCTTCTCTTTCAGCAGCATGCTATCTTGCTAAAGAAGGTTACGATGTCTCTGTATTTGAAAAAAATAATACCATTGGCGGTCGAGCAAGACAACTAAAAAAAGAAGGGTTCACTTTTGATATTGGTCCAAGTTGGTATTGGATGCCTGATATTTTTGAGAAATTTTTTAATGATTTTGGTAAATCTGCTAAAGATTATTACGAATTGGATAAACTAAGTCCAGCTTATAAAATCTTCTTTTCTGATGATGAAATTACCATTGGTGACACCATGGATAAAATTTGTGATGAATTTGAACGTATAGAAAATGGCAGCTCCAAACCTTTAAGAAAATTTATATCTCAAGCTCAAGAGAATTATGATATAGCTATCAACAAAATAGTTTTAAAACCAGGGCTTTCTCCATTAGAACTTGTTACGAAAGACACTATTACAAGAGTTGACCAATTTTTTAAAACAATAAGCAGTCAAGTTAGAAAGAACTTTAAAAACCCAAAATTAATATCAACACTAGAGTTTCCTGTTTTATTTCTAGGTGCGAAACCAAGTAAAACACCGTCATTTTATAGTTTTATGAACTTCGCAGACTTTGGTCTTGGTACATGGCATCCAAAAGGCGGAATGTATGAGGTTATAAAAGCAATGGGAGATTTAGCAGAAAGCCTAGGAGTGACTATACATACCAATTCTGCAGTTAACGAAATTAATGTATCAAAAGGAAAAACTACTGGTATCGTTGTTAATGGTGAAACTATAAAATCCGACTATGTTCTTAGTGGTGCGGATTATAGCCATTCTGAAACACTTCTGAAACCTCAATTTAGACAGTATAGCGAAGCTTATTGGGAAAAGAAAATTTTTGCACCGTCATCATTATTATTCTATGTAGGTTTTGACAAAAAACTAAACAACGTAGAACATCACAATCTATTTTTTGATACAGATTTTGAGGCTCACGCTGAAGACATTTACGATAATCCTAAATGGCCTGATGAACCATTGTTTTATGTCAATTTTCCATCTATAACGGATACAAGTATGGCTCCAAAAAATTGTGAAACTGGTTTTTTTCTAATACCAATTGCCCCAGACTTGGAAGATACTGAGCAACTTAGACAGCAATATTTTGACATTATTATAGAAAGATTCGAAAGAAAAACTGCACAAAAAGTTACAGATAATATTATCTTTAAAGAGTCTTTTTGTGTTAAAGACTTTAAAAAAGAGTATAATTCATATAAAGGAAATGCTTATGGTATGGCAAATACGCTTATGCAAACAGCATTTCTTAGACCTAATCTGAAAAGTAAAAAAGTACAGAATCTATATTTTACTGGACAGTTAACAGTACCTGGGCCCGGTGTGCCACCTTCATTAATATCAGGTAAACTGGCAGCAGACTTAATAAAGAAGCATCAATCAAATTAAAAACTTAGTATCATGAAATCAATCTTCGACAAGGTATCAAGAGAATGTAGTAAGTTAGTGACGACGTCTTACAGCACTTCGTTTTCTATGGCCACAAAAATGCTTTCAGAAAGTATTAGACAAGATATTTATAACATCTACGGATTTGTAAGGTTTGCAGATGAAATTGTAGATACGTTTCATGACTATGATAAAAAAGCATTGTTCGATAAATTTTCTCAGGATTTAGAAGATGCATTAGAAATGAAAATTAGCCTTAATCCTATTCTAAATTCATTTCAAGAAACATATCATAAGTATAATATTGAAAAGCATATGGTCGATGCGTTTATGAAAAGTATGCATCAAGATTTATATAAACAAGACTATCTTACTGATGAAGAATACAAACAATACATATATGGCTCAGCTGATGTTGTGGGTTTAATGTGCTTAAAAGTATTTGTTAAAGGAGATAATGAAAAATACAATCAGTTAAAGAGCTCTGCAATGCATTTAGGATCAGCTTTTCAGAAAGTCAATTTCCTCAGAGATTTAAAAGCTGATTTTGAAGACCTAAGTCGTACATATTTCCCAAACACAGATTTAAATCATTTAGATGAATCTTCAAAAAAAGCAATAATTGATGATATTGAAGAAGATTTTAAGAAAGGTCTTGTGGGTATTAAAAAACTACCACTTGATGCGCGCTTTGGTGTATTTATGGCTTACAGATATTACAGTAAATTATTAGAAAAGCTTAAAAAGACACCTGCTCTTGAAATAAAATCTGCCCGAATTAGAGTTCCTGACTACAAAAAAGTAGAACTTTTAACTCGTAGCTATGTAAAATATCAATTAAACTTACTTTAAAACTTAACCCCAAATGCAAATACTTTTCTGGATTCTTATATTTTTTGGAACGTTTTTTATAATGGAATTTAATGCATGGTTTACGCACAAGTACATTATGCATGGCTTTTTATGGAGTTTGCACAAAGACCACCATCATAAAGACCATGATAGTTGGTTTGAGCGTAATGATGCCTTCTTTATTTTTTATGCTGTTGTTAGCATGGTATGTTTTTATTTATGGAGCTATGAAGGAATCTGGTTCACTTTACCAATAGGATTAGGTATACTAGCTTATGGTATCGCGTATTTTATTGTTCATGATATTTTTATACACCAACGCTTTAAGTGGCTGAGAAATATTGATAACAAATATGCTCGTGGTGTTAGACGTGCACACAAAATACATCATAAGCATTTAGGGAAACATAAAGGCGAAAACTTTGGGATGCTTATAGTACCGTTTAAATATTTTAAATAGTTTTTTCTAAAAGTTTATCTATCTCTTTTTTCACCTTTTCTCCAAACCAATCTACAGCACCTGATTTATCTATAATAATTTCTCCTTTAGGGTTAATTATTAGAGTTCTAGGAATTGAGGACGTTTGCAACTCTTTGGGTGGGTTAGATAGTATTTGATATACCGGGAATGTATAATTGTTCTTTTCTTTAAAAGCTTCAATTTTATCTATTGAATCATTTGTGACAAATAGAAAATCTATATCTTGACCATATTTATCGTATAGCTTTTGTAAACTTGGCATCTCAGCAATACAAGGCGGACACCATGTTGCCCAAAAATTTACAATCACAATTTTATCTTTAGATTGATTAAAACTATAAGGCGTCTCTTGCTCTGTTTTTAATTGCCAATCATAATTACTTAAGGTAACTCTTTCTGTTTCTTCTTTAATAGTCACAGGGTTAATCAAAGCTATACCTTTATGCAAAAGCACTTGTATTGGTTGTCGAGTTTGTGGTAAAATCAGTAAAACTATTACTACTATAAAAAGAATATTATTTCGTTTGGTCTTATTCATTTATATAAAATATAAAGCGTAGCTTCTTAGACGAAACTACGCTTTATAAATAACATTTATGTGTTATAAAACTATCTTGTTACTGTACCAGTAGGTAAAGACGCAACATTTGCAGAAAAATCATGAGTAGAAGGCGCTGTTTCAGTACCTGCTACACCAACTAAAGGTTTAATTGCAAAAGGTGCCGGAGAATCATCTGGAACTGGCTCAAGTGAAATTACTACCATTCTATTTCTAACATCTAAAGGAAATACTTCTCCTGTAGGTGCATTTAAAAAGAAATCTTCTCCTGGTACTGGTGGACCTTGATTAAATTCAGTACCACTAAAACCTGTAAAATTATCACGACCTCCAAAGTTATCGAATGTACCAGTACTAATTGGTCCTGAATCCCCAATTACCCAACCTTCATAAGTCCAACCTGCATTCTGAGATACATCTGGTAAAGTTAAATTTGCTGTTGGAGGCATTCCAGGAGTACCGAACCACACGCCATACTCATCATTACCATTATTACCTGCTCCAGGCATCATTTCGTCTGTCGGTGTTCTTAAGAAAAAAGTTCCTGAAACATTGGTTAAATCACCAATTAAATCTGTATTTACACTTGCGCTATTACCTGTAAACTCTCCTCTAAGCACTTTTGTTGGTGCTGGTGCTGGGTCTGGATCTACAAGGGGTTCGATTGATAATACAAAAGCGGTTGCATTTGAAAGCTGCGTTGCATCTACAGGAAAGTTTTGAGGGAAATTAACACTTGTAAAACGACCTGTAGTTACTGGTTGTCCATCTACGATAATCCATCCTTCATATACAAAGTTAGAACCTAGAGCTTCTAATCCGTTTAGATTCAAAGTTAAGGTTTCTAAATTTGATGCATTATCATCATCGTCGCTACAAGAAGTTAGCATTAGTCCTAATGCTAAAACTCCTAAAAACATTTTTTTAATCATTGTCTTATTTTTTAAGTTCATATAATTTGATACTGCTAAATTATATGCCGACAATAAGAAAAAATGTTAGCTAGCTAACATTAGGCAATTTTTTTAAGGATTCTTATTTCTTTTCTATTGAAATTAATGATGTTATTATCCTTTAAATCATTTAAAAGTGTATTTAAAGTTGGTCTAGATATACCTATAAGCGAAGCTATATCTTTCTGTGTATAAGGGTGTTTGATAACGTGATCTCCTGTTCTATCACAGTTATAACCATATTCCAGACACAACTCATCTAAAAACTCTACAAGTCTTGTTTTTGCATCTTTAAATAACAAAAGCTGGAGTCTACGCTCAAGCTTCTTAAATTTGAAACCAATGAATTTATATATCTTGAAACTAAATGTTTGGTTATCTCGCATGAGCTCATGCATGGTACTAACACCTACTGGGCAAATAGACGTATTATTATCCAAAGATTGCGCAAACTCATCACGGATATTTTCTCCAAGTATGGCTTTTTCACCAAACAATTCGCCTTTTCTTAAAATGGCTTTCACAACTTCTTCACCATTTTCATTATAATACCCAATCTTCACTTTACCTTTTTCTATAAGGTAGACTTTATTGGCAGCATCTTCCTCAAAATAGATATAATCACTTTTCTTATAAGCATCAAAATCATGTTCGCTTTTATAAGCCTTAAACTTGTGCGGGCATAACAAACCAAAGAGGTTAACATCTTCAAAAACCCATAAAGAATTCATAATAAAAAAATTGATGATATTCTAACGAGTCGTAATCTTATAATTAACCTTACAAAAAAACTCCTAACATTTCTGTAAGGAGTTTTTATAAATTTTTAAAATTACCTTATATCCCAAAAGTAAGTGTTAAAACCACATCTGTAAATTTAGTATCTAAGTTTGCAGTTTCTCTAAATGTTGGTGCATTAGAATATAAGAATTCATTACGCTCTCTTTCTGCTTGGCTGTATGCTATATCTATGGCAAAATCACCAAACTTATAACCAAATCCTAGTGAATATGCTGTTAAATCTCCAACAAAAGTATCATCTATATATGGACTTTCTTCCATTCTATAGCCGCCTCTAAAGCTAAATTGTTTGTGTCTAAGCTCTCCTCCTATTCTATAGGTATTAGAAACTCCAAGTAAGCTAGATATTTCATCATTCTGAAATGCAAAAAATGGATCATCTGTTGGTCTAAAAACAGTATCACTAAAATCCTTTCTGGAATAATCAAAACTCAACAAACCTCTATCTCCAAAAACATATGCTAAACTTCCTGTCACCTTTCCTGGAGTACGTAATCTATATGCTGGATATATGTTTATAATGTTTGGACTAATAACTATCGGGTTACTAAAACCATCTACTGTAGTTTGCAGAAACTGAGTAGTTTCATCATTAATACGATACCAAGTAGGAGAATTATAGGTAAGTCCGACTCTAAATTCATTTGTAAGTTTTACAATAGAACCTATCTGGAATGACACACCTGTTCCTGTTGTTAAAAGCGTATTATCAAAACCAACTGCAGTAACTGTAGAGCCAGCATTAGAATTTGTCTCATCAAATACTGTAGAACGCTCATAGTTTAGGAAATGTGCATTAATATTTACTCCTATGTTTATTCTCTCGTCGTATTGTGCTGCAAAATTAAAAGCCATTTTGCCATTATATCCAGTAGAAGCTAAAGCATATCTTTGGTTATAATTTCCACCAACTATATTACTATCATAGTCTATATTATCGTCAACATCTGCAACAGGTTCTAGTATAAATGACTCAAACCCAAGAAATGCCTGTTGATGTCCAAATCCAAATACACTACCTATATCCGCATAAGCTTCATTAATAGTTTCTCCAGGTAATGCAGATATTTCATCCAGTCTCAAACCATTGGCAAAGCCATTAAAATATTCAGCAATAGAAGTATTCGTATTTACACCACTTGCAATCCAACTATCACTAAAATCTCCTGTTCTATCATATGCAATTCCTAAAGAAAATTTATTCCATTTTGTATTAGGGTTATTACTAGCATATACAAAAACACCACCACCTTGTCCTAGGTTAAAACTATTATCTTCAGAAGATCTGTTTATATTAAAATAATTGACATCATTATTTTTTGCCGATAAGCCTAAAGTAAATGAAGCTTTACTTTGCGCAAAAACTGCCGAGCTCGCAGGGTTTATATTTATTGCAGAAATATCTCCACCAAGTGCACCAAAAGCGCCTCCCATGGCTCTAAAACGGGCAGTACCACCAATTTCATCATTTGCATATCTTAATGCATCTGTAATATCCTGAGCGTTAACAAAAGACATAGAAATGGCCGTTATGAATAGTATAAGTACTCTTTTCATAATATATTTATTATAGTAAACTTAATTTGAATTATTTATCCTCTTCTACCGCCTCTTGAACCTCCTGAAGATCGAGAACCTCCTGAAGATCGAGAACCACCACCAGAACGTATACTTCCTGACGAACGTGAAGGACTACTTGATCTTCTTATAGTAGTACCTCTAGATGGCCTGGTTGTTGTACCACGTGAAGGCCTAGTTGTTGTACCTCTTGGCCTTGAAATAGTACCTCGTGAAGGTCTAGTCGTAGTACCTCTTGGCCTTGAAATAGTGCCTCGTGAAGGTCTTGTTGTAGTACCATTACCATTACGTATACGAGAATTACTTATTGCTCTTCTTGATCTAACTTCAGTTGTAGTTCTTGACCTTGCTATTGTTCCATCAGCATTTCTTCTAACTGTTCTTGTATTACCATTATTTGACGTTATTCTTCTAGAAACGGCGCTTCCTCTTCTACTTGCAGTTCTTCTATCTAATTGAGCAATAGATCTACTATTTAGTGCAGAGTTTCTTCTACCATAAACCGCTCCTCGTCTTCCTCTATTATATGCAAAACTATTACCGTAATAACCGCCAAAGCGACCATAACCAAAATTGTTCCAACCCCAGCCAAATCCTGGAGGGCAATAAAAAGGATCATTCCAACCCCAGCCCCAGCCGAAACCATAGCCGCCCCATCTATTCCATCTGTTCCAACGCCAATTGTTCCAACCCCAGCCAAAACCACCATTCCATAACCATGGGTCATTCCAACCCCAATTATTCCAACCCGTATTATAAAAATTTACAATAACTTGGTCATTAACTTGACCCCAACCACCATAATTTCCTTCTAAAACAACCTCTTCATTAACTTCCTCTCCACTACTGTAGGAGTCAATATCTGTAAAAATTTCAGACTCTTCTTCTATAGATTGCAACTTTTCAGATGTTTCAGCAAAATAATTTGTGTAGTATTCAGAGTTTGCTCTACTATTAGATGCATCATCTACTTCTACAACGACTTGGTCAGAATTGTAGATGCCATCATTATCATATCCAACGTATTGATAGGCACCGCATGAAAAAAGCATTAAAATTGCTCCTAATGCCATAAATGGTGCCGCTAATTTTTTGAGTGTAGAAGTAAATCGCATATCTATGATGATTTAAATTGTTGAACTTTACAAAAATAGTTAGTTTTGCCCTACTATTTTTTTATTTAACATAGTCACAATATTTGTGCCAAATAACAGAGAATGAGCAAAAATCTTACAAAAAGAGCAGAAGATTATTCAAAATGGTATAATGAATTGGTTGTAAAAGCTGATTTAGCTGAAAATTCAGCTGTTAGAGGTTGTATGGTTATCAAGCCCTATGGTTATGCTATTTGGGAAAAAATGCAAACTGAATTAGATAAAATGTTTAAGGCAACTGGACATCAAAATGCATATTTCCCTCTTTTTGTACCTAAGAGTTTGTTTGAAGCTGAAGAAAAAAATGCTGAAGGATTTGCAAAAGAATGTGCTGTAGTTACGCATTACAGATTACAAAACGACCCTGACAATGAAGGGAAGTTAAGAGTCGATCCAGATGCTAAATTAGAAGAAGAACTTGTAGTCAGACCAACGAGTGAGGCCATTATATGGAACACATATAAAGGTTGGATACAAAGCTATAGAGATTTACCAATCTTAATTAATCAATGGGCAAATGTTGTTCGTTGGGAAATGCGTACACGCTTATTTTTACGTACTGCCGAATTTTTATGGCAAGAAGGTCATACTGCACACGCCACTGAGGCAGAAGCAATCGCTGAAACCAAACAAATGAATACAGTATATGCAAATTTTGCTGAAAATTTTATGGCCATACCGGTAATTAAAGGTGTTAAGACTGAAAGCGAACGTTTTGCTGGCGCTATTGACACCCATTGTATAGAGGCTTTAATGCAGGACGGAAAAGCATTACAGGCAGGTACATCTCACTTTTTAGGTCAAAATTTTGCTAAAGCTTTTGATGTTAAATTCACAAATAAAGAAGGTAAACAAGACCACGTTTGGGCGACATCATGGGGTGTTTCTACTAGGCTAATGGGAGCATTAATCATGACACATAGTGATGATCAAGGATTAGTATTGCCTCCTAACTTAGCTCCTAACCAAGTCGTTATTGTACCTATATATAGAAACGATGAGCAATTTGAAGCTATTAAAGAGGTAGTGTCAAAAGTTAAATCTGATTTAGAAGCAAGAAACATTACGGTTAAGTTTGATGATAGAGATACTTTTAGACCTGGAGCAAAATTTGCGCAACATGAGTTACAAGGTGTTCCTTTACGAATAGCTATTGGACCAAAAGATTTAGAAAATGGAACTGTAGAATTAGCTAGACGTGATACCTTAACTAAAGAGGTTGTTTCAATTGAAGGCATAGATGAGAGAATATCTATTTTATTAAAAACGATTCAAGAAGATTTATTTAAGAATGCTCAAACATTTAGAGACAATCATATTACAGAAGTAAACGACTTCGAAACTTTTAAAACCATTCTCGAGACAAAAACAGGTTTTGTTTTTGCGCATTGGGATGGCACAGAAGAGACGGAAAATAAAATAAAAGAGCTTACAAAAGCGACGATTAGATGCATCCCTTATGATAATAAAATAGAAGAAGGAAAGTGTATTTATACAGGTAAAGTTTCTAAGCAACGTGTGCTCTTTGCTAAAGCATATTAATTTTTTTTAAAAAAAATTGCTTTGGTGTTGCAACATTTAAAAATAGTTGTATTTTTGCATCCGCAATGGAAACATTGTTGTTCATTTAAATTTTAAATTGATTTTTATAGCCTTTAAAATTGCTTTAAAAATCTGAATATAAATGGCCCGTTCGTCTATCGGCTAGGACGCCAGGTTTTCATCCTGGTAAGAGGGGTTCGATTCCCCTACGGGCTACAATTTTTTAATAAAATAATAGACATGGCAAATCATAAGTCAGCATTAAAAAGAATTAGAAGTAACGAAAAGAGACGCGTGCTGAACAGATACCAGCATAAAACAACACGTAATGCTATCAAAAAATTACGTGAGTTAACTAACGCAAAAGAAGCACAAGCAATGTTGCCTACTGTTGTTGGTATGATTGATAAGTTAGCAAAGAAAAATGTTATTCATGCTAATAAAGCTGGTAACTTAAAATCGCAATTAACTAAGCACGTTGCTGCATTATAGTTCATTAACGTTTACAATATTCATAAAAGCCTTTCTAAATAGAAAGGCTTTTTTTGTGATGAGTAATTATTATTTTTAACTTAGAAAGACATAATTATGACTTTACATCAAAACAAACAAAATGCGATTGCATTTTACAAAATGGCATACGAAGGTAATCCCAAAAGAGCAGTTGAATTATTTGTTGGTGATGACTATATACAACATAATCCATTAGTTGGTGATGGTAAGCAACCGTTTATTGAATATTTTGAACGCATGCAAAATGAATATCCTAATAAGTCAATTGAATTTGTTAGAGCTATAGCTGAAGGAGATTTAGTTGCCTTACACACTCATCAAACTTGGCCAGGAAATCAAGAATATGTAACTATGGATTTCTTTAAGTTTGACCTAAACGGAAAGATTATAGAGCATTGGGATGCTATGCAAGAAATTCCTAAGAGTTCTGCTAATGGAAATACAATGTATTAATAAAATAACCCACATAATATTAAAGAAAAAAGGCTTTGATTTTCATCAAAGCCTTTTTAAATTTTACAATTACCTAACTAAGCATTCTGCTTTTTAATTAGGTTTAGCGCAGAACCTTCATGATACCATTCAATTTGAGAATCGTTATAAGTATGGTTTAACTTAATAGTATCAGAACTGCCATCAGTATGTATAATCTCTAAAGTCAATTGTTTTCCAGGGGCAAATGTCTCTAAATCTACGAAGTTAAACGTATCGTCTTCTTGAATTAAATCATAATCAGCTTCGTTTGCAAACGTTAATCCTAACATGCCTTGTTTTTTAAGGTTGGTTTCGTGAATACGTGCAAAGGATTTTACTATTACAGCAGCAACGCCTAAATGACGTGGCTGCATAGCTGCATGCTCTCTAGAAGAACCTTCTCCATAATTATGGTCTCCAACAACTACAGACCAAACACTATTTTTCTTATATTCTCGCTGTGTGTCTGGCACTCCTCCATACTCACCAGTCAATTGGTTCTTAACAAAATTTGTTTTCTTATTAAAAGCATTAACCGCACCTATTAATGTGTTGTTGGCAATATTATCTAAATGTCCTCTGAAACGTAACCATGGTCCAGCCATAGAAATATGATCAGTCGTACATTTGCCAAAAGCTTTTATCAGTAATTTTGCACCACTAATGTTACCTTTAATAGGTGTAAATGGTGTTAATAATTGTAAACGTTCAGATGTTGGGTTTACAGATACTTCCACTCCACTTCCATCAGCAACTGGTTCTAAGTATCCATTATCTTTAACGTCAAAACCTTTAGGAGGTAATTCCCATCCGGTTGGCTCATCGAACATAACCTCTTCTCCATTTTCATTGATTAATTTATCCGTTAATGGATTAAAGTCTAAACGGCCAGCTACAGCAATTGCTGCTGTTAACTCAGGAGAAGCTACAAAAGCATGGGTGTTAGGATTCCCATCTGCACGCTTCGCAAAATTTCTATTGAATGAATGCACTATACTATTTTTAGGTGCATTTTTTGGGTCACTATATCTTGCCCATTGCCCAATACAAGGACCACAAGCATTGGTAAATATTTTAGCGTCTAGGTTTTCGAAAATTCCTAAAATACCATCGCGTTCAGCAGTGTAACGCACTTGCTCAGAACCTGGATTAATCCCAAGCTCAGCTTTCATTTTTAAGCCTTTATCTATAGCTTGTTGTGCAATAGATGAAGCTCTAGATAAATCTTCGTAAGAAGAATTGGTACAAGACCCAATTAATCCCCATTCAACTTGAAGAGGCCAATCATTTGCTGTAGCCTTTTCAGTCATTTCACTACCAACAGATGTAGATAAATCTGGTGTAAAAGGACCATTTAATAATGGGCCTAATTCAGAAAGATTAATTTCTATAACTTGGTCAAAATACTGTCCAGGATTTTCATAAACTTCTGCATCTGCAGTTAAGTAATCTTTAACTTGGTTTGCTGCATCTGCAACATCTGCTCTTTCTGTTGCACGTAAATAACGCTCCATAGATTCGTCATAACCAAATGTAGAAGTGGTAGCACCTATTTCGGCACCCATATTACATATTGTTCCTTTTCCGGTACATGACATTCCTGTTGCTCCAGGTCCAAAATATTCTACAATTGCACCAGTTCCGCCTTTTACAGTCAAAATTTCAGCAACTTTTAAAATGACATCTTTTGGTGCTGTCCAACCAGATAATTTACCTGTTAACTTTACACCAATCAGTTTAGGGAATTTAAGTTCCCATGCCATACCAGCCATAACGTCGACCGCATCAGCTCCACCAACACCAATAGCAACCATACCTAAACCACCAGCATTTACAGTGTGAGAATCCGTACCAATCATCATTCCTCCAGGGAACGCATAATTTTCTAATACCACTTGGTGAATAATACCAGCACCTGGTTTCCAAAAACCAATACCATACTTATTTGATACAGATTCTAAAAAATTAAAAACCTCACTACTTGTACTATTTGCATTTTTTAAATCTGTTGCTGCGCCTTCTTTTGCTTGTATAAGATGATCACAATGTACTGTTGTTGGCACAGCCACTTTAGGCTTTCCAGCTTGCATAAATTGTAGTAGTGCCATCTGTGCTGTTGCATCTTGGCAAGCAACACGGTCTGGAGCAAAATCCACATAGTCTTTGCCTCTAGTAAAAGCATTAGTGGGTTTTCCATCCCATAAGTGAGCGTATAATATTTTTTCAGAAAGGGTTAATGGTTTACCAACAATATCTCTAGCAGCATCTACGCGCTCAGTCATGTTAGCATAAACCTTTTTAATCATATCAATGTCAAAAGCCATATAGTATTTTTAAAGGTTGATAATTAATTTTTAGCAGCACAAAATTACAAATTTTAAAGCATTTTTAAAAATATGTAATAGAATTGAATAATCATTGAAAATAATTCAATGTGAAGCAATAAATTCGTAAGTAAATTGAATAAAATTCAATTTTATGGTTAATAGTT
The DNA here is from genome assembly GCF_014635865.1 of Winogradskyella haliclonae. Taxonomy (GTDB): domain Bacteria; phylum Bacteroidota; class Bacteroidia; order Flavobacteriales; family Flavobacteriaceae; genus Winogradskyella; species Winogradskyella haliclonae. The sequence continues at coordinate 1,701,043 of NZ_BMDQ01000001.1, read as the reverse complement.
TAATAAGTTAACAATTGCAGATTAGCTAATAAGCTTTTCTTTTTGCAGCCTAATCATCAGAAAAACTAAAAAAGAGAAAAATTGAATTGAAAACTATTAAAATAAACTCTTAATAACAGTCTCATCAGTTACACCTTCTGCTTCAGCCTTATAGTTCTTGATAACTCTATGACGTAATATAGACGTTGCTACAGCTTGAATATCTTCGGCATCTGGAGAAAACTTTCCTTTAGTAGCTGCATATGTTTTTGCTGCTAAAATAAGATTTTGAGAAGCTCTTGGTCCTGCACCCCAATCTACAAACTCCTTTACCAAGTCAGTTGCCGCAGTACTGTTAGGTCTTGTTTTACCCACCATAGTTACCGCATACTCTATAACATTATCTGCTACAGGAATGCGACGTATCACATTCTGAAAATCTATAATCTCTTGAGCTGTAAATAATGAGTTAACAGAAACTTGAACATCTGTGGTTGTTGCTTTTACAACGTCAACTTCTTCCTGAAATGAAGGATAATTCAAGTTAATTGCAAACATAAAGCGATCTAGCTGCGCCTCCGGCAAAGGATATGTTCCTTCTTGCTCAATTGGGTTTTGGGTTGCCAAAACAAAATAAGGTAATTGCAATTTATATTGATGTCCCGCAACTGTAACAGCACGCTCTTGCATTGCCTCAAGTAAAGCCGCTTGAGTTTTTGGTGGTGTTCTATTAATCTCATCTGCTAAAATGATATTCGCAAATATTGGTCCTTTTATAAACTTAAACTTACGATCCTCATCTAATATCTCACTACCCAAAATATCACTTGGCATTAAATCTGGTGTAAACTGAATACGTTTAAAATCTAATCCTAGAGCTTGTGCAATGGTATTAACCATTAAAGTTTTTGCTAATCCTGGAACACCTATAAGTAAAGAATGTCCACCAGAAAATATAGATATCAATATTTGATCTATAACTTCTTCTTGTCCGACAATAATTTTTGCAATTTCTTCTTTAAGTGCTTTGTACTTTTTTACAAAATTTTCAATAGCAGTTACGTCTGACATCTATTATTTGTTTTTTAACCAGTTACCATTAAAATCACAACTTCTATAATCGCCATTGATTTTTATATAAGTAGACATAATTGTCTCTTCTTGCCATTTACCAAGAGCATCAAAATGTTTATTCTGAAGTGCTAAGCGCTTAATTTTTAAATAATCTCTAGCAAAATCTGCTTCATGATCGTCAATACGGTTAGTCACTGTCATGATTTTAAACTTAATCGGATTTTCTCGATCACCATCTTGAATAATAGGACTCACTTCCCCATCCTTTAAATCTTGTATCTGACCATAAATTTCTGGATCCATTTTAGTCAACTCAAAGTTAAAATCTTGAGTGGTAGGATTTGTCATCTGACCACCTTCGAATTTTGTTTCTTCTTCATCAGAAAATTCACGGGCAGCCTCAGCGAACGTAACAGAACCATCTACAATTCTAGTTCTTATATCTTCGATTTGTTTTCTTGCTTTTTCAATGGCATCTGGTGTAATTTCTGGTCTTAATAATATATGCCTTACATCATATTCTTGTCCTCTAATCTTTTCTAGTAATATAATATGGTAGCCATAAATAGACTCAAAAGGTTCAGATATTTCTCCTTCTTGAAGTGAAAATGCGACATCCCGAAACTCTTTTACCATTCGAGGACGCTTTCTATTTAACGTATACTTTCCTCCAGTAGATTTAGAACCTGCATCATCTGTGTAGAATAAAACTTTTGTAGTGAAACTTGCTCCATTTTCTTCGACATCCTTTTTAAACCCAGCAAGTTTATCTATAGCTACTTGCTTAGACGCTTCGGTAACCTCAGGAATAATAACAATATTTGCTATCTGTAATTCTGTCCCAAAAGTTGGTAACCCTTCTTCCTTTAAATCATTATAAAACTGACGAACTTCCTCAGGTGTAATTTCAATTTCTTCTAAGACTTTATTACGCATTTGTGAGGCCAAAGATTGATTTTTGTTAATTTCATAAATCTCTTCACGTAGAGCATCTTCAGAATCTTTTTTGTAAAAATTAAGCATCTCTGTCATAGAACCATTAAACTGACCTAAAATGCCTTGAATTTGTTGGTCTATCTGAGAACGAATCTGCAGTTCGTTGACAACGATACTATCTTGAATAGCTTGATGTGCATAGAGTTTTTCTTCAAGAATACTACCAAATATTTCGCAATTTGTAATATCTCCGATATCTCCACCAGCAGCTTTAATTTGTGCAATTCTTCTATTTACATCTGAGTCAAGAACTATATAATCTCCAACAACAGCTGCAACGCCGTCTGCCTTAATACGGTTTCCTTGACGTTTCGTTTCTTTTACTTCAGTTTTAACTTCGTCTTTAATAATCTCTTGAGAAAATCCGGCTGTAATCGTCATTAAAAAAACTGCAGAAAGCAGATTTTTACTTATAGACTTCAAATTGTTTATTCTTAATAGCATCCTTTGTAATTCCATTTTCTATCTCCTTAATCAACTCTAGTTTACGTTTATTACTTATAATTTGTTTAACTGTAGGCTTTACGTAATCTAGAGGCGCGTAATCGTTGCGCAAAAGTACATCATTTATTTGGATCAAATATAGGTTTAATGAGTCTTTGAGTTGTATAAAATTAGATTTTTTTAACAGTTGATTTTTATTAGACAGGTTTACCACAGGAATCTTATCTATAACCTGAGAAGCCTTAACCCAAACAGAATCTTTGAGCGAATACGATTTAAACTGAACAGCTATTGAATCTAAATAGACTTTATCTTCACTTTCAAAAGTTTTGAAACGTGATTTTATATTATCTAAATTCACTGCATTTTGAGGTAAGCTCAAATAACGAAGCATTAAGAGCTCGTCATTGAGCTTAAAGGATTCTTTATTTGTTTGATATATAAGCTCTGCTTCTTCAGTAGTAATTGTTGTATCAATCGAACGTTTAACCAAAGCTTCTAAATAAGCTTTTGTATATAAATCTGTTTCGTATTGTTTAACTAGTAAATTAAAATCTGATTGCTGCTCAGCTGACAAATTTAGCTTGGCTTTATCTATTAAAAGCAATCCGCTTGCCCATTTATTAATATAACTATTCGCTAAAAGCGTACTATCTGCTTTTGAAGCACCTTCAGGGATTATTTTTTCTATATCAGCTCTGTATAAATACGTATCGTTTACGCGTGCTACAGCATTTTCTGCTTCATCTGATTTAAAACGATTACAACCAACCAATATGGCAAATACAAGAAAACAATATGTTATATTATACTTCAATTAGTTATTGATTTTAGATTTAAGCTGTTTAAGTACTTTTTTGTCAACATCTACTTTAAACTTTTCTCGTAGCTTAAGTAGCCAGTCTTCTTCAATCTTATTTTGATAATCATTAACCACACTTCCTTTAGCGTCTTCTAATGTTTTGTTACCCGACAGCAATATCTCCTTTATATTAATTACATGATAAGCTTGGTTGTGCTCATATATGTCCGAAACTCCAGTAACCAACTCCATATCTTTTGGAAGTTTTGAATTAGACACTTCAAAAACACCTGAGGTAAAAATGACATTTTGTTTATCATTAGAGTTTAAAGCTTTTTTTATTTCTTCTTGTGTCTTACCGCTTTTTACTAAATTCTGAACGCTTTTAGCAATAGCTTTGTCTCCTGAAGAAGCGATAATTACATCAACTCTATCTTCCCAAATGTATTTTGCTTTATTAGCTTCATAATAGGTCTTTAATCCTATTGTATCTTTAGAGGCTTTGTTCCAAATCTGTTTTTCCATTAATGCAAATAACAATAGACCATCTCTGTATTCCTGAAGAATATCTGCGAATTCTTGATTTTCATTTTCTAGATTATCTTCTCTAAATTTTAAAACAGAGTTCTCATGGAAAAGCTCTAATTCTTTATCAAGAATTTTCTTTATTGATACTTGCTGACGCATATACTGACGCTGTTTTGCTTTTAAATGCTGAAGGAAATCATTGTTTGTAAAAACGGCATCATTAACGGAAAGCACAACATCGCTGCCATTATAATCTTCAGGCAAATCAAATTTACCAGCCAAGTACGATTCAGCAATAATAGACTTAAAATAAGCTTTCGTTTTTGGGTTTCTAGCAATCTTATAACGCTTAGATAACTCCTCGACCATAGCGCTATTTATAAGTTTTGAACGCGCATCACGTTTTATCTGTGCTTCAAGTGTAGGTTTTAATTCGTCAAATCCTTTAATAGCTTCTTTACTAATAAGCTTTATGATATGCCAGCCATATTTTGTTTTAATAGGCTCCGTAACATCACCTGGATTTTCTAAAGCAAATGCTGCATCCTCAAATACTGTTGAAGATAATTGTCCACTTTTAAAGGCACGAAGCTTGCCACCACTTCTAGCAGAGCTCTTATCGTCAGAGAATTGTTTTGCTAATGCTTCAAAAGACTCGCCTTGCTGTAGTTTTTTATAAATTTCTTTTATACGTTCTTTAGGATTTATAGTGCTATCTTTTTGTTTATCAGCAATCATAATATGTGCAGCAGTTGCAGTACCTCGAGATGGACGCTTCTCATCAACTCTAACAACATGATAACCAAAATCTGTTTTAAATGGCATAGACACATCCCCAGGTTTTGTTTCATAGGCTTTAGACTCAAAATCATAAACCATTTTAAATGTTGAGAAATACCCTAAATCTTCTACTAAAACCGTTTTACCATTATGGTATTGTTCTTTTGCAGATTCAAACCCCTTTTCTTGCAAAGTTTTACGATACTCTAAAAGTTTATTATAAGCGACCAATGTGTCTTCTTCTTCGGGATTATCTAGGATTAAAATATGAGAGGCTTTGACATCATATTGCATTCTATCATAGGTCTCTTTTACAAGATCATCAGTAACTTTATTATCCGAAAGATAGTTTTTGGTTAGCTGTTTTTTATAGTTTTCGAACTCACGCTTGTAGTTTTCATCTTTATCCAAACCTAGGCTAACAGCTTCTTTAAGTTTCAATTTATAGTTTACAAATAACTCTAAATAATTATCGAGTTGCTTTTGAGATTCGTCTTTAACCAAATCTAGATTCTTATTATAAAGTTTCATGAATTCGTCTGAAGTCACAACATCATCATCGATAGTAAGAAGAATCTGCTGCTTTTGAGCATGAGATAGGTTTAAGCAAAGAAAAATGAGCAAAATGTTTAGAAACTTAATACGCATAATTTATCTTGTAATTTATCATTTAATTGATTGTCTAAATCTAATCAGAATCGAACAAAAATAAAACAAATAGAGTATTCCACAAGTCAAAAAACATAACATATTTACACTTTAAATATTGTTCTGTAATCACATATATGTCTATTTTAGCGCAAAGTTTGAAATCGTTTTTTAGATATATGCGAAAATTAAAACTCATTTGGGATTTTAGAGGGCCAACAGCAAAGAAAACCGCCGAGCATCATCTTATACATCTCAAAGAATATATTGAAATTGAAAAGTTAAATATCTCAATTACTGGAATTGAAGATTTAAGCAATATGCATAGTCTTGCATATTTAGTGGTTGATGAGGCTAGTATGAAACCCATTCGTGATGCTTTGAAACCTCATCGTGGACAAGTTTATCAAGACCTAAAATAAACGTTTAAAAAAAGACGTGATAAAATGCTTTGGAGGAACAGAAAGAATAATTTTTAAGTCCTCAAGAAGTGATGATTCTTCATCTAAAAATTTAAAAATTGTTTTAACATCAGTTTTTTTGAATAAGCTCGAAAACAACTTCGCACCACTTGCATTATAATTTGCTAGTACATCTAAAAAGATTAAATCATAAAACCAGAACTTTGGCTTAGAAAGTGATTTAGAGACATCCTTTTCTTGTTTTAATAATGCAGTTATTTTTTTGGTATGCTTACTCGTTGCCCTAAAGGTATAACCAGTACTTGCTTTGGTCCAGCCACCTGCTGTACCAATATTTAAAACACGAGATGTGTTTAATTCAGAAAACTTAAAAGATGTCATTGGTATAGAACCTTGTTCGGTTTCTAAAATCTCAAAATCTGATACGCTTTTTTCTTTTAAATAATCCTTAATCGCAGCTTCATATTCTGATAGTTGCAATATATCTTTAGAGAATAACGTGTACTCAAAAAGTGCTGTTTGCTTATCAATTGGCAGCATATACATAAAACGCGTATTACCATTTTGAGGTACAGAAAAATCCATAAACGTAGCCAAAGTATCATCAAAAATTTCGGTTTTTGTCTTTACAAACCAACCTACAAAGTGTTGCTGCAAAACCGGGTATTTTTTTTGTTTTAAATACGATAAATCTGGAATACTATTAAATAGCTTTGTAGCGGTAAAGTCACCTTTAGAAGTTGTTACGTATACATTTTCTTTTTCTTGAAAATCTTTAATTGAAGCTTCTAAAAATTGAATATTACTTTTCTGATTAATCTTTTTCCAAAGCTTATTATAAAATGCTGCACTACGAATCATTTTATAGCGATAAGGTGAGATATCTATAGTTTTGGAAAATGTTTGACTTCCAAAAAAAACTGAGCTCCAAGATTTCTCTAGTATATCATCCCATTCGCCTTGACCTTCTTCCCAAAAACACCATGTTCGATCATTACCTTTGTTACTACTTTTATCAATAATAAGGATAGATGTATCATCAAAAAAGGCATCACTAGCTATACGGTAGGCTAATAGTAATCCCGAAGCTCCAGCTCCTAATATGATATAATCAAAGTGTTTCATCAAGACATCAAAATTATTTAACGAAGATACACTTTAAGACTATCTGGATACAAATTATGGTTTCACTTTCTAGTGAATTTCAACCAACTTCGTTTAACAACCTATGAAATCAATAAAACTCAAATCTATTTAAGCTTAAAGCTGAAGAAAAACCACCTTCGCATTTCTCAATATTATTCAATATTTTAGACGCTTATCTAATTGTGCAGTTTATGAGTAATTCTGATCGTCGTTCATTTATAAAAAAGATTACTGCAGGTACAGCAGCCTCTCTATTAATACCTCAGCTCTACGCAGATAATAAAGAGCGACTTAAACCTCTAAATGATTATAATGCAAATGATAGTTCTGAAGCATTTTGGGAAACTGTAAAGGCTCAATTTCATTTTGCACATGGGCTTTACTATTTTAATAACGGTTCTCTAGGACCATCACCAATGTCTGTACAAGGCGCTACCAACAGTTATAGAGCTACATTAGATGGGTTTCCGTCCAGATATATGTGGGGTGAATGGCAAGATGAAAAAGAAAAAGTGCGTCTACAAGTAGCGCATTTATTTTCGGTAAATAAAGAAGAGATTGCCATTACACACAATACTACAGAAGGTATGAATCTTATTGCTAAAAGTATAGATTTAAAAGCCGGAGACGAGGTCATCTTATCTAACCATGACCACGCTAGTGCATATGTTCCTTGGGAAGTTTGGCAAGAAACAAAAGGCATAAAATTAGTACGCCCAAAATTACCACTACTACCAAAAACAATAGAAGATATAGTTGCTGTCTATGAAAATGCAATTACTCCCAAAACAAAAGTGATAAACATCTGCCATATTGTAAACACTAATGGTATGCTTTTACCAGTAAAAGAAATTAGTGAAATGGCACACAAAAAAGGCATTCTAGTTGCAGTCGATGGCGCGCAAACAGCCGGTATGTTTACCATTAATCTTAAAGATTTAGGTTGTGATTTTTATACTGCCAGTGCGCACAAATGGTTATTTTCTCCAAAAGGTATAGCCGTGTTTTATGCAAAGCAGGAAAGTCAGAAATATTTAAAACCATTAATCGTAGCTAGAGGTCATAAAGACAAAAGCGTAAGACGTTTAGAAAACTACAATACTAGAAATCTTCCTGAGTATCTGGGTTTGGGTGACGCTGTTGCATTTCATAATGCTATTGGAGGTGAAAAAATCACCAAACGCTCATATGCGTTGAAACATTATTTTAGAGACAAAGTAAAGGCTAATCCAAAATTTAAACTAAAAACACCAGAAAATGACCAACTATCATGTGCTATACAAACATTAGAAGTTATTGGGAAACCTGTATCTAAAGTAAAAAAGCAACTGTTTGATAACTATAGTATAGATACTAGGCCTATGTCTACTTTTGGCTTAAATGGCGTTCGTATTTCTTTTGGAATTTATATAACCAAAAAAGATATCGATTATTTAGTCAATGCGCTTGAGACTATAGCCGGATAATTTCTAAACTATATATAATTGAGGTAGGTAAATTAAAAACTTGCGTGTTATATAAGAAAACCCTTATGAAAAATCCAATTAGAATTATAGCCGCTTTATTAGTATTCACTTTCTTTTTCAACTGTTCTAACAGCGATGACAATAATACTCAAGAACAACAAGAACTTACATTTACAGACATAGATGGCAACACTTACAATACGATTACCATAGGAAATCAGGTATGGGCTGCTGAAAACCTAAAAACTACAACTTTTAATGATGGGACTCCAATTACTGAATATACTTTTGAAGTCTTCGGTAGTAACTGGGGTAACTTAAATAACCAAACTCCATTATTTCAATGGGCAGATACGAGTGATTTTAATAATGCAGTTGATGAAGAACTGCCACCTCGGTATTATGCAGCTATGTACAATTATTTTGCTCTAGAAAATGGAAATTTAGCTCCTGAAGGTTGGCGTATTCCAACTGAAGCAGATTTTAGAGAGCTTGAAAGTTTTTTGGCTGCTAATGGCCAATCTGGTAACGAAGCTACTGCTCTAAAATCTGAAATTGGCTGGGTAGAATCTAGTGGTAATGGTAATGGTGGATCTATCTTTAACGCTTTACCGAATGGATATGTCAGTGCTGGAGGTAGTTCCATTTTCCCAGGAGGTATATGTACTCTTGCAACTTCTGACATTACTAATCCTACAGGAGGAACAAGTTTAGGTTCTCAAAGGCGAATATTGGTTCAACTCTTTGATGAACCAGAAATTCTTTTTGATGGTAATGCGATACAAATTGGAGCTGGAGTTAGACTCATTAAAGACTAATTTTTCAAATAGCATAAAAAAGCAGCACCCGTTTGGATGCTGCTTTTTTATTATGTGTAAGATAGCTTATCTCGAATAATTAGGTGCTTCCTTAGTAATGGTTACATCGTGAGGATGGCTCTCATTAATACCACTTGCTGTAATTTTTACAAAACGTCCAGTTTCCTTTAGAGTATTAACGTCTTTGGCGCCACAATAGCCCATACCAGCACGTAAGCCACCAACAAACTGGTGAATACTTTCAAATAACTCGCCTTTGTATGGTACACGACCAACAATGCCTTCTGGCACTAATTTTTTAATATCATCTTCTACATCTTGGAAATAACGGTCTTTACTGCCTTGTTTCATAGCTTCAACAGAACCCATACCACGATACGATTTAAACTTTCTGCCTTCATATATAATGGTCTCTCCAGGACTTTCTTTTGTTCCTGCTAATAATGAGCCCAACATTACCGTATCTGCACCAGCTGCAATGGCTTTAGGTATATCTCCTGTATATCTGATTCCGCCATCTGCAATAACTGGAACACCAGAACCTTTAATGGCTTCAGCGACTTCTAATACAGCAGAGAATTGTGGAAAACCAACACCTGCTACAACACGAGTGGTACATATAGAACCAGGTCCGATACCTACTTTTACAGCATCAGCACCAGCTTCGACCAAATATTTAGCAGCTTCAGCAGTTGCAATGTTTCCTACAACGACTTCAAGGTCAGGGAATTTAGATTTTATTTCTTTTAAGACCAATACAACACCTTGAGTATGTCCATGTGCTGTATCAATAATTACAGCATCTACGCCAGCATTAACCAATGCTTCTGCTCTATCAACAGCATCACCTGTAACACCAATGGCAGCTGCAACACGTAATCTTCCGTAAGAATCTTTATTAGCAATTGGTTTTTGAGTGACTTTGGTAATATCTCTAAAGGTAATTAAACCCTCGAGCTTATCGCCATTGACTATGAGTAGCTTTTCAATTTTATTTTCTTGAAGAATCTTTTCAGCATCTTTTAATGAAGTTCCTTCAGGAGCTGTCACTAAATTTTCGCTTGTCATAACCTCAACGATAGGTCTTTCATTTCTGTGCTCAAAACGCAAATCACGATTGGTTACAATCCCTTTTAATTTTCCATTTTCATCAACAATAGGAATCCCACCAATACTATGCTCGCGCATCGCATTTTTTGCATCACTAACTTTAGCATCCATTGGCAGAGTTACTGGGTCGATAATCATGCCACTTTCTGCACGTTTTACTTTACGTACTTTAGTAGCTTGAGCCTCAATAGTCATATTTTTATGCAAAACACCTATCCCACCTTCACGTGCCATGGCAATAGCCATACGACTTTCTGTGACCGTATCCATTGCTGCAGATACAATAGGCACATTAATAGTAATGTTTCTTGTAAATTTTGATTGAATATTAACTTCTCTAGGAAGCACTTCGGAATACGCTGGAACTAATAGGACATCGTCATAAGTTAGACCTTCTCCTAATATTTTGTTGTTGTGTGCTGTCATTGCAATTAAGATATAATTGCATGCAAATATACGACTAATATTTGGTTATTATATTAAAACTTGATTTGTAGCGTAGTAAACCAATTTCTTGGTGGTGACGGAATTATTCCAGGACCAGGATAGGCTTCTGCACGTCTGGTAAAATACGCATTATCTAAAAGATTATTAATACCCGTTTCCAGCTTAAAGTTCTTGTAAGTATATGACATCGATAAATCTAAAATATCGTAAGATGGAATTTTACCAATAATACCTGAACTTCCTCCTAAACTTGTGCTAGAATTAGACGCATCCGAAAATTGTTCAGACAAATAGGTGTATTGCAAACTACCTTGAAAATCTTTATAGCCAAATCTAATGCCAGTTTTTAGATTCAGTTCTGGTACATATTCTACGTCATTACCTTCTATCCCTGAAACATCAGAATTAGTGTATTCCGATTGAATAAAAGCTAGATTAATAAAGTAATTAAGTTTTATATCTTCATTTTTAATTAATGTATTATTGAGGTCAAAATCAATTAAAGTCTCTAAACCATAGATTAAGGCATCACCAACATTATCTCTTACTAAATCCACATCATTTCCTGGAAAGGTTCTTAAATCTAAGCCTATTCTATCATCATAAAATAGTGCAAACGTACTGACATCGAAAGAAACCTTATTATCAATTCTACCACGGATTCCTATGTCTATTGTTTGTCCCGTTTCGTCGTCAAGTTCTAAAACTCTAAAGTCTGGATTTACGAGATTAATATCTGAGAATGTCACAGAACGGTAATTCTGAGATGCATTTGCATATAATTCAATCTTTGGCGTAGGTCTGTAACTTGCTCCTAAACCAACCAACGCAAACGACCGCTCATTGGTGTCACTAGATAAAATCGTTTCGTTCAAAATTACATTGCCCGCAGCATCCAAATTAATTCGTTTTGAAAAACCGTCACTTTCTGTTTTAATATACTCAAAACGTGCTCCAGGCGTAATTGATAACTTATCATTTAAGTAAATTATATTCTCTCCAAAAAAGGCAATATTTAAGTTAGGATTGCTGAAATTAGATTGGTTTTGATAATTAGGGAACACGTCTGTTTGTAAATCAAAATTCGGATCAATACCATCACTTCCAGGTCCTTGTATAGAGGTATTATCCGCTGAATAGAATTTGGTTCCTATTAAGCCAGTAGAGGACTTTCCTAAGAGTTTGTATTGAGTTAATAATCTTGCTTCAAAACCAAAATTATTGAATTCGCCTTTTATTAAATCCCTCTCAATAAAGTTGTCAGGAATGTCTTGTCTATTAGTTCTAAAACCTAAAGCATTTCGTTCTGCATCAAGACCGAAGAAGTTGAATGTAAAGTTTGTATTCTCTGAAAACTTGTGAGCGACTTTAAAATTGTACAATAGCCAGTCTATTTGAAACCAATTACGTGTGCGGTTACCTTGAAATGGGTCTTGAGCAAACTGACTATCGTTAAGACCTCCAGGTTGCTGTACTAAATATCTCAGGTATGTGAGTTCGCCCGATAGTTTTGTTCTATTGGATAACTGATACCCTAAGTAGGCGTATGCATTTTTAGATTCGAACTGGGAATTTGGTCTAAACCCATCACCTTTTTTGTAATTGAAATAAGTGTAATAGCTAAACTTGTCTTTTGTTCCACTTAAACTCGTAAAATTGGTATACAATCCAAAGCTACCCAAAGTATTTCTTGTTATAAACTCAATTGGTTTATTAGGATTTGGTGATTTTAATTTAAAATTAATTAGTCCTCCAAACTGTGTCCCGTATTGTAATGATGCTGCGCCTCGTACCACTTGGATTTGGTCAACAGCTTCTGCTGGTGGTGTATAGTAACTTTCAGGATAACCCAAAACATCTGCGCTAATATCGTAACCGTTTTGCCTCGTATTAAAATTAGAGGTACGGTTTGGGTCCAAGCCTCGACCTCCAATATTTAGTTGTAATCCTGCATCATCATTCTGAAATATATTTAGACCTGCAACCTGGCTATACAATTGCCTTGCATTATTTGTCGCAATATTAGCCATAGATTGATCTACAAGAATAACTTCAGTTTTTTTACCCGCGTATATTGCGGTTTCTTCAACATCTCTCAACCTAGAAAGCTCAAACTCTTCAGCTCTTTTGGCAGTAATTTCTACAGCAGTTAAGACTTCAGCATAAGGTTCTATAGATTGATTCACTGTAGTATCACCATTTACTTGAACAGTCACCTCAAGAGACTTATACTCAAAAATGAAGAATACCAAGGTCAATCTTTCGTCATTGGTATTAAACTCATAATAACCTTCTTTATTGGTCTTTGCTAGTAGTCCCCCTTTTTTACTATAGACTTCAACATCAGCAACGGGTTGTCGCGAGACCTGATCTTGTATTACGCCAGAAACTTTATTCTGCGCAATTCCTAAAACACTTATCAAACAAATAACTAACGTAATGCTATAATCCTTTAATCTCATCATTAAATGGTAATATCCAATCTTTAGGTTGAAACGATTCTTTTAATTGATATAAATCTACTTTTGGGTTGATATATCTTTGGCTCATTCGTCCGTTAAGAGCCACATGACAATCTACAAATACTTGTATATTCTCATGGCCTTGGCTTTTAAAGTGGTCTCCTAAAAAATGAGCATATTCTAATATAAAATCTGGTTGAAAACTCATTTGCTTTTCTTGAAACGGTGTGAGAAAATCACTATTTTCAACATAAAAGAATGAGTTTGTTTCTGAGTTAACGATTTTAAAGTTTGTGTATCCAGCTTTTTCCATAAGCATTACACGCCAGCTAAAACGATAACCTTCTTCTGTCCAAAATAATTCGTTTGGATAAAGCGCATATCGCCATGGCAATAGTATTTGAATACTAAAAAATACTACCAATATAGAAAGTATAACACGTTGGCGTTTCTCTACAAAGGTATCCATCACTTTAATCTGAGTAATACTTCCTGACTGTATTCGAAGAGACAACAGATTCATAATCTTTCTAAGAACTTTAATAATCTTATTATGAAAACCAGATTCAAAGAAAATCAAGGTAGAAATTATCATGATATACGGAAACATGCCTATAGGGAACAGAACTCTGGTAAATACATGAAATATGACTACTAAAACAAATGCAAAAGTTCGAGTACGTTTAAAAAGGAGCAAAAAAGGGATTGCTAAATCATACAACATTCCTGACCAACTCATTGCAAAATGAAACCAGTCTTTATGCATTAGTGTTTCACCTATAAAAGGAATATCATATTTAGATGGCAACCATATTTTTAGTGGCATGGCTTTAAATAACCAATCGCTATTTAATTTAGCTAAACCAGCATATATATAGACTATGGATAGTAATAGTTTTATGCTATCTATGGTCCATTTAGGTATTTGGGAATAGTCTTTTTTTCTAACGATGCTATCTAAAGAGAAATAAGCATTAGCAGGTAAAAAAATCATTAGAAAACTAAGAATACTCGTAAAGTAGTAATGGTTAAGATAGGTGGTTTTATCCATCAGTTCGATGTATGTAAAACTCAAAAAAAATGCAATAATAGCTAAACGATATTTTAATCCTAAAGCCACTAAAAGAGCCGCTAAGCCACATATAAAAAATAACAAATACGTATAATTCCCCATTGGTTTTATCCACTCAAAACCAAAATAAGAGAAGTGAAATTTTGGCTGTAAATAAAATGTCTCTATCCAGCCTTTGGACCAAAACCTAATGATGCTTACCAACATCATAAGACCAAAACCAATTCTAAAAACCGCCAAAGGAGCAGCATTAGTATTCTGATTAAAATATGATTTTAGCTTTGTTTGCATTAATTGGTTTAAAAAAAAGAGGCTGTCAATGAGACAACCTCCTAATTTTATAATATTATTATGTTAGTCGCCATCGCTATCTTGGAAATCAATAGCAAAGTCTAATGCTTGACGCATATCTACTTTTATCAATGGTACCATAGCCTGCATGACTTCATAAGTTGTTAGGACTTGTGTGTTGTTATTTTCTATTTCGTTAGAAAAATTGTTACCTAAACCATTAATCGAAGTTCTTACCGCAGTAAATTGGCTTTGTATTGCGGTTACGATATCATCAGAATCTAAAAACTGTAAATATGTACGTAAAGAAGATCCTGTAGTTGAACCATTATAAGCTCTACCAACAAAGAAATTTTCTAAAGCAGTTAAAGACTCTAAGGCTAAGGTTTTAGACACATCACCTTTATAAAAAGCTTCTACTCTATCTGGAAAAGTTTGGCCTGCAGAAAAAACACCTGCTGGAGTTCCTACTTTTTGAGCTCTGAAGCCTTTCTCATAAGCGAATATAAAATCATTGGCAATCTTATTGAAGGAACCGTTTAATCCATTTTCTGTTGCTGAAATAAATTGATCTTTATAGGTATTTTGCCAATCATTCAAAATCTGGTTATTAAGCGATAACATTCTAGACATGACATCTGTCATGTACGTCATATAACCTGATGCATTTGTATGAGTTGTAAACTTATCTAAAGCAGTAGCATCTCCTGTAGCTATACCATGAATTAAATAATCGAACGCTGGAAAACCTTGATCAACTAATACAGACGTTAAATCATAAGTACCAGAAGCCGCATAACCATCTATCTCAGTTTCAGAAACAGGATAGATGTTAAAAAATCTAACAAAACCTCTATCATCCGAAGTTGTATTTACATCCTCAGCCTCACCTATGTTAAAAAGCTCTACATGTTGCCAAACGCTATAGGCTTCTAGCCAAGCTGCACTTAAAGCGTCAAGATTAGTTTGTGTTTGCGAGTTAACAAAATTTGCTCGAGCTACATCCATAGCTGATAACTTTACGCCTAAATCCTGAAATGCAGGAATTATGATATTATCCGCTAGATTGGTTAATAATTCTGTACGATTAAAACCATCTCCGTTGTTTCCATTGTTACCATCATCAGATGAGCTACATGCAGCAATTGCAACACATAAAATCAGCCCAAAAATTATTCTTTTTATCATAGTTTTATTTATACAACAAATGTCATTAACTCATCGGAAATGACATTTGTATTTTTAGTTTTTGCAAATATATAGCATTTATTCAATCTAAATAAATACTTTTTAAGGTGCAGCTTGAGCTACTGTAAAATTACCAAAACGGTTTGCAATTGCTGTAGATATAGTATCTAGTATTGTAGTATCACTAGCTATATCCCAAAAACCATTTCCTTCTAATAAATCCGCTAAAAACGCATCAACTTCTGCTTTTGTAAAATAAGCACTGTTAGAATTAGGCTGACGTGTAAACTGTAAACTGTAAATAAATCCGTAACCTTCAGATAAATCATGGAAAGCGGAACCATTATCACCGTTTAGGAATGCATTTTTTGCAGATTGTAAATAGTAAACACCTCTTACACCTATTACCTGTGAAACTTTTTCTCTAATGATTTCTGCTTGCTCGTTACGTACATCATAGTTTTTCTCTACAATTGCAGCACGACCTAGTTTTAAAGCATCGTAAATATCTTGAGCTATACCATTAAAATCAGGGTCATCATTTACTCTGTCTAAGTATTTATTTAAGAAGCTATCCGATCCTCCTAGACCTTCGCCTATATCTAATAATGGGTTAGAAACACTAGAAGCGGTACCAAATAAGTATCCATAAGCCTCATCCCAATCGTGCTCCATATCTGTGTAGTTTTTACCTTCAACTAAAGTGCCGTTATCATTAGCTTCAGTAAAACCAGATAATAAGCCTTCACTTATATAGTTATTAAGCATTTGATCTGCCATCATAGCACCTATCAAACTTTTATTGAATGCTTGATTAAGCTCTAAACCTTTAGCATTTACATAACGTGTAGAACCATCTTGCGCAACACCTTCATTAATAAATCCAGCGTTTCCTGCACTTGCGGCATTTCCCCATTCAGGATATACATCATTTACTTGTTCAGCAATCCAACCATCAAAGTCAGCTAGATTAGAAATATTAGCAGAACCTCCGAAAAAATCAAAAGAAGCAGCAGTTTTGCTTCTTACTTTTTTAGTTGTTGCAGCATTTAACTCAGCATCTGAGAAATTATCACCTGTATTATTAAACATACCGTCGATTTGAGCTTCAGTAAATGAAGTATTCTTCAATGCAGAAATAATTTCTTCAGCCATTTCAATTCGTTGAGTCTGACCGGTAAAACTAATTGTGGTTTGACCATTTCTTAAGAATTCATATGTTGCCGGTGCAACGACTTGATTTGGATTACCACCGTCATCATCACTTGAACAGGATGTAAACAGGCTTCCGATTACAAATAAACTTAGAGCTAACTTTTTCATTATTTTGATTGTTTTTTAATTTTATTTAGACTTGTTATAAATAATTTGATGCAAATATAAACGCACAATACTATTTGCCAAAATTTATTTAGATTAATTTTAAATAAGTTTTACGCACTTACCAATTGTTTCACAATCTGATTTAAATTTAGGTGGAATAAAGTCCCATTTACAAGGTCTTTTAAAGCTTTTAATTCTAAAAAATCAAAGTTTATTTTTTCGTCAAAAACTTCAATTACGACATTTAAGAAATAAGTGTCTTCATTAAAATCACTGTTAGTTTCTAATATTTCTAAAGATGATTTTAAAATATTTTGAAACTTAAGAAGTTCATCTTCTGTAAAAGAGAATACCTTTTTATTAAATCCCAATTGTATTCTATTAAATTGGTTAATTATGCAGCGCTTTAAAAAAAATGATGTGCCAAAATAATTGCAATAGATTAAATTGATATCATCCATGTCAATTGAGGATTAAGTTATAATCAATATCATCTAAACCTAATAGAACATCTTTTTTTTGAGATTTTTTATCGGTAAATGATAATAGGGTTTGTAACTCAGTAATCTCTTGTCTATTGAACATCATTATCAAATTTTCTTGATTAGATGGTATGGGTATTTTTCTTTCCATATTAGCACAAGCATATTTATGCTCCCAATATTCAACTTCTATACCATCAACATAAGATTTAAGCCTTTTTAGTTCCTTTTTTGTTAACGCAAAAAATAAATTATTAAAAATAAGGTGGAATGATTTACAGTTAGTACAAAATGAAAGTTCTCCACTTTTAACCCTTGAAATTGTTTTTATACTATTACACATAGATTAATATTTTAATAACAGTCCATTTTAATCTGCTCATTATTTTCGAATGTACTTAAGGGCTGTTTTAGTTTTTCTGTTGTTATATCATTGAGTACTTCTAATACTCTATTTTGCATTGCTATTGATCCACAAATCATCACCACTCCGTCAGTATTTAAAATCCTAGCTATCATGTCAGCATTTTCTTGGATTACATCTTGTACATATACCTTTTTTCCCTCTTCTTGAGAGTACGCGACATGAAAACTTGATAAGGTTTTTTTATTAAAAGCCTTATCAATAAATTTCGAATAAATTTCTAAAGAGTCATGGGTGCGACCACCCCAAAATAAATGAGCTTTTACATCATTACTTTTGTCATTAATCATTCCTAGAAAAGGTGCTATACCAGTACCATTAGCTATCATAACAACTTCTTTTGCGTAAGTTGGAAAATGAAAATCTAAGTTTCTTCTTATTTTGGCTTTAATCATTGTTTTTTGAGTTAATTGACTTAATTGTCTGGAACATACGCCAAACTCATGTCGCTTGATACTTAAAAGGATATTATCTTCTACGCGACCAATAGAATATAAACGTTCGACGTTATCGTCTTCTGGGTAAAATGCAAGCAAATCGCCAGATTGAAATTTTTGGATAAACTGAGGTCTTAATTGTAGTATAAATGTATCGTCTACATTAATTTCAGTATGACTGATAACTTCAAAATTGCTTAGCTTCTTTCTATTTATTGTAGGCTTATTTAATTGTATTTTTAGATTTAGAGATGTGCTATCGTTCCATTGTCCTAACCAGGTCTTAAATGCTTCTAAAGACTGATTATTGATTTTGAACAAAGGGAGATTGGGCATAAAGCTTTTATTCTTTTGAAGTAATGCATCTACAATTATTGCATATTTACAAAAGTTTGGATACATTAATGAGCCAAAACCAACAACCGAGTATTGTATGGTCTGATTTTGTTTTATGACATCTAACAAAGTTTCAAAATTCTTAGCATTACTTGGTGCTTCACCTTCTCCATAGGTTGCTGTAAATACAATAAGATGCTTAGCTCTTTTATATGATGTATAATTGTTTAGTTGGTCTATAAATACAGAAGTTGTTTTTAAACACATTGCTTCAAAAAACTGTTTAGCAAAACGCTGTGTATGTCCAGTCTCAGAGCCCACCAAAATGATATACTCAGCGGTATCTTTATCAGAAATGTTTTGCATTTTACTACTACTCCTTTTTTTTCGTTTTAAAGTCATCGCAAATCCTGAATACATAAAGAATAGAATTGCAAAACAAGTAAGCAATAGCAATATTGCCCATAGAAAATTTCCTTGACCGGTATGCAGTTTTAAACTTAAATTTGAAGCTAATAGTGGCAATGGGAAATCACCTTTACTTATAATATCACCTGAGTATTGGTTAATGTACAATTCCTTATTTTCTAGCTTTAAAACAAAATAATCTTCTTCATCGTCCGAAAACGGAAATTCTAAATGCTTGAACTCATTTAATAGTGTTGCATTAAATATTTTAAAATCCTTAACTGCAATTTTTTTAGAATTTTCGCTTATTTGGGTTTTAGTGTGTGTTATTTTATTTGATGGTAGAACATCAAATTTTTCAAGCGACAAATAAATTCCTGAAATAGTTATAATTACCAATGGAATTAATGCATATCTACCAATAATAACATGATAATATTGTGCAAATTCTTCCTTGACAACCTTACTAAAGAAACGTTTAAAACCGCCTTGTCGTTTTATGATTAATTTGATACCAGTTATGGCTATTAAAAACAAAAAGAAAGAAAACAAGCCTACTAAAAATCGTCCGGTTGATTTAAGAAATAAAGACCTGTGAAGGTTAGTGGCAAATTCAAAAATCGATGCTTTTTTAATGATGTCACCAATTTTTTTTCCAGTAAATGGATTGATATAAAATCGATTACTTCTCCCCTCTTTTGTAATGACCGATGCTATTACAAAATCATTTTCATCTTTTTTTAAAGTAACAACTTCATTATACTCATTTTGCAATGTTTCAATGGTTTCTGCCAATGATAAGTTACTTGCAGAAGTTATTGCATAAGGCTTTATTTGATTTGAAATAGGCTCAAATGCTAGAATTATACCTGTAACTGTTGCTAAAAAAATGAATATAGCTGAAGACACAGCCAGTATCATATGGCTGTATCTCCATATAGAAATTGTCATTTACTTTCTAAATTATTGGGGTATTAAACGAATATATCGGATAAATCCTTTTCCGTCTACTTTGCTTTTAACAGATTCAGAAGTTAACTCGAACTCAACATCATCTTTAAAATAATCTTGGTCTTCCACAGCCGACTCAAAACGGATTTTATATCCTCTATCAATAAACTCATCTTCTATTTCAATGATACTAATAGCACGTTCTCCTCCACTAATAGTAGCTCCAGTAATGGCATCAATATCTGTGCGCTTTCTTCCTTGGAATTTCCACCATTCAGTAATATCATGATACCATTCTTCATCATCACCTTGTACATATATCGTTTTTTCATAATCGCCTTGCGGATTTAATAATGAAATTACAATATAAGCACCTTCACCAGTGTAATTTGTCATCTGAATCATACACTTGTATGCAGAAGATGGTTGTTTTGTTGTAAACCCAAATAATAGTAAAACAGTTAAAGCCAGTAAAGGTGCTATTTTGAATGTATGTGTATTTTTCATATTCTATTTTAAGAAATTAATCTTGATTGCATTTTTTTTAAGCAGCTCGTTTTCTTTTGCTAAATCGTAAACAGTTTCATCAAAATCTGTTTTGATGGTTTTATCAGCCCCAATAGATATTAAATATTTAAGAATGTCTTGATTTTTAGCCTTCATTGCCGCCAAATGTAATGGTGTTAACCCATCATCGTTTTTGGCATTAACATCTATCTTAAATGACTCTATTTCCTTTAGCAAAGCAATGTTATTCTTTTCTATAGCTAAATGGTAAAGTGATTTTCCTTTGCCTTGAAGTTTTTTAACATCCAAACCTGCTTCTATGAGCAATGCCAATTTAGCATTAAAAGTTTCTGGTTTGTCACTTCTGTAGGTATTCAATAAATAATACATTAATGTGTTTCCGTCAGCATCAATAGTATTAATATCTGCTTTATTTTCTATCAAGAATTTAGCAACTTCAACTTTATTTCTATCAATAGCCATAGCTAAAGCAGAGCGTCCGTTTTTATCCTTTGCATTTATATCATTTACATAAGCTGAAAGAAATTTTACAACTTCTAAAGAATTGCTATTGGCTGCATTCATAAATGGTGAGTCTCCACCTTCATCTTGAAGGTTAATATCTACACCTTTACTTATAAAATATTTGTAAGTCCTTAAGTCATCGCTATTATACGCAATAGCATGTAATGGGTTTCTTCCTCTGTTCCCAACAACATTCGCTGAAACGCCTAGACTTTCTAGATACTTGTATAATTCTAAAGTATTTTTCTTACCTCTAGTCCCTTGGCTTGCCATAATCATGGCATTGCCGCCTTTTATATTAGCTTTCTTATATGGCAAGTCTTGCTGAATTAACCAGTCTAACATTTTTATGTCACCACCTTTTGCAGCATAATTGAAGATGCCATTGCCGTTATTATCAGTACTTGTCAAATCAACTTTATGAGACAAAAAATAAGTAACTAAATCTCCATTTTTTAAGAAAGGAGCGACTAATAATAAGGCGTTGGCACCGTCATGATTTTTCTCTTTTATAGGGTTAGCACCGTGTTCTAATAAAAAATCATAGAGCTTAGTATTTGTTTGTCCGGTAACAGCTGCAAAATTTAAAACAGAGTATCCATGGCTATCAATCAAATCTGTCTTTGCACCATTTTCAACCAAATACTTCATTAACTCTAAATTGTCCTTATATGCTGCCCAAAAAATATAGGTCCGACCATCATGAGTTAATTTATTAACGCCATTCCCTTTTTTTGACAATAAATATTTTATGGTTTTATTATCTACTTTTTCTATTAAAGCATAGGACACTGCATCAAAAGCAGAACGATTAAGCTCAGCCACATCATGACCTTGATTAATTTTGCTATCAATATCTGAGATAGAAGGATTAGACTTCCAAAAGTCTCTATCATGAAAAATATTAGACTTTTGGGCAAAAAGGGATGTTGAAACAGATACTATTAAAAGTAATGTTATAAAGACTAGATTTTTCATACGTCATTACTTTTTTACAAATGCTTCAATTACTTTTTCTATATCGCCTTTTGCAGTCATATCATCATCAAAAAGATGTTTATACAGTACTTTATTATCAACTTTTTTCCTCAAGTTTAAATCCATATTACGTCCATAAACATCATCCCATTTTGTCCTTACAAAAACCCATTTTTCGTAATGTTCTTTCCACCAATCTTGTGCCGCTTGGCAGCGACTATCATCAACTTTTTTATAGGTGTTATATCCTTTTTCATGTGCTAGTACTACGTCATCTTTACCGTCTTTTCTTATTATCTTAGCATTGTCTTGGTCATGAACCCAACCATAATCAGTAACCTCATGTCTATTACCTCTCATAGTAATGTTATAATCGCTTCGTTTTGTATACTCGCGTCTTGGTAAAGGCGCTGTTGTTGTATTCTCCCAATAACTCTTTCCATCTACATGTACCCAAGTTCCTGAGCCTTCGTAACGAGGGCTATCATCAACTTGAAATACCTTTTGAGTCCACTGCCCTTTTACATCGTTTTTATCTTTCTGCATAAAGTTCCACTCATTATCTCCATTATACATATAGAAATCTGTATTCTCGTATAACCAATCTTGTCTCCAATGCTTAACTATATATGGCTTGTTTGGAGGTCCTACTTGTAATAAGTGCTGAATAGATACTTTATCTTTACCATCATCCACGAGTTGCGCCCACTCTAAACCTTTGTCTGTTTTTGTTTTTGATGGCTTATAGAGTGAATCTTTAGAAAATTGAAAGGTTTCTGCAAAATTGAAAGTCACCTCAAAGCAACCACACATTTCTTTAATAGCCTCTTTGTCTTTCTTCTTCTTTTTTTGGGCATTTACAGTAAGTGAAAATGCTAAAATTAAACCTGTAAGTAGTATTGCTTTTTTCATTTTAGTTAATGATTAATTTTTTTGAAAATATTTTATTCTTATTTAGATTGAATTAAAATAACTTATATATTTGCAGCAAAAATAATTAAGAATGAGTCTAAATAAAAATTATTTCTGTATTTATTTTCTACTTTTTTTTCTGAGTTATTCACAGGCTCAAGAAACCAAACCTGTAAAAAAAGATTCTACAGATACAGAGAAATTAGATGAAGTCTTGATTACTGCAACAAGAACTATAAGGCAACTATCTACTGTGCCACTTCCTGTACAAATTATAACCAGAAAACAAATACAAGCTATTAATTCTGTCCGTTTAACTGATTTACTTAATGAATATACTGGTCTTATTACAGTCCCAGATTTTGGTGGTGGTGAAGGTATTCAACTGCAAGGTTTAGACTCACAATATGTTCTTATTCTTTTGGATGGTGTTCCGTTAGTTGGACGCTCTGCAGGAACATTAGATTTGAATCGTGTTACTGTAGGCAATATTAAGCAGTTAGAAATTGTAAAAGGACCTTCGTCTGCTTTATATGGGAATGAAGCTTTGGGCGGTGTTGTGAATATAATAACTGCTGACCCTATAGAAGGTTTCTCGGGCGATATTAGTCATAGATTGAGTACATTTAATAATAACGATACTAATCTTAATTTAAGTTTTAAGGAAGAAAACTTTGGTATTACTGCTTTTGTCAACAGGTTTAGTAGTGATGGCTATGACTTAAATCCTTTTAATCAAACCCAAACCGTTGAGCCCTTTAAGACCTTCACTATATTTTCAAAGCTTACTTATGACTTTAATGACGATACTCGACTTACTTTTTCAGGAAGGTATTTTCAAAATGATCAAGATAATGTTGGTGAAAACGTCTCTACAGGAGAAGTCTTTAGAGGCGAAAGTAAAGAAGAAGACTTGAATGGCACACTTTTACTAAATCACACTTTCAATGAAAAATGGAAAGGACAATTAGAATTTTATATTTCTAATTATAACACTATTGAGTTTCTGAATGATGATGTTGGAGATAACTTCACCCAATCTGAATTTGACCAATATTTTATAAGACCAGAAGTAAGGGCAGTCTATACAATAAATAAAAACAATGAGTTTGTATTAGGTGCTGGCTATACTAAAGAGACATTAGATAGAACTAATTTTTCAATCTCACCAGAATTTAACTCACCATATTTATACGGACAATATGATTTTAACCCTATCAAAAAAGTAAATATTATTGCTGGATTTCGCTATGATTCTCATAATGTATATACTGATCAATTGAGTCCAAAATTGGCAATCCAATATGATATTACTAAAAAACTATCCCTAAAAGGCTCCCTAGGCTATGGTTATAAAGCCCCAGATTTTCGACAACTATTTTTAGACTTTACCAACAGTCTAGTGGGTTACACTGTATTGGGTTATAATGTAGCTCCTCAAAGATTACAAGATTTAGCGGATAATGGCTTTTTAACCGCTGGTAGTATAGCCAACCTACCCAATATTCTGTCAATGTTTAATGAAGACCTACAAGCTGAAAGTTCTGTAGGAATAAATATTGGGGCCGAATTTAAACCAACCAATTCTATAAAAGCGAGTATTAATTTCTTCAGAAATGATGTTTCTAATCTAATAGATGTTATTCCTGTTGCACAGCGTTCTAATGGGCAAAATGTATTTAGTTATTTCAATCGTAATGAAGTCTATTTTCAGGGATTAGAATTGAATTCGTCTTGGGCAGTCAATAAAAACTTCACCATATCTGGTGGATATCAATACTTAATTGCAAAAGACAAAGAAGAAAAACAAGACTTCGAAGACGGTAGAGTCTTTGGAAGAGACCAAAGTACCGGCTTAGACTTTCAGTTAGATAAAAATGATTATTTCGGGCTTCCTGGTCGTGCTCGTCATCTTGGGAATTCTAAATTATTCTACAAGAATATAAAGGGAAATTTTGATGCAAATCTTCGTGTACAAGTTTCTGGAAAGCAAGGTTTCATGGATACTAACGGCAATGGTTATGTTGATAATTTTGATGACTTTTTGCCAAGTTATGCTATTTGGGACATAGCATTGAACAAAACATTTTTCGAAAATTATAGGATGAGTCTTGGTGTAGATAACCTTTTTGATTTTACCGACCCAATCTCTAATCCGAACGATAATAATTCTATTACACAAATACCTGGTAGAATGTATTATGCAAGAATAAAAGTGAATTTTTAAAACAATAAATAGATATGAGAAAATTTAAATTTTTAAGCTTATTTGCACTACTGACAATTCTGATAACATCGTGCAGTAGTGATGACGACGGTCAAACACTTGTTCCTATTGAATCCGAACAAATCACAAATTTATTTGCTGATATTACTGGTGGAGGTATGGGACAACCAGATGAAGGTCCCTTTACTAAATTCGATTTTGAATCTGGTAGTATTACAACTAGTGATACAGATTGGGATATTGCATTTAGAAGTACCGCAATAATTGTTAATGGCGGAACTACTCAAGGTACAGTTGGTGAACCAGAAAGAAATGGTAACGCAGCAGCATATGTCGCAGAAGATACTTTTGCTAATGTCACAGAAGTAGATGAAAGCCTCTTTAGACAAGATTCGCCGACTGAATTAGCAATAATAAGAGCATCAGGAATGGGTTGGTATACCTACACAGGGCCACCACCTTTTGGTACTAATCTAATTTTACCTACACCTGGTAGAGTATTAGTTTTTAGAACGAGAGATGGAAAGTATGCAAAAGTATCAATCGACAGTTATTATCGAGATAATCCGCCTGAGGACCAATTAGACGCTCTAGTTAATGAGCCACGCTACTACACTTTTGATTATGTGTATCAACCAAATGAAGGTGTAACTACATTTGAATAATCTTCCTATTCAGGTTTAATATAGAAATAAAGGCTTTAGATAAATTTTATTTTTCTGAAGCCTTAATATATTTTTTACTTTGAAACTAAAACTAATAGCAAAGCGTATTTTAATACTTTTCGTTTGTTTAATCATGGCCTCAATGCTAGTGACAGTATTATACTTAAGTATGTAAATTTTGTTCTAGAATACTAGTGGTAATAATTGAAGATTTTACTAGCTTCATTATAAGCACTTTCAAAAGCCATAGCGCTTAAATCATGTGCGTTTTGCTGGGTAAAATACGATAACATTTTCTCGGTTGGCATGTTGCCAGTAAGTTCATCTTTTGCCATTGGACAACCACCAAATCCTTGAATAGCACCATCAAAACGTCTGCAACCCGCTTTAAATGCAGCATCAACTTTCTCATGCCACGTTGTTGGTGTTGTGTGTAGATGCGCACCAAATTCGATATGAGAATATTTTGGAATTAAGTTTGAAAACAGATAATCTATATTCTCTGGATTAGAGCTGCCTATTGTATCGCTTAAGGACAAAATTTTTACGCCCATATTGGCCAATTTTTCGGTCCACTCACCTACGATATCTACATTCCATGGATCACCATATGGATTCCCAAATCCCATAGAAATATAAACAACAACTTCTTTGTTACTTTTATCTGCAATTTCTAAAATCTCAGAAAGTGTGATTACAGATTGCGCAATAGTTTTGTGTGTATTACGCATCTGAAAGTTTTCAGAGATAGAAAACGGAAACCCTAAATAGTTAATTTCTTGATGTTTTGATGCATCATTAGCGCCACGTGTATTAGCAATAATAGCCAACAACTTACTTTTTGTCTTACTTAAATCTAACTGAGATAAAACCTCAGCAGTATCTACCATTTGAGGAATAGCCTTTGGCGACACAAAACTCCCAAAATCAATAGTATCAAAACCAACACGTAATAAAGACTGAATGTATTGTACCTTCTTTTCTGTAGGTATCCAATCCTTTATGCCTTGCATAGCATCTCGTGGGCATTCAATAAGTTTTACGTGGTTTTTCATGTAGGTCAAATATAAGACTTAGTAGGTCGATATCATAGCCTGTAAATTACAACACTATAAAAACTGCTATCCCAATAAAAACAATAATCTGAAGCCATTTGAACATCAAACCAGAGTTTTTATTTTTCAGTAATGAACGCTTTATAGTATTCGCTAAAAGGGCTATTGACGAAAAAATAATAAAAGACACCACAATAAATAGACCTCCTAAAACATAAAACTGTAGCACAGGGCTCAAAGTCTCACTAAATAAAAAAGTAGGAAAGAATGCTAAAAAGAAAATGGTCACTTTAGGATTAAGTACATTCATAAAAAATCCCTGAATAAAGAGCTGTTTCAAACTTTTTTGAGGCGCATTTTCAGTATCGATGTATAT
The DNA here is from genome assembly GCF_014635865.1 of Winogradskyella haliclonae. Classification (GTDB taxonomy): domain Bacteria; phylum Bacteroidota; class Bacteroidia; order Flavobacteriales; family Flavobacteriaceae; genus Winogradskyella; species Winogradskyella haliclonae. The sequence goes on along the minus strand of NZ_BMDQ01000001.1, from coordinate 1,673,764 downwards.
TTTGCTATCAGATTTATACACCTTATACGCTAGATACAAAAGATACACTGCACCAAGAATTTTTATGCCTAAAAAAATATTATCATTATCTCTAATTACTGCAGATACACCAAATGCAAGCAAAGTTGTATGTATAATACAACCGATCATTAATCCAGCTACAGTAGCTAGTGCGTGAGTTTTACTATTAGTTAAACTCTGAACAAGCACATATATATTATCTGGCCCTGGAGATATGGCCAAAGCTGCTGTTGCAGACATGAACAACAAAAGTGTTTCGTAATTCAAACTATAAATTTTAGCTAAAATAAACGAAAACACGTAATAACAAAGTTATAAACAATAAAATTTGTAGCAATAAACTTACTTAATTTTTCGTTTTATCTGATTTTTATTGTTTTTCATAGTTAAATTCTTATTTTCGGCACTATATAAAACTATCAACCAATGTTATCAAACATTTCCCCTAAGCAAATTTTACTTATTGCTGTTGTTTGCTTACTAAACTTAACAAGCTACGGACAGGCTGATGAGTGTGGGTTTAAGTACACGCCTGAAGCACAACAGTATTTCAATTCTATAAGACAAAAAATTAAATCTCTAGAAGAAGAATTTATACAACAGCGCCTATCATCAAACTCAACGGTGATTACATCTGTACCTATAAAAGCACATATTATTCGGCAAACTAATGGTTTAGGTGGACTTACGGTTTCAGAACTCAATGACGCCATTACTGAGATGAATGCTATTTATGTAGATGCTGGACTAGAATTTTTCCTCTGTGACGGAATTAACTTCATAGATGATGATAACTTTTACAGTTACGAGACCAATGACGAAGCACAATTATTTGCAGACCATAGTCAAACAAATATTATGAATATCTACTTCACCAATTCTGTGGTAAGTAGTACATCTGGAGGAAGCTTATGTGGTTATGCGCGTTTCCCAGGTGGTGCAATTACCGAAAATATTTTAATGGCTAATTCATGTGCTACCAATGGCAGTACACTATCTCATGAGGTTGGCCACTTTTTTGCTTTATCGCATACTCATGGTAATAGTAATACACCAGGTTCAACTGCTGAGTTAGTAGATGGATCTAACTGTGCTACTACTGGAGATTTTATTTGTGATACGCCTGCTGATCCTCAACTTAGTTATGGAAACGTAAACTCTAGCTGTATTTATACTGGTAGTACTCAAGATGCCAATAGTGATTTTTATACACCAGATCCAGAAAACTTAATGTCATATTCCAGAAAAGAATGCAGAACTCAGTTTTCTTTACAACAATTAGCTAGGATTAGTGCAATTTATCAGTCATCACGTAACAATTTAATTTGCCCTAGTTTTAATGCAGATTTTACTGCTAACGAAACACAAAGCTGTTTACCTAACCTAACCGTAAACTTTACTGACAACAGTATAGGTGCAACATCTTGGTCATGGGATGTAGATGGAGATGATATAATAGATTACACAACTCAAAATGTAACACACACGTACAATACAGCTGGCGACTATGACGTAGCACTTACTATTTCTGATGGAACGACTAGTATTAGCAAGATGAAATCTGACTATATTAATGTAGGTGCACCAGAAATAAGTACAACCACTATAGAATTAACCCTAACTTTAGATGATTGGCCAGATGAAACCACATGGCAACTTTTAGATGAAAATGATATGGCTTTGTATTCTGGCGGACCTTATATTGAAGGTACTGATGATTTTACTACAAAGATAGAAGTCTTTAACATAAACCCTAATTCATGCTACTCGTTTGTAATCGCTGATGCATATGGAGATGGTATTTGTTGTGCTGAAGGTAATGGCTCTTATGAGTTAAGAGCGGCCGACAACACCTTATTAGCAAGTGGAGGGTCTTATGGTTTTGGCACAACAGATAATTTTAGAAGCGCAAGTGTTTTAAGCTTGAACAAATTTAAGACATCAACCATAAAATTATTTCCTAATCCCTCTTCAAATATTTTAAATATACAATCAGAATATCTTCCTGACTCTTATGAAATAATAAGTACTTTAGGTCAGGTTTTAAGAACTTCCGAAATCAATTCAATTTCTGAGTTCTCTATAGATATTAAAGAATTAAAAGAAGGTTTATACTTTATAAAACTAAATAAAGATAATGCTAGTCAGACATTAGCATTTGTAAAAAACTAAAATTTTTGAAAAAGAATACATTATTAAAAAGGGCGTATTTATTGCGCCATTTTTAATATCGCCTGATTAATAGCTTTAACCAAGCTCGGACCTTCATAGATAAAGCCAGTATATATTTGTAGCAAGTCAGCACCAGCTTCAATTTTTTCGAGAGCATCTTCTGCCGAATGAATACCTCCTACACCTATAATTGGGAAAGACTTTCCGCTTTTATCCGCTAGGTATTTTATAACTCTAGTTGATTTTGCTTTTATCGGTTGTCCGCTCAAACCACCGTTTCCAATTTGAGCCAAGCGTTCGTCAGATGTTTTTAAATCATTTCTATCTGTTGAAGTATTACTTGCAATAACACCATCGAGATGAGTTTCCTTTACGATTTCTACAATTTCATCTAGCTGACCATCATTTAAATCTGGTGCTATTTTAAGAAGAATAGGTCTCTTTATATTGAAAGCTGTATTGGCTTGTTGAACATCCCCAATTAACTCTAATAAATAATCTTTATCATTAAGCTTGGCATGACTATCCACATTTGGGCAACTCACATTCAGTACAAAATAGTCAACGTAAGGATGCAGCGCATTAAAACATTCTAAGTAATCTTTAGTATAATCTTCGGGCTTGGTTTGGGTGTTTTTACCAATATTTCCACCGATAATCAATTGCCCTTTATTTTTTTTGAGTTGTGCTATTGCAGCTTCTAAACCTTCATTATTAAAACCCATTCGGTTAATAATCCCTTGATCTTCTTTTAATCGGAATAAGCGTTGTTTGGGGTTTCCTGCTTGACCTTTAGGTGTTACAGTTCCTATTTCAATAAATCCAAAACCGAAATTTGCCAGTTCGTTATACAACACTGCATTCTTATCAAAACCCGCAGCTAGACCAACAGGGTTCTTAAATTTTAATCCAAAAAGCTCACGCTCTAGCCGCTTGTCTTCTATTAGATATAGGCTTCTAAACAGTGCTTTTAATCCTGGAATTTTAGACAAACCCCTAATTAATGAAAACGTAAAATAATGAATCTTTTCAGGGTCAAATTGAAAAAGAATAGGACGGATTAGCGACTTGTACATGCCTTGTGTTTTACCCTGCAAAAATACATCAATTTATAGCAAATAAAAAGAAAGTAAATCTGTGCTTGCACTATCCTTTTTCAATCTCTATTTTTGGATAAAATGAAACTAAAAATGATAAACAAACAACAACTCATAGACCGCTTTATAAGTTATGTTACCATAGATACCGAATCTGATCCAAACTCAGATACGACACCAAGTACAACAAAACAATGGGATTTGGCAAACAAACTTGCCGATGAACTTAAAGCCATGGGCATGAGTGATGTCTCTATAGACGACAACGCTTACATTATGGCAACCTTGCCTAGCAATGTAGACCATGACGTTCCGGTAATTGGTTTTATCTCTCATTTTGATACTACTCCAGATTATACAGGCGCCAATGTAAAACCACAGATTGTAGAAAATTACCAAGGCCAGGATTTGGTGCTAAATGCTGAAGAAAATATTGTTTTGTCACCAGATTATTTTGAAGACTTACTACTCTACAAAGGACAAACCTTAATCACCACAGATGGCACAACACTTTTGGGTGCTGATGATAAGGCTGGCATTACCGAAATTATGGAAGCCATGAAACACCTCATCAATAATCCCGAAATAAAACACGGCACTATAAAAGTTGGCTTTACACCTGACGAAGAAATTGGTCGTGGTGCACATAAGTTTGATGTTCAAAAATTTGGAGCTGATTGGGCGTATACTATGGATGGTAGCCAAATTGGCGAATTAGAATACGAGAATTTTAATGCTGCAGGTGCCGTTGTAAAGGTAAACGGAAAGATTGTACATCCAGGTTACGCTAAAGGCAAAATGGTAAATAGCATGTATTACGCTAGTGAGTTTGTTAATGCCTTGCCAAAACACGAAACACCAGAACATACTGAAGGTTACGAAGGTTTTTTTCATTTATATGCTGTTAATGGCGAAGTGGAATCTACAAAGCTAGAATATATTATTAGAGACCACGATAAAGACAAGTTTGAAGCACGCAAATCACTAATGCAAAAGATTGCTATTGACCTCAACAACAAATATGGCAAACCTGTTTTTGAAATAGAGATTAAAGACCAATACTACAATATGAAAGAAAAGGTTGAACCTGTCATGCATATTGTTGATATTGCTGAAGAAGCGATGAAAGCTCTAGACATAACTCCTTTAATAAAGCCCATACGTGGTGGTACAGATGGCTCACAGTTAAGTTATATGGGATTACCTTGTCCTAACATTTTTGCTGGCGGGCATAACTTTCATGGACGCTATGAGTATGTACCGGTAGAGAGTATGATTAAAGCTACTGAAGTGATTTGTAAGATTGCCGAATTGACGGCGGACAACTATAAATAAGAATTTATTGAGTAACTTCATATTACTTAAAATCAAAAAATATGAAAAAAGTCTACTCCGTTGAAGAATATATAGAAACTAATAATCATTGGCAAGATGCTCTTGAGCTGTTGCGTGGTATTGTTTTAAAAACAGAACTAAATGAGGCTATAAAATGGTCTGCCCCAGTTTATGATCTTAATGGAAAAAATGTATTAGGTTTAGGCGCTTTTAAACACCACTTCTGCATTTGGTTTTTTAATGGTGTGTTTTTAAAAGATGAACACAAGCTTTTAGTCAATGCACAAGAAGGTAAAACAAAAGGCTTACGTCAAATGCGTTTTGATAAGATTGAAGATGTTAATAAAGACCAAGTATTGGCCTATGTAAAAGAAGCTATAGAAAATCAGCACGCCGGCAAAGAAATAAAAGTTGAACGTAAAGGTAAAACTGTTGTTATCCCTGAAGAATTAAAAGCAGCTCTAAACAATGACCAAGATTTGCAATTGGCCTTTGAAGCTTTGACGCCAGGAAAACAACGTGAATATTGTGAGCACATTGCCTCTGCAAAAAGAGAAGCGACTAAGCTATCTCGATTAGAGAAAATTACACCTATGATTCTTAACGGGGTTGGGCTTCATGATAAGTATAAGAATTGTTAGCTTTAGATATTACAAATAAAAAAGCCACTCTTTCGAGTGGCTTTTAATATTATATACCAAGCAATTACTTTGTAGTTGCTGGTTTATTTAGCTTGTTACTCATTTCCATAGAAATTGCAGAACGATCAAACTTAATTTTTCCAGCTTGTGTTTCTATAACACAGCTATTGTCTTTATCGTTTAGCTCTGCCACCTTTCCGTACATACCACTTTTGGTAATAACACGATCACCACGTTTTAATGCTGATGCAAAGGCTTTTTCTTTTTTAGCACGTTTCATCTGTGGTGCAATCATAAAGAAATACACTACAGCAAACATAGCTATAAATGGTAAAAATGAGCTTATTCCTTCTCCCATGAATTTTAATTAATCGTGGTTATGACCTTCGTGACCTGGTCTTGTACTAGATTTCTTTGGTTGAGCTTGTAAGATGCTTGAAGTACCAGCATTTGCCTGAGCTGGAGTTTTTGCATTAGGGTCTTTTTCTACAAAAGCTGTAATCTTTACTTGCTCATTACCTTTAGCTGTATTAGTAGTCATAGTAATGGCTTTAGTAACTTTGTTACCATTACCTTTTCCATTAAACTTTACTGTAAATTCACCTGTCTCACCAGGAGCAACTTGTTTTGTGTAGTTAGATGGTACTGTACAACCACAAGTACTTTTTACATTACTTACTACTAACATTGAGTTACCAGAATTTGTGTACTTAAATGTAGTTTCAACCGGTGTCCCGTTTTCTATTGTACCAAAATCGTGAGTTTCTTTATCAAACGTAATCACTGGTAAATTTCCAGCATTAGCATCACGCTCTGCTGCTAGTGCAACATTTTCAGAATTCACTTTGCTAGAAGCATTATCCTTACATGATGTAAAGGCTAGCATACATATTGCACCAAGGCCTAAAATAACTTTTTTCATCGCTATGTTTTTAAATTAATTTTAAATATTTCTTAATCTATCGCCAAATGTAATAATAATTTCAACGAATAAAAATTTTTAATACACCCTTAACAGATAGTAAACTATAGAATTTACGGGCTTTTTACATCAAACCTCGCCCAATCTTGTTATGAATATTATTTTGCTTATACTCTTTTACAATCTTATCCAAAATACCGTTAATAAACAAGCTACTTTTTGGTGTTGAGTATTCTTTAGCAATCTCTAAATACTCATTAATGGTCACTTTTACAGGTATTGAAGCAAATTTTTGAAACTCACATAGTGCCATTTGCAATAAGACGCCGTCCAAGCTTGCCAATCTATCAGCATCCCAGTTGGTCGTTTTTGCCGCAATTTCTTCTGAAAATTTTGATGCATTTAAAAGTGTTTTAACTAATAAATCCTTAGCAAAAACTTTATCATCCTCATCTTTATATAATTCAGGAATTAAATACGTTTCAGGTTTTGTTAGTTTAAGCTTAGTGAAAGTTTTAACAATAGCAGTATTTACAACTGGTAAATCGTCTACCCAAGTGATTTGTTTGTCTTCAAAGTAATCAAAAAGCTTTTCGTTTGGTGCGATAATTTCAGAGTAGATATCTACCATAAAATCTTTATCTTCCTTTAAATCAGAAGCACCTTTAGACATATATTCTTTGTAAATATCACTTTCTAGAATCGCCTTGTAAATAATATCTACATACTCAAAATCTAAATCCCAAAAATTAAGTTTTCGTTTTTCGATGATTTCCTTAAGCATTGTATTATTACAAATAAACTCAAGCACAGCATTATCAGCAAACTTTCGGTTTGGATTGATATCTTCTTCTGTAGCAAGTAATTTTTTTTGAGAGAGTTCTAGTTTAGAATTCGCTTTCTTTTGCAACTCAATCAATAAAGCCATCATGGCGAAGTATAAATCAGACATTTTATCGATACTCTGAAAAAGGAATTTTTCATCTTTTGAAAAGTCATCACTTTCTGTGCCTTTAAAGGCGAATAAAGATTGCATAACCTTAATACGAATGTGTCGTCGATTGAGCATATGTAAAGAACTTATTTTAAATCATTAAAAAAGGTGAAACCGTATTTAGTTTCACCCTGCAAAAATAGTATTTCTTACTATTCTAAAAAATTATTTTGCGTTTTCTCTTTTTCGAGTTTCGATACGATCTTTAGCAATATTTAATGCTGCATTGTGTGTTGTCACATTGTTAGACTTAGCATTTTCAAAAATCTCTAAAGTTGTGTTATAAATGTTCTCAGTTTTACGCATAATCTCTGCTCTATCATAGTTTTCTAGCTCAGCATAAACATTGATAATACCACCAGCATTAATTAAGAAATCAGGAGCATATAGAATACCTCTATCTTGCAATATTCTACCATGTCTTAATTCATCCGCTAATTGGTTATTTGCTGCACCAGCAACGATATCTGCCTTTAGCCTGTCTATAGTATTATCATTTACAGTGGCTCCTAATGCACAAGGTGCATAGATATCCATGTTTTCACTATAAATGTCGTTTCCTCGATAAATACTTACACCATATTTTGCTTTAACCTCTTCAAGACGTTCTTCACTAATATCAGCTATCGTAACTTTTGCACCTTCATTTACTAAATGTTCAACTAGAGCTTCACCAACATTACCAATTCCCTGAACATATACATTTTTGTCTTCCAAAATATCAGAACCATACTTATATTTAGCAGCAGCCTTCATTCCCATAAAAACACCATAAGCAGTAATTGGTGAAGGATTACCTGCGCCACCTTTACTTTCAGAAATACCAGTGACAAAAGGCGTAACTTCTCTTACAGTATCCATATCTTCAGTTGCCATACCAACATCTTCAGCAGTAATGTAACGTCCGCTTAAAGAGTGTACAAACTCTCCAAAACGACGCATTAATTCTGGTGTTTTTTGAGTTTTGGCATCTCCTATAATTACAGCTTTACCACCACCTAAATTTAGGCCAGTAATTGCAGACTTAAAAGTCATTCCTCTTGACAAGCGTAAAACATCATTTAATGCTTCCCACTCACTATTATATTGCCACATTCTAGTACCTCCAAGAGCTGGTCCTAAAACTGTATTATGTATTCCAATTATTGCTTTTAAACCAGTATCTTTGTCATTGCAAAAAACAATTTGTTCATGGTCATCAAATGACATTTGCCCAAAAACTGGGTCAGCTTTTACTAAGTCTTTTGCGTCAATAAGGTCTGTTGTCATGCTTTTTTTATTTTATTGCTGTTGCAGATTATTTAAAAACAGCGTGCAAAAATAAATTATTATTAAAGCATTAGCAAAATATTAACTGAAAAATAAGATTATAGCAATAGCTTTGTCATCTTTTATTTTTAATGAAAGCATTAAAACATCTAAATAAATATTTTTACAAATACCGATATAGACTTGTTATTGGTATTTTCATTACAATAGTTGCAAAGATTTTTGCGCTGTTTACACCGCGATTAATCGGAAACTCTATCAATGTCATATCTGATAAAGTCAATGGAAAAATATCTCTTGACGTTTTTGAAGATCAACTCCTGATTAATATCTTATATCTCATAGGTGCAGCTATTATTGCTGGATTATTTACCTTTTTAATGCGCCAGACTATTATTAACGTGTCTCGCTATATTGAGTTTGATTTAAAAAACGAAGTCTATAAACATTACCAAGTACTATCATTAAGTTTTTATAAAGCAAATAGAACAGGAGATTTAATGAATCGTATTAGTGAAGATGTTGGAAAAGTACGCATGTATGTTGGCCCAGCTATTATGTATACAATTAATACTATCACTCTTTTTGTAGTAGCACTAACCTATATGATTAGCACGGCACCAAAGCTTACGCTTTATACCATGCTACCCTTACCTATATTATCTTTCATAATATATAAACTAAGTCGTTTAATAAATCATCGAAGTAAAGTCGTACAAGAATCATTATCTGGTCTTTCTTCGTTTACACAAGAGCAGTTTAGTGGTATTTCTGTAATAAAGTCTTATACTATTGAACCTAGTGTTAATACTGAGTTTGAGCATTTGTCAGTAGGTAATAGAAAAAAACAAATAGATTTAGCTAAGGTGCAAGCACTTTTCTTTCCATTAATGATTTTGCTTATTGGTCTTAGTAATTTATTAGTCATTTTTATTGGCGGTAAACAATATATAGATGGCGAAATTGAGAACATAGGTACTATTGCTGAGTTTATCATTTATGTAAACATGTTGACTTGGCCAGTAGCAACTGTAGGTTGGGTGACCTCTATTGTACAACAGGCTGAAGCTTCTCAAAAACGTATAAATGAGTTTTTAAAACAAGAACCAGAAATAAAGAATACGGTTGATAACCCAACGAAGATAGATGGTGCTATTACATTTAACAATGTTACGTTTACCTACCCTGATACTAATATTACCGCATTAAAGAATGTAAGTTTTGATTTAAAGTCTGGAGAGAAGCTTGCCATATTAGGCATGACTGGTTCTGGCAAGTCTACTATTCTTGATTTAATAGGTAGATTATATGACACTGAAAATGGAAGTATCCTCATAGATCATAAAAAAATAACAGAGCTAAACCTTTATAGCCTTAGAGAGAGTATTGGTTATGTTCCTCAAGATGCTTTTCTATTTTCGGATTCTATTAAAAACAACATTAAATTTGGTAAAGAAGATGCTACTGATGATGACGTTATAGAAGCTGCTAAAAATGCTAAGGTCCACAAAAATATAATTGGTTTTAAAAATGGTTATGAAACCGTTTTAGGAGAACGAGGCATTACACTTTCTGGAGGACAAAAGCAACGCGTCTCTATTGCAAGAGCCATTATAAAGTCACCCGAGATTTTACTATTTGACGATTGCTTATCAGCAGTAGATACAGAAACTGAAGAAAAAATACTTAAAAATCTTGAGCGTGTCTCTAAAAACAAAACAACTATAATTGTAAGCCATCGAATTTCTTCTGCTAAAAATGCGGACAAAATTATTGTTTTAGACGAGGGGAAAATTATTCAAAAAGGAACACACAAAACCCTCAAAGAAATAGATGGTTACTACAAAGACTTATACATTAAACAACGCTCCGAAAAAGAAATGTAACTATTTGTTGGTTACTATACTTTTTTTTTAGATTTTTGGATTGAATTTAAAACTCAAATCTCAAATTATGAGCGATTACGAAATGATGGATAAAGAAGAAATATATTCTAAAGTATTACGAGCTGGACGTAGAACTTACTTCTTTGATGTACGAGCGACAAAAGCAGGTGATTATTACCTAACTATTACAGAAAGTAAAAAATTTACTAACGATGATGGTTCGTTTCATTATAAGAAGCACAAAATTTACCTATACAAAGAAGATTTCTCTGAGTTTAGAGAGATTTTAGCTGAAATGACAGATTACATTATCAATGAAAAAGGTGAAGAAGTCATTAGCGAGCGTCATCAAAAAGATTTTAAAAGAGAAGATAATGAGTTTGTAGCACAAGAAGCAAAAACTTCTGAAGACACAAGCACAGAAAGTTTTACTGATATCAGTTTTGATGACATTTAGAACTTATCTTGTTAAATAATATTAAAAACCGTTACCTCTGTAACGGTTTTTTTATTTTTATACCTTGTCAAAAAAAACTAACCAAACTCACTCACATGCGTCGCATTCTATTACTATTATTTACAGTAGTTTCATCTACATTATTTGCTCAAGAAACTCTCAATTTGTCCTATTATCTTCCCCAAGATGTACAATATAATTCTGAAATTCCTACACCAAAAAGTATCATAGGGCATGAAGTTGGTGAATGGCACATTACTCATGATAAGCTTGTACAATACATGTATGCACTTGCAGATGCATCAGATAGAATAATTATTGAAAACAGAGGAAAAACCTTTGAAGACAGACCCTTATTATTATTAAAGATAACATCCCCAAACAATCACTCAAATATAGAAGCAATACAAAAGTCGCATATTGATGCCACTAAAACTGACAACATATCTACTGATAGACCTATTGTCGTTTATCAAGGTTTTTCTATTCATGGCAATGAGCCAAGCGGATCTAATGCAGCTTTAGCAGTTGCCTACTATTTAGCAGCAGCTCAAGGACCAAAAATCAATGAACTTTTAAACAATACTGTAATTCTTTTTGACCCGTCATTTAATCCTGATGGTTTGCAGCGTTTTGCGTATTGGGCAAATACCAATAGAAGTCAAAATTTAAACCCAGACCCAAACGATAGAGAATATAGTGAGATTTGGCCTGGTGGGCGTACAAATCATTATTGGTTTGATATGAATAGAGATTGGCTTCCTGTTCAGCTTCCTGAGTCTAGAGCCCGTATAAAAACGTTTCATGAGTGGATGCCTAATATCTTAACAGATCATCACGAAATGGGAACAAATTCAAGTTTTTTCTTTCAACCTGGAATCCCATCAAGAACGCACCCACTAACGCCAAAATTAAATCAAGCATTAACTAAGCAAATAGCAACCTATCATGCCAAAGCATTAGATAAGATAGGCTCACTTTACTATTCGGAAGAAAGCTTTGACGATTTTTACTACGGCAAAGGATCTACCTTTCCTGACATTAATGGCGGTATTGGTATTTTGTTTGAGCAAGCAAGTTCCCGTGGACATATCCAAGAAAGTGTAAATGGTATACTAACATTTCCTTTTACAATTAGAAATCAATTTACTGCTGCTCTTTCTACACTTGAGGCAGCAAATGCTATGCGTACTGATATTCTTAATTATCAGGCCAACTTCTTTAAAAATGCTAGAAACGAAGGCAATAAAGAAGGCAATAAAGCTATTGTTTTTGGCGATGAAAAAGATGCTGCGCGAACGTATCATATGGCAGAAATATTAAAACGTCATAACATTAAATTTCATGATATTGATGATAATTTTGAGGTCGATGGAAAGCAATTTAAAAAAGGCTATAGTTATATCGTGCCAAAGAATCAGAATAACACACGATTAATTAATGCCATGTTCGAAAAACGTACAACATTCCAAGACAGTTTGTTCTATGATATTTCTGCTTGGTCATTCCCTTTAGCTTTTAATTTGGATTATGCCGAAACCTCAACAGCTAAAGCTGGTGCTGTAGTTACAGATTTAAAATTTAGAAATGGTGGTGCTAACTCAAAAAGCAATTATGCCTATCTCACCGAATGGAACGAATATTATACACCAAAATTCCTATATGCCCTTTTAAGAAAAGGGATTCGAGCTAAAGTAAGTCAAAAGCAATTTAACGCCAATGGTAAATCATACGATTATGGTACTTTGATGATTCCTGTACAAAATCAAAAATTATCTGCATCGCAATTGCATACGTTTTTAGACAAACTAGCACAAGAAAGTCATTTGACTTTAGATACCGTTTCGACTGGTCTTAATGATGGTATTGATTTGGGAAGTAATAATTTTAGACCATTGGAAGTTCCTAAAATTGCACTATTAGTTGGTGATGGCATGACATCTTATGATGCAGGCGAAATCTGGCATTTATTGGATACTAGATACAATATTCCTGTAACAAAATTAGATACTAAGAATTTTTCAAGAGCAAACATAAGCCGTTACAATACCATAATTATGGTCAATGGTTCTGGGTTAGATGAAGGCAATACTAAAAAACTTCAATCTTGGATTAGAGACGGTGGTACTCTGATAGGCTACAGACGTGCATTAAATTACATAAATGACAAAAAACTATTGAAAATAGAATTTAAGAAACCTAAACTAGTTGCCAAAAATATTACAAGAGAGCAACGTAGTGATTTTAGAGGTGCTCAAGTCATCGGTGGCGCTATTTTTGAAGCTGAAATCGACCGTTCTCATCCTATAAATTTTGGTTATAACAACAGTACATTACCAATGTTTAGAAATACTACATTATTTGTAAAACCAAATAAAAACAGCTACGATAATCCAATACAATACTCTAAAAACCCACTACTGAGTGGTTATATATCGAAACAAAATTTAGATAGTATTTCTGGTACTGTACCATTAAAAATTGGCAATTATGGACGAGGGAATGTTGTTGCATTTACGGATAATACGAACTTTAGAGCTTTTTGGTATGGTACAAATAAGCTGTTGATGAACGCTATATTTTTTAGAGAAGAATTGTAATTTAGTATCTCATAAACTTAAAATTTTTAGTTTACCGTACTGCCATTTCTAACTTTAGTTTCAGGATGTAACAGGTACACATCTTTTTCTTTTACAGCACCCATAACTAAACATTCACTCATAAATTTGGCAATTTGTTTTTTGGGGAAGTTAACTACAGCCACTATTTGCCTGTTTAATAAATCTTCTTTGCTGTAAAGTGTCGTAATCTGTGCTGAGGATTTTTTAACGCCTAAATCTCCAAAATCAATAGTTAATTGATATGCAGGGTTTCTAGCCTCAGGAAAATCATTGACTTCTACTATTGTACCTACGCGTAAATCTACTTTTGTAAAATCTTCAAATGTTAGTATCTTATCCATAAATTAAAACTACAAAAATTATGGCATTAACGCCTTCAAATATACTACCATTAGGTACTAAAGCACCAAATTTCGATTTGGTAGACACTAAAGATAATATATGTAAATCATTAACTGAGCTTAAAGGTGCTAATGGCACACTTGTAATGTTTATTTGCAATCACTGCCCTTTTGTAATTCATGTTAATGAAGCATTGGTGAAATTAGCTAACGATTATAGCTCTAATGGTATTAACTGTATTGCCATATCTAGCAATGATGTGATTAACTATCCTCAAGATGGACCAGAACTGATGCGCAAACATGCAACAGAGAGCAACTATCCTTTCCCCTATTTATATGACGAAACTCAGGATATAGCAAAAGCTTATGATGCAGCATGCACTCCTGATTTCTTTTTATTTAATAGCGAATTAGAACTCGTTTATGCAGGTCAATTAGATGACTCAAGACCAGGAAATGGAATTCCTGTTACCGGCAAAGATATACGTGCTGCAATTGATGCTCTTATAAACCAAGAGCACATTAACCCAAATCAAAAACCAAGTATGGGTTGTAATATTAAGTGGAAAAATTAAAAAGAATCTAGACCGCTTCGCTGTTAGAAAAGAGATACTAGACTCTTTAAATTTTTCATTTATAACTTTTCACTCTTAAAGATTATTCAGCTGATTGTCAGTTCCTTTTTCGCTAATCGTCCAAAAGAATCCTACAAAAAAGAATTGGTCTGCAGCAGGTGTTAATGCGCGTCTATTAAAATTACCATTTGCATTCGGCGTGTTTGCATATTGATAACCGTTTATATTATTAAACCCAAACACATTATTTACTGAGAAGTACAAAATCTTCTGCTGACTTATTAAATACGCCCAATTAAAACTTATATTATTAAAACTTTTAGTGCGAGCTCCCAAAAATTGGTTTGTATTTGGATCAGTATATGGTCGACCAGAAGCATGCACATAATCCAAGCCTATTTGACTTTTTAAGCGCTCTACCCAATATTTACCTACTACAGAGAAATTATGCTTACTCGCAAAGTTTGGCTGAGCAGCATTAGGAAAATTACGGTGATTACGCTGTGTATCTAATAACGAGTAGCTCACCCAATAATCTAAGTTTTTAATACTTGTGTTATCTCTCCAAAAAACATCTAAGCCTTGAGCGTATCCACTACCGTCTGAATTAAAATTACTATTAGGCTGCTCAAACTGAGTATCGAATTTTACCAAGTTGTCATAATCTTTTCGATACAACTCTGCTCTAAAAATACGACCATCATTAACATACTGGTAATTAAATATGTAGTGGTCTGTTCTCTGTGGCACTAAATCTTGAGTAAATTTTAAAGCACCTGCACTTGGATTCTGAAAAAAGTTACCGTAAGCCAAAGACACTTGAGAATTATCAGATACTTTATAGGCTAATGCTGTACGTGGCGCTAGATTAAAGCTTTCAAAAATAGAACTATAGTCTGCTCTTAAGCCTACTTTTAAGGCTAAGTCTTTTGAAAACACCAAATCTGCTTCTGCAAAACCAGCAGTTATGTTGTTATTAAATCCGTATGAATCACTAAAAAATGAATTAGAAAAATCTTCATTAAAATCAGTTAAAAACTGCTCCACGCCAAAATTTAGTTTAAACCTACTACTGAAACGTTTTTTAAGCTTCAGCTTAGCATGAAACGAATTTTCAGTATCATCTATATCATTGATCTCAACACCTATTTTATTTTTTGCATGGGTATAACTTAAGCCTGTAACTATACTCCAATTATTGTCTAATATACCTTTGTAAGATGCGTTTGTATAAAAGTTTTTGTTATTTAATTTAAACTGTAATCCATCAGCTTCATTAATGTCTTCTTGAGTTAATTCAAAATTTGTAGTATCAAAAGCGGCATAAAATTTTAAGGTTCCATTTGTAAACTTACGTCTAAACACTGCTTCTCCTTGAGCAGCTTCAAATGGTTTTTCCCAATCATTTCTATCTTCAAAAACTTGTAAATATGGTGCTAGGTTTATATAAGTTGCATTAACACTCAATGAGGTTTTTTCCCATTTTTGAGTATTACCAAGTGCGGCACCAACCGTCATAATTCCAATATCTGTCTTTTCTTGGTCTGGCTCATCTATAGTATTTAGTAATAATACACTAGATAAGGCTTGTCCATATTCTGCAGAATAACCACCAGTTGAGAATGTAATCCCATCAAATAAAAATGGCGAATAGCGACCTCGAGTTGGCAAATTATTAGTGGTTGGTGTATAAGGCGTAAATACTCGAATACCATCAATGAAAATCTGAGTTTCACCTGCATCACCACCACGTACAAAAAGCCGTCCATCTTCAGCATTGTTAGATGTCCCTGGTAAGGTTTGTAGCGCCCCAACAAAATCACCAAGAGCACTTGCTGTAGTCACCACATCTAAGGGTTTTAATACAGAAACTTTACTATTATCATTAGCTTCAAAAGTACCTGCAGATAACACCACTGTATCTAAAGCATTCACATCTTCGCGTAGCTTAACTTCTAATTTGTTTAATAGTGAAGTATCTAATGTTACTATTTTTGTCTCATAGGATAAGAAAGAAACTACCAAAGACTGAGTCCCTGTTTCTTTAGTTTCAAAAGAAAACTTACCATCTTCCATAGTTGTAGCACCATCATAAGTGCCGTCTAGGTATACGTTAGCGCCAAATATTGGATTTCCTTTAGTGTCTATGACTTTTCCTGAAATTGTTGTTTGAGCTTGGCTGATAAGGCCAAAAGCTATAAATAAAATGATTGATAAATACTTCATGATTGATGATTTACTGTTCGTGTTAATTGATGAAGCAAACTTCTTCTCTTTTGAAGACATTAAAAATTATAAATTACCGAACTGTATTTTTTTTATGACGAATTGCATTTTTATGCATATTTGTGTCTGTAAGTAAATCAATACGTATTTATTTCTAAATTTTATCTTTATAAGTGTAACATAAGTATATCTTTGACTACTTACAGAGTAACTAAATCAACCACCAGAAACTATTGAATAAAGAACTTGAACATAGCTTTGTAGAGCAGCTTCAAAAACATCAGAATATTGTGCATAAAGTATGTAGGCTTTATACCAATAATCAGGATGCGCATAACGATCTCTTTCAAGAGATTACCATACAGTTATGGCGTGCGTATCCAAAGTTTAGAGGTGATAGTAAGTTCAGTACTTGGATGTATAGAGTAGGCTTAAATACGGCTATTACATTATATCGAAAGTCTAAACGCCGTATACAAACTGATGATTTTGATGCTTACCAGTTTAAAATAAAAGCGGAAGAATATGATCGTACAGAAGAAGAACAATTAAAGCTGTTGTACAATGCAGTACACCAGTTAAATGATATAGAAAAAGCACTTGTATTCTTATATCTTGAAGATAAAGATTATAAAGAAATTAGTGCTACCCTTGGTATTACTGAGGTTAATGCACGAGTAAAGATGAACCGTGTAAAAAAGAAATTAAAAACAATATTAAATCCGTAAGATTATGGATGAGTTAGAATTATTAAAAAAAGATTGGCAGCGTGATGCGGTTGAATATCCCGAGCTCACATACGATGAGATTTACAATATGTCTCATGCCAAATCGTCGAGTATTGTAAAATGGATTTTCTATATAAGCTTAATTGAATTTGCGTTTTGGTTTGTAATTGCCTTTGCCCTTAAAGGCACTGCATTTAGTGAGAAGGTTCAATCTTTAGAATCCAGTACAGCATTCACTGTACTTAGCATTTTTAGCTCCATTATTCTGCTTTATTTCTTATATCGATTTTATATGAATTATAAGAATATTTCTAGCATTGATAATTCACGTCGATTGATGAAAAATATTTTAAAGACTAGACGTACCGTGAAAATGTATGTCTACTTTAATTTGATTTTTTTGGTTATATCCACAGTTTATGGAGTCTTCTATGTTATAGACCATGACAGCACCACGCAAGAATTAGTCTCTAAAGCAACTGCAAATGGAGAAATGTTTAAATTCTATGCAGGTATTATAATCGTAACCTTACTATTGCTAGCCATAGCTATAGGTTTTTTACTATTATTTTACTGGTTAATATATGGGATTTTATTAAAGCGTTTAAATCATAATTATAAAGAATTAAAAAAGTTAGAAGTATAAATTAAAAAATATATGACTCTACAACGGAAAACAACAATTTTAAGTTTTGTTGTATTATATCATTCTTATCACTCTATTTAGTTAGTACATCTACATTTTTTATATCTGAAGCTAATAAAGATTTTCAAAAGCTATCTCTACTTGGTGGTCTAGAAAGCCACAATACAATGATTCACTTAAATAAAGTCAATACAATTACTGGTTTGTATGGAAGTAGAAAGACGTATAAAACAATAGCAGTGAGTATTGATGATGCCATAGGTTTTAAGACTAAAGTTGAAAGCGCAAAAACTGATTTACCAATCTCTAAGCTTATTTAAACGTTCTCTTTCTTCTAGCTCTTCTTGAGGAATTACCTTTAAAAATGAAGGATGCTGCTCAATGGCATATTCTATTTTTTCAACAATCTCAGCAATTGATTCATTTTCATAATCTATTTCTAAAGGCTGTTTTACTTCAAAAGATTGATAGATATTCTTCTTCTTAATTCGGAGTCCTTTCTTATCAAATGAACGTCTAAAACCATCAATAACTATAGGTACAACTACTGGTTTGTATTGTTTAATAATATGTGCTGTACCCTTTCTAATAGGCTTAAAAGGTGTTGTAGTTCCTTGTGGAAATGTTACTACCCAACCATCATCTAGCGCTTTCTTTATAGCACTAATATCACTCATCTTTACTTGACGGTTTATATCTTTTCCTTGCGAACGCCAAGTACGTTCAATACTTATAGAACCTGTATAAGCAAAAATTTTAGGAATCAAACCAGACTTCATAGTCTCCTTAGCAGCAACATAATACATGTTTAGTTTAGGGTTCCAGAGATAACCCACATTTTTAATGTTGTCTAATCGTCCGCTAAGACTAGCATTAAATACATGAAACATGGCAATAACGTCAGCAAAATATGTTTGGTGGTTAGATATAAAAAGTACGTTAGTATCTGGTAAGTTTTTAATAATCTCGGAGCCTTCAATTTGTAAGTCATTAAAACCTCTAAAGCGCCTATGAGTTAATAAACCCAAGATTCTGATTAGCCATTTTTTTACAAAAAGAATATGCCCAAAAGGATTGGTTTTGAATAAACCCATAATATCAAATCTAGTTAGTCGGATAGCAAATGTAAGAAAATCTACTACTTAGAGTATGTCTTTTAATAATACTTTAATTTCGCTAAGCATCATAGCTGTTGCTCCCCAAACAATATGCCCATTAAGTTTAAAAGCGGGTACCTCAACTTCCACATTGTAACTCGTTGGCACTTTTGTGCTTACAATATTGCGGTCATCTAAAAAGTCATTTAATCTAACTTCAAGAATTTCCTCGACCTCAGTCTCCTGTTTTACAAATTGTAATGTGTCTCTAGAAATGCCTAAAAAAGGATGTACCATAAAATTACTTGGCGGAATATATAGTGGCGATAAGGTTTTAAGTACTTCTACTTGTTTTGTTGGTACGCCAATTTCTTCTTCTGTTTCACGAAGTGCTGTCTCCATAATATCCAAATCTGTTTTCTCAAATTTTCCTCCAGGAAAGCCAATTTGTGCTGAATGTACACCTTTGTATGATTTTCGCAGTATAAATACCAAATGTGTTTTACGATTCTCATCAGGATAAAATAATGCCATTACACCAGCTTTTGATGCCGACTTTCTTTTTTCTTTATATTTTTCAGCTAAATCTAATCGGTAAGGTGGCGATAGTTTTGCATGTGCTTCTTCCCCTAAAAGTGGAAGATGTTTTATATTTACAATTGATTCTAAAAACGTATTAAAGTCCATTTATGAGAATTCTACTTTTTTGTTGTGTTTGTGTTTTATTGAGTTGTGAAGATAAACAAACTTCAAAACAAAACACCAAAGTCGAAAAGGACACAATTACAGTAAAAACTGAAGTCCCAAAGAAAAAAAAGCAAGAGCGTAAATACCCAAAATTAACGGATGATAATGCTTTGCAATTCTTTTTGGATTATTCTGAAGCTCATAAAGAAAATAAAGTGCGCATTGTTACAGACTTTGGTAACATTGATATTCTGCTCTATGAAAAAACAAAGTTCCATCGTGCTAATTTTATATTTCTGGCAAAACAAAAGTATTTTGATTATACACAATTTTATCGTGTAGTTCCAAATTTTATAATTCAAGGTGGTAGTAGTGATGGTATGAACATTGCCAAGCGTCGTAAAAAAATTGGACGGTACTTATTACCACCAGATACAAAAAATGGTTATAAGCATAAACGCGGTGCAGTATCAATGCCTAGTAGCGAGATTGAAAACCCATATAAATTGGCTTCACCATATCAGTTCTTTATTGTAAACAGAAAAGGAGGCGCCCCTTTTTTAGATGGTGATTATACCGTTTTTGGAGAAGTGATTAGTGGTATGGATGTGGTTGATAAAATTAATGCCGTTGAAACTGACGATGGTGAATGGCCTGTAAAAAGTGTCTATATAAAAACTGTTGAAATTATAGAATAATTAAGATTCTAAAATTTCAATTTTCATAACTTGTACACACTAATTTTTAACTTCAATATCATGATTTCAAAATCTATAAAAACTGCAATAATTTGCAGTATTATATTAGTATCTAGCTGTAAAGAAGATACTAAAGCAACCGACAAGCTCATGACAGACAATGTATTATTACAAGAATGGACTGGACCTTATGATGGTGTACCAGCTTTTGACAAAATGGATGTCGAAAATCTAAAAGAAGCTGTAGAAAAAGGCATGGAACTCAATCTTGCAGAAATTGACGCTATTGCTAATAATACCGAAGCACCTACTTTTGAGAATACTATTGTAGCTATGGAAGCTGCTGGTAAAGAGCTAAACCGTGTATTTGCATATTATGGCATTATGTCTAGTAATGTATCTTCACCTGAATTCAGAAAGGTTCAAGCAGAATTAGCACCTAAACTATCAGAATTTAATTCTAAAATCTCACAAAACGAAAAACTCTTCCAGCGTGTAAAAGCAGTTTACAAAGCGTCACAAAAAACACCATTAGAACCCCAAGCACAACGTGTTGTAGATTTAACCTACAAAGGTTTTGAAATGAATGGGGCTAACCTTGATGCTGATAAGAAAAAACGGTATGCCGAAATCAATAAGGAACTTTCAACCTTATATACTAAGTTTGGTAATAATGTGCTTCATGACGAGGAAAACTATGTCACGTATTTAACCAAGGAACAATTAGGTGGTTTATCAGAAGGCTTCATAAAATCTGCTGCAAAAATTGCAACAGACAAAGGTCAAGACGGAAAGTATGCCATAGTAAACACGCGATCATCAATGGATCCGTTTTTAAAATATTCTACTGAGCGAGAGTTACGTAAACAAGTATGGGAAAACTATTATTCTAGAGGTGATAATGGCGACGAGTATGACAATAATAAAATTATAGCTGAGATTTTAAAACTCCGTAAAGAGCGAGTTGGCTTAATGGGCTATGAGAACTATGCACAATGGCGTTTACAAGATCGTATGGCAAAAACTCCAGAAAATGCTATGGGTTTGATGCTTAAGGTCTGGCCAGCATCTACTGCTCGTGTTAAAGAAGAAGTTAGAGACATGCAAACTATTGCAAATGAGCTTGGAGATAACATTACTATAGAGCCATGGGATTATCGTTACTACGCTGAAAAAGTACGTAAAAAGAAATATGATTTGGATAGTGACGAGGTAAAGCAATATTTACAGTTAGACAAATTACGCGAAGCCATGTTTTTTACAGCTGGCGAATTGTTTAATTACAAATTTACTCCTGTTGAAGAAGGTTCGGTACCTGTATTCCATGAAGACGTAAAAGTTTGGGAAGTCACCGATAAAGATTCTGGTAAGCATATAGGTTTGTGGTATTTAGATACTTATGCTCGAGAAGGTAAACGTTCTGGTGCTTGGGCCACTACCTACAGAAGCTATACATCTTTTGAAGGTGAAACAAATGTTTTAGCCTCAAACAATAACAACTTTGTAAAGCCAGCACCTGGTGAAGCTGTGTTAATTTCTTGGGATGATGCCACAACATTTTTTCATGAGTTTGGGCACGCGCTTCACTTCTACTCTTCTAATGTAAAGTATCCAACTTTAAATGGTGGCGTTAGAGATTATACTGAATTTCAATCGCAATTATTAGAACGTTGGTTATCTACCGATAAAGTCATTAATCAATTTTTAGTCCATTATAAAACTGGAGAGCCAATCCCTGCAGAATTAGTAGAAAAAATTAAAAATGCTGCTACCTTTAACCAAGGATTTGGGACTACAGAATATTTAGCATCAGCCTTAATGGACATGAAATTGCATTTGGCAGATCCAACAGATATAGACATTGATACGTTTGAACGTGAAACCTTAACAAAACTAGGCATGCCAAAAGAATTACCAATGCGCCATCGCACACCTCATTTTGGTCATGTGTTTTCTGGTGAAGGTTACGCCACAGCTTATTATGGTTATATGTGGGCAGATGTATTAACAAGTGACGCTTCAGAAGCATTTAGAGAAGCTCCAAATGGATTTTACGATAAAGATGTTGCTGATAAATTGGTAAAATATTTATTTGCTCCTCGCAATGCTATGGATCCAGCAGATGCTTATCGTCTTTTTAGAGGTCGTGATGCAAAGATTGAAGCCTTAATGAAAGACAGAGGTTTTCCTGTTACTTTAGAATAAAAATATATTTATACTAATATCCCGAAAATAATTCGGGATATTAGTATAATACCTAAGTGTATTACCAGTTATATTCAATTATGAAAAATTATATATTGATATCTATTCTATTAGTTTCTATTGGGGCTTATGCTCAAAAATCTAAGCTCACAGTTTTCGACAATCTTGTAGATAAGACATGGAAAGCAAATGGAAATTGGGGAGACGGAAGTAAATTTTATCAAGAAATAAATTTTGAATATTCTTTAGATGACTCAATAGTAATTGCTAAGTCTATTGGGTATATTGATAAAGAACAAACTAAATTGGGATTACGAAATCACGGAATTAGAATGTATGATAAAGTCTCAAAAAGTTTGAAGTTTTGGGAGTTTGATGTTTTTGGCGAATTAACTAAAGGCAGTGTTTTCTCTAAAGGTAAAACTATTATATATCAATACACATATGGAACTTCTACCGTAACAGACATGTGGGAATATGTTAATGATTCAACATATAATTTTAAAGTTGGAAATTATGTAGATGGAGAATGGAAACAACTATATCTGAGTACTCAATTTAAAGAAGTTAAATAGTATTTAACTATTTTTTTTATACAAACTCGGTAAACTAATCTTAAATATAACTGCTACTAATCTAATAGCAATTACCACAGCTCCAGCAATTAAAAACAATAGATTTTGATCCTGTAAAAAAGCATCTAGACCAAAGTAAGCAAGTCCACCCAAAATACATGCTGTTGCATATACTTCTTTTCTAAAAATTACTGGAATCTCATTACATAAAATATCTCTAATAACACCGCCAAAACAAGCAGACATAGTCCCTAAGGTTACACAAATAACAGGATGCAAATCTGCAGAAATACCTTTTTCGATGCCAATTACCGTATAAAGTCCAATACCTATTGTATCGAACAAAAACAATGAGCGCCTTAAATGCTTTATGTAATTTCTAAATACTACTGCAAAAACTGACGCTAAAGAAATAACCAATATAAAGGTCATGTCTTGCATCCAAAAAACTGGCGTTGCACCAATTAAAACATCTCTTAGAGTTCCACCACCAACCGCAGTAACAAAAGCTATAATAAAGACACCAAATGGGTCCATTTTTTTGTTCATTGCTACCAGAACTCCCGAAATTGCAAAGGCGACCGTACCTAGTATATCTATAGTTTGAATAAACATGATTTACATGTTTTGGGTGTAGTAATTATAGTCTTTTAAAATGGTATCTATGAATTGTAAATCGTATAATTCAGATTTAATCTGTAATATATCACAGATTTTCTTTCTCAAAAGATTTAGAGTTTTATAATCTGTATTTTTCTTAGATATTAAAAATGCTTCTTTTATGATTCTCACATCTTTATCAGATAATAGCGTTACATTATTAAATACAGGTATGTAATCATCGGTTATATCTTCTAAAATAGTACTTGTAATTTTATGTTTCTTTTTAATACTAATAACTACAGTGCCTGCCGCAGCATCACCGACGCGTTGTTTTCTATCAGATAATAAAATACTCAGAACACCAATAGATGAAAAAAACATCCAGATATCAATAATTCGCAGCATCCATCTTACAAAGAGATTATACCACTGAGTTGGTGCACCATCAAGACGTACCACTTTAATTTTCATAATCATTTTACCGATAGTGCGTCCACTAAAAATGATATGACATATCAATGAATAAAAAAACGCTGGTAAATAAAACAGTCCTAAAAAACCTCTTCTTGTCCAACCATCTGCATCAAAAATTTGAGATAGGTTTACAAGGTTTTCCATAATGGTCATATATGTAAGTAAAATAATGCCATCAATAAGAAATGCGACCATGCGTTCGCCAAGACCAATCAGCTTATAATCTAGGTTTACATTTTGTGCAGTGTTAATTGCTAATTTGCTCATTGAAATGTATATTCGTTTTTAAAATTAAAAAGAATTTATGCGCGAAGCATCTTTCGTCAAGCAAAATAAGGAAAAATGGATTGTATTTGAAAAAGCATTAGATAATAATGTAAAAATAAATCCTGATGATTTAGCTTCTTACTACATACAACTCACTAATGATTTGTCTTATGCGCAAACCTATTATCCTGAAAGTAAAACCCTACTTTACCTAAACTCCTTAGCTTCGCAGGCGCACCAAAAAATTTACATCACTAAAAAAGAATCAAAGAATAAAATTGTTTCGTTTTGGAGAGATGAGTTTCCATTGTTCTTTAGACAATATCATAAAACATTATTGCATACATTTTTAATATTTATGGCAGCTGTAATCATTGGTGCTGTATCTACTTTAAACGACGATTCTTTTGTGAGATTAATTCTCGGCGATGGTTATGTAAATATGACTATCGAGAATATCGAAAAGGGAGAACCTATGGCTGTTTACAAAAGTGGAAGTAATATCGGTTCGTTTTTAGGCATTACCATAAACAATATTAGAGTAGCTATTATCGCTTTTGCTTTTGGTGTGTTTTTTAGTGTTGGCACCATTTATGTCTTATTCAGTAATGGTATAATGCTTGGGGCTTTTATTACATTTTTCTACAACTATGGCATTCTAGAAAAAACTTCTACCGTTTGGCTACATGGCACTATAGAGATTTCGGTTATTGTAATTGCAGGTTGCGCAGGCATAGTTATGGGAAATAGTTTTTTGTTTCCTAAAACCTATTCACGTCGTATTGCTTTTATGAAGGGTGCTAAAGATGGCTTAAAAATTGTCGTGAGTACGATTCCGTTTTTTATTATTGCAGGTTTTATCGAAGGGTTTATCACACGCTATGGAGAGCAAATGCCTTGGCCAATTGCTTATGGTATTATATTACTGTCATTATTTATCATCATCTATTACTATATCGTTTATCCGATAGTACTCAACAGAGCTATAAATAGAAATGTCCCTAAACTACAACTCGCGTGAAACAAACATATATAGAATTTAGAAACCGCAGTGGTTTTGGAGACATTATTAATAATTACTTCTTATTCCTAAAATATAATTTTAAGCATTACAGCATGTTATATCTTAGGTATAACGCCGTTAGTATTGTCTTAACGATTGTGGCTGCTTACTTATTAGTCACAGGTTTTATGGGGTTAGCCAGCCGTGATTTTAGATTTGGAATGGGGAACAACTTAGATACTGAAAGTTACTTTTTTGCTGGTGCTATAATTTTGTTTTTAATTGTATTTATCACGTCCCTAATTAATTATAGTTTTTCGAGTTCTTATATGGCGCAGTATGTAAATACTGGTGGTAATATAGAATCCAAATCTATCTGGAAGCAGATATTAAAAAATATTGGAGCCATAATTATCTTAATTATCGTAGGGGTACTTATGTATATTGCTTATTTGATAATTTCACTAATGCTAGCTATGATTCCACTCTTAGGCTTTATAGCACAATACGGTATAAGCTTTACCCTATCAGCAATTTTTGGCCTCACTTTTATGTCTATGTTTTCTAAAAATAATGGCTTTAGTGATGCCATTTCTGAAGGTTTTAATTTCACATTTGCTAATTTTCTAAAAGTCATTGGCTTTGGATTAGTTATTGGTATCCTTAATCTTATGATTACAGCTCTTATTCTTGCAATACCTGGGTTCATTATTGGTATATATACCTATTTTTCAGTAGAAAGTAACGCAGATTTAATTGGCAGCACATTTACTACTCTTGTTTTTACCTTTGGCTTTGCTATTTTCATTTTATCATTTATATACACACAAGCCTTAAGTCAAATAGCCTTTGGTGTCCTATATTATAATTTGTTTGAATTAAAGCACAACACTTTTCTCCAAGAAAAAATTAATCAAATCGGTATTAATGAATAGTCTAAAAACTAAATACATTACCGCTTTAGGTTTAGTTTCTTCAATAGCTTTGAGCGCACAAGAATCCGTAAAGGAAGTTGCCCTAGATTCTTCAAGTATAGATATTACACCTTTTAAAGAAGGTCTTTCAGAACGTTACTCAGGTAACGACTTTAACTATTCAATAAATGATACAGGCGGTGTTAATCTAGTTCAGCAAGTATTACGAAAGTTTTTTGGATGGCTTCGAGATTTGTTTGGTATAGATATTAGTTATATAAATTACAAAACATTAGAATACATTATCTATGGCCTTTTAGGCTGTGGTGTCCTTTATCTACTGATTAAATTTCTTTTAGAAAACCCTGTAAGTTCTGTTTTTAAAACTGAAAACAAAACAATTGATGGCTTTAATTATATTGAAGAAAATATTGAAACCATTGATTTTGATACGCTCATTAGTAATGCCCTAAAAGAAAACAATTTTAGACTAGCGACACGTTATATGTACCTAAAATCTTTAAAAGCATTAAGTGCTAAAGGTGTTATAGAATGGCATTTTGACAAAACTAATAACGATTATCTGCGCGAAATAAAAGATAACCAAGTTAAGTCTCTATTTAAACGTGCCTCATACATATACGATTATGTTTGGTATGGCGAGTTTCCTATTAATGAAACTGATTTTAATCAAAATAAAAACGACTTTAATCAACTCATAAAACTTAAGTCTAATGGATAAACGCTCAAAAATTGCATTGTATGTTATTTCAGCGGTTATCTTATTAATGATGATTGCTGAAGTCACAAAGCCAAAACCCCTAAATTGGCGTGACTCCTACTCCGCTGCAGATAAAATTCCTTTAGGTTGTTACGTGCTATTTAATGAACTTAAAACCTTTAGTGATGGTGATGTTTTAGAAAATACCGAATCTATTTTCTTATACCTTAATAACAAAGAAATCTCCGACAAAAAGCAATCTCTCTTCATTATCAATGGATATGTAGGACTTACTGAACAAGATGCAGATGCCTTAATGGATTTTGTAGACGATGGAAATAGCGTTTTTTTAAGCAGCAAGACGTTATATGGCAATTTAGCAGATACATTAAATTTAAATATAAAGATGGATTATTCTGGTTTGTTAAAAGAACCAGCAAATAATGAATTTACTAGTCCAAGTCAAGAGGAGAGTAATCGTCTCTTTGAAGATGTCATCGAAAATGCTTACATCACATCAGTAGATACATTAAACACAACTATTTTGGGAACAATGTCTATTGAAGACGAAGATGAATCACATCCAAATTTTATCAAGACTAAATTTGGTGAAAACGGTGGCGCTTTCTATATACATACCAATCCATATGCTTTTACTAATTACCATATTTTGAATGGCAACGAAGATTATACTGCAACAGTATTATCCTACTTACCTAAGCAACAAATCATTTGGGACAATTATTATAAAAGTGGTCGAAAAATAATCACTAGTCCTTTGCGATATATTTTAGCTAGTCCAGCACTAAAATGGGCATTTTATATTAGCATGTTTAGCTTAATTTTATTTGTGATTTTTAAAGGAAAGCGTACACAAAGAATTATACCTGTTGTAGAAAAGTTAGAAAACACTACTGTAGAGTTTACTCAAACCATAGGAGAGCTCTACTACCAACACGGAGACTTTACTAATATCATTTCAAAAAAGATTCAGTACTTCTTAGAATTTGTACGAACAAAATATTTTTTAGATACCAATAATCTCAACGCAAGTTTTATTGAAAAACTCGCACTAAAATCAGCTAACACAAAAGAAGATTCTAAAGCTATTGTTGACTATTTATTATATCTAAAATCCAAAACTTTTCATACTGAAACAGAACTTGTAGAATTGAATAAAAAAATTGAAACATTTACGAAAAATAATTTCTAATGGAAGAACAAAATACATCACCAGAAGCTGAGAATACAAAACCGCAGCAAGAAGAAACAATAGCTCAAAATAATGAGCAACAGCAAGACGCACAAACTTTTGAAAGTCGTATCGACCTCAAACCACTTCAAGATAGTGTTAAGCACATTAAAAACGAAATAGCAAAAATTATAGTAGGTCAAAACGAAATGATAGAGCTACTCATTATTTCTATTCTTACTAACGGTCACGCATTAATAGAAGGTGTTCCTGGTGTTGCTAAAACAGTTACTGCAAAACTGTTAGCAAAAACTATGGCTGTAGATTTTAGTCGCATACAATTTACACCAGATTTAATGCCTAGTGATATTTTAGGAACTTCTGTTTTTAATGTCAAAACCAATGATTTTGAATACAAAAAGGGGCCTATTTTCTCTAACATAGTTCTTATCGATGAGATTAATAGAGCTCCAGCAAAAACGCAAGCTGCACTTTTTGAAGTGATGGCAGAACGACAAATAACTATGGATGGTACAGAATACAAAATGTCAGCACCTTTCTTGGTATTTGCGACACAAAACCCAATAGAACAAGAAGGGACATATCGCTTACCCGAAGCACAATTAGACCGTTTCTTATTTAAGATTAATGTAGACTACCCTACTTTAGAAAATGAGGTTCAGATTTTAACAGACAATCATAGCCGTCAAGACAAAATGGATTTTGATAGTATTGCCGCTGTACTGTCTTCAGAAAATATTATAAACTACCAACAGCTTATCAAACAAGTTGTCGTAGAAGATAATTTATTGAATTACATTGCCTCTATTGTTCATAATACCAGAACCAATGCCAACTTGTATCTTGGCGCTTCTCCGAGAGCATCTTTGGCTATTTTAAATGCATCTAAAGCAAATGCAGCAATCAATGGTCGTGATTTTGTAACACCAGATGATATTAAGCGCTGTACAAAAGCTGTTTTACAACACAGATTAGTATTAACACCTGAAAGAGAAATGGAAGCCTTCACAGTAGATAAAGTTGTAGATCAAATACTTGAA
Organism: Winogradskyella haliclonae; assembly: GCF_014635865.1. Classification (GTDB taxonomy): domain Bacteria; phylum Bacteroidota; class Bacteroidia; order Flavobacteriales; family Flavobacteriaceae; genus Winogradskyella; species Winogradskyella haliclonae. Next base: position 1,644,333 of record NZ_BMDQ01000001.1, on the reverse strand, counting down.
ACAATTGAGATTCCTAGATAGTGAAACGTTTGTTTAAACATACCTATTTAACTTCCCGCTTTTTTACAATAGTTGGTATATTAGTTGGCCTTTATATTATAGCCTACCTATTCCCTGGATTATTCGCTATTGTAAAAATGCTATTCTATGTTGCATTAGCTTTGGTCGTTATAGACTTGATTTTATTGTATAAACAAAAAGGAATTAATGCCATTCGAATATTACCCGAGAAACTTAGTAATGGTGATGATAATCCAATAGAAATTACATTAAACAATAGTTACAATTACAATGCTGAACTCTTACTCATTGACGAACTACCGTTTCAATACCAAAAACGTGATTTTGAAATTGAAACCTATTTAAAAGCCCAAGAAAAAAAGAAGATTACATATACGCTTAGACCATTAGAACGTGGTGAATACTATTTTGGCAACCTGAACATTTATGTAAACACGCCTATAAAATTAGTCACACGAAGATTTCAATTTGGTAAAGATGCTATGGTACCCAATTATCCATCTTTTTTACAGTTACGTAAGTTTATGCTTTTAGCTTTTTCTAATAAGTTATTTGAATATGGTCTTAAAAAAATAAGACGTATTGGACATACTATGGAATTTGAGCAGATCAAAGACTATGTCATGGGCGATGATATAAGAAACATTAATTGGAAAGCCACAGCAAAGCGTAACCAATTAATGGTAAATCAGTTTCAAGACGAACGCTCTCAACCAATTTACAGTGTTATTGATAAAGGGCGCGCCATGAAAATGCCTTTTAAAGGCTTAAACCTATTAGACTATGCCATTAATGCCACATTGGTAATTAGTAATGTTGCCTTAAAAAAGCAAGATAAAGCTGGAATGTTTACTTTTTCTCGTAAGGTGGAAAATAGAGTTATTGCAGAGCGGCGACCTTCGCAAATGAATAACATTTTAGAGACACTTTATAATGTAGATACAGATTTCTCTGAGTCTGACTTTGCAAGACTCTATGTAGATGTTAAACGAAGTATAACACAACGAAGCTTATTATTACTGTATACAAATTTTGAAACTTTAGACGCCTTACATCGCCAATTACCATATTTGCAAGCTATTGCAAAAAATCATCTATTAGTGGTTATCTTTTTTGAAAATACCGAGCTACATCAGCTTACAAAAGATAAGGCCGAAACAACATATCAAATTTTTCAAAAAACAATTGCCGAAAAATTTATCTATGAAAAAAAGCTTATTGTCAATGAGTTACATAAATATGGCATACAAACTATCTTAACGGCTCCAGAGCATTTAACAGTGAATACAATTAACAAGTATTTAGAGATTAAAGCCAGAGGTTTATTATAGAAATAGACAGACTTGTCTATTTTTGTAGAATTTGCTTATATTTGTAAAATGAAACGTGCTTTAGTTAAACAACATATTATAGAAACAGCTTCTAATTTGTTTTATAAAAACGGCTATAATCGTACCGGAATAAATGAAATAATTAAAGAAGCAAATATTGCAAAGGCAACACTTTACAATCATTTTAAGTCTAAGGAAGATATTTGTATTGCCTATTTAAAGTACAAAAATCAAGGTTTTACAGAAGATTTAAAAACATTTATAAATGCTAAAACCATTGGTAAACAAAAGTTATTAGGCCTTTTTGATTTTCTTCAATCATTCTACAGCTCCAAGGAATTTAATGGCTGTTGGTGCATTAATACAGTGTCTGAGATTCCAAAATCTAATGTTGCCATTAGAAACGAAATAGTAGCTCAAAAAGAGGCATTGATAGAATTTATAAGTGATCTAGTTCAAGACAATTTAAAAGGGTATACAAAAGATGAAAGCTTTAAAATAGCTAAACAAATATTCATTTTATATGAAGGTGCTATTTCAGAAAGTCATTTGCAAGACAATCCATGGCCAATACAATCGGCTAAATCTATTTGCGAACAACTAATATAAAAAAAATTTACTTTAATAAAGACTGACTTGTCTGTCTATTTACTAATTTTAAAACAAATAATAAATGAAACCATTTGAAAACAAAACTGCTCTTATAATTGGAGGAACTAGTGGCATAGGTTACGCCACAGCTAAACAACTATTAAAAAACGGTGCAACCGTACACATTGTAGGAAGAAACCCTGACAAAATTGAAGATCAATCAAATTTACTGAAGCATAAAATAGACATAACCAATGCTGATGATATAGATGCATTATCAAAAAAAATTGAAAGCTTAGATAAACTGGATTATTTAGTAAATGCTTCAGGTATTTTTGGTCCTAAATCATTTCTTGATCATACAAAAAAAGATTATGATTCTTATCTAGACCTAAACAGAGGTTTCTTTTTTGCAACACAATCGAGTGCTAAAAAAATGAAAGAAACTAACGGTGGTGCTATAGTTAATGTAGGCTCTATGTGGGCAAAACAAGCAGTTAAAGCAACGCCTTCATCTGCATATTCTATGCAAAAAGCAGGATTACATTCTTTGACTCAACACCTAGCTATGGAACTATCCGAGCATAACATTAGAGTAAATGCTGTATCTCCTGCAGTCGTAAGTACTCCAGTATATCATAGTGTATTTGGAGGTAAAGCTGAAGCAGAAAAGGCATTAGAAGGTTTTAATAACTTTCATCCTATTGGAAGAAACGGAACAGCTCAAGATGTAGCAGAAAGTATCACATTTCTATTATCTGATAAAGCATCATGGGTAACAGGAGCTATATGGGATACCGATGGAGGCGTTATGGCTGGGCGAAATTAAACATCACCTATATAAGATTTAGAAGCATTAATTTCATTGAAGTTGATGCTTTTTACATTTCATCATAGAAAAATTACAATTCGGTAAGTAAGATTATTTTCAGCTTGAATTTTATTGGATATTTGAATCATCAATAACACATAAACCATAAAAATCATTCAATCATGAAAAATTTAATTTTAACAATCGCCTTTGTATTTTCCTCATTATTAACCATCGCTCAAGAAGGTATTACCATTACTGTAACTGTAGATAATGTTGCCAATAATAATGGTGTTGTATCCATGGCTTTACATACAGAAAGCACTTTTATGAAGGCTGCTCCTATACAAGGAAAAACTTCAAAAATTGAAAACAATAAAGTAACAATCACTTTTGAAAACGTAACACCTGGAGAATACGCAGTATTAGGAAGTCATGATGCTAATAACAATGGCAAAATGGACTTCAGAGAAAATGGAATGCCACTAGAAGCTTACGGCGCATCTAACAATGTTATGAACTTTGGACCTCCACAGTTTTCCGATGCTAAATTTACTGTAGCAGATAAAGATTTAGAACTCAACATCAGATTCTAAAAAATACAACTCATCAATCATCATTTAAAAGCTGCAATAATTTGCGGCTTTTTTGTGCAATAGTTAAAATGAATAGTTTTTACTATTTTTATAGTCTAAATAAATACTTATGACTATTACACAACTTAAATATACGCTAGCAATAGCAGAGCATAAAAACTTTACCAAAGCGGCTGAAAAATGTTTTGTAACTCAACCGACCTTGAGTACACAAATACAAAAATTGGAAGATGAACTGGATGTTATCATTTTTGATAGAGGAAAAAAACCAATAGAACTTACTGATGTAGGTCGAAAAATAGTATTTCAAGCACGTAACATTGTTAATGAAGCTGAACGTATTCAAGATATAGTAGATCAGCAAAAAGGGTTTATAGGCGGTGAGTTCAGGCTAGGTATTATTCCAACAGTTATGCCAACGCTATTGCCTATGTTTCTAAAGAATTTTATTAAAAAACACCCAAAAGTAAAGCTCAAAATCGAAGAGCTTACTACAGAAGAAATATTAACACGTATTAATGAAGGGCACTTAGATGCTGCTATTGCTGCTACTCCTCTAGAAAATGAAACTATAAAAGAACGTGTACTTTACTACGAACCTTTTGTAGCTTACATTCCTGATAATCATAGACTAAAAGATAAAAAGACTATCGAGGTATCTGATTTAGAAATAGAAGACATGCTCTTATTGGAAGACGGGCATTGTTTTAGAGATGGTGTTATTAATCTTTGTAAAACATTTAAAGACCAAGCTGAAGATAGCTTTCAATTGGAAAGCGGTAGTATCGAGACACTTATAAAGTTATCAAACGAAGGCTTAGGTATGACACTTCTTCCCTATTTACATACATTAGATTTTAGAGAAAAACTAAGTCCAAATCTAAGGCACTTTACTGAACCTTCTCCTGCAAGAGAAGTTAGTATTATCTATCACAAGAGCGAGCTTAAAATGCAAATTATAGATGCAATGCATAATGTGATTTCTGGTATCATAAGAGGTGCAATTGCTTTTCAAAATGTTGAAATTATAAGTCCTTTATCTAAATAATAGAATAAAAAAAGCGCAGCTAAGTTAAACTTCAACTGCGCTTCATTTTTAGTATATCGTCTTTATATTAAAAAGCGTATTGCAATCCTAGAGTTATTGTTTCTTTAGTTTCCAATTGCACACCATTAACATCTTGATAAATTGGTAATGCAAACTCAAAGCCTAAACGAAAGTCTTTAAATGCTCCTTTTGGTGCATAAAGATTAAAACCTAAACCTGAGTTAATAAAATTTGCTCCTGAATTATCAGTGTCAGCTGTAATTACCATGTTTGGGTTTAAATCAGGATTTACGCCGCTGATTTTTCCAACTATGGCGCCTTCCAATCTAGCAGAAAAACTTAACCAATCTGTAGCTTTTACAGCAAACCAATTATTAAAACTTATACGATTTCCTAATCTATAATTGTTATTGTTATCTCCTAACCTAAATAACCATCTAAGCTGAGAACCAAAAGATAGATTTTCTCCTTGAGTCAAATACGTTAAAGCCAATTCTGGATCTATTGTACCACTGCCAATTTGCATTGGATAAGGCAATATAACTTCTACCCCACTAGAAGCCGGAGTTATATCTTTATTTTCTATAGTACCTGTTGGAAATGACACTCCTATTTGCCCATGTAATTGTTGCCTTTTAGCATTAAAAAAGCGATACATCACAGCAAGTTTTGTATCTCCAAATCCTTTAGACTTAGTCACAAATGTACCGCCCATTCCTGTTAGGTGGTCCATTTCCATATCAATATAGTTTAACATAGCCATGAGTGTAACCTTATCACTAGGTGCATACATAGCACCCAACATATGCATACCCATTGGCATACTTGTTGGTGTTACCATATAATTTCCTCCATTAGGAACTAAAACATCAGCAAAAGCTTCATCATCAGAGCCACGTTTTAAATCTTCCATATTCATATACATGTATCGATAAGAAAACATCCAACCGCCTTTGTTATGCATATGATCTCCCATTACAGATATAGGCGCATGCCCATCTGGTCTATTTGTCTTTAAGAATTCTATATTCTCGTCTGTATTTTCTTTAGTTTGTGCGCATAGCACCATTGATGCCATTAAAAAAATGGCATAGATATATTGCTTCATTACGTATTATTTAGAATGAATTATTGATTTATAAATTTTTAAGCTGAAACAGCTTGCCCTAATTAGATTAAGGTTTCTGGCGGATGAAACGAGTTATAAATCAATTGAAATTGAATAACATTTAAATGTCTCCAATTCTCTTTTTTAGGTATACTAGTTGAATTACGAAATTTCTGTTTCTCGCAATCTTGAAAATATAAAGGGTAAAAAGACTCATGTATTAAAGCCATCTGCTTTTCTGGCACCTCTGTGTCCGATGCAGACACATCTACAGATTTAGCTAAATGACACTTTCCATTACATTGCAGTTTGGGTTTGTCTACATTTACACAATACGTCTCTATAATGTAATCTATGTTAAGTTGGTAGTAAAGAACATTTCCGACGAAGCAAATAGGTCTTAAAGCAAAGGCCAGAAATAAGATATATACCATTAATTTCTTCAAGGAAAAAAATTTTCGCAAAAATAGTCTATGAAACTAAAAAAAGCGACTCATAAGTCGCTTTTTTTTATGCTTTAAGATAAACCAAACATTGGTTTAATTCTGGGTTTTGATGTATTAAACTTTGAATAAATATTCGCAATTCCTCTAATTCGTATGGTAATAGGCGTTTTACTGCTTTTTCAACTTCTTTACAGAAAAGTGTGGCATCAAAACTCACCTTACTGAGTACAGTTTTCGTGTACTCGAACATTGCTCTCGCCATAGTTATAATGGGGGTTTTTAGTTAAACGAAAGGTAGTTTTAATTCAATAGGCTATTTTTTAATAATACTTAAATTTAGAAAAAAAATAGTTTAGTTTAATTTTTAGATCTAAAAATTAACAGCTTCTTATGTTAAAAAAATCCGATTAACGAAAATTAAAATCGATTATCTCCATCTAATAAATCTCCTAAACCTCCTAAAATACTACCTTCTCCTCTACCTTTACCACCTGCTTTTGGAGCAGAAGCAATAACACGGTCAGCTAATCTACTAAATGGTAACGATTGGATATAAACTTTTCCAGGCCCTTCTAACTTTGCAAAAAACAGACCTTCTCCACCAAAAATTGAATTTTTGATACCACCTACAAATTCAATATCATAATCTATATCTTGAGTAAAACCTACAATACACCCGGTATCGACACGCATAATTTCACCAGCTTCAAGTGTGCGCTCAGCCATAGTGCCTCCAGCATGGACAAATGCCATACCATCACCTTCTAACTTTTGCATAATAAAGCCTTCACCTCCAAATAAACCTCTTCCTAATTTTTTGGAAAACTCAATACCTATACCTACACCCTTTGCTGCACATAAGAAAGCATCTTTTTGGCATATAAACTTGCCTCCAAATTCTGTTAAATCAATTGGTATAATTTTTCCTGGATATGGTGATGCAAATGATACATTGCGTTTACCTACAAGGTCATTGTAAAATGCAGTCATAAATAAACTCTCACCTGTAAGAATACGTTTTCCTGCACCTAATATCTTACCTAAAAAGCCTTTGTCTTTTTGCGAACCGTCTCCAAAAATAGTATCCATTTTTATCCCATCATCCATCATCATAAAACTTCCAGATTCAGCAATAACGCCTTCTTGCGGGTCTAGTTCTATTTCTACATATTGCATTTCTTCTCCGTAAATGCGGTAATCTATTTCGTGTGCTGTCATTTTATTGATTGTTTTTTTTGTTGATTTACTTATATGTTGGATAGATAATAGTTTTGTTACAAGTTATTATCAAAAGTATTAACACTTTACTTTAAGCGTCCATTCAAAATTAAAATCAGATACTTGTACTCCTTCTTTATTAATACCTTTAGCATTTAACCAAACGGTTTGACCTTCTTTAGTATCAATAGCATTAGCAATAGCCTCATCAATTTTATAACCCTCATTACATTCAAAAGTAATTCTTCCTGTGGCTTTCTTTGTAAATGATGCATTGTTATTAGCCACTAACATTGATATTTTTTGACCACTATCACTAATCTTTTTCATTACTAAAGCACCAGTAGTAAGTTCAGCTGCCATGCCCTGTACAGCCCAAAACATTGAGTTAAATGGATTTTGATTAATCCAACGATGCTTTACACTAACCGTACATTTATTATAATCTAAATACTTAGTTCTTACGCCTGTAAAATATGCTGCTGGCAATTTGAATAATAAAAAGGAATTTAATTTTCGTGGTGATATTTTCATAATGAAACCTAATGAATTATAAGTTATAAATATATCACATTGGCAATAACTAGTTATTACCGAAGTTCACATTTTATTAAAAAAGTAGGTGTTATTACGTCTTAACTGTTATATCAATAGACGATAATCAATCATTATGAAGTTTATATATATTCTCGCTATAGCATTTCTACTCTTCTTAGTATATAAACTACGTGAATATTTATACTTGAGGAATCTCTAAATAGTTTTGACTCTAGTTTACAATATTTTTATTTACCAAATCATCTCTTCATAAAGCACCCATAATAACTGTATGATTTCACTTATTTAAGCAACATATTTACGTACTTTAATATGTTAATAAATTGTTAATTTTTAGTACTATGTTTTGCATAATACCTTTTTTTGGATATATATTTGCATAAGAAACTATTATATAATTTTGTAAAATGACAACAGAGCATCATAAAAACATAGCAACTTTTATACATTTATCTACTTTTTCAAGATTTCTAATCCCTTTTGGAAATTTTATAGGTCCTATTGTATTATGGATAACTAATAAAGATAAATCAGACTTTGTTGATAAACATGGTAAACAAGCCATTAATTTTCAGATTAGTATTCTTTTATATGCCCTAATTATTGGTACAATTAGTATCCCATTTTTCATTTTTAAAGTCTTTAACGGTATCGACTTTATAGATTTCAATGGGTTTTACGATTTTCATATTAATATAGTAAGACCTTCTCCGCTACTATACATAACTGGTGGCATAGGTATCATTGCTTTTCTTGGGTTTTTAATAGAGTTAGCGCTTATTGTAAAAGCTAGTATATCTGCTAGAGATGGAAAAGACTATAATTATCCGCTTACAATCAATTTTTTAAAATAATATATGCTGGATTATTTCAGCCAATCATCAATCAAATCAATCAAAAAATGAACAGTTTATTAAATGTTAATCTCATAAAAGTATGAAGATAGAAAACACAAAAGCACAAATGCGTAAAGGCGTTTTAGAATACTGCATTTTATCCATCTTAAAAGATGATGATGCATACGTTGCAGAAATTCTTGGTACGCTTAAAGACGCAAAAATGCTTGTTGTAGAAGGAACAATATATCCGCTATTGACAAGATTAAAAAACGCAGGGCTTCTCAATTATCGCTGGGAAGAATCCACTTCTGGGCCACCAAGAAAGTATTATGGTCTTACAGAAACAGGAAAGCTATTCCTTAAAGAATTAAACACGACTTGGAGTGAATTACAAAATGCAGTAAACCTAGTAACACGTACAAAAACTACAAAAAAATGAATAAAACAGTCAATATAAATTTAGCAGGGGTATTCTTCCATATAGACGAAGACGCATATCTTAAGTTATCGCGCTATCTTGAGGCTATAAAACGTTCATTTACAGACTCTCAAGGTCGTTCAGAAATCATATCAGATATAGAAGCACGTATCGCTGAACTTTTTAGTGAGCGTATACAAAACGATAAACAAGTTGTAGGCATAAAACTCGTTGACGAGGTTATTACAATCATGGGACAACCAGAAGATTATTTGGTTGACGATGAAATTTTTGAAGATGAACCTCAGCACAAAAAACAAAGACAAACCAAAAGCGGACCAAGCAAAAAACTATACCGTGATACGGACAACTCTTATATAGGCGGAGTAGCAGCTGGTCTTAGCCACTATTTAGGTATAGATATGGTCTGGGTACGCTTACTTTGGGCATTATTTGCTTTACTCTCTGGTGGTACCTTCATTTTAATCTATCTCATCTTCTGGGCTTTAGTCCCAGAAGCTGGCACAACGGCCGAAAAGCTAACCATGACTGGTGAGCCAGTAAATATTAGCAACATCGAAAAAAAAATTAAAGACGGTATTGATGTTGTATCCGAGAAGGTTAAAAATGTAGACTTTAAAAAACACGGAGACAATATTAAAGAAGGTTTTGAAAACGTCGCTGACAATATCTCTGAAACTGTAAAAAGTGTCGATTTTGAAAAGCAAGGTAATCGCTTAAAAAACAAATCACGAAATTTTTTTGAAACTATAGGAGACATCGTCATGTTCTTTCTTAAAGTCTTTGCTAAGTTCTTTGGGATTATAATGATTATTACAGGTATAAGCGCCTTATTAGGACTTCTTATTGCTTTCTTTACTATAGGAATTACAGATGCTGTACACTTTCCAGGAATGGATTTTGTAGATGCAGCTAATACTGCTAATGTTCCTATTTGGTTAATGTCCCTTCTGCTATTTTTTGCTGTAGGAATACCATTTTTCTTTTTATTTTATCTAGGCTTAAAAATCTTAGTAAATAACTTAAAATCTATAGGAAATCCAGCAAAATTTACACTCTTAGGATTGTGGATTATTGCTATAATAGGATTAGCGGTTACTGGTATTAAGCAAGTTACTGAACACGCTTTTGACTCAAGAGTTACAGTTAAAGAACAATTAGACATTAGACCAAATGATACTCTAACAGTAAAAATGGTCACTAATGAAAATTACAATAAATATTTCTACAGACACAACAATAGTTACAGTTTAGCTAGAGAAGAAAACGATGACCGCATCATTTATAATTCAGACATAAGACTTATAATAAGGTCTACAGCTGATTCAATAGGCAGAATAGTTATAGAGAAAAGGGCTTCAGGGAGCAACTACGATGTTGCAAAACAAAGAGCTCAAAACATAAATTACAATTACGCATTTAGTAACAACGAATTAAAACTAGATGCATATCTGACCACTAGCTTAGACAATAAATTTAGTGAACAGGAAGTCACAATTATAGTTTATTTACCTGAAGGCTCTATACTTTACGCAGACAATAATACTTATAGTTTTCACAGAAATTCAAGTTATTACAATGACATATTAGATAATGGCATGGAGGAAAAGTATTTAAGAATTATTGAAGATGATGTTATTTGTGAATCTTGCACCGAAGAAGAAACTCAATACGAGACTAGAAACCAAAGAGCTTCTCTAAAAATCAATTCGGATGAAGGTATTGTTATTAAATCTGGTGATAGCGTAAAGCTAAAAATCAGTTCCGATGGCATTAAAGCTAATGGTTCTGATGTTCAAGTTAGAATAGATGACAAAACTGGTGTCGAAATCAAAACAAATAATAACGATAATTAAATGGTCTAGTCGTCAAGACTGGCAATTCAGACCAATCAATCGACAGTTCAGGTATTTAAAGTTTTACCAACCAATCATTTTTTAAATATTTGAACTGTTTTTAAATCATCAATCAAAAAAAACAAATAATCATGAGCACATTAGCAAGAATTATCGCAGTTAGTATAGTTGCATTATTTATGACATCCTGCGTCTTTGATATTAACCTTGGACCTGGTGTTTCTGGAGATGGAAATGTCACCATCGAAACACGTAATATCTCTGACGATTTTGATAAAATAAAAGTAAGTAGAGGCGTAGAAGTTGAATTAACCAAAGGTAATACAGTCTCTCTTAAAGTAGAAGCAGATCAAAACTTACAAGACGTCATTACTACAGAAGTAGATGAAGACAATGGTATTCTTAGAATCTCAACTAACGAAAACATAAAAACATCTACCGCAAAAAAAGTCATCCTAACAGTAAAAGACTTAAACGATATAGAAACAACAAGTGGTGCTTATGTAATATCAGAGAATACATTTGATATGGACAAGCTAACCATCGAATCTACTAGTGGTAGCCATATAGATATTGATGTTATAACCAACAGACTTAAATGCGAATCTACAAGTGGAGCGGGAATTAAAATCAGTGGACGTACTGATGAACTCAATGTCTCTGCTACTAGCGGAAGTTATGTAAGAGCTGGAGATTTAAAAGCAAAAACAACTAGAGTTTCTGCAACAAGTGGTGCAAGTATTACTGTAAATACATCTAAGGAGTTAACAGCTAACGCCACAAGCGGTGGAAGTATTAAATACTCAGGCAATCCAGAAAAAGTAAACAAAAATGACGGTGTTTCTGGTAGTATTAGAAAGCAGTAATAATGGCACGAAGAGTAATATATAGTATTCTTTTATTAATTTCATTAGTAGTCATACTATTCTATTTTGATGTTATATGGAGATCCCCATCTTATTATAAAACTAAAAATAAAGTTGAGCTTGTTAGTCCAATAATGGATATGAAGACTTATATGAAAATAGCTAGTGAACATCGACGACCATACATATTTACACAGAATTCGAAGTCAGGTGGAAAAGTAATTGTAGTAGGCACTAATCATATAAACGATCCTAGCCATAGTCAATTTGACTCAATTAGACACTATTGGAAAGCATATAAACCAACAATTGCGTTGGTAGAAGGTCGACTAGGCTTTTTCTTTAAATGGATTCACAACCCAATCAAAAAATATGGCGAAAGCGGATTAACTACTCAATTAGCTAAAGAAAGTAATATAGATTTATATACTTGGGAACCGTCTAGAGAAGATGAAATTGAAATGTTATCAAAAAAGCATTCAGCAAAGAAACTAGCAATGTTCTATTCATTGAGGCCTTATTTCCAATTACCTGAAGGTGAAAGAAATGAAGAAAATTTACAAGCATTAATAGAAGAACGAACAGATTATAAAAAATTAAAAAACTCAATTTCCCAATGGCAAGAAATTGATAGTATATGGAGAGTAGACTTCCCAGAATTGAATTGGAGAACCTTTAAATCGGGTTATGGTTATCCTGGATATCTCCATGATATATGGAATGATTCAAATCTAGCAAGAAACAAACACATGCTAAATATCATACATGAGCAAGTAAATATGGGAGAGACTGTATTCATAACTATGGGCGCAAGTCACGCTCCAAGAATAGAGAAAGCTCTTAAGAGTATTATATATTAAATCAATCAATAACCAAACTGAACAACAATTCAGTTTAAAAAAACCATCTCAAATACATGACATTGTTTGGGATGGTTTTTGCATATATTTGTTTAGTTAACACATTTTAAACTCAAATAAACATCTGTAACGCCAAAAAAAGCGTATAATTACAAGTAAGATGTTTATTATAAATAAATAATTATGAAACTAAACAGACTCATATATATTCTATTTCTAACATTTGGAATTGTACATTTTAGCAATGCACAATCAAAAGAAAAAATAAAAGGAAATAGAAATGTAACTATCAAACAAACCTACATTGATGATTTTAATGCTTTAATCATTAAAAATAATTTTGATGTAAAAATCGCCTATAACAGTAAAGCCTCAGTAGAAATAGAAACAGATGATAATCTTCATGACGTTATTGATGTTAATGTAAGTGCAGGTATTTTAAGTATTACAACAAATAAGCGTATTACCTCTAAAAAGAAACTCATTATCACCGTAAACTACAGTAATGCCCTTGAAGAAGTAGAACTCTATGACAATGCTGAGTTGCGCTCATTAACATCTATGGAACTTAATGATTTTAAATTAAAAACAGAAAACAACTCAAGAGCATATCTTAACGTTAAGTCTAACAGTTTTAGCTTCACCTCAAGTAACAAATCAAAAAGCAGACTTAATGTAGTTGCAGATAGCACATCCTTTATAATGAGTGATAATAGCAAACTTGACGCTCTAGTTAGTGGTAAAATTTCATCTTTTGACCTTTATCAAAGTGCTGATGCTTCTATAGAAGGTGATGCAGAAACTGCTACATTACGATTCGATAATTCAGCAAACTTTACAGGAAAGAACTACACGATTAAAAATGCAGATCTTTTAATAGAAAGTAATAGTGATGCTACATTAAATATTATAACTTCATTAAAACTCAATGCCTCAGGTAATAGTGAAACTTATATATATGGTGAACCCAAAATAGACTTAGAATTATTTACAGATACTGCCAGACTTCAAAAAAAGAAATTATAAAAAAAGCCGAAGATAATCTTCGGCTTTTTTTATAGTTGTAATAATATCTTAGTTATAGGTCGAAGTAGCAACTTCAAAAGAAGAATCTTTAGCTGCTAAATAGCGCTCTGCATCAAGTGCAGCCATGCAACCTGTTCCTGCTGCAGTAATTGCTTGTCTGTAAACATGATCAGCAGCATCTCCACTAACAAAAACACCTTCAACATTGGTTTTACTAGTTCCAGGAACGGCATTAATAATGTAACCCGTTTCGTCTAAATCTAAATAATCTTTAAAGATGTCTGTATTAGGTTTGTGACCAATTGCTACAAAGAATCCTGTAGCTGGAATATCATGTACATCTCCAGATATATTATTTTTTACTCTCACTCCAGTAACAACTTGCCCATCTCCTAAAACTTCTTCTGTTTCAGTATTAAAAAGTATCTCTATATTTTCGGTATTCTGAACACGAGCAGCCATAATCTTTGAAGCTCTAAACTCATCTCTACGAACTAACATTGTTACTTTTTTACACAACTTAGATAGGTAATGTGCTTCTTCACAAGCAGAATCTCCTGCACCAACAATAACTGTTTCTTGGTTTCTATAAAAGAAGCCATCACAAACAGCACATGCCGAAACACCTCCACCTAATTCTAAATACTTTTGTTCTGAAGGCAATCCAAGATATTTGGCTGAAGCACCTGTAGAAATTATAATGGTATCCGCATGCATTTCCTTTTCACCATTAATCCATACTTTATGAATATCTCCAGAAAAGTCAACTTTAGTAATCCAACCATGACGCACATCTGTTCCAAAACGCTCCGCTTGCTTCTGTAACTGTATCATCATTTCCGGACCCGTAATTCCATCTGGATATCCAGGGAAATTTTCGACATCATTAGTTGTGGTTAACTGGCCACCAGGCTGCTCACCTTGATATAAAACTGGAGCCATATTTGCTCTTGCTGCATAAATCGCTGCAGTATAACCTGCAGGTCCAGAGCCAATAATTAGGCATTTAACTCTTTCTATAGTATCTGACATAATTGTATTCATTTAATCAAAACAAAAGTAGTTTTTTTAGGCAAAACCTTACATAGAAGTTATCAACAGAAACAATGGTTTTATTCATAAATTTTATGACTCCAAAACCTATCATTATTTTTTGTAACTTATTGAGTGTTAAACCACTCAAACCTACTCGCCATGAAAACAACGATTTACAGCTTACTCGTTCTATTTTTTTTAATATCATGTACCAACAACAAATCTACAATACCAAAATCTAAAGAAGTCTCTGAATCCAATACCATTGAGCAACTCTCAATTGAAGGCAATTGGGAAATGGTTGGCTTTTATAATTACAAAGACAATGTATTGATGGACTCTTTTAAAACAAATATGGGCTACAGACAAGTAAAAATGTTTAATAAAAACAAGGTCATGTGGAGCAAACTTGTGCCAACAGATTCTATCGAATGGTTTGGTTACGGAAGTTACACTGCAACAGATTCTACGCTTACAGAACAAATGGAATATGGTTCTAGTGTAATGAATAAAGTTATAGCAGAACAACAAGAGTTTAACTATAGATTAGTGCTTACACAAAATACATTTAGTCAAATACAAATGGATGAAGAAGGCAATATGGTTTATTCAGAAAACTATAAGCGTATTAGAGAATAACACCTGAGCTTCTATAAAATTGAAAGAAATAAAAAAAGCTCAGTAAAAACTGAGCTTTTTTGTCGGGGTGGCAGGATTAACTGCGTTCATCCCTTTAGGGTTGTTGCAAATTAAAGCTTTGCTTTAATTTAGTAAAAACTAAAAATCCTCTTAAGAAAATAAATTTCCTACGAGGATTCTCTGTTTTAATTTGTCGGGGTGGCAGGATTCGAACCTGCGACCTCCGCGTCCCAAACGCGGCGCGATAACCGGGCTACGCTACACCCCGAATAGTTATCATTTTAGGAGTGCAAATATAGATAAAATACGAGGTTTACCAAATAAGTTTTCAAAACTATTTAACCTTAACAAATAATTTAGAAAACATCGTAATTTATATCTGTTATTTTGTAACAATTAAAACCTAACTACCATCAAGCATAAACCAAACTTCGTAATAAAGCATATTCTAGTCATAGTTTTCTGTTTTTATAGTTTAACTCTACTGTCTCAAATAAAAGGAAAGATAATTGATAGTCAAACAGGAGTTGCTATACCAAATGTCAGTATTATGTCTTCTGATAATTCAAAAAGCTATTCAAATTCGGACGGACTCTTCCAAATAGAAAGAAAAGGGTCTTATACTTTTGAACACCTAGGCTATTTAAAACTAGTTAAGCGCATTGAGTCAGATGATTACTTAATCATTCAAATGACTATAAAGCCTTCAGAATTAAATGAAGTTATTATTGATGCCAACCACATCCCTAAAGCACTAAAAAAAGCAGTTACAACTACCGAGATAGTAACAAAAAAAGATATTGAATTAGGGAATAACATAAACATCGCACAAGTTCTCAACCGAACGCCTGGTCTTTTTATGCAAAGTGGTGCTTTAAACACCAATAGACTAACTATAAGAGGCATTGGTTCTCGCAATCTTTTCGGAACTTCAAAAATAAGAGCGTACTTTAAAGATATTCCTTTAACTAATGGTAGTGGCGAAACTAATATCGAAGATTTTGAACTTAACACAATTTCGCAAATAAATATTACTAAAGGCGCAACATCTAGTATTTACGGTGCTGGCTTAGGAGGCACAATTCAACTTACACCAACAAACGCAAATTTAAATGAGACTTCTGCCAATTCAGAATTTTCTTTTGGTTCTTTTGGCCTTCTTAAAGCCACCATTAATTTTAACCACGGAACCACAAAACATAGTTTTAGAGGCGTATATAGCAATACTACCTCTGATGGGTTCAGAGACAACAATAATTACGATAGACAAACTTTTACATTGACCTCTAATCATTTTATAAATGAAAAGAATGCATTGACTTTTCTTGGAAGCTATGTCGATTTAAAAGCTTTTATTCCAAGCTCAATAAATGAAGACACTTTTATAAATAACCCAAGTGCCGCAGCTTTTACATGGCGTCAAGCACAAGGCTTTGAAGATTCTCAACGCGGTATCTTTGGTGTGACATGGAATCATTCCTATACTAAAAACATAAAACAGATAACTAGTGTTTTTACATCCTTTAGAACTAATTATGAACCTAGGCCTTTCAATATTTTAGATGAAAACACATTCGCATATGGTGCAAGAAGTCGTTTGTTAGGCAATGTTCAACTTTTTAAAAAACCTCTTAACTATACCATAGGTGGCGAATATTTTAAAGACAATTACACTTCTAAAACCTTTCAAAACCTATATCAAGATTTCCCTGAAGGTACAGGAAGTGTCCAGGGTAATGAACTGTCTAATTTTAAAGAAGACAGAAACTACTATAATTTATTTTTTGAAATAAATTACGAGTTATCAGATAAAACTGCATTAGTTGCTGGGCTTAATTATAACCAAACTTCTTATGATTTAGACGATCGTTTTCCTGCATCTAATACCAACCCCAACCAATCAGGAACATTTAAATTCGACGGTATTTTCTCACCTAAAATTGGATTATCATATTTAGCAACCAAAACTATCAGTCTATATTCGAGTATAAGTCAAGGCTTCTCTCCTATTTCGTTGGAAGAAACCTTGTTGCCAGATGGACAAATAAACACTGAACTTGAGCCTGAAACTGGCTGGAATTACGAAATTGGTACTCGCGGAACTCTTTTAAATAACAAACTGCAATTTAATCTTGCTGTATATCGATTAGACGTTAGAAATTTATTAGTAGCAAGACGCACCGCTGATGACCAATTTATTGGTGTTAATGCTGGCCAAACACTTCATGATGGCTTAGAGTTAGGGTTAAATTCTAAGCTCATAGACAATGAAAACTTTAAACTGAATGCATTCTTTAACTATAGTCTTAACAATTACAAGTTTGAAGATTTTATAGATGAAGAAACTGATTTCTCCGGTAATGATTTAACTGGTGTCCCGTCTGATATCTTAAACGCTGGTATAGATTTTAATTCTAAGATTGGTATTTATGGTAATATTAATTTTCAACATGTTGGTCGTCAACCTATAACGGATAGCAACAGTTTATATAGCAATAGCTATAATCTTACCAATATCAAAGTTGGTTTTCAAAAAAGCATTTCAGAAAAACTTACTCTAAATATATTTTATGGTTTAGACAATATTTTTGATGAAGATTATGCCTCACAAATTCTTATAAACGCACGTAGTTTTGGAGGTAGTCAACCACGCTACTTTTACCCTGGAAATCCTGTAAATTATTATGCCGGATTAAATATTAACTATATGTTTTAAACAAATATGTCTAACTTTAAATCGTAAAAACCTCATTATCATGAAACAAATAAAGTTATTAATTGTTGCCTTAAGTATTGTCTTTACAGCTTGCGGACAAAAACAAGATAAAAAAACAGAAACAGCTACAGTAACAGAACTAGAAACACAAATTGAAGTTGGTACAGAATCTTCTGTAAAAGCTGATGCTGCTACAAACATAAATTACAAAGCCGAAACTGTAGTTCCAGATTTAAGTATTCCCTGGGGAATGGCTTTTTTACCTGATGGGTCAATGTTGATTACAGAAAAAGCTGGTGAATTGATACATTTTAAAGATGGCAAAAAAACAAGTATTGAAGGTTTACCAGACATATATGTTCGTGGGCAAGGTGGATTGTTAGATATAGAATTGCATCCTGACTATGCAAACAATGGTTGGTTATATATTACACATGCCTCCGAAGATGGCGGTGGTAATGGTGGAAATACAGCATTGTTAAGAGCAAAACTAGAAGGCAATAGATTAACTAATGTAGAGCGTTTATACAAGGCTAGTCCAAATTCTCGTCGTGGCCAGCATTTTGGTTCTCGTATAGAGTTTGACAATGATGGTTATTTATACTTTTCCATTGGTGATCGAGGAAATAGAGATGAAAACCCTCAAGATATTACTCGTGATTGCGGAAAAGTATATAGATTAAATGATGATGGCTCAATCCCAAAAGACAATCCTTTTGTCAACGAGGCTAATGCTAAAACCGCCATATTCAGCTATGGTCATAGAAACCCTCAAGGTATGACTAAGCATCCAAAAACTGGAAAAATATGGGTGCATGAGCATGGGCCAAAGGGTGGCGATGAAATTAATGTTGTACAAAAAGGAAAAAACTTTGGATGGCCAGTAATTAGTTATGGTGTTAACTACAGTGGGACAAGATTTACAGATATTACTGTAAAAGAAGGCATGCAGCAACCTTTATTTTATTGGGTGCCATCAATTGCGCCTAGCGGAATGGATTTTGTGACATCTGATAAATATCCTGATTGGGATGGAAACTTACTTGTAGGCTCTTTAAAATTTGAATACTTAGAACGATTGGTTATCGAAAATAATGAAGTTACTAAGCGCGAAAAATTATTAGAAGGTATGGGGCGTGTAAGAGACGTTAAGCAAGGCCCAGATGGTTTTATTTATGTAGCATTAGAAAATGTAGGTATCGTAAAAATTGTCCCTAATTCATAACCACATGAACACAAAATTAGTATTGCCTTTTCTAATATTAGGCATTGTTTTCACAAGTTGTAATGATAAAAAAGCTGATGTAAGCTATAGCAAAAAAAGTTCACTTAAACCTTCAAAAGAGCTATCGCCTTTGGAGAAGAGTATTAAAACAGGTAAGGTCATATACAAAGATATGTGTGTTACATGTCATCTAGATAATGGCAAAGGTGTGCCAAAGGCGTTCCCACCATTAGCAAATTCGGATTATCTAAAAGATAATCAAGAAGAAAGTATTCTGGGTTTAAAAAACGGTATGAAAGGAGAAATCGTTGTTAACGGAGAAACCTATAACAGTTATATGGCACCACTTGGGCTTGGCAATGATGAAATTGCTGATGTCATGAATTATATTAATAATAGTTGGGGAAATGATTTTGGTAAAATGATTACAGAAGAAGAAGTTACAAATCTCATCAAAAAATAAGCTTATTTAGCTAACTTTGTACCTTAAACGAAAACTAAGCCAATAAATGCTAATAATCGGAATTGCCGGAGGTACTGGATGTGGTAAAACTACTGTAGTGAATACTATTATTGATGAACTACCTGAAGGAGAAGTCGTCGTTATATCTCAAGATTCTTATTACAAAGAAACCTCGCATTTAAGTTATGAAGAGCGTGTTAAAATTAATTTTGATCACCCAAGATCAATAGATTTTGATTTATTAGTTAGCCATCTTAATGATTTAAAAAATAATAAATCTATTGAACAGCCTGTATACTCTTTTGTTAAGCATAACAGGACCGGTGACACTATTCTAACAAAACCAAGAAAAGTTGTTATTGTAGAAGGCATTCTAATTTTAACAAATCCTGAAATTAGGGACTTATTTGATATAAAGATATTTGTACATGCAGATAGTGACGAGCGCTTAATCAGGCGTCTAAAAAGAGATATCAGTGAGCGTGGTAGAGATATAGACGAAGTATTGACTAGGTATCAAAACACATTAAAACCAATGCACGAACAGTTTATTGAGCCTATGAAAGAGTATGCAGATATTATTATCCCTAACAATAAATACAATACCGTTGCGGTTGATATTGTAAAAACAATAATTAGCGAGCGCTTATAAGATGGCAAAATTCAACAAAAAATATCTAAAACCATTAAAAAACTTTTATGTTGTTGGCTTAATTGCCTTTGCGATATGGATGATATTTTTTGACACACATTCTTGGCTACTACATAGAGATTTAAATAAGGATATGGATGCGCTTGAAAATGAAAAACAGTATTACAATAAAGAAATGCGTAAAGACAACAAAGCTATTAAAGAATTAAGCACTGAAGAAGGTGTGGAAAAAGTAGCAAGAGAAACGTATTACATGAAAAAGCCAAAAGAAGAGATTTACATTATAGAATACGAAGACAGTATTCCAAAAAAGAAGAAAAATGAGTAAATCGTTATTCAAAGATTTTAATCCAGTGTCTTCTAAAGAATGGAAACAGAAAATCCAAGTAGACCTTAAAGGAGCAGATTACAATGATGCTTTAATTTGGAAAACATCAGAAGGTATAGATGTTAAACCTTTTTATCATTCTGATGAGTTTGATAAATACCCTAACATCTCGAATACAGAAGCTACAAACTGGAAAATTTCTCAAAGCATAGATGTAACAGATATTATTGAAGCTAATTCAGCTGCTATTGAAGCTTTAAGTAAAGGTGCTGAGCATATTGTTTTTAATTTAAAAAATGAGGACGTTAAACTGCAAGAATTACTATCTGGTATAGATACACCAATTCATATTAATCCTAAAAAATTATCTATTGAGCTAATTGAAGAGATTTCAGAACTTAACAAGTCAAACAGCATCACACTTAATAATGATATTATTGGTAATCTCGTAAGAACTGGAAATTGGTATACAAATCTGAAAGAAGACCATACCATATTTGAATCTTCTGTAAAAAACACCAATCAACTTTATATAGACCTTAGCTGTTATCAAAATGCAGGCGCTACAAATATTCAGCAATTAGCATATGCTTTAGCACACATAAATGAGTATTTAAATCATTTAGAAAATCCGATTAGTAAAGAATCTAAAGCGTCTCTTAAAGTTACTTTTAATATATCTGTCGGCAGTAATTACTTTTTTGAAATTGCAAAGCTACGAGCATTGAGACAATTATGGAGCTCACTTGCAAGTGCTTATGCTATAAATCAAGATTGTACAATAGCAGTAACACCAAGTAAACGCAATAAAACCATTTACGACTATAATGTAAATATGCTACGTACAACTACAGAGTGTATGAGTGCCGTTTTGGGTGGTGCTAACATAATTTATAACCAACCGTACAATCAATTGTTTCAAGAAACAACTGAGTTTGGTGAGCGTATCTCTAGAAATCAATTATTGATTCTAAAAAGTGAAAGTTATTTTAATGCCGTAAACAACCCTTCTGACGGTTCTTATTACATCGAGCAGTTAACAACTCAACTGGGAGAAAAAGCATTAAAGCTTTTCAAAAATATTGAAGCAAATGGCGGCTTTTTAGATCAGTTAAAAGAAGGCACAATTCAACGAAAGTTAAAAGAAAGTGCTCAAAAAGAACAAGAGGCTTTTAACAATGGTGATATCACACTTTTAGGCACAAATAAGCATCCTAATCTAGCTGATAAAATGAAAAACACGCTTGAAAAGCACCCGTTTTTAAAAATTGAAAAGCGAAAAACTATTATAGAACCTATTATAGAAAAAAGGCTATCTGAAAACTTGGAGGTCAAAAGATTAAATGAAGAATAAAACATGAGAATGAAAACATCTATAGTCCCAATTTTGTTGATTTTTATAATCACTTTACAATCTTGTAAAAATGATATTAAAATCGAAAATGTTTTTGAACAAAACGTAGAGACAAATACATTACCTGGAAAAAAGCATTTCCTTGAAGAAGATGATATTCAAATATTTCTTCCAAAAGTTTTTGAGCGTTATGCCGCTGCAGAATACGAAACTGTTTTAGACTCTCTAGTTCAAAACAAAAAACAATTTCTTTTAGAGCGAGAACGTCTTAAAAATCTAAGAGGATTAAAAGGCAATAATTATATCTTCTTTGCACCAGGAGTTAACGCTACTTATTTTGTAAATACAATTCCTTATGCTCCAATTAGAAAGCAAGACGCGCAAAAATTATTAGGTATTATTAGACAGAATCAAAATCGTGCAACAGAAAACACGCAAGTAGAATTCACAAAAATCACAGCAAAATACAGTTCATTAACTAGTGCCCAAGTCTTCAAAGCAATTTTTAGAGTAGACTTAAAAAAAGAAAAGACATTTTATTTTCAGCACGCTTATTTCATAAGCTCTAATCAAAAATCAGTGTTATTAAATTTAACAACACCGATGGATCTTGACCTTGACCCATATATTGAAAAAATGATTTTCTAATGAAAAGAAAAGACATTCAACATATTACGTTAAATACTTCTAAGGTAAATAAGTCTCCTCAAAATGAGAACGTATTTAAAACTGCTGAAGATATTGATGTAAAATCAACATACTCTGAAAAAGACATAAAAGACTTAGAGCATCTTAACTTTATTGCCGGTATAGCACCTAATCTTAGAGGCCCATATTCAACGATGTATGTTCGTAGACCTTGGACCATACGTCAATATGCCGGTTTCTCAACTGCAGAAGAAAGTAATGCTTTTTATAGACGTAATTTGGCAGCCGGACAAAAGGGCTTATCTGTAGCTTTTGATCTAGCTACGCATCGTGGTTACGATAGTGACCATGAACGTGTGGTTGGTGATGTCGGTAAGGCTGGTGTTGCTATTGATTCTGTTGAAGATATGAAAGTACTTTTCGACCAGATTCCATTAGATAAAATGTCAGTGTCTATGACCATGAATGGTGCCGTTTTACCAATCATGGCATTTTATATTGTTGCTGCTGAAGAGCAAGGTGTAAAACCTGAACAATTAGCTGGCACAATACAGAATGATATTCTAAAGGAATTTATGGTACGTAATACCTACATATACCCACCAACGCCTTCAATGAAAATTATCTCCGATATTTTTCAATATACAAGTAACAATATGCCGCGTTTTAATAGCATTAGTATCTCAGGATATCATATGCAAGAAGCTGGAGCTACCTGTGATATTGAGCTTGCATACACGCTCGCAGATGGTTTAGAATATATTAAGAAAGGGTTAGAAGCTGGTATGGATATCGATACCTTCGCTCCTCGCCTTTCGTTCTTTTGGGCCATAGGTATGAATCATTTTATGGAGATTGCAAAAATGCGAGCTGCTCGAATGCTTTGGGCTAAAATCGTTAAACAATTCAATCCAAAAAACCCAAAGTCTTTAGCTTTACGAACACATTGTCAAACATCTGGCTGGAGTTTAACAGAACAAGACCCGTTTAATAATGTTGCCCGTACATGCATTGAAGCCTCTGCAGCTGCCTTTGGCGGTACTCAAAGTTTACATACCAACGCATTAGATGAAGCCATTGCTTTACCAACTGATTTTTCTGCACGTATCGCTAGAAATACACAAATATACCTTCAAGAAGAAACACATATTACAAAAACTGTTGACCCATGGGCAGGTAGCTATTATGTAGAAAAGTTGACGCATGATATTGCAGAAAAAGCTTGGAAATTAATCGAAGAAGTTGAAAACCTAGGCGGTATGACAAAAGCCATTGAAGCAGGCATTCCAAAACTTCGTATCGAAGAAGCTGCTGCTAGAAAGCAAGCACGCATAGATTCTGGTCAGGATATTATTGTTGGCGTAAATAAATACCGACTTGAAGAAGAAGATCCGCTTCATATTTTAGAAGTGGATAACCAAACGGTTAGGCAACAGCAGATTGAACGCTTAAACCAGATAAAAGCTGAAAGAAACACTTCTGAAGTTGAAGCAGCATTATCAAAATTAACCCAAGCTGCAAAATCGAGTGAAGAAAATTTATTAGCTTTAGCTGTAGATGCAGCTCGGAAACGTGCAACCTTAGGCGAAATTAGTAATGCTCTAGAAGCCGAATTTGGACGTTACAAAGCACAAATAAAATCATTCTCAGGTGTGTACAGCAAAGAAATAAAAGACGATAGCAGTTTTAAAAAAGCACGTGAATTAGCAGATCAATTTGCTGAACAAGATGGTCGTCGTCCACGTATTATGATTGCCAAAATGGGACAAGACGGTCATGACCGTGGTGCAAAGGTAGTTGCTACTGGTTATGCCGATGTTGGCTTTGATGTAGATATTGGTCCATTATTTCAAACACCTAAAGAAGCCGCAAAACAAGCTGTGGAAAACGATGTGCATATTCTTGGTGTTTCATCATTGGCTGCGGGTCATAAAACATTAGTTCCACAAGTTATTGGAGAGCTTAAAGCTTATGGGCGTGATGACATTATGGTTATTGTTGGCGGTGTTATCCCAAAACAGGATTATCAATATTTATTTGATGCTGGTGCTGTTGCTGTTTTTGGGCCAGGCACAAAAATTAGTGATGCAGCTATTCAAATATTAAAAATACTCATCGACTAATATTTATCTTAATTATTTTAATCCTTCACAATTTTTAACTAAAAATTTAGTTAAAATATAAAAACTCTTACATTTGTCAGACTTTTATGACTAAATTGGGTGTTCAAAAAAATTAAATTAAACCATCAATTATGAAAACATTAGTTTCTGCAATACTACGTACTGCTTTATTTTGTTTAGTTGCATTTTCGATTTCAGGAAATGCACAGATTACAACCAATCCTGAGAATCAAAAAACAGGTTCAGTTCCATCGGATAACTTACCTATTACACCAGATGTAAAAATTGGAAAATTATCTAACGGTCTTACCTACTACATTCAAAATAATGGAAAACCAGAAGATAAAGTTGAATTACGCTTAGCTATAAAAGCTGGTTCCATTTTAGAAACCGACGATCAAGTTGGTTTAGCCCACTTTATGGAGCATATGAATTTTAATGGCACAAAGAATTTTGAAAAAAATGAACTTGTAGATTATTTACAAGGTATTGGTATTGAATTTGGTGCTGACCTTAATGCCTATACTAGCTTTGATGAAACTGTATATATCTTACCTATTCCTAGTGATGACCCAGAAAAATTAGATAAAGGATTTCAAATATTAAACGATTGGGCAGGAAACGCACTTCTAACTGACAAAGATATCGATGAAGAGCGTGGTGTAGTTATAGAAGAATATCGTACAAGGTTGGGTGCTGCTACTCGTATGCAAAAAAACTATTTGAACAAGATTGCATACAAGTCGAGATATGCAGACCGATTACCTATTGGTACAAAAGAAAATTTAGAAACTTTTAAATATGAAAGTGTAAGAAATTTTCAAAAAGATTGGTATAGACCAAATTTAATGGCAGTAATAGCAGTTGGTGACTTAGATGTTGAAACACTTGAAAAAAAGATTAAAGCTAATTTTGGAGATTTAAAAAATCCTGAAAACCCAAAACCAAGAGAGGAATATGGTTCTGAAAATCATGAAGGTACATTAGTTGCTATTGAATGGGATGAAGAAGCAACATCTAGTCAAGTTCAAATTTATTATAAAGACAAAGGACAGCCACAAAAAACAAGAACAGTAAAAGATTATAGGGACAATGTCGTTGAAGGTTTGTTTGACCAAATGATTAATAATCGTCTAGCTGAATTCAGTAACAAACCTAATCCACCTTTTATATTTGGCTTTTCTTACAAAGGGCAAATCATTGGTAATAAGGAAGCTTACCAATCGTTCGCACAAACTAATGAAACTGGACAAATGGCAGCGCTTAGAACTTTGCTCGAAGAAAATGAACGCGTAAAGCGTTATGGTTTTAAAGCTTCAGAATTTGAGCGTGCTAAAAAAGATTACTTAGTACGACTTGAACGTTCTTATAAAAATAAAGATAAGTTAGAATCTAATAGAATTGTTGGACGTTACGTTCAACATTTTCTAAGAGAAAATCCTATTCCTGGAGAAGCATGGATATTTAATTATGCCAAAGAGGAACTACCTAATATTAAGTTAGATGAAGTAAATAGTCTAATTAAAGATTTTTTACATGATGATAATCGTTTAGTTGTGTTAACTGGCCCAAAGAAAGAAGGTCTTAAAAAAGTTACCGAAGAGGAAGTTATTGCATTGCTAGATGAAGTAAAAAAATCTGATGTATCAGACTATGAAGATGAAGCCGTAAGGAGTGAAATGATGACTACAAAGCCAGCTAAGGGGAGTATTGTAGATATGACAATAAATAATCACGAAAAAATAAATGAAACTATTACTTTAACATTAAGTAATGGCGCTAAAGTAATTTATAAAAAGACTAATTTCAAAAATGATGAAGTATTATTTGACGCTTTTAGTTATGGAGGTTCTTCATTATATAGCGATGAAGACTTTTTACAAGTTGCACATGCAAATGGCGGTCTAGCAGAAGCTAGTCTAGATGGTTTATCAAAAAATGACATGGCAAAAATGATGTCTGGTAAAATTGCTAGAGTTAGACCTTCAATAGGTACTTATTCTGAAAATTTAAGAGGCTCTGCATCTCCTAAAGATTTAGAAACCCTTTTTCAAATGATTCACCTGTATTTTACAAAATTAGATAAGGATGATGAAGCCTTTGCCTCATATGTTAGTAAGCAGAAAGCATTTTTAGGAAATATAGGTTCAAATCCAAATATTTCGTTTCAATTAGCAGTTGGCAAATTTTTAAATGAAGGAAATCCAAGATATACAGGCCTACCATCTCCTGAGGATTTGGACAAGGCAAATTATGCATTAGCCTACGAAAAATATAAAGAGCGCTTTGCCAATGCTGGAGATTTTAATTTTTACTTTGTTGGCAACATTGATGATAACAAAATAGGTGAATTAGCAGAAACCTATATTGCATCACTTCCAGGAAATGACACTAGAGAAACTTACAAAGTACCATCTTTTAGACCAAAAACAGGTGCACATGAACTTACAGTAAGAAAAGGCTCAGAACCACAAAGTCAAGTACGCTTAAGTTGGTCGGGTGAGACAGAATACAATGCTAAAGAAGCTAGAGCTTTGGATGCTGTTGCTGAAGCATTGAGTATAAAGCTTATTGAAAAACTGAGAGAAGAAGAAGGTGGTGTTTATGGTGCAGGTGCAAGAGGTTCTATTAGTAAAATACCATATGGTAGATTTAATTTCAGTATTTCATTCCCATGTGCACCTGAAAATGTAGATAAATTAATTGCTGCATCTATAGCCGAAGTCGAAAAAATTATAGAAAATGGACCTACTGATGAAGACTTAGATAAAGTAAAAAAGGCAAAATTACTATCTCGAAAAGATCAATTAGAACAAAATCGTTTTTGGTTAAATGTAATTAGAAGTGCAGATTATAATAAATCTGATATTAACAACGTGCTCAACTACGAAAAAAACATAAATGCATTAACAAAAAAAGACCTTCAAGCTGTCGCGAAAAAATATTTAACAAAGGGGTATTTAAAAGCTATTTTATTACCTGAAGAATAGAATCATTAGATAAATAGTTTAATAAAAGAGCGGCAAATTTGCCGCTCTTTTTAATTGCTAGTATGTTAACAACTTCCGTTTTCAAAACCCATAAATAATCGTATTTTTAAACCCTTAATCAACCAAATCAATTAATGGGTAAAATCATAGCCATAGCAAACCAAAAAGGGGGTGTTGGTAAAACAACAACTTCTGTAAACTTAGCCGCTTCACTGGGTGTTTTAGAAAAAAACGTCTTACTAATAGATGTCGATCCACAAGCAAATGCAAGCTCAGGTCTAGGTATAGATGTGGATGCTGTAGAAATTGGTTCTTATCAAGTTTTAGAACACACAAAAACAGCTAAGGAAGCTATTGTTTCTTCAAACGCACCTAATGTAGATATTATACCTGCACATATAGATTTAGTAGCCATTGAAATAGAATTGGTAGATAAAGATGAACGTGAGTACATGCTCAAAAAAGCAATAGCAGAAATAAAAGATGAGTATGATTTCATAATCATGGATTGTGCGCCGTCCTTAGGTCTACTAACATTAAATGCTTTGACTGCAGCAGATTCTGTTATTATACCTATTCAATGTGAATATTTTGCGCTTGAAGGCTTGGGTAAACTATTAAATACGGTAAAGAGTGTACAAAAAATACATAATGAAGCGTTAGATATAGAAGGCATGCTCTTAACGATGTTCGACTCCAGATTACGATTATCTAATCAAGTCGTTGAAGAGGTGCAAAAGCATTTTAGCGATATGGTTTTTGATACGATTATTCAACGTAATGTTCGTTTAGGAGAAGCACCAAGTTATGGTGAAAGCATCATCAATTACGATGTTAGCAGCAAAGGCGCTGTAAATTATCTTAATTTGGCAAAAGAAATTATTAAAAAGAATTTATAATGGCTAAGGCAACAAAAAAACAGGCATTAGGTCGTGGACTATCTGCATTACTAAAAGACCCAGATAATGATATAAATTCTGCTCAAGACAAAAATGCTGACAAAGTCGTTGGTAACATTGTTGAATTGGATATTGAGGATATAGAAATGAATCCGTTTCAACCTCGTACAAATTTTAATGAAGAAACACTTCGTGAATTGGCATCTTCAATACGCGAATTAGGTGTTATCCAACCGATAACAGTTCGAAAATTAGCATTTAACAAATACCAACTCGTATCTGGAGAACGTCGTTTTAGAGCTTCAAAATTAATTGGAAACGCTACAATTCCGGCGTATATAAGAATAGCAAATGACCAAGAGTCCTTAGAAATGGCTTTGGTTGAAAACATTCAACGCCAAGATTTAGATCCTATTGAAATCGCACTATCCTACCAACGATTAATTGACGAAATTAAGCTAACTCAAGAGCAAATGAGTGAGCGTGTTGGTAAAAAACGCTCTACAATTGCTAATTATTTACGTCTTTTAAAGCTAGATCCAATCATACAAACTGGTATGCGTGATGGCTTTATTTCTATGGGTCATGGCCGTGCAATGATTAACATTGAAAGCCAAGTAGATCAATTAGAAGTTTACGAAAAAATTATAAGCAATAAGCTTTCTGTAAGAGCAACTGAGGCCTTAGTAAAAAATCTAAATAACCCTACAGAAGTTAAACACACATCTGAAGTAAACGAACTTCCTAAACCAATTAAAAAAGGTATTAAGGAATTTTCGGAATACTTTGGTCATAAAATTGACGTTAAGTTAGCTAAGAATGGTAGCGGAAAAATTTCTATCCCTTTTCATTCTGAAGAAGATTTTAACCGTATTATAAAACTTGTTAAAAGTGCTAAATAAGCAACTTACCTTTTTATTAATTTGTTTTTTATTTTCGGTATTTGGGTTTTCTCAAGTACAAAGAGACAGTACCATAGATACAACAATAGATGACTTAACACTTGACAAAGCCCTACTAACCAAAAGAGAAATAGACCCATTAAGGCCATCTAAAGCAGCATTCTATTCTGCAATACTACCAGGATTAGGTCAAGCCTATAATAAGAAATACTGGAAAATTCCTATCGTACTTGGAGGCATTACTGGTGGCATTCTAGTTTATGATTTTAATAACAGGCAGTATAACCGGTATCGAGACGCTTTTAAAAGACGTTTAGCAGGTTTTACCGACGATGAATTTTTTGGCTCTGGAGCTAATCCTGTAATTTCAGATGATGGACTTATAAGGGCACAACGTCAGTTTAGGCGCAATAGAGATATTGCAACTTTAGTCACTGTTGGCATTTATGTACTTAACATTATTGATGCTAATGTTGATGCGCACTTGTTACAATTTAATGTTGACGAAAATTTAGCCATGCGGCCTCATTTTCAGTACAATCCTATGGAAGACTCTTCAGATTTAGGAGTCACAGTCAATTTCAAATTTTAGATTTTTAACAGATGAAAATAGCTTTACTCGGTTATGGTAAAATGGGAAAGATTATTGAGCGTGTTGCTATAGAGCGTGGGCATTCAATATGCTTCAAAGCTAATAGTAAAACCAAAGCTTTACATTTTGAAGATGCTGATGTTGCCATAGATTTTAGCATACCTTCTACTGCAGTTTTAAATATTAAAAGTGCTATAAATGCCAATGTGCCTGTAATTTCTGGGACCACTGGTTGGCTTGAGCATTACACCAATATTACAGCACATTGTAACGCCAACAATGGTGCTTTTTTATATGCCTCAAACTTTAGCTTAGGTGTTAATATCTTCTTTGAGGTCAATCGTGTTTTAGCATCACTAATAGCGAAGTATCCTGATTATCATCTTGGTATTGAAGAAATTCATCATACGCAGAAGTTAGATGCACCAAGCGGAACAGCAATTTCGCTAGCTAACGATATTATTAAAACTTCGGATTACAAGAATTGGACTTTAGATAGCCCAAATTCTGATGAAATAAAGATTGATGCCAAGCGTATTGAAGACGTTCCTGGAACTCACATTATAAGCTATAACTCTGAAGTTGATTCAGTTGAAATAAAGCATACAGCTCATAACAGAGAAGGTTTTGCATTAGGCGCTGTCATTGCTGCTGAATGGATTGCTGATAAAAAAGGGGTCTTTAGCATGAAAGACGTCTTAAATATTGGTTAATTTGCACAAAATTTGAAACAAATAGTAATACTTTTCTACCAACAGTAGATTAAAACAAAATATATGAACTGGACTGAGTGGCTAATCTTATTTTTGATATTACAAGTTATACACGGACTTGGCACATGGAAACTCTATATTAAAGCAGGAAGACAAGCTTGGGAAGCATTTATCCCTGTGTACAATGCCATAATCTTAATGAAGATTATTACACGTCCTTGGTATTGGGTTATTCTTATATTCTTACCAATTGTAAATCTTATCATGATTCCTGCGACTTGGGTAGAAACCGCAAGAGCTTTTGGAAAGGATACCAAGTTAGACGCATTAATTTGCATAGCAACTTTAGGATTCTACCTCTATTATTTAAACTATATCGCTGATGTAGATTTTATCAAGGATAGAAAATTAAAACCAAAAACATCTGCTGGCGAGTGGATCACGTCTATCTTATTTGCCATTGTTGCTGCAACAATTGTCCATACCTACTTTTTTCAACCTTTTGTAATTCCGTCATCATCTTTAGAAAAATCCCTCTTAGTAGGAGATTTTTTAGTTGTAAGCAAACTACATTATGGAGCACGTGCACCAATGACAACAGTAGGTACACCAATGGTACATGACACTATACCTGTAGTCGGTGTAAAATCGTATTTATATGATGATAATTTTGAAAAGCGCAATACATCATGGAAAAACAAATTACAATTACCCTATTTTAGATTCCCTGCTTTCGAAAAAATAAAAAACAACGACTACGTTGTTTTTGGTCAGCCTGCTGATACATTAAGGGATATGAATATATTTACACCGGACCGTAATTATTACAAACCCATTGACAAAAAAACAAATCTCGTAAAACGTTGTGTTGCGATTCCTGGTGACACTCTAGAAATCAGAGAAGGTTATGTTTATATTAATGGTAAAAAGAATGAACTTCCAGATAGAGGAGAACTTCAGTTTTCTTATGATATAAAATTTAAAAATGAATTAAGAAGTCAGACAGATATCAATAGAATTTTGGCATTGCTCAATCGTGCAGATATTGATGATGGTATTATTCAAACGCCTGACGGAACCTATAGAATAAATGCCGCGTCTGATAAGGCTATTGCTCAAATAAAAAATCATCCAGAAGTATTATCCGTTAAGAGAAATATTCAAGAAAAAGGCGTTTATGGCGGAACGTTTCCACGTGATCCAAATTATTCATGGAACATAGATTTCTTTGGCCCATTATATATCCCTAAGGCTGGAGATTCAACTAAATTAACAGTACAAAATTTACCACTTTATGACAGACTCATACAAGAATATGAAGGCCATAACGTATACGCTAAAGGAAACCAAGTCATCTTAGATGGTAAAGTCGTGAATTCATATACTTTTGAAAAAGACTATTATTGGATGATGGGAGATAATAGACACAACTCCATTGATGCTCGCGCATGGGGCTTTGTCCCATTTGACCACGTTATTGGTAAACCTGTATTTATTTGGATGAGTATCGATGGTATTAACGATGGCATTAAAAATTGGAGCATACGCTGGGACCGTGTTTTTACAACCGTAAACGGAAAAGGCGAGCGAGTGTCTTATCTTATACCATTTTTAGCAGTAATTTTTGGAATTACATTCTTTAATCGCTGGAGGAAGAAGAAAAAAGCAAAAGCAAAATCTTAAAAAAGATGAATGATTCTTTACTAAACAACTTGCTAGAAGCTTTAAAGTTTTCACCTGATAACATACCTCTGAATATACAAGTGCATACTATTTATATGAATAATATGGATTATGTAAGCGCTGAGAAATATATACTTAATGTTTTAGATTTAGATTCTTCAAAAGAACATAAATACCTTTTAGCTCTTTGCTATTTTAAACAAGGAAAATATAATTTATCTGAAGTAATATTAGAAGAAATTGCTTCAAATTCAGATAGTATTGAAGTGCTAGAACTGTATTGTGAAACATTGATGAAACTCAATCAAAATAATGAAGCAAAAGAAATTTATCAATCGATTCTAGAAATAAATCCCCGATATGAAAATGCTGAGCTTGATAGCATTTTCAGAATTAAGAATGCAAATAGTTCTGATGATTTTACAGACAATGATGCTATAAATTTTATAAAAAAATCTGATATAAAATTCCAACATGTTGGAGGGATGGACAAGGTAAAAGAAGAGATTGATTTAAAAATAATTAAACCTCTTCTCCATAAAGATTTATATAAAGCCTATGGTAAAAAAATAGGTGGAGGAATCCTATTATATGGACCTCCTGGATGCGGAAAAACTCATATCGCTAAAGCAACAGCTGGTGAAATTAATGCAAACTTTATTAATATTGGCATTAATGACATATTAGATATGTGGTTAGGAAATTCTGAAAAAAACCTACATGAAATTTTTGAAACTGCAAGAAAGCATAAACCCTGCGTAATTTTTATTGATGAAATTGACGCTCTAGGTGCAAACCGAAACGATATTAATAAAAATGCAGGCCGGACAGTTATTAATCAATTTCTTGCTGAACTAGATGGTATAGATTCAGATAATGATGGGATTTTAGTTTTGGGAGCTACGAATGCACCTTGGTATATTGACCCTGCCTTTAGAAGACCTGGCAGGTTTGACCGTATTATTTTTGTCGCTCCACCAGATATTGAAGCAAGAAAGAGTATTTATCAAATTCAACTTCAAGGAAAGCCAACTGATAAAATTGATATAAAAGCGCTATCAAAGAAATCCTCCAATTTTTCTGGTGCAGATATAAAAGCAAGTATAGACATTGCAATTGAAGAAAAGTTGCAAGAATCTTTTAAAGATGGTATTCCGAAACCTTTAAATACAAAAGATATTACTAAAGCTATTGCAAAATTGAAACCTTCAACAAAAGAATGGTTTTCTTCAGCTAAGAACTATGCATTATATTCTAATGATTCAGGTTTATACGATGATATTTTATTGTATTTAAAAATTAATCGATAATGCAAAATAGTTCAAATTTTGAAAGAGGTCTTCAACTTTATGAGTTGAATAGATTTAAAGACGCCATCCCATATTTTGAAAATGAATTAACTCAAAATATTGATAATTTTGAAGCAAAACTTTTTTTAGCTTATTCATATTTTAATACTGATGATATAAGTAATGCTAAAAACCTATCGATAGAATTGCGTAAAATTGCTCCTAATTATGCACCTACATATCATATTTTATCACAAATTGCACTTCATCAAGAAGATAATAAAAATGCAAAAGCAAATATCGAGCAAGCTATAAGTCTTGATCCGTTTAATGCTGATTTTTTTGGATCTAAATCCTATATATTAATCAATCAGAAAGAATTTTCCGAAGCCTTATTTTATGCTAATAAAGGATTAGAAATAGATGCCAAAAATAGAGTCTGCTTAAATGCTAGAGCGACCTGTCTTACAAAACTAAATCTAAAAGAAGAAGCGCAAGAGACTATAGAAAATTTATTAAATGATGACCCAGAGAATTCATTCTCACATGCCAACGTAGGCTGGAGTCATTTAGAAAACAACAATTTAAAAAGTGCTCTTCATCATTTTAAAGCATCTTTAAAAATAGACCCTAATGATGAATACGCCAGAGATGGTATGCTAACTGCTGTAAAAGCAAAAAATGTAATATATAATTGGTACTTACGTTATGCCTTTTGGATGCAAAAAAAATCTGGGAAAAGTCAGATATTTTCTTTGATAGCCATCTATTTAGTCTATAGGTTTTCAGTGAAACTTTTAGCTTTTAGTGGTTTATCTTTTCTAGCGTTACCATTAATTATTCTTTATCTACTTTTTGCTTTAGGCACATGGATAATGGAACCAATATCTAATATGATATTGTTATTTGATAAATATGGAAAATATTTACTAGATAAAGACTCTCGTCAAAGTGGTCAAACTATGCTTGCACTATTTTCAATTTCAATAGTGAGTTATTTGGCTAATTTATTATTAAACCTTGACATATTATTCCTATTAAGTTTATCAAGTTTAGCAGCAACGCTGCCATTATCAAAGGCTCCATTAAATTATAAAAAAGACTCAAAAATCTTTGATTATATCTATGGTTCTATAATTTTGTTAGCACCAATTATTGGTTATATTATAGGTTATGATTTAGAAACACTACTTACTACTTTAATAATTCTTTTTGTAGCTTATACATGGTTAGCAAGTTTAATTTTTAGATAATATAATTGTTATTACATCCTACATATTTTCCTAATATTTCGCATTTTGTAGCAATATTAACTTCTGAAGATTTAATTTTTGAAGTCTGCGACAATTACCAAAAGCAAACCTATAGAAATCGTAGTGAGATTTATGGCGCCAATGGCAAATTAGTATTATCAGTACCTGTTTCTTACACGCAAAAGCTACGACAACAATCAAAAGATGTTCAAATTTCAACTACAGACAACTGGCAATTGCAGCATTTAAAATCTTTAGATTCGGCCTATCGCATGTCGCCTTTTTACGAGTTTTACATTGACGACTTAAAACCAATATTTGAGACGCCGTTTAAATACCTATTAGATTTAAATCTAAAATGTTTCGAGTTGATTTTAGAAGCTTTAGAACTACAAAAAAGCTATTCGTTATCTGAAGATTTTATAGTACCAGACCATACTACAAACGACTATAGATACTTGGTAAATGCAAAAAAAAATACCAATTTTCAATTTAATACGTACACTCAAGTCTTTACTGATAAGCATGGTTACTTTCCTAACCTAAGCATCTTGGATTTATTATTTAATGAAGGTCCTAATACTCTCAATTACCTAGAAGCACAAATACCAAAACTGTAATGTTGCAAACAATACTACATTACGGTATTCATTTTATAGGCCCATTACTTATGGCCTTATTTTTTTTCAGGAACAAATGGAAAACAGCTTATGCAATTATGCTCTTAGGAATACTTATAGACCTAGATCATTTGTTAGCAAATCCAATTTTTGACCCAAATCGCTGTAGTATTAACTACCACATTCTACATAGCTATTATGCTATTACCATATATTTAATTTTAGCATTGCTAAAACCAACACGTTTACTTGGGCTAGGGCTATTAATACATATTATTGCTGATGCTGTAGACTGCAGTTTTATGTTACTTTAAAACAGCCTTAATTGGATAATGGTCAGAGAGTTTAATATCATAGTTTTTAAAACCATTAACTGTGAAGGACTCATCTACCAGAATAAAATCGATTCGTAATGGAATTATATTAAAATCAAAGGTTTTACCAAAGCCATTACCAGCCAGTTCAAAAGCATCTTTTAGGTCTCCTTTAATTTTGTCATAAACATAAGAATAAGCTGTGTTATTAAAATCTCCAGTAATAATAGATTTGTATGGGCATTTGGCTTTATGTGCCAATACTAACTCAGCTTGAAATTGCTGCATTTGAAAAACTTCTCCGATGCGTCTGGTTAATTTTTCTGAACTTTCCTTTTTAAGCTCACTGACTTCTGTACTGATCTTTGAAGACTGTAAATGCAAATTATAAATCCTAATCGTATCTTTTTGCCTCACGACATCGACAAATATGGCGTTATTAGACGTGTTTGGAAATGCAATAGAGCCAGAATTAATTATAGGATATTTTGAAAAAATAGCTTGACCACTTTTTACCTTCCCATCAGAAACACTCTCAAATTTCTCGTAACCTTTCAACTTAAAATCATCACTTTTACGGTATTCTTGAAAGCTAATAATAGTTGGGTTTTCAGACTTTATAAACTTTAAGATATCCGTTTCTACAGTTTTGCTAGGAAGCCATTCAAACAAATTAAAAAGCCTCACATTATAATTCATTACTGAAAAGTTAGAGGCGTCATCTACGGTTTTAGAACCCGTAAATTTGTATATAGATGTGATATAGCTAAACCCAATTAATAAAACAAAAAGTGATAACAACAGCTGCTTTTTTGCATTAAGCAACCAATACAAAAAGAACAATATATTTAAAACAATAAGTACCGGAACAGCTAAACTTAATACAGAAAGCAAAGAGAAACTTTTAGGCGGAATGTATGGTAATATGTATGATACTAGTAATAAGAAAGCAGCCAAAGAATTGACAAAAAAGATAATCTTATTTATAAATTTAAGTTTGCGCATATATCGCTATTTCCCAGCCTTGAATAAGAATTCTTTTTCTTCTGCAGTTAAACTCTCATAACCACTTTTGCTTATCTTATCCAATATTACATCTATTTGCTTCTGTTTATTAAACGTATCAAATTCGGTTTTGGTCTTTCCGGCATAACCAGACTTCCGGTTTTTACGATATACAGTTTTTAGATTAGACTTAGGTTTAAACAAACTCATAAAACGGTCCATAAGACGTTCAAAACCTGAGCCAATGTCTTTACCCTCAAGTAATTTCTTAGCGTAGTAAAATCCTAACAAATAGCCACCAATGTGAGAGACATAACCTCCTGAGTTGAGGCCAAGTAACATTCTAAAAACATCTAGACCTATAAATATCAGAGCAATGTATTTCCATTTAATATTAAATAAATTAAACAGTCGTATTTCTGACTCTGGCATATAAGTCGCAACAAATAATAACAATGCAGCAACACCAGCAGAAGCACCACGTAAAGTACCACCAGCTCCAAAGAAATCAGTAGGCCAAAGATTAGCAATAGACATGTACAACACACCTCCTATAATAACGCCTAATACATACACATTGAGCACGAGCTTAAGTCTAAAAAGATTGACTGCTATGCGTGATAAGTAAAACAGAAACAGCATATTGAATAACAGATGCCATAAATCTGTATGTATAAAGCTATACGTAACTATAGACCAAGGTTGCCATATAAAATCATCAAAATCAGAAGGCAATACAAAAAAGCGACTGACTGCTCCCAATCTTAAAACTCTTAATAAAATAATAGCTATAAAAATAATGCCATTGGCAACTATAATCTTACCAAACGTATTAAGGCCATTGTATTTATATTTTAAGTCTTGAAACGTACTCATTTCTAATTCCAACGGTATTTATTCATACTATTCTTTTTCCAAAACCAGAAAATGAGAGCTCCAGTTATAGCACCACCAACGTGAGCAACATAACCAATGTTACTCTGACCTAATAATGGTGTTCCCGTAAGTAATGCTGAAATAAAATCTGAACCTATCAATCCAACTACCAAATACTTTACTTTCAAGCGAATGGGAGGAAATATCATCTGTAGTTCTCTATTGGGATACATTAAACCTAAAACAGCCAAAATACCAGTAATAGAACCAGAAGCACCAACTAAAGTCGTATTATAATTTCCAACTAAATGCTTCAGTTCATTCTGACTTAATACTTCCTGCCAACTCAGGGCATACTTACGTTCTTTTATTAATTCAAAAACTTCAACTTTACTAAAACCTGCATTCAACAAATCATTTAGTGCCATTTGAAACTGAATAAAATCAATAAGATATGTTAATAACAATCCTCCTAAACCTGCAGAAATAAATAAAAATAAGAATCGCTTTGAACCCAATCCCATTTCAACAATTGGACCAATAAAAAATAGCATTAGCATATTGCTGAAAATATGATTCTGGTCACCGTGCATAAACATGTGGGTCAAGGGCTGCCATAACTTGAAGTTATCATTCAAAGGAAAAAATGCAGAAAACCATTCATATAATGGATAACTATTTCCTAATAGTTGTACACCTACAAAAATCAGTATATTGATAATAAGCAAATGCTTAACACTATCTGTTAATCTAAATCCAATCATGACATAAATTTCTTTTCAATATCATCAACACTTAACGTGATAAACGTGGTTTTATTTGTTGGTGACACCGATGGTTCTTTACAAGCAAACAAACTATTAAGTATATGCTCTTGTTCTTCTGAATTTAAAGTCTGACCTGTTTTTATAGCCAAACTTTTTGCCATAGATTTTGCCAATAAATCCGAAGCACTAAAATTTTGGTCTGGCACATCATTTTCTACATCACTTATCAATTGTTCTAAAACAATAGACACCTCACTCTCCGGAACACCTACAGGAACTCCAGTAATAATGACCTGTTCTTCCTTAACTTCAGAAAATTCAAAGCCAGCAAACTCTAAATCGGATTGCAATTGCTTAATAATTTGGACATCAGCTATTGAAAAACCAATATTTATGGGAAATAACAGTTGCTGCGTTGTGGCTTCTTTTGAGGTTAATTGTTTTAATAAGTTCTCATACAAAATACGTTGATGCGCACGATTTTGATCTATAATTAGCATCCCAGATTTTATGGTACTTACAATATATTTTTGACGGAGTTGATAGGTTGTTTTCTCCTGCTCAACGTCTTCTGTCTTAAAAATAGAGGCCGTCTCAGGATGGCTCTCAAAGGTAACTTCGGCAAAATCATTTTGAACCTTATTCCCTTTAGATTCTAAACCAACATACAAACTCTCCCAGTTTGCAGCAGGTGCTTTAGTATATTGTCTTTGCTGCCCGTGTCTAATCGACGAAGGCGCTACAGTTCTTTCATTGGCAAAAGGATTAAACGTACTGTCAACTTCTATAGTTGGTGTTTTGCCTGCTTTATCTTTATAATCGTATGGTGTGTCTAAATTTGTGTTGCTTTCAAAATCTAGAACTGGCGCAATATTAAATTGCCCTAAACTGTGCTTAACTGATGAACGCAAGATGGCATAAAGCGTATGTTCATCATCAAATTTGATTTCAGTTTTTGTTGGGTGAATATTAATATCAATAGTTTTAGGGTCAACCGTTAAGTTTAGAAAATAACTAGGATGATAACCCTCTTTTAGCAAACCTTCAAACGCTGCATTAATCGCATGATTTAAATATGGACTTTTTACAAAACGATGGTTCACAAAAAAGAATTGTTCTGACTTTGTTTTTTTAGAAAACTCAGGTTTACCAACAAAGCCAGAAACTTTTAATACTTCTGTTTCTTCTTCAACTGGGACTAACTTCTCATTTGTTTTAGTTCCAAAAACATTAACCACTCGTTGTCTATAGTTACTCGATTGAAGACTAAACAATTCACTGCCGTTATGGTACATCGAAAAACCAATATTTGGATGTGCCAAAGCCACACGATGAAACTCGTCAGAGACATGTCTCAACTCTACAGTATTTGACTTCAAGAAATTTCGTCTTGCAGGAATATTAAAAAATAAATTTTTTACAGAAACCGATGTACCTTTTGGTGTTACAACGACTTCTTGCGACTTTACTGTACTTCCTTCTATAAGAATATGTGTGCCTAACTCATCACGGTCTTGTTTGGTTTTTAACTCAACATGAGCAATGGCAGCAATACTTGCTAAAGCCTCACCACGAAACCCTTTTGTATGTAATTGAAATAAATCTTCTGCAGACCTAATTTTTGAAGTGGCATGGCGCTCAAAAGACAAACGCGCATCAGTTACACTCATGCCCTTTCCGTTATCTATGACTTGAACCAATGTTTTGCCAGCATCTTTTAAGATGAGTTTTATTTCTGAAGCATTAGCATCTATAGCATTCTCTAATAATTCTTTGACGACTGAAGCTGGACGCTGTACGACTTCACCAGCAGCGATTTGATTAGCTACATGGTCTGGTAATAGTTGAATGATGTCTGACATTAGCTCTTGAAGAAAATAGATAAATCAAAATCAATAATAAACAAGAATATCAAAATAAGCACAGCTACAATAATAAATACACGCTTATTTACAGATTCGTCTCTATTTTTGTAATCGTCTAAAGCTGCATTAAACTTAGCTTTTAAGCCTTTTGGAGGGTTTACTGTTGTACGATAGTCATCAAATTTATGCTTTAACTCATAAGGACTTCCTTCGCCTTTATAATATCGTGGTGTATAATTATACCTTTTATTCTTTCTCGTCTTAAGTAATCCCATAATCAATTCTTATTTCATATATCCATTAAGAATATACATTAGTACAATGACAGCTATTAACATAACAAACATTACTGGCAAAGTAGAAAAAACTCGACCTCTGCGCTTTGAATCTCGCCTAACTTCTTCCCATTTGGTTTCAAAATTTTTTTCCTCTTTAAGTTCTTCAGAATTTTGAAACCGTGGCTTATAGTTAAACTTTCTATTCTTTCGTTGTTTAAACAAACTTGTCTAGAGTTACTGTGATTAGTATCAAAAATACTTAAAATACAAGCAAATTGATGATTGCAACTCCTAAAAATTGTTAACAAAAAGCCTGCCAAAAGAAGATTAGCTGACAGAAATGGAATTTACAAGAATTCTAAATTATTAATACCCAATACGCATTCCCAATCCGTTGGAATCTTTGCGTAGTTGTGCCATTTTTATAGCGGCTATGGCGGCTTCAGTCCCTTTATTGCCATGTTTGCCTCCCGAGCGGTCAATAGATTGCTGCATATTATTATCTGTGAGTACGCAGAAAATAACAGGAACATCACTAATAACATTCAAATCCTTAATGCCTTGAGTAACACCATCGCAAACAAAATCAAAATGCTTGGTCTCGCCTTGTATAACAGAACCAATAGCAA
This sequence comes from Winogradskyella haliclonae, assembly GCF_014635865.1. Taxonomy (GTDB): domain Bacteria; phylum Bacteroidota; class Bacteroidia; order Flavobacteriales; family Flavobacteriaceae; genus Winogradskyella; species Winogradskyella haliclonae. The sequence goes on along the minus strand of NZ_BMDQ01000001.1, from coordinate 1,602,861 downwards.
TAACGACATCTACATTTTGGTGTTGCATTTTTTTGCATCCATAGATCAATTCGTAACTCCCAGGGACATTCCAACGTGTAATATGTTTATCTAAAGCACCGCAATCTTTAAGTGCTTCAAGAGCGCCTTTATAAAGCCCTTCAGTAATGGTGTCATTCCATTCTGAAACAACAATCCCAAACCGAAAGTCTTTCGCGTTTGGGATTGTAGCTTTATCGTAGTTAGATAAATTTTTATTTTCAGTAGCCATATCTATAAGCTTGCTGATGCTTTTCCTATAAGTACATCAATGTCTTTAGCCTCATTAGATTTTGAAAACTCTGTTTTCACTCGATTCAAATAATCTAATGCTTTTTGATATTCGCCTAAATCCATAGCCACAATTGCAGCTTTCTTTAAGTACAACGGTGTTGTATAATCGTTTGCATTAACCTTAATCGCTTTTTCATAATACTCTAAACCATCCTTAGATTGGTTTAACTGTACAAAAGCATCGCCAATACCACCTTTAGAAATCGCAGATAAGATAAGGTCATCACTTGAGAAATCACTTAAGTGCTTTATGGCCTCATCGTATTTTTTCATGTTAAGGTAAGCCATACCTGCATAATAGTTAGCAAGGTTTCCTGCTGGCGTACTGCCATACTCTTCTATAATATCTAGCATCCCATATTTTCCTTCGCCACCTTCTAATGATAATGTAAATAACGAATCTTTATCTGTAGCGTTAATAGCTTCATCAAAATAACTCTGCGCTTTAGACATCTCATTCATTGCATCTTTAGCATTTGGCTCAGCGATAAACTTATTATAACCCATGTATGCTAAAATCACTACAGCTACAACACCAACGATTCCATAGATAATGTTTTGGTTTTTAATCACCCATTCTTCAGTTTTGGAAGCAGACTCATCTAAGGTATTAAATACCTCAGCTGTTGTTGAATCTTGTTCTATTTCCTCAACCTTTTCTTTCTTGGTTTTTGGTTTGTATCCTCTTTTCTTATATGTTGCCATGACTTCGTATTTGTGCGAGGGCAAAAATAAAATTTTTATTGGTAAATAAAAGCCTATTTATTTGTTATTTTTCAATAATTTGCAGCCGCTTTACATCTTAAGCTAAAGCTTTTAAATACTACGCTTACAACAAATTTTATGTTTCTAAACCGACTCTCTTTAGTCAATTACAAGAATTTTGAAAGTTCTACTTTCGATTTTGATACTAAAATTAACTGTTTTGTGGGATCAAACGGTATCGGAAAAACAAATGCTTTAGATGCCATTTATCATTTGGCCTTTGGTAAAAGTTATTTTAACCCTGTAGCGACGCAAAACATCAGACATGGTGAAGAATTTTTTGTTGTTGATGGGCAATTTGAGAAGAATGAGCGTGACGAAAAAATTATAGTTTCTCTTAAAAAAGGACAGAAAAAAGTCATTAAACGTAACGGCAAAGCCTACGAAAAATTTAGTGAGCATATTGGCTTTATTCCACTCGTCATCATTTCTCCTGCAGATCGCGATTTAATCTCCGAAGGTAGTGATGTGCGTCGCAAGTTTGTAGACAGCGTTATCTCGCAAAGTGATAAAGCTTATTTAGCAGACTTAATTAAATACAACAAAGTCTTATCCCAACGTAATGCTTTATTAAAATATTTTGCGGCCAATAACACCTACAATGCAGATACTTTAGACGTCTATAACGAGCAATTAAAAACCTTTGGACAACCTGTTTTTAAAAAGAGAGTGGCTTTTCTAGAGACGTTTATCCCCATTTTTAAAGAACGGTATGCCACCATAAGTAATAGTCATGAAACTGTAAATTTGGTCTACAAAAGTGATTTGTTTGAATCTGACCTGGCAGAATTACTACAAAGCAATCTCGCCAAAGACCGTGCAATACAATACACCAGTGTGGGCATACATAAAGATGATTTATTATTTAAAATTGATGACTACCCAATTAAAAAATTTGGTAGCCAAGGCCAGCAAAAATCCTTTTTAATTGCATTAAAATTAGCACAGTTCGATTTTATAAAGCAGCAAAGTGGTGTGCCGCCTATTCTACTTTTAGATGATATTTTTGATAAATTAGACGAAAATCGTGTGGCACAAATCATAAGCATGGTAGATGACGCCCATTTTGGACAAATATTTATTAGCGACACCCATGCAGAGCGTACAGAAAATGTTGTCAAACAGATACACCAATCGTATAAAATTATAAAGTTATGAGACGTTATTTAGTTTTATCAGTTTTTGCATTTTTAATGTCTTGCGCTCAGAATCCAGAATCTATTTTAGAACATGTTAATGGCTATTGGGAAATTGAAGAAGTGGTTTTTACTGATGGCAATAAAAAGGAATACAAGTACAACGACACCATAGATTATATTAGGATTAATGACAGCTTACAAGGCTTTAGAAAAAAGCTGAAACCAGGTTTTAACTCCAAATACGTGACCTCAAAAGATGCTGAAGGCATTACTGTAAAAATTGAAAACGATAGCTTAAATTTTTATTACAAAACACCTTACGCGAGTTGGAAAGAAACGGTTTTAAGCGCAGATGAGAATAGTCTTAAGGTTATTAATGACAGAGCAACCATCTATCTTTACAAACGCTATCAACCTATTGAATTGGATTTAGAATAAACATGGCAAAACGCAATAACGATAATCAATCTATAGAAGACGTCCTCAAAGAGTTTGTGGTCACTAACAATCTACAAAGTGGTTTAGACAAGGTTAATGTGCGCGAAGCTTGGGCAAAACTTATGGGTAATGGCGTTAATAATTATACCACTGCTATAGAGCTCAAACACGACACACTATATGTACAATTAAGCTCTAGTGTGTTGCGAGAAGAATTAAGTTATGGTAAAGAAAAAATTATTGCCATGCTTAACGATGCTATTGGTAAAGAGGTGATTAAATCTTTGATGCTTAGGTAATACTTTTAAATACAAAAAACGCCCGTTAATTACGGGCGTTTTCTATATCAATTCCCTTATAGGGACAAGTTATTATTTCTAAATTTCCAGAGTTTTAATCTGTCCTATTTTTGAAGAACATCATCCTAACTGCCCAATTCATTTCTCCCTAACCTTTCTCTTTAACATAGCATGATACATTATAATTAAGTAACCCGCATTTTGAAAATCTATATTTTTGTATATGGAATCTTGCAATAATCTTATCGATTTATCTGAATTCCCTTCTAAATCATAAACCATGGCTAAGTATAAATAAACCCTAGGAACTGTTGAGTTTAATTCTAAGGATTTTTCTAAATCCTCTTTTGAATTATTAATATCTCCTTTTCCTAAATAGATTAACCCTCTCTCAATAAGCTTAAAAGCATTATTAGGATCTTTGCTTATTTGATTTGTTAGCGAGTCAAGATTTTTTTGATGACTATGTTTGACTAAATTCGTATGCATTTCTTCAAAAAGATTTATTGAGAATTTATAATAACTGTCACAGTCATTAATTATACTTTTGTGAATATTCTCCATTAATTTTCCTGCATAATCTGAACCCATTAAATAGGCTTTATCATTATTTATGTCAGATGAATCAACTTTTTTTAAGAACATATCATTAACATCATCTTTGATTTCTTCATAAGCAGATATAAAACATTCTTTAATTATATCTAAATCTAAATCATTAGCATCATAGTTCTTGTCAAAACATTTGCACAATTCCTTAGAGAATTTTATCTCAACCTCTTGAGCATTAATAGGGATGGTGATTAAAAACAAAAAAAGAATAAAATATTTCATCAAATTATTTTGAGTAGAAATTTTACAACTATTATTGGTATAATTTAATTTAATCATGAACAATTTTTATAATAAGTTTGGTTTTGAATTCCCCCATGAGTTTAAATGTTTTACGTTTATCTTTCTAAGATAATGATAACATTTATAATTAAAAAACGCCCGTATTATTACGAGCGTTTATTTAATTGTTATGCCTATAAATTAATTCATTAACTAGTTAGTACTATTATTTTCCATTGATTTGTATATTAGTCAAAATTAAAAAAATGAAAAAAGTCATTCTTGCATTTTTTATTTTATGTCCATGGTTGTTTTTGGCTCAAAATTATTTAGAAGGAAAGAGGTTATACTGTGAGTCAAAAAGTCCAGAGGCTTTAAGACTTTTTAATATTGGTATCAAAACGCTCAATTTAAATAAATCATTAGAAAAAAAATATTTAAAAAAAACTTCTGAAGTTTTTCTAAATGCTTATAAAGCAGATTCTACATTTTGCGATGCTATGTTTTTTGCAGGTTACAGTTTGAGATTGATGAATGATGAATATGCAACTGTTTGTTATTACATGGCTGACAGTTTATCTAATAATAAGTCTATTGAATTTAAAATAAATTTAGCTGCTGAAGCTATGAAGTTTGGGAATAATGAAGGTTTCCAGCTAGCTAGGAAGAAGTATATAGAGACTATTAAATATTTTCCCGAAAGCCCAGAAGGCTACTATGGATTGGCTTTGACTTCTACTATATTTAAAGATTTGGAAGAAGGTTTAGAAAACTTAAATATAGCAATAAAAAGATATAATGAATTAGGACTAAAAATAAACGAAGACTTATTTTTCCTTAAAGGAACTCTATTAACATTAAATGGAAATTACTTAGCGGGATTGGAATATCTTGAGAAAAGTTCTTCTTTTAAAGACAACGAAAATTATAAGATTTATTATTCTCTGTGTTTGCTAAAAACTTCTGAAGTAAAAGAAGATAAAATCATGAGACGAAAGGCTAAAAGAGTTTACAATAAAATAGTAGATAAAAATAAAATACCAGAAGATATAAGATTACTTCTGGTATTTTAGAATAATTGTGTTTTTATAATACAATATTTTATTCCCATTTTTTAATTAGGGGAGACTTGTATTTCTTTTGAGCTAAACTGAATATCTCTAATAATAATATTTTCTCTTTTTAAACTATCCAAAATATGTTTTGGCAAACTGTTTTCAATATCCTTCTTATTAACTAGATAATGGAGTCTCAATCTGTAGATATTATTTTTATACATTGGTAGAGCCGTGTTATAATCAAGAATATTATTATAGTCTATAGGAATTGGTAAACTTAGATTAGCTTTAATGGTTATAGTCTCACCTGGGTTCAATATCTCAAAATTTTTAAGTCTTTTTTCGTCATCAAAATTATTATAAATGGTATTTTCAATTGCAGAATTTAATTTTTGAAATTGCTCCTTATATTTTTTGATGTCATTATGAGGAATAGTTCCATTATTAATCCAATGTAATGAGCCTGTCCAACTCAATTTTCTTCCTAATGAATCTTTAACTTCAAAATAAATATCAGAGTCGAACTTTTCGGAATAGGTATCGAGTTCATCCTTATATGCTTGATTAATAATTGTTTTCCTATTGACTAGGAAAATTTTGTTTTCAGTTTTATTTTTAATCTTAAACTCAATTTCATTTAATGACTTTTTCCAATCAGTCTCACTTAAATATCTTGAATAAACACTCTGTATAGTATCTATACGAGTTAACTCTTTTCCTTTAGGTTTATTGAAAATTGCAGAATAAAACAGCTTTTTGTCAACTAATTCTACTTCTATTTCTTCAGAATTACAACTAACTATTAAACAGCTCGCAAGTAATACAATAAATTTGGTCTTTATCATTTTCATATTTAATATCCTAAATGTACCTTACGAAGGTTCAAAGCTTTAAGATAATCTATGGAGTTGTCCATTCTTGCACCAGTCTGAATGTTAGCTTTTTCGTAAGCTCTTATTTCCCCTAAAGCCCAAGTAATTCTTGCCGCTCTATTATCACTTCTACTACCTCTGAAATCATAATTTAAAGAACCTCCGTTAGCTAAGTAGCTATTATGATAACCACCGCTCATCATATCTTGAGCATGAATGAATTCATGAAACATTGTTTGAGCCAAACCTTTTACTGTATTGAAAGCACTTAAATCAAAGTTTATTCCTATTTCTGTATATGTATCAGGATGAGCATAATCACCACCTCCATATCTTTGCGTACCTACAGCATAAGTGATAGCTTTTGTAGATGTATCTGTATTTATGATATCAAAGTTTATGTTTTTATCAAAATTATCAAACATTTTGGTTAGTGTTGGAACGTTATCTTTCATATCAATCAAAGTCTTTTTCGTTGCTGGCAAAGAATTATCAAGATTGTCTTTTCCGTAAGCTTTCTCTAACTCATTATTAAAAATAGCTTGGAGTATTTTTATATTATTTTCAACTTTTGCTTCACCACTTTTGCTTAATGTAAAATCCATAGAGTAGCTATCAACAGCCCCAGAAACTTGACTGGCTTTAGCTGTTCTTCCGTAGCCTAGATTAACCACTTGCTCAAAGTCTCCACTATCTAACTTTGATATCTCGGTACCTCCAACAGGCATCATACCATCTGGATCCATAAAATAAATCGGATTATTAAAAGCATAGTTATACGGACTATGGCGCCTCATTTGCTCAGCCAAAGGGTCAATATTCATCCAACGCCCCAAAGCTGCATCATAATTACGAGCCGTAATATCTATCCAACCAAGGCTTAAACCATCATCTTGCTCTTCTTTGCCACCAAAACCATATGGGTGGTCGCTTACTACAAACCCATTATACCCTTTATGTTTTAAGCCAAATGGATAGTAATTATTTTCTTCTTGTATTTGCAGGTTAATACTAGATGCAGTGCCTACATTTTTATAGTTAAGACGTATATTACCTACATGGTCTGCGTACTGGTATACATACTCGTAATTAGAACCATTTTTTTCTACAAAGCCTTCTGGTTGTGAAAAGTATTTAAGCATCTCACCACCACTGGTTTGGGTTTCGTATATGTAATTACCAGCGTAAGTCACCGTTTTTGGATTTGGACCTCCAGATACTATCTTTTTTAATTTAATACCTGTAGCATCGTAAATATAGGTAATACTCCCTACACCTAAAAATACATCTGTTGGTAAGTTAAGATGGTTGTATAATATACCATTACCACCAATTACGGTTTCTATATTTTTATTTAAGTCTTTTACTAGATTACCGTTGGCGTCATAAAAATATTCATTGGTTGCTATTTCCCCATTGTTAAAGCCTTTATCAAAGCCTGTACCACTTCCATCTTCTACAGCTTTAAGACGGTTACTATCATCATAATACGTATAGACTAGGTCATCTATAGTTCCAAAATTAGAGCTATTGTCTACACGTTGTCCAATGCGCTTTAAACTCATAATGTTTCCATTTTTATCATAGGTAATACCTGATACATTATAATTTCCGGTGTTATCTGTAGCTCCAATTAATCGGTTGAGTGCATCATAAGTATAGCTATACATACTACTTATAGGGTTACTTCCTGGGTTTACAGATGTACTGGTCCATAAGGTCTGGCTTACGTTACCATTGTATAATGGAGTAACGTTACTACCAGATGCATTGTTATAATTAATCTGGAAACCAAACAAATCACCACTCCCAAGAGTAATGGTAGCATTATTGCGGTTTTCGTTATTAATACCTAATAACCAACCTCTTACATTATAAGTGTAATTTACATCTTGTAAACGCTGTGCTCCAACACCGCCACCAACACCTTTGGATTCTAATTGCCCCAGCTCATCATAAATATTCTCTACAATAACTTCAGCAGGTTGACTATCTATGGTTTGTTCATGGTTTTTTAAACGGTTCATATGATCATAGACAAAACTATCTACAGTAGTTATCGTTGATTGATTGGTTTTGCTATGTACAGTTGTAGATGTGGTAACATTTCCTGTAAAATCTAAGGTAGATTCAACAACATCTGTGGTTTGTAAATAGGGATTATTACTTTTTATAATGATTGGTCGACCCTTAAGGTCATAACCCGTCACCGTAGTTATCCACTGTGCAGGAGATACATCTAAAACTCGCACTTTACTTCCTGTTGCTAAACTCTTAGTTAATCGTTGTGTATTTGAGGCATTGTTGTAATTAATCACCGCTTGCCCATCTACAGATGCAGGTAAGGTGAGTCCTGTAGGTATATCAAAACCATAGTTGTCATAATAGTTAATAGTATGTAACTCTAAGATGTTATTTGTTGGATAAGCCCCATTATTATAAAAAATGGTTGTTCCTGCAATAGTTGTTGAAGAACTCATTTTATTGACGTACTGTGTTGAAGCGGTATCTGCCTCAGCTTGCAAATCACTACGTGATATATTACGATCCATAATGCCTGTATAAGCCACACGTCCAAAAGCATCATATTTGGTAAATAACCACTGATTAAGTCCATCTAATCGCGCGTCTTGACTAAGTATTGGTTGATCTAATTTGTTATACACAACAGACTCCCAACCTTTACCTGGTAGTTTCTTCTCGACTAGTCGATTACGTTTATCGTATTTGTATTGGTAGCCTAAACCGTCCATTATGGGCGTTGTAATACTCGAACTGGTGTCTATTTTTGGTGGTAAGACATACGTCAAGTTTCCATGATCATCATAAACATAATACGTATCGTGTTTTAATTCTGCTTCATTAGTTGTAATGCTTCCATCATTATTAAGATCAGAATCGCTGTATATTCGTTTTAGTATAACTCGACCTTCCGTATCTTTAAATTCTTCTACCGTATGATTTTTACTATTTGTACTTGCTATATGGTTTTCATCTTTGACGATGGTTTTAAACACCTGTCCTTCGTTATAAAAGCCATTGTCATCTAATTGTGTATTGTAGATATCATTTACAGGATCATAGGCTAAAGTGACTTCGTAGCGCTTAACTTCATTGTTAGCGTTAGTTAGATAACTGGTTTCTACTTCATGATCACTACCCATAGCCCAATCGTTACCAGGTGCAGCTAACTTAAGCACACGATTCAATGGTGAGGCTTCAAAATCATTTTCTGTAAATGGGTTGGTTGTATTCTCATACTTTGTTGTATTGTAAAACGATTGTGTAGCACTTAATGCATTAGATACTATTGCTCCACCATTATTACTTTGTGCATAAGGCAGAAACTCTTTTTGTGCCCTGCCATATTGATCGTACTCAACATGAGTGACAATATCCTCATAGTTCCCACCTGCTCGTATGGCATTAGATTGCTTGGCACGCCCTAAACCGTCATAATAGGTTACCGATTCTATTTTCTCCAAATTGTCTAAAGTAGCCACATTAGTAGTAGCTACTAAAGGCGCAATGGTATGTACATAATTTTCGTTAGAAATATTAGTATTGACAGGAGTGCCTCCACCGCCACTATTAGTCCCAATAGTAACATTTAGATTCAAAACAGCTTGTCCTCTACGTTCAAAAATAACTTGTTGCGTAGGACCTGTAGTCCATGTTATTTGTGCATAATAGGTCAAAGTTGCAGGGTCAGTCCATTGTGATACCACTGTACCACCTCCAGATACAGACCAAAACGTTCTGTACAAAAAGCCATCATTGTAGCTATAGGTATGCGTGCTATTAGGCGTCACCGATGTTGGTCCGTTGATAGACTGTGATAGGCCTACAGTTGTAAACGCCAAAAATAAAACACAGATAAGATGACGCTTTAAGTTTACTGTATGTATAAAATTGTAAGTCATAATTTCTGGTTTTATTGGTAGCTAATACTACTGATGTTAAACAAAATCTCACTTGCTGATGTGCTTGATGCATCAGTAGTATTTTCATTCATGGTTAAGGACAAATCATCACTATCTCCTATAATCCTTATAGTTTCTGAATAATCATTCGATGTCACCACAAAACTGATATCACCATTAGACGTTGCGCTATCCCATGAGCCCGATGTCTCAACAATAGCAAATTGAGCGGTCATACTATTTGTGTTAGTAGTTTGTGTCCATGTGATGGTATTTCCCGTTTTTGAAAATGTAGAACTGACATTTACAGCATCACCATTGATAGTAGATTGACTACACTGAATCGTGAAATCTGGCATGCTGTTACTTTGCACTAAGACTGTTTGAGTATTAGTAAGTAGATATAGACTCACTAATAAGATATATATCGTTTTCATTGTTGTTATGCTTTTATATTAATACTCATTGATGTAGTGATACGTGTTCTCCCCAACAATATTACCGTCGGCATCTTTAACACGTTTGAGTCTATTAAAGTCATCGTACTCGTAGGTCATGATATAACCTTTATCATCAGATGTACTAATGACACCTTTTAACGGATCGTAATTAAATACAGAAATCATAGCATCGGGAAATAAACCCCTAAGTGCACTTTCTTGAGATGGGCTAAAGTTGCCATTTACGGTCTTATATGAATTTGGAATACTATTATAAGCGACATTGCTTAGCTGAGCTATTGGTCTGGTCCTATTCTGCCCCCAGAGATAGCTTATTCTTGAGCCGTCTGTTTTACTTACATCAAGGATATTTCCATGGGTGTCATAATCATGAAATTGAATACGGGATATCGCACCTTGATTGGCTTTTTCAACTTTGATTTCTTTTAGAGCTACCAAATCCGTGTGGAACTCATCATAAATATTGTGAGTCTCATTTATCTTTTCTTGAGTGGCGTGTTGGAGTGTTTCATTTCTATAAACTTGAGTTTCCAAAACAGTATTAACCATATTGAGGTCTCTCATTTTACTACGTATATGACTTGGTGTAGTATTTAAAGTAGCACCAACTGGGTAGTAGTATTTAGTCAATATACGTTCTGTGGACCCACCTTTATCATAAGACGCTTCTTCATAACTTACTTGAAAGTTCTCAATGTTGTACGAGTAAACTTGTTTGGTTTTCTTAGTTCTTGTAACTCCACCATCATAGAAATAGTCTGTGGTATAAACTTCTTTTGGTCGTGCCCAGCCAGATTTAAAGACTGTGGCATGGTTTAATAAATCCCATGGATCGCAAACTTGATAGCTTGGTGAACCTTCACCTGGTGGATCACAGCTTGTAACTTGGCCATCTTGAATATTTGTAGTGTAAGACGTCCACCAATCGTAAAACGGAAACCATGGACAATGTTGAGATTTAGAAATTAACCGAGAAGTGAATAGTGTGTTTTCCGTAAAGTCGTATTTAAGTGTATTGGTATCATCATAGTGTGATACTTCTTGAAGTATATTGCCATCTTCTCGATACACACGTTTTTTGGTTAACAACCCTCTTTTATAATCCAAGTTTGGTGCTGGATAAGGGTTAGGCATATCAAACACATTGGCAGGACTTGGAGACTCAAAAGCCGATGTGTGGTTGTATATAGTATAACCATTTCCTGTTTCTGATACTTTAACCGATCTATAACCCACATATTCCCCTTGACTTAGTTGTGCTCTATTACCGCGCTCCATAACATCGTAAGTCACATAACCATCACCATTTTCTAAGTTGACATAGTTTTGAGATAAAGTATAATTACGTGTTAAGCGATCAAGCTCTGCGTCAATGACACCTGAGGATTTCAGGTTATTCTGCTCATCTTCGTAATAATAGTTTGTGGTTTTAGCAGTAGTATTAGGTGTGTCTTTAAAGCTTACAGACTTTATCCGTACACCACCACCAATCATTTCTTCTCTTGGCTGAAGGGATTGTTCTAAATAAGTTACTCTATAATCTCCTGCTATCTGGTATGTCGCAAAATTAATATTGTCCCATGGGGTAAGTGCCATAGTGTACGTGCCTGGTGGAAGATTTTTTACGACTTGACATTGTATATCTAACTCAAGTACGGCAAAACTCTGTTGAGGCGTTCCCTGGTAGATCATTATTCTATGATCTTGCAGATATTGACTTGGTGTAGCAGTTACCCACGAGGATATATAAATATCTTGTGTAAAGCCTATTGTAAAAGTGTCTATAGGTACAGTAGGCGCAGATGTACCCGTATGATTATAAATAAAATCATCTGTGAATTGAGATTGCAAACTGGAATTTCGTGGATTAACAATATAATCATCAAGACCAATAGCTTGGTTACCTTCATATGAATAGGTATGATGCTCAAAATCAAATGATTTAACTCCTCCTGATGGATATGTGATTGAGGAGAGCAAACCTGTTTTTATAATATCATCTGAATATGTGGTTGGGGTTGCTCCATTACAATTTACGGAAGCAAAATCAATACCACTATAATAGCCCCAATTATCTTGATCATTGGAATTAAATCCAGGCAAGTTTTCTTTACTATTGTAGTCTAAGATATAGTCATGATTCGTACTACCTGCTGTTTCTGTGAGTTTGGTTAGCCATAGTCTACTACGTGGAGATGTCAAACTGTTATCTACTGTTGTCTCATAAGTTAGGCTGTAGCTTTTATTAATTGCGTTATTAGCATTTTTAATATGCACGGTATTAAGCTTACCACCTCCTGTTTCTGGGTGCGTGTTATCAGAAATAAGTTCAACTGAAGTCCCATCTTTAAAAGTTACACTGGATAGTTTCTTAGTCCATGACGTATTATATAGCCATGATAATGTACCGAAAGGCTTTAATTTAGCACTTGTACAAGGCTCTCCTAAATCACTTAACGAGAAACTTGTATTACCTAATAATGAAGTGACTCTATTTATAGTATGGGTTACTGAAACCGTATAGTTCTCATATCGATCTGCGTAAGCAAAGCTTGCAAGTGTAATACCATTAGGAGTCTTAATGGAGCTAATATGCCAGGCAGAGTTTATCTGAATGATTTCAGGTAAGTTATCCAAAGTAATATCGTAAGTAGTATCTGTACCCTGAGCTTTAGACCCAAAAGCAGTTTCCGATGAAGACCGCTCAACGGTATTAAATTCATAGATGTAACCCTTTGTGTCTCTTATGGTAAAAGCACTGATTTCTTTAGTGGAATTATCCATAGTAAACTCAATATCTAAAGCTTGACCCTGAGAAATTAATTTTGGAACAAAAACATGATTCTCTTTTACAATAACAAATCGTCCTGTAATGCCCATAAAGTTAAATTGATACAAATCAACGTCTGAATCATATTTATTTAGACTTGTCCCTACTGCTTTATAATTAAATTCTTCTTTTTCTATTGGTGTGAGATTATTATAATTCCAATACTCATCTAAATGAAAGACACCAGTTTTTATCCCAGAATAACCATTTGAGTTTATCAGCAAATCATCTGGGACATCTCGAACTGTTCTTGAAATTGACCCACCTGCAATCAAGTTCCACCCTGTACCTGTCCAACTAGAATAATTGTTTATTTTGATACCTTGGGTATTATAGCTTAAAGCCATATTAAAATCTAAATCACCATTCAGAGATTTTGAATGTAGTGGAATAGAAATGTTAGGTTGCCCAGTGTAATGACTTACTGGGATTTCTTCAAACTGCATCAAATTGGATACAGTGGGCGAGGCTGGCATTACTTCTGGGAGCTCTTGAGCATTTAAACTTATAGTAAAAATGCATACAAGCCATTGTAAAAAGCGATTTAATAGTGTTTTCATTTGCTTAAAATTTTATAATTACACATCAAATAAGGAAGGCGGTTTCATCCACTTAAATGATTCATAAAACTAGATGAGAAAGGCTTAAATGCATTGAGGGCTTTCCTTAATATTTCTGTGGTAAATCCTTAATTCTGTTAATAATTAAATCATTAGTTTCGCTATTTTTAAATAAATGGATATACTTATTAAACCTGTAAATAGGTGACATTTCTCTAAAGTAGAATTCTAGCTACAAAACAATTGTTTATTACAATTGGTCTTCTTACTTTAGTTCTATGACAGAGGAAGCTATTGAAAAAGAAAATGCTGCAATTGCAAAAGCTTACAAAGAGTTACTTAAAGTAAGCTATCAGACCTTGAGTCGTGAGGATAAAAAATTAATCCGTCATGCTTTTGATGTTGCTGTTGATGCGCATAAAGACCAGAGAAGAAAGTCAGGTGAAGCCTACATCTTCCATCCAATAGCTGTGGCCAAAATAGTAGCTCAAGAAATTGGTCTAGACGCAACAAGTATTGCCGCTGCCCTACTTCACGATGTTGTAGAAGACAATCCTAATTATACCATCGCTGATATGGAACGTCTTTTTGGTGAAACTGTTGCGCGTATTGTAGATGGCTTAACTAAAATTTCGTCTTTAAAAAAGGATATGGATGTCTCTTTACAGGCAGAGAATTTTAGGAAAATGTTATTGACCTTAAATGAAGATGTCCGAGTTATTATCATAAAAATTGCTGACCGTTTGCATAATATGCAAACCATGGATTCTATGCGAGATGATAAGCAAGTAAAAATCGCATCTGAGACACTATACATTTACGCACCTCTTGCCCATCGTATTGGACTCTATAACATTAAAACTGAGCTTGAAGACCTGGGCTTAAAATATACCCAGCCAGAAATATACAATGATATCTTAAGTAAAATTGAAGACAGTAAAGAAGAGCAATCTGCCTACATAAAAGATTTCTCTAAAGTCATAAAAGATTCCTTAGATAAAGAGGGCCTTGAATACGAGATTAAAGGACGTCCAAAATCCATCTTTAGCATACGTCGTAAAATGGTAAAACAAGGCGTCTCTTTTGATGAAGTTTACGATAAATTTGCGGTAAGAATTATATACAAATCAGATATTCCAAATGAAAAATTTCTAGCTTGGAAAATCTATTCAATTGTAACCGATCATTTCACACCAAACCCAATCAGGTTGCGTGATTGGATTTCATCCCCAAAATCAACAGGTTACGAAGCCTTGCATATTACCGTAGTTGGTCCTAAAAGTCGCTGGGTAGAAGTACAAATTCGAAGTGAACGTATGAATGAAATAGCAGAAAAAGGCTATGCTGCGCACTACAAGTACAAAAACCAAAACGAAAAAGAAGACAGCCTTGATCTTTGGATAAACCGTCTTCAAGAAACCTTGCAAAGTAACGAAACAGATGCTGTAGATTTTGTAGAACAGTTTAAGCTTAATTTATATTCTAAAGAGATTTTTGTTTTTTCGCCAAAAGGTGATTTAAAATCATTGCCAAAAGGTGCTACACCATTAGACTTTGCATTTAGCATTCATACTGAAGTTGGAATGAAAACTCGAGGTGCCAAAGTCAATGGAAAATTAGTACCGCTAAGTTACGAGCTTAAAAGTGGTGATCGTGTAGAAATTCTGACTTCTGAAAATTCAAAACCTAATAGTAATTGGTTGGACTACTCCACTACGGCTAGAGCCAGAAGTAAAATTAAATCTTATCTCAATGCTGACAAAAAAGAAATGGCAGAAGAAGGCAAGGAAATTTTGCGCAGAAAGCTAAAACAATTAAAAATTACGCTTAATGAAAAGTCGGTTAATGAGCTTGTAAATCATTTTAAGCTCAATACTTCATTGGATTTATTTTATCGTGTTGGTCTCGGAACAATAGATAATACAATGCTTAAAGGTTATGCCGCATCTCGCAGTAATGCCTTTGTGAGTTACATAAAAAATAAAATACGAAAGCCAGACATTCCAAAAGATATTGACAAAGATGAGATTACTTCTAAGTACGATATGCTTGTTTTTGGTAAAGAAGAAGAAAAACTTGACTACACATTAGCTAAGTGTTGTACACCAATCCCTGGAGATAAAGTTTTTGGTTTTTTAACCATTAACGATGGCATTAAGGTTCATAAAAAGAATTGCCCAAATGCAGTGAGTCTTCAGTCCAATTACGCCTACAGAATTATGTCAGCTAGATGGATTGATTCGTCACAGCAAGAATATACTTCGCAGATTGTACTCTCTGGCTTAGATGATTTAGGCTTGGTAAATGATATTACAAAAGTCATTTCAGCCAACATGCATGTCAATATGAAAAGTCTAAATTTTTCTAGCGATGACGGGATTTTCTCAGGAAAAATTACAGTTGTTGTTAAAAACAAAACCATGCTTAAAAAGCTGATTGAAAATCTTAAAAAAATCAATGGTATTGACAAAGTTACAAGAGTGTAACTATCAAATTTCAATAACTTTACACCCCTTGAAAACTTGTTGATTTCTTTTACTTTTTAGTTAAACTTTAGCGTTCAAATAGTACAAATTTGTTTAAATTTACACCTTATTATGAATGCAAAAAAAGAAGAAACTAGTCAAGAGATTGTAAAACGCGTTTTTACTCAGTTCTTAGAAGAAAACGGCCATAGAAAAACGCCTGAGCGTTATGCCATCCTTCAAGAGATATATGATAGTGAAGAGCATTTTGACATTGAGTCCCTTTATATCAAAATGAAAAACAAAAACTATCGTGTCAGTCGTGCTACGCTTTACAATACGATTGAGTTGCTATTAGAATGTGCTCTTGTTCGTAAGCACCAGTTTGGACAGAATCAAGCACATTACGAAAAGTCATACTTTGACAAGCAACACGATCATGTTATTTTAACAGATACTGGTGAGGTTATAGAATTTTGTGACCCACGTATTCAATCCATAAAAAAAACCATAGAAGAAGTATTTGATATCGAAATCAATAACCACTCACTTTATTTCTATGGCAACAGAAAAAACAACACTAACTAATTTTTTATAATGGCAGTAGATTTACTACTAGGTTTACAATGGGGTGACGAAGGCAAAGGAAAAATTGTCGATGTACTCACCTCAAAATACGATATTATTGCACGTTTTCAAGGTGGACCAAATGCTGGTCATACACTTGTTTTTAATAACCGAAAACACGTACTACATACTATTCCTTCAGGGATTTTTCACGACAATACTGTGAATTTAGTTGGTAATGGCGTAGTTATCGACCCTGTGATTTTCAAAAAAGAATTAGACAAGTTGGATGAGCAAGATGTAAATTATAAAAAATCTTTACTTATCTCAAGAAAAGCACATATCATCTTACCAACACATCGCTTATTAGATGCCGCTAGTGAAACTGCTAAAGGAAAAGCTAAAATTGGTTCGACTTTAAAAGGCATTGGTCCTACATATATGGACAAAACCGGAAGAAATGGTATTCGTGTTGGAGATATTGAATTAGCGGATTGGAAGAACAAATACAGAGCTTTAGCAGATAAGCATCAGGCTATGATTGATTTCTACAATGTAGATATTCAATATGATTTGGACGAGCTAGAAGCAGAGTTTTTTAGTGCTATCGAAACATTAAAGTCTTTAAAATTTATTGACTCCGAAGAATATGTACATCAAGCTCAAGCATCAGAAAAAACGATTCTAGCTGAAGGTGCTCAAGGCTCTTTATTAGATATTGATTTTGGAACGTATCCTTTTGTGACCTCATCTAATACTACTGCAGCAGGTGCATGTACAGGTTTGGGTGTGGCGCCAAACCAAATTGGTAAAGTTTATGGTATTTTTAAAGCCTATACAACACGTGTTGGTTCTGGCCCATTTCCAACAGAGTTATTTGATAAAGACGGGGAAACTATGGGACGTGTTGGTCATGAGTTTGGCGCTACCACAGGTCGCCCAAGACGTTGTGGCTGGTTAGATTTGGTAGCCTTACGCTATGCTTGTCAAGTCAATGGCGTTACCGAGTTAATTATGATGAAAGGCGATGTACTTTCTGGTTTTAAAACTTTAAAAGTATGTACAGCATACAAGTATAAAGGTGAAGAAATCACACATTTACCTTACAATATTGAAGACCAGAATGTAACCCCAGTTTATACTGAAATTAAAGGTTGGGATGCTGATTTAACAGGAATGACAGAAGCTTCACAATTACCAGAAGCATTAAACGGCTATGTAGAATTTTTAGAAAAAGAATTAAACATCCCTATTACTGTAGTTTCAGTTGGACCAGATAGAAAGCAGACAATTCGCAGGAAATAAGGCATAAACTTTGCATTATTGCTGTTAAAAAAACTGTTAATCGATACTAAAGCAAAAGTATAACGGTTACTAGTCAATAAATACTAAAGTTTTGAAACGACTTCAATTTACATGTCTTATACTTTGTTGTGCTCTAACAACTATATGCTTCTCTCAAAAAAAGGAAAGTATAAACATTGTATTTGCTGGTAAAGGTTTTACTGAGAAAGGTAAAGAGGAAGGCTCTTTTACGTTTTTAAGAGACAACCAACAGCAAGTCCATTTTGTTCATAATGGTGTAAATGTCTATTGTGATAAAGCCATACTTTATAAAAAAGATGATTTTATAGAAGCTTTTAGTAATGTGCGTATGGTGCAAGGCGATACCATAACCATGACTGCTAAATACATTGAATATAGCGGGAAAACAGAACTGGCTTTTGCTCGTGGCGATGTTATTCTTAAAGACCCAAAATCGACATTAACCACCGAAAAGCTTCATTTTGACCGTGCAAAACAGCAAGCATACTATGATGTTTCCGGAAAGGTAGTTAGAGATTCTTCAGGTACAATTACAAGTAAAATTGGACGCTATTACATGCAAAATAAAAAGTATCAGTTTATTGATAGTGTTGTACTAGTTAATCCTGAATATACGTTAAAGACTAAACGCCTTGATTTTTTTAACGATTCTGGTCATGCCTATATTTTTGGACCTTCAACCATAAGTGGTGAAGGCAACGATATCTATTGCGAACGCGGTTTTTACGATACACAAGAAAATTTTGGACATTTTCAACGTAATGCAAAAATAAATTATGATGACAGAGAGGTTATTGGTGATAGTATTTATTTTGACCGTAACCTAAACTTTGCATCAGCAACTAACAATATTAAAGTTACAGATACTATAAATAATAGTATTGTAAAAGGGCATTATGCAGAAGTGTGGAAGGCCAAAGATTCTGTTTTTATTACAAAACGTGCGCTTGCCATAACCGTACAAGAAAAAGATTCAATTTATATGCATAGCGATACGCTGATGCTTACTGGTCCAGAAGACCATCGTATTACAAGGGCTTTTTACAATGTCAAAATTTATAAAAAAGACCTAGCTGGGAAAGCGGATTCTATACATGCAGACCATAAAACAGGTTTAACAGAAATGATAAACTTGGCGCGTTTTAATTCTAAAGATCCATTTGCTGCTAAACGAAAACCTCTACTTTGGAATATAGGCAATCAAATGTCAGGAGATACTATCCATTTAATATCTAATGTAAAAACCGAACAGTTAGATTCTCTAAAAGTCTTTAATAATGCATTTTTAGTAAGTAAAGACACCATAAGTGATGATGCCTATAACCAAACTAAAGGAAAAGAACTCATTGGTCTTTTTAAAGATAATGAATTATATAATGTAGATATCATTAAAAATGCCGAAGTCATCTATTATTCTCGCAATGGCTTGGGCGAACTTATAGGTATTAATAAATCAAAATCTGGAAGTATCAATATTAAAATTTCTGATAACGATATTGAAGAGATAAACTTAATTAATAAAGTAGATGGTGATTTAAGCCCAGAATCTCTATTTCCTAAAAATGCGAATAGACTTCGCGGATTTGATTGGCGAGGAGATGAAAGACCAAATAGTGTA
Source organism: Winogradskyella haliclonae (assembly GCF_014635865.1). GTDB lineage: Bacteria > Bacteroidota > Bacteroidia > Flavobacteriales > Flavobacteriaceae > Winogradskyella > Winogradskyella haliclonae. Next base: position 1,583,394 of record NZ_BMDQ01000001.1, on the reverse strand, counting down.
GAAGATTTATTTAAAGATGACCCACCACTAAACCTCCCAATTATAAAAGGTCTAGATGATTATGTTCCACCTGAAGATTTCTTTGATGAAGATGTGAGACAACGTGTTGAAGCCGCCAAACCCAAAGATCCGAAAAAAGAGAATAAAGCCGCAAGAAATCTGCCAAAGAAGAAAAAAGAAGAGAAGCCTTCTGGTAACTAATATGCAAGACGATTTCTATAAATATCAAGCGCAGACAACGCCACATCCATTGGCAATAGAAGTTAGTCATGCAGAAGGTAGCTATATCTACGATACTTCTGGAAAAGGTCACCTCGATTTTGTTGCTGGTGTTTCGGCAACACCGCTTGGGCATCGTCATCCAAAAGTCGTTTCTGCAATAAAAAATCAGTTAGATCAATACATGCATGTTATGGTCTATGGCGAATACGTTCAAGAGCCTGCAGTAGCACTGACAAAGTTATTAGCTAAGCATCTTCCAGAATCTTTAAACACGACTTACCTTGTAAATTCGGGAACTGAAGCTATAGAAGGAAGTATTAAATTGGCACGTCGACATACTGGTCGCAGTGAGATTATTGCTGCTAAAAATGCATATCACGGCAATACAATAGGCGCATTAAGCTTAATGGATTATCAAGAACGAAAACGTCCTTTTTTACCTTTACTACCTGACATAAAGCATATAACTTTTAATCGCGATGATTGCTTAAATCAGATTACAGAAAAAACAGCTGCTGTAATTTTGGAAACCATACAAGGTGGCGCTGGTTTTATAGAACCAACAAACAATTACTTACAAAAGGTACAGCAACAATGTAATGAGGTTGGTGCCTTACTAATCTTAGACGAAATACAACCAGGTTTTGGACGCACAGGAAAGTTATTTGGCTTTGAGCATTATAATTGCATTCCTGATATTTTGGTCACAGGAAAAGGTCTTGGTGGTGGCATGCCTATTGGTGCCTTTACAGCTTCTCAAGATATCATGGCTGACTTAAAAGACAACCCAAAACTTGGACATATTACTACATTTGGCGGTCATCCAGTTATTGCTTCAGCTGCATTAGCAACATTAACAGAAATTATAGAATCAGATTTAACGTCTAAAGCTCTAGAAAAGGAACAATTATTTAGAAAAGAACTTCAGCATCCAAAAATTAAAGCCATTAGAGGTCGAGGTTTAATGTTAGCATTGATGATGGAGTCTCCAGAAATTACAAATCAGGTTATCTTACAAGCAAAAGACAAAGGTTTAATTCTTTTTTGGTTGCTTTTTGAACCCAAAGCCATCAGAATAACACCACCACTAACCATTTCAGATAAAGAAATTATCAAAGGATGCCAGATTATTAAAAGCATTCTAGACACTATATAATCTTCAATTTATCAGTAAGAATAAGCGCTATGGTACGACTATTGCGTCATTTTTATTAAGAATTACGCTGTTAACTATTTTGTTAAAAACATTAAGACCGTAAAATTAAAACTTCAATCTATAACACTAAATTTATTTTATTGAACAATATATCTGCCTATGGAGTATAGTCAAAATGGAGATTTTAATAATATGTCCCTCACAAAGTTTGAGTCCATGCTAAAAACAAATGACGTTTTGTTTTTTGATTCAGACGAATTCGAAAACATCATTCACCATTACCTCGAGAATGGAAAAATCTCACTAGCAAAAAAAGCTATAAAACTTGGCTTACAACAGCATCCAACATCCATAAACCTTCGGCTATTTAAAATTGAAATACTTGTTATTGAAAACAAGTTTGATGAAGCTAATGATATCTTAGAAGAACTCCATTATCTAGAACCAAATAATGAAGAAATCTATATTCAGAAAGCTAATGTCCTTTCTAAACAAGACTTACACGAACAAGCTATAAATGCCTTATTAATTGCTTTAGATTTATCTAGTACAATTGAAGGTGAAAGTGATTTGTACGGCCTCATTGGTATGGAGTATTTATTTTTAAATCAATTTGAAAATGCTTTAATATATTTTCAAAAATGCTTAGAAGTAGATCGCACAGACTATTCAGCTTTGCATAATATTATCTATTGTTTTGATTTTTTAGATAAGAATGAAGAGGCTATAGATTTTCTTAATGCCTATCTAGATTCTAATCCTTATTGCGAAATTGCCTGGCATCAATTAGGACGACAGTATTTTGCTATTAAAGATTATAAAAGGGCAAGTACAGCTTTTGATTTTGCCATAATTTCTGACGATACATTTGTTGGTGCTTATCTCGAAAAAGGTAAGGTATTAGAAAAGCAAAAAAAATATAATGAAGCCATCGAGAATTATAAAATAACTTTGGCGCTTGAGGACCCAACATCTTTTGCGCTTTTAAGAATTGGGCACTGCTACGAAAAACTAGACCAAGACGATTTAGCTGTTCAGTTTTTTAATCGTACTGTAGAAGAAGATCCGCTTCTAGACAAAGGATGGATAGCTATTACTAAGTTTTATGCAAAGCATCAAAATTACCAAAAGGCATTACATTACATTAGAAAAGCTGTAAACATTGATAGTGATAATGTGTTGTATTGGAAGCTATACGCTAAAATTAATCTACGTTTAAATTTTTACGAAGAAGCAGAACAAGGTTTCAAGCGCACATTAGAACTTGGCAACTATGAGATAGACACATGGTTAAACCGCACAGATATACTCATTAAGCTAGGTGAATATGAGGCGGCTATATTTAATCTTCTTCAGGCTATTGAGTTTTATCCAGAATCAGCTGAGATAGAATATCGTTTGGGAGGGCTTTATTTTAAAACTCTTGAGCAAGGTAAAGGACGTTATCATCTTAAAAACGCATTACGACTTAATAGCGAATACGATTTTATAATTGAAGAGTTATTTCCTAATCTTTTAAATAAGCCAATTGTTAAGGATATTATTTCGGCTTCAAAAAAATCTTCAGACTAAAAATCCATACCTTAGCGTTTCATTTACAATCTAATTATGCAACGCAGTTTTTTTAGCTATCTAACGATTTCCTTAAAGGGCATTGCCATGGGTGCTGCAGATGTTGTGCCAGGCGTTTCTGGTGGTACTATTGCTTTTATTTCTGGTATCTACGAAGAACTTATAGAGAGTATAGATAATCTTAGCTTAAGTTTTTTTAAAACATGGAAAACTTCAGGTTTTAAAACTGCTTGGATGGCTATAAACGGTAGTTTTTTACTAGCATTATTTATGGGTATTGCCATCAGTATTTTGTCTTTAGCAAAATTGATAAAATGGTTACTACATAATGAACCCGTTTTGCTATGGTCATTCTTTTTTGGATTGGTTTTAGCGAGTATCCTATACATTGCTAAGCAAATAAAAAACTGGTCGCCAATAGTGATTTTAGCTATACTATTAACCTCTATCCTATCCTACTATATTACATTAGCAGAACCTTTTGCTTCACCAGAAAGCCCATATTATCTGCTATTTTGCGGATTCATAGCCATAATAGCTATGATTTTACCAGGCGTTTCTGGTGCATTTATTTTACTAATACTTGGCGCATACCAAACAGCAATTGATACAATAAATAACCTAAGAGATGGCTTGTTTACTGGTAACATAGAACTGTTTAAAGACGCCTTAATAAACTTTATACTATTAGCTATAGGAGCTGTAATAGGTATCAAAGTTTTTAGTAAAATCTTGAACTGGATGTTTAAACATAAAAAGAACATCACTCTAGCTATTTTAACCGGTTTTATGATTGGCTCATTAAATAAAATATGGCCTTGGAAAAAAGTCTTAACAACGAGACTAAATTCTGAAAACATAGAAGTACCGCTTTTAGAAAAAAGCATTTTACCGCAACATTTTAATGGTGATAGTCAATTGGTAATGGCAATTGTATTTATAATTATTGGGTTTTTAACTATTCTCATTCTTGAGCGTTTAGGAAAAGGGAAAGAAAACACTAAGGTCTAAATGGAAAATACCCGCTCATTAAAAGATCGTATATTTTTAGTTGTTAAAGGACTAGCAATGGGTGCTGCCAATAAAGTCCCTGGAGTTTCAGGTGGTGTTGTCGCTTTCGTTGCTGGATTTTATGAAGAGTTTATTTACTCACTTCAAAGGGTCAATAAAACGGCATTTAAACTTCTTTTTAATGGTCGTTTTAAAAGCTTTTATACCTATGTAAACGGTAAGTTTCTTTTCCTACTTTTTTTCGGAATGATTATCAGTTATTTTAGTGTTTCTAAAATTTTAGATTACCTCATTGATCATTACCAACTTTATGTGTGGAGTACATTCTTTGGGATGATACTAGGTTCTATTTATTACATTAATAAAGACTTTAAAGAATGGAGTGCCAAAACTGTTATCGCATTAATCATTGGTACAATAATAGGTATAAGCATAAGTTTTATGGATCCCGCAATGGAAAATGATAATTTAATTTTTGTCTTTTTCTGTGGTATTATAAGTGTTTCTGGGATGACTCTTCCCGGGTTCTCCGGCTCTTTTATACTTATCTTGCTAGGTAATTACGTATTGCTACTCGTAGATTCTGTTAATGCATTATATGACACTATCGCAGATATCTTTACAGGTAATTTTGAATTTGTAAAAGACCAAACACGTATGCGCATGCTTAAAGTACTATCTGTTTTTACATTAGGATCTGTGACTGGTTTAGTTACTTTTTCTCATGTTTTAAATTATATCTTAAAGCACTACAAAAGCATTACTCTTTCCACAATCATTGGATTTATTATTGGCTCACTTGGCGTTGTATGGCCATGGAAAGAAACCAAGTATAAAATAGCTGAAGATGGCTCTCAAATATTAGATTCAACTGGTGCTCCAGTTATAGAAAACTATAAACGCTTTTTACCAGAATTAAATTCTGAAACCTATATCGCCATTGCTTATATTGTTTTTGGAATTTTAATAGTTTTAGCATTAGAATGGTATGGACAACGTACAAAACGAGTTAACATATAAATTTGGATTAATCGGTAAAAACATCGATTACTCATTCTCTAGAGGTTATTTTGCTGAAAAGTTTCAAGCAGAAAATTTACCACATAAATATGTCAATTTTGACCTAGAGCATATTTCAGAAATTGAAAACATTTTTCAAAATTCTGAAGCTATTAAAGGTTTAAATGTTACCATTCCTTACAAAGAAGCTATAATTCCTTTTTTAGATAAATTGAATAAACGCGCAAAAAAAATAGGTGCTGTCAACACCATAAAAATTAACAAAAAAGGAACGTTGATTGGCTACAATACCGATTATTATGGTTTCAAAAAATCGCTTAAACCTTATTTAAGCAATAATCACAAAAAAGCATTAATTCTTGGTACTGGCGGTGCTTCTAAAGCTATTGCTTATGCTTTAAAGCAGCTAAAAATCAAGTTTCATTTTGTGTCGAGGGCTAAAAAAGAAAATGCCACATTTGTCTATTCAGAATTAACTGAAGAGATTATAAAAGCACATCAGATTTTAATTAATTGCTCGCCAGTAGGTACATACCCAAATGTAAATGCCTGTCCAGATATTCCTTACGATGCCATTTCTGAACATCATATTCTTTACGACCTCATTTACAACCCAGAGCAAACAAAATTTTTGCAATTAGGAGCTTCCCAAAATGCAGTGACCATAAATGGCCTAAAAATGTTAGAGCTACAAGCCGAAAAATCTTGGGAAATCTGGAATAGTTAAAGTCTTTAATTTAGACTTTTGTTTAACTTTTAAAAACTTTGTAATTCTAAGGCATTTCTTATCTTTAACGTCCACATTTAAATTTTTGACAAATGTCTGAGATAGATAACCTGCAAGACGCAGATGGAAAAAAAGAGGTTGATGAAACAAAAGCGGAAGCAACCCCAAACCAAGAACAAGTTGAAGCAAAAACTGAAGAGCGTGTTCCTGAAGAGACTTCAGACACTATAGCCGATGCGACTAAAGTTGTAGATGAGAATACTTCAGAAGAAACTCATGTTGAAGAAATTGAAAGCTCAAATGCTGAAGATGCTGAAGATGAGTCTAATGCAGAGCGCCATAAATTAGAAGACAAGGATTATCATGCTATGAGCATGGAAGACTTGGTTTCTGAATTCGAAAAACTTCTCAAAAACCATAAAATACAAACGATTTCTTCTCATGTAAAAGAGATTAAATCAGAGTTTAATTCAAAATATTCTGCACTTTTAGAAGAGAAAAAGGAAGAATTTATTGCTGATGGAGGAAATAGTATTGACTTCTATTACTCCAACGATACAAAAAAGAGTTTCAATTCTGCTGCAAAAGAATACAAGCAATCTATAAATGCGTATTATAAAGACCGTGAAAAATCTCTAAAAGATAATCTTGAAAACAGATTAGCCATTATTGAAGAGATCAAAGGCCTTGTTGGTGTTGAAGAAAACATGGGAGAAACTTATAAGCACTTTAAAGAGCTACAAGAAAAATGGCGAAATGCAGGACCAATTCCAAGAGACAAATACAATAATGCATGGAATACCTACCATCATCATGTAGAGCGCTTTTATGACTTTTTACATCTTAATCGCGATTTACGCGATATGGACTTTAAGCATAATTACGAGCAAAAGCTTAAAATTATCCAACGTGCAGAAGAATTGGCAGCCGAAGAAAATGTAAATCATTCTTTTAGAGAGTTGCAAGTATTGCATAAGTTATGGAAAGAAGAATTGGGTCCAGTTGGCAAAGAACATCGCGAAGAAATTTGGCAACGTTTTAGTAATGCCACAAAAACAATACATGACAAACGTCAAGACTATTACGCTGATTTAGATAAGGCTTACGAGAAAAATTTGGTCCGTAAAGAAGATATTATCGAAAAGATAAAAGCACTTAATGCAGAAGAGTCTAACTCGCATAACGTTATACAAAAACGTATTAAACAACTCGAAGCTTTACGAGAGGAGTTCTTTAATGCTGGTAAAGTCCCTTTAAAACAAAATGAAGCGACTTGGAAAAAATTTAAAGATGCCGTAAGAGAATTTAATCGTAGTAAGAATAAATTCTACAAGAATTTAAAGAAAGACCAATATGCCAACTTACAACAGAAGTTGGAGTTGATTAAAGTTGCTGAGGGCAATAAAGATAGTGATGATTTTGCTACGGTAACACCTTTAATGAAAGACATACAAAACCAATGGAAAACTATTGGTCACGTGCCACGAAAAGATTCTGATAAAATCTGGAAGCAGTTTAAAAATGCCTGCAACCACTACTTTGATCGTATGCATGCCGAACGTAAAGCCGAAAATCAAGAACTCTACGATGCCTTTGATAAGAAGAAAGAATTATTAGAAAGCTTAAAATCTTTTGAATTTTCTGATGATGCAAAAGCGGATATTATCAAACTACAAGACAAGATTAAAACCTATAAAGCCCTAGGCTTTGTACCGCAAAACAAGCGTTTTATTGACGGAAAATTCTACAAAGCCATTGACGCTGCTTTCGATAAGTTGAAAATGGATAAATCTAAGTTAGAAATGATTCGTTTTGAAGGTCGATTAGAAAACCTTTCTGGTGGTGATGACACGCGACAACTGGACAACGAGCAAAATTTTATCCGTAAAAAAATTGACGAGGTTAAGTCCGAAATTAACCAATTAGAAAACAACTTACAGTTTTTCTCTAACGTTAAAGATGATAATCCATTAGTAAAAGATGTCCATAAGAATATAGAGAAGCATAAAGCATCTTTAGAAACTTGGAAGAGTAAGTTAAAGCGTGTACGTGAGATGTATTCTTAAAAAGATGATTTTAATCCAAAATTCACTTATTCAAGATATACTCATATTTGGTAAAGCAAAGAAATATACTTAGGCAAATAACTGATATCCAAGCTCAAGCTAAACGTCTTATTAAAACTAAGGCTCCTCTGATTGAAATTGAACAATTTGCTGATTACTCTAACGAAATCAAGTCGTTTTTAATAAAAACATTGATAATGATTTCATGCTTAATCATGTGAATGAGATTCCTGATTTAAATATTAATGAATTAGATGCCAAATCAGATATACTGCATTTAGTGTTTAATTGGTTTGGGGGTGGAATAGGAATTTACTCAAGAGAAAGAATCAAATCTGATAAAGCCTTAAAAATCGTTAGAGACATTAAAGGTAAATATGCTTCTGCTGAGTTTATGCTAAAAAACTATTTCAGTTAATTAGAATTACAATTAAATCTCAAAACCCACTTGTTCTCACAAGTGGGTTTTGCCCTAACTAAACTAAATTAACCTTAATTACAACCGCTAAATAATAATTAAGATTCTACAAAGAAGAAATCTCTTTTGAGAGTTTCTATTATAGTTACGGCTAAGATTTTTATTTGGATTTTTAAAGTGCAGACTTTAACACTTATAATTTTTTGGCCTCTTCCCAGAACACATCCATTTCGGATAAAGTCATGTCTTTTAAAGGCTTTTCGAGTTGTTTAGATTTCTCTTCTAAATATTGAAAACGCTTTATAAACTTTTTATTGGTGCGTTCTAGAGCATTTTCTGGATTTACTTTAAGAAAGCGTGCATAATTAACCATAGAGAATAAAACATCGCCAAATTCACTTTCTATACGCTCTTTATTTCCCGCAGAGATTTCTGCCTTAAGTTCTGCTAATTCCTCTTCTACTTTTTCGAATACTTGTTCTGGTTTTTCCCAATCAAAACCTACACCAGCTACTTTATCTTGAATACGATTGGCTTTTACCATAGAAGGTAAACTTTTTGGAACGCCTTCAAGAACACTCTTTTTACCTTCTTTAAGTTTTAACTGTTCCCAATTACGCTTGATATCTTCTTCATCATTGACCTCAACATCGCCATAAATATGTGGGTGTCTTTCTATTAATTTATCGCAAATACTGTTGCACACATCTGCAATATCAAAATCTTTGGTTTCACTACCGATTTTAGAGTAGAACACAATGTGCAAAAGCACATCGCCCAATTCTTTTTTCACCTCATCTAAGTCGTTATCTAAAATAGCATCACCAAGTTCGTAAACTTCCTCGATGGTTAAATGACGTAAGGATTCCATCGTTTGTTTTTTGTCCCATGGACATTGCTCACGCAACTCATCCATGATGGTTAACAGACGATCAAAGGCTTTTAATTGGGTAGTTCTTTCAGACATAAATCAGTAATAATTTACGGTCTAAATTACCACAATTTTAAATAATAAAATGCTATAGAAATAGATTTATTCTTCTTCAGAAACATCAGCGGTTTCTTCGTCTTCAAGCGCACCTAACAAATCATTCTTTTGAAGAATATTATACCACTGTACTACTTTTTTAATGTCTGAAGCATAAACACGGTCTTCGTCATAATCAGATAAAATATCGAAGAAAAACTCTTCTAATTCATCTTTACTTGCCTTATGGCTAATATCAGTTTGTTCACCATTATATTTTGTTTTAATAGAACTTAAAACATTGCGTAATGGCACTTCTTCTGCAAGCGTATATATTGCAATCTCACTAAGAATACTAATATTACTATGAGCACCAACAGTAATACGTTTTTTATCTATTAAAGACTCGACTACTGCTCCTGTGCGTGTTTGTGTTACGATTTGGTACAATCCTGGTTTCCCAGAAATCGATAAAATTTTATCTAAACTCATGTGTATATTTTTTAACGCTTTCTACTCATTGCAGGAAAGCGCATTCTGTAATCTACTCTAATTTTACCTTTAGAAATGTTAAGTAACTTTCCCTTTAGCAAACGTTTTTTAAACGATGATAGTTTGTCAGTAAACAAAACACCTTCAATATGGTCGTACTCATGCTGAATAACCCTAGCTATTAAACCATCATACTCCTCAACATGTGTATTAAAATCTTCGTCTTGGTATTGTATTTTAATCTTTGGTTGCCTAAACACATCTTCTCTAACATCTGGAATACTTAAACAGCCTTCATTAAACGCCCATTCATCACCTTCTTCTTCAAGAATTATTGGATTTATAAATGTTTTTTTAAATGCTTTTAATTGTGCAGCTTCCTCTTCTGAAAAACTTTCGTCTTCTGCAAAAGGCTCTGTATCTACCAAAAACATACGTATGGCCAAACCAATTTGTGGTGCTGCTAAACCAACGCCATAAGCACCATACATTGTCTCGTACATGTTGGCTATAAGTTCCTCAAGCTTTGGATAATCTTTATCGATTTCTACAGCCTTTTTCTTTAAAACTGGATCGCCATATGCAACTATTGGTAAAATCATGATTTTAATTTTTACGCAGGCAAAAATACAATTCTTAATGTATTTTTAAAGGTGTTTTATAATAATTGTAACGCTACTGTAACGAAGACATATAACTCTGAAGAATAAGCGTGGCACTTATCTCATCAACCAAAGCTTTATTTCGACGTTGTTTTTTACTCAAACCACTATCTATCATTGTTTGAAATGCCATCTTAGACGTAAAACGCTCATCTACTCTTACGATAGGAATGTTTGAAATTTGATGTTGCAATTTTACCAAAAACTTCTGAATGTAAACTTCGCTTTCAGAGTTTGTATTGTCCATCTGTTTTGGTAAGCCAACTATAATTTTATCCACAGTTTCTTGAGACGTATACTCTTTCAGAAAAAGAATCAATTCCTTAGTATCAACAGTTGTCAAGCCAGATGCAATAATCTGCAGCTCGTCCGTAACTGCAATTCCTGTGCGCTTTGTTCCGTAATCTATAGCTAAAAGTCTTCCCATATTTGCCGCAAAGATAGTTAGAATATAAAGATTTATAATGTTGACTATTTTACACTTTTGTAAATACTCACAAATTTTCTGAAATAGTTTCATAGATTTTTTTGAGGCGCTTATCTTTGGACTTTAATTTATAGGACCATGAGAGACATACAATCTATTATAGAAACGGCTTGGAATGACCGTTCTCAATTACAAAATACAGAAACCACAGATGCTATTAGAGAAGTCATTAACCTTATTGATAGTGGAACACTAAGAGTTGCAGAACCAACTGACAATGGTTGGCAGGTTAACGAATGGGTAAAAAAAGCAGTCGTATTGTATTTCCCAATTCAAAAAATGGAAACGCTAGAAGCTGGTATTTTTGAGTATCACGATAAGATACCACTAAAAAAAGGTTATGCAGAGAAGGGTATTAGAGTTGTACCAAATGCAGTGGCTCGCCATGGTGCATATATCTCAAAAGGTGTGATTATGATGCCCAGTTATATAAATATTGGTGCCTATGTCGATGAAGGCACAATGGTAGACACATGGGCAACCGTTGGTAGCTGTGCTCAGATTGGCAAAAATGTTCATCTTTCTGGAGGTGTTGGTATAGGTGGTGTATTAGAGCCATTACAAGCTGCACCAGTTATTATTGAAGATGGTGCATTTATAGGCTCAAGATGTATTGTGGTCGAAGGTGTTAGAGTTGAAAAAGAAGCTGTTCTGGGTGCAAATGTGGTACTCACTATGAGTACAAAAATTATCGATGTCACTGGTTACAAACCTGTTGAAATGAAAGGTCGTGTACCAGCACGTTCTGTTGTTATTCCTGGAAGTTATACCAAAACATTTAGTGCTGGAGAATTCCAAGTGCCTTGTGCATTAATTATAGGAAAACGAAAAGAGAGCACGGATAAGAAGACATCTTTAAACGATGCGCTTCGTGAATACGATGTTGCTGTTTAAAAACTCCTAGTTCAATAATAAATAAGTAAAAACATCAAAATCCTTAACGTCTATTCTTTTTGGAGTTTGGTGTTTTTTAGTTGTAATTTGCCCTAATGAAGGTATTGGTCATTCAGCAAAAAATGATTGGAGACGTCTTAACGTCTAGCATTCTATTTGAAGCTATTAAAATCAAATATCCTGATGCACAATTACATTACCTCATCAACTCCCACACTTACCCTGTTGTAGAAGGTAATCCCTATATAGATAAATTTCAGTTTTTCACTCCAGAACACGAAAAAAGCAAACTAAAATTACTCTCTTTTGCAAAACAAATAAAAAAAGAAAAGTATGATGTTGTGATTGATGTCTATGGAAAGTTAAGTAGTAATATTATTAGCTATTTCTCCAAATCTCCAATCCGCATTTCTTATCACAAAAATTATAATTCTTTTATCTATACAGATACACTAAAACGAAAAACAAAATCCGAATATGGTATAAGTTTAGCTATTGAAAATAGAATAAGACTATTAGAGTTTATTGATATTAAATTTAAGGACATCTCACCTAAAATATATCTAATAGGTAGAGAGATTAATGATGCCAAAGACTATTTAACAGGTAAAGATTTAAATCTTAAAAAACCAATCTATATGATTAGCGTTTTGGGAAGTAGTCCAAAAAAAACATACCCATTTTCCTATATGGCAAAAGTCTTAGATAACATTGCCAAAGAGAATATAAACGCACAAATTTTATTCAATTATATTCCAAAACAAGAAGAGGACGCAAAAGCCATTTATGATCTTTGCAAAACAGACACACAAGGTCAAATTTATTTTAATGTATTTGGAAAAAGCCTTAGAGAGTTTTTAGGAATAACTGCACATTGCACCGCTTTAATAGGAAACGAAGGTGGTGCAGTTAATATGGCTAAGGCATTGGATATTCCTACATTTACGATATTTAATCCTGCGCTAAACAAACAAAATTGGTTTGGAACATCCGAAACAAAAAAGCATGTGGCTGTTCATTTAAGTGATTATGTAGATATGTCTGGCTTTGACAAAAAAAGCATCAAAGATGATATATTTAATGTATATAAGAAATTTAAACCCGAATACTTTAGGTTAGAGTTAATAAAATTCTTAAGAGGTAGAAAAAAGTAAAATCTATGCTTGATAATACCTAAATTTGCGTTCTCAAAAACTGTATTTTTAAAACAAACAACTAAACAATGAAAATTATAATTCTTGCAGCTGGTATTGGTTCTCGTCTTGGCAATCCTTTTCCTAAGCCACTTACGCCATTGAAAAATGGAAAAAGCATTATGAAGATGCAAACCGATAATATTGCTTCCCGCTACGATATAGATGACATTAATGTTGTTGTTGGTTTTAAAAAAGACCTTATTATGGAACGCTTTCCGGAACTAACATATGTCTATAACCCCTTTTTTGACAGAACAAATACCTCTAAGAGTTTACTACAAGCTCTAAAAAAACATAAGGATAAATCTGTACTATGGTTCAATGGCGATGTTGTTTTTGATGAAAGACTTCTTGATATTTTAGACCCTTACATTAAAAAAGACGAATCTTTTGTTGCTGTTAACACCAGTAAAGTTGCAGAAGAAGAAGTAAAATACACCTTAAAAGATGGGTATATTAACGAACTTTCTAAAACTGTGAAAAATGGACTTGGAGAAGCAGTTGGTATTAATTTTATTTCATCTAAGGACATCAAAACTTTCATTAGACATTTAGAAGCTTGTGATGTTAATGATTATTTTGAACGAGGATTAGAAACTGGCATTGAAAATGACGGTCTAAAAATACAAGCTGTCGATATCTCTCAATATAATTGTATGGAGATAGATTTTTTAGAAGATTTAGAAAATGTAAACAATATGCTCTAAATGAGGACTATTCTTTTTTGTCAAAACAATTATGCATTTGGGATTTTAGAACCTATTAAGCAGGTTTTGACACAAAAAGGATATGACTATATTTGGTTTATAACAGATAAAATAAAAAAAGACTTCCCGTATACTTCTGATAATTATACCTTAAAAATATCGGACCTTAAAGCATTTAATAGCGATGCCATTTTTGTTCCAGGAAATGAAGTCCCACATTATTTACGAGGTTTAAAAGTTCAGATTTTTCATGGCTTAGCAGGAGAAAAAAAAGGCCATTTTAGGATTAGGCATTACTTTGATTTATACTTAACACAAGGCCCTTATTTTACAAATCGATTTAATGAACTAAAAGAAGAACATAAAAATTTTGATGTTATTGAAACCGGATGGCCCAAGTTAGATATTTACGGAAAAGACAAATCTAAATACGATAAAGAAAAAATAAAATTACTCAAAGAATCTAATGCTAAAAAAATAGTATTATATGCTCCTACTTTTTCTCCAAAGCTAACTTCTGCCCCATTTTTAATAGAACCCTTAAAAGAAGTTTTAAAAAATCCTGATTATTTAGTTTTAGTAAAATTTCATCCACTTATGGATAAAGGCTGGGTTGAAAATTACAAAGCATTTGCCTCTACCAACAAAAGAATCATAGTGGCAGAAGAGAAAAATATAATCAAGTTTTTGTTAATGGCTGATGTGCTAGTAAGTGATACATCTTCTGTAATCTATGAGTTTCTTTTGTTAGACAAACCGGTCATAACATTTAAAAATATTTCTGAAAAAATTTACTGGAATGATGTTGACGATTACGCAAAGTTAAATACACTAATTGAACACAATTTATACGAAGATTCTTTTGCAAATCAACGTCAGACTATTTATAATGATTTTCACCCCTATAATGATGGTAAATCTGCCTTGAGAATGGTTGAAACTGTTCAAAATTATATAGAAATTAATGGGGTTCCTAAAAGAAGAAAAATTTCTTTTTTAAGGCGTATGAAGATAAATTCTATTTTTGGGAAGGCTTAAAGATTTTTTTAATTCATCTCAATTTTACTAGTTTTTACGTATACCAAATTCAGTAAATTTAGATTTTGCTTTTTTTGTTTCCTTACGTATTGATTTATTTTCTAGTAACACCTGTTCATTTTTATATGGTCTATCATGATATAGATGCAAACAAATAGCACTATATCTAATCTGAAGAAATTTTACTCCATTATTCATCATACGTTCACCTACTTCTCTATCCTCTCCACCATATTTCATGCGCTCATCAAAACCATTTACGGCAATAATATCAGATTTATAGCAAGAAACATTCATACCATCAAAAGTTGCCTTAGTTGGAGTTATAGTATTTAAAAATCTAGACTTAAAGTCTGATGTTGTGAGCTTATTGAGTTTAAATGTTTTTGGTTGTCCATTTTCTAGAAGCCAATCCACATCAAAGCATTTTTGATTTTTAATTACATGGTTATCAATCAATCCAGATACTTCTTCTGTAAGCTTAAAATAACCTCCAGAAAGTGCACAAGAGGGCTTTTGGAGTTTTAAATGTGTTTCAACAAAGTCTTGTCTAGCTATACAATCTCCATCAGTAAAAATGAGATACCTCGAATCAGAAGCAAGAATAGCTTTATTCAGTATTTCTGTTTTTCTAAAACCATCATCTTCCTGCCAAACATGTACAACTTTTAAATCTGTTTTGCTTTTAAAATCTTCAACAACAGTTTTAGTATTCTCATCAGAACCATCATCTGCTATAATAATTTCAAAACATTTTACAGATTGTAAATGATAACTATATAACACTAATTTCAACCATTTTGGTTGATTGTAAGTACTTATAATTACAGATGCTTTTAATTCTTGCGACATGAAGCAAAAATACTACTTTTACAACATAGATATTTAAAGGATGATAAAACTATCTGGAGTCATAATTACATATAATGAGGAACGCAATATCGAAAACTGTTTACAGTCTTTGATAGATGTTGTTGACGAAATAGTGGTTGTCGACTCTTTTTCTACTGATGATACAAAAGCAATCTGTCAAAAATTTGATGTAAAATTTATAGAGCAAAAATTTTTAGGCTATGTAGAGCAGAAAAACTTTGCATTAAATCAAGCTTCTAATGATTATATCGTTTCTCTAGACGGCGACGAATCCTTATCCAAAGAACTTCAAAAATCGATTTTAGCTATAAAAAATAATTGGAAATACGATGGTTACTATAGCAATAGATTCAATAATTTTTGTGGACAATGGATAAAACACTCTGATTGGTATCCTAATAGAAAACTACGTGTTTTTGACAGACGCAAAGCCTCATGGAAAGGTATAAATCCACATGATAGTATTGCTTTAAATAAAAATACAGCTACAGGATATCTCAAAGGAGATATTTTACACATTACATATCAATCGTATTCAGAATTTAATAAAAAGACAGAATACTTCTCGACTATTGCTTCAAAGGCATATTATAAAGAAGGTAAAACATCTAATTTTTTTAAAATATTCTTTAATCCCACTTGGGCTTTCTTTAAAGCCTATTTTCTGAGATTAGGTTTTCTAGATGGTTTAAATGGATTTATAATTTGTGTTCAGACTGCTAACATTACTTTTTTAAAGTATAGTAAGCTTTATGAGCTTCAGAAAAAGAATAAAGACTAATTTAGTTTTTCCAGAATTTAAGCTTCTTTTTTAATCGCTTTTTTCGGTGATAACGTTCTTGAAAGTCTTGAGTCTCCTTCCACATGGTATTAAAAATCTGGATTTCATCTTCTCCAGAAACTTTAGCATATTCATTACTCATCACTTTAATCATAGATTCATGAATCGTAAGTTTTGAGAGGTTCTTCATTCGGGTTTTAAAATCCATTTCTCCAAATTTCATTCTGTTTAAGTCCACCAAATAAAATTTATAATTGCCATTATTTAACTCAATAAGCGTATTACCTGGAGAATGGTCTAAAAAATTAATCCCCTTTTGGTGCAATTGATAAGAAAACCTAGTAAATGCTCTAAGTATAGCTTCGTGATTTGGATATTTGAAGTTTGTTGTTAATTCCCGGTATGTTAAATCTGCCTGTAAATGTTCACTTGCATAATAACTGTCCTCAAAAGATAGTATACCTGTATTCTCAAAGTAACCATAAGGTTTTGGAGTACCAATATCATTATTTTCTAGATATTGTGCATACTCGAAAGAACGTTGTGCTTTTGATTTCCTAAAAAAACGATACACAAATTTATTAACAAGATTAGGTGTTCTAAAGGACTTTACATTAATTGTAACATCATCAATAGTATTAGTTTTTATGACATTACGATCACCATCATTAAACATATCGCCTTCACTTTTAAAATTAATTATAAAATCTAAAAGTTGGTCGTTAAATGTTTTATTGTCTAATGCAAAGACTTTTTTCATGCTGCGAAATTACAATTATTGAACAAAAAACAATTAGTTCTATTTTTTTTATTTCTTTGCATCATGTCCAAAAAACCACAAGTCTTTCTTGAATCTCATAACATCAAAAACTTAAATTTTGGTTTTGGTCAATTTAATTATCATTTAATTAAAGGGATCGCTGCTTTAAATACTGAAGATATAGACATTACACTAAATGTAAAAGATACTCAAAAACTAAAATCAGAATTCGGGAATATTTTTAAATACCGTACTTACAAATCACTGAGTAGATATCCGCTATTTAGGATTAAGAAAAAATACAATCTATGGCATTCTTTAAATCAAAATATAAAGGTTGAGCCTTTTTTTGATATTCCTTATGTTTTAACTGTGCACGATGTAAATTTTGTTGATGAAGTCTCTAATGACATGTCGCATAAACGTAACGTTAGATTTCAAGAAAAACTAAACAGGTGCAACGCTATTACTTACATTTCTAACTACGCTAAGATATCAACACATAACTATTTTAAAATCCCCAATGTACCAGAGTTTGTGATATATAATGGAAATCCTATTACAGATGTAGATATTCCAGAAGGCTACACTCCAAAAGTGAATACTAAGAGGCCCTTTTTCTATTTTATAGGTGAATTTTCAGAACGAAAAAATATACACACACTAGTAGAAATGTTAGCTCATTTACCTGAGTTTGACCTTGTCTTATCTGGTAAAAATGAAACAGATTACGGTAAAACAAAACTTGCTAAAACCATATCACGTCTCAAACTCGAAAATCGTGTACTCATCACTGGAAAAGTTTCTGATACTGACAAACAGTATTATCTAAAAAATTGTACCGCTTTCGTGTTTCCCTCTCTTAGAGAAGGGTTTGGTATTCCGCCTATTGAAGCCATGCGTTTTGGTAAACCTGTTTTTATGTCTAACAACACATCATTACCTGAAATTGGAGGTAACCATGCTTTTTATTGGGATAATTACAATCCTGATTATATGGCAACAGTTGTAAAAGAAGGTCTTAATAAATTTGATAAAAATAAAACTGACCTTTCTAAAGCCTATGCATTACATGCCAAAAGTTTTGACTGGAAAAAAGCAGCTTCAGAATATTTAGAAGTCTACAGAACTGTTCTAAAGAATAATCAATAAAAAGGTTAATTTTATACCCTGATTAAATCAACCAACACTCCATGAGTAAACTAAAATATTTTTTCAAAAATCTTAAATCTCAGAAACGTAAAAAAATCTTTGGCGAGCATGCAAAAGGTATAATTTACGAATCTCAAAACGGAATAATAGCTTTACCTATTGAAGATTTAACTATTGGTAAAAGCCTTGGTTTTAAAGGGCATTGGGATATTAATGAGGCTAATAAAATTAAAGAAAAGTGTTCGGAAGATGATATCGTTTATGTCATTGGAACTCATGTTGGGACGCTTTTAATTCCCTTGGCAAAAAAAGTAAAGCAGATTATAGGTTATGAGGCCAATGAAAATACGCATTGGTATGCTGAGAAAAATCTAGATTTAAATGACACAAAAAACGTTACAATATACAACTACGCCGTGGGTAATGAAAATAAAGAAGTTGAATTTTATCAAAGTACTGTAAATACTGGCGGAAGTAAAATAAAGCCCATAAAAGAAGCCGCTCAATACACTTATGACAATCCAAAAACTGTAAAAGTAGATATGGTTGTTCTAGATGAACATATCAAACAACAAAACCTTCCTGAACCAACAGGTTTTATAATGGATATTGAAGGTGCTGAGTATTTTGCTCTTCAGGGTATGCAAGAGAGCTTAAAAAAGGTGAAATTCTTATATGTTGAATATGTACCTCATCATTTAGAAAATGTTTCAAACGTATCAAAAGAGGTATTTATGGAGTTGATTTTACCACATTTTAAAACAGCATCATTTATAAAACGAAATAAGACATTTTCTTTAGAAAATGAATCAAATGAATTTTTTGACTACTTAAACGAATTACAGCTAAACGATAAGGCTGAAGATATTTTATTCGAATAAAAACACAACCATGATTTTATATTACATTCTTGGAGTTATTGCTCTTGCATTACTAATCCATTTTGGAATTAAATTTTCGAAGCATAAATCCTTATATCCATTTATGCCTTTTAAATACAACTTTAGAAGACGACGAAACACATTTAAAAAAACCTTAGAGCTTTTAGATAAAAGAAAATCTAAAATTATTGTCGAAACAGGAACATCTCGTAAAGGTCTTGAAGCTACTCGTGGTGATGGTGCTGCAACTATAGTTTTTGGAAAATGGGCAAAACAAAATGATGCCAAAATGTACTCTGTAGATATTAGTGAAGATTCCGTAAAAGGTTCGCAATCTGCAGTTACTGAACAAGGTTTGGATAAAAATGTTTCTGTTTTACTTCAAGATGCGCTTGTTTTTCTAGCAGAGTTTGGCCAAAAAATAGATTTACTTTATTTAGATAGTTATGACTATTCGAGGACAGATGTAGATATTCAACAAAAAAGTCAAGAACATCATTTAAAAGAGTTTCAACTTGCAGAAGATAAACTTCATGAGCAAACCATTGTCCTTATTGACGATTGTGGCTTACCTGGAGGTGGAAAAGGCAAGCTTGTTGTCGAGTATATGATAGAAAAAGGTTGGGAAGTTTTAATTGACGCTTACCAAATTCTATTGATTAAAAAAGGCACCTCGGTTTAGTATTTTCTTGTATACACAATTAGGGTCTTCATTTACTATGTTGTAAATTTGCATCTTAAAATCGAAGTCTATTTTATTCGATAAAATGAAGTACAAAAACGCACTACAACATCCTGTTTTTAAAACTATTTCGCAATCCGCAGATGCTTTAGGAGTTGATGCTTATGTGATTGGTGGTTTTGTACGTGACTATTTCTTAGAACGCGGTAATGCTAAAGATATAGACATTGTTGCTATAGGTAGTGGTATTGAGTTAGCTCAACATGTTGCCAATAATTTACCAAACACTCCAAAAGTTCAAATTTTTAAGACTTACGGAACTGCGATGCTTAGACATGATGATATTGAGATAGAATTTGTTGGTGCTCGTAAAGAGAGTTATAACGAGAATAGTAGAAACCCTATTGTAGAAAATGGCACATTAGAAGATGACCAAAATCGTCGTGACTTTACAATTAATGCACTAGCATTAGCGCTAAACAAAAATAGTTTTGGTGAACTTCTTGATCCTTTTAATGGTATTAATGATTTGGATAAAGGCATCATAAGAACGCCTCAAAATCCTGATATTACATACTCTGATGACCCGTTACGTATGATGCGGGCCATTCGTTTTGCAACGCAACTTAATTTTAAAATTGAAGATGCCTCATTAAGTGCCATATCAAAAAACAAGGAGCGCATAACTATTATTACTAAAGAACGTATCGTGACAGAATTGCATAAAATTCTAGAAAGTGGTACGCCATCTATTGGATTTATTCATTTAGAAAAAACGGGACTTCTAGACTATATAATGCCAGAGCTCACAGCTCTTAAAGGTATTGACGAGAAAGAAGGACAACGTCATAAAGACAATTTCTATCACACTTTAGAAGTTGTAGATAATATTTGTAAAACTACGGATAACCTTTGGTTACGATGGGCGGCTTTACTACATGATATTGGTAAAGCACCGACTAAACGCTTTCATAAAAAAATTGGATGGACCTTTCATGGTCATGAATTTGTGGGCTCTAAAATGGTATACAAGCTTTTCAAAAGATTAAAAATGCCATTGAATGATAAAATGAAATTTGTTCAGAAAATGGTCTTTATGAGTTCTCGTCCAATTGTTTTAGCTTCAGAAGTGACAGATTCTGCGGTACGCCGTTTAGTCTTTGACGCTGGAGATAATGTTGAGGACTTAATGACTTTGTGTGAAGCAGATATCACAACAAAGAATCCTAAAAAGTTCAAGAAATATCATAACAATTTTAAAATTGTAAGAGATAAAATAGTTGAAGTTGAGGAACGAGACCATGTACGTAATTTTCAACCACCTGTTACTGGTGAGGAGATTATGAAAACCTTTAACTTAAAACCTTCAAAAGAAATTGGCATTATTAAAGAAGCTATTAAAGAAGCTATTCTTGAAGGTGATATCCCAAACGAACATGCAGCAGCTTTTAAACTTATGTTAGAAAAAGGTAAAGCATTAGGATTGATGATTGAAGAATAAGGAATTAATAACTTATAATATCAAATGTTTAAACTCATCAGAACCACTTCAAATAATAAAGACTTCATCAATTTGGTGAAAGATTTAGATGCCTATTTGAAGATTACTGATGGTGAAGAACATGATTTTTATAATCAATTTAACGCTTTAGAAAGCCTAAGCAACGTGGTTGTACTTTACAATGATAAAACACCTGTTGGTTGTGGCGCTTTTAAAAAGTTTGATGAAACTTCAGTCGAAATAAAACGAATGTACGTCAATCCAAATACCAGAGAAAAAGGTTTAGGAAAACAAATTCTTAATGGTTTAGAAGATTGGGCCAAAGAAATAGGTTTTACATCATGTGTTTTAGAAACAGGGAAACGTCAAATAAAAGCTGTTAAGTTTTATAAAAAATGTCATTATATTCCCATACCTAAGTATGGTCAATACAAAAACATGGATAATAGTGTTTGTTTTAAAAAGGAGTTAACCTAGTATGAAACAGAGATTCAGAAAAACGGCTAAAGTTGCATTAGTATTGGTCTATCTAGTTATTATTGCTGGCGCTGTAGTGCGTATGACAGGTTCTGGAATGGGCTGCCCTGATTGGCCAAAATGCTTTGGGTATTATATTCCTCCAACCGATATTTCTGAACTTCAGTTTAAACCCAACCATGATTATAAAAAAGGTATCGTCATTATTGTAAATGAAGAGTTGCAAGTCGCTTCAAAAGACTTTACCTCTTCTAATGAAAGAAATGCCTCTAATTGGAAACCCTACACAGAACACGATTATGCCATATTTAATCCATTACACACTTGGGTAGAATATATTAATAGGCTTTTGGGTGCACTTTCAGGGCTACCTATTTTAATTTTTACAATCATGTCTATTTGGCTGTGGAGAGACAAAAAACGGTTCTTATTACTGTCGATTTTTACAGTTTTAGGAATGGGGTTTCAGGCTTGGCTTGGCAAGACCGTTGTCGATTCTAATTTAGCGCCATACAAGATTACCATTCACATGGTTATGGCACTGGTTATTGTTGCTGTAATTCTATATCTGATTTATACCTCTAAATCAACGTGTAAAGATCAAAAATTCGATTTAAGATTCAGAAATGTCCTTATTGTAGCCACTATATTAACTCTTATTCAGATTATTATAGGAACACAAGTACGTCAATTTGTAGATGTACAAAATAAGTTAAATGGCTATTTTAATTGGGATATACAAAGCTTAGCACCACTAAACTTTTACATTCATCGTTCACTTTCAATCTTAGTGCTATTATTAAATGTCTGGTTGTTTTTGCGAAACCGCAAACTCAAACTGGGCTATAGTAAATATAAACTTGTTTTAGTTTGTATTGCACTAGAAATAGTTACTGGTATTGCTATGTATTATTTTAACTTTCCGTTTTCTACGCAACCATTACATATAGTTATTGCTACAATATTAATCGGAATTCAGTTTTATATTATTTTAGAAAGTCATAATTCTCATCGTCTAAAAAGTATAGAAACTTCAGCTTAAATCGTATCTTTGCATGCTGATTAATATTATAACATGATTTACAGATTTAGAGTTATACTCGATAATGATACCGAAGAAGATATTTTCCGTGATTTAGAAATTCGCGAAAGTGATTCTATGGAAGACCTCCACAATATCATTACACAATCTTTTGGTTTTGATGGTATGGAAATGGCATCGTTTTATGTTAGTGATGAAGAGTGGAATCAAGGTGAAGAAATCGCGATGTTTGATGTTAGTGAAGGTCACAACAAAGTAAAAGTCATGAGCAGCACTAAAATCAATGATTTAGTGCATGAGGCTTCTACTCGACTGATTTATATTTATGATTTTTTAAACATGTGGACCTTTTTTGTAGAGCTTGCTGAAATAGTTGAAGAAGCTGAAAGCACAGATTACCCAAATCTTATGTTTGTCCAAGGCCAAGTACCAGACGAAGCGCCAATCAAAAACTTTGAAGCAGACACAGACGATGCGTTTAACGAGTTTGAAGATGATATAGACGTCGATGATTACAGTGATTTAGATTTTGACGAAAACTGGAATTAACCCATAGAAAAAAGTACTTATACCCAAAAAGCATTTCTGATAGAAATGCTTTTTTTTATTTTACATTGTAACAAAAAAATAGTTGGCTCGTCTTACTCTCATAAACCAATCAAAAACTAATCACTTTGGAGAATATCCTTACCATTAATAACCTGACTAAAAAGTTTGGTTATCTCACAGCAGTTAAAGATTTAAGCTTTACCATTCAAAAAGGTAATGTTTATGGCATTTTAGGACCCAACGGAAGCGGGAAATCTACAACATTAGGTATTGTGCTTAATGTCGTCAACAAAACTAATGGCGATTTTCATTGGTTCGATGGTAGCGTAGACACGCATGACGCCTTAAAAAAAGTTGGTGCAATTATAGAGCGACCAAATTTTTACCCATACATGACCGCTGAACAAAACTTAAAATTAGTATGCAAAATTAAAGGGGTTTCTACAGAAAAAGTTGAAGAAAAACTTGATGTCGTTGGCTTATTAGACAGAAAAGACAGCAAATTTAAAACCTACTCATTGGGTATGAAACAGCGTCTTGCTATAGCCTCTGCACTACTTAACGACCCCGAGATTTTAATTTTGGATGAACCAACTAATGGTTTAGACCCGCAAGGCATACACCAAATACGACAAATTATAAAAGACATAGCTTCTGATGGCACAACTATACTATTAGCCTCTCACTTATTAGACGAAGTTGAAAAGGTATGCTCGCATGTGGTTGTCCTTAGAAAAGGCGAAAAACTTTATTCTGGTCGTGTAGATGAGATGATAAATAGTCATGGCTTTTTTGAATTGAAAACCGAAAAGCAATCCGAATTAATTTCTATCCTAGAAGACCATAAGCTTTTTGATAAAATTAAAACTGAAGACGATTTAATTACTGCATTTTTAACTGAACCAATGTCAGCATCAGATTTTAATAAGTTGATGTTTGAGAAAGGCATAGTGCTTTCGCATTTAGTAAAACGAAAAGAAAGCTTGGAAGAGCAATTCTTGCAATTAACAGACAACCTAAATTAACATCAATCAAACCATATATAATTCTCACAGAATTCATATAACCAATCAGAAAAAATGATACGACTCATACAACTAGAATTACAAAAACTTTGGCTTAACAGAACAAGTAAGGTTCTCATATTTGTTAGCTTTATACTTCCATTTACAGTCTTAGTTTTATCATCTATAAAAATAAATTTCTTCGGATTTTTTACCTTAGAATTAGGAGAATTAGGGATTTTTAATTTCCCAATCATTTGGCACATCACAACCTTTTGCGCCTCATATTTTAAGTTCTTTTTTGCCATTGTGGTAGTAAGCATGATAGGTAATGAATACAGTAACAAAACGCTTAAGCAAAATCTCATTGATGGTTTAAGTAAAAAGGAGTTTATACTTTCAAAATTCTACACTATAGTATTTTTCTCTCTAGCAGCAACACTTTTAATTGGATTAGCTACATTCTGTATTGGTATGTATTATTCAAGTTATACTGAAGCTAGCATTATTTTTAGAGAAGTTGAGTTTTTACTAGCCTATTTTGTTAAGCTTGTTGGTTTCTTTAGTCTATGTTTATTCTTTGGAATGTTGTTAAAGCGTTCGGCATTTGCTTTAGCCTTTCTATTTATTCTCTACATTGTAGAATGGCTTGTGTTTTGGGGTGCATATGAGATATTTGATAGTGCTGATAAAGCATTCCAAGTCAAAAATTTTATGCCTTTAGAGTCTATGTACAAATTAATAGACCAGCCTTTTCAGCGTGTGGTGATGACTAAGTTCCCTGATAAAATGGACTTGGCTTATGACTATTCTGTACATTTTAGTGAAGTCGCTATAGTTATGGGTTGGACGGCGCTTTTTATCTTTTTATCTTACCGATTATTAAAAAAGAGAGATTTGTAATATATTTGATAGCTAGCGCTTATCAAATATGAAAAAGATACTTTTTTTAATAATTTTCACAATACTAGGATTATCAGTAAATGCACAGAATGAAGCCTCAAATTGGTATTTTGGAGATAATGCAGGTATACGTTTTAACCAAGATGGTTCCATTACTGCGCTTAGTGATGGACAATTAAGTACCGATGAGGGTTGCACGAGTATATCAGACACAAATGGTCAACTTCTTTTTTACACTGATGGTATTACTGTATTTGACACTAATGGTAATATAATGGCCAATGGTTCTGGTCTCCATGGAAGCCCTTCAAGCACCCAATCTGCTATTATTATACCTAAACCCATGGATGACGACATCTACTACATATTTACAGTAGACACCAATTCTTTTGACCAAACTGATTTAGGTTTTAAATATTCTGAAGTTGATATCACTCGTAATGGTGGTTTAGGCGAAGTCACTCAAAAAAACGTGACATTGTTGCAAGATAGTTCTGAGAAGATTAGCGCAGTTTTAAAAGACTGTCAATCACAATCTATATGGGTAGTTACGCTCGCGAACCAATCTGGGACATTAACAAATCCATTTGCATTTGATACGTTTCATGCCTTTGAGGTCACTTCAGCTGGTGTTAATACTACAGCTATGACATCACCTGCTGGTGTTACGATATCTGACCAAAGAGGTTATTTGAAATTTTCACCTGATGGTACAAAATTAGCCTCAGCCAATTCGCAAGGTGGATTGTATCTATATGACTTTGATTTAAATAACGGAATAGTAACTGGAGCTCCTATATCGCTAAGTGTTAATGTTTCAAATAATGCTAATGCTGAATATGGGCTAGAATTCTCTCCAAATAGTGAAGTATTGTATGTATCTTCTTCCAACGATTTTTTTAGTCAAACTCCCGGGCAAAACAATAACCCCGCAAATCATTTTTCCTCTTTAGTTCAATTCGATTTAACTGCTGTTGATATTCAAGCAAGTCAATTTACTTTGGATGCTGGAAATGGTTATCGATCTGCATTACAACTAGGCCCTGATGGGAAAATATATAGAAGTATGAGTGCTACCTACAATCAAGGTCTGCCATCATTATCTGTAATAAATAATCCTAATGAATTAGGAGATTTATCTGATTATGTCGAAGGTCAAATACAACTAACCAATAACTCTAGACAAGGTTTACCGCCTTTTATAGCATCGTTCTTTGTAGAAACAATTGATATTATAAATGACCCAGAAATTACAACTACATTTTTACCACTTTGCGAAGGTGAATCTTTCACATTAAATACTGATAATATAGCTGGCGCCACATACACATGGAGTTTTAACGGTGTCGTACAACCTACACCTCCTATTCCATACGAATTTGAAGTCTTTCAAAATGGTCTTTATGAAGTATTAATAGAATTAAATAATGGTGATTGTGAAACTTTTGAAGGTGTTGCTCAAGTAGAATACTCTCCTTTTCCAGAAGCATATACACCTCCAAAAATTGATGTATGTGATGATAATCTTAATGATGACTTATACTTATTTGATTTGACGCAACAAGATACTTTTGTACTCGGTGGGCAAGATCCAAATGACTATACAGTCCATTATTATACCACTGAAATGGATGCTATTAATGACGAAAATGAAATTATTGGATTATATGAAAACACAACTAATCCCGAAGAAATTTTTGTACGTGTAAAAAACGTTATTAACACTAACTGTTTCCAAATAAATGACCAGAATACAGGCACACCTGTTAGTTTTATGATAGAAGTATTTGATACTCCAATAATCTCAAGATTAGATGATATTTTACTTTGTGACACAGAAGGTGATACAACAGATGGTGTAGTGACGACTATTTTATCTAACCTTGACGGAGATATTCTTGGTGCTAATCAGTTGGCTTCAGACTATACAATTACCTATCATAGTTCACAAGATGAAGCGGATAATGCAGGTGTTGAGCTTCCTAACAATTACCAAAACACCCCTTTTAATGATGAGGTCTTTGTACGTATGACAAATAACAACAATACTGCTTGTGTTACCTTTGGGAGCTTCACTTTAACTATAAATTTAACACCTGCAGTTAATGATATTGGCTTATTTCAATGTGATGAAGATGGTACACCTGATGGAAGAACTGTTTTTAATATTTTAGAAAAAGAAGAAGATATCACAGGTGGAAACCCTGACTTTATAACCGAATACTATTTAAACATGGGTGATGCCATAGCTGAAACAAATCCAATAGAGGCATCAAATTATACTAATATATCAACACCACAAATTATAATCGCAAGAGTAACTGACACAAACACCAATTGTTTTAGCTTTAGTGAAGTTACCTTAGAAGTAAGCGCAACCTCAGCAAATAATGCTTATATAGGTGTCTGTGATACAGATGGTGATGAAGATGGTTTTATAGATTTTGATTTATCAATGGCTGACGCTCAAGTTTTAGATGGCTTACCAGCAGGGTTAGATTTAACCTATTACGAAACCTTAGACGATGCGCTTTTAGAAGTTAACCCATTAGCAAATGATTATAGAAATATAACAGCTTTTAATCAAACCATATTTGTTAGAGTAGAAAACAATAATGATTGTTATGGTATTAATGAAGTTGAATTAGAAGCACTGACGTTACCTAATGTAATTACAGAAGAATTTGTTTTATACTGCCTAAACACCTTTCCTGAAAAAATAAAGATTAATGGTGGAGTCATTAACGATATCCCTAATAATTATTATTACGACTGGCAACCTACTAATGAAACAACAATAGAAATTGAAATCAATGAACCAGGAACTTACACTGTGAAAGTATCAAATGTTGCTGGTTGTTCAAAAGATCGCACAGTCGTTGTAGAAGCATCCAATACAGCTACAATAGAAAACATAGAAGTTACAGATACTTCAGAAAACAATACAATTACAATTTTGCTTGCTCCTGCAGATGGCATTGCTGAATATGAGTTTGCGCTTAATGACCCTAACGGAATCTATCAAGATAGTAATGTGTTTGAAAATGTTCTTCCAGGTATTTACACGGTGTTTGTTAGAGATAAAAATGGTTGTGGTATTACAGAAGATATGGTTTCTGTTGTAGGTTTTCCTAAATTCTTTACACCTAACGGTGATAATCAGAACGATTTCTGGCAAGTCAAGGGTATTTCTTCTCAATTTCAACCAGACACAGTTATTTACATTTTTGATAAATACGGTAAGCTTGTTAGTGAAGTAAATCCTCTAGGCTCAGGTTGGGATGGGAATTATAATGGTAATCCCTTACCTAGTAGCGATTATTGGTTTTCAGTGACATTACAAGATGGTAGACGCTTCTCTAGTCACTTTGCTTTGAAAAGATAGATTGTTATAAAAAGATGACCTTTTGAAACTAAGAACTATCGTTTTTATTAGTTTGCTTTTTTGTGCGCTTACTAGTTTTGCACAAGACATAAGCTTGTTTCAACAGTTTAATGGACGCTACGATTACACAGCAATCGGAAACACGTTCAATACTTCAGAAAACGGAAATTTTTCAGTGTGTGAGATACTCACAAGCTCCTCAGCAGATTTGGAGCTTCTTGACGGTCAAACCATAATTGCAGCTTATCTCTATTGGGCAGGTTCTGGCGATGGTGATTTTGATATTAATGTCAATAATATTCCTGTTACTTCAGAGCGTACTTTTAGTGATGCATTGGACGACACAAGAGTTTTTTTTGCTGCATATGCAGATATTACAGATATTGTTACAGATGGCCAAAATGGTATCTATACGATTTCAGAATTTGATATTACATCTGTGATTGATTCCTATTGTCCAACTGGCACAAACTTTGCAGGCTGGGCAATAACTGTTATCTATGAAGATAGTTCTTTACCATTAAATCAATTAAATATTTATGATGGTTTACAAAGTGTACCAGAGTCGTTAACTATTACTTTAGACAATCTTAATGTTCTTGATAATGATAACGCAAAAATAGGGTTTATTGCTTGGGAAGGTGACCGTGCTTTAGCTGTTAATGAGCAGCTTACAATTAATGGTAATATCATTGGTAATCCTCCTCTTAACCCTACCAATAATGCGTTTAATGGTACAAACAGTTTTACAGGAGCTACAGATCTATTTAATATGGATATTGATGTCTATAATATCCAAGATAATATAGCTATCGGTGATACAAC
Organism: Winogradskyella haliclonae; assembly: GCF_014635865.1. Taxonomy (GTDB): domain Bacteria; phylum Bacteroidota; class Bacteroidia; order Flavobacteriales; family Flavobacteriaceae; genus Winogradskyella; species Winogradskyella haliclonae. The sequence goes on along the minus strand of NZ_BMDQ01000001.1, from coordinate 1,553,944 downwards.
AGCCACTATAAGTTTAACTTCTGGACAGGATTTTGTGATGATTAATAACATAATAACTGTCCTTAACAGTCAATTACCAGATGCCACAGTGTCAATAAATGCTGCCGAATTAGAATGTGATAGTAGAGACATTATTGTTAACTATACAATTAGTAATACTAATAGTACCAGTATATTAGCTCAAAATACACCTGTTGCTTTTTATGCCAATGATATACTAGTTGGTCAATCGCAAACTAGCACAGACATACCAATTGGAGGCAATGAAAGTGGAAGTATAACATTGACTATACCTGAAACAATACCTGACGAATTTACCTTAAAAATAGTTGTTGATGATGATGGCACTGGTAACGGAATAATCATTGAAGCCAATGAAATAAATAATGAGACGGCAGAACAAGTCGAGTTATTAATTATACCAGAAATTATTATTCTTCCAGAATTACTAGAGTGCAACATTGGCTTTGAAAAAGCTGAATTTAATTTACTTCAAGCTATTGAGAATAAAGAAGATTTTGTTAATGCAGATTTCCAATTTTATGAAACTTTAGAAGATTTAAAAGATGAGGTTAATGTAATTTCGTCTCCAGAGGCATATACCAATACTACTAATCCTCAAATCGTATATATTAGATTAGAGAAAACTATTTGCTATGAGATTTTCCGGTTTAATATTAAAACTGAAAACTGTCCACCAGAAATTCCGCAAGGGTTTTCGCCAAATAATGACACTATAAACGATTGGTTTAATATCCAAGGGCTATATGACATCTTTATTTCTCATGAGTTAAAGATATACAACAGATTAGGAACTTTAATCTTTGAGGGTAATAACCAAAAGCCCTGGTTAGGCTATCCAAACAGAGGTATTAATCAAGGAAATCGTGTTCCAGTAGGCACCTATTATTATGTGTTAAATCTACAAGATTCTAACTATGAAACTATAGTAGGTTGGGTATATGTGAATTACTGATATTGCATTTCATCGATTTTTTTTGCATTTCATCTTATTTTTATTACTTTTGATTCTGATTAACAAGGTTATACCTGTTATGATAATAGCAACCCCAAATAAAACTAGATGAGATTAAATAAGAATTGTTTCATTTTTACCTGTTTTTATCTACTTGGCCTTAATCTCATTGCCCAACAAATTTCTGTAGACAATACATTATCTGTTCAACAGTTAGTAGAGAACACCTTAGCACAAGAATGTGTAGAAATATCAAATATTAGCTCAACGGTTAACGGAAATGTTGTTGGTATAGGCAGTTTTGGTTTTTTTGAACGCGGATCTTCAAATTTTCCATTCCAAAATGGAATGATTCTATCTACCGGAAATGCAAATTCTGCTGGAAATGGGGTTAATAATGATGTTTTAAATGAAGGAGAAACTGCTTGGGGTACCGATGCCGATTTAGAAAATACTCTTGGAATTTCTAACACAACCAACGCTACTACTATTGAATTCGATTTTATTTCAATTTCTAATACATTACAAATAAATTATATTCTGGCTTCGGAAGAATACTTTGCAAATTTTCCTTGTCAATATTCTGATGGTTTTGCCTTCTTAATAAGAGAGGCAGGCACAGGTAACCCTTATACAAACATTGCCCTTATTCCTGGTACTAATACGCCTGTAAACACAACAACTATCCATGATGAAATTGAAGGGTTTTGTCCAGAAGAGAATAGTCAGTTTTTTGATGGTTATAATGTTGGTGACACTAATTTTAATGGCCGTACAACAGCCCTTACTGCTACTGCCAACATTACACCAAACGTGACATACCAAATAAAATTGGTAATTGCTGATCAAACAGACCGCAATTACGATTCAGCTGTATTTATTGAAGCTAATAGTTTTACACCTACAGTTGATTTAGGAGATGATTTAAGCACTTGCGCTGATAGTATTATGATCAATGGAGATATTAATAACCCTAATGCCCAATATGATTGGTTTTTAGATGGTAACCCTATTGGTGGTGCCAATCAATCCAATTATGAAGTTGTACAGAGTGGTACCTATCGATTAGTAATAACAATACCTCTTGGCGACAGTTTCTGTACCATTGAAGATGAAATAACTATAGACCTAAGTAATACTCAGAGTGCTACGCCAATGACTAATATGGAAGTCTGCGATGACCCAGGCAATAATGGTGTTGCGTTTTTTAATCTTAACTCTAAAGATCAACAAGCAATAAATTCTGTCGCACCTGGCAATTATGCAATCACATATCATACGTCGCTACCAGATGCACAAAACAATTTAAGCCCAATCTCAGGAAATTATCAAAATGTCATAAGCCCACAACTTATTTATGTTCGCATTATTGATATAGACACTGGTTGTTTGGCTATAAATCAATTTCAACTTATAGTCAATCCAATACCTGACCCTATATTACCTCAATCGTTAGATGTGTGCGATGATCAAGTTATTGATGGGTTTACAACTATAGACTTAAACGATTTAAATGATGGTATTACAAATGGGCAAAGTAATCTTGTTGTAACCTATCATTATACTCAAGCAGATGCAGATGCAGGTTCCAATCCTATACCAATGCCATATGTCAACGATACTGTTAACGATCAAGTTTTTATTAGTGTCGCTGATGTGCAGTCGGGATGTAATACTACTACAACATTAGATATTACAGTTTTAGCACCGCCACAAATTGCAAATGATCAAAACTATTACATAGATGCTTGTGATAGTGATTATGATGGCTTTGCAAATTTTGATTTAACTGAAGTAGAAGCTGAAATTTTAAATGGGCTTACAAACGTTACAGTCACCTATCATCTGACTCAAAATGAGGCATTATCAGGTAATAACCCAATACCAGACCCAACCAACTTTTTTAATACAGTACAATTTACTCAAATTGTGTTTATAAGAGTTGTCGATAATGTTACTGGCTGTCCATCTATAGCCCCAATTGAGGTACATCCAAATTTGTTATTAACTGGACCTGACTTTTCGGATAATGTATTATGCGATACTGATAATGATGGTACAGAACCTTTTAATCTTGTTAATGTTGCAGGAATGATTTTAGGAGACATACCAGATGTAACAATCACTTTTTATGAAACTGAAGATGATAGAGACAACAATAATAACCCTATAGATACAAGTGTTGATTACTCTCCGCCAAGTGTGCCACAAACATTATACTTAACACTTACAAGTCCAACATGTACAGAAGTTGAAGAGGTAATTTTAGATTTAATTCCAGTAACTATGTTTCCAGATTTAACACAACAAACAGTCTGTGATACAGATCAAGATTTACGAACAACTATAAACTTATCTGATTATGATACTTTAATAACACAAGGTCAACCAGGATATAATGTTGTTTATTTTGAAACATTACAAGATGCTGAAGACAACGTTAATCCGCTTCCTACTATATATCAAAACACGCAAGATTCTTTTACAGTTTTCGCGACTATTACCTCATCAGCTACATCGTGTCGTGATATTTCAAGTTTCGAAATTTTAATAAATCCAGCACCATTAACAACTCCTCCTAACCAAATAATAATTTGTGATGATGACCAAGATGGTTTCTTCATTGTTAACTTAGAAGATGCTATACCAGAAATTACAGCTTCGACTAACGATCTTATCATTACATTTCATAACTCAATTGTTGATGCTATTACTGGAAATAACCCAATAATAGACCCTGAGACATACAATACGCAAACAGATGTAATCACTGTAAGAATAGAAAGCACGCTGACGGGTTGTATTTCTACAGAAAACATAGACATTACTATCAACACATTACCTGAATTTCCTGTCATCTCAGAGTTTAGATTTTGTGAAAACAATACAGATAATGTCGGAGAGTTTTTATTAAGCTCAAAAGACAATGAAATATTAAATGGTCAAACAGGCAAAGAAGTACTATACTTTTTAAGTGCTGATGATGCCAATTCTGGTAATAACCCAATAGATAAAAGCAGTAATTTTGAGAATACAAGTAACCCTCAAATTATTCACGTACGTGTTCAAAACATTACTGATACCTCTTGTTATGGCGTGGATTCTTTTTCTTTAAATGTTGGTACCAACCCAGAATTTAACGAACCTTCAGATATTTTTGCATGTGATGATAGCTCTAATGATACCTTTGCCCCTATTGACTTGATTGCTAAAGCTGCGCAAATTAGTGATGGCATTACAGAAAATTTAGAGATTACATTTTATCCTTCAGAAGAAGACTTTATTGCTGGTACAAATGCAATTGTTGAAGACACTTATACAACAGTAAGTAACCCTCAAGAGATTTATGCCTCAATTGCTAATGGAAGTATCTGTACATCTACAACATCATTTACAGTTAATGTTATTCCTGTACCTTCTGTAACTCAAATAGACCCTTTTGAAGATTGTGATATTGATTATGATGAAAGCATTATCTGGGACTTAACCGAAGCGGAAATAAATATCTTAGATATAAGACAAAACAATATTGTGGTATCCTATTTTACGTCTATTGAAGATGCCGAAAATGACTTGAATGTTATTCCTGATTCTGAAAATTTTGAAAACACATCAAATCCTCAAACAGTATTTGTAAAAGTCACTAATACTGACTTTAACTGCCCTGTAATTCTTCCAATAGAGCTTAATGTAAATATTCCTCCAGCTTTTAATGATTTTGGTGCCACTGAAATCTGTGACAATGATGCTAATAGTTATAACCTAAGTCTTATCGATAATATTATTCTTGATGACACTAGTAATGCACTCATTTCTTATTTTGCAGATGAGCAAGATGCTATTGATAATAATAACCCGCTAGTAGATGATTATACATATCAATCAAATAGTGATATTGTATATGCAAGAATAGAAGATCCGTCAACAAATTGCTTCTATATTTATCCTTTTATGCTAGTAGTTAATGACAGACCAATTGCTAACACACCAGATAATCTTGAAGATTGTGATGACGACGCTGACCAACAACTCATATTTGACTTAGAAACGCAAACCTCATCAATTATTGGTACTCAAGATGATACATTTTTACTTGTTACATATCATAACTCAGAGTCTGATGCTATTGACAATATAAATTCTATTACAGGAAACTATAATGCAACAAATGGGGAAATAATTTTTGCTAGGGTAACTAATACTGAAACGCAATGTTATAGTATTACACAGTTTAATGTTGTTATAAATCCCTTACCAATAGTAGATATTGGAGGTCAAACTATTTGTCCTGAAAATTTCCCATTAAGAGTCGATGCAGATACTGGCTTTGAAGATGATGAATATCTATGGTCTAATGGTGAGATAACATCAGAAATAGAAATTACTGAAACCGGAACATACAGTGTTACAGTAACGACACCTAGTGGTTGTACTACTACAAGTGAGTTTGATGTAATTATTTCCGAACCTGCAAATATTGAAGTTGTAGAAACGGTAGATTTCTCTGACCCAAATAATATTACCATTACTGTTACGGGTATTGGCGATTATCTTTTTCAATTAGATGACATGGAACCACAAACCTCAGGCTTTTTTGAAAATGTAGGCTTAGGTTACCATACATTAACAATTATAGACAGAAATGGTTGCTCGTCTGTAACCAAAGAAGTATTAGTCATAGATGCGCCAAAGCACATGACACCAAATAATGATGGGGATTTTGACACATGGCATATTGTAGGCGTAGAAACCTTGCCAGGAACCGTAGTACATATCTTTGATAGATATGGCAAACTTTTAAAACAACTAAATCATAATTCTTCTGGTTGGGATGGTACATATAATGGAAACCCAATGCCTTCAAGTGATTATTGGTGGACTGCCGATGTCAAAAGAGGAGATATAGAATTTACAGCTACTGGACATTTTTCATTAAGGCGATAATAAAACAAATTTTAACAACTTATAAAAAATCTTAATTTAAGCTATGCGTATATTTGCATGGCTTTTTCATAAAAGATTTATGAGGTTTATATTCTTAGTATTATCATTATTTTTTTGCTTGTGTTTTCATGCACAAAACATTACTGTAGACAGTCAGTCTCTTACACCGCAACAACTTATTGAAGATATTTTAATAGATAATAGCGACTGTATTGAAAACGTTACAGTTACAAATGCTCAAAGTGGAAATTTTGGTGGTACAGAATTCAGTTATGGTTCTTTTGATGCCACAGGTACAACGTTTCCATTTCAAAGCGGCATTGTATTAAGTACAGGAAGATTAAGCAATGTACCTGGACCAAATGACTCCCTTAGTGATGATGATGCTCCTGATTGGAATGGCGATTTTGATTTAGAATTTGCTCTTCAAGAAACTGGTACTGAAAATGCTACGATTGTAGAATTTAATTTTACATCGATTACCAATCAAATAAGTTTTAGATACCTATTTGCTTCAGAGGAATATAGAGAAAACAATCCTCTTACCTGTCAGTTTTCTGACGTTTTTGGATTTTTAATTAGAAGAACAAATAGTGATGATTTTTACGAAAATATTGCATTAGTTCCTAGCACGACTACACCTGTGAAAGTAACTACTGTTACTCCAGGTGTCCCTGGTAGTTGTCCACCACAAAATGAAGCGTTTTTTGGACAATTCAATGAAATCAATCCAGTTATATCTCCAATAAATTTTAATGGACAAACTACTGTTTTAACTGCAACTGCAGAAATTATTCCGGGAGAGGAATACACCATAAAACTAGTCATTGCCGACGAACAAAATCATAGATTTGACTCTGCTGTCTTCCTAGAAGCTGGTAGTTTTCAAGCTTCACGAGATTTAGGGCCAAATCGATTAATTGCTACAAATAACCCTTTGTGTGATGGAGACACACTGACACTAGATGGTACAATAGCAGGAAATAATGGCTATGATTGGTTTAGAGATGGTATTTTGGTACAATCCGATCCTGTTGGCTGTACAAATTGTGGTACTTATGAGGTGAATCAGCCTGGCACTTATACTCTAGAAGTCACACTAGACAACACATCTTGCGTCGCTTTTGGAGAAGTTGTTTTAGAATATGCAACTAATCCCGTAGGAACTGATGTGATACAGATAGAGTGTGATGCAGACCAAGATGGACTAACCCTCTACAATCTATTTGATCTTGCTGCAGATATCGGTAATAATGACCCCGATTTAACGGTGAGTGGTTTCTTTTTATCAGAAATGGATGCCATTGATTTTAATAATCCAATCCAATCACCATCAAGTTTTCAAAATTCGTCACCTAATCAAATTGTATATGCACGAGTCGAAAATCCTTTTGGATGCTTTGATATCGCTGAGTTAGAGTTACAGATTTCTAACAACACACTAAATATTCCCACTATAGAAGCTTGCGATTTTGATGAGCTTGATGGCTTTACCACCTTTGATTTAGATGAAGTGAACATGGCCATTTCTAATCAAATACCAATGGGTTCAGTTGTTAGCTTTTTTGAGAACGAAGATGATGCTTTTACAGATAGTAATCCGCTATCATTAAACTACGAAAATAGTACAGCAGATGCGCAAACTATTTATGTAAAGGTAGAGAATAACAACACCTGTTATGCTATTTCAGATGTTAACTTACAAGTCAAATTTACTCCAGAAGTATCTGCTGATGAAACACTTATATACTGCATAAATACGTTTCCAGAAACCATCCGCTTATTTGGAGGTGTACTCAATGATTTACCTAACAACTACTATTATGAATGGGAATTTAATGGTGCAACTCTGCCTGCAACTACTTCTTCTATAGATATAAATGAAACTGGAGTTTATACCGTAATCATTACCGACCCAAATGGTTGTAGTGGTACTCGAGATATTACTGTGAATCCATCGGAAATCGTCCAGGATATAACTATAGATGTTATTGGTACAGATACTATAAATACCATAACAATTAATACAACTGGAAACGGAGATTATGAGTACGCTCTAGATAATGAAAATGGACCTTATCAAGATGATAACGTCTTCAATAATATTATACCTGGATTCCATACGGTATTCGTTCGCGACAAGAATGGTTGCGGAACAAATTCGGAAATCTTTTCTGTACTTGGTTTTCCAAAATTCTTTACACCAAACGGAGATAGTCAAAACGATTTTTGGCAATTAGACGGTATTAATTTTGATATATACCCAAGCCTCCAAGTCATCATTTATGACCGCTACGGTAAATTAATCACTACTCAAAATGCTAATAGTTCTGGTTGGGATGGCACTTATAATGGTAACCTAATGCCAAATACAGATTATTGGTTTACAGCCAATTTTGGGGACGGCAGAACCTTTACCGGTCATTTTGCTTTGAAACGCTAATAATACGCTTTCATTAAGCTATTCTTTATCGTAACTTTGCTTTATGCGTTTTAAAATTGAATCTGAATTCAAACCTACTGGTGACCAGCCACAAGCTATACAACAACTTGCTGATGGTATTAATGGTGACGAAAAGTATCAAACTTTACTTGGTGTTACTGGCTCAGGTAAAACGTTTACAGTCGCAAATGTTATTGAAAACGTGCAGCGACCTACACTTGTGTTAGCACACAACAAAACACTTGCAGCACAATTATACTCTGAGTTTAAACAGTTTTTTCCTGATAATGCAGTTGAATATTTTGTCTCCTATTATGATTACTATCAGCCAGAAGCATACATACCAGTTTCTGGTGTCTATATAGAAAAAGATTTATCTATTAATGAAGAAATTGAGAAGATGCGTCTCAGTACCACTTCATCACTATTATCTGGCCGAAGAGATGTTTTGGTAGTCGCATCAGTATCCTGCTTATACGGTATTGGAAACCCCGTCGAGTTCCAGAAAAATGTCATTACACTGGAGCGTGACCAGATAATTTCTAGGACAAAACTGCTCCATATGTTAGTACAAAGTTTGTACTCTCGTACAGAAGCCGATTTTAAAAACGGAAATTTCCGAATCAAGGGCGATACTGTAGATGTCTTTCCTGGATATTCAGATAATGCATTCCGAATTCATTTTTTTGGTGATGAAATTGAAGAAATTGAAGCATTCAATCCGCATTCTCAAGAAATCATAGAAAAATACGACCGATTAAATATCTATCCTGCAAATATGTTTGTGACATCACCAGATGTGCTTCAGAATGCAATTCATAATATTCAAGATGATTTGGTAAAACAGCATGATTACTTTAAGGATATTGGCAAACATCTCGAAGCAAAACGCTTAAAAGAACGCACAGAATTTGACCTTGAAATGATTCGCGAACTCGGTTATTGTTCTGGTATTGAGAATTATTCACGTTACTTAGATGGTAGAGCTCCGGGTACACGACCGTTCTGTTTATTAGATTATTTCCCTGAAGATTTCTTAATGGTTGTAGATGAAAGTCATGTCACAATATCTCAAGTACACGCTATGTACGGAGGTGATAGAAGTCGTAAAGAAAATTTGGTAGAGTATGGTTTTAGATTACCAGCAGCTATGGATAATAGACCTTTGAAATTTGAGGAGTTTGAATCTTTACAGAACCAGGTTATATACGTTTCAGCCACACCAGCTGATTATGAAATGCAAAAAACAGATGGCGTTTATATAGAGCAAGTTATTCGTCCTACTGGCCTACTCGACCCTATCATAGAAGTGCGTCCAAGTTTAAATCAGATAGATGATTTAATTGAAGAGATTCAAACCCGAGTTGAAAAAGATGAGCGCACATTAGTCACTACTCTAACTAAACGTATGGCTGAAGAATTGGTGAAATATCTAACCAGAATTGCTATTCGCTGTCGTTATATTCATAGTGATGTTGACACTTTAGAACGCGTAGAGATTATGCAAGATTTACGTAAAGGCATATTTGACGTCCTAGTTGGAGTCAACCTACTGCGTGAAGGTCTAGATTTGCCAGAGGTTTCTCTTGTAGCAATATTAGACGCAGATAAAGAAGGTTTTTTGAGAAGTAATCGTTCGTTAACACAAACTGTTGGTAGAGCAGCAAGAAACCTTAATGGTAAAGCCATTATGTATGCTGATAAAATCACGAATAGTATGCAAAAAACAATTTATGAAACCAATTACCGACGCGAAAAACAAATAGCATACAATACTGAACATAACATTGTTCCTAAGGCATTAAATAAAAGTTTAGATAGTGCTCTTGCAAAAAATTCTGTAAGTACTTACAAAACAGAATTGGATGCAAAACTTGCTGCTGAACCAGAAAGTAAATACCTCACTAAAAGCGATTTAGAAAAGAAAATAAGAGAGACTAGAAAAGCAATGGAACAATCTGCAAAAGCATTAGATTTTATGGAAGCAGCAAGGTTTAGAGATGAAATTACTGCTTATCAAGAGCGCCTAGAAAAACTAAAAATAAAATAGTAATTTTTGCTAATTGTACTGCACCTTAAAGATATCTATTAAAAAATCTGGTGGAACTATCTTATTTGGAAAACTATCCATTAAATCTAGTACGCGATTTATAGACTCGTGACTTAATCCCATTCGCAACCCAAAATTATGAATTCTTACGAGTTGTTTATTAGACACCTTATGATCCAAATTCATTAATAAGACTAATCTGTGAAATTGAACAATACGTTCACTATGCGATTTTAGATTTACATAAGTAATTGGATGCTCAATAAGATAATTAAAATCTGCCTCAGATATTTCTAACTGTTTAGCTATTCCTAGTAAAAAATTATACTCAATAGATTTTATACTATCATCTCTCTGCGCAAATGCAATCAACTCTGAAAGCAAACTTAATTTTTCAACGCGATTAATCATGGGTGGGTTTTCCGAGGGTTTTTGTATACTACAAATTTAAAGAGTCGTAGAATTTTATTGTCGTTGATATAATGTATCTTGTCGAAAAATTTAATGTACTTAATCGGTATTTTTAAGCTTTTATCAACGTATACTAGGTAAAGATTAGGAATTCAAGAAAGAAAAAATATCATTTTTCATGACAAACAACGATATATTTAAGAAACTAAGAGTTGCACATAAACTTCGTGATGATGACATTGTAAATATTATGAAGTTGGTAGACTTTAGAATGTCTAAAAGTGAGCTTAATGCTTTCTTTAGACGTGAAGACCATCCTAAGTATATGGAATGTGGTGACCAAATTTTAAGAAACTTCTTAAACGGCTTAATTATTCATTTAAGAGGTCCAATGCCAAAGAAAGGCGAACAACAAAATAAGGCAAAAAAAAAGAGCAACAATTAAGTTGCTCTTTTTTAATATCTATATCTGTCTTAAGACAATACAGCTTGTACTTTGTCTGCAGCTTCTTGGAATTCAGTAGCACTCAATACATCCAAACCAGAATTATCAATTAATTCTTTCGCGATATCAGCATTAGTTCCTTGTAAACGCACTATAATTGGCACATTGATGTTTCCCATGTTCTTATAAGCATCAATAACACCTTGTGCAACACGATCACAACGTACGATACCTCCAAATATATTAATCAGAATTGCCTTTACGGCTGGGTCTCTTAAGATAAGCTCAAAGGCAATTTCTACACGTGCAGCATCTGCCGTACCACCAACATCTAAGAAGTTAGCTGGCTCACCACCTGCTTGCTTAATTAAATCCATTGTAGCCATAGCTAAACCTGCACCATTAACCATACAACCAACATTTCCATCAAGGTCAACATAATTTAATCCATGTTCTCCTGCTTCAACTTCTACTGGATTTTCTTCTCGCTTATCTCTTAATTCAGCCAAATCTTTATGTCTAAACAGCGCATTACCATCTAAAGTTACTTTAGAGTCAACAGCCATTATTTTATCATCACTTGTTTTTAAAACTGGATTTATTTCAAATAAAGACGCATCAGACTTTACATAAGCCGTATATAACGCAGACACAAACTTTGTCATTTCTTTAAAAGCTGTTCCGGATAGTCCTAAGTTAAAGGCTACACGACGTGCTTGAAAACCTAAAAGGCCTAAAGCAGGATCAATCTCTTCTGTAAAAATTAAATGCGGAGTTTCTTCAGCAACAGTTTCAATATCCATGCCGCCTTCAGTAGAATACATAATCATATTCTTACCTGTAGCTCTATTTAAAAGCACTGACATATAATATTCTTCTGGCTCATTATCTCCTGGATAATACACATCTTCAGCAATTAAAACTTGATGTACACGTTTACCTTCTGCAGAAGTTTGTGGTGTAATCAAATCCATACCTATAATTTGTCCAGCAATTTCTTCTACTTCTTGAAGATTTTTTGCAAGCTTTACACCACCTCCTTTTCCGCGTCCACCGGCATGAACTTGAGCTTTTATAACGTGCCATCCTGTTCCGGTTTCTTCAGTTAACTTTTTAGCCGCATCAACAGCTTCAGAAGCAGTTTGCGCAACAATTCCACGTTGGATACGTACTCCAAAACTGCTTAATAATTCTTTTCCTTGATATTCGTGTAGATTCATTTGTAATCAGAAATTTATTCGTTGCGCAAAAATAATTAATCACAATTACTTACACTAATATTTGATTATCAAAACAAGGTAAATTTATATGTTATATAATTAACAAATTGTTTTAAATGTGATTTTTTACATCGAAAATGATGGAATAATTGTCTAAAAAAATACTTTTGAATGAAATAAGAATAAATTATAAATGAAAGAGCAACTTTTGCAAATAGCCAATGAATTTGGAAGCCCAGTATATGTATATGATTCAGAAAGAATAATAAAACAATATAATAGACTAAAAGATGCATTTAGTGATGTAAAACAACTGAGGTTAAACTATGCTGCAAAAGCACTTTCTAATATTTCTATACTTAAATTATTTAATTCTCTTGGCTCGGGATTGGATACCGTATCTATTCAAGAGGTAAAATTAGGTTTAAAAGCTGGCTTTAAACCAGAAGACATTATTTTTACTCCAAATGGTGTTTCTCTTAAAGAGATAGAAGATGTTAGCAATCTGGGAGTACAGATTAATATTGATAACCTATCAATACTCGAACAATTTGGTACTAAATATCCAAATATTCCTGTTTGCATTCGTATTAATCCTCATGTTATGGCTGGCGGCAACACAAATATTTCTGTTGGACATATTGATAGTAAGTTTGGAATTTCAATTCACCAGATTCCGTTATTACTGCGCATCGTTGAAAATACCAACATGACTATTAATGGTATACACATGCATACCGGAAGTGATATATTGGACATTGACGTATTCCTTTATGCAAGCGAAATATTATTTGAAACTGCAAAACACTTCAAGAATCTTGATTTTATAGATTTTGGTTCTGGTTTTAAAGTACCATACAAAACAGGAGATATAGAAACTAATATAGAAGAATTAGGAGAAAAATTATCGAAACGATTTAATGAGTTTTGCACTAGCTATGGAAAAGAACTGACTCTTGCATTTGAGCCAGGTAAATTTTTAGTGAGTGAAGCCGGGGTCTTTTTGGCAAAAGTAAATGTGGTAAAACAAACCACCTCAACAGTTTTTGCACAAATAGACTCTGGTTTTAACCATCTAATAAGACCAATGCTCTATGGTTCACAACATGAAATAGTAAACATCTCCAATACAAAAGGTCGAGAACGTTTTTATTCTGTTGTAGGTTACATCTGCGAGACAGATACCTTTGCAAATAATAGACGTATAACCGAAATAAATGAAGGTGATATTCTATGTTTTAAAAATGCTGGTGCCTATTGTTTTACTATGGCAAGTAATTATAATTCTCGCTATAGACCTGCTGAAGTTTTAATACATAATGGCGAAGCTCACCTTATTAGAAAAAGAGAAACTTTTGAAGATATTATAAACAAGCAAGTTGAGATTGAAATTTAGTTTCTAACCTTTCCTGTAAAATGATTCACCTTTGGATTAATAGGATTTCCTGATGCACGCCTATATGTAGCAATTTGTCCACAATGCCATATAGCATCAGCAATAGGTCCATTAACTTGATTCCAAAATGGTATTTTTTGCTCTCCAAAAATGATTTTAAATTCAGAGATATCATCACTTTGACGAAGAATATCTGCAGCGGTTTTTAAATTTTTAAGCGTTGCTGCTCTTTTTTGAGCATAAGTCACTTCTTCTTTATCTTCTCTTGAATTAGGCTTCTTTAAAGTGGAATTGATAATAATTTTAGATAAATCGTATATGTGATCTATAGTCTCAGCAGTAGAACGCCCGTCTTCATTTAATTTATAAGCTAAGTCTTTATCCGTAAGCTCATAAGATGCCCAATAAAATCTAAACCCCAAAGCATCCACCATACGAGCTGCCATGGTACCTGCAGTAAATTCTTTAGAGTATTCTGGGACTTCATAATATGGCAATTCATCTTTTGACTCTACTTGACCAAAAACCGAAGTACATAAAATTAAAACAAAAATCTTAAGTGCATTTTTCATAACTAATCCTTTATTTGTGGGATATTCTTTATTTGATTCACACCATATTTATCAAATAGATAAACCAGAGATGTCATTGTAGCTGCTCCTAGTTCTAACTCGCGTTTATTTACAGCATCAAAGGTATCGTTAGAGGCATGATGGTAATCGAAATAACGTTGTGAATCTGGTCGTAACCCTGCTAAAACAATAGTATCGTTCTTTAATGGACCTATATCAGCACCGCTATATCCTTTTTCAAAAAAGTGAATGAGATAAGGTTTAAACAAACTTCGCCATTGTTCTATTTGTGCTAAATTAGCATCACTACAATCAAAACTAAAACCTCTTGGCGTAAATCCACCTGAATCACTTTCTAAAGCAAATACATGGTTTTCGTTTTTCTCTTTAGCCTCTTCAGCATATTTACGACCACCTCTAAGCCCGTTCTCTTCATTCATAAATAATACAACTCTAATGCTCCTCTTTGGCTTAACGCCGCTTTCTTTAAGCAATCTCAAAACCTCCATTGACTGAACAACGCCTGCACCATCATCATGTGCGCCATCACCTAAATCCCAAGAATCTAGATGCCCACCAACTAACATATACTCGTCAGGAAACTCACTACCTGTTATTTCACCAATTACATTATATGACAAGACATCGTCATATTTCTGACAACTCTGTTTGAAGTAAAATTCAAGATTACCATCCTTTGCTAAAGCTTTAGATAATGTGTCTGCATCATTAGTACTAATTGCAGCTGAAGGAATACGTTTATCATTAGGTAAATCTAAATAACCCATGCTCCCCGTATGAGGAAAATCGTCTTGTCGTAAATTAAGAGACCTAACAATAACACCTACTGCACCAAGCTTTGATGCTTCATAAGCACCTGCATAGCGCTGTTTTGAGCAACCTCCATAGGCCTCAAACGTATTGATTAAATCTGCCTGCATTGCGCCGTTGAAGAATACAATTTTTCCTTTAATCTTATCTTCTCCAAGAGCTTCTAATTCTTCAAAACTTTTCACCTCAACAACTTTGGCTTGAAGACCTTTATCAGAAGTTGCTGTAGAGCCTCCAAGCGCGCAAATATTGACATCCATTTTTATGGTTGAATTCTCATTATTCAAAATTATTTTACCAATTTCTTTTTCGCCTCTTACCCATTTAGGCACCATAACTTCTTGCAACCAAACTTTATCTAATCCTAATTTTTCTAATTCAGCTTTAGTATATTCTATGGCTTTTTGAGCATTCTCCGATCCAGATAATCGCCCTCCAATCTCATTAGATAGATAATCTAACCAAGCATAACTTTGCCCATTAGTTAAAGATTGTTTGTAAATATTTTTTAAAGTGGCTTCGTCATTTTGCGCATAGACAGAAACACTTAAAAAGGCAAACAGTATTATGAGTATTTTATTCATTTTCTAATTGGGATTTATATACATCTATATTTTCTTTTTCTTTTGCTGGTAACTCTGGCTCTACAATATCGTTGTATTGCTTAAGTGTATCGTACAATATTTTAGCAACTATGTATCTAGCTGTAGGCTTATTATCTGCAGGAATGTTATACCAAGGAGCATGCGTTTTAGATGTATTATTTATTGCTTCTTCATAGCATTCCTGATACTTATCCCAAAGCTTACGTTCTTTTAAATCATCTGAAGAGAATTTCCATTGCTTGTCTGGTCGATTTAATCGACGTAGTAATCGATTTTTTTGTTCGCCTTTAGACAAGTTTAAAAAGAACTTAAAAATTATAGTACCATTATCTGCTATATGCTGCTCAAAATTATTAATTTCTTTAAATCTGCGATTCCAAAAATCTTGAGTAACATCAGCTTCAGAATTAATGTCTGGCATGTTCTCGTACTTTAAATAATTAGGATGCACTCGTGTAACCAAAACATTCTCATAATGCGTTCTATTGAAAATACCAAATTTACCTCGAGCAGGTAAAGCCAAATAATGACGCCACAAATAGTCGTGCTTTAGCTCAATATCCGTAGGTTTCTTAAAACTATGTGCTTCGATTCCTCTGACATTAAACTCTTTAAACACCTCACGAATTAAGCTATCTTTTCCCGCAGTATCCATGCCTTGAATACACATTAAAACCGAATACTTTCCGTGAGCGTACATGGTATTTTGGATATCAGCAAGTTTCTTGCTGAGCTTGTTCATTTTCTTCTCAATGTCTTCCTCATTTTCCTCTAAATTATATGTAGTGGTAAGTTCATTAATCTTTATTTGAGATGAAATTCTGAATTCTTCAATGTTAACGTCTTTCATGATTCTAAAATTTATTTGCTTGCAAAAGATTTTACATCTGCTTCACTTACTTCATTTCCGCCTAGAATGATAAGCCGCTCTATGACATTTCTGAGCTCTCGAATATTACCTGTCCAATCGTAATTTTGAAGTAATTTTACGGCTTTATCAGTAAAAGTCTTTGTCGCTGTACCTTGTTCTTCAGATATCTTTTTTGAGAAATGAGAAACTAGTAAAGGAATATCTTCTCGCCTATCATTTAATGCTGGGACTTCTATTAAAATAACAGCTAATCTATGGTACAAATCCTCACGAAATTTACCATCAGCAATTTCCTTTTTTAAGTTTTTATTGGTAGCCGCAACGACACGAACATTAACCTTAATGTCTTTATCACTACCAACTCGCTGAATACGACTCTCTTGTAGCGCACGTAACACTTTTGCCTGAGCAGAAAGACTCATATCTCCAATCTCATCTAAGAAAATGGTACCGCCATTAGCAGCTTCAAACTTACCAGCACGATCTTTTGCTGCAGAGGTAAAAGCACCTTTTACATGACCAAATAATTCGCTCTCAATCAGCTCACTAGGAATTGCGGCACAATTAACCTCAATCATTGGACCCTTATTACGTTCACTTTTTTGATGTAACCAATGTGCAACAAGCTCTTTTCCTGTTCCGTTTGGACCTGTCACTAATACTCTAGCATCTGTTGGCGCTACCTTATCTATCATATCTTTAATACGACCAATTGCAGGACTATCACCAATCATTTCGTACTTCTTAGAAACTTTCTTCTTTAAACGTTTGTTTTCAACAACCAATTCTTTTCTATCTAAAGCAATACGTACCGTATTTAAAAGCCTATTTAAATCTGGTGGCTTTGAGATATAATCAAAAGCACCTAAACGCATTGTATTTACAGCTGTATCCAAATCCCCATGACCAGAAATCATAACTACAGGTGTTTCAGGTTTTATTTTCTTTACAGCTTCAAGTACCTCAACACCATCCATTTTTGGCATTTTAATATCACAAAGCACTAAATCGTAATCTTTCTTTTTAATTTTTTCTATTCCAGAAAGCCCATCTTCTGCTTCTTCTACCGAATAGGTATCGCTCTCTTCAGAAAGTATTTTAACTAATACACGGCGAATGGCCGCTTCATCTTCTATGATTAATATATGTTGCATATTATATTTTAAATTTTATTCCTGTCCTAAGATAAAAAGCATTTCTCTGATTTAACCGAAAAACTTCATCTCTATCATCATTTCTAAGAATATTATTAAGTCTAAAGGTGTAACCTGAATAAAGATAAGCTACTAGATGCTTAGTAAAGCAATATTCGTACCCTAATCCTCCAACAATAACAGATAGCGAAATATTATTTGCACTTTGTCCATTTACTGATAGTGGTTCTTGCAAATTAGCAAAGTAGCCATCTACAGCTCCAAATGCTTGCAAAATGCTGGACTCACTAAAATAATATTTGAGATTAGACTTAGGCACACCAGCACTAAAAGACCAATTTTTATTAATCCTTCTAAAATAATTTACAAACGGTAATGGAAAAGGAATTCCTGTTGTAGTATTATACGTTACTCCTAAAACTAATCGATATGGACGTTTTATATCTTCTGCGTCTGTTCTATCTTTTATAAAAAATATACCTCCATTAATAAAGAGGTCATCTTTTGTGATTTTACCATTTAGTGTAGATGCAATTCTGGGGTTTACTTTTAATCCTACACGCCAGTTCTCACTCGTTTTAAATGTATAACCGATATTTAAATCAATAATATTTAAGGCATCAATTACAGAAGTATCAAAAGGGTATTCTTCTTCTAAATTTAATAAGACTCTATTATATTCTGCCCCTATAATTAGGTAGTTATCATTTTTAATTTTTATAGGATAATTTAATAAAGCTCTTAATCTTGTGTATTGGTCTTCAGATTTGCTACTCGGAATAAAAGAGTACTCTAACCTTACTAAATCTGTTAATTGCGCATTTAAATTAGTTAGACATATTAAGCCAAATAGTACAAAAGTGTTTTTAACTGTTTTCAAATCTTTCCTAGTATCATCTATTATTTATTCTTTTCAATGATATGAATATCTCGCTGAGGAAAAGGAATACTAATTCCATTTTCTCTAAATGCTTTATCAATTTCAAATCTTAAATCGCTTTTTGGTATTGTGGCAATAAAACTGTCATTAAGTGTAAAAACGAGTTTAAAATTTAAAGAACTCTCTCCAAAATCTGTAAATAGCACTAGTGGTTCTGGTTCTTTTAGTATTGATTCATGCTTATTTGCAATATCAATTAAAATCTGTTTTACAAGCTCAACATCAGTGCCATATGCCACACCTAAATCTATACTTTCTCTTGTTAACGAACCATTCTGAGTCCAATTATATAGAATTTTTGTCAAGTATAAATGGTTAGGAATTATTAATACTTTGTTATCTATTGTTACCGCTCTAGTCGTTCTGAGTTTTATTTCTTCGACACGACCTACCTTTCCATCTAACTCAATAATATCTCCTACATGCAAAGATTGATCGATGAGTATGAATACTCCAGAAATGATATCTTGAAACAACGTCTGGAGCGCTAGTCCAATACCAATGAGTAAAGCTGCGGACGCAGCAAATATAGCCGTAACATTAACTCCTACAGAATCAAGTGTTATCAAAAAAATAGCAACATATATAAGCCATCTAAAATATCCATAAACGACTTTAAACTTGCCTTTATCTTGCTCAGGTATTTTTCGGGTAATTACTCTATAAATAATTTTAAGTACCCAACTAGTAATACATATTGCAGTAATTAGAATTAATAAATCTAATATTGATATACTAATATCTTTTGTTAGATCTATATGAAGATGAAGAAAATCAAGGAACTTCTTCCAAAAGCTACTTTCGGAAATGGCTTCTTCGAGTTCTTTAAAATCTTGAAATAGATCTATACTTAGTATTTTAACCATTTCATCAAGGATTTATAGGAAGGTTTTTTACCATACATTAATATACCTACTCTATATATTTTAGCAGCAAACCAAACTGTAAGTGTAAATGTTCCTACTAATAACAATAGACTAACAACTTGCTGCCACATAGGTACACCAAATGGAATACGCATTAGCATTACAACTGGAGATGTAAATGGTATAAAAGAAAATATTGTTGACACTGTTCCGTGAGGGTCTTCTATAACAGTAAATACACCAACGTAAACTGCTAATATTAAAGGCATAAGAATTGGCAGCATAAACTGTTGTGTATCTGTCTCATTATCAACAGCAGCACCAATGGCGGCATAAAGCGAACTGTATAACAGATAACCACCAATAAAAAAGAATAGAAAAGCAATAATTAGATTAGCAATTGGTAAATTCTGAAATGACTGAATAGCCAAACTTATTTCGTTTTGCATTGTTGAACTGTCCATAGCTTGTTGTATTAATTCTTGTTGTTGACCTTGGGCAGCTGTCAAATCAATACCAAAAACAATACTAACAACTGTTGATAGGATAGCTAACAAAACAATCCAGATAGCAAATTGAGTAACTCCAGCCAACGATGTTCCTATAATTTTACCCATCATAAGCTGAATTGGTTTTACTGAAGAAATAATTATTTCAATAATGCGGCTTGTCTTTTCTTCAATCACGCTTCGCATTATCATGTTGCCGTAAATAATGATAAACATAAAAAGAAGATAGCCAGCAATACCTCCAAAAGCCAACTTTAAAATATTATCTATTTTAGAGCTCTTTTGTCCATCAAAGCTCTCTTGTAAAATACTCACATTTGCTTTAGCAGCTTTAATTTCCTCAGCATTTAAACCATTAGCAACGAGCTTTAAATCACGAAGTTTTCTCTCTATTTTATTCTCTAAACTTGAGATTACGGTCAATGATGGCGAATCTTCTGAATAGAACCTTACGGTTTCTCCAACTGTATCCAGGTTACCTTTACCTATATACAGAAGACCATATTGTTCATCTTCTTTGACAATAGCTTTTGCTTCTTCAACAGTAGCATCATTGGTATAATTATATGTAGTATTGTCTGTGTTTTCAAAAACTTCGGTAAAAAGACCTGATTGATCCAGTATAGAAATAGTACGCTTTTTATTGGTGTTAAGCTGAGCTAAATAAGCCACTACACTAATAAGAGCAATCATTATGAGCGGACTCAAAAACGTCATAATAACAAAAGATTTGTTCTTGACCTTAGTGAAATATTCGCGCTTTATAATAAGAGATAAATGATTCATTCCTAATTGTTTTTTACAGTTTGAATAAAAATATCATTAGAAGAAGGAATAACTTCTACAAAATGGTGTACCTCAGCTTTTGAGGTCAAGAATGATAGTAAATCATTAGGTGAAGTCTCAGGTGTGATTTTTACATTAAGCTTAACATCGTCATAAACATTTTTAAATGTTGCCGGTAAAACATCAAACTTATTTTTAATCTCTTCAATTACAACCTTGCTATTATTAGATTGCAATCCAACTTCAAAAGTGCTGGATTTAAACTGTCGCTTAATATCAATTAGGTTTCCATCTAAAACTTTATTGGATTTATGAATTAATGCAATATGATCACAAAGCTCTTCTACAGATTCCATACGATGGGTCGAAAAAATGACTGTTGCTCCTTCTTCCCGAAGCTTTAGTATTTCATCTTTAATGAGGTTTGCATTTATAGGGTCAAAACCTGAAAAAGGTTCATCAAAAATGAGCAATTTTGGGCGATGCAAAACGGTAACTATAAATTGTATTTTTTGAGCTTGACCTTTACTGAGTTCTTGTATTTTCTTGTTCCACCAGTCGCTAATTTCAAACTTATCAAACCAATATTTTAATTGATTTTTAGCCTCAGACTTAGACATGCCTTTAAGTTGAGCAAGATATAATGCTTGTTCTCCAACTCTCATGGATTTATACAAACCACGTTCCTCCGGCAAATAACCAATATCTCTTATATGTTCTTGCTTTAAAGGATGCCCATCGAGTAAAACACTGCCTTCATCTGGCATAGTTATCTGATTGATTATTCTTATTAATGTTGTTTTACCTGCGCCATTTGGTCCTAATAAACCAAAAATGCTGCCTTTAGGTACAGCAATAGACACTTTGTTTAAGGCTCTAAAATCTCCAAAATCTTTGGAAACAGCATTAGCCACCAACAGTTCACTCATAAAAAATACTTTGATTTTTTGGTTAGGTTGGTAAATATATTAAATGTTGTACGGAATACTAAGTAATTTGCTGATATATCTTTAATTAAACAAAACACCCTAAGTGCTTCAAAATTGGCGTTGTTAAAAAAACAAAACCCACCCTTATAATTAAATAAGGATGGGAAAAAATTGCTATGAAAAAGAAAAATTATCGCCAATTAGCATTAGCGATAATTCAAATATAGTCTTTTTTACGAAATAGAGAGAAGGTTTTAAGAAAACATATCCTTAACTTTCTCAAAAAATGACTTATCTGAACTTTCAGGTTTTGGTTGAAAATGTTCATCTTCTCTCATAGTTTCGAAAAATTCTTTTTGTTTTTTGTTCAAAGTTTTTGGTGTCCATACATTAACATGTACTAAAAGGTCTCCCTTTCCATAGCCATTGATACTTGTTATACCTTTACCTCTTAATCTTAATATTTTCCCTGATTGTACACCAGGTTCAATTTTAATACGCACTTTACCAGAAACTGTATCTATCTCCATAGACGAACCTAAAACTGCATCAGGCAAGCTTACATACAAATCATAGTGTAAATTATCACCTTCTCTTTTTAAAGTTTCGTGATTTTCCTCTTGTATGGCAACTAATAAATCTCCTGCAATCCCATTTCCTGGTGCAGAATTCCCTTTACCAGTAACCTTTAGCTGCATGCCATCTACAACACCAGCAGGTATTTTTACGCTTACAGTTTCTTCTTTAGATATTAGACCTTGAGCATCTGAGCCATCAGGACGCTTATCAATACTTTGTCCAGCGCCTCCACATGTAGGGCAGGCTGATGCTGTTTGCATGCGACCTAAAATTGTATTCGTAACTCGCGTCACTTGACCTTGACCATTACAAGTACTACATGTTTTATAAGTCACACCTTCAGCCTGTACTTTACGCTTAACTTTTATCTTTTTTTCTACACCATTAGCTACATCTTCCAAAGTAAGTTTAACACGTATACGCAGGTTACTTCCTTTAACAACTCTACGACCGCCGCTGCCAAAGCCTCCGCCAAAACCGCCACCACCAAAAGCACCGCCAAAAATATCTCCAAACTGACTGAATATGTCATCCATATTCATACCACCACCGCCAAAACCACCAGCACCCTCAAAGGCCTGGTGACCAAATTGATCATAGCGTGCTTTTTTATCTGCATCACTTAAGACTTCGTAAGCTTCTGCTGCTTTTTTAAACTTTTCTTCAGCTTCTTTATCATCAGGGTTTTTATCTGGATGATATCTTAAAGCCATCTTACGATATGCTTTTTTAATTTCGGCTGCAGACGCGTCTTTAGAAACGCCTAATATGTCGTAAAAATCTTCTTTCATACTATTGCCCGACAAATCGGATATGTTTTATTATTGTCCAATAACTACTTTTGGAAAACGGATAACTTTATCACCAAGTTTGTAACCTCGCTCAACAACATCTATAATTTTTCCTTTTAAGTCATCATTTGGTGCAGGTATCTGCGTTACAGCTTCATGGTCATCCGCATTAAAAACATCACCTTGATTAACCTCTATCTTAGACAAACCTTTTTGCTCTAAAGTTGTAATTAATTTATTGTAAATTAATAGCACACCTTTGCGCAATTCCTCAGCTTCTTTGTCTTCTTCAATATGCATTAATGCACGTTCAAAATCATCTAGCACAGGAAGTACAGATAACATAACATCTTGGCTTGCTGTTTTAAATAGCTCTATACGTTCCTTTGTGGTACGTTTTTTATAATTTTCGAACTCTGCAAAAAGACGCATAAATTTATCTTTCTCTTTTGCTAGGTCTTCTTGCAGTTGCTCTTCAACAGTTAGTGTTTCTTCTTCAACAGTTTCTGTTTCAGTTGCTTCGATTTGAGGTTCTTCTACCTCTTGGTCTTTATCTTTTTTGCCCATTATTTTAGACTTGTATTTAAATCTTCGATTTACAGATGGCAAAAGTACTGCCAATATTCAGAAAATGTCAAAATGTCACAGGTATTTTTTTATCAAAATAAAATCCATTAAAAAAGCACCTGCTTTTCAGCAAGTGCTTTTCTTCTTCATAGCAGTTTTCCTAATTCATTTATTTAGGCATTACCACTGTGTCAATTACGTGGATCACTCCATTGTCTGCCTTTACATCTGTCGCTACAATCTCACTGTAATTCCCGTTTTGGTCTTTAATCCAAATTTTTCCTTTTTTAGACATTACTGTCAATACTTGACCATTAAGACCTTTTACTTCTACTTTACCCTTGCCTTTTTTTAATGCTGCAACAACATCACTAGCCATTAATTTTGATGGTACAACATGGTATGTTAAGATGTTTGCCAATGCCTTTTTATTTTCTGGCTTAAGTAAACTTCCTAAAGTAGCTTTGTCAATTTTTCCAAAAGCTGCATTTGTAGGCGCAAATACTGTGAATGGCCCATCGCCTTGCAAAGCAGATACTAAATCTGCCGCTTTTAATGCAGTTACTAGTGTAGAGAAATCTTTATTACCAACTGCGACATCGACAATTGTTTTTTGAGCAGTTGCTGCTGTACTAAATGTTAATGCTACTACTGTTGTAAAAATAAATACTAACTTTTTCATAATTTCTTGTTTTAAAATGTTTTGGTTAAATGTTTTTGGCACTTTTTTTAGTTTTTGATGTGCTTTCAATTATATTTACACAGCTATGTTTGCTCTGGATGAGCAGGCATTTACTTTTGGCAAATTTTTAACACAAATGCAAGACGACGCTTTACTTATAAAACAACTTCAAGCTAAAGAAGAGCGTGCACTATCTCTGCTTTATGACAAATACTCTGGTGCGTTATACAGTGTTATTATAAAAATGACAAGAGATGAAGCTTTGTCTCAAGATTTGCTACAAGAAACCTTTATTACTATATGGGATAAATCCCACCAGTATAATCCTGAAAAGGGACGATTTTATACTTGGGCTTATAGAATTGTAAAAAACAAAGTGTTAAATTATCTAAGAAAGAATGATATACTCATCCAAACAGATGATTTAAGTGTATATGAAAACAAAGAGGAACCTGAAACAATAAACCGCAATTTTTTAGAATTGAATGGTGCCATAACTAAACTAGACGCTCATCACCAGAAAGCAATAGAATTAGTTTATTTTAAAGGATTAACACATCGCGAGGCACATGCCCAGATGGATGTACCTTTAGGCACGTTTAAGTCTTACATACAGCAAGCTCTAAAACAGCTTCGTAATACGTATACCAAGATTGTTGTGGTTTTGTTGCTAATGATTGATGTAATGTGATGATGACAAAAAAAGAACTACTTGAAAATGGTTTATTAGAGCAATATGTGCTTGGTGAATTAGATGCTAAACAAAACGAAGTAATAGAAAAATTGCTTAAGTCTGATGCTGAATTAAAAGCAAAATTAGAAGACATAGAATCTAGTTTTGAAGAATTAGCAATTGAGAACGCTATTCTTCCTCCTGATTCAGTAAAATCTGGATTATTATCTAAAATTAAAATAGCAGATGCTCAAATTTCACCTAAAGACAGTAACAATTCAAGAACTTGGTTGGGTATAGCTGCAAGTTTTGCTGCTTTCTTTTTATTAGGTTCTATTTGGTTGTACTCTGAATTAAATACTGTAAAAGAAGATTTGAGAATTGTTGGTGACCAGAATGAAGCTTTACAAAAAGACCTTGACGGAATTACCAAAAACTATGATGAAGTCTCTAAATGGTATGCAGCACTATCAAATCCGGACGCAGAACAATATATCTTAAAAGGAAATGCATTAGCTCCAGAAGCAAAAATTGTAAGTTTTGTGAATCACAGAAATAAATCTGTGATTATTAACGCTCAGAAACTACCTAATTTAGACGCTGAACACGACTACCAAATGTGGGCAGACGTGGATGGTGAAATGATTAATATGGGCGTCATCCCAAAAGATGCTAAACTTATGGCCATGACTTATATTGACGATGCCGAATCACTTAATATTACTATTGAACCTCTTGGCGGAAATGACCACCCAACTGTTGAGCGACTTATTTCTAATGTGTATTTGGATTAGTGAATTGCTCTCAAAGCATTTTTCTAACTAAAATAAACCTGACTGATTAATACATTGTTTTTAAACTACCTTTGTGGTAAATATTTACACATGTCATTTAAAGACTTACACATTATAAAACCACTTTTACGTGCTGTTGCAGACTCTGGTTATGATGAGCCAACATTAATTCAGCAGCGTTGCATTCCATCTATTTTAGAGAAAAAAGATGTTATTGCTTCTGCCCAAACAGGAACTGGAAAGACCGCGAGTTTTGCATTACCTATTTTACAGTTATTATTTGACAAACAAGA
This sequence comes from Winogradskyella haliclonae, assembly GCF_014635865.1. GTDB lineage: Bacteria > Bacteroidota > Bacteroidia > Flavobacteriales > Flavobacteriaceae > Winogradskyella > Winogradskyella haliclonae. Next base: position 1,527,617 of record NZ_BMDQ01000001.1, on the reverse strand, counting down.
TGCACCTAAACGCGGTAAAAAAGTACGTGCTTTAATTATAAGTCCTACTCGAGAACTTGCTGTGCAAATTAATAACAACTTTAAAACCTATGCCAAGTATACTAACTTACGTTCAACAGTTATATTTGGAGGCACTTCAATTGAACCACAAATAGATATTTTAAAAAAGGGTGTAGATATTTTAATTGCCACACCTGGACGACTGCTTGATTTACACAAACAAGATTATGTTAATCTTGATTACATAGAAACTCTAGTTTTAGATGAAGCCGATTTAATGTTAGATATGGGCTTTATTGACGACGTAAAAAAGATTGAGCGTCTATGTCCTGAGACCAAACAAACCTTATTATTTTCAGCTACGATTCCTTATAAAGTTGAACAATTAGCAAATTCTATTTTAAACGAACCTCAGCGTATTGACGTTACACCAAGCAAGTCTATTGCTAGTGATATCAGTCAAATATTATATTACGTTCCTAAACGACATAAAATTGAGCTTTGCCTCCACTTACTCAGAAATACCATAAAGGGAAGCATCTTAATTTTTAGACGCACAAAATTTGGTGTTGATAAACTTGAAAAAACACTGCTCAAAAATGGTTATAAAGTAGACAGTATTCATGGTGACAAAAATCAAAGTGATAGACAAACTGCTTTAAATAAATTTAAAAATGGGTATGTAAATATCCTAATTGCGACTGATGTAGCTGCTCGTGGTATTGATATTAATGAGCTTGATGCTGTCGTAAATTTTGATTTACCAAATATTCCTGAAACTTATGTTCATAGAATTGGTCGGACTGGTCGTGCTGGTAATATTGGTACTGCGTATTCGTTATGCTCTGCTGATGAGAAAACTTATATAAAAAAGATACAAGAATCAATTAATGTTCAGATTCCTATAGAAGATATTCACCCTTATCCTTTAGACCCAAAAGCAAGACCTATAGTTCATAAAAAGAAAGGCAGCAAATACAAAAAAGGACGCAAAGGCGAAGGTTCTAAAAAGAAAAAGAAGCGGTGGTATTAAAATAGATATAAGACCGCTTCTCTATTAGACTTTAGAATCAAGACCGCTAATGATTAATTTACTCAAACTTCATTTCGAATAATAAATAATGTTCTATTCTAAAACGTTTACCCCAATTTTCTAGATCTTTTCCTGCTGTACCAACTTCGCACCAAGATTTTGAACCATCTTCTCTTTTGTAAGGCAATATGTAAGCGAAAAGATAGAATTCTTCATCATACTTTAATTCTAAATTACTTTCATGAGCAATATTTCTTAAACTATAATCATCCGACTTTAATGCATCATATTGTCTTGTAATACTAAATCTTGGAAATTTGAATGTCATTTTTAACTTATTATCATTAGTTCGCTTAGCTATTAATCTGAATTTAAGTTCAGCTTCTGACAGTGTTTCAAATTCTGGAAGGCCTAATTTTTTACTATCAAATACTGTAGATTCTGAGGTTACTTTACCATCCCAAATTTCTTTGACTGTTAACTTATAGGATTTTCCTTTTAAGCCTTCATCTTCAAACTTTAACTTCATATAATCGATACCTTCAAAACTTAAGATGTCACGTATCTCTTCATCATCTGACGAATAATCAGTTTCCATTTTAAGGCCATCTGACTCATTTACATATTTTAAACTTTGTTGCGCAGTTAAACCGCTGAAGCAAATTAATGCAACAGCTAATATTTGTAATTTCTTCATGATTTATTTATTGATTTTGATTATTGAATCGTTATGAGAGTAGATGATACCATGGATAATATCAAAGAAGATTTCGCCAGCAAAATGACCTTGACCTTTTGGCTTACGCTCCATCATATTATATTTCTCTCCTTTTTTTGTAGGCTGCATATTTATTTCATACTTACCAACAAAATTCTTAGTATTATTTCCAAACACCTTAAAACTGTGATCATCTTTAGGATAGAAAAAATGGATTTTGGAATATTCTGAATACACATTAAAACGCTTAAAATTCTTAGCCCAATTATAGAAATAATACTCGCTATTAAAATCTGTAATGGTTACATTCTCTCCAATCTCTCCAATTTCTATATCTGAAAACTCTGTTGAAAATTTTGTGTTTTGTACACTTCCTATATACGATTTTCCGATTTTATTAAACATATAATTTCCTCCAGTAATAGCAGTAGCTTCAAAATCACCGTTTTTAATTTTTACATTATTATACTCATTTAAAAGCTTCTTTGCTCTTATGTAACCGCCTTTTAAGTCAATCGACAGTTCATTTCTTAAATCATTTCTGAAGAAAAATTTAGACTGCTTTCCGTTGATGGTTAATTTTACATAAGGCGGTATTTTGATAACAAACTGACTTCTAATCATATTAGAACCTTTCACATCAATATACTTACCATCTTTTGTTATTTTTTTGAATTTGTTATTTATAAATTTTAAAGGTGACTTATATACCCTATTTCTAGTATTTATAAATCTTATAAGTGAATCTTTTGACTTTTGTACTACTGAGTCTGCCTCTGTTTTCTCTTTGTATTTATAAAAAACATGCCCGCCTTTATCATTGTATTCAATATCTACTTTTGGTAGAAATGATTTAACATTGACATTAAGTGTAATATGATTTTCAGAATTGCTAACCTCAACATTTAAGTCTTCAATTTTCTTTTGAATTTTTTTCTTCGAATAACCTTCGAACTCCAAAGTATAGTTAAAATGAATTTTTCCATCAGTAGATTCCTCTATAGCAACTGCAGTATAATCGATATTAAATATTGCTGTTGTTCCCTTATTTACTTCAAAGCTTTTATTGATGACACTGTGGCGCTGTGCAAAGCCTGTTACTGATGTGATGAGCATCAGTATAAAAAGTTTAGATTGTACTCTCATTATGTTCGTTTTTTTGATTTAGTATTTTTATATGTTCTTGGATATCCTTTAATAACTCTAGACGTGTTTGCAAATTGGCAATTAGTAATTCTACTACTAAAATGTTATTTGTATCTGATTTAAATGCTTCAGAAATTTCTTGATAATCTTTGTCTAAATCTGTAAGTTTTTGCTCATAACGCTTTACTAAATTTTCGTCATTAGTTGCTGCAACAAAGTTTATCCATTCTGCATGAATATTATCTAAATATTCTGCCTCTACAGCTTCAATTTGCGCTACAAGCGGAGATACGTCTTCGGCGTCCTCTCTATCAAAAACAAAATATGCCACTGATAGTGTTACAACAAAAACAGCTGCTATTTTTAACCAAAACATCTTATTAAGCTTTGGCGACTCATTAGCATTAAGCTTGCTTAAGAATTCTTCACGATGATTAGGTGATAATTCGTGTTTTATGTCTTCTTCTGTACTAAATAACTCTCTAATATCTCGCTTCATTATATTGTGTTTTTAAGAGGTCTTGTAATTTTTGTTTAGCGCGTCTTAATTGCGTTCTAGATGTCTTTATGGCTATATCTAATATTTCTGATATCTCTTCATGATCATAACCTTCTATTAGGTAAAGTGTAATCACCAATCTATATTTTTCTGGTAGTGTTTCTATAGCATTCTCAATCTGTTTTTTTGTAATTGACATATCAAACTGCCAATTAGTATCATCAACTATTTGCAGGTTTTCTGTTTCTAAAGATTCAGCCTGAAATTGCTGCTTCTTTAAAGCATCTATACAGTGATTGATTACAATACGCTTTAACCAAGCTCCAAATGTCGAAGTAGATTTATACTTATCAATATTCAAAAATGCTTTTAAAAATGCTTCTTGCATAGCATCTTTTGAGTCTTCTTTATTATTTAAATATCTACATGCTACATTATACATTGCATCACAATAGCTGTCATAAATTTGCATCTGCGCTTTTTGATTGCCACGTTTGCATGCATTAATAAGTGTATTGGTTTTGTTTTGCATTCGATGTGTTAGATTCTCTATCTCTAAAAACGATAAAAAAACCTGAGAGTTTCAAAATGAATTGAAAAAATAGAAATTTAATCTCAATATGATTAATTTTATGCTTTAATAAATCCGCTAACTAATGAGTAAAGATTATAATAATCCCGCCTTTAAAAAGCTTTTAGAGAAATTACAAGAAGAAAGCTGGCAGTTAGAATTACTTATTTCTGGTTTTGCAATTTTTGGACTTTTCACTGCCTATGAACCAATTATTACATACTATAATGAAGCTGTAGCAACCGGTCAAGAGTATAAAAGAGCTGTATTTACAGTGACAAGAATTTCTTGTATTATATTAATATTTAGTCTATTAATTCATGTTTTATTAAGAGGCTTATGGATTGGAGCATTAGGTTTACGTTATGTTTCTGGAGAAATAGATTATGAAGAACTAAACTATGGTCAAAAGTTTACCAAATACCTAAAAAAAAGAGTTGGGTCTTTTGATAAATATATAGCTACATTAGAAAATTATTGCAGTATTATTTTTGCAGCCTCTTTTCTTTTGATTTTTTATGTTTTAGCCATGACTTTTATAATAATCACTATCGGTTCTATTGGCAGTAACTTTATTGGCAGTGATTGGTTACCAGAATGGCTATCAATTGGTTTTGGAGTTCCTTTGATGATATTTATGGTTATTGGAATGCTACTCACCTTTATCGATTTTATAACTCAAGGTTTCTTGAAGAAAAAGAAATGGTTAGCCAAAATATACTTCCCTTTTTATTGGGTGTTTAGCTTTATTACCTTATCCTTTTTATACAGACCAATAGTCTATAATTTTTTAGACAACAAGTTTGGACGACGTTTTAGTATGCTACTCTTTCCGTTATTTATAATTATTGCAATCTCTTTTTCTCTGCATTATAATTTTTCCAATTACTTCAGCACAGAAAATAATTCTAACGATTACATAGCGAATAGAGAAAATTATGAAGATTTATTAGATGAAAAATCGGGATTTGTAGATAATGTAGTTATTCAATCCAGGGTTATAAAAGACAATTATATAAAAGTATTTGTGCCTTATTCTGAACGTATCGAAAATAGAATCTTTTCTTTTAATGAAGGTTTAAAACCTAAAAAAGATATTCGTGGACTAGATACGGACATTATTGTAATTAATGGTAATAATCGCATTACTAATCGAGATAGTTTAAGGCGTGAGTATCTATCTACCTTCAATAAAATTTATTACACCAAAATAGACACTTCAGTTGTAAAATCGGATTTTATAGTCAGCCATACTAAGAAGGGAACTTTAGGGTTTGAAACCTACTTATCAACTAAAAATCTATCTGAGGGTAAGCACATATTAGAATTCAAAAGAATGGGGCTGAATAGAGATAACGACACCGTATATTTTGGCATTAGAAAAATACCTTTTTGGTATTATCCAGACTAATACTCTAGTCGCTTATTAAAATACTGCTTCAATATTGGTATCTGAATACTAAACATTATCGCAAATAAAACTACGGCATACATTAAAGTATTAGATGGCTCGAATGACAGATTATCTAAAGGATTAAATGAAATATCTGGTAAATTAAATTTCTCTAAAAAACTGGTATCACCTGTTGGTTCTTTAAAGAGAAAATAACACAATAGCGCTATAAAACTTGACGCTATAAACCACCATAAATATTTTGGAATTAAAGGCTTATAAGCAATAGATTTTGAATCTGATAATGCTTCTACTCTAGCCATTACTTTATCTGTAAAATCTAAAGGGGCTTTCTCTAAACTATCAGCAGTCATTAATTTATTTACTAAACCTTCTATCTTTTTATTGTCCTGTTCCATAATTCATTCTGTTTTGAGGTTGCAAATACTGTTCTAAAATTACTGCTAATTTTTTTCGGGCTCTAAAAAGTTTCACCTTCACAGTATTAGCTTCAACATTAATAATCTTGGATATCTCCTCTAAAGATAACTCTTCAAAATAAAACAAAGTTAGTAATGCGCTACTATCTTCTGGTAATTTATTAATGCAATTTTTTATTAAAACATTTTTCTCTTCTTTAATAATATTATCTAAAGCATTATCTATAGTGTCTAATTTATTAAAGGTGTATTCGTCTATAGCTACATCATTAAGATGTTTCTTATTCTTCTTTATATTATCTAGGCATGTGTTATAAGTCACTCTATAAATCCATGTCGAAAATTTAGAATCACCTTTAAACTTATCTAAGGACTTAAAAACCTTTATAAATACATCTTGTGCGACCTCTTCTGCTTCTTCTCTATGTTTTAACATTCTTAACGCCAATGTATACACCAAGTCCTTATAACGGTCTACTAATTGCCCATAAGCTTTAGCTTCTCCGCTTTGTATAGCTTCTATTATTTGGTCGTCGTTGATGGTCATTTTTTATTTAAGACGATTATTTTACATATGAGGTTACATAAATGGTTGAAAAATATTTTTTTAAAAAAAATTGTAACCTAAATGAAAAGCGTGTCGTCATAAGCTGTGAATAAATAAAAATAATCAATTAAAAAAACACATTATGGAAGTAGCAATTTTAGCAATAATTTTCGGGTCAATATTTGGCGTATTTTACTTATACTTTTCTTCGAGAAACAAAGAACGCTTAGCCCTTATAGAAAAAGGCGCAGATGCAAGTATTTTTAATATAGGAAAAAGAGCAGGGTCTTCTTGGAAGGTTATAGTTATAAACTTAGCATTCTTATTAATGGGTATAGGTCTTGGTGTTTTTATTGCCAATATTTTAGACACCTATTCTAGCCTAGATGATGAAGCTGTATATCCTGCAATGATATTCTTAATGGCTGGTATTGGTCTTTATGTGGGGTTTACACAGACAAGAAAAGCTTTAGACAAGTAACAATCAATCAACCCTATTAAAAAGCCGTTATCAATAATTATGATAACGGCTTTTTTTTTGATTCTAAATCTGAAATAGTAGTTAAACCATTTCACCTCTCGATTATTGAGCAAAAAATGTATCTTTAATTCATGTTGAAAACATTTAACCTCATTATCATTTTTGCATTAGCCTTTAAAAGTTATGCGCAGATTTCTATCAAAGATTCCGAATCTAAGCTTCCTGTATCTTATGCCTCTATATCTTTTGGAAATGGTAATGGTATTGTGGCTGATGATGAAGGTATTTTTGTTTTTACAAAAAAGCTATATCCAGATATCGATTCACTTTTTATTTCTGCATTAGGCTATAAAGATTTAGTCCTTTCATCAGAAAACATAAAACCTCAACTTTTTTTACAGCCTCAAGCCGATGAACTAGATGAAGTCATAATTGGTGTAAGATTAGATAAAACCAAAAACAAAAAATACAAAACTGAAGGCCTAAAGCCTTATCTCGATGACGACTATTACAAATGCTGGTTACCTACTATAGAGTCAGAAATTGCTGTGTATTTTCCCAATCAGGATGATAAACTAAAACGTATTGCAAAACTAAAATTCCCAATAGCCTTAGAATCTAAAGATTGGAAAAACCGTAAGCGTTCAAATAAAATAAAAAAGCGTTTTTCGACCTTGTTTAAGGTTAATATATATAACAATACAAATGGTAAGCCTGGTAAAAATCTAAATACAGAAACTATTGTTTTTAGAGCTACCGAAAAGGATGGTGATTACCATGAATTGGACATTACAGAACAAAATATATTAGTACCAGAAAACGGTATTTTTATAGCGTTGCAAGTTTTAGGGTATACTGATGAAAATGGTAAATTATTACCTAATAAAAAATATAAAGAAATTAAAGGTAGAAACGGCATGGTCAAAATCCCAACAAATTTTAGACCGCTTTTACCTTTTACTAATAAAATTGAAACTGACAGAACGTTTGTAAAACGTGTCTTTATTAATAGTAATGATTGGCTAGCTTTTAAGCAAGGTAATGGTTTTAAATCCACACTACTAAAAAAGGGTCTTAACAATTACGGTATTGGTATAGATTTACACGTTTTTAAAGACTAAACTAACTAGATATGAAAGATAAAACAGGTTTAATTATTGCATTAGTTGGAATTATAATGCTTGCCGGAATAATCATTTACCAAGCAAAAACGGAAAAGGCAGTCACTTACTTAATTCCTATTGCGCTTCTGGTTAATCTTTTTGGTGTTTTTATTCACCTAAAACGAAATAGAAAATAAACTAATCCACAATCTCAAAATCAAAATAAGTATCTGAAAACGGTTCTCCTCGAAGTGTAAAATGCCACCATTCTTTTGGGTAGTTTCTAAAACCATGCTTTTGCATTACAGTTTGTAGCAATTGACGATTTTGTTTTTGCTTATCCGTAATATTTTGGTAATTTACCCAAGATTGCTCACCAAAAAAATCATAAGGACTTCCCATATCTAAAGGCATTCCTGTTTCACCACTAACAATAGTTAAATCTACTGTACTACCACGACTATGACCAGATTTGCTAGCGATGTAACCCTCTTTAAATAAGTGACGCTTATCAACATTAGGATAAAACTCCGCTTTCTTTAATGTATCATTAACTTTTTTTGCCCAACGCACAAAATGATTGACAGCGCGTTGCGGACGATAACCGTCATATACCTTAAGACATAGGTTTTGCTTTTGTAATTCGTCTTGTACTAGTTTTAAATGCTTAGCAGAAGCTTTTGTAAGGTATAGGGCATTGGATTTGTAGCCATCAATTGTATCTCCAACAAAATTATTGATTGAATAATAACGTAACTCAATATTTAAATCTGGAATAACCTTAGACACGTTTATAAAACCATCTGGGATACTATTTTTTTGTTGCATCCCGTACAAACAGAATACTATTAACAATAGAAATACACTATTTTTGTAAAGCTTCATGGTAGCTAATTTAGATAAAATTATTTATGAATTTATTTTCTGAGGAAAAACAAGAGTTTCATTTACCTGATGCACATTTGGTATATATTAAAAACTGTTTTTCAAAATCAGAGTCTGATATGTATTTTAATACATTATTAAAAAATACCAATTGGCAAGAAGATGATATCACCGTATTTGGTAAAACTTATAAGCAACCAAGACTAACCGCACTTTACAGTAATACTGACACATCTTATTCATATTCAAGCATTACAATGCATTCTCAGCCTTATCCTGAAGAAATTTCAGTCATAAAACAGCGAGTAGAAGTACTAGCTCAGCATAAATTTAATACCGTTTTACTAAATCTATACAGAAATGGGAACGATAGCAATGGTTGGCATGCCGATAACGAAAAAAAATTAGGCAAACAACCAATAATTGCATCTGTAACTTTTGGAGAAGAAAGACCTTTTCACTTTAAGCATAGAACACTTAAAGATCAGCGTCATAAGGTTATGCTTGAGCATGGAAGCCTTTTAGTTATGAAAGGTCTTATGCAAAAACATTGGTTGCATCAAATAGCAAAAACAAAAAAGGACATTGGAGAACGAATTAATCTTACATTTAGAAACTTAATAAGTATATAAAATAAAAAGTCGAGATCCCTCAATCTCGACTTTTCTAATTTGCTTTGATTTTATGCCGGTAGATTCGGGATTCCTAAGCCAACAACATAATGCAAATATTTAATTAATTAATCCATTGAACTAAAAACTAATTTAGTACACAACAAATATAAAAGCGTATTTTGATTATAACGATTAAAAACTATATTTATCGATGAAATACACTAAATTTTAACATTTACCCATTAAAAACACTATTTCACCGTTAAAATACATTATATTAAATACTATAAATTCATAAATCATGATATAAGAATCGCTAAAAGCTTTTTATAAAATTTTAAAATTAACTTTGCGTTATAAAAGAAAAACCTCGTATGAAAACGATTTTATGTACACTGCTGCTTTTTATTTCTACCACAGTTTTTACACAAGATAAAACTTATACAGAAGAAGAAATTAGCATTACAGATTTAATAGATGGAAGCTTAGTAATACCAGAAAACTCATCTAAACCAAATCTAGCTATTATAATCGCAGGCTCCGGACCTACAAACCGAAATGGTAATCAAAATTTTTTAAAAAGTAATAATCTAAAAAAACTTGCTAATCAATTAGCCAATAACAACATTGCCTCGTTTAGATATGATAAACGCATTGTGAAACAAATAAAACGCGGAAAGGTAAATGTAAAAGACATGCGTTTTGAAGATTTTGTCAATGATGCAAAATCTATAATCAATTATTTTAAAGAAAAAAATCAGTTTTCAAAAATATATCTTATTGGTCATAGCCAAGGAAGCTTGGTAGGCATGTTAGCTGCCGAAGAGAATATTGATGGTTTTATATCACTTGCTGGTGCTGGACAAAATATTGGTGATGTTATTGTTGATCAAATCAATAATACAGCTAGACAATTTGCAGAAGACACTAAACGTGTGGTTAAGACTTTAAAATCTGGAAAGACCACTACAGACTTTCCTCCGGCTCTTGGTGCTATGTTTAATATGGAAACACAACCATTCATGATGTCTTGGATGGCCTATAATCCAACTGAAATTATTGCAAACTTAAACATACCAATACTTGTCATTAATGGCACAAAAGATTTACAAGTTTCTGTAGAAGAAGCAAAACTACTTGCTAATGCAAATAAGAAAGCAGAATTAAAAATTATAGAGAACATGAACCATGTATTGTTTACTATAGAAGGTGATAAACTTGAAAATTCTAAATCTTACAACGAGTCTTTTAGAGAGATCAATCCAGAATTAATTAATGAAATCGTTAATTTTATTAAACAGTAAGAACATCACATCACCTCATATCTATAATTAAAAAAGCCGTTTCTAAAAGAAACGGCTTTTTTACTAACTAACCAACCAATCGTAATGATAGCTTTTGTAGTATGTCGGTAACCAGCCGACTTTCGCATTTTTCATTACACTTTACTAAATACAAATGCCGTGCCAAACTTTATTTTGAATAAAAAATAAATTTAGTGTAACAAAAAATATTATTTGGTTACTAATATTTTAAATTATATCTTTATGATATCATTTTAATATCAATATAAATGATTAACCAATTAAATTTAAAATTATGAAAGAAGAGAAAATCATTGTTCCAGCTAATGGCTATTTTATGCTGTTTATATTCTTAGTATTGTTTTTTGGAAGTATTGCAACAATTATTGCCCTTAAAACACCTTGGCCAGGTATTACTATTTTCTTATCCCTAATAATGGCTTTTGGCTTTGTAATGGTACAACCTAATGGCTCTCGTGTATTATTATTATTTGGAAAGTACGTAGGTACAATTAAAAAGAACGGCTACTACTGGGTAAATCCTTTTTATACCAAAAAGAAAATATCATTACGCGCAAGTAATTTCGATAGTGAGCGCTTAAAAGTAAATGACAAATTAGGAAACCCAGTTATGATTAGTACCATATTAGTTTGGCGAGTTCAAAATACATATAAAGCTGCTTTTGATGTGGATAACTACGAAAACTTTGTCCGTGTTCAAACTGATGCTGCTGTACGTAAATTAGCTAGTATGTATCCATACGATAATTTTGCGGATGAGGGTCATGCCGAAGACATTACACTTCGTTCTAGTGTCAATGAAGTAAGTAATGCCTTAGAAAAAGAAATTGATGAGCGTCTTTCTATTGCAGGAATTGAAGTTCTCGAAGCACGTATTGGCTATCTAGCATATGCGCAAGAAATTGCAAACGCGATGCTTAAGCGTCAACAAGCTACTGCTATTGTTGCTGCAAGACACAAAATTGTAGAAGGTGCCGTAAGTATGGTCGAAATGGCTATTGAAGAATTAAACAAAAATGACGTTGTGGACTTAGATGAAGAACGCAAAGCAGCTATGGTTAGTAATCTTATGGTCGTACTATGTGGTGATAAAGACGCTTCTCCAGTAGTTAATACAGGAACTTTAAGTCATTAATTATGAATAAAAATCAAATATATAGTATAGCAATAGGTAGTGCCATGGGAACAAGTATTGGCACTACCATAGGTGCTGTTTCAGGAGATATACCTATGAGTTTAATTTATGGTTCCTTAATAGGTACCATTATAGGAGTTGTTTTGGCATTGGTTGTTTTTAAGACAGAAAAGAGTGATGACGAAGTCTAAAGAGCGTTTTGTATTGGTGGATAGATATCTGGAAATATCTAATAATCAAATCAACATCATTGATAAAAAAGGCAAGCGAATAAAAAATGAATTATTCAGCAAAAGTAACGGATGGCTCATCGTTATTGGAGTGGTTTTGACCGGTAACATTATCAGAAAGTTAATCAATGGTTTTTCTGAAAAAATAGCAGATTACATTTCTATTGGCATACAAGGGCTCGGTTTACTATTTGTTGTCTACATTATTATTTATTTAATATTTAGACATCAATGGCAAAACCATATAGAAATAGTAGATATTACAAGTATTGAAGTTGATAGTGAAGATGATTTTGAGCACGAGTTAACTCTTATAACAAATAAGAAACGAGAGAAAAAAATGAGCTTTAGAAAGCTTGAAAATCAGATAGAACCTCTTATAGAAGCCATCAAAAAACGAAACTCAAGAGTTATTATAAAATACATTTAAAAATGAAAGAATATAAAGTTGTACATCCAAAACTTGGATTAAAAAACAGAATACAGAAATATGAAGATATATTGAATCAATATGCAAGAGAAGGCTGGGAAGTAAAACATATTGTACCAAACTCAGCAATGGTGATTCTAGAGCGAGATAAAAACAGATAAGACGTGAAAAACGATAGACCAAAAATAAAAGTTCCTTTTGAAACATTAGATATTGTTATAGAGCTAGCAAGTATTGCAATTTTAATCTTGATGTGGTGCCATGTTATTATTGAATATGGAAACCTACCAGATAGTATTCCATCGCATTTCAATGCATCAGGAGAACCTGATGGCTATAGCAAAAAGTTATTTCTTTGGTTTTTACCAAGCCTCGCTACAGTAATGTATTTAGGTATGCTAGCACTTAGTAGATTTCCGCACTTGCATAATTACACAGTAAATATTACTAAAGAAAATGCTTTAAAACAATACCGTTTTAGCACTAGGGTTTTACGTATCGTTAATTTTTTATGCACTTTATTGTTTGCATATATTAGTTACAAAATCATAGTTGGAGCGCAACAGAACGCTTCAAGTTTAGGAGTTGGGTTTCCATTTATAGTTGTTGGTGCATGTTTACTACTGGTAGTCGTAATAATTATATATCAAAAAAAGAATAAATAAATCATGGCAAAGAAAAAGGCATTTGCATTACGGATTAATGAAGACATGCTTAAGGCTATTGAAAAATGGGCTGCGGACGAGTTCCGTAGTACCAATGGTCAAATAGAATGGATGCTCATGCAATACCTCAAGGAACACAAACGTCAACCCAAACAAAAAAGCAAAGAGTGACTTTACAGTCACTTTTTTTATGTTTCTATTTTTGTATTTTGCAAAACAAACTAACTATTAAATGGAAAATACACCTTTAATTACTAACGACGCTATTGCTTTTGGACTCCTAATGCTATCATTAGGTTTTGTTTTTTACACAGAATCAATAAAAACAGGATTTTGGAGCAAATTTTATAAAATTGTTCCAGGCTTATTTATGGCATACATGGTTCCTGCTGTATTAACCACAACAGGCTTAATTGCTCCAGATTGGGAAACTACTTCCGCAACAGGAGAAACCATAAAAGAAAGTTCAAGTCTCTATTATATGGCCAGTAGATACTTGTTACCAGCAGCTCTTGTTTTAATGACCTTGAGTATAGACCTAAAAGCTGTTTTTAATTTAGGATGGAAAGCTTTAGTCATGTTTTTTACAGGAACTATAGGTATCATTATTGGTGGACCAATAGCTATATTGTTGATTGCAACTTTTTCTCCTGAAACTGTTGGAGGCATAGGTGTTGATGCCGTATGGCGTGGCCTATCTACACTAGCAGGAAGTTGGATTGGTGGTGGTGCTAACCAAACTGCAATGCTAGAAATATACCAATACAATCCAAAATCTTATGGCGCCATGGTATTTGTAGATATTGTTGTTGCCAATATTTGGATGGCTATCATTTTAATAGGTATTGGAAAACGAAACCGAATCAATAAATGGCTAAAAGCAGACACATCTTCTATTGAAGAATTAAAGGAAAAAGTGTCTAGTTTTTCTGAGAGTGTAAAACGGAATCCATCATTAACAGACATTATGATTATAGCAGCTCTAGCATTTGGAGCTGTGAGCATTGCGCATTTATCTTCAGATTATTTAGCGCCGTATTTTGATACGCTTGTGGGTAAAATAGAAAACCCAACAACAAGAAATATATTTACATTTTTAGGGTCAAAATTCTTTTGGATGATTAGTGTTGCTACACTAATAGCCATAGGTTTATCATACACAAAAGCCAAAAATTACGAAGGTGCTGGCGCTAGTAAATTTGGTAGCGTATTTATTTACATCCTTGTGGCTACTATTGGTATGAAAATGGATTTAAGCTTAATTTTTGATAACGCAGGACTCATACTTATTGGTATCGTATGGATGTCCATACATGCGCTGTTACTTATTGGAGTTGCAAAACTTATTAAAGCACCTTACTTTTTCTTAGCGGTAGGCAGTCAAGCCAATGTCGGTGGTGCAGCCTCTGCACCTATTGTGGCATCGGCTTTTCATCCATCCTTAGCTACCGTTGGTGTTCTTTTAGCAGTGTTTGGTTATGCCGTAGGAACCATTGCTGCTATTGGTTGTACAATTTTAATGCAAATAGCCGCTGGTGGTTAGCATTTGTAAAATGAATATTAGATATTTGCCGAGCACAAATTAAAACGAAGACATGACCAAATTTCAGAATCTACTATATACTATTGCAATTACATCTTTATTGTTTTCATGTGGTGGAAAAGACAGCGAAGCAAACTTTACTTTAACAGGCTCCATAAAAGACCTTAAAAAGGGTGTTGTATATCTTCAAAAAGATGGTGATTCTACCATAATAGATTTGGACTCTGTGTCTATTAAAGGCGAACCAAACTTTACACTACAAACAACTATTGAAGAACCTATATTGCTTTACTTAAAATTAGACAAAAATGATGGTCAAGATTATTTTATTCCATTTTTTGCAGATAAAGGTTTTACAGAAATAAATACAACATTAAAAAACTTTAATACAGATTCTAAAATCACAGGCTCAAAACAACAAGCCCTATTAGAAGATTATTTAAAATTAATGTCTGACTTTAAAGACAACAATCTTGATCTTATAGAGGCTAATTTTGAGGCTATGAAGCGAAATGACACCATTGCATCGGATTCTTTGGTAAAGCGTTCTCAGCGTCTTTTAAAACTTAAATACGCATCGACAATAAACTTTGCATTAAATAATAAAGACAGTGAAGTAGCACCATATTTAGCACTATACGAAATACCTAATACAAGTGTAAAGTACCTTGATAGTATTTATAACAATCTCACTGATAACATAAAGCAATCCTACTATGGTAAGACTTTAGGGAGTGTACTTAAGGATTACAGAAAAGCTCAGGATAGTCTTAAATAAAATGTCTATTTATCCTCACATTAAACGAGACTCCAAGTTCTATAAAAAAAGCCTAACATAAATTTGTTAGACTTTCAACTTTAGAGCCGATGGAGGGACTCGAACCCACGACCTGCTGATTACAAATCAGCTGCTCTAGCCAGCTGAGCTACATCGGCAAAAACAGAGCGCAAATTTAAATTAGAAATTTAAATCTGCAAATCAATTTTATTTTAATTTATTAATTTTTTCGATTAATGCTCTACCTTTCTCTTCAAGCTCTGTATTAATTGCTTTGAAGTGTGCCTTTTTGTTTTCCGCACTACGGTCATTAACTTTAGTAATTAACTCGTCAAAAGTAGCTATAGCTTCATCGATAATTGCATCACTTTCTTTTGTTGGTTTTTCAGCATTTGCCAGCTCCCAAACATAAACTGCCTCAATAATATCGCCTAAAACGTAGTTTATGTCTTTCTTTAAATCTCTTTTATTTGCCATGATAATTTATTTATGGGACAAAAGTAATAAATCCCTTTAATCTATAGTGATTTTTTTGAAATAAGATAGGCTTAAACGTACACCTCTAATAGCTGTGCTTGATGAGCTTTTAGCGTATAATTCTTTATTGCTGCAGGCAGCAACAATGTTTCGCCTTTGTGGATAGTTTCAGAACCATTTACAGTATTTACTTCTACCTTACCATCTACGCAGATGTATATGATAAAAGAATCATAACTATTTTTTTTTTCTAACTCTGAATCAATTTGTATATAATTTGTAGTGAAGTATTGACAACTAACCATTTTGTTAGACTGATTTTTGGTTTTGCTATACGCCATTCTAAAATCGTCTTTCATATTAAAGTCTATAGCATCAATCGCCAAATCATTGTGCAACTCGCGCGCATTGCCTTGATCATCTACGCGGTCCCAATCGTAAACACGGTATGTGATATCACTGGTTTGCTGGATTTCAGCCAACATCACTCCTGCTCCAATAGCGTGCACACGACCTACTTCTATAAAATAGGTATCTCCTTTTTCTACCTTATCAAAATTTAGTATCTCAGTAAGGGTTTTATTTTCTAGATGCTGAAGGTATTTTTCTGGTGTCACTTTCTGATTAAAACCTACAATAAGATTTGAATCTTCATCGGCTTGCATCACATGCCACATTTCGGTTTTACCAAATGAGTTGTGGCGTTCAGCCGCTAATTTGTCATTAGGATGCAACTGAATACTTAAATCTTGCTTAGCGTCAATAAACTTTATAAGCAACGGAAACTTATCACCAAATTGCTCGTAATTCTTTTCTCCTACTAAATCGGAATGGTAATCTTTTAAAAGATTTTTTAAAGATTGTCCTTTTAATTCGCCATTAATTACAACAGACGTATCGCCTTCTACATCACTTATCTCCCAACTCTCTCCGACTTGATTAGAAGTCGAAACTTTGTTAAGGTATTTTGAAAGCTTTTCTCCTCCCCAAATTTTATCTTTTAAAATGGGATTGAACTTTAATGGATATAATGGTTTTTGCATTTACAGGCCTGAATATTTTACAAAGTTACGAGGAGTTTCGTAAAGTGTAACTTCTAAATCAAATTTAGCATCTAATTTAGCCTTTAATTTGTTGTAAATAACTACGACAATGTTTTCTGCTGTGGGATTTAAGTCCTGAAATTCTGGAACCTCAAGGTTTAAGTTTTTATGATCAAAAGCATCTTCTACCTCGGACTTAATAATATCCTTTAGAATTTTTACATCAATAACATAGCCCGTTTCTGGATCTATCTCTCCAGTTACACTAGCGATTAACTCATAATTATGACCATGAAAATTAGGGTTATTGCATTTGCCAAAAATAGCATCGTTTTTTTCAAAACTCCAATCTTTTCGATACAAACGATGAGCAGCATTAAAATGTGCTCTTCTGCATACGGTTACTCTCATTTGATAATATTAATGTGTTCGTAAAACTTCTCAAATATAATCTTGAACCAAGCAGTATATTCTTGGGGATTATTTTTTATGTCTGCTCTAACGTCTTCTAAAGGCATCCATTTCCAGTCTGCTACTTCATCTCTATTAATAACTGGAGCATCTTGGTAATAACCAATCATAATATGGTCTAACTCATGCTCTGTTAAACCATTATCAAAAGGTGCTTTGTATATAAAAGATGTTGTTTCTTCAAGAGATGTCACAAAACCCATTTCTTCTTGTAAACGTCTTGTGCCAGCTTCAATATTAGTCTCACCATCTCTCTGATGACTACAACAGGTATTTGTCCATAATCCTGGCGAATGGTATTTGTGTAATGCGCGTTGCTGTAACATTAATTCATTTTTGCTATTAAACACAAAAACTGAAAAAGCACGATGCAATACCGCTTTTTCATGAGCTTCTAATTTAGGCATTAATCCTATTTTCTCATCAAACTCATTAACTAAGATGACTTGTTCTTCGTTCATAAAAGCAAAATTACAATCAAATGTTAAGAAAGTTTATAATGATATCATAAATAAATCTCGACATTTTAGAAAAAGCGTGGCGATATAATTTTATTAATCTTCTTAATTTCAAATCTTAAAATTATCTCGTGCGTACCACTGTTGTAGTTATTTATACCAGAAGTTGTTAAATCATAACCGTAGCCAATGTACATTTCATCAGAAATTTGAAAGCCTGCCAAAGCTGCGATAGAATCATCCCAGCGCCATGCCAAACCTACTGTTAAGTCATTATTTAATAATGCATTAGCCGATAAATCAATAATATAGGGTGCTCCAGAAACAGCTTTAACCAAAAAAGATGGCTTTAACTTAACATTACTATTCAAATCAAAAACATAACCTCCTGTAAAAAAAAAGTGCAAACGCTCTGTAGCTAGTGACTCTTCAAAATCATCATAATGCTCTGTACTTATAAAATTTGGAGCGGAAAATCCTAAATACCAATCACGACTACTTAAATATAAACCTGTTCCTAATATTAATGCATTCTGACTAATATTTTGGTTAAATAATACATCATCATCTTGAAACTGTCCTTTACTCCAATCCGTACTTATATTATGCCAACCTGTCTTAATCCCAAAAGATAGTTTTGTACTATTATCATTAATTGGTATTGTGTATGAAAAGTTAGCATCTATAAAAGACTCTCTTGCTGGCCCCAGAGCATCACTTACTACATTTAAACCAATTGCTAGTCTTTCATTACGTAAAGGAGAGTGTATCCCTAAAGATTGAGTTTGTGGTGCTCCATCGATACCTACCCACTGTGTTCTATGTAGACCGACTATGCTTAATGTTTCTCTTTGCCCTGCATAAGCAGGATTTATACTCAAAGTATTATACATGTAGTGTGTATACTGAGGGTCTTGTTGTCCATAACTAAATGTTGATACTAGCGTAAGAACTGCAACTAAGTTAATTATTGATGGTTTACCAATCATATTTTTTATTTGAATGCTTAGCAAAATATTATAATATCTAATGATATAAATTATATTACCCATTTATTATTAATTTCTATTATTCTGTTAACATATTTATTAGCATAATTCATGAAAAATATTTTTCGGATTTCATAATCATCTGTAGAAAGTTTGTTAAATATAATCAATCATCTACAATTTTTAATAAAAGAAAACAAGACGTCAATAGTTGTTATAACAAGATTTAAAATTGATAAAAACATAACTAAGTTGTTCAGCGGTAATTACAACTCAATACTACGCAAACCTTTTGATGAAGAAAGCTCAATTGAGCACATGGAATTGCGCATAAAATAACTACTTTTGCCTACCATTTTTTATATGACCTATGAGCTTTTTATCTGAAATAGAACGTAGACGTACGTTTGGCATTATCTCTCACCCTGACGCGGGTAAAACTACACTTACAGAAAAATTATTATTATTTGGAGGCGCTATACAAGAGGCAGGAGCAGTAAAAAGTAATAAAATAAAAAAAGGCGCTACAAGTGATTTTATGGAAATTGAGCGTCAAAGAGGTATCTCTGTAGCTACTTCCGTACTAGCTTTTGAATATAATGGCATTAAGATAAATATCTTAGATACTCCTGGGCATAAGGATTTTGCGGAAGACACCTTTAGAACATTAACTGCCGTAGATAGTGTTATTGTTGTTATCGATGTTGCAAAAGGTGTTGAGGAACAAACAGAAAAATTGGTAGAGGTCTGTCGTATGCGCAACATACCTATGATAGTTTTTATAAACAAACTAGATCGCGAAGGTAAAGATGCTTTTGATTTGTTAGATGAAGTAGAGCAAAAGCTAGGTTTAAAGGTTTGTCCTCTGAGCTTCCCAATTGGAATGGGTTACGATTTTAAAGGTATTTATAACATATGGGAAAAGAATGTAAATCTGTTTACTGGAGATAGCAAAAAAGATATTGAAGATACCGTTGAGATCAATGATTTGGCATCAACCGAATTAGAAAAACTAGTTGGTGAATCTCATGCTAATGATTTACGTGACAATATAGAATTAGTTAATGGTATTTACCCAGAATTTAATAAGAATAGTTACCTTAATGGAGACCAACAACCTGTATTTTTTGGCTCTGCATTAAATAATTTCGGAGTTCGTGAACTCCTAGATTGTTTTGTTGACATTGCACCAAAACCTAGGCCAAAACAAAGTGAAGAACGCCTTGTAAAACCTGAGGAAGATAAGTTTACTGGGTTTGTATTTAAAATACATGCCAATATGGATCCTAACCATAGAAATCGGCTTGCGTTTATAAAAATTGTATCTGGAGAATTTAAACGTAACACACCATACTTACACGTAAGACATAACAAAAAACTAAAATTCTCTAGTCCTAATGCGTTCTTTGCAGAAAAAAAAGAAATTGTTGACATCTCCTATCCTGGAGATATTGTAGGTTTACAGGATACTGGAAACTTTAAAATTGGAGACACTTTAACTGAAGGCGAAATTCTTAATTACAAAGGGATTCCGAGCTTTTCGCCGGAACATTTTAGATATATTAACAATGCTGACCCCATGAAGTCTAAACAACTCTATAAAGGTATAGATCAGCTTATGGATGAAGGTGTTGCGCAATTATTTACTCTGGACCTTAATGGCCGAAAAGTTATCGGTACAGTTGGTGCGTTACAATATGAAGTTATTCAATATCGATTAGAACATGAGTATGGTGCAAAATGCAGCTACGAAAATCTGAATGTACACAAAGCTTGCTGGGTAGATACTGAAGATGAAAAAAGTGAAGAATTTAAAGATTTTAAACGTGTAAAACAGCGCTTCTTAGCCAAAGACAAAAGTGATCAATTGGTCTTTTTGGCTGACTCCATGTTTACGCTACAAATGACAGAGCAGAAATATCCTAGCATAAAATTTCATTATACTTCTGAGTTTGATTAAGACTGTTATGGTTGACTATAAAATTCATTGAAATGTGTTTTGTCGAAAAAAAATAACATTTAATCGATTATTTTTATATATTAGAGCCATAAATTAAATTATTAAGACAGATTATAACCCCAAAACTAATCTACTTATGGCTACAAACCCTAACGTTTTCAGTAACGATAAGATTACTGTAACCTACCAACCGCAATGCTGCGTTAATGCAGAACTTTGCGCAAGACAACTTTCTGATGTATTCAGACACTCAGTAATACCCTGGATTGACTTAGATGGTGCAAATACCAAGCGTATAATAAAGCAAATAAAAAAATGCCCATCTGGTGCTTTACAATACCAACTTACCACTGATAAAACAAAGAAGTCTGCATAATTCTATAGCATTTAATCATCATAAAAAAAAGCCACTATAATAGTGGCTTTTTTTTATTTAGAGAACTCTATTTATGCTTGACCTGTCGGCCCAAAATTTATTGGCATTTGTGGTTGGTCATAATCTTTAATTGTACCATGTACATTTTCAAAACGCTTTACGTTTTCACTTAGAGCTTTTACCAAACGTTTAGCGTGCTGCGGTGTCAATATAATACGAGACTTTACTTTACTCTTTGGTGTCCCAGGCATAATATTTACAAAATCTACGACAAACTCAGAAACTGAGTGATTGATTATTGCGAGATTAGAATAGGTACCTTGAGCTACTTGCTCATCTAATTCTATATTGATTTGTCCTTGCTTTGGTTGTTTTTTTTCGTCTGCCATCTTAAACGTGTTTAAGCTTCCTTGCAAAGGAAGTCTGGTTATTTAAATTAGTATTAAAAAAAGCCTTCAAACTATAGTAAGAAGGCTTTTTGATTTATTATAGTCTCATTATTTTGAGATAAGAGCAATTACTAATTGTAATTCATCTCTTCTTTCTGTTTCATCATTTCATCGAACTCTGACTTAGAGCCTACGATGATATTATCGTAATCTCTAACACCTGTACCAGCTGGAATTCTATGACCTACAATTACATTCTCCTTAAGACCTTCTAATGTATCAACTTTACCGTTTACAGCGGCCTCGTTAAGTACTTTAGTTGTCTCTTGGAACGATGCTGCAGAGATAAACGACTTGGTTTGTAAAGATGCTCTTGTAATACCTTGCAAGATTGGAGTCGCTGTAGCTGGACTCGCATCACGAGCAGTTACTAAAGCTTTATCTTCTCTTCTAAGTACAGAATTCTCATCTCGTAATTGACGAGTCGTCACGATCTGACCTTGTTTTAAGTTCTCAGAATCTCCAGCGTCTTCAACTACCTTCATTCCAAAAATCTTATCATTCTCTTCTATGAAATCTGACTTATGAACCAGTTGGTTTTCTAAGAAAATAGTATCGCCAGAATCAATGATTCTAACTTTACGCATCATCTGTCTTACAACAACTTCAAAGTGCTTGTCATTAATCTTTACACCTTGTAAACGGTAAACCTCTTGTACTTCATTAACCAAGTATTGTTGTACCGCAGAAGGGCCTTTGATATTTAAGATATCGTTTGGTGTAATAGAACCATCTGATAAAGGCATACCCGCTTTTACATAATCGTTTTCTTGTACAAGAATTTGATTAGATAACTTCACTAAGTATTTCTTAACCTCGCCTAATTTAGACTCGATGATAATCTCACGATTACCACGCTTAATCTTACCAAATGATACAACACCATCAATTTCTGTTACTACAGCTGGGTTAGATGGGTTACGTGCTTCGAATAATTCTGTTACACGAGGAAGACCACCTGTAATATCACCTGCTTTAGCCGACTTACGAGGTATCTTAACTAAAATCTTACCAATTTCAATCTTATCACCATCGTCAATCATAATGTGAGCCCCTACTGGTAAGTTATAAGAACGGATGGTTTCACCTTTCTTATCTTCAATCAGTAATGTTGGTATTAACTTCTTGTTTCTAGATTCTGAAATTACTTTCTCTTGGAAACCAGTTTGCTCATCAATTTCTACTTGATAAGTTACACCTTGCTCAATGTTTTCATACTTCACTTTACCAGCGAATTCTGAAATAATTACACCGTTATATGGATCCCACTGACAAACCACATCACCTTTCTTAAGCTTAGCACCAGGCTTCACATAAATGAAAGAACCATAAGGTATGTTATTTGTACTTAGTACGATTCCTGTTTTAGCATCGGTTAATTTCAATTCTGAAGTACGAGAGATAACAACATCTACATCATTACCTTCGTTATCCTTACTTTTTACAGTTTTTAAATCTTCGATTTCTGCAATACCGTCAAACTTAGCAATTAACTTATTCTCTTCAGAAATGTTACCTGCAATACCACCCACGTGGAATGTACGTAATGTTAACTGAGTTCCTGGCTCACCAATAGACTGTGCGGCAACTACACCAACAGCTTCTCCTCGTTGTACCATTTTACCAGTAGCAAGATTACGACCATAACACTTCACACAGATACCTTTTTTGGCCTCACATGTCAATGGTGAACGTACTTCGATAGATTCTACTGGAGAATCACCAATTTTCTTAGCAATTACATCATCGATATGCTGGTTTGCTGATACTAAAAGCTCTTCAGTCAATGGATTGTAAACATCATTTACAGATGTACGACCTACGATTCTAGCTTCTAATTTCTCAACAACTTCTTCGTTTTTCTTTAATGCAGAAACTTCGATACCTCTTAACGTACCACAATCTTCTTGATATACAATAACATCTTGAGATACATCTACTAGACGACGCGTTAAGTAACCTGCATCTGCTGTTTTAAGAGCCGTATCTGCAAGACCTTTACGTGCACCGTGAGTAGAAATAAAGTATTCTAAAATTGAAAGCCCTTCTTTAAAGTTAGAAAGAATCGGGTTTTCGATAATTTCTCCACCGCCTGCATTAGACTTTTTTGGCTTAGCCATTAATCCACGCATACCTGTTAACTGACGAATCTGTTCTTTAGATCCACGAGCTCCAGAATCAAGCATCATAAATACCGAGTTAAATCCTTGCTGATCTTCACGGATACGTTTCATGGATAACTCAGTTAATTCTGCATTAGTAGATGTCCAGATATCAATAACTTGGTTATAACGTTCGTTATTAGTAATAAGACCCATATTATAGTTACCCATAATACCATCTACTTGCTTATTAGCAGCAGCAATCATTGTATGCTTCTCTTGTGGAATAATAATATCACCCAAACTGAATGATAAACCACCTTGGAATGCAAACTTATACCCTAATGTTTTAATTTCATCAAGGAATTCAGCAGTTTCTGGCACTGAAGTTACTTTAAGAATACCATGAATGATATCTCTTAAAGATTTCTTAGTCAATACTTCATTAATATAGCCTGCTGCTTCTGGTACTTTTTCGTTAAAAAGTACACGTCCTACAGTAGTTTCTATAATTTGTGTTGTTAACTCACCTTCTTCATTAAAGTCTTTTGTGCGTACTTTAATTCCTGCGTTTAAGTCAACTTTCTTCTCGTTATAAGCAATGGTTACTTCATCTGGAGAATAGAATGTTAAACCTTCACCTTTAACCGTGTAATCCTTATCCGTTTTTCTGTGCTTGGTCATGTAATATAACCCAAGTACCATATCCTGAGAAGGTACTGTTACTGGCGAACCATTTGCAGGATTCAGAATATTATGAGACGCTAACATTAATAATTGTGCTTCTAATATAGCTTCTGGTCCTAATGGTAAATGTACCGCCATTTGGTCACCATCGAAATCGGCATTAAATGCAGTACACACTAATGGGTGTAACTGAATTGCTTTACCTTCGATAAGCTTAGGTTGGAATGCTTGTATACCTAAACGGTGAAGCGTAGGCGCACGGTTAAGTAATACCGGATGTCCTTTAAGAACATTCTCCAAGATATCCCAAACAACAGGTTCTTTTCTATCTATAATTTTCTTAGCAGACTTTACTGTTTTTACAATTCCTCTTTCGATTAACTTACGAATGATGAATGGCTTGTAAAGCTCAGCTGCCATATTTTTTGGTAAACCGCACTCAAATAATTTCAACTCAGGTCCAACAACAATAACAGAACGTGCAGAATAATCAACACGCTTACCTAGTAAGTTTTGACGGAAACGTCCTTGCTTACCTTTAAGTGAATCTGATAATGATTTTAATGGTCTATTTGAATCTGTTTTTACAGCAGATGACTTACGCGTATTATCAAATAATGAATCTACAGACTCTTGAAGCATACGCTTCTCGTTACGTAAAATCACTTCTGGTGCTTTTATCTCTACTAAACGCTTTAAACGATTGTTACGGATAATTACACGACGGTAAAGATCATTTAAATCAGATGTTGCAAAACGACCACCATCTAAAGGCACTAAAGGTCTTAATTCTGGTGGAATTACAGGAACAGCCTTCATAATCATCCACTCTGGCTTGTTCTCTCTATTTAAGTTAGAATCTCTAAAAGCTTCAACAACTTGAAGACGTTTTAATGCTTCTGTCTTACGCTGCTTTGAGGTTTCGTTATTAGCTTTATGACGTAAGTCATATGATAACTGATCTAAGTCTATACGTGCTAAAATATCTATAAGACATTCTGCACCCATTTTTGCGATAAATTTATTAGGATCTGTATCGTCTAAATACTGGTTTTCCTGTGGAATAGATTCTAAAATATTTAGATACTCTTCCTCAGTTAAGAAATCCATTTTTTGTAATGGTTCTCCTTCAGCATTCATAGCAATACCTGGCTGAATTACTACGTATCTTTCGTAGTAAATAATCATGTCTAATTTCTTAGAAGGTAAACCTAATAAATAACCAATCTTATTTGGTAACGAACGGAAGTACCAGATGTGAGCTACAGGCACAACTAAGTTGATGTGTCCTACTCTATCTCTACGTACTTTCTTTTCTGTTACTTCTACACCACAACGATCACAAACAATACCTTTGTAGCGTATTCTTTTATATTTACCACAAGCACATTCAAAATCCTTTACAGGACCAAAAATACGCTCGCAAAACAAACCGTCACGTTCAGGTTTGTGTGTTCGATAATTAATAGTTTCTGGCTTTAATACTTCACCTCGAGATGCTGCTAAAACAGACTCTGGTGATGCCAAACCAATAGAAATCTTGTTAAATTTCTGTACTGTATTCTTATCTTGTTTTCTTGCCATTTTATTTATGGTATTCAGCACATAGTTTCAGCCTTTAAAGGCTGAAACTATACACCTAAGTTTTACTCTTCTAATCTAATATCTAATCCTAATCCTTTCAATTCGTGCATAAGTACGTTGAAAGATTCAGGTAGTCCTGGCTCTGGCATTGGCTCTCCTTTTACGATAGCCTCATAAGTCTTAGCTCTACCAATTACGTCATCTGATTTTACAGTTAAGATTTCACGTAATGTACTTGATGCACCATAAGCTTCAAGTGCCCATACTTCCATCTCACCAAAACGCTGACCACCAAACTGTGCTTTACCACCTAATGGCTGTTGCGTAATTAATGAGTAAGGACCTATTGAACGTGCGTGCATTTTATCGTCAATCATGTGACCTAACTTAATCATATAAATAACACCAACTGTTGCAGGCTGATCGAAACGATCACCAGTTCCACCATCATATAAATAGGTATGACCAAAACGTGGTACACCAGCTTCATCTGTAAATCCATTGATTTGCTCTAATGTAGCTCCATCGAAAATTGGCGTCGCATAAGTTCTTCCTAATTTCTGACCAGCCCATCCAAGTACTGTTTCATAAATCTGACCAATATTCATACGAGATGGTACCCCTAATGGATTTAATACGATATCTACTGGAGTTCCATCTTCTAAGAATGGCATATCTTCTTGACGAACGATACGTGCAACAATACCCTTGTTTCCGTGACGTCCTGCCATTTTATCACCAACTTTAAGTTTACGCTTTTTAGCAATATAAACTTTAGCTAATTTGATAATACCAGCTGGTAACTCATCACCTACAGAGATTGTAAATTTCTCACGACGTAATGACCCTTGAAGATCGTTTTCTTTAATCTTATAGTTATGGATTAAATCTGCAACCATTTCATTAGTTGCATCATCAGTAGTCCACTTACCTGAAGTTAAATGCGTATAATCATCAACAGCGTTTAACATCTTTAAGGTATATTTCTTTCCTTTAGGTATAATCTCTTCACCTAAATCGTTATAAATACCTTGAGCGGTTTTACCATTAACGATAGCAAATAATTTCTCAACTAAGATATTCTTAAGATCATCAAAACGGTTATCGTAAACATCTTCTAACTTCTCGATATCCTCTTTGTCTTGAGCTCTCTTACGCTTATCTTTTATTGCTCTTGCAAACAACTTCTTGTCTATAACAACACCATTTAATGATGGCGAAGCTTTTAAAGAAGCATCCTTAACATCTCCTGCTTTGTCACCAAAGATGGCACGTAATAATTTTTCTTCTGGAGTTGGATCAGACTCACCTTTTGGCGTAATCTTACCAATTAAAATATCTCCTGGTTTGATTTCTGCACCAACGCGAATCATACCGTTTTCATCCAAGTCTTTTGTAGCTTCTTCAGAAACATTAGGGATATCATTAGTTAACTCTTCGTTACCTAATTTTGTATCTCTTACTTCTAAAGAATACTCATCGATATGAATAGACGTAAATATATCATCACGAACTACTTTTTCAGAAATTACAATGGCATCCTCAAAGTTATAACCTTTCCATGGCATGAAGGCCACTTTCATGTTACGACCTAGAGCAAGCTCACCTTTTTGAGTTGCATAACCTTCACATAACACCTGTCCTTTTGCAACTTTATCACCTTTCTGAACGATAGGTTTTAAGTTGATAGATGTACCTTGGTTAGTCTTTCTGAATTTTACTAAAGGATAAGTCTTAGTATCGCTATCAAAGCTTACCATACCTTCTTCTTTAGTACGTTCGTACTTGATTGTTATTTTTTCAGCATCTACATACTCAACAGTACCAACACCTTCAGCATTAATTAATACTCTAGAGTCTGAAGCCACTTGACGCTCTAAACCAGTACCTACAATTGGTGCCTGAGGACGCAATAATGGCACGGCTTGACGCATCATGTTAGATCCCATCAATGCACGGTTGGCATCATCATGTTCCAAGAAAGGAATTAAAGATGCAGAAATAGATGCAATTTGATTAGGAGCAACATCTGTATAGTTTACACTTAATGGCTCTATTACTGGGAAATCACCTTCTTGACGAGAGATAATTTTCTCAGGAAGTATTTTCCCTTTATCATCAACTTCTATAGTTGCTTGCGCAATTAACATATCTTCTTCCTCTTCAGCACTTAGATATGTTGGTTCATTTTTGATATCTACAACACCTTTTTCTACTTTACGATAAGGTGTTTCGATGAATCCCATAGAATTCACTTTTGCATATACCGATAATGAAGAAATTAAACCAATATTTGGTCCTTCTGGTGTTTCAATAGGACATAAACGTCCGTAGTGTGTGTAGTGAACATCACGAACCTCGAAACCTGCTCTTTCTCTAGATAAACCTCCAGGTCCTAAAGCTGATAGACGACGTTTGTGTGTAATCTCTGCTAATGGATTTGTTTGATCCATAAACTGAGACAATTGGTTTGTACCAAAGAATGAATTAATAACTGAAGACAAGGTCTTAGCGTTAATCAAATCTATAGGTGTAAACACTTCGTTATCACGAACGTTCATACGTTCACGAATAGTTCGCGCCATACGCGCTAAACCAACACCAAACTGAGACGATAATTGTTCACCTACAGTACGTACACGTCTATTAGATAAGTGATCGATATCATCAATCTCTGCTTTAGAGTTGATCAACTCAATTAAGTATTTTATAATTGTAATGATATCTACTTTGGTAAGCACTTGCTTATCCATACCGATATCTAATTGAAGCTTCTTGTTCATTCTGTAACGACCTACTTCACCTAAAGAGTAACGTTGGTCAGAGAAGAATAATTTATCAATAATACCACGCGCTGTTTCCTCATCTGGCGGCTCAGCATTACGTAATTGACGGTAGATATGCTCAACAGCTTCTTTTTCAGAGTTTGTTGGATCCTTCTGTAATGTATTATGAATAATTGCGTAATCGCCTTGTTGGCCGCTTTCTTTATGCAAAAGAATTGTTTTTACACCAGCCTCAAGGATTTCTTCAATATTTTCTTTGTCTATAATTGTGTCACGATCTAATACAATTTCGTTACGTTCAATAGATACAACTTCTCCTGTATCTTCATCTACGAAATCTTCGTGCCATGTATTAAGTACACGTGCCGCTAGTTTACGACCGATAACTTTCTTTAATCCTGACTTAGAAACTTTTACTTCTTCAGCAAGATCAAATATCTCTAAGATATCTTTATCACGTTCAAAGCCAATAGCTCTAAACAAGGTTGTAACAGGAAGTTTTTTCTTTCTGTCAATGTAAGCGTACATTACGCTATTGATATCAGTAGCAAATTCTATCCAAGATCCCTTAAAAGGAATAACTCTTGCTGAGTATAACTTAGTACCGTTTGCATGGAACGACTGGCTAAAGAATACACCAGGTGATCTATGCAACTGAGACACAACAACTCGTTCTGCTCCATTAATACAGAAAGTACCACTTGGGGTCATGTAAGGAATTGTTCCTAAGTACACATCTTGAACAATAGTTTCGAAATCCTCGTGCTCAGGGTCTGTACAATACAATTTCAAACGTGCTTTTAATGGCACACTGTATGTTAGTCCTCTTTCTATACATTCTTCGATTGAATATCTTGGTGGGTCTATAAAATAGTCCAAGAATTCTAATACGAATTGGTTTCTTGTGTCGGTAATTGGAAAGTTTTCCATGAAGGTATTATATAAACCTTCGTTACCTCTTTGATCAGATTTTGTCTCTAATTGGAAAAAATCCTGAAAGGATTTTATCTGAATGTCCAGAAAATCTGGATATTCAGTTCTGTTTACAATCGAGGAGAAATTTAATCTTTCAGCTTGTTTTGCTAACATCGATGAACGCGTTTTTGATTAAAAATAATGTAATAAAGTGTACATACTATTTATATACACAAAATGGTCTAGGCATTATCCCGCAACGTATTGCGGGATAAACCTAAACCTTGTATTGTAGGTATTAACCGAGCTTACTTAAGCTCAACCTCAGCTCCAGCTTCTTCTAAAGATGCTTTTAAAGCTTCTGCTTCATCTTTAGCAACGCCTTCTTTGATTGCACTTGGTGCATCATCAACTAAACCTTTAGCGTCTTTTAATCCTAAACCAGTTAATTCCTTAACTAATTTTACAACTGCTAGTTTAGAACCACCAGCTGCTTTAAGGATTACGTCAAATTCAGTCTTCTCTTCTGCAGCGTCTCCACCAGCAGCAGCACCACCAGCAGCAACAGCTACTGCAGCAGCAGCAGGCTCAATACCGTATTCTTCTTTTAAAATATCAGCTAATTCATTAACCTCTTTTACAGTTAAATTAACTAATTGTTCTGCGAAATCTTTTAAATCTGCCATTTTTCTATCGTTTTAATGTGTGTGTTTTTATTTTAATTTTTAAGTGCGTACTCGCTAATTATCCTTCTTTTTCAGATAATGTTTTAATGATGCCCGCTAATGTACCACCACCTGATTTAAGTGCTGAAATAACATTCTTAGCAGGAGATTGTAATAATCCGATAATCTCACCAAGTAATTCTTCTCTTGATTTGATTTCTACTAAGGCATCTAATTGGTCGTCTCCTATGTAAATAGACTCTTCGATGAAAGCACCTTTTAATAAAGGTTTTTCAGATTTCTTACGAAAAGCTTTAATTACTTTAGCAGGTCCGTTACCTGTTTCAGAATACATTACAGAGGTGTTCCCTTTTAAAGTCGTTGGTAAATCTCCAAACTCTTTGTCTGAAGCTTCCATTGCCTTTTCTAATAATGTATTCTTTACAACCGCTAACTTAACGTTTGCTTTAAAACAAGCACGACGTAAGTTTGAAGTATCAACAGCATTTAATCCAGAAATATCTGTTAAATAGATATTTGTATTATCTGCCAATTGCGCAGTTAACTCTTCAATTACTATGGATTTTTCTTCTCTTGTCATAATATTCTAAGTTTAACTACTATCCTATTTTAGTATCAATTGCAATACTTGGGCTCATTGTGCTTGACATATAAATGCTCTTCACATATACACCTTTTGATGCAGTTGGTTTTAACTTCATTAAAGTTGAAAGTAATTCGTTTGCGTTACCTACAAGTTTATCAGCACTAAATGATGCTTTACCTATTGGCGCGTGAACGATACCTGTCTTATCTACTTTAAAATCTATTTTACCAGCTTTTACTTCTGTAACTGCTTTGGCCACATCCATAGTTACTGTTCCTGTCTTAGGGTTTGGCATAAGACCTCTTGGCCCTAATACTCTACCTAATGGTCCTAACTTACCCATGATACTTGGCATAGTAACAATAACGTCTACATCTGTCCAACCATCTTTGATTTTCTGTAAGTATTCATCTAACCCAACATAATCAGCGCCTGCTGCTTTAGCTTCGTCTTCTTTGTCTGGAGTTACTAATGCAAGAACCTTCATGTCTTTACCTGTACCGTGAGGTAACGAAACTACACCACGTACCATTTGATTTGCTTTACGCGGATCTACGCCTAATCTTACGGCTAAATCTACTGAGGCATCAAACTTTGTGTATGTGATTTCTTTAAGTAAAGCTGAAGCTTCTTCTATTGAGTAAAGTTTGTTTTTATCAACTTTAGCTCTAGCTTCTTTTTGCTTTTTTGTTAATCTTGCCATTTCAAAAATTTTAGTTTGGAGCGTCTCCTCCTTTAACTGTGATACCCATCGATCTCGCTGTACCAGCTACCATTTTCATAGCTGAGTCAATCGTGAACGCGTTTAAATCTACCATCTTGTCTTCTGCAATAGTTTTAACTTGATCCCAAGTTACTTTTGCTACTTTACGTCGGTTTGGTTCTCCAGATCCTTTCTTTACTTTGGCCGCTTCTAATAATTGTACTGCTGCTGGTGGAGTCTTGATTACAAATTCAAATGATTTGTCTTTGTAAACAGAGATTACCACAGGTAAAACTTTACCTGGTTTATCTTGAGTTCTAGCATTAAATTGCTTACAGAACTCCATGATATTAACTCCAGCGGCACCTAAAGCGGGTCCAACCGGTGGCGATGGATTCGCAGCACCTCCCCGAACTTGTAATTTAACTACTTTGTCTAGTTCTTTTGCCATTTTAAATTTAAAATTGTGCGTCGTTTTTAAATTGGAAGCCTAAAAACGAACGCTATATAATGTAACAATTATTATACTTTTTCAACTTGCATATAACTTAACTCTAATGGTGTTTTTCTTCCAAAAATCTTTACCATTACTTCAAGTTTACGCTTCTCTTCATTTATCTTTTCAATAGTACCATCAAATCCATTAAATGGTCCATCAATAACTTTTACGGTCTCACCTATTGTGAAAGGTATTGCAACATTAGCATCAGCTTCTAAAGCCAATTCATCTACTTTACCTAACATACGGTTAACTTCTGATTGTCTTAGTGGTACTGGGTCACCTCCTTTTGTTTCACCTAAAAAACCAATAACATTAGTAATTGATTTAATAATATGTGGTATTTCACCACTTAGGTTTGCCTGTATCATTATGTAACCAGGAAAATAAGTACGTTCTTTATTTATTTTCTTACCGTTACGTATTTGTATTACTTTTTCAGTTGGGACTAATACTTGGTCAACATAATCTCCTAAGCCTAATCTAGAAATTTCATTTTCTATATAGGTTTTGATTTTGTTTTCTTGACCACTTACAGCCCTAACAACGTACCATTTTTTATTTCCGCTTTTTTCAGACATTTTGATTGATCGTTGTTTAATTAATTAGGCCAAAATATGCCTTGATAACTCTACTGAAAACTGTATCTATTCCCCAAATAGCTAAAGAAAATAATATGGAAAAAACCGCTACTACAACTGTTAACCTTTGTGCTTCTGACCAAGGTGTCCATGTTACATTATTCTTAAGCTCTTCGAACGATTCTTTTACGTATGTTACTATTCCTGCCATTTGATTTTTATATTATTGAGGCTTAACCTATTTTATTTAGTAGATTAGGCCTTACTATACTTAGCTTGCACGGGTTGAGAGACTCGAACTCCCGACACCTGGTTTTGGAGACCAGTGCTCTACCAACTGAGCTAAACCCGTAAACATAAATCAAGGTATCCCGAAAAAACGGGACACCTTAATATATATTTTAGAATTTATATTAGTCTAAAATTTCAGTTACCTGACCAGCACCAACTGTACGACCACCTTCACGGATAGCGAAACGTAAACCTACGTTCATTGCAATTGGTTGAATTAACTCAACAGTAATCGTTAAGTTATCACCAGGCATTACCATTTCAACTCCATCAGGAAGCGCAATGTTTCCTGTTACATCAGTTGTACGTACGTAGAACTGTGGACGGTAGTTATTATGGAATGGTGTGTGACGACCACCTTCTTCTTTCTTAAGGATATAAACCTCAGCTTTGAACTTTTGGTGTGGTGTTACAGAACCAGGAGCTGTAATTACCATACCTCTAGAGATTTGAGTTTTCTCAATACCTCTTAATAAGATACCAGCGTTATCACCAGCTTCACCTCTATCTAATATTTGACGGAACATTTCGATTCCAGTAATAGTAGACGTTAATTTCTCAGCACCCATACCGATAATCTCTACAGGATCTCCAGTATTTGCTACACCAGTCTCAATACGACCAGTTGCAACAGTACCACGACCTGTAATAGAGAATACATCTTCGATAGGCATTAAGAAAGGCTTATCCATATCACGTACAGGCTCTTCAATCCATGAATCTACAGCTTCCATTAATTCCATTACTGTATCAACCCACTTTTGCTCACCGTTAAGTGCACCTAAAGCAGAACCAGCAACAACAGGCCCATTATCACCATCATACTCATAGAATGATAATAAATCTCTGATTTCCATTTCTACTAATTCTAATAACTCTTCATCATCAACCATATCCACTTTGTTCATGAATACAACGATACGAGGAATACCTACCTGACGTCCTAAAAGGATGTGCTCACGAGTTTGTGGCATAGGACCATCTGTTGCAGCTACAACTAAGATAGCACCATCCATTTGTGCAGCACCAGTTACCATGTTCTTTACATAATCGGCGTGACCTGGACAGTCAACGTGAGCGTAATGACGATTTGCTGTTGCGTACTCTACGTGAGATGTGTTAATTGTAATACCTCTCTCTTTTTCTTCAGGAGCGTTATCAATTTGATCGAAGTCTTTTGCTTCAGATAAACCTGCATCAGCTAATACTTTAGTAATAGCAGCAGTTAAAGTTGTTTTACCGTGATCTACGTGTCCAATTGTACCTATATTAAGGTGTGGTTTTGAACGATCGAAAGTTGCCTTTGCCATGTTTAATTTATTTAATCTTAATTTATATTAGTGTTCAATTTTTATATACCAAAAAAAAGAGCCAATGACGAGATTTGAACTCGTGACCTCTTCCTTACCAAGGAAACGCTCTACCCCTGAGCTACACCGGCGTAAAGTATTTATTTCCTCATTACTATGAGATTTCTACCTTCGCAGAAACTTTGAGCGAGAGACCGGGTTCGAACCGGCGACATTCAGCTTGGAAGGCTGACGCTCTACCAACTGAGCTACTCTCGCTTTTATAATTAGAATTTCTAATTAATGGTTTTCAATATTTCAAATTAACTTCTTAATTAAAAAAAGTTTTGGTGGGGAGAGCAGGATTCGAACCTGCGAAGTTAAAAAACAACAGAGTTACAGTCTGTCCTCGTTGGCCGCTTGAGTATCTCCCCAATTATCAATTTTTAGGCTGCAAAATTACAGCTTTTTATTGACATTCCATTCTTTTAAAAGAACTATTTTCTTTTCAGAAAAAAGAGCCGATGGAGGGACTCGAACCCACGACCTGCTGATTACAAATCAGCTGCTCTAGCCAGCTGAGCTACATCGGCTTTTTTAGCACTTTTTTTAGTTAAATTTTTAACATAAAAAAGTCCGCTATTTCTAACGGACTGCAAATGTAATGTTTTATTTTTTCTTTCAAAATATTTTTGAAAAATTTTTACTAGGAATGCGACCTTAATTTTTCTTTTCGTTTCTTTAATCGCCTCATCAAAGATGTTGCTACTAGGTCTGCACCTTCCTCAAAAGACTTACTCTGCTTTTTTACAACAAATGTATCTCCTGGAACACTGAGTTTTGCCTCAAAGATTTTATTTTCCTTATCACTTGTGTTTTCAACTTTTAGATACACTTCTGTTTGAATAATTTTATCGTAGTACTGATTTAGTTTTTCAAAACGTTTTTGTATAAAGTTTTTCAACTTAACGTCCGCTACAAAATTGATGGATTGAGTGTTTACATTCATAAGCCAGTTAGATTTTTTAGTTGATATTTCTTGGGTGAGCTTTAGCATGCACTTTTTTTAATTCGGCTATACTACTATGAGTATAAACCTGAGTTGCTGCTAAGCTAGAATGCCCAAGTAGTTCTTTTACTGCATTAATATCTGCACCTTCATTAAGCAAATGTGTTGCAAAAGAGTGCCTAAGCACATGGGGGCTACATTTTAGTTTTGAAGATGCGTTACTAAAATACTTATTTATTACTCTATAAACAAGTGTCTCATAGACTTTTGCACCTTTCTTAGTTAAGAATAAGTGATTTGAGTCTTTAACATCGGGTAGATTACTTCTATATTCATTATAGATATTTATGGTTTTAATAACTGATGGTATTAATGGGATATAACGTTCCTTATTTCTTTTACCTAGTACTTTGAGGGTTTTATTCGTTATATCTACATCTTTAATTTTTATTTCTATAAGCTCAATACGTCTAATTCCTGTGGCATAAAACAGCTCTACTATTAATTTATTTCTAGCGCTTTCAAAATCATCTACGTCATTTAAACTCTGAAGAACATTAGTTAATTCCTTTTGGGAAAACGGTACTTGAATCTTCTTTTCAATTTTTAGTGCTTTATGAGTTTTTAATGGGTTAGTTTTTAAGCCTTCAATTTTTAAAAGAAATTTATAGTAAGAGTTAAGTGAAGACACTTTTCTGTTTATGCTTCTATTGGTAATACCAGAATTTACCAAACCTACTATCCATTGGCGAATAATATTGTACCCTACATTATCAATAAACTCTTTATTATAGTTTGCATCTAAAAAACTTTGAAAATTTTCTAAGTCTTTTATATATGCCGTGACCGTATGAGAAGAATATTTCTTTTCTAGTAATAAATAATCTGAAAACTTTTCTAAAGACATAGGTTTGATTATAGAACTAAAAATAGCTTTTATTTATTTGAGATAAAAAAATCCCGTTACTTAATTGTAAACGGGATTTTTAATCTCTTTAGTCTATATTTTTTTAAATCTGTTCTGCGTCTTTTAAACTTTGAACATATTCTGCCTTTTGTATTTCTGCTCTACGAACAATTGAAGGTTTAGCATATTGCTTTCTTAATTGAAGCTCACGTCTAGTTCCTGTTCTATTGAACTTTTGCTTGTAACGCTTTAATGCTCTTTCTATATTTTCTCCTGTGTTTACCTGGATCTTTAACATAGGTCTTAACCCCCTTTCTTTTAGATTTTTGCGGCGCAAATATAAAAACAAATTCTACTTTACAAAAGCGAATATATCATTTTTGAATTAGTCTTTAAATAAGGAGGCACGCTGAGATAAGTCATCAATCATCTCCTCGTCTTCTTCACTTTCTAAAAGAACATTATAATTTTTCCAAAATTCTTTATTGTAAGGTTTTGATAAAAATATATCCATATCCCATGGTTTACTATTCAATTCTGACTTAACAATATCTCTGTCCAAAATAATTTCAGAAAATAGTATTTCTTGTACTGTAGAATAATAACGTTCTTCTCTATTATATCTATCAATCTCTTTTTGTGATACTTTTCTATTAGTTTTTAAACCAACATTTACAAGTTTAGGCGTCTCGTAATAAATGTAATTAGGATACATCCTATCATTATACTCTATGTAATTGATAATTAACTTATGGTTGGTTTGAGTACCAAATAATCTTTTACTTCTACTTTTTTGAGTATTTGATGCAGCAACTAGCTCATATTCTACTTTTTTTATAGCATAATTATCATAGTAAATATATAACCACCCTTGGGCTTTGTAACCATCATTATATATGCCTTTAGTATTAAGGTTAACAAAATTGGTACTTTCGTCTATTTTGATTTTATAAATCTTTCTTCCATCATCTACTAATATGGTATCTAAAGCAAACTGATGTGTATCTAATATATCTTTTCCGAAAAGCGCTTTTTTATCTTGAGCGTTACGGAATAAATTAAGCTTACCTTGAAACAAATTCTGCAAGCCGTTTACACGAGTGTCATTCCATTTAATAGATTTCACCAGCTGTTGTTTAGATACATCTTCTCTTCTTATGTCTTGAGCTCTTAACTTATTTCGCTTAGCATTTCTATTTCTATATGATACATAAGAGAATATACTATCTACATCTCTTAAATCGTAACTCTTACGCATCTCATCAACATTAATCTTAAGATGCTCTGTGCTTTTCGCACCATAACCAGAATCGTAAACGGTAATTGCGCTTTCTATAAGCCACTTAAACTCAAGTTTATTTCGCTCTTTGTGTCGTAAAAATCCTTTTTGAAGATATGCAGAATCCGGTAAATTTTCGGACAGTTCTTCAAGAGCTTTAAGTACAATATCATTGCCAGTAGTTGGCCTTGGGTCTGCAACAATAACAATCTCATCTAGTGACGCGACATCTTCTTCAAGATATATATCTTGAGAACCATCAAACTCATCAACAGGAATTTTAAAGCTCTTAAATCCTATTGAGGAAATGATAAGCGTATCTTTTTTATTCACAACTGGAACTAATAAAACAAAACGTCCATCAGTATTACTAATAGTACCAATGGTAGTGTTCTTTACATAAATACTAGCGTTTTCTATAGGTGATAAATATGTAGAATCTATAACCTTTCCTTTAACTTCAACTTGAGAGAAACTCAATAAAGTTGAAAAACAAACTATAACTGTTAATAGTAGATTAATGCGATTAGTGGACATCTTAAAGTTGATTATTGTATTTACTTAACGTAAAGGCAAAGACCATTCCGTTTTACTCGATAATCGAGATTTAGTTATTAAAAGCTCTTAATGTAACCTTAGATTTTCTATCAAGATTACTCTGAGCTGTTTAATAGAACTCCAAAACTAATCAATTTATTTTATGTCGCTGGCTTATAATCTTTATTATCGATGACCATTTTAGCGATAATTTCGCGAAGTATTTCACTAGTTCCTCCACCAATAGGACCTAATCGACTATCTCTTGCCATACGTGCTAATGGGTATTCTTCCATATAGCCATAACCACCTAAAAACTGTAAACATTGATAAATAACATCATCTGCCATTTTAGTAGACTGTAATTTAGACATGGTCGCTTCTTTTACGACATAATCACCCATATCCAAACGTTTTGCAACATAATAATTAAACTGCTTACAAATTTCCATCTGTGTTTCGCAATCTGCATAAGTATGTCTGAGAGCCTGAAACTTATCAATTGTTTTGCCAAATGCTGTACGCTCTGACATGTATTGCTTAGCATATTCTAGAGCAAACTCAGCTCTAGCATGCGCATTAACTGCCATAATTAAACGCTCTAACGCCAAATGTTGCATTAAGTATGCAAACCCTTGATTTTCTTCACCCATCAAGTTTTCAGCAGGAATAACTACATTATCAAAGGCTATTTCTCCAGTATCAGATGCTCTCCAACCTAATTTATCGAGCTTTGTTGCAGAAACGCCTTCAACATTTCTATCAATAACAAACATACTAATCCCCTTATTTCCTAGCTCAGGGTTTGTTTTAGCCGAAACAACCAAATAGTCACTATATACACCATTTGTAATAAAGGTTTTAGAACCGTTAATTACATAGGTGTCTCCTTTTTTAACAGCAGTGGTTCTCATACCTGCTACATCGCTACCACCAAAAGGCTCTGTAATACAAAGACAGCCTATGCTATCTCCGGAAATACTAGGCGCCAAATATTTTTCTTTTATACGCTCATCTCCTTCTTTGTTAAGATGAGTCATTGCCAAATATGCATGTGCCCACATTGCTGCAGCAAATCCACCAGAGTTAATTCGCTGTAACTCTTCTAATAGAATTACTGTATAAAAAAGATCTAAGTCTAATCCGCCATAAGCTTCAGGGTATGCCAATCCAAAATAGCCCATATCGCCAAATTTTTTCCATATAAAACGCTCTATATGACCTGTTTCTTCCCATTTTTCAACATGCGGAACTACTTCCTTTCGTAAAAACTCTCGTAAGCTTTCACGAAATAATTCGTGCTCTTCAGTGAAATATAATTTTGACATTTTTTAGCAATTTTATTACAAATACAAATATAACTTAATAATCTGTAATTTTTTAAGTGGAAAACCCTCAAATTTTGTTAAATCCTCAATGTTTTGAAAACCTTCTCGCAGAATTCTTTCTTCGATTATGCTATTAGCAATCTCGTAATCTATATTAGGAATTGTAACTAACTGATCTCTTGTAACCTCATTTAGATTATACTTATTAATCTGTCTTGGTGTTTTGACAGTAAAGTCTGCGACTATGCGCTCAATAACTTCAGGAGATAATCCCCATATTTGTGATAATTCTACTTCTGATATAAAACCTCCGTACTTGTTTCTGTAATTTATTATACGTTCCGAAAGCTTTTCACCAACACCATATACTTTCTGAAGCTGACTTGCTGTTGCTGTGTTTAAATCTTGTTTTTGCGTATTGGTTTTTGGTTTACTATAACTCGAGTGAGAGTTATTATAAGTTCTAGGTTTTGGATTGGTGACCCAATCTGGAAATTTAAAATATGGAGAAATAATCGCTAATAGAGAATCTGAAACCTTAGTGACGTTCTGAAAATCTATAGCTGAGTTTATCCATTTTTCCTGCTTTCTAAATTGGTGTAATCTATCAATTTCTTCATTAGACATACCAAGCGTGTAACCTTTATAATCAGTTATATAATTAGGGTTAAACGGATAAATTTTTGGTGCTTTATTTTGAAGTGCTACTCTTCGGAGAGAATCTACTTCTGCTCTATAAAGTATTAATTCATCTGTTCTTGGTTGATTAATTTCATCAGAAGAGAAATCAACAAAAACGTATAAGCATTGTACAATGATAATTAACAATACCAATAAAAAAATCCCACTCCGTTTTTGTTTAGAAAAATTGAAGTGGGATTTCATAATAACTTTTATACAATTAAGCTGATCTCTTTGCTTTTATAGCATCTAAGTATCTCGTTAATTGCTTTCTCACTATTGGGAACAAGAAGAATAAGCCAACCATATTTGGGAATATCATTGCAAAAATCATCGCATCTGAGAATTTCCAGATAGACCCCATACTTGCAGCTGCACCAATAACAACAAACAATAAAAATAAAATCTTGTAAACCATGTCTGCTGTTTTTCCTCTTCCGAATAAGAACTTCCATGATTGTAGACCATAATAAGACCAAGATATCATAGTAGATACTGCAAACAATACTACAGCTACAGTTAAAAATATATTAGAATAAGGAATATATTGTGCAAAGGCTTTTGATGTTATGCCTGCACCTTCATATCCGACACCATCAATAAATACGACACCAGAACCATCTCCTCCATATTCAAAGAAACCTCCAAAATTAAAAATAACAATCACTAAAGCTGTCATTGTACAAATCAAAACCGTATCAATAAATGGCTCTAATAAAGCTACTAATCCTTCAGAAGCAGAATATTTCGTTTTTACAGCAGAGTGTGCAATAGATGCAGAACCAGCACCAGCTTCATTAGAGAATGCTGCTCTTTGGAAACCAACAAGTAAAACCCCGATTATAGAACCAACACCAAATGCAGTAGGATTAAAGGCTTCTCTCACTATCAATCCAACAGCATCATCAATTAAACCAAAATTGCTAAATATAATATACAAACATGCTGCGACATACATCACCGCCATAAATGGCACTACTTTTTCAGTTACTTGAGCTATACGCTTAATACCACCAATGATAATGATACCAACTAAAATAGCCAATACTACACCAACAATTGCACCCGCGGCAGTGCTTTCCCAATTAAATAATTCTTTTATTACTATAGTCGCTTGATTAGATTGAGCAGCATTACCACCACCAAAAGAACCTCCTATACAAAATATTGCAAAGATACCAGCAGCTATTTTACCTAATGTTTTAAACCCTTTAGATTTTAAACCTTTACTTATGTAATACATAGGACCACCATAAACTACGCCATCTTCGCCAACATCTCTAAATTGTACACCTAATGTACATTCAACAAATTTTGTAGACATACCAAGTAATCCACAAACAATCATCCAAAACGTAGCACCAGGACCACCTAAAGCAATTGCAAGTGCAACACCCGCAATATTACCATTACCTACAGTTCCTGAAACCGCTGTGGCTAGGGCTTGGAAATGACTTACTTCACCTTCTTCACTTTCATCTCTAATAGTTTCTATCGCATCTCCTCCAGGAGTAGAATCACCATAAGC
The DNA here is from genome assembly GCF_014635865.1 of Winogradskyella haliclonae. Lineage (GTDB taxonomy): Bacteria > Bacteroidota > Bacteroidia > Flavobacteriales > Flavobacteriaceae > Winogradskyella > Winogradskyella haliclonae. Next base: position 1,485,880 of record NZ_BMDQ01000001.1, on the reverse strand, counting down.
TGGTTCTACAACTGCATGATCTACATCATCATACTTTCCTCTAACAACATTAATCGCTTTTCCGAAAAAGCGAATGTTAGGAAATCCGAAATAGATAGTAAAAAATAATGCACTACCCACTAAGAGTACCAATACAAAAGGTATTGTATAGGTGTCATCTTGATAAATTGGAAAAAATATAGCATCAAAAAAAGCATCAGCTACTGGCTGAAAAGCTTCATCAATTTTCTGGTCTAAGCCTTTTTCTTGAGTTTCTTGAGCAAAATTTAATAAGGGTAATAAAAGTGTAAAAATAGATAGAAGAGATTTCTTCATGAGTAAAGTATTAGTTAGTATTTTTAAAGTAGTCGACAAGATGCTAAAAAAAATTGAGTTTTTAAAGCTTAGAGCGTTAAAATGGCTACAACAATTAGGCTATATTATATTCAGAATTTAATTTTTGAATTTGTTCTGGGCGCCCTAAAACTATAATTTTAGAGCCAGGTATAAGTTTGGTATCTGCCTCTGGATTAACCAAGTATTCTCCTTTTCCGTCTTTAAAACCTATAACATTACACCCTGTTTTACGACGTAAATCTAACTCTCTAATTGTTTTTACAGTACTAACATCATATAACTGCTCTACTTTGACTTCCTCTACATTAATATTACGCTCTCCAACAATACCCAAATTGTCTATAAACTCAACTAAATCTGGTATTACAACTAAAGAAGCCATATGATCACCCCCAATTCTGTCTGGGAGAATTACATTATTAGCACCAGCAAGTTTTAGTTTGTTATAAGATGTTTCTTGTGAAGCACGACTTATAATACTCATTTTATTATTTATTTGCCTTGCTGATAATACTACAAACAAATTGTCGGCATCACTTGGTAATGCAGCTATTAAGGTATCTGCTTTTTCTATTCCAGCTTGGTAAAGTGTTTCATCTTCATTAGCATTACCATATACAAATGGTAAACTTTCTTCCTGAAATCTTTCGATGATTTCTTTATCTCGTTCAATAATTACAAAAGGCTTATTATAAGCCAGTAATTTTTTTGCTGCTTGTTTCCCATTCCGCCCATAACCACATATTATAATATGGTTAGACATATTATCTATACGCTTCTGCATCTTACGTTGTTTTATGTTTTCAAAATTATTTCTGCTTAAAATGTATTCGGTAATTATTGAGATTGCATATCCTACAATAACTACACTCGTTAGAATTAAAAAAATGGTAAATATTTTAGATGGTGTATCTAAGGGATTGACCTCAGCAAAACCAACTGTTGTTATCGTAATCACTGTCATATATACAGCATCTACTAAAGAATACCCTGAAATAACTACATAACCAAAAACCCCAATAAACATTAGAATCACCAACATGATTAATGCTGTGTAAATTTTGGATTTAAATAATTTTAATAATGGATTTCCCATAGATTACAAATCAAAAACCGAACTTCTTTTTGTATAAATAATATCCTTTATACGCATCCAAAATGCTAGAAATAGATATACTGCAAAACCAAAACCTACTGTAACAAAAGTTAAATACATAAATGATGTACGTACTACTTTTGCACGAATACCCAAACGGTCTGCTATTCGTTGACAAACGTAATAACCACGCTTTTGAAAATAAAGGAGTAGTTTATAGAAAAAATTCATGTTGCAAGTTATTCATTTTTTGAGATTAAATAACTACCTATTGCACATTGCAAGCATTTATTTTTATTGCAATATTCTGTTTTAAGCTGAATTAAAGCTTGAGATGTTAATCCTGATTTATCAAGTGGCTTAATACTTAGAAATTTTTCTGTTATACTATTTGATTCCAAATCTAAAGATTTTACTAAAGCAAATATTGAATCTTCTATTGCCTTACCTCTAGCTTTTGCATAGCTGAATTTTAAAGGTAATATAGTGTTAATTATTAGTAAGTCTATAAAGGATTTTGATAACTTCTTTTTTGTTGATTTAGATATTTTAGCGAACGTATAATGCGTATTCCAAAACTCTGAAGCTTCGACTTTAAACAATTTATAGAATTCCTCTTTGGTATTTACCTTAATAATATCTGAAAATAAACTTGGTTCTCTGTGATATAAGACTGCTAATTGTGATAATCGTAATGTTGGAAAGTTAGGCGGTCTTAATCTAAAAAACTGTAAAGGCATTATACCTTGATTATTAAGTTGAAACTTTTGTTTTAAAAACTGATATCTTTCATACAAGTCTTGGAAATAGACATCTTGAACATCATTATCAAGTAAACCAGCCTGTCCAAAGAATAAGGCTTCTAAATCTGACAGCTCAGGTCTAATTTTTCTAATCACAGGAAAATTGAAAGAATTTGCTAAACTCAGAAAAGATTCGCCATTGACTTTTAATCCAAAATTTTTAACTAGCATCTTAAAAAGAACAGCTTCCCAATCATTATTTGAAGCAAAAAGGAGTGTTTCTATATCTTTAGACTTACGCTCTAAACGCTCAACATAAAGGCGTTCTAACCAATTATTGATTAAAAATTCATTTGTATTTGAAAAATCAGTTTCGCAGTTAATCCAAGATTTTGATTGTAAAAGTTTATTGTAGCTATTAAGTAACATACTATCTATAATATCTTTAAGCTCCAAGGTTGTAATTTCTGAATTATCTTTTCTGAATATATCTGAATCGTGTTCCCAAACCACATGCAAGATTACATTATCATATGTTTTATCTTTCTCATGGTTGTGCACATACCAATCTGAAGATTTTACATGAATTTCAACATTACCAGCCCATAACTGACCATTAATATTTATTTGTGCATTAAAAAAATCTGGTCCAGAATTATGATTATGTTGACCCAAATTAACTACAGAAATTGATTCGCCTTTTGTTGACCATAAATTTGAAACATCAAACTTTTTGTATTTCCATATAAAGTGAAGAAAATCCTCTTGCATACTCTAAAATAAAAAATCCCGAGCAATGCTCAGGATTTTTATTCTAAATATATTTCTATGTAAACTTACAGTGCACTAATTATATCGTGCTTGGTAATTATATGGTATTTACCATTTTCTAAATCAACTAAAACTGCATTATTCTCTTTATTGATAAGCTTAGAGATTTCTTCAATTTTAGTATTCTTTTTTACAATTGGATAAGGTTTACTCATCACATCTTTTATAGGCAAATCAGAAATATTTTTATCTTCAACATACTTTCTAAATAAATCTGTTTCGTCAACAGCACCTACAAAGCCAGTAACATCTTCAACTGGAATTTGAGATATTTTAAAAGTCTTCATACGTTCTATAGCATGAGATACCAATTCTTCAGTTTTTACAGTAACTAATGGCTTGTCAGAATGATTTTTAATTAAATCTGAGGCTACAGTAATTTCGTCTTCTATAAAACCGCGCTCGCGCATCCAATCGTCATTAAACATCTTACCCACATAACGACTTCCGTGATCATGATATAAAACAACCACAACATCGTCAGGTCCAAAATGCTCTTTTAGTTGCAAAACACCTTTAATAGCAGCTCCAGCTGAATTACCCAAAAACATCCCTTCTTCTTTTGCTAGTTTCTGTGTATAAACGGCTGCGTCTTTATCCGTAACTTTAGTAAAACCATCTATTATAGAGAAGTCAACATTTTTTGGCAATATGTCTTCTCCAATTCCTTCAGTGATGTACGAGTAGATTTCGTTTTCATCAAAAATACCAGTTTCATGATATTTTTTAAACACAGAACCATAAGTATCGACTCCCCATATTTTTACATTAGGGTTTTGTTCTTTTAGGTATTTACCAACTCCAGATATTGTACCTCCTGTACCAACGCCAACAACAAAATGAGTCACCTTTCCATCGGTTTGCTGCCAAATCTCTGGCCCAGTAGTTTGGTAATGCGCTTTTGCATTACTAGGGTTATCGTATTGGTTAACATACCATGAATTTGGTGTTTCTTCTCCTAAACGTTTAGACACAGAATAATAACTACGAGGGTCATCTGGCTCAACATCAGTTGGGCAAACCACAACCTCAGCACCAACAGCACGGAGAATATCCATCTTCTCCTTAGATTGCTTATCACTCAACACGAAAATACATTTATACCCTTTCAGAATAGCTGCAAGCGCCAATCCCATACCTGTATTACCAGAAGTTCCTTCAATAATTGTTCCGCCAGGTTTTAGTCTTCCATCTGCTTCTGCATCTTCAATCATCTGAAGTGCCATCCTGTCTTTTACTGAATTTCCTGGGTTAAAGGTTTCGTACTTAGCCAATACTAAACAGTCCAAATCTTCAACCAATTTGTTCATTTTAACCATTGGTGTATTACCAATAGTTCCTAATATATTTTCTACGTAGTCCATATTTCCAAATTTGCAGTGCAAATTTAAGTTAAAAGTGATAAGTATTAAGTGAAAAGTTGATTTTGTTTTAATCGAATCGAATAGCTCTTACAGGTGATATTTTTGAAATAATCACAGAAGGGATTAACAGCATTAACAAACACAATACAAATGTCCCAAGATTAAGTAGCAAAATATAATCTAAACTTATATAAACTGGAGCTTCACTTACATAATACGTATCTGGGTTTAATGGAAACAGTTTGAAATATTTTTGAGTAAATAATAAACCTAAACCAATTAAGTTTCCCCAAAGCAAGCCTAAACCTATGAGATATGATGCATTGTATAAAAACATCTTTCTTACAGACCAATTTGCAGTGCCTAGTGCTTTAAGAACACCTATCATTTGTGTACGCTCTAAAATAAGCACTAATAATGCTGTAATCATATTTATACCAGCAACTAAAATCATAATAGCAATAATACCATAGGTGTTATTATCAAAAATTTTAATCCATTCAAACACCGAATAGTATTTATCGGTGACCGTCGTCGATTTCATAAGTGAGGGTATTTCTCTATAAACCGCCTCTCCTGTTTCTTCAATTTTAGAAAAATCATCTACAAAAACCTCAAAAGCACCAACTTGATTTTTCTCCCATTTATTTAAACGCTGAATATGTCTGATATCTGCAATACAAAATTTTTCATCCAATTCTTGAAACCCCGAATTGTAAATCCCAACAATCTTAAAATTTCTAATACGCGGTAAGTGTTCTAAATCTTCACCAAAAAGTGATTGAAAGGTATCACCTATTTTAAAGCCTAATCGATTAGCCAAGTATTTAGAAATTAAAATTTCATTATTAAGTTTCTTAGTGAAATCTGGTAAACGGCCATCGACAAGGAACTCTTCAAAATAATTCCATTTGTAATCTTTACCAACACCTTTAATTACAACACCTTCAAAATCAGTAGTTGTTCTGATAATAGTAAATTTATTGGCTGTCCCTTGAATATGAGAAATCCCTTCTAGAGTATTAAATTCTGGATAAAAATCCTGTTCTAGACTTATGGGCACTTGAGATTCATCAGAAGCATTAGTATCATAGTTATCAATGATAATGTGACCGTTAAAAGCAACTACTTTATCTCTGATCTTTTGTTGTAAGCCTAAACCCGTAGCAATAGCAATCAACATAACTACGACACCAATAGCAATAGCGGCAATACCAATTTTAATTATTGGTGCTGAAACACTACTTTTATACGTTTTACTGCCAATTATACGTTTGGCTATAAACAACTCAAAATTCAAAATCTGATATGGGCTTTAAGGTTTTCAAAAATACAGTTTTATTATTTGTCGTTATAGTGATTTCTTGTGCTTCTAAAACGAAAAATGACATATCATCTAATGATGAGATTCTGAAACAAGTTCTAAATGACAGTTCAATCATAGTTGGTGCCAACCAAACTGAAGCATATTTACCTTTATTAAAAGGAAGGCGCGTCGGTGTAGTGGCAAATCAAACCTCCATTGTAACACGTTCTCTTAATAAGGTTTTAGAGCCAGAAATAATTGTGGATACTAGTTATCATTTAGTAGACTTTCTTAACAATGATAAAAGTTTAAATATCATAAAAGTCTTTGCACCAGAACATGGCTTTAGAGGTAATGCTGATGCTGGTGAGCATGTAAAAGATGGCATTGATACTAAAACACAGTTGCCCATTTTTTCACTTCACGGGAAGCATAAAAAACCAACTAAAGAACAATTAGAAGATTTAGACATTATGGTTTTTGATATTCAAGATGTTGGTGTACGATTTTACACCTATATTTCTACGTTACATTATGTCATGGAGGCTTGTGCTGAAAACAATGTTCCTTTACTTATTTTAGACCGTCCAAACCCAAACGGTAATTATATAGATGGCCCTACATTAGAAAAAGAGTTTAGTAGTTTTTTGGGGAAGCACCCTATTCCTTTAGTACATGGAATGACTATTGGCGAATATGCAAATATGATTAATGGTGAAGGTTGGCTAACAAATGGCATAAAATGCGAAATTACTGTTATAGAATTAGAAAACTACACACATAAAAGCAGCTATAGTTTGCCTGTAAGACCTTCTCCTAATTTGCCAAACGATCAATCTATTTTGTTATACCCAAGCTTAGGCTTATTTGAAGGGACAAATATTAATGCCGGAAGAGGAACAGAATTTCAGTTCCAACGCTATGGTGCCCCTTTTTTAGATAGTACGTACTACAAATTTAGCTATATGCCAAAAGCAAATTTTGGTTCTAAATACCCAAAACATAAGGGTAAAATTTGTTATGGTAATGACTTGTCTAATGTAAATGTTGAAAGAGGTTTTACACTTAAATATGTTATTGATGCCTACAATAACTCAATAGATAAAACTAAATTTTTCAATACCGAAAATTTTAGCAAACATGCAGGCACAGCCAAATTACAACAACAGATTGAAGCTGGTAAAACTGAAAAAGAAATTAGAAAAACTTGGGAAAAAGATTTAAAAGATTATGATAAAATGCGTGAGCAGTACCTAATCTACAATAGATAATGTTTTCTCAAGAGGTTTTGGAAACTCTCTTTCCACCTCAACCACAAATACAATCTTTAAAGGAGACTGAACCGCTACTAAAACATTGCGCCCTTTTTTTAATTCATTAAGTGGAAGCTTATAAGAATTACTATCTACCCTTAGATTAATATCTTTTTTATTTGAATTGTTAGCCGTGTAGAGATAATTTATTTTTTTATTACTTCTAAGAACTAGCGTATCCTTACTCTTATTAAAATCGTGATACAAACCAGAAGCTTGAACATTTTTGTTTTTATAAATTGTTGCTTTACCCTTTTGTGCAAAACAAACATTAGCAAAACCTAAGCATAGGATTGCTATAATAATGTGGGGGAATATTTTCATTGGAACCATTAAGTCAAACGTTACGTTTAAGCTCAACAGAATTAATTAATCTTGCTAAATATACGTGCTGTAATAAATTTTGGACTTTTTTTTCGTTAAAATGATTAATTAGTCCGATGACAAAATATGAGTTTAAATGTCAGAATAATCGGCAATCACTCTACTTACTTGAAAATCAACAATCTAAATAAAAATAATTTATTAAACATCAGAATCAGCAGAAAGGGTAGGCTTTTCATAAGCTTGAAAAGGTTGCTTGAGTAGATCTTTAATGTTACTATTTTTTGCTTCATTAGGAAAAACATCAACACCATAAACCAGTTTTTCTCGGTCCATATACATGTATGTTCCAAGTAAACGGTCCCAGACAGAAAAAATATTGCCATAATTAGAATCCGTGTATGGCAATCTAAAATGATGATGAATCTTATGCATATCTGGAGAAATCAGCACATAACTAATCGCCTTATCTATAGATTTTGGCAACTTAATATTGGCATGTGTAAACTGTGTAAAAACTAAAGACATGGCTTGATATAACATTACTATAGCTATTGGTGTACCAACAGCAAACACGCCAAATAAGGTGAACGAGAATCTAATAACGCTTTCGATAGGGTGATGTCTATTTGCAGTTGTTGTATCTACTTTATGGTCTGTATGATGCACTAAATGCACCATCCAGAGTGGTTTAACTTTATGTTCTACATAATGTGCTAAATATGCTCCAAAAAAATCAAGTAATAAGACACCAAGTAAAATATAAGCCCAAAGTGGAAGCTCTGGTAACCAGTTAATAATACCAAAATCATTAGCTTTTACCCAATCTGCTGACCACAATAATAAAAACGCCAATCCAAAATTTATAACTATCGTTGTCAACGTGAAGAAGAAATTTGGTATAGCATGTTTCCACTTTTTATAATCAAATTTAAAAAGAGGAATTGCACCTTCTAATAACCAAAATAAAGTTATTCCAGAGACTAAAAGTATACTTCTATGAGATGATGGTATCGTTTCAAAGTAATTATAAAGAGTATCCACGTATTATCGATTGAGATTAACAATGAGTTGAGCTTGTTTCAAATTTAGTAAAGAAATTTCTTTTTCTAAAGCTTGAAAGTTTTCTTTATCATTTAGCAATCTATAAGACGTATAATACAAGAATGATAGTAGTGGCTTATTTACCTTTGCAACCTCTATCTCTTCTATTTTTTTTAATTGACGTAATGCTCTTCTAGGCTTATTTTTAATTAAATCCTGTTTTAGTTTTGTAAGTTGTATACGTTGTGTTAATTCCGTTTTATCCTCTAAAGCTTGGTCTTTTTCTAAAATTGCCCTTGCTTCAGCAAAATAGATATCTGATAATTTTAAAATTTCTGGCCTCACCTTTTCATTAACCAATAGGCTATAGTCGATGTATTTAGATGCCAAATAAAAGGTAGAGTAAAAGTCTTTTTTACTGTTATAATTTAGTATTTCTTGCTTAATATAAGATGTATCCAAACGGTATTTTAAAACAAACTTCGTAAAGTTCAACAGCTCTACATACCCTCCAGATGTCCCAATTATATTACCATTAGCATCCATAATTTTGAGAGAATCATCATTAAAATCATTGATATAGGCTTGACTTCTTTTATCTTTTATTTCATTATACATATCCTCATAAAGGACTTCGTCGACTTTTACCGGAACAAAGTATTCCCACATCAATTGGTTTAATTCTTGCGATTCAAAAAGGTTTTCTAAAACTACATTTTTACCATTTGTAACCTGAATTAAAATAGGTAGTGGATATTGTGTTGCTTCTTCCCAAACCATCAAAATAAGTTTGTTTTGAGTTCTAGCCATACGCTTAGCAAAATCCATTGACTCCATCCAATTGCCAGTTTGCGAGAACGTGTTTAGAGATAAAAATGCCAAAAGCAAGACGATAGTAATTCTCTTCATTAATCTAAATTTTTATTTGCTGTTTCATAGCTTCAACAATATTATAAGCAGCAGGGCAAATAGCCACATTTTTTAATGTAAGATTAGAAATTTGTTGAAATTTCTTTCTATCTGTATGAGGGAATTCTCTACAAGCTTTAGGTCTTACATCGTATATACTACAGTAATTGTCTACTCCTAAAAACGTACAAGGCACACTTTGTAGTATATAATCATTTTCTTCGTCTAGCCTCAAAAATTGTTCCACAAACTTTTGAGGTTTCATCTTAAAATGTTTTGCAATACGTTGAATGTCTTTATCGGTGAACAGTGGGCCAGTAGTTTTACAGCAATTGGCACATTCTAAACAATCGGTACGCTCAAATTCCTCTTCATGCAAGTCTTGCATAATATAGTCTAATTGCTTTGGTGGTTTCTTTTTAAGTTTGGTAAAAAATTCCTTGTTTTCCTTATGCTTATCTTTGGCAAGTTTTGGAAGTCTATCGATTTGGTCCTGCATATGGTAAAGTTAGCTAAAATGAAATGCTGAATCAAGTTTAACCCAACAAACTCTATTGTAATTTTATATGAAAGACATTTTTGGTAAAGCCTTACTTGAGTATTACAACAATAATTATACAGAAGATATTGTAACCTGGACCAACATTTCTGATAAAGATAGTTTACCTCTTCCTTATCTTTTTAGAGCTTATTCTGAAATGCCTAAACTCGAACAAAAAGCCTTACAACTCGCCAAAGGAAAAGTTCTTGATGTTGGTTGCGGCTCTGGTAGTCATAGTTTGTATTTGCAAGACAAAGGCTTTGAAGTAAAAGCTATTGACATTTCTAAAGGTGCTATTGATGTTGCAAAAAAACGCGGCATAATACATGCTGAACACAAAGCTCTATTAGACGAAACCGAAACTTTTGATACAATCTTGCTCTTAATGAATGGCACAGGTATTTTTCAAGAGTTTACGCTAGTATCAAACTACTTAAAGCACTTAAAATCGCTTTTAAATCCTAATGGCCAAATCTTAATTGATTCCTCAGATATTAAATATATGTATCAAGATGATGATGGCGGTTTTTGGTTAGATACTTCTGGCAGATACTATGGCGAATTAGATTATTACCTCAGCTATAAAGGCGACCATGAACAACCTATAAAATGGCTATATCTCGATTTTGAAACACTAAAAACTGCTTGCCTATCCGTAGGACTCAACTGTAAAAAAGTTATGGATGGTGAGCATTATGATTATTTGGCGAAAATTAATTTTTAATTATTGCTTCTCTCCACCAACATAAGTCTCAACAACTTTTGTATTTGGTATATCTACAGCTTCAACTGTAACAATATCTTTATCTAGGATGATAAAATCTGCAAATTTACCAACCTCAATACTTCCCTTTTCGTGGTCTTCAAAATTAGAATAGGCAGCCCAAATGGTCATACCTCTCAAAGCTTCTTCTCTACTCAATGCATTTTCCATCTGGAAGCCACCATCAGGGTATTGCTCCAAGTCTTGGCGTGCTACTGCCGCATAAAACGTCAACATAGGATTTACACGCTCCACAGGAAAATCAGTGCCTAACGCTACTTTTCCGTATTGATTTAGTAAATCTTTAAACGCATAAGCCCCTTTTATACGCTCAGCACCGACTCTATCTTCTGCCCAATACATATCACTAGTCGCATGTGTTGGTTGTACAGATGGTATAATGTCGTTAAACTTTGGAAAGTCTTCTTGAGATACAATCTGTGCATGCTCTATTTTCCAGCGGCGATTTGGCTTGCCATTTAACACCTCTTTATAAGTATCCAAAACAGCATGATTTGCAGAATCTCCAATGGCATGTGTATTCATTTGGTATTCTGAATTGGCAATACGTTGTGCTGTTTCTTTTAGAGTTTTAATATCATTAACCAATAAGCCAAAATGCCCAGGCTTGTCACTGTAAGGATCACGTAACATTGCACCTCTTGAACCTAATGCCCCATCTGCATAAAACTTAAAAGAACATACATTGAGGTAATCTGTTTTAATAATGCCTCTACCTATAAAATAATCTAGGTTTTTTTGAGTTGCAGATGCCATGGCATACACTCGCATTTTTAAGTCGCCCGATTGTTGTAAACTATCAATGAGGTTAATGGCTTCTATGCTTAAACCTGCATCATTGACAGTAGTCAGTCCAAGACCAAAACACTTGTCTTGAGCATCTAGTAATGCTTTTATGGCTTCTTTTTTTGTAGAAATTGGCCAATAATTCATGACTAGAGATTCTGCATTGTCAATTAAAACGCCTGTTAGTTTGTCATTTTCAGCAAGTAATTCACCGCCATCAATTTTACTATCTATGTTTACTTTTCCTAAATCTAAAGCGGCTTGATTTGCTAAAATTGCATGACCATCAACACGAGTTAATGCAATTGGTGTATCAGGAAACAAAGTATCTAGTTTTGCTTTATTAGGGAATGATTTATCCTCCCAGTCGTTTTGGTCCCAACCACGACCCAAAATATACTCTAAGTTCTTTTCTTTTTGAAAATCTACGACGCGTTGCACAACCTCTTCGTAGCTTTTTGTACCCATTAAATCCACTTGATTTAAACCCAATCCTAAATTCAAAAAATGACAATGCGCATCAATCAATCCTGGTGTTATGACTTGTTCCTTAGCATCAACTATACTATCAGACTCGTAAGAACTCAGAATAGCTTCAGAAGTACCAACAGCAACAAATTTTCCGTCCTTAACAGCAAACGCTTCAGCCTTACTAAAGGCTTCATCTACTGTATAGATGTTGGCATTTGTGACGATTAAATCTGCTTGTTGTTTCTGTTCTTCACACGAGAATAATACAAGTATTGCTAGAATAGAAAGTAGTTTTTTCATTTTTCAGGTTGGTTTAATAGGTCTCGACTCCACTCGACCTGACATAAAATTACTTGTAAAAATAAGAAAAGCGTTCTGGATAAAAACGCTTTTGAAAATATCTAACCAAATCTATGACTTATGTTAGAACCCAACCTTCCATACTTTATCTGAAGCTTCGAGGTATTCTGACAAGGCAGCAGAGCCATACCATGGAAACATATCATAATCTAAAAACTTAGCTTTTATTGCCGGGTCAGTTGCTAAAAGTGTTTTAGCTTTTTCCATATCGGTTTCATTGAGTATAAAAATACCACGGTAATTCATATCATTTTTTCCTACTGGTCCTGCGACTACTAACTTTCCAGCTTCAACCATGGTATCCATATTTGCCATATGACCAGCAAATGCTTTATCGATTTCGGCTTTGTCAGTTGATGTATTAGAACCTGTTTTTAGAATCACAAAGATGTAAGACTTCATTCCATAATCATCTGCTCCTACTTTTTTGGCCAATTCGGCATCGTAATTTGGATTTGTTTTTTGGGCAGTTACAAGCGTTGTAAGGCAGCAAAATGTTATAAATACTAAGAGGCTTTTCATTATTCAATATTTAAAAATATTACCAAATATAACAATAATGAGACCTTTCGACTGCCTTCAGGGTGACACCAGGTTTTAAAAATCAAATTGATAGGTCGCTCCCGCCAAAAACTGTATGCCTTGAACTGGAAAGTTATTCCATCTTTGGTAATCTTGATTTGCAATATTATTAGCCTTTGCAAACACCGATAAATAATCTGTGACTTTATACCCCAAATGTGCATTAGCATCAAAGAAACTATCTAATGTTACTGGTATAGCTGGTGAAGGAATGAGTGTTCCTAAAAGGGTAGATTCGTCTTTTCGTTCTCCTGTAAAGAAAATACTGCCTCCCATAAACCAGTGTCTTGATATTTGATAATCTAAAAACACTGAGCCCGTTACGTTTGGCAAATTCCAAGCTTCTACTTGATTATCTGTATTGTAATTAAAATACTCTCCTTTGATAGCTAACTTAAAGTTTCGGTTAACATCTATATTTAACTCTCCAGCAACTGAAAACGTTTTTACATTATCATAAACCACATTAAAAGAATTACCAAACTGATAATCTTCAGTAGCAAAAGTTTGAGCGTCGTTAGTTTTAAACAAAGGTTTACTTTCTTCAGCAAAATAGTTACCCTTAATATTATAACTCACTGTATTTGACAATTTCCCTTTTAGACCAATAAAACCATGATACTGTTGATCCGTTGGAGATACCAATAAGGTTGGTGATATAAATGGGTTCTGATTTGCAAAATCGTAATAGGAATTCTGAATTAAATCTCCAGTAACTCCTGCATAACCAATCAATATATCATTAACCAAACGATAAGAAGCTTCTATATTTGGATACAAAAACAATTTGTTTTCGCTCTGCTCTGTATCATTAAGATACGTTAAGCGAATACCTAAATCTACGGTTAAATCGTCTTGCTTTATTTGGTAAGATGGTGATAAAGTCACATTTACATTTCCATAGTCAATACCTACTGTTGAAATATAATTTCTATCAAAATTACCGCCGATATAATCGACACGTAATTCAGTTTCTATTACTTCGTCTTGTATGGGGATATCAAACCCCGCCTTAGCTACAAATCGATTTTCGCCAGAGTCTCTATCATCTCCAAAACGTCTAAAACGTACACTACCGTTTTTGATTAAAGCGTTATCAAAATTGAGTTTTCCACCAACATAAAAACTATTGTATCTTATTTTAGAATCAATAGTATTTGCTTCTGTTTGTCCAAAAAACTGTTGTGGCAAACCATACCAATTGTAAGCCATAACATCAGCTCCTAAATCGAGTTTCCAAGAAAAATTATTAAGTTTTTTAGAGTAATTAACATTGAGTCCTGTTTTAGAAAAATCGTTATCTAACAGCAGGCCATTAATACCACCTTGTGATGAATGATGACTAAAATAGCCACCTACATTTTCTCCACTATTTAGCTCATGATTTAGATATATTTCGCCTAAAATTGTCGTGTAGGTTCCGACACCTAAAGAAGCATAATTATCATATAGTTTTATAGGTTTTGCCTTATCTACATTGGCGGCCTTTCCTTTAGCTGGTGTAAACGTGGATGCCACAGGAATTGAAAATATATTGTATTTCACTTCCTTTTTATTTATAGTATTAGCATCATCTAAAGATGGCTTATCCTTAATCTTAAATGCGTCCGAAATTGTCGGTGTATAGGGTTTGATAACATTTACCGTTTGGTCATCAATTGTGTCTTTTGTTCGTTCTTGTGCAAACGCAAAAGTGAAGACTAACATTAAAAGTGCTGCTATTTTATATTTGATGTTCATGGATTCTGTTTTGATTTTGATGATAAAATTTGATTGATGCGATTCTAGTTATCACCTGATTCGATTGATGAATTTGTCTTTGCTTCTTCAGATTTAATTTTATTTAATTCGGCTCTAGCTTCTGCTACAACATCTTCAAACTCTGGGAAGCTAGAAATGACACTTTCTAAAATGTAAGTCGCTTGGAAAGCATCATCTAAAGCGTAATAATTTTTTGCCATTACAATTAAGCCTTTTGCTGAATACAATTTATAACTGCTATAATCCTTGGCTAATTTTTGAATTACAGTATTAGACGCCGCATGTTTGCCTTCTTTGTTTTTGAAATATGCATTATAATATAATGCTTCAGCCGCCACACTACCCGAAGCCGTTTTCTGAACTTGTGCATAAGCCGATTTTGCTTTTTCTTCATTTCCAGTTTCTATTGCAGAACGTGCAATGATGAGTTGAGCATCATTTTTAATCTTAGTATCTAAATTAGACTTTGACAATACTTTCTCAGCATAACTTTCAGCCTCTGTATAGTCTTTAGTTTGATAATGGGCATTCATTAAATTAGACTGTGCATATATAATATTCTGAGGATAATCTGCTTCTGTTTCTAACTGTTTTAAAACCGAAATTGCTTCCATCCATTCAGAATTATTGAGATAAATTTCACTAAGTTTAACAGTTGCTTGTTCTGTGTATTCATTTTTTGCAGCATTAACCACTGCTTTATAATGTGGTTTAGCATTATCGAATAAATCTTTCTTGTAATACAGTTGCGCTAAATAAAAGTGAGATTTCAGAGCATGTATTCCGTTTGGAAATGCATTTAAGTATTTATTAAATTGACGTATCGCTTCATCCGTGTCTCCGTCTAAATATTGCTTTTCTGCCGCCAAATATGTTGTATTATCTAGCTCTGCATCAGTTACTTCTACATAATCTAACGTTTTTACCCAACGCGCATATTCGTCCACAAGACCTAAATCGATATAGATTAAGCGCACTGTTGAGACTGCTTGAATAGATTCTTGAGAACCTGCAAAATCTCTTGCTACTTTTTTAAACTTACTCAAAGCCCGCTCATTCTCACTAGCGTTGTAATGAATTAAACCTTGACGTAATAGTGATTTAGAGATAAAAGCACTACGCTTATATTCTGAATTTAAGCGATCATACATAGACATTGCTTTGTCCATTTCGTTAGCTTTTACATAAGAGTTTGCAAGCTCATACATGGCATCATCTCTTAATCCAGATTTAGGATAACCGATAATAAATGTGTTGAGCTCTTTAATTTTTGTTGAAGCCTTACCCATATAGCCATGACTCATTGCTTTTTGAAATGACGCATAATCAGTTTCGATTTCATTAATGCTTATGGCTTTATCATAAGCCGAAATAGCATTGCTATAGTCACTAGACACAAAATAACCGTCACCTAATCTTAGATAAGCATCATTTACTCTTAGTTTATCCTCTTTTTTGGCATCAATAAATGTTCTAAAATACGTTGATGCTTGATTGTAATCTTTTAGCTTAAAGTATGTGTAAGCTAGGTTATAATCTAAGTTTTCGATTTCTGGAGTATCAGAAATTCCCTCTTGCTGCTTAAATTGTTTAAACCCAATTAAAGCCTCGTTATAATTGGTTAGGTTGTAATCTGTTTCAGCCTTCCAAAACGTAGCACGAGCAACATAAGCATTGTCTCGTGGTTGTTTCAAAGAATTTTCGAACATCTCTAAAGCTTCACTGTATCTATCTTCGTTATATAATTCAATACCTCTATAGAAGGCTACTTTTTGGTATGCCAACTTATTTTCGAAACTATTTTTCTTTTCAAGAAGATTTAAAGCTTCTTTGTAATTTTTTGAAGTAATGTAAGAATCAATCAATAGTGTTTCGATTTCTTCTTTATAAGCCGTTTTTGGATAAGCTTCTAGATAACCTGCCAATACTTGTGGTACCGATTGATATGGGTTACCTATTTCGTAACTAATCTTAGCATAATTTAGCCATGCATCTTCTTTAATAGTGTCATCAAAATTCATCTGAGATGCATTTCTAAATGCATTTAATGCCTCCGGTTTTTTATCTAAATTGATATAACTTTCTCCCAAATGGTAGTAGGCATTTTGTGCCACTGAATTATTACCATCTATAATTTTATTGAACTCAGAAATGGCGTTTTCAAAATCATCTTGTTTGTAATACGCATAGCCCAATTGGTAAAAATCAGTATTGTTCCAGCGTCCGTTCTTACCCTTATAAGCCTTTAGATATGGAATAGCTTCAGCATATTTTTGAAGATTAAAATAACTTTCGCCAATAATTTTTGACAATTCTGAAGTTTCCTCTTCATTACTTTTTGGTAATTGTTCTTGTGCAAGCTCTATCGCTTTTTCAAACTTACCAAGTTTAAAGTTTAAGTCGGCCTGATAATAATTAAGCTTCTCTTTATACTTTTCATTATCCGAAACAGCTTCAAAATATTCGTTTGCAGCATCATAGTCATCACCTTCGTATGCCATATACCCTAAATAGTACTTCGCTTGGGAACCGTATTCTCCATTTTCTTTAACACGATTTAGATACTTCTCTGCTCCGTTTTTATTTTTAGTCGCATAAAGACTATAACCATAGTTAAAATTGTATCTATCCTGCTCGGCACGGGCAATACTCATCTCATCAACCTTCTGGTACCATTTGCGTGCATAAGCATAATCAGAGTTTTCAAAATAATAGTCAGCAACATCTAAAAATGCTGTATTTCGTTTTGTGCTAGTGGGATATTCTTCAACGAAATCTTCAATTAAATCATCCGCATTCTTTTGATTTAATCGTACTGCACAATTAGCAATGTAATAGCTACAATCAGATTTTAAAACTTCATCTTCTGTTTCATACTTTATATCGTCAAATAAAGATTGTGCAGCTTTATATTGTTGGTTATTATATAAGGTGAGTGCTTTTTGATACTCTTTAAACTCGCTAGTATAAATAGCGGATTTTTGAGCAAAAAGGAATGATGAGAGTAAGAGGCAAATGCCTAAAACATGTTTTTTTAATAACGTCATTAGCGTCGTTTTTTGATTTGCGATTATGATGATTGGTATTAATTCAAAATTAAATTAATACCCTAATACTAACGCAGAAAATTACTGTTAATTATAAACCAAGTTATCAAACATAGATTGCAACAATATCAATTTTCTACTATTGTACGATTATATAATAATTGTTTAGCAGCCAATTATTATGCCATTATTAAAAACTGTAAATTAATTTTTTTGCAATACATTTATAGCCAATAACGTTTACTACACCAAAATAAGCATATGCCAGAAACTGTTTTACAACTTAAAAATGCAAATATCTATCAAGCAGAAAACCTTGTACTTAGTGATGTTAATGTGGAACTGCAAAAGGGTGATTTTGTATATCTCATTGGTAAAACAGGAAGTGGCAAGAGTAGTTTTATGAAAACACTTTATGGTGACCTAGAATTAACCGAAGGTGAAGGTCATATCGTAGATTTTAACTTGCTTGGATTAAAAGAAAAAGATATCCCGTTTTTAAGGCGGAAATTAGGAATCGTATTTCAAGATTTTAAATTATTGCCAGACCGCACTATTAATGGCAACTTGGAATTTGTATTAAAAGCTACAGGGTGGAAAGATAAAACTGAAATTAACGAACGTCTTATTAAGGTATTAGATAAAGTTGGCATGGGAAATAAAGGCTTTAAATTTCCGCATGAACTTTCTGGTGGTGAACAACAGCGTGTAGCTATTGCTCGTGCTCTACTCAATGAACCTGAGTTGATTTTAGCAGACGAACCTACAGGAAACCTAGACCCACAAACAAGTATTGAAGTTATGGAAGTCTTGCAAGACATCAATAAAAACGGTAATACTATTTTGATGGCAACCCATGATTATGCGTTACTTTTAAAATACCCAAGCAAAACTTTTAAGTGCGATGAAAATAAAGTGTTTGAGGTGGTACAACGGAAAAGCTAATTATGTCTCTAAATGCTTTCGATACTTATACCAACATATAACTACAAAATTTCTAAGCTTGTAGAAGAAATTTATAAGCAGCTCCATGAAACAGATATTACATTTGAGATTTTGTGCAAAGATGATGCTTCAACTATTTATGCCTCAGAGAATGAAGTATTTACAAACAAGTTGTCTTACACTAAATATTTTAACGCCGAGCAAAATCTAGGTCGCACAGCAACTAGGCAATTTTTATGTGATAAAGCTAAACACGATTGGTTGTTGTTTTTAGACGCAGATGTAATGCCAAAAAGCAAAGCATTCATTAAGAATTATATTTCGCAAATAGATTCAGGATATGATGCTATTTTTGGTGGATTTGCTTATGATGCTTCTATGAAAATTGACACAGGCATTTTACGCTGGAAATATGGAAAAACCTATGAAGAGCTTGATGCCAAAAAACGAAATTTAAAGCCTTACGAACTCATCATTTCCGCTAATTTCTTAATTAAAAAATCCATTTTTTCTAAAATTAATTCTAGATTAGATAGAAATGGCTATGGTCTTGACAATTACTTCTCTGCTCTATTGAGAGCCGAAAAGGTTAAAGTACTTCATATAAATAATGAAGTGTATCACTATGGTTTAGAAAACAATACTAAATACATAGAAAAAGCCGAAGAAGCTATCAGTACACTTTTTTGGATGAGAGACGAAAAGAAGATTACAACTCATAATAACAAGCTACTAAAAACGTATAGCTTATTAAAAAAACTAAGACTTAATTATGTCTGCTCAATTCTATATAATGTTTTGAGTAAATCCATTCGTAAAAACTTATTGAGTAATAATCCAAATGTGCGTTTACTCCAGATATATAAATTATTATACATTAGTCATAAAGATTTGAGCAAATAGATATGCCAAGCACACCATTTTTTTCGGTAGTAATTCCGCTTTATAATAAAGAGCTCTACATAGAAGAGACGCTTAGATCTGTACTCAATCAAACCTTTGATGATTTCGAGATTGTTATAATTAATGACGGCTCAACAGATAAAAGTCTCAAAAACGCAAAGCATGTTTTAAAATCTTCTTCAAACTATTTAATTCGCAGCCAGAAAAACAAAGGACTTTCAGCTTCAAGAAACGTTGGTATTTCTTTATCAAAAGGAAAAATTATTGCATTGTTAGACGCTGACGATATCTGGCATGAAAATTTTCTAGAATCAATTTACAGTCTCTATTCAACTTTTCCTGAAGCTTCAGTTTATGGTACAGATTATCAAGAAAAATATAGCAAAACGAATATTGTTGAAACTAAAAAAAATCTAGACCATAATCTAAAAAACAAAGCTTTTTTAATTGAAGATTTCTTTTTAGCAAATAAATTTCAATCTGTAGTTTGCCAAAGCAGCATTGCTTTTAAAAAAGAGATGTTATCCGGAATTTTATTTGATGAAATTATCGATTATGCAGAAGATGTAGATTTTTACTTAAAATGTTTTATAACTAAAAAATTGGCATATAACTATACAGTTCTCACCACAATTTTGAGCAATATACCTAATCAGATAACTAGACAAGGAATTAAAAACAAAACCATTCCAAATTTAGACATGTATGAGAGTAATCACCCAAACAATCGTTCTTTAAAAAAGTATTTAGACTCTAAAAGATACGCCTATGCGATAGAATACAAGTTGGCAAAAGACAGATTGAACTTCGACCATCTCATCAAATCTCTAAATTTTAACAACCTTAATTTAAAGCAGAAAGTATTATTAAAAAGTCCTTTATTCTTTTTAAAATTTTTAAAAAGCATCAAAAAAATACTACTGAAATATAATATTAGAATTACCTCATTTAGCAATTAGAATCTACTTTCCATAAGTTCAGTAATATATTTATTCCATTTTACTGACGTTTGATTCATAGAGAAAGATTGTATACTATCTAAAGCATTAACTTTACAAATTTTATATAAAGTATTGTCAGTGTACATTTCATTCATGGCATTAGTTAGCGCTTCGAAGTTTTGATTTTCTATTAACAATCCGTTTTTTCTATCTATAATTATCTCATTAGGACCAGATTTGCAGTCAAAAGAAATTATCGGTGTTTCACAGGCT
The DNA here is from genome assembly GCF_014635865.1 of Winogradskyella haliclonae. Classification (GTDB taxonomy): domain Bacteria; phylum Bacteroidota; class Bacteroidia; order Flavobacteriales; family Flavobacteriaceae; genus Winogradskyella; species Winogradskyella haliclonae. The sequence goes on along the minus strand of NZ_BMDQ01000001.1, from coordinate 1,465,220 downwards.
AAAGACTCTATCAAAACTCTAGGAAAACCTTCGCCTAAACTAGACATAATCAAAAATTTTGCACTTGCTAAATAGGGAAACGGGTTATTTTGAAAAGCTAATAAATGCACTTTATCCTGGAGATTCAATCTTTTAATTTTTGTCTGTAATGCATTTTTTTCTGGTCCACTTCCAATTATATATAACTTAGTATTTTGTGATGGCAATACAGAATTTTTATAAGCTTCTAGAAGTTTGTCAAATTGCTTTATAACATTTAGTCTTCCTAGAGCAATTACATAATCGTCAGTAATTGTAATCGTTTCTTGTGCTTTATTTTTGATATAACTTATATCAACAGGACTGTAAATTGTACTAACATTAGAGAAAGAGAACTTTTTTTCTATTTCTTTTTGAATAGTTTTAGAGACTGTATTAATTGACAAATACCTCTTGTACAAATATTTTGAGAGCAATATTGGATTCGGAAAGTACCATTTAAGATTAAAATGCCTAACCATATTTATCATGTTAGTTCTGAATACTATTTTATTTAAAATCAACTCTCTTAGAGGAAAGTTTTTCATTCTAAAATCTAAAACAATATCAAATTGGCGCTCCTTTATTTCTCTATATAATTGCTTATATCTGTAATACTTATTTAATGATGATGTAGATTCATTTTTATATGCGCCCAAGTTTATGAGCTCACCTTTGTATGGATAAGCTATATCATCAAAAAGAGTAATTAAAGCAACATTATGTCCTAGTTCCGTTAATATTATAGATAACAAACCTGCAGAACGTTCAGCTCCACCTCCATTTAACCTCTCAATCAGTATACAAATTCTGTATGTCATTTGTTTTCTATTGACTTGAATTCATCAAAATCTATATTTTCTTGAATTATACGTTTCCGGAGTTCAAAATTGTCACTAAAAACACTTCTACTCTTGCTAAGCAAGTCACTTTCAATTCCTATAAAATGTGTAAAACTATGAGGAAAATCATCTAACATATATGGGCGCGATTTATCAACTACAAAGCCTTCAGGTCTCTCAAATGTAGGTGACATATAAACAAAAAATGGAACCTCATACATTGTAGATGTAGGTTTGTCTTCAAAATGTCCAAAATAGTTAGCGACATCATACACTTCTTCTCCATGGTCAGAAAAATATAATACTGCACTTTTTTGATTTATATTTTTTACGGAGTTAATTATCTCACTTAGAATAAAATCAGTGTATAAGATTGAATTGTCATAAGTATTTATAATATCATTTTTTCTATTCGCTTCTGAAGAAGAAAATTTTATAAAATTATCAGGATATCTTTTATTATAAGCATAGTGACTTCCTACTAAATGAACAAAGATTACTTTTTTCCCTTTCTCTGAGAGCTTATTCTTGATTTTTGGTAATAAAACCTCGTCGTGCAAAGTGTTTTTTCGAAAATCATTGTAATTTAAAAACTGAGTTTCATCCGATGAAGATGCTAACCTTGACACCAAATTATCATGAACCCCAACTGCTCTATGATTTGAGAGCCAAACAACTTTAAAGCCAGCACTTTTAATGTAATTTATTAAGGTATTTTCAGCATCAGGGGTTTCGTAGTTTGACAGGGTAAAAATATCTTTAATAGATCCCGTTGTATAGGCGTGAGGACTGATGACGTTGTCATAAACAACTAATGAATCTGATAATGCTTTTAAGTTTGGATTTGTGTTACGGTTATAGCCATAAATCTCCATATGCTTTCTACTCGCGGATTCTCCGATCACAACAACTATTACATCATTATCTGTAACTAATTCTGTTTTGAGATTATTTTTAGAATTTACAGAAGCGTTAATAGACGCTATCTGCTTATTATATTGTACATACGACTTTATGCTAATGTAAGACAAGTTATAAACTATAAGTCCACTAAATTTTAATATTGCTAATATTATTATAATGGCTATAAAATTTGGCCTCATTTTTTTTGATATGCCAGTAGCTTTCTTGAAATTTTTCCTTTTGAAGGATAGAAATAAAGGCATAAAAAACAGAAGTAACCAGAATAAATTTTTATTATAATAGACAATACTAAACTCCTTTACTTCATTATAGTTGGTATTTAATATTACATATATATATGAAGCGTTAAACCTTGTTTGAAACAACAAATACAAACCTGTTTCAATAATCAACATCAAATAAAATGCCCCTATAATAAAATTGGCTATTTTTTTTCCATATTTAAAATATGAAAGCAGATTAACCATTATTAAAACAATAACTGCAAATAAGATATTTTCGGCTAAGTTTAAGAATGTAGAGAATTCTATCTCATGTATTATTATCTCTAACATAAGTGATAATAATACTGGGTAGAGTAATATTGCAACACTTGGTTTTAAATAAATATTAAAATATTCTCTCACACTAATTTATTTTGTTTCTCTTGTAATAATTGTAAATAAAAATAATGACTATTGGTAAATAAACCATATAACTAAAAGCATAAGCCTTTACAACACCAACTAAGCCATATATATCTATAAAAAAGTAACTCAAACAAAAATACAACAGACTCAAAAGGCCATTGGAAAACAAATATGCTTTAAAAAGAAGTTTAGCATGAAATTGTTTTACTAGAACAATAGCTATAACATTAATAAAATCTCCAATAAGTCTCCAAAAAAACAACTCTGAAGTTGGAATAAACTCTTCACTTAAAAGAATATTTAATAACAAATAGCGCAGAAAATAAATAAGTGCAAATACAATTATTAATACAGGTATTATTAATACATAAAAACTTTTTATTTCTTTTTTAAAAACTTCAAAGCTATTTGTTTTTGATAATCGAGGTAATAGATAAAAAGAGGTTAAACTAATAAAAAACATTAGATAAAATGATGATATCCTATTCATGGCTTCCCAATAGCCAGCTTCTTCTACACTTAGGTTTTCTATAATAAGGTTTCTTATTAATAAAAAGGTTATTGACACTATGACTGTAGAATATGCAGCCATTAAAAAATAAATGCTAATATTTTTAAGTGCCTTAATTGAAAATAATTCAAACTTAAATGCATAAAAAAGTATAAGTCGCTTTTCGGCAAGTGCAAAAAAGTTAATGATAAAAACTATCATCGGTCCTAGAATAATGCCTACTAAAGCACCTTGCAAACCAAATTTGATGGCAAAACTTATAGTAACAAGCATATTACCTACACTCAAAATAGAATTTACTATAACTAATTTTTTATGGCGTTCTAATCCATTAAGCACATATATTACAAGCAAATTATAGGAGAAAAAAGGTAAGCCTATTGCTAAAACTTTAATGACATATGCATATGCTTCTGTTTTAAACAAAACAGCACTCCAAGTCGAAGAAAATACCCAGAGAATTATACCAATTAAAAAAGCCAACCCAAGACTTAATTGAAATATAGTAGCAACAGTCTTTTTTTGTTTAAGTTCACTATCTTTATATTCAGACACATAACGAATTGTAGCATTATGATAACCTTCTGCAGTAACGCTTGAAGCGGTTTGTATAAAACTTCTAAGATTGCCAAGAAGAGCTAGTCCGCTTGGCCCAAGAAATAATGCAATTACTTTTGAGGTAACGATACCAGAAATAGCTCTTACAAGTACTATTATGGCATTAAAATAAGAAGCCCTTATAAGAAGATTGGAATTAAAAATTCTAAATTTCATTTACAAATTTCTAATAGTTATTAAGATTATCAATCATTAAAAACTTAATAACTAACTTATACTGTATCATCTTGTATAATACCAAAAAGTGAACTACTAAATATTAGAATCACTATTCCAAAATGTAAAAGATGTGTAAAGAAGTGTCCCATTACAGCACCTTCTAAGCCGAAAACATCAATGAGATAAACACTTGAAAAGTAAAGCGTAACAAAAAGGAATATTTCTAGTATAATAAAATGACTAAACATCTTCTTTGCTAAAAACTGGTAGGCAATGACCATAGCCAAAACTCTTATAAAATCACCTAAAATTTGCCATAAAAACAAGTCACCGGCTGGTAAGAATTCATCAGAAAAAATTAAAGTTACTACAAATTTTCTAGTAAAATACATGACTATTAAAAGACCTGCAAAATAAGGCATCAAGTTTTTGTAAAAACTAATGACTTCTTTTCTAAAGTCTTTTTTTGTATTAGTCTTTGTTAATTTTGGCACTAAATATAATGCTATTAATGAGTTAACAAACATGAGATAGTAATCAGAAATCCTATTCATGGCTTCCCAATACCCAGCTTCTTTTAGTCCTATTTCTCCCGTAATATAATTACGGATTAAAATCATGACAATTGGCAATGCTACTGCACTTGAAAGTGCCATTATAGAATAAGGACTAAGCTTAGCAAGTATTTTAGAAGACACATTCGTAATCTTGATAAAAGGTACCAAACTGGTTCTAAATAAGATACCAACCAAAGTAATTAAGAAGACCAATCCTGGTGTTATGGCAATAGCTACCAAAGCACCATCTATTCGATCTTGCCAGATCAGCAATAAGGTTATCAGAAGCCCTGCAATTTGTCCTATAATGTTTATAATCAGTAAAAACTTATACTTAGAATAGCCATTCATTATAGCAAAGCAAAACGCATTTAAAGTATAAAATGGTAGTACAATAGCTAGTATTTCAATAACATATACATAATCCGAAGAACCAAAAAGAAATGAGTTAATATGCTCGGCAAAATAATAGCATCCAAAAGCAGATAACATTGTGCTTAAAAACCCTATATAAAAGGATGTCGAAAGCACCTCACTTAGTTTTTCATTTTTCTCTTTAAATTCAGCTATATATTTCACCACTCCCTTATAGAATCCTAATGCTGAAAAAGATTGAATAGCTTTTAAAAAACTTGAAATATTACCTACTAATGCTAAGCCTTCAGCTCCAATAAAAATGGCGATAAACTTAGAAGTAAATAGACCTGCTATAATTCTAATTCCTAAAGTAAATGAATTGAGATTGGCTACGTTAAATAAAACGTTAGTATTGATGTACTTATTAAATTTCTTCAACTAAGGGTAAACTTATAGGGGTTTAATAGCAAATCTAATTGTTTAAGACTTTAACTTCAAACATAACTCGATAAAATTTAACAAGTTACTACTTCGCTGATTTCAGCAAATAAAAAACATTGACGGCTAAAATTGCCGCATTAGCTATTATAATAGGCAAACCTATACGAAGTGTAGGCATTAAAAATCCATAAACGATAAAAAGTATACAACCAGACATATTTACTAACCTTAGCTTTTTTACATCTTTCATTGTAAAAGACAGTAAGACCATAAATGATGCTAAGTAACCTATGTATTCTGTTCCCGTTATTCCAAATAATTCCATTAAAATTTTGGTTTGCATAAAAAAGAGAAACACTTTTCAATATTTCTCTTTTTCAAAATTTATAATTTTAGAAATCGCCTAGTGTATTTTGTTACGCTTGCGATCGACTTCTTTTAAAAATATCTTGCGCAGTCTTAAGTGGCTTGGTGTCACCTCAACATACTCATCTTTCTGAATATACTCTAAGGCTTCCTCTAAAGAAAACTTAATCGCTGGTACAATCTTGGCTTTATCATCCGCACCAGCTGAACGTACATTACTCAATTTCTTAGTTTTTGTAACATTAACCGTCATATCATCACCACGAGAATTTTCTCCAATAACCTGACCTTCATAGATGTCCTCACCTGGATCCACGAAAAATTTACCTCTATCTTGTAATTTATCTATAGAATAAGGAATCGCTTGCCCATTCTCCATGGATACTAAAGACCCATTTTGACGCTCAGGAATACCACCTTTTAATGGCTGATATTCTTTAAAACGGTGTGCCATGATAGCTTCACCAGCTGTAGCCGTTAACAATTGATTACGCAAACCAATAATACCTCGAGATGGCACAATAAATTCGCAAACCATACGGTCGCCTTTAGCTTCCATACTCAACATCTCACCTTTACGCATAGTAACCATTTCAATAGCTTTACCAGAAACATGCTCAGGCAAATCAATTGTCATTTCTTCAAAAGGTTCGCATTTAATGCCATCAATTTCTTTGATGATAACTTGTGGCTGCCCTATTTGAAGCTCATAGCCTTCACGACGCATGGTCTCAATTAATACTGATAAGTGGAGTACACCACGACCAAACACCATAAACTTATCTGCACTATCAGTTTCTTCGACACGTAAAGCTAAATTTTTCTCAAGCTCTTTTGTTAAACGATCTTTTATATGACGAGATGTTACAAACTTACCATCTTTACCAAAGAAAGGAGAATCGTTAATTGTAAACAACATACTCATTGTTGGCTCATCAATAGCGATAGTTTTTAAACCTTCAGGATTTTCAAAATCTGCGACAGTATCACCAATCTCGAAACCTTCTAAGCCGACAATAGCACAAATATCTCCTGCTATTACCTCATCTACTTTTTTACGTCCAAGCCCTTCAAAAGTATGTAGTTCTTTAATTTTACTCTTTACTATAGAACCATCTCGTTTCACTAAAGAAATTTGTTGCCCTACTTTTAAAGTGCCTCTTGTCAATCTTCCGATAGCAATTCGTCCTGTAAATGAAGAAAAATCTAAAGACGTGATTAACATCTGTGTACTACCTTCTTCAATTTTTGGTTCCGGAATATGCTCAATAACCATATCTAACAATGGCTCAATATTTTCAGTTTCGTTCTTCCAATCGTCACTCATCCAGTTGTTTTTTGCAGAACCGTAAACTGTAGGAAAATCTAATTGCCATTCTTCTGCACCAAGCTCAAACATTAAATCGAACACCTTCTCGTGTACTTCATCAGGCGTACAATTTTCTTTATCTACTTTGTTTATCACCACACAAGGCTTCAATCCTAAATCAATTGCTTTTTGTAATACAAAGCGTGTTTGCGGCATTGGCCCTTCAAAAGCATCTACTAAAAGCAACACACCATCAGCCATATTTAGAACACGCTCTACCTCACCTCCAAAATCGGCGTGACCAGGTGTATCAATGATATTAATCTTGGTGTCTTTATAGATTACCGAAACGTTTTTAGACGTAATTGTAATTCCTCTTTCACGTTCTAAATCGTTATTATCTAAAATTAAATCGCCTGTGTTTTCGTTTTCACGAAATAATTGGCAGTGATACATAATCTTATCTACCAAGGTTGTTTTACCGTGGTCAACGTGCGCAATAATTGCAATATTTTTAATAGTCGCCATAATAGGTGCTGATTTTAAGCGTGCAAAGATACGCTTTATTATTGGATATATGGCTTAGCAAATTGTTACGCTATTTCTTTTCGTTTTTTATGGAGTAAATCAGCTCTTTATTGGTGTCTTATTAACCCAAAACTTATAGTATATTTGCAGCGTAAACTTAAAAACGTTTTCAAAGAATGACACTTCAAAATATCCCTAATATTAAACATGCAAATTCTAATAATTTCTTTTTGCTTTGCGGACCTTGTGCTATTGAAGGTGAAGATATGGCATTGCGTATTGCGGAAAAAGTAATTTCAATTACGGATAAGCTTGAAATTCCTTATGTGTTTAAAGGCAGTTTTAAAAAGGCTAATAGAAGTCGTATTGATAGTTTTACTGGTATTGGCAACGAAAAAGCACTTAAAATATTAAGAAAAGTGTCTGAAACGTTTAATGTACCAACAGTAACAGATATTCATGAAGCATCTGATGCCGCTATGGCTGCAGAGTATGTAGATGTATTACAAATACCTGCGTTTTTGGTAAGGCAAACGGATTTAGTTGTTGCAGCAGCTAAAACTGGCAAAGTGGTAAACCTTAAAAAAGGGCAGTTTATGAGTCCTGAAGCTATGAAACATGCCGTACAAAAGGTTAAAGATGCTGGAAATGAAAGTGCTTGGATTACTGATAGAGGCACCATGTTTGGTTACCAAGATATGATTGTAGATTTTAGAGGCATACCAACTATGCGTGACTATGCGCCAACAGTTTTAGACGTTACACATTCGCTCCAACAACCTAACCAATCTATTGGGGTAACAGGAGGCCGACCAGATATGATTGAAACTATAGCACGTGCCGGTGTTGTAAATAATGTTGATGGCCTATTTATTGAAACGCATTTTGACCCTGCAAATGCTAAAAGTGATGGTGCAAATATGCTACACCTTGATAATCTTGAAGGCTTATTGACCAACTTAACGGCAATAAGAAAACTAGTTACTTCTTTTTAATTCTTGATTTTCCTATAACTGCGTAAGGACTTGTGTTGATTCTTAGCTGTTCTTGTAACACGTAGACAATGACATCATCTTGAATATCGTCAACAGATTTGTAACGAAGAGATGCTACAGATTTTCGATTCGAGAGTACAAAGTGCTCTTGGTATTTATCTATTTGTTTACGGTGCCAAAATGCAAAGTCCACATAATCCTTAGATTGATTTAAATAACAGATTGATATCCCTTTGCTATAAAAAACAGGGATACGCCATTTGTAAAGCATTTCAACATCTGGTACAACTGCTTCAATTATCGTTTGCAATTGTAATAAAATAGACTTGAAGGGTTCTTGCTGCTCGAGTATGTATTCTTCGGCAGGGTTCAAGATTTACACAAAAATATTCCAGATACCTATGGCTAATATTCCAATACCTATAATAGCTTTAAAAGGGCTTAATTTATCCGATAACTTTTGAAGTGTTTCTTTAAAAGCTGGTGCTTTGCCAATAACATGTGTTAATAATAAAAAACCACCTATAAGACTAGCAAAATTAAACAACCAATTGTGTCCTCCAAAAATCCTCATTAAACTCAAAACAACCAAAGCGCCACCAATAATGGTTTGAAATGGTGCTAAAGCTCCAGCTATTTTATTAAAAAAATTACGATCACCATCCCACTTATCTAAAGTAGCTAAACCTAAGAGTAATCCACCAGCAATATTTGCAACAGTTAATAATGTAACGATCATGATTTATTGTTTTTATAGTTAGAATATCTAAATTTAGTTAAAATCTTCTAAAATAGGTTTGTTAGTTTTAGTCTTTTTATTTTACTTTGTATTTCAAAGTACTTTATTATGAACAATGAAGATTATTTAAAAGACATTAGTGAGATTAAAAACTTAATGAATAAATCCTCAAGATTTATTTCTCTAAGTGGTTTATCTGGGATATTAGCAGGGGTTTATGCATTAATTGGTGCCGCAGTTGCCTTTTGGCTAGTCACAACCTATAGCTATGGTGAATTATACCTAGATGGTTGGGTATTTAGAACAGCTATGTTAATTCTATTCTTAGTCGCATTATTTAGCGTGGTGACGGGAATCATACTAACTACGAGAAAAGCCAAAAAAAATAATGAAAAAATATGGGACAATTCATCAAAGCGATTATTACTTAATTTCCTAATTCCTCTTATTGTAGGGGGATTTTATTGTCTTATCATTTTAAGTCAAGGTCGTTACGGGCAAACTGGTGGACTTATGCTCATTTTTTATGGCTTAGCTCTAGTAAATGCCTCAAAATATAGCATTGGTGATATTCGATATTTAGGATATACAGAGATTATTCTTGGACTTATAGCTGCAGCTTTCCCAGGATATGGGTTTTGGTTATGGGTTTTGGGTTTTGGAATGATGCATATCGTATACGGAACTTGGATGCATTTTAAATATGATAGAAGATGAAGTCAAAATTAAAGTTAAAACAAATTAGTGGTTACATTCTTATTTTTTCAACATTATGCTTTGCATTTTATAGAGGGAAAAAACAAGCTCAGTTAGAGTGTATAGATTTTAATATTTTACCAATTATAGACAATACTATAACCATTACTATATGTACTATTCTATCTCTAGTTGGTATTTGGTTAATGACTAAATCTAAACTTTATAAAACTAAGTAATCTCATGTCTAAAAAAACAAAACGTCTTATTATTGTACTAGTAATAATCATTTTATTACTATTATGGATTGAAATGGCAGTTGGTATTTTTGGTTCTCCAATTGCGGGAAGTTAATTATTTAATGAGTATAATAACCAACATAAACAAACTCTTTGACCACCGTATTCGGTTGGGAATTATGTCTGTACTCATGGTAAATGAACATGCAGATTTTAATACGCTAAAAGAATTACTTGGGGCCACTGACGGTAATCTTGCCAGCCATACAAAAGCTTTAGAAAAGGCTGAGTATATTTTAATTGAAAAACAATTTATTGGTAAGAAACCTAACACCCGCTACTCTGCTACCAAGCTTGGCAAAGCCGAATTTAAAAAACACATTAATGCCCTAGAAAAACTAATAAAAAAGACTTAGTAAAAACCAAAATCTATTTTTTTGCGTATTTACTTTGTATTTCAAAGTACTTTTAAAATGAAAAACAAACGAAAACAACTCATTATATTTCTATTTGAACATTCGCAACGTATATATACATCTATGTTCAAAAAACATGAATCATGGACCTACTCTAAAAAAGACTTACTACAATTTCCTATTGAATCATTCGGCAGACATCTTGGCGAATTTCTTAACAAAAATAATTTTGAGCTTATACCAAAAGTTGAACGTCACGATTGCTACCATGTGTTATGCGGCTATAGTACTGAAGTAGAGGACGAAATAGCCTTACAATGCCTTTGTTATGGCAATGGTAAACGCAGCCCTTACCTCTACGGTGCAATTATCCTTGGCATCGCTATACTGCCAGATTATTATAAATACTACTACAAGTCTTATAAAATAGGAAAATTAGCTAACGCATTTCATCAATTTGATTATAAGAAACTTCTTCGAATCCCTATTGACGATTTACGCATGTCAATATTTTCAAAATCTCAAATACAAAACATTAACAATAACATCTTAAATTATTAATACCATGGAACATTCGAACACACCTCAACAAGAAAAACAACAGTCAAACAGATTTACTTATTGGCTAAAGACATCCATCACAGCTCGAATGCTTATGGTGGGCTTTTTGGTTATAGTACTTCTTATTCCTCTATCATATATTAATGTATTAATAAAAGAACGTTCTTACAGACAAATTGATGTCGTTAATGAAATCAATGAAAAATGGGGAAGTAACATCTTAGTTTATGGTCCAGTATTAAAATTACCTTATAAAACCTACTCGGAAAAAACCACATATAATGAGAAGACAAAAACCTATATTAAAGAAACTGAAACGCATATAAACTATGCGTATATCTTTCCTGAAAAATTAGACGTTGTATCAGACGTGAAGTCCAAATCCATGTACCTTGGTAATTTTGAATCTGCTGTGTTTACCTCAGATTTTAAAATTACTGGAGAATACAAAACATCAGACTTAACATCTAAAGACATTAAAAACGAAGATATTGTTTGGGACAAAGCCTCTATACTATTTAAAACCACAAATCTTAAAGGTATAAAAACGGAAATAGCGGTAAAACTTAATGGTATTGTTTACAACTTTGAGACTAATTTTAACGATAATAGTAATTACAAAAATCGCTTAGATGAGTTAGAAACTGGTTTTATAGACCAAGAGATTCTAAAAGGTAGTTTTACATTCAACATGCAGGTTGTTTACGATGGTAGCGAGCAAATACAAATGATTCCGGTTGGTAAAACCACAACCATGACAATGACTTCTAATTGGGCAGACCCAGGTTTTATTGGTGCCTATTCACCAAATGACGAAACCAGAAGCATTAATCAAGAAGGTTTTAAAGTAGACTGGAAAGTATTGTCTATTAATCGCGCGTTCTCACAATTGTATCTTAATAAAATCCCTAATCTCAATCAGTTTGCTTTCGGGACCAAGTTTGTTGTTTTAGTCGATGAGTATCAGAAGAGTGAACGCTCTTCAAAATATGGCTTCTTAGTCATTGGCCTTACGTTTTTAATCTTCTTTTTAATACAGACAATGAGTAAGATTCACATTCATCCGTTTCAGTATTTAATGATTGGTTTAGCGCTGACTATGTTCTACACGCTTCTCGTTTCTATATCTGAGCATAGTAATTTCTTAAAAGCCTATTTAGTCGCAGGCATTTCGGTAGTAACATTAATCACTTTGTATTCTAAATCTATTTTAAAAAGCTTGAAATTTTCAGCATTTATTGGCATTTCCCTTTCGGCATTGTATGCGTTTATCTATGTAATTATTCAACTAGAAAATTATGCACTTTTAGTAGGTAGTATTGGACTCTTCTTAATACTTGCTAGTGTTATGTTTGTTTCTAGGAAAATAGATTGGCATAACGATTAATTAGTTGGTGATTGGACCTCGTTCCTCTTTCAATTTATTGAAATGAACGAGGTTTAATAAAAGCTTCTAAAATGAAAAACAACATCAGCAATACAGGAAAAACAATTGCTTTAGTCAGCTTTGTCATTGGCACTATCTTTTTAGCATTTTATCTCTACTATGGTGAAACTGTAGTAAATGTATTTCTAGCATTTCTCTTTGTTGTAGCTGCAATAATTACAAATACAGTCGTACTAACTGTTATTATTGGCGCAGCAATTCTGAACAGAATAGACCGATTAGAAGCTCTAAAGACTATTGCTATTATACTACTTAATATTCCTATTGCTATTTTGTATTTCTACATGATAATATCATTTCCTGGACCTAAATTTTTATTATGAAAATGCAACTCAATAAAACATATCTAATCTTAGCAATACTTCTTTTTTTAATTGAAGCTTGTATAGCAATCTTCTTAAAAACGGGATTTATAAGACATACGTTTGGGGATTATTTGGTCGTCATTCTTCTCTATTGTGGATTAAGAGGATTAACATCTTTAGGTATTTGGCGTAGTGCCATATTAGTACTAATCATAGCATTTATTATAGAGTTTCTTCAGCTAACAAAAGTTCTAGAACTATTAAACCTACAAAGCAATCATTTCGCGAAATTAATATTAGGAACTAGCTTTCAGTTTTTAGATTTAATAGCTTACACATTAGGTATAATTACTATTCTCATCATTGAAACAAACTATTCAAAACATTTTAAATGAAAACATATCTCATCAAAAAAATCGATACATTATCCATATTAGTTTCAGCCATCTGTATGAGTGGACTATTACTTGTGCTTAGGGTAAAACTAAATAAGTCATTCTTCTACTTATTTCTAGTTTGGAATATCATTCTAGCCATTGTGCCTTATGCCATTACTATGTATTTAAGCTCAAGAAAATTAAACAAATTAAAATTTGGTTTCTGGTTTTGCATTTGGCTATTATTTCTTCCCAATTCACCATACATCATAACAGATTTATTGCACCTACGCATTAGTAATTCGCAGATGCTATGGCTAGATATTCTGGTTATTCTATCCTTTGCCGCAACTGGACTATTACTCTTCTTTTTATCTCTAAATGATATGAAGCTATTGCTAAGTTATCACTTTAAAAAGCTACATGTAAAATACCTCATAACTGGAATCATTTTCCTTAGTGCTTTTGGTGTATATCTAGGTCGATTTTTACGCTATAACTCTTGGGAAATACTAAGCCAACCTCAGCAGTTAATATCTGATATCATTGATATGGTTGTTTACCCTAGAGCTAACCAAGAAGTTTGGTTGTTTACGTTTGGATTTGGCATGTTTATATTCGTTGGATATTGGATGTTTAAAAAAATCTATTCCTTACCATCCACATAGTCCTTTAGATAGCTATATCTATCAGCTAAAGTGCCTTCTGATGTGGTCATTTTTGCACGTTGTAAAATCCCATCTTTATCATTATTAAAAAATGCTGGAATAACATGTTCTAAAAAAGCCTCACCAAAACCTTCACTAGCATCTTTTGGAAGCTCACAAGGCAAATTATCTACTGCCATGACTGTAATAGCATCTTTAGCATCAAAACTAGTTTCAGTTTCGGTCTGTGGATGATAACCATAAAATGGCTCAGCAATTGTCGAAGGGCGAATTGTACTCGCAACAGGCCCATCAATATCGCAAGAGATATCTGCTATCAAATTGATTTTAAATTCAGATTGTTTGGCATCATCACGAGTAAATAAATATGGTGCACCATCGCCATAAAAATGACCAGCTATAAAGTAATCGGTCTCTTTTGCATAAGGCATAAAATTACTCTCATAACCACTTGGGTCTTTGTAAAAAGCAAACTTCTCTCCTACTTTGCCATCTTTACGTTTGGCATATTCCATAACATCAGCCATACAATAGACTGGCTCTGTAAACTCCGACGTTAAATACAAAGCGTCGCTGACTTGTTTAATCCCTAAATGGTCAAGGATTTCTTTTGCGCCATAGGCCACTTTTCCCGTTCCTGTCAATAAGATTTTAATGTTTGGAAGTGTAATCTTATTTAGCTCAGATTTTACGGCATCTAAATCAGATAGGGTTTCAACTTTTGGAAGATTAAATAATCCATCTCTAAGACCTAAAGCTCTAAAACCATTGTATGCGCCAACTAATCCTGCATAACGCCCAAAACCAATTAAACGTGCATTGTTTTCACGTACTATTGTTTCATGATCGAACATTTCTATGTACTTTTCGAGCATAGCTTTTAACAGCTTACGATTATAAGGTTGCTTTTTTATGGTATGTGAGAAGTAAAAGTACTTTTTATTAGGAATTAAATATTCCAAAGGTACTTCCTTAACACCTATCATAACATCGGCATCAGACACATCGTCTGTAACCTTAAACCCTAATGCTTTATAAGCCGAATCAGGAAATATTCTAATATCTGAAGATTCTACAATAAATTCTGCATTAGGAAATTCTGCTCTAGCTTCAGCCAATTTTTCTGGTGAAAATACAACACGACGGTCTGGCGGATTTTTACGTTCCTTTATAATAGCAAACTTCATAATAGGTCTTTTATATTACTGACAAAACGACTAGAATATAGTCTGGAATAATTTTTGCTCAAAAATACTTGGATTTAAGAGGTTGCACAACTTTTTTTGTAACTTCGCTATCCTTTTTATCATTTTGGGGTCGACTGGTTTTGACAGCGAGATTAATGAAATGGTAAGCACGTCGTGTAATGGCATTGAAACACGTAAAAGGCTAGACCAAATTTTAAACGGCGAGAATAACTACGCTTTAGCTGCATAATCTGAATTATAGTAAGATTGGCCTAGGCTCACAAGGTGAGCAAGCTAAATGTCTCCAGAAAGCCTTGGTTAGTGGCGTTCTATTTAGAGGCATCGTAAATATTAACTAAGATTGGGTAGCGCTTTGATGCCCTTTCGAGATTAAGAAGCTAAGTAATAAGTAGGCTGTCTTTTGCCAGCTTATTATCGAAAATCTAAGAATAGAATAAACGTGTAGAAAGCTCTTTGGTTACTTGTTTGGACGAGAGTTCGATTCTCTCCGACTCCACTCGAGAGGACAATTTCAATTTATTTGAAAATTGTCCTCTTTTTTTATTACCTAACTCATTATCTATCTGCAACATAAAGCGCAAAACGTCATTAATTCTTGTAGTTCGACATTTATTATCTTCAAAAAAGAGATTTTCAGGAAATATCGAACTCAGTAGTTTTTGTTTTTGTTTAACTGATGATTTATTGTAATACTCCTTCATATTCTTTAGCAGGTGAACACCTCTATTAAGCCATGTTCTATATTGACTATTCACTGTTTGCAAACTTTTAAGCTCTTGTTTTAATGCTTCACGTTTCAAACAATATCTGTCATAAGTTTCTGAATAAGATTCTATATCTATTTTATCATCAACATATAAGTCCTGAAGCTTTTCCAATCGTTTTGTAGTTTGATCTATTTCAGCATTTAATTTCTTTCTTTTTATTGCTGCTTGTTTTTCATTACCAGATAATAACTTCTGAACCATCATTTCATAAATGGTCTCTGCTCCTCTCGAGAATTTGAAATCATCCAATATAGATTCAATAGTCTTGTTTGCGTTTATTGCCGAGATTCTATCTTTTTTACAATGGTTGCAATGATAGTAGAAATATTGCTTTCCATTCTGGCTTCTTGAAGGACTTCCAGTCATTTTGCTTTGACAATTAGAGCAGTATATCAACCCTCTGAGTGGCAACTCTTCTCTCATTGAATTATAAATTGGTCTATTCGATTTCTTTTTTCGTTTACTCAAGATATTTTGGACTTGATAAAAAACCTCTTCAGATATGATTCCTTGATGTAGTCCTTCAACTAAAACTTTTGGTTCATCATCTTTTGCAGGAACTAGAATCTTTCCCATATACATTGGATTTCTTAAAATAAGTGAGATATTATTTCTACTAATAATAACTCCTTTGTTCTTTATATCCTTTCGTATCTCTACTTGTGATTTTCCTTTTATAATTTGGTTAAAAGCATATTGAATATACTCTGCTTTCTCACTTGGGACAATTATAGGTTTGTTTTTATTATCTCTTGTATTTCTGTATCCCATTGGCGCCTGCCTACACCATCTCCCTGCTTTTAGAGAACCTCTTATACCTCCTCTAATCTTAAGAGAACGTCTGTCGTTATCAATTTCTGGAAAGACTAAATAAATAGCCAACATCGCTTTACTCTCTGGTATAGAAAAATCAATAGGTTGCTCTATTGCTTGTACTTCTATTCCTAAACCTTTTAATGTTCTGAGCATTAAATTAGCATCAGTCATATTTCTTGAGAATCGATCCCAGGTGGTTACGAGTAAATAGTCAATTTGATTTTTGTGCTGTTTAGCATATTCCAAAAATTTTTGAAACTCTGGTCGATTGAAGTTTTTTGCCGAATGATCTTCTCTGTAATGCTTTAATATCTCTACATCATGTCTTTGACAGTATTTGGTCAATTGTTCAAACTGAACATCCAGACTGTAGCCTCTAACTTGATCATCACTACTAACGCGTGACATAATTACTGCTGTCTTTTTCATTCTTGTTGCTTATTAAATTGTTCTACACTCATTCGAGCAAATACTTCTAAAAGTTCTAAAACCTGTTTTACTTGGTCATTATTTAATTTTTCTTCTCTATTGGCATTTAAAATAGTTTTTGCCTTATTAATTGAAAACATGTTAAATTAACATGTGCATCACCTTCATTGTTTATGACAGGATAGCTATTCTTGAATCGATCTGAGGTCTTCAGTATCATAATTTATGTTTTTCATTATCCGTTATATAAACAACTTTGCCGTCAACTGTTGTTATATGCATTGATTTATAATCTCCTTTTTTAAAATGATGGATAAACATACTTTCGGCATTAGCTTTTTTAACTGTCTCTAATTCTATCATATTTAATTGATCATCCTTTGTTGTAATCAATACAGATTTTAGGTTTTTATAGTCTTTTCTTATAAGCTTAAGCGCATTATGTTCTTGCTCAGTAAGTATCGATGTGAATTTCTCACTTCTTATATCTGAAGGAATATCATTATTAATGAAGCTTCTAGTTATTTCATTAATGGAGATACTCACGTGAGATTCTTTTAGGTATTCAAAGTACTCAGAAGCTTCAGGTCTTAGTTCAAATTCTTTCAATATCTCACCAGAAATAGGTACATAAAAATGTGGTTTATTATGAAAAAAGAGTAGACTTACGATATCATTGTGATTGATCACATTTAGGATGAAACTCTCAAAAGCAGTTATTGGATTTTCTTCTTCAACTTCATTCTCAATTTCATCATTAAACCTGTTCAATTCTTCTTCTGAACAATATTCAAGTAAAAGTTCACGCTTTTCTTCTATTGCCAATTTATAAAAATCATTATCAAATGTTTCAGATAAACTACACTTGAACGTTTTGATGATTTGATAATCAAACCCAAACTGACGTAACTGTTCTACTAACTTGACCCATGTATAGTAAACATAGCTATACTTTCTATGATGATGCTTATCTTCAAATTCACTCCATAGCAATCCGTTTTTCTCCCATCTGACAAAATCATCATAGACAACATCCATTTCAGTTTTTTTGAATCGACGTTCCCTAAGGATTTCAAATAACTCATTATTAGCTTTGAAATTTTTGTAATAGTCTTTTAGATTAATCATGATGCTAAAATATTAAAAGTTTGCTTTAAAATCAACTTTTAATATTTGTAATAAAGACATCGACTTTCTTATGCTTTAGTACTTGAAGTAGTTTTATTAAAAATGATATGTCCAAAAACAATTTTTATCATGTTAGAACCTGAAATAACCTACTTTAATCATAGTATTAAATCACCACCTAGAACCAAAAGCTTTTAAGAATATATGATTGAAATTTATTATTCCGTTGAGAGACATGATAAATACTATTATTATCGTATTAAGTAAAAAGTCCAACTTAAATTAACGAATCGTTTTAATCGTATCGTAACTATCGATTTAATCAATTATAGATTGATTTAGTATCGTAATGCATTAATAATAATGGCACGACAAAGAATTACGATAAATCCTGAGTTAAACTGAGTTTGTTAAATTCTAGTTTAATCAATCAAAACTTTAGGTGAGTAGAACCAAAAACTCTATTTCTGAAAACCTTTTGCCTATACAAATACAGAAAATTATTGTTTTTAATAATTTTTATTAGAAGACAAGTTGCGCTGTCCAATCATATACTTATTTATCCACTAATTATTACTCACCAATTGCATTAATAACGTTTATATTTAAAGTGCTATATGATTCTGGTGGATATACTTTAATAGTAAAACTCTCAGAAGTGTTTGGATAATAATACTCATAAAGAATAAATGTTTTTTCAGAAATAATTGATTTAGTATTTGAGTAATAAGTAACTTTTAGTTTCACATCTTTAAACTTAGCCAAAGAAGCTTTATTTTGAATATATCCATTAATTATAGCTCCGTCATCGACATATTTTGCTTTTTTAAATAACACAGCTTTTTTTACCTTTTTTCTTTGTGGTGTCATAATAGCCTCAGCAACTGAGATATAATCCAGAGGGTTTGATTGTTCATTTTGTTTTAGTTCATGTCTTAGTTCTTCTGGAGTTTTTTTACGAGATTGATTTTCTTTACAGCCAATGCTAAAGAAGCATACTAAAATTAATAACACTATCTTACTTGTTCTCATCTTAAATAATTTTTGTCTCATCAAAACCCCTTGATGAATTAATTGTATAAAAAAGCGTGGGGTTTCAAACCTTGATATCTGAAGGTATCGCCAAACACCTAGTCACACACAAGTACTAACCCACGCCTAAAGCATGAGCATTAGTAAATGTTATTCGTGTGACATTAAAATTTGGCGATTTTTCAGACAGAACAACAGCTAACGCTTTGTAAATATGTTTAGATTTAAACTACAATCTTATAGGATTAAATATTTTCTTCATGTTTATTTAACGAATTTAGTCAAATTATTGCGACGACGAATCAAATGCCTTCAAATAGTGAGTCAAAATAGAATTAATAGGCTAGACAGTTGACATATATCGATTAAATACTACTACTCATTAATTCTAATAAGTGACTTTTGTAAATCTTCATCAAAGTAATTCAACTTTTGCGCCGTCGACTCCACAAATAGGCCCAGTATGCTTTATTATTACTAGACTTTATATTTTTAGGTGTCTATTTAGGTTTAAGTACTTGCTGTTTTAAGAACCTCCTAATTGTCTTTAAGCTACTTATTTATCCGAAAATTTCATTCCGTCTGTTTAAATTTTTAGTATGAATTTTGAATCCCTTTTTCTCCGCAAAACCCTTTGTAATCAAATGATTTCAAAGGGTTATTCTTTTGGTTGACAGTATCGTTGATAATCCATTAAATTTTAAAGAATATTTGCGATTTTTCTATATATGAAATTCCAACCTATATTAAACTATAGGGTTCATGGTCTTTATGGTTTATTACTTCTTTTTAACTTCAAATATCATCACAAAATCAGGAACTTACATATCGATGTAAATACACCAAATAATTACAAAAAAGTATTAATTTTATTCCCTTATCTTTAGACATAAAGAAGTTTCTTTATATCCAGTAGTTGTAAGTAATTAGTAAAACCCAAGAATGAATAGAAAACTGATTTATGACTTAACCTTTTCAATACTTATAGCTATAACTTCTGGATTAACTCTTTCTCAATTAAAAACTTATTATCCAGTTTTATTAGTAGTTTATATCTTATTTTTTATTTGGTTTGGTTATAGGTCTTTAACATTTGCTTTTAAATACAAAAAAGCTCAATCGAGTATAAAGGCAGATATTGATTCTCGAGATTCTAAATTAGACTTGAACCCGAGTTTAATTCCACCATTTGGATTTGTAGTAGTATTTGGTTTAATATGTCACCAACTTTTTCTATATGATAGTAGCTTATTTGTAATAAATTCAGTATCTATTCCTAATCCGCCTTATGATTATGAATGGATGATATATGCAATTGATAATTTCATTAGGTCTGTTATGTTTGATTTTTTAGAAACCTATCACATCAAGATTTCTCAAATCGATTCGAATAACAATTGGATTCTGACTTTTGTCTTTATTTTCAAGTCTACCTTATCTATTTTCTTTATTAAGGCTCTTTTAAATCTAATTAAAGCAACTAAACTGATTGAAAACCAAAATAAATAACTACTTACAACAACATGTATAATTAATTGTGGCTGAATTTCCGAGAGGAAATTCAGCCACAATTAATTATCTTTCGGTTACGGCGGAAAATGACTCACGTCCTTTTCCGTAACTAATCATACACAAACCCATTGACAGTAATTAAACGAACGAACCAAAGAATTGAAAGAAATACTTAAAACACTTTACGAAGAGACAAAAGAACTAAAACAATCAATTGAGTCAATTGAATTACTCAATGGTAACAATAATTCAGAAAAAGGATTATTACAAGAACATCTTGTAAAGAAATTTGTAAATGTAAAAGTCAAAATGTATCAAGAAAATCACAATAAACCTCATATTCATATTGACATTGGCAAACAAAATCACGTTGCGAGTATAGAAATTGAAAATCAAGAATTATTAGCTGGTACGATTGAAAAAAAGTATGAAAAGATTGTAAAGAAATGGATTATTAAAAATAAAGAGAATCTACTTATAATTTGGGAGAATATGCAAAAAGGGCAAGTTTTTGATTTATCTGTTTTAAGTTAAAAATTAATTAATGGAATTTGATGAAAAATTAGGAATACTTACTCAAAATGTAGCAAATACTGCATTACAAGTAACACCTATTTTAAGTATACCTAATCCACCTTCTGCAATCCCATTAGGCTGTGGAATCTTCCTGAAAATTAATGAAGATAGATATTTGATAAGTGCTGGACATTTATTGAATTTAGAAGATTGGCCAAATTTGATGGTTCCAGGAGCCGATAAAAAAATGGTATGGCTAAACGGAATAGTTATAACATCATATAAAAATTCAAAAACTGACAACCCAATAGACTTTGGAATTCTAAAATTTTCAGCAAGACAGAACAAAAATTTTGTTGGAGGTAATTTAGGCTTTTGTAATCCATCAAACATTATAGTAAATCATAAAGTACAGCAAGGTGGATATTACGTAATTGCAGGTTACCCAGTTTCAGGAGTAAAAAAAACAAGTGGCAAAGCTGAATTTAAACCAATTCCAGTAAAATTTTTAACTTATCCAGTAAAAGATAATAAATACGAAAAGCATGGTTTTAACCCTGACCATTTTATTTTGGTAAAATATCAAAGAAAAGTTGCGCCATTTGGTTCAAAGAAAAAACAAATCACAAAGGAGTTAAGAGGAATTAGTGGCAGTGGACTTTGGTATGTTCCAGATTGGAATGACAGAAAAAAAGGAATTCCAAAATTTTATTTGGTTGGAATTATGGTAGAAAATTATAAAGACAAGGGTTTTGTTGCAGCATTGAGAATTGATTTTGCAACAGAAGTAATCAAACAGTTTTTCATCTATTCACCATTTGAGCATACAAAATTTGATTTTGGAGACAACGTCAAGAATTTATATGGCTCGGAAATAAAATAACTACTGCCAACAACGTGTATAGCTCATTGCGACAGAATTCTTAATCGGAATTCGTTGCAATTTGCTATCTTTCGGTTACGGTGGAAAATCATAGCTGATTTTCCGCAACGAGCCATACACAAAGCCCATTGTCATTAATTTGAAAAAAACACTAACAGAGAGAAATAGCAAAATTTTATTATGGATTGGATTAATTCTATTCCTGATTGGAATTGGTGTTTTTTTTTATAAAGAAAGTATTATTTTCGATTCAAAGGTAAATGCAGAAAAAGTAGCACAATTTGGAGATTTCATTGGCGGAATAGTAGGCTCTCTTTGGTCATTGGCTGGTGTGATTTTATTTTATGTGGCTCTAACCGAACAAAGAAAGGACATTGAAATAAATAGAGAAACCCTAAACGCACAAGTTTCAGCGTTAAATCAACAAATTGAGGAATTTGAACTACAACGAACTGAATTATCTGAAACTAGAAAAGTTTTTGAAGAACAAAGTGAGACATTAAAAATTCAGCGTTTCGAAAACACTTTTTTTCAGCTATTAACCTTACATCACGAACTTGTTGATAAACTTAACTTTTCTAAAACTTCAATGATGAGAAATGAAAGATTAGAAAAAAGAGAAGTTTTATCTAAGGCTTCCGCTGACTTGGAAATCAAATTAAAATATTCAAATAGTATTGAAGAAAGAACTTCTGTTGGTTCTGTAGAATACAAAGAAAGCATTCCAAAAACTAAAGAAATTGCTGTTAAAAGATTAAACATGGCATATAAAGAATTTTATTTTGATGATTATAAGCAGATATTAAGCCACTACTTTAGAAATGTATATCACATTTTTAAATTCATTTATTTTTCCGAACTAATTGAAAAATCCAAAAAGCAGTTTTACGCTACTCTTGTAAGAGCTCAGCTTTCCTCAAATGAATTGTTTTTGATTTTATATAATTCGCTTCATCAAGGTTTGGGATATCCAAATTTCTTGTTTCTGATAAAAGAATTTGACATAATGCAGAATTTTGATTTTAGGATAATGGCGAAAAATCCTTATCATCAAGAAATCTATGAAGAAAAAATAAAAAACGTGAAACCTAATTTTAAAAAAAACTAATGGCAACACCGTGTATAGTTCATTGTGGCTAATTAGAGCGATGAAAAGATTTTTTTATTTAATACAGTTTCTTTTAATAAGTGGGATAGCCTTTGCTCAAAACAAAAACTATGGTTATATATCAAAGTATAAAACAATTACCCATGAACTTTTGAGCATGGAAGAAAGAGCATTTAAGCAAACAGATATCAATTATCAGAAAATGTACAAATTGATAGATTCCATTATTGATTATACTACCCAAAAAATTCAAAAAATCAAACTAGAGACATCACTGAAAAACAAACAAAGAGCATTAAAAATTTTGCATACAATTGACCAATCTTTAACTGAATTCGATTTCATAACTTACTATACTATAGAGAGATTAAATCAAGCACTAATTAAAGTTGAGATTAAAAAAGAAAATATTAATCTTTTTGAACAAAAAGATAGACGAGACGGCAATCAAACGATATATTTCTTTGACTACTATAGACATTCCGATGATGATTCAGGTGCTATTTGTATGACTAAAAATCGAAGGGAATATTTTTATAATAGTGAGTCTAACAAATTCTATCGGTCAGATTGTGATTTGACTGCATTTATTTACTTAGGCATAGCTCAAGTAAATAATTTACCTATGTATTTGGTAGAGGTGCCAAAACACAACTTTATTAGATACCAAATTAATGAAAATTCATTTATTAATTGGGATAATAATTCTGCAAATACGTTTAGTAATGAAGATTTTAGAAATGGTTTATCACCAACTGTAAGCACACAGTTCAATCTTGAAGACGAAAAGAAATATGGTTATTTAAAAAACATGACCCATAAAGAAGTAATTGGTTATCATTATGAAAATGTTGCAAGATATTCAATTGAAAATAATGAATATGAAAAAGCAATAGAGCAACTAAAACTAGCAGTAAAAAATAGACCTTATTCAAAATATGCTAGTGAAGATTTAAGTTCTTTATATCATAGTATTGGCTATAAAAATATTCAAGAAAGGAATTATGCCAATAGTATATTGAATTTTCAAGAAGCATTAAAAATTAACGATACAATGCAATATGCAAATGACAACTTGGGATATGCTTTAATAAGAATGAACAGATTAGATGAAGGAAAAAAATTTATAGATATATCAATTAAATTAGGAAATAACAATCCAGCATATTCATCAAGAAACCTAGGCTTATATTGTTTCTACAAAAATGATTTTGACTGTTCGAAAGAGCATTATTTGGATGCTTTTAATTTAGCAAAAAAATATGTTGATTTTTTAGATTATCACTATGCAGAGCTTCTTTTAAAATTGGGAAAATTGGATAAGGCTATTGAGCATCTAAAAATTGCAGCGGAAAAAGGTGAATTTGACGCTAAAGAAAAATTAAATGACTTAACAAAAAACTAACCATAACAATGTGTATAAGTAATAGCGGTTTAAGTGATAAAACGAGAGCATAAACATAAAACAAAGGTCAATATAAAACCGAAAGGTTTGTGAGTAAAAATCCGCTACTACTCATACACCAACACGATGATGTACAATTCACCTAAAGGTGAACTCAAGTTGCTACACTGTCACTCCGTTCCAATTCCTACCCCTTGAGATATGTAAATTACACCACATTCAATCAAAAGTTTTTATTAATTTAGTTATCGCAATGAGCAAAAGGCACAGTCATCAACTAAGTGTATAGCGCATGAGGTGCAATGATAGCTACCTCGTGAGATGAATAAGTCAACTCACTCGCCATACATAAAGCCCATTGCACACACCTGTGAAATGAATAAAAAGAAAATATTATCATTAATAAATCAAGCAACAAAATCTTTCAATGAAATTCATTTATTGGTTACAGAAAAGCAATGGTTAGAAAATCAAAAAGAACTTTTGCTGGAAAACAAAAGTTTGGCTTCAGAGGCAATTGGTGCATTAGAACCAATATTTGAAGAGACTATTTACAATGACAAAGAGTTAGCCAAAGCAAAGAGTATATTTAGAAGGTCTTTAACTATAACAGATATGTTCGGTTCAAATGTTCTTTTAAATGCTGTTTCGGAGTTAAAAATTGCACACTCAAGAATAAAGCATCATTTTTCTGATAAAAAAGCTAACACCACTTTTAAAGTTTCAAAAACTCAATCTCTTAAAAAAGTTTTTATTGTTCATGGTCATGACGAACTGTTAAAGACGGAAGTTGCTAGATTTATAGAAAAGTTAGGTTTAGAAGCAATAATTCTTCATGAACAAGCTAGTTCCGGAAAAACAATTATTGAAAAAATTGAGGAATATTCCAATGTTGGATTTGGCGTAGTTTTATATACACCTTGCGACCAAGGAAACAAAAGAAACGATTCTAAAAATATAAAGTTTAGAGCAAGACAAAACGTCGTGTTTGAACATGGCTATCTAATTGCTAAAATAGGGCGAAATAACGTTTGTGCATTAGTAAAAGGGGATATCGAAATCCCTAATGACATATCAGGAATCGTCTATATTCAACTAGAAAGCAATTGGAGACTTGATTTAGCGAAAGAATTAAGAAATAGCGGTTATCAAGTTGATATAAATTTAGTTATTTAAAAAAGGCAATGTACAACAACTTGTATAGCTCATTGCTATCTTTCAGTTACGGCGGAAAATCATAGCTGATTTTCCACAACGAGCTATAGACAAAACAGATAACCTTCTCCATTTAACTCTTCATAATCAAATAATTTTCAAAGGATTATTTTTTTGGTTGACAGTATTGTTGACACAAGTTGGTCACAATTTGTAGTTAAAATACTAAAAAGTGTATTTTTACATGAGTATTAATTTAACTTAGTTATTCTTCCCAAACCCAACCAGAACGCCTATATACACTTCTTAAGATACGATTAAAATTTGTTACATGCATAGCGTATTGTTCTTTTGTTAGAATTGCTTTTATTTTGCCATTCATGTCATCTACCATTTTCAAAAAGATAGTTTTTCTCTCTTTTGCAGTATAATCTTTGTCCTTATCGTCTAAGCGAGCCATTTTAGCTGTAGAGTTAAATATGATGTTAGTGTAACTATTCTCAACCTCATCCGACAATTTCATCTTTTTAGTATCCTTGTAAAATTGAAAATGCATATTGGCAGATTCTTGCCACGTGTAAGCAGTATCTACTTTACGTTCATTAACTTTTTCCATTAAAGCTTTTCCGCTTTGAGAATAAGCAAACATAGAAGCTGAAATAGTGAATAAGAGTGTAAGAGTTTTTAATTTTTTCATAAAATTTATAAGATTTGATTATTTTTCTGATTTATGTATTTACCAACTACAATCGCAGTGATTACTACCAAATAAACTTGGCCTATTAAACCTATTAATATAGCTGCTTTCTGTGAAAGAGATGTAATAGGTAAGATGTCGCCGTAACCAATAGTCATTAGTGTTATATAGCTATAGTATGTTAAGTTTTCCGTTATCGTACTGCTTTCTATAAATCCAGAATAAGAGTTAGGATGTAATGTTTCAATACTCAAACAAATAAAAAATGCAATTAAACCTAAGGATATGTAACCACTAACTAAGCCATAAATTACCTTTTTATCTACAACTTTAGCTCGCCATACTTGTTTAATTAGTTCTAATGTAACAAGCACGTAAAACAAAAAATATACTATCATACGCCAAATTCCATAACTATTTCTATTCATAAATTCAACTGTGACTATTGCTATGCTGGCTAATAAAAGAATAAATAAAGTAAATTTTAGAAATTTACTTTTACTTGCTATTAAAATACCAGCTAATAAATTGACTAAAAATAATATAGGAGCAATTGTCGTATCGAACAATGCGGACGGAATAATTAATGAACCAAACAAAACAAAAATTTGGCTAATAAAAAAAAGTTCGAACCGATATGAATATAAATTCTTCAAAAATTATGATAATAGTTCATCTTTAAATATATAATCTGTATAGTTCACTTTATACAAAACGCTATAAAATGCCGGTATAAATAATAAGGTAATAACAGTTCCGAATAATAAACCTATCATAATAGTAACTGCCATAGGTTCCCACATTTCTCCTCCACCAAGATACAAGGGTACTAACCCCAAAACTGTTGTGAAAGTGGCTAATAATATGGGTCTAAAACGCTGCAAACATGCGGCTATTATTGCATCTTGAGGTTTGCGCTTTAGTTCATTCTCTTCAATCTCAATTCTATCTACTAGCACAATAGCATTATTAATGACAATTCCAGCTAAAGAAATCACGCCTAAAAAGGCCATAAATCCAAAAGGCACTCCAAATATGAGTAAACCTATTACCATTCCTATAACGCCTAAAGGAATGGTACTGACAATCATAGTCATCTTTCTGAAAGAATTGAATTGAATAATAAGTAGCATCACAATAATAAAGGCTGATAATGGTAAATATTTAGCAACAGCTCCCATGTTTTCTGCTGAATTAGCCGCATCACCACCCAATTTATAGGTATAATCGTCTCCCCAAGTAGCTTTTTGTTCTATTAACCAAGGTGTTATTTCTGAAGTAATAGCCGAAGCATTTCCTGTTCCTGTTAACTCACTAGAAACGATGACGGTCCGCGTTAAATCTAATCGCTTGATTTTTGAGTATTGCCATTGTGGTACTATGGATGCGACCTGTAATAATGGTACACTTTTGCCAGAATTTTGAGCATAAACGTTTAAGGTTTCCAATGAAGATAAGGATTGTTGTTTACTTTGGTTACTTAACATGATGATAGGAATAGACTTATCACCTTCTCTAAATTCACCTGCTCTAAAACCATCTAAAACAGTTTGCAATGATGTTGCTATATCCTGATTAGTAATGCCTGCATTTTGAGCTTTATTTCTATCGATGTTTATAACAAATTTCTTCCCTTTTGGCCCCCAATCATCCTTGATGTTTTTTGTACCATCAATACTGAAGAGTTTTGCTTTTATTTCTTCGGAAATGCTTGCTAATTTATCTGGGTCATCACCAGAAACTTTTATTTCAATTGGTGTTCCACTACCACCAGAGCCTAACAATCCTACTTTTATATCTGCATTTGGAAAATTGTTAAATGCAAATTTGTCAATCCGTTTGACCATGTCATTATTAACCAAAAATGACGAGGTATTTACTAATATATGCGCGTAGTTAGAATTTGCCTCATCAGCATTATAACCTAAATCATAAGACGAAGGTCCTTCTCCAATGTAAGCTGACCAATCTACAATGCCGTCTGATCTGTTTTCATTCGTTTTAAGCTCTCTTGTAATAAAATCTTCAATAGCATTAATGACAGCAGTCGTACTTTCAATTTTAGTGCCTTCAGGAAGATTCACATCGATAGTAATCATATTTCTATCACTGTCTGGAAAGAATACAAACGCCAATTTAGTAAATAGGAACAGTGACAAAAAGAACATAAAAACTATGCTTACTAAAACAGAACGTTTCCATGATAAAGCAAATAAAATAAGGTCTTTATACTTGCTTTTTAAACCATTAATTATTTTATCTAAAAAGCTTTCTTTTCCTTCTTCTTTTGGTTTTACCTTTAAGAAAAATACACAGAACAATGTGATAATACTCAACGCGATAATCCAAGAAGATAATAATGCAATAGTTATCACTACGAAAATTGGCCCCATAATGTCACCCATAACTGATTCGGCCATAAAGAATGCTAAAAATGCCGCTGAAGTTGTTAATGTTGAAATCAATAACGGCGTAAACAACTCCGAACATGAATCTATTGCGGCCTTCATAACATCAATCCCGTTTTCTATTTTCACCATTATAGACTCAGCTACCACAATGGCATTATCTACCATCATTCCAAGTGCCATAATTAAAGCTGCCAACGAGATTTGATTTAAACCAACATCAATCAACCCCATTACCATTAGCGTTGTAATAGTTACTATTGGTATTAAACTGGCAATCACCAATCCTGTTCTTATACCTAAAAAGAATAACATTACGGCTAATACAATAGCAATTGCTTGTAAAAGATTACCAATAAAATCACTGATTTTTAACTCTATATATTGATCTATAGATGCCAAACGCGAGACTTCTAGACCAACAGGTAATTTTTCTCTCCATGTATTTAAAACGACATCTAATTCCTCACCAAGTTTAATAATATTAGCTCCTTCTTTAAGTGATACGTGTAACGAAATAGCATCCTTTCCATTAATACGAACTTTTTGTTTCGGTGGGTTGATATAGCCTTTTTTAATGTTGGTAATATCTCCAAGTGTTACAACTTGTCCGTTTTCGCCAACAGGAATAAGCATTTCTTTAATATCGTCTAAACTACTAAAATTACCTGTTGGTTCTAAAATGATACGTTCTGCTTCTACATTTATAGTTCCACCAGAACTCAAAATGTTAGTATTGCCTATAATGCCTTGAAGCTTGCTTGAAGTTAACCCATAAGGCTTTAATCTTGCATTTTCAAATTCCACAAAAACACGCTCTTCCTGCACACCATTGAGTTCTACTTTGGCCGCATCTTCTAATTTTATAAGATCATCACGTAAGTCATCAGCATAGTCTTTCATTTCTATATAGGAATACCCATCACTAATTAAGCCAACAGCAATCCCAAAAACTTCTCCTATGCCATCGTCTTGTAGCTGAGGTTGTACATTATTAGGTAATCCTTGAATAGTATTCAATTTTCGACGTAATCTGTCCCAAACAGCTTGCAAATCTTGAGGTTTAACCTCCATTTTAAGTTCCACCTGCACTACAGAAAGTCCTGAGCGAGAAGTACTTTTTACCTCTTTTAGTTCTGGAAGTTCCTGGGCAACTTTTTCAATTTTATCTGTTACCAATTCTTCAACACGTTCCGGACTTGCACCTGGAAAAGATGATACCACAGACGCTACACGAATGGTATAGGGCGGCATACTATCACGCGATAATGATTGGTAAAAAAGCATACCCATAACCATTACAACGGCAAGAATGCTTAAAACAACTCGGTTTTTTTCTATTGAAAACTTAGTAAGATTCATCTGGTTGGTTTATTAAATTATTGTAATCTTACTTTTTGTCCATCTAGCAAAGTTTGTAAACCAGCTGTTGCTATTTTATCTCCTGCATTTAGTCCACTTTTTACTTCAAATCCAGAACCTGATAGTTCTCCAACTTCAATGGCTTGCTTTTTCACGGTTCCAGTTTTGCCATCTTCCGAATTAATAATAAATACGAAATTGCCATTACCATCTTCACCAACTGCTTTTAATGGAATTACTAATGTGTTATCGTTTTGCTTTTCTTCATTATCAAAATCGAAAGTCACGTTTGTTGCCATTCCTGGCTTTATTTCTGGTATTGGGTTAAGTATTTCGATAGCTGTAATGTAAGTTGAGGAACTTGGGTCTATACTTGGAGAAACCTCAAAAACACGTCCTTCGAAAATTTTACCTTCTAGAGCAGTGAACTTTAATTCAGTATTCATATTTACCGTTACTCTATTTACAATAGCTTCCGGTAAACCAATTTCAACTTTTAACCCTTCACCTGCATTCATACCTGCAAATGTATGCCCCGCAGAAACTTGTTCATTCACAGCACCGTCTGTCCAAGCAATGACTCCGTCCTTAGGTGCTCTAATTACACCATAGCTTAATTGGGTTGCTTGTATACTTTTGTTCCGTTTTGCTGATTCAAATTGGTCCAAAGCCGATTGGTATGAGTTTTTAGCTTGTTCATAATCTGCCAATGAATTACTTCCTTTCTCATATAACGACTTTACACGATCTAAACTAGATTTTGCCGTGTTCATTGCTGAGCGAGCTGCGTTTAATGACGACACTGACTGTTCATATGCCAAGTTGGCTTCAATGTTATCAAGTTTAGCAATTACATCCCCTTTTTTAACGCTTGCTCCTTTCCAATGATTTACTTTTGTGATAATTCCACCACTCCTAAAGCTTAAATTTATGGCATCCATTGCTTTAGCTGAACCACTAAATGTTCTTATTGTTTGGGCATTAGAAGTTCCTACTACTTCATATTTAACCGGTCTTAATACTTCTTCTTTGGTTTCTGTTTTTTCCTTACAGGA
This sequence comes from Winogradskyella haliclonae, assembly GCF_014635865.1. Classification (GTDB taxonomy): domain Bacteria; phylum Bacteroidota; class Bacteroidia; order Flavobacteriales; family Flavobacteriaceae; genus Winogradskyella; species Winogradskyella haliclonae. The sequence continues at coordinate 1,434,037 of NZ_BMDQ01000001.1, read as the reverse complement.
ATTTAAGCTTAAGAATAATATTAATGCTGAAAAGAGGTGTATATGTGCTTTCATAATTAGTTAGTTTCTGCTTAAGATATATTGTTGTGCACGTTGAATAAATTCTTGATTTTCTGTTTCTGTATGCATCAAAAAGAAATAGCCTATAGCTCTCTCTAACTGCATAGATGTAATTAAATAATTATAGTTAGCTGTAGCACGGGCTAATTGTGTTTGTAAATAGTTAGTTTGTGCGTCTATTAATTGAATAACAGGAACAGCGCCTTCTTGATAGGCATTTTGTGTAAGTTCTAAACTTTCCTTTGCCGTTTCTTCCGAAATTTTTGAAATTTCAATATTTGCAATTTGATTAACTAAATCCAAAACAATATCATTCACATTTTTTTCAATGTTTAAATCGGTATTCTCTCTTTGAATTTGAAGTTGTTCTTCTTGAATTTTTATGGTTTGCCTATTAATATTCCTTAGATTTTGTTGAAAAATTGGTAATGACAAATTTAAACCAACATTATAAGTGCCATCTGGTGCTGTTATTGCACCTGCAGGTAGCGTGGAGCCAACTCCCCATTGGGATATGGCTAAACTGTATTGTCCTTGTAAGGATACCGTTGGAATAAATCGACCATAATCGTTAAGGTCATAATTGCGCTCTGTAACATCAAGATTAAAATCTATATTCTTTAATTCTGGTGCATTCTTTTTAGCTTCTTCAATCAAAAACTCTATGAGATTGGCCTGTAATTTAGGATTGTCTAGCAATTCGAAAAAATCTTGATATCTATAATTCTTAAAAACCCCTTCCGAAAGTTCTGCATCTATAACATCTATCTTATTGGATATTTGAGTATTCAATAATTGATTGATGGTAAAGAAAGATTGACTTAGTTGATTACCTGCTTCAATTAAGCTTTGAGTATTTTGTGCTAGTTGACTTCTAAAGCGTAATACATCAGATTTACCAGATGCACCTGCTTCAAAATTTTGCTCAGCTAGTTCTAAATTACGCTTGGTGACTTTTAAATTCTCATTCTGAATTTGTGCATTGGTCTTTAATATCAAAGCATTAAAATAAGCTATTGAAGCATTTAAAAGGGCATCAAGTTCTGCGGCACTATAGGTCTGTTCTTGAGCTTTTTGAAGACTGTTTTGAATACTAATATTAGCGGCTGCACTTTCAGAATAAATAAGCTGGTTTGCTACAACTACAGCTGAAGTCGAAAACTCAGGACTTGCGCCACCGGAAATTTCAGCAACTCTGGGGTCAACATAAAGCCCCGATGCAGATGCAGTAACATCAGGTAAAAAACCACTTTTAGAAGTTTTTATGTCTTGCTGTGCTAATTCAATATTTTTTCGTTCTGCTTGTAATGAAAGATTATTTTTTACTACATCATTCATAATGTCTAATAGAGACAATGAAATATCTGAGGCTACAACCGCATTATCTCCTACAAAATCTGCTTTTCCCAGAAGGCTATAGCGTAAAGGAAATTCTATTTGCTTGGCAGTAGAGAAGTTGATACTTAATTTTTTCTTATAATCAATAAATAATGGAAGCTCTGAGGCGTTTGTTCCATTAATAATAGCTTCCACATTTAAAGCAATGCGTCTAAAAAATTGACTGATGTTTGTTTCGGGTTGATTAATTGCTAAGATGCCTTGTTGAACTGTTCTATTTTCAAATGCTGAAAAAGAAGGTAATTTCCTTGAGTTTATTTCGTCAATTAAAGCCTTAAGTTCTGCATCGGTTTTAAAGAAGCCTCCGGCCATATATACAGCGTCGATTCCAGATAATAGATTACTAACATTATTGTCATCATTAATTGGTATCAATTTATAATTACTGTCTTGTTGAGAAAAATAATTGTTGAACAATTCCCTTACAGGTAGTGCCTCAACAACATAATCTTCTATAATAATACCAATATTTTTATAATCAAATAAATCTCTAAAGGCTTCTAAATCTTCCTTGTAGGAGATTGGAGCAATGATATAGGTTACATTTTCAATTTCAGAAGTAGTTTGATTCTCAGGTAAATCGATAAAATCATTGTTAACAGAGCCAAATACTATAGTCGGTTTAGGATAGATGTCTTCTTCATAAATCACGATATTATTTATAAGACCAAATGACAAAATAATATCTGTATCATCATTTACTAACTGTTGATAATTGGACTTTGCCTTATCAATATTATGATCATTTATTAAGACATCACTAAAATTTACACTGGTATTTTGCCCAACTACTGCTCTAATTTGAGATTTTAAATCTTCTAATAGGGGCTGTGTTTCAGATGTTGATTCGTCACTCAAAATTCCAATTTTGACCGATTGACTATAACCAATAAAATAAAACAAAAAAGCTAGAATTATTAACGTTCGTTTCATTAGAAATTTCTTAAATGGCGTTACTTGAAAAGTATTTACTATTGCAATGTAGTACTTATATACGTTATATCGAAATTGTTTAAATTTTTCACATTTTTTCTAAACATAAAACACTTGAATGGTCTGTTTTTATTGATTTTTTTGTTAAAACATCATATTTGAATGTTTTGTTATTATAAAAACTCTACATTTACATAAAAGTATAAATATTGAAACCAACCAGCCTTTCTTTTTTTTGCTTTCTGAGTGTAACTATGTTATATGTTGACTTTACTTTTGCACAGTTAACAGTTGATGCCGATATTCGTCCGCGTTTTGAATACCGTCACGGTTTTGGAAACCTATTTCCCGATAATGCGGAACCAGGTGCTTTTGTTGAGCAGCGAACACGTTTAAATATTAATTATGTAATTGATAAAGTACAATTAGGAATTAGTGTACAAGACGTAAGCGTTTGGGGTGATACTCCTCAAATAGCAAGAAGCGACGATAATAACTCATTTTCACTATTTCAAGCTTGGGTAACTTATGATTTTAACGAAAATTGGTCAACAAAGTTAGGTAGGCAAGTACTGTCTTATGACGATCAACGTATTTTAGGTGGCTTAGACTGGGCTCAACAGGGACGTTCTCATGATGCAGCTTTAATACGCTACAAAAAAGAATCTTTCAAGTCAGACTTTGGGTTTGCTTTTAATCAACAAAACATAAGCAGCGAGGGTAACGGTTTTTTCCTTCAAAGTGCCTTTACTTATAAGAGTATGCAGTTTGCGCATTTACATAAAGATTGGCCTAAGCTTAAAGCAAGTCTATTATTTCTAAACACAGGATTTCAAAAAACAAAACAAGAAAATGGCCAAACTGTCGAAGATGGTGTTAACTATGTGCAGACTTTAGGAACTTTTTTAACTTATCCAATTAAAAACACAAACCTAAGAGGTAGTTTTTATTATCAGTTTGGAGAAAATACGTCAGATGTAAATATCAGCGCTTATCAGCTATTAGTTGAAGCAGATTATAAACCCAATAAAACATTATTTGGTTTAGGATTAGAAATTTTAAGTGGCACTGACCAATCTGGAAGTTCTGAAAATAATTCGTTCTTTCCTTTGTACGGGACCAATCATAAGTTTAATGGATACATGGATTATTTTTACGTCGGAAATCACGCTAATAATGTAGGCTTAAACGATATTTATGGAAAAGTTGTTTTTAAAACAAGTGAGACATCTACACTTTTATTAAAAGGGCATTATTTTCAAGCTAACGCTGATTTATTAAATAATGAAGATAAATACCTAGGAACAGAGGTAGATGTAGTTTATACACTAAAGCCAATTAAAAATGTAATTTTAAATATAGGATATTCACATTTATTTGCATCAGAGAGTATGAGCCTTGTAAAGAATGGAAGACCTAACGAAAATACTAATAACTGGGCTTGGGCGAGATTAATGTTCAGACCGACATTATTTAAAACTAAAGCAGAGTAATGCCAAAACTAAAGGACATAAAAATCTTACCACCAAAAGGTTCACATTGGAGAGAAAAAGCTGTTTTCTATATTGCTGTAATTTGTGGTTTAGGTTTATTTATGGCTAAGGAAAGTCGAGTGACTTCTTATTTAACCGATGACCCACAAGCCTGTGTTAATTGTCATGTAATGACACCTGTTTATAATAGTTGGATGCATAGTTCGCATCGTGAGTGGGCCAATTGTAATGATTGCCATGTCCCACATGATAATGTATTTAATAAGTATTACTTTAAGGCTAAGGATGGTTTATATCATGCTTCAGTATTCACAATGAGAGCTGAGCCTGATGTTATAGAAATGAAGGAAGCTTCTCAGGAAGTCGTTCAGCAGAATTGTATTCGTTGTCATGTCCAGCAAGTAACACAAGCTAAATATGATGGTTGGATAGAAGGCCATAGTGAAAATAGATTAGGACGTCAGTGCTGGAGTTGCCATAAACAAGTACCTCATGGTAAAGTCCATGGATTATCAACTATTCAAAATAATATAGCGCCATTGCCAACAGATAGCGATGAAATGGTTATTCCATCGTGGTTGGCAGAAGCAGTAAATAAAGAATAAATCATTTGATTATGAAAAATAAGATTTTGTTTATCGTTACCCTCGTAGCAGTTTTCCTTTTAGGATTGTTAGCATCGAGTATTATTAACAGGAAATCAGAAGCTAAATACAGGTACACACCTGCAGTAAGTATTGCGGAAAATGAACCCCGAAATGAGGTTTGGGGTCAAAATTTTCCTAAAGAATATCAATCGTCGTTACAGACAAAAGATACAAACTTTATATCCTACCAAGGCGGATCAAAAATGCGTGACATGCTCGAGGAGGATCCAAGATTAGTCATTCTTTGGTCTGGCTATGGCTTTTCTAAAGATTATAACCAAGGCCGTGGGCATGCTTACGCTATAGAAGATATACATAACACGTTAAGAACTGGTGGCCCAAAAGGCGAAGGTGATGGTCCAATGCCAGCTACGTGTTGGACGTGTAAAAGTCCTGATGTACCACGTTTAATGAATGAAAAAGGTATTGCAGAATTTTACAGCGGAAAATGGGCAGACAAGGGATCTGAAGTTGTCAATTCTATTGGTTGTGCAGATTGCCACGATCCTAACAATATGAAGCTACGCATTACAAGACCAGCATTAGTTGAAGCTTTTGATGCTATGGGAAAAGATATCAATCAAGCAACACATAACGAAATGCGTTCGTTGGTTTGTGCGCAATGTCATGTAGAATATTATTTCAATAAAAAATTACCTGGTAAAGAAGGTGTACCATATTTGGTTTTGCCATGGAAAAATGGAATGACCGTAGAAGCTATGGAGAAATATTATGATGATTTAGAATTTTCAGATTGGACTCATGGTTTGAGTAAAGCTCCAATGTTAAAAGCACAGCATCCTGGATATGAAATTTTTAGTACCGGCGTGCATGCTGATAGAGGTGTGTCTTGTGCGGATTGCCATATGCCTTATAAAAGTGAAGGTGGACAAAAATTCACAGACCACCATATTCAATCGCCTTTAAATAATGTATCTAATGCTTGTCAGGTTTGTCATCGTGAAGAAACAAAAAACCTCATCAAAAATGTTTATGAACGTCAGCGAAAAGCAGCAGAAACACGTTTAAAGCTTGAGGATTTATTGGTTAAGTCGCATATCGAAGCAAAAAAATGCTGGGATTTAGGAGCTACTGAAGCGCAAATGAAAGATATCTTAACAGACATTCGTCACGCGCAATGGCGATGGGATTATTCTGCTGCCGCGCATGGAGGCTCTTTTCATTCGCCAGTAGAAACCGCACGTGTAATGGGTAGCGCTTTGGTTGTTGTGCAAGAAGCTCGGGTAAAATTAGCACGGTTATTATCTGATTTGGGGCATAATAAACCAGTAGAAATGCCAGATATTTCTACCAAAGAAAAAGCACAAGAGTTTATTGGTCTCGATATGGAAAAACTTCATGCTGATAAAGAAGCCTTTAAGAAAAACCTACTGCCAAAGTGGTTGGAAGAAGCTAAAGCAAGAGAAGACAAAATGCCTATTGTTAATACTGTTTCTGCAGTAGAAAAATAAAAGTGCATGAATAAACTATATCGGGTTTTTGCATCCTCTTCAATAGCCCTATTATTACTGCTGCTTTTCGCCATTGCAATGGCTGTGGCGACTTTTGTTGAAAATGATTTTGGAACTGCTACAGCGTGGAAAATCATTTATGATTCTTGGTGGTTTGAGTTGATAATGCTTGGACTTGGATTCTGCTTTATTGCCAATATTTTCAAATACAAACTTTATAAAAAACAGAAATGGGCAATATTGTTATTTCATATTGCTTTTATTGTTATTCTTATTGGCGCTGGAATTACTCGGTATTATTCTTATAGTGGTATAATGCGCATTCGTGAAGGTGCTAAAAGCAATACTATTATTTCTGATACTAACTTCTTACACGCTCATATATTTTCTAACGGAAAATCAAAAACTCTAAAAAAACCAATTGAGTTTTCGATGCTAAGCAATAACGATTTTGCAGTTGAGGGAGATATTGAGGGCAATCCTTTTAGAATTAGTTATAAAAATTTTGTAGCAGATGCTTTACCAGAAATAGTGCTTGATAGTGTTAAAGGTAAAGCATTAATAGAATTGGTAGTTTCTGCAGGTAATGGTAGAGAAACAGTGTTTTTAGAAAAAGGTGAAGTTGAAACTATTGGTATGCACCAGCATAAGATTGGTTTTGAAGTTGATGTGCCTGGAGTTATTAATATTACCGAAAATGACGAAGGTGAACTTGAGGTAAAATCTCCGCGACCATTAAGTACCTTTATAATGGCAACAGAAACGGCTTCTGTTATTCCAAAAGACACTTTAGTCTCTCTAAAATTACGAACATTATATAGAGATGGCGACGCCTCTTTTGTACCGTTGATGTATCATAAGAAAGCTAAAATTGACTTGGTAAGTGGTGCAGAAAAACCCAAAGATAATGATGAGGTAAAAGATGATGCTTTAGTATTAAGTGTTACTGTTAATGGACAAACCGAAGATATAACCCTATTGTACAGACAAGGGTTTTTACCAACAAACCATGAGCTTTCTATTGGTGGAATTGATTTTAATTTTTCATATGGAGCTGAGGCTATAACTGTACCTTTTGTAGTTCAGTTAGACGATTTTCAGTTAGAGCGCTATCCGGGTTCAACAAGTCCTTCAGCGTATGCCAGCGAAGTGCAAGTTTTGGATGGTGATAAAGAAATACCTTATCGAATTTACATGAATAACGTTTTAGACTATCAAGATTATCGGTTTTTTCAGGCAAGCTATGATACAGATGAATTAGGAACTGTTTTGGCAGTTAATTACGATAAATTAGGAACAAATGTGACATATTTAGGATACTACTTGATGATGACAGGTATGTTCTTTACATTATTTGGAAAGCAATCTCGTTTTAAAATTATCAATAAAAAACTGAAGAAACTTAAACATGTTAGCGTAGTAGTAGTCTTATTTTTTTGCGCTCAATCGGGTAGTTCGCAGAATAAGGATTCAACTATAGAAATCACAACAGAGCTTATAAAGCAACAAGAAGTTGATAAGCAACACGCTGAGTTGTTCGGTCGTTTGATGGTTCAAGATTTAGATGGTCGTATAAAACCTATGAACACATTAGCTTCAGAATTTATGCGAAAGCTTACGCGTCGACCATATTTTAGATTTACTAAAGATGATGAACAGGTAAGGCTAAATGCGGATCAAGCGTTTTTAGCAATGCAAGCTAATCCTGTATTATGGAATCAAATCCCACTCATAAAAGTTGACACGGAAAAAGGAGGAGACCTTTTTTCTGGCTTAGAAAAATCGGATGATGATTTGGTCGCTTTTACCGAGTTTTTAGATGCCAAAGGCAGTTACATTTTAGCTGAAGTTGTTGAACAAGCCAATCAAAAAAAACCCGCTGAACGAAATGAATTTGATAAGGAAGTTATAAAGGTGGATGAACGTTTCAACATCCTTTTCAATCTATTCTCTGGGAACTACCTAAAGATTTTTCCAAATAAAAATGATAAGAACGATACATGGTTTAGCTATACGCATCATTTTAGGGATTTTCCAACAGAAGATGGGCGTTTTGCTAAGGGTATTATTCCAAATTACTACCAAGATGTAAATGCTAAAAATTGGATAGAGGCTAGTGATAAGTTAGAATATATTAAAACGTATCAAGATGTTTTGGGTAAGAAAATTATTCCAAATCGGGAACGTATTGAAGGTGAGTTACTTTACAACCAATTGAATCTTAATTTTTGGCTATTTCAGGTATTTTTTACACTCGGAGGAATATTGCTTGTATTAGCTGTAGCAAAAATTGTAACTCAAAATAGACTTGTAAAAGTCTTATGGAATGCCTTTGTAATAATGACTCTTTTAGGTTTAGTGTTGTTTGCTGGGAATATTATTTTGCGTTGGTATGTTGCACAGCATGCGCCTTGGAGTAATGGATACGAAATGTTAGTGTTTGTGTCTTGGGTATTATTACTATGTGGCTTCTTAACCTTTAGGAAATCTGATTTTGCATTACCATTGACTACACTGTTTACAGGAGCATTGTTATTTGTGAGCTATTTGGATTGGTTGAGTCCTGAAATTACCAATCTAATGCCAGTCCTTAAATCATTTTGGCTAAAAGTACATGTGGCAACCATTGTTAGCAGTTATGCGCCTTTAGCACTATCCTTCTTATTAGGGTTTATGGCGTTATTATTAATCATATTTCGAAATTCGAAGAATAAAGAATTATTGACTGTAAAAATTAAGGAACTATCCTATATTAATGAAATCGCTATGACCATTGGCTTATTTGTTTTAGCTGTAGGCACTTTTTTAGGAGGTATATGGGCCAATGAAAGTTGGGGAAGATATTGGGCTTGGGATCCAAAAGAAACATGGGCATTAATTAGTATAATTGTATATGCAATTGTATTGCATTTACGTTTCGTACCTGCTCTAAACAATAACTACATATTGAATACAGCAAGTGTTTTTGCATTTGGCTCTATTATAATGACATCCTTTGGTGTTAACTACTATTTATCTGGTTTGCATAGTTATGCGGCTGGTGACCCCTTACCAATTCCAAAATTCATATATGTTTTAATTTTTGTTGTAATCATCGTTACCGTTCTAGGTTACTATCGCCATAAAATTCATAGAACTAAAAAAGCCACTATTGAATGACCATAACGATTATTATTTTGATGGTAACAATTGTTTTATTTATCTGGGGAAAATTCTCTCCTGACATTGTTGCCCTATTGTCAATGATGAGCCTTTTCTTATTTGGAATTATCACAGTTGACGAGGCATTAAGTGGATTTAGTAATCCAACAGTAATAATGATTGCTTCTTTATTTATAATTGGTGAAGGACTGTCCTTGACTGGTTGGACAGCGTTAGCGGGTCAAAAATTTGTTCAATGGGCAGGCAAAAGTGTTCCAAAGCTCCTAGTTTTAGTTACGCTTGGTTCTGGAGTATTATCAGGTTTTGTGAGTAATACAGGTACTGTTGCAACACTACTTCCGGTTACGGTATCATCGGCATATACTATAGGAACATTGCCATCAAAATTATTGATGCCAGTTGCCTTTGGTTCTAATACAGGAGGCTTATTGACTTTAACGGGAACACCCCCAAATATTATCGCAAGTAATGCATTACAAGAAGCTGGATTGGAGCCTTTTTCCTTCTTCGAATTTGCGCTCATAGGAGTACCATTATTGCTAATTGCTTTATTATATTTCAGATTTATAGGCTATAAACTTTTGCCCTCAAAGAAAAGTGAAAATCAACCTTTGAGTATTGATTCGGAATTGCATGAATGGATAAAAAACTATGCTATAGGAGACAATTTATATAGATTACGTATACGATCAATGTCTTCTCTTATAGGAACTACTATAGGGCAATGGGATTTTGAAAGGGATTATAATATTTCAATAGTTAGATTAAAAAGAAGACACCCAAAGCCAATTAAAGGAATTAAATCTTTTGTTGAATTTCCAGATAAACTTACTGAACTGCGTTATCATGATATTATTACGGTGAAAGGTGAAACTGAGAATATAGATAAGTTTATTTTACGGTTTCATTTGGGCATTCTTCCATTTGAAAGTAATCAAGAAGAATTAAAGGAAGAACTTTTAAATCAGGAAGTTGGTATGGCAGAAATGATTGTAACACCAAAATCATTATTTCTAGGCCATAATTTACCGATGGGGTATTATATTGAACAGGCTGGTATACAACTGCTATCAGCCTCTAGAAATAACAAGCCATTAACTGATAAAAACGTGGCGGTAAAAGCTGGTGATGCCTTCATTATTAGGGGAACTTGGGAAAAGATAGAAGCCCTTAAAAATACCTATAAGAACCTTGTGATTTCTGGTAGCCCTGAAAGTTTAATTAAAAGTTTGGATAAATTAACTTATAAATCTTACCTAGCCTTAGGCACTTTAATACTAATGATTCTGCTTCTGGTTTTTAAAGTTCTACCAGGAGCTATGGCAGCAATGCTTTGCGCAGGAATTATGTTAATTACCGGTTGCGTTCCCATGGCAAAAGCGTATAAAGGAATAAGTTGGATAAGCGTTATTATGATTGCTGCCATGATACCTATGGGTATTGCTTTACAGAAAACCGGTATCGCAGATATAGCGGCTAATGGACTTGTTTCAAGCTTAGGAAACATTCATCCAATTGCATTATTAGCAGGGGTATTTCTATTAACCTCAGGATTTAGCCAAGCCATAAACAATTCAGCAACTGCTGTATTAATGGCTCCAATAGCCATATTGGCAGCAAGTTCATTAGGGATATCTCCAGAACCATTTATGATTGTAGTTGCTATAAGTGCTTCCACGGCTTTTTTAACGCCTGTAGGTACTACAACTAATGCTATGGTTATGGCAGCAGGTGATTATAAGTTTACAGATTATTTAAAAGTTGGGACACCTTTACTAATTTTATTTTTAATAATATCAATGATTATAGTACCTGTAATATGGCCGTTTTAATTTAAAAAAACCACAATGGATTTAGTATTTATTAGTTGTCTAAAATTAGTTTTACTTGTGTCTCCTTTAATATCCATTGGAACTTATGGTTATATTAAGGTAAAAAGGGAATTTTCAGAAATGAAGAAACCTTAAACCTATTTTATCTGTTTTGCAACAATAGTCGTAAATCTTTCTAAAACTTGTTTTGCAGATTTTGGATCTATAGCTTCAACCTCATAAACTCCAGCGAGTTGGCTGGTCTTTGGTAAGGATAAATCATAAACTACAGCTTCTAAAGTATAAACTGTAGACTCAAGAAAAGATTCATATATTTCTGGTTCAGAATTTCTGTCTACAGGTCTGAGAGAACTTGATAAGTATTCTATAGAGTTTATATTGTAATAGTCTACAAAAGAAAAACCATATTTACCTTTAATGTTACTCGAAGAAGTTTCAGAATTAATGACTGGTTCAGGCTTTAATGTTTTTTTACTTCTCAAAGAGGTTACAAGAATACTTTCAACACCTTTCGATTTAAACAAGTTTACTATCTTTTTAACCTCTTCAGCGTCAGTATTCCGATTTTCTTTTAGGTTTGGGAAAAGTTCATATGCTGCAACAGCTTCAAAACCTTCTTTACTCAATTTATGTACTAATTCGTTTTCATATGCTTTTCTAACTTTTAAGTCTTCGGACTTAGCAATTACAAGTATTTTTTTTCCTTTTAATGTATGCTCATCGATAGTAAAACTAGTTTCGGCTAATTTTACGGATGCGCAATTATTAAAAAGAATTACGGATAGAATTAGAAGTAAAATATTTTTAATTTTCATGATTTTTAAAGCTTGCTTTTATAATACCCTCTTTTATAGTATGGTTGACTAATTTTTTGCAAAAAGTATTTGCTGCAGATTCTAAAGAGCTTGGGTCAATTAAAGCAGATTCACCAGTCCATGCCCATGTGTCTTGGTTTTCTGTTAGTTCTCCCTTTAAGTCATACAATACGGCTTCTATAACATAAGATTTGGTTTGCTCGTAATAACCTGACTCTCTCAAAGTAACATACCTTCTATAAATATGCCTACCTACTCTGTAATATCCGACAGGAACAGAACGTATATTACCTTCACGATAACGATGTTCATCTTTAACATCTACAAGGCTTATCGTAATTATTCCATCAAGATTATTTTCTTTTATAATCTTAATAAGGTTTTCAGGTTCTTGTTCGGCCTGGCTCATATTTTGTGGAAACATATCAATACCCATTACGGCATTAATACCATTTTCTTTATAAAGAGAAACAGCCTCTTTCTCAAAAGCTAATCTAGAAGTCAGTCTATCATTTACACCAATGATTGCTATTCTTTTGTATTCTCTATTTTGATAATTATCATTTACAAAACTGGATGATAATTTTGGTGAGCATGATACTGATAAAATTAAGAGTAAAAAAAGGCTAAATCTTAGCATTATTTTTTGTTATAATTCGGCTGTAAATATAACAATTTCTCTATTTTTAAGGTGTGTTATTTTTTGTTTAAAATATTCCAATAGCTTTTATTTAATGAAGTTTGTAAAATCCTCTCTTTTAATATTAACAACTCTAGTATGCGTTTACGCAAACTCCCAAATTGCTGACTCCAATTCGATTGCATTTAGAAAAGGAAGATGGTTTACCGGTTTATCAGGATCTATTAGTTCTACAACTATTAGAATAAATTCTCTAGATCAAGAAACCTCAACAAATAACTACGGTATTAATATACAGAGTGGTAAATTTTTAAAGGATAGATTTTTAGTTGGTGGGCGCTTACAGATTAATAGAATTAATACGAGTGGTAATGTAGACCAACAAACAGAAACTCTTTTTATAGGGCCATTTTCTAACTACTATTTCAATGTCAATAAAACTGGAGGGTTATTTATAACTGCAGCTGTTGGATATACTAGATATAGTAATGAGGTTGATTTCACCCAAAATTTAATGACTGTCAATGAATTTTCTGAAGGCAGTGGTTTAGGTTCCATATTTAGTCTGGGTTATTCTTATACTATAACAGATAATGTTGCTTTCGATTTAGGCATTAATGTGAATTTATTTTGGTTAGATGTTGAACAAGAATCAATACCTTCTAACGTGAAAACGAATTACAGTATAAGTTCTAACGATATATCGTTATCATTTGGGTTTAATATTTTATTAGATGATTTCTTTTTTTAAATGAGAATTAGACTATTACACATATTGCTCTTTAGTGTTTCACTTTCGCTTTTTGGTCAGAGAAAAGATGAAAACAATGTTATAAAAACAGACACCATAGCTTCGAACAAAAACTATCAGTTAATAGCCATTCCAATTGCTTTTTACACTCCAGAAACCGATTTTGGTTTTGGTGGAGGAGGGCAATTATTTTTCCTAAGCGAAAAGAATCGGTATAAAAATAGACTTTCTAATATTCTTTTTAGCGGTATCTACACCTTGAATGAGCAAATAATACTGGAGGTAACGCCACAAGTTTATTTGGGTTCTGGAGATTATTTTATTGATGCTCACTATTTACTCGAAGTGTATCCTAATTTGTTTTGGGGTATAGGGAACAATACACCAGATGCTAATGAGGAAGTGTATAACCAAACGACTCATGCTCTAAATATAGCTTTCTTAAAGCGTCTGCCTTCAAATTTAAATTTTGGTTTTCAGTTTACCTACAAGAATCACGAGGTTACTGAGGTTGAATCAAATGGTTTGTTAGATACGGGTAGTATTACAGGAAGTAATAGTGCTATTATCGTAGGTTTAGGGGCTGTATTTAATTACGACACAAGAGATAATACAGGTTCACCAAATAAAGGCTACTATTATCAAGCAAAGGCTCAGTTTGCGAGTAAGATTTTGGGCTCTAGTAATCAATTCAATAAATTTATTTTAGATTTACGAGAGTATTTACCCGTTGGAAAAAAAAGTTTGCTAGCCTTTCAGTTGTATTCTGAGAGTAATTTTGGAGATGTACCATTTCAGGCTTTGGCTAGTTATGGTGGTGGAAATAGAGCAAGAGGTTACTTCTTTGGACGTTTTTTAGATAAAAATATGTACGTCTCTCAAACAGAATACAGATGGAGATTTAAGCCTAGATGGACTATCAATGCATTTGCTTTAGCTGGGGAAGTAGCAGAGAAACCTGAGGATTTTTTTAATATAAAAAACATAAAGTCTAGCCTCGGTTTAGGAGTCAGATTCAAAATTTTTAAGGATAAAGACACCTGGTTACGATTTGATTACGGCCAAGGCGTACAGGGTAATTCGGGAATTTACTTTGGAATAAATGAGGCATTTTAAAATCCTTAAGCTCTTATTTATTCATATTGTTAATCTCGTCAATATAAATAGACTCAGTTAACGGTTCATTGGACTTAAATAAATCCAATGATTTTAACACAATATATTTTATGTTAATAGAACTAAAGCCAATGGCAACGCCAATGCGCTCAAGCCATTCATTTTTGTTTGTATTTTGATAATCATTGGTAAAGATGACATTAATAATTTGGTAAAATGCTTTTAATCGTTCATTTCTAGTTGTTACTGGGGTAATATCAAAACTGTCATAAGAGTCTAATAATTCGAAGTACTCAGAAGAAGAAATCCCCAGTTTTTTACCAAATTCTTGTAAAATTCTTTTTTCATCTATTGATGAATTACCTTCTCGAAGGGTAATCTTCATAATTGAAGCAAAGGCGGCAAAATATTTACTAGTTTCACTCATAGCTATATCAAATTTTCATTAATTAATGAAATTACCTTTAATATAAAAATTCTATTGGAAAGATAATTTATTTGAGGTGAGTACAAAACCAAATTAGATTAAAATTACATTTATTACCTAATTTGTTGTTAGCAATTGAAATCTAATTAGTACTTTGAATTTATAATTTCCAACCATTTTAAACTCATTATAAATGAAGACTATTCTCTTTACTCTTTTACTCGTCACCATTTGTATGACTACTGTAAATTCTCAAGATTTATCTGAGGTTTACAATAAGGTAAGCCCAGCAGTAGTTGCCATATTTACCCAAGAAGAAACATTAACTACGACTAACGACAATAAGACTGTAGTGTCTACAAAAAATGGATTAGGCTCAGGTTTTATGATTACTAATAAGCTAGTAGTCACAGCGGCACATGTTGTAAAAGTACCTGAAAAATTAATAGTTCAGTTCTCTGATGGCGAAACCATACCTGCAAAAGTTGTGACTTCTTATGAAGCTGCTGATATAGCTTTAATTGAATTGTTTATACCCAAAATTAATGCTGTTACTGTCAGCTTTGGTGATTCAGGTAGTATGAAAATTGGAAATCAGGTTTTTGTAGTAGGCGTTCCTCTTGGTGTTGGGTTTTCAATGTCATCAGGTTATATTAGTGCATTTAAAAAAGAAAGCTTAGGGGAAAATCCTTTTACAACTACAGATTTTATTCAAACTGATGCTGCCATAAATCAAGGAAACTCTGGTGGGCCTATGTTTAATTTAAAAGGAGAAGTCATAGGAATTGTAAGTCATATAAAGACAAAATCTGGCGGGTCTGATGGCATTGGGTTCGCTACAAGTTCAAACTTAGCGGCAAAGTTGCTCTTAAATAATAAGATGCCATGGTTTGGAGCAGAATTTCATACGCTAAAAGATAAAGAAGCCAAAATTTTTAATCTACCACAGAAATATGGCTTGTTAGTTCAAAGAGTGGCATCATCCTCGATTTTTGATAAAATGGGTGTCAAAGGTGGTGATACTGAAATTTCAATTGGAAACCAAAAGTTTATTGCTGGTGGAGATATTATACTTGCATTCAATAGCATTAGGTTTGAACTCTCAGACGAAGCACTGTTGAAATTAGCTGATTTTGCCAAATCAATTGGAGATAAACCTAAATTTAATATAACCGTATTAAGAGCAGGTAAATTATTGACTTTGGAATATAGTCCTTAAATTCAATCTCATAATTCTATAGAAAAAAGAAAATCCTTTATTATGAAAAAAATAACTTTAGCTATTCTTTGTTCAATTTCCATTATAGCTTGCTCAAATAACAAATCAGAAACAAAAAAAACCATTACATCAAAATATTCTGTTGAAGAATTTATATCTGGTGACAAAGAAGTTCAACATATTTGGTATGAAAATCGTATGAGTGAAATGGGGCTTAAAGACGAAGCACGTGATAATTATAGTATTATTGTTAAGTATTATAGTCTTAAAATGAAACAACTGGAAAACAACAAGTTAAGCGATACAGAATTACAAAGAGAATTTCCTAAGCTAATAAGGAAACTAAATAAAGATGTTTCTAAATATTTATCAGAGGAACAATTTCAAACACACAAAGAAAGTTGGAAGACTATCTTGGTAGCTATATATCAAAGAAAGGGTTGGGAACTGAATTTAAGTCAATATAATCCTTTTTAAGGATAATGTCTACTGATTTAGATTTTTAACCTCATCCATAAAATACTCTTTAGTTACATTTATGTTGTCAGCAAAGACATCAAGAGATTTGGCCACTATATACTTTACATTGCTTGGGTCAAATCCTAGAGCTTTTCCTACCCTTTTTAACCAAATTTCTTTGCTTTCAGGAGACAAAGTATCTTCTGTACAAACTATTTTAACAATTTCATAAAGAGCATCTAACCTCTGTTCATATAAATGAGGTGCTTTAATCTCATGTGAAGTATAGGTGTTAGAGATTGTTACATATTCCTCATCAGTTATACTTAACCTTTTTGCAAAATTCACTAAAAATTGCTTTTCTTCATTAGAAGCATCTTCATCTCTTAAAGTAATTTTCATTATGCCAGCTAATGCGTCATGATATATGCTTTTGGGGTGTGAATGTTGTTTGCTCATTTTTCTATTTAAAATTCTAAAACTTTTCTGTTATTAAATTTAATAAAATAATAATTAGTATAATAAACTATCTAAAACTCGGTTAAAATCGTTATCAAGGAAATTTGGATTATGAATACAGATGACACCGAACTTACACAAATAAAACTACTGAAAGGTGGTGCTCCTTATTTTACACCTGATGGTAGAATAGTTTCATTCAGAATTCGCAAATAAAAAAAGTGAGATAAGTGTAGCGTGTTTAAACCTTAGAACATAGCTATCAAAAACTAATGTCCAACATTTAAAAATAAATTATGAGATTAAAAAATATAGTTCTCACGATTGTAATGACTTTGTTGAATCTACAAATGTGATACATAAAGTATCCCCTACTATTTATAGGCCTTCCAAGAAATATGGGACAATTACTAATTAGTATTAATACTATCACAAGGTCTTACCCTAGAATTAATGATTGTTCTAGTTATTGGATCAGTATAAACATTATCGAAAATAGGATGCTCTCCATCATCAGTAAAAAAATCAACAATGTTATTATGTCTAGTATAGTGAATAATTGCCTCCCCATCTTTGAAAAATGTTGAATCCTTGCATACGTCTATTTTCCTAAATTTTTTCAAAACCACTTCATCTAATTTCTTCTCATTATCCAAACCAGAACACCTTATTTTTTCATAATGGTCATCAACCCATATCATACAGTTCTTTTTATAATATTTTAAAATAAATACTAACAACGATATTAATAAAACAAAACTTAATATTCGACAGAGAAATAATTTGCGTCTTAATTTTCTCTTCTTCTTTTCTTTCTCTTCTCTTGCAACAAACTCTTCAAAGTTTTCAAAGCCTAAATAATTACTGAGAACATCCAAATTATATTTAGTTGGTTTTGTTCTTTCAAGTTCATTATCCAATATATAACCATTATAGTATTTAGTTAGATTCCGTTCTTTAATCTTTTCATTTAACTCTTTCATTAAATAAACACAAATCCCGTTTGGAGTAACTTCATTTGAGTCATTCTTAGCTTTCTCAAATACATGACTCATTAAATCTTGTGTTTGATTAAGTATTCTTTCCTTTGGTTGTTTTAAAAATTCCATTTCACACAGTTATTATAATCAGAACTTTACACGCATTTTTTTCATTACAAAAAGAATACAAAAAGAATGCAAAAGCTTTACTAACGATTTTTATTAAGTCATTACGAAATTGCCACTAATAATCAATTCTAGTTATGCATTGCTAACATAACTAATGTACAAAATTGATTGCTACGGAATACCGTAAAGTAATGCCTGTATAGATGTCTTGGGAACTTCTATCAAGTATTACAATACACTTTCCCACTTCCCAAAAGAAACAAATGTATAACCCGAAAGGGTTGCACAAAACTTATCTGAAAAACTTCGGACGGCAACCCTTTTACCAAAATTTTAGAGAAATGAAAAAAGTAATATATCTTTTTGCAATACTTTTTATTGCATTAAATTTTAGCTCGTGTAATCCCGAGAGTTTAACAGATGAAGTTGCACAACAAGCCTGTTGCGATGGAAGTGGAGAAATTGACCCGCCACCACCGCCACCACCTGGAAGTGGTGGGTAATAATTAATTTGTTACTATTTTAGAGGAATGAAACCAATTAAAACTTCATTCCTCTTTTTTTTATTGTCCTTATTGTGTTTTAATAAACACATAGAAGCTCAAAATAATCCAGATAGTACATACTTTTATGTGGAGTCAATCAAAAGCTCCAAAAAAAATAATGATGTAGTTAATGCCATCTTATACCTTCAAAACCTAAACAATCTTCACAAAAAAGACGATAACATTCTGGCATTAGTATATAATTTAACCTACATAGCTAGTGCTCAAAAAAAAATTGGATTCATATACGAGGCTGAAAAAACTGCAATTGAAGCAATAAAATTATTAGATCAGATTGAGGGAAAAAATAATGATTACAGAATACCTTTAAATAACTTTTTAGGAAATTTATATCTAGATTATGAAGATTACAATACTTCTCTTAAATATTACAATTCGGTTTTAGATTTAAATAACAATTCTAAAAATAGAGTTACTATTATTAATAATATAGGAAAAGTTTATTTAGAACAAAAAGACTATAATTCTTCCATAGAGTTCTTTAAAGAATCATATTTAAATAGTTTAAATTTTAACAAAAAGGAAAATACTGCCAGAGCTTTGGATAATTTGGGCTTTGCACAATCCAAAATAGAAAATCCTGATGCCTTAACAAGTTTAACAGAAGCTATGGAAATAAGGCTAAAGTTAAATTATACCCCTGGAATTATAGAAAGCTATATACATATAGGGGAATACTATAAAGATAGAAATAACGAAATAAAAGCTTTAGAATATGCCAATAGAGCTATCGAAGTTGCTGAAGCTAGCGGAAATAGTGATTATTTATTAAATACTTTATCATTCTACAGCAGTTTAAATAAGGACTCAAAAATTCTAAAATTAAACAAACTAGAAGACAGTATTAATAAAAGTAACAGATTAGCACAAAATAAATATGCATCAAAAAAATATGCTTTTGAAAAGCAAGAAAAGATAGCAAACGAAGCAAAACTCAAATTAAAAGATAGTGAGCTCGAGAATGAACGTCAAAAAAACATAAATTTAATCTATCTATTCATTGGATTATCTATTCTACTACTTTCTATTTTTTTATACTTCTTTTTAAAATCAAAGCACAAAAAAGACAAGATTAAAGAGGCTTATCTAAAAGAAACTGAATTATCAAAAAAAGTGCATGATGAATTAGCAAATGACATGTCTGACCTTATGAATTTCGTCGAGAATGATATAGAAGTTACTCAAGCTAAAAAATCATTGCTTTTAGATAATATCGAAGATATTTATTTACGCACAAGAGATATTTCTACTGAAACAGGAAGCATTGAATTAGCTAATTTCTCCGATAGCATTAAGCATTTATTGATGCAGCATAATAAACCAGAGACCAAGGTAGTTACTAATGATATAAATAAGATAGATTGGCAGAGCATAGAAGAGCATAAAAAAGTGGTAATCTACAGGTGCTTACAGGAGCTATTAGTCAATATGAAAAAACATAGTAAGGCAAAAGTCGTCAGTATTGTATTTAAAAATCATAACAGGAAAAAAGAAATTAAATATGTCGACGATGGCATAGGTTTTTCTGTCAATGGAACAAAATTAAATGGATTGGCAAATGTGGAATCCCGTATCAATGGTATTGGTGGAAGTTTTAACTTCACAACTTCGAAAGGAAATGGTTTTAAGGCCACTTTAGAATTTAATAGTTAAATACTTCTTATGTTTCAAAACGTTTTAATTGCTGAAGATCAAAATACCATTAATAAAGGTGTAGAACGAACATTAAATGAATTAAACATTCCAAATGTTATTACTGCCCAATATTGTGATGATGCACTTCTTAAACTTAAAGCTGCCTTGCGAATAGATCTGCCTTTTAATCTTTTAATTACTGACCTATCGTTTAAAGCTGATCATAGAAAAAGAACATTGACTTCGGGTGAGGAACTAATTGAAGCTGTCAAAGCTATTCAACCTGATTTAAAAATCATCGTGTTTTCTGTAGAGCATCGTATAGGAAAAATTAAGAGTCTTATAGATACATACGACATAGATGCTTATGTTGAAAAAGGGCGTGAAGAATCTATAGAATTGAAAAAAGCAATTCATACTATTCTCGAAGATAAAATGTATTGCTCTCCTAGTATAGCACAATTACTTCGTAATGTTGATGACATTTCTCAAACAGACCTATATGATGAACTATTATTGCAGCTCTTAGCCAAAGGCTTAAAAAGAGAACAAATTGCTAATTACTTCAAAGAAAAAGACTTTCCTGCTCGTAGCCTCAGCAGTATTGAAAAACGTATTAATAAACTCAAAGTACTTTTTGATGCGCATACTTCAGAGCAACTTATTGCCATTGCTATAGATAGAGGCTTAATCTAATCCTATTTTATAAATATTTCATTGTACTATGGTATACCGTAAGGAATAACTTCAAAATGGCTCTAGGTTTGAATATTATTAATATCAAATATTTGAAACTATGGCAAAAGCACCAATTGGAACAACAAGAAAAACGGGAGAAAAATGTCCTGAATCTGGAGTTTGGAAAGCTCAAAGCACACCATCTACTACTATTCCTTTATCTGAAGGTGAAACATTTCCGCCCTATAATGGTAAAGCAGTGACTTGGAAGCTTATTAGTTATGCATAAAATCCATGTTCAGTTAAAGAAACAAAGCCTTACGGAATTTCGTAAGGCTTTGTTTCTTAACGGGTCTATGTTTGATAAATGAATTTAAAAAAAGTTAAATATGAATGAATCTAATGATGGATGTTTTATAGCAATGCTTTGGGTTATCACAATTTTAATTTCAATTCTTTCTGGAGTTTTAGCATGGAATTGGATTGAACCTGATAGCTTTTTTGGCGCAATAGGGTTTTTAATTATTTGGGCAATTTTAAGCAAAATAGGTCATTTCATAGCAGTTGCATTAGTGGCCATATTTGGAGGTATGAAATAATTTTTAAGATTTCCCATGAATTAACTTACGGAATTCCGTAAGGCTTTGTTTTTTAATGAGTTTATGTTTGATGCATGAAATATTTAGAAAACGAAAATGATTCATTTGAAGTAAACGTATCTGAAAAAGATATAATTATAGTAAAAAGACATTTATGTGGACATACTAAACTTGATTTGCAAATTCAAAATTTACCTATTCCATATAAACCTGTTTGGCTATATCTAGTTATTAAATCAATAAGGTTCTATCAAAATCATATATCAGAAAAATTAGGGAATCGTTGTGTCTTTGACCCTAGTTGTTCAAGATATTCTGAACAAGCTTTTAGAGAAAAAGGGTTCTACAAAGGCTTCGCTTTAACAATAAATAGACTTGGGCGTTGTAGATCAAAAAATGGTGGAATAGATAAACTAAAATAACTTTTTAAAATCATAATTATGCATTACAAAATTGAACAAATTGGGGCTGAATTCTCTAATAAAGCCATAGTTAATTTAGAGGGTAGATTTAATAAATATTCTGAACAAGGGTATAAATTTCATTCAGTATTTCAAGTGCAGAAACCTGGCTGCTTGGGTATTGGAACACCCTCTATTACATATCTAGCTGTTTACACAAAAGAATGAAATCTAACAACTTACTAAAATCAACATGTGTTTGCTGTGCTATACTACTATTTGTGGCTGTCTTTTACTGGCCAATAGAGTATTATACGTTTTTAAGAACAATTGTATTTATTGGTGCATTACTTGTTATGGTTAGTCTCAGACAGAAGCAATTCCCTTGGATTTTAGCATTCGTCATTATAGCTATACTATTTAATCCAATTTTTCCAATTTATCTGTATATCAAAGCCTATTGGATACCTATAGACATTATTTCTGGAATCTTGTTTCTACTTGTTGCATTTTTAAAACAACCTCAAAAAAAGTCAGAAAAAAAAGTAAAAAAAGCAGATAAGACCTATAGCAGAGATAAGATTTACTAATCATAACCAAAAATCAAAAACATGGAGAACTCATCAATATCATTAGAGGTAAAAAGTCATTTTTTACGCCTATACCAAATTGCTTTAACGGATGATAATTTTAGTCATTTAGAAATGCAACTACTCTACAAGTTTGCAAAGGAAAGAGGTATTTCGCAACAGGAGTTAGAAGATATATTAACTGGATATTCTGGAACAATAACAATTCCAGAAACCATAGAAAAAAGAATTGAATACCTCTATGATTTTGCTCTAATGATTTGGGCTGATGATGTAGTGACTGATGATGAGAAAATAGCTTTAAAAAAATACATCTTAAAGTTTGAATTTAAAGAAGGTACATCCGAAGAATTATCCAACTATCTGTTAGATAGTGCGAAAAATAAAAAAACTAAAGAAGCTCTTTTAAAAGAACTAAATGACTAAGCTATGGGATTATTAAAAAGATTAACACAACTGACATCTCAAAACAGTAATGAAACGATTGAAAAGCCAGAACAGATTGAGAATCAAAAAGTCACTTATCATGATGATGGCTTTAATAAATCTAAGGCATGTTCAGGAAACACTCACAATTTAAAAACCTCTTTGGATACTCTATATGAATCTTTTGAAAAAAAATGTAAAGAAGATTTTGCAAATCAAGAACGTTTAAAACAACCATATATCGCTGAGCAAAAAGGAAAAAAGACCACATTACTGAACAAAAATGAAGAGCATGAAAGATTGGAAAAAAAAGTACGTGATATTAATAATGAAATCGAGAATTTAGAAGAGGTATGTAGAAAAGTAAGGACTAATCCTGAAGATTACATTGTCGATGTGGATAAAAAAGCTAGTGCTAAATTTTGGATTGGTATAAGCTTCTTACTACCCTTAGCTGCTTATATCTTTGTGTTTTACATATCTACATCCTTCTCTGCCTTTTTTAGAGAATTCGATCCTGGAATTAGCTTGTTTCAAGGTATGTTTGATCCTCAAGCACTTTCTAAAGCTTACGAAGCTGGTTGGCTAGAATTAGTCTTTATTTTATTTATCCCATTTGTCTTTTTCGCATTAGGCTACCTAATACACATGTTTCAAGAGAAACGCGGATTAATCAATAAATTCAAAATAGCTGCTTTATTGATAATTACGTTTTTATTCGATGCCATTCTAGCTTACTTAATAGACAAGAAGTTATACAACCTTAATAAAACTTTTGATAGTGAAGTTTTTAATATTTCTGTAGCTTTTCAAAGCATCAGTTTCTGGTTAATCATATTCGCTGGTTTCGTTTCCTACATTGTTTGGGGATTGGTATTTGATTTTGTGATGAAAGAACATGCTGATAGAGATAAAATCAAAGCTTTCATAAGAGAGAAGAAAGAAGCCATTTTTGGAAAACAGAAAAAATCTTCAAAAATCAAAGAGCAAGTAACAGGAGTAGAAAATGAAATTTCGGGTATAAAGACAAGAATCACTGAGCTTCAGAACATCATTGATGGTTTTATACTCCCTGTCATGAATTATAAAGCTTTATCTACAGAATATCTTCAAGGCTGGCAAGAATATATTTCTTCCACATTACAAATGGGTAAAGATGAAAAGGACGCTTTATTATTAGAATGTAGAAATGTATATGACAAGCATATTAAAAGCTTAGAAATTGATACAGATACGTATCAAAACAAAGTCTACACTAAAACTTTATAAATATGAATATTCAAAAATATTTTACTCTATCTATACTAATGTCAGCTTGTATCTATTTTATGAGTTGTGAAAAAGATGTCAAATCATCTACTATAGAAGGTTCAAAAAAAGAGGTTGTTAATCAAACATCTAAATGTCCAAATTATATTTTGAAAGAAAAGGACAATAATCTTAATATTAGTGTGTTATTGGATTTATCTGATAGAATTAAAAATCCAAAAACGAAACTCAAAGACTCTGCATATTTATCAAGCCTAGCTTATGCTTTTGTCAATCATGTAAAGCGCAAAAAAGTAATTCTTTTAGAAGACAGAATCCAATTATTCTTTAACCCAGAACCAACAGACGAAAGAATCAATTCTATAGCAGAAAAACTTAAAGTTAGGTTTTCGAAAGGAACTTCAAGGTCGCAATTGGAAGAAACCTTAAAATTATATTCTGAATACCCATCTCAACTTTACAATCTAGCCCAAGAAGATGCTAAAATCGCCGGAGGTTATCCAGGCTCAGATCTATGGCGTTTTTTTAAAGACAACATAAATGATTATTGCATAGATGAGTGCCATCGAAATATCGTTGTGATTTTAACTGACGGTTATATGTATTATGACAAAACGGTTATGAAAGAAGATAATAAAACTTCTTATTTAACACCAAGAAGTTTAAACGCGCTAAAACTTAATACTAGTAATTGGGAAAACGATTTTAAAACACGTCAATTAGGTTTTATACCAGCAAATAAAAACTTAAATGATTTAGAAGTCTTAGTGATAGGAATCACTAGTCAAAATGATAATAATCCTTATGCAAAAGATATCATAGAACTCTATTGGAGTGACTGGTTAAAGAGTATGAACGTCAAGAATTTTAAAATTAAAAATGCTGATTTGCCATCTAGTATAGAAAAAGTAATCTCTGACTTTATAAACAACTAGCCATGGGATTTAGATTTCAAAAACGTATAAAATTAGGAAAGCGATTTGGCATTAATATCAGTAAATCTGGTATTACACCTAATTACAGAACCAAACGAGGCTCATTAAGCTCAAAAGGGTATTCGATACGTACAGGAATTCCAGGGTTGAATTATAGAAAGGCTTTTAAAAAGTCTAAAAGCAGTGGATGCCTAGTAACCCTTGCTTTTTTAACGGCATTACTTTTATCCTGCCAATTGGACAAAAGCAAGAAACCATCTAAAAAAGATCAGATACCAAAAAAAGAGAAAATTGCAACTAAAGAAAAGATGAATAATGATAGTACTGCATTAAAATTAGAATCAAAAAAATGAAAGAGAGCGAAGCAAACGTGTTAGAAGAGTTTAATGAACTATATAGTGAATTATTAAGATTTAAGAATAAAGAGGATTTTAAAAAATTTGGTTTTTCAGTTGGCGGCCCATACAATGATTGGCTAAAAAAAGTAAAAAGGTTAAAAAACAACCCAAATTCCAAAAAGCTATTAGAAAAAGGTTTTGTTGCTGGTGAATTAGAATCATTGGGAATAGCTTATGCAGCATCAAAAGGAAAAGAAACATCATTAACAAAGTTTTTCAATGAAATTTTTTCACAAGGACTAAAATAAAACTATGGAACTACAAAATAAACTAAAAGCAATTGCAACTAAAATCAATCAACTCAAAGATAAAATTGATACTGAAGAATCAACAAAACACGCTTTTGTGTTACCATTTATTAATGCTTTGGGCTACGATACATTTAATCCTCTAGAAGTTGTACCAGAGTTTACCGCTGATTTAGGATTAAAAAAAGGAGAAAAGGTAGATTATGCTATTTTTCAAAATGAAGTGCCAATTATCATTATCGAATGTAAGCACTGGGAAGAGAATCTAGATAATCACAACTCACAATTGTTTAGGTATTTCCATGCAACTAAAACACGGTTCGCATTACTCACAAACGGCATTAATTATCGCTTCTATACAGATTTAGAGCATGCAAATAAAATGGATGCAAAACCATTTTTTGAATTAGATATTACCAAAATTAAAGACAATGAAGTCCATGAGATTTCAAAATTTCATAAATCAAATTTTGATGTAAATAAAATCGTAAATAATGCAAGTGCCTTAAAGTATACTAAAGAAATTAGAAAATGTATTACTGAAGAACTAACTGAGCCATCTTATGATTTTGTCAAATTATTTGCTAATAAAGTATACTCTGGTAGACTTACAGAAAAGGTAATGCATGAATTTACGGGTTTAGTTCACAAAGCCTTTACACAAACCTTGAGTGAAAAAGTAAATGATCGCTTAAACTCTGCATTGAACAAAGAAGCTGAAAACCAACAATTGGACACTATCGAGGTCATAGAAGAAGATAATAGAATAGAAACCACTGAAGAAGAATTAGAGGGTTTTAGAATTGTAGTTGCTATTCTAAGACGTAAACTCTCTATTGATAGAATTGCCTACAGAGATACTCAATCATATTTTGGAATTCTTTTAGATGATAATAACCGAAAGCCATTGTGCAGATTGCATTTTAATGGAAGCAAAAAGTACATTGGCGTTTTTGATGAAGTAAAAAAAGAAACTAAAGAGTTAATTACGAAATTGAGCGATATATATAACTTTGAGGAAAGGCTTTTAAAAACAATTAATCTTTATGAGGATTAATTAAGATATGAGCTCAATTAATTATTTGTATTGAAAAGATTATTAGCTAAGTTTAAGTCTCTTTAAAATAATCTTATGTACAAATACGGTTTTGCTTTTTTACTTCTATTAATTGTTTCAATAAATGCTGATTCTAAATCGGTAAAAAAAGAAACAATCATTGGAAAAGTTGTTGGAATAACTGATGGTGATACTTTTAAACTTTTAACGAAAGATTCTACACTTATAAAAGTACGCTTAGCAAACATAGATTGCCCAGAGAGCAAACAACCTTTTTCAAAAAAAGCAAAGCAGTTTGTTTCCGATGCTATTTTTAGTAAGATGGTAACATTAAAAATTCTAAAGAGAGATAGATACCAACGATATATTAGTAATGTAATATATGATGACTCTTTAAGTCTATGTCATGAGCTTGTGAAAAATGGCTTAGCATGGCATTATAGAAAATATTCTAAAGATTCTATTTTACAAGCTTTAGAGGACAATGCCAGAGGTAATAGACTAGGGCTTTGGCAAGATAAAAACGCTATTGCACCTTGGGAATGGAGAGATAGAAAAAAGAAAAAAACTAAAGAGTGAAATTACTTAAAATAGTCGTTCTATTTATAACATTATCCTGTGGTTATTGTATACCTGCACAAACTGTTTATACGACAAAGACTGGAGAGAAATATCACAAAAGCACTTGCCATTACCTAAAATATTCTAAAAAAGAAATCAAATTAGACAGAGCAAAAGCATTAGGATATGTGGCTTGTAAAGTTTGTAAACCAACAGCGAATAATACAAAGAAGAAATCAAATTCAACATCTTTAGCTTCAAAAAAAGAACAAAAAACTACTACATCAAAAAAGTTAACAGCAACCCAATGTACAGGTAAAACAAAATCTGGGAAACGTTGTAAACGAAAAACAAAAAACACAAGTGGTAGATGTTATCAACATTAATCAAATAATATCTTATTTAAATTATCCAAGTCCTCATCAAAATAGTTCGACTTTTGTCCCTTTGACTCCACAAAGTAGAACCTATAACCTTTTCGGCTATGGGTTTTATATTTTAATTTTTTTTTAAAGTATCACAATGTTTTACTCTTGAATCAATAATGGTTTTTATAATCGGATTAGTAAATACTCTTTTATAAATCGAATGCTCTTCTGCATTGATGAATACAACAATTGGAAGAAGTATGTAGATAACAAATTTAGAGTTCTACTACGTGGCTTATGAGTCATATTAAAAATAGCCTGAAGGAAGTAGAGAAACAGCTAAAGTTATTCAACGAGTTAAGTGATGAAAAAACAGAAGATTCAAAAGTTTTGTAATCAAAGATTTTAATAGCTAGAAACAGAGATATAGAGGCTGTAAAAAAATGAAGGAAACTGATTTGGATAATTCCTATAATCAATACTGGTTAATGCTGGCACTTTATAAAATGGTACCGTTGAAGAAGCTAAAAAATGGCAATATAAAATTGTTAATTTCAATAAGCTTGATGCTATTGATTTAGCATTGGTAAGAAGAAAAGCGCTTGAATTTGATTTATAAAAGACAACTCTAAAAACTGTTACAAATAACTATTAAAAGTGATGAATAACAAATGTTTGTCGTGATGCACTATTTCATAACAATATTGCTTCCACTTGTAAACAATAATTGGTCAAGATTTACTGAACTGTTAATTTTAAAGAATGCACAAAGAAATTATAGAAACATGGCAAATACATAATAGAATTAATAGTTATCTATTAGACACCATTGAAAATGAAAATTATCTAAACGACCTATCAACTGCTAAAGGCAGAAATGTAAGAAACCAATTTATGCATATGCATAATGTTCGATTGATGTGGATAAAAGAGGCACTACCAGAATTATTACCTAATCTAGAGAAATTAGAAGACGATAACTTAAGCATAGAGAAATTAAAGATAAATATAATAGCCTCAGGCATAGCTATTGAAAAACTATTAAAATTTGGTTTAGAAAATAATCGAATAAAAGGTTTTAAACCACATCCAACAGCATTTTTAGGGTATTTAATCTCTCATGAATCTCATCATCGTGGTCAAATTGTTCTGATTTTAAAAGAATGTGGGCATTCTATTAGTAAAAAGGCTGGATTTGGTTTATGGCAGTGGGGTACGCGTTAATTAGTAATATGCAACCAATAAAATTTATATCATGAAACACTATCTTACATTCATCATTTTACTATTGTCAATTAAAACGGTAGTTGGACAAGACTTTAAGGTCAAAGACCTTTTTCCAAAGCAAGAAATAGTATCTATCGAAAATGCAGTCAATTTATATTGGGAATCAAAAAATGATAACGACCCCCAAAAAGCTATAGTTGAATTAGAGGCAATTTCTAAGAAATATCCGCAAAATTGGTTGGTACCATTTTGGTCATCATATATCGCTACCCAAGTTAATAATACTACAAGAGACGCTACTTTCCTAGATAAAGCACAATTGTATTATAATGATGCAGAGAAGGCATTGGGTAGTACTAAAAATGACTCTATAATTTATTCTTATTTCAAAGGATTACAATCGCTAATTTATCGTCTGAAAAGTTTCAACGCAAAGGATTCTAAAGAAGTACAAAAACTACAAAAACAATCATTGGATGAATTGAATGAAGGTATTCGATTGCAACCTGAAAATCCAGTATTATGGGTGTTATCAGCTACGGGTCCTTTTAATAATTTGAGAAATAACCTAGCCCAACAACAAACAAGTTTAGCACTACTAAAGGATGCAAAAGATAAGTTCTCTGAAATAAAGGAAAGAAGTAAAGCGGATATTAGTTATATGAATGAGCATTGGACAGATTTTTGGATAAATGGTTTGTCAACGGGGTTAGGCTTAATAAAGCAAGATTGATGAGTAGTTGCTTAGATGAAACATTATATTATGAAAAATAAAATCCGAGAGAGTATAACCCATTTTTCAGCAGGCATTACCATTGTTTTAGTGGTCATTTTAGTGATGAACTTTTTAACCTTAGATTTACGTATAGTTTCATTTTTAGTGGCATTACTTATAGGTACATATGCAGTATTAAAAAGAAACAAGTCAAAAGCAAAGATTATTTTAGTGGTACTTTCTTGCCTACCAATATCAATCGGATATATACTCGGAATTTTACCTGAAATTCCAAAATTATGGACTGCTATCCCTCTATTTCTAATGATAAGCGCTATATGTGTGTTCGACGCAAAGAAATGGGTTAGTGGTATTGGATTGCTATTAATTGTTTTTTATTCATTTGGTGTAGTGCCTAATTTAGTCGAATCAAGCTTATCTCAATATGTAAATGAAAATGCGCCAGAAATAAAGTTTAAAGCTTTACATGATGGAAAAACTTACTCAATTGAAGACTTTAAGGATAAAACACTAGTCATTGATTTTTTTGGCACCTGGTGTAAGCCATGTATTGAAGAAATGAAAGAATTAAAAGCTTTGAAAGAGAACTATAGTGCTCGTACAGATATAGAATTTTTATTTGTTTGTACTCAGTTTGGAAAAGATACCCCGGAAAAAGCAAAAAAATTTTTAGAAGCAAGAAACTTCAACTTCAAAGGATATTTTGATGAAGATAATGTTGCTCACAAGCAACTAAAGTTTACAGGAGTACCGGCGTTAGTTATCGTTAATAAAAAAGGTAAAGTTGTTTTTAAACATGAAGGATATAACCCATCCGAAAATTTAACAGCAATTATTAAAAAAGTAATCGATTAGTTTTCAGGCTAATAAAACATTGTTTCTCTAGATTGTTGTGCAGATATTTTCAAATACTCACTTATTATGAAGAATAAAATACTTTATATACTTCTACTTTTAACATGGAGCTCCTACTCTCAAAAGGATTCTTTAGCTGGGCAAATATTAAAAACCTGGAATATTCATAATAGTATGAATTTAAAGTTAATCGAGGGTATAGACCAAGAGTATCTTGACGATTATTATGAAAAAGGAGAGCGAAACGTTGGGCAACAATTCAATCATATTATTGAAGTTCGGTTACAGTGGTTAAAAGAATTATTTCCTAAAGATTCTTTGAGTTTTGAAAAAATTGTTAAACAAGGTGGTAACGACAAGCCAAGTTTAATCCATAAATTGAAAGAAAGTGCCCAATTGGTTGAAACTGCTTTGGAAAAAGGATTAAACACAAATGAAGGGAATTGGGTGAGTATGAATCCTATAAGATTCTTTGGGTATTTAATATCTCATGAATCACACCAAAGAGGTCAAATTATATTATCGTTAAAGCAATCCGGGCACGAACTATCACCAAATATCACTTATGGGATTTGGAATTGGTAGAAAACAATGAAATTTATTCAACAACATACGCTCTTCTTCACTTTTCCTTTGATTTTTATCCTGTCCCTATGGGTTAAAAATGATACAGCAAACAAGATAGCGCTTAAATTTAAGTCCAGTACTACAAACACGATAACAATAGCGCTAGATACAATATCCTCCGATAAACGAATTATAGCATTAGACCTATATCTAAAAGAAAAAGCTAATCAAGGACAGTGGTTTACTATTCTTTATTCAAAAAGCGATACTATTCTTTATGCTAAAGGATTTGGTTATGCTCAGTTGGGTCAAATAAAAAATTCTAGAAAAACCATTTACGATATCGGTTCATTGACCAAGATTTTTACAGCAGTAGGAATTATCCAGCTTCAAGAAGCTGGACAGCTATCTTTCTCGGATAAGTTAAGCCAATTCTTTCCCAATATCTCCAAAGACAAAAGCAGTATTACGATTCACCAACTACTTACACATTCTAGTGGTCTTGAAACCTATCATGATAAAAAAGGTGACTTTGAGAATATGAGTAGGGAAAAGGTTTTTAAAAGAATTAATAAGGAAAGTATTTTATTCGAACCAGGTACAGCTTTTAACTATTCTAATACTGGATATACCTTATTGGCCTATATCATAGAAGATATATCAAAAATGAGTTTTCAGGATTATTGTTACAAAAATATTTTTGAACCGCTTAAAATGAATCATACATCATTTCATGGAGATTTTGAGATGGAGTCTAAGATAGTATTTGGATATGGCGATAAATTCTATAAAAATAATAACCCTGCAAAATGGCCCTCACCAAGTGGAGCTATTTATGGAAATGGCGGAATACTATCCTCTGCGGAAGATTTATTAAAATTCTCAAACAGTATAAAATCAAAATTAATTTCACCGTCTTCCTGGAAACAGATGACCACAGAATTTATTGTAAATCACAGATATAATGATATTTACCTAAATGATGTGTGTCAAGGGTATGCTTGGAATATCTATAATAATCCAGTGATTGGAAAAACTGCTTTTATGGGAGGTAGTAATAATTATGGTTTCATTAGTCGTTTGCGCTATTATGAGGACCAAAATAGTACGCTAATCATCATAACCAATAATTATAAAAGCAGTACTAAAAAAGCAATCATTTCTGAATCGGTAATTCAAGAGATTGAAAATATACTATTCCAATGATAAATATTAAAGCAGGGAAGTCTTCAAGTGCTCATATAATTTCGTTAAAATGCAATAAAAACTTTGTGTTGTTTGCTGCCATTTGTTGCTTTCTTACTGTGATTACAACCATTGGTATTCATTGGAGGTTTACCTATCCTGAAATGTCTTTTGAAGAGCGTTTAAATCTCTTTAAAAATTCAAAATATGTAATAAATAGGTGGTGGATTATTGTACATTGTTTGTTGGTGTTTATTTCAATGCTAGGTATTTTAATCATCCACCAATCAAAGGGTTTTATAAAATTAGGGTTATGCTTCTTTGGTGTGTTTTCTTTAACCGAAATTTTCAGGCAGTTCTTAGTGTTATTCTACTTAAATGGGCTTCGTGAAAAACTGATATTGACAGCTGATGAACTTATTAAAAATATACTTCTGGTGAATATTGATAATTTTTATTTTTTAAGCGATGCTCTATTTAACTTATTTATTTTGGCTTTTGCATTAGGTAATCTGTTTTATGGCATATCATTAATAGGTAGTAAAAGACTAGATTGTATTTTGGGTAGCCTATTTATTTTTTGGGCAGCAATGAATTTTAGTGCTTTTTTGAATGAATATTGGGGCAATCAAAATCTTTCATCAGCCATTGATTTTTTGAGCGTTTTATTCCAACCATTGATGAGAGCTTTTATAGGTTTTTGGCTTTTGCATCATATTTATCCATCGTTGCTTAGTAGGAGGAATAAAAAAATAGGTATCTAATTTGAAGTATTATGTTATGTTATCCAATTTGTTGGATAGCTCATCTTTATAAGTTCTACTCACAGGAATTTTAATAGAATCAATAAAAATGGCACTACTATCAACTAACGTGATTTTATGCATAGAAATAATAAATGATTTATGTACTTGTACAAAAGAATTGGGAAGATTCTCTAGAGCGTTAGATACCGTTTCTCTTGATATAATTTTTTTTTCAGATGTATGGTATACCATATAATTACCATCTTTTTCTAAATACAATATATCATCAATAGGTAAAATATGCTTTTGATAACCGCTCCTTATTTGCAAAGTACCTAAGTCATCTATCATTTCAACAGGCTGTGATTTTGCTACCAAATCCGAAACTTTAGTCACTGCTTTTAAAAAGCGTTGAAATGTGATGGGTTTTAGCAAATAATCTGTGGCATTTAAATCATAGCTTTCAACTGCATATTCAGAATAGGCAGTCGTAAATACAATATGTGATTCTGAAGGAATTAATTTTGCCAACTGAATGCCAGAAAGATTAGGCATATTTATGTCTAAGAAAATAAGAGTCGGAGCTTTTTTGTCTATGAAGTCAATGGCTTCTATAGGGTTTCTAAAAGATGCAATATGGGTAAGGTCCTCTGTTCTGCCACAATAATTTTCTAGTAGCTCAATAGCCTTCGGTTCATCATCTATGATAATAGCTTTAAGCATTGAGATATAGTTTTAGTTCAACAAAAAACCTATCATCCTCTTTGTTGATATTTAGGTCATGAGTGTCAGGATACAGAATTGCCAATCGTTGTTTTACATTTTGAAGTCCAATTCCTGAACGCTTTGAATTCAAGTCGTTTTGCTTCGTTTTTGATATCGAATTTGAACATTTAAAATTGATGACTTGATTATCAAAAATATCTAAGCTTATATGTACAAAAGATGGATTGTAAATATCAATGCCATGCTTAAAGGCATTCTCTACAAATGGTATTAAGAGAGATGGGGCAACTTCAATGTCATTATAATTATCCGAAGTTTGAAATTTAATTTCGATGATATCTTTCTCATCGAATCGTAACCTATTCAACTCAATATAATTTTTGATAAATGCCACTTCTTTTTCGAGCAAAATAGTATTATCCGAAGTATCACGAATTAAAAAACGCAGTAATTCTGAAAGTTGAGAAATACCAGACGATACTTCCGTTTGTTCATGTTTTTCAGAAATGGACAACAAATTATTTAAAGCATTAAATAAAAAATGAGGGTTTATCTGTGATTTAAGTAATTGTAATTCTGCAGCTAATTTGTCCTCTTTAAGTTTTTGCTTTAGTGCTTCTTCCTTTTGCCAACGCAAAACGATAATATGAACAAAAGATAATGACCCAAAAAATAGATATTGCCAAATATTGGTAAGGATACTATAAGAAACAAATTTGTCCACACCGTACAGGTACAAAACCCTGAAATAATCAATGATTAAAAAAAGAAGAATGACTCCTACTAAAGATAAGATGTATTTAAAATGCCTTTTAGCATCAAAAATTTTGGAAAGTAAATAAACATTGATATAGTAAAATATGATTTTAAATAGAATACTCAACAAGGTACTCTTTGTTGATTTCTTATTATAAATGACCTTAGTTATTTCTTCACCATTGATAGATTCTATCTCTACAGATTTTTCAACAAATAAAAAAAACATGGTGTAGCCCAATAGCACCCATAAAATGAGATTTATAAGCCATTCTATTATTTTTTTTACACTCATAAGAATTGCAAAGTACTTTTTTATTGACAGATAACAATTTAAGATTTTTTAATTGTTATGAAATACGTTTTAATGTGATGATTTGCAGTTAAAAAACCATAGATAACATATTCGCCACGCTCATCATATATAGTTGTTGAGAATGAATCATAGTATTAGTTTTAGAACAAAGTAATCTTATGAAAAATCTCATTTCACGCTACGATAGCAGCATCTATTTGGTTATTCTAGCAGTCTTTGTATTGAGTTCTTGTAATGCACAAGGTTCAGACACAAAGGAGTCTATTGAAAGTAAAATAGACACCTATTTGCAACCTTATTTAGAAATGGATGCCTGGAGTGGAAATGTGGCTATCTATAAAAACGGAGAGCCTTTATTTCAAAAATCGTATGGTTTTGCGGATAGGGAATGGAATATTAAAAATACAATGGATACAAAATTCAGAATAGCATCGATATCCAAGCTTTTTACTGAAGTGGCCATATTACAACTATCTGAATCTGAAAAACTGCAATTGGATGATACCTTGTCTAAATATATAATCGGTTATCCTCGTGGGGAAGAGATAACAATTCAACAACTTTTAAACCACAGGGCAGGAATACCTCACCTCAATAGTTTTCCAAATTACAATGAGCTAATAAAATTCAATTACACGATTGATGAGATTATTGAGCTATTTAAAAGTAAACCACTGGATTTTAAACCAGGAGAAAAGTATAGATATAGTAATTCAGGATACGTTCTATTAGCTAAAATAATTGAGATAGTAAGTGGTAAAAGTTATAGACAATATTT
The DNA here is from genome assembly GCF_014635865.1 of Winogradskyella haliclonae. Lineage (GTDB taxonomy): Bacteria > Bacteroidota > Bacteroidia > Flavobacteriales > Flavobacteriaceae > Winogradskyella > Winogradskyella haliclonae. Next base: position 1,398,422 of record NZ_BMDQ01000001.1, on the reverse strand, counting down.
AGAGGATAGAATTTTTAAACCTTATGGATTAAAAGCAACAGGAATTGATTCAAATTCGGCTATTTTAAATAAGCGAGCTAAAGGATATATGTTTAATAATGATGCTCATTTAATAAATGCCGAATTTGTTGATATGAGTATAAAAATTGGTGGTGGCTCTTTATATTCAACTACGGATGATTTAAACTTATTTGTTCAAAAACTGGTCAAAGGAGAAATCTTAAAATCTTCTTTTGAAAAACTACCTAATTTCAGTACTAAAAATGGTCAGCGAGCATTTGCTACAAATGGTCGTGTTCAAGGGTTTTGTCATCAAGTCATTCATTGGATGGACGACAATTTAACCATTGTTTTATTAGGAAATCACTATTCCAATGTGGCACTTCCTATTACTGAGGATATCTACAAAATTTATTCAGGTAAAAATTATCAAACCCCAACGAATTATATTGAAAAAAGACAGTCCGTAACGAACAAAAAGCTACAAGAGTATCAAGGAACTTATGACTTTGGTTTTGGTCCCATAGGTGTGGTAAAAGTTATCGATAATAATTTAATGTATATGGCACCCGGACGGACAAAAGCAGATAAGCTTATTCCCTTGGGTAATGACACTTTCTTTTATGTTCAAAACTGGGTACTCTTAAAATTTGTAGACCGTAAAGAGAAAAAATATAACACCTTACAGTGGATAATGGGAGATAACACTTATCCCGCAAAAAGAATCAATCAAATTAAAAATTAAAACGATGAAACAATTATTTTTTAAACTATTTGCACTATCATTTTTATGTACTGTAAGCTGCCAAAATCAAGAAAACCGAAAAGATAAACTTATTGCTCAAAACAATACTGAAAATGAACAAGTAAAACGCATAGAGAATTATTTATCTAAACTTGAAGAAGGTGGCTTTTCAGGTAGCGTTTTGTTCGCTAAAGGAGATGAAGTTTTATTAAATAAAGGATATGGGTTTAGCGATAAAGAAAGAAAAATTGCAAACTCATCTAATACAATATTTGATATTGGGTCGGTTACCAAACAATTTACAGCCGCAGGAATTTTAAAACTGGAAATGCAAGGTAAACTTTCAGTTGAAGATAAGGTGGGTAAATATTTTAATAATGTGCCTGATGATAAAAAAGACATCACTATTCATCATCTATTAACACATTCATCAGGTTTGTTATCTGGTATTGGAGATGATTATGATGCCATCACAACTGATGACTTTATAACCAAAGCTTTTAATTTAAAGCTAACGTTTAAACCAGGTGATGATTATAATTATTCCAATGTAGGGTATTCGCTTCTAGGGATGATTATCGAAAAGGTATCAGGAAAGACCTATGAAGAATATTTATATTCTAATTTATGGAAACCTGCACAGATGGAGCAAACAGGGTATACAAGACCTAATTTTTTATCAACGGATGTAGCTATAGGGTATAATAAAAAAGGAAATGCGCAAGGTAAGCCAAATGCGTTGCCTTGGGATACGGATGCACCTTATTGGCATTTAAAAGCAAATGGCGGTATTCTTTCTTCTGCTAAGGATATGTATAAATGGCATCAAGTACTAAAAACAGAAAAAGTGCTTTCTAAAAATGCCATTGAAAAGTATTTTAAACCTTATGTAAAAGAAGGAAAAGCTCAATCTTTTTACGCTTATGGGTGGGCAATATACAAAACGTCTCGAGGTACCACCCTAGCCGCTCATAATGGAGGTAATGGTATTTTCTTTGCCGATTTCTGGAGGTATCTGGACGATGATATGACTATTATTTTACTTAATAATAATTCAACACCATATTCTCAAATCATAGCATCACAAATTGGAGCATTATACATTCTTCCCGATTTTCAACCCCAATATCCAGACAATCGTATGGAAACAGAAATGGATGAGGAAGATGTTAAAATGATGGTTGAAAAAACAATTGAAGTTTTAAATTTTAATAATCAGGATAAATGGAAAGCCTTTATTCAAAAAAACGGGAGCGATAATTTCATCAATATGGCACCTATGGAATTGCATTTAAAATACTTTAATAAGTTTCATAATAAACTGAAGGGAGGCAAGCTTGCACGATTAGAAATTAATGGAGAGGAAATTATTGCTGGTGTAAGGACAACTAATGGAATGGAAACATTGGTGGTGAATTTAATTTCCAATCAAAATGGACAAATAAAATTTGATGGGATGATGGTTGAATGATTTCACAAACAGCTAATATAGATTTAGTATGAAGGTTTATAGATAGAATATATTCAAATGCTTTTTAATTATAAATACTCTAGAAGTACTAGCAAATCACAAATCAAATATCTAAGCTTATTAGTGCTATTTATTTCATTTTTTTCTTGCGAAAATGAGATTACGAATTCTAAAACATTAGTTGAAATGAATTTGGAGAAGTCATCTTATGGAAAAACTTGGAACACATTTACATCTAAAAAATCTACTTTCAAAGTAAAAACTTTTATAGGGGGTAATATTGTAAGTGATGTAGAAAAAACGATTTCAGTTAAAATGCACTCGTTTCAAAAAACCGTGACAAAAACTAATGGTATAGTTACGGATATCATCATAACTAATAATGAGGGTAGTTCAGTAGTAAAGTTTGAAAAAGGTGATTTTTTTGGAATCAATACAATGCCAAAGGAGCCAGTTAGAATAACACCTGTTATTGAGCTAAAGGAAAAAGCAAATGATTATGTCTTTAAAGACACCATTTGGAATGATACACCTGTTTATAAACTGACCAAAACTACTCCTAATGAAGACTACGTTTTTGATAAAGAATCAAAGTATTTAATAGCTTACATATCAGACAATCGTTACGGAAAATCAACAATTACTTATTCGGATTATAAAGAAGTTGATGGATATATGCTTCCTTTTAAAGAAGAGGTGAATATTCCTTCTGCGGGTTACAAAATGGAAATTTTATATTCAGATATTGAAATTAATCCTATGTTTCCAAAAGACTTTTTCACAATTGATAAGTCTTGGGCTAGTCTTGGTATTGGTAAATCCATACCTGAATTTAAATTATCTTTTGTTCAGAATGACTACCAATACATTTCAAATAAAGATTTAACTGATAGAATCACATTAATAGACTTCTGGGCAACTTGGTGTAAGCCTTGCATTGAAGAATTTCCTAAAATTAAAAAGGTCTACAACAAATACAAGAATAAAGGATTTAATGTGGTTAGTATATCTATTGATAAAGACAGAAAACGTTTAGAAAATTACTTAAATAAAAACCCATTTCCTTGGGAATATAGCTTGCATTCTGAAGGCGAATTCAAATCTGATTTAGCGAAAAGATTTCAATTAGTGACTCTTCCAAAGCCTATTTTAATAGACTATAAAGGTAAAATCATAGCAATGGATGCCGATTTACGTAAGGGTAAGCTAGAGGATATCATAAAAGAGATTTTCAAGGATTAAAGTTAAAATAAAAAGTAGTAGCACAAAGAATATAAAGTATAGGTACGCTTTAATCAGCTACCTATCAAAAGATTTCTAATCTATATTAATTTAGATAGTTCTCGATGAATTAATCCAACACAGGATTGAAAAGGTGTGTAACGCTTTCATAGTTGTCATCTTTAAAGTTAAACATTAAGATGAAAGTCAAATCTATCCAAATTATATGATAGTCCAAAAACAACGAAACGTTGCAAATCTATTGATACTAATATTAGTATTTAGTAGAGTTTAGTTTAATTAATACTAATAAATCTTCATCAAAATAGTTCGATTTATGTCCCGTTGACTCCACAATTAAGCGTAGCTTAATATCAGTTTTATGTAACAAAGCGCAACAAGTTTTACTTGATTGTGCTTTGTTATTTAAAGATGTAATAGAAACAATTAAGATACATTTACAGTATGGGAGTAATAGTGAACAGCGAAGCTAATCTCTCCGATTCCACAATAAACACTTGTATTTTTATTAAGCTCAATGACTATATAAATAGTAATATGGCCACTAATATGAATAACAATAAGAATACTAATCCTTCATTTGGTTTTACTAAAAATTCCCACGAATTTCTTTTATCATTTCGCTGCATCCTAACTTATCTTTTATCTAACAGCAAAGCATTAATTAAACATGGTTAATCTTTGTTATGTTAAATCGTTTCAATAAAGTTAATTTAAGTCATACTCACACCAACATTAAATGTAATAAAACAGGCTATATTAGTCATATTTGGGCTGTATAGGTAATAAGTGGGAATATATCATTAACTATGTAAGGAATTCACCAATATATCGACTACTTTTACATCTAAATAAAGCATATTTATTAACTAGAAAAGAAACCGAAAAACTTCGACTAAAATTAGTCTTATTAATTTCAATGATGAGGTTGTTTCTGACCTAATTAATAGAATATTAACCCACAGAAAGAAAGGAACCTAAAAGTATGCTGACTTGGAAAGATGTTATCAACTTTTCCGTAAACGGAAACCCAACGCCAGACAGACGCGTTGAAAAAACAGAAGATGAGTGGAAAGCTCAATTAACTCCAGAACAATTTAGGATTACAAGACAAAAAGGTACAGAACGTGCTCATAGTGGAGCACTTTGTAGTATTTATGACGAAGGCAAGTACAACTGTGTATGTTGTACTACGGCTTTATTCGATTCTACAATTAAGTTTAGTTCTGGAACGGGCTGGCCTAGTTTTACACAGCCCATTAAAGAAAATGCCATTAAGTACCAAAGAGACACCTCTTATGGTATGGTACGCGTAGAGGTGATGTGTAACACTTGTGATGCGCATTTAGGGCATATATTTCCTGACGGGCCAGAACCAAGTGGATTGCGTTATTGTATCAATTCGGAGTCAATGATTTTAGACAAGGAGATGGCTTAATGAAAACTAAGAATATACAAATAGCTACGGTCGGTGGTGGTTGCTTTTGGTGTACAGAAGCTGTTTTTCAGGAAGTAAAAGGTGTAGAAAAAGTAGTCTCTGGGTATTCTGGCGGGACTGTTCCTGGCCACCCAACCTATCGCGAGATATGTTCTGGACTTACGGGACATGCAGAGGTTATTCAGATTACTTTTGATGCTAATGTAATTTTATATGAGGATATTTTAGTCATTTTTATGACTACGCATGACCCGACAACATTAAATCGTCAAGGTGCTGATCGAGGCACACAATACCGTTCTGTTATTTTTTATCATAATGAAGACCAAAAAGAAATTGCAGAAGTCGTTAGTAAAGAGATTGCGCCTTATTACGAAAATCCTGTTGTGACTGAAATTTCGCCATTAGATGTTTTTTACGAAGCCGAAAAAGAACATCAAAACTATTACAAGAATAATCAGTCTCAAGGGTATTGTAGTTTTGTTATTACTCCAAAACTAAGCAAGCTTAGACAATTACACGCTGACAAACTTAAATCGTAATTCTAAAAGCGTAATGGAAACAAAAATTAAACTTTATGGCACCGAAAGGTGCCATAAAACACAATACTATAAATCTTTTTTTGAAAATAAGAACCTTAGGTATCTGTTTCTTGATGTTGAAAAAAATGAAAGAAATGCCATCGAATTACGTAACTTATACGAGAATAAAAAACTTAATTTTCCCACAGTTACGATTTCTGGTAAAAAGCTAAGGAATCCCTCAGAAAAAGATTTGAATAAGTGGATTAATAAATTAGTATGAACCTCAATCTAAAACATACATTTATAACCGAGCTACCAGCTGACCCTATTACTGAGAATACTAGACGTCAAGTTAATAACGCTTGTTTTAGTTATGTTTTACCCAAAAAGACGTCTCAACCAAAATTAATTCACGTCTCCAAAGAATGCTCCAAAGATTTGGGGTTTACAGATAAAGACCTACAATCTGAAGAATTCTTGAAAATTGTAACTGGAAATAAAGTCTTAGAAAGCACAACGCCTTATGCCATGTGTTACGGCGGGCACCAATTTGGTAATTGGGCTGGACAACTTGGTGATGGTAGAGCGATTAATTTATTTGATATTGCGCATAATAACAAGCAATGGACCATTCAGCTTAAAGGCGCTGGCGAAACACCATACTCTAGACAAGGTGATGGATTAGCCGTTTTACGTTCTTCCATAAGAGAATATTTGTGTAGTGAAGCAATGCATCATTTAGGGATTCCAACTACACGTGCTTTGTCTCTAGCATTAACTGGTGATGATGTTTTACGCGATATGCTATATGATGGTAATCAAGCTTATGAAAAAGGAGCTATTGTCTCTAGAGTATCACCTACCTTTTTACGTTTTGGTAGTTATGAAATATTTGCAGCAAGAAATGACCACAAAACTTTAAAAATACTCGTTGATTATACTATAGTTCATCATTTTAGTCATTTAGGCAAGCCTTCAAAAGAAGTTTATATTCAATTTTTTAATGACGTTATGCAGCGTACTTTAGATATGATTATCCATTGGCAACGTGTCGGTTTTGTGCATGGCGTTATGAACACCGATAACATGTCTATTTTAGGATTAACTATAGATTATGGACCTTATGGCTGGTTAGATAATTTCGATTTTGGCTGGACGCCAAATACTACGGATGCGCAAAACAAACGTTATCGCTTCGCCAATCAACCCAATATTGGCCTTTGGAATTTGTACCAACTTGCCAATGCTTTATACCCTTTAATTGAAGAAGCTGAACCTTTAGAAACTATTCTCGAAAACTATAAATTAGGTTTTGAAAAGAAATCTTTCAAGATGATGACATCTAAACTTGGACTGCTTGAAGATGATGAAAAGGATTTAAAACTTATTCAGACTTTGGAAGATATTCTACATTTAACCGAAACAGACATGACTATTTTCTTTAGAAAATTAAGTGGTTTTAAAAAAGACAATTCCATTAATGGGTTTCAACTTATTCAAGATGCATTCTACAGTATTGAATCCATTACCGATGGTATTAAAAAGGAATGGTATGATTGGTTTGACTGTTATCAATTTAGATTAGAAAAAGAAAAATTATCTGATGATGAGCGCCTAGCTAAAATGAACGCCATTAACCCAAAATATGTACTCAGAAACTATATGGCACAACTCGCTATTGATGATGCAAACAAAGGTGATTACCAATTAATTGATGAATTATTTCAACTTTTAAAACAACCCTATGATGAACAACCAAAGCATGAAAAATGGTTTGCTAAACGACCAGAATGGGCACGACATAAAGTTGGTTGTTCTATGTTATCTTGTAGCTCTTAATTAAATCTATGCTTAGATTTTATACCATAGGACTTTTAATCTTAATAGTAGCTATTTTAGCTAATGTCATTGCAATGAAATTAAACATACTTACTTGGTATGATTATATGTCTTTTTTAACCAAGACCAATACATCCGATATCACAGTAAAATTTATCGATTACATATGGTTATTTTTAGTCTATCCGCTAACTCTTGGTTTTGGTTATAGGATAGGTGATTATATCTACAAACTAATATTCAATTAAATGGAAAAAACAGTTTCTGAAGCTATCGCCTATAGACGTTCTACACGAGTTTATAAAGACACACCCATTGCTACCGAAAAAGTAAAACAATGCCTAGTTAATGCGTCTTTAGCACCTACTAGTAGCAACTTACAATTATGGGAATTCTATCATGTAACTGATGAGGAAAAGCTTAAGGCGTTAGCTGAAGCTTGTTTTAACCAAAGTGCGGCAAAAACTGCAAAACAATTGGTAGTTGTTGTGACCCGAAAAGATTTGTGGCGTAAACGTGCAAAGGCCAATATTGATTTCTTAAATAAAGTTTATGACAAAGAAGATTTGAGTGAACGTGATTTGAAACGCAAAAAAATGGCAACTAACTATTACAAGAAACTAATCCCAACTATATATTCTGATTTTTTGGGGATATTTGGCTTTTTTAAATATATAACATTCAATATCATCGGGTTATTTAAACCTATCTATCGCCAAGCACGATTAAGTGACATGCGTATTGTAGCTCATAAAAGTGCAGGTTTGGCAGCTCAAAATTTCATGAATAGTATGGCTGCGATTGGTTATGATACTTGCCCAATGGAAGGCAGTGATACGCTAAGAGTAAAAAGAATTTTAGACTTACCTCGAGGTGCCGAAATTAATATGGTAATTGGTTGCGGCATTAGAGATGATAAAGGCATTTATGGGCCTCGGTTTAGAATTCCTTTTGAGGACGTTTATTTTGAAGTTTAGTTATTAAACTTAAAGCTAGAAATCGATTCAGACTTTTTAAAATTATCTAAACCTGTTTTCAGCCATTCAAAGTAAGCCTCTGCATTTGGCTCATAAGCATTTGTTGTATTTAGCAATTCTAAATCGTGATTTAATAACACATAATACGGTTGTGAATTATTCTGAAAGTTTATAGTTTGAAAGGTTGCCCATTTATCGCCTATTGTTTCAATAGTTTTCACAGTTCCATTTGCCCTTAAGTAATCAAACTGTTCTGCTTCAGGCAATTCTTTTTTATCATCGACGTATAAAGAGATAATAACATATTGTTCGCTTAAAATATCATAAACTTCAGTGGTGCTCCAAACCTGCTCTTCCATTTTACGACAGTTAACACAAGCCCAACCTGTAAAATCTAATAAAATTGGTTTGTTTTCTGCTTTCGCTTTTGCCAAACCTTGTTGCCAGTCTTTATCACAATTTAAATCTAATGGGCAATTAGATGCCTTATCATACAAACTGTAAAACATAGGTGGCGGAAAACCACTTAGTAGTTTCAAATTAGCAGACTTAGTGTTGGTTAACCCTGGTATTAAATAGATGACGAAAGCTATAACCAAAATTCCTGTGGTGATACGCCCCTTTCCTAATTTCTGAAGTGGCCCATCATGCGGGAATTTAATTTTTCCGAATAAGTATAAGATTAAACCAATACCTATTATAATCCAAAGTCCAATAAAGACCTCACGTTTTAGTAATCCCCAATGTTCTACCAAATCTGCATTAGACAAGAATTTTAGTGCTAGGGCCAATTCTATAAATCCTAAGACTACTTTTACAGTATTTAACCACCCACCAGATTTTGGCAACGAGTTTAACCATTTTGGGAACATCGCAAATAACGTAAATGGTAAAGCCAAAGCAAGACCAAAACCACTCATTCCCATAGTTAATTGCATCGCACCACCATCTGCAGTAAGAGAACTTCCTAATAGGGTTCCTAAAATTGGTCCTGTACATGAGAAAGACACTATTGCTAAAGTCAAGGCCATAAAAAACACGCCGATAAATCCACCTATTTTGTTGGCTCTACTGTCCATAGCTGCACTCCACGATTGCGGTAAAGTCAATTCAAAATAGCCAAAGAATGAAAATGCAAAAGCTATAAAAATGATAAAGAAAATAATATTTAAAGTCACATTTGTAGAGATGCTGTTGAGAATTCCCGGATCCAAAGAATCTAATAAGTGAAACGGAATGCTTAATAACACATAAATTAAAAAGATAAAAAATCCGTAAAGAATAGAATTGAATAATCCTTTCTTAGAGTCTCCTGAATTTTTAGTGAAAAATGAAACTGTTAGAGGTATCATTGGAAAGACACAAGGCGTTAACAATGCTATTAAACCACCCAGAAAACCTAAAATAAAGATTGAAAAATTACTTTTCTCTTCTATATCTTGCTTTTCATATTTGTCCCAACCTGTAATATTTAGTTTTAATTCTTCTGAGAGTTTCTGACTACGCTCATCAATATTTACAACTTTAGCTTCAGTTTTGCTTCCATCTAAATTAATAGTAAATATATGATCTCCAGGAATACACTTCTCATGGTCACAGGTTTGGTATTCAACATAAACGTCAATCGTATTTAAATCTGGATTAATCAAAGAAATCTGTTGTTCAAAAATAGCTTGGTCATAAAACTTAACGACATCTTCATCAAATACTGGATCGTATTTAGAAGCTACATTAGGCTCAGATGTTTTTCCAATTAATTTATAATTACCCTCAGATTCTCTGAACTCAAAAAGAGTTTGAGGCGCAAAACCTTCTTCATCTATTTTAAATTGAGAATAAATTGCCCAACCTTGATCTAAGTCTACTTTAAATGTCAGATTATAATCCGTATCAGATATTTTCTCAACAGAATGCTCCCATTTTGCTGGTTCTAAAATTTGCGAAAAAACAGAGGATGTAAAAACTAGACTTAGTATTGCGAAAAGAAAACGCTTCGATATTGCCATAGATAAAAGTTAAAGCACAAATGTATATGTTGTGCAGATTTTACTATTAAAAAGTCGTCTAATTTATAAAAACCTTAAGAATTCAAGGCATAAAAAAACCGAACGTTTTGTGTTCGGCTATTCGTTTTATGATTTTTTCTCTATGGCAAGTACCTCGGAATATTGCCATTTAGATATACCGCCTTCGAGTTCATAAATTTTTTCAAAGCCAGCCTCTTTAAGTTTTCGAGCACATTTAGCACTTCGTTTTCCAGACTTACAATACAATAATACAGGCTTTGACTTATCTAATTTAGTAATATCCTCTTCAAAAGTCGGAGATCTAAAATCTATATTTTGAGCAGATTCTATATGAATTTCATCAAACTCAGACGGTGTACGTACATCAACAAGTTGTACATCTTCTAGTTCTATAATTTTTTTCATTTCTTCAGCTGTAACCAACTTTACATCAGTAGAATCTGCTTTTTTATCAACGCAGCTCGTACTTAATAATAAAATGAAACTCAACAATGTGATTGATAATAGTCTTTTCATGATTGATTATGATATTTGATTGACCTCTCCTTTCCATTCTGTAAAACCACCAAGAAGATTATATGTATTCTCAAAACCTAGCTGATTCATAATAGCACATGCTTGGGCACTCCTTCCTCCAGCTTTACAATACACAAAATAATTTTTGGAGTTATCTAATTGCTGAATCTCATCAATAAAGCCTTGCCCCTTGAAAATATCTATATGTATCGCATTAGGAATAACACCTAATTCTTCAACCTCTTCTTGTGTTCTAACATCTAAAACTACTGAATTATTGTCTTCAGATAGCATTTTTGTCCAATCTTCTTGTTGTAAATCAGCCATTTACTTTAAATTTCTTAAACAAAATTAACATTTCTTTATGATATAGACGTAAAAAAATCTGAAGTGTTACACTCCAGATTTAATTTTAACATTTATTCACGCTAAGTTAAAACCTATTATTTTGTTTTAATAGAACAACCAATTGCTCTTGTTTTTTTCTGTTCTATTTCTTTCCCTGCAAGAAGTGCATCAACAGCATTTTCCGCATACTTAGTTTTTACGGCACTCGCATCTTTATAATTATCATCAATCGCACCAATATACTTTACAATATTACCTTTCGTAGATTTTTCTAAGATATAAACGTGAGGTGTCTTAGTTGCGCCATATTGCGGATATATTTTTTGACCATCGTCCATTAAATAAGGAAAAGTAAAGCCTTTGGCTTTTGCTCTAGCTTTCATCGCTTGCATATTATCTCCAGGTTTAACATCGGTGTCATTTGGCATAATTGCAATAACTGGATATCCTTTTGATGCGTATTTTTTATCTAACTCTACAATTCTATCTTCATAAGCCACTGCATAAGGACACGTGTTACATGTAAATATGACAATAAAACCTTTTGCTGTTTTATAATCTGCAAGTGATACTTTTTTTCCATCTATATTCTCTAAAGAGAAATCTGTAGCTACATCACCAATATCATAACCGCCATCAGTTGTAATAGTAAATGCTGTTAAACTTACAAAGCAGACTATAGCTGCCAATAATCCTAGTGTTTTACTCACGCCATACGTATTGGTATTTTGACGTTTGTGATTTGAAAAATTCATGATAAATCTATTTTAAAAATTGTTGTACTTCTGTTTTTAACTCTTCATAAGTAAACGACTTTTCGTAAAACTGTCGTTTATCGTCTTTATATATTATGGTAGCAGGCAAAGCTCCTGACCAAGAGCTATCTATTGCTGGTATCCATCTATTTTGATCCACGTCATCAAAACAAACGACTTCGGATTGTAATTTTTTCGCTTTGATAAAAGGTTTTAGCTTAGTCTCATACTGTCTTGGGAAGTCTAAACTTACCAACAACACCTCAACATTTTTGTCTTGGTATTCAGCGTTTACTTTTTCAAAATATGGCAATTCTTTAACACATGGCGCACACCATGTTGCCCAAAAATTGACAACATGCACCTTACCATCCGTTTTATTAATTAAAGGTTCCAGACCATCGTAGTCATAGATTTTTAAATCTATATCAGACTTAACTTCTGCTTCAGAATTTTTTACTTGAGCAACAACTTCTTTTGATGCCTCTTTACAAGAGAAGTTTAAAAGCAATACTATGATTAAGAATCGTTTCATCTTATAAAATTAATGATGCATTTATGGAGATGAGAACTTTTAACAAAAAATTAAATTTAAATTTATTGACCAATAGTAAGTTTGTGCTGATAATCGAGACAAATAAAAATCTTGAAAAAAATACAATGAAAAATATAAAAATAGCAGCAGTATTAGTCTTAGCTATATCATTTTTTTCTTTCACTATACTAAAAGAAAAACAAGTTGATGTAGAGGCAAGCAAAATCTCATGGATTGGCAAAAAAGTAACTGGAAGTCATGAAGGCACAATCAATCTTGAAAGTGGTGTACTTAAATTTGACGGTAATAAATTAGTCGGTGGAAATTTTGTTATAGACATGACTACTATCAACGTCACTGACCTATCAGGAAAAGGCAAAGCAAATTTAGAAGGGCATTTAAAATCGGATGATTTCTTTGGTGTAGAAAAACATAAAAAAGCGACATTTGAAATTACTAACGCTGGAAAATTAAATGACAAAACTTATGAAATTAATGGAGATTTAACTATTAAAGGCATTACAAAAACAACAAGTTTCACAATGTTTTTAGAAAGCAATTCTGCTAAAGCAAAATTAACGATAGATCGCACAAAATTTGATATCAAATATGGCTCTGCTTCTTTTATTGATAACTTAAAAGATAAAGCTATTTCTGATGATTTTGAGCTTGATGTAAAATTATCATTCTAGTTAAATAGAAAACTTTCAAATTAGTTTGAAATAAAAAATTTCATTTCTATATTTGAACTTTAAATAAACAAATGCAAACAAACAAAACATGGTGGTGGAGCTTTACTAACGAAACGTTCGTGAAGTAGTCCATTGTGTTTACTAAAATACTTAAAGGCTTGTCATTCACGACAAGCCTTTTTTAATTTTAATACTGAAATATATTCAGCCTAAATGAAAACATTTAATCTACACACCCATTACAAAAAGATTCTAACAGATACAATCACACCTGTATCTGTATATTATAAGGTAAGGGATAAATTTCCTAATAGCATTCTACTTGAAAGTGGGGATTATCATAGAAACCATAAAAATTTCTCATACATCTGTTTTAATCCTATAGCCTCTATAAAAGTTGAAAACGACGTTATATTTCAAAATTTCCCTGACGGAAGTTCTAATGATATTCCTATAACTGATTCTGTAAATGTTGTAGAGGAAATTCAAAGTTTCACAAAACGCTTCAACTCTAACTCTGAAGAAAATTTCAAGTTTATAAATAATGGGGTTTTTGGTTATACTGCTTATGATGCAGTCAAGTATTTTGAAGATGTTACTATTTCTAAAAAACACGATTCTGTCGAAATACCAGACCTATATTATGCCGTTTATCAGAATATTATAGCAATAAACCATTTTAAAAACGAAGCGTACATATTTGCGCATTGTCCCGAAGGTGTAGATAGTAATATCGAAGACATTGACAAACTTATTAATGTTCAAAATTTTGCATCTTTTAATTTTAATACAAAAAGCAATATTACATCAAATCTTACTGATGATGAATTTTTAGAGCATGTAGATTTAGCCAAAAAGCATTGTGCTAGAGGTGATGTTTTTCAGTTAGTACTATCACGACGTTTTACTCAAGAATTTTCTGGAGACGATTTTAATGTGTATCGTGCTTTAAGAAGTATCAATCCTTCACCATATTTGTTCTATTTCGATTATGGTAGTTTCAAAATTTTTGGAAGTTCTCCAGAAGCGCAATTAATTGTTACTGATGGTTTGGCAGAAATACATCCAATTGCTGGAACTTTTAAAAGAACTGGAGATGATGACAAAGATGCCGTTCTTGCAGAAGAATTAATAAATGATGAAAAGGAAAATGCCGAACACGTCATGCTTGTCGATTTAGCCAGAAACGACTTAAGCAGAAACGGAAATAATGTAAAAGTAGAGACTTACAGAGAAGTTCAATTCTTCTCTCACGTCATTCATCTAGTTAGTAAAGTTACTGGACAAAAACACGACAAAACCTCAACTATGCAGGTTGTAGCTGATACATTCCCTGCTGGAACGTTAAGCGGCGCTCCAAAACATAAAGCTATGCAGCTTATAGAAAAATATGAGAAAACTAGCCGTGGTTATTATGGTGGCGCGATTGGCTTTATGGATTTTGAAGGCAATTTTAATCATGCAATTATGATTAGGACATTCTTAAGTAAAGATTACAAACTTAACTGGCAAGCAGGCGCAGGATTGGTATCTCGGTCAAATCCTGAAAGCGAAAAACAAGAAGTATACAACAAATTGGGCGCTTTAAACAAAGCCATCGAACTTGCAAAAGACATTTAGTATGAAGAAAGTTTTAGTCATAGACAGTTATGATAGTTTCACTTATAATCTTGTTCATTATTTAGAAGATTTAAACTGTGAGGTTACCGTAAAACGAAACGATAAATTAACCTTGGATGAAGTTGACAATTTTAATAAGATTCTACTTTCTCCAGGTCCGGGAATTCCAGATGAAGCTGGACTATTAAAAGCGATTATTCAAAAATATGCGCCTACAAAAAGCATCCTTGGTGTTTGCTTAGGACAACAAGCTATTGGCGAAGTTTTTGGTGGCACACTAGAAAATTTAGATACTGTTTTTCATGGTGTGGCCACTAAGGTTACACAATCCGTTGATGACGAAAACTTATTTGATGAGTTAGACCAAACTTTTGAAGTAGGGCGTTACCATTCTTGGGTTGTCAATGCCAACTTACCAGATAGTTTAGAAGCGACATCATTCGATGAGAACGGACAAGTGATGTCTCTTAGGCACAAAGTATATGATGTAAAAGGTGTACAATACCATCCAGAATCGGTTTTAACACCAAATGGAAAACAAATTTTAAAGAATTGGGTGAATAGTTAAAAGAATATGAAAGACGTTTTAAACAGACTTATAGCTCACGAAACAATTTCTACTGAAGAAGCCAAGCAAATTATTGTTAACATATCTAACGACATGTACAATCCAAGTCAGATTGCTTGTTTTTTATCAGTATACATGATGCGCAGTATTACTATCGAAGAACTTCAAGGGTTTAGAGATGCACTTTTAGAACTTTGTATTCCAATAGACTTAAGTGCTTATAATGCTATAGATATTGTTGGTACAGGTGGTGATGGTAAAAACACCTTTAATATCTCAACATTATCGTCATTTATTACAGCTGGTGCGGGTGTTCATGTTTCTAAACATGGTAATTACGGTGTGTCTTCTACTTCAGGCTCGTCTAATGTAATGGAACATTTAGGTGTGAAATTTTCTAATAATGAAGATTTTTTGAAGCGCTGTTTGGACCATGCTGGCATATGCATTTTACATGCGCCTTTGTTTCATCCCGCCATGAAAAATGTAGCTCCAATCCGAAAAGAATTAGGTGTTAAAACATTTTTTAACATGCTAGGACCAATGGTAAATCCATCTTTTCCTAAACATCAATTATTGGGTGTTTATAATTTAGAAATACTACGGTTATACAGTTTCCTATACCAAAAAACAGATAAGAATTACAACATTGTTTTTGCCCTAGATGGTTACGACGAAATCTCCTTAACAGGAAAAGCAAAAATAATTTCAAATCATTCTGAAACCTTGTTTTCTCCGAGTGATTTAGATTTAAAAACCGTCAAACAATCAGAAATTTTTGGAGGAGACACTATAAAAGATGCTGCAAATCTATTTGTTAACATTATTGATGGAAAAGGCACTGAGGCACAAAACAATGTTGTTTGTACCAATGCTGGCTTAGCTATCGCAACACGAGAACAAATAACTCACAAAGAAGGGTTTGAACTTGCAAAAGAATCTTTATTAAGCGGAAAAGCAAAGCAAAGCTTAGATAAACTTATAGAATTAAGTAAATGAACATTTTAGATAAAATAGTAAAAGACAAACGTATAGAAGTTGACTTACGTAAATCTTTAATTCCTAAAAACCAGTTAGAACAATCTGTTCTTTTTGAAAGGGAAACTATTTCCTTATCAAAAAAATTAAAGAATAGTAATAGTGGCATCATTGCAGAACACAAAAGACGCTCACCATCTAAATCTGTAATTAATCATAATCTAAATGTACAAGATGTCGCTTCTGGATATGAAAACGCAGGTGTTTGTGGTATGTCTGTTTTAACTGACGGAAAATATTTTGGCGGTAGTTTAGACGATTTACAAATTGCTAGAGCAAGCTGTAATTTACCGCTTTTAAGGAAGGAGTTTATCATTGATGAGTATCAAATTATAGAAGCAAAATCATACGGCGCAGATGTCATTCTTCTCATCGCTGCTATACTAACTAAAGATGAAATAAAGCAATTTTCCGAATTAGCAAAGACTATAGGCCTAGATGTTTTATTGGAAGTTCACAACGAAGCAGAATTGCATAAATCTATAATGCCCTCATTAGATATGTTGGGTGTAAATAATAGAAATCTAAAAACTTTTGAGGTCAGCTTAGAAACTTCAAAACAATTAAGTCAGCAAATCCCAGATGATTTTATAAAGGTATCTGAAAGTGGTATTAGTTCTGTTGATGCTATAAAAGAATTACAACCATATGGATACAAAGGCTTTTTAATTGGTGAAAACTTTATGAAAACAGATAATCCTGGAGCAAGTGCCACAGAATTTATTCAAAAATTAGAGTCATGAAACTGAAAGTCTGCGGCATGAAATATCAAGAAAACATAGAAGCAGTTGCAACATTGCAACCAGATTATTTAGGCTTTATATTTTACGACAAGTCTTCAAGATTTTTTGATAGTAAAATCCCTGAACTCCCTAAGACTGTTAAAAAGACTGGTGTTTTTGTAAATGCCAATTTAGATAGTGTTCTTCAAATAATTAAAATACACAACCTACAAGCTGTTCAATTACACGGAAATGAATCTCCAGAATATTGCAAAACTTTAAAATATTCTGATGTAGAAATCATAAAGGTTTTTAGTATTAATGACAGTTTTGATTTTAGTGTATTAAAACCTTACGAAGGCATTGTCAACTATTTCTTGTTTGATACCAAAGGAAAACTACCTGGTGGAAACGGTTATACCTTCAACTGGGATGTATTAAAAGATTATCCTTCTACAACACCATACTTTTTAAGTGGTGGTATTGGATTAAATGAAATTGAAAATATAAAAACATTCAAAAAGAGTCCAGCTTCAAAATACTGCTACGCTATTGACGTAAACAGTAAATTTGAAATTGAGCCTGGATTAAAACATATTGAAGAATTAGAAAAATTTAAACATGAGCTATAACATCAACGAAAAAGGCTACTACGGTGAGTTTGGAGGCGCTTTCATACCCGAAATGCTGTATCCAAACGTAGAAGAATTACGTCAAAACTATCTAAAAGTTATGGCTGAACCTTTGTTTCAAGAAGAGTTTAATCAACTTTTAAAAGACTATGTTGGTCGCCCTTCTCCACTCTACTTTGCAAAACGCCTTTCCGAAAAGTACAACACCAAAGTCTATCTTAAACGTGAGGACCTTAACCATACTGGCGCACACAAAGTTAATAATACCATTGGACAGATTTTAATGGCAAAACGTTTGGGTAAAACAAGAATTATTGCCGAAACAGGTGCTGGACAACACGGTGTGGCCACTGCAACAGTTTGCGCTTTAATGGGTATGGAATGTATAGTTTACATGGGCGAAATTGATATTGCACGTCAGGCACCAAATGTTGCACGTATGAAAATGCTTGGCGCTGAAGTACGTCCAGCCTTATCAGGCAGTCGCACATTAAAAGACGCTACTAACGAGGCTATTCGCGATTGGATAAATAATCCTGTAGATACGCACTACATCATCGGTTCAGCTATAGGACCTCATCCCTATCCAGATATGGTGACGCGCTTTCAGTCTATTATTTCAGAAGAAATAAAATGGCAACTCAAAGAACATGAGGGTAAAGAAAACCCTGATTATGTCGTTGCATGTATCGGTGGCGGCAGCAATGCTGCAGGCACTTATTATCATTTTTTAGACAATGAGGATGTTGGCATTATAGCTGTAGAAGCAGCGGGAAAAGGCATTCATTCTGGAGAGAGTGCAGCCACTTCGGCATTAGGAAAAGAAGGCATCATTCACGGTTGCAAAACATTATTAATGCAAACCAATGATGGACAAATTACCGAGCCTTATTCTATTTCTGCTGGATTGGATTATCCTGGCGTTGGACCAATGCATTCGCATTTGTATAAATCTGGTCGTGGTGAATTCTATTCAGCTACGGATGACGAGGCCATGACTGCTGGATTAGAATTAGCGCAATTAGAAGGCATCATTCCTGCTATAGAAACAAGTCATGCTTTGGCCATTTTTAGTCACAAAACCTTTGAGCCCAATGATATCGTAGTTATTAGTTTGTCTGGTCGAGGAGATAAAGATTTACAGAATTATATTGATTATTTTAAATTATAAGATGAACAGAATAAATCAAAAATTAAAAGAAGGCAAAAAATTACTTTCTATATATTTTACAGCAGGTTATCCAAATATTAATGACACTATAACAATCATTCAAAATTTGGAAAAAAGTGGTGTTGACATGATTGAAATTGGCTTGCCATTTAGTGACCCACTAGCCGATGGACCAACCATTCAAGATAGCTCAACAAAAGCACTTCAAAATGGCATGACAAGTGAATTATTGTTTCAACAATTGAAAGATATTCGTAAAACGGTTTCTATTCCCTTAATCATTATGGGGTATTTTAACCCTGTGATGCAATATGGTGTAGAAGCCTTCTGTAAAAAATGCCAAGAGATAGGTATTGATGGACTCATTCTTCCTGATTTACCTGTAGATGTATATGCAGAACAGTATAAAGACACCTTTGAAAAATATGGACTTATTAGTGTATTTTTAATAACGCCTCAAACATCAGATGAGCGCATTAGATATATAGATTCAGTTTCTGATGGATTTATTTACATGGTAAGTTCCGCTAGTACAACTGGTGCTAAATCAGGATTTGGAAATGCTCAAGAAGATTATTTTAATCGCATAGCTAATATGAAACTTAGCAATCCACAGATTGTTGGCTTTGGCATTTCAAACAACGAGACATTTATGCAAGCCACAAAACAAGCTAAGGGTGCTATTATAGGAAGTGCTTTTATAAAACATGTTACTGCAAATGGTGTTGATACTATTGATACATTTGTAGACAACATAAAACCTTAGTTTATAATGAAGGTCATTCAATTTAGAACAGCAATTTTAGAAGATTTACCAATCTTATATCAGTTTGAGCAAGGCATTATAACTGCAGAACGTCCTTTTGATTCTACGCTTAAACCCGACCCTATAAATTATTATGACCTCAAAGAACTTATTCTCTCGGATAAAGCAGAAGTCGTTGTAGCACATATAGATGATAAAATCATTGCATCTGGTTATGCCAAAATATTAAATGGAAAACCGTATCATAAACATGATGAATATGCCTACTTAGGGTTTATGTTTGTTGAATCAGAATATAGAGGAAAAGGTATTATACAAAGCATAGTCGATAAATTAAAAGAATGGGCTCTAACTAAAGGTTTAAAAGAAATTCGATTAGAAGTTTATGACGATAATGATGCTGCGATTAGAGCTTATGAAAAATCAAACTTTAAAAAGCATATGGTAGAGATGCGTATGTTAATTAAATAAGCTCTTATGCCTCTAAATATTGTACTCATAGAACCTGAGATTCCAAACAACACTGGAAATATAGGTCGTTTAGCACTAGCAACTGGCTCACGTTTACATTTAGTAAAACCCTTTGGTTTTGACATAGACGATAAGCGATTAAAACGTGCTGGACTTGACTATTGGCAACATCTTGATGTTATCTATTATGACAGTGTTGATGAGTTCTTCAAAATGAATGAAACTCAAAAAATGGTTTTTCTGAGTAGTCATGGTACCAAACATCATTGGGATATTGATTTTGAAAATGAACTATTTTTAGTCTTCGGAAAAGAGTCTGTTGGGCTATCAAAAAACGTTACAGAAAAGTATTCTCAACAACTTTTTAAAATACCAATGTATAGTGAAAGTATTAGAAGTCTTAACTTAGCAAATGCAGTAAGTATTGTAACTTACGAAGGCTTGCGACAAATGCACCTTTAAATTATCAAATATTGAATACTTCTAAAATATCAAAACTCATTTCAGAATACGGACAAATAGCCCTAGGCATTGTTCTCGCTAGTATAGGCTTAAAAGCTTTTTTGTTACCAAATGGTTTTTTAGATGGAGGTGTTACTGGTATTGCACTCTTAGTAAGCTCTCAATTAAATATCAACATATCTGTTTTACTGATTGTGTTTAGTATTCCGTTTTTAATTTTAGGATACTACACCGTTTCAAAACGTATAGTCATAAAATCGATTATTAGTATTATTAGCTTAGCACTCTTTATTCATTTTGAAAATTTCGACACAATAACTGA
Organism: Winogradskyella haliclonae; assembly: GCF_014635865.1. Lineage (GTDB taxonomy): Bacteria > Bacteroidota > Bacteroidia > Flavobacteriales > Flavobacteriaceae > Winogradskyella > Winogradskyella haliclonae. Next base: position 1,377,541 of record NZ_BMDQ01000001.1, on the reverse strand, counting down.
AGACAAACTACTCATCTCAATTTTTGGAGGTTTATTTTTGGGCGCTGGTATTGGTATTGCCATTAGAAATGGCTCCGTTTTAGATGGTTCTGAAATCTTAGGCATTTACCTTAATGACAAATTTGGCTTTAGTATCGGTCAAGTTATTCTGCTGTTTAACATTATCTTGTTTAGTATTACGGCATATGTAATTTCGGTTGAAGTTGCGCTTTACTCTATATTAACTTATATCGTTACTGCTAAAGTTACAGACCTTATCATTGAAGGCTTTGAGGACTTTATTGGGGTCACTATAGTTTCAAAAGAGTATCTAAAAATTAAAGTGGCAATAATAAAAGAATTAGGTAGCGGACTCACAACATATAAAGGCGCTAAGGGTTTTGGAAATCAAGGTGAACAAGAAGGCTTTGACATTATACATACCGTTATAAACCGTATAGATATTAAAAAAATGCACCGCATTATTAATAGGATAGATAAAAACGCCTTCATTATCGAGTTTGATGTAAATAATGTGAAAGGTGGTGTCTTAAGACATTATCTTGACAAAAAGAAGAACAAATTATTACCTAAAGTCTAACGGCGCTTCTCTAGCATATTTAAATACATCTTTTCCACCTTAGTTCTTGCCCAAGGTGTACGTCGCAAAAACTTTAGACTACTTTTTACTGACGGCTCGTGCATAAAACAACGAATATTAATTTGATGCCCCATATATTCCCAACCATAATGCGCTACTAAATCTTCAACGATTTGTTGCAGTTTTATGCCGTGAAGAGGGTTGTTGGGTTGGGAATTCATATTATAAATCTAAAACCATTTGTTTAATTTTCACAGCCTTTTCAAAATGATCTAATTGATGTGTTTGGATCCACCATGTTGCAGCTTCCATTAATAGCTTTGGGTTGTCATTTTTGTTTTTGAAAAACGCATAAAAAGAAATACCGACATTAATACCTTTAACTGCAATTTTCTTATCGCAAACCTCTATAATTTTTGCTTTTAAAATTGGCGTCATAATTAATCTCTATTGTTGTTATTACGTCTTCTATTTCGATTACGATTCCTATTGCGCTTAGAGTTTTTTGTGTTAGAATCTCCTCCTTCTCTTTTAGGTTTGTTCTTTCTTCTGCCTTGACTACGTTGTCTATTCTGACCAGATTTTATAGGCTCGGTTGAAGCATTTGGGTCTGGCTCAAAACCTTCAATAATATCAACAGGTATTTTTTGAGCAATTAGCTTTTCAATATTTTTCAAATATAATGTTTCGTCTGCGCTAACTAGCGATAGTGCTTCACCACTAGCTCCTGCTCTACCGGTACGACCAATTCTATGCACATAATCTTCAGAAATATTAGGTAATTCAAAATTAACAACATGCGGCAATAATGGAATATCCAATCCACGAGCTGCGATATCCGTAGCGACTAAGACTCTAACTTTTCCACTTTTAAAACCTGCTAAAGCTTTTGTTCGTGCACCTTGACTCTTATTACCATGAATGGCCGCCGTAGATATACCAGCGCTAACCATCTTTTTTGTTAATCTATTAGCTCCATGCTTAGTTCTTGTAAATACTAAAACCTGTTGCCAATTACCATCAGAAATCAATTTAATAATTAATCCTGTTTTTTTGGCCTTAGCAACTCTGTACGCTTTTTGTTCAATGACTTCTACTGTAGTATTTTCTGGTGTAGCTTCTATCTGTACGGGATTGTTTAAAATAGAATAGGCTAACTTTTTAATAGCCTTAGAAAAGGTAGCCGAAAACATCAAATTTTGACGTTTTGCTGGCATTAATTTCATAACACGTTCGATATCTCGTAAAAAGCCCATATCCAACATGCGATCAGCTTCATCTAATACAAAAACCTCAACGCGTTTTATAGATAGCAAACCTTGGCTCTCTAAATCTATTAATCGACCAGGAGTTGCTACCAAAACATCAATACCTTGACGAATAGCTGCAACTTGTGGTTTTTGATTAACGCCTCCAAAAATCACAGCACTTTTAATATTTAAAAATTCAGAATATTCTCTAACATTGGCAAAAATTTGTGCCGCTAGCTCACGAGTTGGCGTGAGTATTAATGCACGTATTGGTCTATATTTTTGCTTTGGGTTTTCTGATAAAAAATGTAAAAGGGGTAACGTAAAACCTGCCGTTTTTCCTGTACCAGTTTGTGCAGATGCTAAAACATCTTTACCTTCTAAAACTGGCGGAATGGCTTTGGCTTGAATAGGTGATGGTGTTTCGTAACCTTTTTTGGCAATAGCTTTGAGTAAAGGCTCAGATAATCCTAAAGATTTAAATGACATATATACAATTTATGAAGGCCAATAATTGGCATTTTAGATGAATATCTATCAATTAAATCTCACCTCTTTTAATTTTAGCGAAAATACTTCTAATTTTTGCTTTAACTTGTATTTGTTTGACTTTATATATTTTAAATCCTAACTTCGTTTATAAACCGATAAAATCAATTAAACTTAATTCATCTAAATAATTGGAGGTAATTTAAACAGCCCGATAAAAATGAAGCTAGATCTATATCAAATAGATGCATTTACTGACAAAACTTTTGGTGGAAACCCAGCCTGTGTGGTCCCACTAAACGATTGGTTACCTAATGATATACTTTTTAATATCACAAAGGAAAATGCCGTTGCTGAAACCGCTTTTTTTGTTGACAAAGGCGACAAAATACACTTACGCTGGTTTACACCTGAAATAGAAATGGATTTATGCGGACATGCAACACTTGCAACAGCGCATTGCCTAAAATCAATTCTAAATTATCCTAAAGAAGAAATTGTATTTGAAACAATAAGCGGAAATTTGACTGTTTTTTTAAAAAATGATTCTTACTTTTTAGATTTTCCTTCGCGCATACCAAAAATTAAAGAACTACCAGAAATAATAAAAGAATCTTTAAATATACAGCCCAAAGAAGTCTATAAATCTAGAGATTATCTATTGGTATACGATACTGAACAAGACATAAAGAACATCAAAATCAAAAGACAAATATTTGACCAAATAAATCTTGACCCAGGAGGAGTAATTGTTACAGCAAGGGGTGACAATAGCGATTTTGTTTCAAGATTCTTTACTCCACAAGCATCAATTTTAGAAGACCCAGTAACTGGTTCTGCTCATTGCTCGTTAATTCCATTCTGGTCACGAAGGCTTGGAAAAAAAGAACTAGATGCAATACAAATATCTGATAGAGTTGGACTTTTAAAATGTGAGAATAAGGACGATAGAGTAATTATAGGCGGAAAAGCAAAAACGTATTCAATTGGAAACTTATGGATAGAATAAAACTACCGCCAACTATGGCTATTAGTAATTGCTTCGCAACAAAATCATATACTAGACTGTTAAACTAAACTATCTAAAAAAACTCTCGATACTGCATGACTCTAAAATCAAATGTATTGAATTTGGGGTTTTTGGCTTTTAGCTGTTTATATAAGGGGATACGGCTAATAGAAATATTAGCTGCCCCAGAACCAGAAGTGAGTGATACGGTTTTTATAGTACGCTTTTCTAATTGAAATTGATGTATTCTTGGCACTTGGTTAGAGACTATTTCTAGTTTTATATTATAATCTTTTGTGTGTTTTCTAAAAAAGTATTCTGGTCCGTTTTTACTATTCCCGCCAGTGAATAAGAGCATCTTAATTTTCGGGTGTTTTTTGAGATAGCCTATGACATCTCGTAACTTAATGTTTTGCATGCCCAAATCAGAAGCATCAATTTTTTCGCGCTCTGCACTAGCTACAATATCACAAACGCCAATTTTATGTTTTATCAAATAGGCTTTACGTTCTTCAATAGCGTCTTGAGAATTATCGAAACGTAAGCCCAAATCATGAATCACATCTATCTTTTTCCAAAGTGAATTGTAATAACTTCCGTAACAGAAATCTACATCTTTTTCGTGCAATTCTCTTGTAGAAAATCGTGGTGGTGGTAAAGTACCAACAATGAGCTTTATCGCATCCTCTGGAATAAATGGTGGGTATGGATGCTTATGCAGAAACACTATCTTACAAAAACCAATTCTTTTTCTGAAGACAAGTCTTCACTAAAACCATAGTTTTCATAATTAAATCCTTTAACGTCTTCTAAAGTTTTAGCATTGGTATCAATAATGTAACGTGTCATTAATCCGCGCGCTAATTTTGAAAAAATAGCAATGGTCTTGTAAGTATCACCTTTAAGTTCTTTGAAATTAATAGTAATCACAGGCACTTTTAAAGCCTTTATATCTATAGCTTTAAAATACTCGTTACTCGCTAAGTTTAAAAACAACTCATCATCCTCTAACTCATCATTTAGAGCTTGAGTCACTTTCTTTCTCCAAAACTCATACAGGTTTTTGTTTTTACCGACTGGGAATTTAGTTCCCATTTCTAATCGGTAAGGTTGTATTAAATCCAAAGGTTTTAAAACACCATAGAGTCCCGAAATGATTCTCACAGTGTCTTCAACCTTATCGAGTTTTTTAGTATCAATTGAATAGGCGTCTAATCCGCGATACACATCGCCATTAAAAGCATACATGGCTGGACGTGCATTATCAGAAGTAAACGGCAAAGACCATTCTTGGTTTCTTTCGTAATTTAATTGTCCTAAATTATCAGAAATGTGCATCAGCTTAGACAAGCTTTTTGCTGATTTCTTTTTTAATAGTTTGTTAATCCGTTCTGCTTCTGTCAAAAAATAACTCTCCGTAGTTTTTGGCGTTGGCAATTTGCTTTCAAAATCTAGAGATTTAGCAGGAGATAATACAAGTTTCATAGTGTACTCAATTTTTCAAAACCAAATTTACGACTATGCTTTTAAAATTTAAATAGAGTTTAACAATAAATACTTATATCGCTATTAGTTTTCTAGATGCTTCGCATAATGCTTCCACTTTTCAATACACTGTTGCATATCCTCAGGAATATCAGTACTAAAACTCATGAACTTTCTAGAAGTTGGATGTTCAAATCCTAAAGTTTTAGCATGTAAGGCTTGTCTTGGCAATACTTTAAAACAATTATCTACAAACTGTTTGTATTTGGTAAATGTTGTGCCTTTGAGTATCAAATGTCCGCCATAACGCTCGTCATTAAAAAGCGTATGCCCAATATGCTTCATATGCACACGGATTTGATGCGTGCGACCAGTTTCGAGCTTACAACTTAATAAGGTAACATAACCTAGACGTTCAATAACTTTATAATGGGTGACAGCAGGTTTTCCTTTGTAGGTATCATCACCTTCAAAAACGGTGTTTTGCAATCTGTTTTTAGGATGTCGACCAATATTACCTTCAACAGTACCTTCATCTTCTTTGACATTTCCCCATACTATAGCTACATACTCGCGCTCTGAGGTCTTTTCGGCAAACTGATTGGACAAATGATTCATAGCATGCTCAGTCTTTGCTACAACTAATAAACCACTTGTGTCTTTATCTATACGATGCACTAAACCTGGTCTGTCACTTGAGTTTTTTGGCAAGTTTTCAAAATGAAAAATTAAGGCATTAATCAAAGTCCCAGAATAGTTTCCATGGCCCGGATGCACTACCATTCCTGCTGGCTTATTAACCACCAATACATCTTCATCTTCATAAATAACATCAATGGGTATATCTTCTCCTACCAATAAATTCTCGTGCGGTGGATGCTCAAATTTTACTTGAATAACATCGTTTGGCTTGACCTTATAATTAGATTTTACTGGCGAGTCATTAACAAAAATGCTGCCGTCTTTTGCTGCAGCTTGAATTTTATTTCGAGTCGCATTCTCCACAAAATTCATTAGATATTTATCTATACGAAGTGGTTGTTGCCCTTTTTCTACAACAAATTTATAATGCTCGTAAAGGTCATCCTTACGTGGAAGTTCTGGAGTTGTGTCCATATACTAATTTGAAGAAGCACGCTTACCATTTCCCAAAACCAAATCAATTTTAGACCTTAATGGTAGTTTATCGCCAACTTTAATATTTTTCCCTTTGTGCTTTATGCCTAAAACGACATCTTTTCCGATATTATCGATATAGGTTTTCTCACCTAAGGTAAAACCTAAAGCTTCTAGCGTTGGTTTTGCTTGTCTATAGGTACGCCTCATAATCTCTGGCATAGCTACTTTTCTGTAACCTGATGGATTAAGCGTTAAGTATATTTTTCTGTTCTCTTTTACTTGTGCGCCAGCAATTGGGTCTTGCTCAATAACAGAAAACTTAGGATAATTAGGATTAAAATTGGCAGAATCTTGAATCTGCATCACCAAATCATTATCTTCAAGTTCTATCTCTACAGTCTCTAAAGATTTTCCTTTTAAATCTGGCACCGTTACAAACTCTCCGTTATTTGTTGTAATGTCTAGCCATTTTAATAACAAAAAACAAAAAATTACAACTGCAACAACAGCTAAAGCTAATTGCTTAAAAAATACTTTACTCGTTAAAAACTTAATGATGCTCATGTGTTAAATATTGTTCACAAAACTAATGAAATTCTAGTTTTCTAGATTATTGAGATTTACTTTTTTATATACGCGTATAATTTACAAATCGATTTTTGGTGTTGAAATAAAATAAATGATACTTTTACATAACAACTATTTTACAAGCGTATTATTTTGAAGAACATTGCAATTATTATGGGTGGTTACTCAAGCGAATATGGAATTTCGCTTAAAAGCGGTCATGTAGTCTACGAAACCTTAGACCGAAACAAGTATGTACCCTATGCCATACATATTTTCAAAGATAAATGGGTTTATGTTGCAGAAAGCGGTGAAGAAACACTTATTAATAAGGGTGATTTTTCAATATTAATTAAAGGTAAAAAAGTTACGTTTGATTGTGTTTTTAACGCTATTCATGGTTCTCCTGGTGAAGATGGTTTTATGCAAGCCTATTTTGAATTGCTAGGCATTCCGCAGACTAGCTGTAGCATGTACCAAGCAGCATTAACCTTTAATAAACGTGATTTATTAGCAACCTTAAAGCCATTTGGTATTAAAACCGCTGAAAGCTATTACCTAAACCTTGGAGACACTATTAATGAAGATGCTATTATAGAAAAAGTAGGCTTACCTTGTTTTGTAAAAGCCAATAAAGCTGGAAGTAGTTTTGGCATTTCTAAAGTATATAAAACTGAAGATTTAAAAGCGGCTATCGAAACCTCTTTTGAGGAAGATGACGAGATTATTATTGAGGAATTTTTAGATGGCGTTGAAGTGTCTGTAGGTGTCATTTCATATAAAGGCAAAACCAAAGTATTACCAATTACTGAAATTGTCTCAGAAAATGATTTCTTTGATTACCAAGCCAAATATGAAGGCAAATCCCAAGAAATCACACCTGCAAGGATCTCTGAAGAGTACGAAAATAAAGTTAGAAGAGAAGCCAAAAAGATATACGAAACCCTTAAAATGAGCGGTTTTACGCGTAGTGAATTTATCTTTAAAAATGACGAACCCTATTTACTCGAAGTAAATACAGTTCCAGGACTGACTAAAGAAAGCATATTACCTCAACAAGCTGCAAAAGCAGGAATTTCTCTCAATGAACTCTTTAACAATGCCATTGAAGAAGTGATGAAGAAATAATAATTATCTTTGAATTAATGAAACGAGCAATATTTCCTGGTTCTTTTGACCCCATTACCTTAGGACATTACGATATTATTCAGCGAAGTGTCACACTTTTTGATGAAGTTATTGTGGCTATTGGCATCAATGCAGATAAGAAATATATGTTTTCTTTAGACGAACGTAAAGCTTTTATCGAAGATGCTTTTAAAGAAGAACCCAAGGTTAAAGTTGTAACTTACAAAGGCCTAACGGTTGATTTCTGTAAAGAAAATAATGTTGAGTTTATACTACGAGGTCTTAGAAACCCTGCCGATTTTGAATTTGAAAAAGCTATTGCGCATACCAACAGAGATTTAGCACCTATAGAAACCGTCTTTTTATTAACTGCAGCTAGTACATCATACATCTCGTCTTCAATTGTAAGAGATGTGATTAGAAATAATGGCGATTATACTAAACTTGTACCAAAAAGTGTACGGGTTAAATAAGATGACTTTTTTTAAATGTAATATGAGCAAATTTGTGCTCTAAGGCTTCCCGTTTTTCTTGAAGTCTAAGTAAAAATTTTTGATGCTCTTCAGAATTTGGATTAAAAGGTTTATGTGCTAATCCTTTTTGTATGGTATCAACTTCGTCCATAATAGCTTCAGAATTCTGATATATCCATACCGATACAAATTTTTCCCAGATATAATCAATAGACAATTGATTAGGATGTAACATGTCTTCTTTGTAGAATCTATAGTCGCGTAGTTCGTCCATTACAATTTCGTAAGACGGAAAATAAGTGAGATTTCTCGGCTGTGCTCGAAATGACAGTAGTTGGTGTATTGCCGTAATTAAGTGAGATTTACTCTGGGTGTTTTCTACAAAGCCATCTTTAACATGTCGTACTGGAGAAACTGTAAAGATAAATTGAGCATTAGGATTTACAGATGTCACCAAACTCACAATGGCATCCAGCGATTCTGATATCTGATTTACAGAAAGTAGCTCTTTTAAGAATTTCTTTTGAGGTACTTTATGGCAATTAGCAACAAATTGGTCAGTTTCAATATGTCTATATACCCATGATGTGCCCAGAGTAATAACTACATGAGTTGCTTCTTGAAGAAAAGAATATGTTTCCTGAATTGATTGATTTAATTGACTTAATATCTCTTCTTTATTTGAAGCACTTAATCGCGAATGTGCATCATAGCAATACCATTGCTCGTTATGAGAAAAGATATCCTTTTCCGTATATTCTTTTTGATTAATAGCATTAGTGATTAGCTTTTCAATCGCTAACGGATGAAATAATATTCCGAAAGGGTTTACCAAATTTTGAAACTTAAAATAATTAAATTTCTCCCCAATGTTTTCAGAAAAACAAGACCCTAGCAACAGTACTTTTGAGTTATAATCTATCTGATTAAAACGCTCGGGTTGTAGTAGAATTTTTGTTTGAAGATTCATTATAAATCTATTCGATATACGATTTTGCAGCTTCAAGCGCAATAGCAATTCCAGCTGGATTTTTTCCTCCTGCTGTGGCAAAGAAAGGCTGTCCACCGCCGCCGCCTTGAATATGCTTACCTAATTCTCTGACAATGGTCCCTGCATTTAAGTCTTTAGCAGCTACCAATTCTTTTGAGATATAACAAGACAAGATGGCTTTTCCATTATTCTCAGCACCAAATAGCAAAAACAAATTGTCATATTGACTACCTATTTCAAAGCATAAATCTTTAATACCGCCAGCATCTAAGTCTACTTTTTTAGCTAAAAACTGTACGGCGTTAATTTCAGTAATTTCATTTTTTAAATCACCTTTTAAGTTTTTCGCTTTATCTTTTAATAACTGCTCTATTTGCTTTTTTAAATCGCTATTTTCAGCTTGTAAGTTTTGCAATGCCTTTACAGGTTCCTGAGCATTGTTAAGCAAATCTCTCATTTCAAAATATGCGCGATTATTTTCAAAATAAAAGTCTTTAACAGCATCATTAGTAATCGCTTCTATTCTTCTAATACCAGCAGCAACTGCACCTTCAGAACGGATTTTAAAATGCCAGATATCACTTGTGTTATTAACATGTGTTCCGCCACACAGCTCAATAGATTGACCAAATCTAATAGTTCTTACCGCATCACCATATTTTTCGCCAAATAAAGCCATAGCGCCTTCTTGGAGAGCTTGCTCCATTGGTACGCTTCTATTTTCTTGTAACGGTAGTTTACCTTCAATACGTGCATTCACAAAATTCTCTACATCCCTCAACTCCTCTAGAGTAAGCTTAGAGAAATGGGAGAAATCAAAACGTAAATATTTTGAGTGTACAGCAGACCCTTTTTGCTCTACGTGGTCGCCTAAAACTTCACGAAGTGCTTGGTGTAACAAATGTGTAGCTGTATGATTGCACTCAGTTCTGTAACGTTGTTTTTCATCAACTACGGCTTTAAAGGTTTCATTTAAATGTTTAGGTAAGTTCTTTGCAAAGTGAATAATAACATTATTCTCCTTCTTAGTATCTACTATATAGATGACATCACCATGAGTGTCCTGCAAATACCCTTTATCGCCAACTTGACCACCACCTTCTGCATAAAAAGGGGTAAGATTAAAAACCAATTGAAACATTTCACCATCTTTTTTTGAAGTGACCTTTCTATATCTGGTAATCTTTACGTTAACCTCAAGTGTGTCATAACCCACAAACTCCTGCTCAGAATCATCAACCAATACTGTCCAATCGTCTGTTGACATTTCACTTGCCTTTCGTGAACGATTTTTTTGTATTTGTAAATGCTCTTCAAAACCTTTATAATCTAATTTTAAATCTTTTTCTGAAAGAATCAACGCTGTTAAATCAATAGGAAAACCATAGGTATCATATAACTCAAAAGCTTTTTCTCCAGAAATGGTATCATCTTTGGCTTGCTTTATAATACCATCAAGCAAAATTAAACCTTGTTCTAAAGTTCTTAAAAAAGACGTCTCTTCTTCTTTAATAACATTTTCAATGAGTTGTTTTTGAGCTTTTAATTCCGGAAAAGCTTTACCCATTTTTTTACTTAAAATATCAACTAAACGATATATAAAAGGCTCCTTCTGATTTAAAAACGTAAAACCATAGCGAATAGCGCGTCTTAAGATTCTACGTATCACATAACCTGCACCTGTATTGCTTGGCAATTGTCCATCTGCAATAGAAAATGCTACTGCTCTCACATGATCAGAAATCACACGAATTGCAATGTCTATTTTTTCATCAGAAGTTTCAGGGTCTTCATAAGTAGAATTTGTAATGGTTTCTATCTCCCTAATAATTGGTGTAAACACATCGGTGTCATAGTTAGATTGTACGCCTTGTAAAACCGTACATAAGCGTTCAAATCCCATACCTGTATCGATATGCTTATTAGGTAAAACTTCTAAATCTCCACTAGCTTTTCGGTTGTATTGCATGAAAACTAAGTTCCATATTTCAACAACTTGTGGATGATCCATATTAACTAAAGTCTTACCATCGACTTTTGCTTTTTCTTCATCAGAACGAATATCTACATGAATCTCACTACAAGGACCGCAAGGACCTTGGTCACCCATTTCCCAAAAATTATCGGCTTTATTGCCTTTTAAAATTCGGTCTTCAGCAATATATTGTTTCCAGATATCATAAGCTTCTGTATCCATTTCAAGATTGTCTTTATCATCACTACCTTCAAAAACAGTGACGTAAAGCATATCTTTTTTAATATCATAAACATCAGTCAATAATTCCCAAGCCCAAGCAATAGCTTCCTTTTTAAAATAATCTCCAAAGCTCCAATTGCCCAACATCTCAAATAAAGTGTGATGATAGGTATCATAGCCAACCTCTTCCAAATCATTGTGCTTACCAGAAACCCTCAAACATTTTTGGGAGTCAGCAATCCTATTTTTCTTAGGTTCCGAATTTCCCAAAAAATACTCTTTAAAAGGGGCCATTCCAGAATTAACAAACATCAAAGTTGGATCGTTCTTAACAACCATTGGTGCAGAAGGCACAATAAGATGCTCTTTATTTTTAAAAAAGTCAAGGAATGTATTTCGGATGTCTTGAGACTTCATTTTTATCTAATTTTATCGTCTAAAATTTAATTTTACTTCCAGCGTTATCTTTTAAGATGAACAGTGTTGTAAATATCTTAAGTACGAAAGTATTTTTATATTTGTATATTGTTCTAGTTGGGCACAAAAATAGAACATTTTAAGATATGGCTAAAGTAAAATACTATTACGATTCTGAAACATTATCGTATCGTAAAATAAGACGTAAAAAGCGCACTACTGTTAAGTATGCTCTAGCGTTTTTATTGGCCTCTGCCCTATTTGCTTTCTTTATAGTTATAGTTGGTGGTTATTTCTTTGAGTCTCCAAAAGAGAGAGAACTCGCAAGAGAGCTAGAAAACATGCAATTACAATACCAATTGCTTAACATACGCATGGATGATGCGATTACTGTTCTTGAAAATATTGAAGAACGCGATAATGCTATTTATCGTCTTTATTTTGAAGCCAATCCAATTCCTGAAGAACAGCGTCGTGCTGGTTTTGGTGGTATTAATCGTTACAAAAAATTTGAGGGCTTTGATAATACAGCCCTGATAAGTGAAAGCAATAAGCGCCTTGATATACTTGAAAAAGCAATGGTCGTTCAATCAAAATCGCTCGATGAGATTGCTATTTTAGCTAAGGACAAGGAAAAATTTTTGGAAGCAATCCCCGCTATACAACCTGTTAAGAACGCAGATTTAACACGTATGGCTTCTGGCTATGGCTACAGAACAGATCCTTTTACCAAGGTGCGCAAGTTTCATTATGGCATGGATTTTACAGCGCCAAGAGGCACACCTATTTTTGCCTCAGGTGATGGTATAGTTAAACGTGCAGATAACAGCTCTTCTGGTTACGGAAAGCATATACGTATAGACCATGGTTATGGTTATGTTTCGCTATATGCGCATTTATACAAGTATAATGTTCGTATTAACCAACGTGTAAAGCGTGGTGACCTTATTGGTTTTGTTGGTAGTACTGGACGCTCTGAAGCGCCACATTTGCATTACGAAATTTTTAAAGATGGTGAACGGATAAATCCTATAAATTTCTACTACGGAAACTTATCTGCTCAAGAGTTTAATGAACTTTTAGAGAAAGCCTCTCTAGAAAATCAATCTTTAGATTAATACATGCATATAGATTTACCAGAAAAGCGTTATTATGGTATTGGCGAAGTCGCCAAAGCCTTTAATGTCAACACCTCTCTTATACGTTTTTGGGAAAAAGAGTTTGATGTTATTAAACCTAAGAAAAACGCAAAAGGTAACCGGAAATTTACACCAGAAGATATTAAGAATCTTAAGTTCATTTATCATTTGGTAAAAGAACGTGGTTTTACATTAGAAGGCGCAAAAACACACATTAAAGAAGAAAAACAAGAGGCTTTAAGCAACTTTGAAATTATAGCAAAGCTTGAAGGCATTAAAGCAAAACTTATTAAAATAAAAACACAACTTTAAAATCAACCAATTATGAAAAAGTGGATTGTACCAATTGTAATTATAGTTTTAATTGCAATATGGGGAATGAATGTAAATAACAAAGCTGTTGGCTTAGAAGAAACAATAACAAAATCATGGGCAAATGTTGAGAGTAGTTATCAAAGACGCAATGATCTTATTGGTAACCTAGTAAAAACAGTTCAAGGCGCAGCAGATTTTGAAAAAGGAACTTTAGAAGCGGTTATTAATGCTAGAGCAAAAGCAACTTCAGTCACTATTGACCCAAGTAATATTACACCGGAGCAACTCGCTAAATTTAATGAAGTACAAGGTGGACTATCTGGTGCTTTAAAAAGCCTTTTAGTTACAGTTGAGCGCTATCCTGAATTAAAAGCAAATCAAAACTTCTTAGAGTTACAAAGTCAGCTTGAAGGTACAGAAAACAGGATAAATGTTGCTAGAGATCGTTTCAATGAATCTGTAGAGCCATACAACAAGTATGTTCGTACAATGCCTACAAAATTTATAGCTGGTCTTTTAGGTTTTGATGAAAAAGGGTATTACAAAGCTGATGCAGGAAGTGAAAATGCACCAGATGTAGAATTTGATTTTGACTAAATCGATTAAAAACAATCATGTCAAACATTGAAAACTTTCTAACGGCATCTGAAGAAGATGCTATTGTTGCTGCTATCCGTGATGCCGAAAAAGACACCTCTGGAGAGATACGCGTGCACATAGAGCAAAACTGTACTGGTGATATTTTTAAACACGCTATGGAAGTTTTTCATTATCTAAAAATGGATAATACCAAAGAACAAAACGGCGTTTTAATTTATGTAGCTGTAGATAAAAAAAGTTTTGTCATATTTGGTGACAAAGGCATTAATGAAGCTGTTGGAAAAGACTTCTGGAATGCTACAAAAGATACTATTGCTGCACATTTTAAAAACGGCGAATTTGCGCAAGGTTTAATAGAAGGTATTAAAAAATCTGGACAACAATTATCTAAATATTTCCCTTGGTTTCACGGCAATACTAACGAACTAGACAATTCAATTTCTAAAGGATGAAAAAAGGTTGGAAATTTATCGTTAGTATATCGATATTATTCTTCAGTTTTATCACTGCTGAAGCACAATATCAAATACCTGAAACGCCAGAATTTCAAACTAGCGTTTACGACTACATTAATTTATTCTCGACTTCAGAAAAAAATGCATTAGAACAAAAACTCGTAAGATATTCAGATACGACTTCAACACAAATAGTTATTATCACTATACCTTCTACAGAAGGTGAAAACATAAATTATCTAGGTGCACAATGGGGACAAAAATGGGGAATTGGTCAAGAAAAAGAAGATAATGGTGTTCTTATTTTACTCGCAAAAAATGACCGCAAAATAGCTATTAATACTGGTTATGGTGTAGAACATTTACTGACTGATGCCATGAGCAAGCGTATTATTGACAGAGATATCATTCCTTATTTTAAACGCAATGATTATTATGGTGGACTCAATCGTGGCGCTGATGCTATTTTTGAAGTTTTAACAGGCGAATATCAAGGCTCAAGACAATCATCATCTAACAATGAATTTCCGTTTGGATTATTGTTCTTTTTATTCATCATTTTTATCATATTTATTATTGCCATATCAAAGCATAAAGGTGGACGCGGTGGCGGAAATCGTGGTAATCGTAGAAATGACACAAGTATTTTAGAAGCCATTATATTAAGTAATATGGGACGCGGCAGCTACAGAAGTGGTTCTTCTTCTGGAGGCTTTGGTGGTTTTGGTGGTGGAAGCTCAGGTGGTGGCTTCGGTGGTGGCTTTGGCGGAGGCGGTTTTGGCGGTGGCGGTGCTTCCGGCGGATGGTGATTTCTACTATTTTCTCTAATCTAGAATTATAAAGCTATTAGAATCTGTTTTTCCTTTGCTTCCTAGACTATTAAATTTCCAACTAAAGCTTAGCATAAAATATTGTTGTAATACAGTACTCTGAGCATCTTGTATATAATCTGCTGTAGCTACTCTTCGAGCATTAGTATTCTGGTTTAATATATCGTATGCTTTTAAGGTTAATGTGGCTTTATCCTTAAGGAAAGTATATGCTAAAGTAGAATTCCAAAACCATGAAAACTTCTGAAAACCAGCTGCCACGTTGGGATTGTAATTATAGTTAATATCATTTCGCCATTCGAACTTTTTAGGCAAAAACATTGCTGTTCTAATCCTTAAATTATGAGTTAAAAACTCTTGATTATCAAAGTCAGCCAAATCGAAACGCGTCGTATTATATGAAAGGTTATAAGTTGGTGTAATTTCCATAACATCTTTCCAATTAAATGTCACGCCAAACCTTGGTCCCAAATTGGTATTATTAGATGCATACTTTACATCATTATTAAAATTAATACGTCTATTAATCCCGCCATTAAATCCAAAATTGAGTTTTATAGTACGCAAAGAATCTACTTTATAGGATTTTCTATAACTTCCGCCACCACGTATTCTATAATTACCATCAACATTGTCATAAGTCGTTGTTCTTACAAAGTTTTCATCTACTGTAGATCGTGTTACAATTTCATCTTGGGTTGTAGAGACATTCAGGTTAAGAAAAATGCCTGTACGTTTTTGAAAATCGAAATTATTGAAACCCATATATATTCTGTAATCATTTGATGGATTTAATTCAGGGTTACCAACTATGATATTTAATGGGTTTGACACATCCTGGAAGGCTTGTAATTGTCTTAATTGTGGCGGTCTATTAGATAAGCTATATCCCGAATATAAAGAGGCTTTATCACTAAATCTATAATTAAAATTACCATCTAACTCTATAGCATTAAAACGCTCTTTAGCACTAAGTGTTGGTCTTAAAGCGTCTTCATTTTCTAATGTTCTATTCACATAACCTACTTCTAGACTCACTCTTAGTTTGTCTTTTCGGTAACTTAAATCTAAACTCGGTGTTGTTCTGCGATTCGTAAACTTAAAATCTGAACTTAAATCTGTATTAAACAAGTCGTACTCTAAAGTAGCATCGTTAAAATCGAAAGTAGAATTTTGGCTATTTCTAACTTCTGAAAGATGACTCAATTTTGCATCTAAAAAGAGTTTTTTTGCAATTAAAGGTATCCGATAAGTACTACTGAAACGGTATTTATTAAAATCTGAATTATTTGTTATTTGCTGATTTCTTAATATATCATTGACATTGGGATCCGTTATCAATGTTTCAGAAATTTGAAACTCATCACCATCCGTTTCGCTAAATTCTGTCTCGAACGCAAACTTTAAAAAACTACCGTTATTACCAAAGCGCTTTGTTATGTCTACATCTGTATTAAATCTTCTCACTTCAGAATCGGAAAAAGACTCAAATGTAGATTGATTTGTTAAATCCTGATTTTCATCAAAAGTTTCATCAAAACGATTATTAAAACCTTGATTCTTTACATAGTTAAAAGATGGTGTTATGTTGATTAAAAATGTTGAATCGACCTCAATATCAAAAGCGGCATTAAAACGATGATTATCATTATCTGAAGTTTCGCGAGATGTTGAGTTGGTAAAGAAACGAGCATCAGGCAAAATATTTTCGCGCTCTACTCTACTATCATTCTCAGAACTACTACGAGAATAAAAATAATCTGAAGACACATCAAAACCTTTGGCCAAAACATCTGCATAATTAGCACCTGCGTTTCTAGAGGTAATAATACCTTGACCACCGCCACCAAAGGAACGTCCATTAATTGAAAAATTACCATTACTACTCACAGATATTGAGGAAGCGCCTCCTAACATTTTTTCTATTTCACCAAAACTAAAATTGGGAGAATTAATATTATTTCCTCCAGCCAATACACTTATACGCCTATCATTATCAAAAAGGTTTAAAAGACCTGCAAACTCATTTCGTTCATCGGTTCCAGCTCCAGCAGACAAACGTCCAAAAACACCCTTATTATTCTCTTCTTTAATTGTTAGATTAATCGTTTTGTTTTCGTCATCTCCTTTTTCGCCAGCAAAAGCTTGCGCCTTGGTTTTTGTATCTGTTATCTGAACTTTATCTATAATCTCTTTGGTTAGATTACGTGTTGTAATTGTCGGGTCATCTCCAAAAAAAGGTTTGCCATTTACTAGAATCTTATTTACAGGTTTTCCGTTAACAGTAATAGCACCAGTAGCATCAACTTCGACACCAGGTAATTTTTTTAATAAATCTTCAACATTAGCATCTTTTTTTGTTTTAAAGGATGCCACATTAAACTCTAATGTATCTTTTTTAACTGTAATTGGAGGTGTGGCTTTTATTACTACCTCGTCTAACGCATTGTTATCTATTTTAAGTGAAATAGGGTCCAAATTAATAGTCTCTTTATCTATTGCTATTGTCTTAGAATAGGTCGAATAACCTACATAAGATATAAACAAGTTTAAAAAGTTATCATAGGTTTTATCCTGCAAGGAAAACTTACCTTCTTTATCGGTAATTGTATACGTTACCAAACTACTATCTTTTACACGTTGCAAATAAACTGTAGCAGACTCTAAAGGTGTCTTAGTATCTTCTGCGATAAGTGAACCTTCAATTTTAAAAGATTTTTGTTGAGAAAATACATGTACAGCAAAAATTAAAGCTAAGAGAACAAATATTCGTTTCATTTGATTGATTGATAGATTTAAATTCAATACTATAACTATTTTTATAGTTATACAACTATTGTTTTAGTTTTAACTAAATTGTAACAGTAAATAATTTAAAAACAAATCTATACAGATATCGTAAGATATATCTTAAACAAACATTAAATAGTATTAACTAGTGTTAACGTTTTAGCGCAAAATGTCTAGTAAAAGTACGACCATCTTGTAAACTAACTAAAAACCAATAATCGTCAGATGGCATAAGATTGCCATTATAACGACCATCCCAAATTGGGTTTTGCGTAGACAATTCGGTCATTAATTTACCATGGCGATTAAAAATTTGTACTCTTGAATTTGCTAAGAATTCTTCATTAAAACCATCTATAGTCCAAAAGTCATTATTAGAGTCTCCGTTAGGCGTAAAGAATTTTGGAAACCCTATCACTGGGAATGATTCTGAAACAACACCGCAACCATTCTTATCTCTAACATATACTGTTTGGATACCAGAACGCACATCTTCAAAAATATTTAAATCTTGAAAAGGACCATTTTCGGAAGTAAGCGAAAATTCATAATCGCCATTACCTAAAACATTTACAGTTACTATATTATTTTCTATACCATCAATAACATCAATATTGTCAAATTCAGCAATACTAGATGGTAAAACCTCAATATTTCTTCTATTGGTACAACCACCGACTTCTGTAACATCGACCCAGTAAATTCCTGGTTCATTTACCTCAATTTGTATCGTAGTTTCTTGAGTCGACCAATTGTAATAAAAATTATTAGGTACAGCGTTAACAATACCGCTATCTAGTATAATCTTAGAAGGAAATGTATCTAAACAATAGATGACCGTTTCGTCTGGTAATAATTCAGGAAGCGGTTTTACTTCGAGATTAACTTCAAAAACTCCTAAACAAGCTAGCCCATCTGTAACCTTAACAAAAATTATTTCATTATTAGGCATTGTATTAGTGTATGTATTTGAAAGCTGATTAATGTTCAATAAAGCATCATTAAACGTCGGAAAAAATGATGTCTGAGCTGTAACAGGCAGCCCTATTAAAATCTCATCATCTAAATCTGAAAGATTGAATTCAGTAAACCCATCTTCTTCCTCATCATCACATATTGAGAGCTCAAAATTTTCAATTGCTGGAAGCGACACACTTAAAGTAATTTCAGCAATGGCAAAACAACCAGAAGTTGGATTTAAAACTCTTGCATATACAATTTGATTATTAGATGTATTGGTATAACTCGATGCATTAATAGGAATTGTGAATTGACTATCTTCAAAAAAGTTTACAATATTAGTCGTATTTGCATTTGCAATTAAACCGCTATAAATCTCTAAATTAAAAACTGAAATCCCATCAGCAGAAGCATCATCGCATTGCTGAATAGTAATATCATTCGATTCAGGAGTTGGATTGATAGTAACGGTTAATGGCATCCTACCTCCAGCTGTACATCCCATAAATCTAGCAGATATCCAAAATATAGTAGTTTCATTTAACGTAGCTGTATATGAATTTCCAATGTTAACGACATTTGGTGATGATGGTCCATCATACCAAATCACTTCATCTGTATTAGTTGTCAATGTCAAAGTAAATTCATCGCCTTCACAACCTTCAGCGTCAGTAATAGATGTCTGGGGCATTCTTATAATCGTAGCAGCAGATAAGTTGATATCAGGGTCTCCTGGTAAACCTCCAAATTCTACAATATAGCCTTGAGGATGAAAAGGATTATTAGGGTCTGGATTACCCGATGCTGCTAAATCATTCCAAGAACCCGGAATTGCATTAGTTAATGTAGGTGATACTATATGTGCATAATCTTCATTACCTGATTGATTAGGTTCATTATTATTCCAAAGAGAAAATTCATTATTAACAGATGTTCCATTTACAGCACCTTGCCAAAATTGTATACCGGCCTCTGGGCCTGTAACCCAACGCCAAACACCTTCAGCACCCTCGTCAGAAGCTCCAATCCAACCTGTACCTGAAGCTTGCTCTCCAGCTAATTGTGATTCTTCAGGAGTAGTAATTGTTACTAAATAACCTTGTAAACCAAAATACAATTGAGCTGCTGCTGCATCTCTAGCACTCTGCCACGATATACCAGGATTAGACACATAAAAATAGTAATGGTCTGTAGATGGTAAGTAATTTGCATTTCCTAAATTGATAGAAAAACTTCTATTTGATGTAAAAACAGTTTGAGTTGTTGAAAATTCTATATCTAAAATTGCAGCTTCAAATTCAGCAAAAGTAGCTGGCCCGTTTAATACTAATTGCCCTTGCGCAGGTTGCCAATCTGCAATAATATTTGGATGGACGCCTGCTAAAGTTAGATTATCAAAGCCAGCTACATAGCCTTCTGATATTTGAATAAAAATTTCATTTAAAGTAGTATCTGCAATGTCTGGATCTGTAATACTAACACTAGTCACAATGTTAATTGGCGTACCAGGACAATAACCCTGATTACCAGTAGCTGTTATCTCAGGTGGCAAATCTTGAGCAAACAAAGAAAGTGTACTTGCAGAAACAAAAAGTAGAGCAAGAATTAATCTCAATTTTATCATAGCCTAGTAAAAATACTATTTTTTACGCATGTATACGCTTACTGGCACACCATGAAAATCAAATTTTTCTCTCAGCTTATTCTCTAGGTATCTTTTGTATGGCTCTTTAACGTATTGAGGTAAATTACAGAAGAATGCAAATTGAGGTTGTGGAGTTGGCAATTGCATGATATATTTAATCTTTACAAACTTACCTTTGTATGCTGGTGGTGGATAATTCTCAATTATTGGCAATAACACATCGTTTAAAACACTTGTTTTAATGCGTTTAGATCTGTTATTATAGACCTCAACAGCAGTTTCAATAGCTTTAAAAATTCTTTGCTTATTTAATACCGATATAAAAACAATTGGTACATCAGTAAAAGGTGCAATTTGTTTTCTGATATAAGTTTCAAATTCTTTTGCCGTTTTAGTGTCTTTTTCGACTAAATCCCACTTATTCACTAAGATGACAATACCCTTTCTGTTACGTTCTGCAAGCCAAAAGATATTCTGAACTTGTCCATCAAAACCACGAGTCGCATCTAAAACCAACAAGCAAACGTCTGAATGCTCTATTGCTCTTACACTTCGCATTACAGAATAGAATTCTAAATCTTCTTTTACTTTAGATTTACGGCGAATCCCTGCAGTATCGACTAAGTTAAATTCAAAACCAAAACGGTTGTACTTGGTATCTATAGCATCACGAGTAGTACCAGCAATATCAGTTACAATGTATCTGTCTTCTCCAATTAATGCATTTATGAAAGAAGATTTTCCGGCATTAGGCCTACCAACTACTGCAAAACGCGGTAATTCATCTACAACTTCTTCTTCTTCATTATCAGGTAAGGCTTCAACCAAAGCATCTAATAAGTCTCCTGTACCACTACCGTTAATACTTGCAATGGTGTAATAATCCCCAAGGCCTAATGAATAAAACTCTACGGCATCTTCTGCTCTTTTGTTATTGTCAACTTTATTTACAGTAAGAAATACAGGCTTTTTAGATTTTCTTAATAAATCAGCAACATCTTCGTCCATTCCTGTTACACCACTCTCGACATCCACCATAAAGATTATCGCGTCAGCTTCTTCTATAGCTAATTCTACTTGCTTATCAATTTCGGCTTCAAAAATATCATCGCTTCCAACGACATATCCGCCGGTATCAATAAGAGAAAATTCTTTACCATTCCAATCACTTTTCCCGTAATGTCTGTCTCTTGTTACACCACTTACAGCATCTACAATGGCTTCTCGGCGTTGTATTAATCTGTTGAAGAATGTTGATTTACCTACATTAGGACGCCCAACAATGGCTACAATACTACTCATATCTATTTGATTTACTCTGCATTACGTATCCCGTAAGCGGGTGCAAAGATAACATTATCTTTTTAAGAAAATGTTTAATTTAGACCTACTATGTATTATTATGTCATTATCTAACGAAATAGTATTACGTCCACGCTTTAAATTTGATGTTGAAGCAACTAACGAGAAATTGTTAGCTGGGTTTGATGAGCAAAAAGTAAAGCAGTCTGACTTTGTCGTTACTCGATTAGATGATCACGTATTTATTCGCTTTCCAAAGCAAGAACAGCATTATTGGTCACCTCAATTACATTTAGAAATAAATGAGAAAGACAAAACACATGCTACTATTTACGGTCTTTTTGGCCCTAATCCAACAATTTGGACGATGTTTATGTTTCTTCATTTTTTAGTTGCTGGATTATTTATTGCTTCTGGTATTTGGGCTTACACCAATATGACTTTAGGAGAATCTTATGCCATCCCTCTTTTTTTGACTCTATTTATGGTAGTTGTTTGGTTTACACTTTACTTCATTGGACGAATGGGAAAAGCCAAAGGAAAACCTGACATGTATAAGCTACATGCTTTTATGAGAGAGATATTACATTCTGAGGGTATCCATTCTATCTAAGAATGTCACAGAATTTATTTCTGGTTATAACCAAAACGCCTTAACTGTTGTTGATTGCTACGCCAGTTTTTATTTACCTTAACGTAGAG
This sequence comes from Winogradskyella haliclonae, assembly GCF_014635865.1. GTDB lineage: Bacteria > Bacteroidota > Bacteroidia > Flavobacteriales > Flavobacteriaceae > Winogradskyella > Winogradskyella haliclonae. Next base: position 1,355,098 of record NZ_BMDQ01000001.1, on the reverse strand, counting down.
TTCAAGGTGCACTTGTTTTCCAAAAAAGGCTTCTAAGTCTTTTCGGGCTTCCATGCCAACCCTTTTTAATGCAGAACCTTTGTGCCCAATGATAATACCTTTTTGAGTTTCGCGCTCTACCATAACTACAGATCGAATTCTGATAATGCTATCTTCTTCAAAAAATTCTTCGGTATCTACTTCTACCGCATATGGAATTTCTTTTTTGTAGTGCAAAAGAATTTTTTCTCTTATTGCTTCGTTAACAAAAAAACGTTCTGGCTTATCTGTTAACTGGTCTTTTGGATAAAATGCTGGAGATTCTGGCAAAAGTTCAACTATTCTATCAAACACATTCTGAACATTAAACCCATTCAAGGCAGAAATAGGATAAAACTCAGCATTAGGCACCTTCTCTTGCCAAAGTTGTGCTTGTTCTTCTAATTGTTGTTGATTTGAGTTATCTATTTTATTTAAAAGTAAAAGTACAGGGATTTTAGAGTTGGTGATTTTCTTAAAAAACGCTTCATCTTTCAATTCTTTTTCACCAATCTCAACCATGTAAATCAACACATCTGCATCTTCAAAAGCAGATTTTACAAAATCCATCATCGAAGACTGCAACTCATAAGCGGGTTTTATAATCCCTGGTGTATCACTTAATATAACCTGAAAATCTTCTCCATTTACAATCCCCAAAATTCGGTGGCGTGTTGTTTGCGCCTTTGACGTAATGATAGACAATTTTTCACCAATAAAAGCATTCATCAATGTAGATTTACCCACATTAGGATTACCAATAATATTTACAAAACCTGCTTTATGCATATTTATATTTTTTGCAAAGTTACGACCTTGGTTTGTTTATTCCTCTATCGTACATCACAATACTTCCGGCTACAGATACATTAAGACTCAATTGCGATTTAAATTTTACTAAAAAATGACTCTTCTCAATGGCTTGCTTAGATAAGCCGTGGTCTTCTGCTCCTAATAAATAAACACATCGACGTGGATGATGAAATGTTTCTAAATCTTCTGCTTCTTCAGTTAACTCTACACCAACAATACGAGCACCTTTTGGTAAGTTATTAAAGAATTCTTCAAACGACTCATAATGAAAATAAGGCATAGATTTTACAGCATTATGCGTGTCACTTGCTTGTTTGGCGTAACGATTTCCGATAGTGAAAATAAAACTAGCTCCTAAATTTTGAGCCGAACGCCTAAGCACACCTAGGTTTTCAGGTGTTTTTCCATTTTGAATACCTATTCCAAAGAACTCGTTTGTAAAGTTATCATTCATGTGGCAAAAATATGATTAAATTTAAGTATTAATAATGATGGTAAATGTCTCATTTCAAAAGAGATCTAAATAAAGAACAATTACTTGGCGAATATCTCGACACAATTTATGATAACTTAAATTTACATTTTGAACGAAATGAAGATTTAAATCTTCAACATCGGGGTGTGGATCTAATTTATCCTAAAAATGATGCTGTTTTTATTGATGAAAAAGCACAACTAGACTATCTAAACAAAAGTCTTCCGACCTTTACTTTTGAACTGTCTTATCTAAAAAATGGAGGGCAAAAATTAGGTTGGCTTTTAGACGAAAACAAACTCACTACGCATTATTTTTTGATTACTGGAATTTATGTTGAAGATAAAGAAGATCTAACTCAAGGTTTTAAAAAGTGTATCATCACCAGTGTGAATCGTAAGAAGTTATTGAGTCACCTAGAATTAAGAAACTTATCTAAAAAACGATTACTTGAGTATGATGCGGACTTAAGAAATTTTGAAGATAAAAAGCTTAAAAACGAAATTGAAGAGCTATGCCCTAAAACCGAAGGTCTGCTCTATTTCTCACCTCAGCTTTCTGAACAACCCATTAATCTCCAACTTCGATTAAAGCATTTGATAGAAATGGGTGTAGCTAAACAGATTTTTCCTCTGAAATAGCATTAAAAAGTGTCTCTCCTATTTTTTCTACAACGCCAACAACTAAAGCATTACCCATAAAGAATGCACGTTTGGTATTGGTTACACCATCAAGCTGTGTATGATTATCAGGGAACATATTTAAGCGTTCTAATTCAACAGGTGTTAAGCGTCTGTAGCCTTTTTTTGTCTTAATCACATGTTTAAAACGCGATGCTGATTTTCCGCCTTCACCAGTAATTATAGTACGTGACGCATTATCTAAAGCATCAGGAAATACCATGGCACCTTCAGCATAGTTATATTTAAAACCATCTTTAGTTTCACGGACTTCTTTTTTGGCACCTTTAAGATAGTTCCATTTATCGAGGTCATCTTCAGAAATATAAAACTCATCAGACACTTCTTTATCAGTAACTAAAACATCTTTGAGTTTGGTTCGTTTACCTTCAAAATCGGTTTTTGTTTTAACAGTGTAAACCTCATTATTAATATAAAGCCCACTAATATTAAAGGGTGATAATTTTCCTCCTAAATTAAACGTGTCCGAAATGATTTTTACATCATCTTTTAACTGAAATTTATAGTCATCTTTTTCAAATACAACAGGGAAACTTTTTGCTAAAATACCATCTTTCAAAATCCAATCTTCTGTATCAGATTTATTTAAATTATCGTAAAGTTGCGTGCCTTTTAAATAGGCTAAAATAAATACGCGCCGTCGTCTTTGTGGCATTCCATAATCAGCAGCATTAATCACACGCCACTCCACAGCATAACCTAAATCTGATAGACTTTTTAGCATAATAGCAAAGTCACGTCCTCGTTGCTTCGATGGTGATTTTAATAGTCTATCTACGTTTTCTAAAAAGAGATATTTTGGTTTTACTTGGCTTTCATTTAGGATGCGATAAATTTCCCACCACAATACACCTTTTTTACCTTGAAGACCTTTAGAGTTTTTAAGTGTTGTTGCTACAGAATAATCCTGGCAAGGAAAACCACCAACTAGTAAATCGTGCTCTGGAATATCTTCTATTTTTACAGAAGCAATATCTTGATTGGAGTGATTGAGTTTTCCAAATCTAGCCACGTAAACTTCAGAAGCATGTTGTCGTTTTGTAGAAGGTTCCCATTGGTTGCTCCAAACGACTTCGACTTGCAAATCAGATTTTTTTTTGTTGAATTTCTCTAAACCCAATCGAAATCCACCGACACCGGCAAATAATTCTACAACTCTGATTTTATTTTTTTGCAACATTTCTAAAATTGAAACACAAAAATATAAGATTGTAAGTTTTTAATTAAGATTTACCACGATAATAATCTAAAACTTTTACTCTTAATAGATACTCATATTTTGCATTTGCTAGATTCACTTTTGCATTATCTAGATTATTTTTACTTGTAATATAATTCAGAAAATTAGAAACCCCATTATTAAAACGTATCTCATTAATCCTATAGGATTCTTGATAAGCATCAACCTGACGTTGTAAACTTTGGTAACGATTATAAGTCGCTTCCATATCAAAATGGACTTGAGTAATCGTGTTTTTAATATCAAGATGTGTACGCTCTAATTGTAAGAGACTTTCCTCAGCATTAATTTTTTCTATTGCTACATTGTTTTTTGCTCTAAAGCCGTTAAGTAACGGTACACTAACAGATATACCAACAACAGTATTTAAGTTATTATCAAGTTGGTCACTAAACTCTATTTGTTGCGCTTCAAAATTTGTTTGCTCTGATTGTACAGGTAGATTTTGCCCACCTACAGTTACAAAATCACCAGTATCAACAATACTTGTCCCGGTAGCATTAAATATTTGCGCTGCACTGGAATAATTACTATTAATTCCTGCGAAAACTGAAACCTCAGGCGTAAATTGAGCTTTAGCTACACTAATACCTTTCTTAGAAGCTTTAAGTCTTAATTCTTGCGCTTTAACTGCCGCTAAATTCTCTAATGCAGCATTAAAAACATCGTCAGATGACAAACCATATTTTTCAATATCTAACATAAGGTCCAAAGCCTGTATGTCTATATCATTTTTAAGATTTAACAATTGAACCAAACTTAATTTTGTACTATTATAATTACTTTCTGAATTTAGAACATTTGTTTCATCACTTGCCAATTGACCCAAAATATCATTATAATCTGCGGGATTACCAGATTCGTTCTTATAAAAATCTTCTTGAATTTTTAGTTGTTGCTTTGTTGTTTCTAATCTCGCCTTGTTTAAATCCAAAACAGCTTTCGCGTTTAGCACTTGAAGATATGTCAATGTAACATTGAGTACTAAATCTTGCCTTGCCGCTTCAGCTTCCATTTCTGAAGCCTTCTTATTTAGTAGATTCTGTTTTGCTAAATTTAATAGTCTAAACCCGTTAAAAATGGTCATATTCAAACTTAAACCCAAATTTGAAAATGTGAGTTCTTGATTGATAAAATCATTAGTAAATGGATCTATACTTCGACCATCATTAACACCCAAATTAAAATTTCCATTAACAGATGGCGTCATGTTAAGAAGAGATTGCCTGTAATTTATTTTTGCAGAATTGGCACGCAAGTAGGTAGACTTTAAATCAAGATTATTTTCTAAAGCGATAGAAATACATTCATCTAAAGTATAAGATTTTAGTGTTGAATTTTGACTATATCCTCCCAGACTCATCACAAAAGTGAGAGCTATTATTGCATATTTAAGCTTCATAATACGTTCTTATTCTTCGACTATTTTTCCGTCGAGTAGATTAATAATTCGAGAACCATAAGCTGCATTTTGTTCTGAATGCGTTGCTTGAATTATGGTCACACCATCTTTATTTAATTGAGAAAAAAGCTCCATAATTTCAGTGCTCTGTTTTGAGTTTAAATTCCCAGTGGGTTCATCTGCCAAAATTAATTTTGGTTTTCCTATCAATGCTCTAGCTATCCCTACTAATTGTTGCTGTCCTCCACTAAGTTGTTGAGGAAATAAATCTTTTTTACCTACAATATTAAAGCGATCTAACATATCAGCCACAAGTGCTTTTCTTTCAGAAGACTTTATGCTTTTGTATAACAAAGGTGTCTCAATATTTTCCCAAACAGTTAACTCATCTATAAGGTGATAAGCCTGAAACACAAAACCTATATATTCTTTGTATAGCTTAGACCTATTTTTCTCTTTCATGCTATGCACTGGTTCTCCAAGAAATGTATAACCGCCACCCGTAAAACTATCGAGCATTCCTATACAATTAAGTAATGTAGATTTCCCTGAACCTGATGGTCCCATGAGTGAGATAAATTCGCCTTCATTAACTTGGAGATTGATATCATCTAGAAGCGTCACTTTATTACTACCCGAATTTACCGTTCTAGTGGCTTCGTTTAAACTTAAAAGCTTTGTATTCATTTTTTTTAATTGGTTTCAGTTAATCTATTTGACTAATAGTTGAAGCACCTATACTTAGTCCTCTGTAAACTTCTGGATCGCCCTTATAAAACAATTCGGCCTCACCATAGGCAGTAAACTTAATACGCTCTGATGATTGTACGGTAAATTTTGCTTCTCCATAAGCCTTTAGCTTAGATGTTTTATTATCTACTTCAACCAAATTAATTTCACCTTCACCAAAAGCAGTGATCCACTGATGATTTATTTTTCCTTTATTTATTGTTAATTGACTTTCTCCATAAATATCCGCATTCAGCACTTGGAAATCAACCTCATTAAAAGTTACCTGAGATTCGCCATAAATTTTGAGTTTAAACTCTTCAGCATCTATTAAACTCTCACAAACAGTTCTTTGCTCTCCGCGAAGTGATAGATTATCTATATTCTTGTAAGTCACTTTTATTGTTAATACTCTACCCTTATAAATTGGCACTTTCATTTTCATGCCATTCTTGACCACTTTCTTATGCTTAGTCGTCGTCTTTGCATCATCTAAATATACACGTAAAGTACCTCCGTTAACTTCTATATTTACCTTATCATCTGATAGTGTATTTTCAAGAATAGTTACTGAATTCTCGTCTCCTTTCACAAAAGTCGTCTCTATGTGAGGACTAATAATTACTTTATTAAAATCTGCTACAGATTTCTTTGTTTGCGCTGTAATTAATTGCATTAGTAACAAGCAAACAATGCTGATTATTTGTTTTAAATGTTTCATAATGATTTCTATTTTTCGATTAATGATGATTTATAATTTATTCTGTTCTTAAGCTTTTGATTGGGTTTGCAATTGCAGCTTTTATGGCTTGAAAACTCACTGTTGCTAAAGCTATAATCACTGCTAAAACTCCAGCTACTAGAAACACTATCCAGTTAATTTCTATACGATAGGCATAATCTTGAAGCCAACTATATGTTGCATACCAAGCGATTGGAACAGAAATTAAAATTGAAATTCCTACAAGTTTCAAAAAATCTTTTGATAGTAACTTAACAATGCCAGACACACTAGCTCCTAATACTTTGCGTACGCCAATTTCTTTACTTCTTTGCTCTGCAGTATACGCCGCCAAGCCAAACAATCCTAAGCATGAAATGAGAATGGCAAGGATTGCAAAAATCTGAGATAACTCACCTACTAATTGTTCATTTTTAAACTTAGCATCAAAAGCTTCGTCAACAAAAGTATATTCAAATGGGTAAGCTGGATTATGTGTTTTTAATACTGCTTCTATATCTGACAGAGCTCTATCTACAGGTACACCATCTTTTGTTTTAATAAACATGTACCTAGCGTAAGGAGGATAATTCATAAATAGTACTGGGTCGCTAGAATCGAACATGTCGCCATAAACATAATCTTTAACTACGCCAACAACTTCTAATGGTCCATCTCCACGATTAATGATATTCCCTATAGGGTTTTCTTCACCCATCATTTTAGCCAAAGATTGAGAAATCAATACGCTTGTACTATCAATCTCATAATTTTTATTAAAACCTCTACCTTCTATAATTTCCATTCCTGTAGTTTCAAAAAAGCTTTCTGTTACGTTTCTGAAAGAAATTAAAACATCTTCTGTATTTGTACCACCCTTCCATGTAAATCCTGATCCATTATTACCACCCGAGAGTAGCTGAGAATTACAAAGCGTAGCATTTTGCACAGAACCTGTTCTTATCAATTCTTGTTGAATGACATCGAATTTTGGAATAAAATCCTCATCTATTCGCATCGACAATAATTGATCCTTATCATAACCTAAATCTCTATTTTTTGCATGTTGAATTTGCTGATAGACTAGTATCGTAAAAATGATAAATACAATTGAAACTGTAAACTGCCCAACAACTAACCCTTTTCTAATAAAAGACGCTGACCCTTCAGTAACTTTTAGACCCTTAAGTACCTGCACTGGCTTAAAAGATGATAAATAAAATGCTGGGTAAAGACCTGCAAAAACACCACAGATAATTGTTATAGTCAAGAGTACTAAAACATGTATAGGATTCCCTAAACCTAGAGTTAAATCTTTTTCTATAATGAGGTTAAATTGTGGTAACAAAACAGCTAAGAAGAGTGCACTTACTAAAGCGGCTATGAATGCTAAAATCAAAGATTCAGAAATAAACTGTGTTATTAATCTGCCTCGACTAGACCCCATAGCTTTACGAACACCAACTTCATTGGCGCGTTTTTCACTTCTTGCTGTTGACAAATTCATAAAGTTGATGCACGCAATTAACAAAATAATGAAAGCTATAATTGTAAATAAACGCACATAAGTGATACGACCTCCTACAATCTCTCCGCCTTCGAATTTTGAACGTAAATGCCAATCTTTTATAGAATGTAAAAACGCATAGTCAGTTGTGTTTTCTTCTTTCTTTCTTATTAAAGCTCTTACTTGAGCATCAACAGTTTCAAAATTAGCCTCTGATGCTAATTTGACAAAGGTGTCCGAAAAGTTGTTTCCATAAAAAGTCATCCATTCTTCACCTTCTGCATAGCGCTCAAAAGGCGCTATCCAATCAAAAGGAAATGTAACATTCTTAGGCAAATCTTCTACTACGCCTGTAACCAAATAATTGTCTTTATTACTTACTTTAACAACTTTACCAATAGCATTTTCTCCTTTTCCAAACAATTGTTCTGAAGTTTCTTGTGTTAATACAATGGCTTCTGGGTTTGCAAAAGCATTCTCTCGATTGCCTTCAATAAATTTTAAACTAAAAATATCTAAAAAGTCCTCATCAACATAGCGTCCTCGTCTAGTAATAGAATTATCACCAAATGCAAACAAAATTTCCTGTAGGTTAGAGCGTGTAGCTTTTTCTATTCCTGGAATATCATCCAACATATCTTGAGCTAAGGGCCCAGGAGTAGAGTAAAACGTACGCCACTCGCCTTCGTAATTCTGATTGGTTGGCACATAAAAAACTTGATCTTGATTTGGGAAATTTGTATTAAAACTTACCTCGTCTTCTACCCAAAGAAAGATTAAACTAGCACAGGTAATGCCTATAGCTAAACCAAAGATGTTTAAGAAACTGTATCCTTTATTCTTAAGTAAACTCCTTAATGCTATTTTTATATAATTGATAATCATGAGCGTTGATTTTTTTAATTGATGTTTTTGTTTCTAATTACATAGACAAGATGATGCCAAAAAAATAACAATCTGATTTTTAATACTTTACAATTATATTTAAAAACAAATGTGTTCGGTTTTGATACACTTCTTGTTCAAAACCGAACACTTAAAATTTAGTTCTATTCAGACCTTAAAGAGTTTACCGGATTTGCATTAGCTGCACTTAATGTTTTGAAGCTTATAACCAGTAATGCAAAGAAAATCATCGCAGCACCACCAACTATAAAGGCAATAAAACTTATGGATGTTTTATAGGTAAAATCTTGAAGCCAACTGTATATGCCATACCAAGCTAAAGGTGTAGCTATAACAAAAGCTATGGCAACGAGTAATAAGAACTCTTTACAAAGCAGAGTGTTGATTTGAAACAATGATGCACCTAAAACTTTACGTACTCCTATTTCCTTTACACGACGGTTTGTTGTATAAATAACTAGACCCAATAAGCCTAGACAACTGATTAATATAGAAAGACCGGTTGCCCAATTTAATAATTTTGAAATCTTCTTTTCTCGATTATAAAATGTTTCTATAGTCTGATCCATAAACTGAAGACGATAGTCTTCTGTTTCTGTATATACAGACTTATATGCATCTTCAATTTTTGTTAATGTAGATTTTAAATTCTCTGAAGATTCATTATGGAAAGAAACATGTATTGCTTGAAACTGACTAAATTGTGAACGATACCAATCACCTCTGAGTGCCATTGGTTTTATTTCAGATTTTAAAGAACGTTGATTAAAATCAGCCATAACACCTACAATAGGTGTTTGCTCGTCATTAACTGTTAAAGCTTTACCTATGGCATCATCTGGTGAATTGAAACCTAGTTTCTTTAGCAGTGTTTCATTTATTACCAACTCTCTTACAGTGTCGTTTCTATGTATACGGCCAGCAAGTATATCTAACTCAAATAAATTCGCATAATTGGTATCACCAAATATATATTGCATTTCAGACTTAATTATTTCCTCTTCATTTGTATAGGTTACATTAGTGGTGTTTGTAGAGTATGATGCTGGAGCATGACTCCCAATACTTACAGATTTTATCTCTGGAATACTTCTTAATTTCTCAGCATAGAGTTCTTTTTTAGAAAGTTCTCTCTCACTACGCGGTGAATAAACTGAAACTATAGCATCAGTCTTAAAACCCATATCCTTATTCAGTAAATAATTGATTTGTTTACCTACCAGCAAAGTCCCAATAATAAAAATCTGAGCAATGGTGAATTGAAATACAGTCAGAAATTTTCTCAATCTTACTTTCTTCTCACCTGCTGCCATGTGATTTTTTAGAACAGAAACCGTATTAAATTTTGAAAGCACCAATGCTGGGTAAAACCCTGACAAAATCGTTACTACAAAAAGAAGAAGAAGAATACTCAATACGATTAACGGTGCTTTAAACAATTCGAAACTCAAATCTTCAGGAACAAAATCCGAAAACACATTAATCAACCATTTAGAAAGTACAATAGATAGTAATGCAGAAAAGAAAACTAACAAAAATGTTTCTCCCATAAACTGACTAATCAATTGCTTTCTTGAACTTCCTAATGTTTTTCTTATTCCTATTTCCTTGGCACGTTGTGATGCTTGTGCTGTATTTAGATTAATGAAGTTGATACAACCCAACAATAATAAAAACACTGCTACTAAAGCCAAATTACTGAGTAAAGATTTGCTTGCTTGACCTTTAGACCAATCGTAAATACCATAGTCCTCATTAAAATGAATATCACTCAATGGTTGTAATTGAAACTCCCTAGACATTTCATATTTTTTATCATCTTCATCGGTATGTTCCAGGGCCAAATCGTCAAGTCGCTTTTGAATTGAAACCACATTTGCAGATTCGGTAAGCTTTACAAATAACTGTGAATCAGAGTTAGTATTTCCCCATTGTCGCTCTAAAAGTTCCTCTCTCCTATCTGTCTGTAAAAGGGTTTGATGAGATATAAATTCTTCAAAAACAAAATCGGTTCGTTTTTTAAAATTCTCAACGACTCCAGAAACAGTGATATTTATAGAATCGTTATAAACCAAAGTCTTACCTATTAAATCTGCTGGAGCTGTATTGGGGAAATATTCTTTAGCTCGAGTCTCTGTGAGGATTACATTATTTGGCTTATCTAAGGCCGTAGATTTATCCCCGGCAATAAACTTATAATCAAAAATATTAAAATAGGCTTCATCCGTATACATTACAAAATTAGGCCATTTAAACTCTGTGTTGTTTGCCTTATTCTCGACTTTTGATGGTCTATTGATATAGAACTCAGTAATGCTTTCAAAATTTGAATTATCAGCTATGGCATCCTTTAATGCTAGTGTTACTCCAGAATTATGAAATGTTCCTTGAGGGCTTTTAAAATCTGATACGACCCTGTAAATACGGTCCCCGTCTTTATGAAAATCATCAAATGTATAATCGTAATAAATCATAAGACCAATTACAAAAGAAGCACTTAGACCTATAGTAAGACCAATAACATTAATTAGCGAAAACACTTTGTGTTTCATGATATTTCGCCATGCTATTTTGAAATAATTTTTAATCATGATTTCTGTTTTTTTGATTGATGATGTTTAATTATTCTGACCTTAATGCATTCACCGGGTTTGCATTAGCAGCTTTCAAAGAATGATAACTTATAGTAATCATGGTGACTATTACTGTAACTAATCCTGCAATAACAAATATTTGTAGTTGTGGTTCAATTCTATAGGTAAAATCCTGAAGCCAGTTTTTTGAAGCCCAATACGCAAATGGAGAAGCAATTGCTACCGCTATTACCACTAGAATTAAAAAATTCTTACTTACCAACAGCATAATATTACCCAAATTTGCACCTAAGACTTTTCGAATGCCTATTTCTTTAGTTCGTTGTACAATACTAAATGCTACTAAACCAAAAAGCCCCAAACAAGCTAGTAAAACCGATAATCCTGCTGCTACACTAAAAAGTAGGGAACTCCGTTTTTCCGATTCATATAATGCATCATAATCTTGATCTAGAAAATGATAATCAAAAGGTTTATCGGAAATACGCGACATCCATGTGCTCTCAAGACTCGTCAAAGTATTTTTTACATCCGCTCCTGAGATTCTGACTATATAGTTTCTAGAGAAGTTTCGATTTAAAAAGAAAAGCAAAGGCCCTATGGGATCGTGTAAACTACTGAAATGAAAATCTTTGACAACACCTAAAATAGGTCCATCTGCACGATTTGAAATTGTTCTTCCTATAGCTTCATCCGGCGACCATCCAATACGTTTGGCCAAAGTTTCATTGATTAGATAAGGCTGTCTGTATTCTTTATTGTCAGTATTGATAGTATCCATTAAAGCAAAATCTGTGGTTATAAAGTCGCGACCTGCTACCAATTCCATTCCCATAGTCTTAATAAAATCTAAATCTATCGGCATAGCGTTTACAGAAATATCGTGTTCTCCGTTTTCATCAGCTGCATGAATGCCATCTGACCAATTCACAAACTCTGGCGTTTCGTATGATGCTGTTACAGATTTTACACCTTCCACTTGTTCAAAAGCTTCTTTAATTGAACTAAAATTATTAAGCATATTTCCACGAATCGGCAATACTACCACATGGTCTTTATCATAACCTAAATCTTTGCTCTGCACATAATTCATCTGTTGGATAATAATTAAGGTAAAAATGATAAGGAATACTGATATGGCGAATTGACCTACTATTAATGACTTTCTTAGCAAATTATTTCCTCCCGTAGACCTAAACCCTTCTTTTAAAATTGAAATTACTTTCGAATTAGAAAGTATTAGCGCTGGATATAAACCTGCTAAGACACTAACTATCGTACTAAATAATAGCAGTAGAAATACAGGAATGGGCTGTAGCAATTCCATTCTTGTAAAGGATTGCCCTGTAATGTTATTGAAATAGGGAATAAATAAAACACTTATACCCAAGGCTATAATTGTTGAAATTATCGTAATTGTAGTGGCTTCACTTATGAATTGAAAGAAGACCTGCTTTTTACTTGCTCCCATCACCTTTCTCACTCCAATTTCAGCACTACGAGTCGTCGATTGTGCTGTGGCCAAATTGGTATAATTAGCAATAGCAATCATTAAGATGAGTACCGTAATAATGACAAATACATAAATATAAGTTAGGCTTCCGTTGGGCTCAAAACCTGCTAATTCAGATTTTAAGTGTACATCCAAAAGGGGTTCTAGATTATATTTTAAATATTCTCCTTCATTCAATCTTGCTTCTTTTCTAACCAAGTCCGTAGACATATATTCATTAACCTGCTGCTCTACTTTGGCTATTTCAGCTGTATCATTTAGCAATAAATAAGTAATCCAATTAGCAGACCACCATTGTTCGCGCTTAACATTATTATTTAGATTTAAAAATTGAGTGACGAAATCAAATTTTATTTGCGAGTTTTTAGGCACGTCTTTACAGACACCTGAAACAATAAAATCTCTACCAAAAGCATTAATAACCTGATTTACAGGATTTACCATACCAAAGTATTTTTTTGCCATTGATTCTGTGAGAACAATTTTGTTTGAAGCATCTAAGACATTAGCCGCATTTCCTTGAACTAATTGAAAAGAAAATATGTTGAAAAATGATGGATCAGCAAACAGGATACGATTCTCAGCAAAAGATTTATCCTTATATATTATATTTCCACTACTTATGTAAGTTCTAACATAGTCTTCTACGCTGGGAATTCTTCTAGAAAACTCTGGCCCTACTTTTGTCCCTGTTACCGCTGCATAATTTACTTCGTTAGAAGCTTTATACTCCATAGTAGCTCTTACAATATTGGTTGATTTTTCATGAAATGAATCATAAGTCAATTCACTAGACACATATAACAAAATCAGTAGACAAGCCGCCAAACCTATGGATAAGCCAAAAATGTTAATCGTAGTGTAGAGCTTATTCTTTTTTAAGTTTCTAAGGGCAATTTTGAAATAATTTTTAATCATGATTTCTGTTTTTTGATTGATGATAATTACTCTGTACGCAAAGATTTTACGGGATTAGATGTTGCTGCTTTTATAGCTTGAAAGCTTACGGTGATTAAAGTAATCAACAATGCTCCAAAACAAGCAATTACAAATATGTCCCAGGTAACTGAAGTTCTATAACTGAACTTTTGAAGCCATTGCCCCATAATGTAATAGGCTAAAGGTGATGCTACTATTAACGATATTACGACTAAAGTGATGAAATCTTTGGACAGTAATAACCACAATTGACTAATAGATGCACCTAATACTTTGCGGACTCCGATTTCTTTTGTACGTTGCTCAGCGACAAAAGAAGCCAAACCAAATAGACCCAAACAACTTATAAAAATCGCTAGTGCAGTAAATACTCTGGCTAAACTTGCAATACGCTCCTCTGCTCTAAATTTTGCACCGTATTCTTCATCTACAAACTGATAATCAAAAGGTGTATTTGGAAAGTTTTTCTTAAACGTACTTTCTATTAGTGCTAAATTCTCGCTAGTACTTTTTGTAGGATTCAATCTCAAGTTATAAAATGCTATATTACCATACTTCTCAAAAACATACATTGCTTGTTTTACTGGACTATACGGTGATTGCACAATCATATCATCTATAACACCTACAATTTTTAATGGCGTAAATGGGTCTTCAGTATCTGAATCTCTAATAAATTTCCCAATTGGATTAGTAATATTCATATACTTAACTGCTGTTTTATTTAAAATAACAGCATTAGAATCTGTAGCAAACTCTCTAGAAAAACCCCGACCTTCAATAAGTTTTAACCCTAGAGTTTCTACAAAATCATAATTTACTGATGTATGCGCCAAATCTTCTTGAAAACCAACCGGCTTACCATCCCAAGTATAACCACTTCGATTAGACCATACATCTGTGGTTGGACTACTCATTGTGGTCATACTAGTAGCACCTCCTGAAGCGATAAACTGAGTTCGCATCACTTCATGCTTACCTACGAATTCTGAACTCATTACTGGGATTTGAATTAGACCTTCTCTATCATAACCTACGGGTCTATCTTTACTAAATTGTATTTGATTCATAACTACCAAAGTCCCAATAATTAAAGCAATAGAGACTGTAAACTGGGTTACTACAAGAATTTTTCTTGGTAAGGATGAATAGCGTCCGGCTCTGAAGGTTCCTTTTAAAACTGCAACTGGATTAAACGATGATAAATACAGTGCAGGATAACTCCCTGCTAAAAACGCAGTGACTATTACAAATAGTAATGAAACAAACCAAAATTGAATATTTGTCCAAGGAAAAACAATAGCCTTACTTGCCAAGGTATTAAAACCATTTAGAAACAAAAGGACAATGCCAATAGCAAAAACAAATGATAAAACAACAATTAAAAAGGATTCACTTAAAAACTGAAAAATAAGCTGACCTCGGTGAGAACCTATAGATTTTCTTATACCCACTTCTGTAGCGCGTTTTTCTGAACGAGCTGTACTAAGGTTAACAAAATTAATGCACGCAAGTAATAAAATAAAAACACCAATAACCCCAAATAGCCAAACATTTTCAATTCGTCCTCCAGACTGTATACCATTTTCAAAATCGCTTCTTAAATACCAATCTTCCATAGGAAACAAAAACATTTCTGGATTAAACTCAGCTTCATCTGGATCACCAATTTTCTTAACGTCTTTTATTTTCGCTGACACAGACGCCATTGATGTATTTTCATTAACCTGAACAAACATTTGGAAAGAATTGTTACCCCAAGAATCTCTTGCATTTTCTATCCATCGCTGGGCACTTGCATAGTGTTTCCATGGTATTAAGTAGTCCATATCACTAAATGAGTTATTCTCAGGTATGTCCTTATAAACACCAGTCACAATTAGATCATGCTGATTATTCACCTTGATAATTTTCCCAATAGCAGAGTTGGAACCAAATAAAGCATCTGATGTAGACTTAGAAATCATAATTGAATTCTTTTCTTTCAATCCATTTCTAATACCTTCAACTATATCCAAGTTCAACATCTCTGGAGCACCTTCCTGCATAGAATTCCCTTGTCGATTAATATTTATATCACCATACTTGAGATACCTTGGCTGTTCCCAAGAAGACATAATAATATGCTTGAAATTATCTGAATAATCTTGTCTTAATGCAAATTCTAAAGGTCTAGGTATAGCTGGTCCTGTGTCTACAATATTATTTGCAGATTCGTGCTGAAAAACTTGAGCAATCGTAGCTTTATCTTTAAAATAATTATTGTAATTAAGTTCATCATATATCCAAAGTCCAATTAATATTGTAGCTGCCATTCCTATAGCCAAGCCTGAAATATTTATAAAAGAATACACTTTGTTTTTAAGAAGGTTTCTAAACGCGATTTTGAAATAATTTTTAAGCATGCTTTCTAAGAATTACTGTTCGTTTTTTGATGAATTTGGCATCAGCACTTCAGTATAATTTGATTGGTTATTGATTGATGAATTGTTATACTGAAGTACCATTACCTTGGTTGATTGATATAGCTGAGTTAGGCTAAAATGTTTTCTGTCACTTTCTGACCATCTAGCATTCTAATGATTCTATGACTATACTTTGCATCGTGCTCACTATGTGTAACCATAATTATTGTTGTTCCTGCTTCATTTAAATCTATAAGCAAGTCCATAACCTCATTACCATTGGTACTATCTAAGTTACCTGTAGGTTCATCTGCTAAGATTAATTTTGGGTTATTCACTACGGCTCTGGCTACTGCCACACGCTGTTGTTGACCACCTGATAATTGCTGTGGAAAATGATTACGACGGTGCATAATTTGCATTTTTTCTAGAACCTCTTCTACACGTTTTTTGCGTTCAGCAGGTTTTACTCCTGTATAGATGAGTGGTAATTCAACATTTTCGAAAACAGTTAGCTCATCAATAAGGTTAAAACTCTGAAAAACAAAACCTACATTATGCTTTCTTAAATCCGAACGTTTACGTTCATTATAGCCTGCAACTTCTTCTCCATTAAACTTAAAACTACCACCATCAGGGTCATCCAGCAATCCTAAGATGTTAAGCAATGTAGATTTCCCACATCCTGAAGGCCCCATGATGGCAACAAATTCACCTTGTTTAACTTCAAAAGACAATTTGTTTAATGCAATAGTTTGGACTTCTTCCGTTCTATAAAATTTCTCTAAATCCGTAATCTGTATCATTGTTTTTGTATTTAGTATTCGTTAATTGATTTTTTATTTTAAAATAAGTTCTTCAGTATCTCCAAAAGAGTCATAGCTTGATGTCACAACTTTATCTCCTGGATTAAGACCTTCTAAAACTTCGTAATATTCTGTATTCTGACTTCCTAAACGGATGTTTACTTTATATGCTGTATCACCATTTTCACTAACCTTAAAAATCCAGTTTCCTCCTGTTTTTTGGAAAAAGCCTCCTTTTGAGACTAGCAAAGCTTCTTTTTCAGCACTTAGTGCCACTCTAATCTGTAAATTTTGCCCACGTCGAATACCTTCTGGTGCTTCACCTTCAAAAGTCATATCCACTTGAAAACGCCCATTATTAACTTGAGTAAACACTTTCTTAATTGTTAAAGTATATAACTTACCATTGAGCGTAAATGTTCCTGTTTGTCCAGTATAAATTCTAGATATATAATGCTCATCAATATCTACTCTTACTTTATAATCTGTAGTAACATCTACTTGACCTAAACGCATTCCTTTATTAATAGACTGGCCTATCTCAGCATCTAAAGAAGTTAATTGTCCATCAATTGGAGCACGCACTACTAAATCTCCAACTTTCTTACGCATTAGTTCTAGAGCACTTTGTGTTCTTGAGTAAGAACTTTTGGCTTGATTAATTTCTAATTTTGATGAGATAGAATCTTCAGAAAGCACCTGCTTAGCTAATTTCATACGTTCTTTCTGGTAATCGAAATTATTTTTAGAAGACTCATAATCTTGACGACCTATAGCACCTTTATCATACAAACGTTGATTAAGGTTATAAACACGCTCAGCTTCGATAAGACTATTCTCTACATCTGTAAATTGGTTTTGTCTATTAATAGTGTTTTGTCTGGCAGCGTTCTGTGAAATCTGCATTTGTGTTAAAAGGTTATATACTGATGTCTCTTGATTAACTAAACTCAATTCTAAATCTGTATTAGACAACCTTAAGATTGGTTCACCTTTTTTAAGGATGGCTCCATCTTCTACAAACTTTTCTTCTACACGGCCACCTTCAAGTGCGTCTAAATAAATTGTTGTGATTGGTAATACAATGCCGTTTACAGGAATATTCTCTTGAAAAATAGCCTTAGAGACTGTATGGATAGAAATACGTTCTTTCTCTACATTGAGCTTTGAACCACCTGAAGTCTTAATGATTACATAAGCTATTAAAGCAATTATTGCTATAATTCCACCAATAGTGAGGAGCTTTTGAGTTGAGAATTTTTTCTTTTCGATTGGTACGTCCATTTTTTGATTTTTAATTACGCTATAGATATAGTGAAGATGATGCCAAAAACATAACTATTTAAAAATCAATGTATTATGATTTTATTTAAAATTAAAAGTGTTCGTTTTTGATACACTTTATGTCCGATAGTGTACACTCTTACAGCATTATAAATTTTATTTTTTTAAGCAGTACATAAGTTGTAATATTGTGAGAGAACCCTTCGGATTGGTTTAAAGGGTCTTTTAAACTTTAAACCAGTATCTGTAATAATTAAACCTGGATTATCGTGTAATGGTATTAAAAAACGCTTCGATATTAGTTATAGACGATGATGCTGATGTACTCACAGCATTGCGTCTTCTATTAAAGCCATTGGTAAAACATGTAGTTACCGAGAAAAACCCCAATAATATAATTACCCAAATTGAGAAGGCTCATTACGATATTATTATTCTAGATATGAATTTTACGGCTATCGTAAACACAGGTAATGAAGGTATTTTCTGGCTAAACAAAATTCAAAAATTAAAATCAGACACGTCAGTTATATTAATGACGGCTTATGCAGATATTGACTTAGCCATCCGAGGATTAAAAGAAGGCGCTTCAGATTTTTTAATGAAGCCCTGGAAGAATGAAAAAATTATCGAGACGATAAAAACAATCTTAAGCCAAAAGACATCAAACAACAAAAAACAAAAGACTCTAAATTCTGATACTCTTGAAATCATCGGTGAAAGCGATGCCATGCAAGATGTCTTTGTGAAACTTAAAAAGGTCGCACCTACAGATGCTAATGTCTTAATCCTTGGCGAAAATGGTACAGGTAAAGATTTAATAGCAAGAGCACTCCATGAAAATTCTAATAGAAAAGGTAAGCCGTTTATAAAAGTTGACGTTGGTGCTTTGACATCATCACTTTTTGAAAGTGAATTGTTTGGCTACAAAAAAGGGGCTTTTACAGATGCCCGCGAAGATCGTGAAGGGCGTTTTGAAGCCGCAAATGGTGGTACTCTATTCTTAGATGAAATTGGAAATATTACTCTTGGTCAGCAAGTACGATTATTAACTGTTTTACAAAACAGACAAGTCACACCATTAGGCTCAAACGAGTCTATAGATATAGATATCCGACTAATTTGTGCAACTAATGTAGATCCAAAAACATTGGCTGATGAGAGTAAATTTAGAAAGGATTTAATATACAGAATTAATACTGTAGATATTATCATACCACCACTTAGGCAACGTGGAACCGATATTACTGAACTATCGAGGCACTTTGTGTCTATGTATGCAGAAAAGTACAATAAGAACCCATTTACCTTTGACACTGGATTTATTTCAAAGTTAAAAAAGCATGATTTTCCAGGTAATGTTAGAGAGCTTCAGTATGTTTTGGAGCGTGCGGTTATTATGACAGATGGTAATGTTTTAAAAACTGACGATTTGGTATTCTCTTCTATAGAACGCTCATCGACTACAAAAAGTTTTGAAACAACTAGTCTTAACCTCGATGATATTGAGAAAAACGCCATTCTTACTGTTTTAGAAAAACACAAAGGCAATGTTTCTAAATCTGCAAAAGAGTTAGGGATTACCAGAGCTGCACTTTATAGACGACTAGAAAAATATGAACTATAGCGCATACATCCTTAGACTCTTTTTTAGGATTGTACTTATTGTAGGTTTAATTCTGGGATTAATCTACACTATAGAGATTGATAAAAACACTTATGCCGTTATACTAGGCATTTGTTTAATCTATCTTCTAATAAACACTTTCACGTTTACAAAACGCCGTTTTGTAGCTATGGACGATTTTTTTGAAGCGGTGAAATACCGAGATTTTTCTAGATGGTTTCCAGAAGATAGAGGCCCAAAAGACATTCGATTTTTATATACTGGCTTTAATGAGATTAACCGAACCATAAAAGAAATAAATTCTCAGAATCAAGCACAATATGTGTATTTGCAGAAAATTCTAGAAATGGTAGATATTGGTATTATTGCCTATAATCTTGAAACTGGTGACGTCCTATGGAGTAATGACTCTTTTGGTGATATTTTAGATGTACCGTCTTTTAAAAACATTCGTTTTGTTGAAAATAGAAAATCAGATTTGTACAATACCATTTTCGAAACCTATCATCGCGAACCCAATTCAATTTCAATAGCGCTTCAGAATGAAAGTATTAAAATATTGATTTCAGACACTGTATTTCAAGTTGATGATGATGCCTTTAAACTAATCGTCATTCAGAATATTGATGATACCTTAAATAAAAACGAATCTGAGTCTTGGAAAAAATTATTGAGTGTCATGACACATGAAATCATGAATTCTATTGCTCCTATTTCATCCTTAGCAGATACGCTTCAACAAAATTTACAGTTAGCTCTAGAGCAACCTGAAGAATCTCAACTCGAATTAGAAGACATCAATTCTGGTATAAAAACTATAAAAAACCGTAGCGAAGGGCTACTAAAATTTGCAAAAACCTATCGCAGTTTAAGTAAGGTCACTCAACTTAATTTACAACGGGTTAGAGTCAGTGAGTTATTTAATAATATTCAACTCTTAATGGAACCTTCTATAAAGGCAAAAAATATTGATGTCAACTTTAAAATTTCTGGTCCAAAATTAGAATTAGATATAGATACGCATCTCATAGAGCAAGTATTAATCAATCTTCTTTTAAATGCCGTCGATGCTTGTAAACATGTAGACAATGCAAAAATTAGGGTTGAAGCTTCACAAAATTCTAACAGAGATATTGTGATAAAAGTTTATGACAATGGTTCTGGAATCCCACAAGACATCTTAGAAAATATTTTTGTACCATTCTTTACGAGTAAAGCTACCGGTAGTGGTATTGGATTAAGTCTATGCAAACAAATTATGCTTCTGCACAAGGGACGTATTATGGTAAAAAGTATTGAAGGCGAAGGCACCGTCTTTAGTTTGGTTTTTTAATTATTTGTCGCCCTTTCTCTAAGTCAAATATTTTGATTACATTTAGCTATCGTTCTGATAACTAACAGCTTAAACCAAATTTATGAACCATCTTTCTAATCTCAAAAGAGAAACAAGGTATGGTCTACCAACAGCAGACCAGATATTATTTAATCGTTTTTATGTTATAGGTTACTCCTATTATTTTAGACAAGCCAAATGGGCTTTAGAAATTATAGACCCTGACAAAACCGACGTCAGTCGTTTGGATAATTTTAGGCCTGATTATAGAATTCCGGAGCGCTTTAGAGCAGATTTAGATGTCTATGAAAATTCTGGGTTTAATAGAGGCCATTTAGTAGCTAGCGCTAATCAAATTGAAGAGAATATTCAGAATAGTGAAACCTTCTTATTATCTAACATGGCGCCCCAGAGGCCAATGTTTAATCGTGGAATTTGGAAACGCTTAGAAACTGCAGTTAGAAAATTAGATTCACTCAAAAAGGTATTTGAAACTTATGTGATATCTGGACCTATATTCTTTTTTGACGAAGAAATTGAGATGATAGGTGATGACGACGAAAACATAAAAGTATCATTACCCATTCCACACGCATTTTTTAAGTCCATCCTTGTTGAAAATAATACTGGAACAATAAACATGTGGTCCTTTATTATCCCAAATAAAATCACAAGCGAACCTCTTGAAAGTTTTCTTGTTGAAACCTCTAAAGTCGAAAAAATATCGGGACTACTGCTTTGGGATACTCTAGTTGGTACAAAGATGAGTCGTGAAAAAAATAAAATCCGGAAAATGTGGAAACATTAAATTTATTCCAAAATAAAAGCTCCTTGATGTCTCAAGGAGTTTCTTTGTAGCGGGAAGGTTCGAATTATCGAACCTCAATACACTAATTGACGACTTCATAAAAATAATAGATTTTGAAAAGTCAATCTAGTTTGAAGCATATTCCTTTATATATTCTTTAGGACTGATTCCTACCTTCTTTTTAAATACCCTTGAAAAATATTGAGGATATTCAAAGCCAAGTTTATAGGCTGTTTCAGATATTGAAAGATTAGGATTCAGCAACAAGCTTTTCGCTTCTTCAACTAAAAACAGGTTAATTTGGTCTACGGCTGTTCGTCCTGTTTCTGCTTTAATAGTATCACTCATATAACGATGACTTACATTTAATTGCGCAGCCATCCAATCCAAAGTTGGAATGCCTTCTTCTGCAAATAAATTCTGCTCGAAATAGGTATTGAGTATGTTTTTGAATTTAGTGATTAGAATTTTGTTATCGTCTGTTCTATTTAAAAACTGTCTTTTATAAAATCTATCGGCATATTTTAATAAAGTTTCTAGTTGAGAAATGATGATTTCTTTGCTAAACTCATCCTGGTTATTGTGATATTCAGCTTTAATACTCTTGAAAATATCTTTTACTATCTCTTCTTCTTTAGGTGACAAATGAAGGGCTTCATTCACATTATAATTAAAGAAATTATAGGTTTTTATTTTTTCATAAATATCAAGACTTCGTATATAATCTTTATGAAAGGCTATATGATAACTCTCTGAACTAAATACCAAATCTTTAAATATTAAAGTTTGGTTTGGCGCTGTAAAGAGCATAGTTCCTTTAGTACAATCATATTTAGTACGTCCATAAGAGAGTTCACCCGAAATAATATTCTTTAGGCTAATGCCATAAAACTGACAGTTCATTTCTACTGGTTCGTCAAAAGCATAAGCTTCACAACTCTCTTGTTCACCTTCTTCCAATTCGGTATGCACAATACTGAATAAAGGGCTTTCTGGCTCTTTTAAATTAAAATGCTCGTGGAATTCTGTTATGGAATTGAAGTTAAGATTAGACATTTTCATAATTTCTGTACTATGTAAATCTACGATTTATTATTAATAATTTTTCCACCAGTTGGAAGGGCTGTTTTCGATATTATTTATGGTAAATGCTTGGCCAATTCTAGGTGCTACCAAAGGTATGTTGAGTTCATTTGCTTTTTTAGTTACACGCTCAATTGGGTCTGTCCATGAGTGTAATGCCAATTTAAAACCTGCCCAATGAATTGGCATTATTTTTTTTGCTCGTAAATCTACACCTGCTTGTGCGGTCTGCTCTGGTAGCATATGTATGTCTTGCCATTGTTCATTGTATTGCCCGCATTCGAGCATTGCAAAATCAAATGGGCCATATTTGTTGCCGATTTCAGCAAAGTGTTCACCATAACCACTATCTCCACTAAAAAAGATGTTATCGGTTGGTGTTTTTATAACCCAAGAACTCCATAAGGTACTTTGACGATTATTCATTTTTCTTCCAGAGAAATGTTGTGATGGTGTACAGGCAAACTGCAAACCTTTATAAGTAGTTTCTTCCCACCAATCAAGCTCAGTGATTTTTTCTTCGGAAATTCCCCAAGCTTTTAAATGCACTCCAACAGCTAATGGCACAAAATAGTGTTCAACCTTGGATTTTAACTTTTTAATACTGTCGTAGTCTAAATGGTCGTAATGGTCATGCGAAATGATTACAGCATCAATTTTTGGTAATTTCTCAATTTCTAAAGGCATCTCTTTATTAAAACGATTTTCACCTAAAAATTCCATTGGTGCGGCCACTTTGCCAAACATAGGGTCAATTAGTATATTTTTGCCTTGTGTTTGCATTAAAAAAGCGGAATGACCATACCAAATAAAGCGTGTATCACCTTTATAATCAGCAACATTTGCCGAATCTATTTTTTGAACTTTTAAATCGTCTTTTGGTCTGCCGTTTTCAACTTTGGCAGTAAAGAATTTCCACGATAATTTAACCATATCATTAAACCCTAAATCTTGAGGAACGTTAGCATCTAGATTTCGAAATTTACCATTTTCGTATTGTTTAGAATTGGTATAGGATTCGTAATCTTTTTTTGTGACGTCGCCACCAAAAGAAGGATAAAATTTTACAATCAGAAAGTAAGCAACTATCAAGATGCCAATAAGTGATAACAGGGTAATCAACATTTTTTTTAAAATTTTTTGTATTCTCTTTTTCATAGACTTTTAGGAATAAGCTCTAAAGTAGACGCTTCATGTTTTTTTGTGTCATATGTCAATCGCATTGCAGGATAAATCAATCCTAACAATTTTCGATACGCTTTATTCACTCTAGGGTTTATTTCATCTAAATCAGTGGGAACAACACCATCAATTGCAACTTCAACATCGCCAACTTTCATAGCACCTCCTGGATGCTCTAAAAACGCGTGATACCAACTTCTTTTTCCGAACTTATACTGACGCACAAAAAAGCGTCCTTCAGTAGCTACAATGGTGATGTCGATAAAACGATGGTTGCCACATCTAATTTGATGCACTTTCTGTCCTTGTACTTGTTTTTCTAATTCTTGAACTGTCATATTCAAATATTTAAGAATAGAACCCCTTGCTATTAAATATTAGGCAAGAGGTTCTTGTATTAGGGCGCTATTAATCAAAAAAACCTAATACGCGCTATAGCTTATTATTTATTAAAGAATTCTGCAACAGCATCTGTAGATACTTTTACAGCTTCTGGTTTCCAGTAAAAATCTACGTGACTAAATTCATCAAATGCTAATACTTCAGGGTCATTTGTAAGTTTATCAATAAACGCTGTTGAACAAATAGCTGTTGCTGCACTCGTACCATATACGACAAGGGTTGGTTGAGCAATTTTATCAGCATAGTGCTCTGCAATAGAAATAAGTGATTGCATAGGCTGGTCACCGATATGTTCGCAAGTAAAATGTTCAACTTTCCCTGGTCCTGCAAAACCATCTTTGCCATAGAAATTATAAGTATCATCTGCCATTGGTGTTCCTGTGGCAACAAATTCTTCTCTGCTCATACTGTCGTTGAGAACAATTGGCCAAGTGTAATCTGCTTCTCTTGTTTCATACATTTTTTGTTTTGAAGCGTTTGCTCCCGCAATCACCATATTAGCAATATCTCTGTTACCCCATTGAAAAGCATCTGCTGCCATCATACCAGAAACGGTAGCAATTTTCTTGATTCTGTGGTCAGTTACAGCGGCTGATGCAACGATAGAACCTCCTTGACATACACCCAATCCATAAATTTCATCAACAAATGGAAGTGTTCCCAAGTAAGAAACTGCATCCCATGTGTTTTCAATTAAACGGAACATATATCTTGATTTTTTATATTCTCCTGGTAATGCTGGCGAATCTCCCATTCCAAGATAATCGAATCCAAGATAGATAAAACCTCTTTTAGCCATTTCTGGACCATATATGGCTGGAATTTGTCCCTTAACTTGTGGAAACGGACTCGCTCCAACAATGGCTTTGTACCTTTTGTTTTCATCAAATCCTTCAGGAAGGTATAAATCTCCTGCTAATTGTACTCCAAATGATGTAAACGTTACATTGTTTTTTCCTGATTGTAATACCATGATTTTATGTTTTAAAATTTTACACTTATTATTTGATGACAAAGTTAAGCTGTCATTGAAGTTCAAAACTTATACATTTTGGTATCTGACTTATACATTTTGGAATAAACTAAAAAAATAAAAGCTCCTTGAGAAATTAAGGAGCTTCTTTGTAGCTGGAAAGGTTAAATTATCGAACAAGTTTATAAAAGACTTTTTCAAGATTATAGAATTTTAGAAAATGAGAACCTAATCATTATTAAATTCAATTATGTTTATCAGTACATTTTTTATTCAAACAGTATCCAGTGTTACACGATACATTAGATGTACATTTGGAACCTAACGGTAAAGTATTAGTACATTTTCTATTTAAACAATAGCCAGAGTTGCATGAAAAATTAGATATGCATTTCGAACCAATAGGCAAAGTAGTTGTACATTTTCCATTTAAACAATAACCTGAATTACATGAAACATTAGATGTACATTTAGAACCTAAAACTAGAGTAGCCGAACATTTACTATTTAAACAATAGCCAGAACTGCATAGAAAATTGGAGATACATTTTGAACCAATAGTTAAAGTGGTCGAACATTTACCATTCAAACAATAGCCACTCTTACATTCAATATTTGTAGTGCATTTTCCTCCAATAAATGAACTTTGGTTGTTTGGTAAATTAGTAGTAGTAGTAAAATATTCATCAATATTATTAGCATCGTTAAATGCTGAAATATCTATTCTATTCATCAATTGGTCGTCTTTGTACAAATCTCTTAATACCAAACTCTTATACTTCAAAATTGCGACCCCATCAAGCTTGTCATATTTATAATTCATTTCTTGCCCTTTGACAAAAAAAGTCCCGTGTTTTTTTAAGTTTTTATAAGTGCCATAATTTAGTACTATGAACTCACCATTAATATAACCATATGTCTTATAATTTCCATCCCAATTTGGATTTTTAAAGTCATTAGTATGAATAACATCACCTTCCTTGTTGTAAAATGACTCCTTAACTATAACTTTTCCATTATCTTTTTTAATTTCATGAAAAAGAAAAGAATTATTGTTATCATTAACCAAGACATAATTAAAAAGTTCATATTGAATATTATTCTTGTAAAATACTTTTTTTACTAAAACACCTTTTTCATTGAAATTTTCTTGAATACACTCTCCAACAGTTTTATAAGTTTCTAATATTGAAATTTCGCCATTTTTATGATAACCTTTTCGACTAACCTTATATCCGCTTTTATATTGAATCTCATTACTTAAAACACCGCTTTCTCTATAACTCTTTTCAATTCCTTCTTTGGGCTTTGAATTTTCAAAATATCTATTTTCGTATATTCCATTATTATTTGTTATTATCTCAATTATTTCACCTTTACTATTATAAATAACTCTTTCACTATTATACTTATCAAATGTACTTTTGTTAATCCAATTAATATTAATTAGGAAAAATTTCATTAGGGATTTCGTCACCCTTTCTTTATACATAAAGTTGAATGGTTGATAGAGAGTCTTATTCAATGAAATTCTCTCAATTTTAACTCCATTCTCATCATAAAATGTTAATTCTTGAGCATACTTATTAGATTTAGTGTAGTGAATTTTCACTACGCCATGTCTATCGTATGTGGTAATAGTTATAGGATTATTTTTTTTAAAATTAATTTTGGAAATAACATTATCACCTAAATATTGAATAAATTCTCCTTCTAAAATACCATTAGAAAAATTTGCCTCTCCTCTAATAGAACCATCAGACATATATAGCTTAAATAGACCATTTGGAAATCCATTTTGAAAATTGACTTCGAAAATTTTATAATTTTCAATTTCATGATAACCTAATAATTGTCCATCTATAAGTCCATCCTTAATATTTGCCTTAACCTTACCTAAGACACCGTATAGCCTTTTTGGTAATTCAATTTGACCATTAAACAAACTCCCATCTATATCATAGACTAAAATTTTAACTAAAAACCCATTGAAATTATCTGCTTCAATAAAAACATTTCCATTATCATGATAATAATAACTCTTACCATGCAATCCATTAACTGACCATATTGGTATACTTGTAAAGTTCGGAATACTTGAAATTTCAGATTTTTTGTTACCCTTATTATCTGAAGTTATAGTTTTAACTAATCTCAAATTTGAATTTAAATTATCTGGATAATAAGTCTCAATTGTTTTATCTTTATAATAGGAAATATTTGAGCTTAATTTTCCATCTTGGTAATTTGCCTTTTTCAAAATATTTCGATTGTCGGAATCAAAATAGTTAATTTGGTTTCCTCTTTTTCCAAGCACATAGTTTATCTCTTCATAACCGTTAGGATATAAATCTTTCCAACTTGCCATAACATTACTTTCTTTTCCTCGAAAATAAACTTTTACAATACCATCCATTCTCCCATTTCTCAATCTAAACTCTCTCTCAGGTAATACTTTTCCTGTAGGGAAAAACTTAGATTCTTCAATAAAACGACCATTTAGATATGGCTTCAAAGTATTTCGATTATAGTAAATTGGCATCCCTTGTATATCATTAAAGTATGTGTAATCTTCAAATTTCTCTTGACTTTGAATACTTAAAAATTGTAGCAAAAAAAAGAGTGCGTAAATTTTTTTAATTATCATATTAAATTGATTATCATATATTTAAATATAAAAATAATGATTTTAATTAATTTTATATAAAGCTTACAGATTACATCTATTCAAATATTTATAGCATAATATTTACTATTAAAATATGTTTTGGGCGATTGTAAATAATGAAAAAGTTAGACCTCAACCGAACACATTTGGAACTTGTCCAACCTGTGGTGGTAAAGTACATTCTAAATGTGGTGAAATAAATGATTGGCATTGGGCACATTATAAAGGACAAAACTGTGACCCGTGGTATGAACCAGAATCTGACTGGCATCTTGATTGGAAAATGACATTCGGCAAAGAATGTGCTGAACAGGTAATTAGGAAGAATAATGAAATACATAGAGCGGATGTACTTACAAAGGAAAATGTGGTGATAGAACTTCAAAATTCACCTATTCGAAAAGGTATAATATCAGAGCGAGAAGAGTTCTACGGACAAAGAATGTTATGGTTAATCAATGGTGGCCATTTTAAAAATAACTTTCAAATTTTCGAATTAGATGGTCCCCACCATAGATGGAGTTCAGAACATAATCAAATCAAAAATAAAATAGGCAGAAAAGCCTTTCAATGGAACCATGCACGCAGAAGTTGGGCAGAAGTTAATAGACATGTTTTTATTGATTTTGGTACAGACACTCTTTTTTGGGTGCGCTCTGGTATGGGAACTAAAACAGGTATTGGTCTTTTCATATCCAAGAAGGATTTTATTCTTAAATATGATGGTGATTACGAATACTACCAAGAACAGTTTGAATTAAGACAAAAAAAGGAAGAGCAAAGGCTATTAGAAAATAAAAAGAAAGAAGACGCAGAAAAAAGTAAGCGTATTCAGCAAGGACATATGCGTCTTGTGAGGCGTTACAGAAAAAGAAAAAGATGGTAATCCTTAATAGCTTTAGCTGGATAAATTCTCTATTCTAACAGACTATATCCTTTCTCCATCAATTCGTTTTGTATAGTCCTAAGATTCATCCTATCTACCTTATTGTCCAAATAGAATGAAAATGGCACGTACGAATCTTTACTAGCTTTATTCGCAGCCGCCTCATTTACATAAGCTCTACCTTCAACCGAAAAATTAATAAACTCGTTACTGTATTCAGTATGAATATCTTCAAATTTCAATTTGCGGTCAACAAAAACGTTCTTGTTAAAGATTAATGTATCAATATCAACAGTAACAAGTGGCATAACATTTTGTGTATCGAATCCTTCATCTCTTAAACCCTGAAGTTCATCTTGAAACCAAAAATTCAAAAGTTTATTAAATCCACCTACATTAAACATTCTATTATGTAGCACCAACACAGGAAATATAATTACTCTTTTTGGATTGTATCCTGTATCATATTCCAAAGTCTTGTCAAGAGCCTTTCTGATGGTTTTGATTAATTGAACAACAGCTTTGGGAGTTCCATCATCCTTTATATAAAGCTTTTTCTTTAATTCTCTTTCTATCTGATTGAAATCTGAAGATTGCTTAACGTTCGCATTCAGCATTATGTCCTTTGATTCGAAAAGAAACATCCTTTTACCATTTCTCACATAATAGTCTGGCGCACCATCGCAAAGGGCATCTAATTCGGTTCCATTTCTTTGAAAAAATCGTCTTCCAAAAATCTCCCGTAACAACTTGTGAAGGACATACTTCTCTGAGAATTCAAAAGTTTTAAAATCTAAGAAATTATTTATTCTATCTCCTACTGGTAGACCATCATTAATTGGCTTAAACTTCCAATATAGTCCATTAAAAATCGTCTCTAATACAAATTGAGGACTAATAATTCTGTATTTATTTTCAGAAAGCTTGTAAATTGGGTTAGCTCTTAATTTTTTAAAGTCTACGTCCTCTAATATGTCCGATTCATCTACGGAAATTTTATCTAGAAAGGTCACATTAGATTCCAAATGCTCATCATTGTCCAGTTCAATATCTGTATGACCTTCTTTATTTCTTTTAACTATAGAAATAGATAAAGGCAGTAATCTCTTTAAGTATTCTTTGTAGTCACCAACATCATAGTAAGCATAAAAAGAGTTTAGTAGTGGAGTGCACGAATCTTTTGATTCTAAAAATTCAAAGAACGAAATGGACCTTATGAGTTGTGTGGAAATTAACTTATCAATTTGATAATTTGTAAAGTCAAAATTGTTAAGCTGAAGTGATAGTAAAATGGCCGCTGGTTTTCTTTCCATCACACAATCTGCTGTTGATTCTGATGCAATTACACCACTGTCTGTATTTTTTATTTGGTTTAACAGTAAGAATGCCTTAAACACACTTATCTCTATTTCGGTATTCGTCAAAGTAGTTTCAATATCTTCAGCCAAATCAAAAGCTTTTTCAAAGAACGCCAAACTACTTACAACATAAGAAAATGAATAGTCTTCTACACTATATCTTTCTTCAGAGACATATTCTATTAAGTTTTCTCTTACTAATCTAGCAAACTCTCTGTTTTCCTCTGAGAAGAACATGCGAATAAAATCAAATGGATGAGAATAATCTGAACCATTGGCTCTAAATCCCAGGAAGAAAGACCCAATTTTCAAAAGGGTGTCACGGGTGATTCCCTCAAAATAGCCTTCAATTTCAAGAGGTTCTTCGTCAGGAAAAATAGCATTAAAAGGAATCGTCAATTTAGAAGTCAAGCTCATAGGGCAGTAATCTTTCAGTAAAAATATATTATATAGCTCAATGTTAGAGCTTTCTTTATATTTATTAAGACTACGGTTACATTCTAGTCATTTCAGCTAATGAAACGATATTGATGTCTTAATTTGGAGAATACGTAATTAACTCTTTCAGCTTTAGGATGACACTTCTTGACATGATAATATTATGTCGCTAATTTTTGGTTCAGAACGTCCAGCTTCTTTTTTTATAGTTCTGTTCACTATAATCTCGTACAATGTCGTAAAATTTAATAATGGCATACTGTCTTTTATCAAAGTATCGAAATACCCTTTGTAGCTTTCGTCATCATGAGATTTAAATGTAAAATACCTCGTATCACAATTTAAGGCAGTAAATTTTCCTTTTAGATTGAATTTCTCTTCGAAATCTGTATTAATGGAATTTATATTGTCGTTAATTTGATTGGCGATTGTCAATGAAAAATCCTTTGAATAAGTTTCATTGTTCTGAGGATTAAACCAATTCAAACTTAGATTAATATCCTTGCTTATTATCTCCTTCAAGAACTCTTGATAAGATTTTACAGCAAAATCACTTATTTGAGGGTAATAATCTCCGATTAAATCTTTATCAGATGTATTATTGATTAACTCTAATATTCTTTTTGCAATCTTTGATGACTCAGTTACATTTTCAAACATGTCAAGCTGTGTGATACTTGGCTTAATAAATATACTATATGATGCCGCCTTGTTCATGAAAATCTCTGTTGAAGACCTGACGAAATAATCTTTATTGTCTTTCTTGTCTGTTACTTCGCCACGATTGCTACCTTTCATCTCATCAAAAGCTACTTCTCTATATAAATTGTCGAAGGCTATTAGGGTTTCACCTAAGAGTTTAGTGTTAATTTTACCATAACCGATTCCTTCTCCTTTTGTTAAATGTAAATTTATTATCTCAATGTTCTTATCTTTAGAGATTTCACTTAACAATCCTACCGTATCAATTTTTTCTTCTATTGAGTCTAAATCGAAAGCTTTAAAAATCTGTTCAGTATCAACGCCATTATTAAGCTCAAAAATCGAATCGTACCTTGGCTTGTAAGTGTCTGGCAAGTTTATTGGTGATACTATCGTTACATTATGAATCACATTTGTATTGTCTATGTCAATAAGATATCCGAAACCATCATTAAGACAATTTAATAGTCCCAACAAACCAATCCCTCCATTAAGATATCTCTTTAGAGAGACTGGACGAACGGTGTAAACAAAATACCTATTGACTGAATCATCATCATTGCAGTCTACCCAATAGCGTATTAATGGCAATCCATTATGACGATAAATTGTCATCACAGGATATTCATGATGTAACAGAATTCCAATGAAATCATCTAATTTCATTGGTAAGTAGTCAATATTTAATCCGTTAACATTAATCATTGTAGATTCTTATTGATTGACTAAATTTTCCAGATATTTCTACATCTTCATATTCTAATAACGTAAAATGACTGAATTCATTCGCATCATCAGAAATACCATCTTCAGATTCTATAAAGCCCTTCGCTAAATGAGTACCAATTTTCTTATGAATATTCGGCATATCATTATTTAATAGAGTATATCTATTAATTGCTTTAGTTTCATCCTCAAAGAACGATAACCCAAAACCTCTAAAGTTATTTTGAGTTCTGTTTTCATCAATTACAAATGCTGGCAGAAAGTTTCTTTCATCATCATTGTCTTTGTGAACAAATCGAAAACTATCCCTATCACGTTCATAAAATCCAGTCAAATCTGGGTCAAAAGTATCTATTTGTTCTTGATATTTTAGTTTCTTATCAGGCATTCATTTATTAGGTTGAATACAAAGGTGCGCATTTTTTTACAATTCGCTATCGTAATTAAATATTCATGTCTTTTTTAAGAACTTTTCTTACTTTCATAACCGTTGTTGTAGACTTTCCTGTAATTTCAGCTACTTCACGCACAGTTAGGCCCTTATTAAGCTTCTTAACGATAACAGGGTGGCGTTCTAAAAGCCTAGAAGTAGATTGAACAGAGCCGAACTTACGTCCTTTAAACTTTCCAGCGGCACGGGCAATCTGAATACCTTCAGCAGTTCTTTCTTTTATGATATTACGCTGCATCTCTGCGATAGACCCCATCAATGATACCACAATCTTAGCAGTTGGGTTTTCCTTGCCATCATCGGTCAAGGTCTCAAACCCTTCTTTAATTGATTTAAGATTGATTCCATTAGCAGTGAGCCTCTCGATAGTTCTTAAAATATCAATGAGATTCCGTCCTAGTCTATCAATACTATCGACCACTATAGTTGGTCGACCATCATAGTTTTCAGTTACATGGTCAAAAAGTTTTGACGCTTCTGGTCGTTCCAAGAATGGAACGTTACCCTGAACCTTATCAATATATAAATTCGCTGGATTGAATCCTATATGCTGTTTGAAATTTGAAACCTGCCTGCTGGTGTTCTGTGATACTGTTGATACTCTTGAATAAAAATAATACATGGACTTTAACTTGATATCTCAAAGATATTGTATTATTTTTAGACTATATATTTTTTTAATACATTTTCTAGTATTTTACTAGTATTCAAATATACTTAGCGTGTCAAGTTTGAACTATAGTCTTAATTTGACACACAATTGCATTATGGATAATAAATAGCTATTTCATTTACTACACTTCACCAACCATAACCTGTATCATTGATTTGGATTTGTATTGGGAATCCTATAGGTTCTTTATAAGGTGAACCATCTTTTGAACTAAAATTCCAATCAGCATCGCTATTTTTAAACTGTACTTTCATAGCTTGTCCTTCAACTTTAACTTCAGGCCAAGTAGCATAAATAACATATTCACCCCTGTATAAATAAGGTTTTCCCAATTCTGGCTCACCCCAAACCTTTACTAAGTTCTTATATTTTACGTAACGTATATAATCCTTAGCATCATATACTGAAGCAAATGAAGTTTTTATTTCTTTGCTACCACTAGAATTTTTATCAGTTGATGAATCATCTTCGCTACCAAAAGCTAGGAATAAAAAAGCTAATGTTACCACAATGCTTATCAATGTCTTAAAGTTATCTTTCATAATATTTGAATTTTGGATTTAAAAAAAATATACTAAGTGAACTAGCCATAATAGAGAATATAAAATCATATATATCAAACGTGCCTGGAAGTAGATTTAAAAATTGTAATAGTTCAGCTCCAACACCGCAAAAAACAGGAATTAAAAGCCAAAATTTTAATTTGCTGAAAGAATTACCCCATATAAGAATATGAGCAGATGAAAAAGAATATACCCACAGGCCATCTGGTAAAGAATAATATATCCAAGAAGGTAAATTCTCATAAAGCGGGAAAATAGACTCCCGTAGTTTTAAAACAATTGAGGAAAAGCCAAATAATTCAAACCAATTAAACATCCTCAAATTAGTTGTCCTAAGTGAAATATAGATTAGCCCGCCTATTATTATCGGGCAAAAGACGTGTGCAAATACTAAAAAAGTTTTTTTTCTTGACATTTAAATGATACAAAACTTTTTCTCTTAAAAAAAGATGATAGTATAACAGATGGTATTAAAGAAGTAATTCCGTGGGTGGATTTGTTTTATAAGCAGGTTCCTTTTTCGGATAGTATTTTTTCAAAAAATGTAATTGCTGATATTAATGAGTTTGAAGAAACTGGGAATTTAAAGACTAACATATCAAATAAGGAATCAATTTACAATATCGCTTGCCAAATGACAGGCGAATACTATTTTAAAATAGAAGTTAGCCCTAATGACCTTGCTACTAACTTTCTAAGAGTAAATGATTTTTTAACCAAAAAATAAAAATTTAAAAAACTATGCCTAACAACGTGTATAGTTCATTGCGGCTGAATTCCTAATCGGAATTCATTGCAATTCACTATCTTTCGATTACGGCGGAAAATCCTTGCAGATTTCCGCAACGAGCCATACACAAGACCGTTGTACCACATTAAAGAACCGAGATAATTAATGGGAATATTTAACAGAAAAAAGAAATGGGGAAATTTCAACGGAAATATAAACATCTATTCTGACCTCGAGAAATCTGATATTCCTAAAATCATAAAAGAGGATGATATCCACTCATTACAATTGTTTGAATTTCAAACCCCAAATAGACAAACTTGGGAAACATTGAATGAATTTTACAAAGACTATCCAGATATTGGATTAAGAGTTGTTTGGTATGATTGCGAAGATTTATCTTTTTATGAACTAATTCCAAATATTAGAAGTTTCACAATCGCCACTTATAAAGTAAAAGACTATTCCATACTTAAGTCTAACTGCAAGCTGAAACATTTTGGAATTGAAGAAACTAAATCCAAAGCTGTTGATTTATCATTCATTAAGGAATTTCAGGATTTAGAGTCCTTGTATGTTGACGGAATGAAAAAAGGCTTGGAAAATGCAAAGTATTTGCCAAATTTAAAAACTCTAACATTTCGTGGAGTCAAATTAGACAATTTGGACTTTTTGACCGAACTAATAAAGCTTCAAGAATTGAATTTACTTTTTGGCAGTTATAAAAACCTTGATTCATTATCAAAACTAAAGCAATTAAAATCAATAGAATTTAGTCGAGTAAGGCAAATATCAAACTTTGATTTCTTGAATTCCTTGGAAAATCTGGAAAAGATAGAATTTGAAGGAATGTCAAAAATGGAATCAATACCTAACTTATCGAAATTAAAAAACTTAAAAAGAGTTCACATTCATAATAATTTGCGACTTAACGACATTAAATCTGTTGGAGAAATCCCTAATTTAAAACTATTACAGCTCTCGTTTGCCGAAAATCAAAAATCAAGTGAAAGAAAAAATCTGATTTCACAATCTGTGGAGATATTAATGAAATCAAATACACTTGAATATACTAACGTGTTACATTGGACTGACGAGAAAACAACTAAAGAACTGACTGAAAAAGGAATTAAAATGTGGAGTTGGAATATAAAAATATAACGTGGTACAACAACGTGTATAGCTCATTGCGGCTGAATTGCTAATCGGAATTCATTGCAATTTGCTATCTTTCGGTTACGGCGGAAAATTCTCGCGAATTTCCCGCAACGAGCCATACACAAGAACGTTGTGTAGAATTTGAAAAACCAACCAAAATCAATAATAATTATGGGGAAATTTAGATTATTACTATTATCATTTGTCCTAATTCTCATTAGTACTTTTATTTCAGCGCAAGAAATAACTGCTGATTTAAGTTATTTTCCAAAAATAGAATTCAATGATAAAATTGTTGAAAATAATACCGCTGACAATGGTAATACTTTTGAAAAAATAGTAATAGATGGATTCGATTCCAAAATTCCATTTTACAGGATAAAACCAAAAGAAGGAATGGTGGATAAATATGTTATACTTCTTCACGGTATAACTGGAAACAAAGACAATTGGATTAATCCTACAACCAGTCTATCAGAAAAATATGTAAAACTCAAAGACTCATTGTTAACATTAGGATATTCTGTAATAATCCCAGATGCAAAATATCACGGAGAAAGAAGTTATGAAGCAAACTTTGCTTCACCCTTGACATTTTTTTCATCACAAGATTCTCAAAAAACACATAATTTATTTGCTACTACAGTTAAGGATATCAGAATTATAATGGATTACATACAGTCTAATTCAGATAATACATCAACTACTTTTGATGTTATTGGATATAGTATGGGCGGAATGGTAACTATACTTTTAAATTCAGTTGATGACAGATTAAATCGAGTAGTTGTTTGTGTAGCACCCTTGGATGGACAAAAAGCTTCTAAAAGGATAGGGATGAATGATGATAACGCAAAAAATATGGAAGTAATATCACCGAAAAACTATGCAATAATGCAAAAAGCACCTATTAGTTTACTTATGGGAACAAAAGATGGTTGGTACACTAAAGAAGAAGCTCAAGATTTTTTTGACAAAATAATCATAGAGGATAAATCATTGAAATTCTATGAATCTGGACATTATTTACCAAATGAATTTATTTCAGATGCAATTAAAAATATAGGTAAGGAATAAAAACTCTACACAACAACGTGTATAATTAATGGCTATTTCGAGCTTGCTTACGAAAATCCTCGCGGATTTTCTATTCGGTTTGTATTTGCTAAATTAGTTGCTTAAACACGCAACTAATCATACACAAAACCGTTAGCACCAATATGATAAAAATCCTGCGAAAATTTATATCCTATTTTATAATAAGTGGTTTAGTTTACTACTCGTTTTTAGTTGTTGAGACAATCAGCTTATATTTTAGCGAATTTGGATTTGACCTAACGAATGGAATGCTTTTTAGTTTTAGTCAAATACCCGCAGTAATTAATTTTGGTGTTTTCATTGCCTTAATCTTAGTTACAGCGGAATTAATAAAAGAGAAAATTCCTTTCTCAAAATTTTTCCAATTCGGACTTATCATATCACTAATCTTTGGCGGACTTATATTCTTACTATCTAATAGTGTAGTGCCAAAAATTCGAATGAAATCATTCTTGGATAGATATGAAAACGCAAGAAAAGAACCATTTACGTCACAAGAAAGAATTGAAAAAGCTACCGAATACAAAAAAACAAATGTTGATATGATGAGTATTGGACATATAAACCAATATTCTGACTCTTTAGAAACTAAAAATAAGTCTCAAAAGAAAATTATCTCTGACTTGTTTAAAAAAATTCCTGATAGCATAATTCAAAGTGATTTTTCTAAAACGGAACTTAACGAATATGGAATCTCAAAAAACGAGTTGACAACAGAATTTAATCGCAGAGATTTATTTCAATTAAAAAACGAAATAAGAAAGAATACGCTCTTGAAAAAGCAATTTAAAAAATCTAATTGGACAAAAAACACTAGATATTTAAATAGTTTTCTGACTTTATTTCTGGTTTGCTTTGCAATAGTTATTGGAGTGAATTTTAAAAATCAATTAATATTTTCATTGGTCTGTATCGGAATTGTGATTTATTCTCAGACCTTAACTTTATTAACAACATCATCGGACTACTTTATAAACGAAGATAACTTGTTGGGACTGATTTTTAAGTTTACGATAATT
The DNA here is from genome assembly GCF_014635865.1 of Winogradskyella haliclonae. Taxonomy (GTDB): domain Bacteria; phylum Bacteroidota; class Bacteroidia; order Flavobacteriales; family Flavobacteriaceae; genus Winogradskyella; species Winogradskyella haliclonae. Next base: position 1,317,167 of record NZ_BMDQ01000001.1, on the reverse strand, counting down.
TTGGTTGTATTTTTATATTTAGTCTATCGAATGAAAACGAAAAAAAATACTGGTGCTAACAATGTATATAGCTCATAGCTGGAAAGTGCTTAATCAAAGGTTCGAGTTTATTTGCTATGACCGCCAAATTTTTAATTTGGCTATATTTATAAGAGAAAGATAAACATAGAAATCAAAAATTTGGCTCACGGCTAAACCGAAAAGACCATACCTTTTTACACGCTACGAGCCATATACGTGACCGTTGTGCAACATTTGACCAAAAATGAAACTATTCGGATTTTTTAAGAAAACAACAGAAGGATTGAATAGTAATCAAAAGGAAAGTGTAATTGAAAAATCTGACTCAAAATCTGAAACGGAATTTATCATTGAAATAAAACCTGATTCGGATTTTGAATTTGTTCACGTTGAAGAAGATGGTAGCGTAAGAGAATTAACTAGAGAAGAAAGAGGATATTTAAAAGAGGAATTTGCACCAACAGATGGAGCAAGACCTTACATAAAATTCAGATATAAAAGTAAAACACCTGACAACAAACTTTGGGGATTTCTTCCAAGAAAAAAAGTCCCTAAAAATATTGAGATTGAGAATATAAAAATGGACAAAGAAACGTGGAGAAGGAATTGGATTCTAATGATTAAAGATTTAACCAATTTAGAATATCAGAAAAGAACTTGGCTCGACTCAAAAAACACGAATCCATATTATTCATTCATAGAATTTATCTGTTCTTACTTTGACGATTTGGATTTATCAGATGGATATGAAAAGCATATCGAGTCTGAATTGGTAACAAAACCCGAATACGAGATTATTTCGGATTGGCACAAATTACTTTCCGAATACGAATCACCAAATAATGATGACTATGACAATCGAGCAGTTTTAAATGATAAAAACTGGTTGAAAATTATTGATTTAGGAAAGAAATCGTTGAAATCTCTAAAGCCGAATTTAGATAAATTTGAACGAAGTTTATTAATATAAAAAACGTTGCACAACAATGGCTATAAATAATTGCTTGTTCTCACCTACTTCTGAAAATCCTTGCGGATTTTCAGCTTGGTGTGTACTTGCAAAGTTTAGTACTAAACCACGCAACTACTCATAGCCGAGACCGTTGTGCATAATGTCCCAAAACCGTAATCTGAATTAAAAATTTGAAGAAAAAAGAAACATTTTGGCTAATTGGAACAACAAGTTTCGTACTGATTTTAATACTCTGGATTTTCGGAATAAGTGGACTTAAATCTGATTCAGTAACTGACATCAATGTTCACGATACTTATTATGTCATTGCGAATATTCATCTGATTGTTCTGATTGTAACGCTTATTTTCTTTGGTGTTTACCTAATCCGAATGTTGAGGCGGAATTTTAAAAACCTGACAGCAAATCTGATTTTTATGATTTCGGACATAACTCTGATTTTGATTTTCACATTTCTGATTTCGTTGGTAAATTCTATACGAGAAATTCCTGACTCTACTGAATATCCACCTTTGAGTGGCGGAATTGTGGAAAATGCTGGAAATGGATGGAATAATGCTTATTACATCTTATTAATCATCCAACTAATTTTAATAATTCTGCTAACAATAAGCGGAATAAAAACTGGAATGAATTACAAACGAACTGAATAAAAAAACACTATGCACAACACCGTGTATAGCTCATTGCGACTGAATTCCTAATCGGAATTCATTGCAATTTGCTATCTTTCGGTTACGGCGGAAAATCATAACTGATTTCCCGCAACGAGCCATACACAAAACCGTTGCCAGCAATTTAAACCCAACACTATGACAGAGTTTTTAGAAAATAATTGGAAATGGATAATTGGGAGCATTCTTACTATAATTGGGTTAATAATAGCGTATTTCCAATTACGACAAAACGAACCAACAAAAAACTCGCAAAAAAGTGGAAATAATTCAATTAATATTCAATCAAGTAAAAACATAACGGTTGAAAAAAATGATAAAAAAATCAAGCCAAAAAAGCGGAAATGACTCAATTAATATTCAGGAATCAAAGAATGTTACTATTGGACTTTCTTATACTGAATCAAAAGAATTATTTTCTGACCTTTTCGAAAAAAACTTTCCACGCTTTCAAGAAATTGCACAAGAAGAGGCAAGAAAGAATGTCGAGAAATTAAGTAAACGATTTGTAGAAAAAGTAAACGAATTGGAATCGTTTAATGATTCTGTATTGCAAGACCCTGACTTTCATTATAATCTATACAAGTCCATTGAAATTGGCGCAAGAAATAGTAGTGATGAATTACATCAATTTCTTGCAAATTTATTAGCAAAAAGAATTGGATGCAATGAAAATGACACAAAGAGAATTATTGTTAACGAGAGTATTTCTACAATAGAGAAAATATCAACTAATCAATTAAAAATACTAACGTTTAGTTATTTATTCTTCACATATTTCAGAATATTTGAATTCAAAAACTGGAAAGATTTTAATAAATATATTGAAGAATATATTGAGCCTTTTATGAGTTATGAGTATAGCTTAATTGATTTACAACATTTAAATTATTCTAATTGCACGACAATGGAAAGCGGATTTGGCTCACCAAGTCTTTCACAAATAATAAAAAATCGAAATCCTAAATTATATCCGGATTTAAAGTCAAGAAAGGATGAACAAGCATATATTGACGAGATAACTAAAAAGAACTTAAAACATCAAGACAAATTTTTCAAAATGCTGAATTCAACACAGCTTTATGCAATTAACCCAACTTCAGTTGGATTTATGCTAATTTCTCTGTATTTCGAAATCATTACTGGCGAGAAACTGACCTACATCGAAAAATTATTTGAATAAAAACTGCTGACAACAACGTGTATAGCTCATTACGGCTGAATTCCTAATCGGAATTCATTGCAATTTGCTATCTTTCGGTCACGGCGGAAAATCATAGCTGATTTTCCGCAACGAGCCATACACAAGACCGTTACCTACAATATTGAAAAAACTACTTCAAATAATAATTCTGACTTTAATCACAGCTTGTGGTTCTACTAAAAATGCGACTGACTTAATTGCGGATGAAAAATTTGAATTATGTTCTGAAATCAAATATAATCGACTCGTAACAGAAGTTGGACCGATTGACGGTAAACTGATTTACAAACAGAATATTCATAGTTTATTAGAAAATTCGCTAATTCAAGAAAAATATCTGACTGAAATAAGTAAAAATGGATATTCGGAATTATTAAAAAAAGTAAATCGGAAAGAAATAAAACCGGACTTTTTTGAGAAATTTAAATCGGATTTAGAGTTTGACCCATATTTGTTATTTCCGATTAATTCCCATTTATCTTGCTATGGATATTTATTTGAACAAATAAAAATTTTAGACAAGTCAAGTTGGCAATTTGAATTTGGATTAGCTTATAACAAATTTGAGGCTTACGGAAATTTAAATACTGATAGCGAATATTTAATTGAAGCTCTGAATAAAATTCCAGAAGATAAATTTCAAAAAGTAATGTATCGGAAATTATTCTTGGATTTAATATACACGAATCTGAATTAAAAATACTGTAGGTAACAATGGCTATAATTCATTGCGGCTGAATTCCTATTCGGAATTCAACGCAATTTATCTATCTTTCGGCTACGGCGGAAAGAATCCTGCGGATTTTTCCGCAACGAAATCATAGCCGAGACCGTTGGCAAACATATCACTGAACAATGAAATTCATCAATCTATTCATAATTTTACTTTTGACTTTTAGTTGTTCAAACGAAAAAGAGATAGCGGAATTTGAAAAAGTTTTGGGAAAAGAAAACAGTGAAACTCTGACTTATCTTGTAAACGACTTCGAATCAGACTTTCTAAAAAGACAATATCCGAATTTAGAAACAAAAAAAGCCTACAAACAATTTTTGACTGAATTATCAAATGGACAAACCGAATACTGGAAAAAAATATCGGAAAGTAGTCGTGAGTATCTTGAACAAAGTAGTTTGAGATTAGAGATTTACAGCGTACCTGATTCAATTTGGATTGAACGTGACCCTGAAAAACTGACTTTGAGTTTTAGCGATGTTCCAATGTTAAAGATTAAACGAAAATATTTAATGCCAGATGGAGCATTTGGATACAGTACGTCTGAATCTTCATTTAACTATAGAGAACCAATCGATGAAGATTCAATAATAGAATCTCGAAAAAATTGGATTGATATAAATTATGTTGGTAGCTATTCGAGAGCATTAAATTCAATATCAAACAAATCGAATTTTCTAATTAATTATCTCGATATACGAGAAGCAGCTGGAACGATTGACCCAAGACTTATTGCTGACCGAATGCTCGAAACAAAAGTGGATTTGAATGACTATTTTATAAAACGATTAATAATAACAGAAATAGTCTATTAAGAATAAAATACGTTTGCCAACACCGTGTATAGCTCATTGCTGTTCAGTTGCTTAAATCGAAGTTATGGCGTGTTTGGAAAGTCGCTAAATTTTTAAATTTGACGATTTCCAAGAAAAAAGATAGATAGTAAAATTTAAAAATCTGGCTTGTGTCTCAACCGAAAATAATCGCTAATTTGCACGCAACGAGCCATACACAAAACCGTTGTACACAAGCTATCAAATGAAACGTAAATTGACTTTAATACTTTTGACTTTGACTTTTACAAGTTGCTTTTTCAGCAATTATGAAAGTGAATTGATAAAGTCGCCAACTGGAAATTTTGAAATTAAAGCGACTGTAAATCGGACAGACAAAAATGCGGATAATTATGCTTATGTTTTTATTCACTTATTCGATAAAAAAAATAATAAGCTGACTGAATTGAATACTGGAACTGGAGATGCAAATAAATGGACAATTGGCTGGACTGAAATCGGAGATACAATCGTACTTCAAAGTAGCGATATCGGAAACAAAGCATGGATTTTGAATGACAATAAAACGAATCAAATAAAAATGACGGACGAATTAAATGCACGTGCCAAATTTTTATACTCAGAAAAATATAAATAAACGCAAGTGTACAACAACGGCTATAGTTCATTACGGCTGAAATTCCTAATCGGAATTTCAAGCCTTTTTGCTAAATTTATGGTTACGGCGGAATGATACTCGCGTACCATTCCGTAACGAAACCATAGCCAAAACCGTTGTAAAACATTTCAGTGATTTAAATACAAATGAAAAATAAGACTTACACTTATTTAATATTGATTTTCGGTTTTTTATTTAGCTGCGATAAAAATCAGAAATCATTAGATAACACAAATACTAAAAAAAATGAATGTGGTTTAGAAAATGGAAATTATAAAGTTATTTACACTCAACTCTATTCTGAATTACCAGAATCTGGATTTAAAATAATAAACGACACACTCATATGGAATTTCCCTGAAATAGATACTTTTCTGATTAAGAAAGGAATTAAAAACCGTTTCAGTTTTGAAAACACTAAAAAAGTTGACACTATTGGATTATCTGATTTTCAAAAGGCTATTGTTATAAGTGAAATGCGTTCGTTTTATGAAATTGTTGGCTGCAAAAAGGATACCCTTGATTTCATTAAAAAAATTGATTTATATATAACTTCTTCTATTGGGAAGTTTATAAAAATTGATTAAACGTTTTACAACAACGTGTATAGTTCATTGCTTGGAAATTCCTATCGGAATTTCTGTCGCTTCTGAACAATGGGTTCGCTCCTATTTGCTATCTTAGTACAAACGCAACAAACCATACACGAACACGTTGTACAACATTTAAAAAAACCTAATGGCAAGTATTGACAGAGCAGATTGGCATTATGGAAATGATTTCCCTGAAAATCTTCCTGAAGAAAATGGTGGAACTCATATTGGAATGTATCTGAATTGGATAATTGACAATAATCTAATCAGTGAATTTCATTTAACCGAATCTAAAAACGCAATTGAAAAAGTAAAATCTGGAGAAATGACAGGTAGAGACTTTTTGTTTGACTTTTGTGACGGAAAATTTTGGAATCAAGAATTAAATGAAATCGGAATTGAATTTACCGAAAGTTATTACTCGACTGACAAATATTTTGGTGATTACTCAAAGGTTTTAGCAAGTAGTTTAGATAGTATTTATGAAGTTAAGAACAGTCGACAAAATTACGATATGATAAAAGAAATATTGGACAAAAGATTTGCAAAATGGAATTCTCGAAAAAAGAAAAAGTTTTGGGAGTTTTGGAAATAAACAAACGTTATACAACATTTGAAAAACCAGAATGAAATTATCTGAAAACAATAAAAAGACACTTTTAGTTTCAATCCATCAATCGATTGAAGAAAACGCAAGTCATACCGTTAATGACCTTGAACGTAAAAGAATAAATAGATTGATAAATTATCCATCCAATGGTGGATTAACGGAATCCGAAAAAACAGAATTGGAAAAATTGGAAATCAATCCGACTTTAAAAAGTGCATTAAGAAAAGTATTTGCGAGTAATACGGCTGATGTGTTTTTCTCATTTCTAAATATAGTAGATGGTACTACTGACCCAAATATAGAATTTGGAGAATGGGAAGAAGTTATGTTGGTTGACTTTGATGAGGAAAATGAAATGGATTCAATGCTTCACGATGACTTTTACGGAACTTATTGGGATTGGAAAGAGAAAAGACCAAATCCTGGTTGGAAATTGGACTTATTAGATGAATAAAAAACGTTGTACAACACCGTGTATAATTAATTGCTTGGTTCAAGTCTACTCTGAAAATTCCTTCGGAATTTTCTCTGGCTTGTGAATGTTTGCTAAATTAGTTGCTGAAACACGCAACTAACCATACACAAAACCGTTGTGCATAATATCCGAACCGAAATCAAGTGAAAGAAAATAAAGATAGAATTGTAATTGCAAGTGATGTTAATGAGCGTGACGGAATTGGAGTTGAAATCTATCGGAATGACGAATTGATTGCGGAAATTTTCAGAGACGATACAGATAAAACGAGAACAATACGAGTTTTTAAAGAAAACATTTCGCTTGAATTAATGGAGGAATGTATTGAAATATTCAAAAAAGAAATTCCTTGGGATTATATAAAATATGACTAACCACGAATTAACATTCAACAAAATAAAGGAACTTCTGAAAACTCACTTTTCGGAAAGAGTTTCTGAATTTGAAAGTGGAACTCATTTGACTTTGGATTCTGAAAACGAAAACGAATCATCAATTTGGATTGAACTCGATGAAGGCGGACAATTAACTGTTGGTTATGGAATTAGTCACTTACATTATGACCCAAAATTTGATGACTTGAATAAAGGATTTAACGAATTTTTAAGATTTTTGACCTGTAAGAAACGGAGAATTGATTTTTATAAAGGTAAATTAGCTTATCGAAATGAATATGAGTTTGAGGATGAAAGTGGGAATTGGAAAAATTATGGAACAACCTTAACTTGGGTATATCCATTTTGGAAAAAGACAGTAAAAAAAACGACTACTCAAGACGAATTTATAAGCTATGCGGAAATTGAATCTGAAATTGAGGAAATAAAAAATACTATGCACAACAATGGCTATAAGTAATTGCTTGTTCTCGCCTACTTTGGAAATTCCTGCGGAATTTCCAACTTGGTGTGTACTTGTAAGGTTAAGTGCTAACCCACGCAACTACTCATAGCCGAACCGTTGGGCATAATTTAAACGGAACGCATAAAAATGAAAAAACCTCTCGTAAAATTGAGAGGTTTTGTATATCTTTCACTTAATTACGTTTCTATAAAGAAAGAGGCTTGATTAAGCATTACAATACAAAATAAGTGAATTATTTTGTAATAGACAAATAAAAGTAAAAGAATATTGGAATATCAAAAATTAGAATACTACTTATCACAACCAAGATTGGACCGATTTTTAATCGCTACTGGAAACTCAAAATCAAAAGCACAAAAGTTATACAGAATAAATTTGAGAGTTGCTCAATCGTTTTATCCTGTTTTAAATCTTTTCGAAATATTTTTTAGAAACATTGTCAACTACCAAGTTTCATCTCATTTTGCAAATCCAAATTGGATAATAGCGGAAAAGAATAGATTTATGAACCATCCTTCACTAACTGGCTCAAGGTTCTTTTTAAAAAATTCAGTAAATAAAGCCGAAAGAACTATTAGACGGAAAGGCGGAATTGTAACCTCTGGAAAAGTTATTGCGGAACAATCTTTTGGTTTTTGGACAAGTTTGTTTGACACTCATCACTACAGGCTAATCGGAGGTGTTGTAATTCATTGCTTTCCTAACAAGCCAACTCACGTGAACAGAAATATTTTAAACCAAAAACTAAATAACATTAGAGAATTTAGAAATCGAGTTTATCATAACGAACCTATTTGCTTTAATGGAAACGCAATTAATTTTACAGAAGCAATTAATATTAAAAATGAAATTTATGAATTATTGGAATGGATAGACGCTGACTTGACCGATTATGTGGACTATTTCAATGGAATTGACACTAAAATAAATATGATTAATAACCTATAAAAAACTATGCCCAACAATGGCTATAAGTAATTGCTTGTTCTCGCCTACTTCTGAAAATCCTCGCGGATTTTCAGCTTGGTATGTACTTGCAAAGTTAAGTACTTACCCACGCAACTACTCATAGCCAGGACCGTTGTAAAACATTTAAACCAAACCGACAATGGGATTAGATTCAGTAGAATTAGTGATATCAATTGAGGACAAATTTGGAATACGAATTGATGATTCTGAAGCGGAAAAAATTTATACAGTTCAGGATTTCGCAGATATTGTTTTCAGCAGAATTGCAAAAAATCCGACAGATAAATGTTTGAGTCAAATAGTATTTTATAAAATCAGAAAAGCGTTAAAAAATTTGACTTTAACCGAAAGGGTAATAAGACCTGATATGAAAATATCGGAGTTATTTTCACAATCGGAATTGAAAGAAAAGTGGAGTCAATTAAGAACGGAAGTTGGACTTGAATTACCTGATTTAGTAGCGTTGGATTTTAATCCAGAATTAGGTTCTCACGTCAAGATTTTGGGAATAAAAACTATCAAACGTACAACACCTGTTTCAAAAGGAACATTAAGACAATTGGTCGATTGGACAATATCTTTAAACAGAGACAAACTAATAAACATTGAAAAAATATCAAGCAAATATGAAGTTGAGCGAATTATTTGCGGAATAACAGAAGATAGAATTGGTGTGCCAATTAGCGAAATCGAATTACATCATTCTTTCACAAACGATTTAGGAATTGACTAAAAAACGTTTTACAACAATGTATAACCGCAATTACGGCGGATTCGACCGCTGGCGAATCCACTCGGAATTGCTAAAGTCTGTGCTTAACCGAAAAATAGTAATCTAAAAACCGTAACTGACGGTTATACGAGACCGTTGTAAGTAATTTTAAAACACTTCACATTTGAAAAATATTTATTGGATTTTAATACTGATTTCTTTTCAATCATTCGCTCAAAACGGACAATGGTTTGATTTTGAATTAGACAAAAACGTTCGATTTAAATTGCCAGCTGAAAATGCTAATCTTTTCGATTCTGAACAGGACGGAATTAAAATGTACGAACTATCAGCTGAAAAAAATGACATAGTTTACAGCGGAAATAAAATGATGATTGATGAACAAAGTCTACCGAATTCTAAAAAGGAATTAATTAGTCTTTACGAAGAAGCTGTTCCCAACATTTCAAAAAGCTATCCGAATACAACTGTTTCGAAAAAAGAAATTAATAAGAATGGGCTTATCGGACAAAAATTGACCTTGGCTGACAGCAGTGGAAATCGACTTTATGAATCGGAAGTTTATTTAATGAACAATCAATTGTTCTTGTTTAATTGTATTTCAAAAAATGATACGGGAATTACAGACTCTGACTATTTTTTTAATCATATTTCATTACCAAAAATCTCTGAAATAAAACAAATAACTGGAAAATCTGAATTTTGGAAATTGATTTCCGTTTTTAAAACTGAATTGCTGATTTTATTGGGAATTGTCGGATTGATAGTTGGAATAACTCTAATAAGAAAAAAAAACAACTTACAACAACGGCTATAGTTCATTACGGCTGAAATTCCTAATCGGAATTTCAAGCCTTTTTGCTAAATTTATGGTTACGGCGGAATGATACTCGCGTACCATTCCGTAACGAAACCATAGCCAAAACCGTTGTAGCACATTAAAGAATGACTGAAGAGCATAGAATAATCTTAAATGCAATTGAAGAAGCACTGAATCGAGACCCTGAACTGCGATTTGGTCAAGCTCTATTCAATCTGAGCATTAACCAATTTGTAAATCCTGACAACCCAGCTGAAGCCGATTACAGAATGAGAGACATTCATGGCGATAAGGATTCAGATATAATTGCCCGAATTGGAATACAGCAAGAATGGCGAGAACTTCAGCAAAAAATTATGAGTGCTCTTGAAAAACCAGAATTAAATGAGTTAGGTGGAATGACAGTGAACGAGCGGCTATACGCTACTGGACTAATGGATGATTTTGATAAGTACAACAAATCAAATAAGCGTTTTGCTCAATTTATTCTTGAAAGGCTGAAAGTAGATAGAGACTCAATTGACAAAATATTAAAATAATAACTCGTTAATAGAATGAAAATTGAACAGATAAAAGAAGATTTTGACATTGACGTTGGCGCTCCTATGCCGACCATTTTATCAAATGAACATCATATTTATCTGATTTTCTATGTGAGCAATGTTGACCCTAATTGGGATGGTTCTACAGTTCATATGCGGACAGAAAATGATGAAGGAATTGTAACCGTCAAGTTTGACCGATTTGCTCAATTCAAATTTGGAAATCCAAATGACGAATCAATTAACGGACATCCATTGTATGAACTCGGACTTCAACCTTACTCAATTCAAAAAGTATCTGAATCTAAATGGATAAAAGACTTGATAAAGATGAATTCTGTCCATCCATATCATAAAGACGAACAATTTTCAAAATATGAACATTTCATCTTCTTCTTTCACGATACCTGCTTTGAAATTGTGGCTGAAGGCTATTCAATTGCAAAAAGTTCGGAGACGACTATGAAGGGTGAAATTGAGCGAATTGGAAAACTATTATAAATAAAAAACGTGCTACAACAATGGCTATAAAGCATAGGCCTAACCAACCAAACCGTTCCTACGCTTCATAGCCGGAACGTTGGCAAACATTTGAGAATGACGAAAAACACAGAAAATAATAGCGGACTTTTGTCTATCGGAATGTTTGAAAATATAGCAAACCGAAGCCCTCGATTTCATAGAATTTCTGCTATGTTATTAGACCATTTTTTAATGTGCGTTTTGATAATTCCGATTGCAATTCTGTTCGGAATAATTCTAGAAAAATCTGGATTTCGATTAAATGATGGAATGATATCCTATGTTTGGGTTTTGATAATCTTTATCTATTACAACAAAGATTTTTTTAATGCCAAAAGTCCTGCTAAACGAATAATGGGTTATCAAGTCGTTGACCGAAAAACGGAAAAACCTGCAACTGAATTACAATGTTTCGTGCGAAATTTTACAATTTGCATTGCTTGGCCAATAGAAGTAATAGTTGGATTTTTCAATCCAGAAAGAAGAATCGGAGATTATTTAGCAAATACCAAAGTTGTTTCATCCGAAAAAGAGAAATTAAAAACAATTTGGTCTGACTTAAAAGGAACAAAACTGAAAATGAATTATATTGGAATTATAATATTCGGAATTGTCTATTTTTACGGATTGAGTTATATAATTCCTTGAATAAAATAAAAAAACGATTTACCAACACCGTATATAAAAAATTGCTGGTGTTGTGCTAAAACTAAGGTCGTTGCTCATTTGCTACGTCTGATTTTCCTTTGGAAAATCCTCGCACGCAAATACGCAACTTTCCATATACAAACACGTTACCCAACATTTGAAAAAAACTTTCGAACATAACAATAAACTATTGAAAATTCTTTTAAGAGAGAATGTCTATTTTGTTGTTGGAACTATAATAATAACACCAATTTATTATTATCTAAGAAAAGGAGAGCCATTTGTTTTGAACTTTTTGTTTGTTAAAATAATGTCCGTAATTTTCTTAATATACAATCTACCGAATTTCATTATTTACCTTGATTATTATAAACAAAATAGAGATACTAAAATTGAAATTGATAGTGAATTAGGTAGCATTGGAATTGTAAAAAACGGAATATCAAAACAATATAAAATATCAGAAATAAAATCTTCGATTTATCATTTAGGAATTTATTATAAAAATCGGATTGACAATGCAAGACGTTGGAAAATGATAAACTCTGACCTTGCATATTGGGATTTGGAATTTAAAAATGGAGATAGATATTATATATCAAATCTGCTTGTGGACTTTTTACACGAGAAACCATTTGTGGACAACACAAAGTATAGGTTTAGAATGTTTCAGTACATTAACAAATCTGATTCTAAAGAAGTTGTAGAATTAAAACAAGTTCAAGAAAAAAATCGGACTGAAAAATTCGTTGAGAAATTTCAATCCAAATCCGAAAGTGAACTGAATGAAATTTTGAATAACAAATCGAAGTATCAGAAAGAAGCTGTAAAAGCAGTTGAAATAATAATGGAAAATAAAAACGTTGGGTAACAATGTGTATAATTCATTGCTAGTTATAGCCTACTTACGAAAGTCCTCGCGGACTTTCTATCAGTGATTTATTTGCTAGCTTTAGTGCTTAAACACGCAACGAAATCATACATTAGACCGTTGTAACCAATTAGAACAGAATGCTTGGAATTCCATCATATAAACCAAAATTTCACAATAGCGGAAAAAGTTTCAAAAATGAGTTTGAAAAAACTCTGACTGAACTAATCGGAAAAAAAATTGAGCGTTATTGGTTAATGTGGGACTTAAATGAAGATGAATGGTTAGCTGATGGACCTGTAGTCCTTGAAATTGACGGACAAAGATTTGAATTTACCGCTTATCAATTGGACGATTTTAGTATGACTGTAAACTCGTTTGAGCTATCCGAGAAACTGGATTGGTATGGAAGCGGAGATGAAATGCCATTGACCTGGAAAGAAAATCCGAAAATTGAATTAAGTAAAAATCTAAATAAGGTAATTACTGATATCAATATTTTGACATATGATTTTTATCAAAAGAACAAAGAATCGGAATTTATTCTTGTCGGAATAGAATTCGTTTTGAAAAAGGAATCTGAATCTGATGAGGAAAATTTCTTTTCAATTTACAATGGACTTGACCAAAATGAACTTAAGAACACGGAATTACGAATAGAAAATCAAATAAAACGAATAAAAATAACTGGTTACAACAATGGCTATAAGTAATTGCTTGTTCTAGCCTACTTCTGAAAATCCTTGCGGATTTTTAGATTGGTGTGTACTTGCAAAGTTAACTGCTAAACCACGTAACTACTCATAGCCGAGACCGTTGTATGCAATTTGAGAAAAACCGAACGAATGAGTGACGAAAAAAGGGAAAAGTATTTTAAGATGGTTTATGACAACATTGAAAAATATGGATTTCATAATACCTACGTAATGGAAGAAATAGGATTTACGCCTTTTGGATACTCTACTGGAATTTATAAAAACTTTGGAATTCCTGAACTTTTCATTTCTGGACTTCCGAACGGACTAACAAACACATTGATTACTAATTACGTGGAAAGGTTTAAATTCAAAGAAATACCACTGAATAAAAAAATTGATGATTTAATTGACCGTTTTTCCATTTATTTCATAGAAATAGAAAATCATAAGCTGACTGAATACACATTGAGTTCGTTTAAATTTTATCAGAATTCGGAATTCAAATATTTACAGTTAATTTTTCCTGACTTGAATGGTTTTTTTTCCAAACGAAGAGGAATATGACTATGGCCAAAAAATATTAGGAGAGTAAAAAATGAAATGGAAATGGTATAAACCAAAAAGTCTAAAACCCAAACATCAGTGTCCTTGTTGTGATTATATAAGTCTACCTGAAAGAGGGAATTATCTAATTTGTCCAATATGTTTTTGGGAAGACGATGGAATTGATATAGATGAACCTAATATTCATTCCGGACCAAATCGTATGACACTAAGAGAAGGAAGACAAAACTTTATAAAATTTGGAGCTTGTGATGAAAAAATGCTTAAGAATGTAATTCTTGAAAAGAATAGAAAAAATTTTGAATTAATAAAGAGAGAGCTAAAATAAAACTGCATACAACACGGTGTATAAAACATAGCTAATAAGTGCTTAACCAAAAGGTTTGTGTATATTTAGAAAGTCCGCCAAATTTTTAATTTGGCTTTTAAAATTGATAAATTAAAAACAAAATATAAAAATTCGGCTCTGTGTTAATCCGAAAAGTTAGTGTCTTTTTTCACGCTACGTTTCATACACAAGTCCGTTAGGCACAATTAGAAAACAGCATTGATAACGACAAGTCACAAATCGAAACCAATTAGCGGATTGACTCATTCAGTCGGAGCAAAACAAATCTCGGAATCGTTGAGCGGAATCGGAATTTATAATGACTTATCCATAGCTTTTGATAAGGAAAAAGGACACCGAATGGGACTTTTTGTTCCAGGCTGGAATGGACGATATATGAAAGGAGAATCGAGAGACCTTTTAGGCTTTTGGAGAGTAATTTCTGCAACCTACTCAAAACCGTTAGAAAAATGGACTGTAAACTTAAAAGCTGTGGAAATTAAAAATAATAAGCAGATAAAGAAATTTCTAATCGAAATAGGGCTTCCACTCTTGCGGAATTGGCTCGAATCTGAAAGACCAGAAACTTGGTACAGCGGACATCGCCATTTACAGATTGGACTGAATGAAAATCTGACTGAATATTGCACTTGGGAAACACACAACGACAGAACTATTAATAAGAAGACGGAATTGATTTGAACCTTGAAAATTAAATGAAACTTCTTGACCAACATAATATTAATGCTTTAAGCAAAATCATATATCAGACCAATATTATGCCTTCTGGCAAAAGTGATTCTTTTAAAAAATTAAGTGAAAAGCTAATTCTTGACTTACAAAATGGTTACGAATTGGAAAAAATAAAAAGAGTAATCTCGAGTGAATTAATAGCGACTTATGGTCTTTCTGTGAATGAAAATGACGTGGAAGAAATATCAGAATTAGTTTGCTCGTGGTATGACAAATAAATAACTGTGCCTAACAATGGCTATAATTCATTGCGGTTGAATTCCTAATCGGAATTCAACGCTTTTTTGCTATCTTTCGGCTACTGCGGAAAGAATCCTGCGGATTTTTCCGCAACGAAATCATAGCCGAGACCGTTAGGCACAACCTTAAAACGAACTTTGTAACACCTATATCGCAAATCTTTTTAACATGTTGAAAATCATATAAATAAAATTTATGCGAAAACTTAAAAATATGAACTAAGAAGTAACGATGTAAACTAGCATCCCCTCTTGTAAATCAAAGAATGGATATCTCCCCTTATCATCTTGAGGTAAATTTTTAATGTAATGATAACGTATATCTAGTCTTTCTAATAAATCATTTATATCTGCTTTTGTTGCTGGCTTTTTATTATCAGGAGTAAGTATAGATTTTATAGCATCAGCAGCTACGTTTCCTAATGCAGCATTTGCAATACCAGGAAAAGACATCTTATTTACTTTACCTTCTTGTTTTGGAATATTTGATATGGTATTATCATAAACTGGCATAGTCAATGAATTTTTATTGCTGCTTTTATTGCTGTTGTTTTCTTGCCATGCTTTAGAGCGACAAGTATTACTGCAATATTTTTGCACTTTTCGTCTTTTTGGCACAAACTCTTCATAGCAATAATTGCATATATAATGATACTTATCTTTCATTTTACGTAAATTAAACGTTTAATTTACGTAAAAATATTAATTACAATTCAACATTGAATACTGTTTGCAATAAATAGCCATCAGCAACAACATCTGTCAACAACACTTTCTTCTCAGTAGTTTTATTGTTGTTGATTTTAAGATTAGATATTTTGTCTTGATATACATTTATCTTAGAAGCTAGTTCAATCTCTCTTTCATTTCTGTTTTTTAGAATAGCCATTAACATGATGTTTTACATTGCTTGATAACCATTCACTAGACCAAAGCCAAGCTTTGACTTCTTTGAAATAGTTATTTATCAAAAAATCAAAAGGCTTTTCATCAAGCTTTGATTGAAATTCTAGTAACTGAAAAATGTTTGACTTTAGTAGTTTATGCTTTTCCATGATTGCACAATCATCAATTCCCTCTTTATACTTTGAAGTCTTATTATCTTTATTTAAAAAGAAGAGTTGTTTTATAAGTCCAATGTCTTCGAGTTGTTGTTTAATATCCTCAGACTTATCTTCTACTAAATCATCTGGCAAGAAGAAAAGGATAGGCAACCTAATACTGTCAATCAATGCTTGCATGTCTTTATTTAAACTCATAGTAACTCTGAATAATCTTGTGGTAATTCCGCATCAATATCTCTTAGATATTTTTCTAAAGCAGACATGGTAGCATGACCTGTAATTTGCATAAGCTTACTTTTAGTTGCGTAAGGCGAACTCTCTTTAGCTAAAGCTCTATATAGCTTAGTTATAAAGGTATGTCTAAAGCTATATAGCCCATAGTTATCATTAAATCCAAATTCGTCCTTAATGACCTTTTAAAAACGGCTGGTGAAATACCCTCTTCTATTAACCTCCGTAGCGTCCCATTGTTTTCCAAATCCGTTTGGTGTAAATAGTAGTGCATTTGCGTCTAGCTTTGATAAGTCTGGAAGTTCTGATAGTAATATCTCAGGAATAATCTTGGTCTTAAATGCTTTGTTCTTTGCTTGAAACTGAACTATATTTTGTTCTAGGTTTAGGTCTTTGACTTTAAGCCTACACACTTCTATTGGGCGTAAAAGATTATAAGAAATAAACTTAATGAACAACAACAATACTTTATCATTGCTTTCAAGATATTTAAATATCATTTCTTGCTCTTTGACTGTGTAGGTTTTGTTCTTTTGAGGTTTAGCTTGTAATAGCTTTATGCGTTTAATGAAGTTAGCAGAAATAAGTTCATTATCTTCTAAACTCTGAAATATGCTTCTTAGACAGGTGCGGTAATTATTTCTATTTCTTGCTGATGTGCTTTGCAAAACTGAATTTAAAAAAGCAATAACATGTTTTTTTTCTAACTGATTAATGGTTTTAACATCGGGGTAATTTGTATTTAAGTATTCAATCAGTTTATTACATCTGCTCTTATAGTCTGAAAGTGTAGACGCCCCGACCAAATTCTTTTTAATACTCAATGCAAAATCAAAAGCTTCTGGAATCGTTTTTTCTTTTTCAAGTTGTTCTTTTGCCTTATCAATAGATACTGAATTAGATGTTATCCCTTCAACAACAACATTACTTTTCGTTGTTTTTGCTTGCTGATTAGCCTTTCTTTTTTCGTAAAGTTCTTGATTATTAGCATAAGGGTTAAAACCTTCATGAAGTAATTTAGAAAGACGTTTTTTATAGATATTTAATATATGATAACGCTCTGCTTTTGTTTTATAGCGATTTGTCTTTCCATAGATATTTTTACACCGTTCTTTTTTTCCTGTCTTTGGATTTACGTAAGAGAAATACAAGTACCACCGCTTAGTCAAATCACCATTACCGTCATAAATTTTTGGTTCAGAATAAAGCTTTTTGTGTTCCAAATCGTGTTCATTTTGTAAATCTAAAGTAAGAAAATCATAAATAGAATGCATAAAAAAACGGTTTAGCATGAACTAAACCGTTGTCGTTTCTACAAAAATTACTTAGTAGCGGGAACAGGACTCGAACCTGTGACCTTCGGGTTATGAGCCCGACGAGCTACCTACTGCTCTATCCCGCGATATTGGATGTCAAAGATAATACTTTTTTTAGATTATAAAAGAACTATCAAAAAATAACCTTCAATTTTTATTGAAGGTTATTTCTATTTTTATAAAGCTAAATTTTAGTTGTCGTCAACTTCTTCATCAAGAGTTACTAACTCTCCTTTTGTATTATCTACATCAATTTCAAATGTTATAATATTTGGCATTCTTAATTGTAGGTTAGCATAATTACCAGTAAAATTGTTATTACCAAGTAATAAGGTATTTAGATTTCCTAATCTAGCTATACTAGATGGTAATTGACCATAAAAACTATTATTGGATAGAATTAGCTCTTCTAAATTAGATAAAGCTCCTATGTTGCTAGGAACAGTTCCAAATAATTTATTATCAAAAACACTAAGGATTTTAAGATTGTTTAAATTTGAAATCTCAGAAGGCAGTTTACCCGTAAACAAGTTACTGCTTAAACCTAAGTTTTCAATTTTATTTAATTTCCCAATAGCACTTGGTATCTCACCCGTAAAACTATTGTTATATAGTTCTAAAACTTTTAAGTTTTCCATTTTACCTATGTCTTCAGATAATTCTCCTTCAAAATTATTAGAGAATAATTTTAAAGTCTCTAATTGATGTAGTGCAAAAATCTCGGAAGGTAATTCCCCTACCAAACTATTAAATGATAAATCTAAAATTCTTAGAGTACCTAGCGCATTTATACTAGCTGGTAAGGTACCGTTAAGGTTATTGAATGCTAATTTTAATTCTGTAATTTGTTCATTTTCTATTGTGATACCATACCAGGTAGAAACTGGTTTTGATAAATCCCAAGAGTTTTTCCAATTATCACCATTAGTAAAATTATACAAATCTACAAGGGCATCTTTCTGGTTTTCAGAGATATCTGCATGAGAGAATGCAGTTATTAGTAAGCATACTATTAGTGAGTAAAACGTTTTCATATTTGAGCGATTTGGGCGAGGGAACCGTTTTAACTACATCAAATATAAATTTTTATTCGATATTACCGATAAAACAAAGTGTTTTTTCGATGAAATGCATCATTTAAGAAAATAGCTTGTATAAAAAAGATTATTGTTCTATGCTAGATGGGCTAATTTCTTGTACCGAAGTGCCATCAGATATGACGTGCATTTGAATAGGATTACAACACACTTCGCAATCTTCAATATAAGTCTGCTGGGTTTGGGACATATCTATAAGCATAGAAATTTGCTCCCAGCAATACGGACATTGAAAAAAATGTTCTTCCATATTATCTAACTCAAATTATCTATTGCTTCTTGTACCTCTTCCCAATCTTCCATAAGCTGTTCTAGCCTTTGCTTTTTGTTTTGGTAAGCATCAAAAAAATCAGGGTTAGCAGCAGTCTCATCATAATTAGTGGCTAAAGCCATATCATCTTCTTTAACAGATTTCTCTAAGTCATTAATTTTAGATTCAATATTGCTGAGCTTATTATTTAAAGATTTTAGTTTTTTCTGCTCCTCATAGCTCTGCTTGTTGTCAGTTGATTTTACCGCTTTAGCTACTACTGTTCGTTTTTCTGCTTCCCTTAAATTTTCGAGATTACGCTGATCTAAATAATAATCTATGTCTCCGAGGTATTCTTTTACCTTTTGGTCTTTAAACTCATAAATCGTTTCTGCTAATCCTTGCAAAAAGTCTCTATCGTGTGACACCAAAATTAGTGTACCTTCAAACTTTTTTAATGCATCTTTAAGTACATTTTTTGATTTAATGTCTAAGTGATTGGTTGGCTCATCCATGATAAGCACATTTAAAGGTTGCAACAAAAGCTTTGCAAGTGCCAATCTATTTCGTTCTCCTCCAGATAAAACTCTAACATATTTGTCTACCTCTTCGCCTCTAAATAAAAAAGAACCCAAAATATCTCTAACCTTACTCCGATTGGTTTCATTAGCAGCATCAATCATGGTATCTAAAACTGTCTTGCTACCATTAAGATATTCAGCTTGATTTTGAGCAAAATATCCAATCTGCACATTGTGTCCTATGGTTAAATCGCCTTGATGTTCAATCTCGCCTACTATAATTTTCGCTAGTGTAGATTTTCCTTGGCCATTCTGTCCTACAAATGCTGTTTTTGTATCTCTAGGAATAGCCATACTCACATTATGTAATACTTGCAAATCGCCGTAATGTTTTGAAACATCTTCAATCTCAACAACAACCTTTCCTGGTGTTACAGAAATAGGAAAGTTCAGAGTCATAACTGCGTTATCCTCTTCATCAACCTCAATACGATCCATACGCTCTAGCTTTTTAATGAGCGATTGTGCCATCGTTGCTTTTGATGCTTTAGCTCGAAACTTCTCTATCAGTTTTTCGGTTTGCTGAATTTGCTTTTCTTGGTTTTTTTGTGTGGCTAATTGCTGCGCTTTTATCTCTTTTCGCAATGCCAAAAACTTAGTATATGGTTTGTTATAATCGTAAATACGTCCCAAGGAAATTTCGATAGTACGATTGGTTACGTTATCTAAAAACATTTTATCATGCGATACAATAACAACAGCACCTGGATAATTTTTCAAAAAACTTTCTAACCAAATAATAGATTCTATATCCAAATGGTTAGTTGGCTCATCGAGTAATAACAAGTCATTATTTTGAAGTAGTAGCTTTGCCAACTCAATACGCATACGCCAACCTCCAGAAAATGTGTCTGTAAGTTTATTGAAATCCTCTCGCTTAAAACCAAGACCTTGTAGTATTTTTTCGGTTTCGCCTTGATAATTATAACCGCCTAAAATTTCGTACTGATGCTGAATTTCATTTAAATCTATCATTAACTGATTATAAGACTCACTTTCGTAATCCGTACGTTCAGCCAATTGGGTATTTATATCTTCGAGCTGTTTCTCTAGAGTTTTAATTTCTTTAAACGCTTCGTAAGATTCCTCAAGTACTGTTTTTCCAAAATCAAAATCTATGTCTTGTTTTAAGAAACCAATCTTTAAATCTTTATCAGCCGCAATCTGCCCTTTATCTGCTTCTTGCTCTTTAGATAAGATTCTAAGCATGGTAGATTTACCAGCACCGTTTTTTCCGATAAGACCTATTCTGTCGCCATTGCCCAATTTAAAGGTAATATCCTCAAAAAGATATTCGCCTTGAAATGCTATGGAGAGGTTATGTATATTAAGCATAGATTTTTAGTATAATACAATTACAACAAACATTACAATTGCTACAATGCTACATCCATAAAAAACTATCTTTGCATTGTATTAAAAACGCAAAAGTAAAGGTTTTTAGCTATGATTAGAAAAGGAATGAAACTTTATAGTATTTTGTTTGGTGCATGTCCAAAATGCCACCAAGAATCTATGTATGTAGAAAAGAATCCCTACATAATTTCTGAAACCCTTAAAATACATGACAACTGTTCTCATTGTAATACAAGATACCGTATGGAGCCTTCGTTTTTTTATGGTTCTATGTATGTGAGTTATGGTGTTGGGATCGCTTTTGCAGTAGCTGCCTTTTTAATTAGTTATGTATTGTTAGAAACATCTCTGCTCACAGCCTTTATTGTTATAGTGCTAACTCTAATTGGTTTTATGCCCATAATCATGCGCGTATCTCGAAATATTTGGATTAATCTGTTTATGAGTTATGACAAATCTTTTGTAAAAAAGTAGCTAGACTAACTAGTTCTCAAAACGATTAATATCTATCTCGGCATCCAATTCTATATTTTTTTCAATAAAATTGAAAAGCTTTTGAGCTACATATGGACCAATCATAACACCTCGAGTACCTAAACCGTTTAATACATAAAGATTTTCATTGTTTGGATGTCTACCAACAAGTGGTCGCCTGTCTATAACTGTTGGTCTTATACCAGCACGATGGTCTATAACTTCAAAATCGCAGGTTATAAAGGTCTTTAATTTTGAAATTAATTCTTCTTTTGCGTTTTCTGTAGGTGTATTGGTTTTGTCCGTCCACTCGTAAGTGGCACCTACTTTATACAAATCCTCTCCTATAGAAATTATAAATACTGATGACTTTAATGCGTCATCTAGCTTTAAATCTGGTGCTTTAATGGTTAGGACTTCTCCTTTTGTTCCATTTAATGGTATATGGTTAAAATATGGATTTTGCTTCACACCAAAACCTTCGGCAAAAACGATATGCTTGGCGATAATACTTTTATACGATACATCACTATCACTAATATTCAATTTGCTGTAATGAAATCCTTCTTCTTGTATACTACCTTTTGACCTTAAATCTTTTTTATATACAGAAATAAGAAACTCTGTATCTACACGTCCAGCACGTAGCACTTCTCCTAGTCCAAAAGGCGCATCTATATATTTATTAGTATTCCGTTTTATATCTGTAGATAAAAACGGTTCTAATGAAGGTTTATCGGATGCAGTAAACCAAAGATTTTGTTCTTCTACAGAACTGAAACGTCTATAGATTGAATGCTTATAATCAACTTTTACATCCAGCTTTTTTTCAATTTTAGCATAAGAAGGCATGGCAATATCTAATTGCGTTTGTGCTTTCCAGACCTCAGAAAAACGTTTTAGAATGACTGGATTATACAAGCCCGCAGCTACTATTGAAGATTGCTGAGATGCATCGTCAAATACCATAAAGGTTTTGTTATTTGTCTTAAGAACTTCACAAAACGAAATACCTGCCAAACCGCAACCAACAACTATATAGTCTACCTTTTTCATTTGGGCAAAACTACAAAAAAGGTCTCGACTCATATCAACATGAAAGATTTATATGCAATAAAAAACGCCCACTTTTCAGTGAGCGTTTGTTTTATTAGAATAGCAGAATTAATAATTCCACATGTCTTGTTCAAAGTTTCTAATCTTATCCTTTATACGTTGCGACTCTAAGAGTTGCATTAAGGCATTATCCTTAACGTAATCTTTGACTTCGCGATCACCATAAACGTTTTCTTCTTTATACATATAGCCGTTATAACGCCTAGAATTTAAAATATGATCAAAGGATATAGGCATGGCACTATTTTTATTATTGAATGCTTTTGCCTCATGTAAAATACCTCTTGCCTCAGGATAAAATACCCAAAATAACGGAATAGGTTCTTTATTAGCTTCGTCATCAGAATCAATAAAGTTTACATCTGGTGCAGCAGGGCCAATACCTAAGAGACGGAATTTCATTTCGCCTTGACGCTTATCAAAATACCAAAGTCCTTTTACCAAGTACGCTTTAATATCATAAGCTTCGATATCACGTTGAATGATATATTCAGGGTCAACATAACCATCTGCATTGAATTGATCAAAACCGATATCTAAAGTATCAATCTTTTGCATAGATTGTTGTAATTCCTCAAATGTACGTTCTTGAGAAAAATAAGAATCTGCATATACCTTAGGAATGTCTCCAGATTTAACTGCTTTCCACAATACATGGAATAACGAGCGACGGTCTGGACCAATATTATTGGTATCTACTGGATAGTATAACGGAAAGTTAACACGCTCATCTAAAACCACTTTTTCCCAAGTCATTTTAGAGTACAAACGGTCTCTATCGTCTACATAACCATATTCTAAAGGCTCGTCGTTATCTAAAAGCAACTGCTCTTCAGTTTTTACACCAATTTCTTCAGGAATCTTTGCATTAAGAATATTTGCTTGTGCAAACATACCATTGATGGTAATGATTCCAAGACCGGTTAATAATAATTGCTTTAATTTCATTTTAAATCTGTTTTAAACGTTTGAGGCTATTTTTAAAACGTGTCTAGCTTCAATATATTTTAGTTAGCTAACTCAATAACAACTGGTGTTACAGTTTTAATACGTATTGGGTTGTTAGGTGCTTTAGCTTTAATATTTATAAACTGAACGATGTCACCTCTACGTGCTGAACGTAAGGCCGTTTTAGCAGCAGCGTTTAATCTGTTACCTGAACAGTTTACTGATGGTTTACCTGGTACTTTCATTGTAAATGAAACTACATTTAATGGTAAACTAAAATCAAAGTCATCTCCAAAATCTGCAGATAATTTACCAATCTCTACATTGTTTCTTGGCAATTTAGCATTACCAACTTGTCCGTTAAATGCACCTATTGGTTTTGGTAAATCTTTAATTCTAAATACCTTACTATCGCTAGCTGTAGAACCATCGTCAAGAGTACCAGTTACAGAAATTTTAACTTCTCTACCTGATTGTGGCTTCATGATGTACTTTCCTCCAGAACCTGATAATCCTGGTGCTGAAGCTCTCACCTTATTATCTGGTACACCTGCAAATGAAATAGTCATTGGGTTAGATACACCACGATAAACTACATTCATCTTATCAGCAGAAATTGTTGCTGAGTTTGGTCTAGGTACAACTACATAATTTGCATCAATAATAGGAATTTCCAATTCTTCACCATTTTCTAAGAATGTAAATTTACCTTCAATCTTATGCTCTCCCACATTACCTACGTTAAAATCTAAACGTGCAGCTCCTGTAGAATCTATTACTTTACTAACATCATATTTAGTACCGTTTACTTCAAGAGCAGTTGGAGGTACATTAGCATATTTACCTATAACAACTCTACCTTGAAATTTTTCACCAGCAAAGAAAGCTGATTTATCAGCTAAAACGATAGCTTTATACTTATCTAAAGAAGTAGCTTCAACAGCTGCATTTCCTAAAAACAAATTATTTAAATCTGCTTGAGTAACTTTTACATCGTTCTGCATAGCCGTAAGCTTAGTATATGATGCAATAGATGGGAAACCTTTAAAGTGGTAATCTAACCATTTCTTCTTTACACCTTCACTATCTCTTACTTCAGAAATATCGAACTTCTTATCAAAATTCTCAATAAATTTAGTATAGTATTGGTCAATACCTAAAATATCTTTAATTTCCTTTTTGTACTGCTCAATAGCTGCAATTACTTTATCACCTTCCTTAGTTAAACGATCGCCAGTAAACCACTTTTCATCAAGCTTATCACCTTTTTTCATTTTCTCAAAAGGCAATCTGCCTGTAGTAGCATCTGCTTCGTAACCACCCATTCTAAGAATATCAGCTTTCTGACTTTCTAAAAATCTGTAGAATTTATCTGAAGCCAAGCTTACTTGTTTTGCTCTATTAGAAGCAGCAGCAAATTCTTTTGGATTCTCTTTTCCTTTAGTCTCTAAATTAGCTAGTAATTTAGTATTCATGTCTGTAGTTACCTCATTGGCCTTCTCAAATTTTTCTTCCATCAACCCGAAAGCAGATAGAACCTCTGGAGCCACTGTCATTGCCATAATAGCAATAAACACGAGGTACATTAAGTTAATCATTTTCTGCCTTGCAGATACTTTTCCTGATCCTGCCATAATTAGTTTTTTTGGTTAATTAAATAGGTTATACTTAAAAACTAATTAGTTCTTGTTCATTGCAGACAGCATACCACCGTAAACTCCATTTAATGAAGATAAGTTAGATGCCAATGATTGCATTTGTTCTTTTAGCTTAGTCGCATTCTCAACAGCTTCTTCATTGATAGCTGCTTGACGATTTGCGCTTTCCATTTGTACTTTATATAAGCTGTTTAATGATTCCATTTGTGCAGCTGCTAAAGACATTTCTTCACTGTATTTCTTTTGAGCTTGTAAAGAATCTACCGTTGGGTTAAGATTTTTAGCTGCTCCTTCGAAGTTTTTAATGCTGTCACCAAGACTAGACATTAACTCTCCATCAATTTTTGCTTCTTTAAGAAGGTTATCTAATTTTTTAGATAAAATACCTTCAGCATCTTTAGGCTCTTCTTTAGCCTTTTTCTTAGATGCGCCACCTTCTAACTCAGGGTAAACTAATGACCAATCTAAATCGTCTTCTTGTTTCTCAAAGGCTGACCAAGCAAATACACCTGCTTCTACAATCATACCAATTGTTAGTAAAAGACCACCATAAGGCCAGTTTTGAATTTTGAATAGTGCACCAACAATTACTACTGCTGCTCCCATTCCGTATATGAAATTTGTTACCGTAAGTTTTCCTTTTTGTGCCATAATTTTAGTTTTTAGTAGTTGGGGGCTTAGGACACCCAACATGTAGGTTATTGTTTAAGTTTATAGTTTAGTTTTAATTGTTTTTTGCATTTAAAGTTTTATCAGTACCCATATAATCTTGTACTGTTCTAAAACCTATATAGCTTCTTGCAGAATCTGCATATTCGTAATCTCTTGAACTTACTTGCAAGTAATATGCAACATCTTTCCAAGAACCACCTCTTACAACTTTACGTTGATTATTTTTATCATTAACACTTGGGCTAATACTTGACATAAACTCATACGAAGATGTCGAGTAAGAACTGTTAACCCATTCTGACACATTACCTGCCATGTTATAAAGGTTAAAGTCATTTGGCTCATATGCATCAGCTTCAACTGTATATAATGCTTGATCAGCAGCATAATCACCTCTTAATGGTTTAAAATTTGCCATAAAACAACCTCTATCATTAAGTGTATAATTATTACCCCAAGGGAATGTAGCTCCTTGCAATCCTCCACGAGCAGCATATTCCCATTCTGCTTCATTTGGAAGTCTATAAATATTTACTGGTTGCTTTTTCTTGCTAGCTTGATACTTGTTATGGTAAATAGTTCTCCATCTACAAAATGCTTTTGCTTGATCCCAAGACACACCAACTACTGGATAGTCTCCATAAGCATCATGCCAAAAATAATCGTTATGCATTGGCTCATTGTAAGAATAAGCAAAATCACGAATCCAAACTGTTGTATCAGGATATATCATAATTTCTTTTTGCTCAACAACATCAGAACGCTTGAGAGTTCTGTCTTTTGCTGCAGCTTGGATATCCATTTCTGAATATTTAAAAATGAATTGAGATACATCCCATGAGCGTTGTCCATTATAAGACTCTTCTAATGGTAAATACATACCATCCATAACTTCTGCATATAATTCGTCTGGGTAATCTTCTGTATCTAAATATAAATCAACATCGTAATTTAATTCTCTTTGCTCATTACCATAAGTATTGATCATATACTTTTGATACGCATTAAGATTACTCGTATCTGCATCTTTATATGCAAATTCTCCAATATCATTATTGCCAGGTGTTTTACCTTCTAAGTCTGCCATTTCAGCAAGCTTTTCTCTAATGATTTGATCTCTAACATCTTCTACAAATTGTCTGTACTCACTATTTGTGATTTCAGTTTCATCCATATAAAATGCTGGAACAGTAGCTGTTTTTGTAGGAGTATCCTGCATACCTGCTAAATCATCATCTGATTTACCCATAATAAATGCGCCACCAGGAATTAACGTCATTCCATAAGGCTTTTCGGGGTGCCATTTTTTACCTTTTGCGCCGACAACTTGTCCGCGGTCTCCAGAGTTACAACTTACCATAAAAGCCAACACTGTGATTAGTAAAACAAGCTTATTAATTTTCATAAAAACTATAGGTTAAATTAGTATCCTTAAATTTTGAGATGGTAAACATATTTCAATTAATCGGAAAAAACAACTTTTTTTCGATTTTTTTTGCATTTCATCCTTATAAAAGTGTATTTCGTCGATAAAAACCTCTTTAAACATCGACGAACTGCGTTTTTTAGAAGTTATTCTTCCTGTACGCTTTATACCACCTTTCTGGTATCTTACCTTCTGTTGCAGCAATGTAATCTTCATGCGTGCATGGTAATAACGTATGCTTTTTTAATTTATTATTAAGATTTGCTAAAAAAGGAATCTCTATCCACCAACGTCCAGTCTTTATACTTTTAAAGAATATAAGCTCTTCATTTTCTATAAGAACATTGTACTTTAGATAGTTATTGGCATTAGTAAAGTCATCATCTTTAACCCTACAATTTACACCTTCAATAAAATACCATATCATCTGTGCTAATAGCATTGCAGTTATAGTATCCTTTGGTTCATAATGGTACTCGTAAATGCCAAATGAAGATACCTTATTACTAATACCTGCATAACGTGTAATGGCACAAATTTCTTTTCCATCTAAACCGTTAGGTGTAAACTTAAGTCGCTCTCCTACTTCTGCTGCACGTACAGATTTTAAATCTACTGTAACAATATGTGCATCGCGCATTACAGGCTCTACACTATTTATGTTATTAGAAACTTCTCCTAATCGATAGGCTTCGAAATACAAGCGTTCCATTAAGTCTATTTCTTCTTGAGAATTAAAATAGGTCTGATAACCTATTGTGGAATAATTAAATAAGTTATAAGGTTCTTCTAATATAATTTTACCAAAGTAGCTATTGTTTTTTATTGGTAATGATGTGTCACCTAAATCAAAATTGGTATCTACATTAACAATATTAACCATAGGCTGAAGGTTGTCATAAGCTCTATAATTGGCATAGGTTAAATCTTGACTACCTCCTATTATAATAGGTATAATTTTCTTTTCTACTAACAACTCTACTGTAGTACGCAAAGCAAAGTAACTATCTTCTGCAGACTCCCCAGGTTCTATATCACCTAAATCTGCAATAATTGTGTGCCAGTTTCCTGGAAATAAACTATAAAGGGTTTTACGAATATCATCGAAGTTAAGTTCTGCTCCGATGTAATTGACATCGTTTCTATTTTCCTTGACACCAATTATAGCCAGTTGCACTTCGTCTATATCTGGCATACCATGTTGCTCAGAATGTATTTTAAATTTCCTACCTAAAGTTTGCTGTGATAATAATTCGCTATGAGCTAAAACTGAATCTGAAACTGGAGATAGAAAATTAAAATTCATGAAGTTTTACTTTTTTGCAGTCGTTTTCTTTTTGGTTGTTTTCTTTTTAGCAGCTTTTTTCTTTGGTGCGTTTTTCTCTAAGATGGCTTGAGCTTCTTCTAGTGTCATCTCAGAAACATCTTTTGTCTTTGGTAATTCGACCTTCTGCTTTCCTTTGATAACATTATGTCTTCCCCAACGAGCTTTTTCGACTCTTATACCTTCTGCTTCCCAATTATGAATAAGCTTATCTTTTTCTTTCTGGATTTTATCCTCAATCAAAGTAACAATATCCTCGTCAGATAAATTATCCCAATCGTATTTTTTATTCACATTAATAAACATGCTGTTCCATTTAATAAATGGTCCAAAACGTCCTTTACCTTTTTGCACATCTAATCCTTGATAGGTATATATAGGTGCATCTGCTTTTTCTTTTTCTATAATAAGTTCAATGGCTTGATCATAATCAACGCTTAACGGATCTACACCTTTTGGTAATGAGACGAATTTTTTACCAAACTTAACGTAAGGCCCAAAACGTCCATTATTAACTTCAATTTCTTCATCTTTATAATGCCCTAATGATTTTGGAAGTTGAAATAAATCCATAGCTTCTTCATAGGTAATAGAACTCAATTGCTGATCTGGAGACAAACTGGCAAACTTTGGTTTTTCTTCATCATCTACAGTTCCTATTTGAACCATTGGTCCAAACTTACCTAGACGAACACTTACGCGACGTCCTGTTTCAGGGTCTGTTCCTAAAATACGCTCACCAGATTCGCGCTCTGCATTTTCTTGCACATCTTCTACTTGAGGATGAAAGCCTTTATAAAAATCTTTCATCATTGCTCGCCAATCTTCTTTCCCTTCAGCTATATCATCAAAACTAGCTTCGACTTTAGCCGTAAAATTGTAATCGAGAATACTTTCAAAATGATTTACTAGAAAATCGGTAACAATCATTCCTATATCTGTAGGTACTAGCTTTCCTTTATCAGAACCTACTTTTTCTGTAAGTCCCTTTTCGTTTATAGAATTATGTTCTAAAACAAGCTGAGTATAATTTCGTTCAGTACCATCAACAGTTCCTTTTTCTATATAATTTCTATTCTGAATTGTAGAAATTGTTGGTGCATATGTCGACGGACGACCAATACCTAATTCTTCTAACTTCTTTACCAAAGCTGCTTCAGTATATCGTGCTGGAGGCCTCGTAAAACGTTCGGTTGCTGTGATATAATTATTACCTAAAGCATCAGAGACTTTTAAATCTGGTAATAACCCTGATTGCTCAGTATCCTCATCATCGGTACCTTCTAGATATACTTTAAGGAAACCATCAAAAGTTATGATTTCTCCATTAGCAGAAAATAATTCTGATACTGGTTGACTACCATTAACTCTAATCTTAACATTGGTACGTTCTAAATTTGCTTCACTCATCTGTGATGCAATAGCACGTTTCCATATTAACTCATACAATCTTGCTTGGTCACGTTCTGCATTTACAGAATGGTTTGCAAAATTTGTAGGCCTTATGGCTTCGTGAGCTTCTTGAGCGCCTTTAGATTTTCCTTTATAATTACGTGGCTTGCTGTAAGAATCACCATAAGCAGCTACAATTTCGTTTTGCGCACCTTGCTTTGCTTCGTCAGATAAATTAACGCTATCTGTTCTCATATAAGTTATAAGACCTGCTTCGTATAAACGTTGTGCATTACTCATTGTACGACTAACAGAAAAACCTAACTTTCTTGAAGCTTCTTGTTGTAATGTAGAAGTTGTAAATGGTGGTGCTGGCGATTTTTTAACTGGTTTTTTCTCTAGGCTAGCAACCTCATATGATGCTGCAATATTTTTATTTAAAAAAGCCTGAGCCTCTTCTTTTGTTTTAAAATTCTTTGGCAATTTTGCCTTAAAAGTAGCACCTGACGATGTCTTAAATTCAGCATCTACTCTATAGGAAGCTTCAGCATTAAATTTTTGAATTTCGCGTTCGCGCTCAACAATTAATCTTACAGATACAGATTGTACTCGACCTGCAGACAAACCTCCTTTTACTTTTCGCCATAAAACAGGAGATAATTCGTAACCAACAATTCTATCTAAAACACGACGTGCTTGTTGTGCATCTACTAAATTGTAATCTATACTACGAGGGTTTTCTATAGCTTTTTGGATAGCACTTTTTGTAATCTCATGAAAAACTATTCGTTTTGTCTTTTCAATATCTAAGCCTAAAGTCTCGGCAAGGTGCCAAGCGATGGCTTCTCCTTCTCGATCCTCATCACTAGCTAACCAAACCATTTCTGCTTTTTTGGCTAAGTCCTTCAATTTCTTTACAACATCTTTCTTGTCCTTAGATACTTGATATTTTGGCTTAAAATCTCCATCTACATCCACTCCTAATTCCTTAGAAGGTAAATCTGCAATGTGCCCAAAACTGGACTCTACTTTATAATCCTTTCCTAAAAATTTTTCTATGGTTTTTGCCTTTGCAGGTGACTCAACTATGACTAGATTCTTCGGCATGCTTCGTTTTTTTTGAGGTCACAAAGGTATATGAAAAAAAATTTAACTACCTAATTAAAATTTAACCGTGCTTCAGTTTTAGGATATTTTTAAGTAAGAATTACTAGAGCTAATACGACTAAAAATTCCTACTAAAACTTAAAGTCCCAAAAGAATGAGATGAAGACAAAGGTGTTTCTTTTGTATTAAAGTTATAAATAAGTTTTAGTGTGTTTCTTTTAAATTTTAAGCTACCTCCAATTTTAAATTCAAAAATATGAGGCACATTATTAGTTGTAAATGTCTCATCATTATAATCCAAACTTCCTTGAATTAAAGTATTATGCAAAACATATTTATGACCTATACTTATCAATCCAAAAAGCTCATTGGTATTAGTTCTATCAATAAAATTATTTCTAGAAGAGGTATTAAATGTGTTGAGTTTTCCAAAAGCATATTCAATACTATTAGAGATATAGATATCCTTAGTTCCTAAAGAAGGCTCTATAACATATTTAAACGCCTGATTTTTATTAAAAAATGCATTCCATATATATTTAGCCTTCAAATTGACTAAGAATTTAGACTCAATCTCTTCTGTCCAGGTTGGCACATCTATATTAAAGAATTCATGCGCCCAAGTTTGAATTTTCCCTGACAAAGCTTCTTCACCTGTTATACCTGTTTCAACTGCAATGAAGAAGGCCGAATTTGTTTTTATTTTTCCTATTTCAGTTTTTATAAAAAACCAACCTGCGTATGGTCTATCAAAGTCTCTTGAATCTGTTGACCTTAAATTCGTTGGCGTGTATGTTTCATTTCCAAGGGTAATGTTTAACTGCAGCTTATTATCATTTTCCTTTTTAAAAACAAAACTGTCTTCTAAATCTTTACGGTAAGTTAGAAACAAACCACTGGTATAATACTTATCAACTAAAACCAACTTATCGTTGTCTATTTTAAGCTCTAAATGTTCGTTATTGCTTTGAGCATTTATGCTCATGACAACTAACAAATTAATAATAAAAAGGAATTTTATTTTCAATAGTATTGAATTGAATTAATTATTTAGGTCGGTAAATATCTATAAAATTAACAACACTACCCTGCCACTTTGTCATAAGACTAAAAATAATCTTATCTTTGCATGCTTATTGAGAATTGTTGATATCAAAGAGATATTTCGTTTTAACGAGATAATGTATATGGAAAAAATTATAGACGAAAATAAACAAGGTGAAAACCTTATTCTAGAACATAAAGAGAGTAACTCAAGAAAGCTTTTTATAGAAAGTTATGGTTGCCAAATGAATTTTAGTGATAGTGAGATTGTAGCTTCTATACTTTCTGAAGAAGGTTTTAACACTACTAAATCTTTGGAAGACGCTGACTTAGTTTTGGTAAATACATGTTCTATTAGAGACAAAGCTGAACAAACAGTTCGTAAGCGTCTTGAAAAATACAATGCTGTAAAAAGAAGCAAAAACCCAAAGATGAAAATTGGTGTTTTAGGCTGTATGGCTGAGCGTTTAAAAAGTAAATTTCTTGAAGAAGAAAAAATGGTTGACCTTGTGGTTGGACCAGATGCATATAAAGATTTACCAAACCTTATTAGTGAAGTTGATGATGGCAGAAACGCCATTAATGTTATACTTTCTAAAGAAGAAACTTATGGAGATATTGCTCCTGTAAGACTCAATAGTAATGGTGTTACTGCTTTTGTTTCAATTACTCGTGGTTGTGATAATATGTGCACATTTTGTGTTGTCCCTTTTACAAGAGGACGTGAACGTAGTCGCGAACCACAATCTATTATTGAAGAGATTAACGATTTGGCAAGTAAGGGATTTAAAGAGGTGACACTTCTTGGTCAAAATGTAGATAGTTACTTATGGTATGGCGGTGGTTTAAAAAAAGACTTTAAAAAAGCTACAGATATGCAAAAAGCTACTGCTGTAAATTTTGCCATGCTTTTAGATATGTGTGCCAAGGCACAACCAAAAATGCGTTTCCGTTTTTCAACATCTAATCCTCAAGATATGACACTAGATGTTATTGAAACTATGGCTAAGCACAGAAACATATGTAACTACGTACACTTACCTGTTCAAAGTGGTAATAACCGTATTCTAAAAGCTATGAATCGTTTACATACGCGTGAGGAATATTTTGAGCTTATTGATAACATACGGCGTATT
Organism: Winogradskyella haliclonae; assembly: GCF_014635865.1. GTDB lineage: Bacteria > Bacteroidota > Bacteroidia > Flavobacteriales > Flavobacteriaceae > Winogradskyella > Winogradskyella haliclonae. The sequence continues at coordinate 1,283,692 of NZ_BMDQ01000001.1, read as the reverse complement.
ATTCCAGATATTGCAATAAGTCAAGATATGATTGCTGGTTTCCCAACAGAAACTGAGGAAGAACACCAAGACACATTAAGTTTAATGGACTATGTAAAGTATGACTTTGGGTTTATGTTTGCTTATTCTGAACGTCCAGGAACATTAGCCGGTCGCCGAATGGAAGATGATATTCCTGTAGATGTAAAGCAACGTCGTTTGAATGAGATTCAAGCCCTACAACGTGAGCACAGCCATTACAGAACAAAACAGAATGTTGGTAAAGTTCAAGAAATCCTAATCGAAAAATCATCTAAAAAATCAGATGCACATTGGTCTGGAAGAAACTCGCAGAACACTGTTGCTGTTTTCCCAAAAGAGCATTACAAAGTCGGTGATTTTGTAAACGTAAAAATTACAGATTGTACGTCGGCTACCTTAATAGGTGAGGCCGTTGGATATTCTGACAATAATTAAAATATTATGGAATCAATACAAGCCATAAAACAACGTTTTGGAATTATTGGTAACGATGCTAAACTCAATCGCTCTATCGAAAAAGCGATACAAGTGGCACCTACCGATATTTCAATATTAGTTACAGGAGAAAGTGGGGTTGGTAAAGAAAGTATTCCAAAAATCATACACCAATTATCACATCGCAAACACGGCAAATATATTGCAGTAAACTGTGGTGCTATTCCAGAAGGCACTATAGACAGTGAGTTATTTGGTCACGAAAAAGGTGCTTTTACAGGTGCCACACAAACACGTTCTGGTTATTTTGAAGTCGCTGATGGCGGTACTATTTTCTTAGATGAAGTTGGCGAACTACCATTAACTACACAAGTCCGCTTATTACGTGTTTTAGAAAATGGCGAATTTATAAAAGTAGGTTCAAGTAAAGTTCAAAAAACAGATGTGCGTATTGTGGCCGCTACAAACGTAAATATGTTTGAAGCTATTAAGAAAGAGAAATTTAGAGAAGACTTATACTACCGTTTAAGCACCATTGAAATTAATCTTCCGGCACTTCGTGAGCGTAAAGACGATATTCATTTATTATTTAGGAAATTTGCAAGTGACTTTGCCTTAAAGTACAAGATGCCAACAGTTAAACTAGCGGATGACGCTATACAATTGCTAATGAGCTACCGTTGGAATGGAAACATTCGTCAGCTACGTAATGTTGCCGAACAAGTTTCTGTTTTAGAACATAATCGCTCTATCTCTGGGCAGACACTAAAAAATTACTTACCTACTGGTGCAGGACAAAATTTACCAGCTGTTATTAATGACACTAAATCCGAAAGTGATTTTAGTAATGAGCGTGAGATTCTTTACAAGGTCTTATTTGATATGAAAAGTGACCTTAATGACTTGAAAAAGTTAACGATGGAACTCATGAAAAGCGGTAACATTTCTGAAGTCGAAAAAGACAACGAAGGATTGATTCAAAAAATATATGGTAATAATGAAGAAAAAACTGTGCAAGATGTTCCTGTTTTAGCAATACCTGAACACAGAGAAGACATAGTAGAACCTGTAATTGAAGCTGAAGACAAGTATCACTTTGCTGAAGAAATTGAAGAAGAGGAAACATTATCGCTTCATGACAAAGAATTAGAATTAATTAAAAAATCGCTTGAGCGTCACAGCGGAAAACGTAAATTAGCCGCAGCCGAGCTAGGTATTAGCGAACGAACCTTATACCGTAAGATAAAACAATACGATTTATAACATGAAAGCTGTAGAAATATTTAGAATAAGAAAACGCTTTGGTCCTAACAGTTCTGAAACCATAAGACAAGAAGCAGAAGACTTAGTCAATGAAAAACACTATAAAGGCTACAGATTAATTAATGTAGATTTTGATGTAGCAGACAATGCAGGCTACATCTATGCGTTTATAACAATGAAACGCCCAAACACCTATTAAATGAGATTATTAAAATATCTTTTTCTTTTTGTTTTTTTGAGCACTTTTACAGCATGTGGTTTATATTCATTTACAGGTGTAACTGATACTCCAGAGACATTTCAGGTTAATTTTTTTCAGAATAATGCGCCTTTAATTGAGCCTGGTTTAGATATTCAATTTACTAATGCGCTTCAAGACCTTATACAAAATCAAACCAGCTCTAGTCTTGTGACCTCAGGTGGAGACGTTATTTTTGAAGGTGAAATTACGGAATATAGAATTAGCCCTACTACAGCTACTGCAAACAACACAGCTGCGCAAAATAGACTAACCATTGGTGTAAATGTTAGATATACAGATACCAAGGATGATGAAAAAAGCTTTGAGCAACGCTTTTCTTTCTTTTTTGATTATGAAGGCAGTCAACTATTAACCGGCGGACAACGAGATACTGCTTGGGAAGCAATTTTTGAGCGTATAACACAAGATATTTTTCAAAAAGCCTTTGCCGATTGGTAATATAATATGCAATTACAAGAACTTACATCTATATTACAGCATCCAGGGACGCTTAAGGCGGAGCAAACAGATGTGCTTAAAACTTTAGTAGACAAATATCCCTATTTTCAACCTGCACGTGCCTTGTACCTTAAAGCCTTAAAAAACAAGGACAGTTACAAATACAACAATGCTCTAAAAGTTACTGCAGCTCATACTACAGACAGAAGTATTTTATTTGATTTTATTACATCTGACGTATTTAATCAGAATGAAATATCTCAGCAAATAAAACAAAACTCTGAATACATTAAAGCAATAGAAGTTAACAATATCGATGACATTTCTATTAACAGGAGTATTACAATCGACGATACTTTAAAACAGCAAGTTGAAGCCACACAAGGTGTGTTAGACCCATATCTTTTCAAGCAAAAAGACCACGACACATCACATTTTCAAAATACCGAAACTTCAAAACCTGAAGAATTACTTCAGATTGGGAAGCCTTTAGAATTCTCATCTTCTGAAACTCATTCGTTTTCAGAATGGTTAAAAATTACAAGTTTTAAACCCATTGATAGAAGTAATGATATAACACAGCATAAAGCACCGATAGCAAATAAACTTAAAGCTATAGATAAGTTTATCACTGAGAATCCAAAAATAAAACCTACTGCAAATATACCAAAACCTAAGCTAGTTAATAATGATGAAACTGCTGATGATAGTCTTATGACAGAGACTTTGGCACGTATTTATGTAGAGCAAAAGAACTATGATAAGGCCATACAATCTTACCGAATTTTAAGTTTGAAATATCCAGAAAAAAGTAGTTTCTTTGCAGACCAAATTAAAGCGATAAAAGAATTAAGCGAACGAAATAATACAGACAATGACTAAGTTTACAATATTTTTAATATTAATCGTAGTAGTAGCCTTTTTACTAGTTGTAGTAATTATGGTGCAGAACCCAAAAGGTGGTGGATTATCATCTTCTTTCGGTGGTGGCGGAACACAACAATTAGGTGGTGTAAAAAAGACAGGAGACTTTTTAGACAAGAGTACATGGTTTTTAGCAACACTTTTAATTGCTTTAATCTTACTATCTAATATTACTATTGATGGTGCTGGAGGCGTAAGCGACTCTAAAGCATTAGACACAGACGAAACAACAACTCAACCTGTTACACCGCCTGCAACAACAAATGAGTCAACAGACGGCGCAGAGTAATTTGCACTTCTTAAATATATAAAGCCAACTCTTGTAGTTGGCTTTTTTGTTTTAAACTCACATATTCTGAAACTTTGTCAGTCATTTAGGCTTGGCATAATTTTCGAATAACGCATAAGCGTTAAATTAATTTCAAACAACCAAAAACATATAAAATATGGCTTTAAACATTAAACCTTTAGCAGACAGAGTTCTTGTAGAACCAATGGCTGCTGAAACTACTACAGCCTCAGGAATTATCATTCCGGATAATGCTAAAGAAAAACCACAAAAAGGAACTGTTGTTGCTGTAGGTAATGGCAAAAAAGACGAACCTTTAACTGTAAAAGTAGGTGATGTTGTACTTTATGGAAAATATGGCGGAACTGAGCTTAAGCTAGAAGGTAAAGATTATTTAATGATGCGCGAAAGTGACATTTTAGCAATTATTTAATTAAGAAAAACTAAGAAACATGGCAAAAGACATAAAATTTGATATTGAAGCACGCGACGGACTTAAACGTGGTGTGGATGCATTAGCTAATGCAGTAAAAGTAACATTAGGCCCAAAAGGTCGTAACGTTATTATAGGAAAATCATTCGGTGCACCTCAAGTGACTAAAGATGGGGTATCTGTAGCAAAAGAAATTGAGCTAGAAGACGAGCTTGAAAATATGGGCGCACAAATGGTTAAAGAAGTCGCTTCAAAAACCAATGATTTGGCTGGTGATGGTACAACTACCGCTACTGTTTTAGCACAAGCTATTGTAAAAGAAGGCCTTAAAAATGTTGCCGCTGGTGCTAACCCAATGGATTTAAAACGTGGTATAGATAAAGCCGTAACTTCAATTACTTCTGACTTAGAGAAGCAAGCAAAAAAAGTAGGTAACTCATCTGAAAAAATTCAGCAAGTGGCATCTATTTCTGCTAATAACGATAATACTATTGGTGAATTAATAGCCCAAGCTTTTGGTAAAGTTGGTAAAGAAGGCGTAATCACTGTAGAAGAAGCCAAAGGAACAGATACTTATGTAGATGTTGTAGAAGGTATGCAATTTGATAGAGGTTATTTATCGCCTTATTTTGTTACGGATTCTGACAAGATGATTGCAGATTTAGAAAACCCTTACATCTTATTATTTGATAAGAAGATTTCTAACTTACAGGAAATCCTTCCAATATTAGAGCCCGTTGCACAGTCTGGTCGTCCATTATTAATTGTTGCTGAAGATGTAGAAGGACAAGCTCTAGCTACTTTAGTCGTTAATAAATTACGTGGTGGATTAAAAATCGCTGCTGTAAAAGCACCAGGTTTTGGTGACCGTCGCAAAGCAATGTTAGAGGACATTGCCATATTAACTGGTGGTGTTGTTATTTCTGAAGAAAGAGGTTTTTCATTAGAGAACGCTGACTTGACCATGCTAGGTACTGCAGAATCTGTAATGATTGACAAAGACAACACAACGATTGTTAACGGAAGCGGTAAGTCTTCAGATATTAAAGCACGTGTTAACCAAATTAAAGCACAGATAGAAACAACAACATCTGATTATGATCGTGAGAAATTACAAGAACGCTTAGCGAAGTTAGCTGGTGGTGTTGCTGTACTCTATGTTGGTGCTGCTTCTGAGGTAGAGATGAAAGAAAAGAAAGACCGTGTTGATGATGCGTTACATGCTACTCGTGCTGCTGTAGAAGAAGGTATTGTTGCTGGTGGTGGTGTTGCTTTAGTACGCGCCAAAAAGACTTTAGAAAAAATCACAACAGACAACTTAGACGAAACTACTGGCGTACAAATCGTAAATAAAGCTATTGAAGCACCTTTACGTACTATTGTAGAAAATGCTGGTGGTGAAGGTTCTGTAGTTATCAATAAAGTTTTAGAAGGTAAAAAAGATTTTGGTTACGATGCCAAGTCTGAAGATTATGTAGACATGCTTAAAGCGGGTATTATTGACCCTAAGAAAGTAACACGTATTGCTTTAGAAAATGCAGCTTCTGTTGCTGGTATGATTCTAACAACTGAATGTGCTTTAGTAGACATTAAAGAAGAAGCTCCTGCTATGCCTCCTATGGGTGGCGGCGGAATGCCTGGCATGATGTAGCTTCGACAAGCTCAGCTACCAAGTCCGTAGCACGGACAGGCAATGAACTCACTGTTGTGTGAATTTCCAGGTCTGATTATAAAATTGAAAAGCCTTTGATGAGAATCAAGGGCTTTTTTTTATGAGGTCTCGTTAACTATCATGATATGAATCCGTTTCAATGATTTATATCAAACGTTAACGAAGTTCGTATAAAATCATCAAAATGTCAAGCATTAGAAAAGTAAAAAGCCCGATTTAAAATCGGGCTTTTTTTAGTCCTTTTCATTCTCATGGTCTTTCTTTACATCATCATCGCGATAACGACAACATGGATGTACAGAATTGTATTGTTCTTCAGTAGCCTTTATAGTTTTGGTATCATGCCCTACTGATGCTATTTTTTTTGAGATAGTCTCTATATTAGTTTTGCGCTCATCAAAAATAAGCTTCAACTCATGAGTCTTTACATTCCAAATGGCTGATTTTACACCTTTAGTGCGTATCGCTGCTTTTTCGATGCGTTCTTTACACATCATACATACGCCATCAACCTCAATGGTTTGTTTTGCATTTTTATTTTGCGAGAATGCTACCATTCCAATGAGCATTACTGTAAGTGTTATTAGTTGTTTCATCTCTTTAAATTTTTGCTATGAACACTAGTTCATTTATTTAATTATTCCACAGGCATTAATCATGGCCCGCATAATGCCCATTATGGGCTTTAATGTTATTTTATTTTATAGCGTAGGCCCGCATAATACATGCTTCCAAAAATAGGACCATACACAAAGTTACTATCAAAATTTGAACCAAATGGATTATTTGCACTAATAATTGGGTCTGGTTGCCTTACATTAGTTACATTTTCGCCGCCAACATAAACTTCGAACTTAGGGGAAAACACCTTAGTAACTTGCAAGTTTAACGTGCCAATCGTTGGTGTTTCTTCTGGTAGTTGAAACTGTAGCGCACTTAAACTTGTATTTGGATAACGCTGTTCACTCAACCAATTATAAGTCGCATCAAACTTCCATTGACTCCCGTTTTCTGTTGCATTGGTTTCGTAACCCGCATTAGCAAAAAAGCGATGTCTTGGGGTTAATGGTTTTTGCAAACGCCCAGAATTATAATCCGTCTGCACATCATAATACTTGTATGCAGTTCTTAAATCAAAATTCTCAGAAAGGTTGTAGTTTACTTCAACCTGAAAACTATTGGCAAAACTTTTACCATCTAGATTATAAAAGCTAATTTCAAAAGGATTCTCCCAATCGGTTACCACTTGATTTTGAAAATCCGTACGGTAATAATCGAACGTGATATCACCCTTTTTTCCAAAAAGATTAAATCCTTGTAAATAACTCACACCATAATTCCAAGCAATTTCTGGATCTAAACCGTATATCTTGCCTCCAGCATTTATAATATTTATTTGCCTTGAACTTGAAAACATGTTTTGAGTTTCAGCAAATATATTTGCACTTTTGATTCCGCGACCCGCTGACAAACGTATGGCCGATTTTTCCCAAGGCGTATATCGCAGATGTAATCTTGGCGTTACAAAAAAGCCAAACCTATTATGCTGATCTGCCCTTACGCCTGCTGTAAGTGTTAGCTTATCTAAATCGTCATAAGCATATTCAAAAAAGCCCCCAATAGAATTCTCTTTTCGTTCAAAAATATCCGTGTTCACAAGCTCATCGTAATCATCGAGTGTAAAACTCACTCCTGTTTTTATTTTATGACGAGAATCCGAAATAATACTATTATATACCAGATTAGAATAGAAACTACTATGTTTTATATCATAAGTGTTTAATCCAAAATATGAATCCTGCTTATGATGACTAAACGCCGTTTGGAAACCTATACTTTGCCAAGGTAACTCAGGGTTGACATACCCTAGTTTAGTCGTCACTTCAAATCGCTCAGTATTAATCTCACTTCCCCATGCGTTAGTTGTCCCTCTATCTGTATCTGGATTAAAATCGACTTGCCCAGCTTGAGTTTCGTCGTTAAGGTATCTCAGATTTATAAAACTCACAATCCCTTTTTCTCCGTTGATGTATTGCCATCGATTCATGACATTAATCTGTTTCTTCAGAGGTACATCTAAAAAGGAATCTTCATTTTTGTCGAACTCCTGATTTCTAATATTACCGTGTAGATATATACCTGTACTCCATTTATCAGACAATTTTTTATTAAGATGTGTATTGAGCTCAAGCCTACCACTTACATTTCCATAGGCATTTACAAAAAATTGATTGTCAGACGATGGTTTTACAAGCTCTGCATTAATTTGTCCAGCAATACTCTCATAGCCATTAACCACACTCCCAGCACCTTTTGTAACCTGAATACTTTCCACCCAAGTGCCAGGAATAAAGCTTAAACCATAAGCTTGTGCAGCCCCGCGCACAGATGGTATATTTTCTGTAGCAATTAAGATATATGGAGAGTCTAGACCTAACATTTTTATTTGCCTTGAACCAGTTACGGCGTCAGCAAAATTAACATCGATCGATGGGTTAGTTTCAAAACTCTCAGATAGGTTACAACACGCAGCTTTAAGCAACTCGTCACTACTTACTGTAAAGGTATTAGTGGCTTTTAAATAGGATTTTGCCGTTGGCAGTTTTCGAGATGTAATAGTTACCTCATCTAAGCTTGAGGTAGATTGCAATACGTGTCTGATAGATTTGTTAGATGTAATTGTCAATGTATCAGTCTTAAAGCCTACATAACTAATTATAAGTTTTGTATATGACGATTGATAAGCAATAGAAAAAGTACCATTCTCATCAGTCATTGCTCCTACGCTAGTATTTAGCCAAAAGACATTGGCTCCAACAAGTGGTAGCTCTTTATTATCAACAGTCTCAAAGACTACACCTTCTAGCTTGTCTTGAGCATGAACTATACCAGCTAAAACTATAGCACAGTATAAAATATATGTTTTCATTTAAATTGTTTTGATGTTATAAATTGAAACAAGATTGTTTCTTATTCTTTTGATTGAAAAAGAACAAACATCAAATTAAAAAGACCTCATCTAAGAGCTGAATATCGTATACAATATTTGGCGGTGAATAATCTTTATTAGGAATGATTCGTTTAGGAAGGCTTTTAAAAAGAGACGCTAACGAATAAACATATGTAGAAATAAATAGCTGATTAGAAAATTCGATATCATCAAAAGTCACTGTCTTTAGCTCATCTTGACCTTCAATAACATCAACAGTGTCTTTACAACATGGATTTTTTTGTTTAGACGTAACTTTCATTTCCATTCCGCAGCCTTTAGCTTCAGAAAATACAGCAACATCAACTAAAGTAGTTCCACAATAATGCTTTTCAACGGTATACGAAAACGTTGAGAGCAATACTAAAACAGATAATACTACTGCAAAGATTTTATGTGATACTAAATATTTCACACTGCAAAATTACTAAAAAACAATAAATAGCTTATGTATTTATAAATCCCTTAACGCTTTAGTTTGTAATAATATAATGCTGGTAAGAGCAAAAGCAATAAGATTGGCTGAATCAAAAAACGACGTACATTAAAGAACAAATAGTAATCTTCTTGTCGTGGATTAATTACAAAGTATAAAAACGGAATCAAAAAACATAAATAGGCTACTGCATAAACTAAAGCCGAAAATTTTATCATCTGTATGTCTTTAAAAGCACAATAGATAACACCTAAAGACAACAGTGTATTTATAAGATAACGTAATGAGGTAAAGAATACTAATTTTGCAACTTCTCGCCTTGGGCTATCGATGTACAAATAATCATTCTCAAAAAACAATAAGTATGGGTCGTAAAACAAGGTATCTTCAAAAGCCCTTACTAAAATTAGTAAAACCAAAAGCACAAAAGCTACAATATAGGATAACGTCTTAGACATTTACTGATTTAGTTTGTATTGAAAAGTGTCTTACCCAAAACATCCAGAGTAAAAAGACCATTCCATAAATCGCCAATGGAAAAATAACCTCATGCATGACTTCGCTACGCCATGGATAATTGTATAACCCAACAGTCAATAGTACAATTCTTATAAGATTAACAGCATAAATCAAAACACTACCAGCCAATATAAATAGAAACGTACGCTTAAAGGTATCTCTAAACGATACAACAAATGCTATAAATAAAATAATAACGCTCATACCATTACACCCTTCAATAATTCTAGCCAAATATTTCTGATTTACAAACACCATTAAAGAGGATTCTTCTGTATGAGGTACAATATTCGTCCTGTAACCAAACCCCGTTAAGATAGATTCTGTTTGCTTGCCTACCAAATGTGTCATATAATCCGGATAGTATTTAGAATTTTCAGAAAAATCTAAATAAAATTTATAGCCCATAGACAAAACACCGTATACCAAAACAAATGTTAAGATAAAGCGAATGACTAGTTTATATTTTGTAAGTAATGACCTCAAAAGAAGACTTATGTTAGCGTGCTGTTAAATTTATAGAATTGGAATTTGAAAGTAGCACTTTTTAGATATTTTTACCAAAATTTTTATTGAAAATGACATTTAAAGAATTAAAACCTGAAATAACTACCATTACTTCTAACACATTAATAACTGTTGATGAGAGACTTTTAAAAATCTGCGAATTACTAGAAGAGAACATAGTATATTATAATTGGGTAGGGTTTTATTTTAAAAACGGTGACAAGCACGAATTAAAGCTAGGGCCTTATGTGGGTGAGCCAACGGACCATACAATTATTCCATTTGGAAAAGGCATTTGTGGACAAGTTGCTGTTAGTAATAAGAATTTTGTAGTACCAGATGTAAAAGCCCAAGACAACTATATCGCATGTAGCATTACTGTAAAAGCTGAAATTGTTGTACCAATTTTTGTCAATGGTGAAAACATAGGTCAAATTGATATAGATTCTAATACTGCTGACCCATTTACAGAAGCTGATGAACGTTTTCTAGAGTTTGTTTGTAAAGAAGTGTCGAAGCTATTAGATTAAACGCATTACTACATACCTGTTCTAATGGCTTCAACAGGATCTAAGCGAGATGCTCTCAATGCTGGGATTACACCAGATATTAACCCTATGAGCGAAGAGATAGAGCAGCCAAGGAAAATATTTTGAGGCGAAAGCACAAAATTAAAATCTTCGGTAATACTATTGGCAAATAATGTTCCTAACCAAACCATTAAAAGTCCAACAATACCACCAACAATAGCCAAGATTACCGCTTCAAATAAAAATTGAAATAGTATAAATTTGTTCTTGGCTCCTAATGATTTCTGAATCCCTATAAGATTGGTACGTTCTTTTACGCTCACAAACATAATATTAGCGATACCAAAACCGCCTACAAGTAATGAGAAAATACTAATCATCCAGCCAATAAAATTCATACTACCAATAATACCATCAATGGCAGCTTTAAGACCTGAAATAACACTTATAAAAAAGGTGTTAATTTCATTTGGTTTGAGTCCGCGGCGGTTACGCATTATTTGTGTGACTTCTGCTTTTAGCTCATCAATATCAGAATCTGGTTTAGGTTTTATAATAACAATATTATTAATGTTACGGTTATTATCACCATATCGGTTTCTTACAAAATTTGCCGGAAGAAAAATAGACACATCATTACTATCGCCAAATAACCCGGAGCCTTCTTTTTTAACCACACCAATTACCGTAAACTTTTGACCATAAAGCCGAATACGTTTCCCTATAGGTTCTAAATCTCCAAAAAGTGAATTGGCGATTTCATCACCAATAACAATGACTGGCTTTCCTGAATTAGATTCGGACTCATTGTAAAACCGACCTTTTGAGAATTCTAATGTTTGTATATCTGCAAATTGGTGAGATACCACAACCGTATTGACATTACTCACAACTTCTGATTCGTATCTAACACTTTCTGGTCGCACAAATAGTTGATAAGCCACGTGCTCCGCTCCTGTAAGATTATCTTTTAAATAATTGTATTCCGTGAAATTTACCTTATCAAACTGTTGACGCTTCCACCTCGGTACATCTGTAGGACCAAATGAAAAACGTGCCAAGTACATAGTATTACTATCTAATGAACTTAATTGTGATTTAATATTTCTATCTAAAGAATCTACTGCTGCAAGTACAGCTATAATAGAAAAAATACCGATAGTAACACCTAGCAACGATAAGAATGTACGTAGCTTATTATTACGAAGTGCATTAAAAGCAAAAGAAAAACTCTCTCTTAATAGTCTTAAATAGACAAACATTTAGGGTTGATTTTATACAAATGTAAATATAAGACGTTGTCAACAATTATATGTTACAAAAAACTTAAACAAAGTGTTTTTTTAGGTCTTCTTTTTTTAGAGTTATGAGTATTTTTATGCCTTTCAAATTTCACAACACAACACCATGAGCAACAAAACCATTTCATCAGCGCTAATTTCTGTATTTAGTAAGGATGGCTTAGAACCAATCGTAAAAAGACTTAACGACCTTGGCGTCACTATATACTCTACTGGAGGTACTGAAAAATTCATTAAAGATTTAGGTATTAATGTCGTACCAGTAGAAGATGTAACTTCTTATCCATCAATACTTGGCGGTCGAGTAAAAACCCTACATCCAAAAGTTTTTGGCGGCATCTTAAATCGTCAAAATCATGAAGGTGATGTTGCAGAACTAAAAGAATTTGAAATACCACAAATAGATGTGGTTATAGTAGACCTATATCCATTTGAAAAAACTGTTTCTTCTGGAGCAAGCAACCAAGATATTATAGAAAAAATTGATATTGGAGGTATTTCATTAATTAGAGCAGCTGCAAAAAATTATGCTGATGTTACTTGTGTGTCTTCTGTTGATGATTATGCCGAATTTTTAGAGCTTCTAAACTCTAAAAATGGTGAAACTTCAGAAGAAGATAGAAAAGGCTTTGCCGCAAAAGCATTTAATATTTCCTCAAATTACGATACTACTATTTTCAACTATTTTAACAAAAATCATGAGTTAGCGACTTTAAAAATTAGTGAAACCAATGGGAAAATTTTGCGTTATGGCGAAAACCCACACCAGAAAGGGTTTTTCTTTGGTGATTTTGACGCTATGTTTACGAAGCTTCACGGTAAAGAATTAAGCTATAATAACCTTTTAGATGTTGACGCTGCGGTAAACTTAATTTTAGAGTTTAAAAATGAGGCACCAACTTTCGCTATTTTAAAACACAATAATGCTTGTGGTTTTGCGCAGCGCAATTCTATCTATCAAGCCTATGTTGATGCATTGGCTGGCGACCCAGTTTCTGCGTTTGGAGGTATTTTAATTTCTAATACTGAAATTGATAAAGCAACAGCAGAAGAAATTCATAAACTCTTTTGTGAAGTTGTTATCGCACCTTCTTTTAGTGATGATGCTCTGGAAATTTTGAAAGGAAAGAAAAATAGAATTCTTTTAATTCTTAACGATATTGAACTTCCTGAGACTACCGTTAGAACATGCTTAAATGGCGCTTTAGTTCAGGAAAGAGATGCAAAAACAGATACTAAAGAAGATTTAAAAACTGTTACTAAATCTGCGCCTTCAGATTCAGATATTGAAGACTTAATTTTTGCTTCTAAAATTTGCAAGCACACAAAATCTAATACCATTGTTTTGGTTAAGAATAAACAATTATGTGCCAGCGGAACAGGACAAACCAGTCGTGTTGATGCACTTAACCAAGCCATACACAAAGCACTATCGTTTAATTTTGATTTAAAAGGTGCAGTCATGGCTAGTGATGCATTCTTCCCTTTTCCTGATTGTGTAGAGATTGCAGATAATGCAGGTATTAAAGCTGTAATTCAGCCTGGTGGTTCTATAAAAGATGAATTAAGCATCAATTATTGCAATGCTAATAATATGGCTATGGTATTCACAGGAACACGTCATTTTAAGCATTAGAATTTATTTTAAAACAGAACTATTTTGAACAAATTTTTAAGGTTTTAAAATGCTTCAAAAAAAAAGTGTGCAATAAACGTCCATAACGCTAGAAATACCGTATAATTTATTACATTTACGTACAGCCAATAATTTAAGAGAATACACACCCCAAAATATTATAATAACGCATGGGATTTTTTGACTTCCTAACTGAAGAAATAGCCATTGATTTAGGTACCGCAAACACATTAATTATTCACAATGACAAAGTTGTTGTCGACAGTCCATCGATTGTTGCTAGAGATAGACTTACTGGAAAAATAATTGCAGTTGGTAAAGAAGCCAACATGATGCAAGGTAAAACGCATGAGAATATCAAAACGATTCGTCCTCTAAAAGATGGTGTAATTGCAGATTTTGATGCTTCAGAGCAAATGATAAACTTGTTTATTAAAAATATTCCTGCCTTAAAGAAAAAACTTTTTAACCCTTCACTACGAATGGTAGTTTGTATTCCTTCTGGTATTACTGAAGTTGAAATGCGAGCAGTAAAAGAATCTTGTGAACGTGTTAATGGTAAAGAAGTATATCTCATTCACGAGCCAATGGCTGCAGCGATTGGTATTGGAGTAGATATTATGCAACCTAAAGGTAACATGATTGTTGATATTGGTGGTGGTACAACAGAGATTGCTGTAATTGCGCTTGGAGGTATTGTTTGTGACAAGTCTGTTAAAGTTGCTGGTGATGTATTTACAAATGATATTATATATTACATGCGTACACAGCACAACTTATATGTTGGTGATCGCACTGCTGAAAAAATTAAAATACAGATTGGTGCTGCTACGGAAGACTTAGATTTACCGCCAGAAGACATGAGTGTTCAAGGACGAGATTTGTTAACTGGTAAACCTAAGCAGGTACAAATCTCTTATCGTGAAATTGCAAAAGCATTAGACAAATCTATTTTAAGAATTGAAGATTCTGTAATGGAGACTTTATCCCAAACACCTCCAGAATTAGCTGCTGACATATACAATACAGGTATTTATTTGGCTGGTGGTGGATCTATGCTTAGAGGTTTAGATAAGCGTTTATCTCAAAAAACAGACTTACCAGTTTATATTGCAGAAGACCCTTTAAGAGCTGTAGTTCGTGGCACAGGAATTACTCTAAAAAACCTAGCAAAATATAAAAGCGTATTGATTAAATAGAGTTAAATAATGCAGCAAATTTTCAATTTTGTAATTAGAAACAAAACATTTCTATTGTTTTTATTACTATTTGGTATTGCATTATCCCTCACAATACAATCCCATTCTTATCACAAAAGCCAATTTATAAACTCTGCTAATAGTTTAACTGGTGGTGTTTACGGTACTGTTAATAGTATTGGGCAATATTTCGATTTAAAAGAACAGAATACCATTCTTGTTAAAGAAAATAAGACGCTTCGGGAAGCACTTCTCAATACAGTTAAAACGTCGCATGATACCGCAATAGATTCTAGTCTCATTGATAAAAGATTTGAAATTGTTTCTGCAGAAGTTTATAAGAACAGCTATAATTCTCCAAATAATTATTTAACAATTAATCGAGGCAAACGAGATAGTATACAACAAGATTTTGGCGTAATTACTTCAAAAGGAATAGTTGGCATTATAGATAATACTTCAAATAAATTTTCGACTGTTCTTTCAATATTAAGTAAAAAAAGTAGAATCAATGCTAAGTTAAAAACATCAAACCAGAGTGGCTCGTTAAAATGGGATGAAGCTTCTCCTTATAAAGTACAACTAGAAGATGTTTCAAAATTCGCAAATGTAACTATAGGAGATACTATAGTTACTGGTGGGCAGTCTGCCATATTTCCTAAAGGCCTTGGTATTGGTGTCGTTGAAAAATATACCATAGACGCTAGCGGGGATACTTACGTTATACAGGTACGATTGTTTAATGATATGACCACTTTACAACATGTATATATTATTAAAAATAATGATATCGAAGAATTAAAAACCTTAGAAGCCTTAAATAATGAATAGCAGCTTGGCTTCAAATATGATAAGGTTTATTATTTTGCTATTAGCACAAGTAACTATTTGCAACAATATTAACTTACTAGGCTATATTAATCCTTATATCTACGTTATATTTATTCTATTATTTCCAGTAAAGAGTAATAGACTATTATTCTTAATTTTAGCTTTTAATTTGGGGCTTCTTGTAGATATGTTTCTAGATTCTGGTGGCGTACATGCAGGAGCCTCTGTCTTTTTAGCATTTGTAAGACCTGTATTTTTAAAATATGCCTTTGGGACTTTGTACGACCATCAAACATTAAAGTTTGGTAATTCAGAATTTGGGGCTTTAATAATGTATGTTAGTGGTTGTGTTATTTTCCATCATCTCATTCTATTTTATCTTGAAATTTTTAACATTTCTCAGATAATTCTTTTATTAAAAAAAGCGTTATTTTCTAGTATTTTCACAGTATCTCTAAGTCTGTTACTTATTTTACTATTTAGGCCTCGCAAATGAGAAAACTATTACTCTTATCGCTTGTTATTATTGTTGGTATAGCTTTTATTTCAAGACTATACTATCTTCAGGTTTATGAATCAAAAACATACAATCCATTAGAAGATACAGCTATACGAAAAGAGTTTACTTATCCAAAGCGTGGTTATGTTTATGATAGAAACGGTGAGCTTTTAGTTGCCAATCAGCCATCTTATGATGTTATGGTAATTCCACGTGAAGTTGAACCTCTTGATACTCTAGAATTTTGTTCATTATTAAAGATTACAAAACAGGATTTCATAAAAACCTATAATAAGGCAAAAAACTATTCTCCAAGATTACCTTATGTTTTCTTATCTAATCTATCAAAAGATGATTACGCTGTATTGCAAGAAAAAATGCGAAAATACGATGGGTTTTATATTCAAAAACGCTCCATAAGAACCTATCGCAAAACTATTGGTGCTAATGTTTTAGGAGACATAGGAGAAGTAAACCAAGTTATTATAAATAGGGATGCTTATTACGCAAAAGGCGATTTAATAGGCAAACAAGGTGTAGAGAAAACTTATGAAAAAACACTTCGAGGTATTAAGGGCATAAAATTTATTCAAAAAGATATATTTAATAGAGAAATTGGCCCCTATCAAGGTGGTGCAAATGACACAATTGCCAAACCCGGAAAAGACATTACCATAACTATCGATTCCAAATTGCAAGAATACGGTGAGCTTTTAATGACTAATAAACGTGGTGGTATTATAGCTATTGAACCAAGTAGCGGTGAGATATTAGCTATGGTTTCTGGCCCAACTTATAACCCAAATTTATTAGTTGGTAGGGATCGTTCAAAAAATTTCACTAAGCTATATAATGACAGTCTTTCACAGCCTTTATTTGACCGAGGTCTGCAAGCCATGTATCCTCCAGGTTCACCTTTTAAGACCATAAATGCATTGATAGCATTACAAGAAGGCGTTGTATCTCCAAATGAAAAATTCTCTTGCGCATTGGGATATAAGTATGGAAATCGTAAAATGGGATGTCATGTGCATCGCAGTCCAGCTAATATGAATTTAGGCATTTACGAGTCTTGCAATGCTTATTTTGCTAATGTCTATAGAAGAATTATGGATAAATACGATTCTTCTGAAAAAGCAATGAATAATTGGAGTAATCACGTAAAAAGTTTTGGTCTTGGCAATTATTTAAATAATGATTTGTCGGTTGGTCAGCCTGGAAAAGTACCAACTTCTAAAACTTACGACAGAGCCTATGGTAAAGGCAAATGGTATACAACTTTTTCGATGTCAAATGCTATTGGTCAAGGTGAAGTTTTAGCAACACCTATCCAACTAGCCAATTTAGCTGCTACAATTGGCAACAGAGGGTTTTATTATACACCACATATTATTAAACAAATTGAAGATGATACCATTCCATCAAAATTTACAACACCAAAATACACCACAATAGATAAGCAGCATTTTGAACCTGTAGTGCAAGGTATGTTTGATGTATATAATAAAGGAACAGCTAAATATGTTAAAGTTCCAGGAATTGAAATCTGTGGTAAGACAGGAACCGCTGAAAATTTTGCCATTATCGATAGTGTAAAAACACAATTGACAGATCACTCAATTTTTGTGGCCTTTGCACCAAAAGACAATCCTAAAATAGCCATTGCTGTTTTTATTGAAAACGGCTATTTTGGGAGTCGTTTTGCAGGTAAAATGGCAAGCTTAATGATTGAAAAATATCTTAAAAATGAAATTTCTAGAACAGATTTAGAAAATTTTGTACTTAAACATTCTCTTGAGCACGAATACCAAAAACCTTATTCTGGAGAACCTTTTAAAATAAATAGAGAGACGACTTTAGAGATTATTCCTGAAGAAGAATTTGAAGCACTTAAATATCTAAAAGCGAAAATTGACAGCAAATGATAAGGGAAAATCAAAAACGCTATAGATTCGATTGGATAATAATCATTGTTTATCTGCTGTTAGTTGGCTTTGGTTACATAAATATTATGTCTGCTTCTCACACAGGTGAAATCACTAATTATTTTGACATGAGTCAGTCATACGGAAAGCAACTTGTTTTTATTGGACTTTCAATTATTATAATCATTTTGATTCTCTCTTTTGAAGCTAAATTCTACGAACGTTTTTCTAGTATTATATACATTGTAGCTATTCTATCTTTATTAGGGCTCTTTATTTTTGGAAAAGATATAAATGGTGCGCGCTCATGGTATGGTATTGGGAGTATGACCATTCAACCTAGTGAGTTTGCGAAGTTTGCTACTGCTTTGGCTGTAGCCAAACATATAAGTGATATACAAACCAATCTTAAAACTATAAAGGATCAACTAAAAGCTGTAGCCCTAATTTTTTTACCCGCTTTATTAATACTGCTTCAAAATGATGCAGGAAGCACATTAGTTTATGGAGCTTTCTTCTTTGTGTTTTATCGTGAAGGTTTACAGCAAATCTATGTTTTAATTGGCTTTTCTTTAATTTTCTTGACTGTACTTGCTTTAAAGCTTGGTATTACTATAACTGTATTATCTACAGCAATTATTGTTTTTGGGCTATATTTTTTAAAACGAAAAAAGAGAGCCACCTTGCTCCAACCAATTGCTATTCTTCTAATTGCTACTGTATTTGCTTACGGTGTAAAACTATTTTATAATCATGGCTTAAAACCACATCAGCAAAATAGAATTAGTCTTTGGTTACGATTAGAAAAGGACCCTGCCAAGTTAGAGTTAATGAAAAAACGTGAAGCCTATAACCTAATTCAGTCAGAAGAAGCCATTAGCTCAGGAGGTTTTTTTGGCAAGGGTTTTATGCAAGGCATACGCACTACAGGCAAGTTTGTACCAGAACAAGACACCGATTATATTTTTAGTACTGTAGGTGAAGAATGGGGATTCCTTGGTTCTAGCTTTGTTGTGATTCTCTTTATGATACTCATTGTTAGAATTCTTTACCTATCTGAGCAACAAAAATCTCAATTTAGCCGTGTTTATGGTTATGGTGTTGCCTCAATACTCTTTGTGCATTTTACCATAAATATTGGTATGGTCATGGGCTTAATACCAACGGTTGGGATTCCTCTACCATTTTTTAGCTATGGTGGTTCTGGGCTTTGGAGTTTTACTATTTTGCTTTTTATTTTTGTAAAGCTCGATAGTAATAAGATTAATGAATGGTAAAAAAGCCTAACATTAAAAATAAAAGACTTTTATATTCTAAAGTGTACTGATATCTAATTTAAACTCTCTAAACTTTTCTCTATAGTTTCTATCTTAGCTAAGGCATCAGCTTCTTTCTTTTTTTCTGAAGCTACAACTTGCTCTGGTGCATTGTTTACAAAACGCTCGTTGGACAGTTTTTTCTGCACAGATTTTAAAAAGCCTTGCGTATAGTTTAACTCTTCAGTAAGTTTCTTAATTTCGTCTTCTACATTAATGGCACCAGCCATTGGTATAAAATACTCGTTAGACTTTACTCTAAATGTCAACGCGCCTTCAATAGGTTTATCTACAATTTGTAAGTCTGATATGTTGCCCATTTTAGCAATTACAGAGTTGTAAGATCCATCTAAATTTTCATTATTAATTACAGACAATTCTATAGCATCTTTAAAAGCGATATTCTTTTCTTTTCTAATAGTTCTTATCCCTGAAACCGCTTCTTTTACTAGTTCAAAATCTTCAATTATTTCAGAATCAAAAGCTTTTATTTTAGGATATCTTGAGATAATTAAAGCTTTCTCAGGCGTTCTCTCTGCCATAAACTGCCAAATTTCTTCTGTTAAGAATGGCATAAACGGATGTAATACTTTAAGGTTATCCTCAAAAACTTCTATTATTGCATTGAATGTTTTTGCGTCTATTGGTTGGCCATAGGCAGGCTTAACCATCTCTAAAAGCCATCCGCAGAAATCGTCATATATCAACTTATAACTCGTCATTAATACATCAGACAAGCGATACTTACTATAGTTATCTTCCATATCGGCTAATGCCTTTTGAAATCTCGCTTTGTACCAATCTAATGCTAATCTTGATGATTCTGGCTGATCAATATCTGCAACTTCCCAACCTTTTACTAGTCGGAAGGCATTCCAAATTTTGTTAGCAAAGGATTTCCCTTGATTACATAATTCTTCATCAAACATTAAATCATTACCAGCAGCAGAACTTAATAGTAAACCAACTCTTACACCATCAGCACCATAGTTTTCTATTAACTTTAAAGCATCTGGAGAGTTCCCTAACTGCTTAGACATTTTTCGTCTTTGCTTGTCTCGGACTAAACCAGTAAGGTATACATTTTCGAAAGGTCTTTTTCCTTTATACTCATAACCAGCAATAATCATACGTGCTACCCAAAAGAATAAGATATCTGGTCCAGTAACCAAATCATTTGTTGGATAGTAATAATTAATTTCTTCATTTTCAGGATTACGAATTCCATCAAAAACACTAATAGGCCATAGCCATGAGCTAAACCAAGTATCTAATGCATCTGGATCTTGACGAAGGTTATCAGCAGTTAAATCTTTGTTACTCGTTTTTACTTTAGCAAGTTCAACAGCATCTTGGATATTTTCAGCGACTACAAAATCTTCTTTACCATCTCCATAATAATATGCAGGTATTTGCTGTCCCCAACGTAACTGACGTGAGATATTCCAATCACGTATATTTTCCATCCAGTGACGGTAGGTGTTATTAAAACGTTTTGGATGCAGCTTTACATCTTCAGTTTCTAAAACAGCTTCAAGAGCAGGTTGTGCTAAATCTTTCATCTTCAAAAACCATTGGTCAGAAAGTCTTGGCTCTATAATAGCCTTAGTTCGCTCAGAAATACCAACACGATTGGTATAATCTTCAATCTTCACAATAGCACCAAGGGCTTCAAGCTCTTTTACAATTTCTTTACGTACAACAAAACGGTCTTTGCCTTCGTAATGTAAACCGTAAGAGTTTAAAGTAGCGTCTTCATTAAAAATATCAATGACATCCAAATTATGAGTTTCGCCCAGCACTTTATCATTTTCATCGTGAGCTGGAGTTACCTTAAGACAACCTGTACCAAACTCTACATCTACATATTCATCTTCTATAATTGGAATAACTCTATTATTTACTGGTACAATGGCTTTCTTACCTTTAAGATTAGTATGCCTTTCGTCATTAGGATTAATACAAACAGCCGTGTCTCCTAATAAAGTTTCTGGTCTTGTTGTAGCAATAGTTAAAACCTCATCAGAGCCTTCAACTTTATAATTAATATAGTATAGTTTTCCTTGTTTTTCGATATACTCTACCTCTTCATCTGATAATGTAGTTTTAGCTTCAGGGTCCCAATTTACCATACGATACCCTCTGTAAATCATGCCTTTATTGTATAAATCAACAAAAACCTTGATTACAGCTTCGGACATATCATCATCCATAGTGAACTTGGTTCTATCCCAATCACAAGAACACCCCAACTTCTTTAATTGCTCTAATATAACACCGCCATACTCATGCGTCCAATCCCATGCGTGTTTTAAGAACTCTTCACGAGTTAAATCATTTTTGTTAATACCTTGCGCCTTCAATTTAGCAACAACCTTTGCCTCAGTAGCAATAGATGCGTGGTCCGTTCCTGGAACCCAACACGCATTTTTACCCAATAAACGTGCACGACGTATTAAAACATCTTGAATAGTGTTATTCAACATATGTCCCATATGTAATACTCCTGTAACATTTGGTGGAGGAATTACAATAGTATAAGGCTCTCTTTCATCAGGTTTTGACTGAAAAAATTTGTTTTTCATCCAATAGTCGTACCATTTACTTTCTACACTTGAAGCACTATATTTTGAAGGAATTTCCATTTTCTGGTATCGTTTTTGCTAATAACCTACAAAAGTACTTATATTTCTTTTTTTGAAGAATAAATGCGGAGATAATGTGCTTAAAAAGTGTATATATTGTTAAATAGTTATGTATTACAACGTATTAATTTTGATGAGAAACAAAAAGTACATAGTTTTGAATAGATTAATTTAATTATAATAGTGATGAAAAAAATAATTACAATTTTATTTATTGGCGTGATGAGCTTGGGTTTAAACGCTCAAGATAAGAAGGTTGCGAAAATTGAATTTAAAACTACGACAATAGATTACGGAACAATTGAAAAAGGCGCAGATGGTGTTCGTACATTCGAATTTACAAATACTGGTAATGCACCACTAATTATATCTAGTGTAAAATCTACTTGCGGATGTACAGTTCCTAAGAAACCTAAAGGTCCTATTATGCCTGGTGAAAAAGGAGAGATTGAAATAAAGTATGATACAAAGAGAGTAAACCCAATAAGAAAAACAATTACTGTTATCTCTAATGCTGATACACCAACGGTGGCTCTAAAAATCAAAGGTCTCGTGATTGACCCTAGTAAGACTAGTGTTTTAGAGAAGAAAAACAAAAGCTCTGTTGAGCAATAAAGAAATGACTCTATTTTTTAATTAGAGCCTTCAATTGGAGGGCTCTTTTTTTTGGAATACATCATCCAATTTAAACTTGAATGACATTATTTTTCCATTCCTATCCACTCTAATTCTTAAAACTGTTCCTTTTTTATCGTAAAGAAATTCATTTATATCATGCAATGTCATACTATTTGTTTGTCGACCATTTAATCCTATTACTGCATCACCTATTCTTATACCAACCTTACTAGCATTAGAATTTTCTCTTAATTCAACAACTTGAAAAGATGGTTTTAATACAAAAGAATATCTGTCTACTAAATCAACTCCAACATCTACCTCCCGCCCATAACCATCCTGTCTTACTTTATTTTTGAGCTCTTTTACAACTCTAAAGCCATTTTGTTCTATAGTTATACCACTATTATTATAGTAGAATGGTAATTTAAAATTACCATTCTTCTTTAGCCATAGCCGTCCTCTACTATAATCAAAAAATAAATTAAACCTTTTAAGAATATTGCCTGACACACTTCCATTTCGTTCTTTAAACTTTCGTGCAATAGTAAGAGATGTAGAATCTGGAAAAGCTACATTAACATTATATAGATTGAATGAATCAATATTAAAAGTCTCAACTTTAGATCTGACTCCATAAACTGCACCACTTAATCCTTTTCCTAAGAAATCTCTAAATCTTTTTTCTGAGGGTATATCAATATCCTTACGACTCTTCTCAAATAACCAAAGCGCATCACTACTACCTGTATCAATGAGAAGTTTTACAGGTATTTTATTAGAATTTAAACTTACAGAACCATTTAAATAAGGCTTTCTGTCAATTATTTCGATTGGCAAATTTTTCCATTTAGACAATTTTCTTGCTTTGAAAAACTTAGATTTGTGTAATCGAATATATTTAGAACTATAATTAATCTCAACAACAAAATCTTTAAATATATCATATCCAATTATACCATGAACAGGAATCCCTAATCTTGATGTAAAATTAATAGTTGGATCAAATACCAAGGAAACATCTCTATTAATGGCTATAGCTTCTCCTATCTTAATTATATTCCCTTTGGATTTTACAGCTGGTATAGTACCGTTACTTCCTAAACCTCTTAAATAAGCACGTTCTCTATTTTTAATCAGTAAAGAATCCATATTTACCAGATTGAAAAGTATAGGGCGACTAACTCCCGTATCTAAAACAAAAGACAATTTAATACCATTAAGCTCAACAGGCATAACAATTATATTATTTATAAGCTGAAATCTTATTTTAGAACTCTTTTCTCTTGAAAAATTATAACCCGTTTGACTATGTAAATGTGAACAAGAAAGAAATATAATTGCTACAATAAAGTACTTTAAAATGTTAGTTGTTAAAATCATTAATTTAAAAATACAATTCTAGAAGCAATAGCTTAATTTTGTATCAAATTTTTAAACAAACTTTAAGATTTTGTGTTATGCCAAAGATTTCAGAAAAAGGTCATAAAATGCCATCATCTCCAATAAGAAAACTTGTACCTTATGCAGAACAAGCTGTTAAAGATGGAAAAAAAGTCTATTATCTTAATATAGGTCAACCAGATATAAAAACGCCTCAAGTCGCATTAGATGCTATAAAAAATACGACACTAGATATCTTAGCCTATTCGCGCTCTGAAGGTTCGGAAAATTATAGAAAGAAAATTGCCAAGTATTACTCAAAAAATGACATCTCAGTAAAACACGATGATATTATTGTGACTACTGGTGGTAGCGAAGCACTTTTATTTGCTTTTGGTAGCATTATGGATAAAGGTGACGAAATTATTATTCCAGAACCATTTTATGCCAACTACAATGGCTTTTCGACAGCATCTGGTGTTAATGTAGTTCCTGTAATTTCTAAGATTGAAGATAATTTTGCATTACCTTCAATTGAAGATTTTGAAAAACTTATAACATCGAAAACAAAAGCCATTCTTATTTGCAACCCAGGAAACCCCACTGGTTATTTGTATTCAAAAGAAGAAATAAAGAAGTTAGCGACCATAGTTAAAAAGCATGATCTTTTCTTAATTGCTGATGAGGTTTATCGCGAGTTTGTTTACGATGGTATTAATCACTACTCTATTTTACAAGAAAATGGCTTAGAAAATCACGCCATTGTTATAGATTCAGTATCAAAACGCTACAGTATGTGTGGTGCGCGTATAGGTTACTTAGTTTCAAAGAATAAGGAACTCATACAAACTGCGCTAAAATATGCACAAGCAAGATTAAGCCCACCCACTTTAGCGCAAATTGCAAGTGAAGCTGCACTTGATACTCCAAACTCTTACTTTACAGAAGTTATTAACGAGTATGTTGGTAGAAGAGACACTTTAATCTCTGAATTAAAGAAAATAAATGGTGTTAAAGTAGCAAAACCAAATGGCGCATTTTATTGTATTGCAGAACTTCCTGTTAAAAATTCGGACAAATTTGCACAATGGCTTCTAGAGCAATTTTCTTTTGAAAATGAGACAGTTATGGTGGCTCCAGCTGCTGGTTTTTATTCTTCTCCAAATGTTGGTCTAAACCAAATACGAATTGCGTACGTACTTAAAGAAGAAAGTCTAATAAAAGCCGTTAAAATTATAGGAGAAGCTTTAAAAGTCTACAAAGATTAAATGAACATACAGGAAAATGTATCCTTAAAAACTTTCAACTCCTTTGGTATTGATGCCAAAGCTAACCAGTATGTCAATATCCAAAGTGTAGAAAACTTACAAGACGTTTTAAAAACTGAAGTTACAAAATCAATTTTTGTTCTTGGAGGTGGCAGTAATATGTTACTTACTAAAGATATTGAAGCATTAGTACTTCATCTTAACCTTAGAGGCATAGCAATAATTGAAGAAACTGAAGACTACACTATTGTAGAAGCCCAAGCTGGCGAAAACTGGCATGAGTTCGTCTTGTGGTGCTTAGACAATAATCTTGGTGGCATAGAAAATCTTTCGCTTATACCTGGAAACATTGGCGCAGCACCAATTCAAAACATAGGTGCTTATGGTGTAGAGCTAAAAGACGTTTTTCACTCATGCGAAGCTATTCACATTTCGACGCAACAGACAAAAACTTTCACTAATCAAGATTGTAATTTTGGCTATAGAGAGTCTGTTTTTAAACAAGAGTTAAAAGGACAATACATTATAACAAGTGTAAAACTTAAACTTTCAAGACGTAATCATAAATTAAATATTGGCTATGGTGCCATTACATCTGAACTAGATAATTTAGGGATAACGAATCCTAATATAAAGGACATATCGAAAGCAGTTATAAATATTAGACAGAGTAAACTGCCAGATCCAAAAGAGATAGGAAATAGTGGAAGCTTCTTTAAAAACCCTGTGATTTCTAAAAATGAATTTAAAAAACTTCAAAAAGGTTTTCCAAATGCACCGCATTATGTCATATCAGAATCAGAAATTAAAGTCCCAGCTGGCTGGTTAATCGAAACAGCAGGTTTTAAAGGAAAACGTTTTGGGGATTATGGTGTGCATAATAAGCAGGCCTTAGTTCTCGTTAATTACGAAAACGCGTTAGGTAAAGATATTTATGCTCTAGCAAAGCTTATACAGCAAACTGTATTTCGATTATTTAATATAAAAATAGAAACTGAAGTAAATATTATTTAATTTTAAAAGTGTAGCAGCCCTATCGCACTAAACTAAATTAATAACATTGAGTAATAACATAGAACAACGTATCATACAACTCTTAAAGCGTAATGACCAATATGCGCTTAACTTGTTATACGAAAACTATTCGGATAGTTTGTATGGTGCAATACTCAAGGTGACAAAAAATGAAGAGATTGCAGAAGATGCGCTTCAAGAAACTTTTATTAAAGTTTGGAAAAACGCTCAAAAATACGACTCAACTAAAGCAAAACTATTCACTTGGCTCTTTAGGATTGCTCGAAATACAGCTATAGATAAACTAAGAAGTTTTAACAACAGATTTCATAAAGAAGTCCAAATAGATAAATCAAACGTATATATACTCCCAGGCTCAAAGCTTAATCAAGATGTTATAGATATTAGAGAGCATGTAGCTGGGTTAGAAAAAAAATATCAAATTGTATTAAAAGCCTTATTTTTCGAAGGCATGACACAACAAGAAGCAAGTGATGAGCTGGATATTCCACTTGGCACTATAAAATCTAGACTAAAAATAGGATTAAGAGAACTAAAAAAGGTTTACGATTTTTAAAATAAAAATTTATGGAAGAAAAACTACATTCTTTTCTACAATCAGGCTTACTAGAGCGTTACTTAGTAGGTGATACTTCCATTGCAGAAAATCTGGAAGTCGAACACTTAATAGACAATCACTCTGAAATAGCTGAAGCTTTTGAAAAACTTCAAGAAAATTTAGAGATAGTAGCTAAAGCTAATGCTGTTGAAGCACCTCTTGGTGTTTTAAATAAAATTTTAGAATCCACTAAAGAGGCTCCAAAAGTAGTAGAAATGCCAAGACAAAAAACACCTTGGTATAGTATTGCAGCCAGTATAGCTGCCTTTGCATTTGCGACATGGAGTTTCGTCTTATACCAAAAAAATCAAGCTTTAAATAACGAAAATAATATCGTTGTTGACGAAATTTTTGATTTAAGAGGTGATATTGACAAAAACAATTCCAAGTTAGATGCATTAGCACTTCAGCTTGAAAAGTTGAATAATCCTGATTCTAAAAAATATGTGCTAAGAGGTAATGAACGAGCTAAAGATTTAGAAACTGTAGCTTACATCAACCCTGTAGATAGAACATCTATGATTGACGTGGTATCACTCCCAAAGTTATCAGAAGACCAGTATTATCAATTAAGAGTTGAGTTAGAAGACAAAATGGTAAGTCTTGGTGCATTAGAAGATTATCAACGCACACTCAAACCCATACCATATATGGAAAATGCTTTAGCATTAAGTATAACTATAGAAAACAGAAACGGAGACATCTCTTCTGAAGAGCAAGAAGTTGCCGAAATTTCTCTAAAAGATAAATAAATAGATTAATAACTGAAAAAAGCCCACTTTACAACTAAGTATTGTGGGCTTTTTGTTTTTTATAATATAAAGATTCATTCTTTATCAAAGAATGCTTTGTGGATAACACCAGCAACAATAGCTCCAGCTATAGGCGCCAACCAGAACAACCATAATTGACCAGTGTAATCTCCTCCAGCAAATAAAGCCTGACTTGTAGAACGTGCAGGATTAACAGAAGTATTTGTAATAGGTATACTAACTAAATGAATTAACGTTAAACCCAATCCAATGGCAATTGGTGCAAAACCCTTAGGAGCTCTTGGATTTGTACTCCCAAGAATTATTAATAAAAAAAACAAGGTTAAAACAAACTCGGCAATTAGAGCAGATTGCATACTATATCCATCTGGAGACAAATCTCCATAGCCATTAGATGCAAAGCCACCAACATCGGTAAATCCAGCTTTACCACTAATAATTAGATAAAGTACACCAGCAGCCGCAATGGCACCAATGAGCTGAGCTACAATATAACCTGGTAGTGATTTGCCTTCAAATTTTCCTCCAGCCCATAAACCTAATGACACTGCTGGATTAAAATGCCCTCCAGAAATATGACCTACAGCATAAGCCATGGTTAAAACCGTGAGACCAAAAGCTAATGATACACCTACAAATCCAATACCCAACTCCGGAAATGCTGCAGCAAAAATCGCGCTACCACAACCTCCAAATACAAGCCAAAATGTTCCAAAAAACTCTGCAAATAATTTTTTCATAATTAAAATGTGTTAGTTAGTAATAATTATTAAGAGACCTAAGTCAACTAAAAGTCACTTAAATTTAGATATAACTTATAGTTTAAAAAGGTTTATCTTTGCTTAAATTTAATAAATATTCATTCATCAATGAAGCTACTAATCATAACATTAGGTCTTTTACTATTAGCTGTAGCTGGTATAGCTATAAAAATATGGGCAAAAAAAGATGGCGAATTTGCTGGCACTTGCGCTAGTCAAAATCCGATGCTAAACCGAGAAGGCGAAGCTTGTGGTTTCTGTGGCAAAACCCCTGATCAGTTCGACTCTTGTTCTGAACCTCAACACTCATAGACATCTAAATGAGCGTACTCCAAGTACTATTTTATTTTTTTATAGTTATAACTATAATCCAATACATTTATTACATCTGCTTTCTAAATTTTTTCTCATTACTTAAGTCTACAAAAGAGCAACAAAAAAACATCCCTATATCTGTAATAATTTGCTCAAAAAACGAAGCTGAAAATCTAAAACAGAATTTACCGAAGATAATTAATCAAAATTATGACAACTTTGAAATTGTTCTGATTAATGACAATTCTTGGGACAACACCTTAGATGTCATTGAAGAATTTGCAGCAAAGTATCAAAATATTACAGTGGTAGATGTTAAACCAATTGAACAGTTTTGGGGAAATAAAAAGTATGCCCTGACACTTGGTATAAAGGCATCTAAATATGAGTTTTTATTATTTACAGATGCGGACTGCGCTCCTGCTTCTGACCAATGGCTTAAAGAAATGAGTAGTCATTTCAGTAATGAGAAATCGATTATTTTAGGATATGGTGCCTATACCAAAATCAAGCATTCTTTATTAAATGCATTGATACGATTTGAAACTTTAATGACGGCCATGCAATATTTCTCATATGCAAAAATGGGTATTCCTTATATGGGTGTGGGTCGTAATTTAGCCTACAGAAAGGAGCTCTTTTTTAACAATTCTGGATTTATGAAACATATGGAAGTTAAGTCTGGTGATGATGATTTATTTGTAAATGCTATCGCAAACAACCACAATACTGCTATTTGTATTTCTGAAGAAAGCTTTACTATTTCTGAGCCCAAAAAGACATTTAAAGATTGGGTTATACAAAAACGTCGACATATAAGCACTGCTAAACATTATAAGCCATTGCACAAATTTCTACTTGGCCTGTACTTCTTCAGCCAATTTACATTTTGGATTTTAGTTACAATTCTGTTATTATTTTTATATCAATGGAAAATTGTTTTAGTCCTATTAGGTTTAAGAATTTTAATTCAATTTCTATCTATCGGTCTTGCTGCAAAAAAGCTAAAATCTTCAGACTTAATTATATTTATTCCTTTTTTAGAAGTTTTTTTAATTGTTTTTCAATTAGCTATCTTTAGTGCTAATCTTATCTCAAAACCAAAACATTGGAAGTAAAAAAAGCTATAGAACTCGCTAAGCAAAATGACCAAGCTGCTTTCAATTATTTATTAGATAGGTATTGGAACGATATATATGGCTTTCAGATTAAACGAACAGAGAACGAAAATGATGCTGAAGATATTACGATACAAACATTCTCAAAAGCTTTCGATAAAATAGACAACTATAATGATAAATATGTTTTTAAGACTTGGCTAATTACCATTTCAAAAAACATACATATAGATTTAGTAAGAAAACACAAGTCCTCAATAAACAGTAGGATAAATGAAAGTAATGATGATATTGTTTATGGCATTCCTGATGAGTCACCTACTCCTGAAGACAAGATTATTAGAGAACAAAATTTAGCCAAACTTTTAAAAGATATAAAAAAACTAAAACCTCATTACCAAGAGGTCATTAATCTTAGATATTTTCAAGAGTTGAGCTATAAAGATATTTCCAAAGAACTAGAAGAGCCCATTAATAATGTAAAAGTAAAGCTCTTAAGGGCTAAAAAACTTCTAGCTCAAATTATTACCAAACCAAATGCTTAACACATTAAAGAAATTAGGTCCAGGATTATTATTTGCTGGAGCTGCTATTGGAGTCTCTCATTTGGTGCAATCTACAAGGGCTGGCGCAAATTTTGGTTTCGGACTACTTTGGGCTTTATTACTAGTTAATATATTCAAATATCCTTTTTTTCAATACGGCCCTAGATATGCAATGGCTACAGGCGAAAGCTTAATAGATGGTTACAAAAGATTAGGAAAAGGAGTATTAGCCGCCTATTTTTTACTCACTTTTGCTACAATGTTTACCATACAAACCGCAGTTACAATTGTTACCGCTAGTTTAGCATCATATGTTATATTTGAATTTAATCCTCTTGTCATCGGTAATTTATCTATTAATAGTGTGCAAATATGGACTGTAATTTTATTAGGGATTTGTGCTGCAATTCTTGTTCTAGGACGTTACAAACTATTAGATATACTAATGAAAGTAATTGTTTTAACTCTAACAGTTACTACAATCATTGCTGTTATGGCTTCAGGATTAAACTCAGAGAGTACTATAAATTTAAGTCAAATATTTCCAGAAAAATCAAGCTGGGTATTTTTGATTGCTTTTATGGGTTGGATGCCAGCTCCTCTAGATATTTCTATTTGGCATTCATTATGGTCCATTGAAAAACATAAAGACAATAAAGCATTTAATACTAATACTGCTCTTTTCGACTTTAATATTGGTTATATAACCACTATAATATTAGGGCTTGGATTTTTAACACTTGGCGCGTTGGTATTTTATAATACTGGCGAAACTTTAAGCACATCTGCTTCAGGGTTCTCATCTCAACTTATACAAATGTATACTGACAGCCTAGGTAATTGGACATATGCAATAATTGGTTTAGCAGCTTTTACTACAATGTTCAGCACAACTCTAACAACATTTGATGCATCTCCTAGAGTCATGGAGCGCACAACTTCAATTTTATCAAATTCAAGATTACCAAAGAGTTACAATATTTGGCTATCTATTCTCTTTATAGGGACATTAATCATATTCTTTTTTTTAAGTGCAGAGCTAGGCACACTAGTGAAAACGGCAACTGTTCTTTCTTTTTTAACTGCTCCTTTTTATGCTATAGTTAACTATAAGCTTATGAGTTCTAAACATGTCCCAAAACACTGGCATCCAAAGACAAGTATGCATATTCTAAGTTGGCTGGGCATTATATTTCTTATCGGATTTGGTGTATGGTATCTAACTATACTCTAAAGTTTTTAATTTTTTACTTTGTATCTTTGCTGGGTCGAAAAAGAAATTTGAATGGAGACCAAAACAGCATCAAATATACTTCCTGAACGTAAACCGAAATGGTTACGTGTTAAACTACCTACAGGAAAAAAATATACCGAATTACGTAGCCTTGTCGACAAATACAAGTTGAATACAATTTGTACTTCTGGCAGTTGCCCTAATATGGGTGAATGTTGGGGAGAAGGCACAGCTACATTTATGATTTTAGGTAATGTTTGTACGCGCTCTTGCGGGTTTTGCGGTGTTAAAACTGGTAGACCAGAAGATGTCGATTGGGATGAACCAGAAAAAGTAGCGCGTTCCATAAAGTTAATGGGAATTAAACATGCTGTTTTAACTAGCGTAGACCGTGACGATTTAAAAGATATGGGAAGCATTATGTGGGCAGAGACAGTAAAAGCCGTCAGGAGAATGAACCCTGAAACCACTTTAGAAACTCTAATTCCCGATTTTCAAGGTGTAGAAAGACACATAGATCGCATTATTGATGTAGCTCCAGAAGTCGTCTCTCATAATATTGAAACTGTAAGACGCTTAACTAGAGAGGTTAGAATCCAAGCCAAATATGATCGTAGTATGGGTGTTCTCAAATATTTAAAACAACAAGGGCAACGTAGAACAAAATCAGGGATAATGTTAGGACTTGGTGAAGCTCGTGAAGAAGTTATACAAACACTTCATGACTTACGAGAGAACGATGTAGATGTTGTCACCATAGGACAATATTTACAACCCAGTAAAAAACATCTTCCTGTTCAGCGATTTGTAAACCCAGATGAGTTTGAAGACTATAAAACTATTGGCTTAGAACTAGGTTTTAGACATGTAGAAAGTAGTGCTTTGGTGCGCTCCTCTTACAAAGCTCAAAAGCATATTAATTAATGATTAGAGTTGCAATAAATGGTTTTGGTAGAATTGGAAGACGATTCTTTAGGCTTTCGCTAAATAATCCAAATATAAAAATAGTAGCTATTAATGATTTAGCAGATAGTAAAACCCTAAGCCATTTGCTTAAGTATGATAGTATACATGGTGTTTTAAATAAAAACATTGACCATTCTAAAAATGAAATTAGTGTAGATGGTGAAAAAATTCCTTTACTAAATCAAAATGATATCTCTAAAATCAATTGGCATGATTACCAACCAGATTTTGTTATCGAGGCTACTGGAAAATTTAAAACTGAAGCCCAATTAAAAAATCATATTAGCAATGGTGCAAAGCGCGTTATATTATCTGTACCACCATCAGATGATTCTATAAAAACAGTTGTTTTAGGTGTAAACGATAACATCTTAGATGGTAGTGAAACAATAATCTCTAATGCATCTTGTACAACAAATAACGCCGCGCCAATGATGGCCTTAATGCATGGAAACTTTGGTGTAAAACAGGCTTACATTACTACAATACACTCTTATACAACCGATCAAAGTTTACACGATCAGCCGCATAGAGATTTGCGTAGAGCAAGAGCTGCAGGACAATCTATAGTCCCTACAACTACTGGAGCAGCAAAAGCACTAACTAAAATATTTCCTGATTTAGAGGATGTAATCGGAGGTTGTGGCATTAGAGTCCCTGTACCAAATGGCTCTTTGACCGATATTACTTTTAATGTTGAAGGTGAAGTGACTATTGCTCATGTTAACGACCTATTTAAAAAAGCTTCGCAAACACATTTAAAAGGCATACTTCAATATACGGAAGACCCTATTGTCTCTATTGATATTAATGGAAACACCCACTCATGCATATTTGATTCGCAAATGACTTCAGTTATTGGAAACATGGTTAAAATTATTGGCTGGTACGATAATGAAACTGGCTACAGTTCACGTTTAATTGAACTTATATGTAATTTATCGGAAAAAAATACACTTTTATCGAATAAATAATTATATTTGTTTGTTAAATATGTTGTAATGTCCCAAACTAAACTTTACATATTCTTATTTTTTATAGTATTTGGCGTAACCAACCAAGCGCAAACTACTGACGAACTAGACATTGGAGAACTTGAAATCTCTCTTCAACAACAGCTTGATCAGGCAAAATTACTTACTACTCGCGGAGACTACTATAATGCTAAAGATAATCTAGAAAAAGCACTGGATATTTCCATAAAAATTAATGATCGAAAAAGTGAGGGTGTTATCCATACAAAAATTGCTAAACTTCAATACTTAATTGAAGAACCTGAACAGGCTATTTCATCATTAACAAAAGCCATAAATATTCAGAGAACTATTAATGATAAAACAAATCTTGGTCTTACGTATAATATTCGAGGCGTAATACATAGCAATCTTAAACAATATAAAACTGCACTTGAATATTATTCTAATGCATTAAATAGTTTTGAAGACGAAAGCTCCGAAAAATATGAAGCTGAAGTCAACTTAAATGAAGCTAGAGTATACAATAAACTCGGGCAACCTGAAAAAGCTCACGAAAAGCTTGAGCGTGCAATAATTATTGCAAATAAGTATGAACTAAATCGAGTACTTAGTAGTAGTTATATATTAAATGCTAATGTATACCAAAGTAAAGAAGAGTATAATTTGGCCCTTGATCAAGCACAAACAGGTTTAGATATAGCTCAAGAAAATAACTCTACAGAAAACTTGAACAATGCTTATCTAACCCTAAGTAAAATATACCAGAGCAAAAAGCAATATAAATCAGCCAATCTATATCTAAATAAGCATATACAATTATCAGATTCTCTGTTAAACATTCAAAGAGAAAACTTGTCTACTGAAAAAAGCACTCAACATATAGTTGATTACCAAAATGCCGAAAACCAACAATTAAAAGACCAAATTACCGAAGCCGATGTTGGGAGTAATCTTGCAAGAATAACGACCATATTAAGTATCTCTTTAATAACAATTCTGTCTTTATTAACGCTTTCTCTATACAAGAACAACAATATTAGACTGCGTACAAACAACATGCTTCAAATAAAAAATGATGAGCTTATTGTCGCAAAAGAAAAAGCAGAATTAGCATCGAAAACTAAAGCAAATTTCTTGTCTACTGTAACTCATGAATTAAGAACACCTTTATACGCGGTAACTGGATTAACTAATTTATTACTAGATGAGGAACCAAAGGAAAAACAAATTCCGCACTTAAAATCTCTTAAATTCTCAGGTGATTACCTACTTACTTTTATAAATGATATCCTTCAGATTAATAAGATTGAAGCCAATAAAGTAGAACTAGATCCAGAAGACTTTAATCTAAAAACAAAGATAGAAAACGTTATAGCTGCCCTTAATAATTCAGCAAAAGACAACAATACTAAAATACATTTTGATTACGAAGAAAACCTTCCTGAAACGTATATTGGTGATCAACTTAAAATCTCTCAAATCTTAATCAACTTGCTAGGAAACGCCATAAAGTTCACTAAGGATGGTGATATTTGGGTTAGAGTTAAAAAAGCAGAAGTTAAGAAAAATCTATATCAGATTAATTTTGAAATCCAGGATAATGGTATTGGTATCTCAAAAGAAAAGCAAGAGCAAATGTTCGAGAGTTTCTCTCAAGGATCAATTCAGATTAACAGAAAATATGGTGGCACAGGTTTAGGACTCTCTATTGTAAAAGGTCTTATAAAAATCTTAGAAGGTAAAATATACCTTAAGAGTCAATTAGGCAAAGGCACAAGTTTCTTTTTTGAGCTGCCTCTAAAACATGTTGAGCCAAAGAAAAAAGCAATTGTTAAAGAAAGTAAGCATATAGAAAATATTAAAGCATTGGATTTAGAGAACATTAAAATTCTAGTGGTTGAAGACAATAAAATCAACCAAATGATTACCAAAAAAATCTTAACCAAAATGGGACTTGGTTGTGATATCGTAGATAATGGAGAAGAGGCCGTAAATATGGTTAAAAACACCGAATACAATGTTGTGCTAATGGATATTCATATGCCGGGTATTAGTGGGCTAGAAGCTACAAGACGCATACGCGTTTTTAATAAAGAACTTACCATTTTTGCATTAACTGCAGTAACTCTAGAAGATAAAATGCATGAGTTTGATGAAGCCGGTTTTGATGATATTATTTCTAAACCGTTTAAACAGGAAACGTTTGAAAAGAAACTATATACAGCGCTTTCTGGAAAATCTGAAGCAACAGCCTAAACAACAAATTCCTGAATTAACGTATTAAATTCTATTGGCTTATCCAAGACTATTTCTATTGGCAAATAGAATAATTTAGAACCTAAGCTTTCTACATCTAACAATCGCATATAATCTTTTTCGGTTGTTAAAATCAAATCTTTTTGTTCTAACAACTCAATATCCTTTATTGTAAAATTATAATGATCACCATATTCTAGATGTTCAAAATCTAAAGCTTTCGATTTTAAAAATTCAACCAATGGTTGCGCATTAGCAATACCTGTTACTAGGGTAAAAGAAGATAAATCCTGTAATACTTTCTCTGAGGATTCTGACATCACTTTTTCGCTGTACTTTATACAACTAAAAAATACATTCTGATAATGCTTTGGAGCTATCTGTTTTACAATTGCTGCCTTTTTTTCTTCAGGCAAATTATCAGGACACTTTGTAACTACAATAATATCTGCACGCTTTGCTCCTAACTTTGGCTCTCTTAAATTTCCAGTAGGCAAAACAATGTCCTTAGTATATAACTTATTGTAAGAGGTCAATAAAATATTGAATCCAGCATTTACTTTTCTATGTTGATATGCATCATCTAAAAGTATAATTTCTGGCTTTGGATTTAAATTTCGTAATTCACCTATACCATGCTGTCTGTCTTCATCGACAGCTACATAGATGCTGTTGTATTTTTTGTAAAACTGAAACGGCTCATCTCCAATAGTATCCACATTTGCATCTTGATCTGCTAATAAAAATCCATTAGTCACACGCTTATAGCCACGACTAAGCGTAGCGACTTTATTTTTTTTTGACAACAATCTTATCAGATATTCAATCATTGGTGTTTTTCCGGTACCACCAGTACTTAGGTTACCCACACAAATCACAGGAAAATCGTAAGACTTTGAAGATTTAAACCCAGAATCATAGAGATTATTTCTTAGCCAAGTCACTAAAAAGTAAATGGGTACAATCGGAAATAATAGGATTCTTAGGATTTTCATTAACACGAAAGTAATATATATCTTTAATATTTATATTTACAAAAAACACAAATTCAATGCTTGTACAAGATGTCATTAGCCATTTACACGATTTAGCACCTTTGGCTTATGCTGAAGATTTTGATAATGTTGGACTTTTAGTAGGTGATAAAAATCAATCTGTCACTGGTATTTTGGTCACTTTAGATACGCTCGAAGCGGTTGTGGATGAAGCTATTGAAAAAGAGTGTAACCTTATAGTTAGTTTTCATCCTATTATTTTTAAGGGCTTAAAAAAGCTCACTGGAAAAAGCTATGTAGAACGTGTAGTCATAAAAGCCATACAACATAACATAGCTATTTTTGCTATTCATTCAGCACTAGACAATGCTTTTCAAGGTGTAAATGCTATTATTTGCGACCAACTAAGCCTAAAAAACAAGAAAATTTTAATACCTCGAAAAGGAACAATTAAAAAGCTAACCACTTACGTTCCTAAAGCTAATGCCAATACACTACGACAATCTCTTTTTAATGCTGGCGCAGGAAATATTGGTAATTATGATAATTGCAGTTTTAATACTGAAGGTATTGGCACATTTAAAGGTAATGAAGATTCAAACCCAGTAATTGGTCAGAGTGGACAATTACAAGAAGAGGAAGAAATTCAAGTTAATATTACGTTTCAAAA
The DNA here is from genome assembly GCF_014635865.1 of Winogradskyella haliclonae. Lineage (GTDB taxonomy): Bacteria > Bacteroidota > Bacteroidia > Flavobacteriales > Flavobacteriaceae > Winogradskyella > Winogradskyella haliclonae. The sequence goes on along the minus strand of NZ_BMDQ01000001.1, from coordinate 1,246,110 downwards.
ACATTTAGAATCAAAAATTCTAAAAACACTATTCGAAGCGCACCCTTACGAAGAAGTTGCTTTCGAAATTACCACACTAGATAACACCAACCAACATATTGGTATGGGAATGGTTGGTGAGCTTGATAATGCACAATCCGAAAGTGATTTTCTCAAATTTGTTAAAGGCAAAATGAAGGCTTCGTCTGTAAGACATTCAAAATTCCTAAACAAACCTGTAAAAAAAGTTGCCGTTTTAGGTGGCTCAGGTAGTTTTGCAATAGGTGCTGCAAAAGCGGCTGGTGCTGACGTTTTAATAACGGCAGACCTTAAATATCATGACTTTTTCTCTGCCGAAAATGACATAATCGTTGCAGACATTGGACATTATGAGAGTGAGCAGTTCACAAAAACGTTTTTAGTAGACTATCTCTCAAAAAAAATTACTAATTTTGCAATCATTTTATCAAACACAAATACAAATCCGGTAAAGTATTCATAATTATGGCAAAAAAAGCTGAAGCTACTGTAGAAGAGCGATTAAGAGCATTATATGATTTACAGTTAATTGACTCAAGAGTAGACGAAATTAGAAACATCAGAGGTGAGCTTCCTTTAGAAGTAAGAGATTTAGAAGACGATGTTGCAGGCCTTAATACAAGATTAGAAAAGCTTAACGATAGCCTTAACACTATAGACGAAGAAATAAAGTCTAAGAAAAACCAAATCGAAGAGTCTAAAACACTTATCAAAAAGTACTCTGAGCAACAAAACAATGTTAGAAATAACAGAGAATACAATTCTTTAAGCAAAGAGATTGAATTTCAAGAATTAGAGATTCAATTAGCTGAAAAACATATCAAAGAGTATAAAGTACAGATTGAGCAGAAAAAAGAAGTCATTTCTGATGCTAAAGAAAAATTAAAAGAGCGTTCTGAGCATTTAAAGCACAAAAAAGGAGAGCTTGACGAGATTCTTAAAGAAACAGAAAAAGAAGAGAAAGCACTTATTAGCGAATCTGAAAAATTTCAAAAGAAAATCGAAGAACGCTTAGTTATTGCTTACAAACGTATAAGAAATAATGTAAAGAATGGTTTAGCTGTAGTAGCAATAGAAAGAGGTGCTTCTGGCGGGTCTTTCTTCACAATACCACCACAAGTACAAGTTGAGATTGCTGCACGCAAAAAGGTAATCACTGACGAGCATAGTGGTCGTATATTGGTTGATGCAGCATTAGCCGAAGAAGAAAAAGTAAAAATGGAAAAGTTATTTGCTAAGCTGAGTAAGTAATTTTATACCCAATAGTAATTAAGGCCTCTGAATTTCAGAGGCTTTTTTATTTAATAAAATTTTAAAACAAATAGATATAAGGATATATAACTTTGTACGACTATTGAAAAAGCAAAAAAAATCAAAATGAAAAAATATCTCTCTCTATTAGTAATTGCTGTATTATTTAGTTGTAATAATTCTGCACAAAACATCAATAAAAAACAACAAGCTGTTATTGATGCAGACCCAGTTGTTGTTCCAATAAAGAATGGAAAAGCGCGTGCTTATTTTGCAAGTGGTTGTTTTTGGTGTGTAGAAGCTGTTTATGAAAGTGTAGAAGGTGTTGAAGAATCCATTAGTGGTTACTCTGGCGGTTACACCAAAAATCCAACTTACGAAGCAAGTAACACAGGGAGAACTGGTCATGCTGAGGCTGTAGAAATTATTTACGACCCAAATGTGGTAAGCTTTGCCACTTTAGTTGATGTGTATTTTGCATCACAAAACCCAACACAGGTTAATGGGCAAGGTCCAGATAGAGGTTCTCAATATCGTTCTATAATCTTTTACCAGAATGATGAGCAGAAGAAAATTATAGAAGAAAAAAAAGCGGCTTTGGCCAAAAAACTAGATGCTAAAATCGCCGCAGAAGTCTATCCTTTTCAGAAATTTTGGGTAGCTGAAGATTATCACCAAGATTATGAGAAACTACATCCTAATCAACGTTATATACAAGGGGTATCTATACCAAGACTAAGACGTTTTCAAGCAAAAATGCCCGAAGTCCTGAAAAAAAACGCAAAACATTAAAACATAAACCCGTTAGAGTTTCTAACGGGTTTTTTATTTTTTAGTATTTTGATGTAGATTTAAGAAATATACGTCTATGATTAATTATATATCTATGACACCAATTATATCTGAAAACTAAATCAAATGAAAACAACCAGCTATAAAACAACATTATTGATTTCAGTTTCAACTTTTTCTTATTTTAAAATGGTCCCAAGGAAATGAGAAAATATACATAAATAGAATCTTACGACTGATAATACATAACTACAATTACAAAAATTAAACTAACGAAACTCTAAATGAATGCTATTCAATTAACTAAATATGTTGCAATAATGGTTTTAGCAACTTTCCTTACCTTTTTTTTTCATGAGATGAGTCATTGGATAGCCTATGAACTATTAGGATATGATGCTGGGTTTACACTCAATGGCGCTTCATTAAAAGACGCAACAATTAAACTCCCTAAAGCACACCGAATAATCACAAGTATATCTGCGCCAATATTTACTATAATTCAAGCAATTGTGTTTTATTTCATTTTAAAAAAACGCAAAAATATAATGTTATACCCTTTCTTATTCTTGCCTTTTATTATGAGATTGGGAGCTTCATGGGCAAATCAATTTAAACCAAATGACGAAGGGAGAGTAAGCTTAGATTTGGGGCTAAATCTTTATACTATTTCTATAATTGTAGTTGCTTTTCTATTCTATTTGATATTTAAAATATCTAAAAAGAATAAATATTCATTAGGATTTAATATAATGACATTTATAATTTCTGGACTACTCCTTTTTGGTCTTGTGTATCTAGATTCAAAATATAAAATTAGGTTTGTATAAAGATATATTGAGAATAACCATCAAAATCATGCAAAAATGAAAGTCACAGCCAAAAAAAATGAACAAGTCGCTAATATGGTATTTGCATCCATTTATCCGCTTTACTTAAATAGGTTGATAAAGAATGGCAGAACAAAAGAAGAACTGAATCAAGTCATAGAATGGTTTACGGGTTATGACGACAAAAAACTACAACAACTCATTGACGATAAAGTCACTTTCGGAACATTTTTTAAAGATGCCAAAATACATCCTAACGAGCACCTTATTAAAGGCGTGGTCTGTGGTTACAGAATTGAAGAAATAGAAGACGAGTTCAAATTATATAAACAATGCAGGCAAATGGAAAAGCTGATTGATGAATTGGCTAAAGGTCGCAAAATGGAAAAGATATTACGACAAGGGTAAATAAATCTAAATCTTTCTCGCCTTAATCTCAAAAAGCATAGGAAACAACTGATTTTTCATTTTATAAAGTCCATCTTCGGTTTTAATTAAATCTGGAAATACATCATAAGGACTTTCGTCATGTTCATTGAGATAGTCTATTTGCAAACCGGCTTCTGTAAGCGCATTAACCACTTTGCCTAAACCGTGATTCCAACCATATTCTTTACTTACCATTTTTGAAGATTGGTCTGCGTAAGTGCCTTCATATTCTTCATAAATCACTTCGTCTTGACTGTAATGGTATTTCATTTCGGGCTTGCCTTCGTTGTAATCAAACATCCATAAAATAGGGTGAAACTCAACAATATAAAAAACACCTCCAGGCTTTAAACGCTCTGCTATCATCTTGGCCCAAGGTTTCAAATCTGGTAACCAACCAATAGTACCATAACTCGTAAAAACAATATCAAAAGTTTCTGAAATATATTTTGAAGTATCTAAAACATTACAACACACAAACTCTGCATCAAGACCCAATTCTGTATTTAGCTTCTTAGCCAAATTAATAGCTTCATCACTTAAGTCTACAGCTGTGCATTTGGCTCCCATCCTACTCCAACTTAAAGTATCTTGTCCAAAATGACATTGCAAATGCAACAAAGATTTACCTTCAACATTACCCAATGCCTCTAATTCGTATGGCATTAACGAGGTCTTCCCAAGTTTAAAACCTTCCATATCATACATCTCACTCTGCGCATGTATCGCTACTTTTTTATTCCAAGTGGCTTTATTGGTTTCAAAATAATTAGTATTCTCGTCCATGGTTGTGTAATTTTACATCTAAATTAATTTATCATTTTTTAATATGAAACCTTTATATACCATTCTATTCGTTTTCATTTTTATGTTAAGTTGTAAATCCGATAAATCGGAAACTCCAACCAAAGATAAAAAGGAATTGACCATTGCAGAAAAAATTGCCAATGCTCACGGTTTTGAAAACTGGAAAAACGTTACCGAAGTACAATTTACATTTGCGGTTGACAGAGATACCATAAAAGGAAGTGGCCGCTCATGGTCATGGCTACCAAAAAAAGATAGTGTCTATGCTTTTGATGGAAACGATACTCTAAAATACAGCAGAAAGAATATTAACTCTACAAGTATTACTCCAGATCGCGCATTTATTAATGACAAATATTGGCTATTAGTACCATTTCAATTGATTTGGGATACTACAGCTACAATTTCTGAACCTGTAAAAGCTACAGCTCCTATTAGTAAAACCGACATGGATATGATTACTATTTTATATCCTAGCGAAGGTGGTTATACACCTGGTGATGCCTATGACATTTATTATGATAAACATTATATGATTAAGGAATGGTCATTTAGAAAAGGTAACTCCGAAGAGCCTCAATTATCTAACACTTTTGAAAATTATAGAGATTATAACGGTATCAAAATTGCAATTGACCACAAGAAAGACAATGGTAAATGGAACCTTAATTTTACAGACGTAAAAGTAAAAACCGAGATTAAGGTTTTCTAAAGTATAATGTAAGGTTCGCGCTTAGGTTTCGACTTAAATCGTATATCTTATGTTTTCCGCCTTTGGGCGTCTATATATATTCTCCAGCGCTTTGTGTTCAAGGCGCTTTTTTTATGCCTATCAAATCCTTATTTTTGTTAGACACCAAAACGCAATCACAATTTGTCTAACTATAAACTAGGTCTCGATTTTGCCAAACAGCTAGACCAAAACGACCAATTAGCAGCATACCGAAATCAATTTCACATCCCTAAAGACAAAAACGGAAATGAATTGATTTATATGACTGGAAATTCTTTAGGTCTACAACCAAAAATTACAAAAAGCTATATTACCCAAGAACTTGAAGATTGGGCAAATCTTGGTGTCGAAGGTCATACCGAAGGTCAAAACCCATGGTTACACTATCATGAGTTTCTTTCAGAAACTATGGCAGAGATTGTTGGTGCAAAACCGATAGAGGTGATAGTAATGAACTCACTTACCGCCAATTTGCATTTAATGATGGTAAGCTTTTATAAGCCTTCACCTAAGCGGTATAAAATTTTAATAGAGGCAGACGCTTTTCCTAGTGATAAATATGCTGTTGAATCACAATTAAGACATCATGGTTATGATGATAAAGACGGATTAATATTATGGAAATCTCGTGACGATGAAGAACTTGCTAATTACGAAGACTTAGAAACTATCCTAAAAAATCGTGGTGATGAAATAGCACTCATTATGATTGGCGGTGTTAATTATTATACAGGGCAATTTTTTGATTTAAAACGCATCACTGAGCTAGGCCACAGTTACGGGTGTACGGTTGGTTTTGATTGTGCGCATGGTGCAGGAAACGTACAACTTAATTTACATAATTCTGGTGCAGACTTTGCAGTTTGGTGCACTTACAAATATTTAAATTCTGGCCCAGGAAGTTTATCTGGCGCTTTTGTGCATGAGCGTCACGCCAACAGAAAAGACCTGAATAGATTTACAGGTTGGTGGAGTCATAATAAAGAAACACGTTTTAGAATGCGTGATGAGTTTGACCAATTACCAGGTGCTGAAGGTTGGCAGTTGAGTAATCCACCTATATTATCAATGGCAGCAATTAGGGCGTCTTTAGATGTTTTTAAAGATGCAGGTTTTGATAAATTATGTTTAAAATCAAAAACATTGACCGGCTATTTTGAATTTTTAATCAATAGATTAAATAAATCTGATATTAAAATTATCACACCTTCTAATCCTGAAGAACGTGGTTGCCAATTATCTATTCAGGTAAAAAATGCAGATAAAACATTACATAAAAAATTAACAGAAACGGGAGTCATAACAGATTGGCGTGAGCCAGACGTCATTCGCTGTGCACCAGTACCGTTATACAATTCGTTTATGGATGTGTACCAATTTGTTGAAAGACTGAAAACAATTTTATGAAAGACAAACAACAAAACACACTCATTATAGGAGCCGGTTTGTGCGGAAGTCTTTTAGCACTTCGTATGGGGCAACGTGGTTATAATGTTAATGTGTACGAAATGCGTCCTGATTTGCGTAAAACAGATATTTCTGCTGGTCGCTCTATTAATTTAGCATTTTCTGACCGCGGTAATAAAGGCATGAAGCTCGTCGGAATTGAAGAAAAAGTAAAAGCGCTTTGTATTCCTATGAATGGGCGTATGCTCCATGACAGACAAGGAAATACGTTTTTGTCTAACTATAGTGGACGCGACCATGAGTACATCAATTCTATTTCTAGAGGTGGACTTAATGCTTTGTTATTAGACGAAGCTGAAAAACATAAAAATGTTTCCATACACTTCAACAAAAAATGTCTGTCCGTTGATTTTGAAAACACGACTGCGCGTTTTCAAGATTATGAAACTAAAGATGAATTTATTGAAGATGCCGATTGTATTATAGCAACTGATGGTGCTGGCTCTGCATTACGTAGAAGTTATTATTTAGAACGTAAATTTCTATTTAGCTTCTCTCAAGACTATCTAACACATGGCTATAAAGAATTAACTATTCTACCAACAGAGAATGGCGATTATAAAACTTATAAAAATGCTTTACATATTTGGCCGCGTGGTGATTTCATGGTCATTGCATTACCAAATTTAGACGGCAGTTTTACAGTAACGCTTTTCTTGAGTTATGACGAAGGTGAATATAATTTTAATAATCTATCAACTCCAGAAATAGTCACAGAGTTCTTTCAAAAAGAATTTCCAGACGCCTTAGAACTCATGCCTAATTTGGTTGAAGATTTCTTTGAAAACCCAACTGCGCCACTAGGGACAGTAAAATGTTCGCCTTGGCATTATAAAGGTAATACTCTACTGATGGGTGATTCTGCACATGCGATTGTTCCTTTTTATGGACAAGGTATGAATGCTTCTTTTGAAGATGTTGTAGAATTTGATTCAATTTTAAATAAATATGAAGGCGACTTGTCTAGCGGCAAGGCTGGATGGGAAACTATATTCTCTGAGTACGAAAAAACAAGAAAGAAGGACACTGATGCTATAGCAGATTTAGCAATTGATAATTTTCATGAAATGAAAGACCACGTAGGCCAAGTTATATTTCAAGAAAAGCGAAAAATTGAGATGGCACTTGAAAAAGAATATCCTGAAGATTATTCTTCAAAATATAGTTTAGTTACCTTTAATGAACATATTGGCTACAGAGAAGCCATGCTAAGAGGTCGAGCTCAAGACAAAGCAATTTTAAACATGTTGTCTGATGGCATTATTTCTACAGAAGATGACATTAAAGATATTTTAGATAAAGTTAAAACAGAAACAGAAGCAATCCTAGAAGATGATAGAATTGCGGGATTAGATTAAGCTTATGAGTGAAAAAACAGTAACACCAAGAGGCGCATATCCGCACACAAAACGTGTAGGCGATTTTATATTTGTATCTGGTACTAGCTCTCGTCGCCCAGATAATACCATTGCTGGTGTTGACATTATTGACGAGATGGGAACAAAAAAGTTAAACGCTTATACCCAAACTCAGGAAGTTTTAAAAAATATTGAGCGTAACTTGGCTAAAGAAGGCGCAAGTTTAATAGACGTCGTTGATGTGACGTCTTTCTTAGTAAATATGAATGACTTTGCAGATTATAACAAAGCCTATGCTGAATTCTTTGACAAAGACACTGGACCAACACGTACAACTGTCGCTGTACATCAACTACCTCACCCAGATTTGGTGGTTGAAATTAAGGTGATGGCTTATAAAAAACTATAATGAACATCCAAAACTACATCAACGGAAAGTTTCATAATCCACTTCAAAATGAGTGGATAGACAATTACAATCCATCAAACGGAGACGTCTATGGGCAAATCCCAAACTCTTCAAAAGACGATGTAGAAAACGCCTATATCGCAGCAAAATCTGCATTTCCAATTTGGTCTCAAACCACTCTGGAAGAGCGAAGTAGAATATTAATTAAAATTTCAGAATTATTAGAAATTAATCTAGACCGTTTTGCTGAAGCAGAAAGTAAAGATAATGGTAAGCCAATTAGCTTAGCCAAAGCCGTAGACATTCCAAGAGCTGCAAGTAACTTTCGTTTTTTTGGGAATGCTATCACTCAATTTGCAAGCGAAAGCCATGAATCTGTTGGACAGCAAGCAATCAATTACACCTTGCGTCAACCTATTGGCGTTGTGGGTTGTATTAGTCCTTGGAATTTGCCACTCTATCTCTTTACATGGAAAATTGCGCCTGCTCTAGCCGCAGGAAATTGCGTGGTTGCCAAACCGAGCGAAGTCACACCAATGACAGCATATTTGTTAGGTGAAATTTGCAATGAAGCTGGCCTACCAAAAGGCGTATTAAATATTGTCCACGGTTTAGGTACTACAACTGGTCAAACCATTGTAGAACATCCAGACATAAAAGCTATAAGTTTTACAGGTGGCACAGCAACAGGTGCACATATTGCCAAGGTCGCTGCACCGATGTTTAAAAAGCTATCTTTAGAATTAGGCGGAAAAAATCCGAACATCATATTTGCAGATTGCGATTATGAAGATATGCTAAATACTACCGTAAGGTCATCATTTGCTAATCAAGGGCAAATATGCTTATGCGGAAGTCGCATTTTTGTAGAAGCGTCTATATATGAAAAATTCAAAATTGATTTTGTAGCAAAAGTAAAAGCACTTAAAGTTGGTCATCCGTCTAAAACTTCTACTAATATTGGTGCTTTAGTATCAAAATCTCATCTCGAAAAAGTAAAAGCGTATATTAATATCGCGAAAGAAGAGCACGGAACAATTCTTTGTGGTGGTAATGATTTGATTATCAAAGGTTATGAAGATGGCTATTATTTAGAACCAACAGTAATTGAAGTCCCAGATGACGAATGCCGTGTTAACCAAGAAGAAATTTTTGGACCAATTGTAACAATCATGCCTTTTAATACTGAAGATGACGTCCTGCAAATGGCAAACAAAGTAAAATATGGATTATCGGCAACACTGTGGACAAATGACATAAAACGTACCATGCGTATTAGTAATCAATTGCAGGCCGGAATCGTTTGGATAAATACCTGGATGATGCGAGACTTACGCACTCCTTTTGGAGGTGTAAAAGCCAGTGGCATTGGCCGCGAAGGTGGCTTTGAAGCACTTCGTTTTTTTACTGAACCAAAAAATATATGTATTAAATATTAAAAACAATAAATTATGAAAACGAGAATACTTACTCTAGGATTATCTTTTGCAATGACTTTTACATTCGCGCAGGAGATGAAAACATTCACAAAAGACAATTATACCATAGAGTATAATACTGCATGGGAAATAAGTGAACAAAAAATACAACCTTCCATACAATTTATGATTCTTTCAGATGAATCAACCCAAGCTAATGACAAATTCAGGGAAAATATAAATCTATCGACAGAGTCTCTTCAAGGGCAAGAACTTACAGCTGCAGATTATGCAAAAATATCTTTAGATCAAGTTGCTATTCAAATCCCTACAGCTAAGATTATTTCTAACGAATCTAAAACACTAAATGGTATAGATTGTCAAGAAATCATATGGTCTGCAGACTTTGGCAATAACATGATTTTAAAATTTAAACAAGTTATTTTTGTGAGAGGCGGAACAGGGTATGCACTTACATTCTCTAGTTCTACGGCTGAATTTGATACTTACAAAGAATCGGCAAATAAAATGTTGGGCAGTTTTAAATTTGTTAATTAAAAGAATGAACTTAGAACTCAATAATAAAAACGCACTCGTTTGTGGTAGTACACAAGGTATAGGTAAAGCAACAGCTTTAGCTTTAGCTGAAGAAGGTGTAAATGTAACATTAATTGCAAGAAATGAAGACAAACTAAAAACTGTTTTAACCGAACTACCTTCGCACAGAAATCACAGTTACATCGTTGCAGATTTTTCAAATCCTGAAGACCTAAAGACTAAAGTTTCAAATTATGTTGAAACACATCATGGGTTTCATATACTCATAAATAATACTGGTGGCCCTGCAGGCGGGCCAGTTTTTTCTGCTGACTTAGGTGAATTTCAGAATGCATTTACCCAACATTTAAAGTGCAATCATATATTGGCCCAAACCCTTGTTCCTTTTATGAAAAGTGAAAAATATGGCCGCATTATTAATGTGATTTCTACTTCTGTAAAACAACCTTTAGACGGACTAGGTGTTAGTAATACAATTAGAGGCGCAGTCGCTAATTGGAGTAAAACTCTGGCCAATGAACTTGGACAGTTTGGCATTACTGTGAATAATGTTTTACCTGGAGCTACATCTACTGAGCGTTTATCTCAAATTATAAAAAATAAAGCGTCAAAAACTGGTCAAACAGAAGATGCTGCTGCGTTAGCAATGCAAAATGCTGTACCAGCAAAACGCTTCGCAAAGCCCGAAGAGACTGCTCATGCTATTACATTTTTAGCAAGTGAACGTGCTTCATATATTAACGGAATTAATCTTCCGGTTGATGGTGGTAGAACTAAAAGTTTGTAACTTTATAACTAAACAATAAACCTAAACAAGATGAGTAAGCTATATCCTCCAGTAAATTTCAAAGCATGGATTGAAGAACATCGTCATTTGCTTAAGCCTCCTGTTGGCAATAAGGTCGTTTGGAAAGATGGTGACTATATTGTTATGGTTGTCGGTGGACCAAATAGTAGAAAAGATTATCACTACAACGAAACACCCGAATTTTTCTATCAGGTTGAAGGTGATATAGTTCTCAAAGTTATAGATAAAGGCACACCAAAAGATATTCATATTAAGGAAGGTGATATTTTTCTGTTACCTCCAAAAGTGCCACACTCGCCTCAGCGTGGTGCCAATACTGTTGGTTTAGTTATAGAATACCCTCGAGAAAAAGGTGTACAAGATGCACTATTGTGGTTTTGTGAAAACTGTACCACAAAGTTATATGAGGAAGATTTTACAGTAGATAATATTGAAACTGACATGCCAAAAATCTTTGATAAATATTATGGTGATGCTGAGAAACGCACATGTCCAAATTGTAGCGCTGTAATGCAAGCTCCAAAGAAAGTAAAGTTAGATGACTAAACGTAAACTAAGAATTAACGGCCATTCTCACCTACTTCCCTATCCTGAGGAGATTCCTCAGTTTATGAAAGATAAAGAGATTTTTTGGGTAGATGATGAGCGCAAATACATGCTGCAAAAAGGCTGGAAACGTCCAGTTACAGATTCTAGTTTTTTCTTAAATGAAAAACTAGATTGGATGGAGAAAAATCGATTAGACCACGCTGTTGTACTAAACCTTTCTCAATTATACGGAAATGGTCTTCGTTTAGAGGAAATGAAAAAAGCATTACGTTTCCAAAATGATTTCAATGCAAGAGTGCAGCATGATAATCCTAAAAAATTCACATGTGGCTTTGTTGTACATCCTGGTTTTATCCATGGTGCTTTATGGGAGGTTGAACGTTGTGTTGAAGAGCTAGGGCTTAATGTGTTGTGTTTACCAACACATTTTATGGATTCTATAGGTCAATGGCGTTCTGTTTTTGACAAAGAGAATGATCCTATTTTTGAACTTGCAGATAAGTATAAACTAGCGATAGAGATTCATCCTTATGATGGAGACAAAATGATAAATCTAGAAAATACTGCTTGGCGTTTTCATCTTATATGGATGCTCGCACAATGTGGCGACGCATATCATTTCTATACTTTAAACGGTATGCAGGAACGCTTCCCTAATATTAGAACATGCTTTGCTCACGGTGGTCAGCTAGCACAGATGAATTTAGGACGACGCATTCAAGGCTTTGATGGCAGACCAGATTTATTTGAAGGCAAACATCATCCTAGAAAAGCTGTTGGGCATCCAAATATCTATTTTGATACTTTGGTGCATGACACTGACTCTCTTAAACTCATGATAGAAAGACAAGGCGCTAAACAGGTTATTATGGGCTTAGATGACCCATATCCTCTTGGCGAAATGGAAAGTGACGCCCAATCTTCGTATCCTGGAAAAATTTTAGATTTAGCCATCGATAGAGATATTATTAACCAAACAGAATATGATGAAATCTGGGAATGCAATGTGTTACGTTGGTTATTTGGAGATGATATTGAAGCAAAAGACAAACTCGTTAAACGTATTTTAAGTTAATGCACTTTCTTCCTGAAAAGTTAGATGATTATGTTGTTTCACATTCTGAAACTGAACCAGAATTACTTCAACAACTCACAAGAGAAACATATCAAAAAATCTTGCAGCCAATTATGCTTAGCGGTCCGTATCAAGGTCGCGTTTTGAGTATGATTTCAAAATTAATTAACCCAAAAAACATTCTTGAACTAGGTACTTTTACTGGTTATGCCACACTTTGTTTAGCTGAAGGCCTTCAAGGAGAAGGCAAAATACACACTATTGATATTAACGAAGAACTAGAAGATTTTCAGAGAAGGTATTTTGATAAGTCTGGTTATGGAGAACAAATCATTCAGCATGTCGGTAATGCATTAGACATTATACCACAAATTAATGTAAGTTTTGATTTGGTATTTATTGATGCAGATAAACCTAATTATAGCAATTACTTTCATTTAATTATAGACAAGTTAAATCCCGGAGGCGTTATCTTATCAGATAATGTGTTATGGCATGGAAAAGTTGTTGAAAAACTAAATCCAAAAGACATCTCTACAAAAGCAGTTTTGGATTATAATAGACTTCTTAAAAACGATTCAAGAATTGAAACGGTTGTTCTACCCATTAGAGATGGGTTAACCATTAGCAGGAAAAAATAATCGATTTAAGGCTTGCGTTTTACTGACCCCGCAAAGTCTTCAACCTCATCTCGTACCTTATTAAGTTCTTCATTGATACTCTGAGTAACTTCAGTATCAATTATACCGTTCTCTTTTGCACTTTTTGTCACTTCGTGCTTTATATCATTGGTTGCATCTTTAAGTGTGCGCATACCTTTTCCTAATCCACGAGCTATTTCAGGAATTTTATCAGCTCCAAAAACCATAACTACTATAAATAGTATAAAGATGATTTCTGTACCTCCAATAAATAATAATGTAGGTTGACTAAACATAATGCAAATATAGAGCGACTTTATCTAATAAAAAAAGCCGACTCGTTAAAGTCGGCTTTATTATTCATATAACTATAATTAGTCTTTGATTTTCTTCTTAAACTTATTAAACTCACTTTCTTTCACCTCTCTTGGCCATGAGTTATTAGATGTATCTACATCAGCAGTTTCTAAATCTGGATCAACTTGAATAGATACAATTTCTTTATCTGAAGCAATAGCCTTTGATGCAGATTTATCATTTAGCCTCCATATTTGTGCAGGATACGTTTCTCTCTTTTTACTTCCATCTGCATAGGTATACTCCACTATTAAAGGCATTACTAATCCGCCTGGCTTTTCGTATGTCACTTGATAAAAGTACTTAGGGGATTTCATTTCTTTGCGTTGCTCTGGAGTGAAATTATCCATAACAAATTCTTTTACAGTTGGTAAATCTGATAAATCTCCTGCTTTTAAGGCTTCATCATAACCATCTTTTCCTTCTTCAACAAAGTATAATAAATCTGCAGTATCCATATTAAAACGTTCTGCTATTTTTTTACCTTCTTCAGTAGGTTTTGCTGTTATTGCAAACTTCTTTACCTCTTTTACAGAGATGTCTGTATAATCAGTTGTATAGAACCAACCTCTCCAAAACCAATCTAAATCTACAGCCGATGCATCTTCCATTGTTCTGAAAAAGTCTTCTGGAGTTGGGTGCTTAAACTTCCAACGATTAGCATATTCTTTAAACGAATAGTCAAACAAATCGCGCCCCATTATTGTCTCTCTTAATATATTAAGTCCAGTAGCAGGCTTTGAGTATGCATTGCTTCCAAATTGATAGGTATTTAACCCTTTTGTCATAATAGGCGCTATAAAATCTTGATTTCCGCCCATATACCTTACAATATTTTTTGCTGGTCCACGTCGCGAAGGATACTTTGTTTGCCCTGGCGATAATGCAGCTGGATACCACTCACCAAAATCTTGTTCAGCGACATACTGCACAAAAGTGTTTAAGCCTTCATCCATCCATGTCCATTGACGCTCATCACTATTGATAATCATTGGAAACCAATTATGACCAACTTCATGAATAATAACACCCATCATACCAAACTTAACACGGTCAGAGTACGTACCGTCTTTATTTGGGCGACCAAAATTGTAACATATCATTGGATACTCCATACCCATTGGTGCATGTGCAGAAATAGCCTTGTGGTAAGGATAATCAAATGTCATACGAGAGTAACTCTTTAGTGTACTAGCCACTACTTTTGTAGACCAATCTCCCCAAAGTGGATTACCTTCTTTAGAGTACATTGATACAGCCATGACTTCTTTAGTATCAAGCTTTACCGCCATCATGTCCCAAATAAATTTACGCGATGTTGCAAAACCAAAATCACGAACCATTTGTGCAGATAACTTCCAAGTCTTCTTGTCTTTACTTTTAGATTTTTCAGCTTTTTCAGCTTCCTCTTGCGTTACAATTAAAACTGGCTCATCATAAGATTTCTTAGCCTTGTTGTAACGCTTCATCATTTCCTTTGAGAAAACTTCTTCTCTATTAGTTAAATAACCTGTACCATCTAAAACATGATCTGCAGGCACTGTAATATTTACATCAAAATTTCCAAAAGGTAATGCAAACTCATCACGTCCCCAGAATTGAGAATTTTGCCATCCTTCTACATCATTATATACAGCCATACGTGGGTAGAATTGTGCCATAACGTATATCCGGTTATCGTTTTCTTCAAAATACTCATAACCAGAACGCCCACCATCTTTAACGTGGTCATTAATGTTATACCACCACTTAATATTGAATGAAAACTTATCCCCTTTATTTAGTGTTACTGGCAACTCTACACGCATCATCGTTCTATTGATAGTATGTGGTAAAGGTTTACCATTTGTATCTGAAACTTCTAGAATATTGAAGCCTCCATCAAAGCGTTCTTTAAGGTATGACCCTGCTGCTCTACCAGGTGTTGTTGCTGGACCAAAACCACTACCATTAATTAATGGTGTTTTAGAGTCTCTTGCACGCATATTTTGGTCTAACTGAACCCAAAGATAAGTTAACGGATCGGGAGAATTGTTGGTGTAAGTAATGGTTTCGTAACCAGACAATCTTGCTTTTTCATCGTCAATTTCGATGTCCATTTTGTAATCTGCTTGCTGTTGATAGTAAGCAGGACCTGGTGCTCCAGAACCTGTACGGAACATATTAGGCGTTGCAAATTCATCGTATAACTGCTTGAATTTGTTTTCGTTAGTGTGTCCTTGAGGCTTTTCTTCTTTCTCTGTTTCTTGTGCAAATGCACCAGCTGAAACAAAAAGAAGTCCCAATAAAACGTGTTTAAAAATCTTCATAATTGAGTTTTGGTGTTTAAAAAATGATGCCTAAAGTAGAAAAAATGCTGCTGTTTTAGTAGTTTTTAGTCAAAGTTTAACACAGCTTTGTTATTCTCAGGAATAAGAATAAAACTTTTGTCTTTACCCTTTACTTTAGTACGCAATATATTTTGCTGTTTTGGGTAAATATCAAACAATACTTCGTTTTTAATTTCTAGGGTTTTTATGTCTTCAACATTCTCTATTTCTAAATAGCAATAAACGATATCGTCTTTGTATTCTTTGCCTATAAAATTAAAGTCCCTATCCTTTGTATTGACTTTAATGTCTAGTTTATACTTTAAATACTTTTCTATATAAACATCAACCATTTCGGATTCTTCTTCTATAGCCAAAGTAATGTTTTCGTCGTAACGTTCGCGAATGAGTTTCTCAAAATCATCAATAAATATTTGACTAATAATCTGCAGTGATTTTTGCGCCTTTACATACTCTAACTTTGTAACGCTAACATAATACTCATGCTTGTTAGAGTAAGAACTTAATAGAAAAAAAGAGGCAACTAATACAAGTATATATTTGAATTGTTTCATGAGTTTACTTTCTAAAATCTACATATTGACAAAACATATGCCAATTTAATCGTCTTTTGAATTTAAATTTTGTTTGTAAGCTTTCAATTTTTCATTTAAAAACGGAATCACTTCTGATGGATCATTACGATTGCAGATATCTTTAAATTTTAAGTCATCCATACAAAAGTAGAAATAATCTGCTTTTTGAGGTTCGGTAAATTCTTCTTTATCAAATATACTTTCAGAATAAAAATCTCGCATACGCTTCATACATTTATCTTTTTCGTCTAACTCAACAATTGCCTTAAGCTTTTTTGTGCGACCACTAACTTTATTTAACAGCTTATGAAAATTAACACCAAACCCTAGCCCAACATATCCCCAACTTCCTGCATCTGCATCTGCAAGCTTCCGCTCTGGTATGGTTTTGGGTTTTCCTGTATAACCTGGGATGCCTAAATCGTAAAAATTAAGCTCATCTTTTAATTCAACATTACCAATATCTGAACCAATATTTCCGGTAAGAATTTCACCAACCACAACCTCTTCTAATTCATTAACCTTTTCTTCCAGATAGACTCTTAGAGCTCGAGATTCGAAAAACTCTTGGCCTAAAACAATTTCTTTTGTTTGATATTTTAATGCAGATATTGTTAGTGTATCTTTTGGTTTTGCTAATATTTCAAAACTTCCATCCGTATTGGTAACTGTATATTTTACAGAAGATTTATTGAGTATGTGTACACCTTCAACATCTCCATTAGCTAAAACAACTCCTTTTAGAGTCTTTAATTGAGCATTAACTGTACCAGCAATTAGAACAATCAAGATGATAAATATGTTAGTCTTTTTTGTCATTTGAGGCCAACTGAATTTTGAATAACTTAAGTTCTTCTTTTAGGAATGTTATTGGTGTCAATACATTACCTGCATTGCAGGCATCTTGGAGTTTCTCACTATCCATGATAAAGTTAAAAAATCTATTTTGTAACTCTTCTGAAAAACCTTCTCCTTCAAAAATTATATTTTGATAAGCAGCTTTTAATTGCTCTAC
The DNA here is from genome assembly GCF_014635865.1 of Winogradskyella haliclonae. GTDB lineage: Bacteria > Bacteroidota > Bacteroidia > Flavobacteriales > Flavobacteriaceae > Winogradskyella > Winogradskyella haliclonae. The sequence continues at coordinate 1,228,690 of NZ_BMDQ01000001.1, read as the reverse complement.
GCATTTTATTTTTCTATCTAATTTAATACGTTGTTTAAGCATTTTTGTTCGACCTGTAATTGCATTAATAATAGGGTTAAGAGGAACCAGACCACCTCCAGATGTCGCTTCAGCGAGTTTGCGTTCATTTAGTGTTTTTGGCTTACCTGTATATCCTGGAATACCCAAATCATAAAAATTTATTGGCGTTTCTACCTCTTGATTTTTAATGTCTGACCCTAAATTACCCGTAAGTATTTTACCAACTATGACTTGGTCTAATTGAGTGACGTTCTCAGTAAGAAAAATTTCTACGCCTTTTTTTGCTAGTATAGATTTATCAATAACGATCTCTTTGGTTTTATATCTTAATCCAGAAATGGTTAGTGTATCATTAAATTTAACCGGAATCACAAAACTGCCATCAGTATCTGTTACTATGTATTTTAAAGCCGTTTTGTTTAGTATATGAATGCCTTCAACCTCTCCACTACCAATAACTTTACCTTTTAAATCTATTAATTGAGCAGATGCGGTAACACTAAGACATAGCGTGGACACTAAAATCAAATAAAAACGTATTCTCACTCTCTAGACAATAAAAATAATTGGCTTTCTTTTTCGAGAAATTCAATAAGAAATATTTCGTTTTTACGCAATAAGAGTGACTTTTCATATCCCTTATTCTCTATGTATTCAATAAAAGCTTCTGTTAAATCTGTTGGTATTTTAAAGTTATCTTTTAAGAAATTTGCGCTGTAACGCTTTGCAATAAGACTTTGCTTTTCCTCAAAAATCTCAACTTCTGTTTTAGGCGCTCCCTTTTTCTTTAAAAAAAGCTTGAAGAGATTGGCAATATTTAAGCCATTTCTAAATCTATTCTCGTCTAAAAGTGGATCGTCTATTTTAGTTTTATTATCAGCTGAAAACTTATAGTCATCAAAATCTTCTTGACCTTTATAGATTTCTGCCATTTCAACATTATAAGTTCTGACAGCCTCAACATCTACATTAATATTACCTGATAAATCATATGGCAATACAATAACCTCATCGAGTTTATTAACTTCTTCTACCAAACGCACAGATACCTGCCTTGATTTAATAATACGCTTATCTATGGTTATTGTAAAGTCCTTGAACTGCAAAGCTCCAAAAGCTAGGATATCATTTTCTGCCACATCAATTTTAAATGCACCATTCTCGTCAGTAGTAACACCTTTATTAGAACTTTGGTTATAAACAGTAATACCTTCTTTATCTTCAGTCTCAACATTAATTCGGCCATTGATTTCTACCCGTTGAGTTTCTTGAGCATAACCAATGGTTGTTATAAAAATTAAAATAAAGGAAAAAACGGCGTTTCTCATGGTTGGTTAATCTTAGTTATATAAATGTCGGGGTTGTAATCTTAAAAAGATAATAAGTGCGTGGTAAAGTTTTGTTAAATGATAATGTAAGCTTTAGATTCAAACTCTTATTTTTACATTAGAACTAGACATTAATTCAAAAAAATCTAATACTTTGAAATCTGCAATTATTGCCAGCACATCAACAATACATGGTAGTGGTTACCTTGACTATCTTTTAGATACTCTCAAGCAACACTATAGCGGAATTGAGGACATCATATTTGTACCATACGCCAGACCTAGTGGAATATCTCATGATGATTATACAGCCATTGCTGCAAAAGCTTTTGCTAAAATAGATATCAAAGTTGTAGGATTACATGAGTTTAATAACCCTATTGAAGCCATTAAAAAAGCTAAAGGAATTTTTACTGGTGGAGGTAATACCTTTGTTCTTGTTAACCAGCTCTATAAAAACAAAATTCTGGAGCCATTAAAAGATGCTATAGACAATGGCACTCCTTATTTAGGTACAAGTGCAGGCAGTAATATTTGTGGACTCACCATGAATACAACTAATGATATGCCTATTGTATATCCACCAAGTTTTAAAACCCTAGGAATAGTGCCATTTAATATTAACCCACATTACCTAGACCCAATTAAAGGCAGCACACATATGGGAGAAACTCGTGAAACCCGAATAAAAGAGTTTCATAAATTTAACACACAACCTGTAATAGGGATTCGAGAAGGTAGTTGGATAGAAGTAAAAAATAAATCAATAACCTTGAGAGGTCTTTTAGATGCAAGAATATTTACTCATGATAAACCACCTTATGAAATTGAAACTAACACCTCTTTAGCGTTTTTGAAATAATTACAAATGTTTAAAAAAATGATATCCCCAAATTTCCATACCTTCATTACAGTAAAACTTATGTGAAGGATAATTATTTACATAGGTATTAAGCTCCATTGAGTTACACCCTTTTGATTGACAATATTTAGTAATCCATTGCATAAATTTTTTACCCAGTCCCATACTTCTATATTCTTCTGAGATGTATACATGATCTAGCTCAACAGATTTACCTACATAATGTCTTGTACAAAACCATAGTCCTGTCACACCTATAAGCTTTTCTTTATCTAAGATTACAGCACACTCATAGTTTTGCTCAACCATTTCGCGAAATCTTTCTTTCAAAAGAGTTTCTGATACACGACCTTCATTTAATTTATAAACAAGAGGTATGACATCATTTATATGGTGCTTATCTAAAATTTTAAAAGAAAAATCCATTGTAAAAATATTAACTCTAATATCTGAATAAATCATTAATTCACAAATTAATGAAGTATTTTCCTGTTAAATAAATATTAATTTCTTACGCATTATTACTTATTTTTTATTTATTTTTACTAAAATTTAGATATCCCTTTAGTAATTGCTAAATAATTTTAAAACATCGGTCGTTTTAATTTTGTTGGTTATTATGCCTTTATTGGCTTTTTCACAAGTCAAGATTGGTGATAACCCTGCACTAATCGACTCTAATTCAGTCTTAGAATTAGAGAGTAATAACAAAGTATTTGTACTTACTCGACTTTCTGACTCTCAAATAAATGCACTTACACCTCTTCCAGGAGCTTTAGTTTACAATATTGACTTAGAATGCATTTTTGCCTTTGATGGTATTAATTGGAGAAACTTATGTAACGAACCAACAATTAGTGTTTCTAATATTGCCCCTATTACCAATGAAATTGGGGATTACTGGTTTAATCCAACAAATAATATTGCCAGTATCTGGAATGGCACAGAATGGCTTCCCATAAATATTAATCCTCGAAGTGGGAATGGGCCTCCTGATAACACACTCCTAGATAATGTTGTAGCCGGAGATATTTATGTCAATGAAGACAATGGTGATTTATTTACATATGACGGCACTAATTGGATTACAGTTAACCAGGTTTTAAATGCAGACAATGGCGTTACTATAACTAGTAATACTATTCAATTAGGAGGTGCGCTAATTACACCAACTGTGATTACAACAGATAGCACTAACACTTTGGCTTTGCAAGGTTTACAAACTACAACTCTAGACGGTACAAATAGTGTAGTTGTTGTAGATAATACAACAGGTGAATTAGCTCAAGTTCCAGCTACAAACATAGTACAGCAACAGCAAGTCGTAATTATTGCTACAGAAGGGCAATCTCAATTTACCACGCCACTAAATGCAATAGATATTAATAAAATTGATGTTTATAGAAATGGTGCAAGAATAGCCTTTACAATAATAAATGCAACAACTATTGAAGTTGAACCAGAAGCCATTTGCTTTGCTGGTGATGAAATAAGAATAGTACAATTAAACTAAATATAACCATATCAAAAATTAATAATTAAAAACAAGTAAAACATGAAAACAAATTTTTTAAAATTAGGATTAGCATTAGTAGCTATATTAACCTTTAGTTTAGGTAATGCCCAACAAACAACTGGTGACGTTGGTAAAGGTGAAGATGTAAGCCAGGCTAGTGTACTTAACGGAACTATTAGAGTTATTGACAACAAAGGAACAAAGAAGTTTCTTCAAGTTCAGAATGGTTTAACTATTCTAACAGACGCTACACCAGATGGAGGATATGTATCTACATGGCAGTTAGGTGGTACATTAACAAATGACACTTACATTACAGCAGACGGCAATGCCTTTGCACTTGATGGGCTATCTCTTGAAACTGGAGCAGCTTCAACAAATGCAGTTGATGCAGAAAATGCTCAAGGTGGTGGAGCAACTGGTACTGGATGGACAATTCTTGTGCGTGATGAAGCTACTGGAGAGACTAGAAAAATTTTAGCAACTGACATCATACAAAGCGGTCAAGAAGCATTTACAGCAACTGCGGGACAAACTGCGTTTCCATTAACAGGTGCTCCTGTTTTACCAGCCTTTGCTCAAGTTTATGTTTATAGAAATGGAGCAAAACTAGTCGCAGGAACAGACTATACAGTTGCTGCATCTACAGTAACATTAACTCCTACAGCTCCAGCTCCTAATGATTGGGCAGTATTGGCAGGTGATGTAATAGAAGTTCACTTTGTAAAATAATTTAATCTATATACAAAGTGGAAAACTCCTTGTTTAAAAAATTTACTTATATATTTCTAACCTTGACGTTGGTAGTCTCTTTTGCTACCAACGCTCAAGAGGTTAGAGTTATAGATAACAAGGGTACTATTGAAACTATTAGAAACAATAGTGTTACTACATCAAACACAGCTCCAACTAATCCCGTTGAAGGTGATATATGGTATGATACTAGTGGGACTACAACTGTTACTAAAACTTATGACGGTACAGATTGGATAGCAAATTTTTCTAATGTATATGTTGGTTTTTTTATTATAGACAATACAACTTTAACGACAACTGGTACTTATTCTCAAGATATCCGAACGCTCCCTTTTGAGCCTTCGCAAATTACTTTTACTGCACAACCTAACCTAAGAGGTTTTGATATAAACAATAATAGCGGAACTGGCAACAATACCAATAGATTGGACAATACTTTTGGAAACATGCACGGGTTTGCAAGAGCTAATGGCGCCAATATTGATCAAGCTGTAATATTTAGTGGCGGAAGTGGATCATCTATTAATAATATTTCCAGATATTCAAACGATGCCCAATGCATTGGTATTAGATACACTAATAACAATGGAAACAACCTCGGTGTAATCTCAGCAGTTGTGGATACGTTTGAAACTGATGGATTTGATTTGAACATTACTTATACAATAGGCACAAATGGCGGAAATCTTGATGTAAGAAATGACGTCTTAGATGAAAGCCTTATAGTAATGTTTACGGCTTACAGGTAAAACCATGAGAAGACTAACTTTTATATTATTTTTCTCTTCTAGTTTTTGTCTTGCACAGCAAGCTCTACTAAACGCAGGCAATATTCAAATTCACCAAGATGGTGAAATCGGTTTTCACGTCAATTTAATTAACAACGGAACATTTAATCAAAACCTTGGTCTTGCTGGATTTTACAACACTACTAATTCATTGTCAATTGCTGGTTCACAAATACCACGCTTTTACGATATGGAAGTAGACGTTGTAAACCATCTTTTTTTAGATGTCAATACTGAGATTATTAATAGTGCTGCCTATACCACAGGAGATGTTATAACACCTAGGAGTAATCCTTCAATTTCTTTAGACTACTTAGATAATTCCTTTTATGTATTAGAAACTGATATTTCTAACACAGATGGTTATGCAAGTTTTAATGGCAATACTGAATTTCGCTTTCCTATAGGAGATGACGATAAGCTTCGCCCTCTAATAACAACAAACAGTACTCCAAATAGTATTATAAAGGCTGCATATTTTAATGAAGACCCTAATTTCCCTTCAGTTTTTACCAACCCTTTTGACACTAATAGCTTAGAGTCTATTGTAAGTCAAATTAGTATTTTAGAATTCTGGGATTTTGATGGCCCTGACAATTCTTTTGTAACACTTACTTGGGATAGCGAGAGTGAAATAGATCAACTCGTGCCAGATTTACTTAGCTTAAGAGTCGTAGGCTGGCATATTTCAGACCAAGAGTGGAAAGATTTAGGAAATTCTAACGTCACAGGAACTTTTGCCGAAGGCACAATTAATTCTTTTGTATTTAATCCGTTAGATTACGAAATCTTGACTTTTGGAGCCTTAGTAACTGAAGATGAACTTGAAATTTTCAACTTATTCTCTCCAAATGATGATGGAGCTAACGATACTTTTATCATAAAAGGTATAGAGTCTTTTGAGAATAATCTTAAAATTTACAACCGCTGGGGAAATATTGTTTTTGAAGTCAATAACTACCAAAATGACTGGGATGGCACCTCAAATGCTGGCCGTGTTATAAGAAGAAATCAAAAATTACCTGCAGGCACCTATTTTTACACTCTTGAACTCAAAGAATCAGGTCGAGCTTCCACTGGCTGGTTATACATAAACTATTAAGCTTAATTTTCTTCCAAATATCTTCATAAACTTTTGTATTTTAGAATACTAAATTTTTTAACATGAGAAGAGGCAATTTTAAAGTCCGCTTACTAATAGGAGTCGCTGTTGTAGCATTTGCATTTATAAGACGTTGTAGTCAACAGGAAACCAATCCATACACTGGTAGAACACAGGCCATATCATTATCTCCAGAGCAAGAAATTGCTATTGGCTTACAAAGTGCACCAGGTATGGCTCAGCAACACGGTGGTTTGCATCCTGACAATAGATATCAAGCTTTAGTTGATGAGGTGGGACAAAAACTAGTAAATAATAGTATTGCCAAAGACACACCCTATAAATATGACTTTCATTTACTTGCTGATGACAAAACTATCAATGCATTTGCGCTTCCTGGCGGTCAATGTTTCATAACCTTTGCTTTATTCTCAAAATTGCAAAATCAGGATCAATTGGCTGGCGTATTAGGTCATGAAATAGGTCATGTATTAGGAAAGCATTCTAATGAACGAATTACAGATTCAAAATTTTGGCAAACCTTAGTAATGGGGGCATCAGCTATAGATTTTGGAGCCGTTGCACAACAATATGGACAAGGAAAACTATTAGCTAATGGACGAGATGATGAATTAGAGAGTGACGAACTTGGTGTACTGTTTATGATAAAAGCTGGTTACAATCCAGAGGAAATGATTGGTGTAATGAAAATATTAAAAGATGCCGCAGGCCCAAATAGAAGACCAGAATTTCAGAGCACACATCCAGACCCTGAAAATAGAATAGAAAAAATAAAAGAAGCTATTAATAAATACAGAAAAGCATCCTAAAAAGGATGCTTTTCTCACTAACTAACTCAAATAAAATTGTCTTATTTAGACACTCTTCTTTTTAAAACGCTTAAGAAATTGTGCAGCTTCTTTAGCGTTAGTTTTTTCTGCATGTCTTAATGCTGTTAAACCTTTATCGCATGTCGTATGTATTTCTGAGCCCGAAGTAATTAAAACTTTAATCACTTCTACTCTATTAAACTTTGCCGCATAATGTATTGGTAACATACCATTAGATTTTTGGTTAACACTAACTCCATTATTAATTAATTGCTTTAATTTTTCAATATCGCCTTTTGCTGCTGCTACACAAATAGGACTTACTTTAGGACTTTCTTCAACTACTGTAAGAGGAGTTGATACATTTTCAAGATTTGATGCATTTACTGTTGGTAATGAAAGGCTTAATGCTAAAGCCAAGACTGCTACTGATTTTTTCATGATGAATGATTTTTGATTGAATAATTGTTTTTTGATTATACTAAAGAGACGACTAATATTTATATCTGTTACATAAAAAAAACAGGTATAACAATTATTTAACGGTTTGAAAACAAATATGTTAAGATCTTCACAATTAACTATTTCGAGACAATATTTAAGATTCGATCAAATAAAAAACAGATAATCTTATTTTTTTTGATATTGAAATATGATATAATCTGCTAAGTGTTATCTTTGATAATTCACTAACAGATTGCAATGAATAAAAAAGTAATTCTCATGATTTTGGATGGTTGGGGCATGTCTCCTGATCCAAAAATTTCCGCAATAGATAATGCGAAAACACCATTTATAGATTCACTTTACACTACATATCCAAATGCTACATTAAGAACTGATGGATTACACGTAGGATTACCTGAAGGGCAAATGGGTAATAGCGAAGTAGGACATATGAATTTGGGCGCTGGACGTATCGTCTATCAAGATTTAGTGAAAATTAATTTGGCTGTTGAAAACAAGACTCTTCAAGAAGAAAAAGTACTTAAAGATGCTTTTGCCTATGCAAAAAACAACACTAAAAATATTCACCTTTTAGGTCTAGTTAGTGATGGTGGTGTGCATTCACATATTAATCACTTATTTGGATTACTAGATGCCACAAAAGAGGATGACTTAAATAATGTTTTTGTACATGCATTTACTGATGGCCGAGATGTAGACCCAAAATCAGGCTATGGTTTCATCACAGAGCTTGAAGAAAAGTTAGAAGAAACCAATGCAAAGCTTGCTACTGTAACTGGTCGTTATTACGCCATGGACAGGGATAAGCGTTGGGAACGCGTAAAGATAGCTTACGATGCCATAGTTAATGGAGAAGGCAACAAAACAGCATCAGTACTTAAAGCCATTGAAGAGAGTTATGAGAACGATATCACTGATGAGTTCATAAAACCTATAGTAAATATAGATGCTCAAGGAAATCCAGTAGCTACTATAAAAGATGATGATGTTGTCATTTTCTTTAACTTTAGAACAGATCGCGGACGTCAATTAACCGAAGCACTTTCGCAAAACGACTTTCATGAATACAATATGCATAAATTAAACCTGCATTATGTAACTATGACAAATTATGATGAGAGTTTCAAGGGAATTAATGTAGTTTTCAATAAAGACAACCTCACAGAAACTCTTGGTGAAATCTTAGAAACGTATAATAAGACCCAAATACGCATTGCAGAAACAGAAAAATATCCACATGTCACATTTTTCTTTTCTGGAGGACAAGAAGAACCTTTTACAGGAGAAACTAGAATATTAAGAAATTCTCCAAAAGTAGCTACATATGATTTAAAACCAGAAATGAGCGCTTATGAATTGCGTGATGCATTAGTCCCAGAATTAGAAAAAGCAGAAGTTGATTTTGTATGTCTTAACTTTGCAAATGGAGATATGGTAGGCCATACTGGTGTAATGGAAGCTGCAATTAAAGCTTGTGAAGCGGTTGATAAATGTGTAGAAGATGTCGTATCAACGGCTTTAAAAAATGATTATACTACAATTTTAATAGCAGACCACGGTAATTGTGAAACTATGATAAATCCTGATGGGACGCCACATACAGCACATACCACAAATCCGGTTCCTGTCATTTTAATTGACAAAGAATTGCAACATATAAAAGATGGAATTTTAGGAGATATTGCACCTACAATTCTACATTTAATAGGAATAGAAAAACCTGAAGCTATGACACAACATACTTTAGTATAAACTATGCATTTTAAAGAAAAACTTATACTAGCTATAGATTTTGATGGCACTATTGTTGAGGATGCTTATCCAAGTATTGGTAAGCCTCAATTATTTGCTTTCGAAACACTTAAACGCCTTCAAAATGATGGACACCGTCTAATACTTTGGACCTATAGAGACGGAAAAAAATTGGAAGAAGCTGTAGCATTCTGTAAAGAAAATGGTATTGAGTTTTATGCTGTAAACAAGAGTTTTCCTGAAGAACAATTTTCAAAAGAAAAAAGTCCAAAAATCCATGCAGACTTCTTTATTGATGATCGAAATATAGGTGGTTTTATTGGCTGGGGAAAAGTCTACCAACTACTTACAAACCAAACACCAAATATCGAAAAGCCTAAATCTAAAAAAGGATTTTTTGGATTATTTAACAGATAATGTTGGCATACTTATTTTAGTATCTTTGCGCACCAATACCGAGTAAAATGATTGTTGTAAAAACAAAAGAAGAAATAGAGCTAATGCGCGAAGCTGCTCTTGTAGTTTCTAAAACTTTAGGAGAAGTCGCTAAGGCTGTAAAACCCGGAGTAACATCGCTTGAGCTGGATAAAATTGCAGAAGAATGCATTAGAGACCAAGGTGCTATCCCAGGATTTTTAGGATTATATGATTTTCCTAATACGTTGTGCATGAGCCCTAACTCACAAGTTGTACATGGCATTCCTAACGATATACCATTGGTTGAAGGTGATATTATTTCTATTGATTGTGGTGCCATAAAAAATGATTTTTATGGAGATCACGCATACACATTTGCTATTGGAGAAATTGCTCCAGAAACAAAAAAGCTTCTAGAAGTTACAAAAGAATCGTTATATGTTGGCATACGAGAATTTAAATTAGGTAATCGTGTAGGTGATGTTGGTTATGCTATACAAAAGCATTGCGAAGCGCATGGCTATGGAGTTGTAAGAGAATTAGTCGGTCATGGTTTAGGTCGTAAAATGCACGAAGATCCAGAAATGCCTAACTATGGTAAACGTGGTCGTGGCAAAAAATTTATTGAAGGCATGGTAGTAGCCATAGAGCCTATGATAAATATGGGTACACAACGCATAAAACAACATAGAGATGGCTGGACCATTACCACTTTGGATAACAAACCCAGTGCCCACTTTGAGCACGACGTGGCTATAGTTGATGGAAAACCAGAATTACTATCCACCTTTGCATATATCTATGATGCTTTAGGTATAGACAGCAATGAGGAAGAAGAGTTTAGACAAAAAGCTTTAGTGCTTTAATGAAGCGTATTTTTAAGTTTATATTAAACACAATTCCAAGACCTTTGCTGATTAGGTTAAGCTATATCGCTAGACCTGTTTTTGCTTTTTTTTTAAGAGGACATACATTTACCGATCCCATAGATGGCAAAAGCTTTAAAAGTTTTTTGTCTTACGGTTATGGAAAACAACGTGATAATGTCCTATCACCTTCTACACTGAGTTTAGAACGTCACAGATTATTGTGGTTATATCTACAAAACGAAACGGGTTTCTTTTCTTCCAAGAAAAAGGTTTTACATTTTGCTCCTGAACAATGCTTCTTAAAGCGTTTCAGAAAATTAGATAACCTCGATTATACAACCACAGATTTATTATCGCCTATCGCAGATATAAAAGCAGACATCTGTAATCTTCCTTTTGAAGATAATAGTTACGATATTATTCTTTGCAATCATGTGTTAGAACACATTCCTGACGACACTAAGGCTATGCAAGAGCTATATCGTGTGATGAAAATTGGAGGTTATGGTATATTTCAAATTCCTCAAGACTTAAATCGTGAACAAACATTTGAAGACAACTCCATAACTGACAAAACAGAACGTGCCAAAATATTTGGACAATACGACCATGTACGTGTTTATGGCCGTGATTATTTTGATAAGCTTCGTTCAATAGGTTTTAAAGTTGATGAAATAGATTATACTTCTAAACTTTCTGAAGAAGACATAGAAAAATACTGCTTAGCTAAAGGCGAAATTATTCCTGTGGTTTATAAAAACTAATCTCACTCAGGAAACCCATTTAGACTCAAAGTCTGTAATATATTACTCTCGTCCAAGTAAATAAAATAAACTTGCAACTCAGGATGAAACTTTAAAAACTTCTCAGTTCCTTCTACGCCCATAGCTTGAAAAGTAGTTGCATAACCATCAGCTAACATAGCATTTGGTGCTATTACCGAGACACTCAACACATTTGTTTTTGTAGGATAACCTGTTTTAGTATCGATAATATGCGCATATCTATTTCCAGCTTCGTCTACTTTAAATTTACGATAGGTCCCAGAAGTTGCCATACCTTTATTGGTTAATGTTATGGTTTTTGAATACGATTTGGTATCATCAAAATTTGGATCTTCAATACCAACTGTCCAGCCTTTACCGCTTTCTTTATTAATACCTGAAGCACGTAAATCGCCGCCAATATCAACTAAAAAATCACCAATTCCTTTTGATGCTATAAATTCTGAAATAACATCAATACCATAACCCTTGGCGATAGCATTAAAATCTAGATAAGTCTTATCTTGCCTAATAAATTTTGTTGGTGTTTTTATAACTCTGTCAAAACCAACATAGGTCATCAGGTTATTAATCGTTATACTATCTGTTAGAAACTTATTTTCGTCAGGACCAAAATTCCATGCATTAACCACATTACCAATTGTTGGGTCAAAAACACCTTTTGATTCTTTAAAAATCTTTTTAGAAGCATTAAATACTTTTATAAAATGACCATCAACTTCTACAGGTTCATTTCTGTTCCACTTAGAAATATCAGAATCTGAAATATATGTAGACAGTGAGTTATTAATTACAGTAAATAAACTATCAAACTCTTTTTGATAATTAGTTTCAGAATAATATTGAATGTTATAGGTTGTACCAAAGACTGGACCGCTCAACTTAACATTTGTTGGTTCTTTTTCTGCACACCCTAAAAAAAGGCTTATAAAACTTAAGACTAGAAAAATTCTTTTCATTAAAAATTAATTTAGATTGGCTTCAATAACTTGAATGCCATTATATTCAATTAAATAATCTTCGTTAAGATAGATTGGTAAATCTTCTCCATTAGGATTTCCTAGACCTACTCCCGCATACAGTACTTTCGCATTCTTTTCATAAGCGTGTTGCTTAAAGGTCTCCATCCAAACTATATCGTAATTATTAGGATTTTCGGGTAAAATAGTAGCTCTAACTATCACAAAGAAGTATTGACTATTCTTATCGATACAGACAAATTGTGGGTGTTTTTTAAGCTTACTATTAATAGCTACAAACTCAAAACCACGAGACTCTAAATCCTTACCTACATGATTCATGGCGAGGTTATGCAATTCTTGCTTTGATAATGGTTTACTCATCTTTAAATCTCACAAACTTAGAGTTTGTAAAGGTAAAGCCTGGCACAGATATTTCCGAATTTAATTGCAATTTATACCATGGAGAAATAGCAGAATTATCTAAGTTTTTTAACAAATGAATGCTTTGCGCTGGTGTATTGCCTTGAATAAGTAGAAACAAACGCTCACCATTTTCATTTTGGGATATATCAGCTATCATAACAACATGCCCAGGAAAACCACCTATAATAAGCATATCTCCAATCTTTAAATCTTTAATTGATTTGATTTCTTTCAACTCATTATTTAAAGACATGGTACCAGAGTAGGTATAGATAAGGTTAAGGTATTTGTAGAAATTAACTTTAGAGTTATCTGATTGCGCGGTCTTATGAAACGTTACTTTATTACCATTAATTTTTGGTCTGTAACCTTCAGCATATTTTTTCCATGAGCAATAATGTCCACTTGTAAACTTAAACCCAATTTTACTTTTCTGATTTGTTCTCCAAAGATATTCACTTCTTAATCTAATTAGAGCATCTGCACATTGCTGCAATCCGTTACTTGGTACATCAATATCTAAAACACCAACATGCCCTAACTGATAGAAATAATGTTCACCATCATAATTCATAACTTTAGTTCCAAATTTTTTGAGATTTTGATGTCGTATATAATTTTGAAATGATACAGAATCATATAAAACTCTGGTGAAACCTTCGGGAATTTTTACTCTTTCTTTGATGGTTTTCCCACTTTTGTTTAAGTACGTAGGTTTGGTAACAACAGCTGTTACGGTCTGCTTTACAGGTTGAAACTGAAAAGCAAAAACAACAATAGCAGCAATTACAAAAAGGAAGAAGAGTAGTTTTTTCATCAATAGTAGTAACGGCTAATATTAGAAGTTTCGTATTTAATTTCTATTTTTAAGTCATGAGCAACCACCCATTATCAAAACGTATTGGCCTTTTTCTTGGGCCAATCCTATTTTTAATCATTCAATTTTCATCATTACACCTCATATCTGAAGCTGCAGATACAGTTATTGGCGTAGCAATTTGGATGGTGATTTGGTGGATTACAGAAGCTGTTTCCATATCAGTTACAGCACTTTTACCACTTCTATTGTTTCCGTTGTTTAAAATAATGCCAATGGCTGATGTTGGTGCAAACTATGGCAGCCCAATAGTGTTCTTATTCTTTGGGGGATTTGTTTTGGCTTTAGCCTTAGAAAAGGTAAACCTTCATAAACGTATAGCCTTGACGATAATTAATCTTACTGGCACTTCTCCAAATCGAGTAATTCTAGGATTTATGATTGCTACAGCTTTTATGAGTATGTGGATTAGTAATACCGCTAGTACCGTAGTTATGCTTCCTATAGCCATGTCTGTAATTAACCTTTTAATAGACGATGAGGATGGCTTTACAAAAGCCGATAAAAATTTTGCACTAAGTGTTATGCTAGGTATTGCATTTGCTGCGAATGCTGGCGGAATAGCTACAGTTATTGGCACGCCACCAAACTCTGTATTGATAGGTTTATTAGAAAACGAATACAATATGGAAGTTTCATTTGCAAAATGGATATCATTTGGATTACCATTTTCAGTCGTATTAATAACTATAATATATTTGGTTCTAGTAAAGTTTTTATTTCCATGTAAAGGTTTAGTATTTGGTGCATCATCATCTGTAGTCTCAGATGAATTAAAAAAATTAGGAAAGCTAACACTAAAAGAGCGTCATGTATTAATCATTTTTACAGTTATCGTTTCGCTATGGATTTTTAGAGGTCTTATCAATTCACTATTACCTAATTTAAAACTTTCAGACACGATGATAAGTATCTTTGGTGCAATCTCCCTATTTGCCATACCGCATAACTTAAGCAAAGGCAATTTTGTGCTAAAATGGGAAGACACAAAAAAATTGGCTTGGGGCATTCTCATTTTATTTGGAGGTGGACTTGCATTAGCCAAAGGCATGTCTGAAAGTGGCATTGTAGATGTGGTTGCCAATGGCATCTCTAGTGCAAATATTGGCACACTAATTACCGCTTCTTTACTCATTTTACTCATGCTATTTATGACTGAATTAATGAGTAATGTTGCACTTACCGCAGTTCTAGTTCCTGTAGTGGCGGGTATAGCTATTGGATTAAATATTCCTATTTTACATTTATTGATTCCGGTAACAATCGCAAGTAGCTGTGCTTTTATGTTGCCTATGGCTACACCACCAAATGCTATAGTTTTTGCTAGTGGTTTTATTAAAGTACATCAAATGGCTCGTGCTGGTATTATCTTGAATTTGATTTCTGTAGCCTTATTGATCTTATTATTTCAGTTTATAATGCCACTTTTGTTTTAAATAATACAGATTTTAATACCGTTAATAAAAGATTGAAAGAAATCATCTACAAACCTTAACACCCAAACACTCAATTTTTTCGTATCTTAAATGTCCGAAAAAGAAAAATTGAGATTATGAAAACTTCAAAACGCTTCGAAGCTGCTATCGAAAAACTCTATATAGCGTTTCATAACAATACTCTAAATCCCGAATGTTGTAAGCAATGTGCAGTGGGAAATATTTTGAACAATACCGAAAGTTGGAAGTACTTATCAGACGACCATGGTTCTTTAAATTTGAACTATATAGGACAGTTTCATCAAAATCTTGGACGCCGTTTTAATGGATATACACCATTAGAGTTATTGACGATTGAATCTATTTTCTTAAAGGCTTGCGGTTATAAGTTACCTCTACATCATAAAAACGGAAGACCTGATAATATAACTGACAAGGATGTTTTGTTTAAAGGATTGTCTGCTGTAATATCGCATTTATGCAGACTTGAAGGCTTGGCAAATATTATGGATTATTCTAAGCTATTTGAATACGAAAATAATAAGCCTAAATATCAATTATCCTTTTAAAATTTATAAACGTATCTAAATAAAAAAGCCCAACAGTTGTTGGGCTTTTTATGTATTGAAAGTTTAGGGCTTATCCGCCAAAATCATCGAATCTAATATGCTCATCTGGGATTCCAAAATCCTCTCCCATTTTCTGTACCGCTTGGTTCATTAATGGTGGTCCACAGAAGTATAATTCAATATCTTCTGGGGCATCATGATGGTTTAAGTAATTATCTATTACACAATTGTGAATGAACCCTACAAAACCATCACCAGTTTCGTCATTAATATCTTTTTTAACTTTCCAATTATCAGACTCTAATGGCTCAGATAATGCCATATAAAACTTAAAATTTGGAAAATCTCTCTCTAAATCTCTAAAATAATGAATATAGAATAATTCGGCTTTAGAACGTCCTCCGTACCAATAGGTTACTTTACGACCAGTTTTAATGGTTTTAAATAACTCATATAAATGTGAACGCATTGGTGCCATACCTGCTCCACCACCAACATAAAGCATTTCACTATCTGACTCATTGATGAAGAATTCTCCATAAGGTCCTGAAATAACTACTTTATCACCTGGTTTTTGTGCAAATATATAAGACGATGCGATACCTGGATTTACATCCATCCATTGGTTTTTAGATCTATCCCACGGCGGCGTTGCAATACGCACGTTAAGCATAATTTCACGTCCTTCAGCAGGATAAGAAGCCATAGAATAAGCACGTTCGATTGTTTCGTCATTCTTCATAACTAATGGCCAAAGCCCAAATTTATCCCAATCTTTCTTAAACTTTTCTGGTTCACCTGGATGGTCAGTTGGGTGCGCTGAAATATCCATATCTGAATACTTGATTTCACATTGAGGAATTTCAATCTGAATATATCCACCAGCCTTATAATTCATATCTTCAGGAATTTCAACTACAAATTCCTTAATAAATGTTGCCACATTATAGTTACGAACAACAGTCGCTTCCCATTTTTTAATACCAAACACTTCTTCAGGAATTGTAATTTCCATATCCTGCTTTACTTTTACCTGGCAAGATAAACGAGCGCCGTGTTGTAATTCTTTACGAGAAAAGTGAGGTGTCTCAGTTGGTAATGCTTCGCCTCCACCAGACAATACATGACACTCACATTGGATGCAAGTTCCACCACCACCGCAAGCTGATGGTAAGAAAATTTTATTTCCTCCAAGAGTAGATAATAAGGTTCCGCCTGAAGCTACTTCTATTTCACGTTCGCCATTAATCAAAATCTTTACTGGACCAGATGGCGATAGTTTTTGCTTTACAAATAGTAATAAACTTACCAACACCAACGTAATTAACAAAAACGCTGCTACAGTAGCTAATACTGTTCCTAATGTACTTGCTGCTAAAATCATATTAGTCTATAGTTTTTGTATTCTCAGCTAATTCCTTAACTGTTTCAGTTTGTTTTTCTTCTAGTCGAATGGCTTGCTCTGTCTTTGGAGTTTCTTCTTCATCACCTCCAGTTAACATACCACCAAAGCTTAAAAAGCCAATTCCCATTAAACCTGTAATGATAAATGTAATTCCTAAGCCTCTTAATGGTGCTGGCACAGCACTGTATCTAATTTTTTCACGAATAGCTGCAATTGCCAATATCGCTAAGAACCATCCAATCCCTGAAGATATGCCGTAATTAAGTGCTAAACCAAAAGTTTCTATCTCTCGAGATTGCATAAATAATGACCCCCCTAAAATAGCACAGTTTACCGCAATTAATGGTAAAAATATACCCAATGAATTATACAATGAAGGTGAAAATTTCTCTACTACAATTTCTACTAATTGTACCATTGTTGCTATCGTTGCAATGAACATGATGAAAGACAAAAAGCCTAAATCATAATCTGCATATTCAGGGCCTAACCATGTTAATGCTCCTGGTTGTAATAAATATTGATCTAATAACCAGTTTAATGGCACTGTAATAGCTAATACAAATATTACTGCGGCACCTAAACCTACTGCTGTTGCTACTTTTTTAGAAACGGCCAAATAAGAGCACATTCCTAAGAAAACAGCAAATACCATATTATCAATAAAAATGGATTTAAAAAATAATTCTAAATGTTCTATCATTTCCTTATGCTTTTAGAGTTGAAGCTATAACGCTTAATCTTCTATTAAATCTTTATTTCTGCTACGTTGCACCCAAATAATAAGTCCCACAATAATTAAAGCCATTGGAGGCATTAACATAAAACCATTATTCTCGTAACCTATTGAATATACACCTGTCTTCTCAATTGGATCTCCTAAAACAGGAATACCTAACAAAGTACCTGAACCTAATAACTCTCTGAAGAAACCTACGATAATAAGAATAACTGCATAACCAAATGCATTACCAATACCATCTAAAAAGGATTTCCAAGGGCCATTCCCTAAAGCAAAAGCCTCAAAACGTCCCATGATAATACAGTTGGTAATAATTAATCCAACAAATACTGATAACGTTTTACTTAACTCATAGGCAAAAGCCTTAAGTACCTGATCTACTATAATTACTAATGACGCTACAACGATAAGCTGAACAATAATTCTGATTTTTGATGGTATAATATTTCTTATTAAAGAGATAACTACGTTACCTATTCCTAATACAAACAATACAGCAATACTCATTACAATAGAGGCTTTAAGCTCGGCTGTAATGGCTAATGCAGAACAGATACCTAATACTTGAATTGTAATAGGATTATTATCTGCTAACGGGTCAGTAATTAACTTTGTATCTTTTTTTGACAGTAATCCCATATTATTTTAAAGTTTTAAAGTAAGGTAAATACAATTTTAAGTCTTTCTTAATCATTGCAGATACGCCATCTCCTGTAATTGTAGCTCCTGCTAAAGCATCAACTTCGTAATCGTCTTTAATTTTATTTGTTGGGTCATTGTTACCTTTTGCAACTGTAATCCCTTTGAACACACCTGCATCAGTTAATAAACGTTCACCATTAAAATCATCCATAAAATAACGTTGCTTAATATTTGCACCTAGACCAGGTGTTTCACCTTTATGATCAAAAAATGCACCTTGTACAACCATATCTGCATCTAGAGCTACATAGCCCCAAATAGCATCCCATAAACCTTTTCCTCTAATTGGTGCTACATAGAACGTCTTACCGTCTTTTTCCCCAACAAATAAAGGCAAACGTCTTGTTCCTCCATTTTTAGCTTTAGCTTGTTCTTTTTTAATATCAATTAAATAAGCTTTGTTATCTTCTTTAGCTTTTCCATTTTCGATAACTAATTGTTGCTTTATATACTTAGAAAATTCATCAGCAACTTTATCTGTAGAAACAAAAGTAATATCTCCTTTGTCTACATTACCATTAACACCCATTGCATAAAGGATGTTTTGTTGCTTTTCCATTCTTTCATTTTCATCAATGTTTGGAGCTA
The DNA here is from genome assembly GCF_014635865.1 of Winogradskyella haliclonae. Classification (GTDB taxonomy): domain Bacteria; phylum Bacteroidota; class Bacteroidia; order Flavobacteriales; family Flavobacteriaceae; genus Winogradskyella; species Winogradskyella haliclonae. The sequence goes on along the minus strand of NZ_BMDQ01000001.1, from coordinate 1,209,492 downwards.
ATGAAGAAGCTGTAAAGGCTAGTAATGAGCCAACAACTAAAACCATTATTACTGCAAATATGATGGTGTACGAATTTTTATCTGTATCAACTGCCATAATTATGCTGCTTTTACTTTTACACGTTTAAGTCTTCGCTTCACATTACCTTGTATCACATAGTGATCAATAGTCGGAGCGAAAACATTCATTAATAATATTGCTAAGAATACGCCTTCTGGGTATGCTGGATTAAATACACGAATCATGATAGAAATAAATCCGATTAAGAACCCGTAAATCCATTTTCCTTTATTTGTTTGTGCTGCAGTCACAGGGTCAGTTGCCATGTAAACTGCTCCAAATAAAATACTACCTATAATTAAGTGTTGCCAGAAAGGCACATTCATTAATCCGTAAAATTTACTTGATTCGCTAATCCATTCTGCAGAAACAACACCATTAAAGATTAAGCCCATTGTTAAGGCACCAATTAATGTAGAAACAATAATTCTCCAGCTTCCGATTTTAGTAAAAATCAAAAACAAGGCTCCAATGATGATTAAAAACTTTGACGTTTCTCCAACAGAACCAGGAATAATTCCCCAGAACATGTCCCAAATATCATGGCCTAAAGTGCCATTATTTTGAGCTAAACTTCCTAAAATTGTTTCCCCTGAATAGGCATCTGGTGTTCCGGTTGCCGCATTAGCACCATGAACCCAAACTTTATCACCTGACATCCAAGTAGGATATGCAAAGAACAAGAATGCACGAATAGTTAATGCTGGATTAAGAATATTCATTCCAGTACCACCAAAAACCTCTTTACCGATAACAACACCGAAAACAACTGCTACAGACAACATCCATAATGGAATATCAACAGGAACAATTAATGGTACTAACATACCAGTAACCAAATAGCCTTCTTCTACTTCGTGTCCTTTAATAATTGCAAAAATAAATTCTACTGCTAGACCTACACCATAAGAAACAATCACTAATGGAAGTACTTTCCAAAGACCAATAACTAAGTTATCCCAAGTCCAGAATGAAGCACCTAAAAAACCATCAGCAGACTCAATTAAACCTTGAGCTAAATAATGTTGATAACCCGCATTAAACATACCGAATATTAAACATGGCACTAAAGCCATGATTACTGTATTCATTGTACGTTTTAAATCATCAGCTGCCTTAATATGAGTTCCATTATGAGTGGTCTCATTTGGCATGTATAAAAACGTAAATAAAGCATTAAATCCAGGAAGCCATTTTTTATCCTGATTCTTAACTTTAAAATTGTGTAATTTTTGTTTTAAACCCATTATCCTATCTCTTTAAGCATTAAGTCTAATCCTTCTCTTATAATTTTTTGATGTGGTTGTTTAGACACACAAATAAACTCTGTTAACGCAAAATCTTCAGGAGCAACTTCGTACATGCCTAAAGCTTCCATTTCATCTAAATCCTTATACATACATGCTTTTAAGATTTGTAAAGGATAAATATCTAAAGGAAACACTTGCTCATAGTTCCCTGTAACAACAAATGCGCGATGCTCACCATTGGTATTTGTATTTAAATCATACTTCTTGTTTGGGGTTAACCAAGAAAAAGTAAGCGCTCTTGAAGGAGAAATTTTATTAAATACTGGTTTATTCCAACCAAAGAATTCGTAATCATCACCTTCTGGTATAACTGTTATTACATTGCTGTAATAATCTAAAATTCCATCGGGTTTTACTTCTTTTCCAGATAATACATTACCAGAAATAATTCTATCATTTCCATCCTTATCAACACCATTATCATATATCATTGTAGACACCTCAGCACCTATTTTGGTTTTAAAATAACGTGGCTTTTTAACAGAAGAACCTGCTAATGCAATTGTACGCTCTGCATTAAACTTACCTGTTAATAATAACTCGCCAATAATAACTAAGTCTTGGGCATTTACTGTCCAAACAACCTCACCTTTATTAACTGGACTCACCTTATTGATTAAAGTTCCTACATTTCCAGAAGGATGAGGACCAGAAACCATATAGATAGATGCATTATCTAAATTGGCTAAAGGCGAATTTGTACCTTTTCCAACCGAAATATGAACACCACCTTCTGTCAATTTTGAAAGTGCGGTAACCGCTGTTTGTAATTCTGCTTCTTTACCTGCTAAGGTAAAATCTAAATCAGCTGCTAATGGCGCAGAAGCATATCCTGAAATAAAAATAGCCTTAGGTGTATTGCTTGGATTAGCAACAACATCGTAAGGACGTTGTTTGATAAAAGCCCAACAACCAGAAGCTAACAAATGTGCTTTTAAAGCATCTGCATCTGAGTTTAAATCAAAACGACCATGGTCTACATAAGATTGCGCTTTATCAGCTGTTACTTTAATTGCCATGATACGTCGCCTTTCGCCTCTTAGCACTTCAGTAACTTCACCTGAAGCAGGTGAAACAAACTTCATAGCTTCGTTATCTTTATTAAAAAATAATGGTTCACCAGCTTTTACTTTTGTGCCTTCTTTTGCAACAAGTTTTGGTGTAATGCTGTGAAAATCTTCTGGCCTAACTGTGAAAGAATTGCTAATTATAGCATTTTCTGTGGTTTTTTCGGCTTCGCCAACCAATTTTATATCTAAGCCTTTTTTTATTCTAATGTCTTTTGACATATTTCTTAAGATTAGTTATCTAAAAAATCGGTGCAAAAATACGAATTAAAAGGGCAATTTTATACAATATATATTTGACATAATTTTATTTATAATTATTCTAAATAATATTTTTTTGAAGAAACTTTATAACTAAAATTAAAGGCATGGATTTTGATTATCTTTGTATGTCAATACATCTACGCATGATTAAAAAAACACTTTTTATATTATTTTTTCTGACTTGTCACATCATAAGTTTTTCTCAAACTGAAGAAGTATCACCTCCAGATTTTATAAAAACCATAACTTTTAAAGGCAGTACTAGTCAAGCTCAGTTACCTATACTCAGATTAGGAGAGCCCTTCAGCCTTGAATTTGATGCCCTTACAGGTAATGAAGAAGATTTCTACTATAAAATAGAGTATTTTGATTTTGACTGGAAACCTTCACAACTCGTCAAAGGAGAATATCTTAAAGGTATAGACAATGTAAGAATTATTAACTACCTCAATTCTTTAAATACGTATCAGATGTATTCGCATTACGATTTAAGAATCCCAAACCAACAAACTAGAGGATTATTAAAATCTGGCAATTACATGATTACCATCTATGACGATTATGACGAGGTCATGTTCTCTAGAAAGTTTATGATTGTAGAAGATGTTATTACCGTTGGTGTACAAGCAAAACGCACTCGTAATTTTGAAACTATTAATGAAAAACAAATTGTAAACATTAAAATTAATTCTGGCAGTACAAATCTTAACAATCCACTAGAAACTATTAAGACATTAATTATTCAGAATAATAATTTAAATACTGCCATATCAGACTTAAAACCTCAATATACAATTGGCAGAGAACTGATATATAGATATGATGACGAGGCCTCTTTTTGGGCAGGAAATGAGTACTTGAATTTTGAAACAAAAAATGTCCGTACTGCAAGTTTAGGTATTCAATTTATAGACCTAAAAGATTTATATCACAGTTATTTATTCAAACAAATAAGTAGAAAAAATAGACCTTACACCTGGAATCCTGATATAAATGGAAATTTTTTAGTTAATGTAATAGATGTTGATAATATTGATATCCAAGCAGATTATACACTAGTACATTTTACACTAAAGGAGAATGAGTTTGTAGACAAAGACGTATATGTATACGGCAACTTCAATAACTTTACTATAGAAGATATGACGCGTATGTTTTATAATAGAGAAAGCGGCAATTATGAATGCATCTTAAAGCTAAAACAAGGGTTTTACAATTATAAATTCGTTACAGTAGATTTAGATGGTAATTTAGATGAAGGCGCCATTAGTGGTAATTTTTGGCAAACAGAAAACAATTACAAAGTCTTAGTGTATTATAGAGACCTAGGCGCTCGCTTTGATAGGCTCATTGGATTTGGTGAAACCAACTCTGAACGCATAAGAAATTAAAATCTATTTTCTAAAAAAGAATATTGTAAGTATCTTGAACATTTTTAGACAAATACGCCATTAATACTACACTATTTTTAACATGCGACAAGACCTCAAACTATTTTCAGAATTATGTGATTTTTTATTTGAAGAGGAACAAAAAAACCCTGTTGCAGAACCAATTCCTACATCAGAGTTACATCAGAAATTAGATTTAAAACTCAATAATGAAGGTATTGTTGATCAGGCGTTAACAAGTACTTTAAAGTCGATTATAAAAAGCACACCAAAAACTGCTTCAAAATCTTTTTTTAACCAACTATTTGGAGGCCGTATTGGCAAAGCTGCTCTTGGAGATTTATTAGCAGTAATGCTCAATAACAGTATGTACACTTATAAAGTTGCTGGTCCACAAGTTGGTATTGAAAAAGAAATTATAGACAATATTTGCAGACTATCTGGTTATCCAGAAAATAGTGGCGGCACCTTAGCAGCAGGTGGATCTATGACTAACCTCATGGCCTTATTGATGGCTCGCGACTATAAATTTCCTGAAATTAGAACTCACGGAATTTCGCAAAAAATAACATTATATACTTCCGAAGCATCTCACTACTCTGCGTCAAAAAATGCTATATTAACAGGTATTGGAAGGCAACAAGTTCGTTATATTAAAACCAATAATCGAGGTGAGATGAGCGCTTCTCATCTAGAAAGCGTTATCAAAAACGATATTAAAGAAGGTTATAAGCCGTTTTTTGTAAATGCTACTGCAGGAACAACCGTATTAGGTGCTTTTGATGACATTAAATCTATAAGTGACGTATGCAAAACATACAGTTTATGGCTCCATGTTGATGGTGCTTATTGTGGCAGTGTCATTTTTAGCAAAACATATAAGCATTTGGCTAATGGATTAGAATTCTCTGATTCTTTTAGTCTAAACGGACATAAAATGCTAGGAACACCTCTAGGTTGCTCAATAATTGTTACTAAGCATAAGACACAACTTCATCGTTCATTTTCTAATGAAGCAGACTATCTATACCAAACAGATGGCGACGATTTTAACCTTGGTAAAACATCGTTGCAATGCGGAAGACGAAACGATGCGTTAAAATTATGGACCCTATGGAAATCTATTGGTACAAATGGCCTTGAACACATTGTTGACCACCAATTTGAATTGGCTCAAACTGCAAGAGATTATATTAATAATCATCCAGATTATACACTTTGTAGTTATGATAATTCTATTTCGGTTTGCTTCAACTACAAGGATATTCCAGCAAATATGCTCTGCACCGCACTCTATGAAGATTCTCAATTAATGGTAGGGTTTGGGAAATTTAATGACACAGAGTTTGTACGTATGGTTACCATAAACACTGTCTTAGAAAAAGAAGATATTATTAATTTCTTTACAACTATTGAAGCCTATGCATCTAAACATTTGTTAAAAAACGTTTCTTACAGTGCAACTTTAATTGACAAATAAAAAAATACCTTATCTTCGTATGGAACAAAAAAAGCAATGGTACAACAAGTTACGAGCGGAATTAAAATTTCGGTAGAAACTGATTTTGAAGGTACATTTTATAAAAACTATAAAATGAACTTCGCCTTCGCATACAAAATTACCATTGAAAACCAGAGTAAAGATGTTGTACAACTCAACTCACGTTACTGGAAAATTAAAGATGCCTTAAATAATATTGAAGTTGTCCGTGGTGAAGGCGTCATTGGACAAAAACCTATTATCCAGCCTGGAGAATCGCACACATACAATTCGGGATGTTTATTAACTTCTCCTTTTGGCAGTATGCATGGTTACTACAACATGGTTAATTTCTCGAACTCTAAAAAATTCAAAGTTTACATTCCTTCTTTTAAACTAAGTGCGCCTTTTTCACTTAACTAAGATTCAAAATGTTTCACAAATTCGAAACGAAATGTTTTTGAATTTTGTTGAATATGAAAGAATTTACAATTTGAATAGTGTATAAATTGATATTCCAAATCAATTTCAAACCCTTCAGAATCTATTTTATAAACACCATCGCAATCAATGTTTCCATAGGGTGAAACTCTTCTGAATCTATATTCGTCTTTGCCTCCTATATCATATATTTCAAACCAAGCACCAGCAGCAATACCACTTAACCACTGCGCATGATTTTCTTTTACATCATTATGCTTGGGTTGAATTGTACCTACTAAGCTTGGACTATACCCTTTTAGCACATCCAAAAACAAACGTCTATTCTCCTTACTAACAGTAGATGTAAACTCGTTTATTTCACCTTTATCCGAAACTCTATATACAAAATCTTCAGTATCTGCAATAACCACATTGCCAATTGTACTTGGCGTAAACCATTTAGATTTTATAAGCTTAGTTTTTAAGACATTATCAGTCACTGATGCGATTAAAGCATCAGTAACAAAACGTGCGCAATTACAGGCTTTACCAACAAAAGCTGCATAACGAATAAAACCTTCATTTTGCCGTTTTGTAATATGATGTCTTGCCAAACCATAATTTACCGAGTCACATATAGAAGCATACAAGTCACCATCGCCATGTGTTAATTTTGGATGTGTCGCCAAGAATTTTAAGACCTCATCAATATTCTGAATTTTATCATTTTTTATTTCTGCTTTTATAGGAAAATTGAGTTCAAAATCAGTTTCTCTACCTCTTACTCTTCCATTAGGAGACGCTGTTATATAACGACCAAAATCATGATACTCTAAAACACCTGTCTTTTTAGCAATCAAAACCAATGCTGCATGTCCTGCTCTTACATGTTTTTTATTCCCAATAAATACGAATCGTAGAAATTTTGAATACCATTCTTCAGCATGAGAAACAATGGTTTCGGGATAAGCCATTGTAATTATAAAGGCATCATTTTTTTGCATAAGAAAAATAAAAATATATCAAAGATAAGGAGTCTGTTTTGTGGGCATGAACTTACAAAATTTTATTTTGATATTCGCATTTCAAGTTACTTCAAAAAAACACTTTTGTTTTATAAATATTGTACCTTTGCACTTTCAAAAAAAATTCAAATTTTTAAAACATCATAACTATGGCAAACGGATTCTTTAATGTACCAGTAGCGGTAAATGAACCTGTAAAATCTTATGCTCCAGGATCACCAGAACGTGAAGCTGTTGCTGCGGCTTACAAATCAATGTTTAACAGTAAAGTTGAAGTTCCATTATACATAAACGGACAAGATGTAAAGACTGGAAACACCAGAACCATGTCTCCGCCACATGACCACCAACATATAGTTGGCGAATATCACTTAGCTGAAAAATCTCATGTTGATCAAGCTATAGCTACTGCATTAGAAGCGCGTAAATCTTGGTCTCAAATGCCTTGGGAACAACGTGCAGGTATCTTTTTAAAAGCTGCTGAATTAATTGCTGGTCCTTACCGTGCTAAGATTAACGCAGCTACTATGATAGCACAATCAAAAACGATACATCAAGCAGAAATTGATGCCGCTTGTGAGTTTATTGATTTCTTGCGTTTTAATGTTCAGTTTATGACTGACATTTACATGGAGCAACCAGAAAGTACTAGTGATGCATGGAACCGAGTTGAGTATCGCCCACTTGAAGGTTTTACATATGCTGTAACACCTTTTAATTTTACAGCAATTGCAGGTAACTTACCAGCTTGTATGGCCTTAATGGGTAATGTTGTTGTTTGGAAACCTAGTGACAGTCAAGTTTATTCTGCAAAAGTCATCATGGATGTTTTTAAAGAAGCTGGTGTACCAGACGGTGTTATCAATGTTGTTTTTGGCGACCCTGTAATGATTACAAATACTGTTTTAGCAAGTCCAGATTTTTCAGGATTACACTTTACAGGATCTACTTTTATATTTAAAGAATTATGGAAGCAAATTGGAGAGAATATCCATAATTATAAAACGTATCCAAGGATTGTTGGAGAAACAGGCGGAAAAGATTTTATCGTTGCGCACAAATCAGCAAACGCTAAGCAAGTAGCTACTGCCATTACTCGTGGTGCTTTCGAATTCCAAGGACAGAAATGTAGTGCAGCATCTCGTGCTTATGTGCCAAAAGGTATTTGGAATGATGTAAAAAACCATCTACTAGATGACATTGCTTCTTTTAAAATGGGCTCTCCTGAAGACATGAGTAATTTTATTACTGCTGTCATCCACGAAGGCTCTTTTGATAAATTGGCAACATATATTGATGGCGCTAAAGCTGATACTAATGCCGAAATTATTGCAGGCGGTAATTACGACAAATCTAAAGGTTACTTTATTGAACCAACAGTTATCGTAACTACTGACCCAAAATATACAACCATGTGTACGGAGCTTTTTGGTCCAGTAATTACTATTTATGTGTATGAAGATGATGCGTATTCTGAAACTTTAAGGTTAGTTGACGAAACAAGTGAATATGCATTAACAGGAGCAATATTATCTACGGACAGATATGCTGTTGAAGAGGCTACAAAAGCTTTACAAAACTCTGCAGGAAACTTCTACATCAATGATAAACCTACGGGTGCTGTTGTTGGACAACAACCTTTTGGTGGTGCCAGAGCATCTGGAACAAACGACAAAGCAGGAAGTGCACAAAACTTATTACGTTGGGTATCACCGAGACTAATTAAAGAAACATTTGTTACGCCAACAGATTATAGATATCCATTTTTAGGATAATCTAATCCTTATAATTTCCTAAAAAACCCTTTAGTATTTTACCTAAAGGGTTTTTTGTTTTTAACTATCTTTATAAACCATTAATCAAGAACTAGTTATTATATGAAAAAAATCTACACGTTATCCTTTTTATTATTTTCATTTTTAGGATTCTCACAAGTGACTCCTGTTACTATTACCTCTGATTTAACAGCAGACTTATCTGGCTACGCTGGAGCGACTGAATTTGCTGGACAAGCTGAATATTTTGTTTATCTGAGTACAGATGACATTTTAGATAGACCTATTTTTTTAATAGACGGATTTGACCCTGGCGATACAAGAAACATTGATGCATTGTATGCCTCTTTGGATTATACAGGCAATCCAAACTTTACCAATCTTGGTGATGAGTTACGAGCAGAAGGTTTTGACATTGTTGTGGTTAATTTCCCAACTTATATGAATTCTGGAGCAGATGTAGATGGCGGTGCGGATTTTATAGAAAGAAATGCACTAACATTAGTAGCTCTTATTGAAGATATAAATACTGAAAAAGCTATGGTAAGTTCGCCTGAACAAAATATAATTATTGGTCCAAGTATGGGTGGCTTAATTTCGAGATATGCTTTAAATTATATGGAAGGCAATATGCTAGATGCAGATACAAGTCTATGGGTTTCTCTAGATGCGCCGCACCTGGGAGCAAACATTCCTATTGGACTTCAGCATCAGTTAAACTTTTTGGCTTTTGGTCTAGATGTAGGTGGTATTGTTGGTAATCAAAACGTTACCGAATTACAGCCACTAATTAATGATTATTTATACTCGCCAGCTGCACGTCAACTATTAGTCGACCATATAGAACCACATTTGGCTATTAATGGATACGATTTTACCGGATCAACTTTACCAATACCTGACGATTATCGCGTTCAGTTTGAAACTAATATTAATAGTTTCAATTCACCTTACCCGCAAAACACAAGAAATATAGCTGTAACAAATGGCAATATTTTTAACAGCACTACAAATAACTATTATTTTGCAAACGGAGATTCCGGTACTCAAGTAGAGCCGGGCTTTGAAATAATAGATGCTACATTTCAAGTATCTATTATTATGGTAGATATTGTTATAAACATGACTCCAACTTCAGGAACTCCCGCTACAGTAAGCTCTTTTTCATCCTTAGTAAGAAATTCATCTGCATCATCTGGAACGGATAATTATAACGGAATTGATGCTGCGCCTGGCGGCTTATTTGACCTTACGAATCTTACGGGAGATGTGCCTATGACGGGACTTGCCGCAGAATTTCTAGCCGCATTACAAATAGATAAGTTTAGTTTTATACCAACTGTAAGCGCTTTAGGCCTAGAAATAACAGATGAACCCACTGGTGGTGATGACATTAATTGGTTTCATGATATAAACATTACGAATACAAGAGCTACAACAGACAACACACCTTTCGACAACACATATATACCCTTAACAAACGAAACTCATGTAGCCATAACTCCTGGTAATGCTGCATTTATACTAGATGAAATTAGGCAAACGGTTTTAAGTACTAATTCTGAAACTCTAATACGTTTTCAATTAGAAAGCAATCCAATTAAAGATCATTTGGTTTTATTATCAAATAGTAATCAAAATGCTTCAATATCTGTTACAGACTTAACAGGAAAATTAATTTTTAGAACTCAAGTGGAATTAAATGATAGAACTGAAGTTCCTGTTAATCTAAATTCAGGATTTTATATTTTAAATATAGAAGGAGAAAACAACTCAAGATACACGACTAAGTTTATCGTCAATTAATCTAAAATTCAAAATAAAAAAGCGCCTATTTATGGCGCTTTTTTTATTTGTACTTAACCGGCAGGTATACTACCTTTTTGGTTTCAAAAAAATGCTCATCAAAATAATCTGTTAACGGAAATAGTTTTACAGTTGTGTACTGTTTTAATTCTTCAGACAAGTCGCCTCCTTTTAGATAAAGAATACCATTTTTAAATGTGTTTTTTTGCGCTTTCTTTATTTTCCCTTTTACCCATTTTGTAAATTCTGGCATTGCTGTTACTGCACGACTTACTATAAAATCATATTGTTCGTCTATGGTCTCTACTCTACTATGCGTAGTTCTTATATTTTCAAGATTTAGTGCTTCTGCAACACCATTAATCACTTTTAATTTTTTATTGATACTATCTACTAGATGAAATTGGCATTTTGGAAAAAGTATAGCCAAAGGCACTCCCGGAAATCCACCACCAGTACCAACGTCTAACACTGAAGAACCATCTGCAAAAGGCATCACTTTTGCAATAGCCAAAGAATGAAGAACATGTCTTAAATACAATTCATCTATATCCTTACGAGAGATAACATTTATTTTAGAATTCCAATCTTTGTACAAGGGCAATAAAGCTTCAAACTGCTCTATTTGAAGGGCTGTTAGATTAGGAAAGTATTTTAAGATGAGTTCCATTATATCGTTTTGGCAAAAATAGTTAATTTTAAAATTGATAATTTAACATCAAGTTGTTAATCCGGCATATTAATTAATTATCTTTGCCCTTTCTATACTTAACCCGTTTTTGATGCGTTAAGTTTTAAATTTAGAATACATATGAATACCCAAAAAGCGCTTACTTTCTCCCGAAAAGATTCTGCAAAATTTTTCAGAACTCTTAACAAACGTGTAAACGACTACTTTAAAGAAAACAACATTAAACGTACAGGAAACTATAAACTATGGATTAAGACCATAGTCATGTTTGCGTTGTTTATAACACCATACTTTTTATTGCTAACATTAAATATTCCTACTTGGGCACAGCTCTTACTTACAGTCGTTATGGGTGTTGGTATGGCTGGTGTTGGCATGAATGTTATGCACGATGGTAATCATGGTTCTTATTCTAATAGAGAATGGATTAACCGTTTAATGGGAAGTAGTATCTATATTCTAGCAGGAAACGTATATAACTGGAAAGTACAACATAATGTATTACACCACACGTATACTAATATCCATGGACATGATGAAGATTTAGAAGCTGGACGTATTTTACGTTTTTCTGAACATGCAAAATGGCATAAACATCACAAGTTTCAGCATTACTATTCTATTTTGCTATATGGGTTATTGACAATTAATTGGGCCATAACCACTGATTTTCAGCAAATGTATCGTTATATGAAACGCAAACTTTCCTATGGAAAGCTGCCAAATCCAGTTGTAAACTGGAGTAAGCTCGTTATCTCAAAGCTAATTTATGTAAGCATGTGGATTGTTATTCCTATTGTTTTAACAGACTTAGCATGGTATGAGGTTTTAATTGGGTTTTTGTTAATGCATTATGTAGCTGGGTTAATTTTAAGTATTGTTTTTCAATTGGCACACGTTATGGATGAAGCAGAAATGCCAATGCCAGAGAAAGATGGCACTATGAAAAATACTTGGGCTATACATCAATTAAAAACTACAGTCAACTTTGGTGCTAAAAGCTGGTTTATAAACTGGTATACTGGTGGCCTAAATCACCAGGTCGAGCATCATATCTTCCCTAACATCAGCCACATACATTATGGGAAAATCGCTAAAATTGTTAAGGACACAGCTAAAGAGTTTAACTTACCATATAAAGAGTATAAAACCACTAGAAAAGCTATTGCAGCACATTTTAGGTTTTTGAAAGAAATGGGAATGAAACCAGCAATACAAGCATAAACCATACACAACCAACACGCATGAACCAACTTTCGGATAGAATTAACAGTCTATCGACCTCAGCTACTTTAGCAATGGCTGCTAAAGCAAGGGAATTAAGAGAAGAAGGAAAAGATATTATAGGCCTTAGTTTAGGTGAACCAGATTTTGACACTCCTGATTTTATAAAAGAGTCTGCTAAACAAGCAATTGATGACAACTATAATAGCTACACTCCAGTTGATGGTTATGCAGAACTCAAGGACGCCATTATTACAAAGTTTAAGCGTGATAATCAATTAGATTACAATCGCCAACAAATTGTTGTTTCTACTGGTGCAAAACAGTCTTTGTTTAATATTGCTTCAGTAATGCTTAATGATGCAGACGAAGTTATTTTGCCATGTCCATACTGGGTAAGTTATAGCGATATTGTAAAACTTAATGGTGGTGTACCTATTGAAGTCAAAACATCCATCGATAACGATTTTAAAATGACACCTGCGCAGTTAGAAGCTGCTATTACACCAAAAACCAAAATGATTTGGTACAGTTCTCCTTGTAACCCAAGTGGTTCTGTATACAGTAAAAAAGAGCTTAGAGCGTTAGCAGATGTACTTCAAAAATATCCGAATATTTATGTGGTTTCTGATGAAATCTATGAACACATAAACTTTGTTGGTGGACATTGTAGCATGGCTCAATTTGAAGATATGTTTGAAAGAACCATAACTGTAAACGGTGTATCTAAAGCGTTTGCAATGACTGGATGGCGAATAGGTTACATTGGTGCACCAACAACAATAGCAAGAGCTTGTAATAAGATTCAAGGTCAAGTGACTAGTGGCGCTAATTGTATAGCCCAGCGTGCAGTAATTTCTGCATTAGAAGCTTCTCCAGACCGCGTACAATATATGATTGATGAGTTTAAAGAACGTCGTCAATTGATATTAGGTTTACTTAGAGAGATTGATGGATTTTCATGCAATGAACCAGAAGGTGCTTTCTATGTCTTCCCAGATATTTCCGCTTATTTTGGAAAAACTCTTAAAGGGCAAACTATAGATAATGCTTCAGAATTTGCTATGTATCTTTTAGAAAACGCAAATGTCGCAACTGTTACAGGTGATGCTTTTGGCAACCCTAATTGCATTCGTATTTCTTATGCGGCATCTCAAGAGCAAATTATTGAAGCTGTAAAGCGAATTAAAAATGCTTTAAGCTAGTATGTAAGTAATTCAATAATACCATCAGAAGAGTAAAGAAACGTAAGTAAAAGTCCTAAAAATAAAATTACAGTTACTACTATAATCTTTAGCATTCTACTTTTATGCTCTTCTTTTAATCGTCTACTAATATCTTTAAGTTGTTTTGCATTTGCTTTAGGCAAATTATATTCTGTCTTTTTATCTGAATTATATCCACCTAGTCTATTCTTAAACCTGTCACGCAGTGGTAAAAGTTTTCTATTATTATTCATAATAGTATTCATCGATGCTGATCCCATAATCTTTAGATTTAAATAAGGTTAGAAAATGACATAAAAAAAGATGCTTCTTACATTACAATAAAAAGCATCTTTGGATAATAAAATATGTAGCCTTGATTTAAAACATAAAAGAAAGTACTGTTACAAATACTGATAGTTTTAATACCACTCCAATAGTGTGTACGTTATTGAATTGCTTGAATTTTAGACGCTGTCTCATCCCGAAAACTGATGGCTTAGAAGAATTGATGAAGTTCTGTTGTACAGCAGCTTTGTAATTTGAGTTTAACAAATGTTCGTTTGTGTAAACAAACGTTTCTCTGGGCTCGGGTAATGGTTCTGTTTCAATTGTGTTTAATACTAATTCCATGATTGATAAAATTTAATTGGTTATGCTTATAAGACGTTGACCAATTAAAAATGTTACAGCACATTCCGCTATAAACACTTAAAAACCAATGCTCAATATTCGGAAATATGAGTATTTATATAGGCTAGAATAAAATTGATTTTCTTTGAAAAAAGTTGAAAATTCTTTCTTTTTCAGAATAAAATTTAGCGATTTCGCCAGAAAAAAGGCGTCAATAAAATGAGTACAGTAAATAATTCCAAACGTCCTAAAAGCATCAAAAAAGATGCCCACCATTTTCCTAAAGGAGGTAAAGCCGCATAATTATTTACTGGTCCAAATTCTCCTAAAGCTGGACCAACATTACCTAAACTTGAAGCAGACAGACCAATGGCAGAAGTAAAATCTATTTGAAACATTGAAAAGACTAAAGCTCCAAATATAAAAAGCAACATATAGGAGATAAAGAAACCGAGAATATTAAACACAATATCGCCAGATACCGATTTTTGATTATAACGTACAGGTAAAATGGCATTAGGGTGTAACGCTCTTCTAAACTCTAAAAAGCCATTTTTAATTAATAACAAATGTCTTACTACTTTAATACCACCTGATGTACTCCCAGCCGAACCTCCTAAAAACATTAGTCCAAAAAAGAATACGGTTAAAAATGGTGTCCACATCGTATAATCTGCAGTAACAAAACCTGTAGTTGTTACAATAGCCAACACTTGGAAAAATCCATGTCGTATTGCACTTTCAAACTCTCCTAATACCATAGGATGCGCAATTGAAGACTGTGAAACATCAGCTTTAAAATAAACAACCATTGCTACAATTATGGCGAATATAAATGTCAATCTGAAGTATAATTTAAACTCATCATCCCTAATGATTTTCTGAACTTTCCCTTTAAACGCAAAATAACTTAACACAAAGTTTGTACCTGCCAAAAACATAAAACTTATTATGATGTATTGTATTGCTGGATTATCATTCCAATAGGCTATACTATCATTTTTTGTAGAAAATCCACCGGTAGACAGTGTGCTCAATGCATGATTAATAGCATCAAAAAAAGACATACCCGCTATTTGAAGCAATATGGTTTCTGCCGCAGTATATCCAAAGTATATGAGCCATAAACGCTTAGCCGTATCTGTAATTCTTGGATGCAGCTTATCGCCTCCTGGACCAGGCGCTTCAGCTGCAAATAACTGCATACCACCTATACCTAAAAGCGGTAATATGGCAATTGCTAATACAATAATCCCCATACCACCAATCCAATGGGTCATGCTTCGCCAAAAAAGAACACCTTTAGGGATTATTTCAATATCATTTAATATACTAGCTCCTGTAGTCGTATAACCAGACATTGTTTCGAAAAAAGCATTTGTAAACGATGGAATAGTTTCTGTAACCATATAGGGCAAAGAACCAGACAAAGACATGACAATCCATCCGAAAGTCACCACAATATAACCTTCGCGTTTATTCATTTCTTTTCGATGATTGCGAGTATTATACATTACAAAAATACCCACTAAAAGCACTGTAAACCCTGACAATAAGAGCTCTAGTGTAACACCATCTTTATAGATTAAACTTATTAATGTTGCTATAAGTATAAAGCCGCCATTAAATAGCAGTAATAATCCCAAAAAATGGAAAATGATTTTGTAATTAAGCTTCATTTTTGCCATAGGTTATGCAAAAAACTTTTCTACTTCGGCGATTGAGCGCGGTAAACAACAAACAACAACTCTGTCACCTGCTTGAATAGTAAAACTTCCTAAAGGAATAAGACCTTCACCATTTCTAATAACACCACCAAAAATTGCCGACCTCGGAAAATCTAAGTCTTTAATTTTATTATTTGTAATCTTAGAGTTTGGTTTAACTACAAACTCTAAAAGCTCGGCATTCATGTTAGTTAATTTGGTCATAGCTACAACTTCACCTTTTCGAATATATCTAAATATGGTATTAGCCGCTAAAAGCTTTTTATTAATTAATGTGTCAATACCGATAGATTGAGACAATTGATAATAATCCATGTTTTCAACTAAAGCAATCGTTTTCTTAACGCCTTTAGATTTAGCTAAAAGACATGACATTATATTAGTTTCAGAATTCCCTGTAACAGAAATAAAAGCATCCATCTGCGATATATTTTCCTCTTCTAAAATGTCGACATTTCTACCATCGCCACATATAACGAGTGCATTAGGCAACTCATCTGCTAAATCTTCAGCAATATCCTTTTTGCCCTCAATAAGTTTAACATTAAACTTACTCTTACATAAATCTTGAGCGGTTTTGTAACCAATTTTACTACCGCCTAAAATCATAACATCTTTAATACCAACCTTTACTTTTCCTGAGAGTTCAAACAGTTCTTCATCACCACCTTTAGAGGTTACAAAAACGACCTTATCACCTTCTTTAAAAATAGTATCGCCTCTAGGAATTATAGTATACTGTGTTCCGTAACGCTGAATAGCAATAGGAATAAAGTGCAATTCTGAATATAACTCTGCAGCTTCCTTAACCGTTTTACCAACAAAAGTAGCGGTACGAGATAATCGAAGTCCTAACATTGTTAGTTTACCGTCTTCAAACTCATAAGTATCGTTAAATCCATATTGATTGAGCAGTAATTCTATTTCTGAAGCCGCTAATGACTCCGGCGAAATTAATTCGTCAATACCAAACTTTGAAAACCCTAGTTCTTCTTTATTATCAATAAATTCAGTATTAGATATACGCGCAATCGTACGCTTTGCGCCTAACTGCTTTGCTAACACACAAGCAGTAATATTAGTTGTCTCTGAAGAAGTAACCGCTATAAAAAGTTCAGAATTTTCAATACGCCCTTCTTTTAAAGTTGTAATAGAAGTAGCATCACCTTTTATGGTTTTTATATCAAGATTTTCGCCCGCATAAGTGAGGCTATCTTTTTTATTATCAATAAGCGTAATTTCTTGAGACTCGTAAGACAACAGTTTAGCCAAATGGAATCCGACTTCTCCAGCACCAGCAATAATAATTTTCATTAATGTTTATTTGAAAATAACGTACAAATATAGTTATATCTTATAAGTACTTAAAGTTTGAATGTTAAGAATTTGCTCTAACAACTAGCGATTAAGACTTCCGTAAAATTAAAGTCTTCTTATAATCTGCAACTTTAGTTACACTTATATCTTCTTAGTATATTTGCAAAAATTTTTTTGATGTCAAAAAGTGTAAAGCCATATAAAGACAGTGAGCTCGATAAGAAAGAGCAAGTTACTAAAATGTTTGACACCATTTCTGAGGAATATGATGGATTAAACAGAGTCATTTCATTTGGAATTGATGTAAAATGGCGTAACAAAGTTGTACAAATTATTTCTGACACATCACCAGAAAATATACTAGATATTGCCACAGGTACAGGTGACTTAGCTATAAGTCTTACTAAAACCTCAGCCAAAGAAATTATTGGTTTAGATATCAGTGATGGTATGCTCGAAGTTGGGCGACAAAAAATTAAAGCAAAAGAATTAGATGGCATTATACAAATGGTCATAGGTGATTCTGAAGACTTACCCTTTGAAGACAACACCTTTGACGCCATTACTGTTGCGTTTGGCGTAAGAAATTTTATGAATTTAGAAAAAGGGCTTTCAGAGATACTTCGAGTGCTCAAACCCAACGGTATTTTTGTGATTCTTGAAACATCAATACCAACAAAAACGCCATACAAACAAGGTTATAAATTGTATTCTAAATTTATTTTACCTACTATTGGCAAAGTTTTTTCTAAAGACAGAAGTGCTTATAAATATTTAAGTGAATCTGCCTCTGTTTTCCCTTTTGGAGAAGAACTAAACAATATTTTAAGACAAATTGGGTTTATTAATGTCAAAGACAAACCACAAACGTTTGGTGTAGCTACAATCTATACCGCATCTAAAGCATAATATGAAGAAATTAATCATTGTTTTTGCTGTTTTACTAAGCTGTAACAGTAGTTTTGCTCAATTATTCTCTAAAGAAAAAGTGGCAAATCTTCAGACTATGGATAAAAAAGTATTGTCTTGGGGCTACTTTTTAGGATTTAACAGTTATGATTTTAAGTTTGAGTATGAAGAAAATCTTGATGACATTCTTGTGGATGCCACTACTGGATTTCAAGTAGGCCTAACAGGTGATTTAAGAATTAACAATCATCTAAATTTACGTTTTGAACCGGGTGTGTATTTTAGTACCCGTACCTTAAGATATAATGAAAGTTATTTTGATGGGCAAAATTTTAATCCCTCAGATTTGCTACGAGAGGTAAAATCTACATATATACACTTACCATTACTATTAAAGTTTTCTACAAATCGTATCAACAACTTTAGACCATTTATAGTTGGTGGCGTTTCTACAGCTTTAAACTTAGCTAGTAATGAAGACAACCCAAGTGACAATAGTGGTGGTCAGTTTAGAATGACTAGTAACAACTACTTTTATGAAATAGGGTTTGGTGTTGACTTATACCTATTGTATTTCAAATTTACGCCATCGATTAGAGGTGTTTTTGCAATTAATGACGAAGTTGTAAGAGATATCGACCCAAATAGCCCTTGGACAGGAAACATTACCTCTATGAAAACACGAGGTATTTTTATCAATTTTACTTTTAGGTAATTTTTCGTTTAAATTCACTTAAGCAAATTGCAGTAGCAGTTGCAACATTAAGACTTTCAGTCGCTTTAAGATTTCCAAATCTTGGTATTCCTAACTGTTTAGTTACTTTATCTTTAATTGTATTAGAGATGCCGTTAGCTTCATTACCTAAAACCAAAATTCCTTTCTCAGGCAAATCTACTTTATAGATATTTTCGCCGTCCATAAAAGTACCTAAAACTTCATTTTCCGAATCAGAAAGAAAACTATCTAAGTCCACATAACTTACATTAACACGGGTTAATGAGCCCATAGTAGCTTGGACAACTTTAGAGTTAAAACAATCTACAGTGGCTTTGCTACAAACCAAATCCTTAATACCAAACCAATCGCAGAGTCTTATAATAGTGCCTAAATTTCCAGGATCACGGACATCGTCTAAAGCAATAATGAGTTTAGAATTATCAATAGCCTTACTTTTAGGAATCTCAAAAACTCCAACAGCTGTATTTGGGTTTTTTAACTGAGAAATTTTTTTTAAATCAGAATCTGATATTAATGTCATTTTAGCGTCATCAACATCAAAACTATGTTCTAAGCTGTATATTTGATTTAAGCTAAAAGAAGAATTTACAAACTCGGTAATCCCTTTTATACCCTCCACCGTAAATAAACCGTGTTGATTCCTGAATTTTTTTTGGGCTAAACTTTTAATTAATTTTATCTGATTCTTTGATAACATTAAAATGTCTTTACATTTGTTAGTAACATAAGAGATGACAAATTAATACTTTTTTGGACTAATATTTGCACAGTCTTATGAATATCAAAAAAATGCTTTCAATTTGAACCTTAAACGCCACAAACTGGTACTAGAAAAATTAAACCTCAGCTTAGCAAATTTGGCTATCTGTATGTTTACTTTGGTGTTATTAGTTTCGTGCAGTACTGTAAAACGTGTAAAGGATGGTAAATATTTACTAACTGAAAATAGAATTGAGGTTGATGGTAAAGTCACTAATAAAGAACGAATAAATAATATTCCTTTACAGAAACCTAATTCTGGAATTGAATCTTTTCCACTTAAATTACATGTATATAATTTAGCGCGACCAAATAGAGATTCTATTTTTGAAGCTTGGTTAGATAAAGGTAATAGACGAAAAAGGTTAACCAATACATTATCTGAAAAACAGCTTAATAAGCTAAAAAAATCTGTCTTAGGCTTTAACTCTTGGTTAAAACGAATAGGAGAAGCACCTACCATATTAGATGAAGATAAAACCGAAAAGACAAAAAACAGATTACGAAAATATTATTACAAACGCGGATGGCTATATAATGAAGTAGACTATACTATTGAACGCGACTCAAATAAACGTGCAAAAGTAAAATACACAGTTACCAAAAACCCCCCTAGTATTTTGGACACCTTAAAAACTACTATCAAAACACCTGTAGTTGACTCTATATACAAAGCAAATGTTAGTGCTTCATTACTAAAAGAAGGTGAGCAATATGACGAAGACAATTTTACTGGTGAACGCTCTAGAATAAATAAATTGATGCGTAACTCTGGTCTTTACTTTTTTGGTCAAGATTATGTGCGTTTTGAAATAGACACTTTTAAATCTAGAAATACTTTTAATGCTGAATTATTTATAGACAATCGCGTTATCAGAAATGAAGATTCAACTAGAACAGAGCCCTTTAAAGTTTATAAAATAAAAGAAGTAAACATTATCACTGATGCTACAAACGAAAATAGAATTGAAGGCAAAAAAATAACAGACAGCACCACTTATAACGGATACAATCTTTACAGTTTTGATAAACTTAAATTCAAACCTAAGGCTTTGACTGATGCTGTTTTTATAAAAAAGGGAGATATATACAGAGATATTGATCGCACTAGGACATCACGATATCTTAATCAGTTACAGATGTTTAGATATCCAGGTGTAGATTATATTGCCAATGAAGCTGATTCTACGCTTACAGCCAATATATTTTTATCGCCTAGAAAAAAATATGAGTTAGGTTTCTCTTTTGATGTCTCTCAAAGCAATATACAAACAGTAGGTTTTGCGTTTAGTACTGGTCTAAAGATTAGGAATGTTTTTAGAGGTGCTGAAACCTTAGATATTTCTGCATTAGGATCTATTGGTGCCTCAGATGATGTTAGTGATAGTGATAATACTTTTTTTAACATTAATGAGTTTGGCGGCTCAGTTAGCTTAACTATTCCAAGGATATTTTTGCCTTTCAATACTGAAAAAATTATTCCTAAAACAATGTCTCCTAGTACTAAAATAAATATTGCTGCAACAAGCCAACAAAACATTGGACTAGACAGACAAACACTCTCAAGCATTTTTGCTTATAATTGGTTTCCTAGCGATAAGGTCACAAATAACTTAGAATTGTTTAATGTTCAATATGTACGAAATCTAAATCCCGAAAACTATTTTGGAGTATACTCAAACTCCTTTAATAGATTAAATGAGATAGCAAGAGATATAGGATATATAGGTAATAATGATGTGCTTCAAAATCCTCCATCAGACTTTACACCCGCAGATACATTTATCAATGATGTCCTTAATGGTAACACATCATTATCCCAAGGAGATGTAGCCTTTACTGATGTAAATAATATAAACCAGCGCCAAGACCGACTTACTGAAGACAATCTTATTATATCCTCTAATTTTGACTACACAAGAGACACTAGAACTGATTTGTCTGACAATAATTTTTCAAGATTTAAATATCATTTTGAAATAGCCGGCAATTTAGCATCTGGTATTTCTAGTCTGGCTGGTTTAGATAAAAATAATGATGGTCGTTATGAGATTTTTAATGTTCCTTTTTCTCAATATTTCAAAACTGAAATTGATTATGTAAAATATTTTGGTTTAAGAGGTAAGAAAAATGTATTAGCCTTTAGAAGTTATTTTGGTGTTGCCATACCATTTGGCAATTCTAACAACATTCCTTTTGTAGAAAGTTTCTTTGCCGGTGGACCAAATGACAATCGTGCATGGACAGCTTATAACCTTGGTCCTGGAAGTTCTCAGAACACCAATGAGTTTAATGAAGCAAACCTAAAATTACATTTCAGTCTTGAGCAACGCTTTAATTTATTTGGAAATTTCGACGGCGCTCTTTTTGTTGATGCTGGCAATATTTGGAATGCTTTCGACAATGTGGAAGATGACCCAGAGTCTACATTTACAAATCTCAAATCTTTAAGAGATATTGCTGTAGGTAGTGGCTTTGGTCTTAGATACGATTTTACCTTTTTTGTACTACGTGGAGATATTGGTTTTAAAACATATGACCCATCACTGCAAATGGGAAACCGTTGGTTTACAAATTATAATTTTGGCAATGCCACTTATAATATTGGTATAAATTATCCTTTCTAGAAAATAACATTATTCACGACATCGTTTTCGTTAATTTATGAGCAAATATGCCTATTTAAGAATCGCTTAATGCTGTAAATTATGTATTTTTGAATACTATAATTTTTCAACTTAAATACTATGAGTCATAATATAAAACCAGGTGTCGCTACTGGTTACGAAGTTCAAGAGATTTTTAAACTTGCCAAAGAAAAAGGTTTTGCCTTACCCGCAGTAAATGTTATTGGCTCTAATACCATAAATGGTGTTTTAGAAACTGCTAAAGCATTAAATTCACCTGTAATAATTCAATTCTCAAATGGAGGTGCACAATTTAATGCAGGAAAAGGTTTAAGTAATGATGGTCAAAAAGCAGCTATCGCTGGAAGTATTGCTGGTGCAAAGCATGTTCACCTTATGGCAGAAGCTTATGGCGTTCCAGTAATTTTACATACCGACCATTGCGCAAAAAAATTATTGCCTTGGATAGATGGTTTACTAGATGCTAGTGAGGCACACTTTAAAGAAACTGGAAAACCACTTTACAGTTCGCACATGATTGATTTAAGTGAAGAGCCTCTTGAAGAAAATATTGAAATATGTAAAAACTATCTTATGCGTATGAGTAAGATGGGCATGACTCTAGAAATAGAATTAGGAATTACAGGTGGTGAAGAAGATGGCGTAGATAATAGTGATGTAGATGAATCAAAACTATATACGCAACCAGAAGAAGTGGCTTATGCTTTCGAAGAGTTAAGTAAAATAAGTGATCAATTTACAATTGCAGCAGCTTTTGGTAATGTTCATGGGGTATACAAACCTGGCAATGTAAAATTAACGCCTAAAATTCTTAAAAATTCTCAAGAGCATATTACACAAAAATATAATGTAGAGCACAATCATATAGATTTTGTATTCCATGGTGGTTCTGGATCAACTTTAGAAGAAATTAGAGAAGCCATAGGTTATGGTGTAATAAAAATGAATATTGATACTGACATGCAATATGCGTTTATGTCTGGTGTTAGAGATTATATGGGAGAAAAAGAAGCTTATTTGGCATCACAAATAGGAAGTCCAGACGGTCCTGATTCTCCAAATAAAAAGCATTATGACCCACGTGTATGGTTACGTAAAGGCGAAAATGCTTTTGTTGAACGTCTTAAAAAAGCGTTTGAAGATTTAAATAACGTAGATACACTATAGTATTATATTTTACAAAAAATCATTGTCCTGCTTTAATTATTTTGAAGCAGGATTTTTTTATAGAAATCTATACATAGCAAAAGCAAATGTTGAGTAGTATGGATAAAATGAGTAATTTTGTACGTTTGAAAAACTCAAACATAAACTAACTAAATTAATTTTAGGGTAACTCTAAAATTGAAAATCTAAAAAAACCTAAAATCAGCATGGCTTGGTTTAAAAGAAAAGATAAAGGTATACAGACGTCTACTGAAGAAAAGAAAGACACACCAAAAGGTCTTTGGTACAAATCTCCAACAGGAAAAATTATAGACACCAAAGAGCTTGAGCAAAATTTTTATGTAAGTCCAGAAGATGGTTACCATGTAAGAATAGGAAGTAAAGAATACTTTGAAATATTATTTGACGACAATAAATTCAAAGAACTTGACGCAGGTTTAACTTCAAAAGATCCTTTAAAATTTGAAGACACTAAAAAATACCCAGATCGCTTAAAAGCGGCACAGACCAAAACAAATCTAAAAGATGCTGTACGAACTGCAGTAGGCAAGTCTAAAGGAAATGACTTGGTAATTGCATGTATGGATTTCTCTTTTATTGGTGGTTCAATGGGTAGTGTTGTAGGCGAAAAGATTGCACGAGCGGCAGATTATGCTTTAAAGAAAAAGCTACCATTTATGATTATAAGTAAATCTGGTGGTGCACGTATGATGGAAGCTGCATTATCTTTAATGCAATTGGCAAAAACATCTGCAAAATTAGCACAATTAGCTGATGCTGGTATTCCTTACATTTCATTATGTACTGATCCAACGACAGGAGGAACAACAGCTTCTTTTGCCATGTTAGGAGATATTAATATTTCTGAGCCAGGGGCTTTAATAGGATTTGCAGGACCTCGAGTTGTAAGAGATACTACTGGAAAAGAATTACCAGAAGGTTTTCAAACTTCAGAATTTTTATTAGAACATGGATTTTTAGATTTTATAACGCATCGAAAGGAATTAAAAAACAAGGTTAATCTTTATATAGATTTAATAAAGAATCAACCTTTAAGAGCATAAAAAAAGCGAGCCAAATGGCTCGCTTTTTCATTTAAACTCAACTATAAACTAATTCAAAGTAATTGTAATTTCTGTTCCATTATTAAAGGTAAACAAGGCCTCGTTATCACAATCACCATTACCGTAATCAAAAATCCCTCCAAAATTTGTGCGTTGAATATCTACTGTTCCACTAACAAAGTAAGTACAAATCACCTCACGACGAAGTGGCGTTAGTACCTCGTAAGTGTGAGTGTTTCCGTTTACAAAAGTCGTTGTCCAATTTCCTGTAACTTCAAATACATTATCGCTAAAAATGCCGCTACCAAAACCTTCTACCCATTCTTTTATTTTGGTTCCTGATCTCGATGCTTGAACACCACTTGGCCAAATCACAGTTAAATCTAAAGTGTGTGTAAACTGTGGATTGCCATTATCATTTTCTTTCTCTTTTAAAATTGTTCGGCTTCCTAAAATATTCTTATTGTCAAAGAAAAAATCAATCAAATCATAGGTAATTAAAATTTCTTGAGCTTCCATATCTCTTGTGTAAGAGAATACAATCTGTCCTTTAAAAATATGCCCTCTAACTAAACAACCTTCTGTACCAAAGTCTATGGTAACTTCTCTAAAACCTTGTTGAACTGCAACAGTAATTGTAACGCAATCAGGTAATGTAGATGGTTGAACTCTTCCGTTGGGATTTGCTTCATCAAATTCATAAACTTCTATAACGATATCTTCTAAAGATGAGCTGGCTGCATCAACTTCAGAAGCTCTTGCTAATTCTATAGTATCCTGAGAAGTATCATTAATTTGTAATGGTTCATCATTATCAGTACAAGAATTGAATGCTAATCCGATAATTAATAATGTCAAAATGCTTTTAAAAATCTTATTAAAATTTTTCATAATCAATTTATTTAAGTTAATAATGGTCATTTCAAATACTTCATAATCTTCTGCGCACTAAGACTTTAAGCAAAGTATTCAATAGTTTTGTTTGTTAACATGATTTTAGGACATAGCAATTTTAAAAAGGTTTAATGTCGTTCATCGAAAACTCTAAATAATTGTATTAAAGACTTGTAAATCTTTAATTTTTCCTATATTTGCCGCCTGAAAGAACGACTTTCAGAATACATAACAATCATTTACATAAATATTAGCATGTACATTACAAAAGAAAAGAAGGCTGAAATCTTCGCAAAACACGGTAAAAGCGCAAATGACACAGGTTCTGCTGAAGGACAAATTGCATTGTTTACTGCAAGAATTAACCACTTAACTGAACACTTAAAACAAAATCGTAAAGATTATAACACTGAGCGTTCGTTAGTAAAATTAGTAGGTAAGCGTCGCGCATTACTTGACTACTTAACTAAGAAAGATATCTTGAGATATCGTGCGATAGTTAAAGAATTAGGATTAAGAAAATAATCTAAATATGAAGACCACGCCTAACAGCGTGGTTTTTTGTTATACTATTACGCAATCGAAAGCGTCTAAAACTCGAATTGAAGAAGCTAAATACAGTTTTTCATTGGTCAGACAGTAATTTGTCATTTACAACAACTACACACAACAACACAACGACCATTGTTTAACAAGACTTTGATAGCTAAATATCAAAGCGTGAATTAAAAAATTTATGATTCCAAAGACTTACAAAGAGGTCATAGACCTTGGTGACGGTAGAGAAATCTCTATCGAAACTGGAAAATTAGCAAAACAAGCGCATGGTAGCGTTGTTGTGCAATCAGGAAAATGTATGCTACTATGTACTGTAGTTTCTAATTACCATCAAAATGATGTTGACTTTTTACCATTAACGGTAGATTACAGAGAAAAGTTTGCTGCAGCTGGTCGTTATCCTGGTGGTTTCTTCAAAAGAGAAGCAAGACCTAGTGATGGTGAAGTATTAACTATGCGTTTGGTAGACCGTGTTTTACGTCCATTATTCCCAAAAGATTACCACTCTGAAACTCAAGTGATGATTCAGTTAATGTCTCATGACCCAGATGTTATGCCAGATGCTATGGCTGGATTAGCGGCTTCTGCTGCTATTCAATTATCGGATTTCCCATTTGAGTGTGCCATTTCTGAAGTTAGAGTTGGACGCATCAATGGTGAATTCATAATTAACCCAACCAGAGCACAATTAGAAGAGTCTGACATCGACATGATGATTGGAGCTTCAGCCGACTCTGTAATGATGGTTGAAGGAGAAATGGATGAGATTTCTGAAGAAGAAATGACTGAAGCTATTAAGGCTGCACACGAAG
The DNA here is from genome assembly GCF_014635865.1 of Winogradskyella haliclonae. GTDB lineage: Bacteria > Bacteroidota > Bacteroidia > Flavobacteriales > Flavobacteriaceae > Winogradskyella > Winogradskyella haliclonae. Next base: position 1,182,543 of record NZ_BMDQ01000001.1, on the reverse strand, counting down.
CAATTAAAGTACAATGTGCTGCTCAAATACGTTTAGCAGAAGCTGTTGGTAAAAAAGAAGTACGTGAGTACGAGCCAGAACGCGAAGATGCAGACTTAGCCAAGAAGATTCATGATATGGTTTATGATAAAACATATGCCATTGCAAAAGCAGGTTCTTCTAAACATGAAAGAGGTGCAGCATTTTCTGAAATTAAAGAGGAGGTTTTTAATTCTTTTTCTGAAGAAGAGCAAGATGATTTAGGAAAACTGATTCATAAATATGTAGCAAAAGCGCAAAAAACTGCGATTAGAGATTTAACCTTAAATGAAGGTTTACGTTTAGATGGTCGTAAAACAACAGACATTAGACCAATATGGTGTGAAGTTGATTATTTACCATCTACTCATGGTTCTGCAATCTTTACGCGTGGTGAAACTCAAGCGCTAGCTACAGTAACACTAGGAACATCTAGAGAAGCTAACCAAATAGATATGCCATCTTTTGAAGGTGAAGAGCGTTTTTATTTACATTATAATTTTCCTCCTTTTTCAACTGGTGAAGCACGACCAATTCGTGGAACATCTCGTCGTGAAGTAGGTCACGGTAACCTAGCACAACGTGCGCTTAAAGGTATGGTGCCAGAAGATTGCCCATACACAGTTCGTGTCGTATCAGAAGTATTAGAATCTAACGGTTCGTCATCTATGGCAACTGTCTGTTCTGGTACAATGGCATTAATGGACGCAGGTGTACAATTAAAGAAGCCTGTTTCTGGTATTGCTATGGGGTTAATCTCTGAAGGTGATAAATACGCTGTATTATCTGATATCTTAGGAGATGAAGATCACTTAGGTGATATGGACTTTAAAGTAACGGGTACTGCAGATGGTATTACAGCTTGCCAAATGGATATTAAAGTAAAAGGATTGTCATACGAGATTTTAGTTAATGCACTAAAACAAGCTCGTGATGGTCGTTTACATATCTTAGAGAAGCTTACTGATACTATTGAAACTCCTAATGCTGAAGTTAAAGAACATGCACCTACAATGGTGACACGTCGTATCCCTAATGAGTTTATTGGCGCTTTAATTGGTCCTGGCGGAAAAGTTATTCAAGAATTACAAAAAGAAACTGAAACGACTATTGTTATTAATGAAGATCCAGTAACAGAAGAAGGTGTTGTAGAAGTTCTTGGTGTTGGCAGTAAAGGTATTGATATGGTTCTGGCCAAAATTGATGCTTTATTATTTAAACCAGAAGTGGGCAGCGTCTATGAAGTAAAAGTCATTAAGATGTTAGATTTTGGTGCAGTAGTAGAATATACTGAAGCTCCAGGGAACGAAGTTTTATTACATGTAAGTGAATTAGCTTGGGAACGTACGGAAAATGTATCTGATGTGGTAAACATGGGTGATGTTTTTGATGTAAAATACTTTGGTATAGATTCTAGAACTCGTAAAGAGAAAGTATCTCGTAAAGCTATTTTACCAAAGCCTGAAGGTTATATCGCTAGACCTCCAAGGGACAACAACCGCAATGGCCGCGATAACAACAAAGGTAGAGACAATCGCGGACGTGATAATCGTAACAGAGACAATCGCAGAGACGATAGAAAACCAAGAGAAGATAAAAAAGAAGATTAGTTTCTTTTAAAATCTTAATCTATAAAAAAGCCCATCATATGATGGGCTTTTTAATTTAAAAACTATACAATAACCTTGGCGTTAATGCTATACTACCTATATCTTCTTGTAATGCGCCTTCAATTTTATATGGCGTATAGTTAAGACCTAAACTAAGCGTAAACTCATTGTTTTTTTTAAATGTTTTTGCATATTCCAAGCTTGGGGAAACCAAAAATGCTGTGATAACTTCATATTTATTTCTATCATCTGAAGTATCAAAAAAATCAGTATTTCTGGCATCTGTTGTAATTACTGATGCACCTAAACCTACTCCTAATATTAGTTTTTTTGAATTTGATTGACTAAAATTCTTTTTGAATCGCAACATAGGATTAAAGAGAAAAGTAGCTTTAGTTTCTACTCTATCAGCTAATCTTTGATATTCAAATCCATTCTTCTGATCTGGTATTACAAACTGTAATGCCAACTCTAAAGATTTACTTTCTGTAACTGGGAAATCCAAGCTTAACTCTACTAAAGGAGAAATTCCAAAATAGTCATTTAGTTTTCCTTGGGGCAACAAAACACCTCCACCAATTTTAAATGTAACTGTTTTCCAATAGTCAGCAAAAGAACTGTCATATCTATAAGGCTTGTCATTAGGAATAGAGTCATTTTGTGCTACAATACTAATACTAAACATAAACAGTAAAGTTGTAATAATCATTTTTTTCATAATTCTGAGTTTTATATTCAATTCAAAATTATTGCACTAATCACATTTAAAACTTGAATAAACACGATTACAAAAATTAATTTTTGTGATAATCACAAATATTTATATTTTTAAAACATGTATCAAACCCAATTACTTAAGCAGTTAAAAAACGATTTACCTTCAAATGCATCTCTAATAGAAGCTGTAGCAACAGCACTAGACATTAGTTATGACGCCGCTCATAGACGTGTTAGCTTAAAGAGTAAACTCTCTATAGATGAAAGCGTATTGTTAGCAAATTATTACAACCTATCGTTAGATAAACTATTTGAAACCTCTGACCTCAATGTAGTCGCTGTAGAAAAAACAAAGCATATCGAAAGCGAACAAGAGTTGCAGCAGTACTTTATAGAGTCTTATGAGTCTTTACTTCCGCTGCTCACACAAAAAGACAGTAGTATTTTGTATTCAGCAAAGGACATTCCACTGTTTTATAATTTATCGGGAGATACACTTAGCCATTTTAAATATTACGTTTGGCTCAAGTTATTAGACCCCTCTTTTGCAAACAAAAGCTTTGAAAATTTTGCTCCTAAACCTACATTAATTGAAGCTGGAAAACAATTGGGAGGCTTGTATAGTGACTTAAATACTTCAGAAATTTGGGACATTACAACTGTAAATAGCACGCTAAAACAAATTCATTTTTATACACAAGCAGCTCATGTAAGCTCTAAGACAGCATTAAAAATGTGTTTAGAATTAAAGCAACTCATAAACCATATAGAATTAAAACTAACTAATACTAATTTTAAGCTATACTACAACGAATTACATTTAATGAACAATAATGTACTGGTTAGTGCACCAAATTTGCAATCGTTGTATGTGCCTTTCACATTACTCTCCTATTACAAAACAAGTAACAAGTATACTTGCGCTGAAGCTGAGGTGTTCTTAAATAAGCAACTACAAAATTCTAAATTATTAAATGCTGCTGGCGAGAAAGAACGGAATACTTTTTTCAATAAAATTTATTCAAAAATAGATGCTCTATTTCAACTTATAGAAGCAACTGAAGTATTAGATTTTGAATAATTTTTCAATTCTTTAAAAAAATTGTAACATTTTTTGTGTTTGTTACGTATAACTATAGCACAACATAACGTTGTTATAAAAATTGCACACATAAAATTACATGAGACAACTTAAAATTACCAAGCAGGTTACTAATAGAGAAACCGCTTCATTAGACAAATATTTACAAGAAATTGGTAAGGTAGACCTTATTACAGCAGATGAAGAAGTAGAATTGGCTCAGCGCATTAAAGCTGGTGATCAAATTGCTTTAGAGAAGTTGACAAAGGCAAACTTACGTTTTGTTGTATCTGTGGCTAAGCAATACCAAAATCAAGGTTTAACTTTACCTGATTTAATTAACGAAGGTAACTTAGGTTTGATTAAAGCTGCACAACGTTTTGATGAAACTCGTGGTTTTAAATTTATATCATACGCTGTTTGGTGGATTAGACAATCAATCCTACAAGCATTAGCGGAACAATCTCGTATTGTACGTTTACCGCTTAATAAGATTGGTTCTATTAACAAAATCAATAAGACATTTGCCTTTTTAGAGCAAAGTCATGAGCGCCCTCCATCAGCTGAAGAGATTGCTAAAGAATTAGACATGACTATTAACGATGTTAAGGAGTCTATGAAAAATTCTGGTCGCCATGTATCAATGGATGCTCCACTTGTTGAAGGAGAAGATTCTAATCTTTATGATGTATTGCGTAGTGGTGAGTCTCCTAATCCTGACAGAGATTTATTACATGAATCTCTTAGAACAGAGATTGAGCGAGCACTAGAAACATTAACACCTCGTGAAGCGGATGTTATTCGTTTGTACTTTGGTTTAGGGAATCAACACCCAATGACTCTAGAAGAAATAGGCGAAACATTTGATCTTACTCGTGAACGTGTAAGACAGATAAAAGAGAAAGCTATTCGTAGGTTAAAACACACCTCACGAAGTAAAATATTAAAGACTTATTTAGGATAGTAATATCGTTATTTTAATATTCAATTAATTTTTGTTAGATTACAACACGATTTACGACTAAATTACGGTAACAACAGTTACAAAACATAACTGTTCGTTTTTTGATTGATGAAAGAACCCACGGCTGATTACCGTGGGTTCACTTTTTTATGTAACTTCGGGTTTAATAAACCCCCACCCCAACCAATAATGAAAGCTATTTGCTACATTAGTAACTTTTCTAAAGATTTAGATAAGAAAAGTATTGACAACCTAGTGTATGACGTCAATAAAAAAAATAAGATTCACGATGTTACTGGTCTTTTAATCATTAAAAACAAACACTTTTTTCAAATTTTAGAAGGAGAAGAAGAAAAGACTAATCATTTATATAAAAAAATTAAAACTGATTCAAGGCATACTGGAGTTATCAAATTGTTAGATACAAAAATTGAGGGAAGACTTTTTAAAGACTATAATAGCGGAGAATTTGAAGTTTTTCAAAAATTCTCAGACATGAAAAAGTTATATTTGTACTTCAATTGGATAAAAAATGCAGACTATTTGCCTGCTGATGAAATAATTAAATTAACTACCAATTTTTTAAACAATAACAAATGAGTAAATGTTTAATAGCTCCTTCGATGCTTGCCTCTGATTTCGGTAATCTTCAACGTGACACAGAAATGGTTAATAATAGTGATGCCGATTGGTTTCATATTGATGTTATGGACGGACATTTTGTACCTAATATTTCTTACGGAATGCCAGTAATAGCGGCTATTAAAAAGCATGCTACAAAGCCATTAGATGTCCACTTAATGATAGAAAAACCTGAGCGTTATATTGAAGAGTTTGCTAAAGTTGGTGCAGATATTATTACTGTGCATCATGAAAGTACTGTACACCTTCACCGTACTCTTAGACAAATAAAAGCTGTAGGCTGCAAAGCCGGAATTGTTTTGAATCTAACCACACCTGTTTCTGTTTTAGAAGACATTTTACCAGAATGTTATATGGTATTATTAATGTCTATAAACCCTGGTTTTGGTGGTCAAAAATTTGAAGACATCACTTATAACCGTGTAAAGAAGCTTCGTAAAATGATTGACGAGCAAGGTTTGGATACATTAATAGAGATTGATGGCGGTGTAACAGACCAAAATATAAAAAAACTAGCTGATGCTGGGGCCAATGTTTTTGTTGCTGGAAGTCATGTTTTTAAAAGTGACAATCAGCCAAAAACTATCTCTAATTTAAAGCGTTTGGCTAATTCTTAATTAGTTTTTCAGTAATCACATTAACAATACGCTCAGCCGTTTTACCATCCCAAAACGGAATGGATTGCCCTTGTTTCCATTTACCCCTAAAAAGCATATCTAAATAAGGCTTTAAATTTTCAGGATTTGTGCCTACCAACTCGTTAGTGCCTAATTCAATTGTTTCTGGTCGTTCTGTGTTGTCCCTAAGTGTTAAACACGGTATATTCAGAATAGAAGTTTCTTCTGTTATACCTCCAGAATCCGTAATCACTGCTTTAGAATGCTGAACTAAATAATTAAACTCTAAATAGCTTAAAGGCTCAACAATGAAGAGACGCTTAGTATTCACATCTAACTGCGATAATATTTTTTGTGTTCTTGGGTGAGCTGGAAATATAATTGGCAAGTCTCTTGTCTGGCTTAAAATTTCATTCAACATCACTTCGAGATTGCGTTCTTGATCAACATTTGCTGGACGGTGCATGGTTAAAACAATATACTTATGAGCTTCAAGATTTAAGGCATTCCAAATTGAAGGTTTGTAAAACCTATTTTTATTATTCAAGAGTGTATCTATCATGGTGTTTCCAACCAAAAACAATTGACTCTTGGTTTTACCTTCTTGTAATAAATTCTTATTTGCCAACTCTGAAGTTGTAAAAAAGTAATCAGCAATGCTATCAGTCACAATTCTATTTACTTCCTCAGGCATAGTCATATCACCAGAACGAATTCCTCCTTCGACATGAGCTACTTCCATATTAAGCTTTTTAGCCACAAGAGTACATGCCATGGTAGAGGTCACATCACCAACAACTATGACCAAATCTGCAGGAAAGCTATTCAACTCTTTTTCAAAAGCTAATACTATACTAGCAGTTTGCTCAGCTTGAGTTCCGCCTGCACATTCCAGATTAATGTCAGGTTCTGGAATAGCTAGTTGCTCAAAAAAACTATGGGACATGTTTTTATCGTAATGCTGCCCTGTATGTATCAATCGACAACTTAAATCGACGCCATCGTCTTTTGCTTTAGTTAAAGCACTTATAATTGGTGCAATCTTTATAAAATTTGGACGTGCCCCTGCTACTATTGTAATTCTATACATATGCCTATTTGAATCTATTCAAATTTACACTTTTAGAAATAGTATTAATAAAAAAAACCAGAGGACTTCTCCTCTGGTCAGTTTTGGTGAATAATTGAAGTTTAATTAAATCCCCCAATAGTAATTACTACAATTTTGGCTTCACCTACTTATGAAAGGTAATTTTATTTTATTATTTAAAAGGAGCATACCACTCCCGACATTTTTAAATCTATAGTGCTTCCTTCTGAGCATGAGCTAAATCTTGTTAAGATTTTTCCATCTGGGTATACTACGGTAACCAAAATGGCAAAACACTTTTTGCTATAAGTATTTGAGTTCTCAATTATTTTGCTATCTATCTTTAAAACACCTTCTTTATTGTTATCTCTTAACAACCCTTGTACTCTTTGTGTGACATCGTATCCTGCTATCGTTGTAGAACTTGAAGCATCGCAAGAATATATTGCAGAATGGACTTTGAATTTACACTTAGACATAATGGGGGTTTATTTTCTAACTCAGTGTAAATGTAGACCACATATACATACTATGCTTACAAAATGTAATGGAAGCGGAATTCTAAACCGTGAAGCAGAAAAAAAAGGTAACGAAAAACTAGAGGGTTTTGACTCGTTTTATGATTTCACGATAATTGTCACTCAAATCGGCTTTGTGTCCACTTGATAAAAGAATTAAATTGTCTGAAAGAATAATCTCTTCAACTTTTTCAACATTGACAATAAATCTTCTGTGTGTTCTAAAAAATTGATTTGGATTTAATAGCTTGGAAACTTTTATTAATGATATATTAATAACAAATTTCTCTTTCTCAGTAATAATATTACAGTACTTATCTTCAACCTCAATATAAATAATATCCTCTACAAGAACCTTTTTTAAAGCCTTTCCTTTTTTAATAAAAAGATAGTTATCCGTTATTACGGTATCTTCATTATCACTTAAAAATACATCTTTTTGCTTGTAGAATTTTTCAAGTGCCATTTCTATAGCATAAAATAATTCTAGCTCATTAAAGGGCTTTAGCAAATAGCTAAAGGGGCGCGTAAGTTTAGCACGTTCAAATATCTGTCGGTCACTAGAACTAGTTAAAAACACAAAAGGTTTAGCTTTATCTGGATTTACAGAAATTGCCTCCGCAACATTAATTCCTTCTGGAAAACCGTTAAGAAAAATATCGACAATAAGTACATCTGGATTTGTACTATGATAAAGTGAAATTGCATCCTTAAAATTAGTAGCCAAACCTACTACATTAAAATTATTCGCCTCTAAAGAAGCAATTAAAACATCACTCTCTGACACAGTATCCTCAACAACTAGAACATTTATATTATCCATTCTCACCCACTTTTGGTAAAGATACAATCATTTTTGTGCCTTTGCCTAATTGACTCTCAATAGAAAATTTTCCATTATTCTTTTTAATCATAGACTTACAAAGTTGTATTCCCAAACCTGTACCTATAATCTGTTCGTTTTCTTTTTTCGACAGTAAACTTGTTTCTTTAAGCAACTCTAATCGTGTGGTATCACTCATGCCCAGCCCGCTATCTTCAATAATTAATTGAATATAATTTTCGTCTTCAACTTTACTGTAAACCGAAATAGCATCGTTAGTTTCGGTGAACTTTATAGCATTATCAATAAGATTACGAATAATAATTTTCAAAGATTCTTGATCAGCTAAAATTTTGTCTTTTTTTGAAACGTTATTCTCAAACTTTATCTCCTTTTCTGCAAATAAACCTTGATAATTAAAAACCACATGCTCAACCAACATATATATACGATGCTCCTCGATATTAAAATAAGTTTGCTTGGTCTGAAGCATGGCCCAATTAAGTAAGTTATCTAGCAAATTATAGGCGCCATTAACTATACTACTATTCGTATTCAGAAGCTGATCTAGTTTTTCGATATTCTTAGTCTCTAGATTACTAACTAAAGCTCGATTACTACTTTTTAAAGTATTTACAGACGATCTTAAGTCATGACTAACAATAGAGAACAACTTATCTTTAGTAGCATTGAGAGTATCTAAAGTTTCGTTTTGAGAAGTAATAATTTTGTTAGTCTTTACCTTTTCTTTGTAGTAATAAATACTAACGCCTAGTAATGCTAAAAGTACTAATGCTGAAACTAAAATACCATTTCTCTGAGCAGATTTCAATTTATTTTCTGCTTCTAGAACTTGAAGTTCTTGGTTCTTTTTTTCAACGGCAAGCTTTTTACCTAAATCTGCAATTTCCCAGACCTTATCTCTATTCCAAATAGAATCTTTTAAGGTATTAGATGTTTCTAAATACTTAATTGCTGTTTTATAATCTCCTTTAGCCTCATTAACTGCAAATAGATTATAATTTATTTGTTGTCTAACATTAATATTTGTGCTATCCTTTTTTTGAAATGTATTAATTGCCTTTAAGAAATATTCTTCTGCTTTTGCATCCTTATACTGTTCAAAATACAAGTTCCCAAGATTACTGTAATTTATTGCAGCTTGTGTAGTTTTATTATTATTTAAGTATAATTCTAATCCTTTTATATAATATTTCTCAGCTTCATCATAGTTTTTGCTTAACAGGTTAATATTACCTAGCGCATTATATAAAAGTGTTTGTTTTTCAGGGCAAGATTCTTTATCTAATAATAATTCTGCTTTTTTATAGTATGGTATAACTTTGTCAAAGTCTCTTATTCCAGAAATATAGATATCACCTAGTGCTATGTAAGCATAAAACGCTAAATCATTATTTGTGGTGTTTTTTGAGAGAGATAATTCATATGTTTCAACACTTTTTTTAAAAGAATTATTTCTTCTGTGTAGTTCGCCTTCCAAGAAAAGAATTAAAGCTTCAAAATCTTTATCTAGTTTTGCTTCTGAACCTAATTTTAAATTTTCGATAAGCTCATAAGATTCTTCAAGAGAATTATTTGATAGTAATAAATGTGCTTTGTGTAATTTATCAGAATTACATAAAGATTCAATAAACTCTTTTTTTTTGCAAGGTTTATGTTGAGAAAAACCGCTAAAAAAAAAGCATACTAAAAAAGATAGAGGGAGTAAAAATTTAGCAGACATAACACTAAAATAGGCTATATCTGCTAAAAAAAAGAATTGTTTCTATTGAATTTATCCTTCTCCGTTAGTAATCACTTTTGTCTTACGTATTGGATCACCCAACTCTCCTGGATTAGTCACTGTCAAACCTTCTTCATCAACAGAAATATTAATAACTACATTACCATTACCATCTAAAACTGGGCTTGTCAAAGTAAATGAAATTTTGATTACTTGTGTGTATACAGCACTTAGTGGAGTACTATGATTATATATTGGAGTAATGGATACATCATTGCCATCTTCTCCTCCTGACACCTCAATTGATGGCATCTGATTTGCATATACATTATTATGAAACGGTGCAATGACTGTTACATTAACTTTATCCTCTGCTAGAGAACTACAGTAAGCTAAAGGGGTTTCTGGACTTTGAAAATTTTCTCCGTCATCAATTTGTGAAATAGTAACATTAATTATTCCTGGCATAATTTCTTAAGATTTAAGGGTTAATAATCATCTAATATATAGAAAAATCTGACAAATAATCGATTAAATGTCATAAAAGTCCGATTTTGTGTCTTAAAACAGCTTTTATTGGGAATGAAACATAAAATACTTGGAACTAATCAATCTCTAATAATCTGCAAAATTAAAGTTGAGCATTTCTTTGACATACTTATACATTTTCGGGAATTTTGATTTAAACTCTTGAGGTGTTTCAATAAAACATTCAATTAACACGGCCATGAACTCATATTCATTTGTATAGGCATAAGCCCTAAAGTATTTGGTAGAAATTAATTGTTGTCTTTTGGTCTCATTATCTTTTAAATATCTTTTTAAAGCCTTAAAACCATCTCTAAAAATTAATGAACTGATATCATTATTTTTAAAACTATTTAAGTGTATAGCATGACTAAACTCATGAATACCAAGATTTAAATTGTCGTTGTCTATATCATATCCTTGTTTAAAATCTTTCCATGACAATGCTAAAATACCTAGCATAGGATTAACCTCGCCTTTATGTAATTGTTCGTTAATTTTAGAGTAGAAAGCCTCTGGATAGACTAATAAAGTTTTTATGATAGATAGGGAATAATCTCTAAATCCAAAAGTTAGTTTTACGGCAGTAGCCGATATTAATACAATTATCTCGTCTGTTAATTCTAAACCATCTCTCCCATAAAAGCTCTTATTATCAATAAATGTTGCTAAACGGTGTCTAAAGATTAATTGCTCTTTACGAGACAACCTACTATAAAATGTAAACTGCTTTTCTAAAATTCGTATTTGCTTTTCAGTCAAACTTTTTTTTAAAAGAACAAAATTTAACATTAAAGGTTTCTTTTTAGATTCGGCATATGATTGTTCAATAAAACGGAATGTATACTTCAATACTAATAATCCAATTATTGATAAAAAAATTATATTGAAGATTAGACTAGAGTTAGTCATAAGATTTTGGGACATTGTTAGTTGTAAATATAGAGCCTTTTAAAATAAGTGAGAAATATACTCTTATAAAACAAAAAAACGCTCAAGCAAGCTTGGCGTTCTTTCTAATTAAACTATTTATTTGTGACCTCGAAGGATTGTTTTTGATGTGTCAAAAATTGTTGGTTTTTCAATTTTTCATAAGAAAAATATGCGAAATAAGCTCCTCCACGCGATACACCTATACCTAGTCCCCCTTCGTTAGGAAGATTTTTCAAATCATAAACTTCCAAAATAGGTTTCAGTAGGCATGTAGTGATTATTGCTTAATAGTTAAATTAAAAGAGCCTTTTAATAATTTTGTTTCTCATTTTATTATATTCCTTTTTGAATACTGGTGACGCTGAACGCAAACCTGTATTACAGAATATTGCTATAGTCATCTCCTTATCTGGGAAATAATACAAATCGGTCGTTATTCCAATCCCTCGTCCAGAATGACCGATTGATAGTTTATATGGAAATCCTTTATCTGCCATTAACCCTAAACCGTAATCAGGATTCTTATCATCATTCCACATCATCATTTCTTTTAGTACTTTCTTACCTAGAATTTTGCCTTTCATAAGTTTTTTCAAAAAGCTCGTTGCATCATCAATAGTTGCATACATACCATCATCACCGCAATACCAGTTAGTGGTTTCTATTGTTTGCTTAGTTAAATTTTCTAATTTTTCATCTAAGTCAATATCTCCATAGTATTGTAAATCACTAAATTTAGGTAATTGCTTATAATAGGTGTTTTTAAAATTATGCTGCTTTAATAAGTCTCTAACAAATTTTATATGTCCTTCTGGCAATATGTTATCCATAATCATGGCCAATAATAAATAGTTGGTACTACAATAATTATACATACCATAAATAGCTCTTGGATATGTTTTACCATATGCATATCTCCTTAATGCATTAATATGTGATAATGTATCAAGCTTTAAACTTCCAGAAAGATATAATTCGTTAAGCTCAGGGTTAGCATTATAATTATAAAAGCCCGAAGTATGTCCTAATAATTGCTTTACTGTAACTTTTTCAGCGTTTGGCAAGCCATTTATAATCTCCTTTGGTAAGTATTTTTGAATTTTATCATCCAGTTGCAATTTACCTTCCTCCACTAACTTTAAAACAGTTACAGCTGTATAAGTTTTACCTATACTTGCCAAGCTGAATATCGCTTTTTTATCAATTAAAGTTTTAGTTTCTGCATTTGCAAAACCAGATTTAACAATCCACTTACCATGTTCTGGACTTTCTATAGATACTAAAACACCTTGTAGTTTACCTTGAGTTGCTTTATCTATTATAGATTGAATTTTATTTAGTTTTGAACTTGGTGTTTGGAGAGCCAATGCCGTGTAAGAAATGCTTACTATTAGACTAAAAACTATGGCCAGTTTCTTTGTTGTAAAATGCTTCATGATTTTTTCTTCAAAAAAAAAGCATACAAGAGAAAATTTTTGCTTTTAGTTAGATAACATTAACGAACTGCTATCAATCTATACTTGAATTGCTATAATACCACTGCCTAAATTTAGAGGCTTTTAATCTACTAATCATCACAAATGGATTTTTTGCTGATTTATTATGAAGCTCAAGTTCTATTTTACCATAATTAGATGGTGACATTTTTTTAACTTCTTCTCTATGTATAATAACTTGTCTAGATACTTTGAAAAAAAATGCTTTTGGTAATTGTGATTCTAAGTTGGCTAAGGAGCCTTCAAAAACTCCTAATATGTCTTTATTATCGTAGATTTTTATATTGCCATATTCCAAAATAGCCAATTTAATATTAGCTGCTTCAACCATAAATATTGAATTCCTTTTTGAGAGTTTTATTTTTTTAGAAGATTTATGAATGAGTTGTTTTAGGTTTAAATTTTCCTTTTTATTATTCGTTAAATCTTTTTGAGTTAATACCCATTTATTATGAAGAAACATACACCACCTAGTAAGTGATAGTATTAATACTATGCTCAAGACTATTAAATTTATCAATAACAATTCTTCTAAGGAATGAAAACTATCTCCAGAAAGCCATATATATAAATTACCTATGGTATTAAGTATAATTATCAAAAGAGTACTGACAGTGAAAAAATTTAATACTAATTTTGATTTGAAGCTTGATTTCCAGTCAATTGTATTTTCTATTTTCAAATAAATAAATCTATTGAGCTCTGTTATTATAAAAGCAAAAATTATAGCAACAATAAACTCTTTTAAAAGGAAATCAGGACTAGTGGGATTGAATAAAAAATTTATTAAAATGTTCGCTGAAACACCTAATATTACTGGCTCTAAAATCCTTGCTTTTTTTTGATTAAAGGCTTTTTTTACAGAAATCATCTACTTTGAATATTACTAACTATCTTCTCTTTCAAGTACTATTTATATAGCCAGGATAAGCAATCATATAATATGGAAATTTCTATTATTTATCAAAGCTATATAAATATATAAATGTCGTTCAATATTACTCAAATAATGATTCAAAATTTTATATTAATCACATTTTTAACTGTTCATCTATAATTTCCCGCCAACGTTCAAAACTATCAGGCGTAAAGCCCTTTTCTGCGCTAACAATTTTTCCTTGCCTGTCTAAAATGTATAATGATGGGTAGTCTTTCACTTTATAAATAGATTTTGCAATGCTATCGCCATTAGGTATAAGTACGTAATTGTAGCGTTTTTTATTAAATAGTTTAAGAGATGCTTCTTTATCTCTTTCGCCTGCCGAAATACCAATAATGGCTACATTCGGGTTGTTTTTATAATGATCTTGCAGTTTTTGAATATCTGGCATTGCAAGAATGCATGGTGTACACCAACTTCCCCAAAAATCTATAAGTATTACTTTTCCTTTTAATTTATCTGAATCATATTCCTTACCAAACTGGTCATTTGAATACCATCTAGAAGGTATTGTTCCTTCGGGAAGTAAATAGGCTTTTGCAAGTTCACTTTCTACTTGATTACTGGTTAAGTAGTCTATAGATGTGTTTTTATTTTCCAATGAAAAAAAAGATTTTGGTATTGCTTCATTCATCTTTTTATAGACAATGTCTTTATATACAAAACCATCAGAATAAGCTCTTGGTAGATAATCTAACTCACTAATCCACCATATATTCTTAGTAATTAAGTCTTTTCCGTTAGGTGCTTTAAATGTGACTGAAGTTTCTATTTTATAGCAAGACAAACCTTGTTTTTCTTCTTTATCTAAGAGTTTTATATCATATTCATTGCTTTTGGCTGGCATTTTATAAGGTTCATCTTCTACAAAAGGGAAAATTCGAATCATAAATAAATATTGTTGTAATTTCCCCATCGTTACTTTTCTTGTTGGGTCAGAAACGCTTTTTTGCCTGGTATTACCTTTATTATACATAAAATTGTCCCCATCATAACTAAATGAAAAAGGAGTTTTCTTTTGGTTATCGGTAATAACACCTGATGCTTTTATAAATGCTTTATCAAAACCAATATCTATAGCACTAGCTTCTTTTTTCTGAATTATTGTAGCTTTTATTTTAGGTTGTCCATAACCATATTTGCCAGACACTCCTTTTTGGTTAATGGTGTATTCAATCGAAGAAATTGATTTACATTTTTCGATAGACTTTGTCAATACATCCTCAGCAGTTAATTCGCTTATCTCTTTAGTAACTTCAGCTTTTTCAGTTGTTTCTTGAGTTGCTTTCAGATTTGTTTCTTGCTTTGTGGTTTGCATTTTTTCTTGACGACAACTTGCCAGTGAAATTATTGATACAATTATAAAAGCCAGGTTTTTTATTCCTTTCATTAATTAAGTTTTCTTAAAAAGACTAAGAATATAATTAATAATTGTGGTAATTATTGCTCGATTAAAGGGACGCCAAATAACTTAGTAATACACACAGAAATTATAATTTTAAAGTAGTTAAAACAGGAAATTTTGTTGTAAATCGTTAATTAGATATTTTCATTCGTTTAACTATTTCATCATTCTGGTTTTTAAATAGAATTTTGAGTAGCCCTCTGGGTGCAGAAATATCAATGCTTTTTGTCTTAGGTTCTATGATAATTCGATCATAGGGAACTGCTCCGTCTGATTGTTTATTTTGATAAACTTCTAAAATTAATTCTTCAGAAACGTCAAAGTTTAACTCTAATTGAACTTTTTGTCGTTCGTTAACGAATAGATACTCAGGTCTAATGGCATAATCGTAATTAGGATGAATGACTTGAAAATCCGATTTAGTTTCAAATAGTTTTGGGTTTAATGTTCCTAAAATTAGTTTAGGTTCTTCAATAAATTTCTCTACTATAACTGGTTGTAGACTAGTTTGAGAAATCGTTAATGGATCTATACCCAATTTAGATTTAATGAAAGATGCTAATACTTTTTTTGATTCATCAATATGTCCAAACCCACAATGAATTATCATTTTCGCATTTAGGTCTTTTTCAAAAACCTTTTTCAATTCTTGAGTTGCCAATGAATCCCTTTCTCTAATATCCCAAGCGTCATTATTGTCATATGCAACCATGGTAAAACCAATATCCAGAGCCTTTCTAACCATTTCGGAGTACATAACTTCGTTAATATATAGCCCATCTGATAAATATGGAGTTGAGCGTTGGTTAATTATTTTTGCGCTTAATAAATCTTCTAATGCTAAATATCTAAAACCTTGCTTAAATAAGCTATCCAAAAGGCTTGTCGTAAATACTCTGTGCTCAGGAAACGCATGATTTTCATTGATCATTACCACTTTCTTATTCTCAGTATACCGGAAAATATTTCTATAGTTTTCAAGAGAACCAAAAACCACTTTTAAGCTGTCCATTTTTTTACCTTTTGATAACCAATAATGTTTTTTCGCCTTAAACTGATTACCTGAAGCAGCATAGAAAGTTGCAGAAGCTTGATGAAAGAAAGATTCAAGGCTTGTATGAACAAAGTAATCTTTATACTCATATAACAATTGGTTACCTTTAATGTAATTTACAGGTCTACTATATAATTTATTGTTTAGCTCATTGAACTTTAACATTAATGAATCTTCATTTTGAGCTGGGGCAACAAAAGAGAGCATCAAACAAATTAAGATTAGTTTTATCTTCTTGACTAACATTATTGAAGTTTTGTTAGCCATCTTAATATATTTAAAAATAGGCCAGCATTATCTGCTTCAGGATCATGAATAGTTACTGGTATTTTTTTGTCTTTAATAATTAAATTCATACTTCTAAAAATGCCTTGATCAGTGCAGACTACAATTCTTCCTTCTCCATATTCAAAACCAATCATGCCTGCATAATTGTTTGAACTTTCTTCTATGTATTTTATCTCACCTGAATTGGGTTGATAATTGGTTTTAGGTGTATAATTAATAGTATTTTTAGGAAAAGGTAGAATAACATCCTCAGGATTTCTAAATACAGCTGCACCACAGTAAAAACGAATATTTTCAGGAATAGTATTTTTATCTATGGTATTACTAAAAATTTGATGTTCAGTATTTAACATTTCATTTTGCTGGTTCATCATAAAGTGCCCACAAAGTCCATCTTCACTTGTGTGATACTGCGAATGAAAAGCGTACCCATCTCTAAATTTTATTTCAAAGGCTTCTAAAAGAGGAAGTGCACCACTGCCTTCTGGGAAATGAGATAGGAATAAAAATAGTCCACCACCATTATATACAAACTTACCTATGTTGACTATCTCGTCTGTGGTTAAAGGCGAAGTATATAAAGTTTCATTACTGTTTTCGTTATTTAAAATCAGCTTATTATTTGGTATTCCGTGAATTACCAATAAGTCGGTACTTTCTGTATTTAGCTGCTTTTCTAACAATTTATCACCAGAAAACTTAATGTTAAAACCATCTGCCTTAATAATTCGCAACATCTCTCGTGCAGTTTCTTTACCATAAGGCTTTGAATAGATGGTGTTATGAATACTATCTATTAAAACCGTTTTGTCATGCTCTTTTTTTAAAGATTTAAACTCGTACTTAAAATCTTCTTCTAACTCGGCTTCGACAGTGCCCGTTTGTCCATAAAGATTAATACTTAATAATAACATTAAATAATATGGTTTGGAGAATATGCTTTTAACAATCATTTAAATTAGTTTTATATTTTATACGTTGTTCTAATAATTGTATTTGTAACAGATTTACTTGTTTTAAGTTTCTCATTAGCTCTTGAAATTTCCCTTCTTGTAGTAATTCCACCGCTTTATCAAGAAGTCTGGAGATACGATATTTTTGGCTATATAAGTCTTCTAATTCATAAAGACAATTATATTTAATCTTACTTAAAATGTTAGTGGACTTTGCTGTTTCGAATGCTATAAATTTAAGATTCGTTATTTCAAAACGTAACGTTATTGAACCATTGAATTCATATAGTTTGCCTTCATTGAGCTTTTTAGATTTTTTTATTGTAAAAAAATTGGGATTTATTTTCTGAAATATGTTTAATTCTTCTAATGAAGCTTTAAAAGTATTATTTAAACCACTTAATCTTTTAAAATCCTCAATTGTTTTAATTACGGTATCTAAATCTTGAATGTTATCTTCAATTTCATGATAATTATTATTTATTTCATTTCGAATTTTTGACAGGACAATATCTTTGGAGATGTTTGTCTTTCTGTTCTCATTCCAATTATTAAACCATATAGCAAGAGTTAATCCTATAAATATTAGAGCTACTTCTAATATAAAATACTTAACATTCTTTGCAGAAATTATTTTTTTAAAGCGAGCCATTTAATTTTATATTTTACATAAGAGGGTAACAAAAAAATGTTAGTCATCTTGACTATGGACTACTTAAAAGGAACTTATCATTACTCCCAAAACGCTCTAAAAGATATCTGGTTTAGAATCATCATTAAAATCAGCTACTTCGATATCCACAACTAAGCTATTAATAGGATACTTAATAAACTTTTCTGTTTGTTCAATGAATTTACTTTTACCTTCATTTAGACCTATTGAAAAGCCATTCATTTTACTATTATTTATTGGCCTTTTGGGCATTAGTCTGCGCTTGTTTTGCCCATTCTGTCCAATCAGCGTGCTCAAAATGTTCTAAAACCTTTCCATCTTTAATTACCAAATTAGTTACCATAGGTATATTAAACTCAAAAATAGCATCTGAATGTTTCATTCCTTGAAAATATTTAGCTGGTATTCGATAAAAGTAATTCCCCCAAATGGCTGCATGTGAACCAGAATAAAACTCTTTTTCAAAAGTATATTTGGCATCTTGGACCCCATTAAACCCACTTTTCAAACTAGCAATGATTTTATTCTTACCTATACTCTTTTGAGGGTTTGGTATTATCACGGAAGTTGACGGATCGAACCAAAAAGACTCATCGGTATAGTAAGTTTCTAGTTTCTTATAATCGAGATTATAAAAAGTCTTTAGGTATGCTTTTGCAATATCTTTAACCGACTTTATATCTCCTTTAGTAAATAGCGAGGCGTCTATTTTAGGGTTAAGTTCAATCTTAATAAACTCTAATTGATATGCTCCTGCGTTTACTTTTTTAGGGAATAACATGCCATCTATAACCTGATATTCTTCATAAAATAACTTTTGTTTTGTAACAATATCTTCAGTTTGATTAATTAAATAGGTTTTAGTATCAATCCAAATGTACGATACACCTCCAAATTCATTTGTAACTTTAAGTTTTATAGATTTTTTATTGTTAACAGTATCATTACCAAGATTTTTAAATTTAGCATTATTTTGTTTTAAGTACCATAGTTGATTATCTATTGAAGCACTTCTGCTGTAGGTGTTTATTTTGGCTTGATTAAAATCTACTGGGTTAATAATCCCTGAAAATTGATTGATTTCCCAACCAGAATTTTCATTCATGACTACTACCATTTTAGTATCGTTTAGCTCTATTTTTTGATACCACTTATCAGGACGTTGCTTAAATATTTTCAGGCTTAATTCTATGCCGTTTTGTGTAAATAATCCATCTATGCTTAAGCTATTTATATTATTTAATTTGGATTGATTTACAGCTTTAAAATGTTTATTTAATATATCGCTTACTTTTGAGTCTTGTGCTTGTAAGTTGAAGCTTATTAACACTAATAATAAAAAAATAGCTTTTTTCATATTTTACTATATTATATTTAATTCTTAATAGTATTAATACACAATAAAAAAGAAATACTTTAATAGTGATGTGGTAATTGTTGCTTAAAAGTCAAAAAGGAAATCCTGTTTTAACATTAGTCCTATACATTCATTACATTTATTCTAAATCATTAAAATAATATAGCTATGATTTATTTTTAATTTCACTAATAATACCTAACAGGTAACTAATAAGCTTTTTTTTAAGCAAACAGAAGATTGAATTTCGTCATTTTCCTTTTTTATGATTACTGAAAACTCTATGGCGTCTCCAGATAATTCTATAAACTCTTTTTCTGTGATTTTTTTGATGATACTCAAAATTGAAGTGTATCATCAAAAAATGCGTGGAAATTATTGCTTAATGATTTGTTTGTATTTAGAAGGTGTTGTATTATAAACCTTTTTAAACAATTTAGAAAAAGCTCTATAATCTGCAAATCCGCAGGAATCTGAAACCTCGTTAATACTGTAACCCTTTAACAAAAGCTCCTCAGCTTTGCTAAGTCTAAGGTTCATGATTTTTTTATAAGGAGAAATGCCTTCAATTTTTTGGTAACACCTAACAGCATGATACTTAGATAAACAAGCGATTTTAGCTAATTTTTCTAAAGAAATATTATTGTAATAATTATCATGAATATATTGATTCATCAAATCAATTCTTCTATATATTTCCTCTTGAGTAGAAAATTTAGTTTGATTTAAATTGTTAATTTTTAATCTAAGTTCTAGTTGATCATTAATAAGTGTTTCCCCAAGATCTAAGAAAAAAAGTTCTTCATTATAATCCTGAGTTAAATGATTAGCCATAAAATTTGATTTTAACGTTCCAAGAAAACAAGAAAGATGGCTGTTTTTAATAGCATAATTGTGACTGACCAACATAAAATCTGATGAATCTTCTTTTAATTCTAAAGCGCTTTTAAAATCAGAATTCATATTTGCATATAGGCTTTTTAAGAAATCTTCAGTAAACCCGATACATATGCCTTTTACAAGTTTATTTGAGTTTACTGACACCTCAGTTTTAAGACCAGGATTTGTTAATAGGTAATGACCTTCTTTTACATTAAACTTTTTACCATTTACGACATAGCTTTCATTACCTTCTAAAGGTAGTTTTATTCCATAATGACCAGAATACAACTGTGCTTCAAAAGTCTTTAATTCAGAGTATACAACACTATTAGAAGACTTAATTTCTTTGTCATTTCTAACCTTTTCTCCTCTATATGTATATATTCTAAGTGTTTTCATAAATAAAAAGCAATAATGACCACATAATTTATATGCAATACAATAATCTTGGTTATTTAATCTTATCTAACGCTAAAAAGTACAATTCGTAACATATATTATAAAAACTTTAACAATAATTATGAAAAGACTACCCTTAGCGCTATTGCTAATTCTAATAAGCCTAACCGACTCACATTCTCAAATAATATATAATAACCAATCTATAGATGATGTCATAAATGCCACATATGATATTCTCTCTGGAGAAGCGGGAGAACGTGATTGGGAAAGCTTCAAATCACTTTTTCATGAATCAGCTAAAATGGGAGCTACTATTTTGGGGCAAGATGGTAAAAGAACTTTTTATGGTTTTACGGTAGACCAATATATTTTAAACAATGATGCTTTTTTAAAGAAAAGCGATTTTTATGAAGAAGAAATTGGAAGAAGAGTAATGAGGTTTGGAGGTGTGGCAATGGTATATAGTGCTTTTCAATATAAGTTTTCAAAAGATGGTAAAATTGAAGCTAGAGGAATCAATTGCATTCAACTTGTAAAAGAAAAAGGGTGCTGGTGGATTACCAGTTTACTTTGGGAAGATGAGTCTATAAATAATAAAATACCTGAGAGTTTAATGCATAAATAGTGATTTGATACAATGTGCGTAGAACTAATTCCTAATCCTGGAATAGTTTTAGAATTTTTTATAAAAATAATCCAACAAATATGAAAAAATGCATAGTTTTAATTTTCGGGATACTTCTATTGGGATGCAACCATGAAAATAGTTATTTACTATTAGACGATGCTATTTATTTCAAAAATGCAACCATCATAACAGCCAATCAGCACGGAGAAATTATAAATAACCAGAGCCATCTTATAGTTCAAAGTGATTCTATAGTTTATGTTGGAGAAAAAGCTCCCCAAATAAAAGGTAAATACAATACAATAGATGTTAAAGGTAAATACAATACAATAGATGTTAAAGGTAAATATATCATACCTGGATTAATTGATAGTCATGTTCATTTAGCTAACATACCTGGACTTAATTTTAAGCAGCGTAAAAACAATCCTGAATTAGTTAGTGTTTATTTTGAACAGCTTCCCAAAAGCTTTTTATATTATGGTTTTACTGCTCTAATAGACCTAAATAATTTTGCTCCTAACATTATAGATAGAATTAACACTGCTTCATTTAAACCTGATATCTATACCTGCGGAGAACAAGTTCAGGTTATGAATGATTTTATGATGGAAATGGAAGAATTGCCATTAAGACATAGATATCAAAGTTCTTTTTTGTATGACAGTTACAATGAGAATGTTGAGTTTCCCGATTCTATAGATTTAAAGCAGCATACACCAAGAAAAGTAATTGAGAACCTAGGTAAAGAAAATGCTATATGTGTAAAAACATTATATGAAGATGAAACCACTGGATTTAAAAAATTCTGGGAGTCACCAACAAAACATATAATGAAAGAACTCATTGATGAGGCTCATAATGAAAATTTACCTGTCATATTACATGCCACATCCTTTGAAGGCCAATCATTCGCTGAAAGTGTAGATGTAGATATTATTGCTCATGGCATGTGGAACTGGACATCAAATCCAAAAGAGCTGGAACACACAAAATTACCAAAAGCTCATCAGGATTTATTGAAAAGTATTTCAAATAAAAAAATAGGTTATCAGCCTACTTTTAGAACCCTGTTTGCAGAAGATGATGTTTTAACAGAAAGCCTTCTTAGAGATGAAGAAATGAAAAATGTGCTTCCGAAAATATTCATAGACTGGTTACACACCGAAGAGACCCAATGGATAAAAAAACGGCTCTTAAATAGAATCAATTTTATTAAAAAAGTTAATCCTGAATTATACAAGCAAGCAAGGGCAAATTTTGAAAGCGATGAAGAAATGAGGCAAAAACTAACAGAAGCAGTAAAAAAAAGATTAGAGATTATAGCTAAGTTTTTATCTGATAATAATGCCAATTTGTTATTTGGTTCAGACGGTGTGGCAATGAACATGTATACTAATCCACCTGGCTATAATGGTTTTCTTGAATTGACTCATTGGGATAACGCGGGCATTTCTTTAGAAACAATTTTTAAAGCGGTGACTATAAATAATGCTAAAGCTTTTAATTTAATTGATGAAATCGGTAGTATCAAAACAGGTAAAAAAGCAAACCTGCTTATTTTGAATAAAAACCCTTTAGAAGATATTAATGCTTATAATTCAATTGAAACAGTGATTGTAAAAGGGAGACTAATAGATAGAGTTTTATTATCTGCTCAGAATTTAGAATAAAAAGCAACTTTAACCACATTAGTAGAAATGAATAATCTCAATTTTGATTGGAATTATAAATAAGATATTCATGAAAAAAAAAATAAAAATTCGTCCAATTTCGATTATTTTATCTGCACTTTTTCTAAGCATATTTGGAGGGGTTTGGTATGGTTGGTGGTTTAGTGATGTTCAAGTAGAAGCACATAGATATACACCAGAAGATTACGCTAATAATAGTCCGCTTTGGTATTTAGGCGGAATTTTGATTTCATTATTTATTTCTTGGGGACTTGGTTTAATGGTTAGATTACAAGGTCTATCTGGATTTAAAGGCGGAATTAAAGCCAGCATCAAAGCGGCTATAGGTTTTGGGATTCCTCTAGTATCTTATCCTTATGTATTTTCACCTCTACACGATTTCACTTTATACATGGTTGGATTATTTCAAATCGTAATAGCTTGGATTATTGCTGGAGCAATAATTGGAAGTATGGCTATTGATGAAAGTACACCTCATGAGTCATAATCTATACTCCACTAACTCTACACCTACTAAATAACTTTTCAAGGCAAAAAATAATGAATTACAACTCTAAGATTTTTATAGTATTAATATTTTCGATATTACTGATAAACTGTAATTCTAATACTAAAAACAATCAAAATATATACAAAGGAGAGAGGCTTCAAATGTATGATTATCTAAATCTTAGATCACAAACAGCATCATATAGTGGAACTGTATTAGTAGCAAGAAATGATTCTGTTATTTTTTCTAAAGGTTTTGGCTTTGCTAATCGAGAACAACAAATAGTAAATAATAAAGACACAAAATTCAAAATAGGATCAATCACAAAAACATTTACTGCAGTAGCTATTTTGCAATTACATGAAAAAGGTCAACTGTCTATTGAAGATAAACTTTCCAAGTTTTTAACTGATTTTCCTAATTCTCAAAATATACAAATTAAACATCTACTCAACCACAGTTCAGGACTTCCTCAAGGTTGGAGAGAGAATTGGCATGAAAGAAGAGTGTTTGATTTTGATAGTATAATTCAAATTATTAGTAATCAAAAACTGATTTTTGAGCCGGGAACCTCTGAAGAATATTCTAATGGAGGGTATGCCTTGTTGACCAAAATTATAGAACAAGTGTCTGGGTTAACATATCAAGAGTATTGCAAAAAATACATTTTCTCTCCTGCAAAGATGAAAAACACTGGAGCTGTTTTTAATCCTCAAGAAACATACGAAAACTTTGCTTCTGGTTATCAATACGGAGAAGGAAAGGATGGTTACAATACAAATATAGAAGCTCAATATGTTTTTACTCCCAATCTTAAAGGACAGGCCTCAGCTTATTCAACAGTTGAAGACTTATATAGCTATCATTTGGCCTTAAAAAATAAAACATTACTTAATGAGTCTTCTACCCAATTAATGCTTAGTAAGTTACCTAATTCGGAATATACACTGGGAAGTTGGTTAAATGTTGAAACGAAAACTAACGGTGTTTTGTCTTATTGCTCTGGAGTTTCTAATGGTTTTGAGTCTGTTATGTATAGATATTTGGATAAAAATAGAAGTATCATTGCTTTAAATAATCATCAAAATACAGATGTCTTTAATGTTAGTAGAACCATGAGCGCTATTGTGGACGAGAAAAAGATTTATAATCCTAAAATTAGAAGTGAAATTCCTATAGAAGATATCTCAAGCTATAATTTCATTAAAGGCAAATATATGTATCCTGACGATGTTGAAGATTTTTTTGAAATAATCATTAAAGATGCAAGAGTATTTGTGTTTTCCAATAACGAGCCATTAGAAGAACTTTTTCTCTATAAACCCAATTATTTCTTCTCCAAAAACTATGATTTACAATTAGATTTTTCTGAAAAAGGTAAATGTCTATGGATATACAATGGCGTTACAGATGCCTACATGTTGGAAAAAGATAGTGATGAAATTTCCAAATAAATGACTGCGATTGTTAAAACTTTCTGGCATTAAATAACAAGCAATAATCACTACTCTTTACATACCAATTTTTGATTATTTAGAGGTAATCATTAATCAAATCATATTAATATGAAAAATTCCTTTTTACTTTTTTTAATATTCCTTGTGTCTATCTGTATGTCTTCATGTAACAATGATGATGATACTGTAACACTAAATGAGCAACAAACTAATTTAATTGGTATATGGAACGGTAATCTTAAAGATAGCTTTTACAATGAAAATACTGGCTATCCAAATGGTATAAATTTCACAATTGATGTCAAGCAACAATTAATTATTGATGACGGTAATGTTCCTGGTGATTATATCATTGGAAAAATTTATTTCTCTGACACTATAACATCCTGCTGTGGACAAGAAAATGATGGGCAGATTACGGCACAATATTTTGATGATGGAAAGTTAAGTAATGCAGTTATTCAACAAACGTCGAGTATTAACAATGTTATCTGTCAAGGCACCTTGACTGGGACAGGTTTATTTACATTTAATACGATGACTATAAATTTCATTGGAACTGATTGTGAAGGATTTCATACCGGAGGTGAAATACAATTAACTAAATCAAATTAATGTAAGAAAATTCAGTTTGTTTATAATATTCTTAATATCATTCAATACCTTTTCTCAAAACATAAGTACTTTAGTGAATAACTCTACATTTACTATGGATAAGTGATTTATGAATGGTAATCAATTAAAATTTATATCTTGTATAGAGATAAATTTTGATCACAAATTGGTCACGCGACAAAAACAAAAATTCTAACTTATTAAATATTAATGAGTTATAATTTTCCTAGTGACCTCGAAGGGATTCGAACCCCCAACCCTCAGAGCCGAAATCTGATATTCTATCCAGTTGAACTACGAGGCCTAATATATTATGACATTAGTTTTGCCTTAACTATTGTAGAAATGGTTTTTCCATCTGCTTGGCCTGCTAGTTGCTTATTGACAATACCCATGACTTTACCCATGTCTTTCATACCTTCAGCTCCAGTATTAGCAATTGCTTTTTCAACAGCTACAGTAATAGCAGCTTCATCTAATTGCTCTGGCAAAAACTGACTTATAACTTCTGCTTGGGCTAATTCTGGCTCAGCCAAATCATTTCTATTCTGTTCTGTGAAAATCGCAGCACTATCTTTACGCTGTTTAACTAATTTAGATAAGATTTTTATTTCATCGTCATTAGTTAATTTACCATCACCACCTGATGTCTGAGCTAATAAAATTTCAGATTTTACTGCCCTTAACGCCGCTAAAGCAGTTTGATCTTTATCTTTCATTGCCGCTTTCATCGCGGTCATTATATCTGCTTGTAAACTCATAATCGTATTATTTATATGGAGTGCGAAGATACTAAACTATTAAAACAAAACCCGAAAAGCTGAGGGGCTTTTCGGGTTTAAAAAATGTACTTAATTAGTACTTCAATAGATTAACCATTAATCGACATTATCATGTAAAAAAGAATTGTTACTTCTTAATTGTATATCATCGTTATCATCAGTTCCTACAGACATACGTGACGCATTGGTCTCTGAAGAATGCTGAGTGTCTTCAAGATTTACGCCTTGTCTTTTGTATGCAGGTTCTTTTTCTATTTCGTCAATTTTTGCATTATTAAACTTATAGTTAAAATCTTTCATCTTCTTACGACGTTCATCTGCTCTAGCTTTTAAGATTTCAGAAATTGGGCTATTCATTGGGTCTATTTCTCCCGAAACTTCCTCATCTATTTCTTCAACTGGAAGTGTTTTCTTTTCAAAAACAATCTCTTCGTTTACCTCTTTTTCCGTTTTTGCTTGTGTTGATGTCCCTGTCTGGGAAGTTGAAAAATCGTCTAATGCATAACGTTTTTCTCCTTCTTCATTAACTTCTGTCACAGAGATTAGTTCTATTGGATCTGTAACATCAATCTCTTTAACTTCTTCTTCGAGCTGAAATAACATTTTCTCATCTCCTGTTTCAGGCTCTTCAATTTTTTCGCCATCAAATTGAGATAGTGGTAAATCAAAAGTTAGCGTAATTTGTTCTTCTTCTTTTTCGTCATTAACCTCTGTTTCTAACTCCTGAACTGGTGTAATTATAAAATCATCTTCAGTTACTGGTTTGGCATCTAAAACTTCATCATAAATAACATTGATATTTCTAATAGCTTCTGTTGTTTTTATGAGTTCATTCTCTATAACTTGGGTTTCTTCTTCAAAATCATCATCAGTCAAAGTATGAATAATTGGTGCTTCAACTTCATTCTCTAAAACAATATCTGGTGTAATAATTGCTGGTTCAACACCTTGAACTTCTACATCTTCCTTATAATCATCATCTTCTAAGGCATGTATAACTTTCTTAGCTTCTGTATTAGAAATTTCGTTTTGCTGATCAATATCAAAACCTGTAGCAATAATGGTTACAGAAATAGATTCTTGTAAAGATTCATCCTCTCCAACACCCATGATAATGTTAGCGCCATGTCCAGCTTCAGTTTGTATATGGTCATTGATTTCTCCTATCTCATCAATAGTAATTTCCTGTGAGCCAGAAACGATAAGCAACAATACGTTTTTAGCTCCAGTAATCTTATTATCGTTTAATAATGGAGAATCTAATGCTTTCATGATAGCTTCTTGAGCTCTTGTTTGTCCTGAAGCTGTTGCTGACCCCATAATTGCAGTTCCACTTTTACTCAATACTGTTTTTGCATCACGTAAATCAATATTTTGTGTGTAATGATGTGTTATGACTTCAGCAATTCCTCTAGAAGCTGTTGATAATACTTCATCTGCTTTTGAGAATCCTGCTTTAAAACCAAGATTACCATAAACCTCGCGAAGTTTATTATTATTTATTACAATAAGAGAATCTACATGCTCTCTAAGTTTTTCAACACCTCGTTGCGCCTGCTCATTACGCATTTTGCCTTCAAACTGAAACGGCATTGTTACGATTCCAACGGTTAAGATATCTAACTCGCGTGCCATTTTTGCTATGATTGGCGCGGCTCCGGTTCCAGTACCACCACCCATTCCAGCTGTAATGAAAACCATTTTTGTGTTAGTATCTAGCATGCGTCTGATGTCTTCTAAACTCTCAACCGCGGATTGCTCACCAACATCTGGATTTGCACCTGCACCAAGACCTTCGGTAAGATTGACTCCTAACTGAATTTTGTTTGGAACACCGCTATTTTGTAGGGCTTGAGCATCAGTGTTACAGATGACAAAATCTACACCTTTGATGCCTTGTTGAAACATATGATTTATGGCATTGCTTCCGCCGCCGCCAACACCAATGACTTTAATAACATTAGATTGATTTTTTGGTAAGTCGAAAGCTATATTCCCAAATTCGTTGTTGTTGCTCATATTAACTTTGTTATGGGGTTTTATATTTTTTGGATTGATTAATTAAATTTTCTATTCTGCGTTGTCTAAAAAGTCCTTAACACGCTCTGTTAGTTTATCTAAAAACGAGCGGCGTTCTTTTTGTACTTCATTAACAACTTCTTTTATGTCTTCTTCACTAGCTTCATTTTCATTTATAGTCTCTTCAACTGTTTCTTCTGCCATTTTTCTGTCTTGACGTTTTAGGCCATCCATGACCAAACCTACAGCAGTTGCAAATAGAGGACTTGCAATTTCTTCATCGCTTCCTCCTGCTAAATGTTCGTTAGGATAACCAATTCTGGTATCCATCCCTGTAATATATTCTACTAGTTGCTTTAAATGTTTCAACTGACTTCCTCCACCAGTTAAAACAATACCAGCAATTAATTTTTTCTTTTGTTCTTCGTGCCCGTAGTTTTTTATTTCCACATAAACCTGCTCTATTATTTCTACAACTCTTGCATGAATAATCTTGGACAAGTTTTTCAATGTAATTTCTTTCGGGTCCCGACCTCTTAAACCAGGAATAGAAACAATCTCATTGTCTTTATTTTCTCCAGGCCAAGCTGAACCAAATTTCATTTTTAATAATTCTGCTTGTTTTTCTATTATTGAGCATCCTTCCTTGATGTCTTCAGTAATGACATTACCTCCAAAAGGTATTACTGCTGTATGGCGTATAATACCATCTTTAAAAACCGCTAAATCTGTTGTTCCGCCACCTATATCAATCAATGCGACACCCGCTTCTTTTTCCTCTTGGCTTAATACTGCATTTGCAGAAGCTAAAGGTTCTAGTGTTATCCCTTCTAACTCTAGATCAGAGCTTTTTACACAACGGCCAATATTTCTTATCGAAGATACTTGACCAACTACAACATGAAAGTTAGCCTCTAATCTACCACCATACATCCCAATTGGTTCTTTGATTTCAGCTTGACCATCAACTTTAAATTCTTGCGGTAGAACATGGATAATTTCTTCACCAGGAAGCATTACTAATTTGTGCACTTGGTTAATTAAGCGATCAATATCTGCTTCATCAATTACTAATTCAGAATTTGCTCTAGTGATGTAATCACTGTGTTGCAAACTTCTAATATGCTGTCCTGCAATACCAACAGTAACTTCTGATATTTTCTCAGAAGCAGTGGCTTCTGCTTCTTGAACAGCTTGCTGAATAGATTGAATAGTTTGCGTAATATTATTTACAACACCACGATGTACTCCTAGGCTTTTAGATTTGCCAACACCTAAAATTTCTACTTTACCATACTCATTTTTGCGGCCTATCATAGCTACAATCTTTGTGGTTCCAATATCTAATCCTACCGAAATATTATGCTTTTCCATAATCTATTTTTTGGTGCATATCACTTGGTTATCAAACCTTAAGTTTACACTACTATATGTGTTTATTGTCTTATCTTTTATTGCTTTTTTATAAAAAGCTTTAAAATTATTTATCTTCTTTTGAAGCTTGTTTAAGCTTCCAATCTTTATGCTAAAATCGTATTTACGTAACCTTAGACTTATATTTTGACTTGCATCTTGATGAATTTCGATAACATGCTGTTTCAAAAATTCGTCTTCATCTACAACTCTAGCGATTTTGTAAATTTTATCTAGCTTGGTTTTATAAACCGTACCTGTTACAAGAGGTACTCTCGCTGAGTAATTTTCCGACAAAGGCATATAAGACCCTTCATCGTCTACATAATATGAAGCGTTTGTATGCACTCTTGCTATAGGCCTTTTTTGTTCGATTTCTGCCGAAAGCTCACCATTTACGGACATAAAGACCTCAGCATTTTTAACCATTGGATTAGAATTTAGGGCAGATTCTAATACATTCAAATCTATAATATCTTTTTTGTCGTTATTAAGACCACTAGGATTTTGTATTAACAATTTACTAACATTGTCTTGGGTTAAAAATAGATTGTCAGAACCTACAAATTCTACTTTAGGCTTAGCAATAACTCTAGACTTATTTCTGGCATTTGTAAACGCATACAGAAACCCTACTATTACTAGTAAAACCAACACTTTTATGTAGCCATAATTAACTCGCAATACTCAATGCTTTTTTAATTGTTTTCACTTCTTCTCCAATATCTCCAGCTCCTATAGTTAAAATAACTTTAGCAGAACTCGCTTTTATAGTTTTTATTAATTCTGTTTTGCCAGATAATACTTTATTAGGATTTGAAATTTTCTCCATTAACCATGAAGAATTTACTCCTTCAATTGGTAATTCTCTTGCAGGATAAATGTCCAATAATACGATTTCATCAAATTGAGATAAGGCCTCAGCAAACTCATCAGCAAAATCTTTAGTTCTTGAAAATAGATGTGGTTGAAATACAGCCAAAATCTTTTCGTCTGGGTACATTTCTCTTACAGCTTGATGCACTGCATTAATTTCTTCTGGATGATGTGCATAATCATCAATAAATACTAAATCATCAGTCTTAATCTGATAGGTAAATCTACGCTTAACACCTTTATAAGATGCTAAAGCTTTGGCGAGCTGTGGCCGAGGGAGGCCATATTCTACAGACATCGCCAATGCTACTAATGCATTAGACAAATTGTGTCTACCAGGTAGGTTAAATCTGAAATCTTCTAAAATAGCTTCTGGTGTTTTTACATCAAAAATGTATGTCCCGTTTTCTATTCTTATATTTTTCGCAGTATAGTCTGAATCATCTTCAATACCATATGTTATTCCTTTAATTGGCAAACCATTTTTAATAAATAATTTCCCATTTGGCTTCATTTTTTTTGTAAAATCCTCAAAAGACTTTGTCAATTCTGATGCATCTCCATATATATCTAAATGATCGGCATCCATTGATGTAATACAGGCGTAGTCAGGAGAAAGCGTTAAAAACGAACGGTCAAACTCATCAGCTTCGACTGCAGTAACTTCAGTCCCGTTTATAATTAGGTTAGAATTATAATTTTCGCTAATCCCTCCTAAAAAAGCGGTCATATCTACGCGACATTCATTGAGTAAATGACCTAGAATACTTGTAGTTGTCGTTTTTCCATGAGTACCTGCAACAGCAAAACAAAATGTATTTTCTGTGATATCTCCAAGAACTTCTGAACGCTTCTTGACTTCAAAGTTATTCTCTAAAAAGTAATTGTATTCAGAATGTGATTTTGGAATTGCTGGCGTATAAATCACAAGAGTTGAAGATGGGTTTTTGAATACTGTTGGAATGGCATTTACATCATCTTTGAAGTGAATTGCTATACCCAAATCTTCTAAAGCTTTTGTAATATCCGTTGGTGTTTTATCATAACCAGCAACCTTATTTCCATTAGCCACAAAATAGCGCGCCAAAGCGCTCATGCCTATACCGCCAATTCCTATGAAATAAATATTTTCTTTACTGTTCATTTACCTTTAAAAGCTTTTCTACTTCGTCTACTATATCTTTTGTTGCATTAACCAATGCCATTTTTTTAATATTTGTCTCTAGGGATTTTCTAGTGTCTTCTGATTTTAGAAGCTGCTCAAAAACCTTATTAAAGTCAGAATCGAGTTGCGATTCTTTTACCAAAATTGCCGCAGCTTTATCCACAATGGCTTGCGCATTTTTTGTTTGGTGGTCTTCAGCAACATTTGGTGATGGAATAAAAATTACTGGCTTGCCAACCACGCAAAGTTCAGACACTGAACTTGCACCAGCTCTTGATATAATGATATCTGCTGCTGCATAAGCCAAATCCATAGTATTCAAAAACGCATGCACTTGCACATTATCGTTAGCATTATATGTACTATATTGTTCTTGATATAATTTCCCACATTGCCAAATAAGTTGGATTTCATGATTTTTGAAAAAATCAAGTTTGCTTTCAATAAGTTGATTCACACGCCTTGCACCTAAACTTCCTCCTAAAACCAGAAGTGTTAGTTTGTTTTCTTCCAAACCAAATTCAATTAAAGCTTCAGCCTTTTTGCTTTTAATTTCTATTAAATCTTTTCGGATTGGGTTCCCTGTTAAAACAATTTTTTCTTTAGGGAAAAAGCGCTCCAAACCTTCATACGCCACACAAATACGATTTGCCTTTTTACTTAACAATTTATTGGTGATTCCTGGATATGAATTCTGCTCTTGAATCAATGTTGGGATGCCTTTTGAATTTGCAACTTGCAACAAAGGTCCGCTTGCAAATCCTCCAGTTCCTATGGCTACATCAGGTTTGAACTTACTAATAATTCGTCTTGATTTAAATAAACTAGACATTAGTTTAAAAGGAAACATTAGATTTTTTAACGTCAGTTTACGCTGAATACCAGAAATCCAAAGCCCCTCAATGTTATAACCTGCTTGTGGTACTTTCTCCATTTCCATCCGGTCTTTTGCACCTACAAAAAGGAACTCGGAGCCATTATAACGCGACTTTAATTCATTTGCAATGGCTATTGCAGGATAAATGTGCCCACCTGTTCCGCCACCTGATAAAATGAATTTATATGTCTGTTTACTCTTGTTCAATTTTTTAAATTGTTTCTGATAAAATATCTAATGGATTGTCTTCTATTTCTTGACCTTCTTGCGCTTTTATTTCTTCACGTTTTGCACTAACACTTAATATGATTCCTATTGCCATGCATGTCATCCAGATGGATGTCCCGCCACTACTTATCAACGGTAGGGTTTGTCCAGTCACAGGGAATAATTCTACTGCAACTGCCATATTTATTAACGCTTGAAACACAATTGGTAAACCTACGCCAAGCACCAAAAGTTTGCCGAAAATTGTATCTGATTTTTGAGATACAATTACAATTCTGAATAGTAACCAGGAATACATTACCAAGAGAAATAAGCCACCGAACAATCCGTATTCTTCAATAATGATTGCAAAAATGAAATCTGAAGATGATTGCGGCAATACATTTTTTTGAATACTCTTTCCTGGTCCTAAAGGTTTAATACCAACTGCAATAGCAATTTTTGCATTTTCAATCTGATAATCTTCAACAGTATCTTCTCCGTTAGCAAAATTCTCTATTCTGCTCATCCAAGTATCTACACGATTAGGCATTATATCTGGAAAAGATTTTGCTACCAAAACAAAAAATACCAGTGCCATTATCCCAGACCCTATTATTAGTATTAAATAACGAATAGGATAACCACCAATAAAGGTTAACAAGACAACCATTAAAAATATAATTGCTGTGGTTGAAAAATTAGCTGGTAATATTAAAGCTAAAACTATAAAAACAGGTATCCACAATGGCAAGATAGTTTCTTTAAAAGACACCTTCTTATCCTTAATTTTTGATAAGTAACGTGCTACATACACCATTAAAACTACCGAAGCTAGTGTTGATGTCTGAAAGGACATATTTACAATCGGAATCTTAATCCATCGACTTGCATTAGCGCCATCAATTGTCGTGCCTTGTAATACAGTAACCGCAAGTAGCACTATAACTACAGGTATCATTACCATTGATAAACCTCTAAAATATCTGTATGGTATTTTATGTACGCCATACATTATTGCAAATCCTAAAAACAAATGCATAAAGTGCTTCAACAAATAAGCAAAAGTGTTACCCGAGCCACCAGTATATGCCAAATTACTAGCCGCTGAATACACAGGCAAAAATGAGAAAATAGCCAACAAAGTTGCTATTGCCCAAATGAGCCTATCACCTTTTATATTTTGAAACAATGCATGCATCTATCAATTATAACTTACGAACTGAATCTTTAAACTGACGTCCTCTATCTTCATAATTCTCGAACAAATCGAAACTTGCACAAGCTGGAGATAACAACACATTATCGCCAGCACTTGCAATCTTGTATGCAATTTTTACGGCTTCGCTCATAAACTGAGTTTCGATAATTACATCCACCATACTCCCAAAAGTTTCCATCAATTTTGCATTATCAACTCCAAGACAGATAATGGCTTTTACTTTTTCGTTTACAAATGGAAAAAGTTCTCTGTAATCGTTACCTTTATCTTCGCCTCCAACAATCCAAACCGTAGGTGCCTGCATACTTTCTAAAGCAAAATAAGTGGCATTTACATTGGTAGCTTTGGAGTCATTGATGTACTGTACTTTGTTAATTCTGAGTACATTTTCTAGGCGGTGTTCAACACCTTGAAAGTTTTCTAAACTTTCCCTAATGGTCTGCTTTCTAATTTTAAGCAGGTGTGCGGCTGTTGATGCAGCCATTGCATTTTTAACGTTATGTTTTCCGTCTAATGCTAGTTTTTTTATTGGCATAATTATTTGATTGTTATCAATTGTTATTATTATTTCTTCGTCTTTTATGTATGCACCATTTTCAATTATTTTTGTTAATGAAAATGGTAGTTTTTGAGATTTTATGGTATTTGCTTTCATCCTGTTTTCTATAACTGGGTCATCAGCATCGTAAATAAAAAAATCATCTTCTGTCTGATTTTCTACTATTCTAAATTTTGAAGCGATGTAGTTTTCAAACTTATAATCGTAGCGGTCCAAATGGTCTGGTGTAATATTGGTTAGTATTGCAATTTTTGGCCTAAAATCTTTAATATCATCTAACTGAAAACTGCTAATTTCTAACACATAGTTTTTGTAATCTTCTTCCAGAATTTGTTTTGCAAAACTATCTCCAATATTACCTGCTAAACCAATATCTAAATCTTGCTTTAATAAGTGATATGCGAGACTTGCAGTAGTTGTTTTACCATTACTTCCTGTAATTGCTACCAAAGTTGCATCTGTGTATTTTGAAGCAAATTCAATTTCAGAAACAATTGGTATCCCAGCTTTGCGAATTTGTTTTACTAAAGGCACTTTATCTGGAATTCCTGGGCTTTTCATTACGATATCTGCATTCAGAATTTTTGATGCAGTATGCTGTTTATCTTCCCATGTAATCTCATTATGTCTAAGAACGTCCTTATATTCTTTTTTTATTTCGCCTTTATCCGAAACAAAAACATCGTATCCTTTTGCTTTTCCTAACAGTGCTGTCCCTACACCACTTTCACCTCCACCAAGAATCGCAAGCCTTTTCATCTATCTAATTTTCAATGTCACGATAGTTAAAATGGCTAATAGAATTCCAATAATCCAAAATCTTGTAACTATTTTACTTTCGTGATATCCTGATTTTTGATAATG
Organism: Winogradskyella haliclonae; assembly: GCF_014635865.1. Taxonomy (GTDB): domain Bacteria; phylum Bacteroidota; class Bacteroidia; order Flavobacteriales; family Flavobacteriaceae; genus Winogradskyella; species Winogradskyella haliclonae. Next base: position 1,146,940 of record NZ_BMDQ01000001.1, on the reverse strand, counting down.
ATGGTGTAGAGGTGACATCTTAAAAATGCGTCGACCTTCACCAAATTTCTTTCTTGTGTATTTGAAATAACTTACCTGCATGATTACCGATAAATTTTCTGCTAAGAATATGCCACACAGTATTGGAATTAGCCATTCTTTACGAGTCGCAATAGCGATTACCGCAATAATTCCACCAATAGTCAAGCTCCCTGTATCACCCATAAACACTTGAGCTGGATAAGTATTGTACCATAAGAAACCTATTAAAGCACCAACAAATGCTGCGATATAAATTGTAATCTCAGAAACTCTTGGGATGTACATAATGTTGAGATATTCTGAGAAAATGATGTTACCTGAAACCCAAGCAAAAATTCCTAAAGTGAGAACTATTATTGCTGAAGTCCCTGCTGCGAGACCATCAATACCATCGGTAAGGTTTGCGCCATTTGAAACAGCAGTTATAATAATAATTGCTGCCAAGATAAAAATAAGCCAGGCATATTTTCCTAAACTTGGACTAATCCAAGTAATTAAATCTGCATAATCGAACTCGTTATTTTTTACAAATGGAATTGTTGTTTTTGTAGACTTTTCTTCAGCTGCAAATAATTTTGAAGCTTCTATATCTGGGTTTTCGGCAAGTAAAACTTTCTGCTGCTCAATAGGCAGTTTCTCTTTCATTGTGACATCCTGATGAAAATATAGTGTGGCACCTACGATAATACCTAAGCCTACTTGACCTAGCACTTTAAACCTACCTTTTAATCCTTCTTTATTGTTTTTGAATTTTTTGATGTAGTCATCTAGGAATCCTATTGCACCCATCCAAAGTGTAGTTACAATCAGAAGAATAATGTAGACGTTTGCAATTTTAGCCAACAATAATACTGGAATTAACGTTGCCAAGATGATGATTAAACCTCCCATCGTTGGCGTACCTGCTTTTTCAGCCTGACCTTCTAAACCTAAATCCCTAATCGTCTCACCAACTTGCTTTTTTTGTAAAAATCTAATAATTCGCTTTCCATATACAATTGAGATAAGTAAAGACAAAATCATAGCAATTGCTGCCCTAAATGTTAAATACCCAAAGAGTGTTGCTCCAGGAAACTGAAACTGCTTTTCTAAATAATCGAATAGATAGTATAACATAGTTTTACTTTTGCAATTGGTTTAATAGTTCTCCCACTATTTTATAATCATCAAAATCGGTGCGCTCACCATTTACTTCTTGATAGGTTTCGTGCCCTTTACCTGCGATAAGAATAATATCGTTAGGTTGTGCCATTTGACAAGCCGTCTTTATCGCTTGTTTCCTATCTAAAATTGAAATCACTTTTTTGAAATTTTGAGCTTCGACACCAGCTTCGATATCATCAATTATCGATTGTGGATTTTCCGTTCTTGGATTATCACTTGTAAAAATGACTTTTGTACTTAAGGCCGATGCTATATGTCCCATTTTTGGTCTCTTTGCCGCATCTCTATCACCTCCACAACCAACAACTGTAATTAATTCTTCATTTTTTGTACGTATAGTATTTATAGTCTCTAATACATTTTTTAATGCATCGGGGGTATGCGCATAATCAACAATAGCTGTTATTTTTTCTTCTGAAACAAAATATTCGAAACGGCCACTCACGCTTTCAAGCTCACTTATGTATCTTAAACTCTCTTCTTTGTCTAGGCCTAATAGTTCTGAAGTAGCATAAATGGCTAATAAATTATAAGCATTGAAGTTGCCAATAAGCTTTGTCCAAACTTCATTTTCATTTAACTTTAAAAGCAATCCTCCAAACTGATTCTCTAAAATTTGTGCTTTGTAATCTGCGTAGGTTTTTAATGCATAAGTGTATTTCTTAGCATTCGTATTTTGCATCATTATTACACCATTTTTATCATCAGTATTTACGAGGCAAAATGCTGTTTTTGGCAAGTCATCGAAAAACGCTTTTTTGACATCTCTATATTCTGCAAATGAATTATGATAATCTAAATGATCATGAGATAGATTCGTAAAAATCCCTCCAGTAAAAAACAAACCTTCTGTTCTGCTTTGATGTATCCCATGCGAGCTTACTTCCATAAAACAAAACTCAACACCTTCATTATTCATCAATTGCAAATATTTATTTATAGTTAATGAATCTGGCGTTGTATGAGTTGCCTTATACTCGGTATCATTTACCATAACTTTTACAGTTGATAGTAAGCCTACTTTGTAGCCTGCTTTTTTAAACAACTGGTACAATAAGGAACTAACCGTGGTTTTTCCGTTAGTTCCTGTAGTACCGACTAACTTTAAATTTTCTGAAGGATTCTCATAGTAATTAGCAGCCATAAAGGCTAATGCTTGACTAGAATTTTCTACTTCTATGTATGTAATATTATCAACTAAATCGTCTGGTAATTTTTGACAAACAATAGCACGAGCGCCATTACTAACGGCTTTGGATATATAATCATGACCGTTAGCTACTGCGCCAACAATAGCTACAAAAACGTCATTGGTTTTCACATTTCGAGAATCGAATTCAATGTTATTCACCTCAACACTTGTGCTTCCAACGACTGCATTAATAGTAACCTTATACAATATGTCTTTTAAAACTTTCAAGATGCTTCTAGGACAATGGTTTGATTAGACTTAAGTTTTATGTTTTTAGCAATAGATTGTGATTTAATAATTCCGCTTCCATTTAATTTTACGTTTACATCTACCTCCATATTCTCAAGAAAAGCAATGGCATCCATAGCTGGCATACCTATTAAGTCTGGCATAATTGTTTTATAGGTATTGGAAACTGAATTGAATTTTTCAAAATCCTGAACAACTTCAGGGTTTTTATAGTCTACAGATTGCATCTCATCTATTAAAGGCGTATCTGTATATATCTTTTGTGCAATACGTTTAAAAACAGGTCCTGAAACATCTGCCCCATAATAACCAACCTTTGTACTTGGTTTATGAATTACAACAATGCAAGAATATTTTGGGTTTTCTGCAGGAAAATACCCAGCAAATGATGACACATACTTTCGGTCTTTACGCCATTCTTCGTAGTTGGCATAATCCGTACGTGCGGTACCGGTTTTACCAGCCATAGAGAAGGTCTCAGAATACAATCGTTCTCCAGTTCCTCTGATAACTATATTCTTTAAAATGTCCTTGATTTTTGCAAGTGTATTATCCGAACAAATTTTATTAACGAGTACTTCCTTATCAAAAACCTCTTCTTCCCTATCGAACTCTTTTACTGCTCTTAAAAATCTTGGCTTTATTAACTGCCCATCATTAGCAATTGCATTGTAAAAAGCCAGTGTCTGAAGCGGTGTTAATTGCATATTGTACCCATAAGCCATCGATGGCAAAGCATTACGACTCCATATTTTATCTCCAGGTTTTGGAATCACTGGTTTACCTTCACCAATGATGGAAACACCTAAGGTTTTATCTAACCGCCAAGCGCGAAGTCTTTTTAAGAACTTCTCAGGATTATTTTTATAGTTATCATCAATAATGGTGGCTAAACCAATGTTAGAAGAAACTTCTAAAGCTTTAGCCGCAGAGATTTTTCCATGACCAGCTCCAGAATCATTTATTGGTCTACCGTAAAACATTTTACGTCCATTCTTTGTATCTACAACCGTTGATGTGTCAATAACCTTATCTTCTAAAGCAGCCATCATCGCCATAACCTTAAATGTAGAACCTGGCTCGTGACTTTCGCCTACTGCATAATTAAGGCGCTCGTAATATGTTCCGCTTTTATTTCTTCCTAGGTTTGAAATGGCTTTAATCTCTCCTGTCTTTACATCCATAACAACAACACAACCATGCTCTGCCTCATACTTTTCAAGCTGTCCCAATAATGAATGGTGAGCGATATCTTGAATGTTTACATCAATTGTTGTATAAATATCCAAACCGTTTTTAGGTTCAATTTCATTAGCATCTCTTATAGGTTTCCATTCGCCTTTACCTATACGTTGTTTTAAACGCCTCCCATTTTCGCCTCTCAAGTAATCTTTACCAAATGCCCCATCAATACCAACACGAGTTGCATAACCATTTTCATCTATACGCTCATAGCCTATTGAACGCTCGGCAATACCGCCCATTGGATGTTCACGTTTTGTGATTTGATCATATACAAAACCACCACGAATAGAACCTAACTCGAAAAGTGGAAAATTTCGAACACGAATAAATTCTGAGTAGGATAAATTTTTGAGCAGCAATAGATATTGATCTTTTGTATTTCTTGCTTTCTTAATTTTCTGCTCAATACTTCCCGAAGACTTACCAGTAAAAACTGCTAACGAATCACATAAAGGCTTAATATATTTTTTGAAGTTTTTATCCGAAGATGTTACTGCATCAATAGCAATATTATACTTAGGGATGGATGTCGCTAAAAGACTTCCATCAGCCGAATACACATTACCACGATTAGCTGGAATATCGAATGGCTTTATAGATCGCTTTTGTGCCATAGCACGATACTTATCACCATCAATAAACTGAATAGTACAGAGCTTAAAAACTACGGCAAGTGCAAAGACAAACATACAGCCTGCGACGAAGTACAATCTATTTAATATGTTGGTTTCTGTTGTTGCCAAAGCTTACTCTTGTGCTTTAATTTTTATTTTTCTTGGCGGAGTTGTTGAAATCTCCAATCCTTTTTCCTTTACTTTTTTTACAATGGTTGATTCCATTTTTAATCTCATGAGTTTTGAACGACCATCTACAAATGCTGAACGCAATTCCTTCACCTCATTACTCATTCTTGATATTTCATAAACCTTTTTATCTGCACTATGCGCACTTGCAATCATGATTATGGCTAGCCCCGAAATAAAAAGAATGACCCGCCAATTTTTGAACGAATCATCACTGATTAGAAATGTACCTCTTAATAAGCTGTAGATACTTTTTTTCACAATTTCTCTGCTATTCTGAGTTTAGCACTTCGTGCTCTGTTATTTATTTTAATTTCTTCTTTGCTTGGCACTATCAGTCCACCAACTTTCTTGAGTGGCACTTCAAAATTTCCAAACATATCCCGCTCTGGCTCACCTTCAAACATTCCGTTTCTTATATAGCGTTTTACCAATCTATCTTCTAAAGAATGATAGGAGATAAAACTTAAGCGACCACCAACTTTTAAAACTTGTGGTGTTTGCTGCAACAATTCTTTTAACACTTCAATCTCTTGATTAACCTCTATTCTTATCGCTTGATAAATCTGAGCTAACACTTTATTTTCTTTTCTGTGATTTAAAAATCGTTTTAAGACTGTCTTTAATTGTTGACTTGTTTTTATCTCTGTATTTTCTCTTTCTTCAACAATCACTCTTGCCATTGCTGGCGCTTGTCTCAATTCCCCATATTGTAAAAACACTTGCTTTAACTCTTCTTCATCATAAGTATTGACAACCTCAAAAGCAGACAGCTCACTATCCTGATTCATCCTCATATCTAAGTCCGCTTCAAACCTTGTTGAAAAACCACGTTCTGCAACATCAAATTGATGTGACGATACGCCAAAATCAGCAAGAATACCATCTACTTCCTTTACACCGTAAAATTTCAAAAACCGCTTGATGTATCTAAAGTTTTCATTTATAAGCGTAAACCTATCGTCATCAATAGCATTATTTAAAGCATCAGTATCTTGATCAAATGCATATAGTTTCCCTTCTGGACCAAGCCGCTTAAGTATTTCTTGACTATGACCTCCACCTCCAAAAGTGACATCCACGTATACACCATCTGGCTTTATATCTAAACCATCAACTGTTTCTTTTAATAAAACTGCATTATGATATTCCATCTACCGCATCATCTTGTCCCATAACCTCTTCAGCTAAATCTGCAAAGTCTAATGCTGCATCATCGATAGCTTTCTCATACTTATCCTTATCCCATATCTCAACAATATTTACAGCCGATGCTAGTACAGTTTGCTTGACAATTCCAGAAAACGACAATAAATCTTTTGGGATAAGCAAACGACCAGTTGCATCTACCTCTACTACTTTTACTCCTGCAGTAAAACGACGAATAAAAGCATCATTTTTTTTATTGAAACGGTTTAGCTTATTTACTTTCTGCATTAATTTTTCCCATTCTGGCATTGGATATAGCTCTAGACAAGGCTGAAAAACTGCACGCTTAATCACAAAACCAGATTGCATTACAGGAGCCAACTGTTTTTTTAAAACAGCTGGCAACATAAGCCTTCCTTTGGCATCTGCTTTTACTTCGTATGTTCCTATTAATGCGTTCAATCTATTGGGTCAAAAAAGGTTGCAAAACAATTTTAAAATCAAATATATTGAAAAATTACCCACATTTTACCACTTTTTACCACTTTTGTTAATAAGTTTTCTATTTATCGACTAAAATCAGTGTTTATCAGGACGATTGAAACATTAAAAATTTGATGAAAATGCTACATGATATTAAAGTTAAAATCCCAAGTATTTAACTATATTTGTTTTTAACTATACTAACTAATGCATGGCACACCTTTTAAAGGAAGAAAAGGATTTTAGATACATTGAAGTTGGTGAAGGCAACCCTATTATTGTGCTTCACGGACTTATGGGTGGACTTAGTAATTTTGATGGTGTAACTGACTTTTTTAGCAATAAGGGTTATAAAGTTCTTATTCCAGAATTGCCTATTTATACCATGTCTCTACTTAAGACTAATGTGAAAAGTTTTGCCAATTACCTTAAAAATTTTATAGAATTTAAAGGTTTTGATGAGGTTATTTTATTAGGAAATTCTCTAGGTGGACATATTGGTTTATACCACACAAAACTTTATCCTGAAAAAGTAAAAGGTCTTGTCATAACTGGGAGCTCAGGCCTTTACGAAAGTGCTATGGGCAGTGGGTATACAAAGCGTAGTGATTATGAGGTTATTAAGAAAAAAGCTCAAGATGTTTTTTATGACCCAGAAGTAGCTACAAAAGAAATTGTTGATGAGGTATATGAAACTGTTAATGATAGAAATAAACTTATTAAAACATTAGCAATTGCAAAAAGTGCGATTAGGCATAACATGGCAAAAGACTTACCAAAAATGCATACGCCTACTTGTATTATTTGGGGTAAAAATGACAATGTAACACCTCCAGAAGTTGCTGATGAATTCCATGAATTACTTCCAGATTCAGACTTGTTTTGGATAGATAAATGTGGTCATGCAGCTATGATGGAACACCCAAATGAATTTAATAAGATTTTAAATGGCTGGTTAGAATCCAGAGGATTTTAAACCAAAGAGTATTTAAATTTCTCATCGCACGGGACTAAAAAGATGAAAATAAAATCCGCTGAATTTATAATAAGCAACTCCGATGTCGGCAAATGTCCTACACAGTCTTTGCCTGAATATGCTTTTATTGGTCGTAGCAATGTTGGAAAGTCTTCTTTGATCAACATGTTAACGAGCCGTAAAAGCTTAGCAAAAACATCTGGAAGACCTGGAAAGACACAACTGATAAATCATTTTTTAATAAATAAAAATTGGTTTTTAGTAGACTTACCTGGCTATGGTTATGCTCGCGTGTCTAAATCTTCAAAGAAAAAGTTTCAGAAGTTTATCACCAATTATTTTGAACAACGCAAACAACTTGTTTCTGCATTTGTTCTCATTGACATACGTCACAAACCTCAACCTGTAGATTTAGAGTTTATGCAATATCTGGGTGAGAAAGAAATACCGTTTTCTATCATTTTTACAAAAGCTGACAAGTTAAAACCAAAAGCCATAGAAAAACATGTTGAAGATTATTGCAACAATTTATTGCAATATTGGGAAGAATTACCACTTCATTTTATTACATCATCTAGTAAAACTATTGGTAAAGATGAGGTTTTAGAATTTATTAGCGACACAAACGATGAGATAGAAAAATTACGTACTTAGGTTTAATTTTTTACATCCAAAGCATCACGTAAGGCATTACCAATTAACATAAATGCCATAACCAAAATCATGATGCATAAACCCGGAATTAAAGCAAGATAAGGCTTACCAAGTATGATATAATTATAATGGTCTTTAATCATTGCACCCCAACTCGCCATTGGCGGTTGTGCACCTATACCTAAAAAGCTCAAACCACTTTCTATTAAAATGGCTGCCGCAAAATTAGCCGCCGAAATTACTATAAGTGGCGCCATAATATTTGGCAGAATGTGTTTAGTCACTATCCTAAAATCTCTAAAACCCAAAGCTCTTGCTGCAGTAACATATTGCAACTCCTTTGCGCCTATTATTTGTCCTCTAACAACTCTTGCTACCTCGACCCACATCGTTAAACCAACAGCAATAAATACTTGCCAAAATCCTTTACCTAAGGCTAGAGTTATTGCAATCACTAAAAGTAAAGTAGGTATAGACCAGGTAATGTTAATTATCCACATGATAAAAGCATCTATTTTCCCACCATAATAACCCGCCAAACTTCCCATAAAGAGTCCAACAATTAAAGAAATAAAAACAGCCACAAAGCCTATAAAAAAAGAAATACGAGCACCTATTAGAATTCTACTCAAATAATCTCTTCCATATTTATCTGTGCCAAAAATGAAGTGTCTTTCTTTGATAAAATCTTCATATTCATTATTAGGAAAACTATTAATGTCAATTGATTTTTCTTGACCAATCAATCCATCTGAAGCATACTCTGTATAAGTTAGAGTTTCGTCTTTAACTATAAAATCTGAAATCGGGATTTCAGTGGTTGTATTATTTTGACCAAAAAAGAGTTTAGATATAAAAGAATCTCCTTCTTTAATTTCATTAGGGATCTCTATAATTTTTACCTTGAATCCTGGTGATTTGGAGTGAATAGACAAATGCATCTGGTTAGCATTCTTAGAGTTATCAGGAACCAAGACATATGCAAAAATTGAAACCAAACCAATAACTACTACTACCCAGAAACTGAAAACGCCCCAAAAATTCTTTTTGAATTTTTGGAGCGCTAACTGTGATAATGAATTATTGTTTTTTGACATGTATTGTCAAGTTTTAATTTTTCATCTTAGCTACATTATTTTTAATTGCATAAGACAGCTTTAGATCGTTTAACACATTAAGAGCTTCTTCTACATATACATCCTTACTTAAACTCACATGCCAGCGTTTTCTCTTTTCTTTGAGAATAGAATCTTTTTCCATTAAGCTTACTTCATATGGTAATGAATTAAACGTTAAGTTAGTCGTGTAATCTGATATTTTCTCGAAACGTTTTGCCTCTTCTTCGTTAAGCTCTAGACGCTTTTTGTAACTATTATAATTAAGCGAGTACGTTTCATTATCTCTAATTTCGTTTATCCACTTTGCATTTTCATCAATTAATCTTAATTGTTCGTTGTTAGCAATTCGTTCCTTACTTTTTGCTATAGCTGCATCATAATCATAATAGTTTTCCCAAACATTATAATCTGCCGCACCAATTTCGTCCCAAGCTAATGGATTATCTTGTGTACGCTCACCAATACCAATATACTTATAACGGTCTGGCACAACAATATCACTCTTAACACCTTCTAGTTGTGTAGAACCTCCATTAATTCTGTAATACTTATCAGTTGTAAATTTAATTGCACCTAAATCTCCATTAGTATTATTACGTACAACTCTATTTAAATCCACAACATTTTGCACTGTCCCTTTACCAAAAGTCTGCTCACTACCTATTATAACTGCTCTTTTATAGTCTTGCATGGCTGCAGCTAAAATTTCTGATGCAGAAGCCGACAATTCATTAACCATAATAACTAATGGGCCATCCCAAACAATAGACTTATCCTTATCTCTATATATACGTTTTGGCTCAGTAGTACTCTGAACTTGAACAATTGGACCTTCTTCGATAAATAAACCAGCCATATCTACAACAGCGCCTAAAGAGCCACCACGGTTATCTCTCAAATCCATAATAATACCTTCGATACCTTCTTTCTTTAAGCGCTCTATTTCACGCTTAACATCGATAGAACAGCTAACTCTATCATCACGATCAAAATTATCATAAAAACTAGGAAGGTTTATAACACCATACTTTTTACCATCTTTAATGACTGTAGACGACTTGGCATAAGTCTCTTCTAATACTACTTCATCACGGACAATAGAAATATCTTCTAGAGCACCATCTACTTTTTTGACAGTAAGCGTAACTGTGGTTCCTTTTGGTCCTTTGATAAATTTAACAGCATCTTCTAAACGCATACCAACAATATTTACACCCTCTTCTTCATCTTCTTGCGTGACTTTTAATATTTGGTCACCCGTTTCTAGCTTGTTTTGTCTCCAAGCGGGTCCACCACTAATCAGTTCACTAATAGAAATTACATCTAAACTACGTTGTAAACGCGCACCAATACCATGGTATTTTCCAGACATTTCCACATCAAAACGGTCTTTATCTTCTGGTTCAAAATAAAATGTATGAGGATCAAACTCTCTAACAATTGCATTTATATACACACCAAACCAATCTTTTCGTTGACGCTCATCCATATAAGTATACAACTCTGTTAAAGAATTTAAAGTTGTTTCACGAGCTTCTATTTCTAATTCTTTTTTAGATTTTTTTTCTATTGACTCATCTTCTTGAGACATTAAAAGGTTATTCTCAATGGCTTCGTCATAATTAGCAATAGTAGAAAACTTTAATTGCTTTCTCCAGCGCTCTTTCATTTCGCGCTTGTTCTTTACATAATCTAAAGATTCATAATTAGAATTAAAGCTTTCCTCCTTGTCATAATCAAAAGGTTTATCCAAAATTTTTGCATAAACGTCTTTAGACTCAGCAATTCGTTGTAGTAAACGCTTGTGAGTTAAATCGAAAAACGCCAAATCGTAAGCTTTTAATTGGTCATCTAACTGATTTTTGTAAGATTCAAACTCTTTGATGTCAGACTTGTAAAAATACCTTTTAAAAGGGTCTAATTGTCTAATATAATCATCATAAACTCTTCCTGAAAAGTCATCATTAATATCTTGAGGTGCATAATGCCCTTGATCTAACAAATATGTAATTATTCGAACAAGTAACTTGTCTTTATCCGAACCTTCTCCGTCGACTTTACTTGTAAAACTGCATGAAGCAAACGCTATAAGTAATGCTAGTAATAAGAATTTGTATTTCCCTTTCATATGTTTTTAAATTTTTGAAAACGCTTTTTCATCAATAATTGTCTAAAATAGACGAAAAAACCATGCCAAAAAACCAAAGCGCTACTAATTTTTTGTTAAACCACCATATAGTAGCTTTTACTAGCTATTTTAGTATTTTAGCACTACAAAATTTAAACACCTAAAATGTCTAAAAGACCGCTGATTTTAGTTACAAATGATGATGGCATCACTGCTCCAGGAATAAGAACACTTATTTCAGTAATGAAAGAGATTGGAGACGTTGTAGTCGTAGCTCCTGACAGTCCACAAAGTGCTATGGGACATGCTATAACTATCAATTCTACATTACATGTTGAAAAAGTGGTTATTGACAATGGTTCTCAAATAGAATACAGTTGCTCTGGCACACCAGCTGATTGTGTAAAACTGGCGGTTAGAGAGGTTTTAGATAGAAAACCTGACCTCTGTGTATCAGGCATAAACCACGGATCAAACTCTTCAATTAATGTTATATATTCCGGAACCATGAGTGCAGCTCTTGAAGCTGGCATAGAAAGTATTCCCGCTATAGGTTTTTCTTTATTAGACTATAATTGGGGTGCTAATTTTGAGCATTGCAAATCATTTGTAAAAACAATAACCTCAAATGTTTTAGAGCATGGCTTGCCTGATGGTGTCGTACTAAATGTCAACCTCCCTAATGTTGAAAAAAAAGATATCAAAGGCATTAAAGTTTGTAGGCAAGCACGTGCAAATTGGGAAGAAGAATTTGATAAGCGCACCAATCCAATGGGACGTGAGTATTATTGGTTAACAGGAAAGTTTGTAAACATGGATAATGGAGAAGACACTGACGAGTGGGCTCTTGAGCACAATTATGTTTCTATTGTTCCTGTTCAGTTTGATTTGACTGCTCATCATGCTATACAACAATTAAACTCTTGGGATTTTGGCGCATAAAAAAGATATCATTATTGGTTTTTTTGTTGGCATTATTGCAGTATTAATTGGTATTTTCTTTTTTGATATTTGTATTGGCATTTACAAAGGCAGCTCTTTTAATCGCATTATTAATCGTTCTTTTAGCACCACGCTTCTCGACAAACGTGCCAGCATAGGTGTGTTAATAAACTTACCCATATTCTATTTATTTTTAAATAAGAAGAAAGAGGATATTGCAAAAGGCGTTTTACTAGCTACAATTTTAGTTGGTATTTTATTTTTAATCAATAAATTATAACCATGAAGTACTACATCATTGCTGGAGAAGCTTCTGGAGACTTACATGGCTCTAATTTAATGAAAGCGCTTTTTGAAGAGGACAAAAAAGCTGACATTCGCTTTTGGGGCGGTGACCTTATGCAAGGTGTTGGAGGTACTTTAGTTACACATTACAAAGAACGTTCTTTTATGGGCTTTGCAGAAGTGATACTAAACCTTAAAACCATACTAGGGTTTATTAAATTCTGTAAGAAAGATATTGAAGCTTTTAATCCCGACGTTATTGTATTTATAGACAACTCAGGCTTTAACTTACGTATTGCAAAATGGGCTAAAGAAGTTGGTTATAAAACGCATTACTATATATCTCCACAAGTGTGGGCATCTCGTGCAGGTAGAGTTAAAAAGATAAAGCGTGATGTTGATGCGATGTATACCATTTTACCTTTTGAAAAACCTTTTTATGACAACTATGGGTATGCTGTTAATTTTGTTGGCCACCCATTAATAGATGCTATTACTAATAGAAACTTAGTTGATGAAAATGCCTTTAGAAAAGAGTACGGATTAAGCAATAAGCCAATTATTGCACTCTTACCAGGAAGTAGAAAGCAAGAAATAAAAAAGATGCTTGATGTAATGCTCAGTGTTGTTGATGACTTTACCGATTACCAATTTGTTATTGCTGGTGCGCCAAGTCAAGATTTTAGTTTTTATAAGTCAATCATTAAAAATAGAAATATTGCATTTGTAGACAACAAAACTTACGATTTACTAAGTGTCTCTTTTGCTGCTTTAGTCACTTCTGGAACCGCAACTTTAGAAACCGCTCTATTTAAAGTACCTCAAGTTGTTTGTTATAAAGCAAATACTATTTCTTACCAGATTGCAAAACGTATTATTACTTTAAAATATATTTCATTAGTAAACTTAATTATGGACCGTGAAGTGGTTACAGAATTAATACAAGCTGATTTAAACACCAAACACCTTAAGAAAGAACTTGAGACTATTTTAAATCCTGAAAAACGCAACCAATTGTTTTTGGATTATTATGAATTAGAACAAAAATTAGGAGGAAAAGGCGCAAGTAAAAAAACAGCAAAATTGATTTTTGAAGCGACTAAGAAATAACTATGAAGAAACTTTACCTACTACTAATCCTACTAATAACCTTAAGCAGTTGTAAATCCACAAAAAACAAATCTCAACGCAGGACTAATAAAATTGCTAAAACCGAAACTAAGACATCCATATCTAAAGATGCAGCTTCCATTATAGCTTATGCAAAACGGTTTAAAGGCGTTAAATACAAATATGGTGGTACTACTAAAAAAGGCATGGATTGCTCTGGGCTTATTTATACGTCTTTTGGGGCTCATGATATCGCCATGCCAAGAACAACAAAAGATTTAGCTGTTAAAGGTGACTGGGTAGATTTAAAACAAGTACAAGAAGGCGATTTGGTGTTTTTTGCCACTAAAAAAAATAGCCGAAAAGTAAATCATGTAGGGATTGTTACAGACGTCAATAAAGGAGATGTTTCTTTTATTCATGCTTCAACTAGTCGAGGTGTGATGATATCAAAAATCTCAGAACGTTATTGGTATTTTGCTTACGTTCAAGCCAGACGTTATTTGTAGTTTCTAGAGCGTCAGTTACCAAATAAGAAAAATCTTAATATTTTGTAGTAACTTTCTGTCATGAAGTTACTTAATTTTGCAGTCATAAAGCTTACGATTTGCCTAATATGCGGTATTATTATAGGATTTTACTTCAGCATTCCTATTAAGACTATTCTCATATCTTTATCTCTATTTACACTCAGTTTAATTGTAAGTTATTTCTATTGCGAAACTTATAAAAAATCATCTTTACTATTCACTGGCTTTGCTTTTGCAGTATTTATTTTAGTAGGAATATTAAGTACTTCCATTTATGACGAAACCAATAGGTCCTTGCATTATGTAAATTCAACTATTGAATACACCAACTATCAAGACTTTAGTTTCAGAATAAAAAAGCGCCTAAAATCAGACAATTATAATCATAAGTATATTGCTGAAATTGAAAGTTTAAATGCAAAAAAAGCAATTGGGCAAATCTTAATTAATCTTGATAAAGACTCATTACAAAATGAGCTAACAGTTGATAATCTCTATTTTACAAATACCAAGCTTTCCGAAGTTGTAAAACCCAAAAATCCTTTTCAGTTTGATTATCATAATTATTTAAAACAACGAAATGTTAATCACCAGATTTACATTAAGCAAGATGAATTAATCCTATTAAAAAGCGATTCAAAATCTATTGCCGGCTATGCGCATGCTTTTAGAAAGAGCGTAAATTTTAAATTAAAAAAGAATGGTTTTAAGCCAGAAGCCCTTGCTATTATTAATGCATTGCTTCTTGGACAAAGACAAGATATAAGTCCAGAGATTTATAATAATTATGTTAATGCTGGGACTATACATATTCTGGCCGTTTCGGGTTTACATGTTGGCATTATATTTTTAATCTTAACACAGATTTTAAAACCACTACATAGAATTAAGCATGGAAAACATGTTATAAAACCAATACTTATTGTCTTGTTATTATGGTGTTTTGCGTTTATCGCGGGCTTATCACCCTCAGTGACAAGAGCAGTAACTATGTTTAGTATTATAGCTATTTCCCAACATCTAAGAAGGCCAACTAATATTTATAACACATTAACAATTTCGGCATTTTTAATGTTACTATTTAAGCCTATTTATTTGTTCGATGTAGGATTCCAAATGAGTTATTTAGCAGTTTTAGCAATTGTATCCATTCAACCCATATTATATAATTTATGGAAAGCCCCTAATCTGGTTTTAAACAAGTTTTGGGAGATTTTTACGGTTACGGTTGCCGCTCAAATAGGTGTTGCACCTATAGGATTGTTCTATTTTCATCAATTTCCAGGTCTATTCTTTGTTTCAAATTTGGTGATTATTCCTGTTTTAGGATTAATTCTGGGTTTAGGTATTTTAGTTATTGCATTAGCATTATTGAACATATTACCTTCAGTTTTAGTTACAGTATTTAGCTTTATCATAAATACGTTAAATGCTTTTATTGCTTGGGTTGCACAGTTTGAAGATTTTCTGCTAAGAGATATTTCTTTTAGCATTTACCATGTGTTTTCAAGTTACTTAATTATTATAACTGGACTTTACCTATGGAAGCGAAGAACTCTAAAGTCATTGCATTATTCTTTAATGAGTCTACTACTTTTTTCTTGTGTATTGTTACACACCAAATACAAAAATACTTGTGAAGAGTTTATTATTTTCAATAAGAACAGAACTACCGTTTTGGCTAAAAAAACTAATCAGAGTTTAATGCTCTACCATGATTTAGATAGTTTAACAACAAAAGAAGACAAAACAATAAAAAACTACCAAGTCGGTAGTTTTATAAATACTACGTTTAATGACAGTTTGAAGACTGTTTATACATATAAGAACAACATAATTTTAATTATAGATAGTTTAGGTATTTATAATGTGAATGGTTTTAAACCTAATCTTATTCTACTAAGAAATTCCCCGAAGATTAATTTAGACAGATTAATTGATTCTCTTAAGCCAGAACAAATTATTGCAGATGCTAGTAATTATAAATCCTATGTAAACCGATGGAAGCAAACTTGTATGCATAAAAAAATCCCTTTCCATAGCACATACGAAAAGGGAGTTTTTATATTAAAGTAAGGATATTATTTACCTTCTTGACCAAACGTTGGTTTAAAAGCTTTGTAATACTCATTAAATGCCTCTTGAGATGTCATTGTTTTGTACTTATCATCTTTAAAGAGTTTTAAATATAACTCTAATTGTTGAGGTTTTTGATAACCCGTAATTGGAGCTATTAATTGTAACTCTTCATCAAAAAAAGCAATTGTAGGATATGCTCTCACTTGTAAAAAACGAGCAAACTCATGAGAACTATTTCTTCTATTTGCTTTAGCAGGATCGTAGCTTGGATTTTTAAAAACATTGTCTTTATATGTAACGTTTTTATTACCTTCTGCATTGAACTTTACAGCATAATAGTTATCATTAACATACTTAACAACATCTTTATTTTTAAAGGTATTACGATCTAACATCTTACATGGACCACACCAATTGGTATAGACGTCCATCATTATCTTTTTAGGATTTTTCTTCTGTAGAGCTACAGCCTCTTCAAAAGTTACCCAATTTATTTCCTGTGCTGATGCATTGATTGCTAATAGCAATATAAACGCTCCTAAAATTATCTTTTTCATCATATCTGATTTGTAGCAATTACAATACCAAACTTACAAAATAAAAAAAGCTCCGAATGGAGCTTTTCGTTATTTTAACAATTTGTTTTTATCGGATGCCATGCATCATTCTAATTAATGTTTTATTTAAAATCAACATTATTACACCTGCACCTACCGGTATAGCAGTAAATATTAAGAAGAATGTACTCATTCCATACTCTTCTACAATTGGATCTATATAACTACCTGTCCAACCAGCAGTAAGATTAGCAATAAAGTTTGCTACAAACCAAATACCAAACATCATTCCCACTAACTTTAACGGTGCTAGTTTACTAACATAAGATAATCCAACTGGTGATACACATAATTCTCCTAATGTGTGGAATAAGTATGCCAGTATTAAGAATATCATACTAACTGAAGCTGTTTTTGCGCCTAATGGAATTCCCATAGAACCATAAGCTAAAATCCCAAATCCAAGACCTAATAACATCAAACCTATAGCAAATTTTACTGGGCCAGAAGGATTGTATTTACTTTCCCATACTTTTGAGAATAAAGGAGCAAATGCTATGATAAAGAAAGAATTAAGGATACCAAACCATGATGCTTTCACTTCAGCAACTTCTTCACTAAACTCTTTATTTAACATCCAGATTACTATTCCCCAAATGATAACAAAACTCGTTCCTAATAAGATATTTGATAATGCGTACTTACTGAATGTCTTCTTGAATAACATTAATAAAACCCATGTAATTATTAGCATAGGAACAACAGTCAATAATGTATTAAATATTTTAAAGGTGGTTGCGCCATCTCCAGTTAAAATGCGATCGGTATAATCCGCAGCAAATATCGTCATTGAACCGCCAGCTTGTTCAAATGCCCACCAGAAAAATATGGTAAAGAATGAAAATACACCAATAACCTTTAACCTATCTGCAGTAACCTTGGACTTAGATGCATGGTCAGCAACAGCTTCTATAGCATCTTTTGTATCTTCTAATGTATCCTCTATAGCATCATCTAAATCCTCAGCATTTTTAGGTGATAATCCAATATTTCCGAATATTTTTTGAGCAAAATAGAATTGCAACATTCCAAAGAACATAAAAATCCCTGCTAATCCAAAACCATAATGCCAACCAACAGTTTCTCCTATATAACCACATAAAAGAATACCTAAAAACGCTCCTGCATTAATACCCATATAGAAAATAGTATATCCAGCATCTTTTTCTTTCCCTTGAGACTTATATAACTGTCCAACGATAGAAGAAATATTTGGCTTAAAAAGCCCATTTCCAATAATCAACAATCCTAATCCTAAATAAAAGAACATATCAGCCGTAACTTCAAGTGCCATTGATGCATGACCTAGAGTCATTAAAAATGCTCCAAGCACAACAGCTTTTCTATATCCCATTATTTTATCAGCTATAAAACCTCCAATTATTGGGGTTATATAAACTAATCCTGTATACCATCCATAAAGAATTAATGCTTCAGAACGTTCCCAGCCCCAGCCACCTTCACCAAGAATAGCTGCTGTTAAAAAAAGTACGAGCAGAGCACGCATACCGTAGTAAGAAAAACGCTCCCACATTTCTGTAAAAAAGAGTACAAATAATCCTGACGGATGACCTAGTACAGTCTTTTGATTAGTTTCTGAACCTCCAAATTTGAATTCCATATGTAATTGTATTAGTTAGTATTTAGTTATTTTATCCTTTTATTTTAGACTTTATTTGCTCTTTTTCTTCTGATTTTTCACGTTTATCACCAAGAGTTTTATGAATAAAATCCGTCATTTTATTATACAAATGTAATCTTGTGTTACCACCATAGATACCATGATTTTTGTCTGGATAAATCATCCAATCAAATTGTTTATTGGCTTGCACTAAGGCCTCAACCATACGCATCGTATTTTGCAAATGCACATTATCATCACCAGACCCATGAATTAATAAAAAGTCGCCTTTTAATTTATCTACATGATTAATTGGTGAATTTTCATCATAACCACTAGGATTTTCCTGAGGTGTTGTCATGTAACGTTCCGTATATATTGTATCGTAAAATCTCCAACTAGTTACTGGCGCAACTGCTATTGCCATTTTAAAGACATCATTACCTTTAAAAAGTGCATTGCTACTCATAAAACCACCATAGCTCCATCCCCAAATTCCTATTCGAGACGCATCAACATATGGCAAAGCTCCTAATTTTTTTGCAGCTTCTATTTGATCTTCAACCTCGTATTTACCTAATTCGTTTTGAGTCACTTTTTTAAATGCAGCACCTTTTAAACCTGTTCCTCTTCCGTCTACACACGCCACAATATAGCCTTGTTGTGCCAAGTGTTGATACCAATAATCATTACTGCCATTCCAACGATTAGCAACTTGCTGAGAACCAGGGCCAGAATACTGATACATAAACAGTGGATAGGTTTTATTCTCATCGAAATCCGCAGGCTTTATCATCCACATGTTTAGCTCATTTCCGTTTACAGAAATGGTACTAAACTCTTTTTTAGAAGTCTTATAATCTGTAAGTTTTTTAGCCAATTTATCATTATCCTTAATGCTCTTAACTAACTTGCCACTTTTAGCATCGTTTAATGTATACTCCTGAGGTGAAGTTGCGCTAGAATGTGTATTAATAAAATACGTAAAGTCTGCACTAAAAGAAGCTCTATTTGTACCATCTCTTTTAGTTAAACGTTTTTTGCTTTTTCCATTGAGCTTAACAGAATACACATCCCTATTAATAGAACCATTCTCTACAGACTGATAAAAAATTGTATTTGTTTTTTCGTTAAACCCATAATAATTGGTGACTTCCCAATTACCATTAGTGACTTGATTAATTAATTGACCATCTTTTGAATAATGATAAATATGATTATAACCATCCTTTTCGCTAGTCCAAATAAAACTATTATCCTTTAAAAATGTGAGGTTAAACGTTACATCTATGTATGCATCATCTGTTTCAGCTAATACCAACTTAGAGGAATTTTGAGCAACATCAATCATCCATAAATCTAATTCGTTTTGATGACGGTTCATAAACTGAACACTTAAAACATTAGCTTCCTTTGTCCATTCTAGCCTTGGGATGTAAAAATCATTGTAGGCCTTATCAACTGTTAATTGAGATAATTTATCTGTATCTAAGTCATATAAATGTAAAGACACGTTAGAGTTGGTTTCACCTGCTTTTGGATATTTAAATACTTGTTGTGTTTGGTATAAACCGGTTCCAAAAACATCCATTGAAAATTCAGGAACGTTAGATTCATCAAATCTTATGAATGCTATTTTATTGCCATCAGCATTCCAATCAAAAGCGCGGACAAAACTAAATTCTTCTTCATAAACCCAGTCTGTAATACCATTAATAATACTATTCTTTACGCCATCAAAAGTGAATTGTTTTATCGCTCCAGAACTTAAATCTTTTATATATAAATTATTCTGAAAGCCATAAGCAACCTTTGAGCCATCAGGAGAAAATGTTGGCTCTTGTACCAAGTCATCTGATAACTTTATTAGTTTTTTAGAATTCCTATCATAAATATAATACTCCCCTAAAGTTGAACGTCTAAATACAGCCTCAGATTTTGTGGTTAGTAATATTTTGGATTCATCTTTACTAAAGCTATAATCAAAAAAAGCTCCGATTTCTGGTAAATCTGACGAGCTTAATAATGTGTTTACTTTTTTTAATGTTTTATAGTCATAAATATCGATAGATGTTGTTCTTGCTGTTCTATCATAATTTAGAACTGAATACTGCTTTCCATTGTTCATAGAATGAAGCGCTTGCATGCCTTCAGTTCTAAAAGTACCGTTCCAAATTTCTTCTAAGCTAATTTGTTTATTCTGTGCAGTTACTAGAGTTGTAACCAAAAAACCAATAATGGTAAGAAAACGCGTGAATCTCATTAATCTTCGTTATTTAATAAAGCAATGCCAAGTTTACTAAAAATTATGCAAAAAACCCGAATTATTAACAGGAAATCGGCAATATTACTGAACATGCAACACATATTGTACCAATCCTATTATCTTTGTGTTTTAAATGAAAATGAATCATGCAAAACACCATTTCTGGATTTTCTAAATTAACCAAAATTGAAAAAGTTAATTGGATACTTAAAATATATTTCAATAATGATGAAACTTCAAGAAATCTAATAACTCAATATTGGAATACAGATGAAAAACTACAAAAGTTGCACGATGAGTTTATAGAAAATACCATAACAAATTTTTATCTCCCGCTTGGCGTGGCACCAAACTTCTTAATCAATGACAAATTGTATACGATACCAATGGCCATTGAAGAAAGCTCTGTAGTTGCGGCAGCTAGTAAAGCTGCTAAATTTTGGTTTAAACGTGGTGGTTTTAGAGCCGAAGTAATCTCGACTACAAAAATTGGTCAAGTTCATTTCACATATCCTGGTGACAAAACAGATTTGAAAAACTATTTTGAATCTGTAAAATCTAAGCTTATTTCTGACAGCTCTGCTATCACTAAAAATATGGAACGTCGTGGTGGTGGCATTTTAGACATAGAGTTACGCGATAAAACTGAAGCGCTAGAAAACTACTATCAACTTCATGCCACGTTTGAGACGCTTGACGCTATGGGCGCAAATTTTATAAACTCCTGTTTAGAACAATTTGCCCAAACGTTTAAAGACGAAGCTATAGCAAATAACATTAAAGGCATTGACATTATAATGAGTATTTTATCTAACTATGTACCAGAGTGTCTAGTTAAAGCTGAAGTACGTTGTCATATCAAGGATTTAAAAGACAAAGACATTCCAAATCCTAAAGCCTTTGCCGAAAAATTCAAACAAGCTGTTGCTGTTGCAGAGGTTGAGCCACATCGTGCTGTAACACATAATAAAGGTATTATGAACGGTATAGATGCTGTGGTTTTAGCTACTGGAAATGATTTTAGAGCGGTTGAAGCTGGTGTACATGCCTACGCTTCAAAAAACGGAATATACTCTAGCCTAACGCATTGTACTATTGAGAATGACGAGTTTTGCTTTTGGTTAGAAATACCATTGGCTCTAGGAACAGTTGGCGGATTAACGAGCCTACACCCATTAGTAAAGTTTGCATTACAAATGTTAAGCAAACCTTCTGCCAAAGATTTAATGAAAATTGTAGCGGTTGCAGGCTTGGCACAGAATTTTGCAGCTCTAAAATCCTTAACCACAACTGGTATTCAGCAGGGACATATGAAAATGCATTTGATGAATATCTTAAATCAATTTGAAGCTAATGCGACCGAAAAAGCTGAATTGATTGAACATTTTAAAACGAATACAGTAACTCATAGCGCCGTTGTTGAAGCTATTGAAAAGCTAAGGTCATAATATCTATGGTAAACTATAGAAGTAACGGAAAGCTATTATTAACAGGAGAGTACCTTGTTCTCGATAGTGCAAAATCCTTAGCATTACCCACCAAATTTGGGCAAGAACTTTCTATTATTGAAAATGAAGGCAATTGTATTGATTGGAAAAGCTTTGATGAAGATAGTAACCTCTGGTTTGAGGATACATTTTTAATAGATGATATCCTTTCTTCTTCATTTACTTCAGAAAATGATATTTCCCAAAGACTGATTGATATTTTTAAAAGTATTAATACGCTAAGTCCTGGTTTTTTTATACCAAACAAAGGTTATACTATTACGACGACTCAAGATTTTAATAGAGTTTGGGGATTAGGCACATCATCTACTTTAATAAATAATATTGCCAGTTGGGCAAATATTGACGCTTACAAATTATTAGAGCTTACTTTTGGAGGTAGTGGTTATGATATTGCTTGCGCGCAAAATAATACGCCTATTATATACCAGCTGATTGATAAACACCCTCAAGTATCTCAGGTTGACTTTAATCCTAAATTCAAGGACCATCTTTACTTTGTCTATTTAAATCAAAAACAAAACAGTCGTGATGGAATTGCCACTTACAGGAAGTTTAAAGGAGATTTAAAAGCTTCAATTTATGATATTAATTCAATTACCGAGGCTATTATTTTATGTAAAAACCTTAATGATTTTGAAAAACTTATCACAAAACACGACTATATTATTTCTGAAATCATAAATCAGCCACCTATAAAATCTAGGCTTTTTGCAGATTTTGATGGTGCTATCAAAAGTCTAGGCGCTTGGGGTGGTGACTTTGTTTTAGTGGCTTCTAAAAACAATCCAATAGATTATTTTAAAATCAAAGGTTACACTACTATTCTTTCGTATTCTGATATGATAAAATAAAAAAAGGCTTTGCAAAATTGCAAAGCCTTTTTTTATTTCTATAGCTAACTATTTTTAGTAAACTGTTTTTGCTCTATTATCCTCGACATCAGCTGCCTTTTCTAATGCTGAATACACTTGAGTTTGTACTGTATTTTTACGCGCATTACTTAAACGCGCTAAAATTGCTGCGTAGTTATCAAGTTTTGTTGCTTCATTAATTTTCGTAACCTCTACCACATAAACTCCTTTTTCTCCATCAACTGGTTTAGAAACCACACCTTGTTGCAGACCAAATGCTGTACCAATTACTTTAGGCTCTACACCAGCCCCGGAGAGTGTTGTGTTTTTCATTGTCAATCCAGTTGCAGTCTTAACCGATTGTCCTTGGTTATTAGCAATGTCAGCTAGGGTTGTTGCAGATATCTTATTACGAATCATTTCTGCCTTCTTCTCTTTTCTTACAGCTGCTAAAACAGGTGTTGTTGCATTTTCCACACTCATTAAACCTTCATCATTAACATCTACTAATTGAACAACTACATAACCAACTCCAGAAACTGTAAAACTCTTATAATCACCAACCTTTGTATCTTGATTATATGCCCAACGTACTATTTGCCTTTGACTACCTAATCCTGGTATGTTTTCATCCAATTCTTTAAAAGTTACTGGTCTTGCAGTTAAACCACGCTCTTCTGCTAATTCTCTAAAATCTCCAGACTCAGCAGCGATTTCAAATTTTTGCTTTCCATTAAAGACATCGTCAATTGTTTTTTCTGAAGCCTCAATCTCACGAGCCACTGTAGCTAATTTTGTAGTATTACTAAATCCTGATTGATCTAATACTTCGATAATATGATAACCAAAGCTAGTTTCTACAACATCCATATCGCCTTTCTTATTATCAAAAGAAAACGCTTTAAACTCTGGTGCAAATCCTTGATTGTATGTAAATTCTATAACACCTTCTTTTTCGTTACTGACTTTATCAGAAGATAATTCTAACAAATCTTTGAACTTAGAACGGTTACCCTTAAGTACATTAAAAATACTATCAGCAGTTGCTTTTGCTTCTTCTGGTGTTTTTGTGACATCAGCAGCAGCTCTAGTTGCGCCTACATAAGGAATTAATATATGGCGTACTTTAACAGAATCTGCTTTACTAGCTCTATCTAAAACTTTGGAATACTTATAGAAATTGCCGTCTTTATATGGTCCGTAATAGGCACCAATTGCAGTATTTGCCAAACTATCTTTTGCTGCGCCTAATTGAGAAGATCTTAGATAGTCATCAGAAAATTTAATGTCTGAGTTACTATTAACAAAAGCTTCAATATTAGTAGTATTATCGAAACCTAAAATAGTATCAGTAGCTTTAGTTGCTGTATTAAATTCAAACTTATCAGCTTTAAGACCTAATAACTCAGCTTTTAATGCATCCTCATCTTCTTTTGATGCATCTTCTCTAAACTCTACAAATAATATCTCTCTAGTTTCATCAACCTCATAAAGATCTCTATTTTTCTCCATGTAAGCCTTAATCTCTGACTTACTTACTTCTACCAAACTATCTGCAATACTTGTATAAGGCACTTGCACATATCTTACATCAACAGTTTGCGCATCTGCTAAATACTCATCTTCTGCTTCAGCTACAGTAGCATTAACACCAGCTTTTACTAAGTTATAGTATTGCTGAGCTAAAGCACCATTCGCAAGAGATTGCTCATTGTTTGTCCATTGCGCATAATTAATTGTAAACGTACTTAAAGGTGCACCTTGTGGTTGGATGTCTTTAAGATTTGCAATAAAAGCATTCAGCTTATTGACATCAAAAATACTATCCTGATTTTGAAACTCTGGATAAGCACCAAAACTAGTTTCTAATAGCTCACGCATTTTATCCTTTTCAACAGAAAGCCCAAGTTTTTCGTATTCAGAACTCATCACAATACGTCTAAGCTCTTCGTTGTAAACTTGATTTTTTATTTGAGTTTCTGTAGCATTTGGACCAGAACGTTGTTGTCTGTTCTGAACCGCAAACATAAATGGTTCTCTTTTAATGTCTTCGCCATTGATTGTTGCAATAATATCTTGAGATGTTCCAAATGAATCTGAATTTTTAAAAACATCTCCAATTACAAAGGCAAATAATGCCATTGCAATTACTAAAATTAATACTAGCGAACGTTGCCTGATTTTATTTAAAACTGCCATTTTATGGTATATAATTTGTTGAAATTAAGTGTGCGAAAATAACATTTTATACCAAATAATAAAAGGATGAAGCCTCTTTTTTGACTGACAAGAATAGGATTAGTCTTCGGGTATTAATTTGAGATGAACACTATCTATTTTTGTTAATGATACCTCTGTTATTTTGAACTTGAAATTTTCTATTATAATCGTTTCTCCAAGCTCTGGAATATCTTCAGTATAATTGACTATTAAACCACCTAAAGTTTCATAAGCTTCACTTTCTGGTAAGTTGATTTTGTATGTCTCGTTTATGTAATCAACTTCTAATCGTGCAGAAAAGTTAAAACTATCTTCTGTAAGCTGTTCTTCTGTAAGTTCTATACTATCATGTTCATCTTCAATTTCGCCAAATAGTTCTTCAATAATATCCTCTACAGTCATCATACCTGAAGTACCACCATACTCATCAATAACTATTGCAATACTTTTTCTTTTTTTTGTGAGCAGATTAAGTACGTCTTTAATACGAATCGTTTCTGGTACAAAAACTACAGGCATTACAATCGATTTTATAGTCTTAGGTTTTTTAAACAACTCAAAAGAGTGCACATAGCCAATAATATCATCTATAGATTCTTTATAGACTATTATTTTAGTATAGCCTGTATCTACAAAAAGTTGTCGTAAATTTTCTATTGATTCTGAAATGTCTATTGCCATGATTTCTGTCCGTGGCACCATGACTTCTCTAGCTTTTACTTCTGAGAATTCTAAAGCATTCTGAAAAATTTGTATCTCACTATCGACCTCATCATGCTCTTCAACAGACTCCATTTGCTCAGTAATAAAATTCCCTAACTCAACTTTGGTCAGCGCCAACTCTACTGCGTCACCTTCGGTCTTAAAAAAGGTCTTGAGTACAAAGTCAGAAATCCATATAACAAACTCAGAAATTGGTGTAAAAATCAAATAAAATAAGTATGCTGGCAGCGCAAAAAACTTAAGCAATGTGTTTGAATATATTTGAAAAAATACTTTTGGCAAAAATTCTGCCGTCAATAAAATAATAGCTGTAGAAATTATAGTCTGAGACAGTAATTGAAGTTCAAAAAACAAATAATTAACAATCGCATTATCAGTAGAGAACGTCTGAAACCAATGCACCAAAACCTCTCCCATCTTAAAACCATAGATCACCAATGCAATGTTATTACCAATAAGCATAGTGGTAATAAACTTTGAAGGTTTTGCAGTAAGTTTTGCAAGAAGTTTACCTAAAAAATCACCTTGTTTTTTCTCTAATTCTATATGAATTTTATTAGAAGACACATACGCAATCTCCATCCCAGAAAAAAACGCGGATAGTAAGAGTGATACAATAATAATTACAGCATCAATAGACATAAATTATTTTTTATGACGATCTTGAAATTTTTTCCTAAAACGTTTACGAAAGAAAAACATAAATACTGCGAGTGCAGTGAATAGTAAGGATATATAACTACGACTTCTATCTGTAGTCCAATTAGATATGGCGTCCCAAGCAAATAGAACTGCGAATATTATATATGCGTATTGAAAAATTTTAAGTGCTTTAATCATGATAATCTACATATTGTAGCACAAAGGTAGTTAATTATTGACTTCGATATCGCCTGCGAATTCAAGCATTTCGTAATCATCAAAATTTCTATCAGAATCAAAACCTCTACCAGAGACATCTGTACCTTCAGAACGTAGTCTAAACTCTTTATTTGTAAACACCCATTCGTTTGTTTGGTCAAAATACATTTGTGGTGTAAACAAAGAATCTTTTTTATGAGTGGCCAAAATAACATTACCGCGAAGGTCAACTAAATCTGTTTCGCTATAAATAATAGCATAATCCGCAAAGATTTTACTTTTATTCCCATCATCATCATAAATAATAAGCTCTATACCTTCTGGGAATTCTGAAAATGCAAAATTACGATTTGAGTAATCTAGCATTTTAGGACTTAAAAGATTGGCTTTTAACTTAAAGGAATCTGTATACTTTAGGTTTATGGTATCTGCTAAACCAATAGGCTCATTTTGCAAAACACCAACTTGCTGTACATCTTTAAAGTTGTTTTTACATGAAAAAAACATAGTCACAGCAATTGCTGTGACTATGTTAAAAATTATATGTAAATAGTTTGTTTTCACTCAATTATTAAGGTACTCTAACAGATGCACCAATCCAACATCCAATTTTAATTGTTTGTCCAGAATTACCTTTAGTAAAAATCATACTCTTGTCTGGAGCTTTTGCTGCGTAACTGGCTGCAGTTTGTGATGCCGCTTTCTTTAAACGACCATCTACATTACCTGCTTTACGCGCTTCTGAAGCTGCTAACCAATATACTGCTCTTTTACTAAAGACATCATTTCCACAACTATTAGCACTACTCGCATACATACCTGCAATTCTCAGGTATGGATTTCCATTAGAAGGATTCAATTTTAAAGCTTCTCTATATAATTGTCTAGCTTTACCATAAGACCCTTTCTTTCTGTTCTTTTCTGCAAGACGGTATACCAACTTCCACTTTTTTAAAGGATCCGTTTGCAAGTCCATTGACTGCTTATAATATTGCTCTGCTTCAGAAGTTTTACCTTCTTTTTCTTTTAATACACCTAAGTAATATGCTGTGTCAGCATTTGGCTCAATAGAATTTTTCTGTTGCACGATTTTGATAAACATTGGGTCATCTGTACAATCTTTAGAATACATCTTATTCATAGCACGCTGTAGCCATTTTGAATCAGTCTTATTCTCTTCAAAATTCTTTTGATATAATGGGATCAACACATCGCAAGTTGCTCTCTCACTAATTATACCATCTAAACTTCCTGAAATTTGGTCAAAAGCCTTAAGCAAACCTTCATAACGTTTCTTATACTGACCCTCTTTTTTTGTTAGAGCCCCACCTGATTCTTCTTTTTGAATGAGTTTATTTAAGCCTTCAGAAGCTTTACTTACTTCTTCTTCAATCTTATCATTTATATCATCATACTTATCAAAAAGAGATTGAGTTTCTTGGGTAGACTTACTCCCAGCATCATATGCGTTGACCTTTAAATCAAAATATCTATAAAGTGCTCCTGGGTCGTCAAAACTATTCAAATGATTGTTGTAAGCATCGTCAAATATTTTATAAATATCATTATCTGATAAGCCTAATTCTTTTCTGTACTTAAATGATAATTTACCTTTTTTAGCATACATTTTACCAGCCGGAAATTTAGATGCATAGTACTTGTTATAATCATCATATAAGCTTAATAAGTCCTTTACAAAACCTAATTTTTCTGCTCCAGTATTGTTTTTGATTTTGTGCTCCAAAATCTTTTCTCCTCTAACATAAATAGCTCTATTAAACTTAGGGCATTTAGTCTTCACTTTCATCCAAGACTCATAGGCTTCATCATATTTTTTATTCTTAGCATAAGAATCAAAAATAGATAAGTTGTTCATACACTCTTCATCTTGCTGAGCATAACTATTGCTAAAGCCAACAAGTAAAGCTATGAGTAGTAATGTAATCTTCGTCTTCATCTTTTAAATTTTTGTTAGTTATATTTTCGTTTTTTAAACCATCTATCGCTCAAAGATAGACTTACGTTGACATTAAAGAAATTTTCCTGAATTAAATTGCTGTTCTTTGTTCCTCTTTGGCCAAACTCAAAACCTAAATTAATTTCAGAAAATGTATTCGTTGAAGGGCCAACTGGTAAACCTAAACCAAAAGATATGCCAAACTCATCTATTGATTGATTATTAACAATTAAACCCGTATTTTCGAAACGAGCACCAGCTCTATAAACCACTCTCTTAAAGTAACTTGATAGAGATCTATGATTAGGAATATAAAACCCACCTACAGCAAAAGAAGATGCGTTTTCATAGGATGAGTTGGTTGTACTAAAAATAGGATTGTCAAAAACACTGGTATTCTGAGAAACATATTCTGCACCTGCAAACCACTTAGATGTTTCACCAATACCTAATCCAAAAGAAATTCTGTTTGGTAAATTAAGATCTGTTTCTTCTAGTCCAGTACCAGATAAATCTGCGTCAATAGTGTTTTGGACAAACTCATCCCCAAATACTGAAACTATTACCGTAGAAATTGATCGGTCATTTTTTGAAGTTAAGCTACTTTCTGGTGAATATGTAGCCGTAGCCGATAATTCTAACTTATCTGTTAATTTACCCTTATAAGCAGCTCCAAAATTAAAATTAAGACCACTTAAGTCTGACCTATTGTTTTCCTTAGTTGCAAATTGCACAATATTCCCATTTGTATCATACAAAAACTGAATAGCACTATTTTGAGTATTACCAAAATTATAATTAGCATCAATACCGATAGAAAAATTATCATTAATTAAGTAGCCTAAACTAAAAAAAGCTTTATTAAGTCCTCCCTCTCCTTCGTAACGATAATCAATTCTATTTTCAGCACTATTGATATCTTGTAATTTGTATCCAACAGATGTAAATGGCAACAAACCTAATCCTGCTCCAAATCTTCCTAAAGGAATTGATAACGCCAAATAATCAAATGCCGAAGCACTTGCATTCTCTGATGCTGTATCACTATTTAGACTAATACTACTATATGACCCTGCAACAGAAAACTTTACAGGCCTACTCTCACCATCATAAGGAGAGGCTTTAAGGTTTTTACCTGCATAAGATGCTGGATTTCTAAGATTAATGTGTAAACTGTCTATATAAGAACCTATACTACCCATTCCTCTACTCTCAACTGTACCCCTAAACTTTAAGCTCCCAATTCCATAAAAAGAATATGGTGATGCTGTCCCCTGTTGGGCATAGACTTGACAGCCAATAATTGCAATAAGAATTACAACAAATTTTTTAATCATTATTTCGAATTAAATTCTAGAATATAATTTAGACCTTCAAGCAGAAAATCCGAGTTCGCAAATATGCTACTTTTTAATTGTTTAGACAACATTTTAGCATCGCCTCCTGTTAAAATAACTGTTAAATCTGAATATTTTTCTTTATAAGTGTTAATTACACCATCAATCTCGTTAATAGTTCCTAAAACCACTCCTGAATGTATGGATGTTTCTGTACTATCTCCAACTATAGTTTTTGGCACTTTGGTTTCTAATAACGGAAGATTTGCTGTTAAATTATTCAGCGATTTATAACGCAATCTTAAACCTGGTGAAATGGCACCACCTAAGTATTCATTTTCGTTGGTAATAAAATCGTATGTAATGCATGTTCCTACATCAATTATAAGTACATTTTTTTCAGAATACTTTAGCATAGATGCACTAACCAAAGCTATACGATCTACGCCAAGAGTTTCTGGCGTTTTGTATTTGTTTGTGAAAGGTACTTTGGCTTTTGAATTTAACTCCAATACACTAAAATCTGCTTTAATTAAATCAATTTGCTGATCAGAAAGTCGACCAACAGAAGAAACAATCGCAGATTTTAATTTAGGAAACTGTTTTTTAATTGCTTTATATTCTTTTTTGAATTGAGAAAGCTTAAAACTTTCTTTACAAATAAGATTATCCTTTTCGAATATGGCAAATTTTACCAAGGTATTTCCGACATCAACAATAAGATTCATAGGCTTTTGAGAAAAGACAAATTTATAAAATCAAATTTTACAATTTTCTTTTTGGTAATACTAAAAATGAATTTATATTTGCATCCGCTTTAGCAATGAAGCAACTGGTGCCTTAGCTCAGTTGGTAGAGCAAAGGACTGAAAATCCTTGTGTCCCTGGTTCGATTCCTGGAGGCACCACCATCAAAAACCCGATTCGTTTGAGTCGGGTTTTTTGGTTTTAAGATTTTATGTAAGCTTTAGGGTTTTACTTCGTCCTAAAATATTATCTTGTTTTTCAATTAAAACAATACCATTTTATATGTCTAAAACATACTATGACCCTTCAGATCTAAGAAAATTTGGAAAAATTACCGAATGGGGCGAAGAATTGGGGAATAAATTTTTTGAATATTACGGAAAAGTCTTCGAAGAAGGTGCCTTATCCGCTCGTGAAAAATCACTTATAGCTTTGGCAGTTGCACACACAGAACAATGCCCATATTGCATTGATGCATACACTAAAGATGGTTTACAGCGCGGTGTAACCAAAGAAGAAATGATGGAAGCCATTCATGTTGGTGCAGCCATAAAGAGTGGTGCAACGCTAGTGCATGGTGTACAAATGATGAATAAAGTAAATAAACTAGACGGATAGTCTTTATATATGACAAAATTAAAAACGCAATCGCTAAAAAAAAGACAGAGTGATTTAGCAAATACAAATAAGCAGCTTGAAATTTTATCAAACGGTATTTTTCAAAATGGCGAATTACCAACTTTTAAAAACAAAATTGCCGAGACTAATCAGTTTCCACTAAAAGCGAAAGCTTTAGAAATACTTCAGATTAACGTAGGTTACATGTGCAATCAAGTTTGCGAGCACTGCCACGTAGATGCTGGTCCTGACCGTAAAGAGATCATGACCAAGGATACCATGAAACAAATTTTAGATGTGGTAAAAACTACCGGTGCCCATACGCTTGACTTGACTGGTGGCGCTCCCGAAATGAATCCAAACTTTAGATGGTTTGTAGAAGAAGCTTCAAAAATTGGAATTAAAGATTTTATCGTGCGTTCTAATCTCACTATTATTAGAGCCAATAAAAAATATTACGATTTGCCAGAATTTTTTAAAAAACATAACATTCATGTGGTGAGTTCAATGCCGCATTGGACACGTGGAAAGACCGATAAACAACGTGGTGAAGGTGTTTTTGACATGTCCATAAAGGCTTTACAAGAACTTAATGCTGTTGGCTACGGAATGCCTGATAGTGAGTTAAAACTTGACTTGGTTTACAATCCTTCAGGTGCATTTTTACCTGGAGACCAAGCCAGTATGGAAAAGGACTTTAAAAAAGCCTTGATGGAAGATTTTGGCATTCAATTTCATAACTTATTTGCAATAACTAATTTACCTATTTCTCGTTTTCTAGATTATTTAATTGCTTCAGAAAATTATGAAGATTACATGTATAGTTTAGTCGAAGCCTACAATCCAATGGCAGTAGAAAATGTAATGTGTACCAATACACTTTCTGTAAGTTGGGATGGATATTTATTTGATTGCGATTTTAACCAGATGTTAGATCTACCAGTAAATAGTAAATCTAAACATATTTCGGAATACAAAACTGAATTGCTTGAAGGCAGAAATATCGTCATTTCACAACACTGCTATGGCTGCACTGCTGGGGCCGGAAGTAGTTGTCAAGGTACGGTAGCTTAGATTTTTGCAATCATGAAACGTATTATTATATCTATATCGCTTTTGGTTTCAGTATCTGGATTCTCTCAAGAATCACTTTCAGAATTATTAAAACAGTACAATGACAAGGGTGTTCCTTACATTACAATTCAAGAATTGGTAATGCCAAAAACTAAAGCTATTCTTTTAGATGCTAGAGAACAAAAAGAATACCAAGTCAGTCACCTTAAAGATGCTATTTGTGTAGGTTATGACTTTTTTGATTTAAAAACAGTAACAGATAAAATCAAGGATAAAGATCAACTTATTGTTGTGTATTGTTCCCTTGGCATACGATCGGAGACTATTGGCGAAAAACTCAAAGAAGCTGGTTACACTAATGTACAAAACCTTTATGGTGGTATTTTTGAATGGAAGAATAATAATTTTGAAGTCTATAATTCCAACAACAAACCAACCGATAGTGTGCATGCATTTTCTGAAGAGTGGAGCAAATGGTTAAAAAATGGCATAAAAATTTACCCCAAACCAAAAAAAAATGACCGATAAGGCATTAATTATTTTTACTAGAAATCCCGAATTAGGCAAATGCAAAACACGATTAGCCAATTCCGTAGGTAACGAAGAGGCTTTAAAAATCTATACGCACTTACTTCAACACACAGCAAGTATTACTAAAAAAGTAGATGCTGAACGTTTTGTATTTTATTCTGAAAACATTCAGAAAGATGATATCTGGGAAGATGCTTTTTTTCATAAACAACTACAACAAGGAAATGATCTTGGTGAGCGTATGCAAAATGCTTTTGAAGTACTATTCTCTAAAAAATTTAAAAAGATAATAATCGTCGGTAGTGACTTATTAGATTTAAATGAGGACACCATTAAAAAAGCTTACCAGAGACTCGAAGAAAACGACGCTGTCATTGGCCCCGCAGAAGATGGAGGCTATTATCTTTTAGGCATAAAAACCCTTAACAAAAGTGTATTTATAGACAAAGATTGGGGTACAGAAACAGTGTTAAAACAAACAAAAAAAGATTTTTTTGGACAATCACTGTATGTTTTAGAAACTTTAAACGACATAGATTATTTAGAGGATTTAAAACCTTACAAAGAATTTGACTATTTGTTTTAAACTAACACCAATTTTTCATGAAAAAACAACTACTTTTTTTAGCCGTAATTTCTATGGCTTCATTTCAATTTATTAATGCACAATGTTCAAGAGGCGGCAGCTTTGTTCAAAGTGACCCTGCATATGCTATAAGTGGCGATGCTAATATTACATTTACCACTTCTGGTGATAAAGACGTAATCTTTGAATCTAATTTCGCCACAGTTCAGGGAGCAGATTTAAGAGTTTATGTTTCAAAAATGGACGATATTAAAACTCCAGGAGCAGACGCAATACAAATATCATCTCAATTAATTAATGATGATGGAGGCACTGGAGGACCAGGAACTTCTCCTATAACTGGCATGATGACTTTCGCATTACCTTCTAATGTAGAATTGGCAGATTTCGACTATATAGTTATAGAATGTATTGTAATTAATGAACGTTGGGGATATGTAGCCCTTGGAGCTAATACTGGAGCAGATTGCGCTTCTCTTAATTTAGATAACAACACACTTTCAAAAGTTGCAATTTATCCAAATCCTTCAAACGGAAATATAACTTTACAAGCGCAAACTAATGAAGACGCTCAAGTTTCAGTATATAATATCTTAGGGAATAGGGTGTATCAAAAAACACTAGCGTTAAATTCTGAAATGGACTTGTCTGGTCTTAAGACAGGCATTTACTTAGTTAAGATTGAAGCAGAAGGCAAACAAACAACAAAACGATTAATTATAGAATAATTATAATTTAAAAATTGTTTACAATCGTAGTTATAGATACATTTGATACTATAACTACGATTTTTTTATCATGACAAAATACATAACAGAAAGCACTGAATACCTTCAGAAAAAAGGATTTGACAATCCTGAAGTAGGAATAATTTTAGGTACTGGTTTAGGACAACTTATTAGTGAAATTGAGGTTATTGCTGAAGCTAGCTACAACCATATCCCTAATTTCCCTACAGCAACAGTAGAGTTTCATAAAGGGAAATTGATTTATGGAATATTGGCAGGCAAAAAAGTGGTGGTGATGCAAGGTCGTTTTCATGTTTATGAAGGCTATTCGCTTCAAGATGTGACTTTCCCTGTGCGTATTATGGAAAAACTAGGTATAAAAACCCTTTTGGTATCTAATGCTGCTGGAGCCATAAATCTGGGCTTTAAGAAAGGGGAAATCATGCTAATTGATGACCACATTAATCTACAAGGCAGTTCTCCTTTAGCCTTTAAAGGCGTTGAAGAATTAGGTGAACGCTTTACAGACATGAGTGTGCCATATAATCATGACATCAATTCAAAGATTGAAGCCATTGCAATTGCTAATAATATTAAATTACACAAAGGTGTTTACGCTTCTGTTGTTGGACCACAATTAGAAACTCGTGCTGAGTATCGTATGCTTAATATTATCGGAGCTGATGCAGTAGGCATGAGTACTGTGCCTGAGGTTATTGTTGCAAATCATTTAAATTTAAAGGTAGCTGCGGTGTCAGTTTTAACCGATGAATGCGACCCAAATAATTTAAAACCTGTTGATATTGCAGAAATAATAGCTATGGCAGGAAAAGCAGAACCAAATATGATTACCCTTTTTAAAGAATTAATAAAAACGTTATAAGAGAGATTATGAGTTATTTAGAAGCTACAAACGATTTATATAAAGAAGCTGCCTTAACACCAGATGTTGGTTTGTGTTGTACAACAAACCCTATATGGGAGTTGCCTGGATTAAAAATTCCTAGAATCATGCAAGAGATGAATTACGGTTGCGGAAGTACCGTTAATGCACGTGATTTGACCAATAATCCAAAAATGCTATATGTAGGCGTAGGTGGTGGTATGGAGCTCTTACAATTCTCCTATTTCAATCGTCAAAAAGGTGGTGTTATTGGTGTTGATGTTGTAGATGAAATGCTAGAAGCATCACGTAAAAATTTCATTGAAGCCGAAGCGCAAAACGATTGGTTTAAAAGTGAATTTGTAGAGCTTAAAAAAGGAGACGCATTAAATCTTCCTGTAGAAGATAATAGCATAGATGTTGCCGCTCAAAATTGCCTATTCAATATTTTTAAAGCAGAAGACTTAAAGAAAGCCATTGATGAGATGTATCGCGTACTCAAACCTCATGGCCGTCTTGTAATGAGCGACCCAACTTGTGAGCAACCAATGAACGATACATTGCGTAATGATGATAGGCTACGTGCATTGTGTCTTAGCGGAAGCTTGCCTATTGCAGAATATGTAAAAGCATTAACCGATGCTGGTTTTGGAACTATCGAAATTCGTGCACGTAAACCTTACCGCATTCTTGACCCAAAGAATTATCCAACTGAAGAACTCATCTATATAGAATCTATAGAAGTTGCGGCTATTAAAGACCCAATGCCAGAAGATGGCCCATGTATTTTTACAGGAAAAGCAGCCATCTATTATGGGGAAGAACCCTATTTTGATGACAACAAAGGACATATCTTACTTAAAAATCAACCTATAGCTATTTGTGATAAAACTGCAGGCGCTCTAGCCGATTTAGGTAGAGATGATATTTTTATCAGCGAATCTACTTATCACTACGATGGTGGTGGTTGCTGCTAAATAATAAAAGTAAAATCATTTATTATTATTTTTTAACCTAGCATAACTATGCTAGGTTAAAATGTCTTTGGACTGTAAGGAAATTGTAGACCAAATGACTACTTGTCTCTAAACTCTAATTAATGCTACCTAGAAATACTATCTTTCTTTACATATTATTATTTATTTCCTTATCAATTTTCGCCCAAGAAACCACAGGTAGATTAGATGGTAAAATTTCAGACATATCAAATCAACCCTTATCCTTTGCCAATATTTTAGTAACAGATTTAGACACAAACTTTAAATACGGAAGCACATCTCAAGAGTCAGGTTACTACTTAGTAAGTAATCTTCCACCAGGGACTAATTATAAGGTTGAGATTAGTCTTCTAGGTTTTAAAACTGAAATAATTCAACCTGTAGTTATACGACTTGGAGTTACTACAACTAAGGACAGAACGCTTATTGAAGACCAACAAACTCTTGATGAAATTGTTATTACAAATTCACCAAATGGATTTAAAAAAAATAACGACAAACACATTTCTAAAAGTATAATCAAACAAACTCCAACTATAAGTCGCAGTATACAAGATTTAACCAGAACATTACCAGAAGCTAACCTCAATTCATTTGCAGGTGCTAGTAACCGTTTTAATAACTTAAATATTGATGGAATTGCCAATAACGATGTTGTAGGGTTTCAAGAACCAGCAAGTGGAGCATCAGGCTCTTCTGCAAATGGTACGCCAGGGAGTTTATCAAGAACTCAACCTATTGCATTTGGCGCCATCAAAGAGCTTTCTGTAAAGACCACACCTTTTGATGTAAGTATAGGAAATTTTACGGGTGCCAACATTAATGTAGTTACCAAAAATGGAGGAAACAAAACTAAAGTTGAAGTTTATGGTTTTGGTAATAACGAATTTTTAATAGGAAAGTACGCCAACGGAAAGAGACAAGTCACGGACAACTTTTACGACATTCAAGTTGGTGGCGGTATTGGCGGTGCTATTGCAAAAGACAAACTGTTCTACTATATAAATATAGAACAGGCTTTAAGTAATCTTCCGCTTTTAAATGCTCCTGGGGGCTCTGGTTCAAATATTAGTTTCGAAACTGTTTCTCTTATCTCAGAAACATTAAAAAACAGATACAATTACGACCCTGGTACTTTTACTTCAGCTAATATTGAGACCGCAAGCACAAAAATATTTGCGCGTTTAGATTATAATATTTCAAAAAAACATAAGCTAACGTTGAGGCATAATTACGTTAAAAGTTTTTCTGATAATCTGGAATGGAATGAGTCAATTTTCAATTTTGGAAATCAAGGCTACAGACACCGAAGTACAGCCAATAGTTTAGCGGCCGAATTGAAATCTAGTTTTAGCGAAAGCACATCTAACGTTTTAAATATTGGATATAACTCCGTAAAAGATGATAGAGATTTTGACGGACGCGTTTTTCCACATCTTTTAATTCAGGATGAGTCTAACCGAATTTTCGCAGGAACATACCGCGAAGCTTCAGTTTATAAAACAGATCTCAATACATTTCAAATTACAAATACACTGACGTACATTAAAGATAAGCATACCTTTAAAGTTGGTGGTTTAGCGCAGTATAACGATATTGATTACGGGTTTTTATCTGCTTGGAATGGACGTTGGCAATACCGATCAGTAGACGATTTTGTAAACGACAGGCCTTCGAGGATCCGGGGTGTTTACAGAACAAGCAATAACAACTTCGACTTTGTAAGCAATACACCTTCTGCAACTTTAGATATTCTTACTCTTGGCTTATATGCGCAGGATAGAATACGATTTAGTGACCGTTTTAGCCTTCTGGCCGGTGTGCGCCTTGATAGTCAGGCATTACTTGACGATTTACCTTTAAGTGACGAAGTAAGAAACACACCTGAGTTTAGTAGGTTTGAAAACAAAATAAATTCGGCGCCGCAGATTAATCCTCGTGTCGGTTTTAATTACTTTTTTAATGAAGATAAGAACATTCAGCTTAGAGGAGGCTCTGGCTTATTTACAGGTCGAATTCCGTATTTATGGTTTGCTTATGCCGAATATATTTCAGGAACAGATTACTTTAATGTAGATATCCGTCCGACTGAAGCTACTCCAATTATTGAAAATCTAGAAGACCTTGCTACGCAACAACCTGGTTTAACAGAAATAAATCTAATTGATAACGATTTTGATTTACCACGCGAATGGAAAACAAATATTGCCCTTGATATAAAACTCCCTAAATCATTCAACTTATCCCTAGAAGGCACTTATTCTAAAGTTGTAAAGGGCATCTTTTTTCAATCTATAAACCGAAGAAATAATAAAGGTAATTTTACTGGCGCAGACAATCGTGAATATTTCTTAGAAACAGGAACAGATATAAAAATTAATCCAAATTTTACTAACGTATTTTTATTAACCAACACCAACAAAGGCTACCGTTATAACTTAACCTTGGGCTTATCAAAAAGTACCAAAAACTATAATGCTTATCTTGGCTATACCTATGGTAAAAGTAAAGACATCTCTAGTACAGTAAGAAATTCTCAAGCTGCAAACTTTGAATGGAATCAGGCTATAAACTCCAACAACCCAGATTTGTCATTTTCAAATTTCGATTTGAGACACAAAATAGTATCATCTCAGAGTTACAACTTTAATCTAAATACAAAAAGTAATTTATCAGTTTCCTTTTTATATAACGGCACAGCAGGGAGTCCATTTTCTTTTGTAGTTCAAGGTGATGTTAATAGAGATGGTTCTTCTCGAAATGATTTGGTATTTGTTCCTAGAAACGAAAACGACATAGAATTGGTAGATTTCACAGATTCTAACGGTAATGTAGTCACAGCAGAAACCCAATGGATAAACCTCAACAATTATATTAACAACAAC
Source organism: Winogradskyella haliclonae (assembly GCF_014635865.1). Lineage (GTDB taxonomy): Bacteria > Bacteroidota > Bacteroidia > Flavobacteriales > Flavobacteriaceae > Winogradskyella > Winogradskyella haliclonae. The sequence goes on along the minus strand of NZ_BMDQ01000001.1, from coordinate 1,107,799 downwards.
GATTACCTAAACTCTAGACGCGGTAATTATACAGAACGAAATGGAGCAAGAACGCCTTGGAATCATAGACTTGATGCCAAGCTCGAGTATAGCTTTAACATAGGCAAGCAGCAAAAACTACGTTTAAGTATGGACGTCTTTAATGTTTTAAACTTAGTAAATCGTAACTGGGGTCAACTCTATTTTGTACCTAATGTGGTTAATTCTAGTTTTAGTTTACTCAATTTTAGAGGTATTGAGAATGAGCAACCAACCTATACATTTAATATAAATGACACAACACCTTGGGTAATAGACACTGAAAATTCTAGATGGCGTGCTCAGTTTGGATTGGCTTATCAGTTTTAACCAATACTCTTAAAGTATAAGACCTAAGGTATCAAACAATGACTCATTGTCCATGCTGGTCCAATCATTAAAATTGTACATCTTTAAGAAATGATGGCTTATTACCTTCGGTTGTGCCCAGCAAATTTCACAATCCAAGCTATAACAAAAATAGCCACCATGACAAAACTCAACTACGCAATCTGAGAATATTCAATGATATGAATACCATAAAGCGCTAAAGAAGGAAAAATGAGCATTCCAATAAAAAACGTAAAGGATAATCTCAGATAATAAAGTAATACCAAATAATAACTACAGTACCAAAATGTAAAAATGGCTCCATCCAAGTCGGAGTTTGGTCAACTAAAAGCCCACATGCAGAGTTACATGCCAATAAATCTATAAGACTAAAAAATATTGCTGGCACGCACATATAATGTCCAGGCTTGTTAAAAGTCGTTTGATGACTCTCTCCATACTCACTAAGTAAACTATCTATTTTTCGCATTTGGTAATCGTTATTTAGTATTGCTACAGTATAGCAATTCTACGTAATTGTGTTATTTTTACTAAGCAATTTCGACTCTGATGCTGTATGGAAAAGTACATTGATATCTTTAAAAACTCCTACTCCAACTATTGGAACTATCTTAAATACGAATTGATAGACCTTAATCATTGGGATAACTATTTCTATGGCTTAATTATTATTTCTATTGCTGTTTGGTTATTAGAAATTGCTTTTCCTTGGCGGAAGCGTCAAGCTATTTTTCGTAAAGATTTTTGGTTAGACACATTCTATATGTTTTTTAATTTCTTTATTCTGAATTTAATCATCCTTATAGCGCTATCCAATACGGTTTCAGAGTTTTTTAATGATACGCTTAAACGTATTGGAATAAGTATCGGTAGCCTTCAATTATTTGATGTTGATGATTTACCAAAATGGCTAGGCTTGCTCGTGTTCTTTCTAGTGTCTGACTTTGTGCAATGGAATACACATCGTTTACTGCATCGTGTGCCTTTGCTATGGAATTTCCACAAAGTACATCACTCTGTAAAAGAAATGGGCTTTGCTGCACATTTACGCTACCATTGGATGGAACCTGTAGTTTATAAATCTCTTTTATACATTCCATTGGCAATTATTGGTGGTTTTGATGCGCAAGATGTTGCTATCGTTTATTTCTTTGCAATCGCTATCGGGCATTTGAATCATGCTAATTTGGGTTGGGACTATGGTATACTAAAATATGTATTCAACAATCCCAAAATGCACATCTGGCATCATGCCAAAGAATTACCCAAACATGTAAGGTATGGCGTTAATTTTGGACTTACTTTAAGTCTGTGGGATTATCTCTTTAAAACCAATTATGTACCTCATAATGGACGAGACATAGAATTAGGTTTTAGTGGAGACGAAACATTTCCTAAAGATTTTTTAAGTCAAGAATTATATCCTTTAAAAAAGAAATGAAACAAATAGCACTCCTTATACTTCTAGTTTTAGTAACCTCTTGTGGTGGCACTAAAAAAGCCATTGAAAATTCTGAATCAACCAAACAAGTTGAAAAAACAAAAATTACTAATACCTCAGAGCCTGAAATTAAAGTTGAAAAAGAAATAGACACTGAAGTCAAAACAAAAGAAGAAACACCTACTAAGACTGAAGTCATGATTAAAGACTCAGAAATAAAAGTAGAAACAAAAACTGAAGCTTTTAATCATGATGTGCTCAATACGTTATTACAAACGCATGTTTCTAAAAATGGTAATGTTAATTATAAAAACATTAAAGCACAGCGCACTGAACTATATAACTATATAAAATTATTAACGGACAACACACCTACAGACACTTGGTCTAGAGAAGATAAATTGGCCTATTGGATTAACGCTTATAATGCTTTAACCGTAGATTTAATTCTTAAAAACTATCCATTAAAAAGTATAAAAGACATAGATAAACCTTGGGACCAACGCCTTTGGAAATTTGGAGACAAATGGTTAAACCTTAATGATATTGAGCATCAAATTCTTCGTAAAATGGATGAACCTCGTATTCATTTTGCTATTGTATGTGCCTCTTTTTCTTGCCCTAAACTATTGAATGAGGCTTACACCGCTTCAAATCTAGAAGAACAGTTAACAAGGGTTACAAAAGAATTTTTAGCAGACGAAGACCGAAATAACATTTCAGAAAACAACCTTAAGCTCTCAAAGATCTTTAAGTGGTTTGCTAAGGATTTTAAAACAAATGGTAGCCTAATTGATTTCTTAAACGAATACACTGAGGTTGAGATTTCATCTAAAGCAAAAAAATCTTTCAAAGATTATAATTGGGACTTGAATGATTAAAACTTACATTGACTTTTCTTCGTAAGTAGATATATGATTAGTATTATAATCCCTGTTTTAAATGAAGCCGAAACCATAGAGTCACTTCTCTATCATTTGGTTGATTGCGCAGACCTAAAAAACATTAACGAGATTATTGTTGTTGATGGAGGAAGTGTAGATGGTACACCAGAAATAATTCAGAATTTAAAACTAAGCGTAAAATTACTAAGGTCTGAAAAAGGTCGCGCCAAACAAATGAATACCGGTGCTAATCTTGCCACAGGAGATATTCTATACTTCTTACACGCAGACTCTTTTCCACCTTTAAATTACGATCAACACATTATTAACGAAATTAAAAAAGAGAATAATGCAGGTTGCTTTCGTTTGCAATTTGATAATAATCATTGGTGGTTACGTTTAGCAAGTTGGCTCACACAGTTTCGCTGGCGAGCCTGTCGTGGTGGTGACCAAAGTCAGTTTATCACTAAACCCCTATTTAAAGACATAGGTGGATTTGATGAAGCATACACAATCTATGAAGATAACATCCTTATCAATGAGCTATACAAGCGTAAGGAATTTGTAGTGATTAATAAAAAAATAAAGACATCAGCCAGACTTTACGAGAGACATGGTGTCTGGAAACTACAATATCATTTTTGGACCATATATGTTAAGAAATGGTTTGGCGCTTCTGGAGATGAATTGTATAGATATTACAAAAAATACATCTCTTAAAAGTACTGCCCTATACCAAACACAAATCCATTGGTAGAATCGGGTGTTATGCCATAACCATAATCGATTCTGAACGTAGCATTAAATATTTTTTTGTGTATAAATCGCAATCCAATGCCTGGATAAATTCTGATGTTTTGAGAATCACCAAAATCGCCAAAATCTCCTCCTGGATTTCTCCAACTACCGCCATCTACAAATACATTGCCTTGCATGGCAAACCATTCCTTGTCAATAAAAGTATGCCTATATTCAGTATTTAAAACAATTACACCTGTGCCGCGGTCAATTGTATTACCAACACCTCTTACATTCAAATTATTGTCCACAGAAAATGGTGCAAAAGGCGAATCATTATTTGTAGCCAACCCTAAACGTAATCTACTCGCCCAATTACCCTTTTTTCCAACTCTTAGAAAATATGAAAAATCATTCCAGCCAATAACAAATTCAGGTAATGCTTCATCAGTTGATGTCACATACTGGAAATTAAAAATGCTTTGAAAACCCTCTAAATACTGATAATAATAATTAATATTATTAAACTCATATATCAATTTATAAAGTAGTTTCTTTACTCTTAACTCTTGAGGTACGCTTGGATTTGTTGCTCCAAATAGATACTCGTAATCTTCTGTGAAATAATTAATCCCAAATTCAAATCGGTTATTAAAATTTGGCTGATATAGGACTAAACCTTCAATAGATTCATTATTGTATCTATAATCCGCAGTTGTATTATCAAAAAAAACAGGCTCTTGAGTTGTTAAATTTTGATAGTTAATTGCCATCCCTAACTTCCTTGAAAAGAGAAATGGTGCTCTTAAATTTATACCATAAGAACTAAAAATATCATCTTGATAAAAGCCTCCAAATGTAATATTTTGACCTAATAAATTATATTCATAGAGTCCAACTCTGAAGGCAAATTCATCATCATTAGTCGTATAAACATTTGCAGATGGAATTATAGTAAAATTCTCTACAATATTATAAAACACATTAAATTCATTAGGAGTATTAGCAGGAAATACTTGATAGTATGCATGTGCTATTGAAGGCAGGCGCTTTAACAACTTTACATCTTCTTCTAATTGTATTGAGTCTAATAGAACGCCTGGTTTTACCAGAGCAATTTTTTTTACAAAAGATGATTTTAGTTTTTTATTACCTTGAACTTTTACATCTACAACTCTGCTTTCTTGTGCTTGAGATAAGCTCAAAAAAAATAGACATAAAATTGAGGTCAGAAATCGCATTATTCAGGGTTATAGTGTAAAAATAACACTTCTTCTAAAAATATTGACCTATTCCAAACACAATACCATTGTTTGCCTTATCGCCTAGGCTGATGCCGTAATCAATTCGGAATACTGCATTAAAAATACGCTTATGGATAAATCTTAGACCAAGACCCGTAAATAGACTGGCACTTTCTCCTTCAATTAAATCTCCTAAATTCCCTCCTGGATCTTGCCAAGTACCGGCATCTATAAAAGCATTACCCTGCAAAGCAAACCAGCCTTTTTCGTAAAACGTATGCCTATATTCGGTATTCAAAACAATCGAAGCCGTTCCTCTATCAACCACATTACCTACTCCACGAATGTTTAATTGATTATCTAATGCAAAAGGGGCAAAAGGTGTCGTATCATTTGTAGCATATGCTAATCGTAGACGGTTTGCCCAATTACCTTTTTCTCCAATACGCTTAAAATATTCAAAATCATTTCGACCAATAAAAAAGTTACGAAGCAGATCATTATTCCCATTCGAATCTAAGGTAAAACTATAGGTAAAGATGCTCCTAAAACCATCGACATATTGAAACTCATTGGTGATGTTATTGTATTCATATTCTCCTACAACTGAAACCCGGTCAACACCTAGTTCTTCAGGAATATTTTGAGGGCGGTTTCCGTCTAAAAAATTATAATCTATATTGGCAAAGTTTAAACCTAACTCAAATCGGTTTTTAAAATTATGTTCATAAAATACACGAAATTCAAAAGCTCGACTATCGAATTTATAATTCACCTCATCATTATTATCTAGAAAAATAGGTTCCTGTAATACATTACGCTGATAATTAACACCAACACCCCATTTACGGGTAATTAAGTTAGGAGCTTCCCAAAAGAAACCGTAAGAATCAAATACATTTCTGCTATAAAATCCACCAATGATTTGGTTCTGTCCTAAAAAATTAAAATCAAATAATGATACGCGATATGCTAAATCTTCATTAACATCTTGCGAAACATTTAACCCTGGAATAATTGCGAAGTTTTCGACAACAGTGTATGTTAATCGATAGTTTTCATCATCTATTTTTTCGAGTTTAGAAGAGGAACTTGCAACTGAAGGCAATAAGCGAAAACGTCTTTCATCTGAAGCTATACGGACAGTATCCAACTGGCTCCCTTCTTTTACAAAGGCTAAACGTTTTAAAAAATTAGTTCGTGTACGTTTATTACCTTCAATCTTAACTTCTTTTATGGTTTGAGCATCTATAAATGAAATAGAAACTAAAGTTATAAGTATTAGGGTAATTGTTTTTTTCATTCTATTGTAAAATTGGCATTGAGGCTTATGGCATTAACCCAATTATCTTCGCTTACATCCATAAGCGAAAAACTATATGTTTCTTCACTTTGTAAATTTGGAGGAATGCCTTCTGTAATATTTAATACTACGTTAGACGTATTGTAATACTGAAAATTACTTTCAAAGGTGTATGTTGCTGAAAAAACATTTTGCTGTATATCAGATATAATCTGAAAATAAATAGCATTGTCTCCAAACTCATTAGCTGCCCACAAAAATTGAGGCATTAAAGCCTCAGATTGATTTACCGTAATATCTTGATTAAATATAGAAGGCTTTGAAATTTGCTTCGTCCGAATTGGATTAGAAACTTTTATTTCATTTTCCAAATTAAACGTAACAATCACCCATTTTTCAGCATCTAAAATTCTTGAATATTGACGAAGAAAACCATTAAAAAAGGGCTCTGATTCAATTTCAACTTTGGTGTAATTAGAAAAATTGTTGGGGTCGACGTCAGTCAATCTTGTTTCATATAAAGTGAAATTTTCAGCATTCTGCTCTGGATAAAAGTAGATATTTGCTTGAGCAGAATTATTAGCATCACTAGCTCCACAGGCAATGACAGCTCCAACTTCAAAACTTGAATTTTCTAAAACTTCAGACAAAACACTTGAGTTATTTTCAGGTTGATTTTCAGATTGGCATCCTACTAAAATTAAAACCAGACTAAGTGTTTTTAAAAGTTTCATTCTCGTTTACTATAATATGTTTTTATCACCTGTTCTACAGGTTTGTTTTGTGGTGTAAATTGGTTATTATCCTTTCCGCCTACTTTGTCGTATTCTATAAACCATTTCCAAATAAAGCCCCCTGCAAACCATTCTTCGTGCCAAAAGGTCTCGTATAAGGCTTTACTTGTATTGACTTGAGCATCTAAATTCACTTCAGTCATACTACGGTCGTACTTCCAAGGTTCTTTACCTGAATAATCGACACTTCGGTAACCATACTCCGTAAACAAAACTGGTTTTTGGTACTTATCAGAATAGCTCTTTATTACAGGTTTATGTTTTTGCCAACCTTCCATACTTTTTTCAAAAGTCGGTGTTTGTTCATCGCTTACCGGAAAATAGGCGTCAATCCCAATAAAATCTAAATCACTCCAAAATGGTGTTCGTTTGTACTCGTCCCAATTTGCGGCATAAGTGAGCTTTCCTTTGTATACTTTTTTAATGTCATCGATTAAATTGCTCCAATACTTTGGGCGTTTAGTTATAAAATTTTCGAGTTCAGTCCCAATACAAAATATTTCAGCATTAATTTCATTGGCTAAGTCTGCATATTCTAAAATAAAACTGGAATAAGACGCTTCTAACTTTTTCCAATCTGCTTCCGTTTTCATGTTTAGAAAACCTGTAAATTCACCGCGGTGAATCCATATTTGAGGCTTTACCATTATTTTAATATTCTGCTTTCTTAACTCTTCAGAATATTGCTTTGCGCCTGCTCTTGTTTCTCCAAACCATTGTCTTTCTGTATTATGAATTATTTCGGGATTATCTAATGTTCGGATAAACCCAAAAGGCATTACTGCAGCGTAATTAGCATTAATTTTAGTGACTAAAGGCTTAGTATGCGTTTCATCAACAGGAATACCATAAGCGACAAAACTAGCACCATTTACCTTTTCATTCTGACCAGAACATGATGAAAGTAAAATAGCGTAAACAAAATAAATTAGGAGCTTAGTTCTATTCATGGTATAGATTTAAGCTCCTAAAGTAAGTATATCTCTAAAAAAAGGCTCTTAAACCTATATTAAATATTTTAAATTTAGAGTACATAACGTAATCCTATATTGTAAGCCTCACCTAAACCAGTAAATGCTCCATTACCTCTTGCGAAATACGAAAATAAGCCTTCAATATTTAGTTTGTCTGTTAATTGGTATTTTACGCCAGTTCCGATACTAGTAATATCTTGCTCAAAACCATTGTCTGTCAATGCTATCAACTGAAAATGTTGCACAAAACCTAATACTGTAAACTTTGAAGAAGGGAAATAACTTAAAAATACACCTGGCGTTAAACGTAAACTATCATTTGCAAAACTGTCTTCATTTTTACCAAAGTTGTATTCAGTGTTCAAATCAAAAAATAGTTGCCATTCTTTGTTTTGTCCTAAAGGCAAATCGTAGAAAAATCTGTTTTGCCATGTAAAACCATCTTGGTCTAAAAACACTCCTGCATCATCTACCTCATCTCCAATTGTTGAAATAAATAGAGAACTTTGTACTGAGAAGTTGCTCAATTTTGCAAAAGGTACAAACTTAACACTGGGAGCAATGTTCGTTAAACCACTTCGTGCCGTGCCTGTTTCACCATCAAAACTAAAAACATCGAATGCGCCTCTTCCGCCTACAGCATTAGAACGAAATTCTAAAATCGCACCAACACTAACTCTTTTATTTTCTGAAACCCCAAAAAACACATCGAGTGTTGACGTAAAAAAGTTTTCTCTTGCAATATCTTGCACCTCTTCATTCGCATCTAACTGACGCGTTTGTGTATACAGGTTATTAAACCATTTAATATCGACTTGACCTTTACCTATTAATTTTGAAGGTGTTAAATTCTGAATAACACTTCCTTGATCTTCTTGTTCATCTTCTTGCGAAAATCCTGTAAATCCAATCACTAATGCTATTACTGTTGTTATTATTCTTTTCATTTTTTTTGGTTTATTAGTTATGATTTTGAGTTTATTATTGTTTGTTTAAGTTCCAGTTATATTCAAAATAACTGAGTTTAGATTTTGCTGGTATTTTTTCGGTTCTGTACTTATTAATAAAGTCTATTTCTGTTAAGCCATTTATTGTAAAATCTTCTTTATACCATTCCATTATTTTTGAAGCAGCAACTTTGTTTTTCTTCACTTTAAGAAAGCTTCCGTTAATCGCTTTTTTTGTTTGCGTTTCTAATTGTGTTTCCAATGTGCTTGGTAAATACGCTTTACTTATCAAAGGAGGACAACCCAAAGCGCCACATACTAACACGAAATGAAAGCGTGGATCTTTAAATTTTGGTCTTAATAGTTTATGCTCAATATCATTTAGAGTAATCTGCTTTCCACCCAAACTATAAGTTGTCTTATCAAAAAATCCAGAATTATCTAAAGGCGATTTAGTTGGGTAATTATCTACTATACCTTTTATAACAGATAAGTTATATGCATTAATCCAAAATGCTTGATAATTTTTAGCGTCACTTTCTGAAACAGATATGCCTTCTGCTATAGTTAAAACTGCATTTAAGCTTTCAGGATTATCATTAATTTTTGAGTAAGCAACCTTTCCATTTTTAACATTAGCTTTAAAGAAAGCATCGGATTGATTAAAGAAATCATTCAAGTTCTGGGCTTGTAGATTTGTCCCAATTAGTATAATTATTATTAATACGTGTTTTTTCATGAGTTATGATTGTATAAATGTTGTAACGGCACTTATGTCGCGCTTAAAAGAATCTACTTACATATTTTTTGAAAGAAATTTAACGTCTCTTTCAATTTTAATTCCTTACACTTTTTTCCTATTTAAACTCTTTCTAAATTATAGTTACTACTTAAGGTGTTATCTTTAAATCCGACTCACCAACCACTAACAAAAAATTATGGAACACATTGTAATTATCGGAAACGGTATCTCAGGAGTAACTACCGCTAGACATATCCGTAAACTATCTGATAAAAGAATAACCATTGTTTCTGCAGAAACAGACTACTTCTTCTCACGTACAGCTTTAATGTACATTTATATGGGGCACATGAAGTTTGAGCATACCCAACCTTATGAAAATTGGTTTTGGGAAAAGAACAGGATTGAGCTTAAAAAAGGATATGTAAAGACGGTTGAGACAACATCAAAAACACTTCATTTTGCTAATGGTGATACTTTGCAATATGATAAATTGGTAATTGCTACCGGAAGTAAACCTAACAAGTTTGGTTGGCCAGGACAAGATTTAAATGGTGTTATGGGTATGTACCATAAACAAGACTTAGATAATCTTGAAGAACACGCACCTAACAACAAAGTATGTAAGCGTGCAGTTATTGTAGGTGGCGGCTTAATAGGTATTGAATTGGCAGAAATGCTAAATTCCAGAAGCATCCCAGTGACTTTTTTAGTGCGTGAAGACAGTTTTTGGAATGGTGTTTTACCAAGTGGAGAAAGTGAAATGATAAACAGACACATTAAAAATCATAATATAGATTTAAGACTATCTACCAACTTAAGAGAAATAAAAGCAGACGAAAACGGAAAAGTAAAATCTGTAATTATAGAAGAAACGGGTGAAGAAATAGAATGCAATGTGGTTGGTCTTACAGCTGGTGTCTCTCCAAACATAGATTTTATAAAAGATTCTGAGATAGAAACGGGGCGCGGCGTAAAGGTTAATCGTTTCTTAGAAACTAATATAAAAGATGTGTATGCCATTGGTGATTGTGCAGAACAGCACGAAGCTATAGGTAACCGCAGACCAATTGAAGCTGTTTGGTATACTGGTCGCATGATGGGTGAAACCTTAGCACAAACCTTATGTGGTAATCGGATAGAATATAAACCAGGGCATTGGTTTAACTCTGCAAAATTTATGGATATAGAATATCAAACCTACGGTTGGGTATTTAGCGAGCGTAGTAAGCAAGACACTGAAGCCCATTTTCACTGGAGACATAAAGATGATACCAAATGTATTACTGTAGCCTACAACAAAGACACTAATAAATTTTTGGGTATAAACACCTTTGGAATAAGAATGCGTCACGATGTTTTTGACCGCTGGCTTACTGAAGAAAGAGATGTAGATTATGTCATGAATAATCTTCCAGAAGCAAATTTTGATCCAGAATTTTATAGCCATTATGAAGCTGAAATCTTATCAGCTTATAACCAAAAATTACAAACTGCCTAACCATGAGTAACAAATTAAATCATAGTATGTCTTTGGCAAAACCAGACGCTTTAGACATTACAACAAAACAAAAAATAGCATTAATAATTGGTATTGCTGGATTATTTATATTAACACTAGCATTACTTAACACTGATTTTCCTAATAAAGGATTATTTCTGTCATTGTCTTTGGGCTTAATTTCTATTGGTACAATTGTGTATTCAAGAGAAGCTTACCTTACAAAGCAAGAAGGCATCAAAAATGATGGGCAATGGTTTAAGTCTATATCTTCAAGAGGACTATGGGGCTGGATTCTTGGTATTATACTTACCGGATTTTATATTGTCCTTTACTTCTTTGAAGAATTATTAGGGCTTGGACAAGGAGTAGATGGCGCAAACACTGGGCTTATTTCTTTATTTGATCCTTTAAGTCAGTTGTTATCTGGGCGTCCTGCAAGTCAGTGGTTTGTTTATGGAACATTATATACTATTGCCATTTTAGCTTTTGGATACAAGTTTATATTAAAGTACAGGCATAACAAATACCAACAATTGCGTACTGTATCTGTTATGTTTTTTCAACTAGGCTTTGCGTTTTTAATTCCTGAATTTATGTACAGCATGAATTCAAGCTTACCCTATTACGATCTTAAAAATATGTGGCCTTTAAACTATTACAATTTTGAGCAATACAGAGTTGATAGTTTTATAAACAATGGTAATATCGGTATGGCCTTATTGATATTTGGCGTATTATCAATTTTTGTAATCTCTCCTTTTTTAACATACAAATATGGAAAACGTTGGTATTGTTCTTGGGTTTGTGGTTGTGGAGGATTAGCTGAAACTGCTGGAGATTCATTTAGACATCTGTCTTCTAAAAAGATGTCTGCATGGAAACTAGAACGATGGCTAATCCATACCGTTTTAGTGTTCTCTGTTGTTATGACAACAGCTGTTATCTATACCTATTTAGGTTATGACCCAGATAAATATTGGCTTACTAGAGAAGTCTTTTTAATTAGTATCGGTGTATTCTTGACTATTGTTTTTGCAGTGATAATGATTTTTAAACGTCAAGAGTTAGGTAAAGATGCAAAATACGGAGCAATAGGCTACTTTGTCGTTATTGCATTACTTGTAGCAATGCACTTTACAGGAACTACAGATCAGGTTTTCTTTGTTAAAGCTGGCGCATTAAAATCGGCTTATGGCTTTTATATAGGTTCTATCTTTTCAGGAGTTATTGGTACAGGTTTCTATCCAATTTTAGGAAGTAGAGCTTGGTGTCGTTTTGGCTGTCCAATGGCAGGAATTTTAGGATTTCAACAACGTATGTTTTCAAAATTCAGGATTACCACTAACGGTGGTCAATGTATCTCATGTGGTAACTGTTCTAACAGTTGCGAAATGGGAATTGACGTACGTCATTATGCGCAAAAAGGTGAAAACATTGTACGTTCTAGCTGTGTAGGTTGCGGTATCTGTTCTGCAGTTTGCCCAAGAGGTGTTCTTAAATTAGAAAATGACACTATGAAAGGTAGAATCAATCCTACAGAAGTATTATTAGGAAACGACGTAGATTTAATGGAACTCGTAAACCAAAAATAATGCGATTAATACTTATTCTTTGTCTTATTTGTAACTTTGCATTTGCGCAAAAGAGCTATCAAAAAAATTATTTTGATGATGGCAAGATAGAATCCGCTGGCTGGGTTGAAAATGGAAAAAAAGTAAAGTATTGGAGACATTACCATACAAATGGAAACGTAAAATCTGAAGGCCATTACAAAAATGGTCTTAAAACGAAATTTTGGAAGTTATACAGAGCTAATGGCCGCAAAGAAAGCGAAGGACATTATGAGGCTGACAAAAAGGTAAAATGGTGGATTTTTTATGACAATAATGGTCATGTTAATCATAAATGCCAACTAAGAAACAATCAAAAAAATGGCTATTGTTTAATGTATAAAAACGAAAAACTTACATCGGCTATTAAATATTCTTTGGGCAAAAAAATAAAAGAATGGACTGATTTTAGGTCATTCAAAAAAGAAAATAGATTAAGAGATCTTCAATGAGTAAAACCCATGCTAAGCAAAGCCGAAGTATAAAAGTCATCATCCCTGCTTATAATGAAGCAGAATCTATAACACATGTTATAAAAGACATTCCTAAAATAGTAGACGAGATTATTGTAGTTAGCAATAACTCTACAGATAATACAGAAACTAATGCAAGGAATGTAGGCGCAACCGTTTTAACTGAAAATCAAAGAGGTTATGGTTATGCCTGTCTAAAAGGTATGGATTATGTTGCCCAACAAGCTAACAAGCCAGATATTATTGTTTTTTTAGATGGCGATTATAGTGATTACCCAGAAGAACTTATTAAAATCGTCGAACCTATAATTAAAGAAGATATAGATTTTGTTATCGGCGCAAGAGACAAAAAACTTAGAGAAGCTGGTAGCATGACTGGTCCTCAAGTTTTTGGAAATTGGTTAGCTACTACTTTGATGAAAATCATGTTTAGGTCAACATTTACAGACCTTGGGCCGTTTAGAGCTATAAAATACGATAAGCTTTTAGCACTTGAAATGGAAGACAAAACCTATGGTTGGACTGTTGAGATGCAGCTTAAAGCATTGAAGAAAAAATACACATATAGAGAAATTCCTGTAAACTATCGTAACAGAATTGGTGTCTCAAAAGTTTCTGGAACGGTAAAAGGTGCTATATTTGCAGGCATTAAAATCCTGACATGGATTTTTAAATACAGTTTTAAGTAATGCTTTTAGAATCTATAATAATTGTTATTTATACGATTGCCATCATACTCATTTTTATGTATGCTTTGGCGCAACTCAATTTACTATATAACTACTTATCCTCAAAAAAGAAAAAGGACACTTGCAAAAAATTCGATTTATCCAAGTCTGAAGAAACACCATACGTCACTATACAGTTACCCGTTTTTAACGAGATGTATGTCATGGAAAGACTCTTGGAAAATATTGCTTTAATAGAATATCCTAGAGAAAAACTAGAAATACAAGTACTTGATGATTCTACAGATGAAACTGTTGATAGTACTCGTAATCATATCGAAAAATTAGCAGCCACTGGCCTAGACATAACACACATTACACGTACCGACCGTCAAGGCTTTAAAGCTGGAGCTTTAAAAGAAGGTTTAGAAATTGCTAAAGGTGAGTTTATTGCCATTTTTGATGCTGATTTCTTACCACAACCCAATTGGTTAAAACGTACAATTCCTTATTTTAAAAATGATAAAGTTGGTGTTGTACAAACACGTTGGGGACATATTAATCGTAATTATTCATTATTAACAAGAATACAAGCCTTTGCGTTAGACGCCCACTTTACTTTAGAACAAGTAGGCAGAAATAGTAAAGGACATTTCATCAATTTTAATGGTACTGCAGGCGTTTGGAGAAAAGACTGTATCATTGATGCAGGTAATTGGGAAGGTGATACGCTAACTGAAGATTTAGATTTAAGCTATCGTGCTCAATTAAAAAATTGGGAATTCAAATATTTAGAAGATGTTGAAACTCCAGCAGAATTACCTGTTGTGATTAGTGCTGCGCGCTCACAGCAATTCCGTTGGAATAAAGGTGGTGCAGAAAACTTCAGAAAAATGCTTTGGCGTGTAGTAAAATCTAAAAACATATCTACCAAGACAAAAGTACATGGCTTACTACATTTATTAAACAGTACGATGTTTTTAAGCATATTTACAGTAGCTGTTTTAAGTATTCCGATGTTGTATATTAAAAACGAATATGCACATTTACGTAACTACTTTTACGTTATGAGTTTCTTTGTAACAAGTACGATTATATTCTTTGTGTGTTATTGGTTTATGTACAAGAGTATTTATGGTAGTGGTTTTAAAAAGTTTTTCAGCTACATAGGTATGTTTTTTACCTTTTTCTCAATAGCCATGGGTTTTTCTTTACATAATTCTATCGCAGTATTAGAAGGACATATTGGCAAACGTAGCGAATTTGTACGCACACCAAAATTTAATATCAGTACACTAAAAGATTCATGGAAAGGCAATAAATATTTGCGTAAAAAAGTATCACCACATGTTATTATAGAAGGTGGACTAATGGCTTATTTTGGCTTTGGTATGTATAGCGCATTTGTGGTTGGCGACCAAGGTGGTGATTTTGGACTTTTTCCTTTTCATTTGATGCTTTTTATAGGTTTTGGCTATGTGTTTTTTAAATCTTTAAGTTCTAAAGCATAATAATTCAGAGGTTGCATTATCTTTAATCAATGCTAATAAATTCAAGCTTATTTAAATATCAAAAAATACCTTTATTGTATCTTTTGATTAGTATTGTGTTATATGCAAGTTTTGCATACAACTTGGTTCGTACTGAAGCTACAAAGCTTGTTTTGCTTTATATTTCTCTTTTTGTACTTGCTTATGTTCTAAAAAAAACTGCTGGTTTTAATTTCGGTTTTCTAGTATTAGCTTCTGTACTAGTTCGGTTGGTGTTTTTGCCTGCCATACCTAATTTATCACAAGATTTTTATCGTTTTATATGGGATGGTCGTATGCTTTTTGAAGGTTATAATCCTTATTTGTACTTGCCAGAATCATTTATACAAAATGGGGAATTCCCTATAGCGCAAGCTAAGGAGTTATATGATGGTATGGGTAAATTAAGTGCGTCACACTTTACCAATTACCCGCCAATTAATCAGTTATGCTTCTATATTGCAGCCTTAAGTTCTGGAAAAAGCATTGCAGGTGCTGCGTTAACCATGCGTATTATAATTATTGCTGCTGATATAGGAACGTTATACTTTGGAAAAAAGTTACTTGAAGCCTTAAAATTGCCATCGAGTCGAATTTGGTGGTATATACTTAATCCGTTTATTATAATAGAATTGACGGGCAATCTTCATTTTGAAGGCGTTATGATTTTCTTCCTTATTTGGAGCTTGTATGTATTACATTCTGGCAAATGGCAATGGGCTGCTGTCATTCTGGCTTGCTCTATTTCGGTCAAGTTAATTCCACTAATGTTTCTACCTATATTTTACTGGTGGTTCAATTCGCCTTCGCTTAAAAATCAAAATAAGTGGATTCCTGAAAAAAGAGCATTTTTAAAACTAGTAGGTTTTTATACTATAGTATTAGTAACAACTATCATTTTATTTATTCCATTTTTCTCTATGGTATTTGTAAATAATTATGCTGAAACTGTTGGGCTTTGGTTTAATAATTTTGAATTTAATGCCAGCATCTATTACCTCGCAAGAGAAATAGGATATGCAATTACTGGTTATAATGAAATTAAAATCATTGGCAGTATTCTTCCAATTGTTGCTTTATTAATAATTCTAGGATTTGCTGTCTTTAAAAAGAATTCCACCATACCAAAACTTACAAGCTCTATCCTCATTGCTTTTAGCTGTTATTTGTTTTTAAGTACAACCGTACACCCATGGTATTTGGCAACTCTGGTAGTGCTTTGCGTATTTACAAATTATAGATTTCCAATCGTATGGAGCTTGGCAATTATACTAAGTTATTTGGCATATTTAAGTATCGGTACTGCAGATAAGTCTGAAAACCTTTGGATTATTGCTATAGAATACAGCATTGTATTCTTTGCTTTTGTAAGGGAAATTGTCTTAAAAAAGAAGATTAGAATTTAGTCTTCAAATGTTTCTGGTGGCCGCTGAATATCCAAATCTTCTTCATAGGTTTCTTCATCATAATTTGCCATAGTCATGGCTAAAGTAGAACTCACCTTCACTAAATACTTAGTATCATCAGTAGCAACAGTTACTGCCTCTACAAGTTCATTCTTTGCATTTCTGAAGGATATAATATGTTCGTCATCATAACCATCAGGATACTTAGACACCAATAAAGACATTATTTCTGGTGTTAGTTTTTTAAAATCTACAATTACACGTTTAAGATTGTCTTTCATATCTCAAAATATAATGATTTATAAACCCTAAGATACAAATGAAATCTTTTCAAAAATTAAATCAATAAAAATATTTCATTACTATTCGATTAAGTGTTAACTCAATAAAATACTATATTTACTAAACCATAATCAACAATAACTCATCATTACTTGAAACTAAAGCCTATTGCTTATAGTTTTGAGTAAAACAAAATATATTAATTATGAAAAAAATTGCATTCTTACAAAACAGCACTTCTAATAAAGTGTTATTACTTATGGGCTTTATATTTCTAGCCACTATTTTATGTAACCCATTGCAAGCGCAGAACAAATCTATAACTGTAAAAGGTATTGTTAATAGCGAGATTGGCCCTTTAGATGGCGTTAGTATTTATCTTAAAAACTCTAAAACTGGTACAGTATCAAAAGCTGACGGTAGTTTTACTTTTCCTTCACAGTTAAAAGCAGGCGATGTTTTAATCTTTAGCTATTTGGGTTACGATAAGCAATCTGTTGTTATTACAGAAACGTCTAGTTACTTAGATATTTTCATGAAAGAAGCGCCAATTGATGTACTAAGTGCTGTCAATACTAATAAGCGCTATAAGAGCAAACGTTCAAAAAAGAACTAGACCCTCTGGATGAAATTTCGTTATTTTTTTAGTGGAATACTATTCGTTTTTGTGCTGATAGGTCAAGCTCAAGCTTGGGACTTTAACCATGTCAGTTTTAAAAAAGCAGATAGCCTTGCTATGGCTAACAGAGGTGCTTCATTAGACGATTTGCCAGAATTGGTATATAATCTCACCAATAGTTTGGAAACCGATGCTGAGCGGTTTAGAGCCATCTACCTATGGGTTTGTACCAATGTTAAAAACGACTACGGACTTTACGCAAAAAACAAACGTAAGCGTAAACGCTACCAAGATGATAGCCTAAAACTTGAAGCATGGAACGAAAAATTTAAAAAAAGGATTTTTAAAACACTTCTCAAAAGAAAGCGTACCATATGCACAGGCTACGCATACATGGTAAAAACCTTGAGTCAATTGGTAAATATTGATTGTAAAATTATTAATGGTTTTGCAAAAACAAGCTCTGGAAATCCTGAAGACCTTAGATATCCAAACCACAGCTGGAATGCTGTAAAACTAGACGGCAAATGGTACCTAAGTGACCCAACTTGGGCAAGTGGCGTACAAAATTTAGATAATGGTAGATTTAAGTTTGATTACAACAACGGTCTCTTTTTAGCACCGCCTAGATTGTTTGCTATTAATCATTTTCCTTTAGAAGCAGAATGGTTTTTGTTTAACGATGCGCAACCAACTTTTACAGATTTTTTAGAAGCACCTATTGTATATAATGAAGCCTATAAATTACTCACTGAACATAAAACTCCTCAAAAATTATACAATGAAGTGCCTCGTAACTATACCATGAATTTAGAATGCTTACTAAAACCCAACATCAACCCTAAGAAAATCTCTCTAGACATAGATGATGGGGTTAGTAACAAAACTGTAGTGCCAGATAACTATATTATAAAAAACCAAATACTCTATGTAAAACACAATCTTACAAAGTATGGTTTTTATGACATTCATTTAAGTATAGACGATCAACTTGTGGCAAGTTATGTCTATAAAGTAAAGCGGTTTTCTGAGAACTAATTTTGAATGAATACATAAAAACAAGCAAAATGTAATCTCATAACGGGTTAAATAATTAATTGTTTAAGAGCTTCGTCACACTAAAATATTCATAGAAAAATTTAGACTCCTACATTTTTACTATCTTTAATTCAATTCATCAAGGTCTAAATTTATGTCTAAAAAGCTGTTGTTATTTATCGCTCTTATAAGTCTATTTGCCTTACAAAGCCATTCCCAGTCTTTGACTAATCTTAAAGACATCAATAAAACTTGGGAGAAATTTTATAAGGCTTTTGACAACTTAGATTATACGCTAATGGCCAATATACATTCTGAAAAATTAATTCGTATATCTGGTGGAAATAGAATTACAGATTATAAAACTTATATCAACAATTACAAAGCTACTTTTGATAGAGCAAGAGAAAACAAAACCTCTAATACTATTGCGCTTCGTTTTTTTGAAAGGATAAGCAATGACTCTACCGCAAGTGAAAGAGGTGTCTATAAACTTACCCGAATTGAAAACGGGAAATCACCAAAATCATATTATGGCCAATTTCATGTTATTTTTATAAAAGAAAATAATACATGGAAAATACTAATGGATTATGATTCTAGTGAAGGAAATACCATAGGCGAAGAAGCATATCAAAAAGCTAGGGACATAAACAATTTTGATGCGTTCAAGAATAATTAAGCCCTAAAAGAAGAACCCAAAGCTTCCAGTAATACCAAAACGTCTAGCATCAGGTAAATCTAGATAATTTCCTCTAAAATTAAAATCTATTCGCAAAACTTTAAAGATATTGGCAACACCAACGCTATATTCATAATACACTCGAGAATCTGGCGCTCTTAAAACTATCTCAGCTGGGTTTCCAGTTGTACTTAACAATCTGTTTTCGTCAGATAACTCGCCCCAAACACCACGCACACCTAAAACAGCTCTTAGATTATACTTTTTCAAGAATGGAATACGTGAAAACACACGACCATTAAAATTATGTTCTATATGCAAAGACGTATATGTATCTGTTACAAACTCATAAAAATCTAACTGAGGAAATGTATTGTATATAGAAAAGAACGTTTGATTACCAGGCACAACACTTAGTAGGGCTAATGGGACTTCTCCAAAAGTTTTACCTGCCTCTACTGATGTAGTTAAACGTCCAAAACCTCCAACTTGCCAAGGTTGAATATACGAGAATTGTACTTTTGTATAATCAAAATCACTATTTAAAAACTCTTTATCTCCACGACTAATTTGTGCAAATAGTCGCGCAAAATTATCGTTCTTCTCCTTTCGCTCTACTCCAAAACCAGTCATCTGTCGCTTAGGATAATAAGCTGCTGAAAGTCTTGTTTCAAACTGATTAACTTGTGATGAGACACCACTTACGGTGTCAGGGTCATTATAGTCTAAACTAAACGTTGGTGATGCAGAGCGTAACTCCCGATAACTTCCATCTAAACGTAATACAAAATTACGTAATGGTTCTATAGAAAAGCCAAGGTTAGTAAGGTTAATATTGGTCAGTTTATCGTTAGCACCTGTACCTATCACCGCAGATGATGCCAAGCTTCGACCAAGAACATCCGTAGAACTTGTAAGGCTGGCTCCTATTTGTTCGACATCACGTCGGTTTCCTCCAAAAATAGTAAGTCGACTTTTCTTGTCAAGTAACCATTTCCCCGAAATACCATATTTAAACTTATCATCTCTAAACCCGTATGCCAAAAAGCCTTCTAGTCGCCATAAATCATTAGGCCCAAAATACGTACGTCCGCCTGCTCGTAATCGTAAACCTTCTACATCATTAAACCCAAACGTTGAAAATATAGGTCCATAATCAAGGTTTAAACTCGGAAACTCTATGTAACCCGATGCCAAAATACTTCCTAAGTTATATAGCCTTTTAAACTTCTTTACGGTTTTTAGCGTGTCTAACATTTTATAGACACCTTTTTCGTCTTTATTTAACGCTTCTAGCCTATTCTTTTGCCAAAAATCTTCTTCACGATTATAGACATCTGCATCATAGTTATACACAACTTTATCGTAATATTTTGAGTCTTTAGGCTGATCAAATTTGTAATTATCATAAAGTGTTGTTCGTTTTCCATAAACACCTCTAGACTTCTCCTTTTTATTTAATGCAAAATCAGACAGAAAATAATCACGCTTGATTAAAAACAGAGAATCATTAAGTACATCAAATTCTTGCTCAATATAGATTTCTTTTACCCAGTTTATATTTGCGCTTTTTGAAGCTTGAAGATTAATCTCTTTAATGGCATAGGTAGAATCATTGACCCAAAAGTCCCCTTTAAAAGTCAATTCATTTTTTCGTCTTGGATAATAAATAATATTATAACACCATTTATTATCTATAAAAGCACTATCCGAAAGCACATAGTTATAAGTCTGAACACCTGTACGACTCAGTGGACTTACAAAACTCTTATCAAAGAACTTAAGGTAATTATCATAAACATTATAATCAGAATATAAGTCGTCAATAAAGTCTATTATGATTTGATTATTACTAAAACCAGAGTTTTTATTTCCTATTAAATCTTCTCGTTTTTTTCCAAGCAAATTATCGCCCGAAACTTTTTTTACTGACTCATTTAAGAATATTGGTAAATAGGTTTTACCTGTAACTCGCGAGGTATCTACCTCTTCAAAAACAAATTCCATACCTCTAAAAAGCTTACTCTTTATAAGAGCACTATCTATGGTATTTAAATCAAACTCAACTTTTTCGTATTGGTCGTATTCGTATTGTTTAAACTGCTTTAACCCATTTTGCCGTTTACGTTCCCAAATTTTTTGAAGTATCGCAATCGCAGGATTTTCAGAGGCTTTTTTAGACTGCTTACCTGTAACAATAACCACTGCATCTAGAGCGGCCGCTTCTTCTTTTAGGGTGAATTTTAAGTCGTAATTAACACGTTTAGGTAATTGATACGTCAATATTTCATAACCTAGAAAAGACACTTCAATCGTCTTCCAATTTTCGTCAGACTCTAAATAGAATTTACCGTTTTCATTAGTTGTGGTACCAATTGTAGAACCTTTAAAAATTACACTTGCGTATGCAACAGGTTCATTATATTCATCAAAAACGTAACCGCTAACTTTTGTCTGTGCCAGTACAAAAGCAGAATTTAAGATTACAATAAGTAAGAGTAGTTTATGCTTCATATCAAAAAAACTTCATCAACTATTGTGCTAAACTTAAATTACAATAGAAGATGAAGTTTATGTAACGCAGAAATCTGCAATTTATTTATTTGTACATTACTTTTTTAACAGCTTTTATAACATCGGTATGATTTGGTAACCATTCTGCTAACAAAACTGGCGAATATGGTGCTGGCGTATCCGCCGTATTTATTTTTACAATTGGCGCATCTAAATAATCGAAAGCTTCAGATTGTACTAAATAGGTAATTTCTGTTGCTACGTTACCAAATGGCCAAGCTTCTTCTAAAACTACTAAACGATTCGTTTTCTTTACAGATTCTAAAACTGCTTTTCTATCCATTGGACGTACCGTTCGTAAATCAATAATTTCGCAAGAAATACCTTCCTTTTCTAATTCGTCAGCAGCTTTATAAGCTTCTTTTATAATCTTTCCGAAAGATACGATAGTAACATCTGTACCTTCACGTTTAATTTCTGCAACTCCTAATGGAATTGTGTATTCGCCTTCAGGCACTTCACCTTTATCGCCATACATTTGCTCACTCTCCATAAAAATAACTGGATCATCATCTCTAATTGCAGATTTTAATAATCCTTTTGCATCATATGGATTTGATGGCACTACTACTTTAAGGCCTGGTGTATTTGCAAACCAGTTCTCAAACGCTTGAGAATGTGTCGCTGCTAACTGACCAGCAGAAGCCGTTGGACCTCTAAATACAATTGGACATTTAAACTGTCCGCCTGACATTTGTCTGATTTTTGCAGCATTATTAATGATTTGATCGATACCAACTAGAGAGAAATTAAACGTCATATACTCTACAATAGGTCTGTTGCCTGTCATTGTAGACCCAATTGCTACTCCTGCAAAACCAAGTTCGGCAATTGGTGTATCTATAACGCGCTTAGCTCCAAACTCGTCAAGCATGCCTTTAGATGCTTTATAAGCACCATTATATTCTGCAACTTCCTCGCCCATTAGGTAAATGCTTTCATCTCTGCGCATTTCTTCGCTCATGGCTTCAGCTATTGCCTCTCTAAATTGAATCGTCTTCATACTTGTAGTTTTAATCGAAAAGCAAAAATAGGAATAATGAAAAATTATATAAATGAAATTTCTTTAAAATTTATTATGCACGCATAGTAAATATTTGAAAAAAAGTGCATATCTTCGTAACCGCTTTATTTGTAGATGGTTTTTGTACTTAAAACCCTATAAAACAAAGTGTTTAAGCAAAAATTACGATAACGTTATCGTTAACAAAATCATATTATATAAAAAGATAAAAGAACAGTTATGAAGATTTTAGTATGTATTAGTCATGTACCAGATACAACATCAAAAATTAACTTCACTGATGGTGATACTCAGTTTGATACTAATGGTGTACAATATGTAATCAACCCAAATGACGAGTTTGGTTTAACACGTGCTATGTGGTTTAAAGAAAAGCAAGGTGCATCTGTCGATGTTGTGAATGTTGGAGGACCAGAAACAGAGCCAACATTACGTAAAGCATTAGCTATTGGTGCAGATTCAGCAATACGTGTTAATACTGAAGCCAAAGATGGTTTTGCAGTTGCTAAAGAACTTTCTAAGGTGGTTACCGACGGTGGCTATGATTTAGTTATTGCTGGTAGAGAGTCTATTGATTATAATGGCGGTATGGTACCTGGAATGCTTTCTGGTTTAACTGGTGCTAACTTCGTAGCTAATTGCATAGGCCTTGAAGTTGACGGTACAAATGCCAAAGCAGTAAGAGAAATTGATGGTGGTAAAGAAACTGTAAACACGTCACTACCTTTAGTCATTGGTGGGCAAAAAGGATTGGTAGAAGAAAGTGATTTACGCATACCAAATATGAGAGGTATTATGATGGCTCGTAAAAAACCATTAAATGTTGTTGAACCTGTTGGTGCAAATAGCGAAACTTCGGCAAACAGCTTTGAAAAACCAGCTCCTAAAGGTGCTGTGAAATTAGTAGATGCAGATAATATAGATGAATTAATAAACTTACTTCACAACGAAGCAAAGGTGATATAATCTTTAATCGAATAAGTTTATAACCTTTTAAAAAAGAAAATATGTCAGTTTTAGTATATACAGAATCAGAAAACGGAAAATTAAAAAAAGCGGCTTTAGAATGTGTGTCTTACGCCAAAGCCATAGCAGATGAAATGGGAACTAGCGTTACCGCTGTTGCTATTAATGCAAATGACACTGATGCTTTAGGAAATTACGGCGCTTCTAAAGTTCTCAACGTCAATAACGACGTGCTTAACACTTTTAACGCCAAGCAATATGCTTCAGTAATTGAACAAGCAGCAAAGCAAGAAGGTGCTACTGTAGCTGTATTGAGCTCAAGTGCAGATAGTAAATATTTAGCGCCTTTATTAGCTGTAGGCTTAGAAGCAGGTTATGTTTCTAATGTGGTTGAGAAACCTTCAAGCCTCTCTCCTTTTACAGTAAAACGTACTGCTTTTACCAACAAGGCTTTTGCAAATACAGAAATAAGCACAGATGTTAAGTTAATAGGTTTATCTAATAATTCTTTTGGTGTAGTTGAATCTGGAGGTTCAGCTTCAGTAGAAGATTTCTCACCATCGATTGCAGATTCAGGAGTATCTGTTGAATCTGTCGATAAGGCAGTTGGAAAAGTAACTATTGCAGATGCAGAAGTTGTCGTCTCTGGCGGTCGTGGATTAAAAGGTCCTGAAAATTGGGGATTAGTAGAAAATCTTGCTGAAGTTTTAGGTGCAGCTACTGCATGTTCTAAACCAGTTTCTGATTTAGGTTGGAGATCTCATAGCGAACACGTAGGGCAAACAGGAAAACCAGTTGCTACAAACCTATACATTGCTATTGGTATTTCGGGAGCTATTCAGCATTTGGCAGGCATCAGTGCTTCAAAGGTAAAAGTCGTAATTAACACAGACCCTGAAGCTCCTTTCTTTAAGGCTGCAGACTATGGTATTGTTGGTGATGCGTTTGAAGTTGTCCCTGTTTTAACAGAAAAACTAAAAGCCTTTAAAGCGCAAAACGCTTAATTTTTTTACCTTTAAATAAACTAAAGAACTGTTTAGATAAAGCCAGTAGTTGGTAAAGTCAAAATTTAAACAGTTCTTTGTGTTTTACAACATTTCAAATTAAATTGATAATAAAACAAACCTATTCGAAGTTAACTTCAGAATATTTATAACCTCGATTATCGAGTAAATTATGAGTTTAGTACGCTTAAACATAAAAGGCATTTCGTATAGCCAAACCCAAAATGGCGCTTATGCTTTAATATTAAATGAGGTGGATGGTGATCGAAAATTACCAATAGTCATTGGTGCTTTTGAAGCTCAGTCTATAGCTATTGCGCTAGAAAAAGAGATTCGTCCACCACGACCATTAACTCATGATTTATTTAAAAATTTCTCAGATAGATTCGAAATAATTGTAAAACAAGTGATTATTCACAAGTTGGTGGATGGTGTTTTTTATTCGAGTCTTATTTGCGAGCGTGATAGTATCGAAGAAATCATAGATGCCCGTACAAGTGATGCCATTGCATTAGCGCTACGTTTTCAAGCACCAATTTTTACCTACAAAAACATCTTAGACAAAGCCGGTATTTATCTTAAAGTAAATCCAAAAAAGGAAGACCAAGATAGCATCTTAATGGATGAGCTTATTGCCGAAGAAATTGAAACTACGGTCTTAGGTGATGATATATACAAAGAGAAGTCTTTAGAAGAATTACATACACTTTTAGATGAAGCCGTAGCTAATGAAGACTATGAAGTTGCTGCAAAGATTAGAGACGAAATTTCTAAACGTTAATCCCACTCACATGAAACATTTTTTATTAGCTATTACAGCTATTTTTTTTGGACTTACAATTAGCGCACAAGAGTTAGAGAAAACAACTGATTCTATAAGCAATCAAATTGAAGAAAAAACCAATCCAATTAATGTAGCTGAGATAGTAGATTACAAAATCAATGATTGGCAACTATATGAATATACTATCTATGAAAAATATCCAGATAGTATTCAAGCAAAAAAAGAGTTTACAAAAGGAAAAGAATTTATAAGCCTTGGAAAAAACGGAGAATACGTCTCTATACTAAATAACACTTTTAAAAAGGTATATGGCTTCAGAATAATAATCTTCTAGTATTCAAACAAAAAATTCCAACAACTGTTGATGTCTATTATGAGATTACAAAGCAAGATTCTAACCTGTTGGAATTAAAAAATGGAAATGAAGTATTAACTTATATTTCCTCTGAACATCCAAACTTCCTAAAAAAAGAAGAAGTTCAAGATACAATAATCCCTAGTGAAGGTTTCTCAATAACAAGCTTATGGAGAGGTGCTTTGGGGATGGTTACGTTAATCTTTATTGCATTTTTATTTAGTAGTAATCGTAAAGCCATAAACTGGAAAACGGTTGGTATTGGCTTAGCTTTTCAACTTCTCATTGCCATTGGAGTTCTAAAAGTTGGTTTTGTAAAAACAATCTTTGAGAGTATTGGTCAGGTATTTATCAATATTTTAGATTTTACTCGTGCAGGAAGTGAGTTTTTGTTTAGCGGAGTTATGGATGTTAATTCTTATGGTTTCATTTTCGCTTTTCAAGTGTTACCTACTATCTTATTTTTCTCTGCATTAACATCAGTACTTTTCTACTTAGGGATTATCCAAAAAGTGGTTAAAGCCTTTGGTTGGTTATTGTCTAAACTCTTAAAAATATCAGGCGCAGAAAGTTTGAGTGTTGCTGGTAATATTTTCTTAGGACAAACAGAGGCGCCATTGTTAATTAAGGCTTATCTAGAAAAAATGAATAAGTCCGAAATACTCCTAGTAATGATTGGTGGTATGGCAACTGTTGCTGGTGCTGTATTGGCAGCATATATCGGGTTCTTAGGAGGTGATGACCCTGCATTACGTTTAGTATACGCAAAACATTTATTGGCAGCTTCTGTAATGGCAGCACCAGGCGCCATTGTGATTTCAAAAATATTATATCCGCAAACTGAGGATATAAATACTGACGTAAAAGTTTCACAAGAAAAAATTGGAGCAAACCTATTAGATGCTATTTCCAACGGAACTACAGAAGGCTTAAAACTAGCTGTAAATGTAGGTGCCATGTTATTAGTATTTGTTGCATTCATCGCAATGATTAATGGCGTTTTGGGCTGGGTTGGAGATGTCACTACAATAAATGAATGGGTCATGGCAAATACGCCATACCAGACATTATCTCTAGAGCTAATTCTAGGCTACACATTTGCGCCTCTCATGTGGTTAATAGGCGTAGCCCAAGAAGATATGGCACTAATGGGACAGCTTTTGGGCGTTAAGTTAGCGGCAAGCGAATTTATAGGTTACATTCAACTAGCAGATTTAAAAAATGTAGCTAACGCAACGCATTTAAATTATAACAAATCGGTAATTATGGCTACATATATGCTTTGTGGTTTTGCCAACTTTGCCTCTATTGGTATTCAAATTGGAGGTATTGGCTCATTAGCTCCAGGACAGCGTAAGCAATTATCAAAGTTTGGAATGAAAGCTTTAATTGGCGGTACAATTGCCTCGTTAATTTCTGCTACTATTGCAGGAATGATAATTGGATAGTTTTAGTTAATAACTTTTTATATCATTAAAAGTCTTAAACTTTATGGTTTAAGGCTTTTTTTTATTTTTAACTCCACACAAAATGATGACGATATATGAAGCAATATCACGATTTAGTTAAGCATGTTTTAACTGAAGGTAACGAAAAAGGAGACAGAACAGGAACAGGCACTAAAAGCGTTTTTGGTTACCAAATGCGTTTTGATTTAAGTGAAGGTTTCCCAATGGTAACTACAAAAAAATTACACCTTAAATCTATTATATACGAACTACTTTGGTTCTTAAAAGGCGACACCAACATTAATTATCTTACTGAAAATGGCGTACGTATTTGGAACGAATGGGCCGATGAAAATGGGGATTTAGGACCAGTTTATGGCCATCAATGGCGCAATTGGAATGACGATGAAATAGACCAAATCAAAGACGTCATTGAGACTTTAAAAAACAGTCCAAATAGTCGTCGCATGATGGTTTCTGCATGGAATCCTTCTGTAATGCCGGATACATCAAAATCCTTTTCAGACAATGTAGCAAATGGCAAAGCAGCGCTTCCACCATGTCATGCATTCTTTCAGTTTTATGTCGCTGACGGAAAATTATCGTGTCAACTCTACCAACGTAGTGCCGATATCTTTTTAGGTGTGCCTTTTAATATTGCCTCTTATGCCTTATTTACCATGATGATGGCTCAAGTATGTGGTTATCAACCAGGCGATTTTATTCATACGTTTGGTGATGCGCATATCTACAATAACCATATGGAGCAATTAGAATTACAACTCTCACGTGACCCAAGACCATTGCCAAAAATGATTTTAAACCCTGAGGTTAAAAATATTTTTGATTTCGATTTTGAAGATTTCACTTTAGTAGATTACAATCCGCACCCTCATATCAAAGGTGCTGTTGCTGTTTAATTTATGAACAAACGTTTTATAATTGCACTTCTTTTTATTGGACTCAATAGTTTTGGTCAGAACGGTAAAACATTAAAAGAATTAGACTCTATAACAAAAAACGAAGCTGATGCATTTCCTATATTGGCAAAAAGCATCAAATTCCCTGTTTATAAAGGATGTCACAAAATTGAAGATGATGAAGAAGCAAAAAAATGTAGTATTAAAAAAATCAAGGATTTTATTAGTTTAAGCTTTGACTACGATATTGCTGACAAAGCGCTCCCTAAAGAAAAATCCACTCAATTTGAACTCAATTTTAAAGTTAACAAAAGAGGAAAAGTTGAAGGTGTAACCGCTAAAGCAAATCATAAAGCTATAGCAATTGAAGCCATTAGAACCGCTAAACGTATACCAAAATTTAAATCATCAGGCATGCTCAATGGTAGTCCAATTGATACGCCGATGACCATAACCATGATTATATACTTTTAGTCACAACAGATATGAAAAAAATAGTTCTAAGTTTCTTTCTTTTTATTTCAATTTTTTCTTTTTCTCAAGAAAACAAGCTAAAGTTTAATAGACCTTTTGTGATTTTTGAAGGCTGTGATGAAGCTGAGGATAAAGAGCGTTGTTATGACATCATGCTTAGTGAATTTTTTGCCAAGAAATTAAATACTACTGAGTTAAAAGAAAGAGTGTTTAATGAAGCAAAAAAAGATACTGTTATAGTAAGTTCTTACCTTGTATATAATGAACTTGGTAGTATCGTCACAAATTTTTCCCGTATATCATTACCTCTGAAAGATTCTAAAAAAGAAACTTTAGATATTATGGAACAACTCCCGTCTGTGAAACCCGTTTTGGATAAGTATAATAATGGTGTTTCGGAAGCCGTTGGAAGTATCTATGGTTTTTTATTAGACAGAAACAATGACAAAGTTGTTCCAATTTTAGGTTACGAACCTGAAGTTGTACCATTTGCTATTATTGAAAAAGTCCCTATCTATAAAGGATGTGACAAAAACTTAAGTAATGAAGACTTAAGAAAATGTATGGGTTCCAAAATATCAGAAATCGTTATAAAGAATTTCAAGTCTAAATTAGCTGGTAGACTTCGTCTATCTCCTGGTTATGTGAAAATTTTTGTAACGTTTAAAATCAATAAAGATGGTAAGGTCATTGATATTAAAGCACGTGCTACTCATCCAAAATTAGCTGATGAGGCTATAAGAGTAATAAAAAAGATTCCCAAAATGGATGCGCCAGGGTACCAACGTGGTAAGGCAGTAATAGTACCTTATACCTTACCAATCATGTTTGCTGTAGATTAGCAAAAAAGGCTTCAAAATTTGAAGTCTTTTTCGTTAAATTTAACTTATAAAATTAATCACATGTTCGGAAAAAAGAAACAGACTCCATCTATAGACAAAGATCAATTAGAACTTATCGAAAATGCACAAAGACGTATTAAGCAAAAGAAAAGACTTTACATTCATTTTGTAGTGTTCTTAATTGGGGCTGTTTTCTTAATAATTGCCAATACTATTTTAGGGATTGGCGAAGACTTTACAGTAGCAGGTATTAACTGGTTTGTTTATGCTATTCTAGCTTGGTTATTTTTATTTATCTATCATTTTATTAATGTATTTATCACCAATAAATTCATGGGTAAGGATTGGGAAAAATATCAAATTGAAAAATTAGTAGCCAAACAGCAACAACGCATTAACAAACTTGAAGCTGAACTTGAAAAAGATGACACTAAAATTAAAAAAACTCAAGTATCAGAAGAAGTAAAAATACCACCTACAACTATAGAAAATAAAGGCAATACGGGATTAACTATAATTGTTGCTGCTGGTGAAAACAATGCTATTGGTAAGGATAATAAGCTTATCTGGCATTTAAGTGATGACTTAAAGCGTTTTAAGCGTTTAACCAACGGGCATCATATTATAATGGGTCGCAAAACCTTTGAGAGCTTCCCAAAACCTTTACCAAATAGAATACACGTTGTTATTACACGACAAAAAGACTATAAAGCTCCAGAAGGTGTGATTGTTGTTAACTCTATGGCAGATGCTTTAGATGCTGCTCGCAAAGACGACAATCCTTTTATAATTGGAGGTGGAGAAATCTATAAGCAAGCCATGCCGCTTGCTAGTAAATTAGAAATTACAAGAGTCCATTCTGTTTTTGAAGATGCTGATACTTTTTTTCCAGAAATAAATACCTCTGTATGGAAAGAGCATAGTAGAATCACTCATAATGCAGATGAGAAACATGCACATGCTTTTTCTTTTATCACATACAAGCGTAAATAGTTAACGACTACCCTCAGGCAACCTTTCTTATAGATTTATCGTCTTTTAAAGTATAGATTCTTTTTTATAAATTGAATCGAAAATATTAATGACCATTGTAACACATACAAAAAATGGTCGTCTTACTAAAAACCATCAATCAAAAACTCCAATTAATGAGCACACTCAAAATCTCTAATTTATCAAAAACATATGCTAATGGTGTAAAAGCATTAGATGATGTTAGTCTAGAACTCGAAAACGGAATGTTTGGTCTTTTGGGACCAAATGGCGCAGGAAAATCATCACTCATGCGTACATTGGCTACCTTACAAGAAGCAGACTCTGGCTCGGCAAGTTTAGACGATATAGACATTTTAAAACAACCTGCTGATCTTAGAAAAGTTTTAGGATATTTACCTCAAGAGTTTGGTGTGTACCCTCGTATTACTGCAGAACAATTATTAAATCATATTGCGGTTTTAAAAGGTATTACCAATCCTAAAGAACGTAAACTCTTAGTAAGATACTTGCTAGATAAGGTTAACTTATTTGATAAGAGAAATAAATCTGTAAAAGGATTTTCTGGCGGTATGAAACAACGTGTAGGTATTGCACAAGCTTTAATTGGAAATCCAAAACTCATCATTGTAGATGAGCCAACTGCTGGTCTTGACCCAGGTGAGCGCAATCGTTTTTATAATCTTTTGGCAGATGTCGGTAAAGAAGTTATTGTTATTCTTTCGACACATATTGTAGATGACGTTAGGGAGTTGTGTACAAAAATGGCAATTATGAATTTTGGTGAAATCGTATATCAAGGTTCGCCACAAAGTGCCATTGATAATCTCGGCGGTAAAGTATTCCAGAAAATTGTAGAGAGAGACCAATTAAACGACTACGCCGCAGACTATAAAATTATCTCTAATAAAATGGTAGGTGGCCAACCATTAATACATGTATATAGTGAAGACCATCCGCAAAATGGTTTTGAACAAGTGACTCCAAATCTGGAGGATGTTTTCTTTTCAAAAATCAATACAGCAAACGTACTTGTTTAATTTTCATTAACCTTATATATCATGTTTAAGACATTTTTTCTATCGGAATTAAAGTATACCCTAAAACAACCTATGGTGTATATTTTTATGCTCATCTTAGGCTTAATGGAATTTTTTGCCACAGTGAGTGACAATGTACAAGTTGGAGGCGCTATTGGTAATGTATACAGAAATTCGCCTTATACCTTGACAATTCATGTTACAATATTTTGCATTTTCAGTTTATTAATGGCTGTAGCATTTTTTAATAATGCAGCATTACGTGATCATAACAATGAGTTTAACGAAATTCTATTTACCACACCATTAAGTAAACCAGGATACTACTTTGGACGCTTTTTAGGTGCATTGTTTGTATCTACACTTCCATTAGTTGGTGTATTTATAGGAATGCTTCTGGGAACGTATTTAAACTCCATTTTTAATTGGATAGATACAGAACGTTTTGGTCCATTCTATATAGAAGCTTTTGTCAATAATTATTTACTTTTCATTTTGCCTAATATGTTTCTAGCTGGAACAGTAATTTTTGCTATGGCCAACAAGTGGAAAAGCACAGTTATTTCTTTCGTTGGTGGTTTAGTCATTATCGTGGCATACATTGTTGCAGGTTCGTTTGCTTCGGATGTAGATAATGAAACAGTAGCTGCATTAACAGATATGTTTGGTATTAACACCTACTCTATTGAAACCAAATACTACACACCAGTTGAGAAAAATACATTAAGTCCTGGATTCTCTGGACTATTGTTATATAATCGATTAATTTGGATTGCAGTCGGTTTTGTTATTTTAGCTATTTCCTACTTTAGTTTTTCATTTAAGCAGAAAAATAAAAAGATTAAAAAAGTTAAGAACGAAACTAGTAAATCTGATAAGGTTTTCGACTTACCAAAACTTAATCCGTCTTTTACTGGCACTACTAATTGGCAACAATTCAAGAGTTTTTTCTACACTAACTTCCTGAGTATTATTAAGAGTGTAACCTTTAAAATTCTATTCTTATTCTGTATTATTATTTTAGTAACGGACCTTACTGGCGGTTTTGAATATTTCGGACTACAATCGTACCCTGTAACCTACAAACTCATCGATTCTATAAAGGACAATACAGATATATTCATCATTATTATTGTTGTATTTTTTAGTGGTGAGCTCATTTGGCGAGATAGAGATAATAAAATTAATGAAGTTATTGATGCTACAGCACATACATCATTTATCTCAATGGCCGCTAAAACTTTATCGTTAATTAGTATAGCTACTATCCTAAATCTTTTCTTTATCGGAATAGGTATTATATACCAATTACTAAATGGTTTTTCACGTATAGAAGTCGATGTCTATTTGTTAGATTTTTTCTATGATAATTTACCATTATTTATTGTATTTGGCGCAGTAACCATATTGGTACAAGTTTTGTCGAGTAATAAGTACATTGGATATTTTATTGCCATCCTTATACTTCTTGTTTTAGAGATTGTTCTTAGCATATTAGACATCAACTCTAATATGGTAGACGTAGCTGGTGGCCCATCTGTTTTGTATTCAGATATGAATAGCTTTGGACCTGGTTTAAAAGGCGCTTTATGGTTCAACCTATATTGGACTATTTTCTCAGTATTGGCCTTACTAATTGCAGGAGCTTTATGGAATCGAGGCTCTAAAAGTTCGTTATTGAGTCGAATTAAAACCGCTCGAAAAGAAGTCCCTAAAAGTTATAGAGGTGTCATTATTGGCGTTACTCTTTCATGGCTAGCAGTTGCAGCATTTGTTTATTATAATACGCAAGTATTAAACCCATATAGATCAGGTGACACCGAAGAGCAATTAATAGTAGATTTTGAAAAAACATATGGTAAATATCGCGATATGGCTACACCAAAAGTTACAGATGCCAAATATTATATAGATATATTTCCAAAAGATCGTGACGTCTTAACAAAAATTGAAATCGGATTAACTAATGCTACAGATAAACCAATAGATTCTGTCTTGTTTTTTAACAATGAAAATTGGGATACCAAAATCAATATTCCAAATAGTGAGATTGTTTTCAGAGACAGTACCTATTTAATGTCTATTTACAAAATGTCTCCACCATTACAACCTGGAGACACTATTAACGCAATTATAGAAGCTAATTACGTTACTAAAGGTTTTGAAAATGGACGCGGTAGCACACGGATTATTAATAATGGTACATTTTTAAATAATGGTGAAATTCTGCCAACTATGGGTTACAATTCAGGCTACGAATTAAATGATAAAAATCTTCGTAGAAAGTACGATTTACCGGAAAAAGAACGCACACCAAAGTTAACACCTGGTGTTACGGACTTGCATCAGGCAAATTACTTATCAGGCAGGCAAGCCGATTTTATTAATGTAGAAACTATTATATCAACATCTAAAGAGCAAACAGCAATAGCACCTGGTTCATTGATTAAGCAATGGGAAGAAGATAATCGCTCCTATTTTCATTATAAGGCAGATACACCATCGTTGAATTTCTATTCATTTATTTCTGCCGATTTCCAAATTGCTAAGCGCAAATGGAATGATGTGGATATAGAGATTTATCATGATAAAAAACATGATGTAAATATCGACATGATGTTGGATGCTGTAGAACGTTCATTAAAATATTACACCGAAAATTTTGGCCCATATTATCACAAACAAGCCAGAATTATAGAGTTCCCAAGATATGCCAATTTTGCACAAGCGTTTCCTGGCACGATGCCTTATTCTGAGTCTTTTGGGTTTATCACTAACCTTGAAGATGAAACTGATAATAATGTTATAGACTTTGTAATTGCTCACGAGATGGCGCACCAATGGTGGGCACACCAACTTATAGGCGCAGATATGCAAGGTGGCACATTTATGAGTGAAGGTTTTTCTCAATATTCTGCAAGTATGACGATGAAGAACATTACTGAAAACCCTATGAAAATGCGTAAATTTTTGAAGTATGATCACGATCGATATTTACGTGGGCGTAGTGGAGAACGCGAAAAAGAGTTACCGCTTTGGAAAGTTGAAAACCAATCTTATATACATTACGGAAAGGGTAGTGCGATTTTGTATGCCTTACAAGACTATATAGGTGAAGACAACCTGAATACCGCAATGAAAAGCTTCTTGGAAGAATACCGTTACGCTGGCCCTCCATATCCAAGTTCGCACGATTTTCTGCGCCATTTAGAACCGCAAGTACCAGACTCATTAAATTACTTAATCAAAGACTGGTTTAAAGAAATTACACTATACGATAATCGCCTTAAAGACGCGACTTACAAGAAACTAGACAACGGAAAGTATCAAGTAAAATTAGACATTGAAAGCTATAAGATAAAATCAGATAGTTTAGGAAACGAAACCCGAGTTCCTATGAATGACTGGATAGATATAGGTTTCTTTATGGATGACGATGAAGACCAATTATATGGGCAAAAACGACTCAAGTTTAATACCGACACATCGTCTTTAACTGTAGAATTAGATTCGCTTCCTGTAAAAGCTGCAATCGACCCAAGGCATATTTTAATAGATCGTGTTTACAAGGATAACATTAAAGGTTTGAGTATAGAAGAATAATAAAAATCATGTGAAAATTAAAAACACCCTTTCTATTTACTATAGTTAGGGTGTTCTTATATATAATTTGCTAATTTCGTCACATGATTAAAGCCTTTCAACTTCGTTTAAATTTGCATCAAGAAGGAAAACCTGATGGTTTACTTAATAAAGCGGCTTACGATTTAGACATTGACAAATCAAAAATTCACGGTATTAAAATTTTACGAAAGTCTATAGATGCTCGTAAAAAAAATATCATGTTTAATTACAAAGTTGAAGTATACATCAACGAGCCTATGCCTGAAAACTCAGCGTATAGTTTTGATTACAAAGATGTATCAAAAGCAAAACCCATACATATTATAGGCTTTGGTCCTGCTGGTATGTGGGCGGCATTACGTTGTATTGAGTTAGGTTTTAAACCTGTTGTGTTAGAACGTGGTAAAAATGTACAAGATCGTCGTCGCGATTTAAAAGCCATTAACCAAAATCATTTTGTTAACGAAGATTCTAACTATTGTTTTGGTGAAGGTGGTGCAGGCACTTATAGTGATGGCAAATTATATACTAGAAGCCTTAAGCGTGGTGATGTCCGTCGCATTTTTGAAAATCTGGTTTTTCATGGTGCTACAGAACAAATCTTAGTCGATGCGCATCCGCATATAGGCACAAATAAATTACCTAAAGTCGTTCAGAATATAAGAGAAACTATTCTAAAGTTTGGAGGCGAAGTGCATTTTGAATCTAGAGTTACAGATTTTAAAATAAAGAATAGTAAGATTGTTAGTATCCAGCTTCAAAATGAAAAAGAATTAGACGTTGACAAAGTCATTTTAGCTACAGGGCATTCTGCTCGAGACATATTCTACTTGCTTGACAAAAAAGAAATCCCATTGAAAGCCAAATCTTTTGCAATGGGTGTAAGAGTTGAACATCCACAACACATTATTGATGGCATTCAATACCATTGTAAAGGTGAGCCTCGCAATGAATTATTACCAGCTGCAGCTTATAGCTTAGTACAACAAGTAAATCATCGTGGTGTGTATTCATTTTGTATGTGTCCTGGTGGTTTTATAGTTCCTGCGGCTACGGCGAATGGTGAGGTTGTTGTTAATGGCATGTCACCTTCGAAACGAAATAATAAATATGCCAACTCGGGCATTGTTGTCGAGATAAATGCAGAACGCGACTTATATAAATATGAGCAATTTGGTGCTTTAAAAGGTCTCGAATATCAGAAGAATTTAGAACGCCTAGCCTTTACATCAGGTGGTCGGACTCAAACAGCACCAGCGCAACGTTTAACAGATTTTGTTGAAGGCAAATTATCTACAGACTTAAATGACACATCGTATCAACCCGGATTAAAATCATCGCCATTACATTCGTTATTTCCTAAACTCATTGGCGGTTCACTTAGAAAAGGTTTTAAAGCTTTTGGAGAAAAAATGAATGGTTTCTATACAGAAGAAGCAAATATTATAGGTGTAGAATCAAGAACATCATCACCAGTTAATATACCCAGAAAAGAGACTTTAGAACACCCTGAAGTTTCTAATCTTTTCCCATGTGGCGAAGGTGGCGGATATGCTGGTGGTATTGTATCTGCAGCAATGGATGGCGAACGTTGCGCAGAAGCGGCTTGTAAGTAACTAATTAAGAATATTTATCCTATTTTTGCACCACTAATTTGAAATTAAAAAATGAACGCATATATATTCCCTGGACAAGGTGCGCAATTCTCTGGAATGGGATTGGACCTTTATGAAAATTCGCCTTTAGCACAAGAGCTTTTTGAAAAAGCCAATAATATTCTTGGTTTTTCTATTACAGACATTATGTTTGAAGGTTCTGCTGAAGATTTAAAACAAACTAAAGTTACACAACCAGCTATCTTCTTACATTCTGTGATTTTAGCAAAAACACTTGGAGAGAGCTTTAAACCAGATATGGTAGCTGGGCATTCGTTAGGAGAGTTTTCTGCATTAGTTGCTGCTGGTGCATTAACCTTTGAAGATGGGTTAAGATTAGTATCTCAACGTGCGCAAGCCATGCAAAAAGCATGCGAAATTCAACCAAGTACCATGGCGGCAGTTTTAGGCTTAGATGATGATATTGTAGAAAAAATATGTGCCACTACTGAAGGTGTTGTAGTTGCAGCAAATTACAACTGCCCTGGTCAATTAGTTATTTCAGGAGAAGTTGAAGCCATTAACAAAGCCTGTGAAGCTTTAAAAGAAGAAGGTGCCAGACGTGCTTTAGTTTTACCTGTTGGTGGCGCATTCCACTCACCAATGATGGAGCCAGCTCGTGAGGAGTTAGCCGCGGCGATTGAGAACACAACGTTTAGTAAACCAAACTGTCCAATATATCAGAATGTAACTGCTTCTGCAATTACAGATGAAAATGAAATTAAAGCCAATCTTATTTCTCAATTAACCGCTCCTGTACGTTGGACACAATCTGTACAACAAATGATTGCTGATGGCGCTACACATTTTACTGAAGTTGGCCCAGGAAAAGTACTTCAAGGCTTAGTAAGAAAGATTAATCGTGATGCAGAAACAGCTTCTGCTACATTTGAAACTAACGCCTAAATCCCCATCGACTTTGAACAGAAATCTATTTATTGCGCTTATCATAATTTTTAATGTTGCTATTGACCAAATCTCTAAAGTGTTGGTTAGAGCTAATATTAGCGAAAACCCTCGTGAAGAAATTGAATTAATTGGGCAAAAATTTATTATGACCAATGTTTATAATGAAGGTGCTTTTTTAGGAATGGGTAGTGATATGCATCCAACACTTCATTTTATATTTTTAAAACTATTGCCTTTACTTGTTTTAGGCTATGTTATCTATTACATCACAAAAACCAAAAACTTAGACCGTACAAGTCTTATCGCATTTTGTTGTATTGTTGGTGGTGGATTAGCTAATGTTTTTGACCGCTTTGCTTTTGGAAAAGTAACTGATTTTCTATTTATAGATTTAGGAGGCGTATTTAAAACAGGTATTTTTAATATTGCCGATGTCGCTGTAACAACAGGAATGTTTATGCTAATTTTTAGCAACTTTATCATGAAGAAGAAAAAGGATACTGCTAACGCATAGTATCCTTTTTTATATCACACATGTATTCTTAAGCGTTACTGCTTATACACTTTTCCTTCTTTCATTACAAAGACTACGTTTTCCATTGTAGAGATGTTTTTGATTGGGTCATCATTAACAGCAATGATATCTGCAATAAAGCCACCTTTAATCTGACCCAGCTCATCTTCCATTTTTAGAATCATAGCATTGGTTATTGTAGCACTTTGAAGTGTTTCCATAGCTGGCATACCAGCTTCAACCATATAACCAAACTCTTTCCCATTATCACCATGAAAAAAAACAGCAGCATCTGTACCAAATGCAATACCTACTCCATTTTTATATGCACGGGCAAACATATCTTGAATTTTAGGTCCAATATCTAAAGCTTTAGGCACTATGATTTCAGGATAATACCCTTTAATTTTTGCTTTATCAGATACAAACTTACCTGCAGTAATAGTAGGCACAAGATATACATCGTGTTTTTTCATGAGTTCCATTGTTTCAGTACTCATTAACGTGCCATGCTCAATGGTTTTTACACCTCCTATTATAGCGCGCTGCATACCTTCATCACCATGTGCATGGGCTGCCACATGAAACCCATAGTCTTTAGCTGTTTCGCAAATAGCTTTAATCTCTTCAATAGTGAATTGCGGATTTTGTCCACTTTTGGCAACGCTCAATACGCCACCTGTTGCCGTAATTTTTATTAAATCGGCACCATTCTTATAACGTTGTCTTACAGCTTTTTTAGCATCTTCAACGCCATTAACTACACCTTCCTTTGGTCCTGGATTACCTATAAGACTCTTTTTAGCACCATTAGTTGGGTCTGCATGCCCACCTGTTGTCGCCAATGCTTTTTCAGCTGTAAATATTCTAGGCCCTTTTACTTTTCCTTGATTTATAGCATTACGCAAAGATACGTTTACTCCTGAACCACCTAAATCTCTAACAGTTGTAAAGCCATTCATTAAAGTGACTTCAGCATAATGTAAAGAATTATAGGCCACATCTGCATCGTTCAATGTGTATGCTTGAAGGTATTTTTTGGGGTTAGTTTCTGATTCAATATGTACATGCATATCTATTAAACCTGGCATGACCGTTTTAGATTTTAAATCTATTACATTGCCTGACTCTGGTTTAAGATATCCATCAACTACTTCTATTATTTTATTTCCTGAGACAATGATTGTCTTCTCACTTAAAACTTTTCCAGATTTTGTATCTACAAGTTTACCACAATGCAAATACGTATTTTGACCAAATGCACTAATGGCAAATAAAAAAACAAACAATTTTAATAATGCTTTCATATCTATTCTATTTAGTTCTTAATTTCTGTTCCCACTTCCAAGCATCAGACATGGCATCATCTAAGGTATATTTAGCTTTCCAACCAAGTTTACTGTTAGCTTTTGAAGTATCAGCAAAAGCAGCAACAACATCTCCTTTTCGCCTATGAGCAATTTTGTAATTCAACTTTTGACCTGAAACACGTTCAAAAGAATAAATAACTTCTAGTACAGAGCTCCCTTTTCCTGTTCCTATATTAAACACATCAAAATTAGAATCTTGCTCATTATTTATTAGTCTTTCTAAAGCGACAACATGCGCTTTAGCGACATCTACTACATGAATATAATCTCTAACACATGTACCGTCTTCCGTAGGATAATCATCCCCAAACACAGATAATTGTTCTCGCTGACCAATGGCCGTTTGCGTAATATAAGGCACCAAATTCTGAGGAATACCTATTGGTAATTCACCAATATTTGAAGAATCATGTGCACCAATAGGATTAAAATATCTAAGTGCGATTGTTTTTAAGTTTGAGTTTATTTTGCAAGAATCTTTTAAAATTTCCTCACCAATCTGCTTTGTATTTCCATAAGGAGATTGTGCTGGTTTAATAGCTGAATTTTCATCAATAGGATGTTTATCGGCTTCACCATAAACGGTACAAGAGGAGCTAAATATAAAATTCTGTTGCTTTAATTTTTGTAGTTCTTGCAACACATAAATTAAGGTAGCTACGTTATTTTCATAATAAAATAAAGGGTTTTCAACACTTTCGCCAACGGCCTTACTAGCTGCAAAATGTACAACACCATCTAAGCCTTGATGCTGTTCGAAAAAATATTGAACTTTATCTTTACATCTTAAGTCTAGCTCTTGAAATTCTGGAGTAACTCCTGTGATTTTAGTAATACCTTCTAAAACTTTGGTCGTCGAGTTTGATAGGTTATCTATAATAACAACATCATAAC
This sequence comes from Winogradskyella haliclonae, assembly GCF_014635865.1. Taxonomy (GTDB): domain Bacteria; phylum Bacteroidota; class Bacteroidia; order Flavobacteriales; family Flavobacteriaceae; genus Winogradskyella; species Winogradskyella haliclonae. Next base: position 1,067,162 of record NZ_BMDQ01000001.1, on the reverse strand, counting down.
CTGCAAGCTGTAACTCTACTACTGTATGTGAGCCAATATAACCAAGTCCGCCTGTGACTAAAACCTTCATTTTATGAATTAATCGTCAATAAAGTCTAACACCGTTTTAGTGATAAAGTCTATTTGCTCATCATCCAACTCTGTATGCATAGGTAAAGAAATAACTGTTTCGCATAAATCTTCTGTTACAGGAAAATCACCAGAATTGTATCTAGGATCTGTGTATGCTTTTTGCAAGTGAAGTGGTATTGGATAATAGATACCACTTGGAATATTATTATCTGTTAAATGCTGTCTTAAAGCATCTCTATTAGAATTAATAAGTTTTAAAGTATATTGATGAAATACATGAGTAGAATAAGATGCTTTTACAGGCGTAACAATTTTTGGATGATTTTTGAAAGCCTCAGAATATTTAGCTGCTGCTATATTCCTGGCCTTATTATAACTATCCAATTGTCGTAATTTAATCCTTAAAATTGCTGCTTGAATACTATCTAATCTTGAATTCACTCCTACTTCATCGTGAACATATTGAACAGATTGTCCATGATTTGCTATTTTACGTAGTTTAGCTGCTAAAACATCATTATTTGTAAAAATTGCACCACCATCTCCATAGCATCCTAAATTTTTAGATGGAAAAAAAGAGGTACACCCAATTGTACCAATTGTACCTGCCTTTTTTTGAGATCCGTCTTTAAATATATAATCAGAACCTATAGCTTGGGCCGTATCTTCTACAACAAATAAATTATACTTCTTAGCTAAATCCATAATAGCCTCCATATTAGCACATTGACCAAACAAGTGAACAGGGACAATTGCTTTGGTTTTAGGCGTAATTGCTTTCTCTAAAGCTTGTACATCAATATCAAAAGTATCTGGTAGAACATCTACTAATACTGGTTTTAACTGAAGTAATGCGATTACTTCAGCTGTAGCAACATAAGTAAAATTGGCTGTTATAACTTCATCTCCAGGTTTTAACCCCAAAGCCATCATAGCCACCTGTAATGCATCAGTACCATTTGCACAAGGAATCACATGATCAACATCTAAATATTTTTCTAATTCAGATTGAAAATTTTTGACTTCAGGTCCATTAATATAAGCTGTAGAACTTACTACGTCTAAAACTGCATTATCAACATCTTCTTGTATATCTTGGTACTGACTTTTTAAGTCTACCATTTGGATTTTTTTCATTACTTAATATTTAATTATAATACGCTTTTGCTTGCAACGAATTTACAAAAATGTTATGTGTCGTCAATGTATTTAATTGAAAGAAATGTATTTTAGCACAAATCGAAAACGTTGAGATTATTTTATTCCATAGGAATTTATTTGACAAGCCTTATTTTACAAGTGCTTTCTCTTTTTAATCAAAAAATTAGACTTGGTGTTTCTGGAAGAAAAAGTACCTTTAAGATTCTTAGTAATAATATCTCTAGATTAGACAAAACTATATGGATGCACTGTGCATCTTTGGGAGAATTTGAGCAAGGATTACCAGTATTGCAAGAGCTAAAGATTAAATACCCTTCACACAAAATAGTTGTATCATTCTTTTCTCCTTCTGGTTATGAGGTTAAGAAAAATACATCAAACGCAGATGCTGTTGTTTATTTACCTCTTGATACTCCAAAAAATGCTAAACGTTTTATAGATAGTATTCATCCGGATTTAATTTTATTTGTAAAGTATGAAGTATGGCCAAACATAATTCTAGAAGCAAAAAAGAGAGGTATTAAATCACTGCTTATTTCAGCAACATTTAGGCCTAGTCAATCTTATTTTAAATGGTATGGCCATTTAATGAGAAACGCTTTGTTTTCTTTTGAGCATATCTTTACCCAAGATGAAAATTCTAAAAAATTAATTGAACGTATTGGTTATAAATCTGTATCTGTTTCTGGCGATACCCGTTTTGATCGTGTTATCAACCAATTAAAAACCGACAACACTGTTGATTTTATAGAAGAATTCACTAAAAATAATACCACTATTGTTTTTGGTAGCTCTTGGCCAGCAGATGACGCACTTTTTATTCCTTTTATTAATAGCACTAGTAATGATAGTGTAAAATACATCATAGCACCTCACAATATTAAAGCGAGTTATGTTGATTCTATTACAAAACAACTTAAGCTAAAAACTGTTTGCTTCTCTAATATGCATGGAAAGGATTTATCTGAATATAACGTGTTTATTCTAGACACAATTGGATATTTAGGGAAAGTATATAGCTATGCAGATGTAGCTTATGTTGGTGGTGCAGCAGGAAATACAGGACTACATAATATTTTAGAACCAGCGGTTTTTGGAACACCAATTATTATTGGAAAAAATCATAAGAAGTTCCCTGAAGCAGAAAAACTTGTACAACTTAATGGAGTTTCTGTTGTAAAAAACAGCAATGAACTAAATAACATCCTTTCATCTTTTATAAAAGATGAAAAATTAAGGAAAGAGCAAGGAAATATTAATTTGGGGTTTGTCCAAGACAATAAAGGTGCTGTTAAAAAAATACTAACCCATATTAAGAAAGTGTGACTTATACTTTTTTGCTAGTATCATTAAGGTTCAGTTGACTTTTTACCATAATTGTTTTATGCTTAACCCTACTTTTAGAGTTAAGTTCTTCTAATAATAATTTTGCCGAAGTTTCTCCTATTTCAAAACCTTTTTGATTTATCACTGAAATATTTGGACTCGATACATATTTTGAATCTGCATAACCAAAACCTATAATGGAAATATCTTCTGGTATGTTTTTACCAAGTAATTTAGCCTTATTTAAAGCCATAATACCTGTTATGTGATCAATAGATACAATTGCATCTAAATCCTTATTCTCTTTTAAGTAATCAAAGATTAATGGCCTAGGATTTAATTCTCTTCCCAACTTTAAAACTTTAGTTTTTAATCCAGCTTCTTCAATGGCTTTTGTATAACCATCTATCCTATATTTTCCAACACTTAATTCTTCTATGTTACTTATTAATAGAATATTTTTTCTGTTCTCTCTTTCTATAAAATATCTGGTGGTATCATAAACCGACTGATAGTCATTAACTATTACCTTGCTACAAGCCACATCATTAAGAACCCTATCAAACATAACTATTGGTGTAGTTCTACTTACATTTTCAAAATGTTTTATGTTGTGTTTTGTTTGAGTTTCTCTAGCAACTGCAACTATAAAACCGTCAACACTTCCTGTAGATAATAAATCAAAACTTCGCTGTTCTTTTTCTAAACTCTCATTAGAAATACACACTGTCATATCATAGTTATGGCTACCTAAGGTCGTTTCTATACCATGGACAACTTCTGCAAAAAAAGGATTCATAAGACTTGGCACAACAACGCCAACAACCTTAGTCTTACTAGATTTAAGTTGTTGAGCAATCCTATTAGGCTTATAGTTAAGCTCATTTGCTAGCTCCGTAACTCTACGTTTTGTGCTTTCACCTATTTCACTACTATCGCTTAAAGCTTTTGAAACCGTAGAAACTGAAACATTTAATAATTTTGCAAGCTCTTTAAGTGTGACCATTTTAATGAATTAAAAAGCCACATTAAATAATTTTAATGTGGCTTAATTTATATTTTATAAAAATACAGATTAATTCTTAACTAATTTTATTGTTTTTACTGCATCTCCAGAATAAAACTTAGCCAAATAAAGACCGGTCTTTAATCCAGAAGCGTCTATAGTCGTTTGCTGACTATTAGGATTTAAAGTCTGAACTCTTTTACCTAAAATATCATAAACTTCTATAGTATCAATAGTACTATTAGCACCTTCTATATTCCAACCATCATTTGTTGGGTTAGGATATACTCTAATAGAATTAATATCAAAATTGTTAGTACTAAAAGAACTTTCGTTAGCAGCAACGGTGAAGTTCCCAGGTACTCTAGTAGTACCATCATCATTAACTCTTACATAATATGTTGTACCATTTACTAATCCCGTTACAGCAGATGTACCTGGATTACAAGCAATCTGGGTTAATGCACCACAAGAGCCACTATAAACTGATAAGTTTGGTGCATTTGTTTGGAAGTAAGCCTCTTCAGTGATAGTGGCATCAAAAGAATACCAAACATCTGAAACAACACCTGTGCCACATGACACTCCTCCTTCTCCAGAATCTGTTGCTCCAATATTACTTATACTAAATGATGTACCATCTAGTGGAATTGAAGTAGCTGTTCCACATGTATCATTAGCTGGACCAACTTGATTATAAAAATAAACATTATCAAAATATAAGATGCCTTGTCCCTCAAGTTTCCATTGAACAATATCTGTTCCATCCCATGTTCCATTGATTAAAGCTGCGTAATTAGAAAAAGCTGTCAAAGGAATATCTACACCAATCCATTGACCTTGTACTAATGGCTCATCTTCATTTGCTCCACCACCACCAACAAAATATCTTGGTTCTTCTGCATTTCCACAACATATTGTAGTACCTAATGACGCATCTAAAGCAAAAAATTGAAAAGAAGAAGCGGTTTGCGCATAATAATCTAAGTGAACAAAATCATAAGAAGATACATCAACTGCATCCCATCTTGCTCCATAGAATCCATAATTCTCTATTCTTACTGCAGAATTACCATCTAAATCAACTTCAGAAAATACGGCAGGGTTACTCCCAAAATCATATAAATTTAGATTCGTTACACCTGAAGTATATGCTCCACTATATACTGATAGCACTTCTGATTGAGCAATTGTTGGCTCAGGAGCACCAGTAGTTGGAGCTTCTATACATGCCGCACAATCAGGCCCGCCGCAATCTACACCAGTTTCATTACCGTTTTGTATACCATCGTCACAAGTTGGTGCATTCTCAGTAGCAGTTATAACTACATTATCTACTAATATACTACCACCTGAACCATCGATAGGTGCTGTAGCCATATTAAAGAAGAAAATCAAAAGATTTCCATTGTTGTCGAAATCCGCAGGCGTTGGTGTCATATTGTATGTTAACCTTGTCCATTGTCCTAACATAGCTGCGTTTTGGATATTTTCATTATTTACAACAACAACACCTCCTCCATTTCTAGAAACTTGTGTTTGAAATTGTAAATTGGTATTTGATAAAGCAACATCAATTCTTATATCGAAAGAAATTGAGAGCGTGCTTGCATTACCAAAATTGAACATATTGTCTTCATATAGATACTGAAATGATCTTCCTGGACCCATGTCACCTGGATTATTTACTACACCTACACAACTTAATGAACCTGCAGGGTTACCATTTGTTGAATCAAAAGTTAAAGATTGTTCACTTGTAAAACCAGTATCAATAATCCTCCAATTATCCAATGCAGGTGGATCCGAGGTAAAAGGTAAATCTAAAATATCTGTTTGAGTTTGGGTAAAGCCAAACATAAAACACAATAAGAAAATAGCTAAAGTAATTTTTTTCATAGTTGATAAGTTTTAATTTAATGAATTACTAAAATTATAACATAATGTTTGAGAATTTCTCAAAATCAACACAACACAACACATACAAAGACTATTATATATGTTAAATATTGTAATATGCGAAATTCACAGTAGAATTGGGAGTTTATAGTATTTAATTATGTTTTCATATTATATGACATGTCTTTATTTAGTATTATGTTGTGGTAATGTTGTAGCATCCATATCCATACAACATGTTATACTAAAATAACCTCATCCATGAAAGGACAAAAAAAGGCTTAAAACTTAAGCTTTTCATGTTTATCCCAAAGTCCCCAATAAGCGCCTACATCACCTTCGTCTCCAGTTTTCCATGATTCATCAAATGATGAAAAATAGAAAATTGGGATATCATTTTCTTTAGTCCAATTCATAGCATCAATAAAATACTTCATAGCTGCTTCTGAGCCAGCTAAAGCGCCTTTTTCTCCACCACCTTCACTAGGCCAACCTGTTTCTGTAATAATTATTGGTTTTCCTTGAGCGGCATCTACTACCTGACCATACATAGCTTGCATATGACCTAAAGCATATTCTATAGGACAGCCTTCCCAATATGGATAAAGGTTAGCTAGTATTACATCTGAATGCTCTACCAATTCTGGATGACGAGAGAATTCGTAATAAGCATCTACATAACCCACAGGAATATCTAAACCAGATAATGCTTCTTTTACGCGTCTTATATAACCTAGCAATTCTTCTAGGGAAAGGTCATTTCTATACAAAACTTCATTTCCTACAGCAGCAACATCTACATGTCCAGCTTTAGCAAGTGCAATCAATCCTTCAATCTCTTTTTCATTATCATCTTTGTCATCACTTAACCAAGCGCCCACCAACGTTTTTAATCCGTATTTTTTTGCAACAACAGGGATATGTTCATTGCCTTCAATACATGAAAAAGAACGTATTGCACCTACATAAGGTTTTAAAATCTTTACACGTCGCTCTACTTGCTCTATACTGATTTCATCTCCTGGCTCTTGACCATCTTCGTACATGCTAAAACAAATACCATGCATCCCATCTTGAATAGTTTTGCGCCATAAAGCTTTTAATTCTTCTAAAGAATATTTTGATAAGTCAATACCTTGCGTATTGATTTGACTATAGTTAGATTTATAATATGATTCTTCTCTATAAGACATTATTTGATTTTTGTTTTATATCGTTATAATTCGCCTCTTCGTTTAACTAACTCTTCTTTAATTTCTTTTGCTCTACTTTCATTCAAGCTATATTTCCACATTACCCATACAGCTAATGCTGCAGTACCTGCAGGAACTATTATATCTGCTATCCTAAGATTATTCATAGTTTCTAAGGATTGTTCGGTAACATTAGGATCAAATCCAACTATACTAAGAATTACTCCTCCAAGAACAAGTGCCATAGATTGTCCTATCTTAACCATTAACCAGTAAATAGCTCCGAAGGTTCCTTCTTTTCGAGGCATCCCGTTTTCTAATTCATCTAAATCGCAAACATCTGCTGTCATGCTCATCATCAATGTAAAAAGTCCGCCCATTCCAAAAGCAAATAATGGGATTGGTAAGAATATTAACCAAGGAATTTCGCTACCTGGATCTATACTAAACCAAGACATACCTACACTTTCTAGCATAGGATTAAGAGATTCAAAAAGAGAACCAACACCAGAAGTTAAACTTTGACCTAGTTCAGTCTGGTTAAACTCACTATTTAATTCTTTATCAAAGCCCCACCATTTTAAAATATAACCTATGATAGATATAATAGTAGATATAATAAATGCTCTTCTCTTCCCCCATTTATTAGCCATTCTTGAAATGATAGGTATTACTATAAATGCAGTTATTATAGCATTGATTGTATTAAACCATGCAGGCCATGTTCCTGCTAGTTCATAACTACCATTATACATATAAAACACAATTATAAAAACACCAAACGCAGCTACTAATTGAAAACCATTAAATACTAAAAAAGTAGCGCCGCAAAGCTTCATAAATGGTTTGTTTTTTGATACTTGTAAGATACCTTGCCATAACTCCACCATATTTGACGATAAGGTTTTCCATGTGATCTCTTTACGATTTTCCATGTTAGCAGAATCGATACCTTTACAAAACAATGCAGGCAAAATTCCAAATACCACACACATGACTCCAACAATAAGAGCCATTGTGCGCACGCCTTCGGTTTGAGTATTAAAAGTGTTTGAGTCAGGTATAATAACATATAGCCAAGGAACAATCATCCAAGCTATTTGACCCATAGTATTTGAGAAAGCCATCAAACGCGTACGTTCATTATAATCAGACGTCATCTCATATCCTAGACCAACTAATGGTGTAGCAAACATGGTATTACCAATAAGAAATAACAATTGAATAATCATTACATGCCAAATGATGTAAGACTGAGATGCATTATCGTCAATTTGCCACATTAAGAAGAATAAAATTCCACTTATAATAGCTCCAACAAATATGTATGGGCGTCGCCTTCCCCAACGTGATTTTGTATTATCGGATATAAAGCCCATTATAGGGTCGGTAATCGAGTCAAATATTCTTGGTAAACCACCTAAAAGACCTGCCCATAATGGATCAACACCCCATGCTGTGAGTAAAAAGAATTGAATAAAAACACCTAATGTTCCTGGTAGAATATTCAATATGAAATGACCTGCACCAAAAGCAGATTTTTGACCAATAGGGACTTTAGTAGTACTCATAATTATATGGTTTAGTTAGTTGGTATCATTATTGTCTGAAGTGCTTGAGCACTAATAGTTATATGTTTTGATTTCCCGTTAAGAGAAATATTAAAATTCTTAGGCGTTTTCCCTTCGTTAAAAACAACTACTGCAATTGTTCCGTCAGGATTTTGGGCTGCTGTTATTTGAAGTTCTTTATCAGAATTCTCAACACCTATCACTTCTGCACTAGGCCGTATATATTTACTAAAATGAGCCATAACATAGTACAATGGGGTATAATACACCTCATCGCTATCCGGGTCAACAATTATTGGTGCTACACACCAATTCTTAAACCAATTTGGTCCACCTTGCCTATCTAAAACCATGTTCCAATCTACCCATCCATCTACCCAGTTATTTAGACACCCAATAATATCTCTGGCATATCTGTTTACAGGCGCGTATTTAGGGTGCAAGTATTTTTCTTCTTCTTTTGCCCAATCCCAACCCCAATCTGTCGCTTCTTTTCTCCAATACCAGGCATCATCTTTCCAAACTGGCACTTGAGAATCTATACAACCTTCGGTTTCTATTAAGTACTTATTTGGTGCTTTGTTATGAGCATACTGCAAATCTTCAGAGTAAATCTTATAAGTGCTTTCGTACCAATGTATCGCTGTACCATCAAAATATTTAGAAGTCTCTTCGTTTTTGTACATAGAATCTACCCATTCTTTTAATCCAGCTCGATTTTGATCGTAACCTAAAATGATTTTATCGCCATGCCCATCGGCTTCTAATTTTGGACCTAAATGATTCATGACAAAGTTGGTCATTTCATCTGGCGTATAATGCATACTTTCCCAGTTATTGCCATTGCCATGCGGTTCGTTCTCTACAGTAAAACCCCAAATATCAATACCTTGTTCTTTGTAAGCATCTACATATTTTGAGAAAAATAATGCCCAAGTATCATAATATTTAGGTAATAATTTACCACCAACCCAACCGTTATTGTCTTTCATCCATGGAGCTGCTGTCCATGGTGACGCAAAAATTTTGAAGCCCTCTTCTGAGACAGACATCGCATCTTTAATCATCGGAATCAAATCATCCATATCGTCTTTTATAGTAAAATGCTCTAAATCCATGTCATCTACTACTGGCGAATACGAATATTGCGATAAGGAGAAATCACAAGAGTTCATATGCGTTCTTGTTAAAGAATAATTAGCACCCTCTTTACTGAAGTAAGCTTTTAAAATTTCATCTCTATTGTTTTTACTAAGCTTATTTAACAAATAGGCTGAAGACTCTGTAAAAGCACCTCCAAAACCTGTTATTTTTTGAAATCTCTTGGTTGTATCAATACGTACGGTAGCCGTTAAACTATCTTCAGATTTATTAAATTCAGAAATCTCAGTTAAACTATTACCGCTCTCTGAAGTCTCATAAACTGAGACATGCAATTGATTATCATTACTACAGCTCATTATTAACGTTAAAACACAAATGATACAATACGTCTTTAATTTCATCTTATTACGATTAATTTTTCAATTAGCGAGGCGCCATAATCTCATGTTTTGTAGGAGGCGCTAAGACATTTTCTATTAACTTAGCTTGATTTCCATCATATGTCTTTTTTATAGGATTTCCATCTCTAGTTAATCCATCAAAAACACCTTTATCTACCAAATCCCAGATTGGATACTTTGCTTTACCATCTATGGTAAATAGACCAAAATGATTTTCTGAACCTAATGGATTTCCGGCATCTTTCCATTGCTCATTAAATGCTTCAAAATAGAAGCATGAAATTCCTGCTTTGTTTGTCCAATTACGCATTAGCTTATAATAAACACCTTGCTTATACTCGTCAGTAGCTCTCGAACCATTATCACCATAAAAACCATTCGATACTGTTGCCCAACCTGTTTCGCCTATATGTATAGGTTTATTTACACCTAAACTTTTCATGTAATTAGTAACACTATCGTATTGTCGTTTAGAAAACTCAATGGCACGCTCCATAGCAAAATCGACTTTTTCTCTTTTTGACAAAGCCTCTTGTTTTTCCGGCACTCCCCAAAACTCCGGGTTATAATGCGTGTTGTGATAAGGATAAGTGTGCATTGAAATATAATCCACAGCTTTAATTAAATCTTCTAAGTCTTTAACGTGATACTGCTCTTCTCCACCACCCCAAGACGCAAAATCATCTGAGCTTGTTATCCACAAATCTTTAGGGAGTTTTCCTTCAGATTTTAAGTTTTGCAAGTGATTAACCCATTTTAAAATTACATTTGGCTGCACATAATAACTTGTTGCCCATTTTACCATTGCTTCATTACCAACTGCTATGACCTTTACAATTTCTGGGTATTGATTAGCTAAAGCAACTGCTCTATCTATTTCGGAAGCATTATTTGGGCTTTCTATATCGTGATTTGGAGCTAAATCCGTCCAAGCATTAAGGCAGTCTATCCATGCTCCAAGCATAACATACATCTCAAAATCTTGATTTTCAGATTTTAATTCCGATATCGCTCTAAGAATATTAGATGCATGCGGTAATTTTGGTTGTACGTTATATGTTCTTATAACTTTAATGCCCATTGCCGAAAGCAATTTCATATCCTCTTTTAATTGCGGTATTGTAGGTTGGCTATCTCTAGACTTTTTTCTATAGCCGCCATAGGAAATGGCTAAATAGTCAGGATTACCTAATATATCTTTTGCTGTCACTTTTTTATGTGTCTGCATTGTTTTCTCTTCTTTTCGATTTTGATTACAAGCTATGATGAATAGACTAAAAACAATACAAATTGATATGTTAAAATTCATCTTCATCTTGATTCTATTTTAATATTGATGGTTTAATATTTACAACGATACTTTCTATTTCGCCACTTCTTGTAAATATACTTTCGCTTATAGTCTTATCTATTCTTAATCCGTCTTGCATTAGTTTTGTGCCATCCGATTTAGAAACCTCTATTGTATTTGATTCTGATATTTTATAAACTACCGGTATTTGACAATAGGTAAATGCTAAACTATTTTCCGAAAGTTGCAGTGATTTTAATTCTGACTGTATTGTCATATAATCAAATCGTTTATTAGCCTCTAAAAATTCTTCTTTTCTAAGTAAACATGGGTTAAATGTTAATTCTCCTTTTTCAACAAAAACACCTAATTCTCCTATACGGCTTAGTATGTCTTCTTTTACCTGACCCGTCATTCCTGGTTGTTGTGCACCTTTTCCTGCTGGCGTATGAGAATATGGATCTGTTGGAAAAGCACCATATAATTGTGGTGGTTTGTGTGCACCAATACCTTCATTAATTTCATAATAGTGCTCTAGTAACCTACCAACAACCTCATCACTTTCGTTATCACGAACAGCTTTAATCGCACATTCTTGAACCGCTAATTGCAATTTAGATACCATATGCCAGTATATCGAACCTAATCCTTCATATCCATAAAAAGTTCCTGAACGACCTGTGAATGCCTTATGATTAAACACATCTTCATAAGTTTGAAGTATTTGTGAACTTTCTTCTCTCACTGATTCTTCATAGTCTAGGCCCAACTCATTTAATGCATTTTCAAGGCTATTTGCATTATTAAAATTGCCATTAAAATGATAATCACCTTTAATGTCTTCTGTAATGATTTGTCGATTTCCGTTTTCTAACAAACGTGTTAGCAATTTTGAGTCATGAACTGCATTTTTTGGAATATTGTTCTTTTCCATAAAACGCGGTAAATCTTTATTAGGATAGAGTAAATAACTATATTGGTCAGGACGAAATATTTTGCTATTTTTCATACTATCCAGAACAGCAATGGCTTCATTAGAACTTAAATACCCTGAACTTAAAGCTGCAACTTGACCTTCAAGCATTTCGTCTAAATACGAAATTTTTATTTCGTTATCGTTTACAATAGTAATAAGGTTGTAAGCATGATGCATATTATCTGAACGCCTATTAGCGTCTATAGTATGCTCTAAAAATCTTAACGTAGTTTCTATAAAACTATTTAAATTTTCATTTTTTAATAATGTTTTATCTCCAGAAAAGGCTTTGTTATAAATAGTAGTTCTGTAAAAGCTTCCTGCTTCTCCTAAACCGTCTAAAATAGATTTTCTATCCTTATCTGAAATCACATTAGTTAATCGCTTTTTATGATTTTCTAGAGTTGAATGCACACTATCGAAGAAAATTTTTAACTCTTCTGATATTTCAAAACTCTCTAAAGATTGCGAATTAATTATATGCTTGAAAAATTTGAGAAAACGTCTCAAATAATTAAGTGTAACCATTGACACACCATTACCGACGAGCGCATTATTAGCGTCGTTCCATTCTGGACGCTGTGTGTTTAACCAGATACCTGCTTCGGGGATGAAATTTGAAACTTTAGCTAGTACTGTAGCTAATATTTTCTCGACAAAATTAACTTTATAAATAAAGTAATTTTTATCTCTAAGTAAAGCACCATCTGCCCCAAGCTGCTCACGCTTTACATGAATTTCTTCGTCTGTTTTTTCATCAAAATCTATAGTATCCTTCGGGTTTTTAAGAAGGTCTTGATACGATTTTATTCTATATGGCACATTGGCATAAACAAATAAATCTTTATCAAAAAAGCTGGCTAATCTTCCTGGTTTATGGTCTTCTATAAATTCTAAAAACTTGAGTAAATATATTATTTGATGATCACCCCAATATCCAATATAAGACCAAGGGTCATCTGGCTCTATGGTTTCCCAATCAAAACCATCTTTAGTTACTCGGTAAGGATTATAGCCATCAAAGGTTGTAGCGTTTAGAAACTTATGAATCATACTTTCTACAAATTCAGGAAAAGCATGCGCTAAAGCTTCCCAATTCTGAAAAATATCACGCCAATTGCCCTCATAATCTAAAACTTTAGACCCATCAATTTCATTACGTGTATTTATTGAAAATTTGTTCCAAGGTCTACTCGGGTCTCCGTGTCTACGACTAAACTTGAGTGGCATGTACTCTAGACATAGTCTTCTAAAATTTTTGTCATCACTAGCATAGGCCATGTCTCTTAAGTGAAACAAAGAGAATGTACTCGGTAAGTCTTTTAAGGCATTAGTAGACTTAGCAAATACTTTTTTATTAGCTTTTGAGATATAGTTAGTGAAGTCCCATTTTTCAATAGTATAATTATCATCAAATATACCGCCACGCATGATATTAAATAATGTATTTGCAAAATGCCTTGTATCCCTTTGCGTATCATTAGTTAATTGCAATGCATCTGAAGACGCGTTAAGTTTTATTAATTTCTGAGTTCCTCTCTTTATATCTTCATCAATAACAGATTCTATAGTTGCATCAGACTTTATTTGATGCATCAAATTAGCAATATCGGAATGGTCTTGGTTAACGTTGGCTACCAACATCCATTTCTTTTTAGAATTAGAATTTAACTCTACTCTAGCATTTATAAAATAAGCGCCTTTTTCAGCTTTAACATCTGTCTCTGGTATTATTTCTCCAGTTTTTCTAAAAGTATCTAATTGTAAAGATGAAACTAGGTATTTAGGGTTATCTAATCCATTGGACCAAACTGTATTAGCTTTTAGAGCCTCGCTTGGCTCTGCTTTATCTACTATTATTGCACTTAATGCAAAAACACCTAAGCCATACTCCTCTTCTAATTGATTACGCTTATATGCATCAACTAAATTACTAACTCTCATTTGTGTATCAGATGGCACACCATATGGCAGAACATTTTGAAGTCCATCTAATACTTTTACATTTAATTTAGAGCTACCATTGTTTTCTAGCGATGATTTTTTAGCAAAACCATAAACATCACTTGTATTCCACGCGTACCTGTAAGTAAGGTCTAAATCATGGTTTATTTCTTCAAAAATAATTTTGTTTCCATAAATATTCTTATAAAGATTTCTAGATGTTTTATATAAACCTTCTTGCCTAATAGAAAATGGCTCCCAAAGATGTTCTTCATTTATCCAAAAAATAGACTTACTACCAGTAATTTCAGAAGACTCTGTAATTTTATCATCTGTATAATATGGAAAAAGAGAGAATTCACTATTTTTTCTTCCAGCAGAAACGCCTCCATTACTTGATATAAACATCCAGTGATTAGAATCACTAACTATGCTCATAAAGAAAGGACGCATCTCGTCGCTATTTGAAATTTTAAAATAAGACTCTTTGTCTATAATTACAGTTTCAAAACCTACATCTCTATTAAGATTTAAATCTTTTATATTTTCTTGTAAAACAGGGTTACCCATTGACTTAATTATACTTTTAATAGTTTTTATAACAAAAGGCTAACTCATAAATTAAATAGCAGTTAGCCTTTTTTGTTTTTTCACCTTAATTTAAAGTTATTCCATTAACTCTATATCATCGATATAGTATGTACCACCATTAGTAATAGGGCTGTCAGCCATATCATTATCAGGTTTAATAACTAATCTAAAATATGCCGTTGGTGCTGGAATAGCTGTAAATGTGAAGGTTACTTCTGTCCATTCATTTGCATTAGGAACTGTCACAAACGCACCTGGCGGATTACCAACTCCTGGATCATCTTGTGCTACCTCCATGCGGAATGTAACGTTGGCTTTTGTTGAGTATATTTTCATTTTAAACTCATGAGCCGCATTTGATAAATTGAAATTGCTTGCAAAGTTATTTTGAACGCCTGCAAAGAACTCAGAGCCCGTTGGTTTATCTATTCTAAGTACATAATTTGAAGTATTAATACCTGATGGATTTGGGTTATCATCTAAACCTGAAGTTAATCCACTACCAAAATTTAAACTTTGAGGGAAAGTTTCACAACCTTCAAAGTCTAATGGCAATGCTGTTGCGGCTACTTCTCCAGTAGTACAATTTCCACCAGTAGGTCCGCCACCACCGCCAGGTGTGCCATATACCATTAAATCGTCAAAATAATATGTGCTACCATCTGCCACATTGAAGTTAAAGAAAATAACAATCTTATCAAATTGAGGCGTTGCAGTTGCTGCAAAATCATATGTTAATTCTGTCCATGTATTTGCGGCTCCTGTTGTTTGTAAAATCTCAACAAAGTTTCCAGAGTTACCAATTTCTTCTAATTTTAATAAAACTGGGGTATTTGCCACTGGAGACCAAACTTTCATTCTCATACCTTCAGAAGTATTGAAATCAAGTTTGTCTGCTAAATCAATTTGTACATTATCAAAAGGAGAATTATTAAATCTTATAACCTCAGCAACTCTACAAGAGCTATTTACAGGTCCTGCAAAATCAGGGTTATCAATATATGACACTCCAGTGTTATCTCCAATTAAGGCAGGTGTATCTGTCTGGAATGTAATATTTAAATCTGATGCTGAAGTAGACTCTGATGTTTCTGGCGTACAAGTTGCTGGGCCACCGCCACCACCACTGTAAACCATTATATCATCAAAGAAATAAGTACTACCGTCAGCTACATTGAAATTAAAGAAAATCACCATTTTATCAAATTGTGGTGTAGCTGTAGGTGCAAAATCATAAGTCAATTCTGTCCATGTATTTGCAGCACCAGTTGTTTGAACTATTTCAACAAAATTTCCAGGATTACCTATTTCTTCAAGTTTTAATAAAACTGGTGTGTTTGCAATTGGAGACCAAACTTTAATCTTAATGCCTTCTGATGCATTAAAATCTAACTTATCTGCTAAATCTATTTGAAGATTATCAAACGGAGAATTATTAAATCTCACTGCTTGACCAACTTTACAAGACGTATTTACCATATTATCAAAATCTGGATTGTCTATCCAAGTAAATCCTGTATTATCTTCTATAAACGCAGGTGTATTAGATTGGAACGTAATATTTAAATCTGCTGCTAATATAGATTCTGATGTTTCTGGTGTACATGGTGGACCAGTTACTACTGATACTTGTTCTATATCATCTACATAGAATGTTCCCGCATCTGTTTGGTTAAATGCTACAAAAAGCACCATATCATTATATGACCCTGAAGAGTTTATAGTAAAGGTTAATTCTTCCCAACCGGTTCCTGTATGCATTTGTAAATTTTCAACATCTGCTTCTGTACCATCTTCAAACTTTAATAGAATTGGAAGTGCTTGATTAGAGAATAATTTTAGTCTAATCCCTTTATCTGTAGAAAAATCAACAGGAACATCAAAATTAAAGAATGCATTTTCAAAATTATCTCCAGCATTTGTTATCTCACCAACCATTGAAGGCATATCATTGATACCTGACAATTCAGGGTTATCTATCACGGTAAAGTTTACATTACCTACTATCTTAGTTGCATAATCAATACTTTCACAATCAAAATCAACTGGCAATTCTAAATCTGTATCTGTACAAGGAATATCAGCTGTATTGATTTGCGTAATATCATCTATATAAAATGTGCCTGCTGTTGTTCCTGGACCATCAACAAAGAATGTCACAACATTGTAGCTCGCCGCAGAATCAAAAGTAAAATACAACTCTTCCCAACCTGTACCTCCATGACTTGCAGTAACCTCAATATCTGCTGCTGTTCCATCCTCTAATTTTAAAAGTACATCCACGGGAGAAGTAGACCAAAATAAGATTTTAACTGTTTTATCTGTAGTTAAATCTAAAGGCTCACCTAACTCAAAAAAGAAACCTTCGAAAGTAACTCCACTGTTAACAATCTCACCAACATTAGACACTGTTGAGTTTGCACCAGATGCATCTGGGTTTTCTACTATTTGAAATGTGGGAGCTGTTGGTGTGCCAAATACCTCCACACCATAATCAACTAATGGATTGTCAAAAGATATAGGAAAAGCTACTTCTTCTGGTATGGCAATAGTAAAAGTATCTTCAAAAGTATCTGATGCTCCTGCAACATTTTTGGCTTCCATTACTACTGTATATGTCCCTGAGGTATATACTTTTGTTGGATTAACTTCAGTAGAAGATGTTCCATCTCCAAAATCCCAAGAATAACTATCTGCATTTGTTGATGTATTAATAAATGCCACTACACCAGTATCTTGGTTAATTGTTTGCGTGAATTCTGCGTTTATTTGTGGTAAGACAGCATCATCTTCATCACAACCTAAATATGCTAAAGCCAAAAATAAGACAGATAGCAATTTTATTCCTTTGGTTACTTTTTTCATAATATTATTGTATTGCATGATTTTTTATTGTTGGTAAACTCGTACATAATCTACGAGCATGGTTTGTGGAAATTCTGTTTCTGAATTTGGTGGACCTGGTAAATTACCACCAACTGCTACATTTAAAATGATATAAAATGGTCTATCATTAAACACCCATTCGCCTTGACCATTTGTTTCTTCATCAATATCTTCAGGTGTAATTTGATTGTAGAGCACATCATCAATGTAATAATTGATATAGTTAGGCCCCCATTCTATGCCATATACATGAAATTCTGTATCTACTCTAGAGTTCTCCAGTGTGTAATTTTTTGATACAGATTCAGCTCCAGAATACCCTGGCCCATGAACAGTTCCAAATATTTGTGTTGGCTCATCTCCAACATTTTCCATAATATCAATTTCTCCTATTTGAGGCCAAATTGAACCATCACTATCATCTCCTAGCAACCAAAATGCAGGCCACATACCTTGACCATAAGGCAAACGAATACGAGCTTCGAAGCGTCCATACTGTTGCTGAAACTTATTTTTTGTCTGTAATCTTGCTGATGTATACTGAGCTCCATTAAATGCTTCTTCCTTAGCAGTTATCAAAAGAAAGCCATTTTCTACAGTAGCATTATCTGGTCTATCGGTATAATATTGTAATTCGTTATTACCCCAACCAGGAATTCCTTGTGCAGTACCATCACCGATGTCAAAATTCCATATTGTTGTATCTATTACGCCATCGATATCAAAGTTGTCCTCAAGAACTAGGTTATCGAAAGTAGCTACGGTTTGTGTTTCGTCTGTATTACAGCCTAATAAAACCATAGTAAATACTAAAGTATATGCTGCTATTCTATTTTTAAAAATCTTTTTCATCTTTTAAAATTTATTAATCTCTGTAGAAGTATATATTATCAACTGCGAAAGAACCTCCGTTTGATACTAAGACAACTCTTGATATGTTATTTAGATTAGGAGAACCAAAAAATCCACCGCCTGTTCCTAGAGTAAAGCCGTTTACAGGTATATCTATACCAACCCATGTTCCTTCGACTAACTGCGAAGCAGGCACAGAAAAACCACCTCCTGTATCATCACCCCCACCGTCAGCATTGTCTGCTCCAAAATCTATCAATTCGATAGTAAGATTAGGACTCATAGAACTTGTAACTTGAACATCTATGTGCAGAAATTCCATAGCGGATACATTTTCTGTACCATCCCAACCAAGACCAACAAAGGTTAGATTATTATAGTTGACTATATTATCGCCACCTAAATTTTGTGTTTCAATTTGAACATCCGAGTCATTAAATACTGCAAAGTTTAAATTATCAACATTTGTATAAGCATCACTAAAAATTGATATAACATCAGCAGGATCACGAACTGGTGGCGTGTCTGCTGCATCAAAACTACCTCCAACTTCTAAAGTTAAAGACCCTTCTGCAAGAACTCCTGCAAGTTGGGCAGTAATTATTGCTGTACCTTCACCTATTATAGACACTTCTCCTAATTCATTAACAATAGCTACATCTAGGTTCGAGGATTTAAAATCAAAATAAGAAGCTGCAGGTTCTACTGTAGTATTACTACCATCTTCTAGATTGAATGTTTGACTTAATCCTACAACAGTTACCGAAGTATCGGTAAAACCTTGCTGCATAACGTCTTGTCCATTAAAAATTCTAGGTCTAGGTTGCGCAACAGTGCCTAGGTTTTCGAATCGTAGCTCATCTATCCAAAAGGTAAAACCAATTTCATTTCCGTTAGGAACTGAATCTATTAT
Source organism: Winogradskyella haliclonae (assembly GCF_014635865.1). Lineage (GTDB taxonomy): Bacteria > Bacteroidota > Bacteroidia > Flavobacteriales > Flavobacteriaceae > Winogradskyella > Winogradskyella haliclonae. Next base: position 1,047,976 of record NZ_BMDQ01000001.1, on the reverse strand, counting down.
ATCCAAACCTCCAGCAGAGAATATAAACATCCCTTTCTCTTGTATTAATTTTGAAGCATCAGGAATTGGGATTGTATACTTTCGCCAATCTGTCGAAAGTTGTGTGTTTAGTTTACCAACACTGAATTTATTTTCGCCAAAATCAGTACCAAATCCAAACAGCCCAATATTAGCAGTTGTTGATGCTCTTGCCCAGAATGTCAACGCATCGTAACCACTAAGGTCTCTTCCAGCTCCGCGATCAAGAAAAATCCCTCCAATAAATCCTCCATTAGGATCATTAGGCGCAGGCACATCTATTCTAATTGAAGACGTTCCTTCGAAAGCCTCATTATCGTCAGTACCAAAACCTTCAGGATTTGCTCCACCAGCAGGATCAAATGAAACAAAAAACTCATCTGTAAGACCTACAGGTGCATCTGTAAATATGTCTCCAGTCGTTGGAAATGATGCAAACTCAACATCATCTGACAATCCTCTTTCACAAGCAAACATAACTGATAGTACAGTTAGGAGTATAAATGCTCTATTTATGTTATTAATTTTTTTCATCTTAAAAATTATTTTCCAATGTTAATGTGTACATAAGTTCTAATCTCCCATTCTTGCCCATTATCAAAACCTACAGCACTTATTGGTGGTACAGGAGGGAACGTATTTGGTGCAACAAAGTTTGGCCCAAATCGAGGTGAAAACTCATTTAAGGATCTCCATGTGCCTCTAATCCCAATTCGAGTGCTCGGCAAAATAAACCAGTCTGGCTTTCCAATACTAGTTGATAAATCAAGCATAAGCTGCAAAGGGAACGTCAGGTTAAAATCTCTATGATAGTCAAAAGGCCCCCAGTCATTTACTTTCACATGTGCTTGTAACATGTTCTTTTTATAGATAGCTCTTATGTCACCACCAAAACGCTTAATCAGTCTATCACTATCTCCATTTGCTTGACCATTTCCATAGTAGAAGTTTCCAATAATACCTAAGTCATTGTCAAGTTTAGATACCATTCTTGAATTTATCTCCCAAAGATCTTCAGCAGGTGCTGATTGCGGAAAAGCAAAAAACTGTCTATTAGCAAGGAAACCGATATGTGCATCTGTAGTCGTAGGCAATCTTCTATATGTGAAACCAAGATTAGCAGCAAATTTTGCATCCTCAGCTCTATCATTGTTCCATTCGTACATCCATGTTCCAGGAGTTGGATCGTAAGTCACTAACATTTCATAACCATAAGTTTCACGGTTACCATTTCTTACTGCAAAAGGATCGTCAATAACATTTCTCAATCGTCCAGGTCCTTGTACATCATTAGGCATTGGATCTACTAAAGGTTTTTGATACATAAAGTTTGGAGCTAATTGAAAGTCTCCCACTGTATATGTAAATCCAGATAATACATTAACTTGATTTCCGCTACCTGAGTCTCTCAATCTCCAACCTGTGAAAGTCTGTGTTTGATCAGCCCCACCATTAGCTACTAAGCCCATGTATGAACCCTGACCGTACCAATTGAAGCGGCCACCTTGGTACATAACTTTAAACTTACCTCCCCAATTATCACTAGATTGGATTCTATCTTCATAAACTACATAGTTGCCAGGTGTACCTCTTACATCTTGAAACGTCAAGCCATTTAATGGACTTCCTGCCCAAATACCTCCTACCATGACATTAAATTTTCCAAAGTCTTTTTCAACTGCAAGAGTTGCTCTTTCTGTTGGAAATGCTGGAATAATACCACTTCGGACCTGATTAGCATCAAGCACACGTTGACCGGTAACAGGATCTATTTGTATATCTGTTTCAAAATCTCTGTGATATATACCAGTTATATCATAGCCTTTATAATTTTTAGAGTATTTAAATAACATTGTAGGATTAGCTCCCCACCAAAGTTGAGGGCCAATTGCAGCTTTCAAACCTTTAAAAGCGCCTTTACCATCAATTTCTGCACCTAGGATTTCACCACCATAAATATCTAGGTTTGGTCCATAATTAGCTTCTGGATATAACCCAAAGAAGTCACCCTCATAACCCCAATGATAATGACCTGTTCTGTAAAATCCTCTTAAATCGAAGTCTTTAGCATTCCATTCAAATTCAGCGTTGTATACTTGAACTCTATTATTGTCATTTAGAATTATTTCTTCACCATTTGCGCCTTCAACAGTTACTGGTCTTGCTCTGTTCTCATAAAATATTTCATCTATGGGATTTTGTGCCACATTACCTACTATATTAAAATTAACATTAGCTCGCATATTTGAAGCAGGTTTCCCTTGAATTCCAATAAAATACGACTGCATATGATCAAAACCTAACTGATTAGGAAATGTATTTGAAGTAGGGTCAGGAGTATCTGGTGTTGTAATCAAATTTCCACCTGTACTAAACGTAGAAAATCTTGCACTCAACTGACTTATGCTTAATTTTCCTGAGTCAGTGGCTCCAAGTGCTGCTTTATCACCTCTGGCTTTTAAAACAGCATCCATAAGATTAATATTTTTAAAATAATTCTCTACAAAATCAGAATCAACACCTTCATCATATGGGTTTAATTGATGTGCTTCTTTTAAGGCATAATATACTGCACGAGGATACAACTCATAAAGCCCACGCTCATTAGTTGGTCCTTTGGCACAAATACCAAACCACTCTTCATTCATATTGTTACCACCTGGAGCTAAATCTCTTTCGTAACCTCCGTTAGGCCATGTTGCAATAGTATTATGAACATCAAAATCTTTAGTCTGGTTCCACTTCCACCATCCGTCACTAGATTGAAAAGTAAAACCACCTATTGAATTACCTGTTTTACCTAATCCTGCTGCGTTTTGATATATCTCTTTCCAGTTTCCAATGTTATAATATGCTTGGGTAAATTGATCTTCTTTATTATCAATTGCATTGAATGCATCAGCTCCAAATTCTGCAAATAAAATTGGCATATCCAATTCATCGTTTACTTTTTGGAAAGCATCACTAAACGAAATACCTCGATACATATTAGTTCCATAGATATCAATATCTTTACAATATTGTTTCACAATATCGATATAAAGTAAATCTCCATTACATATTGCAACTGGGACTGAAGTATCAATTTTTTTAATTTCTAATGCAGCATCATTAAATGCTTTGTAAAGTCCTTCAGCTGCTAGTCTAATTCCTGGATCAACACCATCAATTGGAATTGATTCTGTTTCTGCTCCCGTCCATGATAAGTGATAGTTATTTTCGTTACCTATCATATATATTAAAAGACCTGGTGTGTTTTTGTATTTATTAGCCATGTCCGTAACCTCTTTCATGAGAACTTTTCTAGTTTCAGCATCTGTATAATCGGTTTGAGGGGTCCATGCACCATTTATTGTAAGACCATAAGCACCAAACTGCGTATTTAGCATTGTGTAAATACCATAGTTTTCATAGATGTATGTAATCCACTTAGGTTCTAACCCATATGTACGAATAGCATTTACTCCCATATTCTTAAACAAAGCCATTTCAGAATCTAAAGCTGACTTTATTATATCATCTGATTGGTTCCAAATTCCTTTATCAAGAATTCCATTACCAATTGGGACATAATCCCAATTTATACCATTGACAATGAATTCTTTTCCATTGACAACTAACTTTTTTCCAGAAGCATCACTAACAACAGAAATTTTTTCTGCTTGCGCAAAAATTGAGGTTGAGATTAGGATTGTAAACAATCCAAGGATTAGTTTCTTCATTATTATTTTCTATTTATAAGTGTAATTAACAAAAGCTTCATCAATTTGATAATTGAGATATCAGCAAAGTGAAAGCGCTTTTCTTACGGTTTTGGTAAATTTAGAGCATATCTTTGCGAATTTGATAAAATTCACCACAATAAAAAACATACACTTTAAAAAATGTATGTTAAAAATGATAAAACGTTAAACAAAACTTAAAACCTACTGTAAACTAAGGTTTTATTAAGTGTTATAAATAAAGTGATGTATAATTAAAAAGCCATTTGTATAGGTAATGTTGTATAAAAAACTACAAATGTTGTTGATTTATATCTCTAATATATAATTTGTTAAGCTTGCTTCATGCGGTAATTCCATCTTTTTTCGCAAACGATATCGCTTTACCTCTACACTTCTATGCGAGATATTTAATAATGGTGCTATTTCCTTTGATGAAAGATTAAGTCTAAGATAAGCGCATAGCTTTAAATCATTTGGTGTTAATGGCGGATGTAGCTTTTTAATCTTCTTTAAGAAGTCTTTATCAGCATTATTAAATGCTTCTTCAAAGAACTTCCAATCTTCGGTATTATTAATATTCTTATCTATAATCTTAATGATTTTGTTTAAGTCTTTACCACCATCTATATTGTTTAATTCCTTTTTAAGAGTATTCAAAAATTCGTTTTTACGAATTAAATTCATTGTAGATAACCCAAGCTCTCTATTCTTACTATCGATATCTTGCCTAAGTGTTTTATTTTTAAAAGCCATTATTTGCTTTTGATTTTCTAGTTCTTTTATCTCAAACTCTTTTTCTTTAGCGATTACAAGTTTTTGCTTTTGTCTTTTATAATACATCCTGTTTAAATACTGAATCATAGAAGCTATTAGAAGAAATAAAAGTATATAGCATACTATTGCTAGAGGTTTTAAATACCATGGTTTTTGAATTGTAAAGGAATAGGAAGCCGTATTAACTGACAAATCATTACCAACTTTAGCTCTTGCCTCAAAAGTATAACTTCCATGAGGTAAATTATCAAAAAGAATATTTGATTTTGGCGACCAACTACTCCATGTATCGTAAATTCCTTTAAGCCTATATTGATATAAAGATGGTGTTAACTTATCAAAGTCTGAAATACTATAATTGAAGTACAAATCATTTTGTTTGTTTTGCAATGATACTTCTTCGGATATGTTAATGGGCTTTATATCTTGTTGCAATGTAGCATAAGATGCATTATTAATAGATATATTATATTCTCGTTTCTTAAACTTGTTTATGTCAATTACCAGATAACCGTCAGTAGTACCCATTAAATAAGTATCATCTCTTAAGTGTAGTATGTTTTCGAATCCCAGTTTACTTTTTCTTAAATCACTAGGCAAATCAATAGTATTAATTGTTGGTTGGCCTGTTAACTTACCTGGCTCTACATATAGCAACTGATCTTTAAAAAAGCACCAAAGCCTATTATTTTCTTTGTCATGTATTAATTTTCCTGATACATAATTGTATTCAGAGAAAAAGTCTTTTAAAAATTCACTCTTTTTTATGGTTTTATTGGTTTTATCATACACATAAACGCCTTCTTTAAATGTATATAATATACTATCTCTATAACTGACTACACTCGACCCAATACCCTTTTCTACATCTTCTTTTGTATACTTCAAAACATTTTTAAGAGAGTCATCAAATCTTATCCTATAAACACCTTTATACTCATGACTCATTAATAGCTCTTTATTATCTATAAACTCAAAATATCGTGTAGATATATTAAAACCATTAACCTTATGTTTCAACTGCCAATTCTGGTTTTGATTTTTTTCAAGAATGCTCAACCCATTATAATTACCTTGGATAAGCATATCTGGATTACCATTAATAGGTTTAATGTTCCAAGTTCCTTTTTCTTTAGAAACTTGAATTGCAACTCTGTTTTTAATTACAAAACTCCCTTTATCATGCCCGCAAAACAAAGTGCCATTTATGAGCTTTAAAAACCAAACTTGTCCCTTTGTCCCTGGAACCAAACTAAATTTTTCACTACTATTTAATGACCTATAAAATAACCCTTGGTTTGTTCCTAAATAAAGTGCTTCTTCTGTTTTCTCTGAAGCATATACTGTCCCCAAATATCCCTGATTATCGGTATAAACTCTATAAGGGGAATTTAAGTTAAGTACATTAATACCATTATCTAATCCCAACCAGATGTTGCCTGACATATCTTGAAAAGCAGACAGAACAGTATTATTTGATAAGCCATAATTTTTATTAATTTGGAACAATAAGTTGCCCTCAGCATCTAGCTTAATTACACCGTTTGAAATTGTACCAAGAATAAAATTTCCATTTCTAAGCCTTATACTATTATAGACACTAACACTAGAAAGCAAATCATTTGCAGTAATATCCCATTTTTTTATTTGCTCCTCCTGATAGTCAAAAAATCCATTTTCTCTTGTCTGAAACAACAATCCTTTGTCGTTCTTAAAAATATTAACAATCTCTCGATTACTTAAAACTGATGTATTTGTAAGTTTAACAACTTCACCATTTTCAATTTTAGAAATACCTACACCACTTTCTTGAAAATAAATAGATTCATCTACTTTAAAAGCTTTGACAATTCTTGCTTCTGAATCAATTATTCTAAATTTTTCTGTTTCTGTATTATAAATATAAATGCGATCTAAGGACTGAAAAAGAATAAACTCACCAAAGGAGATTATATTCCAGAACTCCTCATCTTCAACTAAATTTTCATCTAAACTATTAGCCAGAGATTTATATATCAGCTTCCCAAAGGCATCTCTTTTCCAACAGCCAAAATCCATATAACTTCCTGTATAAACTAAATCGTTTATAACCGCTACTGATCTTAAGATTGATTGGTTTGGCGTATTGTAGAGCGTCCAACGAGCTCCATTATATTCTAAAAGCCCTTTATTATTAGCAATGTATATATTTTCTTCACTACTCTGACTTATGGACCAATTCTGATCATCTGCCATATAATCTTGCGGCGAAAACCTTTCAATAGGAGGAAGCTCTTGTGATTGAACTGCAGAATAAAAGAGAAAGAAAGCAAAACAAAATAATAGTCTAAACTTGGAGGCTTTTAAATTATCAAAACTCATGGAATATTTTTTTGTTAAGGTAGTAAAAACTAAACAAACCAATAGAGCAAAGGCTTTTAAGCTACAATGCAACATTTATGTATGGTTTTTAATCCTTACAAAATTTAATTGTAATAGCCTTAAAACAAAAAAAGCTCAATCTTTCGATTAAGCTTTTCTTTGTACTGAAGGCGGGACTTGAACCCGCACGACCCAAGGGTCATTGGATTTTAAGTCCAACGTGTCTACCAATTCCACCACTTCAGCATCTAGTTACGCATGTAACTAATTTGGTATATTATATTTGAGCGAAAGATGGGATTTGAACCCACGACCTCCACCTTGGCAAGGTGATGCTCTACCCCTGAGCTACTTTCGCAATTTTTAAAGAACTTTCGCCGTAAAAGCGGATGCAAATTTAAAATATTTATTAGAAAAGCAAAGCCTTTTTTAAAAATAAATAGAATTTATTTTAAGCTTGCTTTTTCTTAATTAACATACGTTTTATTTCGTTAAGCTTCATCAAGGCTTCGACTGGTGTTAGTGTGTCAATATCTGTATGTAAAATTTCATCCTTTATTTCTTCTAGCAATGGGTCATCTAAATTAAAAAAGCTCAATTGTAAATCATCTTTAAGCGTCTTTACTTTATCTGTTAATTCTTCGCTAGAATGTGACTTTTCTAACTTTGATAATATCTTATTAGCACGACGTATCACTTGCTGCGGCATTCCTGCCATCTTTGCAACATGGATACCAAAACTATGCTCACTACCACCTTCTACTAGCTTACGTACAAAAAGCACATTATCTTTCAATTCTTTTACCGCAACATTGAAATTCTTGATACGAGAAAATGTCTCTGTCATTTCGTTAAGCTCATGGTAGTGTGTTGCAAATAAAGTTTTTGGTTTTGCTGGATGCTCATGAAGGTATTCGCTTATAGCCCAAGCAATAGAAATACCATCATAAGTACTTGTACCACGGCCAATCTCATCTAATAGCACTAAACTTCTATCTGAGATATTATTTAAAATTGAGGCAGTTTCATTCATTTCTACCATAAAAGTAGATTCTCCCATAGAGATATTATCACTAGCGCCTACTCGGGTAAATATTTTATCAACCAGTCCTATTTTAGCTTCTTGAGCAGGCACAAAACTTCCAATCTGAGCTAATAAAACAATTAAAGCTGTTTGTCTTAAAATTGCAGATTTACCAGACATATTAGGTCCAGTAATCATAATAATTTGCTGAGATTCTCTATCTAAGTAAACATCGTTAGCGATATAGGGTTCACCTAATGGTAATTGCTTTTCAATTACTGGATGACGACCATCTTTAATCTCCAAATCATAGCTGTCGTCAATTTTTGGATAATTGTAGTTATTAGCTTTTGCCAAACTTGCAAATCCACAAAGGCAATCTAACTGTCCTATGAGTTGTGCATTCTGTTGTACCTGAATGATAAACTGATGCATCCAGGCAATTAACTCAGAGAATAGTTGTTGCTCAATAGCCAAGATACGTTCTTCTGCACCTAAAATTTTTGCTTCGTACTCTTTAAGTTCTTCTGTAATGTAGCGCTCAGCGTTTACCAGTGTTTGCTTTCTTATCCACTCTTCTGGCACTTTGTCTTTATGCGAATTACGCACTTCGATATAATAGCCAAATACATTATTAGATGCTATTTTAAGCGATGTAATGCCTGTTCGCTCACTTTCGCGCAGTAACATGTTATCGAGATAGTCCTTTCCAGATTTAGACAACCCTCTTAACTCATCTAATTCTGATGAAAACCCTGCAGCAATAGTATTACCTTTTAACACATTTACAGGTGCTTCTTCATTAAGTGTCTCTTTAATTTTTTCGCGAAGTAAATCACAATTATTAAGGTTTTCGCCTAACTCCTTCAAAGCTTCATTCTCACAAGTTTCGGCAATAGATTTTATAGGAACAATAGCTTCTAATGAATTTTTAAGCTGAACGACTTCTCGTGGACTTACTTTAGTCGTGGCGATTTTTGAAATTAAACGTTCTATATCACCAATATGCTTTATTTGTCCTCGAATCTTTTGCAAAATAGGCTCGTTATCTAATAAATACCGAACCACCTCATGACGTTGTTTTATTTTATCAGCATGCTTTAAAGGCAAAGCCAACCAACGTTTAAGCGTACGACCACCCATTGCTGAAATAGTCTTATCAATGACATTGATAAGCGTAACTGCATTGGCATTAGTAGAGTGGTATAACTCTAAATTTCGAATGGTGAATTTATCCATCCACACATAATCATCCGTAGCAATTCTCGATATAGTAGCTATATGTTCTAACTTGTTATGACGTGTTTCGGATAAATAATGCAATACAACACCTGAGGCAATAATACCCTCATATAAATCTTCGATACCAAAGCCTTTAAGTGTCTTGGTATTGAAATGTTTGACCAAAGTTTCATTTGCGTAATCGGCTTGAAATACCCAATCTTCTAAATAAAAGGTATGAAAATCATTTCCAAAAGTTTTGGTAAATTCTTTTCTGCTTTTCTTAGAGATTAAAACTTCACTTGGATTAAAGTTTTGAAGTAGCTTGTCTATGTATTCGGCATTCCCTTGAGACGTTAAAAACTCACCAGTAGAAATATCTAAAAACGAGACGCCTATATGTCTTTTATCAAAATGAACTGCAGCTAAGAAATTATTAGATTTAGAATGCAGAATATCATCATTAAAAGCTACACCAGGTGTGACTAATTCGGTCACTCCGCGTTTTACAATTTTTTTGGTTTGTTTAGGGTCTTCAAGTTGGTCACAAATGGCCACTCGCTCACCAGCTTTAACCAGTTTTGGCAAATAGGTGTTTAAAGAATGGTGCGGAAATCCTGCTAACTCTGTTTCGCTCTCACTACCTGCTCCACGCTTAGTTAAAATAATATCTAAAATCTTAGATGCTTTTACGGCATCGCTACCAAAGGTTTCATAGAAATCACCTACTCTAAATAACAATAATGCATCGGGATACTTTGCCTTTATGGCATTGTATTGCTTCATTAATGGTGTTTCTTTTTTTGCGGTTTTAGCCAATGGTTTTATGTATTTTTGTTCCGATAGATATCGGGATTGTAAGATTGCTAATGTAGCCAAATAACCGAGTTTTATAAAGCTAAAAGAATAGAAGTTATCTACAAAAAGACTAAGATTTCAACATGCGAAAATTAAAAAATAGCGAATTAGACCGTTTAGAGATTTCAGAATTTAAAGACGCTGAGAAATCACCAATGCTGATTGTTTTAGATAATATTAGGAGTCTGAATAATATTGGTTCGGTATTTAGAACAAGTGACGCTTTTTTAATTGAAAAAATCTACTTGTGTGGTATTACGGCAAAACCGCCACATAATGATATACGCAAAACAGCACTTGGCAGTACTGAAACCGTTGATTGGGAATATGCTGAAAGTACATTAGATGTCATTAAAAAATTAAAAACAGAAAATGTACACATCTGTTCTATTGAACAAGCCGAAAACGCCACGATGCTTAATGATTTTAAACCTCAACTAGGCACTAAATATGCTTTTGTTTTTGGTAATGAAGTAAAAGGCGTAGCTCAGAATGTGGTCGACACAAGTGACACTGTGATAGAAATCCCTCAATATGGCACCAAACATTCTTTAAATATTTCTGTAAGTGCTGGTGTTGTGATTTGGGATGTGTTTTCAAAGTTAAATCAATAAAATTTTGAAAAACCCTTGGCCTACAAAAGCAGTCATGGAACAGATATATAAGCAACACCTTTGGGGCGGAAATACCTTTGATTATTATTCTGGTGAAGGTTCTCATAAAGAAAATATTGCCAAACCATATATCGAAACAGTTTCGGATTTTTTGAAATCACATGACTTAAAACTAAGTGTTTGTGATTTGGGCTGTGGCGATTTTAATATTGGAAAAGAGCTCATTACATATGCTGAGAATTATATCGCTATTGATATCGTAGAATCATTAATTGAAAGAAACAAAGCTCTTTTTCGAGCTGAAAATTTAGAATTTCAGTGCTTAGATATTTCAAAAAACAAATTGCCTAAGGCTGACTGTGTTATTATAAGACAAGTGCTTCAGCACTTATCAAATACTGAAATTCAGCAAATTCTAGAGAAACTAAAAGCTTACAAATACATTATCCTTACGGAGCATTTGCCAGTTGGAGATTTTACACCTAACAAAGACAAAATAGCAAGTCAAGGCATTAGACTAAAACAGCAAAGTGGCGTTGAGATTTTAAAAGCGCCTTTTAATTTTCAGGTTAAAAAAGAAGAATTGCTTCACGAAGTCATCCTAGAAAATGATAAAGGAAAAATTGTGACCACATTATTTACTTTATAGGAATCCAAATTTCTTCCTCATTCACTTTCTGCATGGGATTGTAACTTGAGGGCAATCTTTCAAAGTGAGGTCTAGTATCTAATTCAAATTCAGAATTTGGCAACCATGTAGAATGTATATTTTGCCAATGCTTTATAAATTGAGGAATTGAACCTTCAAAGTCAATTACTAAATATCGACCAGATAAAATGAATAGAGTTTCCATCTTTTTTGGGACTGCATCTAAATGAGTAACCTCTACACCAATCCATTTCTCAAAACCCTCATTTGGATTAAACGTTTTATAATCGAAGTGATTGTAGTGTTGTAATGATAGTGTGTACGTATCTTTTCTAGATGTCACTTCTTTTAGTCTTGGCATGAACTGCCTTGCTAATTGAGGAGTCACCAAATGAATATTATGAAAATTTGCTTCAGCTTTTAAGCCAATTACAAGAATCTCTTCTTTTTCAACTACCTTGTACTTCATCATTTATTTCATTTAGAATCCATAAGTAGTCTTTCCGGTTTTTTACAAAATCCCGCTCAGAAATGTCAATGATTTTTACATTAAGTTCTGTTTGAGATTTTAAAAACTCTAAGTACCCGGAATTTATTTTTTCTAGATATTCGTCCTGTATATCGTTTTCATATTTTCGCCCACGTTTTTTAATATTTTCTTGAAGTCTTTCGGTATTCTGATACAAATAAACATATAAATCGGGCTTGGCAATATCTTTATAAACTTGGTAAAAGAGTTTACGATACAATCGAAACTCATCGTCAGGTAATGTGACTTTAGAGAATATGAGTGATTTATTAACGTCGTAATCACTAACCATAAAATCCTTAAACAAATCAAGCTGAGATAAATCGTCACTGATTTGCTGATAGCGGTCAGCCAAAAAAGACATTTCTAAAGTAAAGGCATAACGCTCAGGTTCTTTGTAAAATTTTGGCAAAAATGCATTATCTGCAAAACGCTCTAATATCAACTTAGCATTAAAATCTTGTGCTATTTTATTTGCTAAACTCGTTTTTCCTGCGCCAATATTCCCCTCAATTGCAATGTAATTATAGTCTTTAAAAGCGTATGATTTACGAGGATTTTTCAGCCAGATATTTATGGGTTCTATTACAGAATCATCATCACACTCCTCTAAAAGCGTCTCTAAAGTTTTGTTTAGCAATGGATGCTCAAATTCTTTCAGGACATCTAACAATGGTTGCAAAACAAACTTCCTGTTTTGAATTTCAGGATGTGGAATCGCCAAATTTTTATCATTAATGACTTCACTTTCATAAAAGATAATATCTAGATCTATTTCTCGCGACTCGTAACCTTCTGCTATTTTTTCTGAACGCCCCAAGTTTTTTTCAATAGCCTGAAGTGCCTGAAGAAGCTTTTTAGGACTAAGGTATGTTTCTACTTTAATACAAGCATTATAGAAATCATCACCTTCAAAACCAAGTGCTGGTGTCTTATAGACCTTAGATAACTTTTTTACCGCACCTATGGTTTCGAAGATGGCATCAACAGCAGATTGCAAGTATTGCAACTTATTGCCCTTATTACTACCAAGTGCTATGTAAACAAGTTTTGATGGTTTCATTGTATAGACAAATTAACTAAAAGAAATATTAATAGATTATCTTTACCTAAACTATTTATTAACCAATTTCGATGCAGTTAAAAGACAAGCTTCTAGCCCAACGTATCTACCTCTTTTTAGGTGCATTATTTATTACCTCTCTTGTAGTTTCTAATCTTATTTTTCAGAAATTCTTTTATTGGTATCCTTTAGATATCGAAATATTTGGCTCTAAGCTTTTTGAAATTTCAGTAGGAATTTTGCCTTATCCAATAACTTTTTTAATCACAGATTTAATTAGTGAAATTTATGGTAAAAAGCGGGCTAATGATATAGTGGTTGCTGGCATTTTTGCGTCTTTCTTTTCTATGCTAATCATTAATGTGGCTAATGCTGTACCTGCCACCTCTTGGGCTCCAGTACAAGATGACACATTTACAACAGTCTTTGGTAGCACTGCTATTGCTGTATTTGCAAGCATGATGGCATATCTTTTAGCTCAATTTGTAGATATTCAGATTTATCATTTTTGGAAGAACCTGACAAAAGGCAAACATCTTTGGCTTCGTAATAACTTTTCTACTTTTTTATCGCAGTTTGTAGATACTGCAACAGTACTAGTATTATTATGCAGTTTTGGTAAGATTGAATGGGATAAATTTTTAGGATTATTAGCCGCAGGATTTATTTTCAAAGTTATCATAGCTGCACTTGATACACCATTTTTATACATAGGCGTATATATATTTAGGAGACGTTTTAAGCTTAAAGTCAATGAAGAAATTGATTTAACGTGATCATTTCTTGGTATTAAATTATTATTAAAATTAGTTGACATCACAACTATTGCATAGAATATTTCGTATTATCTATAGTAATCATTCATATCATTTAATAAGTAATGAAAAAAGTATTCAAGGTTATTGGCATTATTTTACTCATTTTTATAGTGCTCTTAATAAGTATTCCATTCTTTTTAGAATCTAAAATTGATGCAATTGTTCAGAATTATGCTAATGAAAACCTTAATGCAGAGCTAAGTTTTGATGACATTAGCTTAAGCCTCATTAGTAGCTTTCCTAAAGCCGAAGTGAGCATTAAAAACTTAAAAATCAATACACTTGCGCCTTTTGAAGACGAAATATTAGCATCTGCTAAAACCATTTCTTTTGAAATGCCAGTTGGTGAATTACTCAAGGGTTCTGAAGAGCCTTTAACAATTAATGAAATCATTGCAGATGAACTATTGCTAACTTTAAAAACCAATGAAGCAGGTAGCGTAAACTACGATATTGTAAAATCAAAAGATGAAGCAACAAAAACCTCATCAACTCCTTCTGATGCTTTTAGTTTTGACATTGAACATTACGAGCTTAACAATAGCGCGTTTACCTATATTGACCAAGGTGCAAATACCAATCTTTACGCAACAGAAATCAACCATAAAGGCCATGGCATTTTTTCTGGTGGGCTTTCCGAATTAGACACAAATACAGAGGCAAGAATTAGTCTTTCTGTAGACAGCACCGCGTATTTAAATAATAATAGCATAAAACTAGATGCGCTAATTGATTTAGACCTAGAACAAAACACGTATACATTTAAAGACAATAAAGGGTTTATTAATGCACTACCACTTGAATTTCAAGGGTTTGTTCAATTAGTAGAAAAAGGTCAAAACATTGCTATTAGTTTTAAAAATCCCGAAGCTACTTTTAAAGACTTTTTAGCTGTGATTCCTAAGCACTACACAAAAGATATTGCTAATGTAGAAACTACTGGAAATTTCACTGTAAATGGTATTATAAAGGGTCTTATTTCTGATGAAACAATTCCTCAATTAGATATTAATATCAATTCTAATAATGCGTCTTTTAAATATCCTGAATTACCAAAAAAGGTTGAGAACATAATTATTGATGCTTCTATAAAAAACAATACTGGAAATATCGATGATACATTTGTAGATATTAATACACTCAACTTTAAAATTGACGAAGATGTTTTTAAATCTGAAGCACATATAAAACACTTGACTAAAAATATGTTAGTTAATGCTAATCTAGATGGTGTTTTAAATTTGGCAAATATTACAAAAGCCTATCCTGTAGAATTAGACAATCAATTAAGTGGAATTTTAAAAGGAAAACTCAACACTTCCTTTGACATGAACGCTATAGAAACCAATGCATATCAACGCATAAAAAACAACGGAACTGTTTCTATTGAAAATTTTATTTTTTCGTCTGAAGATATTGTAAACCCTATACAAATTAACACTGCCGATTTAAGCCTAAAATCCGGAATGGTAACACTAAACAAGTTTGACGCACAAACAGGAAAAAGTGACTTATACGCTACTGGGATTATTAATAATCTCCTAGGGTTTCTGCTTAGTGATAAAAAGTTGCAAGGTGATTTTAAAGTGACGTCTAACAATTTTGTGATTTCAGATTTTATGGTAGAAGACCAAACAGCTTCAGAAATTTCAAATAAAACGACATCAGATGCCGAGTCATTAAAAATTCCTGATTTCTTGGATTGTGTTATTCATGCTAATGCTCAAAACGTTGTTTACGACAATCTCAATTTAAAAAAAGTAAGTGGAAAATTGAGAATTAAAGACCAAAATGCAAACCTTAGTAACATGACCACAGATGTATTTGATGGTAAACTCGGAATTTCTGGAAATGTCTCTACAAAGGACAAAAAACCAAAATTTGATATGGAGTTGGCTATGCAACAGTTTGATATCTCTCAATCTTTTAAAGAACTTGAACTGCTTAAAGCCTTAGCGCCAATTGCAAAAGTTGTTCAAGGGAAACTAAACTCTACTATTAAATTAAATGGCCTTTTAGATGAAACCTTTTCGCCAGACTTAAGCACAATTTCTGGTAATGCTTTGGCTGAATTATTAACTACGAAGTTATCAACCTCTCAAAGCAAAATTCTCGAAGGATTAGGTTCTAAATTCGATTTTATAGATTTTCAAGACTTAGATTTAAAAGATTTGAAAACAAAATTGAGTTTCGATAATGGTCAAGTTTCAGTAAAACCATTTACTATAAACTATAAAGATATTCCTATAGAAATTTCTGGAACTCATAGTTTATCAAATACTATGAACTATAGTGCTATATTACAAGTACCCGCAACATATTTAGGTAATGATGTTAATAATCTGATTCAGAAAATAAATGATGACAAGATTAATAAGATAACCATTCCAGTAACAGCAACTATTGGTGGCACTTTTACAAAACCAAATATTACAACAGACTTATCTAGTGGTGTTGCAAATCTCACGAAACAGCTTGTTGAGATTCAGAAACAGAAACTAATAGACAAAGGATCGGATAAAATTAATGATTTACTAGGTGGAATTTTAGGTGAAACTCCAACAAAATCTAAAGACTCAACCAAACTCGATTCTTCAACTACAAAACCTAAAGACCCTGTAAAAGATGGTGTAAAATCTATACTTGGCGGACTTTTAAATAAGAAAAAAAAAGCAAAAGACAGTTCAGATAATTAATTACTAGGGACATAGCAAATCAATTTGTATTAAATTATTTGAACATAATTACAGTTATTTAATAAAAGATATTATCTTTGCACACTCTTTAGTAAAATAGACAATAGAATATTACAGATATGATTAAAATAGAAATCAAAGAAGGCGAAAACATTGAAAGAGCTCTTAAAAGATATAAGCGTAAGCACAGAAATGTACAGATTATGCAAAACTTAAGAGAGTCTCGTTATTTTACAAAACCTTCTGTAAAGCGTAGAAGAGAGATTCAAAAAGCGTCTTACATCCAAGGTTTAAGAGATGCAGAAAACATATAAGTTATCTTAATACAGACTTAAAGCGACCAAATTGGTCGCTTTTTTTATGTCCAAACTGTAAGGTTTAAAAAGTGATAGCTACAAAGTTGCTATGATACTTTTATACCTCTTATTAGGAATTATAACATCTATAATTGGTGCATTACCATTAGGTGCTTCTAATATTGTTGTTATAAATACAACCATAAAACAAAACTTGAGGTTAGCAATGAAAATTGCTATAACTGCAGGAATCGCTGAAGTTATACTATCTTATTATGCTTTAAACTACAATATGCTAGTTAAAGATTTTTTCATGAGTCATCAATGGCTTCAAGTTTTAATAGCTATTATTTTATTAGGTGTCGGAGGCTTACTATTCTTCAAAAAAAGTAATTCAAAAAAAGTATCTAAAACCAATAACTCCTTTTTAAAATCTAAATATGCAACAGGTTTTTTCTTAGGCTTATTAAATCCTCCTGTTTTAGTATACTGGTTATTAGTTTATGGAATTATAAATAGCAATGTTGCTATGCTTTCAGTAAAATCTTCAGCAGCTGTACTTATACTATTTTTCTTAGGCGTTTATATAGGTAAAGTTTTTACACTATACATCTATGGAAAGTTTAGTGTTTTTATGGAACGAAAATTTAAGAATGTAAATCTGTTAATAAATAAGGTCACTGGCTCACTTTTGTTTACCGTTGGCATATTGCAATTTATCAAGTTGTATTTTATTTAAATACCTATTTCAACTACCAAACCCTCATTAGCTCTGATATTAAAAACGGTATTGTCTTCAAAAATAAAATACTGCCCTTTTACACCTACTAAATTTCCTGAATACGTGCCTTCTTTTTTAAGATTTAAACTTTTGGGTTTCTCTGGATATTGATGTACTGGAAAATGAAGATGAGTCTCTTCGTTATGCTCAATAAAATAGTCTTTTACTTCAGTAGGAATATGTGATTTTAATCTTTGGCGCCATTCTTTTAAATCCTCATCTTCAATCTCATTCTTTAGCATTTTGCGCCAATTTGTTTTATCCGCAACATAATCTTTCAGAGCAACCTCGGTTATACCAGCTAAATATCTATTTGGCACTTCAACAATTTCTATAGCTTCATGAGCACCTTGATCTATCCAGCGCGTTGGGATTTGAGCCTTCCTTGTAACTCCAACTTTAATATTACTAGAGTTAGCCAGATATACAATATGCGGTTGCAATTGTACTTTCTTTTCGTATTCTATGTCTCGGTCTTCTTTCCCTAAATGCGCGGTACTTAATTCTGGACGCATAATCCAATCTCCTGCATTTGGTGTATCAAAAAAGCAGCTTTTACAAAAGCCTTGACGGTATATTTCTCTATTTAATCCACAATTAAGACATTCACTTCCAACGTAAGTCATAGTTATTGACTTATTAAGTAGCTGATTTACATGAATAAAATCGTTTTTAAAAACTAAATAATATTGAATCGGATTTTGAAATTCCGTCTGCATTTTAGTAAGTACACCTGTGTAAACCATAATAAAAATTTACTATTTTTAAAATCTAAACTTTATATAAAAAAGTTTAAGAATAACCAACTAAACAATCAAATTGCCTTAGTGCATAAAGATAACTAATCCATGCCAATTCCTATTGTAAATTCTATTGCTTCATGGTTTTTAAAAAAGCGATTCCATCAGATTGAATTGTTTTTAAAATACCCACATGATGTACAAAACGAATTGCTTTTTGGCCTATTAAAAACAGCTAAGGATACCGAAATTGGTAAAACATATGATTTTGCTTCGATTAAATCTTATGAAGATTTTAGCCAGCGTTTGCCAGTGGTAAACTACGAGGCTATCCAACCACAAATAGAACGTTCGCGTCTTGGAGAACAAAATATTTTTTGGCCTGGTCCTATAAAATGGTTTGCTAAATCTAGTGGCACAACTAATGCAAAAAGCAAATTTATTCCTGTGAGCACAGATTCTCTAGAAGAATGTCATTATGCAGCTGGTAAAGATTTGTTATGCATGTACCTTAACAACAATCCTGAATCTCAATTGTTTACCGGAAAGAGTTTGAGGCTTGGAGGAAGCAAAGAGTTATACAAAGAAAATGGAACTGTTTTCGGAGATTTATCAGCAATATTAATTGATAATATGCCTTTTTGGGCTGAGTTTAGTAGCACTCCAAGTAGTAAAGTATCGTTGATGAGTGAATGGGAAACTAAAATCCAAGCTATTGTTGATGAAACCATAAATGAAAATGTAACAAGCTTAGCTGGTGTACCATCTTGGATGCTAGTTCTTCTAAATAATGTTTTAGAAGAAACAAAAAAAGATAACCTTTTTGATATCTGGCCTAATCTCGAAGTTTACTTTCATGGCGGTGTAAGTTTCAATCCTTATATAGAGCAATACCGATCTATTCTTCCTAAGAAGTCATTTAAATATTATGAAATTTACAATGCCTCTGAAGGCTTTTTTGCTATTCAGGATCAAAACTATTCTGGCGATTTACTTTTGATGCTTGACTATGGTATTTTTTATGAATTTATTCCGATGGATACCTATGGAACAAAAGAACAGAAAGTAATTCCATTGAGTGAAGTTAAACTCAATACCAACTATGCTGTAATCATAACCACTAATGCTGGACTTTGGCGTTATAAAATTGGTGATACTGTAAGGTTTGTAAGTCTAAATCCATATAGAATTAAAGTCTCTGGACGCACCAAACATCATATCAATGCTTTTGGAGAAGAATTAATCATTGAAAATGCAGAAGATGCTCTTAAAAAAGTATGTAAACGCACTGGTGCAGAAATTGTGGATTACACTGCCGCACCCATATTTATGAAAGGTAAAGAAAAAGGTGCTCATGAATGGTTAATTGAGTTTAAAAAACCTCCTGAATGTATAGGCTATTTTTCAGAATTGTTTGACAATGCTTTAAAGTCTTTAAACTCTGATTATGAAGCCAAGCGCTACAATAACATGACGTTAAATAAACCTACTATACATCAAGCACGTCATAATTTATTTTACGATTGGCTAAAACAGAATGATAAATTAGGTGGCCAACATAAGGTCCCAAGATTATCTAACACTAGAGATTATATTGATGAGTTACTTTCGTTAAATTCTTAGTGCGCTTAATCGTTAAAATTTGCATTCAAAAAATCTATACCGAATAATCTTGTAACTTATCTAAAATGATTTGATTACAAATAAGTTGAACCTATTTTCACGTCAAAATACGAACCGCTTATATTATAAGTTAATTAATCCAAAAATAAAAAACCCATGAATTATCATGGGTTTTTAGTTTTTATATCATTAAAGAAAATTTAGGATACAGCCTTTAATTTCTTTAAGGTAGATTTAGTAAGTTTTTCCTCTGCATAAGTTTTTGTAACATTAAGCTTAGTTTCGTCAGAACCTGGTAGATTAAACATTGCATCAGTTAGTATTTCTTCGCAAAGCGAACGCAATCCACGAGCACCTAACTTATATTCAATAGCTTTATTTACAATAAATTCGAGTGCCCCATCGGTGATACTTAACTCAACATCATCCATTTTAAACAATTTTTTATATTGTTTTACTATGGCATTTTTTGGCTCGGTTAAAATTGCTCTTAACGTTTTAGCGTCTAATGGATCCATATGAGTTAATACAGGTAAACGACCTATAATTTCAGGTATTAGTCCAAAGTCCTTTAAGTCTCTTGGAATGATATATTGGAGTATATTATCATTATCTACATTATCATCAGAATTTATAGAACTGTAACCAATAGCTTGCATATTCAAGCGCTTGGTAATGACACGCTCAATACCATCGAAAGCACCTCCAGCAATAAATAAAATATGCTCAGTATTGACCTCAATGAATTTTTGATCAGGATGTTTACGCCCTCCTTTTGGCGGAACGTTAACGACTGTCCCCTCTAACAATTTTAATAATGCTTGCTGAACACCTTCACCTGAAACATCTCTAGTTATTGAAGGATTATCACTCTTACGGGCAATCTTATCTATCTCATCTATAAAGACAATGCCTCGCTCAGCTTTCTCTAAATTATAATCTGCAGCTTGAAGTAAACGTGTTAAAATACTTTCGACATCTTCACCAACATAACCAGCCTCAGTTAATACTGTAGCATCAACAATTGCTAGAGGTACATTAAGCATCCTAGCTACAGTTTTTGCCATAAGAGTTTTACCAGTACCTGTTTGCCCAACCATGATAATATTACTCTTTTGGATTTCGATATCATCATCCGTCGGTGGTTGCAATAATCTTTTATAGTGGTTATAAACCGCAACAGACATCACGCGTTTGGTGTATTCTTGCCCAATAATATACTCATCTAAAAACGCCTTTATTTCTTTTGGCTTTTTTAGCATTAACTCTGCATTAAGCTCAGCACTTGTGCCTTGCTTGGACTCTTCGATTACGATACCATTTGCTTGTGTAATACAACGATCACAAATATGCGCATCTAATCCAGCAATAAGCAAATTGGTTTCTGGCTTTTTCCTACCACAAAACGAACATTCTAATTCTTCCTTTGCCATAATCTTGTATTTCTAAATTTAGTTTAGAAATCTTTTGTCGTTATTAGTCTTTTTTACTTTCTCCCTAAAACCTCATCAATCATACCATACTCTAAAGCTTCTGATGATGTCATCCAGTAATCACGATCAGAATCCTTTTCAACTTGCTCGTATGTTTTACCAGAATGGTTAGAAATAATATCGTATAATTCTTTTTTCACTTTTAACGTTTCACGTACTGCAATTTCCATATCTGAAACTTGACCTTGAGTACCACTCATTGGTTGATGAATCATAACTCTTGAATGCTTTAACGCTGAACGCTTACCATCATGACCAGCACATAATAATACCGCTGCCATTGATGCTGCTATACCAGTGCAAATTGTCGCGACGTCTGGTTTTATAAACTGCATAGTATCATAAATACCTAAACCTGCATACACAGAGCCTCCAGGAGAATTGATATAGATTTGAACATCTTTAGAAGCATCTACACTCTGCAAGAATAGTAATTGCGCTTGAATAATATTAGCCACTTGATCATTAACACCTGTGCCTAAAAATATAATGCGATCCATCATTAAACGTGAGAACACATCAAAAATAGCAATATTCATCTGACGCTCTTCTATAATGTTTGGCGTCAAATTGGTAGGATACATACTTTCTATAATCTTACTATAATAATTACTGTTTATTCCTTGATCTTTGGTAGCAAATTTTTCAAATTCTTTTCCGAAATCCATATTTTAAATTCTGTTTATCGTTAAATTAATAAGGCGCAAAATCTATAGATTTTACGCCTTAAAGATACAATTTATATTACTAAATGATTAACTGTAAAATTCTTTTACAAAATCATCATAAGTAATCTCTTTTGTTTTAAGATTAGCTTCGGTTTTATATAATTCTAAAAGCTTTTGACTCATTAGTTGCTCAGACAAACGCTTAACTTCATCTTGGTTAGATAAGATTCGCGCTGCGATATCTTCTAATTCTTTTTCTGATGGATTCATCTGACCAAACTGTGCCATTTGACCTTTAATCATTTCCATAGCATAGGCTTTTAAATCTTCAAACTGAACTTGAAGCTTATGATCAGCAATTAGTTTCCCTTCTATTAACTGATAGCGCATGCTTTTTTCAGACTTTTCGTATTCTTCTTTTGCTTGTTCTACAGTCATTTCTTCTTCACCGGCAGTTTGCATCCATTTTTGCAAAAATTCTGCTGGTAAATCAAACTTTGTATTATCTACTAAATACTCAGTTACGTCATTTAATAATTTTTGATCACCTTGCTGTGAAAATTGCTTTTCAGAATCTTCTTTGATTTTTGCTTTTAATTCAGTCACAGAAGTTACAGTTCCTTTCCCAAATAACTTATCGAATAACTCTTGGTCTAAATCTGCTAATTCTCTCTCGTTGATTTCAGAAACTTCAAAAGTAACTTCTACATTCAAGTCATGAGCATCATCATGAGACACTTTTAAGAATGTCATCAAATCATGTGCGTCATTAAAAAGATTCTTCGTTTTTACAGTAATAACGTCACCTACTTTAGCACCGATAAATTTCTTTGGGTTTGTTTTTCCTTTTAATTTATCTAAAGTGATTGTTGCTACATTATCAATACCAGCATCTTCGTTAGTAAACTTTCCTGTAATTTCTGAAGCTTCAGTTGCTTCAGTCTGAGAAATTATTTTACCGTATTGTTTTTGGATATGCTTAACTTGATTGTCAATCATCTTATCATCAGCAACAATATTATAGTGTGTAATTGCTTTTTTACCTTTAAGCTTTACATCGAACTTTGGTGCTAAACCTAGCTCAAACTCAAAAGAAAAATCATCTGAATTCCAATCTAAATCATCTTGTGCTTTTGGCAAAGGGTTACCTAAAACATCTAGTTTTTCTTCAACTAAGTATTTACCAATAGCATCTTGTAATAATTTATTGACTTCATCTACCAAAACAGCTTGCCCGTATTGTTTTTTGACCATACCCATCGGCACATGTCCTTTTCTAAAACCAGGAATGTTTGCTGTTTTACGGTAATCTGATAATATTTTTTCTACTTTATCACTGTAATCCGCTTTAGCGATATCTACTTTTACAACTGCGTTTAACGCATCGATGTCTTCTCTTGTAATATTCATTGTAATACAATCTAAAATTGGGGTGCAAAAATACACATTTTTTTGCAACACAGCAATAGTTTTAAGCTATTGATTTTTAGTTCTTTTCTCGTCTTTTAATAATGAATGTAATATAGATTGAAGCACAGATAAAAGAATACTAAAAAGTGCGGCTGTCCATATACCATTTACAGTAAAACCATCTATTAATTTATCAGCCAAAATTATAATTATAGCGTTAACAATAAGAAGAAATAACCCTAATGTAAGTATGGTTATTGGTAATGTTAAGACGATTAAGATAGGCTTTACGAGAACATTTAATATTGACAAAACTACTGCCACAATAATAGCTGTTGTGTATGTATCTACATTTACACCACTTAATAATTTTGATAAGGCAACTACAGCTAATGCATTAAGTAAAAGTTTAATTATTAGTTTCATAATCAATGTGTTTTAAGCTTTTTTAAAAACAAGAATATCTTGATATTCGGTTTTACTATTATCCGCATTTTGTCCTTTCCAAAAACCATCAATAATTTCTACAAATTCTAGATTGGCTTGTTCTAGCATTTGCACAATCTTAGTTTTATGAATAGCAATATTACCAGATTTTACACTTTCATTCATTAACCTGTAGTCTCCATTTTTATACGGGAAATTAAAATCTTTTTGAGAAGAAATCTGTTCTTCATCAGTTTCATCATAAAAAAAGAAGGTTGAAAAACATTGCCCCCCAGGTTTTAAAACTCTATATATTTCATGAAAGTAATGCTGAATTTCATCTATCTGCATATGTGTAAATAAGGAAACTGAAAATACTTTTGAAAATGATGCGTCTTTATAAGGAAACTCAAATTCCGTAGCTTTCAATTCTGATGTATTGTACAAATCATTAAATATAGATACATACTTAAAATTAAA
Source organism: Winogradskyella haliclonae (assembly GCF_014635865.1). Classification (GTDB taxonomy): domain Bacteria; phylum Bacteroidota; class Bacteroidia; order Flavobacteriales; family Flavobacteriaceae; genus Winogradskyella; species Winogradskyella haliclonae. The sequence goes on along the minus strand of NZ_BMDQ01000001.1, from coordinate 1,023,709 downwards.
GTTCGAAAAATCTTTACCTAAGCCTTTATTACACCAATCGACACCTTGCCTCACAACATCAAAACCATCATATGAGCCTTCACTATTTAAATATGTAGAAAGTGCTATTGCAGATCGACCAACACCACTTCCAATATCCAGGACACTATCATTAGGTTGCAAATCTATAAACAGTTTTAAATGCTTTAAATGAAGCAGTCCCTGTCTAATGTATTGATTTGCATTGGCGGGTGAGCCTGTATAAATCTGCCCTCTAGGTGGCACATATTTATTAGTTTTTCCTGATAATTTGTCTATAATATCCACAGGATAATAATACACTCGACGAATCCAAAAACGTTGACGTGAAGACAATCCATACCAAAAATCTCTTAAAAACTGAGGTTTACCCATAACAGTTAGCAATTTACATTTTTATAAATTGAACTACAGCATTATAAAATGCTTTAGGATTTTCTGCATGCAACCAATGACCAGCATTACTTATGGTTTCAATTTTAGCATCTGTAAAATGACGATGAATTAAGACTTCATCCAATTCACCAATATATTCAGACTTATCACCTCGTAAAAAAAGTGTTGGTTTAGAAAATGTTGCATGTACAGACAATGCTTCACCAACCTCAGATACGTTTTCTTTTAAGACTGTTAGGTTAATTCGCAATCCCAATTGCCCTTTCTCTACCCAATACAGGTTTTTTAATAAAAACATTCGAGTCCCAATCTCGTGAACATAGTCTGCAAGAACTTTATCTGCTTCTCCTCGGGTTTTAATTATTGAAAAATCTAGATTTGTGAGGCCTTCTAAAATCGTATCATGATGAATAGGATAATAACGTGGTGATATGTCAGCAACAATTAGTCGATTAACGTATTCAGGATATTTAGTTGCAAAACTCATAGCTGTTTTTCCGCCCATAGAATGTCCTAAGAGGATAATATCTTTAAGATGATGAGCATCACAATAGGCTTTTAAATCTTCAACCATTAATTCGTAATCAAAATCCTCTGAATGAAAACTACGCCCATGATTACGTTGATCAACAAGGTGCATTTCGTAATCAAGTTCAGCAAATTGACGAGAGAGAGTTTTCCAATTATCGCCCATTCCTAAAAACCCATGTAGAATTATAAAGGGTTTTCCACTACCAAAAGCATTACCGTGCAAAATCATGATAGACGGTGTAAATACATTTGTACAACATTCTCAATCCCAAGATAAAGGCTCTCAGAAATTAAAGCATGACCTATGGAAACTTCTAATAAACCTTCAATATTTTCTTTAAAAAATTTAATATTCTCCAGAGATAAATCGTGACCTGCATTAACACCCAAACCTAATGTATTAGCAAGTTGAGCGCATTCAGCATAAGGCTTTATAGCATCTTTATTACCTAATCCGTATTGATACGCATAAGCTTCAGTATACAATTCAATTCTATCAGTTCCAGTTTCTTTTGCACCTTCGATTTGATGTAAATCAGGGTCGACAAAAATTGACGTTCTTATACCATTTCTTTTAAATTCTGAAATAACTTCCACTAAAAAGTCTTTATGTTTTATGGTATCCCAACCAGTATTTGAAGTAATTGCATCTATACTATCCGGAACCAATGTCACCTGCGTAGGTTTTGTCCCTAATACCAAATCTATGAATTTAGGAATAGGATTACCTTCGATATTGTACTCCGTATGCACAATAGGTTTTAAATCATAGGCATCTTGATAACGGATATGTCGCTCATCAGGACGTGGGTGGATAGTGACGCCTTCAGCACCAAAACGTTGAACATCCTTGGCAAACTGAACCACATTTGGCAAATCGCCTCCCCTACTATTTCTGAGCGTTGCAATTTTATTAATATTAACACTAAGCTTTGTCATTTCTATAGGATTTAAGAGACAAAAATACAAAGTAGAACACGCTTTTTATGGTTATTTTTAATTAATTTGCAGAACCTTAGAGAAACGATTTATGCAGTTACAGAATTACATTATAAACGATATAAAACCTCTGAATATCAACGATACAATTGGCGATATACAGTTGCTTTTTAATCAATTGACGTATTCTCACATACCTATTGAGAAGGACGGTGTTTATATAGGTTGCATACCAGAAACTGATGCACATTGCTTTGAATCAAAAAAAATAATTTCGGATTGCAGTTACACTGCCGAAGGCTTTTTTGTCCGTACGACTACCAATTGGCTAGATGTTCTTGAAGCTTTTGCTCAAAACAATAGTAACATCATGCCCGTTTTAAATCTTGAAAACAAATATTTGGGGTATTATGAGCTTAATGATATTATTCATCTCTTTAATGAAACGCCATTTTTTTCAGAACCTGGCGGTATATTAATTGTCGAAAAAGGGATACAAGACTATTCGTTTAGTGAAATAAGCCAGATTGTAGAATCTAATGACGCTAAGTTACTCGGTGCTTTTATTTCTAAAATTGAAAATGATGTTGCTCAAATCACTCTAAAGATTGGTAACACCAGCCTAAATGATGTCACACAAACGTTTAGACGTTATAGTTACAATATTATAGCTGGACATGATGATGACACCTACATTAAAAGCTTAAAAGACCGCTCAAAATATTTGGATAAGTACTTAAACATTTAAGTTATGAAAGTTGCCATTTATGGTCAAAATTATCAGAACGACAACAATCAAAAAGCTTTTGAGGTTCTTGTCAACGCATTAAAAAATTATAAGACTGACGTTTTTATTGAGTCTCAATTTCTAAAAATTCAAAAAGAGGTATTTCATAACGACTGGTCTTTTGGCATATTTACCGAGCTTGACAATTCATATGACTTATTAATTAGTATCGGTGGTGATGGCACCATTTTAAGAGCCATTACTTATGTAAGAGATTTAGACATTCCAATTGTTGGTATTAATACTGGCAGGTTAGGCTTTTTAGCAACTGTCCAAACTAACGAAATTGAAGATGCACTATCTGATATTTTTGAAAATAAATACAAAATATCTGAACGCTCTTTACTTTCTGTAGATGTCTCTCCAGAGAATAACTTGGTTACAGAAACTAACTTTGCATTGAATGAAGTGACCATCAGTAGAAAAAACACCACTTCAATGATTACTGTAGAAACGCATCTAAATGAAGAATATTTAACATCGTATTGGGCTGATGGCCTCATATTATCCACACCAACAGGTTCTACAGGTTATTCTTTAAGTTGTGGTGGACCTGTAATTTCGCCAAGTGCGCAAAGCTTTGTTTTAACACCAATAGCACCTCACAACCTTAATGCTAGACCCTTGGTAATACCAGACCACACCTCTGTTAGACTAAAAGTTAATGGTAGAGAAAATCAATTTTTACTATCATTAGATTCAAGAATAATCACACTCCCAAATACAGCTTCAGTTAAAATTGAGAAAGCACCATTTCATATTAAAATGGTAGAACTTTTAAATGAAAGTTTTATTGATACTCTAAGAAAAAAAATGCTTTGGGGAGAAGATCGCAGGAATTAAACAATAAATGCCCGTAAATACTGTTTTCTGTAATACAATTTGTATCAAATTGTTATAGAGTAATCTTAATTGTTATATTTGCAAACTTTTAAAAATTTATGAGGTATCTACTGCTGTTTTTATTAAGTGTATTTGGTAGCCAAATCACTAATGCTCAAATTTATGAGTTTGGTATATTTGCTGGTGGGAGTAATTTCATTGGAGATGTTGGAGCAACCAACTATATATCTCCAAATCAGTTAGCTTTAGGTGGTATTGTAAAATGGAACAGAAGTCCAAGACATGCTTTTAGAGCTTCGCTTACGTATACAAACCTAAAAGTAGAAGACAGTAAATCGGATGACCCTAGACGTATTCAACGTGGTTACGGTTTTAAAAATGGATTACTAGAAGCCTCTTTAGGGATTGAGTTTACGTTCTTTGATTGGGATTTACATGAGTTAACCCTAAAAGGCACTCCATATTTATATACTGGAATATCTACAGCACGCCATGAGAATTTTTTCTTTGATAATAATGGTACTCTAACCCAAGAAAATACCTCTAGTTGGGCATATGGTATCCCCATGGTTCTTGGTTATAAGCAAGTGATAAGTCCACACTTTATTTTGGCTGCAGAAATTGGTGCGCGCTTTACTTTTTCGGATGAATTAGATGGCAGTGTACCTGATGCAGGTTCTAGAGAACAATTTAGCTTTGGAAATACCAATAGTAATGACTGGTATGTTTTTTCAGGAATTACCTTAACTTACACCTTTGGACAGAAACCCTGTTATTGCGACTTTTAAAATGAATCTAAAAGACCTAATAGACACATCAAAGTTACCAAACCATATAGCTATTATAATGGACGGAAACGGTCGTTGGGCAAAACAAAAAGGCTTAGTTAGAGTACTTGGACACGAAAGTGGAACAAAAGCTGTTAGAGAAACTGTAGAAGCCTGTGCAGAAATTGGCGTAAAACATTTAACCCTCTATGCATTTTCTACAGAAAACTGGAACAGGCCAAAATTAGAAGTACAAACCTTAATGAAGCTTTTAGTAAAATCTCTAAAAAAAGAGATTAAAACACTGCATGATAACGGAATTAAGTTAACTGCTATTGGTTGTTTAAAAGATTTACCAAAAAAAGCTTTTGACGAATTAGAATTTGTTAAAGAAAAAACAAAAAATAATGCACATATGACATTAACTTTAGCTTTAAGCTACGGTTCTCGTGAAGAACTTGTTAATGTTGTTAAAGAATTATCATTTAAAGTTAAAAATAATATAATTTCAACCGAAAGTATTGACGAATCAATTATTAATAAGCATCTTTACACGCAAAATTTACCAGACGTAGATTTGCTAATTCGCACTAGTGGTGAACAACGAATTAGCAATTTTTTATTATGGCAAATTGCGTATGCAGAATTATATTTTACAAATGTTTTATGGCCAGATTTTAAAAAAGAACATCTGATAGAAGCCATTAAAGACTATCAAAATAGAGAACGACGATTTGGAAAGACAAGCGAACAACTTATATAAAAGCATAACCATAAAAGCCTTGAAGAAACTTTACGTTTTTACATTATTATTTCTTTTACTAATCCCTCAAAGTTCTTTTGGGCAAGATGGTAAAAAATACATCATCAACAATATCATTGTTACAGGTAACACTGCATTTAATGCTAGCACAATTATTACATACTCTAGACTCAAAAAAGGACAGGAAGTATCATTTGGAGGAGATAAAATAGGCGAAGCCGTAAAGAAGTTGTGGGGTTCTAACTTATTTGGCACCATTGATATCTATTTTATAAATATCACTGAAGACAATAAAGTTGACATAGAGATTAACCTTTCAGATTTACCAGAATTAAATGAGACTAAAGTTCAAGGTGTAAAAAAAGGCAAAGTAGACGAGATTCTAGAGGAAAATAATTTAAAACAGCGCGTAAAAGTTACCGAAAACCTTATTACTACCACCAAAAATTATCTTACCAATAAATATAAGAAAAAAGGGTTTTTAAACACTAAAGTTAATGTTGTAACATCTGATGTTAAGAACGACTCTATTGAAAAAAAGAGAGTCAACATGTTTATTAACATAGACAAAGGTAACAAAGTGAAAATCAAGTCTATAAAATTTAATGGCAATGATAAGCTATCAGACAAGAAGCTTAGAAAAGCCATGAAAAACACTAAGCAGAAAAATCCTATTCGTATTTTAAAACGTTCTAAGTACGTTGAAGAAGACTACAAAGAGGATTTAGTTAGTCTTATAGATAAATACAAAGAAAATGGTTATAGAGATGCCCGAGTTATTAAAGATTCAATTATCTATAATGATGATAAAAGCATTAGCTTATTAATAGATGTTGAAGAAGGTGAGAAATACACATTTGGTAAAATTGATTTTGTAGGTAATACAGTATATACTGATGAGTTTTTGTCTCAAATATTACGTATAGAAGAAGGAGATACCTATAATGGCGTTGAGCTTAAAAAACGAATTGCAAACGACGAAAAACCCGACGGCATAGATATTACAAACATCTATCAAAATACAGGTTATATGTTCTCTACAATTAATCCTGTTGAGGTTAGCGCAGATGGGAATGTAATTGACTTAGAAATCAGAATAACTGAAGGTAAGCCTGCTTATTTTAATAGTGTAACAGTTAAAGGAAATGATATCACTAACGATCATGTTATTTACAGAGAAATAAGAACACGTCCAGGCGAACTTTACAGTAGAGCAAATATTATTAGAACCATTCGTGAACTTGGACAACTGGGATTCTTCAATGCTCAAGCTATTGTTCCTGACATCAAGAATCCTAATCCAGTTGATGGAACCTTAGATATAGAATATACAGTTGAAGAGCAAGGTTCTAGTCAGATAGAATTACAAGGTGGCTATGGTGGCGGTGGATTCATTGGTACCTTAGGTTTATCCTTTAATAATTTCTCTTTGAGAAACATCTTAAATGGAGAAGCATACAAGCCAGTACCTAGAGGTGACGGACAGAGTTTGGCCTTAAGACTACAAGCTAGTCAGTTTTTTCAAACTTATAGCTTTTCTTTTAGTGAACCGTGGTTAGGTGGTAAAAAGCCATTTCAGTTATCAACATCTATTTCTCACTCTAGACAATTCCTATTTGACCCTCAAACTAGACGTGCTGATAGAAGTAGAAGGTTTAATATTACAGGGATTACATTCGGTATTTCTACACGACTTAAAGAACCTGACGATTATTTCTTGTTTTCTCAAGCTTTAAGTTTCCAACATTATGATTTACAAAATTATAATACAGGTTTATTTACATTTGGTGATGGCTCATCTAACAACTTATCTTATACAATTGGCTTAACAAGAAACAATACATACAACGATCCTATTTACCCTACAGGAGGTTCAAACTTTTCTGCTTCAGCTAAATTTTCAATTCCATATTCTTTATTTAATGGTGTAGACTATAAAGCTTTAAGAGAAGAGCGTGATGGACTTGACCCAGTTGCCGATATAGATAGAATTGGAGAAATAGATCAGGAACGTTTTAAATGGCTTGAATTCTACAAAGTAAAGTTTAAAGCTGATTGGTATGCTGAAGTTGCAAAAAAATTAGTATTAAGACCAAGTGTTGAGTTTGGTTTCTTAGGCGCTTATAATAACGATAGAGGTGTTATTCCTTTTGAGCGTTTCTTTCTAGGAGGTGATGGTCTTGGAAACTTTGCTTTAGATGGACGAGAGGTTGTTCAACTTAGAGGTTATCCAAACCAATCTCTATCATCGCAAGACGGTGGGTCTATCTATAACAAATTCTCATTAGAGTTACGTTACCCAATTACATTAGGTCAAGGTGCAAAAATATACGCATTATCTTTCGTAGAAGGTGGTGCTTCCGTAAATAGTTTTAGAGATTTTAATCCTTTTAATCTTCAGAGGTCAGCTGGTTTAGGTGTTAGAATATTTATGCCGGCCTTTGGTTTATTAGGTATAGACTTTGGTAAGCCATTTGATCCTTTACCAGGGCAAACACAAGTAGGTGGTTGGGAGACTCACTTTATAATTGGTCAGCAATTTTAACTTTGGCACGATATTTTCTAATAGCTTAATAACATTTCATAGTGGTGTTAAAATTTTTAAGAATATATTTCGTTTATTTGGAGTATAACAAGCATTTCTTCAAAGTAAGAATGTCCATTAAGCTAGAATCAAAATAATTAAAACATACACCTATGAAATTTAAAGTTCTTTACATATTGGCAATAGTTGGTCTAATGAGCTTTAGCAGTCATGCACAGCGTGGTGTTAGAATTGGCTACATTGATACAGAATATATTCTTGAAAATGTTCCTGATTACCAATCAGCATCAGCACAATTAGAAACAAAACTTACTAAATGGAAGTCAGAGATTGAGAAAAAACTGGCGGACATTGAAACAAAGAAAAAATCTTTAGAAAACGAAAAAGTACTGCTTACCAAAGAGCTTTACGAAGAGCGTTTGGAAGATATTTCATTTGAAGAAGCAGAAATTTTAGATTATCAACAAAAGCGTTTTGGCCCAGGTGGCGATATGATTATACAACGTACACAGTTAATTCAACCTGTACAAGATCAAATCTATGCGGCGGTAAAAGAAATAGCTGAAAACAAAAAATATGATTTTATTTTTGATAAAAATGCTGATTTCTTGATGTTATATTCAGCAGAACGTTTTGATATAAGTGAGCAGGTATTAAAAATAATTACTCGTGCATCTGCTAGAGAGCAAGCTAAGACAAAAAAGGAAAAAAGAGCTTTAGAAAAAGAAGCTGCAATTCCTGAAGTAAATAGCACAAAAGATGAACGCGCTAAAGCTCTAGAAGAAAGAAAAGCTCAGCGTAAAGCAGAATTAGAACAAAAACGTTTGGATCGTGAAAAAGCACTTGAAGAGCGCAGACAAAAACAAAAAGAAGCAAGAGAAGCTAAGAAAAAAGAAGCAGAAGCAAGAAGACAGAAAGTCTTAGATGCAAGAAATAAAGGAAATTCAAAATCTGAAAAAGAAGAAGCAACTAAAGCTACTGATACTTTAGCTAACAAAACTGCTAAACTTGGTGAAAAAGCTAAGAGCGTTGTAAAAACGGACTCTACAAAAACTATGACACCTAAAGAAATACAAGATGCAAAGCGTAAAAAAGCAATCGCAGACAGAGAAGCAAGAAAAAAAGCTTTAGAAGATCGCAAAAAGAAAATACTAGAGCAACGTAAAAAAGCCAGGGAAGAACGATTAGAGCAGTTGAGAAAAAATGACTCTATCCGTAAGGCCAAAGCCAAAGAAAAAGAAAATAATTAAAAATTAGAATAACTAAAAACACGTAAATACTAAATTAAAATGAAACGATTAAAAACTCTATTATTAGCAATTATACTTTTTGTTGGAGGTACAAGTTTAAGCAATGCCCAAAGTAAAATTGCACATATTAATCTTGGTGAAATCATTACCTCAATGCCAGAATATAAAGCAGCACAAGGAGAAATTGAGCAACTAACTAAGACATACGAAACTGAGATTCAAGCGGCTTTTAAAGAAATCGATGATAAGGCAAAACAATATACTGCTGAGGGGCCATCTCAAACAGATGATGAAAACAAAAAGCGTAAAGCGGAACTTGATGGAATGCAACAAAGCCTTGCGGTGTTTCAACAGCAAGCGCAACAAGATATTCAAAAGCAAGAATTAGATAAAATTAAGCCTATCAGAGAAAAAGCTCAGGCTGCTGTGAAAAAAGTCGCTGCTGCTTTAGGCTATGATTATGTACTAGACCTATCTACGTTAGTTGTAGCTACAGGTAAGGATATAACTCCTGAAGTAAAAAAAGAATTAGGTATATAAGTCTTTTAATTCCATCAAAAAAAATATAATAAAGCCGCTTTTTACAAGCGGCTTTTTATTTTTGTAATTATGAGTACAAATCCTATAGGCATATTTGATTCTGGAATCGGTGGCACATCTATTTTTAAAGAAATATATGCACTGATGCCTCATGAAAATATAATTTATCTAGCCGATAGCGCCAATGCTCCATATGGCAATAAATCTAGAGAGCGAATACAAGAGTTGAGCATAAAGAATACTGAACTACTCATTAGTAAAGGTTGTAAAATTATAGTCGTAGCATGTAACACAGCAACTACCAATGCTATTGATTATTTGAGAAACACCTATAGTATTCCGTTTATAGGTATTGAGCCTGCCATAAAGCCAGCGTCTTTGAATACAAAAACAAAGTCTATTGGCATCTTAGCTACAAAAGGCACATTAAGTAGTACTCTATTTCATAAAACAACAGATTTGTATGCTAATGGTGTTACAATTATTGAGAAAGAAGGAGAAGGCATAGTAACGCTTATAGAAGAAGGGAAATTATACTCTAATGAAATGCAAGTACTTTTGGATAAGTATACCAAACCTATGCTAGATGCGAATATTGATTACCTGGTATTGGGGTGTACACACTACCCATATCTTACACCTATTCTCTCTAAAATATTACCTAAACATATTAAAATTATAGATTCTGGTTTTGCTGTAGCACAGCAAACAAAATCCGTTTTAGAACAAAATTCTATTCTAAACACTTCAATTATTAAACCACTTATAGAATTTTACACAAATACTAATACTACTATTTTAAATGAGATATTGGAAAGAAAATTTAATGTTGAATACCTCGATTTTTAATCCTTAAACCAGCTAGAATACTTAACATAATTATTGGCAATTCTATTTATTTCACCAGAAACTAATTCTGGACTAATCGCCTTTATTTTTTTTGCAGGCGTGCCTGCATAAACACTTCCTGATTCTACAATAGTATTTTTGGTAACAACAGCTCCTGCTGCAATTATACTATTGCTTTCTATAACACAATCGTCCATAACTATACTTCCCATACCAATAAGAACATTGTCATTTATAGTACAACCATGCACTATCGCATTGTGTCCAATAGATACATTGTTTCCAATTGTAGTCGGAGATTTTTGATATGTAGCATGGATGACTGCACCATCTTGCACATTAACTTTGTCTCCAATTTTTATAAAATGCACATCTCCACGTACAACTGCATTAAACCAAATACTACATTGTTTACCGATAGATACTTCGCCAACAATAGTGGCGTTTTCTGCAATAAAGCAATCTTCTGAAATTTGTGGATGTTTCCCGTTTACTGATTTAATTATTGGCATATACTTGAGATTAATTTATTTAAAGTACGATAACAAATCAGATTTTTTTGAAGCTGAAACCATGATTTCTTTACCGTTGCTCAATACAATACTTCCGCCTTTACCCTTGAGATATTTTACAATTTCATCTACGTTAACCAAATAACTTTTATGTACTCTCGCAAAATTTGCTGCAGATAAAGCTTCCTCTATATATTTTAAAGTTTTACTTACCAGCTTCTTTTTGTTATTCTTTAAGAAAATCTCTGTGTAATTATCGTCAGCTTTGCAATACAGAATGTTATTGGTTTCTAAAACTTCAAAACCATTTTGCTGTGGTATAGTAATCTTTCCGTCAACGCTATTGGTTTTAGGTACTAAAACTTGATCTTGTAATGCATCTTCTTTTGACCTAATTTCAGTAACATAATCAACAGCCTTAATCAAGTCATCAATAGAGATAGGCTTCATTAAATAGTAAGACGCATGTGCATTTAATGCATCTATTGCATAATGATTATATGCAGTAACAAATATGGTTTGAAAATCGATATCTCCAACCTTATCTAATAAGTCAAATGCGTTGCCATATGGCATTTCCACATCTAAAAAAACCACATCTAAATCATTATTCCTAATTAATACTAGAGCTTCATCTACATTTTCAGCTTCACCTAAAACTGAAATATTTGGGCAATACTTTGCTAAATAATTCTTTAAAATATCTCTACTTGTTTTTTCGTCTTCGACGATAATAGCACTTAACTTCATAACACAATCAATCTTTTTTTAAGGTTACCTCTACTCTAGTTCCAGTATCTTCCGTGTTTTGATAATCCTCAATAGATACATCTACTTTATCTTTATACATATCATTGAGTATCTGAATTCGCTTTTTAATATTACTCAACCCTTTAGAATTATGCTTCTTTTGATGATCTGTTTTTAAGATTTTTGAGCGTTCACGACCCACTCCATCATCTGTTATAGAAATTGAAATTTCATCTTTGGATATTGGTTTAATTTCAATTTTAAGCATCCCTTTTTCTTTTTTATAGCGTAGCCCATGCCATACCGCATTTTCTATATATGGTTGTAATAACATTGGCGGGATTTCAAAATCATCCACATCTATTGAATTATTAATATCTATAGTATAATCAAATTTTTCTTTAAATCTAAAGTGTTCTAATTTGGTATATAATTCGAGTAATTCTATTTCTTTTTTAAGTGGAATAAAGTCTTCTTCGCTATTCTCTAAAACTGCACGCATTAAAAATGAAAAGTCTGACAGATACTTATTTGCTGTCCGTTCATCATTTACTGCAATAAAACTATTAACAGAATTGAGCGCATTAAAAATAAAATGAGGATTCATTTGGCTCCTTAAAGACTTAAGCGCTAACATATTATTTGCTAGTCGTTGCCCTTTGATATACTTATAAGTAAAATATGCTGCGATAAGTAACAATACAAGTCCACCGATAAGAGAGTAAATAATAATACTTTGTGTTCTATTTCTTTCTGTTGTTAGTTCATATCGACTTCTACTCAATTCCCTATCATTCTCTAGACTTTTAATCCTTAATTGGTTTTCAGCAAGGTTGCGGGATCTCCGAGCAGATTGAGATATTTCTTGTTGTTTTTTTAAATACAATTTATCAACAGATGCCATAAATGCTTCAAACTCAATTTTGGCTTTATCATATTCTCCCAACTGTTCTAACACATCAACTTTGCGCCTTTGCGCATCTTTCTTTACTTCTAAGTCTCCTCTTTTATCAGCTTCGACAATACTTTCATCCAAATACGGAATAGCTTCATCATACTTCTTTTGTAATATTAATGCATTACCAATTTTGTAGTTTTGTTTTTGAGGCGTTATTGGACTATCATTAGAGACTATAGAATCTACTTCAATAGTTTTTACATCTTCTACCACTTCTTTTCTCAAGGAAATCTCATCATCATAATTTCTGTTTTCATTATTAAACTCAGCTACAGTTACCTTTTCTTCAACAGAACGTTTTTTACTTTCTTGTTCAGCAAGATTTAAGGAACTATTAAATAAGGTTTTTGCTTTTTGCGTATTACCAGCTGCATTGTAAGCTTGAGCAATTTTGGAATTTAAATCTGTGATTTTGGGACCAATAGCATAAGTAGTCGCAAAATCTAAGCTCTTTTCGTAAGAATCAATTGCCTTAGTGATATCTTTTGTTTTTAAATAAACATCTCCCAAACCTTCATATAACTCTATTTTTTGATAGTTGCTTAGCTCATTTTCTTTTATACTCTTATAGGTACTTATCCCTTTTTCGTAATTTTTATTAGCTGTGTAGGCATTTGCTAACTTGAGTTTGGTTTCACTTTTATCTTGATTCTGTAAAGCTATTTTATAGTTAGTAACAGACAAATCGTATTGTTCCCAATACATATATAAATCTCCTAGAGTTTGGTATGCTTCAGCATTCTGAGATTGCGATACACTCTTATCTAAAGCATCGGCAATAAATTGAATACTTCGCTCCGCATCATTTTTCAGATAGGTGTCTGCCGAGTCTATTAATTGATTAAAGGCTTGAATTGTTTTTTTGCGTCGTTCTTTTTGAGTGGGTTTTGGGTCTTGAGGAAACACTTCAATTAAAAGACGGTCATTGCTTTTAATCGTATGATAAACCGTTTGAAAATCCTCATGACTTATAATGACTTGATCGCCAACTTTAACTTTAATCTTAAAATTTCCATCGTATCCAGTTGTAATATAAGCTCCACTATTTACCTGAATAGCAGCTTTTGGGATAGGTTCGTATGAGTATTTTTCTCGCACAGAACCTCTAACTGTAAAATAATCATTCCCCAGAGCTATCGGCTCATTTTGAGCATAGCCAAAAACCACAACTAGGTTTAGCAAGAAGAATAATACTGAAATTTTAATATTAGAGTACACCTTTTAGGTATTAATTTTCAATAAACTTAGTGAGTTTAATTGATTATAAAAAATGAACTTCTAGTAGATTAGCTTACTAAAATGAATGAAACTACTACTTAACTAACTCAAAAGAGGTTTTCACTCATTCGTCTAGTAAACTCAAGTATTTTGCCTTTATTCTAAAAAAAGAAAAACAGTAAACAAAAATGCCTCGGTATTTTACTATCGAGACATTTTTGTTTTAGTTAATTGCAGGACAATTACAATCGTATTTTTCACGTCTACAATTAAAGTTATAGCCTAGTGTTATCTGGTGGAAACCTCCTGTATTGAAATTAATCGTATTTGCTTGGTAAGAATACGTATAAGCAAATGTAAATTGGTTATAATCAACACCTATAAAAGGTGTAAAATATTGAAGCTTTTGACTACTCACAGTGTTTCCTTCAAGAAATTGCGCACCATCTAAACTACGTCTGTAAGACAAACCACCCCAAACTTTACCAAAATCTACTTCTCTGTAGGCTTTTATATTAACATCAATTGAAGACTCTTCTGTTGCATCTCTGTACATGTACATCAAAGATGGCTCAAAACTCCAATCGCTACCATACTTTTGGAATACATTACCAACAGAAAGTAAATACGTTCTTAGGTTATTAAAAGAAAATCCTTGTTCATTAAAATTGATACCTTCATTATTCAAAATATTTTTTGCTGTGGCATGCGCATAAAAATCCAAAAAATGATAAGACATTCCTACATCCACATTAAAGTTTGTTGCACTTTGCTCAATACCTGCAATAAGCTGATCAAACTCTCCTGGTGCTAAAAAACTAGTTTCATCTAACTTATACTGAATAAATCCAGCACTCAAGCCAAAAGATATCATATTTAAGTCTACTTCGTTACGAGATAATAATAAGTGATGGGCATAAGTTACATATGCACCTGTATTAGAATGAAATCCATTCTCGTCATTATATACAATAGCACCGATTGCCGAAGGACCATCACCCAATCTACTATGTGCACTTAAAGTTTGTAAACTAGGTGCATCATCCACTCCAAACCATTGTTGTCTGGCAGTTAATCTTACCTTGGCACAATTAGCAACACCTGCCATAGATGGATGTATTAAATAGTAGTTATCTGTTAAATAATCTGAATATACTGGCATACCTTCTTGAGAATAACTAAGAAATGACATCATTCCTATTAAGGCAACTAAACAAATATTTTTTAATCTCATATGTATTTTATCGTTTTAATGAGAAGTGAGAACTAAATGTTCGCATTTCATTGTTTGTAGGTTCTATGTACTCTAATCTAAACCAATAATCATCCGATGGCATATTATTGCCTTGATAGGTACCATCCCATCCTGGATTTGTAGGACTTAACTGTTTTAAGAGCTTTCCATAACGGTCAAATATATAAATTTTTGCACTAGGTTGTGTTACTATTCCTTCTATATTCCAAGTATCATTATTACCATCTCCATTTGGCGTGAAAAACTTAGGAAAATCAATAACTGTCACATTTCTGTATACAATACCACAACCCAATATATCTCTCGCTGCTACAACATGATTACCACCATTAACGTCTTCGAATTCGCCAACTAATTCCCATGGTCCATTATCTAGGCTATATTCATAGGTGCTATTCCCGGTTGCTGTTGCAATAATCATATTATTCCCTGTAAAGGCTTGCGAGGTAACTTCTACATCAAAAGTATCTGGTATGCCACTTTCTATAACTTCTGTAGCGTCAGAAAAAGCACACATTGTTATAGTAGATGTTGAAATGTCTGTAACTACTACTTCATATATACCGCCTTGTGTAGGTGTAAGACTAGAACTTGTCTGCCCCGGTAATAAATTACCATCGAGACTCCACTCAAAACTATGATTTGCATCAGATAATCCCGTATCAAGAACTAATGGAACATCGACTACCGCTTCATTATTACTAGACAAACACAAAATATATTCATCGTCTAGGTCAAAAATTGGTAGTGGGTTTACTATTAAAGTTACTGGTTCTACATCAAAACAAATATTTGGAGATATATTATTACTTACTCTTACCCAAACTGTTTGTGGGTTCATGCCCATAATGTTTTCATATAGATTTGGCAATTGATCAGTGTCTGTAAGTGGGTTATAATTAATCGCAGCATTTTCACTAAGATGATACGTTATTGTATAATCCGCTGGGTCTTGCCCATCTAAAACTTCATCCCGAATCAAACTAAAATCAAATTGAGCCACGCCATCACCTATAATATTATCATCGCATAATTCAAAGTCTAATGGCTCGCCATCGCTATTTGCTTGTGCGCCTTCTAATACTTCTACAAAGAACGACCCTGTATTAGAGCATAACACATCATTTGGAGTTGATATGTTAGTAATAGCATAAAATATCTCTTGCGAATCCATAACTGTATTTACAAATGCGCTTGGGTCAGGAATCTCTGTTAAATCCGAGTTATCTGCACCCAATTGAGTGGTATGATAGGTAACATTGAACAATGTAGGGTCTTGACCATTTAAAATCTCATCACGTCTTTGAGTAAGGTTAAATGTAAAAAATCCATCAGTATTATTTTCGCACTCTTCTATTGGGGATATATTAGCCGTAATTACTGGTAATGGATTTACTGTAATATCAAAATCTACTATAGCAAAACAACCTGTACTTGTATCTAATACTCTTACATAAATCGTTTCTGTTGGATTGGAATTATTGTATGAGCCAGGAGTAGTTATTTCGTTTGCCGTTACATTATTTAGTGCATCATTAAAATCTAAAAAGTACGTCGCAGTTAAATTTGGTATCCCATCAAAAATGAAAGCTTCATTTTGAGTTAAATCAAACTCCTCTGATAAATTACCAATAGTAACATCGTCACAACGTATAATATCTACAGACTCCGTATCTGTCCTTGGCGTTGGATTTATTGTACGCAAACGTACATGAATTCCTAAACCAACACAGGCGTTATCCACATCGCTATCTACTCTAACATAAATCTCTTGCTCAAAAGGTGAGGCATCATTCCTATGATTTGAAATATCTGGAATAGCATTAACTTCAGCCAATGCATCAGTTTCAGTTTCGTAATATGTAAATGTTAAGTTCTGCCCAACTGGTAATGCTGCTTGAGCTCTAATTTGAGCTTCAGCATCGCTAAAGTCAAAGGTAGTAATCCCATTTGTAATATCTGCATCTATACCGTCCACTACATCACACTCTTCATATAAAATTTCAATATTTGCTGGTATTTGAGTTGCAGATACAAATAAATCTAATTGGGCTACTCTAAAACAAAAATCATCATTCTCTACTCGTACAAATAAAATATCAGGATTAGAAGAAGAATCAGTATTGGTATAAACCGTTGGATTTATAATTGCACTTGCTCCATTTGCTGCATCTGTAGCATTCATATGATACGTAAATGTTTCATTAGCAAAATTTGTAGAAATTAAAACTTCGGACTCTGTCAAATTAAAGTCTGAAATACCATCTGTATCATTATCACATTGTAATAACTCTACCATATCAGTGATTACTGGCAATGCATTGACTTGTAAGTTGACTTCTACAGTCTCATAACAATCATCTGGGTTTTCATTATTCTCTACTCTTGCTATAATTTGCCTATCATCTGTATAGATATTTGTGATTGCACCTTGGTCATTATCGGCATCTATTTGGTTTAAATGATAAGTCACTGTAAACTGCATTGGGTCTTGACCATTTAATATAAAACTATCTATATCAGCTGGTGTCAACGAAAAATCAACAAATCCGTTAGTATCATCTCCATCTGCATTATCATCGCATAGCTGATAGGTATAAGTTGTTGCTGTTGGTTGATCGAATACATCTATAATAAAACTTGAAGTAACATAACAATCTGTATTATTTACATTCTGAATTCTAACCCAAATCGTATCTTCGTCATATGCAACAAGATTCGTAAATGTGTCTGGCAATGGATTTGTCGTCGAGCTTATAATTGCTTCAATTTCTTCTAAATGAAAAGACACCTCAAACTGCATTGCGTCTTGCGTTCCTAATACTGTTGCTCGTAATGCATTTAAATCAAAATCCCAAAAGCCATCGTTATTATCATCACAAATCAATTGATTTGGAACTGTATTGGCTATTGGTACTTCGTCCACCTGCAATGTAATAATAGACGTATTATAACAATCTATATTATTATTGTTTTGAACTCTTGCATATATGTTTTGCATATTAGCAGTAGTGTTCGTATATAATGCAGACAAAGAATTAAGTCCCATATCTGCATCTGTAGGACTTATATGGTAACTTACTGTAAACTGTGTAGGGTCTTGAGTACCTAATACCTGAATATCTATAGTGGGTAGATTAAACTCAACTTCACCATTAGTGTCGTCTCCATCATCTGCATTGTCACATAGTTGATACGTAACATCTTCTGCTGTAACAGAAGCAAATACATTTAGAATAAAGTCGTCAGTAACAGCACAATTACCAGTCGCAATATCATCAATACGTATGTAGATAATTTCTCCATCGGTGGCTGGGTAATTATTTATATTGGTTGTTATAGGATTATTACCTGAAGCTTGATCAGCTGGAGATGTATGATACGTAATTTCAAATTCGGTATCATCTTGCGCCCCAAATACAATAGGTGTATTCTGCTCGAGGTTAAATTCTGCAGTACCTGTTGCGCTACAACCCGAAAGATCTATCGCAGGTGCAATTAGTTCTGGACTATTTCTAAATTCTACTATTATAGAATCTGATGTAGAACAACCAGGAGCAAACTCTACATCTACACTATAAGTACCCGCTTCAGTAACTGTTAATGTAGAACCTGTTCCTGCACCAGCAATAGGCACCCCATTAAAAAACCAAGTATGTGTGGCGTCTGGAGCTTGTGTATCTAATGTAACATCTTCTAATACACCACAAGGAGCAGTACCATTTGCCAATGTAATATCTTCACCTAAATCTCCTCCCAAATTAAAACTACCAGCTTCAATGAAAATAGAAGTGTCCCATTGATTATCTCCTTGATCTGCAACTACCAACTTTATTTCATAAGTAGTGTTCGGTATTACTGTTGCAGTAGCTGTTAAAACATCTGTTCTACCACCAAAATTAGTATCTCCGATATTATAACCTGCAAAAAAACCCGTATTTGCCGCACAGCCACCAGAATTATTTATGTTTGTTACATTAACTGGAGTTCCGTTAGGTAGGACAGCTAGATTAGTGTATGTGGTAGTACCTACTTCTCTTAATAAAAATGCAAAACCGTCAGCAAATTGACATTCTGTACCGCCGTCATATTCTTCAGAAGCCATCAGATATCTAAAGCTTAAATTATCCGTAGTAGGGGTGAAATTGAATTTTATAAAAGTAGCATCTTGAGTATTTGTTATTCCTAAAGCAGTCTCTAAATCAACATCATTAGCTGTAGTACCTGTAGTAGCACCTGTTTCTCCTCCAGCATTTGTAATAGTATTTCCTCCTGTAGAAACAAAACCTGAACCTATAACAATACCACTTTCAAATGGGAAATCTGTACCACCACGAGTAAAATACCCATAGCTCTTAGTAGTTAAATCTGCTGGACCTCCAAATACCTGTGATTGAAAATTATCCA
Organism: Winogradskyella haliclonae; assembly: GCF_014635865.1. Lineage (GTDB taxonomy): Bacteria > Bacteroidota > Bacteroidia > Flavobacteriales > Flavobacteriaceae > Winogradskyella > Winogradskyella haliclonae. The sequence goes on along the minus strand of NZ_BMDQ01000001.1, from coordinate 1,004,381 downwards.
CAGCAGAACAACCTCCAGTTACCAAGACATTTTCTATTAATTCATTTGGCAAGAAGAAAGATTCAGGAAAAGCTGCATTATTAATTGTTACTATAGAGTCTGCTACAAAAACTACAACTGTTACAGTTTCTGAACAGCCTAATGGATTGTCATCCGATACCGTAAAAGTAACATTATAAGTCCCAGATGTATTAAATTGGTGCGAAGTGTTTAAAGTTGTAGCCGTGCCTCCAGTACCAAAATCCCATAAATATGTTGCATTAGCTCCAGTATTAGAAAATAATGCGCTACCAACAAAAGAGACTGTCTCTGTAGGCAATATTTCTATCTGATTAGTAACAATATTAATAGCTGGAACTGTACTATCTATTGATGTTGTAATTGTTTGGCACTGTTCTGCACATTCTATAGTTGCCTCCCAACCTAAAGTGTTTCCAAAACCATTTGTAGAAAAACTAATAGTCAAACAACCTGAAGAATCAGAAGATACTACACGTCCTGGACTGACTGTGCCAGAAAAATTACCAATAACTGTTGATGCGGTACTATCCCCATCATAAATTGTCATTATATCTACACCTACTTGCGTACTAAATGTTGAGAAATCTAAAATAACTACTTCACCAGCAGTTTGCGGACATATAGTAATAGTAAAGTTTTCATTAGAGCTATAGTTACCTGACTCGCCACCAGAATCAAAGAAACGATCTGGGGCACATCTGCTAAACGTACCATCTTGCATAATTAAATCTTGTGCTGATGATGTTAAAGAAATTAATAGTAATGCTGTAAAGACAATATACTTAACAACATATTTAAGGTAAAATTTGTTCATCTTTTTGCCCTATTATGTCAATGGGGACGAAATTTAATTAAAATTAACGACAACTAAAGTTAAAATTCGATGTAAACCCTGTTAAAGAGATAACGTTTGGTTTTCTTATTTCTTATTTTTGCAAAAAAAAGACATGAGCCTTACAGATATTGTGATACAACCAACCTCTAATGATGCTATTATTAAGTTTGAAGCTAACCACTTCATTACTCAACATACTAGCTATGAATTTAATAATATTGATGAAGCTTCAAACTCACCATTAGCACAACAATTGTTTTATTTCCCATTTGTAAAAAAGGTATATATTGCTTCTAATTTTATAGCCATTGAACGCTATAACATTGTAGAATGGACTGATGTGCAAGATGAAATTGCCGAGCAAATTAAAGTATATCTTAATTCGGATGCTCCAGTAATTAAAGAGGAAGCTTCTAAACCTAAAAATGCAGTTACAGTTTATGCAGAGAGCACACCAAATCCTAGTGTTTTAAAGTTTGTATGTAACAAAGTTCTTGTTGTACAAATCTGTGAGTTTTCTTCTATTGACGAAGCTAAAGTATCGCCAATTGCGACTGAGCTATTTCAATTTCCGTTTGTTAAAAGCGTTTTTATGGACAAAAACTACATCTCAATCACAAAATATGATGTCGCACAATGGGAAGACATAACTGTTCAGCTTAGAGAGTTTATAAAAACTTATGTTGAAGATGGTAAGCCTATTTTAAATCAACCCATATTACAGAAAAAAGACCTTAAAGAAAAAAAAGCAGAAACACAGTTTGAAACTTTAGATGACACTTCGAAAAACATCGTTAATATATTGGAAGAGTATATAAAACCTGCTGTAGCAAGTGACGGTGGAAATATTGAGTTTATTTCTTTTGATAATCAATCTAAAAAAGTAGAGGTGTTGCTTCAAGGTGCATGCAGCGGTTGTCCATCATCAAGATTTACTCTCAAAAATGGAATAGAGAATATGTTAAAAGAAATGCTTAATGATAAAGACGTAAGTGTTTCCGCAATAAATGGTTAAATTTTGCTAACTTTAAAGTATTATTTTAATTATGTTATTCTAAAAATTATTAAAAGCACTAGTCAATTCATAAATAAAGACAATAAGATTTAACATAAATAAATTAAAACGCTATATGGCACTATTTTTGATGTATTATTTTAGTGTAATAAATTAACTATCTCAAAACAAGCAAAGATGAAAAAAAGAAAATTCGCATACTTAATTTTAATTACCCTGACAACATATACATATAGTCAGACAGTTACTTTAGACTTTTCAGAACAGGTCTTAAATAAATCATCCGAAGCTAGTAGGCCATTAGATGCTGTAGGCAGTCCATACGTAAATGAAAAATTTTTACCGATAAAAATCAAAGGTTATGAGAATACATTATATACAGGCAGATACAATGCATATAATGGTGAGATGGAAATAAATTTAGGAACAAAAATAATTGCTCTTGATAAGAATTTAGATTATCAAATAACATTTACACAAAAAAATAATATTTACAGAACATTTAAATATTCTTCTCCTAGCGGTATTAGCAAAAGTGGGTTTTTAAATATTGTAAATGAAACCCCTTCTTACACCTTACTCAAAGAGGAAATAGTAAAATATTATGATAAAGTGCCAGCTGTTACAACATATGATCAAGAAAAACCTGCAAAGTTTGTTAAAGAAGATTCGAATTTTTACCTTAAAAAGGGTAATGTGATTAGACCTTTTCCTACCAAGAGAAAAGATTTATTAAAGGCTTATCCTAAGAATGCAAAAAAAATAAAATCCTTTTTAAAAGAAAAGAAAATATCTCTTAAGAAAGAGGAAGACTTGATAAAATTGGCTGGCTTCTTAGCTACTTTATAACACAAGTTTTAAAAGACTAATTTTAAAAGATGGTTATTTTAATGATAACCATCTTTTTATGTAAATTAACCATAATTATATATGAATACACAAGATTGGATTGATAAAGGCTATGACCTACTAGTAAGCATTGGGCCAAAGCTTATTGCAGCCTTCCTCATATGGTTTATTGGAAATTTCATTATTAAGGCTTTACTTAAAGGTGTGAAACGGATGATGACCAAAAGTAGTTATGATGATAGCTTGCAAAAATTTCTAATCGATTTAATCCGTTGGGGACTTAAGGTCATACTCATTGTCATTGTTTTGACGACAGTAGGTATAGCCACTACATCTTTTGCAGCAATTTTAGCCTCTATAGGTTTAGCAATCGGTCTGGCACTTCAAGGGTCATTAGGCAATTTTGCTGGTGGTGTACTTATTATGATTTTTAAACCTTTTAAAATAGGTGATTTGATAGAAGCACAAGGTGAAATAGGTGTCGTAAAAGAAATTGAAATCTTTACAACTAAGCTAACGGGATTATCTAACAAAGAAATTATTTTGCCTAACGGAAACCTCTCTAATGGAACTATTGTAAACTATACTACTGAAGGAACACGTAGAGTTGATCTTGTTTTTGGGATTGGTTATGATGAAGACATTAAAAAAGCCAAGGATGTATTTATGTCAGTACTAAAATCACATCCAAAAGTATTGAATTCTATTGCTCCTACTGTAGACGTATTAGAGCTTGCTGATAGTTCTGTGAATTTTGCTGTAAGGCCTTGGTGCAAAACCGAAGATTATTGGGATGTCTACTTTGGAATTACAGAGAACACTAAAATAGCATTAGATGAGGCTGGTATTGAAATACCATACCCACACCAAGTAGAATTAAAAAAAGAGGCTTAGAGTTTTTTCGATTTTATTGCCACAAAATCTTTTAGATAATATGGTTCAAAATAAGCGACATCTTCAAAGTCGCTTATTTGGTATTTACGATTCGCTATTTTTCCCATGGTAGAAGAAGAAGGTAATTTCCCTTTAACAAAAACTGCATTATTATTATTGATAATTGTCTTTGTTTTTTCAACGGCATTACCAATGAAATAAACCGTTCCATTTTCTAATTCGGTTTTAAAACTTGTTTCATCCAGAACTTCAGCTTTTATCTCTCTCTTAGAACTATAATCATATCCAAAAACCGCAGAATACACTTCCATACGTCGTGCATCTAGCATTGGTATAATAAGTCCGTCCGAAGCCTCTACTTGATGCGCCATAGCCTCAAGAGTAGATATGGCAATTAATGGCTTATCTAAAGCGAAACATAGCCCTTTTGCAGTAGAAACACCAATACGTAAGCCAGTATAAGAGCCTGGACCTTTACTTATAGCGATGGCATCTAGACTATTTTTAGATATTCCTACTGAATCTATAACATCTTTGATGAATACGTGTAGTTTTTCGGCATGAGAATAACCTGCATTATTATCCTCCTTTAAAACCAAAGTCTCCTCATCTTTAGATAAGGAGACTGAACAATTGGTTGTACTTGTTTCTATATTTAATATCAAAGCCATAAGCTATTCTTCAGCTTTCTCTTCATCATCCGAAGGACCTTTCTTATCTTTATCTTCAACCTTATCACCTGGCTTTAAAGTTTTGGACACCATATTATATGGCCCTGTAATAATCTTATCTCCTTCCTTAAGACCCGAAATAATTTCGATATTAGTATCGTCTTGTATTCCTGTTTTTACCACACGGAGTTTAGCAACACCATTTTCATTTACAAAAACGCATTCAAACTTTTCTTCTTCTTTTGATGATTTTATATCAGATTCAACTTTAGTTCCATAAGGCTTCTTAGTTGAGCTTGTATCTGTTTTTATAACTATAGCGCTGATAGGTACCGCTACAGATTTTTCTCTTTTATCAGTAATAACATCAACAGTGGCAGTCATACCTGGCCTAAATGGTGAATACGCTTCTGGTTTTCCTTCTGTTAATTCAGAATAAGACTCTTCTATAATTCTAACTTTAACTTTAAAATTAGTCACTTGGTCAGCGGCTAAAGTTCCCGCTGCGGAGTTGGCAATTTCTGTAACTATGCCTCTAAACTCTTTCTTTAAATACGCATCAACTTCAACAATAGTCGTATCGCCGATATTCACTTTTACAATATCATTCTCGTTGACATCGACTTCAACCTCCATATTGTTAAGGTTAGCGACCCTAAGGATTTCTGTACCTGCCATTTGCTGAGTACCGACAACACGCTCTCCTAACTCTACATTAAGCAAAGAGATTGTCCCGCTCATTGGTGCATAAATAGTAGTTCTGCTTAAATTATCACGAGCCTCATTTACAGATGCTCCTGCACTTTGCACACCATAATAAGCTGAGCTTTTTCCTGCTTCGGCTGTTTCATAAGCTGCAATAGCTCTATCCCAATCAGCTCTAGAAATAACCCCTTTTTCAAACAATGCTTTATTTCTATCATAATCAGCTTTGGCTTGTTTTAAAGTAGCCTCTGCTTGCTCCAAACTAGCTCTTACATTTTGATATGTTGCTTGAGAACGATTTAAAGCAGACTGAATTAAATCTGGATTCACTCTAACCAATAAGTCTCCTTTCTTTACCTGCTGACCTTCCTTAAAAGGAAGTTCTAATATCTCACCAGAAACTTCACTAGAAATCTTGACTTCTACTTCTGGTTGAATTTTTCCAGTTGCAGAAACTGTTTCTACAATTTCTTTAAGCTCTACTTCTTGGGTTGAAACTTGCTTGAAATTTCCTTTTTTTCCAAACATCCCTGTGGACTTTCCTATTACAAGAAATAATAGCAATACTCCAACAACTATTAAGACTATTTTTAATGTTTTATTCATGTCTAAAATTTTAATTCTGTGGCTGGTATTCCGAAAAACAATTCTAAAACTTTAAGTCTAAAAATGTAATCGTATTTGGCTCTGTTTAAGTTGATTTTTGAATTATCATATCTCAATTTAGCTTGGCTAAAATCGAAAGCATTGGTTAAACCCTCATCATATCTGGCTTTTGCATACTCATAAGCTAATTCTTGAGATTCTAATGCTGTCTGAGCAGCTTCATAAGCTTTTAGTGCGCCTTTAGCATCTACGTATGCTTGATAAACATTAGATTCTAAATCTAATTCTGCTTGTTCAAGTTGATATTTGCTACGCTCTAAATTAATTTTGTTACGTTTTACACTCGCTCGCGTATTAAATCCGTTAAAGATTGGAATATTAAGACTAAATCCGTAGTTAATCCCATCATTATCGTACAGCTGATCTATAAAAGGATCAGCAGATACTTCAATGGTACTCGTATTAGGAAAATCACTTACTACAGCTTGACCTGTACCTTGAACTACACCTATTTGTTGAGTAATTGTAGGGTTGTTAGGATCAACTACTTGAGTGAAGTTTGGAGAATCTGCATAACGTGTGTTATAACCAAAGAAAGCCGAGATTGTTGGTAAATATGCGCCACGAGCAATCTGAAGATCTTTATTTGCTAATTCTACATTTTGTTCTGCTATTCTAATCTCTGAACGATTTTCTTTTGCGTTCTGAATTATTTCTTCTACTGACCTATCTTCAATAGAATTTACAATGCCATAACCTTCATCTTCGATATCAAAATTTTCGTAATCTTTAACCAATAATACTTGGGCTAAACTTATCAATGCTATTTTTATTTGATTTTCAGCATTAACGATAGATTGTTGCTCGCTGGCATCCGTCGCTTTTATCTCTAATAAATCTCCTTGAGGTAATGTTCCCACCTCTACAAGTTGTTCTGTCTGCTTAATTTGTTGCTTGGTCACATCGTTTTGAGATTTTAAAACTTCAAGATTGGCTTTGTTTAATAAAACTGTTAGATAACTATTTGCTACCAGAAGTGATATATCATCTTTCATTTTTGTCAAACGATACTGACTCGCAAGTTTAGAAATTTTTGCACGTTGCGCTTGTCTATAATTTCTAAGACCATTAAACACAGTATACCCTACATTAACATTACCAGATGCTGATAAAAATGTAGTGGTTTGAGCATTGTTTGTAATAGGGTTAAAACTAAGACCTGTGTTCTCACTTACACCTGCTGATGCATTAAATGATGGTAAAAAATTACCCAAAGCTGTTAAAGCTTCAATATCTGTAGCCTCAAGATCTAATTCACTTTGTTTAATAGAAATATTATTTTCTAAGGCATGCTGAACACACTCTGAAAGTGTCCATTTTTTCTGTGCAGTTGCGGAAATTCCTAAAAACAGTGCCGCTATAATGATGATTGATTTTTTCATAATTATGTTATATGTCTTTGTAAATGTTAATGTGTTACAGAAAACAGAATTAATTTCTTCCTGCATATTCTGGTGGTCCTTGTAATTGATTCCAAACCTTTATCTTATCCGTTTCTGAAATACCGCTTTTTACTTCTACGAAAATACCATTGCTTATACCTAATTCAATAGCTTTTCTCTCAAACTCTTGGTCACCTACCTCTACTTCAACATATGGCTTTTTAGTTTCTGGGTCATATTGTACCAATGCCTCTTTTATAGCTAAAACCTTATCTGCTTTTTCTAAAATAATGGATGCGTTTGCACTTAAACCTGCTCTAATAAATGTTGTAGTTGAATCTATTTTTTTAAGTGATCCTTTAATTTCAAATTGAATGGCACCATTTTCAGCAACCCCTTTAGGCGCAATATAATCTAATACTGCGTCAAATTTTTCGTTTTCTATAGCTCCGACAGTGATTTCTAATGGTAATCCTTCTTTTATTTTACCAACTTCACTCTCATCTACTTTACCTTCAAAAATCATTTTAGTGACATCAGCTAAAGAAGCAATAGATGTCCCTTCATTAAAGTTATTAGCTTCTATAACTTGGTTTCCTTCTTTTACTGGCACATCTAAAACCATCCCAGAAACTGTAGCTCTTACCTGTGTTTGCGCAATATTTCCTAAACCAGAAGTTGTTCCAGTTTTTATAATGTCATAATTCTGTCTAGACTGTTGCAAATCTATTTTTGCCTGATCAACACGTTGCTTTGCTTGCAAATAAGTATTATTAACTTGATCAAAGTCATTTGCAGAAATTACACCTTTATCAAATAACTGCTTTTGTCTGTCGTATAGCGCCTTTTGTGTTTTAAAATTAATTTCTGCAGTCTGTAAAGAGTTTCTATTAGATGCAATATTATTTTTTGAACTTGTTAGAGAAGATACATTTGGAATGACTCTAATCTTTGCGATTAAATCGCCTTGTTTTACAAACTCTCCTGCTTCAACAAATACTTCTTCAATAACTCCAGAAATGTTAGGCTTGATTAAGACCTCTTCTTCTGGAACAATACTGCCAGTGGCAACGGTATTTACAACAATTGTTTCTTTTGAAGCAGTTTGAGTTGTATAGGTTATTGGGTTTTCTTGGTTTTTATCCCATAAGTAATACAGTGCTGCAGCAAACACTAATACGATAGTGACTAATACAATTACGGTGGTGGTTCTTTTCATGATTTATACTTAATATATTTTATTCTATTCTTAATGCGTCTACAGGTTTCATTTTTGTTGCTCTATTCGCTGGGATTAATCCTGCTAGAACTCCAGCTAAAATAAGTATGGTTAAAGCCACAAAAACGACTTGCATACTTACACTTGGGTTTGCAAAATTATCTACTGGTCCAACACTATCTAGAATGGAGTTCATTCCCCAAATTACAAAAGCCGCGAAGGCAACGCCTACCATTCCAGATAAAATAGTAAGTATTAAGCTTTCTTGTAAAATCTGGCCTTTTATTGCCCACGGTGTTGCTCCTAATGCACGTCTAACACCAATTTCTTTAGTACGCTCTTTAACAACAATAAGCATGATATTGTTAATACCTATAACTCCTGAAGCTAATATTAATATACCTACAAAATAGCCTACAATAGATAGTATATCGAACAACCCATTAATACGCCCAAATTCTTCTGATAAATCAAAATGACCTATAGCTCTTTCGTCTTCTGGATGAACTGTATGTCTTGTTCTCATTAAATTAAAAATCCGCTCCTTAACACTCGTAATCGGAAAATTGTCATGCGCAGTTAACGCAAACCAACTCACTCTATCACCGTAATTAAAAGCGAGACTAAACGTTGTAAAAGGGATAAAAATTGTATTAGCTTCTTCTTCAGAATCGCCTTGGCTATTACTCATCTTGAAGGTCCCAATAACCATAAAATTAACACCATTTATTTTTATGTGTGAGCCAATAACTTCTTCATTTTTGTCATATAGCCCAGCAACTACATCTGGCCCTATAACGCATACTTTGCGTTTAGCATTGATATCCGAGTAACTTAAAAAACGGCCCTCAAGAATATCCATTGGCTTTTGCTTAATAAACTCTGGATAATCACCATATATCTCAAAAGCACCAGTTTTTGTTCCTCTTATTACATTATTAGCACCTTGAAAACCGCCTAATTGATTTCTTGGCGAAATATATTTAAGCTCAGGAAACTCTTCTCTTAATGCAGCAACATCATCTGTTTTATATCTAAAAAATCTAGATTTTGGTAATCCTTTATACGGCTTTGAAGTCCCTCTTGTCCACATAAACATGGAGTTTGTAGCAAAGTTTCCAAAGTCTGCTGTAACACCATTCCTTAGGCCATTGGTTAAAGCTAAAAGCAACACCAAAATAGTAATACCCCAAAACACCCCAAATGCCGTCAGAAATGTTCTGACCTTGTTTGCATTTAATGCTTCTAATATTTCGTTCCAACGGTCTTTATTAAACATTTTATTCGTCTCTTAGTGCTACAATAGGTTTAATTTTTGCCGCTCGATATGCTGGTAAAAATCCTGCAAATGCTCCAGCTGCAACCAAAATAAATACTGTAGTGATAGCTGTACCAAAATCTACTTGAGGAAATTTTATAAACGGACTATCAACTTGTGGGCCTACCAATTCGAGTAAAGCCAAACCTGCTATTAACCCAAATAATCCTGAAAACATGGTTACAAAAATTGCCTCTTGGAGTATCATACCTATTATTGACGAAGGCACAGCTCCTAGTGCTTTTCTTATTCCAATTTCTTTAGTGCGTTCTTTAACAATAATAATCATAATGTTTCCAACACCAACGATACCTGCTATTATGGTACCAATACCAATAAACCAAAATACAGCTTTGATTGTGTCTATTAAGGAATAGATTTTTTGAGCCTCTTCAAGTGTATTATTGACTCTAACAGCTGCAGTATCATCTGGTGAAATGATGTGCTTTTCTTTAAGGTCATTTTCGATAGCATTGGTCACATTCTTTGAAAGTTCAACTGCCTCATCAAAATTTTCAGACATTTTTACTGTAAAAGACATGTTTCTAATATTATCTCCTCCATTAAACGCTACTCTGGCCGATGTTAACGGCAAATACACTTGACTCTCTTCTCGTTCTCCTCCTGGATCAAAATAAACGCCTACTACTTTATACGAAATACCAAATATGGATATGTATTTATTTATTGGGTTTTCATCCTTAAATAAATCCTTACTCACTTTATTACCAATTACGGCTACCTTTTTACTTTCGTTAATATCTGATTGATTGATAAATCGTCCTTTACCAATATCTGCATTTTCGATAAATTGATTATCTGGTAAAACACCTTGTACACGATAGTTTCCAGTTTCATTTTTATAAGCTATTTGCCCACCCCAAATACTATAATTTGCAGTACGATATTCTAAATAATCGTCATAAGTGTCAGTAATCAATGCAAAATCCTCATCTTTTAATTGGATAAATCGTCCAGGATTAAGCCCTTTATAACCTTTAGTTGTACGTCGTGTTCTAACAAAAATCTCGTTTGTTGCATCTTGCTGAAACTCTGTTGTTACACCATTTTCGATACCTGAACTAAAGCCTAATAGAATTACTAGAATAAAAATACCCGAAGCCACCGACAGACCCGTTAAAAAAGTACGGAGCTTATTCTTCTTTAATGTTTCGAATATTTCTTGCCAGCGCTCTACATTAAACATATTGTTGTGCTCTAACTTGTTCTACTAAACTATCGTCTATAATAATCCCATCTTTAAGATTAACAATACGCTTGGTCATTTGTGCAATATCATCTTCGTGAGTTACAACAAGAATGGTTTTTCCTTCGTCATTAATCCCTTGAATTAAGTCCATAACCTCATAAGATGTTTTACTGTCTAATGCACCTGTTGGTTCATCGGCTAACAGCACTTTTGGCTCACTTGCTAATGCTCTTGCAATAGCTACGCGTTGCTTTTGCCCACCAGACAATTCGCTTGGCAAATGGTGTGACCAATCTGCAAGCCCAACTTTTTCTAGGTAATGGTGTGCTTTTTCTACACGCTCTTTCCGCGACATACCTTTATAATACATAGGGAGAGCTACATTATCAACAGCTGTTTTATAATTTATAAGGTTAAAAGATTGAAAAATGAATCCTAAAAATTCATTTCTATACTTTGCTGCAACCTTTTCGTTTAAGTTTTTTATAGGAACGTTGTCAAGAACATAACTCCCTTCGTCAGCCTCATCCAGCATTCCTAAAATATTAAGCAATGTAGATTTTCCAGAACCTGAAGACCCCATAATTGAAACCAACTCACCTTCTTTTACGTCGAAATTTATACCCTTCAAAACATGAAGTGAATTACTACCCATATGGTAGGATTTGTGCAAGTCTTTGATTTGAATCATAGTAAGGCTGGTAAATTCTGTACAATATTAAACAAAAGCTCAAATGCTTTGTGCTAACTATTTGTTAAGAATTAACATTTTGATTAATATTTATAAGACGTCTAAATATCAATACTGTTACAGTAAATCATTAAAATTTATGCTTCGGTTTTTGTTTTGAAAAATTTCCAATAAACAATGTAGCCAATACCTGCTACTAAAACATAAGGAATAGCCATAAGATAAACTATCCCATCATTGATACCTTGAGCCGTAGATTGGTCTTCCTCACTTTCTAAAACAGCACGACACATAGCACATTGTGCTTCTGCACTTATGCTCAAAAACAAAATTAAAAAAAGAGATAATATGGCGACTTTAGTTTTCAATATTACACGTAATAAGGAGATATCATTAGGTATACAACAACGCCAGTAATAGCGACATATAACCATAACGGAAATGTAATTTTTGCAATTTTTTTATGGCGTTCTATATTATTTGTAATCGCTCTAACATAAGTAATTAACACAAATGGAATGATAACTATTGATAACAATATATGAGTCAATAAAATAAAGTAGTAGACATACTTTACAATACCTTCTCCGCCAAATTTGGTACTATCGCTCGTCATATGATATGCAACATACATTATTAAAAAAGCTGCAGATAATGATATGGCAAATTTCATTAAACTTTCATGACGTCTACGATTACCTTTTTTTATTGAAATCACAGCAAGTATAAGAACCAATGCAGTAATACCATTAATAGTAGCATAGATTGGCGGTAAAAATGACAATGGTTCTACCTCAATGCCAAAATCTTGTAGTTTCACTCTTGAAAGTACAGCAACTACAAGTGGAATTATTATTGCCAATACTATAATCCATTTGTTGTATTTTTTTTCATCTTTAATGATTTCTTTGCTCATCTTTATTCTTTTAGAAGTTTAGCTATGTCTTCTTTTAAAATACTTATCTCTTGTGGGATACCTTCATCGTCCGTGCCTTCTTCTTCGGATACAATACCATTGTAGTATATTAGCGGATTGTCGGGTGACTTTAGACGAGAACGTATATAACCTTCTTTATCTATTAGAGCAAAATTACCTGAGTGCTCAAAACCAGCAGCATCTTCACCTTTTGCTGTATATAGATAAAACCCTTCGTTTGCTAATTTGTATATTGTTTCTTCATCACCAGTCATTAAGTGCCAATTAGGATTAGTAATACCATACTTTCCTGCATAAGCTTTTAATACTTCTGGCGTATCTACTTCTGGCATAATTGTAAAAGATGCAACTCCAAAATTATTTGAGTAGTCTTCAAAGTGATTTTGAATTTGTACCAAATTATTACTCATCCTTGGGCAAATTGTAGGGCAAGTCGTAAAGAAAAATTCTACTAAGTATACTTTACCTAGATAATCCTTGTTTGTAATCGTCTTTCCGTTTTGGTCTGTAAAACTGAATGCAGGTACTTTTCGGTTTCCACCAGTTCCATCAGGAATGTATACCAAATCAGATTGATTTTTCTTTGGTGTATCTATCTGCTGAGTAGAGATAGATTTGCTTCGGCTTTCATTTCTAGTCACATCAGTATTTGTTAGCCTGTCTATAATTTTTGGAATGAAAATAATTCCGAAAACCAAAATAATAAACGCAATACCGATATATGAATAATTTGTCTTTTTTGCCATGGCTTATTTTTTTATATCATCTACTCTTCTTGTGGTAGAATTGAAATTACCTTTTCGTTTCTGACGATATTCTGTAAAGAGGATACGCATATCCTCACTCATTTTATTTTTAATTACTGATACCTCTATGCAGTTGTATGCGCTCAAAGTAGTTATTGCTTTGTTAGCTTCAATTTGTTTTTTATCTCTGGCATCTATACGTCCACGTTGATTTAAATCCTTATCAATGATAAAAACATCATCAGTTGATAAATCATTTTTAAGTGGGCTTTCGATTTTTAAACTACTGTATAAATTCTTAATCTCATGTTCTGAAGCATAAACATAATGCCAAAACCTTAAATCTTCGTATTTAGCAATCTCTTTATGTAATTCTTCAATATCTTTCTCAACGCCTTCAGGAACTACAATAACTATTTGAAACTTTTTGAAGCCTTTAAATTTGTCATAAACCAGCTCTTTTAAATTAGATGCAGTTATAGAATTATCTAAAGGTGTTTTTCCTAAAAAACCTAAAACAGTAATATGGTTCGTTAGTTCAATTTTTTTGTCTGAGGCAGAAGAAAATTGGCTAATTTCTTCAGTGTTCTCATTGACGATATCTAAAGGAATATAATTGTGTTTTGCCGGATAGAGCATCAACAAAAAAGCTACTGGTAAAAAGAATAAAATACCTAGAACAATGTTACGCTTAAGATTGTTTTTTTGCATAGTACAAAAATAAAAAAGGTGGCTTATATAAACCACCTTTTAGTATCATATTAACGCCATAAGCGATTAAAAATCTCGTTTTATTAATGCGTCTTCGGTATTGTATACTTCAAACACATAACCACCTTCTTGCAAAAGGATAAATATTAAATAACAGATTAAGAAAACTGCCGTCCAAACCACCATACGACGAAGACTTGACTTTTCATCACGCATGTGCATGAAATCCCAAGTAATATAATAGGCTTTTACTATAGTCAATACAATGAAGATTAAGTTAAGCGGCTTCATGTAAATGAAAGGTGATAATATAATATTATATAATGTTGCGAAAAAACCGCCTTCCATTGGATCTATCCATGTATGCATTAGAACGTCTGGCTTGAATATACCTAAAACAACTTCTATTGCAGTTACAATAGTTAAGAATATTAGTACACCCCAAATTTTTTGAGTGTTAGATTTAAACTTTAGTAAACCCTGAAATATTTCTAATTTATGTGCGTGTGCCATTTTTTGCTTTTGTCTTAAATTAAACTAGGTAGAAGAATGTAAATACAAATACCCAAACTAAATCTACGAAGTGCCAGTACAATCCAACTTTTTCTACCATTTCATAACTTCCTCTGCGCTCGTATGTTCCTAATATAACATTAAAGAAAATAATGATATTAATTACAACTCCTGAAAATACGTGGAAACCGTGAAAACCTGTAATAAAGAAAAAGAAATCTGCAAATAAAGATGTCCCATACTCATTGACAACTAAATTTGCACCTTTAACAACCAATTTCCCATTTTCTTTTATCTGCCTTAAAGATTCTTCTCTAGATAAAACCGTCTTTTCACCTTCATCATTAATAATCTGGTTTCTTACTAAGATATTAGAATTTGCTTCTAAACCTTTATAAATTTCTTCAACAGAGTATGGAGGCAATGTTTCTTCAGTTACAAACCATAGTCCATTTTTACGCTCATGCTCAGCCCTTTCTGATGCAATAGTAACCGCAAATTCATCTATAGAAATACGTTTAAACTTTTCTTCTCCATCTACCATCACCTTTTCACCAAACTGAAGTATGTTACCACCTTTTGTTTGTACTGCTCCATAATCACCTTGGATAAATGTTGCCCATTCCCATGCTTGAGAGCCAACAAATATTGCACCTCCGATAATGGTTAAGAACATATAAAGCGTCACTTTTGCTTTATTCATATGGTGACCTGCATCTACCGCTAATACCATTGTCACAGAAGACATGATAAGGATAAAGGTCATGAATGCTACATATATCATTGGTAACTCTTGTCCGTGTAAAAACGGAACGTGAGTAAACACCTCATCTGCAATTGGCCACTCTTTAATAAACTTAAATCTTGAAAAACCGTATGCTGCTAAAAATCCTGAGAATGTTAAGGCATCTGAAACGATGAAAAACCACATCATTAATTTTCCATAACTCGCGCCTAACGGTTTGTTTCCGCCACCCCAAGTTTTGCCTTCTGTACCAGTATTTGCTACTGTAGTATCCATATAAATTATTTAATTTTTAAGATTTGACAAAAATAATCAAATTATGTATCTAAAAAAATATAAAAACAAAAAGAGACACACCCATAAGATGTCTATAAAATGCCAGAAGTGTGCTGCTAACTCTAGTCCAAGCATATTATTTGATGTATATTTTTTATTTAGATTATTTATAATTACCACAATCAAACTGATAAGCCCTGCAATAACATGCAAAATATGCACCACAGCTATCACATAAATAAATGAAATTGTAACGTTACTTGTTGCTCCAGTAAAGTAATACCCTTCTGCTACAAATTCTGAAAAACCTTGAAACTGATTGGAAATAAAAAACACACCTAATACAAAGGTTATCAATAACCAAATTGTAGTCTGACTTACATTGTTTTGTTTCATGGCACGTTTAGCCATAATCATAGTAAAACTACTTACTATAATAACCAATACAGAAATCATAAATGCTTGAGGCAATTCAAAATCGTTAAGCCAATCTTCGCGCTTTCTACTCACAATAAATGCACTAGTGAGTCCGGCAAACGTCATTATTAGTGAGCCAATACCAAACCAAAGCATCATTTTTTTGGAGCGTGCCTCTTTTTCTTGTTGTGTTCCTTGTGTTAAATCCATATTAGCTTAAAAATTTATCAGCCACATATACAATTTGTAATAACGTAATATATGTAACACTAGACAGCATCAATTGTTTTGCCGCTTTTGGTGTTCTTAGTTTAAATAATTGCAAGGCATAATACACCATGATCATTCCTAAACCAAAAACGACAATTGCGCCTACAATAGATAATTTTAAATCTCCCGTAAAACCAAAGACAGGAATTATTGAAGCTATAATCGTCCAAACTGTATACATAATTATTTGTACAGCGGTACCTTTATCTGGTTTACCTGTCGGCAGCATAAAAAACCCTCCTTTTTTATAATCGTCATGCAAAAACCAACCTATTGCCCAAAAATGTGGGAATTGCCAAAAAAACTGAATGGCAAATAAGGTCCCTGGCTCAATACCAAAATCATTACGCGCGGCAACCCAACCTAGCATAAACGGAATTGCTCCCGGAATAGCTCCAACAAACACCGCAATTGGTGTTTTGGTTTTTAACGGCGTGTACATACATGTATAGATAAATATAGAAATGGCACCATACATGGCTGTTTTGGGATTAATAATATAAAGTGTCGCCACACCAGCCAAAGTAAATAACACAGCAATTGTAAACGCCGCATTTACAGACATTCGTCCCGCAGGGATTGGTCTGTTTTTGGTGCGGTCCATTAGGGCGTCTAAATCTTTCTCAATGATTTGGTTGTAGGCATTAGAAGCACCAACCATAAAATAGCCGCCAAAGCATAATAATAATAAGGTCGTAATCTCAACTGTATCGGCGCCTAAAAAATAACCTGCAATTGAAGAAAACACAACGCTAATGGATAATCCCATTTTGGTAATTTCCTTAAAATCCGTCCAAATAGACGCAACAGAAACTGTAGATTTTATAGTGCTCAATGCTAGATTATTTGCGACTGCAAAGATAGCTTGAAAATTGGTTTTGAACAACGTAAAACCACAGTTATTCTTTATTTGAAATCGTTTTATGTAAGAATGTGTAATTTTATACGACACATAGGCTTTAAAAACTCCTTTTTGTAATGAAAAAAATACTCACGCTCTGCTTAATATTTACAATAACAATTGGCTTTGCACAGTCCAGATTTGATAAGGTTGAAATAAAATCTGAAAAACTATCGGATAATGTCTATGTGCTTTTCGGCGCTGGTGGAAATATTGGTGTATCTGTTGGTGATGATGGTGTTTTTGTTATTGATGATCAATTTGCACCCTTGTCTGAAAAGATTTTAGCTGAAATAAAAACATTAAGCGATAAACCATTAAAGTTTTTAGTTAACACGCATTGGCACGGTGATCATAGTGGTGGTAATGCTAATATGGCAAAAGCTGGAGCGACAATTATTGCTCATGATAATGTAAAAGCAAGATTACTCAATCCAAGACGTGATGGTAGCTATAACCCTAAAGAAGCCTTACCTGTTATTACGTTTAATGACAAATTAAATATCACTATAAATAATGAACCTGTTTCGGTTTTTCATGTTGCTAATGCACACACTGATGGTGACGCTTTGCTATATTTTACAGAAAGTAATGTGTTACATACAGGTGACACTTACTTTAAAGGACGATACCCTTATATAGATTTAAAATCTGGCGGAAGTGCCAAAGGTTATATCGAAGCTGCTAAGCGTGGCTTAATGGTTATTGACGAAAATACTAAGATTATTCCTGGTCATGGTAGCGTTTCTAATAAAGAGGAATACCAAACATTCTTAAAAATGTTAGAAACTATTGAAGCTAATGTGAGTAAAGCAATTGCTGATGGTAAAACCGAAGATGAGGTTAAAGCAGATGCATCAATCACAAAACAATATGACGATTTAGGATACGGTAGTGGCTTTATTAATAGTGAGCGTATTCGTTTAACGTTTTATAAAAGTTTGAAAGGGGAATAGAATAAAAGCTTATTATTCTTTATTTTTTTCTAAAATTTTGAAACCAAATTTCATTAAAAAATAACCTACTACTGGAATTGATAAAATAAGAACAATAGCCACAATATTCTCGGTTAGGGAATTGTGTAAATTAATTGTTCTATTCCTGAATCTCATAGAACCTCCTCCTACTATTAAAAAGCATAACAATCCCAATATTACTAGAGTATATCCAACGATTTTTTTAATCATCTCTTAAAAATCATTATACCAATTGAATAAATCGGTACGGACGCCAAAACTTATCCAGGTGGTATTGGTGCGGTTGGTAATAGTAGTTTCAACTGTTGGGTCAAAATTTCGGTAGTTGATATTGGCAAATACTTTTAGGTTACTTACCGGATTAATCACATAACCCGCCATGAGTTCGCCATGAAAGACTGAGGTATTATTCCCTTGGCCAATTTCTATACCTGTATCAGAAGGTCTGTCATTTTCATCACCGAATATTGAACCGCCATAGTAGAAATTATCCGTTCCGTCTCTAAAATCAAAACCTCGCTCTCCAAAAATAAGCTTAGCATCGGCAAACCATCGTTTGTAATTATAGCGCCCAATCAATACTAATTCTCTAAAGTTTGCACCCCATAAATGGGCAAGTGGCTGATTATTATGTGCATAATTTAAAACTACGGTATTGTGCGAATAGGTATATGGACGCACTTGGTTATATTCTGCCTGAAGCAACAAACCATCAACCCCGAAAGCATTAAAATATTTAACACCTAATTGAAAGCCAAACTTATTTTTCCAGCTTTTATCACCTCCAGTAACATCAGAAATTGAAAATTCATCTATCAAAAATTGACCATAAATATTCACCTTATTATTCCATTTGTATTTTGCAGACAAGCCTAAAATAGCATTACCTGCATCCTGACCCGAATTAAACTCTGCAGCTCTTAAGAAAATAATTGGATTGAGATAACTGGCATCAAAGCCACGGTCGTTTTGATTAGACCAAACTACAGATTCAAAAAAGCCCAAATTTAATCGCTTAGAGACATTCCAACTCAAATAGTGATTAGCAACATATTTCGTTAAAAAAGACCCATCTGGAAGCACGACTTGGTCACGTACATCTTTGTTCCACATCCAAGTACTCGTATATTTTATTTTCCAAAATTTTAGATTTGTCTTTAAAAATGTTGACGGACTTGCCACATCACTTTGAAACAAGGAACGATAACCGTCTCCAATAAAATTTTTACCATGTCCAAACTGTACATTTAAAAACTCAGCTGGTGTATAGGACAAATACGCTTCTGCAACTGGATAGTCGTATGCATCATCTTTAAAGCGTTTTCCAATACCTCTACCTGGAATTATTGCTGGATCTGGGCCAAAGGCTTTTAAGCTTTCTGCGTACGCATTAAAATATTGTGCAAAACGCCCTTGACTTTCATAAAAAGACGTTGTAAAATTGAATTTCTTGCCAATTCCAGCTTGGATAAAAACACCTCGAGTATTATTAAATGTAGAACTAAACTCTGCTTCCGAATCTTTACCGACTTGCAAGTCCAAAATAGGATCTATAGTAAACCAATAATTTTTGCTTTGTACTTGTACCAAATGCTCATCCCAAAGCTTACGTCCAATCCAAGTTTCTGCATTTTTAGCTAAACCTTCTTTTTCGGCTTTGAAGTCATAATATGGCGCGACATCATTGTATAGAAATGGCTTTGCGGCTGTATGCGCATTGGTTCCTATAGCATTCATATTGGCATCAAAACGTGCATAGTATGTATGTGTAAAAGGGATGTTTAATTGGCTACTATATTCTAACTTATCATAAGGCTTTAATGAGTTATTAATGCTGTCAATCTCATTAGAAACTACAGCATTTAAATCTTCATCCTTGGCTTTTGTTCTCTTTTCTGATTCTTTATCTTTTAAGTCCATCTCTTTAGGACTTAACAGCGGAACATTAATCTTTGTAGAATACTGAACATAAGTTGGTTTACCGTCATACATAGCCGGTGTAATTTTTGGCAATGCATCAAATACACGTTGGGTTTCAGACTTTAATTCCTCATAAGCAGCATCAACAAATATGATTTTAAATTCTCCGTCTTTGTCTACTTCAAAAAGCAGTTTAACCTCTCCTTTATAATTTTCACTTGTTACATTATCCGGAATTTTGAAATTCTCAAAAATAAAGCTGTGCAATTGATATCTAAAGCATTCTTTTAAACCATCAAAAGGTCGGTCAGCACATTCTTTAAAAACTGGAGGCTTTTGATAATTAATTTCGGTTTGAGAAAAACCAATAAAACTTAATAGAAGAAAGATTAAGGAAAAGATATGTTTCATAGATGTATGACCATAATTAACCATCGAAAGATACTATTTTTTTGATGGGCTATAAAAAACAAAAACCGCTATTTTTCAATAACGGTTTACTGCTCGATTTATGATGGATGAAATTAATTTTCTACTGTGAATTTTATTGGTAAGCTATACATTACATTCACCGGAGTAACTCCCATTTTACCGGGGGTCATTTTAGGAATCTTATTCGCTATTCTTAAAGCTTCTTTCTCTAGCTTTGGGTGAGGCGCTCTAGTTTGAATCTCTGTAATATTTCCTGTTTTATCTACTTTAAAGTTTACATAAATTCTTTGTGTTCCAGAGAGCCCGTATTCTTCTGCGATATCAGTATTAAATTTTCTCTGAACCAATTTATTCATTTTTTGATTTAAACACTTTTCACGTTCAGAGTTTAAATCATACTTTTCACATCCTGGAAAAATTGGAACAAACTCTACCGTTTTAATATTAAAATCGTCTTCAGGAACTTCAACTGGAGTGTATTTATCAGGATTAAATGGCTTATCAGTTGTTGGTTTATCCTCGGGTGTAAACAACTTTGTCTCAATTGTTTTAATAGTATTATCAACCACCTTTATTTCATCGATAATTTTTTTACTTGGCAGCTTTTTTTTAGGTTCTGGCTTAGCTTTAGGCTCATAGACTTTAAATTTGTCTATAGCGTAATCAATTTCTTTAGGTCCAACATCTGCTACTACAGGCTTGTAAGCCTTACTCTCAAACTCCATTTCAAAAAGGGCAAATGTACCTAATAAGCATAGGATTAACCCTATTTGAAAATACAGTGTGGAGTTTTTTTGTAAATTAACCTCGTGCTTTTGAGATTTTCTCACTTCAATACCGCTCTGACCAGCGTTATTGTTGTTTTGACTTTGTTTTTTCATAATATATGATTATTAAAATGTTAATATTATGTCAAAGTCACAATAAGCATACCAAAACAAAAATCCCGTCCAATTAATTTTGAACGGGATTTTTAATATATGGAATATTGTTTTGCTTAGTCCTGAACTTGGAAAAGTATCGGTAATGAGTAAGGCACTGTTACAGCTTTACCTCTTTGCTTACCTGGCTGCATTTTTGGTAATAAACCGATAACACGTTTAGCTTCTTTTTCTAATCCTGGATGTGGTGCTCTTGCACCTACATTTA
Source organism: Winogradskyella haliclonae (assembly GCF_014635865.1). Classification (GTDB taxonomy): domain Bacteria; phylum Bacteroidota; class Bacteroidia; order Flavobacteriales; family Flavobacteriaceae; genus Winogradskyella; species Winogradskyella haliclonae. The sequence goes on along the minus strand of NZ_BMDQ01000001.1, from coordinate 982,911 downwards.
CAATTCGTCCAGTCTTGTCAATTTTAAAGAACACACTAATACGCTGCCTTCCTGATAATCCTAAATCTCCAGCTAAGTCAGTATTAAATTTCTTATTTACAAACTTTGCTACTTTTTCTGACATACATTTTTTCTTAGCTGCATTTCCTTTTTTCCTCTCGCAACCTGGGAAAATTGGCACATTTTCAATTACCGCAAATGGCACTTCTATGTCTTCTTCTACTTCTTCTACTTCTACTTCTTCTACCTCTACAATCTCAGCATCTTGCTCAGTCTCAGTAGATTCAATTACAGTTTCCTCAACTTCTTCCTCATCTTCCACTACCTCAATCTCTACCGGTGCAACAGGTGGCGGTGGTGGTGGTGGTGGTGGCGTAACAATCTGTTCTGTGATTGGCACTTCTTCTTCTAATTCGTCATCTAGATTTAAACCATCTAGTGCAATATCACTCTTGTCGTATGTCTTATAATTAATCGCTAGATTAGTTACAAGCAACATTAATACTAAACCAACAGCAAAGAAAAGTGAGCTGTTACGACTTACGTCTGATTTTGGATTCTTTTTAGGTTCCATAATTTTCTTATTATAAGATGCTAATTTAATTAATAAATCATTAAAAAAGCAAAGGATATTGCTATTTTAACTTAAGATTTTTATAATAAAGCACAACAATCGTACCAACTACCACTCCAACACAATTGGCTAATAGGTCTAGATTATCGTAATTACGAAGTGGATTAACAACTTCTTGCACTAGTTCTAAGACTACTCCAAAAATTAATGTCGCTATAAAACTAATTCGTAATCCTTTTTTGTTATCACCTGTAAAAGAATACAAGCCCCAAAGTATTGCTAAAATAACATAAGCAATAAAGTGAAAGATTTTATCTTGAAATTTTATGCTGGTTTCTGGTAAAACTTCATTAGGATTCCCTAATGTAAAATACAACAGAATAAGGGTATAAACTACCGCAAGTACAAGGTAGAATTTGGAGTTTTTAAGCACCAATAAGCACTTTGTAATCATCAGCAGACATTAAGCCTTCTAATTGACTATCGTCAGAAAATTTGAGCTTAATCATCCAACCTGCACCATAAGGATCGGTATTTACTAATTCCGGCTCATCTTCAAGTGTTTCGTTAAATTCAACAATTTCTCCACTTAAAGGCAAAAATAAATCCGAGACCGTTTTAACAGCTTCAACTGTTCCAAAAACCTCTTCGATGTCTAGGGTTTCATCTAAAGTTTCTACCTCTACATAAACGATATCTCCTAACTCTCCTTGAGCAAAATCTGTAATACCAACTGTAGCTGTATCACCTTCTATCTTTACCCACTCGTGGTCTTTTGTATATTTTAAATCCGCTGGAATATTCATGATAATTTATTTTATTAGCTCAACAAATGTAATTTTTTAAAAGACGATTTTCAAAATTAATTTCCGAAATTATATCGCAACGTAAATCCAGACCTGATTGAGGTTTGTGGGAATGATGTTGAAATTGCAAAATCAGAGAACGAGTAATCAAAGAAAAAGATTCCTGTAAGATTTCTGTTTAAATCGTATTGTGCATTAAACTTAATACCCCAAATGGTTTGCCCTGCAGTAATTTGATTATTTTCCAAATCTAGATACCTAATTATTGTAAGATTATCCCTGACATTAGCATCTAAGGTTAAATTAAGATCACTATTAACATTACCGCCTCTATTGCCACCTAATTTTTTAAACAGCCTTACATTTTTGATTCTGTAACCTAGTCCTAATGTATATTCTTTACTTTGCTCTTCAGTCATTAAGTTGTTGTCAAAACTCAATAATAATAAACGACTTGTTCTAACTTCTGCTGTAACCTGCAGTGAGTTTTTCATTGTAGCTTCTACACGTATTAATGGACTAAAAGATTCTTCCAAATTAATACTACTAAATAGAGTTTCGTTTTTAAAATTGTTTCCTTGATCTAATTCTGTTGGATTTAATGGATCAAAATCTAGGTTAGTTCTAAATTGATTGATACTATATGTAGAACGGTATCCGTGTTGCAAAGAAAAACGTTTAAAGTTTTTTCTAAACCAAGGCAATTTCATTAATCCAGTATACTTAAGCTGCCAATTAGGAATAGGCACATCTCTAAACGCACCTAAGCTTATTTTATTTGGATTAGAACCATGATACGCAGATAAGAATGCTGGCAATAATACCTTTTGGTTGTTTTTACCAAAACCTACAGGAAAGCCTTCTGCATCCCTAGGAAATGTTGTATTACCATAAAAATTAGTAGCTAGTCTATCTGCAATAATTAATCTATTAGCTCTAAAATCATCGAAAGCAGCAGAAGCATTTTCATCACTTTTAGAAAATGCTGTACCTATTAAAGATGTCGAAATATTAAAGTTACCAAAAGAGTTGTTTATTAATTCTTCATAAGCGTCACTAAACCCATCATTATCACTGTCTAAACCTCTAAAATTTTGTGCTGTGTTTTCTTGAAAGTTTCTACTACCGATCAAATCTATTTTTAAATCACGCATTGGCTCTAAATTAGCCGTGAAATCTAAACGTCTATCTACATTTTCTGTGTACTGTTGATTAAACTCTGGGAAGATGGTTAACAAACCATTTCTTGCAACAGTTTCTCTTATATCTCTTTGGCTACCAAATGTAAAACCAACAGTAGGTTGTAATGTCCCTATAAACCCAGGCGTATCTAAGTATCCAGGTAAAAATGTTCCACTATTCTCAACATAGTTAATATTAACACGCTTAACCATAGTGACTATATCTAATAGTGTATTGCCTATTTGTTTACCTACACTTTTCTTTTTTGCTGGTGCATTATTTGTAGAATTATTTCTATTACCTCCAGAGGTTCTTCCTGAGGTATTACGTCTAGAATTTGACGCTTTTTTAATTCCTAACTCTTTATACAACGACTCCATATTAAGTGTTGTATTTAAGGTGTGAGCACTATTATTCTGAATAGTATTACCCAGATTAAACGTACCTATAACATTATTATTAGCGTCAGTTTGCTCGAAATTAAGATTTAAATCTGAGCCTTTTTGCCATCTAAAATCACTGTTGTATGTATAGGTAGATTGTAAGAAACTTAAAATAGGTATCTTATTTAAAGGGAGTTCATAATTCACTAAAAGCTGTTGATTTTGAATATTAGGGTCACCTACATCAAAGAAGCCATCCCAAACATCTAACTCAGGATCTTGACGTCCGTTTAGACGATTATCAATAAAATAGTTACGCACAATATTATTATTACTGGCTGTGAAATTTAAGCTCAATGCATCTGTTAAGTTATAATTGATTGCGTATTGCATATCAAAAGTATAATTGCGTCTAAAGACTTCTTCAATCCCTATATTATTACCTACAAGTGCAACTTCTCTAAATTTCTGACTATTAAAATCTCTATTGATATCTGTATTAATCGAAAAGCTTGTTGGTAATAGGTTAACATTAAAATCTTTTAGAATTTTCCAATACCTACCTGTGAATAATGAATCATTCTTTTTGAAAGGCTCTATTTTCTTCGGCTGAAAACTGTATGCATAATTAACTCCCGCTCTTATATTTTGTTGAAGCGATTGCTCTATCTCAAAATCTCTGTGTTGAACTTTGTTGTTAGAATAATTGAACGTAAAGTTTTCTATATCATAGAATCGTTGAGGCTTATCAGTCGTTCTTTGCTTTTTAACACCAATAAAATTTATACTTGTACGCTTAGTGTAATTTTCTGATTGACGTTCTATTTGTCGAGCTTCTTCAGCAGATTGTGCAGCATTAACACGAGATTCTAAAGTTAAATCATTATAAAATGCATCAAACTGTGGTCTAATTAATTCTTCACCTTGAGAATAATTTAAAGGCAAATTAATTCCCCATTTTTTTGGTAACAACTGCCCCAACTGTACATTAGTTACAACATCATAACCTATAACATCTTCTCTACTTCTCTCGTTAGGATTTTGCTCTAAACCTCCAAATCCAATTGTACTTCGTTGCCCTGAAGCACTAATATTAGCAAAATCTGCAAAGTTGGTATCCATAGACATTACTGCTGCCCAACCTCCTTCGTTTTCTAGGTCGGACATTCTTAACTCATTAAACCAAACTTCTCCACAAACTGGCGTTCTATTTTTACCAGAATGTTTCAAACCTACCATAAGCACTCTGATGTTACCAAAATTTGGATTTCCTTTTATAGCTACACGTTGGTTTTTAATACCATCATCAAGACCTGTACCCGGAAATTCTGGCACTGGATTTTCACCTAAAACACCATCAATAACATCATAAAATGTTGGGTCTTCATTGGCTAGAGTTTGATTTGAAATCCCTCTAGATTTTATTTCTTGTAAAAACTCTAAAGGAATATTAATCTCATTATCTTCTGGCCAAATACGACGCTCTAAAGATGTGCTTCCGCTTTGTATTAAATCACTATTAATTAATGGGATTTCGACTTGATAAAAATTATCCGTAAAATCATTACCCATTCTTATAAACGCCACCAATTCTCCATCATCTAATGGCTGAGCTTCTTGAGATTGCGCATGCAAAAACATTCTCATTTTTTTATACTGACGCATATCTAAACTGATGTTTTTAAATACACCTCTTGAATCATTTAGCTCTAAATCACAAGCTTCAAGAACCAAAGATTGCTCATTTTGTCGGATAACATTATTGTTGTTATTTAACTCTTCACGTCTTACACCTGGCGGAATCACATAGTTTCCATCATTTTCTTGAATACCAATAATAGCCACATTAAATTCTGCATCGGCACTATTATTATTAGGATTATTATCTAAATCTTGAGTAAATCGTCTCCAATCACTACGCACTAAGTCTAGAGTTGCAAAACGCATCACTGTATTTTCGGTAAAATCAGTCATGTATAAACGTGCGAAACGAACAGACCTAATATCTGTAATGCCACCTATGGCTCTGGTAGGCTCAGAAATTGGCATTCTAAATTGATACCAAGTAACATCTCTAGTATTTCCGTTTGGTAATGTTACTGGTGCAACTTTAATATCATTTATTTGAGGATTATTTGCATTTAGAGTCGCAGGAGTAATATCTACCTCGTATTCAAAATAACTATCAATAGTATTCATTGTGTTATCTCTGTTGACATCTTCAACATCTGGCTGTGTTGTATTTCCTCTATTAGTCTGTGAAAACGTATCAGGCGTATTACCTTCAAAACCATTGTATTGTCTATAACGCTCAAAGATATCACCATCTGTATTTAAGAAGTAAGTGTAGTTATCTAGAGATGGATCTGGTCCAAAATCAAGAGATAATCCGGTTTGTTGCTCTAAGAAGTCTACAATATCTTGCTCTTCAATATCGTCATAACCATCGTAACCAACATCTTGGTTAATACGTTGTTGCCCTGTTGTCCCAAAGGTGTAAATCAATGATTGATTTTGAGGCACAGCATAAGGTGTTTGCAAGTTAATATTTTGCAAAAAATCTATATTTCCATCTTCTGGCAAGCCATTTTCGAATTGCTTTTTACCATCTTTTAAAACATCTTCAGAAATATTACCAAGGTTGATGGTTAATTTACCACCAGGATTTGTTGGGTTATCCAAAAATGGATCTTGTACCCAGAACTCAATATATTCGACATTAGCTTGCTCAAAGTCGGTAGAAGTTATCTGTCGTGTAATACCTGCCCAACTATCATTTGGGTTTAATGCTTGTCCATTAGCAGCTGAAGGGTCAAAATTATAAGGGCCTCGTTCTGTTGGATAGTACGCTAAGTCTAGTGTATTTATAATAGCCAGTTGTCCTTGTACTAAATCAATTTCTGGAAAGATCTCTCTGATAAACACACGTCTTGTGTATAAATCGGAAACATCATCATCTGTAATTTCACTTGGTCTTTGAGGCCCATAAAATATTGGGTCAATTGTATACCAATTTAAAAAGGCCCGGTCAAAACCATTTTGTATGCCTGGGTCATCCTCACCACCTTGGGCATAAATTCTTCCCAATTGTCTAGGTCTACTAGATAGCGTCCAAGACAAAGGCGATAATAAATCTATATTACCCTGCGTCCCTTCGAAGTCATCAATATACGCTGTAGCTTCTCCTCCAAAATCTGTTCCTTTAGGTGCACCAGGAGCGAGATAAGCAAATTCTCCTCTAACAGAAAAATTAGAAGGGACATCTGTATCTATATTAGGCAATTTATTTACCAATCTAGTAAAGAAAGGCACCTCAGTCGCGAAATTACCATTAACACCAAAGATAGTATTGTTTATTGGCTCAGAATCAAAATTAGCTTTCTGAGTGATTGGACGCTCATTTAAATTTAGAAGCGTAGCTCCTAATAAAAAGTTTTCATTAAACTGATGTTCGATATTAATACCTGTAAAACGTCTTGTTTGCTGACCAAAAAGTGCATTGTTCTCAACATCAACATTTATTGGTGTATTTGATGCTTTTAAAGCTTCATCTAAAATCTCAACACGTCCTGCAGCATAGTTTACAACATAATCTACTCCTTCAACTAATAATTGCCCATTAGCAGTAACCCTAACAGAACCTCTAGCTGCATTAAACGGAATTGGTATCCCACCACTACCGCTACTTTTAAAACGCCCTTTTATCTGAAACTTGTTCTTTTCGGACTCTTCTAAAGCCTGTGTTTTAGTAGTTTTGTATAGTAAATCGTAGACGTATTTTTCTTGATTGGCATTTGGATATATGTCATCATCATAATCTCCAGGATTTAATGGGTCGTCTAATACATTAAAAAGGTAATTACCAAAAGGTTGCACTTTGGTAAATATAATTTTACCATTTTGAACTAACACCGTTTGTCCAGGCACAAAATCAAAGAAACCGTCACCACCTTCTTGCGGATCGTTATTAAAATTTAAGCGATCTACATGAAATAACCGTATTAACGGTGTCTCTTCAATCTCTGTATCATCAGAAGTTGTAGAAGTGTTATTATCATAAAGTTGTGGGAATGGCACTTGAACACCATTAACTTCAGCTGGAGTGATATAATTTAACGGCGATGCTTCGGTATAAAAAATATTCAATCTAAAGTCTTCTTGAGTTAATTGAAAAGCACCAGTGTCATAGATGTTTTTCATCATTAAGTCCCAAATTGGTTCTTCAACAGCAGTCACAGCACTCTTTAACATTTTAAGCACTAAACTCTGATTGTTTACAATCTGGTTATTATTGCCTGGATTAACCGCAACATCTGTAGCATCTACACCATCATTAGCAAATTCTCCTACTTGAAATACTTGACCTCCAACTGTATACTGAAAAGCTACTGCTAAGACTTCATCATTTAATAATCTCTGATTTAGTGAAATATAACCTAACTGAGTATTTAAAGTGTAATCTTGTCCTTGGTTAAGTTTACGCGCGCTCTCTAAAATACCATAGTCAAAACCTTCATTTACTTGTACACCTATACCACTTTGAACATTAGTAATATCTCTTACATTATCGTTAAGTTGAGAACCTGGACCACCAATATTAGTAGGGTCAAAGTCGTTATTGCCATTATCTGGAAAACTAGTTGTTGGTACATTCACAAAACCTGGAGGTATTACATCAAGACCTATACGTTCTGCTTCTCCTAAATCCTGAAACGCAACGACATTACGCACATTTTGTGTTTGATTATTTCTGTTTGTGACCCAAACCTCTATTCTTGTAATCTGTATATTATTATTAATGTACGGATAGGTATTCATAGCCCTATCATAATCTTGCTCAAAATATTGCGCCAAGAAAAAGTGACGATTTTCATCATAATCACGAGCAAAAAATTCGAATTCTTCAAGCGTACCACCACCTTGAGATGTTACTGAACGAGATTCTGATTGTTGTTCAGAGAACACAGCTGTTACAGTTGTCTTACCAAATTGTAATTGTGTTTTCACACCAAATAAACTTTGCGCTCCAGTAATTAAAGAGCTATTAAGCGGCATGTTTACATTACCTATTTCAATTTTTTGGATGATATCATCTTCTGTGGGTGTGTATTCTAATTTGACTAAATTCTGAAAATCAAATGTACGTTCTGTATCATACTGAGCATTTACTTGAAGACGTGTACCAACAGTACCCGTTAAACTCATACTAATACGTTGATCAAAATCAAAGGTAAAATTACTTCTATTACGAGGTGTAAATGTTGGGTTGTCTTGTTGTGAGAATAAAATCCCTAAATCTACATCAACAGAACCTTGAGGTATTACAGATATGGTGTTACCTCCAAAAATACTTTCGAAAAAATCTGAATTGACATAAAAGTCTGGTAGTAAGTTTTTCTGAGCGTCATCAGTTCCTTCTTTCTGTCCTGAGGTTGCATCTATCTTTTCTTTATAATAGGCATTTAACTTTTCTCTCTGCACTAATTTTTGAAATTGCGCAGGTGTTAAAATTAATGGGTAATTGATGTTAAATTTTCCAATTTTTTCGTTATAGATGTATCTATCTAATATTGGGTCGTATGTATATAATGTTTGTATACTTCCTACTTTAGGTAACTTAATATCTCCGTATGCAAATGTTGTCTTAGTTGAGTCTTGAGTTGTTGGAGTTGTCTGAGCTAAAACAGTACTAAAACACAATATGCCTATTATAGATAGGCACCATTTTAATTTGACTAAAAAGAAGGAATTATTAGTATTGGTTGTATTCAAAAGAATTATAAGTTTTTTAAAGCGTCTTTAATTAATGTTTCTACATTGGCGTCTGGTTGCTGAGATATAAGTTTATCAATAACTTTTTCGGATTGTTTTTTATTGAATCCTAAAACCTCTAAAGCAGATAACGCTTCACTTTTGTTAGTATTGTTTAGTGTTACGGAAACTTCATCAATTCCATAAACCTTTAACACTTTATCTTTTAAATCTAAGATTACACGTTGAGCTGTTTTTGCTCCAATCCCTTTTACGGATTGAATTAAACCTACATCACCAGAAGCAATTGCGTCTTTGACTTGCTCCGGGTTAAGAGATGAGAGCATGGTCCGTGCAGTGCTTGCACCAACACCACTTACAGAAATTAATAATTTAAAGATTTCACGTTCTGTTTTTGTAGAAAAACCATATAGCGTGTGCGCATCTTCTTTAACCTGAAAATATGTATATAGTTTTAGATGTTCTTTGTCAGGAATTTGACCAAAAGTATGTAATGAAATGTTTAACAAATAGCCAACACCATTACAGTCAATAACTACATCTGTTGGATTCTTCTCAACAAGCTTTCCCTCTATGTGTGTAATCATGTAGTTAAAAAAAAGTTAATGCTCAAATGTAATAAAATTATTGAGACTAAAAAGCCTCAAAAAACAGGAATATCCTTACTTTTTAAGCTTGCGCTTTTCGCGTTCTTGTGCATCTATAACTGCTATTGCGGTCATATTTACAATCTCATCAACACTTGCATCTAGTTGGAGGATGTGTGCAGGTCTCCTTAGTCCCATCATTATTGGACCAATAGACTCTGCTTTATTTAACTCTTTTAATAACTTATATGTAATATTTGCAGATTCTAAATTTGGAAAAATAAGTGTGTTAACTTTACGTCCTGCTAATTTTGAAAATGGAAAAGTAGCTTGAAGCATTTCTGAATTTAAAGCAAAATCTGCTTGCAACTCTCCATCTACAATCATATCAGGATATGTTCTATGAAGGTATTCAACAGAATCTCTTACTTTTTCTGCGGTTTCATTTTCTGAAGATCCAAAGTTTGAATAAGATACCATAGCCATTACTGGTTCTATACCAAACATTTTTGCCGCATTAGAAGTCATTTGAGCAATCTTGGTTAAATCCTTAGCAGATGGATTGATATTAATAGCAGTATCACTCAAAAACATTGGCCCTCTTTGTGTCATCATAACATTAGTTGTAGCAATACGGGATACACCTTTAGACATACCTATAAGCTCTAACATTGGTTTAACCACACTAGGATAACTGCGCGAATAACCAGAAATTAATGCATCTGCATCACCTTCATTAACCATCATAGCTGCAAAGTAATTACGCTCACGCATAATTTTTCTTGCAGAATATTTTGTAACACCATTACGTTCACGACGTTTCCAATACGAATCGGCATATTTATTTTTTCGTTCTAATTCTTCATCAGATTTTGGATCAATAATAAGCACATCGGCATCGAACTCAATCTCTGTCATCAATTCTAAAATAGTATCTCTTCTTCCTAATAAAATAGGAATTGCTACACCTTCTTCATAAACAATCTGCGCAGCTTTAAGCACATCTAATTGGTCCGCTTCTGCAAAAACTACTTTTTTAGGATTAGTTCTGGCGCGGTTTAGTAGCAGACGTACTAATTTATTATCCGAACCTAATCGCTCTAATAAACTGTTTTTGTATTTTTCCCAATCTTCAATTGGTTCTTTAGCTACACCACTTTCCATTGCAGCTTTTGCTACAGCTGGCGGCACTTCTGCAATTAATCTAGGGTCAAAAGGTTTAGGAATTATATAGTCTCTTCCAAATGTTAGACGCGTTTCATTGTAAGCAATATTTACTTGTTCAGGAACTGGTTCTTTTGCTAATTTAGATAAGGCTTTAACCGCAGCCATTTTCATGGCTTCATTAATTTTTGTAGCTCTTACATCTAGAGCTCCTCTAAATATAAATGGAAATCCAAGTACATTATTTACCTGGTTAGGATGATCACTTCTTCCCGTAGCCATTATAATATCATCTCTTGTGTCTAGTGCTAATTGATAGGCTATTTCAGGATTTGGATTTGCCATGGCAAAAACTATAGGATTTATCGCCATTGTCTTTAGCATATCTGGCGTCACAATATCTGCCATAGATAACCCTACAAATACATCGGCATCAACCATTGCTTGATCTAATGTATCAATTTTTCTATTTGTAGAAAACTCAGCTTTTTGGCTCGTCAAATTATCTCTATTGCTTCGGATAACACCTTTACTATCTAACATAACTATGTTCTCACGTTTGGCGCCACATGATTGATATAATCGAGTACATGAAATTGCAGCTGCTCCAGCGCCGCTAACAACAATTTTAACGTCTTCTATATTTTTTTCAGCAAGTTCTAAAGCATTCAATAGTGCAGCTGCAGAGATAATTGCAGTACCATGTTGGTCGTCATGCATAACAGGAATATCTAACTCCTCTTTTAAACGACGTTCAATTTCAAAAGCCTCAGGTGCTTTTATATCTTCAAGATTAATCCCTCCAAAAGTAGGTGCAATATTCTTTACGGTTTCTATAAACTCATCAACATTTTCTGTATCGACTTCGATATCAAAAACGTCTATGTCCGCAAAGATTTTAAAAAGTAGCCCTTTGCCTTCCATAACAGGTTTAGAGGCTTCAGGACCAATATTTCCGAGACCTAAAACTGCTGTACCGTTAGAGATAACAGCAACTAAATTCCCTTTTGTAGTGTACTTATATACATTCTCTTTATCCTTATCAATTTCTAGACAAGGTTCTGCAACTCCAGGTGAATATGCTAGAGATAAATCACGTTGTGAGGCATACTTTTTAGTTGGAACAACTTTTATTTTTCCTGGTGTAGGTTTTGCATGATATACAAGGGCTTCTCTTCTTTTGCTCTGTTTGCTCATAATTTATAAACTAAATTAAGCGACAAAGATACGGATTGCTAGAGTTAATACTTAATCTTTTAAAAACTTAATATTTCGCTGTAATCCTGAGAATTTTGTGCGTTTAACTGCCGACTTTTTAAAGACCTTTCTAAAGGTATCTTCCGTTATTTCTTCCCAATCTTTTTTGGTCATTGACAACAATTCTGGATGCGGCTTAAAAAGAGGTTCTTTATGAGGTTTAGAAAAGCGATTCCAAGGACATACGTCTTGGCAAACATCACAGCCAAACATCCATTCATCAAACTTTCCTTTGAATTCTGATGGAATATTGTCTTTTAACTCTATCGTAAAGTATGAGATACATTTACTTCCATCAACCACATATGGTTCAGTAATCGCTTCTGTTGGGCAAGCATCAATACAAGCCGTACAAGTACCACAATGATCTGTTGTAGGTGTATCGTAATCGAGTTCTAAATCAATAATGAGCTCAGCAATAAAATAAAAAGACCCTGTTTTTTGACTTAATAAATTACTGTGCTTACCTATCCAACCTAAACCAGATTTTGCAGCCCAAGCCTTGTCTAAAACTGGAGCAGAATCAACAAAGGCACGACCATTAACTTCTCCAATCTCTTCATTAATAATATTTAGAAGCGCTTTCAACTTGTCCTTTATAACAAAATGATAATCGGTGCCATAGGCATACTTAGACAGCTTATAACTTTCTGCTGTTTGCTCCTCACCTGGATAATAATTTAATAATAAAGACACCACGCTTTTTGAGCCTTCGACCAGTAACGTTGGATCTAAACGCTTATCGAAATGGTTTTCCATATAACGCATTTCGCCATGCATATTTTTATTTAACCACGCTTCTAATCGTGGCGCCTCTTCTTCAAGAAATTCCGCTTTGCTTATACCACAAGACAAAAAACCGAGGCGTTTGGCTTCGGTTTTAATAAGTTCTGTGTATTTCGTTTTGTTATTAATCAAAATAACCCACCTTGAGTTGGTCCTTTAATTTTTCCTAAATGTTTATAGGCCTGCTCAGTAACTTCTCGACCTCGTGGTGTTCTCATTATAAACCCTTGTTGGATAAGAAATGGTTCATAAACTTCTTCAATAGTTTCAGAGCTTTCACTTACTGCAGTTGCTAATGTTGTTATACCAACTGGGCCACCTTTAAATTTTTCAATGATAGTCGTTAGGATTTTATTATCCATTTCATCCAAGCCATGCGCATCAACATTTAATGCTTCTAGAGCAAATTTTGATATTTTGATATCAATATTTCCATCCCCTTTTATCTGGGCAAAATCACGGACACGACGCAATAATGCATTTGCAATACGTGGCGTACCACGACTACGACCTGCAATCTCTATCGCTGCTTCCATAGTAATTGGCATATTTAATATCGCAGCACTACGTTGAACGATTGTCGTCAGTAATTCTGTATTATAATATTGAAGTCGGCTACTAATACCAAAACGTGCACGCATTGGTGCCGTTAATAATCCTGATCGTGTTGTCGCACCTACTAAAGTAAATGGTGCTAAATTGATTTGTACTGTTCTGGCATTGGGACCAGACTCTATCATAATATCAATCTTATAATCTTCCATTGCCGAATAGAGGTATTCCTCTACTATTGGGCTTAAACGATGAATCTCATCAATAAACAACACATCTCGTTCATCTAGATTAGTTAACAGACCTGCTAAGTCACCTGGTTTATCTAATACGGGTCCAGAAGTGACCTTTATACTAACACTAAGTTCATTAGCTAATATGTGTGCTAATGTCGTTTTACCTAAGCCAGGAGGCCCATGAAACAGTGTATGATCTAAAGCCTCATCTCTAAGATTAGCAGCTTGAACAAAAATCTTAAGATTCTCAAGTACTTGATCTTGACCAGTAAAGTCATCAAACGATAGTGGTCGCAATTTTTTTTCGACATCTAGTTCTTCAGGAGAATAGTTTTCGTTTGTTGGATTTAAGTTTTCGTTCATGCTAAAACAAATATAAAGAAAAAGCCTTTCTAAACTAGAAAGGCTTTTTCTTTATATTTAAATGTGAATCTATCTAATGATGTAATTCTTCCTCACCATCTTTCATAGGTACATTTTGAGGCACAAAATCATCATCATGTCCTGGCTTACTATAATCATAAGGCCAACGGTATACATGAGGGATAGCGCCTGGCCAGTTACCATGCATATGCTCTACAGGTGCTGTCCACTCTAAAGTATTAGACTTCCAAGGATTTTGTTCGGCTTTTTTACCGTAAAAAATACTTCTTACAAAGTTGTATAAAAACACCAATTGAGCCACACCAGCTATTAATGCAAATACAGTAATTACTGTTTGTGCATTTGTAGTATCATCAAATAGTGGGAAATTAGAATTTGTATAATATCGTCTCGGTAGACCTGCCATTCCTATGAAGTGCATTGGGAAGAACACGCCGTAGGCACAAATTGCCGTTATCCAGAAATGTAAATAACCTAGATTTTTGTTCATCATACGACCAAACATTCTTGGGAACCAATGATAAATTCCTGCAAATACACCGTACAATGCAGAGATACCCATTACTAAATGGAAGTGAGCTACCACAAAATACGTATCATGAACATTGATATCTAAAGCAGAATCTCCAAGAATAATACCTGTTAACCCTCCAGTAATGAATGTAGATACTAATCCTATAGAAAACAGCATTGCTGGATTCATCTGGAGGTTACCTTTCCAAAGTGTGGTGATATAATTAAATGCCTTTACCGCTGAAGGAATTGCTATTAATAATGTTGTAAATGTAAATACTGAACCTAAGAATGGATTCATTCCAGAGATAAACATATGGTGACCCCAAACAATTGTAGATAAAAATGCAATTGCTAAAATTGAAGCTACCATGGCACGATATCCAAAGATTGGCTTACGTGAATTGGTTGCAATAATCTCAGAAGTAATACCCAATGCTGGTAATAATACAATATATACTTCTGGATGACCTAAGAACCAAAATAAATGCTCAAATAAAACTGGAGAACCTCCTTGGTAATGCAATACTTCACCTTGAATAAATATATCTGATAAGAAGAATGAAGTACCAAAACTTCTATCCATAATTAATAATAGAGCTGCAGATAATAATACCGGGAAAGATATAATACCAATAACTGCAGTTACAAAGAATGCCCAAATTGTTAATGGCATTCTTGTCATAGACATTCCTTTTGTTCTTAAGTTTATTACGGTAACAACATAGTTAAGTGAACCTAGTAATGAAGATGCAATAAATATTGCCATAGACACTAACCATAATGTCATTCCCATTCCAGAACCACCTTGAGCCATTGGCAACGCAGATAAAGGTGGATAAATTGTCCAACCTGCCGCTGCTGGTCCAGCTTCAACAAAAAATGATAAAATCATTATTACACAAGACACAAAGAATAGCCAATATGATATCATGTTTAGGAAACCAGAAGCCATATCTCTTGCACCAATTTGCAACGGAATAAGGAGATTACTAAACGTACCACTTAAACCTGCTGTTAATACAAAGAATACCATAATGGTTCCATGAATGGTTACCAAGGCTAGATAAATATCTGCATCCATAACACCTTCTGGTGCCCATTTGCCTAATAAAGCTTCAAAAATTGCATTTGGTTGCTCAGGCCAGGCAATTTGCATACGTATCATTAAGGACATCATAATCCCGATAATACCCATAATAATTACTCCAGTTATTAAGTACTGTTTAGCAATCATTTTATGATCTTGACTAAAGATGTATTTAGTAACAAAAGTTTCTTTATGATGATGTACGTCGTGGTCGTCGTGAGCGTGTGTATCTGCTGTTGCTGACATAATCTTTATCTTTTCTTAATCAATTTTATTAATTTAATGAATTTGGGAACGTCTTTTGTTCTGCCATCCATGTATCAAACTCTTCTTGTGTTTCAACTACAATTTTCATTTGCATGTTGTAGTGAGATTTACCACATATTTTATTACACAAAAGTAAATAGTCAAATTGGTAATTTAAATCTTGACCTGCTTCTTCAATTTCAGCTTTACGCTCCAAACGAAGTGCATTAATATTAGCCACTTTATCCTGTATGTCTGGATTTTGACGCATTTCTGCTGTAGTCACAGTAGGTGTAAATCCAAATTGCGTTACCATACCTGGTACACAGTTCATCTGTGCTCTAAAGTGTGGCATATACGCAGAGTGTAAAACATCTTGAGAACGCATCTTAAATAATACAGGTCTACCTACTGGTAAATGTAATTCTGTAACAATGACATCATCTTGAGCATTTGGGTCATCTTCATCAACACCTAAAATATTAGCGCGATCTAAATCGATTAATCTAACATTAGCTTTACCTAGTACATTATCGTCTCCTCCATATCTAGCTTTCCAGTTAAATTGTTGCGCATATAATTCTACAACCATTGGGTCTTCACTTTCGTCAATATTCATAATATCATTCCAAGTAAATAATCCATAGATAATAAGACCAGCTAAAACAATTACAGGTATTATAGTCCAAATGGCTTCAAGTGTATTATTGTCTGCATAAAATAATGCTTTACGCCCTTTTTCGCCTTTATATTTATAGGCAAAATAGTGTAATAAGAATTGCGTAATGGTTTGTACTATAAAAATTACAACCATAGAAATAACCATTAAACTATCTAAACCAGGCCCATGTTCAGATGCCGAGTTAGACATTAATGGCAAATCTCCTAAGTAGACAAAACTCGCAATAGTAATGGCATAAATGAAGATTAAAAAACCTATCATCATGTAACCATTAAATGTATTATCCTTGTCTGTTGCTACTTGATTGTTTGATGCACCTACTTGTGCCAAATCAAAAATCTTAACCATCTGCCACATGGCAACGGCTACAAATAGTACTATTATAAATATTAACAAAGTTGTCATTATCGTTTCAGTTCTAAATTTTTAATTAATAATGAAAGTTTTCACTCTCCTTAAGGAAAGGATTTCCTTTTGCCAATAATGGCGCTTTACTTAATGCCGTAAATACAACAAATAAGAATATTCCAGCGAAGAAGCATATAGCTCCTAACTCAGGTGCTCCAATAAACCATCTATCACTAACTGTTGCAGGCATAATCATGTTGAATATGTCTAAATAGTGGCCACATAATATTACGATACCAGCCATAACAACAAACCATGGAATACGCTTGTAATCGCTATTCATTAATAGTAATAATGGGAATACAAAGTTCATAGCTACCATACCAAAAAATGGTAATTTATAGTCCTCAATTCTTGCTACGAAGTATACTACTTCTTCAGGTATGTTTGAGTACCATATTAACATAAACTGAGAGAACCATAAGTAGGTCCAGAAAATACTGATACCAAACATGAATTTAGCTAAATCATGTAAATGACTGTCGTTAACAAACTCTAATAAGCCTTTAGATTTTAAGTAGATGGTTATTAATGCAATTACTGTAATACCACTTACAAACATACTTGCAAACACATACCAACCAAATAAGGTAGAGAACCAGTGAGGATCAACACTCATAATCCAATCCCAAGACATCATAGACTCTGTGTAAATATAAAACACAAGGAATGCCGCGGATATTCTAAAATTCTTTTTGAAGTTACTATTACCTTCTACTGTATCTTGAGCGATAGAAAACTTACGCGAAAAATAACGGTAAGCAGACCAACCTGCAAGGAATATAATTCCTCTGGCAAAGAACCAACCTTTGTTTAACCAACCTTCTTTAGCTTGAATAATTTCATCGTGTGCAACTACCTCAGGATCCATCCAGATAAATAGATGAGAGCCTCCAAAAGCAGCAACTAATAACACCAAAATACCACCTGGTAATACATAAGCAGTGATACCCTCCATGACTCTAAAAAGTACTGGCGACCAACCTGCTTGAGAAGCATATTGAATAGCGTAAAAAGCTAACACGCCTAAGGCAATCATAAAGAAGAAAAATGCCGCAACATATAGTGCCGCATATGGTCTATTGTGTATTTGATGTAGCACGTGCTCTTCATGTGTCATTTCATGACCTTCTTCAGCATGCTCGTCACCTTCTGAAGCCTCAACAACATAAGCAGAAGCACCACCATGCTCATCACCATGTGAAGCATCTCCATGCCCTTCGTCATGATGACCATCATTCATATATTCAGATACATTGTCTTTGGTAACGGCATGAGAACTCATGTAGCCCCAACCCCAAAGCAAACCGCCAACAAGTACTAATATGATTGACGCTATCTTTAATCGATTTGAAATTTTATATTCCATTTATATAATCTTTATCTAAATCTTATTTTTCTAAATCAGCTTTCAGTTTTTCAACATAAGCTACTACTTGCCAACGTTCTTCATCACTCATAAAGTTAGCATAAGAACCCATTGAGTTTAACCCGTAATACATAACATGATAAATACTTCCTTCTGTTAACTCTCTTGTATCATAGCTAGGTACACCAAGAATTTTTTCTCTTTTCATTAAAGTCCCTTGTCCATCACCTTTATTACCATGACAAATCCCACAATAAATATCGTAAAGCTCTTTTCCTCTATCATAATCAACAGCGGAAGAATCTAAAGGACTCTTTAATTCGGCTTTTGCCTTGTCGTATCCTTCAGTTGAGTCTTCAAAATCATATAAAGAATAACCTCTTGGAATAGTTCCATCAACAGGTAATTGCGCTTCAACACCATTTGCAAATGCATCAGATTCTTGGTAAGCTTCATAACCTACAGATTGATACATGTTTGGCATATATTGATAGTTACGTCTTGATTTTTTATTACAAGACACTATACTTAATAGCATTACTAATACTACTGTTATTTTTAGTGTAGTCTTCATATTAATGTGCGTCTTCGTCTTTATCAATAATATTAATCTCAACAGCACCTGTTTCTTTTAACAAGCTTGTTAAGTCCGCTTCGTTATTATGGATAGCTATTTCCATAAGGAAATGGTCATCTGTTGTTCTTGGGTCTGGATTTTCAGCTTTCTTAAAAGGCCACATTCTACTACGTAAGTAAAATGTTATTACCATTAAGTGAGCTGCAAAAAACACAGTAAGCTCAAACATAATCGGTACGAATGCTGGCATGTTTTCTAGGTAGCTAAAACTTGGCTTACCACCAATATCTTGAGGCCAATCTTTAATCATGATAAAATTCATCATCACAATTGCAACAGTTAAACCAACACAACCATACATGAATGCTGTAATTGCAATACGTGTAGGTGCTAATCCCATAGCCTTGTCTAGTCCATGCACAGGAAAAGGTGTGTATATTTCTTCGATATGATGCTTTTCTGCCTTTACCTTTTTAACGGCAGACATTAAGATATCATCATCGTTATAAATAGCATGAATTACTTTTGAAGCTGCTTCCATATCTATTATTAGTTTAATAAGTTTTTAGCTTGTCCTGCCCAATCATCACGTTCTGCTCTTCCAGGGAAAGAACCTGTAATTGAATCTAACAAGTCATATTCTTTTTTGGTCATCTTACTTACTTGAAGGAATGTGTAAATACCAATACTATTTAACACGTCTTCCATTTTAGGTCCGATACCATTTACTTTCTTTAAATCATCTGCAGTTTCAGTAGCAGCATCAAAGGATCCTATGCTTCCTAAAAGGTCACTAACTTTAGCATCGTCATTAGATGAAGATGAATCAGAGCTTGATGTACTAGCTATTTGAGCAGTTGATGAAGATGTTCTATCATCAGCTCCTGTCCCTACTAAGCTATCACCACGCTCTCTAATTTTTTTGTAACGCTCACCTGAAGACTTCAGGATTGTTTTAACTTCTGCTTGGGCTATTACTGGGAATGTACGTGAGTACAATAAGAATAAGACAAAGAAGAAACCTATTGTTCCGATAAAGATTCCAATATCAACAAATGTTGGAGAGAACATAGACCATGATGATGGTAAGTAATCTCTATGTAATGACGTTACAATAATTACAAAACGTTCAAACCACATTCCTATGTTTACTACAATAGAAATAAAGAAAGAGAACATAATACTTGTACGTAATTTTTTAAACCACATAAACTGTGGTGAGAACACATTACATGTCATCATTGCCCAATATGCCCACCAGTAAGGTCCAGTAGCTCTATTTAAGAATGCATATTGCTCATACTCTACACCTGAATACCATGCTATAAACAACTCTGTAATATAAGCCACACCTACTATAGAACCCGTAATCATAATGACAATGTTCATTAACTCGATGTGCTGTACGGTAATATAATCTTCAAGATTACATACTTTACGCATGATGATTAATAAGGTATTTACCATAGCAAATCCTGAGAAAATCGCACCAGCAACAAAGTATGGTGGAAAAATCGTGGTATGCCACCCTGGTATGACTGACGTTGCGAAATCAAACGATACAATCGTGTGTACAGACAATACTAAAGGTGTTGCTAAACCAGCAAGTACCAATGATACTTCTTCAAAACGTTGCCAATCTTTAGCACGTCCAGACCAACCAAAACTTATAAGAGAATAAATTTTCTTTTGGAAAGGCTTCACAGCGCGATCTCTAATCATGGCGAAGTCAGGTAATAAACCTGTCCACCAGAATACTAATGATACAGATAGGTATGTAGAAATTGCAAATACATCCCAAAGTAATGGCGAGTTAAAGTTTACCCATAACGAACCAAATTGGTTAGGAATTGGTAATACCCAATAGGCTAACCATGGACGACCCATGTGAATAATTGGAAATAACCCTGCTTGTACAACTGAGAAAATGGTCATCGCTTCCGCTGAACGGTTAATAGCCATACGCCATTTTTGACGGAATAATAAAAGTACAGCAGAAATTAAGGTTCCTGCGTGACCAATACCTACCCACCAAACAAAGTTTGTAATATCCCAAGCCCAGTTTACAGTCTTATTAAGACCCCAAACGCCGATTCCTGTAGATATGGTATAAATAATACAACCTATTCCCCAAAGGAATGCTACAAGAGCAATACTAAAAACAATCCACCAAGCGCGATTTGCTTTTCCTTCGACAGGTCTAGCAACTTCGACAGTGACGTCGTGATAGGATTTTTCTCCAGTTACTAAAGGTCTTCTAATAGGTGCTTCGTAATGAGACGCCATAATTATATATTGATTTCTTTATTAATTTAAGATTCTTTCGTATTTCTAACTTTCGTATGATAGAATACATTTGGTTTTGTACCAACGTACTCTAATAAATGATACATACGGTCATCTTCTTTTAATTTGGCAACTTGACTTTCTTTGTCATTAACGTCTCCAAATATCATGGCGCCACTTCCACAAGCTGCTGAACAAGCTGTTTGGAATTCACCATCTTTAACTTCACGTCCATCACGTTTAGCATCCAAAATAGTTTTCTGTGTCTTTTGAATACAGAATGAACATTTTTCCATTACACCACGAGAACGAACTGTAACATCTGGGTTTAATACCATACGTCCTAAATCGTCATTCATAAAGTAATCGAACTCGTCATTTTGGCTATATAAGAACCAGTTAAAACGACGTACTTTGTATGGACAGTTATTTGCACAGTAACGTGTACCTACACATCGGTTATATGCCATATGGTTTTGACCTTGACGTCCGTGTGCTGTTGCTGCAACAGGACAAACTGTCTCGCAAGGCGCATGATTACAATGCTGACACATTACTGGTTGGAATACTACCTGAGGATTATCATTAGGATTTTCCATTTCTCCAAACTCACTTAATGAGCTTCCTAAACCAGAAATGTTTTCCTTCTTTTCTAAATCATGACTGAAGGTATCTTCTGATGAGTAGTATCTATCAATACGCAACCAATGCATATCTCTACTACGTCTCATTTCAGACTTACCAACTACTGGCACATTGTTTTCTGCGTGACATGCAATGACACATGCACCACAACCTGTACAAGCATTTAAATCTATCGATAAGTTAAAGTGATGTCCTACAGAACGATCAAACTCATCCCATAAATCTACATCAGGAGATGTTACAGGTGTTTCGATATGATTTAATGATACTTCAGGAATTGAGTTCCAATATTTTTTATCTTTTGTGTTGAATACCTCTAAAGTCGTTTCTTTAATGATATCTCCACGTCCCATTAGTGTATTGTGTAACTGTACACAAGCAAATTCATGTTCTCCAGCAGCTTTAGAAATAGAAACCTCTTGAACTGCATTAAAGTTTTGATATAATGGGTAGGCGTTTACACCTGTTTGCATTTCTGCTTTAAGACCAGACGTTCTACCGTAACCTAATGCTAAACCTACTGAGCCTTTTGCTTGACCTGGTTGAATTAATACCGGCACATCTTTAACAGTTACACCATTTACAGTAACGTCTACTTTGCTACCATTAAGTCCACCGTTTGCAACGTTTTCATTTACTAAACCTGCAGCGTCTGCATCTGCCTTAGAAATCGTTAAATAATTATCCCAAGATGTTCTCGTTATTGGGTCTGGGAATTCTTGTAACCAAGGGTTATTTGCTTGTTGCCCATCTCCTAAACCAGTTTTGGTATAGATTGACAATTCCATGCCGCTTGACTTGGCAGAAGCTGCTAAAGCTCTTGCTGCATTTCCATTTGGTACTTCAGCATCATCATTATCTGTGATTACTTCTTCAACTTCAGAATTTGAAGTAGAAACAAACACACCATCATGTAATGCCTGGTTATAAGACGCACCATTGAGGATACTCTCTTTCCAAGTTGCTTTTATATAATCGTTATAAGCTGTTGCATTGTCTGTCCACGTTAATAATACATCCTGAAATTGTTTTGTATCAAATAAAGGACGAATTGTAGGTTGCATTAATGCATAGTGGCCTGTTTTTATTTCAACATCTCCCCAAGATTCTAAGTAATGAGGTGCTGCTGCAATATAATCACAGTTTACAGCTGTTTCGTCTTGCTTCATAGAGAAAGCAATAGACTTGGTTTTCTTTAAACCTTCAGCAAAATCGGCTGCATTTGGTAATGTATACATTGGGTTAACCCCAACCATTACTAAAGCACCAACTTTACCAGCTTTCATATCGGTAACCAATTGCATTACTGCTTTATCGTTACCTTGCTTTGTACGTATTGTAGTTGTTAAATCAAAAGCTTTACTTGATAAGGCCTCGTTAAGCTCTAACACAACAGTTTGTGCATTTACATCTTGTATTCCAGTAACTACAACACCATTACTGCCAGCTTTCTTTAATTCTGAAGCAGCAGCTCTAACGGCTTTATCTAAATTTTCTGGAAGATTACCACTAACCCCATTTCCGGTAACATAGCTATATAGTTTAGCTAATGCCAAACGTTGTTCACTTGGCTTCATTGGCACACGCTTATCTGCGTTAGCACCAGTTAAAGACATATTAGATTCAAACTGGATATGACGAGACATTTTCCCGTGGTCTGGAATACGTTTATTTGCATAAGCAGAATCAAATCCACCACCTTGCCAATCGCCTAAGAAATCTGCACCTACAGAAACAATAGTCATGGCTTTAGAAAAATCATAATTTGCTAAAGCACGTTTACCATATTTTGCTTGAAACGCATCTAATGCTGCAGATTCTGAAACCGCATCGTAAGATACGTGACGCACATTACCATACTTTTCTTTAAACTCTCCAACTAATTTTGATGTTGATGGACTTGCAAAAGTTTGCGTTAAGAATACAATTTCTTTATCGCCAACTTCGCTTAAAATCTTTTTAGTGTCTGCATTAAACACTCCCCATGAAATAGCAGCGTCGCCTTTCATTGGTCCTTTAACACGTAAACTATCGTATAAACCTAAAATTGAAGCATTGACTCTTGCATTGGCATGACCATTGGTTTTTGCCAAATCGTTATTCTCTATTTTTATTGGTCGACCTTCTCTTGTTTTCACTAAAACACTAGCAAAGTCATAACCATCTGCAATTGTAGTTGCATAATAGTTTGCAACACCAGGAATAATCTCCTTTGGCTGTACTACGTATGGTATAGACTTTACAACTGGTCCTTCACAGGCTGCTAAAGACGCGGCTGCTGTACTAAAACCAACATATTTTAAGAAATCACGACGCGTTGTAGATGAAGATTCTAATGTTTCTTTATCTCCTAAAAACTCATCTGTTGGTATTTGTTCAACAAATTCGTTTTGTTGTAGCGTCTCAACAATAGGGCTATTTTCGTTTAGCTCCTCAACACTTTTCCAGTATTTCTTGTTTGATGACATATAATTGTGAGTTACTTCTTAATTATTAATAATGACACTTACCGCATTCTAATCCACCCATCTGCGCTGCAGTTAACTGCTCAACTCCATATTTCTTAGATAATTGCTCGTGGATTTTTGTATAATAAGCGTTGTCTTTAACTTTTACATTTGTTTCTCTATGGCAATTGATACACCAACCCATTGTTAATGGTGAGTGCTGGTACATAATTTCCATTTCTTCAACTGGACCATGACATGTCTGACACTCAATACCAGCAACAGAAACGTGCTGCGAGTGGTTAAAGTAAGCAAAGTCAGGTAAGTTGTGAATACGTATCCATTTTACCGGACTTGTTTCTCCTGTATATTTTTGATTAGCTTCATCCCAACCAACAGCTTTGTATAATTTTTGAATTTCAGCATTATAATCCACACCATACTCTTGTCCTTCTGCTAAAGTTTCTGCTGCAACTTCTCCGATGCTCTTATGGCAATTCATACACACATTCAAAGAAGGAATGCCTGAATGCTTACTCACTCTTGCTGATGAGTGACAATACTTACAATCTATCTTGTTATCTCCAGCGTGAATTCTGTGCGAATAATGTATTGGCTGTACAGGTTCGTAACCTTGATCCACACCAACTTGCATTAAGTATCCGTATACAAAATACCCACTAGCTAATAATAAAGCTATGGATGTTACCAATACTAAGAACTGATTTTGAACAAAGGCTTTCCAAATCGGCATTCCTTTTTCACTCTCAGCAACCTCAATACCTTTAGCCTCTGCAAAGCGCTTTAATGTTCTATTAACTAAAACCAATGCCATTGCTAATAAGCCAAATAACAAGGCTAGTGCTCCAAGGATTATTGAATTTGAAGTTGAATTACTTCCACCACCTTGACCTCCAGTCGGGTCTTCATCAACAATAATTGGTTCTGGTTTAGGAGCTGCGGTGTATGCTAAAATATCCGAAATATCTTGATCACTTAACTGCGGAAACGCGTTCATCGCCGTTTGGTTATACTCATTCCAAATTTTATTGGCATAGGCATCACCAGATTTAATCAATGCAGCACTATTACGAATCCATGCATTTAACCATTCTCTATCTAAACCTTCATCTTCTGCTAATCTAGCCTCTACATTACGTAAGGCAGGACCAGTCATCTTCTTATCTAATTTATGACAAGCAGCACAGTTAGTATTAAATAAGGTTTTTCCTTTTACTGGATCACCATCTTGGGCCAAAACGGTAGTTGAAAACGTAAGTAATAATATAAAACCTAAACGAAGAATATTTGAGGTTAAATTACGGTAGATAACGTGTTTCATATGTATAGTTGAATTATCTTCTAAAGTTTGGTATGATTTTTTCGATAAAATATGATAAAACCATGGTTCTAAAAACTCATGCAAAAATAAGGCATAAAGTCGATTTTAGAAATGTTAGAGAAGTCATAATATTTAATTTATAAACATTCTAAATAACAATATAATCGTTGAATACGTTAAGAAAATATAACTTTGCAATACAAACAAAAGAATATGAATAATTTGAATCTAAAAAACCTTTACTTTTTAATACTTACTACAGTATCTGTATCGCTATCTGCACAAGAAGAAGGAACAGTTACTGTTAATCAGCCAGATGCTATTAATAAGCTCTTAGAATTTAAAAAAGATGTCAAAACCGTGGAAACTTTTAAAATTCAAGTTTATAGTGGCGATAGTTCTTTTAGAGCTGAAAAAGTGAAGTCGGAATTTAGAGAAAAATACAGTGAGTGGCCAACAGAAATGGTCTTTAATACACCTAACTACAAAATATGGGTTGGTAATTTTAGAGACCGCTTAGAAGCTGACCGTGCTCTGCTTCGTATAAAGAAAAATTATATGAATGCGTTTATTTTTCAACCTAAGAAAGACTGATAATTTTATTCTAAAGCCTAATAAAAATTCACATAACAAAAAAAGCACTCCTTTTGCAGGGAGTGCTTTTTGTATTATCTAGTTTGGTTAAAAACTCAATTATTTCAATGTCTTTTTAACTTCTACTTCTTGGAAGGCTTCTATAACGTCACCTTCTTTAATGTCATTGTAATTTTTGACTTGCATACCACAATCGTAACCTTTAGATACTTCTTTCACATCATCCTTAAATCGTTTTAAGGATTCTAGTTCTCCAGTAAAAATTACTACGCCATCGCGTATTAAACGAATACCAGAGTTTCTGAAAATTTTACCATTGGTAACCATACATCCCGCAATAGTACCGATTTTAGAAATCTTGAACGTCTCACGGATTTCTGCGGTACCAGTAATCTCTTCTTTAAGCTCTGGAGATAACATCCCTTCCATGGCATCTTTAAGATCATTGATAGCATCGTAAATAATAGAATATGTACGGATATCAATTTCTTCTTTATCTGCAATTTGACGTGCATTACCCATTGGTCGCACATTAAATCCAATGATAATTGCATCGGAAGCAGTTGCTAATAAGACATCACTTTCAGTAATGGCTCCAACACCTTTATGAATAATATTTACTTGAATTTCTTCAGTAGACAACTTCTGGAAAGAATCTGTTAATGCTTCAACAGACCCATCCACATCACCTTTAAGGATAATATTAAGTTCTTGGAAATCTCCAAGCGCAATACGTCTACCGATTTCGTCAAGAGTAATATGACGCTGTGTTCTTACAGATTGCTCACGTTGTAATTGTGTACGCTTTGTTGCTATTTGTTTAGCTTCACGCTCGTCTTCGAATACATTAAACTTATCACCTGCTTGAGGTGCACCATCTAAACCTAAGATAGAAACTGGTGTCGATGGGCCTGCTTCAGCAACATCATTTCCTCGTTCATCTTGCATGGCTTTTACTTTACCTGAATTCTTTCCAGCTAAAACGTAATCTCCAATTTTTAAAGTCCCCGCTTGTACTAATATTGTAGATACATATCCACGTCCTTTATCTAAAAACGCTTCAACTACTGTACCTTGCGCTGCTTTATTAGGATTTGCTTTAAGTTCTAGTAACTCAGCTTCAAGTAATACTTTTTCTAATAATTCTTTAACGCCTGTTCCCATTTTAGCAGAGATGTCATGAGATTGGATTTTTCCACCCCAGTCTTCAACTAAAAGATTCATATTTGCTAATCCCTCTTTTACTTTTTCAGGATTTGCATCTGGCTTATCTATTTTGTTAATCGCAAAAACAATTGGCACTCCAGCTGCTTGAGCATGAGAAATTGCTTCTTTTGTTTGCGGCATAATATCATCATCCGCTGCCGCAACAATAATAGCAATATCAGTAACTTGAGCACCACGAGCACGCATAGCTGTGAAGGCCTCGTGACCTGGCGTATCTAGAAATGCTATTTTTTGACCGTTCTCTAGTTGGACACCGTAGGCACCAATATGTTGTGTGATTCCTCCAGACTCACCAGCAATTACATTTTCTTTACGTATATAATCTAATAAAGACGTTTTACCATGATCTACATGACCCATTACTGTTACAATAGGTGCACGATCTACTAAATCTTCAGGCTTGTCTTCAACCACTTCGAAAGATTCTTCGATATCTGCGGTAATAAATTCTACAGAATAACCAAATTCTTCGGCAACGATAGATAAGGTCTCTGCATCTAAACGCTGATTCATAGTTACCATCATTCCTAGAGACATACATGCAGAAATGACTTGAGTTACACCAACATCCATCATTGTAGCAACCTCACTTACGGTAACAAACTCTGTTACTTTAAGAATTTTACTTTCTGCAGCTGCTAATTCTTGATCAATTTCTCTCTGTTCTCTATGTTGATCTCTTTTGTCTCTACGATTTTTTGCACCTTTACCTTTGCTACTTTTCCCTTGAAGCTTTTCAAGAGTTTCACGAATTTGTTTTTTTACATCCTCTTCACTAGGCTCTTCTTTAACTACTTTTGGTCGATTATTACCTCTACCTTTAAAGTTGCCTCTTCGGTTATCATTATTGTTATTTGATTTCCCTGGATCGCCTGGCTTGCTTATTCTACGTCTTTTACGTTTGTTAGCATCATTAGTCTTAGACTTGTTGTCTTCTTTTTTCTTTTTAGGCTTATTAAATTGGGCTAAATCAATTTTTTCACCTGTAATATTAGGACCACTAAGCTTCTTATACTGTGTCTTAATCTTTTCATCTACTGGCTCAGAAGTAGATGAAGATTCTTCCTTAGTATCTTCTGTTTTGGCCTCAACTGTTTTTGGCGCTTCTTTTTTAGGAACTTCTTCAGCTTTTTTAGCTACTGCAGGTTTCTCCTTTTTTGCTGGCGTTTCTTTTTTAGTTGCTTCAGCTTTAGGCGCTTCCTTTTTTGGTGCTTTAGCTTTAGGTGCTTCTTTCTTTGGAGCTTCTTCAGCTTTTGGTTTGTCGCCATCCAAATCTATTTTACCAACTTGCTTAGGTCCAGAAAGTTCAGCTTTTGCTTTGAGAACAGTTTCTTTTTCTGCTTCGCCTTTTGCCTTTTCTTCGAGCTCACGCTCGCGTTTTTCTCTAAGCGCTTCTTTTTCTTTAAGCTTTGCTTCACTTACTTCCTGAGCTTTTTCACGTTTAGTCGCATCTGTCTGAAATTCATCAGCCAATGTATCGTAAACATCTTGAGAAATTTTTGTATTAGGGCTTTTCTCTATCTCTATGCCTTTAGATTCTAAGAAATCTACAGCACGATCCAGAGAGATATTTAATTCCCTAAGTACTTTATTTATTCTAATTTGAGCCATATATGCTTTTATATAATCCTAAATATATAGTTTACCAATTGATTTGCAAAAATTGGTTTTTTAATCTTCGAATTCTTCTTTTAGAATTCTAATAACATCTGTAATTGTTTCTTCTTCTAAATCAATACGCTTAACAAGGTCATTTACATCCTGCTCTAAAATACTCTTTGCAGTGTCTAAACCAGCCTTACTAAACTCTTGAATAATCCATTCTTCGATTTCATCAGAGAATTCCGTTAATTCTACATCTTCTTCAGCACCTTCTCTAAATACATCAATCTCATAACCCGTTAATTTACCCGCTAGTCTAATGTTATGACCTCCACGACCTATGGCTTTAGATACTTCCTCTGGTTTTAACAATACTTCAGCTCGCATGTTTTCCTCATCTAGTTTAAGAGATGTTACTCTTGCTGGACTCAAGGCACGTGTTATAAATAATTGAATGTTATTTGTATAATTAATAACATCAATGTTTTCGTTACCTAACTCACGGACGATACCATGAATTCTAGAACCTTTCATACCAACACAAGCACCTACTGGATCGATTCTATCATCATATGAATCAACAGCTACTTTTGCCTTTTCACCAGGAATACGCACAACGTTTTTAACTGTAATTAAACCGTCAAAAACCTCTGGAATTTCTTGTTCAAACAATTTTTCAAGGAACAATGGTGATGTTCTTGACATAATTATCGCTGGCTTACTCCCTTTAAGTTCTACACTCTCGATAACACCTCTTACGTTTTCACCCTTACGGAAAAAGTCTGAAGGTATTTGCTTGTCTTTTGGTAAAATAATTTCGTTACCATCATCATCTAATAAGATGATAGCTCTATGACGAATATGGTGAACCTCAGCGGCATAAATTTCCCCTTCAAGCTCTTTAAACTGCTTATAGATATTTGTATTATCGTGCTCGTGAATTTTAGAAATTAAATTTTGCTTTAATGCTAAAATCGAACGTCTTCCTAATTCAAAAAGCTTTACTTCTTCTGCTACATCTTCACCAACTTCAAAGTCTGGTTCAATTTTTTGAGCTTCAGACAATTCGATTTCTTGATTTTCATCTTCAACTTCTCCATCTGCAACAACAATTCTATTTCTCCAAATCTCCAAATCTCCTTTGTCGGGATTTATAATGATATCAAAGTTATCATCATCTCCATATTTCTTTTTCAATGCATTACGTAATACATCTTCTAGAATCGCCATTAGCGTAACTCTATCTATTAATTTATCATCTTTAAAATCTGAAAATGATTCAATTAATGCTAAATTTTCCATATTAACAGGACTTAAAATTTAATTTTAACTTTTGCTTCTTTTATATCTTCTATAGCAATCGTAGCCTCTTTGGTTACGGTTACTTTTCCTTTTCCTATTGGCTTGGGCTCTCTGGCTTTCCATGTTAGCTGGATGGAATTTTCATCGGCTTCTACCAATTGACCTTCTATATTTTTGTTATCATTGGTCTTAACTTCTAGGTTACGACCAACATTTTTTTTGTATTGTCTCGGTATCGTTAATGGTGATGCTGCGCCAGCTGAAAGTACCTCCAAAGAAAAATCTTCTTCTTCTCGATCTAAGTTATGTTCAATAGCGCGACTGATAAATATGCAATCCTCTACCAACACGCCATTATCGCCATCAATAACCACTTTAATAGCGTTATCTGCTCCAATCGTCATGCTTATTAAAAACAAATCTTGACGTTCGTCAAGGCCATTTTGTAATAATTCTTCTACTTTATTTTTTAACATACAGCTATAAAAAGAGGGGACTTTTCGTCCCCTCATTATCTTCATTTCCTTAAACAGTGGTGCAAATATACGATATATATCGAGTTTTGCAAGGTGTTTAAGCTCTAATATTCTGAATTTACTTAAGTTATACGACTGGTTTTATTCAGTTATAGATGAAAAACAAAAAATCCTAACTCAATTTGAATTAGGATTTAAATTTATGTTGGCCTACTAGGGCTCGAACCTAGACTCTTCTGGACCAAAACCAGACGTGTTGCCAGTTACACCATAGGCCATCATCTCAAAATGAGGATGCAAATTTATAACAAAGTTTGAGTTGGACAAAAAAAAGATGAAAAAATAATTCAAAATACTTAACGTTTGCTTAAAAACATTCGGCTGTGTTGTAATTATTAGTAAATTCGCCAGCATCAAAAGCATTAATTTTTATGACCAATTTCAACTTTAAAAAGTGGAACACAATTTTAGGATGGTTTGTGTTTGCTGTAGCAGCAATCACTTATGCCTTAACCATTGAACCAACAGTTAGTTTTTGGGATGCAGGCGAATACATCTTAACCTCTTCTAAATTACAAGTTGGTCATCCACCTGGAGCACCTTTGTTTCAAATGCTTGGTGCTTTTTTCTCCATGTTTGCTTTAGAACCATCTCAAATTGGTGCTTTATTAAACATGATGAGTGCTGTATCTAGTGCTTTTACGATACTTTTTATGTATTGGACAGTCACCATTCTGCTTCGTAAATTGGTTAAATACGATGTTGAAAACGATGCGACTAGTAAAGGAATGGCAATACTAGGCAGTGCCTTGGTTGGCAGTTTGGCGTTTACGTTTACGGATTCTTTTTGGTTTAATGCTGTTGAAACTGAGGTTTACGCCATGGCAACATTAATAATGGCAGTAATGTTCTACTTAGCATTACGTTGGGAAGAAGACATGCACAAGCCTAGAGGAAACCGATGGCTCATTCTTATTGCTTTTGTGATTGGTTTGTCTTTTGGAGTTCACTTTATGGGATTATTGACGATTCCTGCAATCGGACTTATTTATTATTTTAAAAATTATAAAACAATAACTGTTCAGAATTTTATTCTAGCAAATGTTATATCTGCCGCAATATTACTTTTCATCTTTAAATTATTATTACCAAATGCACTTCGCTTTTTTGGTTGGATGGAAGTCTTTACGGTCAACACTTTTGGTTTACCATTCCACTCCGGAACAATAATCGCAGGCTTAATAGTTATTGCAGCGTTTTATTTTGGGCTTAAGTATACACGTCAAAAAGGATTTATACATGCGAATACTTTAGTACTTTGTTTGCTATTTATATTCGTAGGATTTTCGTCATGGATGATGTTACCTATCCGTGCTAATGCACATGTTATCATTAATGAAAATGACCCTTCTGATGCTAGGGAATTATTAGCTTACTATAACTTAGAACAATACCCAGAAACCCATTTGTTTTATGGCCCTCAATTTACGGAGTTATATTCTGGTCAAGATGCAGATGAGCCTTTTGTAGACGACAAAAAGAATTACGAAAAAGATTATGAGACTGGTAAATATGTTATCATAAACGATTGGGAGAATGCTAAACAAAATTACAACTCTGAGCATGCAATGCTATTACCACGTATGTGGAGTACCGAGCATGCCGAAAATTACATGATGTTTACAGGCTTAATTGATTTTAAAGTTAAGCCAACATTAGGTGCAGATATTTACGAAAGCTATCTAAATGGCGGCTTCCCAGAAGAAGAAGCAAGTGCGCGTGCGAGTTACCAAATGCAAGCAATTAATAAAATGGTAAGCGATTTTAGACGTGCTGTGGCTGAAGGCAAAGTTGATTATGAGGACTACCATAACTTCTTAAAAGAAAATGCACAATCGTATTTTGAAGTTGAAAAACCTTCGTTTTTAGATAATACAATGTACATGTTTCAATACCAATTTGGGTATATGTATTGGCGCTATTTTATGTGGAATTTTACTGGACGTCAAAATGATATTCAAGGAAAGTATGATGACTTTAATGGTAATTGGATTTCAGGTATTGACTTTATAGACAAATTACACATTGGTATGTCTCAAGAAAACTTACCAAGTGATGTTGAAAATAATAAAGGACGAAATACCTATTATTTCCTTCCGTTAATATTAGGATTAATTGGGTTCTTCTTTTTATTGAATGTTGACAAAAAACGCTTTTGGGTGCTTTTAGTTTTCTTTTTACTCACAGGTTTAGCCATTCAATTTTACACAAACATTAGACCTTTTGAGCCTCGTGAAAGAGATTATTCTGTTGTAGGTTCATTTTATGTTTTTGCCATTTGGATTGGATTTGGCGTTTACGCACTTTACGATTTACTAGCTAAAAAAGCCAAAAAGAGCTTTATCCCAGTAGCTGCAATTACATTAGCTTGCTTAATAGCTGTTCCTGGAGTTTTAGCGGCTAACAATTGGGACGACCACGACCGTTCGGGTAAATACACGGCAAACTCTATGGCGCGAAAATATTTAGAATCTTGCGCACCAAACGCAATACTATTTACGATAGGTGATAATGATTCTTTCCCGCTGTGGTATCTTCAAGAAATAGAAGGTGTACGTACAGATGTGCGCGTTGTAAATACAAGTTTGTTCCAAACCGCTTGGTACATCGATCAAATGAAGCGCAAAGCCTATTCTAGTGAGCCAATTCCCTCGCAATTAACACATAAGCAATATAGAGATGGCACAAGAGACTATACATTTTACAGAGAAATCAATGATAAAATTGCAAAAGACACTTTAGATATTAAAGACTTTATGGATTTTATCTCTAGTGATAAGAAGACTACAAAGTTAAAACATCGTGTAGCTGCAGAAGGTGAAGATCCTAATGGATATCCTAGTTATTTTATAAATTCTAATTACTATCCTACTCGAAATATTAGAGTTCCTGTAAATAAAGAAACCGTACTTAAAAATGGCATTGTAAAACCAAAAGATGCAGATAAAATTTTGCCTTATCTCGATGTGAAAATTTCTGGAAGCGCCATCTACAAGAACAGATTATTAATGTTAGATATTATTGCTAACAATAATTGGGAACGTCCTATTTATTTTAGCGGTGGTGCATTTGCAGACGAAGATTACATCTGGATGAAAGACTACTTACAACTAGATGGCTTATGTTATAAACTTGTACCTATTAAGACACCTGTAGATAAAGCTAATCCTTTTGATATGGGACGTGTTGATCCAGATTTAATGTACGACCTTGTGAAGTCTTGGGATTGGGGCGGAAGCGGCGAAGACATTTATCATGATGTCGAAACTCGTAAAAATGGGATTACTTACCGAGGTAATATGGCACGTCTTATTGAAGCTTTATTAGATGAGAAAAAGTTAGATAAAGCAGAAGAAATGGCCGATTTGGCCATGGAAAAAATGCCTGTTGACACCTTTGGTTTCTATACCTTATTAGAGCCTTATATTTCGACTTATTTTGAAGTAGGTGCCGATGAAAAGGCTAAGAAATTGTATCTTGATGTTGCCGCTAAGTATCAAGAAAATTTAGTGTATTACAGTGGGCAAGACCTGAAGGTGCAAGCAGATATTATAGATGAAATTTTTACAGATATTCAAAAATATCGCTCTTTAGTTGATGCACTTGTTGCTTATGGTGATAGAGATTTTGCCATAGAGCAGACCAGAAAGTTTAATGAATATTTAGAATTGTTTAATCCTTTAATGGGAGATGAAGCTCCTTCTAAAGAACCAGAAGCAGATTTAGAAGACCTTTTTAGAGATGGTAATAATGACACTTCAACTAAAACAATCCCCGCTGAAATAGATAGTACTAACTAGATGAAACAACCTTAGTTAATTTTATCGCATAGTATAAAATAATAACGTTGTTCCATGTGACATTTTAAAAACAGCAAATAGCATCACATGAAACTTATTCCTGCAAAAACGCCAGGTTTTGTTAAGTCTTTATTCCCCAATTTTATTTGGAACATTGACACTAATAAGAAGGAATTATACCTCACCTTTGATGATGGTCCTACACCAGAAATTACACTTTGGGTTTTAGAACAACTTAAAGCCTTCAGTGCAAAAGCCACATTCTTTTGCATAGGAAGTAATGTTGACAAATATCCCGAAATCCTTAAAGCCATATTAGAGGATAACCATTCTATTGGTAACCATACTTTCAATCATTTAAAAGGTTGGAAACATAAAACAAAAGATTATTTGACTGATGTTGAATTAGCTCAAAAGACTATTGATAAAACACCTTCTTCAGGCAGTAAATTGTTTCGTCCACCATATGGAAAATTTAAAACTAAGCAGGCCAAACAATTGCAAAAGCTAGGCTACAATATAGTGATGTGGGATGTCTTGTCTTTTGATTGGGATGCTTCGGTATCTAAAGAAGATTGCTTAAACAACATTCTTAATTCTGTAAAAGAAGGCAGTATTGTTGTGTTACACGACAGTGTGAAAGCTGAGCAAAATTTAAAAGGGGTTTTACCTAAAGTTTTGGAGTATTATAGTAATAGAGGTTTTACGTTCAAGGCATTAAGCTAAACATACTCCTGAATAATACCAATCAACGTATTGGCATCTTGTTCACCACTATGGCGCCATTTCATCTCGCCATTTTTGTAGATAATAAGAGTTGGTAACCCTTTAACACGTAAGGCTTCGGCAAGTTCTTGGTTTTTATCGACATCGATTTTTATCACCTTAGCTTTATCACCAAGAGCTGCAGCAACATCTCTAAGTACAGGATGCATTGCGGTAGACTGCTCATTCCATTCAGTGAAGAAATCTAGTAGCACAGGTTTGTCTACATCTATAAGTTCTCCAAATTTTGACATATTAGTTAAGGTTTTAGTCAAATAAACACCTCAAACTTAAGCATTTTTTTTATACTATACTTTAAATAAGCGTACGTATTACTTTCAGTTTGATGCTATTATAAATATACAATTTAGTTTATAAACAAACTAAATACTAAGCATTGGTTTTTTTACTGCCTTTTTTAAGCTCAATTACTGTGATTTCCGGCCAAATACCTACACGCCCAGGAAATGCCAAATAGCCAAACCCTCTGTTAAC
Source organism: Winogradskyella haliclonae (assembly GCF_014635865.1). Classification (GTDB taxonomy): domain Bacteria; phylum Bacteroidota; class Bacteroidia; order Flavobacteriales; family Flavobacteriaceae; genus Winogradskyella; species Winogradskyella haliclonae. Next base: position 947,302 of record NZ_BMDQ01000001.1, on the reverse strand, counting down.
ATTTATGTATTGTCCAAGCTCTTCATAAATACCTGCCCAACGCTTATAACGCCACTTTACTGGGCTCCACTTAAACCAACCAGGAATCTCAATACCAAACTGCATACCGTGTGTATGGCCACTAAGTGTTATATGATAATGATAATCGTCATTAACAACCTCAGCATCCCAATGACTTGGGTCGTGACTTAGTAAGATTTTAAAATCGTCTTTATCAACTGCAGATTTTGCTTTTTGCAAATCTCCAGCTTTTTTAAACCCACCTTTACCCCAATTCTCAACACCAACTATAGCAATACGTTGCCCATTCTTTTCTATAAATCGGTTTTCGTTCAGTAACAAATCAAAGCCAATATCTTTCTGAAGCGTTTTTAAATCCTCAAGATTTTGCTTTTTAGCTTCTTCAGAACTCCAACGCACATAATCACCATAATCATGATTTCCTAAAACCGAATACATGCCATCCTTAGCTTTTAATTTATTAAAAACAGTGACATAAGGTTCTAATTCTGTGGCTTTATTATTTACGATATCTCCAGTGAATAGTATAACATCGCTTTGTTGTTCATTGATTAAATCTACAGCATATTTTACCTTATCCATATTATCAAAACTTCCAGAATGGATATCACTAATTTGAGTGAGCTTATAACCGTCAAAAGCTTCGGGTAAGTCTTCAAAATGCAAAACATATTTTAAGACCTTAAAGTTGTATTTGCCTTTATAAATTCCGTATAAAATAGAAACAAATGGTACTGCTGCTAATCCTAATGCAACTTGGCTTATAAACTTTCTACGCGCTGGAAAATGCTTAGTTACATCACCACTATCCTGTGTAAAATAGCTATAAACTGCTTGAGGCACTCTAAAGATATCTTCACCAAACATGATAAGCAAAAGCACTGTTTTTGGAACAATCATAGCTATTAAAAGCCCTACCGCGTATGAATTGCTATGGGAGAATCCATCGCTTCGATTGAAGCTATAGAACTGATAGACAAAATTTCCTAAAACAGCTATGGTAAAAACCCAATACAATGCATACCACCAGTTACTTTTAGTTATGGTTCTCAGAGATTGAAATGCATAATAATCTGCAACCCCAATAATTAATAAAAAAATAAACCAACGAATCATACCTGAATTTTTAAAAACCCAAATTTACGAAGACCATACCTGAGTTATCTTATGAAACTGTTAAAGCTTTTTAAATCTAGGTCTTCAAGCTTATCGGCCTTGGTCTTAAAATGAATTGTATATGTTTTATTAGGCAACATATTGAAAAAGTTATCTGAAAAACGCCCTTTCTTTTTTGTAAAAAGACATATATCTTTTTGAAACGTCTCACTTGATAATTCAATAGTAAAACCATCTTCTACTTTTAGAATCTCTGTATTAATATCTGCTTGATTTAGTTGTAAATCTTTAGGCTTTACAAAAAAGAAAAATGAAGTTTTATCTTTAAACGTATACACTAAAACTGCACTGTCTTTTTTAAAATTAATGGCTTCTAAATTTTGCGCAATGATAAGCTGACTCACATTAGCATCAACTATTCTTGTCTGGGTGTTTTCCCAAATAATATTGCCTTTAAAATCCATAAGTTTCATATATATTCGTCCGCTGACTTTGTTAAGCTCATCATTAATAATCCAAGTTTTTAAAGTGTCATTTTCTATTTTTGATGAGATTAACACATTCTCAAAACTTCGCTTTGCTTTGTAATGAAGTGCCTTCCAATTACCATAATAATCAATGCTTGACCATGATACCGAAGGCCAACAATCATTCAATTGCCAATATAATGTGCCCATATTGTATGGCTTTGCACGACGCTGTGCTTCTATACCTTTAGTGATGCCATAAGCTTGCAGTAATTGACTCGTATATACATAATCTTCAGCATTGTCTGGAACAGGAAAATCACGCTTCATATACGCATCAATTAACTGAAACCCTCTTGAGTGTTTCTGGTGGTTTTTAAAACCTTCTGAGGAAATCTCTATACTATCATTTTGATTAATGTATCTAATCGTTTCATAAGTTGGTAAAGACTGAAAGCCATACTCACTCATAAAACGGGGTACGTTTTCCTTGAGATGCTCAAACGGATATGCGTCATGCCAAATCCACCAATCGTGGGCATCACCTTCATATTTATACTTTGGATTTCCACGTCCGTATTTTGGTGAAGACTCCCAATAATCTGTAGTCGAGTATGTTGAAACTGCTTCTGGTAAAATAGAGTCAAAAACCTTTAGATAATTGTTCCAAATCTCTTCTTTTTCGGCTTCACTTCTTCCTGCTTGCCAACCCCATCGGTGCCAGCCTTCTGAGTTTTCATTATTACCGCACCACAATGCTATGGAAGCATGATTACGGAGTCGTTTTAGATTACCAACAGCTTCTTGTTTGATATTTTCAAGGAAGTCATCATCACCAGGATACATGGCACAGGCAAACATAAAATCTTGCCACACGAGGATACCTTTTTCATCACATAGATTATAAAATATATTATTCTCATAAATACCACCACCCCACACTCTGAGCATATTCATATTAGCATCAACAACATCATTTAACAACTTCTTGTAATGCCTATCTGTGACTTTGTTTTGTAAACTATTTTGAGGAATGTAATTGGCCCCTTTTGCGTAAACCGGCTGACCGTTAACTTTAAAATAAAAACTCTCGCCAATACTATCTTTTTCAGTAACTAATTCTATGTCTCTGATACCATATTTTGTAGACATACTATCTAGGATTTTTTCACCGTCTTTGACTACAATTTTAATGTCGTACAAATAAGGTTCGCCAAGATTATGTGGCCACCAAAGCTTAGGGTTTTTGATTTCGAATGGAATCCCAGGATTATAATTTGAGGGATTAAATTTAATTCCTCTGTAAAGGCTATCATTTACAAAAACTTCATAAACGATATCTTTGTTCAAGTTTGAGTCGTACTCTAATTCAGCTACTAATTTTGATATTGAATCATTTAATTCGAAATGTTTTATATTAGAATTTTCAATCTTAAAATCATTCCAAGCGACTAACTTTATCGGGCGCCAAATACCACTTATATTTAATTTTGGCCCCCAATCCCAACCGTATTGAAACTGCGCTTTTCTGGTGAAAATGCGTTCGCCTTCGGGCAATTCGTAATCTAGTTTTTCTTTTTCAACAGCTTCTTGTTTTGAAGTGCTTTCAAACAGAATTCGCAATTCGTTTTTAGCTTTTAGAATTGGCTTTACATTAACATCAAAACTTCGGAAAGCATTGCTTGTTTTAAGAATCAAACTATCATTTAAATAAACAAATGCGTAAGTATCCAAGCCTTCAAAACTGAGTTCTAGATGTTTTTTTTCTAATGTTTTTTCATCAACCGAAAACGTGGTTTTGTATTCCCAATCGGTATCAGAAACCCATTGTACTTTTTTTTCGTTATCTCCAACAAATGGGTCTTCAATTAGCTGATGCTCTAGCAAATCCGAAAATATATTTCCAGGAACTGTGGCTGATTGCCAAAGTGTATCAGTTGTTTTTTTAAACTGCCAATTGTTATGCAACTCAATAGTTCTCGGCACATCATGTTTGGGTTGACAACTAAAACATAATAAGACTATTAATAGCAAAGACCTTTCGACTGCGCTAAAGGTGACAGGAAAAATATTAAATCGCATCTAAAATGGCTTTTATTTTAGTTATATCTGATACTGTTTGCTGTATAGAAAACATAGAATCTTGTTGATTTATTTTTATAGAAGCAGAAGCATGTATTTCTTTTAATCCTATGCCCTTAAATTTTGAGGCATTTCCTAGTGAAATACCACCACCAGCTAATATGGTAATTCTGCCATTTGCAACTTTATTTAAATGCTTTAGTATGGCTAGACCTTCTTCTGCTGATTTTTTCTGCCCAGATGTTAGTACACGCTCTACTCCCAAATCGATTAATTGTTCTAAAGCTTCAGCTGGATTTACAACCTCATCAAACGCTCGATGGAATGTAAATGGCAGTGGCTTTGAACAAAGGATTAATTCATTTGTTCTTTCGATATCAATAATTCCGTCAGAATTTAAAACGCCCGAAACAATACCATCACAACCCAAATCTTTACATATTTGGATGTCTTTTTTAATCACATTAAACTCATCATCTGAATACACAAAATCTCCACTTCGTGGTCTTACAAGAACAAAAACAGGAATAGAAAGTTTTGACTTTACTAAATCAATTAGACCATATGACGGTGTAATCCCACCAACAGACAATTCTTGGCATAATTCAATACGATGTGCTCCTGCATCTTGGGCATTTTTAGCGGATTGGTATGAGTTGGCGCAGACTTCTAAAATCATATTAGTTTACTATAATTTCGTCAATAAATGTCCATGCTTTATTACCAGAGCCTTGTTTACCTTCTGGAATTGTACCATAGTTTGGGACTCCAATTTTTATATATCTAACTTTAAAATCTATATAAGTTCTTTGTTCATCTAAGAATTCTTTCTTGAATATTTTTATTGAAGGATTTTTACTCCAAGTATGCAAAATTATTTCAGGTTCTAAAGGTTGAAATTCAATTTCCCCTTTTTCATGTTCTTCTTCAGTTGAAATCTTTATCATATCTGGTGCATATATCCATTGTCCATTACCATTGTAAAAGCGTGTTTCAATAGAATTTATTTCTTTCTCTTCACCTAAATCAATAGTAATCTCAATATCCTCGCCCCAAAAGCCCAACCATTCTTTATCACCATAACGCGAGTCACTTCCGCTAACACCATTAATTAAACCTTCTGCGCCACTACCAGAATAAGCTTTGTGTGGTTCTTTATTTATTATGATTTTTGCACCAACAGCTTTATGATAATTGATGTTTTGCGTAAAGGTTTTTCCCAATTGCTTTTCAGAATTAAATACAGCAGCCTTAATAATTAAGCTTTCTGAAATTGAAATTTGAGATGTATAAATTTCTGAGTTTAATCTTGGTTCACTTCCATCAATAGTATAGCGTATGTCTTTTCCATCGGTTAAGGTTTCAAGTTTATAAAATGAGTTTCCATTATCCGAAATCATTTCACCTTGAATCTCATACAAATGATTTGCATAGTTAATATCTAAAACCTCTAAGCGCTTATGAAAATTTTCTAATCGTGATACAAAATCTTTATAGTTTTTATTTTTTGAAGTAGACCAAACGACTTCACTCATAGCCAGCATTCTTGGAAAAGCCATATATTCTACTTGTTCCTCTGTGGGCATATATTCTGTCCAAACATTGCCTTGAGCTCCCATAACATATTTTGACTCTTTAGCATTTAATTCTTCAGGAATTGGATTAAAACCATACACCTTTTCTAAAGGTAAATAACCGCCTATTGCCGTTGGCTCATCTTCATTATCGGATTGGTAATAATCAAAATAACAATGTGATGTTGGCGTCATGACCACATTATGGCCTGACTTTGCAGCCTCAACTGCACCATTTGTACCTCGCCAAGACATTACCGTAGCATTTGGCGCTAAACCACCTTCTAAAATTTCGTCCCATCCTATGATTTGCCGACCTTTTGAATTGAGGTATTTTTCCATTCTAGTAATAAAATAATTCTGAAGCTCGTGCTCATCCTTCAAACCTTCAGCTTTTATAAGCTCTTGACAATACGAAGATGACTTCCATTGTGTTTTTGGAGCTTCATCACCACCAATATGGATGTACGTACTTGGAAATAATTCTAGAACCTCATCCAATACATCTTCCAAAAACTTGAATGTTTCTTCTTTTGGGCAAAAAATGTGTTCAAAAACACCCCATTTTGTAGCAACTCTAACCTCTTCACCAGTACAACCAAGCTCAGGATAAGCTGCAATAACAGCTTGAGAGTGACCAGGCATTTCAATCTCAGGAATTACTGTTATCATTCGCTCTGAAGCATAGGCCACAATATCTTTTATCTGGGCTTTAGTGTAAAATCCTCCATAGCGTTTCCCATCAAATTGGTGTGGTTGATCATTATAGTGACCTATCAGGGTCTCGTTTCTGTAGGATGCTATTTCGTTGAGCTTTGGATATTTTTCTATTTCAACTCGCCAACCCTGATCATCGGTTAAGTGCCAATGAAACGTATTCATTTTAAGCATTGCCATTGCATCAATATACTTTTTTATAAAATCTACTGAATACATATGGCGTGACACATCGAGATGCATTCCACGGTACGGGAACTGAGGTTGATCTGTAATCTCAAGAGCTCTTATGTATAATCCATCTGACTTAAAGTTTTTTGAAATAAATTCCGGTGGCAAAAGCTGAATTATACTTTGAATGGCGTAAAAAGCTCCTTTTGCAGAGCTTGCTCTTACAGTAACTTCTTGGGGTGTTATTTTTAACTTATACATTTCAGAATTTGAAATCGAAGCGTCAAAGACAAACTTTATTGTATTTGATTTTCCTGTATTTAATCCAAAAACTGATTCCGAAATACTTTTCCAATACCTAATTGCAGGTTTTAGCTCTGTATCGAAAATAAGATGTGTGTCTGAACTTAAAAGGAATTTCCCTTGTGTAATCTCTTGACTTTGGGGCTTCGGAATAATTTGAGGAGTTATAATTTGAAAATCCTCTTTTTTGCAATTAAAAAAAGTAAAAAGTAAAAATAAAATAAGTGCGTTTTTCTTGAAATGCATTTTAGTATCTTAGGTGCTTTAAAATTAGTAATCTTTTAATGAATCCTAAATTTATTTCAGCTGTCATTGGCGTTCTTTTACTTTTTGGATGCCAAAACGAGAATTCAGATACGCCAGCAAAAAAAGACAAAGCTCTAATTAGTTACGTAAACACTTTTATCGGCACTGGTGGTCATGGCCATACTTATCCTGGTGCAACGCTTCCTTACGGCATGATGCAATTGAGTCCTGACACTCGCCTAGAAGGCTGGGATGGTTGCTCTGGTTATCATTACACAGATGAGTACATCTACGGCTTTTCACATACACATTTAAGTGGCACAGGAATTAGTGATTATGGTGATATCCTTTTAATACCAACTAATTCCATCCAGTTTAATAATGGTGCTGATGGAAAAGCAGGTTATCGCGCACATTTCTCTCATGACAATGAGGCTGCTGAACCTGGATATTATAAAGTGCATTTAGACTCTACAAACATCGATGTTGAACTTACAGTCTCAAACCGAAGTGGTATCCATAAATATCAGTTTCCATCTGCAGAAAATCAATATATGGTTTTAGATTTAGCACATCGCGATAAATTGTTAGACTATAAAATTGAGAAAATCGACGATAAAACCATTCAGGGTTTACGTCACTCAGAAGCATGGGCAAAAGACCAGCGCCTTTTTTATTATATGACGTTCTCGCATCCGATGGAACGGATTGTTTATGATGATAACGAGGGCAATCCTATGACCAAAAATTACAAGTTTAGTAGTCAAAAAGCTGTCATTAAATTCAATAATCCAAACAACGAAACTGTTTACATTAAAGTTGGAATTTCCGCAGTAGATATTAAAGGTGCAAAACAAAATATGATTGGAGAAATAGGTGATAAAGATTTTGAAACCGTTAAAAAAATAGGCCAAGAGTATTGGGAGTCTCAACTTGAAAAAATTGTTATCGAAACCGATGATATAGACAATAAAACCAACTTTTATTCGGCCTTATACCACACTATGCTTGCACCACAGCGCTATCAGGATATTGATGGACGCTACCGTGGCATGGATTTAAAAATTCATGAGGCAGATTTCGATTATTATTCGGTATTCTCACTTTGGGATACTTATCGTGCAGCACATCCACTTTATACAATTATAGAACAAGACCGAACCAACCACTTTATCAATACGTTTTTGGCTAAATATGACGAAGGTGGGATTATGCCTATGTGGGATTTAGCTGCTAATTATACCGATTGTATGATTGGTTATCATGCCGTACCAGTTATTGCTGATGCTTATTTAAAAGGCATTCGTGGTTACGATACTGAAAAAGCTTTTGCAGCTATGAAGCATTCAGCTACTCGAGATAAATTTGGTTTAGAAGCCTACAAAAGCTACGGATTCATTCCTGTAGATGAAGAAAGTGAGTCTGTTTCTAAAACCTTAGAGTATGCTTATGATGATTGGACCATTGCACAAATGGCAAAAGACATGGGTAAGACTGAAGATTATAAAACTTACATTCAGCGTGCACAGTATTATAAAAATGTGTTTGACCCAGAATCCAAATTTATGCGTGGGCGTTTTAGAAACACATGGTTTGCGCCTTTTGATCCATACGAAGTCAATTTTAACTACACCGAAGCCAACTCTTGGCAATACAGTTTTTATGTCCCACATGACGTTTCTGGATTTATTAGTCTACTGGGTGGAAAGGATAAACTTGAAAATCAACTGGACGAATTATTCACTGCAAAAACTGAAACCTCTGGACGCAATCAATCTGATATTACTGGTCTAATTGGGCAATATGCACATGGTAATGAGCCAAGTCATCACATGGCATATCTGTACAATTTTGTAAATAAACCTCATAAAACTCAAGAGCGTGTGCATGAAATTTTAACTGAGCTTTACAACAATGACCCAGATGGTGTTTCTGGTAATGAAGACTGCGGCCAAATGAGTGCTTGGTATGTGCTAAGTTCTATGGGCTTTTATTCGGTGACTCCTGGAAGTAATGAATATGTCATTGGGACACCGTTATTTGATAAAGCAACTATTAATCTAGAAAATGGAAAACAATTCAATATAGCTGCAAATAATCTCAGTAACGAAAATATATATGTTCAAAGTGTAACGTTAAATGGAAAAACACTAGAGGAAACTTTCATTAAGCATTTGGATATTGTTGAAGGTGGGACTCTAGAGTTTACAATGACAGATAAACCTTCGACTTGGGGAACTGATGAAGGCAATGAACCTAAAACTGAAATTAAAGACCATATTATTCTGCCTTCGCCATATATCGAAAAAGGTGACATTACCTTTAGAGGTAAAACCGAAGTGGTTTTAAATACTTCTGAAAAAGACGCAAAAATCTTTTATGCTTTGGATGATGAAGCATTTCAAGTTTATTCGACACCATTCAAATTAACAACTGATACTAAGGTAAAATTGTATTCTGAAAAAGGCGATTTAAAAAGTCCTGTTTTAGAAACACCTTTTTATAAAATTGACCCAAATTTAAGTATCAAATTAGACTCTAAGTTTGCCAATCAGTATTCAGCAGGTGGAAATGACGCCTTAATTGATGGTATAAGAAGTACCAAAAATTACAGAACAGGTAGTTGGCAAGGGTATCATAATCAAGATTTAGTGGCCACAGTTGATTTAGGTTCAGTAAAATGGATTCAGTCTATAACCACTAACTTTTTACGTGATCAAGGTGCTTGGATCTTTCATCCATCAGAAGTAGAATATTTGATAAGTGAAGATGGTATATCATTTCAATCAGTTGGGAAAACAAAACTTAACACTACTGAAAAAAACTATAATATAGCTATTGAAACTATAGCATTAGAATTAAAAGGTAAAAATGCTAGATATGTTAAAGTCATCGCTAAAAAATTAGGGAATTTACCTGAATGGCATATCGGACATCCTATGAATGGGAAAAGCTGGATTTTTGTAGACGAGATATCAGTGAAGTAAAGAACTAACTAACAATTAAAATAAATTATGAGTAACCAACAAACTAACAAATCGGCATTAACGACTTTAGTGACCGTATTCTTTTTCTGGGGCTTTATTGCTGCTTCAAATGGTGTGTTTATTCCATTTTGTAAAACCTATTTTAATATAGACCAATTTCAATCACAATTGGTAGATTTTGCATTTTATGGTGCTTATTATATTGGTGCTTTATTATTGTTTATTGTTTCCAGTGGTATTAAAAAAGACATTGTCAATACATGGGGTTACAAAAAAGCGATAGTTATTGGATTATTGTTATCCGCTGTTGGCGCTTTTATTATGTACCCAGCAACTGCTGGAGCAGAACAAGGACAAACTGGTGTATTCTATTTTGTGTTAATCGCCTTATTTATTGTTGGCTTAGGATTTTCTTTGCAACAAACTGGTGCCAACCCTTTTGCTATCGCGCTTGGCGACCCAAAAACAGGCTCGCATCGTTTAAATTTAGCTGGTGGAATAAATTCCTTCGGAACAACAATAGGACCAGTAGTAGTGAGTCTAGTTATTTTTGGAGCTGCTAGTTGGACTACAGAAGAGCTTGCCACAAAAATTGAAACCAATGAAATTACACTTATAACTGTACAAGGACTTTACATGGGTGTTGGGTTATTATTTTTATTAGCTGCTGCATTATTTCATTTTTCAAAGAAATTACCAGCTTTAAAATCTGATACACCATTTGAAGCTGCCAATAAAGCTAGAAATCTACTAATCATCCTAACACTTATCATTGTCGGCTGCTTTGGTTACATTTTTAGCACATATTCTGGCACTGAAATAGCTTCTGAAGATGTAGAACAAACCCGATTGATTGTTCTTTTTATAGCATTATTTGCTGTTGTTGCTGCTGTATTTATAGCAAATACAAGTGCTAGTAAAAATGAAAAAGGCTGGGGCGCTATGAAGTATCCTCAATTGGTTCTGGGAATGTTGGCCATCTTTACATATGTTGGTGTTGAGGTAACTATAGGAAGTAATTTAGGAGAACTTTTAAAACAAGGCTCTGGAGAATCTGGTCTTAATGCACTTGGTCTTTCGATATTAAATGATTCTGAAATTGGAAAATACATATCCTTGTATTGGGGAGGCTTGATGATTGGACGCTGGGTTGGTGCTATCACTGTTTTTAATCCAAGTAAAGGTTTGAAAAAAGTATTGCTGATTCTCGTTCCATATATTGCATTTGGTGTAATCCTGTTTGTTAATGCCGTAGCCAATTCATTTGAATTGAATTTTACGACTAATGAAATTTTATTCTTTGGAATTTGTATTGCCGTACAAATATTTGGATTCTTTTTAGCTAAAGACAAACCAGTTGCTACATTAAAGATTTTTAGTCTTTTAGGCATATTAGGAATGCTTATTGGTTTATTCACCTCTGGAAATGTTGCGCTATTTGCATTTTTATCTGGAGGTCTATTCTGCTCAATCATGTGGCCATGTATTTTTACATTGAGTATTGCTGGTTTAGGAAAGTACACCTCCCAAGGCTCAGCTTTTTTAATCATGATGATTTTAGGTGGTGCTATTATTCCACCAGTACAAGGAAAATTAGCTGATGTGTTTAGCATACAATCGTCTTATTGGATAGCTGTACTTTGCTTTGGATATCTGTTGTTCTATGCATTTAGAACAAAAACTGTTTTGGACAAACAAGGTGTAGACTATTAATTAATTCAACGGAATACATGAAACGTAGAAAATTTTTAAAAAATGCTTCATTAACTGGAGTTGGGTTAGCCGTAGGTTCTGCAATAACATCTTGTGATAATAAGGTTGAAGGCCAAAAAATTCCTGTTAAAGAAAACGCTGAGTCTAAAGCTGTACTACCAGTTGTGGTAGCAACTTGGCATGTAGAAGAAGCAACAGCTAAAGCTATGGATGTTTTGCAATCGGGTGGTTCTTCGTTAGATTCAGTAGAGCTTGGTTGTAAAGTAGAAGAAGCTAACGAAAAAGGCCAATCCGTTGGCAAAGGTGGTTTACCTGACCGTGAGGGCAATGTCACTCTAGATGCCTGTATCATGGATCAAAATGGTAATTGTGGTGCAGTAGTCTATTTAAAAGATATTAAACATGCTGTATCTGTAGCCAGAAAAGTAATGGAAGACACACCTCATGTAATGCTTGCTGGAGAAGGCGCCAAACAATTTGCCCTTGAAAGTGGTTTTGAAGCTGAAGATTTACTCACTGAAGCTTCTAAAGAAGCTTGGAAAAAATGGAAAGTGGAAGCCAAATACAAGCCCATTATCAATATTGAAAATCATGACACTATCGGCATGCTAGCCGTGGATAAAAACGGGAATGTCTCTGGTGCTTGTACCACAAGTGGTTTGGCTTATAAAATGAATGGACGTGTAGGCGATTCTCCAATTATAGGCTCTGGGTTATTTATTGATAATGAGGTTGGCGGTGCTACTGCTACTGGACTTGGTGAGGAAGTTGTTAAAACTATTGGTAGTTTTTTGATTGTTGAACTCATGCGTCAAGGCAGATCTCCTCAAGAAGCCTGCGAAGAAGCCATTGGACGTATAGTCAATAAACCGGGAAAAGATTATAAAGATTTTCAGGTAGGTTACATTGCTGTGAATAAAAAAGGTGAAACTGGCTGTTACTCTATCCATCAATATTTTAGTATGACTAAGTTTCAAGATGGTGAGAATAAACAGATACAGTCAGACTTTTATAATAAAGTCTAAAACCACTTTACTGTAAATCTGGCTAACTTTTCTTTGTAATTAGTATACGGTGGAAATAATAACTCTGCAATACCGTAAGTTTGTTGCTCCACAACAGCACGTTCATTACTAAAAGCTTTAAAACCATAATACCCGTGAGATTTTCCTATGCCACTATTATTAATGCCGCCAAACGGTAAATTATGGTTAGCATAATGAATCACGTTATTATTAATACATGTGCCTCCTGCTCGTGTATTATTTAAAATTGCCCTTATGTTTTTCTTACTTTTACTGTAGGCATACAATGCTAGTGGACGTTCCTTATCATTAATATAAGCAATAGCCTCTTCAAGAGTTTTGTATGTTACAATTGGTAGAATTGGCCCAAATATTTCGTCTTGTAAAAGTGTCGCATCCTCTTTTAAGTCTGAAACTAAAGTTGGCGAAATATATTTTGAAGCTTCATCTGCTTCAGAACTAGAATAGATGGTAGCGCTGTTTGATTTTGCATCCTCTAAATGCGCCATAAGACGTTTATAATGCTTAGGGGTTACTATTCGTCCATACGAGTCTGAAGTTTCAACATTATCGCCATAAAACGTTTTTAGCCATGCTTTACATTCATTTATAAATTTATCTTTGATTTGTTCATCTACTATTGCATAATCTGGCGAAACGCATATCTGACCACAGTTCATAAACTTGCCCCACATGATCTTTTTAGCAGCAGTTTTTAAGTTGGCTGTTTTGTCAACTAGTGTTGGCGATTTTCCGCCTAACTCAAGAGTTACAGATGCTAAATGCTCTGCAGCGGCTTTCATTATTATCTTACCTACCATTGGCGAACCCGTAAAAAAGATATGGTTAAAAGGCAGTTTTAATAAATCTGTAGAGGTTTGCACTTCGCCTTCAACCAAAGCCACTTCATCTTCATGAAAAACAGTAGTTACAATTTTCTTCATCAACGCAGAAGAATGAGGCGTCATTTCCGATGGTTTAACAATAGCTGTATTTCCGGCAGCTATAGCAGACACTAAAGGTCCAAAGGTAAGGTTGAAAGGGAAATTCCAAGGCGATATAATTAAGCATACACCTTTTGCTTCGTACTTTATGTACGATTTAGAACCCAACATAGATAATGGTGTCCTTACCTTTTTGTTACGCATCCACTGGTGCAAATAAGTTTTTGCATGCTTAATCTCTCCTACAATTTGATAAATCTCTGTCATCTCTGACTCAAGCTCTGGTTTTGCTAAATCTTTTTTCAACGCTTCTTTAATCTCGTCTCTAAAGGTCACTTCTATAGCTCGTTGAAGTGCATTTAATTTTGTAATACGCTGATTATAAGCGCTATTAGCTACATTAAATTGATTGCTTTTTTGCTTTTGAAATAAATTATAGTATGGATTACCGGTCTTTTCTATCATTATATCGTATTGATTTTAAAGGGCTACATAACGAAATTGTGCATTTCGTCGATGTTTTCAACAAATGCATTCCGTTTGTCTAAAAGTATACTGGATTGGTCTAAAAAATTGTAAGGTATACTCTTTTGTGTCGTTAATTTGCCTTGTTGTTAAAAATAAGAACAATAAAACAAATGAAAAACTTAATTCTAATATTAGCATTCTTAACACTACCACTGGTAGGGTTTGCACAGACTGAAAAGCCTGTATCTGCTGATGCAACAGAATTAGTAGTTTTAAAAAAGGTTGAAGAGGTTGCTCCTAGAAAAGCAAGAGCGTCTCGTAATGCCAAGCACCTTAAAGTTAATTACAAGAAAAGTAACGATATTATAAGTATTAAAGCTTACCGCAAGAGTCTTAAAGACAAAGTGCGTAGAAAAAAGTTGTGCTAGACGCAATAATTTAGTTTTAAATCATAAAATCCTTTTGTCGTAAGATGAAAGGATTTTTTAAATACAAAAAAGCCCTTCCAAATCTGGAAGGGCTTTTTACTAATAGATATTATTTGATTTTGTTACCATTTTTATCGAAAAAATGATATTCAAGATAAGTGTAAGCATCTCTAGGTAAAATCTTTACCCATTTTTTGTGTTCAAAAAACCACTTTGAACGTACTGATGGAAACCCTTTGGTTAAAAAGGCCGCTATAAAAGGATGTGCATGTAATGATACCTTTTTATAGTCTTTTTTGTAAATCCTTTCTAAGTCTTGACTCATGCGTTCAACAACTTTAATTGGCGCTTCGATTTCATCGCCACCAATGCTATTAGGATTGACTTCTTTAGTTTTTATATTACGCTCTGGCCTAACGCGTTGTCTGGTGATTTGCACTAATCCAAACTTACTCGGCGGTAATATTTTGTGTTTTGCTTTATCATCTTTCATTTCGTCACGAAGATGATTGTAGAGTGCTTTGCGGTTTTCTGCTTTGCCCATGTCTATAAAATCGACAACAATAATGCCGCCCATATCACGTAAACGTAATTGTCTGGCGACCTCGGACGCAGATATTAAATTAACCTCTAAAGCAGTGTCTTCTTGGTTTTTCTCTTTATTAGAGCGATTACCACTGTTAACATCTACAACATGAAGGGCTTCGGTATGTTCTATCACCAAATAAGCACCTTTTGCCATGCTAACGGTACGTCCAAATGATGTTTTTATTTGACGCTCGATACCAAATTTTTCGAAAATTGGCATCCCATTCTTATAGTGTTTTACAATGTTTTCCTTTTTTGGTGCAATTTGTTGCACATAATCTTTTACTTGTCCATACAAAATCTCATCATTAACATGAATACCTGAGAACGAATCGTTAAAAATATCTCTCAAAATTGAGGATGCTTTGTTCATTTCTCCTAATACTTTCGTCGGGTGATGTGCTTTGTATAATTTTTTACACATTGCTGTCCATCGGTTCAGCAAGTTTTGTAAATCACTATCTATTTCTGCCACTTTTTTACCTTCGGCAACGGTACGTATAATGACGCCAAATCCTTTAGGTGTTATACTTTTTACCAAACGTTTAAGTCGGTCTTTTTCTTCTTGCGATTCTATTTTCTGAGAAACAGAAATACGATTAGAAAAAGGGACTAAAACAATATAACGACCAGCAATAGATAATTCTGAACTAATGCGCGGTCCTTTGGTAGAAATTGGCTCTTTTACTACTTGTACTAATAGTGATTGGTTAGACTTAATAGCTTCTGCAATTTTGCCATTTTTGTCTAAGTCTTTTTCAAAAGGAAAGTTTTTGAGTGTGTAATCTCTTAATTTCCCTGTGCTTACACGTTTAATGAATTTTAAAAGAGAAGGTAATTGCGGACCCAAATCATGATAATGCAAAAATGCATCTTTCTCATAACCTACGTTTACAAACGCAGCATTAAGTCCAGGAACGACTTTACGTATTTTGGCAATAAAAATATCACCAACTGCAAAGTTGTTATCCTCTTCATCTTTGTGCAATTCAATAAGTTTTCCATCTTTTAATAAGGCAAAATCAACAATATCTGAACTCGATCTTACGATTAATTCCTTGTTCATAATGTTAATTTATATCCATCTCTTAATTGAGACAGATGGATTTTACTTAATTTTTTGACACAGGATGTATTATCCAGCAAATCTATGGTGCAATCTATTAAATACAGCCGTAGATTTTATATCAAAGAACGTTTTCTTAAAACCGAAAAAAGTAGTTGTCTAACTACTTTTCCGATTTATTTTTTCTTGTGACGATTAGCGCGTCTACGTTTCTTACGCTTATGCGTCGCTACCTTGTGTCTTTTTCTTTTTTTACCACTTGGCATAAATAATTCGTTTTTAAATTAATATTTTACTTAGTATGTTTAGTTCACTTCTACTTTTGCTTTTACACCTTCTAAAAAGATTTTAGCTGGCTTAAATGCTGGTATGTTGTGAGCTGGTATTTTTATAGTTGTATTCTTAGAGATATTACGTCCTGTTTTTTCTGCTCTAGTTTTGATTATAAAACTTCCAAAACCTCTTAAATAAACATTATCTCCACTCTCTAAAGATGTTTTTACCTCGTCCATAAAAGATTCAACTGTAGCCTGTACATCACCTTTTTCTATTCCTAATTTATCAGAAATTTTAGCTACTAAATCTGCTTTTGTCATTTTGTTTAATTTATTTGTGTTACTATTATTTTAAGGGGTAGCAAATATATGTAATTTAAATTCAATATTTCAAACGTAATTCATTAAAATTTAAGCGGATATAGTTTTATGTTTGCAATGTTCTACACTTTAAATAAATGAATTTTTCAAAAAACGTAATCAACTGGTATTCAGATAATAAAAGAGATTTACCTTGGAGACACACTATAAAGCCATATTACATATGGCTTTCTGAAATCATTTTACAACAGACACAAGTTAAACAAGGCTTACCCTATTATGAATCTTTTGTAAAAGCATTTCCTACAGTTTTTGATCTTGCAGAAAGTGAAGAACAAAACGTTTTAAAATTATGGCAAGGTTTAGGTTACTACTCTAGAGCCAGAAACTTGCATTATACTGCTAAATATATCGTTAAGGAATTAGACGGTATATTTCCTAACACATACAAAGAAATTATAAAACTAAAAGGCATTGGCGATTACACAGCTAGTGCCATTGCATCCATTGCTTTTGGGGAAGTTGCAGCTGTTGTAGACGGTAATGTTTACAGAGTATTGTCTCGCTTTTATGGTATCGATACACCTATAAACACTACAAAAGGTATTAAAGAATTTAAAGCATTAGCAACCGAGTTAATTGACCAAAAACAACCTGCACTTTTTAATCAGGCCATAATGGAATTTGGTGCACAACAATGTAAACCAAAAAATCCTTATTGCATTCTTTGTCCGCTTCAATCTGGTTGCGTGGCGTTTCAAAAAAATAAGATTTCAGAATTACCTGTTAAGCTAAAAAAGCTAAAAGTTAAAAAGCGGTATTTTAATTATCTCGTCATTATTGACAGTGATAGAAATACCATTATTGAGAAACGTATTCAAAAAGGGATTTGGCAGAACCTTTATCAATTTCCACTTATTGAAACTGAGAAAAGTATTACCATTTCAGAATTTAAATTATTAGCTTCAGAAAATGAATTTCTGAAACATTTGAATTTTGAATTTAATCTGTTTAATGAGACAGATATCGTACATAAATTATCTCATCAACACTTGTATACCAAATTCTGGATTATTGAAGTGAATAGCTTACCTAGAAAAGGAATATCGCCTAATTCTATCAAAGACTATCCTGTTCCAGCTTTAATTAACGAGTTTTTATCCAAATTTAAATTTTAAAAAATCTCTATACTTATTTTTAGTATTTTTAAGTACAGAATAGAAAAAGTGTAATTTTGCACTCCTTTTTAAACTTAAACATAGATTATGTCTGGAACACTAAATAAAGTCATGCTAATTGGACACTTAGGAGATGAAGTAAAGATGCATTATTTTGATGACAAAAATTGTGTGGGTCGTTTTCCTTTGGCTACCAATGAAACGTATACCAACAAGCAAACAAATGAGCGTGTTTCTAATACAGAATGGCATAATATTGTTGTACGTAACAAAGCCGCTGAAATTTGTGAAAAGTATTTAAGTAAAGGAGACAAGGTCTACATAGAAGGTCGTATTAAAACCCGTAAATGGACTGATGACAAAGGTATGGAACGCTACTCTACAGAAATTCAGTGTAATGATTTTACGTTTTTAACCAATAAGAACGAACAGCAACAAAATGCTACACCACAGAACTCCGCACATACATCTGAACCTGCGAAATCAGCTAGTGATGTTTCGTTAACTGATGATAATGATGATTTACCATTTTAATTTTTTTTAAAAAATCCTTTTGCTTTGGACCCTGAACCCAGTAGTTTTCTAATCACCTTAATTACTATAAACACCTCTTTCTTAGTAAGTTTTATAGCTCTCGCTGTATTATTATTTTGTTCTGCATTAATCTCTGGAGTTGAAGTTGCTTTATTTTCTTTAACAAAATCTGATATAGACACTGCTAGTGCCGAACACACAAAAAGTATTAGCATTATTACATCACTTCTAGAAAAGCCAAAAAAACTTTTAGCTACCATATTAGTTGCTAATAACTTTATAAATATTGCCATTGTTATTTTGTTTGCTTACATAGGTGAATTTCTCTTTTCTTCAATTGAAAGCTCAATCCTAAGATTTTTACTAGAAGTTGTTTCTGCAACATTTTTAATTCTCTTATTCGGAGAAATCATCCCAAAAATATACGCCAGCAGAAATAGTATTAAATTTTCTGTAGCTATGGCCAGACCTCTGAAGATTCTAGATATTATATTTTCTCCTGTAAGTATGCCTTTGCGTTTTATAACTATCCAAATACAAAACAAGTTAGGTAAGCAAAAATCTAATATTAGTGTAGATCAACTTTCACAGGCTTTAGAGTTAACTGATGATAATGACACAACTAAGGAAGAACAGCAAATTCTACAAAGCATAGTTTCTTTTGGTAATACTGACACAAAACAGGTTATGCGCCCTCGCATGGACATTTTTGCGGTTAATATCGAAGCTGATTTTAATACCATTATTCCAGAAATAATTGTTAATGGCTATTCTCGTATTCCTGTATATGAAGAAAGCATTGATAAGGTCATTGGTATTTTGTATGTTAAAGATTTATTACCTCACCTTAACAAGACGTCTTTTGATTGGACTAGTATTTTAAGAGAACCTTTTTTTGTGCCTGAAAACAAAAAGCTTGATGATTTAATGCAAGAGTTTCAAACCAAAAAAGTGCATTTAGCGGTTGTAGTAGATGAATATGGTGGTACATCTGGAGTCGTTTCATTAGAAGATATTATTGAAGAAATTGTAGGAGACATTAGTGACGAGTATGATGTAGACGACCTTAACTATACAAAAATAGATGATAAAAATTACTGCTTCGATGGTAAAACTCAGCTGAAAGATATTTACAAAATTTTAGAACTTGAAGACACCTCTCTTTTTGAAGACAAAAAAGGAGAAGCTGAAACTATTGCTGGTTTTATTTTAGAGATATCAGGAGGATTTCCTCGTATTAATAGTAAAATAAATTTTGAAAATTACGTTTTTACTACAGAAGCAATTGAGAAAAAGCGCATAAAACAAATAAAGCTTACTATTTTAGACGCATAATTCTAATAGATATCCTTATTCATTTAGGTTTTAACAATGAAAAAAATCATAATTCCTCTTTTCGTCTTTTTTTTAGTTGGTTGTGGCAATGACCCACTACCTAAACCTAGGGCTTTTTTAAGATTAGATTATCCTACACCAATATATAACCGTATAGACATCCCAGTACCTTTTTCTTTTGAAAAAAACACACTATCAAAAGCTATTTCTAAGATAAAAACTGAAAATAAGGGTACTTCATATAGTGTAGATCTTGAATACCCTAAATTGAAAGGCACCATATACCTCACTTATAAAAAAGTTACTGATACCAATTTGAAGAGCTTATTAAGAGACGCTCAAAACTTGACTCAGAAACATACTCAAAAAGCTGATGAAATACAAAGTGAGTTTTTTGAATACCCAAAAAAGAATGTTTATGGTATGTTTTATGAAGTTGGTGGCAATGCCGCTTCTCAATCACAATTTTATGCTACAGACAGTACAAATCACTTTTTAAGCGGCTCTCTTTACTTTTATGCAAAACCTAATTACGATTCTATATATCCAGCTGCAATATATCTTAGAAACGATATAAAACGTGTTATGGAAAGTTTGGAGTGGAAGAATTAAATCTAAAAATATTATTAATAAAAAAAGCCCATCTTAAATGATGAGCTTTTTTTAGTTTATTAGGTAATTCGTTTATCTATTGATAAACCCATTCACCTCCAGTTTTTATAACTGCAAACTCTTCTATTGCATTACCTGGTGCCCAAGTTTCAGCAATTACGACATACTTTTGTCCTTCTTCTGCACTTGGATTTAAATTATCTAAAATTACACCTACAGCAGTTAACATCATTTCATCTGTCCAGCTATCACTGCTTCCTGTTCTTTTAAAGTTGCCAAAACTATCTAAGTTATCTACAGCATCTCCAAAGCCCATAACACCTGTAAGTTCAGAAACCACTAATTCGTAATCTGACGTTACCAGTTCGTATCTAATCGTGTTGTCTGGTACCCAAACACCATCATTAAATCCAAATTGTAAAGATGCTTGAAATGGTAACCACTCTCCGTTAGTAAATGTATAGAAATCTCCTCTTCTAGAAACACCTCCTGAGAAGTATTTGTAGATTACAAATAATTGATCACCTTCTTGAGCAAATGGATACGTTAATCCTAAGAATTGTGGTACATAATTTTCTGGTAAAACCGAATCACTAAAGTTGTTAAAACGACCTGGTTGTCCTGACTCTTCGCCCATAGAATCGTAATCCGCATCACTTAAATAGTAAACACCTTCTGCTTCTTCCCAAGAACCTCCGTCGAATACAAAGTACTCTCCTTTTCCATTAGTATCTCCAGACACTCCAATTGCTTTTGTAGCAAAAGACTGAACTCTCCAACGCGCAGAATTAGAATCCGTAGCTGTATATCTAAACGCAACATAAACTTCCTCACCATCGTATGCAGAAAAATCTAAATCAGGAGAAGTTGTTAATGAACTATATGCGTTTTTATCAAAACTTAAAGCAGTCCAATCCATAGCATCAATACCTCCACCTGGAGTATATGTAGTAGACACCATGATGTCTATTGAAGTAGGATCTGCACCAAAGAAATCAATCTCTTGAGTAATCTCGAAAAGGACACCTGTCTGACCTGTTAAATCAATTAAAGGAGAAACCATCCACTCTTCCATTGCATTTGAAGATCCATTGAAGGCAGAACCAGTAACATTTGAATCTGTTGCATTCCAACCTAAATCTGCTGGTCCAGAAATAGAAACTACTTCGAAATTTCCAAAATCTCCAGGGAATTCAGCTCTATATAAATCAGCAATACCTACAGTAGGCGTTTCAAAATACTGATCGTACTCGACCAATAAGAACTGTCCATCTACTGGACTCATAATTTGAGCGTCTAGGACTGCAGGAATCTCATCTGTTGCATCAATATTAGGATAAAAACCAAAAGCATCACTTCCGGTAGACGCATAATCTGCATTTGTTAGTTGATATGTATCAGAATCAGTAAAATCTGATACACCATCTATACCACTAAAAAACAAGTTATAGTTCACCAATACTGAAGAACCTTGTCCATATAAAGGATATAAATCTGCTAGAAAATCTGGCAATAAAGCTTTTGCTTCGTCTACAGATTGAAACGCTCCATCTACCATAAGCGCATCATAATCTTCTGTTACAAGTGTGTACTCAAAAGTACCAACATTTGGTGCTGCAGGAATCGCATCAATCTCTTCATTAATATCTTCTAATGGGTTACAGCTTGTAAAAGCTATAGCCACTAAAGCGAATAAATAAACTATTTTTTTCATTTCTCTTTTTTTTTAAAAATTAATTTTAGCACCTACACTAAATGTACGTCCAAAGCCGTAAAATACTCTTGCACCTTGTGCAGTTCCGTCACCATCTTGAGAATCAGCAATATACTCTGTATTGAATATATTATTAATTCTACCTGTTAATGTAGCATCAAAGTTACCAAACTTAAAGTTGTGACGCATAGCAGTATCAAAAATTCCGTATGCAGGTACTTTCCATGCTTGTGGTCCAACTGTACCTCTATCACTTGGGTCGAAATCTGAATACAAATCCGCAAAGTAATTGTAATCAACAGTTAAGATTGTATCAGGTCCAATATCATAATTAGCTCCTAATGCAAAAGTTGTTTGAGCAGCATCACCTACTCTTAAATCCTCAATTATGATATCTACGGTGTCTATAAGATTTTGTTCTTCGTCTCTAATTTCAACATTTTCAACATTGTTCCCCCATCTCCAATCTCCGATAGATGCCATACCAGTTATTCTTAGGTTATCCCATGGTCTGTAAACGAAATCTATTTCAATTCCTTTATGGATAGCATCTACTCCTAAAATATTAACGAAAGCCAACTCATTACTTTGCGTTTGGAAAGACGCAAACTCTGTTCTATCATTCCATCTTGTATGATATACATTGACATTAGCACTTAACTTATCACTTCTGTAACCATAACCTAACTCAAAACTTGTGATCTTTTGATTAGGAGCATCATCATTTATATTTTCATTATCGAATTCAGGATATACAGCTCTAAAGAAAGGTGCTTTTTCAAAATATCCTAAGTTAGCAAATACATTATGGTTATCGTCTAAATTATAGTTAGCACCTCCTTTTACACCATAACCAAAAAAGTTAGAAGTACCTGTAGTCTGTAGTGGATCTGAATCTAAATAGTTAAAACGGTCAACACGCTTATAACCAGTATTTGAAGCTGCTAACGAAACGAAAGCTGCTAATTTATCTTTAGAATATTCTAATTGTGTAAATCCACCAATCCAGTTTACAATACCATCATTATCATAGTTAACTTTATCACCAACTCTAGTTTGTCTGTTTGGATTGTTAACATCATTATCATCAAGGTAGTATTGACCACCTAATAAATCTGTAACTTCTTGGAAGTGGATTCCTTTGTAATATCTAAAATCAAGACCTCCTAAAAGAACTAACTCATCTGTTAAGTCTGTTTGGTAAGTAGATAAAACACCATACCATTTATGGTCATTTCGTGATGCTCTTAAAATAGTTTCAGAACCATTTACACCTAAATCTTCGTTTTCTTGTGCAATTCTATCAAAATCAATTGGGCCATATAAACCATCTCTGTATTCTCCAATTCCTGTAGAAGGGTCAAAACCAAATTTGTTTACACCGCGGAAACCTCCACCTCCACCAGTACCAAACGACACGTAAGCAGCAGTAGATAATTTAGATTTATCATTTATGTTCCAATAGTGGTTTAAAGAGATTTGTGGTTTGTGGTAGAAGTTATCTTCCTGAAAAGTAATTTGCCCATTTCTGTAACCCCAATCTGAATTAAATTTTATATCCCTTTCAGACTTTCTGAATGTTTCTATAGAATGTCTGTTTTGTCTCTGACCATGACGTTGCTTAGCACCGAAAGCGGTAAATGCTAATTTATGATTCTCGTTTATTTGCTTAGATATGTTGATGAAGTAAGATACTGCATTAAACTCAGTACCATCAACGAAACCATCACCATCTGTTTTAGCTGCAGAAACCGTAGCAGCAAAACCATTATCCATTAAACCTGTTGAATAAGTCACCCCAAATTTCTTGAATCCATCGTTACCTAAAGTTGTATAGAAATTTCCACCAGCCTCAACATCTGTAGTTTTAGAAATAATGTTTATTGTTCCACCTACAGAAGGCACTGCAACTTTAGCCGCACCAAGACCTCTTTGTACCTGCATAGAACTTGTTACATCACCTAAACCTGCCCAGTTACTCCAGAAAACACGACCATTTTCCATGTCGTTTACAGGAACACCGTTAATCATCACAGCAACATTCTCAGAGTTAAACCCTCTTAAGTTTATTCGACCGTCTCCATATCCACCGCCTTGTTTGGTAGCATATACACCAGGTGTAGATTTTAAAACTTCAGGAAATTCTTGAGTTCCTAATTTTAGTTCGATTTGATCTGCTTTTACTGTAGAAACAGCAACAGGTGTTTTTCTGTCAACTGCTACAGAAGCAATAATCATTACTTCGTCTAAACCTACATCGCTAACCATTAAAGTAATTGTTCCTAAATCCTTACTAGCATTAAAAGCTATAGTTTGTGAAACATAACCTACGTAAGAGATTACTAATTCCCCAGAAGCTTCTTTTGTAGTAATTGAAAAGTTTCCGTCAAAGTTTGTTGAAGTACCATTAGTTGTTCCTTTTTCAAGAATGTTAACTCCTGGTAATGGCCCATTAAAATCCGAACCTAAAATTTTACCAGTAATTGTACTTTGAGAAAAAGTAACTGAAGTGAATAACATCACTACAAAAACTAGTACAAATTGTGAAATTTTTTTCATTGTGTATAAAGTTGATTTTGTTTTTACGCCGCAAAAATACGACTAATGAGAGTTAAAACATTAACTAAATGTTAAGAATTTTAACAGTTAAAATTAATTAAAAGGAAGGGTGCAAAACACTTAAAAATTTAAGAATCTTGAATATTTTTCAACAAAACGTTAATCATTTCTTAAAAAACTCAATAAGACTCTGAGTAGAGGTGTCATGAGGATTGTGAATAACTGAAGAATTTAAGTCTTCCAAAATAGTTTTTGCCAACTTTTTACCTAACTCAACACCAAATTGGTCATAGCTAAAGATATTCCAAATAATACCTTGCACAAAGATTTTATGCTCATACATCGCTATAAGTTTTCCTAAACTTTCTGGGGTTAGTTTTTGAATTAAAATTGATGTCGTTGGCTTATTGCCTTCGAAAATTTTGAAAGGCAAAAGCATTTGTTTCTGTTCTTCAGAAGCGTTCCCTAATTCCTCTAAAACTTCATCTTCTGTTTTACCATTCATTAAAGCTTCGGTCTGTGCAAAATAATTAGACATGAGTTTATTGTGATGGTCTTTATTGCCGTGAAGCGATTTTACATAACCAATAAAATCTGTTGGAATTAATTTTGTGCCTTGATGAATTAACTGAAAAAAAGCATGTTGGGAGTTAGTTCCTGGCTCTCCCCAAATTAGTGTTCCTGTCTGATAATTAACTGGCTTACCATCTCTATCCACCCTCTTTCCATTACTTTCCATAATACCTTGCTGCAAATATGTTGCAAACTGATTAAGGTATTGTGTATATGGAATAATTGCTTCGCTCTCAGCTTCAAAAAAATTATTATACCAAACTGTTAATAATGCCCCAATGACTGGAATGTTTTCTTTAAAATCTGATGTTCTGAAATGCTCATCCATTTTATGAGCTCCACTTAGAAGATTTTCAAAATTATCATATCCTAAAGCAAGGCTTATTGACAAGCCAACAGCGCTCCATAATGAAAAACGTCCACCAACCCAATCTTTCATTGGGAAAATATTTGCTTCATCTATACCAAAAGCCTTTACACTTTCAATATTTGTAGATACCGCTACAAAATGATTAGCTATTGCCTCTTTTGGTAATGTTTGTAAAAACCAATCTCTAATTGAGTTAGCATTAGACAATGTTTCTTGTGTTGTAAATGTTTTAGACACAATTACAAAAAGTGTCGTTTCTGGATTTAGATTTTTCACTATTTCTTGATAGTGATCACCATCAACATTACTTACAAAATAAGTACTAAGATGGTTTTTATAAAACTTAAGCGAGTCTACCACCATTGCTGGCCCTAAGTCAGACCCGCCAATACCAATATTTACTACATCTGTAATTTGTTTCCCAGTAAAACCTCTATGGATACCACTAGTTATACTATTTGTGAAATCTTTAATTTTTTCTTTTACAGCAAAAACTCCAGGAATAACATTTTCTCCACCAACAAATACTTCAGCACTTTCAGGAGCTCTAAGTGCGGTATGAAGAACAGCTCTACCTTCAGTTTTATTAATGATGTCGCCATCGAAATATTTTGAAATAGCATCTTTAAGATGCAACTCTTTTGCCAAATCCGTTAGTAACGAAATGGTTTTTTTAGTAATTCTATTCTTAGAAAAATCAACATAAAAATCATCCCAAATCACAGTCAATTCTTCTGCTCGTTTTGAATTATTCTTAAATAATTCTTTAAGATGAACATCTTTTAATTCAGAAAAATGCGATTGTAAATCTGACCAAGCTTTGGTCGTAGTTGGATTGGTTGATTGTAATGCCATAATTATTGTATCTCTGAAAGTGTCTCTTCAGTTTCTGGAGGAAGTGAATCTTCAACCAAAATAATGTTATCTAATTGTTGCTTTATTGGAACGATGTATTCTAAAAATCTTGCTTTTAAACTATCCGAAATGGGTTTTGCTTCTGGTAATTTTTGTTTAAATGGATCGACTTGTCTTCCGTTTTTCCAAAAACGATAACAAACATGTGGCCCTCCTGTATTACCAGTCATTCCTATCCAACCGATAACATCTCCTTGTTTTACAAATTCACCCTTCTTTACTTTTTGCGCTTTCATATGTAAATACTGGGTCTCATAAGTTGCATTATGCCTAATTTTCACATATTTACCATTACCGCCTCGTCTTGTAGACTCTGTTACTGTTCCATTGGCTGTAGCTAAAATTGGCGTTCCGACTGGTGCTGCAAAATCAGTACCTTTGTGAGGTCGTATCTTATAGCCATAGTATCTTATACGACGCTTTAGATTATATCTTGACGATACTCTACCAAATCGTAATGGAGACTTTAAAAAAGCGCGTCTAAGATTTTTTGCGTCTTCAGTAAAGTAGTCAACTATTCCTTTTACACTATCGGTCTCAAACTCAAAAGCATAAATTGGTTTTTTATTATGCTCAAAATAAGCCGCCTTAACATGATCCACGCCAGCATAAATAGTGTCATCTATATATTTATCTGTGTAAATAACTTTGAATCGATCGCCTGGTTGAAGTCTATTAAAATCAATGGTCCATGCATAAATGTCATTAGCCATTTTATTAGCTAACAATTGACTCAACCCTTTTTTGTCTAAAACCATCGAAATTCCACTACCTTGAGGTATAACACCTGATGCTTCCCGCTCAACATATTTTATTGGTTTTCTACCCATATAAGTCTGAATAGAATCTTGGAAATCTATAACCACATATTCAATTTTATTTGGTTGATAAATAAAACTTTTTGGGGTCTCTAAACTGTCTTTTGCACAAAGCAAAGTATATGGTTTACCCACTTGTAGCTTTCTAATGTCAAATGAATCTTTAGCTTTTTCAGCAATTTGAAAGATTTTTGGATAACCTATATTGTTTCGCTCTAAGATTTCTCCAAAACTGTCACCGCTTTTAATGGTGTCTCTTTTAACAATAAAGTCATCCAGATTGAAGCCAAATTCAAGATTTTCTTTAACCTTTACAACTACTAACTCTTCGGTTATTTCTTCTGGCTTATCCTCTTTACATGTCCAAAAAATTGCAGATATTACTGCTATCCAAACTAATCTTTTAAAATGCATTAATCGTTCTTGGTTTATATATTTGTTCCCCAATTTTTTAATTCTTCTTCACTCCACAAATCTGGAAAGAAAATACGGCGTTGGTATTTTGGATGCATGTATTTCTTCCAATCACTACCGCCAGTAGCTTCACCATCACCAATACCACTTTCTATATAATGTTTTGCTGCATTATAATGTGCCATTACCCATGTTACATTTACTGTATAATCGTAATGTCGCATAGCTTTCACTAAATCTTGGTCTTCTTGGTCTTCTTTTGGTAGCTCTTTAAAGCGTGTCCACAAGTTTTTAGTATTGTAGGTTTCCATAAACCTTAAAAATTCGTCCTTATAACGTTTTTCAAAATTTACTAATAATGTAGATTTTTTTCCTGTCTTATGATCTTTCCCTGCTGCTTGCCAATACAAGTGTTCAAAAGCATGTGTATATGGCGTATTTCTATCAATATTTTTTCTGAATCTATAGTCTATAAGATTAATTAATTCTGTAGAAGCAAATTCTATAAAACGATACTGAGCACTTTGGAAACCACTTGCTGGTGTTAATGTATATCTAAATTTCATGTACTGCTCTACTTCCATACCTTCTCTCATAATATTAAAAGATGTGGTAAGCATATCAAAATATCTAGAAACTCGCATGATTTTACTTTCAAAAAAATCTGCTTTTAGATTTTCTTTTCCAGCAACTTGAGATATTTCCCAAAGAATCATCTTAAAAATAAGTTCATTGATTTGATGATAGGCAATAAAAACCATCTCATCAGGCAAGGTCGTTCGCTGAGTTTGTAATCCTAACAACGCATCTGTTTGAATATAATCCCAATACGTTATAGGCTTACTATATAAAAGACCTAGAAGATGGTCGTCTGTATCTTGGTCTATACCATTATACTTTTCTTGAAGTGCTTTTATAATATGTGAATAGTCTGGTTGGTTTGACATATGTTTTAATCAAATTGGACTTCAAAAGAATGTTTAAGTCCTTTATACTTTTCTAAGTCTGCACGTAAAGAGCCTACAGCTAAATCTGCTTTTATCTTTAAAGGTATTTTATTTTTATCTGCACTTACCCATAAGGTCAAGCTTTCTTCTTCTTTAAATACACGTCCAGCCATTACATATGGTCTAAATTTAAGTGTTTTAACTTTCACTCTACTACCATTTAATTTGACTTTTATTGTTTCACGACCCAAGAATTTAAGTTTAAATGGATAGTTCTCTTCATCAAAAAACATACTCAGCTTTACAACATCTCCTTTTTTAATACTCTCCGTATTATAGTTATTCCTGAGGTAATAAAATGCAGAAACTAAATCTTGAACATTTGTATCAATATCGACAGATTTTACTGTTTTATATTTTTTGTTATTGACTTTGGCCTTTTTGTTTTTATGATCAAAAGCAATCTCAACATCTTTTTTGTGGCCGCCTTCGTCAATTTTTCTGATAAACTTATATGGCAATCCCGTTTTTGTATCGAAATAACTTTCGTAACGATCTCTTACTTTAAAAAACCAATTTATAGCACCTGTTGTTTTTCCTTTGCCTACAACATGATAAACCGGCTTTCCGTCTAGACTTTTTTCTTTAATATTTAATGTAGCTTCACCAGCTTTAAGCCATCCACTATAACTCATACGAAACTTGAACCACTCTCCGCTTTTAAAGGCTGATTCTTGCTGAGCTACTACAAGTTGTAAGCTAACTATGGTAATAAAAAACAGTAAACACTTTTTCATAAAAATCTATAATGCAAATGTAACTTTTATATCTACATTTTATTAGTAATAGTATAACAATTACAATTACTATTCCAAAAGTATTAAAAGTAAAAAACACCGTCAATAGTTGACGGTGTTTTAACGTAAATACAACATTGTATATTATAATGTTCCGCGTTTGGCTTGTTCGCGTTCAATAGACTCAAACAAAGCCTTAAAGTTTCCTGCTCCAAAGCCTTGTGCTCCCATGCGTTGAATAATTTCAAAAAATAAGGTTGGTCTGTCCTCAACTGGTTTTGTAAAAATTTGCAGTAAATAACCTTCTTCATCTGCATCTACCAAAATAGATAATCGCTGTAGCTCAGCAATATCTTCTTTCATCATATCCATATGCACACCTAATCGTTCCGGAATCATATCGTAATAGGATTGCGGTGGTGGTGGTAAAAATTCAACACCTCGTGCTCTT
Organism: Winogradskyella haliclonae; assembly: GCF_014635865.1. Classification (GTDB taxonomy): domain Bacteria; phylum Bacteroidota; class Bacteroidia; order Flavobacteriales; family Flavobacteriaceae; genus Winogradskyella; species Winogradskyella haliclonae. The sequence goes on along the minus strand of NZ_BMDQ01000001.1, from coordinate 917,573 downwards.
AATTGAGCAACCGTTTTTATGATATCATCTGTTGCTACAGCAATATGCTGTACACCTGAATCTTCATAAAAATCTAAATATTCTTCTATTTGTGATTTTTTTGCTGCTTTGGCTGGTTCATTTATTGGAAACTTAATTCGCCCATTGCCATTACTCATTACCTTGCTCATTAAGGCTGAATATTCTGTATGAATTTGCTTGTCGTCAAAAGATAAAAAGTTAACAAAACCCATAACATCTTCGTACCATTTTACCCATTTGTTCATTTGCCCCCAACCTACATTACCAACCATGTGATCTATGTATTTTAAGCCAACAGGTTCTGGATTATAATCACTTTTCCACTCCGCAAAACCTGGTAAAAACGCACCTTTATAATTTTTACGCTCTACAAACATATGTACAGTTTCTCCATAAGTATATATACCAGCTCTCACTACCTCTCCAAAATCATCTGACTCAACTCTTGGTTCCATAAACGATTTTGCACCACGCTTAGTGGTTTCTTCGTAAGACTTTTTAGCATCATCCACCCATAATGCTACAACTTTCACGCCATCACCATGCTTTACGATATGGTCATTTACTGGGGATTTACTATTAAGAGGCGTCGTTAAGACAATTCTTATTTTATCTTGTTTTAACACATAACTCACCTCATCTTTTGACCCTGTTTCTAAACCTTTGTATGCATAGGATTGAAAACCAAATGCTGTTTTATAAAAATGTGCGGATTGTTTTGCATTACCTACATAGAACTCTACATAATCTGTTCCTAAAAGTGGTAAAAAATCTTGTGCACCTTCAAATATTTTCTCTAGTCCATAATCGACTGATTTTACTTCTTTTGCCATGATTTAATTTTTAAAATATTTAATCAATTTTTTTGACTGTTGTTTTTATTCTAACCAAGATTTATAGTAATCTTCATCGGCTATTTTTAAAGCTTCTTCTGTAACTTTTAAAGGTTTAAATGTGTCTACCATCACGGCCAGTTCATCTGTTTTTACTTTACCTATACTACGCTCCATAGCTCCTGGATGTGGCCCATGAGGTATGCCCGCTGGATGCAGAGAAATATGACCTTTGTCAATATCATTGCGGCTCATAAAATCTCCATCAACATAATACAATACCTCATCACTATCTATATTGCTATGATTGTATGGTGCAGGCACTGCTAAAGGGTGATAATCATACAATCTTGGCACAAAGCTGCAAACGACAAATGCATCAGTTTCAAAAGTTTGATGTACCGGAGGTGGTTGATGCACACGACCTGTTATAGGCTCAAAATCATGAATCGAAAACGCATATGGATAATTATAACCATCATAACCTACTACATCAAAAGGATGTGAAGCATAGATCATATCAAAAATTTCGTCTTGCTTTTTTACTTTAATTAAAAAATCTCCCGACTCATTATAGGTTTCTAATTCTTGAGGTTGTCTTAAATCGCGCTCACAAAATGGCGAATGCTCTAATAGTTGACCAAACCAATTACGATAACGTTTAGGGGTATAAATAGGACGATAAGATTCTACAATAAATAGACGGTTGTCTTCAGTGTCAAAATCTAGTTTGTATATGATGCCTCGAGGTACTAACAGATAATCTCCATACTTGAAATCTAAATTCCCCAGATGTGTTCTTAATTTACCTGTTCCTTTATGAATAAAAATTAACTCATCTGCATCAGTGTTCTTATAAAAATAATCTTTAGTTGAAGATTTTGGTGCTGATAAAATAATATTACAATCACTATTAGATAATACTATTTTTCGGCTTTGTAGATAATCGTTTTCTGGTTTCACTTTAAAACCATGCAAGCGATAAGACTGCATATTATTTGCCTTAGCAATTTTTGGCGCTACACTATAGTTTCCTTTAATTTCTTTGACTTGAGTTGGACGCTGTTCATGGTAGCTATTTGTTGACATACCATCAAAACCTATAGTTCCAAATAGTTGCTCGTAGTAAAAACTACCATCTGGTTTTTTAAATTGGGTATGTCGTTTAGGAGGGATTTCTCCGAGTTTATGATAAAATGGCATTTTTGAATTGTTTAGATGTTATATTGTTTAGGCATATAAAGTAACACTTACAATACCTGTCTCTAAAGTTACAAAAAATGCATGCTTATTCTGGGTTCCTTTTAATAAGGAAATGAAGATGAAGTTTTAAGTCTTTCCAGAATAGGGTCATAATAGTACAAATATCGGAAAATATGTGAAACCCTAAAACCAAAAACCAACATTAAAAAACCAGTAGCTCTCTTTTAATTCTGGTGAAATCGTGTACTTTGCCTCAATAGGCCCTAAAAATGTTTCAATAGAATAACCTAAAGCATAACCTGTATAATCTGGTACAGATATCCATTCGTCATCATCAAAAATGTTATCTTCTATGTTGGCAAAATTACCTGATAAAATGATATAATGTTTTTTAAACAATTCGTAATCTAGATTAATATCAGCTTTTACAAAGCTATTTCCTACTATTGATAAATAGTCATACCCATAAAAAGAATCTATATTATTAATAAAGTTTTCGCCATAACCACCAAAAGCAAAGTTTAAGAAGTTTGTTGAACGGTCTCCTAACTGAAACCCTCCAGAAGTTTTAAGATTAATAGATAGCTTATCTAATGGGCTAAAGGCATAACCTATTTCAGCTTTTGCAATAGAAAAGGGTTCGAAATCATTATTGAAACCACTAGCTGCCAAATACCAATGTAAATTGCCATCAAACCAAAAGCCATTATTAGGAAAATAACGGTTATCGTAATTGTCAATTTTTAGATTTCCAAATACGCTAAAATAATCCGTATTCTCGAATGTAAAATCTTCTCCTGTATTGTTATTATTTAAGTTCTCGGTTGTGATTTTAAGTCGTTTATGTTCAATACCTGAATTTATAGCAAACTCTTTTGCTAATAGGGTTTGAAAATACAACTGATTGGTTTGGTCTTGTAGCTCAACATCTACTTTGTTTAGGTTAACTAAAAGTGGGTCGTCTGGTTGCAATAGTAAATTTGCATTCACGCGTCTATCAAACTGATTATACCTAGATTTTAGACCTATACTGACATAAAACCCTTTATCTATAAAATAATCAAAGTCATACCTAATATTATCTCCAAGAACAATATCTAAAGCAGCTATATCATTCTTAGACAACAAGCGCTTTTGAGATATATTTATCAAAGCTGCGCTTTTATATAGACCGTCATAGTGCACACCTAATTTAATAAATGTACTTGTTTCCGATTCTTTAATTTTTGCATCTAAATCATAGACGCCTTCTAAATCTGTAGGTAATAATTTGTATCTAAATGCATCAAAATTGTTAGTTGCAACTAAGTTATTTACACCTTTATTTAATTCTTCATAACTAATATCATCGCCTCCCTTAAGTTTTAATTTTCCTAAAACATAAGAACGTGTATAACGTTTATTCCCAGTCACATTTATACTCCTAATCTTAATGCTATCTGTAACGCTAAGGTGTTTTTTTACTGTAAAATCTTTTTGGGCTTCTTTTAATTTCTTAAGAGCTTCTAATTGTTCTTTTGCAGCAACTTCTCCATTTTTAACAATATCTCTACCTTCATTAAATGAAATAACCGAAAAATTAGTGATATCTGGTTTTATATAAATGTCGGTAAGCTTTCGCTTTACTTTCATATCATTAATCGTTCTAAAATTATTTATTTGAAGTAAAATATCTGGAGCAGAATCTAAGGCTTCTCTATCTTTTAAACCATCTTGCACATCCACACCAATAATAATATCCATACCTTTTTCTCTTAACTCTTTAATAGGATAGTTATTAGTAACACCACCATCTATGTATATGTTATCATCAATTATAACGGGCTGAAACAAGGAAGGAAAAGCACCACTGGCAGCAACAACCTCAGCCAAATTACCTGAATCCAAAACTACGGGTTCTCCAGTTTCAATATTAGTTGCAATACAAAAAAAAGGAATTGGTAAATCTTCAAAATTAGAGACGTCATTTACAGGCAGCATCATTTTATATAATAAATTATATACATTTTGTCCTCTAGATAAACCTGAAGGCAAGGAAATTTTAAACTTCTGAAAAGGAAGACTAACCGCATAACGTTCAGAATTATTTCTTTCGGCTAAGGATTTAGATTTTCTAGAAAACTTATCGTTAATCAACATATCAAAATCTATAGTTTTGAATAGTGAGTCTAACTGCTTCCCTGTATATCCTGATGAGTATAAAGATCCAATTATTGCGCCCATACTAGTACCAGCAATATAATCTACTTTGATACCAAGACTATCTATAACTTTTAAGGCTCCAATGTGTGCAAATCCTTTTGCGCCACCTCCACTCAGAACTAAGCCTACTTTTGGTCTTTCGGTATCTTGAGCTTGCAATTGCAGCCCTGAAAACATTAAGACAAGTAATCCAAAAACGATAATATGTTTAGTCTTAATTCTCACTTTATTCTTTATGATAATAGTTATATACTTTATTGGCTCTTGACACACCTACAACAGTCTCAAGTTCATCTAGCTTAGCATTAGCAATTCGCTTTACAGTCTTAAACGCTTTCATCAAATCTACTATTGTTTGTTCACCTACTCCAGGAATATTTTCTAGCTCAGTTTTTAGTGCGCCTTTACTTCTCCTATTCCTATGGTGCTCAATACCAAAACGATGGGCTTCATTTCTGAGTTGTTGAATAATCTTTAGTGTTTCGCTTTTTTTATCTAAATATAATGGAATTGGGTCATCTGGGTAAAATAATTCTTCTAAACGTTTTGCTATGCCGATAATTGCTATTTTTTTTCGTAAACCCAAGAGGTCTAAACTCTTTAATGCCGAAGACAATTGCCCTTTTCCGCCATCTATAATAATGAGCTGTGGTAATGGCTGGTCTTCTTCTAGGAGTCGTTTGTATCTTCTATGCACGACCTCTTCCATAGATGCAAAATCATCTGGACCTTCAACCGTTTTTATATTGAAATGACGATACTCTTTTTTGCTAGGCTTGCCATTTTTAAAAACCACACAAGCAGCTACTGGATGTGTTCCTTGAATATTAGAATTATCAAAACACTCAATATGTCTTGGCTCGTCAGACAAACGCAAATCGGCCTTCATCTGCGCCATAATACGATTTACATGCCGATCTGGATCAGTAATTTTAATCTGTTTCATTTTATCCATACGGTAATACTTAGCGTTACGTATAGACAAATCCAAAATACTTTTCTTATCCCCAAGTTTGGGAATCGTAATTTTAATAGTATCTCCCAACTCTACTTTAAAAGGCACATAGATTTCTTTACTATTAGAATGAAAACGTTGCCTTATTTCTGTAATTGCTATCTCTAGCAATTCTTTATCTGTTTCTTGAAGTTTCTTTTTAATTTCTAAAGTATGCGACCTAATTATAGAGCCGTAAGACAATTGTAAAAAATTGATATAAGCATAACTTTCATCACTTACAATAGAGAAGACATCTACATTACTAATCTTGGGATTAACAACTGTAGATTTTGCTTGGTAATTTTCAAGAATATCTAATTTCTCTTTGACTTTCTGAGCATCTTCAAACTGCATCTGTTCTGCATAAGTCTTCATCTGTTTTCTGAATTGCTGAAGTGAGTCTTTAAAATTTCCTTTTAAAATCTCTCTAATCGCAGAAATGTTTCCATGGTATTGCACTTCAGTTTCTAGACCTTCGCAAGCACCTTTACAGTTTCCTAAATGGTATTCTAAACAAACTTTAAATTTTCCTGTTTCAACCTTTTGTTCAGTTAAATGATAATTACATGTTCTTAATTGGTACAAGCCTTTAATTAAACCTAATAAGGTTTTTACAGTTTTCATACTTGTATATGGCCCAAAATATTCTGACCCATCTCTAATAACCCGACGGGTAGAAAACACTCTAGGAAAACGTTCTTTCTTAATACAAATCCAAGGGTATGATTTGTCGTCCTTAAGCAACACATTATAGCGTGGTTTATACTTTTTTATAAGATTATTCTCTAACAACAGTGCATCACTCTCTGTCTCAACCACAATGTGCTTTACCGAAGCTATTTTCTTCACCAAAACACGGGTCTTTCCATAATCGTGATGTTTGGTAAAATAAGAGCTTACACGCTTTTTTATACTCTTAGCTTTACCAACATAAATTAAATTGTCATCAGCATCAAAATACTGATAGACACCTGGTTGATGAGGTAAGGTTTTTATCTGAATATCTAAAGTAGTTTCGGACATGTATCCAAAGGTATATAAAAGTTAAGAGTTATATAAGTTTGACTAACTCTAAATACTTTTTAACTTTAGCATTTTAAGCATCGGAAAATGAATATCGTAATACTTTCTAGAAATGAAAACTTATATTCCACGAGGCGCCTTATTGAAGAGGGCGAAAATCGTGGTCATGAGATCGAAGTTATAGACCCATTAAAATGCGATATTATTATTGAGCAAGAAAAACCAACCATCTATTACAAGGACCGTTATCTCAATTATGTAGATGCTATCATCCCAAGAATAGGTGCATCTGTTACCTTTTTTGGCTGTGCTGTTGTAAGGCAGTTTGAAATGATGAATGTCTTTACCACTGTGACGTCTGATGCTATTTTAAGGTCAAGAGATAAACTTCGTAGTTTCCAACGTTTATCTAAGGCCGGAATCGGAATGCCTAAAACAGTATTTACCAATTATTCTCGTGATGTTGAAGAAGTATTGAATCATGTTGGTGGGCCTCCTGTAATTATTAAACTTCTAGAAGGTACTCAAGGTTTAGGTGTGGTTTTAGCGGAATCAAAAAATGCAGCTGAATCTGTGCTAGAAGCTTTTAACGGTTTACAAGCTAGAGCTTTAGTACAAGAATATATTGAGGAAGCAAAAGGCGCCGATTTACGTGCATTAGTTGTAGACAACCAAGTCGTTGGTGCTATGAAACGCCAAGGAAAAGATGGTGAATTCCGCTCTAATCTACATCGTGGTGGCCATGCAGATTATATTAGATTATCTGAAAGTGAATTAAAACTTGCAATAAAAGCATCGCGTGCGTTAAAATTACCTGTTTGTGGTGTAGATATGTTACAATCTAATCGCGGCCCTTTAATCATGGAAGTAAATTCTACTCCTGGACTAGAAGGTATTGAAGGTGCTACACAAAAAAACATAGCTAGAGCAATTATTACGTTTATAGAGCGTAATAGAAAATAAAAGAATTAACAACTAAAGAAATTCCTGATTTCGCAGGAAATGCATATGAGTGAAAAAGAAGTTCTAGACATTTTAGGTCAAAAAGTAGGCCTTGGTGAAAGCGCCAAGGTTAGTTTTAATGTGGCCAAACTTCATACCCAAAACAGAATTGATGTCCCAGTCATTATAGAACGTTCCAAAAAACCCGGGCCTACAATTTTAATAACAGCTGGCATCCATGGTGATGAGGTAAATGGTGTAGAAATTGTGCGTCAAGTTATCGCAAAAGGTATTAACAAACCTAAACGAGGTACTATAATCTGTGTGCCTGTAATTAATGTTTTTGGGTTTATCCATATGGACCGTTTGTTTCCAGATGGGCGTGACCTTAATCGCGTTTTTCCTGGCGGAAAAGGTGGCTCCTTAGCTAGTCGTGTGGCACATAAGCTTATGACACAAATTGTACCTCATGCCGATTTAATTTTAGACTTTCATACTGGTGGAGCAGATCGTTTTAATGCAGCGCAAATACGAATCGTAAAAAATGAAGTTGTTTTAGATGAACTTGCACAAGTTTTTGGAGCTCCATTTATATTTAATTCGAAAAATTTAAATAAATCTTTTAGAAACTCTTGTTACAAGTTAGGCATTCCAATGTTATTGTTTGAAGGCGGAAAATCTTTTCATATCGATAATACGATTACAAATACTGGCGTAAATGGTGTTAAACGAGTGTTGAATCATTTAGAAATGCTTAATCGCAAATTCAAAGTATCTCGTCCCAAAAAACAATGTGTAAGAATCACAGAGAGTAAATGGATACGTGCAAAATATTCAGGGATGTTTAAGCCTACAGTAAATGTAACATCAAAAGTTGAAAAAGGTGATGTTATTGGTAATATTACTGACCCATACGGAAGTTTTAATCATTTTATAAAAGCACCAAATAACGGTTATATTTTTAATGTTAATGAGTCTCCCATTATATATCAAGGTGATGCTATTTTTCACATCTCTACAAAACTTGAAGACTAATGTCTAAGTCTGAAATACGTAAAAAATACAAAGCACTTCGTCAAGAATTAAGCTATGACGAGATAGAAAATAGAAGCCTCAGTATTGCCAATCAACTATTACAACTAGATATATGGAATCACTCTTTCTATCATATCTTTTTACCCATCCAAGAGCAGAAGGAAATAAATACAGAATACATCTTAAATATTCTTGCCGGAAAAGATAAAAATATTGTCATCTCTAAAAGCAATTTTGAAGATTCTACCATGTCTCATTTTCTACTTACCGACAATATTACTTTAAAGAAAAACGAATATAATATTCCTGAACCTATTGATGGTATTCCTATTTTGCCTCAACAAATAGACCTTGTTTTTGTCCCACTTTTGGCTTTTGACACTTTTGGAAATCGGGTTGGTTATGGTAAAGGATTTTATGATCGTTTTCTTTCGGGATGCAGACCAGAGACCTTAAAAATTGGATTATCTTTTTTTGAAGCAGAAACTAAAATTGCAGCTTCCGAAAATGACGTTAAGTTGGATTATTGTTTGACTCATAAGAAGAGTTATCAATTTTGATAAAACTATTTACTTCCCTAAAAGCTCTTTTATTAAACACAATCAAAATACCAATACCTGTACTAATAGCCACATCAGCAACATTAAAAACAGGATCAAAAAAGGAGAATTGTTTTCCGCCAAAAAATGGTAACCAATCAGGTAAAATACCATTGTACAACGGAAAGTTAAGCATGTCTACGACTTTACCATAAAATAAACCTGAATACCCACCTTCTTCTGGTAAAAATGTGGCGACTTGCCCATAACTATCACTAAAAAAGACACCATAAAAAACAGAGTCAATAATATTACCTAAAGCTCCTGCAAAGATTAGAGAAATGGCAAAAATTAAGGTTTTTGTTTTTTGTTTTTTTATGACATCGTAAAGCCAATAGCCTATTCCTGTTACTGCTAAAATTCTAAATATGGTCAGAATGAGTTTTGCAGATTTGTCAGTTATGAACGAAAAGATATCACTTAACTTTGTGCCCCAAGCCATTCCGTCATTTTCAATAAAGCTTATTCTAAACCAACTGAAAATTTCTAAATCTTCACCTAATTGAAAATTCATCTTAATGTATAACTTACTGATTTGGTCTATCAGTAAAATAATAATGATAATTAATAAAGACTTTTTTATAGACATATCACCTAAGACTTCTTATTCTTGCTTTTCAACTTTTATATTACCGCCGTTAGTTGTTAATCGCCATACATTAAAGCCTAACATATTACTAGGAAAGTCTACCAATCCATGATGAGAGTCAGTTTCTATTATGGCATTACTAGTCTTTACGTAAATATTACCATCTATGGTTTTTATCGTTGCTAGTTTAGCTATGGCATTAATAGTACAACCACCTTGAAATAAGTTTATGTTCAACTCATTAAACACACCCTTTGCTTCAACAGAACCTACATCACTCTTTATAGAAAGATTTAAGTGTTCTGGCATTTTTATTTGCAATGTAGCAGCAATGACTTTGTGGGCATTTCTTTTGTCATCAGGTGTTTTTTCCAAAGAGACTCGCTCTAACGAGATAAATAATTGATTATTCTTAACTTCTGAAACCACCTGATAATCATTGCCATACTCGCCATCAGACAATGATTTTACAGAAATATCTTCTACAACTTTAGTTTTAACAGAAATATTAAAAATTTGATTACCATCGACTATAACTTCAGAAATATCCTTTGCTTCAAAAAGGTATTCTGATTTATTCTGCGCCAAACTTAACAATGGTGATAAAAAAAGAAGTCCTAATAAAAAAGTCTTGAAATTAGTATTCCAAGACTCAAAGATATTTATATGATTACCCATGCAATACGATTACTTCTGCATGTTCTTAGCTTCAATGCTTAACGTCGCATGAGGTACTAATTTTAATCGTTCTTTATTAATAAGTTTTCCTGTAACTCTACAAACACCATAGGTCTTGTTCTCTATACGAATAATCGCATTTTTTAGGTCACGGATAAACTTCTCTTGGCGGATTGCCAAAGCCGAATTAGCCTCTTTACTCATAGTTGCACTACCTTCTTCAAAAGCTTTGAACGTAGGTGATGTATCATCCGTACCATTATTATGGTCGTTCATATAAGCACTTTTTATGAGCTCTAAATCGTGCTCAGCTTTATCTATTTTTTCTTGAATTAGTACTCTAAATTCTTCTAAAGCTTTATCTGAGTATCTATTTTTAGCGTCTGTTGCCATATTTTAATGTTTTTTAATAGACAATTTGGTATTTACATCATCGAAATTAATCTCTATACCATTGTCTAAGTTATCTACAATTTTTAAATCGTTTGTTAAAGTTTCCGTTTTAATGTAGGCTTCATTATCATTTACAGCTGCAATTACATCTCTATTGCTTAACAATTGCACATCAATTCTGTCAGTAACTTCAAATCCTGAATCTTTACGCAAATTTTGAATACGATTTACAAGTTCTCTTGCAATACCTTCTCTACGCAAATCTTCATTTATTGTAACATCTAATGCTACTGTTAATAAGCCTTCATTGGCTACAAGCCATCCTTCAATGTCTTGTGACGTAATCTCAACATCGTCTAGCTCTAATGTAATATTTTTTCCATTAATGTCAAGTTCAAAAGCACCTTTTTGCTCCATTTTGTTGATATCTTCTGAAGTGAAATTATTTACTGCACTGGCAATCAACTTCATATCCTTACCAAAACGAGGGCCCAAAGTTTTAAAATTTGGCTTAATTTGTTTTACTAGTATATCTGAAGCATCTGCTAAAAGCTCTATTTCTTTGATATTAACTTCATGTTTTATTAAATCTGCTACGGCTTCAATTTCTTGTTTCTGTTGACTATTTGTCACAGGAATCATAATTTTCTGAAGCGGTTGACGTACTTTTATTTTCTCCTTTGCTCTTAATGACAATACTAAAGATGATATAGTTTGCGCATTTTCCATTTTGCGTTCTAATGACTTATCTATCGCATTTTCATCACACACAGGGAATTCTGCCAAATGTACACTTTCAAAATTTTCCTTTTTGGTCACTGCATTCAGATCTAAATACAAACGATCCATAAAGAACGGTGCAATTGGAGCACCTAATTTTGACAAGGTAAGCATACATGTATAAAGCGTTTGGTATGCCGAAATTTTATCTGTTTGGTAATCCCCTTTCCAGAAACGTCTTCTACTTAAACGTACATACCAGTTACTTAAGTATTCTTGTGTGAAATTTGAGATAGCTCTTGCCGCTTTTGTTGGTTCATATTCTGCATAAAATGCATCTACTTTTTTGATTAAGGTGTTTAATTCTGAAAGTATCCAACGGTCTATTTCTGGTCTTTTGCTTAATGGAATATCTGCTTCAGAATAATCGAAACCATCTAGATTGGTATATAATGAAAAGAATGAATAGGTATTGTATAATGTTCCGAAGAACTTACGTTTTACCTCTTCTATCCCATCAACATCAAATTTTAAGTTATCCCATGGATTAGCATTGCTTATCATATACCAACGCGTAGCATCCGCACCGTATTTAGACAAGGTCTCAAAAGGATCTGTTGCGTTACCTAAACGCTTAGACATTTTCTGCCCGTTTTTATCTAAAACTAATCCGTTTGATACAACATTTTTGTAAGCTACAGAATCAAAAACCATAGTCCCGATGGCATGCAATGTATAAAACCACCCTCTTGTTTGGTCTACACCTTCTGCAATAAAATCTGCTGGGAATGATCTATTCTCATCAATTAAGGCTTTGTTTTCAAATGGGTAATGCCATTGTGCATACGGCATAGAACCAGAATCGAACCAGACATCTATTAAATCGCTTTCGCGTTTCATTGGTTTTCCTGAGTTAGAAACTAATACAATCTTGTCAACAACATTTTTATGAAGGTCTATTTTCTCGTAGTTGTCTTCAGACATATTACCTACTTCGAAATCGGCAAAGATATCTTCAGAAAGCACTCCGGCATTTATTGATTTTTCCATTTCGGCTTTAAGCTCTTTCATAGAGCCTATACAGATTTGTTCTTTACCATCTTCCGTTCTCCAAATTGGTAATGGAATTCCCCAAAAACGAGAGCGTGATAAATTCCAATCATTAGCATTTGCTAACCAGTTGCCAAAACGGCCTTCACCTGTAGATTTTGGTTTCCAGTTAATACCCATATTAAGCTCATGCATACGTCCTTTGACATCTGTAACTTTAATAAACCAAGAATCTAATGGGTAGTATAAAATTGGTTTATCCGTACGCCAGCAATTTGGATAACTGTGCTTATATTTTTCAACCTTAAAGGCTTTATTTTCTGTCTTAAGTTTAATCGCAAGCTCAACATCCACAGATTTTTCAGGTGCTTCACCATCAGCATAATATTCGTTCTTTACATATTTGCCTGCAAATTCTCCCAACTCTGGTCTAAATCTTCCTTGTAAATCCACAAGTGGCACCAAGTTATCATTATCGTCTTTAACTAAAAGTGGCGGCACTTCTGGTGAGGCTTGCTTAGCTACTAAAGCATCATCCGCTCCAAATGTTGGTGCTGTGTGTACAATGCCTGTGCCGTCTTCAGTCGTTACGAAATCTCCAGAAATTACTCTAAAGGCATTTTCAGGATTGTCATTTGGCAAGGCGTAGTCTAAAAGTTGCTCGTAAGTGATGCCTACCAAATCAGCGCCTTTAAATTCTTTGACAATGTAAAACGGAATTTTTTTATCGTCAGAATTGTATGCTAGTAATTCTGATTTCTCTTCAACTTGATTGAACTTTCCAGAAAATTGTTTTCCTACTAAGTTTTTCGCCAATATTACATTCATAGGTTTAAATGTATATTGGTTGTAGGTTTCAACCAATACATAATCAATTTTTGGCCCAACAGCTAATGCGGTGTTACTTGGCAGAGTCCAAGGTGTTGTTGTCCAAGCCAAGAAATAAATATCGCCTTCGTTTAGTAAAAAATCTGGTAAACTATCTTCATTGGCTTTAAACTGCGCCACAACTGTTGTATCTGTAACATCTTGATAGGTGCCTGGCTGATTTAACTCATGTGAGCTTAAGCCAGTTCCAGCTTTTGGAGAATACGGCTGAATAGTATAACCCTTGTATAATAAATCTTTATCATAAATCTGTTTTAGTAACCACCAAACAGATTCCATGTATTTAGACTTGTAAGTAATATATGGGTCATCCATATTCACCCAATAGCCCATTTTCTGAGTGAGGTCATTCCAGATGTCTGTATAACGCATTACTGCTTTTTTACAAGCAGCGTTGTACTCTTCTACTGTAATTTTTGTACCAATATCTTCTTTGGTAATGCCAAGTTCTTTCTCAACACCAAGCTCAATTGGTAAACCGTGGGTATCCCAACCTGCTTTACGTTTTACCTGAAACCCTTTCATGGTTTTATAACGTGGAAAAATATCCTTAATCGCTCGCGCTAAAACATGGTGAACACCTGGTAACCCATTTGCAGATGGTGGTCCTTCGAAAAAGACATAAGGTGGTTTACCTTCTCTTGTGGTTACACTTTTATTGAAGATATCATTTGCTTCCCAATAGTTACTGATTTCATCAGCAATATTTGGTAAGTTAAGTCCTTTATATTCAGGGAACTTTTGGCTCATTACTCGCATTTATTATAAGGATGCGAAAATACTAATTTTTGAGTAATTTATGGATGAGATAAGCTCAAAAAACAACTATTTCTTAACGAGCAATGGGCATTAATCAAAAGAGAAATCGGTTTCTATATTGATGATTTTATTTTTTATCGCATAAACCACCAATCCAGCAATGTTTTTTGACTGTGTTTTTAACAGCAGACTACTTCGATGAACTTCAACGGTTCTTGAACTTATTTCCAGAGTTTCTGCAATATCTTTAGCCGTATGTTGTTTACAAATAAGCTCTAGCACTTGAAGCTCTCTCTTGGAAAAAAATTTAGGGTCAAAATTAGACTTTACAGTTTTTCTTCTTGATTTTTTACCACTTTCTTTAATATAATTGTAGACGACTTTGTCGTAATAGAATCCTTTTTTATCAACCTCAACAATAGTTTTAATCATCAACTTAGGTGTGCTGTTCTTAGCTAAATAAGCTACTGCACCTGTAGAAATCATATTTAGAATAAAAGGTTTGCTAAAATAACTAGTCAAAGCAATAACTTTAATTTCTGGAAATTCTTTTCTAATAATTTTTGTGACTTCCACACCATTCAATTCAGGCATTTTTAAATCTGTAACAACAATACTAGGTTTAATTTTAGTGGCTCTTAATTTAGTTAATAAATCGTTTCCGTTTTTGGCATCAAAAAGAATATTAATGTTATCTTCTTTTTGAAGAATTGCCATCAACCCTTGACGAAACAACAACTCGTCATCTGCAATAGCTATTTTTATTTCATTCTCCATAGTTACATTGTATTACAAACAAACTACCATTGTCTTTACTACTCTCAATTTTAATTTCACCATTTAAAATTCTAACCCGGCTATTTATATTTTGTATGCCAATACCAGGTTTTTCACTAACATCTGTAATATTGAAGCCAATACCATTGTCTTGAAACTTTAGAACAAACCCTTTTTCATGTTCTTCCATAAATATTTCTAATACATTGGCCTTTCCGTGCCGTATAGAATTATTTATTAGCTCTTGAAATATTCTAAAAACATGGAGTTGATTTGTCCCAGACAAGCTTAAGTCTTCAATCTCATAGTCTATATCTATGTCGGTATTTTTACTAAACTCTTCAAATAACTCTTCGAGCGCCGCTTTTAGTCCAAATTTTGCTAAAATTGGAGGTAATAAATCATGGGCTATTTTTCTTGAACTCTCTAAGGTAGTTGACGTAATATCTAATATTTGCTCTAAAGAATCTTTCTGTTTTTTGTTGATGTTCTCATCCGCTAAAAGCACGTTAGTTGATAAGCTAACCACATTAAGCTTCGCGCTAATGGCATCATGAAGATCTTGCGCGATTCGTTTACGTTCTAACTCTTGTATTGCAATTGATGTCTGCAATATTTTTTGTTGATGCTCAATTCTTAAATCTGCCTTTTCACGTTCTTTTTGAATAATTTTTTTTCTTGAGAAAACAAAAAAAAGAATTAATCCTAAGCAGACTAAAAACAGAAAAAAAACACCAAAAATTAAGGCAAAAACTATTTTACTTTTATCCATTGGAATTTTTTAAGCCATTCTACAAAAATCAATACGTGGTATAATAAAAAAAATGCACTATTAAATTCCCAAAGTATATCAACAACTTGCATAGAATAAGATTCTGGATTATTCAATACACTAGCTAAAATAAATACCAATGTACTTATAGATATATATACAAGTATTCCTGTATTAACATAAGCGTAATTAAGGGTATTGTTTAATGAATTATACAAATGAATGATAGAGTAAACTATGATTGGAAATGAACAAATAAAAACTTCTAATGGATTAAAAGGCTCTACAGAATAATATGCTATTTCTCCTGTTAAGTATAAGATAGCTAAAGTAAAAACTACTATTCCAGTAAATTTAACAACTAATTTCTTCTGTCTCTTTTGAAATAATTCATAAAAAAACCAGGATAATAAAATGAACTGTACAACAAAGTAATAGTGTGATAGAAAAAGATTGTTTTCTTCATAAGAAGCCAAATAAGACATTATACCTGATATTACAGATATACTTATTAAGTATATAGTAAAAACATAATATTCTTTCTTATTTTTTGCTTTTTTCAAACCAACTAAAAAAAGAACTGTATTTACTATTAAAAAAAAAAATCCAATATCCTCTAGAGAAAAACTCATTTCTTAAAGCTTAATTATCCTCCTAATGGACTATCTCCATCACAATTATAAGGACATGGCCTCGTAAAATTATATGTATTACCATCTCCATCTTCTGATGATTTACTTCCAGGTTTAGAAACCATATCTCTATAAACTCCTTTTGCATCACGCTTTGTGCCTACAAAGACTAGTTTTTGCCCGTTAGCTTCGGATTGCGAAGAATCAACAGCCATATATGCTCTTAAAAATTCATTTTCAGTGCTATTTATTGTGAATTTTCCTCCACCATTATCTATGACAACCTTCATTTCTTTCAAAATATCCAACACAGTAGATGCATGAATTAGAAATGCTGATGCATCTCCTTCTCGCATTGTTTTTCTATAATTAGCAGTCCATTCAATAGCATCTTTAATAGGAACGATGGTTGATTTTTTACTCATAATATTTAATTTTTGGGATTAATCATCTTCTAAAATACAGAAAAATTCTACAAAAAAAGATTTTAGAATAGAGATTTTAAAGATTAAACCAGAAACTCAACTAAATCTTCAATCTTAGAAATTAATTGAATTTTAATCTTTGTATTCTTAAGACTAATTTTATTGTATTTAGATACAAATATGGTAGAAAACCCTAGTTTTTCAGCTTCTAATATGCGCTGCTCTACACGTTGCACAGGTCTAATTTCACCTGACAAACCTACCTCAGCAGCAAAACAAAAATCACTCTGCAATGCTTCGTCTTCGTTAGAGGACAATATGGCAGCAACTACGGCCAAATCAATTGCTGGATCATCTACAGTAATACCTCCCGTGATATTTAAAAATACATCTTTGGTTCCTAACCTAAAACCTGCTCGCTTCTCCAAAACGGCCAAAAGCATATTAAGGCGTTTGGCATTAAACCCTGTAGCTGAACGTTGAGGTGTTCCGTAAACTGCTGTACTTACTAATGCCTGAACCTCAATCATTAAGGGACGCATCCCTTCTAAAGTTGCGGCTATGGCATTACCAGATAATTCGCCATCCTTTTCTGAAATAAGAATCTCTGACGGATTACTTACTTCGCGTAAACCAGAACCTTGCATTTCGTATATACCAAGTTCATTCGTAGAACCAAATCGGTTTTTATTAGCTCTTAAAATTCTAAAAACATGATTGCGGTCACCTTCAAAATGTAAAACCGTATCGACCATATGCTCCAAAATTTTTGGTCCAGCAATATTTCCATCTTTTGTAATATGCCCTATTAATAATACAGGTGTTGCTGTTTCTTTGGCAAATTTTATGAGCTCAGTAGTACATTCTTTAATTTGTGAGATACTCCCAGCTGAAGACTCAACATAATCACTATGCAATGTCTGTATAGAATCTATTACCAAGATATCTGGCTCTAAAGCTTCAACTTGCTTAAATATGTTCTGAGTTTTGGTCTCAGTAAGAATATAGCAATTTTCGCTATTAGGCTGAATACGCTCGGCACGCATTTTAATCTGTTTCTGACTCTCTTCTCCAGAAACATAAAGTGTTTTATAGGGTAATTTTAAAGCCATTTGTAGTAACAAAGTACTCTTCCCTATTCCAGGTTCTCCACCAAGGAGTATTAATGACCCAGGTACCATACCACCACCCAAAACACGATTAAATTCATTATCAATCATATTTAAGCGAGCATCTGCTGAGCTATCAATCTCATTAATCTTTAATGGTTTTGAAACACGATTAGTTGAGGATGCTGGTAATTTCCAATCACTTTTTTCAGGTTTTTGGATAACCTCTTCTACAATAGTATTCCATTGTTTACAGGCTGTACATTGCCCTTGCCATTTACTATATTGACTACCGCAACTTTGACAGAAAAAGGAGGTCTTTACTTTTGCCATCAATATCCAAAATCTGCTTTAATCTGCTCCGCCTTTTCCAACATTAAATCTTTTGTAATACCACCTATCTCTTCTAGAACATATGCAGACTGAAAGGTTTTCATTGCTTTTTTAGATTCGCCAATATTTTCAAGATATAAGCCTTTATAATAACTAGGTAATACGGTATCAGGATAGTTCTTTTTAGCCAATTTTGAAAGATCTTCATAATACTCCCATTTCTGCTTCTTTTTTATCGCAGCTGCTACAGCCTTAAAATCATTAATAAGGATTTGTTTTTCGATACCGAACATGTTTTTTATTTCTTCGTATTTCTGTTCTAAATATTCTACTGGTGAGCCTTCAAATTTTAAGATAGACTCTTTGTACTCCTTTTTGCTAATAGGTTGAAAAATAGAGAAAATAGATTCCAATGCTTTAGGGATGGCATGAGCTGGCATGGCATAATGTGTCGGACCATCAAATTCCATAAAAGTGTATAGTAAATTACTATTATCTAATGCTTTTAATGTGCTATTTAGAGATGCCGAACCTTCCATTATATGTTTAATATCTGCATTTGAGACTGCCAAATAATAAAAAATCTTTTGCTCGATTGATCTTAATCTTTCTCCCAAATATTGTTCCATATCTATAGCCAAATCCGGGCTTATGGTTACATAAGCATTAAAAACAGGGTTTTGTCTTACGAGATAATAATTAATAAAATTTGCTGTTTCGCCATGACCGACAGCTACTCTAAAAGTTTCGGTTTTGTAATTATCTTCTATATAAGGTATGAGTTCTTTGCCCACAAATTCATAAAAATCGGCGCCACTTCCAACTGGTAATGAATTCTGTTCCGAATAGATTAAATCGTCTTCTCTAGATTCTATTTGATTAATGCCAACGACTATAGACTCCGGAATATCTTCCCAATAGGCATAGTAATCTACATTACCCGCTACAGCTTCAAAAAGATAGTCGCCATCAAAGACATAAATAACAGGATAAGCTTTATCGTCTTCGTCCGAATAACTTCTTGGTAATAATATTTTTAATTCTCGTTCTTCACCTAAAATACTTGAGGAAATTGTTTTGTATTTGGCTTGAGAAAAGCCCATAAATCCAACAAGTAGGATTATAAAAATAACCTTTAGCTTAGTCATGGTTAGTCAAGGTTTGGTTGCTAAGGCAAGGTAAAAAATATTTCTATACTTCTTTAACCTTACGATTATAGATTGGTAAGTAAATTAGAGAAAGACCTCCAAAAATTATAATCATAAACGTTTGAGACGCCCACATAATCCAACCAAAAGCATAACTTGGGTCTTTAGCAATACCAAATATTGAAAAAGCGGCAAAAACAGCAACAGGAAAAGAACCTATTCCTCCATTAGTTGCAGCAATACTAAAACTTGCAGAAATAAAGCCTATAAGAACGGCAGCAAATGGGATGTTTCTTGTTTCCTCTATTGAAAAAGAGGTAAAATAGAACATGAGCACATACATTCCCCAAATAAAAAGCGTATGAAAAATAAATGCCCATTTTTTCTTCATTTTAAAAATACTTAAAGCGCCTTCAATTACACCATTAATAAAATCCCTAATCTTTATTGCCCATTTGGATGAGCTGTTTTTTATAATTCTAAAAACTATTATAAAAACCAATAAAAAAGCACTTAAAGCAATGGCAATTTTAATTGGGTTAAATCTTTCTGTTAAGAACGCATAAATAAACTCGAACTGTAAAAAAAGTGTTATAACTATAATGCCCAAAAATACAATCATGTCTGCTATACGTTCTGCTACAATTGTTCCAAAACCTTTTTCAAAAGGCACACCTTCGTAATTTGTGAGAATAGAAACCCTTGCAATTTCACCAGCTCTCGGAATAGTATAATTAATAAGATACGTTGCAAAAACAGCCATTATACTATTACCTAGTTTAACGTCATAACCCAATGGCTCTAATTGAAATCGCCACCTATATGCTCTTGACAAATGACTTAAAAGTCCTAAAATTGCTCCAAAAATTATCCAGGTTTTATCAGCAGATTTCCAATAGTCTATAATTTTTGAAAGTGGAACATCTGTTAATGCATACCAAACCAAAGCTACACCTAATAAAAGAGGTAGAACTATTTTTAATACGGAAACAGATTTACTCAAAAGAGTTATTTTAATAAGTTGGTGGCTTCATCAGGGAACACTAATGAAGGTTTAAAAACTTTAGCATCTTCAATATCCATAAAAGCATATGTAATAAGTATCAATACATCTCCAGGAGAAACCAGTCTTGCGGCAGCTCCGTTTAATGTTATTTCGCCACTGTTGCGAGGGCCAGGAATTGCATACGTTTCCAGACGTGCGCCATTGTTATTATTAACAATTTGCACTTTCTCACCTTGGATAATATTAGCCGCGTCCATTAAGTCTTCGTCAATGGTAATACTGCCAATGTAATTAAGGTCTGCACCTGTAACTTTTACACGATGAATTTTAGATTTTACAACTTGAATTTGCATGAGGCAAAGGTAATTAATTTAGGGCGATATTGTCTATAAGTCTTATATCGTCTGCATATACTGCAATAAATGCTCTATATACTTTTTTTGTTGATTTTCGTTTTACTGGTTTTAAGGTTTTTACATCTGCAATTAAAAAATATTCTAGCTCTAAAAGCTCATGACTTGCAAACTGCTTATTAACCCATTCCGCTACTGCTTTAGCACTTTTTGTGCCAAACTTTGTTTTGGCAGTTTTAAGCGTTTTGTATATAAATGGAGCTGCAACTCTATATTTTGGCTTTAATCTTTCATTACGAGAACTCATGGCTAAACCATCTGCTGCCCTAAAAATTGGACAGCCTATAATTTCTGTGGGTATTTTATAAAGCTCAACCATCTTTTTGACAATCTGTAATTGCTGAAAATCTTTCTGACCAAAATAAGCTTTATTAGGCTTTACGATTTCTAATAGTCGCTTCACAATTGTACCAACACCGTCAAAATGTCCTGGTCTAAATGCACCTTCCATTTCATGCTCCAATCCATCAAAAGTAAAGCTTTCGGAAGCTATATTATTATCGTATATATCTTCTACACTTGGATTGTAAACAAAGATTTTAGAATCTGAAACAGTCTCTAATAATCTAACATCCCTATCTAATGTTCTTGGGTATTTTTCTAAATCTTCAGTATTATTAAACTGGGTTGGATTAACAAAAATACTTACGACCACAAAGTCATTATCGGAGAGTCCAAAATTCACTAAAGACAGATGCCCATTATGCAATGCGCCCATAGTTGGCACAAAACCAATACTAGCCTCACTTTTCCTTAAGTTCTGAAGGTGAGATGATAAGTCTGTTTTATTATGAAATATTTTCAATTCTGTAACATAAGTTTAACGCGTGCAAACTTAAGATTTTACTAGCAATTGGCATAAATTTTTGTAATTTTGCATGTTTTTTACTTTTAATTTCTAAATCAATCGGTATATGAAAGATAAACGAATATTGTATGTGTCCTCGGAAGTAGTTCCATATTTACCAGAAACCGAAATTTCTTCAATGTCATTTGAAGCACCTCGAATGGTGAATAAACAAGGTGGACAGATACGAATATTTATGCCACGATTTGGAAACATCAATGAACGTAGGCATCAACTTCATGAAGTTATTAGATTGTCAGGTATTAATCTTGTGATTAATGACCTAGATATGCCTCTAATAATTAAAGTAGCCTCTATTCCTAAAGAACGCATTCAAGTTTACTTTATAGATAATGAAGAATATTTTAAACGTAAAGCCACATTAACCGATGAAGATGGTAAGCTTTTCCCAGATAATGATGAGCGCGCTATTTTCTTTGCTAAAGGTGTTATCGAAACTGTTAAAAAATTAAACTGGGCTCCAGATATTATTCATGTTAATGGATGGTTGGCATCATTATTGCCGCTTTATCTTAAAGAATTTTATAAAACTGAGCCATTATTTACTGAGAGTAAAATTGTTACCTCTGTATACAATCAAAACTTTGATGGCACGTTAGATAAAGACATGAAGAAGAAAGTGAGTTTTGACGGGCTTGATGAAGAAGCTATACAAATATTAGATGAGCCTAATTACATTAATTTAATGAAGATTGCTATTGATAATTCTGATGCTGTGATTAAAGGGTCTCAAGAGTTACCAAATGAATTAGATAGCTATATTGACGAGTTAGATAAGCCAACTTTAGGTTATCACTCTCCAGAAGAATTTGCTGAACCGTATTCAGAATTTTACACGAACAGTATATTACAATAGTTAAAATACTTATGAAATTATATAAGAAAAACTTAAGAAACATATTAGTTTTTGGATTTATGACTTGTTTATTTATTGCTTGTGATGAGGAATTTTCAACAATAGATTCTGACATAATTAATGAAGAAACTGCTACTAACTTTAACACCACCTCTGAAAAGTTTGATGTTATTAGTTATACAGACAAACTCGACCCAGTACAAACAAGCGGACTTGGAATAAATATGTTAGGAGTATTTAATGACCCAACTTATGGACAAACTATTGCAAGTTTTTTAACACAGGTTAATACTACACTAGTAGACCCCTCTTTTGGGAGTAATGTCATATTAGATTCCGTTGTTTTAAGTATACCCTTTTTTAGCAGGAATATAGGCTTAGACGAAGACAATAACATTGCTTATGAGATTGATTCTATCTTACCAAGAGATGATATTTACAATCCTATTAAACTTAGCTTATATGAAAACAACTATTTTTTAAGAGATTTCGATCCAAATGAAGAATTTGACGTAGGTCAATCCTACTTTTCCAACAAATCTGCCTCTGCTAATGAACTAATCAGTATATCTGATTTAGAATTTACACTTATTGATGAGATAGAAACTTTAGAAATTAGTAATCAAGAAATTCTTTTAACTGATGGTGATGAGACCGAACCAACTATTAACCAAAGGTTATCACCAAGAATTAGAATTGTATGGGACAAAAACATCCCTGATGATAGCAATGTAATTAATTATTGGACTGAAAAAATCATCAATCAAGAAGGGGAGAGTACTTTAAGTAATATAAATAATTTTAATGACTATTTTAGAGGTTTATATTTTAAAGCAGAGCCTATTAATAATAATGGCTCATTGATGTTACTTAATCTAGCTCAGGAAGATGCAAATATTACTTTATTTTATTCATTTGATTCAACTTCAGTAGATGGAGAACGAGATAATTCTACCTATGTTTTGACTTTTAATCCAACTCGTGTTAATTTTTTTGAAAACAATTACACTCTACCATTTAGTGATGGTAATCAGGATGATGGTGATAGCAGGTTATACCTCAAGGGCGGTCAAGGTGCATTAGCTGGCATCAAACTTTTTAACGGGGAGAATTCTGATAATGATAACACAAATGATAATACTTTTGAAACTTGGAGAAAACAATTTGTAAATCTTGATGAAAATGGGGATTTTGAATCATCTAAAAGACTAATAAATGAAGCTAATCTTGTTTTTTATGTTGACCAAACTCTCGTAGAACAAGGAGAAGAACCTGAAAGGCTTTACATATATAATAAAACTAATAGAGGTCCATTATTTGACTATTTTGAAGATGTTCAAAATAATACCTCTCCTTCTCAATCTATAATAAATCATTTAGGTGTTTTAATTAGGGATCAAAATACCGAAAGAGGAATTCGTTATAAAATGACCATTACTACCCATATAAATAATTTATTAATAAATAATAGTGAAAATGTAGAATTAGGAATTGCTGTTTCTGGTAATGTAAACCTAGAAGGTAGTATACCTCAATATAGAGTACAGACTTCAAATGGTGAAACAGAAACAGTACCGGTAAGTAGTGTAATCAGCCCAAGAGGAACTGTTCTACATGGAAGTAACAGTGAAATTGAAGATAAGCGCCTTTTTCTAGAAATCTTCTACACCTGTTTAGAGACTGATATTGATTGTCCAAATAACTAATAAATAATTTATGTGTGGAATTGTAGGATATATAGGATATAGAGAAGCTTACCCAATCATTCTCAAAGGTCTACAAAGATTAGAATATAGAGGTTACGACAGTGCTGGAATAGCACTTTATGATGGCAATAATATCAAGCTTTCTAAAACTAAAGGTAAAGTTGCCGATTTAAAAGAAAGATTAGAAAATGAAATTCCTACAAATGGAAATTTAGGTATTGGTCATACACGTTGGGCTACACATGGCATCCCTAATGATGTCAACTCTCACCCTCACTATTCAAATTCTGGAGATTTAGTAATTATACATAACGGTATCATAGAAAATTATGAAGCTATTAAGACTGAATTAATTAAACGCGGTTACTCTTTTAATTCAGATACTGATACTGAGGTTTTAATAAACTTAATTGAAGAAGTTAAGAAAAAGCAAGATGTAAAACTTGGAAAAGCAGTACAGATTGCACTTAATGAAGTTGTAGGCGCCTATGCAATTGCTGTTTTTGACAAAAACAAGCCCAACGAAATTGTTGTAGCAAAACTAGGAAGCCCTCTTGCTATAGGTGTTGGTGATGAAGAATTTTTTATAGCTAGTGATGCTTCTCCTTTTATAGAATTTACAAAAAATGCTATTTATTTAGAAGATGAAGAGATGGCAGTTGTAAGATTAGGTAAAAAGATTAAAATCAGAAAAATAAAAGATGACTCTTTAGTTAATCCTTTAATGCAGGAATTGAAATTCAATTTGGAACAAATTGAAAAAGGTGGTTACGAGCATTTTATGTTAAAAGAAATATACGAACAACCACATGCTATAAAAGACACTTATAGAGGACGATTACTTGCTAAAGATGGTATTGTAAGAATGGCTGGTGTCGAGAATCATAAAGAGAAGTTTCTCAATGCTAATCGCATAATTATAGTGGCCTGTGGCACTTCGTGGCACGCTGGTTTAGTTGCAGAATATATATTTGAAGACCTAGCCAGAATTCCTGTAGAAGTCGAATACGCTTCAGAATTTAGATACAGAAATCCTGTAATATCTGATAAAGATGTTGTTATAGCCATTTCCCAATCAGGAGAAACAGCAGATACTCTAGCCGCTATTAAATTAGCTAAAGAACATGGGGCATTTGTCTTTGGAGTATGTAACGTTGTAGGTTCTAGTATTGCAAGAGAAACCGACGCAGGCGCATACACGCATGCCGGACCAGAAATTGGTGTGGCTTCAACAAAAGCATTTACAACTCAGATTACTGTTCTTACTTTAATTGCTTTAAAATTAGCCAAAGAGAAAGGAGCTATCTCAAATTCTGATTTTCATTATCACCTAGAGCAGTTAGAGTTAATCCCAGATAAAGTTGCTAGAGCACTTGAGTCAGATAAACATATTAAAGCAGTTGCTGAAACATATAAAGATGCTTCAAATTGCCTATACCTAGGACGTGGATATAATTTCCCTGTAGCTCTAGAGGGTGCATTAAAGTTAAAAGAAATATCTTACATCCATGCTGAAGGATACCCTGCTGCTGAGATGAAACATGGCCCTATTGCTCTAATTGATGAACAAATGCCAGTTTTTGTTATAGCAACTAAAAAAGGACATTACGAAAAGGTAGTCAGTAACATTCAAGAAATAAAATCTAGAAAAGGTAAAATCATTGCTATTGTTACAGAAGGTGATGTTGATGTAAAGAAACTTGCTGACCATACAATTGAAGTTCCGGAGACTTTGGAATCTTTAAGTCCGCTTTTAACAACAATACCTTTGCAACTTTTATCATATCATATTGCAGTAATGCTAAATAAAAATGTTGATCAACCTCGAAATTTAGCAAAATCAGTTACTGTAGAATAAAATTTAATTATGAATTAGATTTTAAAATCCATATAAAAAGCTCAATTTTTTATGGATTTTTTGATTTTTAAGGTCTTTAATTATCAAAAAATGCTATGCACGCATAATTTTTTAGAAATTTCTTATCAAGTTTTCATATATTTAGTTAAATTGGTCAACTAATAAATTAACTAATTCTTACACATGAAGACAACCCTAAAGCTTTTTGTAATGCTTTTTTCTTTGATTTCGTTTGCACAAACCACAATTAAAGGAAAAATCACAGACAATACAGGTCAACCTTTACCTGGTGCCAATGTTATAATAGAAGGAACAACTACTGGAACAAGTTCTGATTTTGATGGTAATTACATTTTAACAACAGACCAAGTACCTCCTTTCAAAATTATAATTTCCTACACTGGATTTGAAACTCAAACTCTTGACGTTACAGCTAATAACCAAACAGTTGATGTACAATTAAAAGAAGGTAATGAACTAGATGAAATTGTTATCTCAGCATCTCGTACTCCTGAGCGTATTTTTGAATCTCCTGTAACGGTAGAACGTTTTGGTTTGAAAGAAATTAAAAATACACCCTCTGCAGATTTTTATGGTGGTTTAGAAAACTTGAAAGGGGTAGACATTAACACTAATAGTTTAACCTTCAAGTCTATTAACACAAGAGGGTTTGCAACTTTTGCAAATACACGTTTTATGCAATTGGTAGATGGTATGGATAATTCTGCTCCTGCACTTAACTTTCCTTTAGGTAACCTTCTAGGTATGGTTGAAACTGATGTACAAAGTGTTGAAATTCTTCCAGGTGCTTCTTCTGCTTTGTATGGAGCTAATGCCTTTAACGGAATCTTATTTATGACTAGTAAAAATCCTTTTGACCATCAGGGTATTAGAGGTTATTTAAAGCAAGGCATAACATCTCAAGAAGCTGCTGGTGATAATTCTTATACTGATTTTGGTATAAGCATGTCTCATAAATTCAGTGATAAGTTTGCTGCTAAAGTAAATTTTGGATATTTAAAAGGAACAGACTGGTTTGCTAACAATATCGATGATAAAAATTTACCAGGAGGTACTAGAGAATCTAATATAAATTACAATGGTGTTAATGTTTATGGAGATGAAGTAGCTGCTAATATCAGAGACCTGTCTGGATTAGGTATTATTCCTGATGTAGTGGTTAGCCGTACAGGATTTACAGAACAACAATTAACAGACTACTCTGCAGAAAGTGTAAAAGCTGATTGGGGCTTATATTTCCGCCCTTGGGAAAATGATTTCGAAATCCAATATGTTGGTAAAGTTGGTACTGGTTCTACTATATATCAAGGTGCACAACGCTACAGAATTGATGGTTTTTCTTTACAACAACATAAGCTAGAAGTAAGAAATGATAACTTCTTTGTAAGAGGGTATGTCACTTCTGACAAGGCTGGAGACACCTATGTTATGGATGTTTTAGGACCTAACTTATTAAACGAATTAAAATCGCATGCAGACTGGTTTGGAGATTACATCGCTACATATGCGGGTATTGAACTTTCAGGTAACCCTCAAGGATTAACAGATGCTGAAAAACATGCCGCTTCACGTGCCGTAGCTGAAAATGGCATACCAGCAGTTGGATCAGAAGAATTTCAACAAGCATTTGATAAGGTAACTAGTGATACAAATTTCTTAACAGGCGCTGGATTTAAAGACAATTCTAAAATATACCATGGAGATGCAAACTATAATTTTAAAGACACATTCAAGTTTGCTGAAGTTCAAGTTGGTGGTTCTTACAGAACATATAGATTAAACTCTTTTGGAACTATCTATGCAGATGCTGAAGGGCCAATTACGTATTCTGAACTAGGTATATATACACAATTACAACGTTCTTTGGAACTGAATGAAAACTTAGAATTAAAATTAACTGGTTCTATTAGATATGATAAATCAGAATTATTTGATGGTTTCTTTTCGCCAAGAATTTCTGCTGGTTTAACAGTTAATGAAAATCACAACATTCGTGCATCTTTCCAGACAGGATTTAGAAACCCAGATACTCAAGCATTATACATTGGTTTAGAAACTAATGCTGGTACACTAATTGGTGGTGCTACAGATATAGGAAGCCTTTTTGAGAGAAACTATACTGTAAGCCAAGCTGCACAGAATACTTTTGGTGAACCAAACAGTCTCCCTCAAACAGGTGCTGCGGCCTACACAAATTCTTTTGCCCAAGATCAAGATGGTAATATTGTTGTTGGTAATTCAAACTTTACAGAGCCTGAACAAGTAGCTTCTTTTGAGTTGGGTTACCGCGGTAAAGTAGAAGGTTTTGTTATTGATGCATCAGCATATTATAGTACTTATAACGACTTCTTAGCCAATGAAAATGTCATTGCGCCTTTATATGGAGAAGTAGATCCAGATGGAGATGGTGTTTTAGATGTTACAAACCCAGAAACACAAAGAGCACTATTTGCTATACAAAATGGTGACTCTGTAGGTTACCAAACTTATACAAATGCTGATGAGACTGTTAATTCATACGGTGCTTCTGTTTCGGTCTCTAAAAAAGTTTTTGGTGGTTTTGATTTAAGTGCTAACTACACATGGTCAAGATTAGATTTTGATGTTGCGGGTAATCCAAACTTCCAGACTAATTTTAATACCCCAGAGCACAAAGTAAAATTAGGATTTGGAAAAACAGAAGTAGTCAAAAATTTAGGATTTAATGTGGCATGGCGTTGGAGTGATAATTACTTCTGGGAAGCTTCATTTGGTAATGGAGAGGTTCCAGCTTTTAATGTCTTAGACGCACAAATAAACTATAGAATCCCAAGCATAAAAACTACACTAAAAGCAGGAGCTACAAATCTCTTGGCTAAAGAATACTTTACAGCTTTTGGTACAGGTTTAATAGGTTCTCAATATTACCTGTCATTAACTATTAACAATCTATAAATATAACGTGATGAAAAAAATAAAATATATACTATTATCGGTACTCACATTTAGTTTTATGGCTTGTGAGAATGAAGAGTTACAAGAATTAAGAGATCGCGCCAACCAAGAAGAGCCCACTGTTGATTTACCAGATTTAATTACAGGTACTGCAGATTTTTCAAATTATGTAGCTATTGGTCCTTCTTTTACAGCAGGAGTTTCTGATGGGTCATTGTTCATTGCTTCTCAACAAAACTCGTTCCCTAGCATTATTGCTTCTCAATTTGCCAATGCAGGAGGCGGTGCTTTTGTTCAGCCATTAGTTAATGATAATTTTGGAGGTTTAGCCTTAGGTGGAAACAGAATTGTAGAACCGAGGTTGGTGTTTGGAGGTGCAGGCCCTGTGCCTTTAGAATCTGTTGTTGGACCAGTTACTGTCGCTACAGATATTCTAAATAATCCTACTGGCCCTTTTAATAATCTTGGTGTACCTGGACTCAAGAGTTTTCATACTATTGCAGCTGGATATGGTAATATTGCTAATGTCCAAGCAGGCTTAGCCAATCCTTATGCTGTTAGACTAACGGGTAGTACACCTGATGCAACCATATTACAATTAGCCGTTGACCAAAATCCTACTTTCTTTACTTTAGGAGTAATTGGAGGTAACGACGTTTTAGGCTATGCAACTTCAGGAGGAGATGGTTCTAATCCTATAACAGATCAAGGTACTTTTGATTTTGCAATGACAACATTAATTAATGGATTAGTTGCTACAGGAGCTAAAGGTGCTATTGGTAACACTCCAAATGTTTCTAGTCTACCGTTTTTTACTACTGTACCTCACAACCCTGTACCATTGGATGCAGCTACAGCTGGAGCTGTTAATCAAGCCTATGCAGATTATAATGGAGGTTTACAATTAGCAGCTGCAAATAATATCATTTCTGCATCTGAGGCAACTGCAAGAACCATAAACTTTGAAGCGTCAGAAACCAACGCTGTAGTTATAGAAGATGAAAATCTTACTACAGTAACTTTGCCAACTGGCCCAAGTACATTTATAACATTACCAAATATAAGACAGGCCACTTCTGATGATTTATTGGTATTACCAGCTGCAAGTTTTATAGGTACTGAAGCTGTCCCTGGTAATCCGTTAACTGTTAATGGTGTTGCTATTCCGTTAGCTGATAATTGGGTACTTACTCCTGAAGAACAAGAGGAAATTAACATTGCTACAGCAGGGCATAATGCAACTCTACAAGCGTTGGCAGATGCAAATGGTTTAGCGTTAGTTGATTTAAATGCCATCCTAGAAGAAGCTGGCGGTGGTATTCAATTTGATGAATTTAATTTAGATACAGCTTTAGTATTTGGAGGATTAGTTAGTTTAGACGGTATACACTTGACTGCAAGAGGCTATGCACTTATGGCTAATAAATATTTAGAAAAAATAGATGAAGTATATGGTTCAAACTTTGTTGCATCTGGTAATGTTGCCAAAGCTGCTGATTTTCCTACCAACTACTCACCTTTATTACAATAAAATTATATAAAAATAAATGCTTAAAGCGCGTTCTATTAGAACGCGCTTTTTTTATCTAAAAAAGCTTCGTAAAAAAGTCTTTGTTTTTTAAATAAAACTATATCTTTGCAGCGCGAAAAACGAGCTGTTTTTCATATTTAAATTATTGCAAAACAAAAACATATAAGTAATGTCAAAAGTTACAGGTAAAGTTGCACAAATCGTAGGTCCAGTTATCGATGTAGAATTCGCTGCTGGTTCAGAGCTTCCAAAGATTTATGATTCATTAGAAATTAACAACCAAGATGGTTCAAAATTAGTATTAGAAGTACAATCTCACATTGGTGAAGATACTGTACGAACAATTGCTATGGATTCTTCTGATGGTTTAAGTAGAGGGACAGAAGTTCATGCAACTGGTGCTCCAATCCAAATGCCAATTGGAGAAGATGTTTACGGACGTCTTTTTAATGTAATTGGTGATGCTATTGATGGATTAGGTGATTTACCTAAAGCTGATAAAGACGGACTTCCTATTCACAGAAGTGCGCCAAAATTTGAAGAATTATCTACCTCAACTGAAGTTTTATTTACAGGGATTAAAGTAATTGATCTTATTGAGCCTTACGCAAAAGGTGGTAAGATTGGGTTATTTGGTGGTGCTGGTGTAGGTAAAACAGTATTAATCCAAGAGTTGATTAACAATATTGCAAAAGGACACGGCGGACTTTCTGTATTCGCAGGAGTAGGTGAAAGAACACGTGAAGGAAACGATTTACTTCGTGAGATGTTAGAGTCTGGAATTATCAAATATGGTGATGACTTTATGCACTCTATGGAAGAAGGCGGATGGGATCTTCAAAAAGTAGACAAAGCTGCTATGAAAGATTCTAAAGCAACTTTCGTATTTGGTCAGATGAATGAGCCTCCTGGAGCACGTGCACGTGTTGCCTTATCCGGTTTAACTATTGCTGAATATTTCCGTGATGGTGCTGGAGACGGACAAGGAAAAGATGTACTTTTCTTCGTAGATAACATATTCCGTTTTACACAAGCTGGTTCTGAAGTATCGGCATTACTTGGCCGTATGCCATCAGCCGTAGGTTACCAACCAACATTAGCAACAGAGATGGGTGCGATGCAAGAGCGTATTACTTCAACAAAAAAAGGTTCTATTACATCTGTACAAGCGGTTTACGTACCTGCTGATGATTTAACGGATCCTGCACCAGCAACAACGTTTGCTCACTTAGATGCAACAACAGTATTATCTCGTAAGATTGCTGAGTTAGGTATATATCCTGCGGTAGATCCATTAGATTCTACATCTCGTATTTTAACAGCTGATATCTTAGGGGATGAGCATTACGATTGTGCACAACGTGTAAAAGAGTTATTACAACGTTATAAAGAGTTACAAGACATTATTGCTATCCTTGGTATGGAAGAATTATCTGAAGAAGATAAAATGGCTGTGGGTAGAGCAAGACGTGTACAACGTTTCTTATCACAACCTTTCCACGTAGCTGAGCAATTTACAGGTATACCAGGTGTCTTAGTAGATATTAAAGAAACTATCAAAGGTTTTAACATGATTATGGATGGTGAATTAGACCACTTGCCAGAAGCTGCTTTTAACCTTAAAGGTTCTATTGAAGAGGCTATTGAAGCTGGAGAGAAAATGTTAGCTGAAGCGTAAAACTGCTATAAGCTTTAAGCTATAAGCAACATGCTTTATAGTCTTAAAGCCTAAAGCCTAAAGCACACAAACTATGTATTTAGAAATTGTATCACCAGAAGCTACATTATTTAGTGGAGAAGTAACAAGCGTTGCTGTACCAGGTGTTAATGGAGAGTTTGAAATGTTAACAAATCACGCTCCTATTGTATCTATCCTTAAATCAGGAAATGTAACTATTAATGGAGATGTCACTCTTGAAGAGGAAGTTGCTGAAAAGTTTTCAAAACAAGATGGGAAAACACTACTAGCTATCAATTCTGGTACTATAGAAATGAAAGACAATAAGCTAATTATTTTAGCGGATTAATTTAATCTAGTTATTACATAACAAAAAACGCGAAGCTAATGCTTCGCGTTTTTTGTTATAATCTCTTAATCACATTAGTAACAATTCCCCAAATCAAAAAATTGTTATCTTCCGTTATTTTTATAATGGGGTAATCCGGATTTTCTGGTTGAAGCCAAACTCCATCTTTAGAGACCTTTAAGCGTTTTACTGTAAACTCGCCATCCAAAAAACAAACAGCTATCTTATTATTTTCTGGTTCAAGACTTCTGTCTATAACTAATAAATCATTATCATCTAAACCTGCACCAATCATAGACTGTCCGCTAACGCGTGCATAAAAAGTAGCTTCTTTATTTTTTACTAACTCATCATCTAAAGATAAACGCCGTTCCTTAAAATCATCCGCTGGCGAAGGAAAACCTGCTGAAATCCCTGTATCAAAAAAATTAGCTCCAGCTCCTTCTATAGATTCTGGAATAAAAAATGTTAAGTTATCGGCTTGTTGTACTATCATTTTACAGTAATAATATCATTAATATTTGTTGTATATCTTGGAGAGAGTCGTTCTTGACGCATTTTCCAAGTACGTTCTAAATCTTGATTCCCTATTTTAATCTTGTCGCCTTTATACTTTCTATTAATCGTATCTATTGCAGACATTAAAGGTTTATGCTTAGGGTCTTCTTTACTAAACATATCTAATTGATAGTTATCTGTAGGCACTAAACCTGTAACAATAACTCCTGCTCTTTTATATTTAATGCCAGGTTTGTAAATCGATTCTATCGCATTAACAGCTTCGCTACTAATTAATAATGAAGAATCTGTAGGATACGGAAAACTCACTATTGTACTTGCACGATGCTGCTCTTCTTCTTTCTTATGCCTATTACTGCTTAAAGTTACAATAATCATATGGCAACTAGAACCCTGTTTACGTAATTTTTCTGCACAACTTGTAGCAAAAGTAGAAACGCGTTCTTTAATATAATTAATATCATCGTAAGTGTAATCAAAGCTTCTGGTTGTAGCAATAGCTCGCTTACGAGTAGGTTCTTCTAACTTTATTTTAGAAATGCCTTCTAAATCTTTTTTTAGTTTCCATTCCGTTATAGAAAATATCTTACGGACCCATTCATCATTAAGTTGCGTAAAATCATATGCTGTTTTACAACCTTTAGCTTTTAATCGTTTTTGTATGCCTCGACCTATTCCCCAAACATCTTCTAATTTTATCCATTTTAAGGCTTTAATCCGACTTTCTTCAGAATCTATAACATAGCTCCCTTTTGTTTTTTCAGGAAATTTTCTAGCAATCTTATTAGCAACTTTACTCAATGCCTTTGTTGGAGCTATCCCTACACAAGTGGGAATGCCAGTCCATTTTAATATGCGCTGTCTTATTTGCATGCCATAATCTTCAAAATCATAGTTTCCAAAACCTTTGAATTGAAGAAAAGCCTCATCTATACTATAAACTTCAACATCTGGCGTAAACTGTTCAAGTATTTTCATTACACGACTACTCATATCGCCATACAAAGGATAATTTGAAGATAATATTTCTATCTCGTTTAATTTACAAAAGCCTTCCCACTTAAATATTGGTGCTCCAAATGGTAAGTTTATTGCTTTGGCTTCATCACTCATAGAAATAACACAGCCATCATTATTACTAAGAATAGCAACTGGTTTCCCTTCGAGGTTTGGATTAAAAACTCGCTCACAAGAAGTATAAAAGTTATTGCAGTCTACTAAAGCATACATAGATGTAAAGATAAAAAGTCTATTCCATTTTTTAAGCTTAGAATTGGCTTAACACTAGACTAAAATCAGTCTAAATGTTTTAGCGTTTCAATGTAAAATGTGAAGTGAATGTTCTTAAACTTCCATCATTTCCTAAATAATCTACTCTAAACCAATAATCACTGGTAGGCATTAGTGCACCATTGTAAGTCCCATTCCAACCCATTCCTCTCGGGCTTATGGTTTTTAATAATTTACCAAATCTATCGAATATATATATTCGAGCTGCTACTTGATTACTTAGACATTCGATATTCCATAAGTCATTAAAACCATCTCCGTTAGGTGTAAAAAACTTTGGATAGTCTAACACACGGAATATTTCTATAGCATCTATGCTACAATTATTGATTTGACGTGCTCTAATGACATGTTCATCACAACCTCTAATATTAGAAAATGTATTTTGAGTCGTCCAAATACCATTGTCTAATTGATACTCATACATACCATCTCCACCAGTTGCGGTAGCAACTACAATTTGATTGTCGCTAAATGGTTCTGAAATCAATTCAACAGAAAGCTCCAATTCATTTACTGGCAAAACCTCTATTTCTTTCTCAACCATCGAAGCACATTGGTTAGGATCTGGTGTAAAAACATAAATTGTCGTAGTCTGATTATTTATTGGCTCTGACCAGTTTCCTGTAATCCCTTCGTTAGAGACATTAGGCAAAATCAAATCTGTATCGCCTTGACATATAAAATCTGGTAAACTGAAAGATGGTATTGTAGGCTGAAGCACTTCAATCACTAACGAGCTACTAGCTACACAACCTTGACCGGAATCTGGAGTAAAGGTATACTCTGTGGTATTTTGATTATCTAGTGCTGGTGACCATGCGCCAGTAATCCCATTATTTGAAACCAAAGGTAAATCTTGTAAAACCTCTCCTGGGCAAATAGGATTAACGACGTCAAATTCTGGAATACTATTAGGAATAACCGTAATTGTCAAATCTGTATTACTAGCACATTCACCTGCATTTGGCGTAAATGTATAAGTCGTGGTAGCTGTGTTGTTTAGACTTGGTGACCACGTCCCGGCAATTCCATTATTGGAAGTTGTTGGCAATGGTGCTAATGTTTCGCCTTCACAAACAGGGTTGATGGCATCAAAAATTGGTAATATAGGTATATCCACTACAATATCTAGTGTGGTGGTAATGGCACATTCGCCTGCATTTGGTGTAAACGTATATGTGGTTGTAGTCGTATTATCTAAAGCCGGAGACCAAGTGCCGGTAATTCCGTTAGTAGATGTTGTTGGTAGTGGTGCTAAAGTGTCTCCTTCACAAATAGAATCAACTGCATTGAAAATTGGTAATATTGGCGCATTAACTATAATGTCTAGTGTAGTAGGTATTGCACATTCGCCTACATTTGGTGTAAATGTATACGTGGTTGTAGTCATATTATCTAAAGCCGGAGACCATGTGCCGGTAATGCCATCGTTAGAAATCGTCGGCAATGCTGCTAAAGTGTCTCCTTCGCAAATAGGAGTCACAGTATCAAAACTGGGAGTAATTGGCGCTATAACATCAATTTGCAGTGTGGCAGTATCCACACAACCTTGCCCAGTGTCTGGCATAAACGTATAGACTGTTGTTGCCATATTATTAAGCGCTGGTGACCATGTTCCTATGATGCCGTTATTAGAAGTCGTTGGTAATGTCGCCAATGTTTCGCCCTGACAAATGGGAGTTACAGCATTAAATGTAGGTACTGTAAGTGGAATGACAACAATGTCTGTAGTAATGGAATTGGAACAGCTATCATCTGGAGTAAATGTATAGGTAGTCGTTTGTGTATTATTTAAGGCTGGCGACCATGTTCCCGTTATACCCTCAAGAGATGTTGTTGGTAAAGAGGTTAATGAGCCGCCTTCACAAATTTGAGAAACAACATTAAAAGTAGGTGTCTCAACCGGCAAAACTGTTAATATAAAGTCATCTACAGTTGTATCACCACAAACATCACCAATTGTGACAGTATATGTTGTAGTACTATTTGGAGAAAATAATGGATTTGCAATATTAGGATTACTTACGCCGTTTGTTGGTGACCAAGAATAGGTAACACCACTTGGAATAGTAGCATCTACTTGGACATCATCATTTTCACAAATGGTTTCATCTTGAAGCTGCAAATTATCTACAAATGAAATACTATTAAAACATACTTGATGCAAGTTGGATAAACCTCCTGTTGAGCCAACAAAACCAAAGAATACAGTATCATCACCAGAAAAAATAGTGTTTTTAACATTTTGATTTATACTCAACCTGAGCACACAATCAAAATAGACGTTAAGCGTAGTTGTAGAAGCAATCCACTCAATTTTTATTTCATGAGTGAGTCCATCTTCAATATTAATAGATCCATTACTCGCTTGCACAGGACCGGCCAAATTATCGGCACTATTATGAAATGGATTGCCATTACGCATTATAGCAATATGGTCAAAAAACGGATCATCTAACAAACCCTCAGAGGGAATATTATTCTGATAGGTGTCAAATTCTATAATTAATGATTCAGAAATTCCTTGATAACCCATACCTCCACCAGCATTTCCTAATTGGGGCGTTGGATCCCTTTTAAACACCAAGGCCATCCCATCAGCTCCCGTACCATCTTTACTTCCAAAATTATTTTGATAATTAATAGTGAAATCATTATCAAAATCTATGGCATTGTCATACCAAACACCTCCAGCCTGATTTAGTAAATCTTGGGTAATAATATAGCAATTACCACCTTGATCAATGGCATTGCCAACTACTGCTGCATTGAGTTGCGCATAGCCTATTGAGAAAGAAATAGTAAGTATTACTAAGATTAAATATTTTATCTTTTTCAATCATTTTAATTTAGTTTTATGAAGATATTAAACTATAGATCTATCTACAATAGAATTAACGTGTTGTATAGTTTTTGTATAGTTAAAAAAGGAAACTAATCTTCTATATACTCTAAAATATCACTTGGTTGACAATCTAGAGCTTTGCAAATAGCCTCTAAAGTAGAAAACCGAATCGCTTTTGCTTTCCCTGATTTTAGGATAGAAAGATTGGCGGTGGTTATGCCAATAATCTCTGCAAGTTCTTTGCTTTTCATATTACGCTCCACAAGCACTATATCTAAATTTACTTTTATAGACATCGTTTAGATAGTTAAGTCGTTTTCTTGTTGAATTTCATTGCCTTTATCTAAAACTTTAGAGAACAACAAAAGAAAAAATCCTAAAATCATTAGCATGATATAAAGACTTTTAGAATCTATATTCAAGTAAGCTTGACTACCAAAATCTTTAATAATTGCTATATTAAGTATGCCACATATTGATGCCAAAAAACCAACAATACCAGAAAAAAAGAAGAGTTTTCCTGATTTTGAAAAACATTGAACAAGTTTATTATTAAAAAAATCGCGTCTCACTAAGAATTTTAGATTTCTAATTAGAATATAAACACTATAAATAAACATTAGTAGTGCAAAAGCTTTTGCCATAAAAATAAGCTTAATATTAAGCGATGCCTCGTAACCATTTGCATACACTCCTGTATTAAAGACATCATGATTAAAGAAAAGTCCTATTGCAGAAATAGTTATGTTTCCAATTATAGCAATAACCAAAAAAAGAAACAATATGAGAATTGGCGTCGTGTAATTTTTCATGATTTATATCGTTAGGTCATTCTCTTCTTCAACTTCTTTTCCTCTTTTAAAGATTTCAGCTAAAATAAAAAATGTTAATCCTGAAGGGATTAAAAATGTAAACTCAGCTTTAAGTTCATTAAAGAAGTCAAATTTAGTATCCCCAATTGCTGCCATAAGAAACCTTAAAACTAGAACACTAATTGTATATTGAATAAAGATATTTCCTATCCTTCTAAAATATCTAATATTATTATCGCTAAAGTAACTTCCCCTATCAATCTCTTTCAGAATAGATAAAAAATAAGAAAATCCATAAATAAGGTAACTCCTCCAAAAAAATAAACCAGCACTAATTATATAATAACTCCATTGAATTGTATTCTCTGAAGTTAACCAAGTCTCATTCTTTTCCGTAACTTTTGCCCAGTTTTGAAACTCTTTAAACTGATTAAAATTGAACTCATATATATCGTTGAGTAATACTGAAATTGACGTGAGTAGAGTTACCCAAGTAATGATTATTAAAATAATGGTGTTGTCTTTCATCTGTTTAAAAATTTGTTTTGCTTTTATTTTATTATTGTTTAACGATAACAAATATATAAAAATTATTGATAAACAATAATTTTATTCGTTAAAAGACAAACTCATTTAACAATGGTATATCATTATATTTGATTAATGAATTCAAAACTAATTATCACTGGTAGCAAAAAATCATTATGGCAAACTATAGTTGCTGCCTTTATATATACGCTTGCAATCCTATTAATTTTTTTATCCATAAATAATGGGAAAATGGATTTAGAACACATAAATCGTATTGCTGATGACTCATATTTAATTGTAATCATTATATCGATTGCAGTTGGATTCTCATCAATAAAAAGAATATATGTTGATATTGAAAATTCTAGATTCAGACCTACATTTGAAGTTTTATTTATGAAATTTGGAAAATGGAAAACCATAAATAATTATGAATATATCTCCGTATTTCGACAACCATTAAAAAACGGAGATTATATATTTGACGTCAACTTATGGTTTGATAGAAATAAGCATATTAAATTATATGATGAACACAATTATGTTGACGCTTTTAAAGTCGGGTTTTTACTCTCTGAAGAATTAGAAATTGATATATTAGACTCTACCACACCTAATAATTATAAATGGGTGGATAAGGAAAAATATAGATTTACAAAAGAAGTCAAGTATACTGATTAATGCTACCCAAAAAACTACATAAAAAATTAGAAGAACGTAAAGCTAATAATGCTTTTAGACTGTTGGGGATACCATCCGATATGGTAGATTTCTCATCTAACGATTATCTAGGATTCTCAAAGTCTAAATCCATTTTTGAGAATACAAAAGCTTTTCTTGATTCAACTAATTTTAATGTAAATGGTGCTACAGGTTCAAGACTGCTTTCTGGAAATCATAAGTTATATGAAAAACTAGAAGATACACTTTGTAACTTCCATAATTCCGAAACTGCATTAGTTTATAATTCAGGGTATGATGCTAATTTGGGATTCTTTTCAGCAGTACCACAACGTGGCGATATTATATGCTATGACGAATACAGTCATGCCTCTATTAGAGATGGCATTCAGCTGAGTAATGCAAAAGCCTATAAATTTAAACACAATGATTTAGAGGATTTAAATATGATGCTGAAACGCGTTCAGCATGATTCAAGTGACCTATATATAGTTACAGAATCCGTATTTTCGATGGATGGTGATTCTCCAAATATGGAAGCCCTTTTAGAACTCTCAAAAAAACATGATGCGCACTTAGTTGTAGACGAGGCTCATGCAGTTGGTGTGTTTCATCAAGGGCTAGTTAATATTCCTGTTTTTGCCCGTATTATTACTTTTGGGAAAGCTTTAGGTTGTCACGGTGCTGCAATTTTAGGATCTCAAGATTTAAAAAACTATTTAGTCAATTTTTCTAGAGCATTGATTTATACAACTGCTTTACCTCCACATTCGGTGGCGACAATTACAATGTCTTATAAAGAGTTGCAAACTAATACAGAAGCTCAGGAAAAACTTCAAAGTAATATTGAGTTTTTTCAATCTGAATTAAAACGACTTAGACTTCAATCCAAATTTGTAGCTAGTCATTCTGCTATTCATTGTTGTATAATTTCTGGTAATGAATCTGTCAAAAATATAGCTCATCAACTTCAAAATAAAAGATTTGATGTAAAACCCATCCTATCACCTACTGTACCTTCGGGTAAGGAACGTTTACGTTTTTGCCTACACAGCTATAATTCTGAGCAAGACATAACGCAAGTCTTAGAGTTACTTGCTACCTTTGCTTTATGATAGAAAAGACTTTTGTTACTATAGCCAAATACCAATATTCATCCGAAGCCCAAATTGCTAAAGGACGATTAGAAGCTGATGGCATAAAAGTCTTTTTAGCAGACAACTTAACAATTGATACTGATCCGTTGGTTAGTAATGCAATTGGCGGTGTAAAACTAAAAGTATACACTGAAGATGAGCTTGAGGCTAGAAAGATTTTGAAATCTATAAAAGCATATTCCTTGGATAATAACGGACAACCCATAGAATGCCCAAACTGTAAACAACATCATGTAGAACTGTTTTCTTCAATTGATAGCTTTAAATCATTACTAGCATTTTTATTTGGGATATTGACTTTTACATTGCCATTTCATACGCGTTATAAATATGTTTGTGAAGATTGTAAAAGCGAGTTTCCTGTAAAAAAAGAGTATCCCTTCAAAGGCAAGCGCATATGAACACTTATTTTGTTACAGGAATATCTACAGACGTAGGCAAAACCATTGCTTCTGCAATTTTAGTTGAAGCCTTAGAGGCAGATTACTGGAAACCTATCCAGGCTGGTGATTTAGATAATAGCGACACACATAAGGTAAAGCGTTATGTGTCTAACTCTAAATCTGTATGTCATCCTAATAGTTATGCTTTAAAAACACCTATGAGTCCTCATGGTGCCGCTGAATTAGATGGTTTGACTATTAATCTAAAAGAAATTCAACTACCAAAAACAAACAATGATTTGGTAATTGAAGGTGCTGGTGGGTTGATGGTGCCGCTAAATAATACGGACACGATTTTAGATATTATCCAACCAGATTATAAAGTTATTGTAGTTTCTAGGCATTATTTAGGTAGTATCAATCATACGCTTTTAACCATAAACACATTAAAGGAAAAAGGATTTGATGTGAGTTTGATTTATAGTGGTGATGAATACAAATCCACCGAAAGCATTATCAAAAAAATGACCGGCGTAAAGGTTCTTGGACGTATTGAAGACGAACCCTATTTTGATAAGACTGTAATTAGGGAATATGCTGAAAAGTTTAGAAAGAACTTATGACTTTAAAAGAACGCGATAAAAAACACCTTTGGCATCCGCTTAAACAACACCAAACTCATCCCGAAAGCTTGGCTATTGTAAAAGCAAAAGGTTGTATATTAACAGATGAAGATGGCAATGAATATATCGATGCTATTTCATCTTGGTACACCTGTATGTTTGGGCATTGCAACCACTATATCGTTGATAAAGTGTCACAACAAATGCGTCAGCTAGACCAGATTATGTTCAGTGATTTTACACATGAGCCAGCAGTAAAGCTATCAGAAGAACTCATTAAAATATTACCTCAAGGCCAAGCAAAAATATTTTTTAATGATAATGGGTCTACTGCGGTCGAAGCTGGCATCAAAATGGCGCTTCAGTATTATTACAATAAAGGTGAAAAACGCTCTACATTCATAGCTTTCGAAAACGGATTTCATGGTGATACTTTTGGAGCAATGAGTGTTTCAGGCTTGTCCGTGTACAATGGCCCTTTTGAAGATTTTTTAATTGATGTCAAACGGATTCCAACACCAGATGGAACAAATCATCTATCCATTTTAAAACAACTCGAAACATATGCCAAAGATTTTGGCATTGCTGGTTTTATTTACGAACCTTTAGTTCAAGGTGCAGCTGGCATGAAAATTCATAATGCCGAAGGCCTAAATCAAATTCTAAAATTCTGTAAAGACAAGCATATCTTAACTATCGCCGATGAAGTAATGACTGGTTTTGGCAAAACAGGTAAAAATTTTGCTTCAGATTATATCGATACTAAACCTGATATTATATGTTTAAGCAAAGCCTTAACAGCAGGTTTAGTTCCTATGGCTATTACGTCTTGTACTCAAGATATTTACGATGCGTTTTTAAGTAACGAAATGGTAAAAGGCTTTTTCCATTGCCACACCTATTCTGCAAATCCAATTGCTTGCTCCGCAGCCATAGCGACTATAGAATTACTAACTTCTAAAGAAATTAAACACAGTATAAGTCGTATATCAAAAATGCATCAGCATTTTTCCGAACGTATTTCTAAACATCCAAAAGTAAAATCAACCAGACATATCGGCGTTATTTTTGCCTTAGATTTAGACATCAATGTACCGCGCTATGGTGATTTACGAGATAAGCTTTTAAAGTTTTTTATGGATAATGGCGTTTTTCTAAGACCTCTTGGCAATACGATTTATATCCAGCCGCCGTATATAATTTCAGAATCAGAATTAGAAAAAGTTTACCATACAATTGAGACTGCTTTAGATACCCTCTAAATCTTTTTCCAAAAGATTAATTTCTTCTTGTGTTTCCTTTATTTGAACAAATAGTCTCTCATAGGTCCAATCACCGTTAGTTTTTATTGCCACTACCACAATTCTTGCCTCTGCTTTTGGCCCCTTTATAGGTATTTTAAAATCTGCTTCTCCATCATCCCCATTTAAAGTAATATTACCATTCATTATACCATCTTTCTCGATAGGTTCTCCAAGAATACTAATCACTTTTTCGTTAGCAGAGGCTTGCTCAATAGCATATTTGTATGGTGTTGATGAGGTAAACATTTTCGAAACACCAAAAACTATACTGCCAATAAAAACTACAAAAACAATGATTAATGTTAGACAACCACCACCAAGTACCCAGCCCCAATTCCTGCTAAACCAGCTCTTTTTTATTTGTTCCTCCATAATATTTCGATTGATTTCTTAATGTAAGTAAACTAAAACTAGAATATGTTACAGTCAAATAATAAATTGTAGATGTTCATTTTTAGACTTGGGTATAAGTCTTACTTTTGTTTCAAATATTTTTTTGATTGAAACAACCAATTTCTATAACCGCTATTTCATCCATTTCTCCTTTAGGTTTCGACACAGAAACTATTTGGAAAAACTACCAATCAGAGTCTCATTTTTTTTCTAAAAAAGAAGGCAACTGGGTCGCACAATTACAAGAACATACCAAAAATGAAATAGACTCTCTTCGCCATTCTAACTCTAAATACAAGCAACTTGATGATTCGGTTTTATTCGGAATATATTCTGCAAGGCAAGCCATAAAATCTGCAGGTTGGGATACTAAAGATAATTTTGGAATAAACATTGGGTCTTCACGAGGAGCCACAGGTTTATTTGAAACCTATTTCGAAGATTTCT
Organism: Winogradskyella haliclonae; assembly: GCF_014635865.1. Lineage (GTDB taxonomy): Bacteria > Bacteroidota > Bacteroidia > Flavobacteriales > Flavobacteriaceae > Winogradskyella > Winogradskyella haliclonae. The sequence continues at coordinate 874,237 of NZ_BMDQ01000001.1, read as the reverse complement.
TAGAACATAAAAAAGCACAAACCTTAAGTTCTCCAACAACAACTCTAGGAAACATCTCATCTTGGGTTGCTCACGATTTACAAACCAAAGGTCCTGAGATTTCGCATTCTATTACATGTTCTACCGCACTTCATGCTATGCTAAATGGAGTAGCTTGGTTAAACTCTGGTATGTGCGATAAATTTTTAGTTGGTGGCAGTGAAGCGCCATTAACACCTTTCACTATTGCACAAATGAAAGCACTAAAAATCTATTCTAAAGAATCTGACAATAGACCCTGTAAGGCTTTAGATTTTAGCAAAACAAAAAACACCATGATTCTTAGTGAAGCTGCTGCAATGGCTTGTTTAGAAATCGGAAAGACTAATAAAACTCTAGCTCAAATTGAAGGTATTGGCTACGGTACTGAGTTATTAGAACATAACGCTTCATTATCTACAAATGCTGATTGTTTTCAACGTTCAATGGCAATGGCTTTAGGTGACTCAAACCCCGATGACGTTGATGTCATTGTCACGCATACTCCTGGAACAATTAAAGGTGATTTGGCTGAGCACAATGCAATAAAAGCGATTTTTTGTAACAAAATTCCTGCTTTAACTACTAATAAATTGAAAGTAGGTCACAGTCTCGGCGCTTCGGGATTGCTAAGTATAGAAATGGCCGTACTTATGCTTAACCATCAAACCTTTATTGACATCCCGTATTTGGAACAATCGTCTCCAAAAAAGATTTCAAAAATTATGATTAACGCTGTAGGTTTTGGCGGTAACGCAGTATCCGTTTTACTTTCAAAATAATCTAAATGTAATATATGTCTATATTCACTTTTAAAAGAAAGCTTCCTATCTGGAAACTTATTTTAGGTCCCTTAGCTTTAATTGTTGGCAGTGTTTCCCTATTTACAGATTTTACTGGATTTATTATAATAGGTATGGGTATTTTTCTGCTTCTAATAAATGGCTCCGAATTTGATTTTGAAAAAAATAAATACAGAAAAATTAAATCCATTTTAGGAATTGACATCGGAAAATGGGAGCCTCTTCCAGATATTGAATACGTTTCCGTTTTTAAAACAAATGAAACCACTACCTTAAGGCAAACATCTGCTGAAGCAACTATTACAAATGAGGTTATTAAGCTAAACCTGTTCTATAACAATAATAAAAGAATTGAAGCTTACAGGACTTATGACACTGAAGATGCTTTTAAAAAAGCTAAAGAAATAGCATCTTTATTAAATGTTGATATTTTAGATGCTACCGAGCGAGAATCTAAATGGATATAACTATTTTTGTTTTATAAATACTTGACATTTATGAGTACAGTAAGACACAATTGGACCAAAGAAGAAATCCTTGAGATATACAACAAACCGTTTATGGATTTGTTATACGAAGCTGCATCCGTGCACCGCTTACATCATGACCCAAATACGGTTCAAGTTTCTACACTATTGTCTATAAAAACTGGAGGCTGTCCAGAAGATTGTGGTTATTGCCCTCAAGCTGCACGCTATCATACAGATATCGAAGGCAACGATTTAATGTCTGTTCAGCAAGTAAAAGCACAAGCTTTACGTGCAAAATCTTCAGGAAGTTCTCGGGTTTGTATGGGTGCTGCTTGGCGGAATGTAAAAGACGGACCAGAATTTGACCAAGTCTTAGAAATGGTACGCACGATTAACAAACTAGATATGGAAGTGTGTTGTACACTTGGTATGGTAACAGAAAACCAGGCACAACGTTTGGCAGAAGCTGGTTTGTATGCCTATAACCATAACCTAGACTCTTCAGAAGAATATTATAAAGAAGTGATTTCTACTCGTGGTTTTAAAGACCGTTTAGAAACTATAGATAACGTTCGTAAAACCAATGTAACCGTGTGTTCAGGTGGAATTATTGGTATGGGTGAAAAAACTGAAGACCGTGCAGGAATGCTTGTAGCACTTTCAACTTTAGACCCTCAACCAGAATCTACACCAATTAACGCATTAGTTGCTGTTGATGGCACACCACTAGAAGACCAGCAACCAGTTTCAATCTGGGATATGGTCCGTATGGTTGCTACAACGCGTATTGTCTTACCAGAAACTCAAGTGCGCTTAAGCGCTGGTCGTACGCAAATGAGTAGAGAAGGTCAAGCAATGTGCTTCTTTGCAGGTGCAAATTCAATTTTTTCTGGAGATAAATTACTGACAACACCAAATCCTGATGTTAATGAGGATATGGAGATGTTTAAGTTATTAGGCTTAAACCCTCAGAAACCATTTACTAAAAAGGTACAACCGCAGACAGTTGAAGCATCCGATTCTCAATTTGAAGCTTTAGGTGAAAAACCTAAGTGGTCAAGACCTGAACACAAGATTGAGCGTAACGAAGAAGCTAAGCAAAAAGCAAAGGCATTAAAATAATCGTTAAAGTTCGTTTTACAATTTCTTAATTTTAGTCACGTTTTATTAACTTTGAACTACTAATTAGAACCTAACTTGGAATTAAATCTACAAGACATTCCTCGTGTAAAAACGATTACTAAAGAGGATTTCATTAAAAACTACTTTAAACCTCAAAAACCTGTGGTGATTGAGCGTTTTATTGAAGATTGGCCTGCGTATTCTAAATGGAACCTAGACTACATGAAAGAAATTGCAGGGGATATCACTGTGCCACTTTATGATGACAGACCTGTAGATTATAAAGACGGTTTCAATGAAGCACACGCCAAAATGAAGATGAGTGACTATATAGATTTATTAAAGCGTGAACCTACCAAATACCGCATTTTCCTTTGGAATATATTAAAAGAAGTACCTCAACTTCAAAAGGATTTTAGTTTTCCAGATTTTGGTTTGCGACTCATGAAAGGCTTGCCAATGCTATTTTTTGGCGGAAGAGATTCCTATACTTTTATGCATTATGATATTGATTTAGCCAATATTTTTCATTTTCATTTTGAAGGTGAGAAACAGTGCATTTTATTCGACCAAAAACAGAATAAGCATTTGTACAAGATTCCTCATTCATTAATCACGCGTGAAGATATCAATTTTGCCAATCCTGATTTAAAAAAATGGCCAGCACTTAAAAATGCTAAGGGTTGGGTTTGTAATCTTAATCATGGAGAAGTTTTGTATATGCCCGAAGGCTACTGGCATTATATGCGCTATATCACTCCAGGTTTTTCTATGAGTTTACGTGCCATTGCTCGTAATCCTAAAAACTTAGGTAAAGCTATTTACAATGTTTTTATTATGCGAAGTTTTGACAATATTATGCGTCGTATTAAAGGACAAAAATGGATAGATTGGAAAAATGAACAAGCAATTATAAGAACCAATAAGGCTCAAAGTATTACTTAATCAATTCATTTACTTTTTCGTAAACTAAGTTAGACTCCCATCCACGGTAAAGTAAGTAATCTGCAACTTTCTTTTTCTTTTTATAGATGTTCTTTTCCTTAACCTGAGCTATTCGCTTTTGAGTTAATTCATGTAATGTTTCGGAATAATCATCCGAATCAATTTCTTTTAAAGCAGAATCTATACTATATTTTGAAACTTGACGAAATTTTAATTCTCTTATAATTCTATTCTTTCCCCATTTCTTAATTCGGAATTTACCTCTTGCAAAAGCTTTTGCAAACCGCTCTTCATTAAGATAATTGTTTTCAATAAGATGTACCACAATAGTATCTACTGCCTCTGGTATCATCCTCATATTTCTCAGTTTATCGGTAACTTCTTTGTGACATCTTTCCTGATAAGCACAATAGTTTTCCAGAATTTTCTGCGCTTCATCGAGAGAATAGGGTTTTTGAAGGTTCATGACACAAAAATAGGTTGTAATTACCTTACTTTGTGTCTAGTGTGACAAAAAAACCAAATCGTTATGTTTAAAAAACTACCTATTCTCATATTTGCTCTTTTTTCCTTTTCTATGATAGGATTTGGGCAAACAACTATATATAGCGAAGATTTTACTGGTCAAGATGGCAAAGGTGCCGTTGGGCCTAGCAATTTTGTGGATACTTCAGGCGTAACATGGAGTGTGGATATTAGTTCTGCATCATTAACAGCTACAAATGATTACTTCCAAGTTAGAAGTGAAATGTTAGAAGGAAGAGACTTAGATACCGAGGCTACGTGGTTATCTCCAGTTATAGATATTACAAATTTTACGAATGTTCAATTCTCTTTAGAAGCTTCTGAAAATGATACATCAGATACTCTTGAAGACGCTGATACGTATGTAACAGAATACAGAATTGATGGAGGTGCTTGGACGGTTGCTGCAAATAATGGTACAATCATTAATGATTTTCCACTTACTGTAGTATCCGACACTGGCCTGTCTGGTTCTACTATAGAACTTAGGGTTACTATGACTGTAAATGGAAACAATGAAAGACCATTATTAGATAATATATTGGTAGAAGGTACAGCACCTGTTACACCTACAGTAAATGTTAGCCCAACTTCTGTATCAGGATTAGGTTATGTTGAAGGAGACGTTTCATTAACAGAAGCTGTTTTTGCAGTGCAAGGTTATGCATTAACAACAGATATTGTAATAACTGCTCCTACTAACTTTGAAATATCAACAACTTCTGGTGCGGGATTTACAAATAGTATTAATTTAACTCCTACTACAGGAACTGTAGCCCCAACTACAATTTACGTCAAGTTAATATCTGGCTTAACAGAAAACACTTATAATGATAACATTACAATAGCTACTACCGGTGTTACTACAATAAATGTAAATACTGATGCAGAAGTTACTGCTCCAATCCCCGATTGCTCTGAGTTATTCATAAGTGAATACCATGAACCTCAAGGTGCCGGGACAGGAAATAACAAATATATAGAATTATACAATCCAACTAATGGTGCCATTGATCTTAGCGGTTATAGGTTAGGCCGATATGTAGATGATGGTCCATTAAATAATATAGCAAACTTATCAGGTACTATAAATGCCTATTCTACTTTTGTAATAGGTCGTGATAATTCTGATTTATGTAATGCTGGTACTGCAGATTTCTGTATTAATGGTGGTGTAATGAATTTTAATGGAAATGACCCTATAGCACTTCAAACAGTTGCAGGAGTTAACATAGATGTTATTGGTGTAATTGGAGTTGACTCTAATTTTGCACAAAATACAGTGATAAGAAGAAATCAAGATGTATTAATCCCTACAGTTGCTTACGATGCGTCTCAGTGGACTGTTGCTACAGTTAATGACACATCTGATTTTGGAATGCATGTAAATGATTGTTCTTGCCCTAATACAACAACTTGGGATGGTTCAACATGGAGTGCAGGCGTTCCAGATTCTTCTACAGCCGCAATACTAGATGGAAATTATACTGTTAATGCAACTAACCCTAGTTTTACTGCCTGCAGTTTAACAATAAACGCTGGAGGAAGTTTAAGAGTCACCAATGGTTATTACATCGAGATTATAAACAATATAACGGTCACTGATGATGGCGATACAGCAACAAATGAAATTATTGTAGAAACACAAGGAAGTTTTGTACAACGTGGTGATGGCAGTTTAGCTGGGTCTTTTACATTAGGCACAGATGCGACTTCTGTTGTAAACAAAACCACATCTCCTCTCACCAATTGGTATGATGTTACTTTTTGGAGTTCTCCAGTAGTTGGCGAAAGTACGGATGGTGCACTATTTGATAGTAGCAGAGTTTTTTGGTTTAATGCAAATAATTTTCTAGATGCAGATGGAGATGGCTTAGATGATGATGCAAATGCCTGGACAAGAGAACAAGGAGATTTCCCTATGACTCCTGGTCAAGGTTTTTCAGGGAGTCATAACCAAATTGGTTTTCTTGGTGCTGGATTTTCATACAGTTATGTTTTTGAAGGCGCATACAATACAGGAGATATTACATATCCTGTTTTTAATGACCCAACAAATGGTTTACACTGGAATTTAATTGGAAACCCATATCCTTCTGCAATAGATATTGACGAATTTTTTGCTCAAAACGGCACTGTTGCACCAGGAAATAATACGGTTTACGAGGTCTTATACATGTGGTCTCAAGTAAACCCAGTCGATGCTGCAAATCCAGGTAATGAAGTTCTTAATTACAACCAAAACGACTATATCACTGTAAATACTTTAGGTGAAGCTGGTAACGGAACTACTGCTGCTCCATCTAGACAAGTACCTTCTGGGCAAGCATTTTTTATACCTTCTGCATCTTCTGGAAACGTCGTGTTTACTAATAGTATGCGCGTAAGTGGTAATAATGCTAATGATGAGTTTTTTAGGACTAGTAATTCAAGTGTTGTTAGCACTTCTAATTCAGTAGAAAAATTACATTTAAATCTAAGTTCGGATATAGGGATTTATAGTCAAATCTGTGTTGCTTATGCAGATATTGCCACTGATGGATATGATGGCAACGCTATAGATACAAATAGAAATTATGCTGGTAACGCTGGTGTGCTTTACTCTTTAGACAATAATGGTGACGGCTTTTATGTTATTCAAGGAAAAGCAAAATCTAGTCTTACCGAAGATGAAGTTATTAAATTAGGCTTTGGAGCTTACATCACTACAAACGAAACCTATACATTAGAAGCTATTGGTCGTGAAGGTGATTTCTTGAGTAGTAATCCTGTTTACTTAAAAGATAATGATTTAAATATTATTCATGATTTAACGACTTCTGGCTATACATTTACTTCTGATGGAGGTACTTTTAATGAGAGGTTTGAAATAGTGTTTAAAAGTCAAGCACTCTCTATTGATGATGATATCCTTAATGAAAATGATTTAATTATCACTGAGCTTAATGATGGAAATGTTAAATTTGAATTGAAAAATGCATCACTTTCAATAAATAATATTTCTATCTATGACTTGCAAGGTAGACGTGTATATAATTTAGATGGAGATTCCTCTTCTGAAACTTATAATCTTTCAAATCTAAAGTCACAGGTATTTATTGCTAAAGTTGAGTTAGCCAATGGACTAACAATTACTAAAAAATCGATAAAAAAATAGGCTAAATAATATAGTCATTAAAAAACTCCAGACATTGTTTGGAGTTTTTTTATAGGCTATACTTAACAGAAACTATAAGATTTCTTCCTGCTGCTGCAATACCCGAAGAATACGGTCTATAACGTTGATCTGTAATGTTTTCTAAACTTGTAGTTAATTCAAAATTATCATTGATTATGAACTGGGTTCTTAAGTTTAAAGTATACCATGAAGGCGAAAAAGGATTTCCATTTTCGTCTCTAGCATAGAGATAATCTTTACTAATTTCTGATGGTGCCAATTCATTAAAGTTTAACTCGTTATTGTATATCGCAAAAGCATCAAATATCCATTTCTTATGTTTGTATGTTAAGTGTGTACGGCCAAAACTTGGAGCAATATGCCTTACTGGCACTTCTAATCCATTAGCTTCTTCGGTACCACCTATAATGTTGTATTGCGACCTTAGCTGTAATTTTTTAGAAAAATTAACCTCAGCACCTATTTCAAAACCATAAATATACTCTTGAGACGCATTTTGAATGGCTTGCACAGTACTTAACTCCCCATCATAAAGAATTTCACTTTGCCCATTTAGTGTAAAATCACGACGTATTAAAGCATTATCCAAAAACGTATAATATGTCGCAAAGTCTAATCTTACTTTATCATTAAAGTTAAGCTTAAGACCAAGTTCGCCTCCGTATGCATATTCTGGTTTTAAGTTATTGTTAGGAACAACCACTGAACCTGGTTCTGAATCAAAAACTTTACCTATATCATCTATATTAGGTGCTCTAAATGCTGTTGATGCGTTTAAATTCCACTCTAATAAGTCACTGGGTATCCATCTAATACCTGCAGTTCCCGTTAGAGCTCCCGAATTTATTTTAGATGTATTAAAAGGAAGGTTTAAAAACGCATTATTAGATTCAAAATTTGCATTAGATATTATGTGATTATATCGCAATCCCGACTGGAAAACAAACTTCTTATTGGGTTTATACTTATAGCTTGTGTAAGCTGCAATAGATTGCCATGAAGCACCATCTGGATACCTTGACAAAGATGCAGTATTTTGCCCTGTACCTATATTTGTTTCTAATCCATCGGAACCAACAATATTATACAGGTACTCTAATCCGTAAAATAAACTTGAGGTTTTACCCAATCTCTTTTCTAAATCTAAATTAAATGAAAATGCATCAACTTGCTCAGAACGTGTTCTTCGGATTTCTGATTGGAAGTTTCTATCAATTCTACTTTCTTTAAAATTTTGATATGCTGCTGTCGCCTGAATCTTATCATAAAAAGTAGAACTACTACTTAACTTAGTTACTGTAAGATTGCTCATAAACCATTTTTGTGGCCCATAATACCATTCCGCAGAACGTAATCCATTATCGCTAGGTCTAATAAGTCTATCATATCTTGCAAAATCTGATGTGCCTGAGTAATGCAAGCCTAAATCGAATTTTAAATTATCAGCAGGTTCAAAATGTACCTTTTGCATCAAATTAATCTGGTTATAACCTGTAGAGTTTTGTACTAATGGATCAGAATTATTAACCAAAATATCTGTTCCATTTACAGTCTCTACAAACTGTGTCCTTAAATATTCGTCTGGGCCATGACGACCCATTCTTAAATCTTCAAAATCTGTAAAACTTACACTAGATAGAAAACCCCATTTATTATACCCAAGATTAACATCCGCATGTATTGTTTTTTCATTATTTGCAGTTGCATATCTTGTAACCGCATTAGCTTTTATAAATGCATCATCTTTATAAGATAATTGCGGCTTTTTGGTATAAAAACTCATAACACCTCCAATAGCATCACTTCCATATACTACAGAACCTGCACCAAGAGTTACCTCTGTATTTTGAATAGCAAATGGATCTATGGAAATAACATTTTGCAAATTTCCACCTCTAAATATAGCGTTGTTCATACGAACACCATCAACTGCAATAAGCAATCTGTTGGTTGAAAAACCTCTGATAATAGGACTACCTCCACCTAGTTGGCTTTTCTGCACAAATATATTTCCTGTAGCTGCTAACGCATCTGCGCTAGTCTGAGGGTTTGCTAATGCAATATCACTTGCACTAACACTAACTATCGATTGTGGTATATCTCTCTTGTTTTGTTCAAACTTTGAAGCTGAGATAACTACTTGATTTAAATCCTCAACACTTAGAGTCATAAAAACTTCAAATCCACTCTTTGCAATTTCACCTTTTGTTAGTTGCATTTTGGTATAAAGAAAATTCTGAAAATAGATAACTTCATTTTCTGAAAACACATCTATTACTACCTTACCATCAATATCAGTAATTACTGATTTATTTTTTTTTAGATTGTAAAGAACCACACCTGGAATTGGTTCTTTTGAAGCTTTTTCTTTTACAACAACTGTCTGTGCATGGCCTATTAAGCCTAACATTAAAAAGATAATTACTATAATCTTTGCACGTAAAAAATTCAACCTAAAAATTTGATTTGTTAGCGAAAAACCTCGCCTAAGATTTTTAATGATTTTGGTTTTTTAAAACCCTCCAAATGTAACTCAAAATATAACAATAGCATATCTAAAAAACTATGCCTTTCAAGTGCATTAATTTTTATGGTAGAAATAGCATCAAAATTTATGCCTAGTAGTTGTTTTAACAATGTTAAATTCTTCCCCGAAACTGAATAGTGCCCCTTTGATTGTGTTTCAAAATAGCCTGTTCTTAAATTAAAAAAGCACGTATTCTCCTTTGGTTCATCTGGCTGAAAACCTAAATATCGGCTTAATTTTAAAAGAAATAATAAATGGAAATTGGCATAATCATCTTCACTATCTAAATATTGAAACGCCGTCTCTATAAAATGAAATAAATCTGTGTTTTTTTCTTCTTCTTTTAAGACCATTGTCATTAATTCCGATAAAAACATCACTATAGCACTTTTATAGATGTTACTATACAATGTGTTATATATGTAATTAGACTTTATGTCTTTTAAGTAATGTAATGATTGGTTAGGTTTGTAATTTTCTTCAACTGCTAGCTGCATTAAAGGTTGAAAATAAACGCTTTTAGCTCGGTTAGTTTTTGAAGATTTGAGCCCTCCTTTTATAAGGTAGCTTAATGCACCTCTATGCTTAGTATATGCACGAACAATTAAATCGTAATCTTTATACTTTATTTTACTAAGTACAATAATATTGGATTTAATGAGCATAAGAACTATAATTATCTTATAATAAGAAGCTTTATTATTTTACTTTCAAAAGAATCTAAATCATTAATTATGACAAGATATACTCCTGAAGCTACTACATTATTTGCTAAGTTCTTACCGTTCCATATTGCGGTTCCCCCATCAATAGCAAAATTAGTTCTGAGGTTAGAGTTACGCCTATTAACTCGTGATTGCGCTTCTGCCACAAGATTACCTTCAATGTCTGTGATTTTAATATTTACATTTTCCGTTAAACCAACAACCTTAACACCTTTATTAATATCGTTTAAGTCATTTGCTCCTAAAATATCGTACTCTGGTCTAACAGGATTTGGATATGCATACGCATCATCTAATTCTTCTACTGGAGACGTACCTCCAGCCTTAAATGAAAGCAAGCCATTAGGTGTTGACAAATAAACAGTACCATTACTCTCATCTATTGAAATATCATTAATAGTATTTGTTGGTAATGGTGAGTTTGCTGTAGTAAAATGATAAATAGTTGACTGTCCATTTGGACTAACGTAAAATACTCCAGAGTCTACTGTACCAATCCACTTATTATTAGACCCATCTACTTCAATATCAGTAATTTCTTGATTTTCAAGTAATTCTCTAGCTAAACCGTCCTCTAAAAAAATTATTGGCTCAACAAAAGGGTTTTCTTCTTCATAAAAGCCTGAGGTATTAAAAAGCACTCTAAGCCCATTTCTTGTACCTATCCAAAGTTGATTTGATTTATCTAGTGCTAATGCTCTAATTCTAGATGAGGTTAACCCTTGGGTTTCGTCTTCTATTTGTCTTATCCTAGTGTCTTCATTTTCATTAAATGCAATAAGCCCATTACTAGCTGACCCTATCCATTTTGTCCCAGTATTATCATCAATCACTATATCGTAAAACCCTAATTCATCATTTACTGGGTCGACAATAAATGATGCAAAACTAAATGTTCGCCATTGATTATTAGAAGGATTATAAGATTTTAATGCCAAATCCACTCTACTTGTCATGTTCCAAAGATTTCCATCAATATCAAAGGCAGAAGCTCCTGTTCTGATATCAATTAAATCTGGTAAAGAAGGGATAATAAGTGATTGAAGCGGACTATTTGTTTCATCAAAAAAATTAGTAGGTTCAAAATTGTTAAACTCTAATATCCCATCTATAAAAGAGCTTACAAATACCTGATTAGGGTTAGATGGGTTAATTGTAATTTTGTTTAACTCTCGCATTCCTAGAAGGCTATCAAATGGTATATTTGTCCATTCATCCTCCCTTAATATACTAACACCTCTACTATTAAGTGGGTATGGATTTAATCTATCTGTATACTCCCCAAAAGTAACCCATAAGCCTTGTCTAAAAGCTTGAATTTTAAAGCCATTATTTCTTAAAGGTCCATCTGGTCTAATCTCAACAAAAGTACTCGTGTCACTAATGTTTGTTCGCAACACTCCAAAAGTACTTGTGCCAATGTAAATGTCTGTACCAAAACTAATTGCTGATGAATATTGTGTCTCAAAATCTGTTGTTTGATTTACCTGAGTAATTAGATTTGCTGAGGAATTAAATACATAAACAGAATTACTATTTGTATATAACAACTGGCCATCAACAGATTCTGAATCTAGTGGTAATACATCAAAATTAAAAACAGGTGTTAATACATCATTAATAAACTCTATTAGATTTCTATCTGTACGTAAACCATATAAACGGTTTTCTACGGTTTCTACCGATGTATAGCTTCCACCTGTAACTGTTTGCCATTGATTGGCATCTATTAAATTTGGATTGGTTAATAATCCTTTTCTAAGACCATTTCCATCATTACAAGCTGCATATATAAAGCCGTTAAAAACCGTTGTTTTCTCAACAGGTATCTGTGTGTTATTATTTCCTATGAAATAAGTATCACCAAACTCTAAACGTTCTAAATCATAAACCGAAATGCCAAAATCTGTAGATATATATGCCAAACCTTCGTACTCATAAAAATCATTAATGGTTTTTATACTTGGATCGATACTTTCCTTTTCAAGAATATCTACTACAGTTAATACGCTTTGGTCAGACTCGAAATAAATTTCCATAAGACCTGTTTTATATCCAATAAGTAGTAATTGATTTTCCTCGCTATATTGTATTGTAGAAATTAATTCTCCTGAAAGTCCTTGTATGGTTGTAATCTTCTCAATTTCATTAGAGTTTACATCATAGCTGAAAATTACATTTTCTGAAGCTGCGAAAATTTTAAACTCACTACGCGATACATCAATAATGTCGTAGTAAGAAAAAAAGTCTTGCCAGAGTGCAGTAAAATCTTGCGCTCCTGATTTATAAATCGTGAAGAAAATCACAAAAAAAACGAGAATGTATCGTTTTATCATTTCAATTTAAGTTTGTTCAAATATATTTATTACTAACGTTATTTTTTGCGTTATCATATATAAAAAAAGCTCCTACAAGTTTTGCAGGAGCTTTTTTAAGTATCTAGTTATAAATTAAACCACACCTTGGGCTAACATAGCATCGGCTACTTTAACAAAACCTGCAATATTTGCTCCCGTTATATAATCTATAGAACCGTCATCATTTTTACCATATTTAACACAAGAATCATGTATATCTTCCATAATATCTTTTAGTCTAGCATCTACTTCCTCTCTAGTCCAACTTAATCGTAATGAATTTTGACTCATCTCTAAACCTGAAGTTGCAACACCACCAGCATTAGATGCTTTCCCTGGTGCAAACAAAATCTTAGCTTTTTGGAATTCATGAATTGCCTCTGGTGTTGATGGCATATTTGCGCCTTCAGATACACAAATACAACCATTATCTATAAGTTGCTTAGCTTCTTCTCCATTTAACTCGTTCTGAGTTGCACAAGGCAATGCAATATCACAAGCCACTGACCATGGTCGCTCTCCTTTGAAATATTTTGCATTTGGATACTTATCTACGTATTCGCTAATTCGTCCTCGTTTTACATTTTTAAGGTCCATAACATACGCTAACTTATCCGTGTCTATACCATCTTCATCTAAAATATAACCTCCAGAATCAGAAAAGGTTAACACAGTTGCACCTAATTCAATTGCTTTTTCTGCTGCATATTGTGCTACATTTCCTGAACCAGAAATCACAACCTTTTTCCCATTAAAAGAATCGTTTTTAGTTTTTAGCATATTTTGCGCAAAGTAAACGTTTCCATAACCTGTAGCTTCAGGACGAATTAATGATCCTCCCCAAGAATGTCCCTTACCTGTTAATACACCTGTAAAAGAATTCTTTAATTTTTTATACATTCCAAACATAAACCCAATCTCTCTCGCGCCTACTCCAATATCTCCAGCTGGTACATCCGTATTATGACCTATGTGTCTAAAAAGCTCTGACATAAACGCATGGCAGAAACGCATAATTTCATTATCACTCTTACCTTTAGGATTAAAGTCAGAACCACCTTTACCGCCACCCATTGGTAATGTTGTTAAGGCATTTTTGAAAACTTGCTCAAAAGCTAAGAACTTTAAAATACTTGCATTTACTGAAGGATGAAAACGTAAACCTCCTTTGTATGGACCAATAGCAGAGTTCATTTGTATTCTATAACCTCTATTTACTTGAAGTTCTCCAGTGTCATCTACCCAACAAACTCTAAAAGAAATAAGCCGTTCTGGCTCAACCATGCGAAGTAAAATATTCTTTCCATGATAAATATCATTTTTAACTATATAAGGAATCACTGTTTCAGCAACTTCTTCTACTGCTTGTAAGAATTCTGGCTCATGGCCATTACGCTTCTTTACTTCGTCTAAAAACGCTTCAATTTTATCTTTCATTTGATATATTATTAGTGTATTCTTAATTTTAAGTCACAAAGATACATTATCTGTAAAAAAATTGATTTATTTTTTTAATATTATCAATATCTTTTTAATATTTAATTTTTAGCTTCGTTTAATCTATGTACACAATAAATATGCATTTCGTCCGTTTTATTTTGTATTTCGTCGATATTTTTTATATTTGTCCATGATTAAGCCCAAAAAAGAGCTAAACCTATGATTATTAACCTGAGGCAGTTACTCATTATTTGCGTTGTAATTTTAACAACACAAGTTTCGCAAGCACAACTTGGTTTTTCTCACGAAGTGGGTGTCATTACTGGACCAGTGCAGTTTCGTTCAGATTTTGGACAACGCTTTAATGAAGAAAATAACATTGGAAATACTGGTTATGGTATTGGACTAATCCATTATATAAACTTTTCTTATAGAGCAGATTGTAATTGCTATACATCTGATACATATTTTAACGATCATTTTAAACTAAGAAGTGAGATTTCTTATAATAAAACTAAATTAGACCACTTTGGTCGTTGGGTTGATGGAAGTCAGTTTGGTATAGATGGACAGAGATTAAGAGCACATTCTGGCGAAGCCAATAATTTTGATATTGGTATGCAACTTGAATACTTTCCGCTAAGTATTAGAGCTTTTTCGTCTCATACTGGTGGTTGGGCTCCCTTTATTAGTTTAGGTGCTCATTATACCATGTCATCACCTAAACAGTTTACAACCTTTGGGCGTGATGGAGGCCCTTCTGATAATAATATCTTTAATCCTGATAACATATATGGCCCTTGGATTGCTGCCAGTGGTGGTGAATATCCAATAAACGTAGACCCAATAAATGCTTGGTCAGTAGTTTCTAGTATTGGAACACGATACAAATTGACCATACTTTCAGATTTAATGATAGATTTAAGGTTTCAATACTACTTTAGTGATTGGATTGACGGTTTAAATCATAAATTACCATCTAATAAGTTTAATGACGTATTGATTTGGTTAAACTTTGGCTATATCTATTATTTGGACTAAAAATTAAAAACATAAGCAAAAAAGACCGAATTTCCATTCGGTCTTTTTTGCTTATATAGGTAAATAATTAACCTATGGCTTGTTTTAAATCTGTAATTAAATCTGCTTCATCCTCAATACCAACACTTAATCTTATTAGTGCGTCTACGACACCCGTTTTTTCTCGTTCTGCTTTTGGTATACTTGCATGGGTCATACTAGCTGGATGACCTGCTAAAGACTCGACACCACCTAAAGATTCCGCTAGTGTGAAAATCTTCAAATTTTCAACAATTTTAATCGCTTCATTATAATTATTTCCTTTAGTGACAAAAGAGACCATACCACCAAAATCTTTCATTTGTGATTTTGCAATATTATGGTTTGGATGACTTTCAAAACCTGGCCAATATACTTTTTCAATCTTGGGGTGATTTGCTAAATATTCTGCGACAGCTTTACCATTTTCGCAATGACGTTGCATACGAACATGCAGTGTTTTTATTCCTCTTAAAGCCAAAAAACTATCCTGAGGTCCACAAACTGCACCACTAGCATTTTGTATAAAGTACAAACGTTTAGCCAAGTCTTGATCTTTAACGACTAATCCTCCCATAACCAAATCGCTATGACCTCCAATATATTTTGTTGCAGAATGCATTACAATGTCTGCACCTAAATCTAAGGGTTGTTGAAGATAAGGTGTTGCAAATGTGTTATCTACTGCTAGCAATACATTCCTTCGTTTTGCAATTTTAGCAGTCGTCTTAATATCAATGATATTCATCAGTGGGTTTGTTGGTGTTTCTACCCAAATGAGTTTTGTGTTTTCATTGATATAGTCTTCAATTTGTTCGGCATTTTCCATACCAATAAAATGAAACTTAATTCCAAAATTCTTATAAATACTCGTAAACAAACGATAGCTTCCGCCATATAAATCATTAGTTGAAACCACTTCATCTCCAGGTTCGAGTAATTTTAAAACGGCATCAATTGCTGCCAATCCAGAACCAAAAGCCAAGCCATAACTTCCGTTTTCTATGCTAGCTAATGCATTTTCTAAAGCACTGCGAGTTGGGTTGTGCGTTCGAGAATACTCATAACCTTTATGACCACCTGGTGTAGATTGTGCATATGTAGAAGTTTGGTAAATTGGTGGCATTACGGAACCATAAGCAGGATCGTGTTGTTGGCCACCATGTATCGTTTTTGTATTGAATTTCATAAAAAATAACTTTCAAAGCATAACAAATTTAACCCTTAATTCGTTGTATTCAAATGTATAGTATACCTTTATTAAATATTAAATAAAAGTCCTTTTTGGTTTGAAAAAAATAGTTCTACTCCTAATCTCTTCAATTTTCTTTTTTGCATGTAACGAAGAGGTAAAGCCACTCGAATTTGAAACTTCTGTAATCGATAACTCCTATAAAGCAGATATTGAAGTTGCTTTTGATAAAGCTAAAGCAACTTCTGATATTGCCAAAAAAATAAATACTTCAATCACTTCAGAAATATTGAAATCTATACCTAATTCTGAAACTCATAAAACTATTGAAGATGCCTTAAAGGCTTTTGATACAGACTATACTGATTTTAAAAGTAAATTCCCTGAAAGTGAACAAAGATGGACCTTAGCAATAGAAACGGAGGTTTTATATAAAACTGAAAGTATAATAACAATGGGGTTAAGTACCTATTCTGATACTGGTGGTGCTCACGGTAATGATAGTATTCACTTTTTGAATTTTAATCCAGAAACCGGAAACCGATATACAAATGAAGAATTATTTAGTGACTTAGAAGGTTTTAAAAAACTTGCTGAAACCTACTTTTTAGACCATATGAAAAATGAAGGTTCTGATATTTCAGAATTTTTCTTTGGGAAGCCTTTTCAACTTCCTGAAAATATTGGTTTTAATGAAGAAGGTATCATTTTATTATATAATGTGTATGAGATTGCATCCTATAATCAGGGATATACAGAGTTTGTAATTCCTATTGAACATGTAAAACAATTTCTAAAATCTAACTAGAGTATCTTTTTGTAATTCCTTTTATAATAGGGCCGACCGTTAATCCTTGGCCTACGATAGAAACAATAACAACGATATAAGTCATGACTAGAAATAAATCTTTGTTCATGTCTGCAGTTAAACTAAGAGCCAACGCAATAGATATACCTCCGCGTAACCCTCCCCAAGTCATAATCAAAGTTGTTTTTGGCACGAAATCTAAACGTTTTGCAAAGATTTTTACCGGTGCAAAAAGCGATATATACCTACAGGCTAAAATAACAGGTATGGCTATTAAACCAGCATAGAGATAACTTGTATCTAGTGTTAGTACTAGCATTTCCATACCAATCATTACAAATAAAATTGTGTTTAGCAACACATCTATTAATTCCCAAAACTTGTCTACATAAGCTTCTGTAACCTCAGACATTGATGTCTCTCTAATGGTATCATTCCCAACAATTAAACCTGCAGTAACCATAGCTAAAGGTGCAGATAGATGTAATTTATGAGCTAAAAGTGTTCCGCCCATAACAGCTGCAAGTGTAATAATAACCTCTACTTCATAATTATCAATGGACTTCATTAATCGATAAGCAATCCAACCTAATAATCCTCCAAGTAATATTCCTCCACCAACTTCTTGAATAAAAAGTGTAGCAATTTCAGAAACTTCAATAACAGCATCTGGTTTCTTTGCAATGGCATAAATGGTTAAAAATATAACAACACCAACGCCATCATTAAATAGAGATTCTCCAACTATTTTTGTTTCTAATTTTTTTGGCGCACCTACTTTTTTTAAAATTCCTAAAACTGCTATTGGATCTGTTGGAGAAATTAATGCTCCAAAAAGTAGACAATGAATAAAAGTTACATTAAAACCCATTGCTGTTAAAAGTGGATACATTATAGCACCTACTAGAAGTGTGGACCCTAAAACACCAATAGTTGCAAAAGCTAAAATAGGCCAGCGCTGTATTTTAAGTTGGTCAAAATTAGTATGCAATGCTCCTGCAAAAAGCAAAAAACTTAACATAACGTCTAAGAGTAAAGTTCCAAAATTTATATTTGAAATAAATTCGCGTTCGGTTTGCAAAATAGTGTCATCAAATTGTCCAATAATGACAGCCCCCAGAGTGAATATAATCGTAATAAGCATTAAACCAATAGTAATCGGCAACTTTAAAAACTTAACATTTATATATCCAAAAAGCGCAGATATAACTACTAATATTGATGCAATGCCAAAGTAATCCATAATCTTAAAGTGCTTTTATTAATGCTAAAATATAGCCGTAGTGAATACCTTCATGAAAATTATTAAACGCCAAAGCTTCGTCCACATTTGTCAATATACTTCCTGTTGAAACAGTATAGCCTTTAAAGTCTTTAAAAACACCTTTATTATAATCTTCTTCAGTTTGGTTAATCGGGGTATATAATAAATTTCTTATCTCATCTACTTCCGCTTGGCTTACGTAATGCTCTGTTTTTGTACCTTTTCTATATAGAGAAATCATTTCGTCAGACAATACACTTTCTAATCCAGACAATTTATAAACCAATAATTGTTGCGTTACTATACAATGCGCGATATTCCAAATGATATTATTTTTGAATCCTGTTGGCACTTTATTTAACTGTTCTAAAGTAAATCTATCTAAAAACCCTTCTAGCAGAATTCTATTTTTTCTGGTAATATCAATATCGTAATGCATTGTCATATATTTTTATTAAAAGTACAGTATTTTACTTTGAAATGGAGTTTCTTTGCAATTGCAAATTAAGTGATTCTTTAAAGATGAAAAAAATATATTACCTCAGTACTTGTGACACCTGTAAGCGTATTATAAATGAGTTAAACTTGCCTTCAGATTTTATACTTCAAGACATCAAAACAGAAAATATAACCAAAGCTCAAATAGAAGAAATGAGAGCTCTGACAGATAGCTATGAAGCTTTATTTAGTAAACGTGCACGTCTATACAAAGAATTAGGATTAAAAGAAAAGTCGCTTTCAGAAGAGGGTTATAAAAGTTATATTTTAGAGCATTATACATTTTTAAAACGTCCTGTGATTTTATATAAAAATCAAATCTTTATTGGCAACTCTAAAAAAACTGTAGAATCTGCTAAACTCGCTATAAATGAATAGTAGAGCTTTTGCTATAGTTGCATTATTTCTTGTACAGCTTTTGTATGGTCTTAACTATACGTTTGCAAAAGTGATTATTAACGAAAATTTTGTAAAACCTCTTGGCCTAGTAATATTACGAGTTGGAGGTGCTACATTACTATTTTGGTTAATTAGCCCTCTAATCCCAAAAGAAAAGATTGATAAGAAAGATTACATCAAGTTCTTTTTTGCTGCAATATTTGGGGTAATGATTAACATGATATTATTCCTAAAAGGTCTTGAGTTAACTACGCCTATACATGCAGCAGCAATAGTAACAATCACTCCTGTAATTATCTTAATATTATCCTCTTTTGTTTTAAAAGAAAAAATTACACTTTTAAAAGTCATAGGTGTTGTTCTTGCCTTTAGTGGTGCAATCGTATTAACTATTTATGGCAAATCTGCTCGAGCTGGCGATGATATTGTTTTGGGTAATACTCTAATTTTTATCAATGCCATTTCTTACAGCATCTATATTATTTTAATTAAAAAACTAACAGAAAAATACCATCCGTTTACGTTTATAAAATGGTTATTCTTGTTTGGTTTTATACTAGTGCTTCCTTTTGGGTTTAAGGATATTACTCAAATGGAATGGACCACCTTTACACCATACGCATGGATAGCTTTACTATTTGTTGTTGTTGGTGCTACCTTTGCCACTTATCTTCTAAACCCTTTAGCATTACGTAAACTTAAGGCTACCACAGTAGGGGTATTTATCTATTTACAACCTGTAATTGCTGGTTTATTTGCCATTATTATGGGTGCTGATGTAGTAGATACTGTAAAAATCTCAGCTATGGTTCTAATATTTTTAGGAGTATATTTAGTTACCATAAAACCAAAAAAGGTTAAATCTTGAGTTTAAAAACCGAAATATTTAATACTGTAGATAACATTCCTCAAGCCTATTGGGACACGCTTAACTGCTGCACAAATATTTATTATTCTCCTAAATTTTTAAAAGCTTTTGAGCTAGCAAATACAGATATAGTTTTTAACTATGTTTTTGTAACGAGAAATGGTGAAGCCATAACTTTTGCCAATACACAATTAGTTACAATTGGTGTTGAAACTATTACTCAGAATATAAAAATGAATGCATGGATAAAACGAAATATTAATCGTTTGTTTTGTGACAACCATATACGAATTTTGTTTTGTGGTAATGTTTTTTTAAGTGGAGAGTATGGCACATTTTTAAAAGAGGGCGAAGAAAAAATTGAAGCGTTTGAAACACTTGCCGAAGGTATTAAGCGGCTTTCAAAATCGTTAAAAAAGCTTAATGGTCTTTTTGTAAAAGACTTTAAAAACGAATCGCTTTATATTACAAAACACCTCAGCAAGTTTGGTTATACACCTATGCAAGTAGAGCCAAACATGATTATTACTTTAAAACCAGAATGGCAAACTTTTGAAGATTACAAAGCTGCATTAAAATCCAAATACCGTGTAAAAGCAAACAAAGCAGATTCTAAAAGTGCTGTTTTAGTTTCTAAAAAGTTTAATGCACAAGATATAGAAACCTATAAATCGCAGTTGCAAGAGCTCTACCAGAACACGATTGACAATGCCGATTTTAATGCACAAATCTTAAACTTAAATACCTATACTTTTTTAAAAGAAAGCTTTAATGACGAGTTTACAGTAATAGGCTATTTTTTAGAAGATAAGCTCGTTGGATTTTTATCTGCTATGAAAAATGAAGACCATCTAGATGCTCATTTTATTGGTATAGATTATAGCAACAACAAGGCATTTGGCATCTATCCCCGAATACTCAATGATTATGTAAGGCTTGGCTTAGAAACAAAAGCTAAGCGCATTAATTTAGGGCGTACAGCATCAGAAATAAAAAGTACACTCGGTGCAGAACCAGAAACTTTAACCTGTTATTTTAAACATAAAAGAGCAATTCCAAATACACTAATAAAGCCCTTTGTAAAAAATGTAACGATTAAAACATTTAAACAGCATAAGCCTTTTAAATAAAATTATTTTTTAGCTAAACGTTTCTCCAGCCAAACTATTTGGTCCTCCTCGACATATTTTAGCGGTATAATTATTTCTGGATAGCTTTTATGGTAATTTATTGAGTATATTTTGAGATATTGGGTATCAGTTTTGTAGTAATCAAAAGATTTCCAATTTCTACTCCAGTTTTTTATTTTACTTGAAAGTTCGAGTTCTTCATCATTTAACTTAAATTCAATTTCGGAATTAACCTCTTTCAGTTCATCTAATTTATCACGAAATAATTTTTTTACAATACTTCTTTCTCTTCTATTCTTATAAAAACCATAAATACTATGTAACAAAAAAACAATACCGATAATAATAAAAAAGTAGTACTTCTTATAAAAGACTTGTTTTGTCTCATCAATAAAAACTATACTCTTTATATAGTTGTCACCCGTAAACAATGGATATATAAAACTAATAGCTAAAATGAACTCAATTATTATAGGAGTTAAAGATTTAATTCCAAAAAAATGATTTACATAATTTTTCTCTCGTTCTATGAAATAGTAATCAATTTCAGATGAGGCTATTTTAATTACATTTTTCACAATTTGAAATTACAAAAACAGAATGATTAAATACTCATGTTCTTAGGTTTAACACCATGCTTCCGGGTATCTTCTTTAGTCAATACTTTAAACCCTTCAGATTTAGGAAATTTGTCTGCTAATTCAAGTAAACTTTCAGGTAACCCACATAGCTTTCTAGCTTTCAAGTCTATCCAACCACCTTGCATTTCGCAATAGGCAAGGTTTCGGCCTTTATGATTATAAAAATTATGTTCAAACATAAAAAACATACCATCTTCACTCAAGCCAGAAACTTCTATTGTTACGGTTATCGGCATGCCAATAAACGATTCTTTAAAATAGTACATGTGCTCATAAAACACTACTGGTCCAATACCGTGTTTATGTATTTCTGGCATAGAAAATCCTTGCTCTGCAAAGAAAGACATCCGTGCATGACTCATAAAATTGGTATACGCAGAGTTTGCTAAATGGCCATTAGCATCAACATCACTCCAACGTATTTCAAATTGTTTTTTGTACATATTTACGTTCATTATAATGAAGCCGTAAAGATAAAATAAAACCGTTCTATTTTGTACCTTTGGCCAACTTTAAAGTTCTGTATTATATGATACAATCCATGACTGGTTATGGAAAATCTGTGCTTCAGCTTCCTACCAAAAAAATAACAATAGAATTAAAATCGCTTAACAGTAAAAATCTAGACCTCAATGTACGCATGCCATCTATGTATCGCGCAAAAGAGTTAGATATACGTAAGCTCATTGCGAAACATTTGGTAAGAGGAAAAGTGGATTTTTCGTTGTATGTCGAAGTTACAGGAGAAGATACCAGTTCAAAAATTAATAAAACCGTAGTTAAAGAATATATAAAGCAGCTGAGAGATGTGGTTGATGGCGGTGACACAACAGAAATGCTTAAAATGGCGGTAAGATTACCAGATGCTGTTATTACTGAGAGAGATGAAATTGATGAAGATGAGTGGTCTTCAATTCAGTCAGAAATTAATAATGCTCTTAATCATATTAAGTCTTATCGTGAAGACGAAGGTGCCATTTTAAAGCAAGATTTTGAAACTCGTATTGCATCATTGCGAGATTTGCTAAACCAAGTTATAAAAATGGACCCTGAGCGTATCGATGGTGTTCGCTCAAGACTTGAAAAAGGCATTGCAGATATTAAAGAAAAAGTTGATGAAAACCGTTTTGAACAAGAACTCGTTTACTACATCGAAAAATTTGATATTACTGAAGAAAAAGTACGGCTAGATAATCACTTGGATTACTTTATATCCTCTTTAAATTCTGCAGATTCAAACGGTAAAAAACTTGGGTTTATATCGCAAGAAATAGGAAGAGAAATAAACACAATTGGTTCAAAATCTAACTATGCACCAATGCAAAAATTGGTCGTACAGATGAAAGATGAGCTCGAAAAAATTAAAGAACAAATGCTAAATGCTCTCTAAACATGAAAGAAGGTAAACTCATTGTATTTTCGGCACCATCAGGCTCGGGAAAAACAACTATTGTACGTCATTTGCTTAAGCAAGAAGAGCTTAACTTAGAGTTTTCAATTTCTGCTACATCTCGAGAAAAACGTGGTAAAGAAATTAACGGCAAAGACTATTATTACTTATCGCTTAAAGAATTTAAGAACAAAATTAAAGCTGACGAATTTTTAGAGTGGGAAGAAGTTTATCGCGATAATTTTTACGGGACTCTAAAAGAAGAGGTTGAGCGTATTTGGGCAAAAGGGAAACATGTAATTTTTGATATTGACGTATCTGGTGGCTTACGTATAAAGCGGAAATTTCCAGAACAAACCATTGCCATTTTTGTAAAACCTCCTGACTTAAACGAACTGGTAAAACGACTAAAGGAGCGTGGTGAGGAAAGCGAAGAAAAAATAAGCATGCGTGTTTCTAAAGCACCAGCTGAGCTAGCCACTGCACCTTTGTTTGATGAAATTGTAGTAAATTCAGATTTAGATTCGGCATTAGAAAATGCTTATAACTTAGTTTCAGAATTTGTAAACAAGTAGTACATGAAAATCGGTCTTTATTTTGGTACATTTAACCCTATTCATGTTGGGCACTTAACCATTGCCAATCATTTAGCTGAGCATAGTGCCTTGGATCAAGTTTGGTTTGTGGTTACGCCTTTAAGTCCTTTTAAAAAGAAAAGTAGTCTACTAGACAATCATCAACGTTTAGAGATGGTTTATAGAGCTACAAAAGACTACAATAAATTAAGACCTAGTGATATTGAATTCTCATTACCTGAACCAAACTACACTATAGATACACTAACTTATTTGCTTGAAAAATTTTCAGAACATGAGTTTGCTTTAATCATGGGAGAAGACAATTTAAAGAGTTTTCATAAGTGGAAAAATTATGAGGTTATTTTAGACAATCACGACATTTATGTATATCCTAGAATTTCTGAAGGTAATATTGAAACTCGGTTTGATGGCCATCCAAAAATTCACCATGTAGATGCACCTATAATGGAAATTTCTTCAACATTTATACGTAAATCTATTAAAGCTGGTAAAAACATAAGACCTCTTCTACCCGAACATGTTTGGGAGTATGTGGATGAGATGAATTTTTATAAATAGCTAGATGAGCTTCTTCACGGCGTTTAGAATGACACAAACGTTTTTAAAAATGGTAAAACGCATTTTCTAAATGTTCAATCTTAAATGCTCCTTTTTCTTTTACAATAGCTATAATATCAAAACGCACCTCAACGTCTAAATCATTAACGGAGACATATTCATCAACTGCTTTGACTAGATTCTTTATTTGTTTAGGTTTTACAAAATCTTGAGGGTTTCCAAAATCTGTTGTTGAGCGCGTTTTAACTTCAACGACAGCTAATATATCATCTTTTTGAGCGATAATATCTACCTCAGCTTTTTCAAAACGGTAATTCTGTGCAACAATATCGTAATTGTTTTCAATAAGAAAATCTACTGCTAATTGTTCGCCTTTTTTGCCAAGTTCATTATGTTGCGCCATATCCCTAAAATAGAAAAATAGTATTACATTTATTGTGTCAATCAATTCAATTTATTAAATCATCTATGGATTTCCCTTTTAGCTTTGGACAAAAAAGTTCATTACTATTAATATTCTTTTTTCATGGTATTGTGTTTTCGTTTTTATCCTTACGAAAAGGAATCGTTCACAATAATAAAGCAAGTAAATGGTTGAGTTTATTACTGTTTTTGTATGCCATGTATATCACACCTTATATGTTAGGTTATGCTAATTGGTATTCTAAAAAAATTACGGCAGACATTCTATTTTTTATACCATTTATGCAGGTATTATTAATTGGACCTGTTGTCTATTTTTACACCAAAAGTCAATTAAATTCAGGTTTTAAACTCGCTAAAAAAGACTATATTCATTTTATACCGGCCATATTATATGCCATATATAGCTTAATTGTTTTTGTTACCGATAAATTGATTTTAGATGAGTATTATTTCTATGCAGACTATCGAGACAAGGATATGTCAAATTGGTATCAAGCAACAGGATTAGTGTCTATGGCATTCTATCTTGGTTTGAGTTTGCGCTACTATTCAAATTATAAAAAATTGCTTTTTGACAAAGTGAGTTATGCGGATTCTATTTTGTTTAAATGGATTAGAAACTTCATGATTGCCTTTTTGGGTATTCTCATATTACGAGTGTTATTTTTTATTACTAATCCCGAATGGGGCGAGTTTGGAAGTCAGTTTTGGCACTATATTGCATTTTCATTTGTGTTTTATTATATCGCTGTTACTGGCTACAGTAACATTATAAAACAGACGACATTATCCGTTGAAAAATTTAAAGTGGTTAATGTCTTTGAAGATGACGTTTCAGTTTTTAAAGATGAAACTACAACAAACGGTAGTGAAAAAGACCATACAATATGGAAAGAAAAGCTTTCTAAATTAATGACAGAAAATCACTTATTCGAAAATCCGCGTTTAACACTTTCTGATGTCGCTAAAGAATTAAATACAACTACAAAGACCATATCTTCTGTTGTAAATTCTGGTTTTAATATGAATTTTAATGATTTTGTAAATCATCATAGAATTGAATCTGTAAAAGAAAAATTTGAAAATGGTGAGCAAAATACGACTACTCTTTTGGGGATTGCTTTAGATTGTGGTTTTAATAGTAAAGCTACATTTAATAGAGCTTTTAAAAAGAGTACCTCTCTTTCTCCAAAAGATTATTTAGAAAAATTAACAAAAGAATAGGTCTCAAATCAAGATTTGAAGCGTTTAGCGTACTATTTACCATGACATTTGTATCAAATCAAAATAACGTCATGAAAAAATTACTTACACTATTCGCTTTACTAATTTCAATTGTACTAGTTGCTCAACAACAGATAAAGCAAATTGATTCTATTGTTAACTCTAAACTATCAGACAATGATCCTGGGTTATTTGTAGGTGTTGTAAAAGACGGGGAAATCATTTACGAAAACTATAAAGGTTTAGCTAGCCTACAACACAATACAAAAATTGATGCCAGTTCACGCTCTAATATTGCATCTACAGCAAAGCAGTTTACCGCCTTAATGATATTAAATTTATCTCTTGAGCAAAAGCTAAGTTTAGAAGATGATATTAGAAAATACTTACCTAATCTCTATCCAAAGATAAAAGAGAAAATTAAAATAAGACACTTAGTTAACCATACAAGTGGTGTTAGAGACTTTTACGATTTAATGAGTATACAACAAGAGCCTTGGTGGAGACGTGAAGGTCTAGACAATGATAATGCCATTGAACTATTAGAAAAACAAGAAGATTTGGCCTTTGAGCCTGGCTCAAGATACATGTACAGTAATTCTGGATATACCTTGCTAACTAAAATTATTGAAGTAGCTTCAGGTGAAAAGTTTCATGATTATTCAGAAAAATTCTTTAACAATCTTGGGATGAAGAATACCATGTTTCTCAAAAACTATATGGCCGTTATTCCAAACCAAGCCTTACCATATTCTGATTGGGGTGATGGTGTTTGGCAACAATATCCTATGATAACAAATTTATATGGCGATGGTTTTTTGTTTACCTCACTTAAAGACCAACTTATTTTTGAACAGGCTATACAAAATGCAAAGTTTAATAATAACCGATTACTAATCGAGAGTCAAAGCCCAATACCTAATAGTGAAATAAAGACCTATGGTTTTGGACTTGAGCTAGGAGAAAGACTAAACTATAACTCTGTCCATCATTCTGGTGGGACAGGATCTTACCATTCGCAAACCATTCGCTTTCCTGAAGAAAAACTAACGGTCTTTGTAATGAGTAATAACAGTAATTTATGGAGTGGTGCTATTGCAGATGAAATAGCAAAATTACTGCTACCAAAAAAAGAAGCAGTTATTGCTTACGACAAACGTTTGAAAGAAGTCTCTAATACTATTGCAACAACCAAAATTTTAGGTCAATACCTTTCACCAGGAAACTATTTGATTAGAATAGAAAGAAAAAACAACAAATTAACTTGGAGAAACGGCAATAACAACCCAATAGAGCTTAAAAAAGAAGCACAAAACCTATACAGCATATCGTACAACTCTAAAACTAAAATAGGCTTTTATAAAAACGAATTAATCTTATTCTATCCATCTGGAAAAGCAAGTGTTTATAACAAAATACCTAAGCAAGAAGTGACACTTGCGGATTTAGAAAGCTATGTTGGGCAATATTACAGTACAGAATTGGATGTTAGTTTTACACTTACATTAAAAAATAATAAACTCATTATTGCACTTGATGGTTGGAAAAAGAAACATGAGGTAGAAATATTAAACCCTAATGAGCTTTTAGTCTTTGATTATATTCTCAAAATTGAGCGCGACCAATTCGACAGAGTTACTAACATTCTTCTCACGACCAATCGCGTTCTAAATAATAAATTCATCAAAAAAACGAATTTAAAATTTCAACCAAAAATTAAAACTGAAAACGGGTCTATTAATGTCACAACAATAGGCTCAAGAGATGGCCAATCCTCACAAATTTTACTCACAAAAAATTATGCCAATGGGAACGAGATATGGTCACAACAATTTGGTGGTAAAAGTTATGACAAGGCAAGTTCTATTTTAGCAACAGATGATGGCTATTTAATCATTGGCTCTACAAGTTCTTATGGCAAAGGCAACTATGACATGTTTGTTGTGAAGACTGATAAAAAAGGTAATAAAATATGGCAAAACTCCTATGGCGATTTTTATAATGAGTATGGATACTCTGCCGAGAAGACTGATTCTGGTTACATAGTAAAGGGCACTATTCAAAAATGCTCTTCTAATACAGATGTGTTTAATAGAACATGTACTACCAATGTATGGTATGTATATATTGATAAAAACGGAAAAGAATTATCAAACGAAATTTTAGAAGAGATTAATGAGACTTATAATTAGCATCTATATAATCAATAGCTTCTTGTTGGGTTAATACCGCAAACTTTTTGTAACGATTGTGTACATCTACAATTTCATCCAAGGCCTTTTCAACAAGGCCTTTGTTTTTCCATGTATTGAGATGTGCAACAACTGTTTTTAAACAGCCTTTCTTGTAAGCTATTTGCCCTAATACATGGATTAAGGTGTCTGATACACGTTTGGTTTCATCAAACTCTAAAGTTTTTAATAACGGTAGAATATCTTGTGGGTGTGTTCGCCCTCTCAATTCAATACCATGACAAATCTCTCGTCGTATTTCTTTGTCAGGATGTTTTAGATACATTTTAGCCCAAGCCAAAACAGGTTCAGGATTTCGCTCTCCCATTTTCTTAATAGATCCAATAACTGCATTACGCACTCTGTGGTGCGCATCAAATAAACCTATATCCATTATATGCTCAATCTTATCAAAATGAAATTTCCCAATCTCACCTGCAGCATTAATAATGGTTTGACGAATTAATTCGTCTTCATGCTTTACTAATTCATTTAATAGGTGAAAAATACTTGATTGTAATTTGGGTTGTGCGTAGAAAATTTTTCCGATAGCTAAATACCCTGTTTTACGAATATAAGTATCATCATCAGAAAAGTATTTAAGAATTGATAAGGAATTATTGTGTTTTAAATCATTTTCAATCTCTCGATTGATGCCTTCTACAAGTAAACTTCTCTCCTCTTTGGATAAATCGTAAAATCTCATATAATTAATTTACTAACACAAGTTTATAACCTACACCATGAACATTTTCAATAATAATAGATCTATCTGCCGAAAGCTTTTTTCTTAGTTTTGAAATAAAGGTATCCAAACTTCTACCAACAACAACGCCATTATCTTCCCAAACTCTTTTTGTTAGTTCGTCTCTTGTAATAATTTGATTTGGGTTGGTAACAAAGATGGCTAATAACTCGCATTCTTTTTTTGAAAGTGCAATTTCAACAGCTTCTTTAATTAACTTATTTTGGTTCTGATAAAACTGAAAACTTCCAATCTTAATATAGTCTTTATTCTGCTTTTTAGTTTTAATAGCTTGTTTCTTCTTATATATCAAAAACAGTAATACTAAAAAAGTAATTAAAGTACTACCATACAATATTGTCTTTCTATTCATCAATGAGGCTACTCTTCTTGTAAATCGCACTTCAATATGGTAACAACCCAAAGGTAAATTTCTACTCATACAAGGGATAATGGTGCTTTCTTCATCGATGCTCATCTCATAGCTATAAGCAACCTCATCATCTATACACTGAATAACTTCAACTAGGTAATGCTCAGGCAAATTTGCCTTCTCAAAATTAGTTTGTATAAGCGAAACAAGCCTGGAAGGCTCGAAAGATAGTTCTTCTTCAAAAGACAATCTATATTTAGATGGCTTTAGCGCAATGATGGGTAAAATCAAAGATGTAGAATCTTGATGAGATAGTAGTAACTGATTTCCAACTTCTCGAAAAGAAATTTTAACGCGCTCTGAAAATTCATCATTTTCATCATGTGAACAAGAAAACGTTAAGACAAAAAACAAAAAGATAGAGCTTAAGTAAATTGAGTATTTCTTCATAATTACTGTAAATAACATACAATTTCATGACTTTTTACAACTGTTGACACTTCTTTTACATTTTTTTGACACTCTTGTTTTTATCTACCTCTAGTTTTATCAAAACAAAAAATCAAAATCATGAAAAAACGACTATTATTTATCGCAATTATACTTTTTACAGCTTTTACTTATGCTCAGAATACGGCTTCTAACTCAATAGAAAAACTTGACATTAATACTTCTAAGAGTGAAATCAAATGGTCTGGCGAATATGCTTTCTATTTTGGTGGTCACAAAGGTATTATTGATTTTAAAGAGGGGTATTTCTTAAAGAAAAATGACCTCATATCTGGAGGTGAGTTTATTATTGACATGAACAGTATTGTATGTACTGATAATAATAAAGTCGATAAAGACTCTGGCTTAGTTAATCATTTAAAAGACCCGGATTTTTTCGATGTAAAAAAATATCCAACAGCAAAATTAGCAATTACTAGTGTAACGTATCACAACCATACACAAATGAAGATTTATGCAAATCTTACCATAAAAGATGTTACCTTACCAATAAATTTTCGGGCCGAAGTTGATTACCAGAAAAAAGAGATGACCACACGATTTAAAATAGACCGCACACTTTGGGGTATTACTTACAACTCTAAAGAGATTGAAGGCAAACTAAAAGATGGTCTTATCTCTGATGCTATAGGTTTTGAAGTAAAACTGAGTTTGTAAAAATTATGAAAAAAATCATATCAATTATTGCCATCCTACTATTTGCAGGACTACACAGTCAAGAAGAACATATAGGCATATTAGAAGCAGATAGCACTTGGAAAAAAGAGCTTATTAAAATGCCTTTAGGATTTGCTAAAGAAATCAATTACGAAGGTTTTGAAGACATTAGATTTGCCAATGGTTGGTCAAAAAAAGAAAGTCCCGAGTTTTGGGCTTATACTTTTGCTTGGCATGTAAAAGGCATACAAAAACAAACCGAAGAAAATTTAACGACACATC
Source organism: Winogradskyella haliclonae (assembly GCF_014635865.1). Classification (GTDB taxonomy): domain Bacteria; phylum Bacteroidota; class Bacteroidia; order Flavobacteriales; family Flavobacteriaceae; genus Winogradskyella; species Winogradskyella haliclonae. The sequence goes on along the minus strand of NZ_BMDQ01000001.1, from coordinate 843,273 downwards.
TAAAAGCTTATTTTGATGGCTTGATGCTACCTAATGATAACGCTAAACAGAACATCTCTGGAGCAGTAATATCTTTCAGTAAAACTAAAGGTCAAGAGTCTAGTTTTACCGGGGTAATAAAAACTTACGATAGGTTTCATACCAAAGCCCATATTACCCTTAATTGCACAGTAAAAGCCTATTATTGTAATACGCTAAACACAACCACTGTTTTATTTAGGTTTTCATTACAACCTTTTAATCATAAGGTTTGGGATACGTTTAATGACGTAAAACTTAGTGATGAGGTTTGTGAGGACTAATTATTTGAGAAGAATGAGTGCGTTTTTTTAATTCTAATTTTTATAAGTAACTGAAGACTTTTCTTTTGTTACTTCTAACTCAATTGTTTTACCAAAAACCATAGCTCTATTGTCTTTTTCATGACCAGCTGGCATATTAAACGCAATCGGAAAATCATATTCCGCTAAAGCATCTAAAACCAATTGCTCAACAGAACTTCCCCAAAGTGTAGTGTTTTTTCGCATTTTGGACATATCGCCAACAACAAGACCTTTACAGTCTTTAAAATATCCTGCACGTTTTAAGCTTTGTAGCATACGGTCTATATGGTATTTATACTCACCTATTTCCTCAATAAACAAAATCTTACCAGAGGTATCAATACTAGTTTCAGAACCTAGCATGGTATGCAACATTGTTAAATTTCCACCAACTAATTGCCCAGATGTATTACCAACCTTATTGTACTTAGAACCTTCTAATGTGTAATCAACTGGGTTACCGAAAATTGTAGATTTAAAAGTATTTAATGTTTCTCGAATATCATCCAAATCCTTGGTTAAGCTTACGCACATCAATGCATGTATCGATTGAAATCCTTGATTATGAAATTGGTTATGCAATGCCGTGATATCCGAATAGCCAATCAGCCATTTTGGCTTTTTTTTAAATTTAGTAAAATCAAGTTTGTCTAAAATTCTTACAGTTCCGTAACCACCTCTCGCACACCAAATAGCACTTATTTTAGGGTCGTCTAATGCGTTTTGAAAATCCTCACATCTTTGCTCATCAGTTCCAGCAAAATGGTCAGCCTTACTAAACACATGTTTGCCTACTACAGCATGTAAACCCCATTTTTTTAATAATAAAACAGCTTGTTGTACTTCGCCTTCTCTGTTTTTTAATATTCCTGAAGGCGCTACTATAGCTACTGTATCACCTGCTTTTAAATATGGAGGTTGGATCATTTCAGAATTTTGTTTTGTTGAGTTTTGAGCATAATTAATCAGACCTGCAAAAAGTAAAAAAAGTAGAGGAATGTGTTTGCTTTTCAAAATCATAAAAAGTGCTTTGCGTAAATATATAAAGTATAATTAGTAAGACCTCTAAAAGTTAAATTTAATATTATTTTAACGAAAAACATCTAAAGCCCCTGCATAATACGTAGATAATCAATATATTATGTATCCCAAATTATTTCTTAATTAAAAAATCTACTTATGGCTGTTATTACTTCATGTATCACAAGTTCATTACAACCTTACGTTCCTTCCACTGAAAACCCTTGGAATAAAGAACGCGTAAGGCATGTATACAGACGCCTTGGCTATGACGCATCTAAATCAGATATAGACAACGGATTATTGATTTCTCCAAATGAATTAATAGATCAACTAGTTGATGAGTCTAAAGACGCGCCTGCATTACCAACACCGCCTTGGGCTGATTTTACATATTTTGATTATCAAAATATGGGGCTTGATTTTGATGATGAAACTCAAGCTAATCATCAAGAATTAAGAATAGTCTTAAAAAATTTGATGCTCTCCACAGGTTTAAAAGCTAGGATGATGATGTTTTGGAGTAACCATTTTGTAACTCGGCTAGAAGATTATTACACGAGTAACCATCTTTATGAGTATTATGCCACTTTAGAGCAACATGCTCTTGGGAATTTTAAAGATTTTACTAACGATGTGGGTTTAACAAGTGCAATGCTATTGTATTTAAATGGTTATCAAAACAGAAAAAACAACCCTAATGAAAATTATGCACGTGAGCTTTACGAATTATTTACCTTAGGTGCCGATAACGGTTATACACAAACAGATATTACCGAAACTGCAAAAGCATTAACAGGCTATAACGATAGAGAACATTGGACAGCTCCAATTACATTTAACCCTAATAAGTTTGACGATTCTGTTAAAACTATATTTACTCAAGAAGGAAATTGGGGTTATGATGATGTGATACGCATTCTATTTGAAGAAAAAAGTCCATTAATAGCAACGCACATATGCCGCAAGCTATATACTTATTTTGTCAGTCCAACACCTAATGAAGATATAATATCTGAAATGGCTAATATTTTTGAAATTGACTTTAATATTTCTAATGTTTTAAAATCTCTATTTAAGAGCGACCATTTTTTTGATTCAAAATCTATTGGAGTTCAGATTAAAAGTCCTTACGATATGTTTATGTCGTACTTAAATATCACAAGATTTAGTATTCAACCTGATTATTTTGAAGGTTTTCAATGGTTTACCTCAACACTAGGCCAAACCATGTTTGAGCCCATTGATGTTGCAGGATGGCAAGGCGACAAAGACTGGATTAACTCTAGTACATTAACTGGCCGTTGGCGAATTTTGGAATGGGTTGTATGGCATACTTGGGAAAACTATACTGAAGAGTTAAGAACATTTGCAAAAATAAGTTCCGATAACAGTAATGACCCATATATAATTGCAAAAAGTATTATTGACAGATTTATGCCTCTAAATCTTCATACTACTGAGGATTATCAGACTGCTACTGACATCTTTAAACATGACGTCCCAGAAAATTACTACGAAGATAGCATTTGGAACTTAGATTGGGACTCCGCTCCTTTTCAAGTTATTCTTTTGTTATTGCATCTTATAAAAATCCCAGAATTTCAACTTAAATAACCTACTGCCATGTGTAATCACGATTTAAATAAACATAAAATAAAAACCGCCAATGCTCATGATATGGAGCATAAAAAATGGAATAGACGCTCATTTTTACAAGCTTTAGGGCTTGCAGGCGCTGGAACCATGATGATTGGTGGCGCTCCTTTATCTGCATCTACAAATACAAAACTTGCAGCTGCTATTAGTGCATCTGAAACTGATAGAGTATTAATAATTATACGATTAAAAGGTGGTAATGACGGGCTTAACACTATAGTCCCTATTTATGACTATGACAACTATGCCATATCAAGACCTTCTATAAAACATAATTTAAATAATCTTATAAACTTAGGTTCTGATTTTGGTATGCCTAATTACATGGGAGATTTACAAAGTTTATGGGATAATGGAGGAATGAAGGTTATCCATGGTGTTGGTTACGAAAACCCTAACCAATCTCATTTCTCGAGTTCGGATATTTGGGCATCAACAGATGCAAATAACACCACGCAATCAGGATGGTTAGGACGCTATTTTGAAGAGCTTTACCCTGAATATATATTAAATCCCCCTGAAGTTCCTGCTGCCGTACAAATTGGTAGTATTGGAAACCTAATCTTTGAAGGCGATTCCAACAATTATGCTTTTTCAGTTGCAAATCCTAACCAGCTTGAAGCAATAGCTCAAAATGGCACAGTTCACGATATGAACAATTTACCTGATTGTATTTATGGTGAGCAATTAGAGTTCTTAAGAGGCACAACAAATACAACTTATAAATACGCCAATACAATTCATGAGGCTTTTGAAAATGGCGTAAATACATCAGAATACTTAGATGAGAAATTAGGCAAACAATTAGCTATAGTGGCAAGATTAATAAAAGGTAATTTAGGCACTAAAGTATATATGGTAACTCTTGGCGGTTTTGACACACATGCCAATCAAGCAGAAAAACATCAAGAGCTTTTAACAGATTTATCACATTCAATTAATAAATTTTATGAGGATTTAGCCTCTATTGGCATGGATGACAAGGTATTATCAATGACAATAAGTGAATTTGGTCGTCGTACTTACGAGAATGGCTCTAATGGTACAGATCATGGTACTGCAGCTCCATTAATGTTATTTGGACCAGCAATTCAAGGCAATGGTTTTATTGGCAATCACCCAAGTTTAACAGCACTTGTAAACGATAACTTAGATTATGAACAAGACTTTAGAGCCATTTACGCTTCGATAATGGAAAATTGGCTATGTGTTAATAGCGATTTAGTTAATGAAGCCCTACTAAATGTTAATTATGAGCGTGTTGATTTAGGGTTTAATTGCAGCGCCCTAGATGTTGATGATTTTAATAGAGATCGTTTTAAACATTTTGTTATTTATCCAGATAATGATACCATTATTAAATTTATAAACCCATTTACACAACATACAGTCGTTAAACTCTACGATATAATGGGAAGAGAGATAGCCACGCTTAAAAACGAAATGTTATTTGCGGGGGAGCACAGTATTAATGTAAAAAACACAATAAAAACTAAACTTAGCCTTGGACAATATATCTATAGAATATCTGTAGGCAATCAAAATTTTAGCAAGTCTTTAATTATAAGATAGTCCCGTAAAATTATCCCTCATGAAGCCTCTAGTGATTACTAGAGGCATTTCGTTTTATAACTACAAGTAAAATCGTAATTTTGCGCTTCAGTAAAAATTAGAAAATTTATGTCTAAGCGTTATACCATTACAGCAGCACTTCCATATACTAACGGACCAATACATATCGGTCATTTAGCTGGTGTTTATGTTCCTGCAGATATCTATTCAAGATATTTAAGACTAACAGGTAATGATGTTGCTTTTATTTGTGGTAGTGATGAGCATGGTGTTCCTATAACTATTAAGGCAAAAAAAGAAGGTGTTACACCTCAAGATATAGTAGATAAGTATCATGCAATTATTAAGACGTCTTTTGAAGATTTTGGTATTACATTTGACAACTATTCGCGTACTTCAGCAAAAGTTCATCATAATACGGCTTCAGAGTTTTTTAAAACTCTGTATGATAAAAATGAATTTGTTGAAGAAGTTTCAGAGCAATTGTATGATGCTGAGGCTAATCAGTTTTTAGCCGATCGTTTTGTTATTGGAACTTGCCCAAAATGTGGTAACGAGGAGAGTTATGGCGATCAGTGTGAAAATTGTGGCACTAGCCATAACGCAACTGATTTAATAAGTCCAAAATCAGTAATCACGGGCAATGTACCTACTCTAAAAGAAACAAAACATTGGTTTTTGCCTTTAAATAAACACGAGCAATTCTTAAAAGAATGGATTTTAGAGGGGCATAAAAAAGACTGGAAACCTAATGTTTATGGACAAGTAAAGTCATGGATTGATGATGGCTTGCGCCCTCGTGCTGTAACTCGAGATTTAGATTGGGGAATTCCTGTACCTATAGAAGGTGGCGAAGGTAAAGTGTTATATGTATGGTTTGATGCTCCTATAGGTTATATCTCTGCTACTAAAGAGTGGGCTGCACGAGAAGGTAAAAATTGGGAAGATTATTGGAAAAATGATGATACGACTTTAGTTCACTTTATTGGTAAGGACAATATTGTATTTCACTGCATTATTTTCCCGGCAATGCTTAAAGCAGAAGGCTCATATATTTTACCCGAAAATGTACCTGCAAACGAGTTTTTAAATCTTGAAGGCAGTAAACTATCTACTTCCAAAAATTGGGCGGTTTGGTTACCAGATTATCTTCAAGATTTTCCGAACCAACAAGATGTGTTGCGTTATGCCTTAACGGCAAATGCTCCAGAAACAAAAGATAACGATTTTACCTGGAAAGATTTTCAGGCAAGAAATAACAATGAGTTAGTTGCTATTTTTGGAAACTTCATTAACCGAGTTGTAGTACTTACAAATAAATATTATAACGGCATTATTCCTGAGCCTTCAGATTTATCTTCTATAGACCAAGAAACTCTAGCTGCTGTAAAAGCGTATCCATCTGTTATTTCAAGCTCTATCGAACGTTATCGTTTTAGAGAGGCTAGTCAAGAATTAATGAATTTAGCGCGTTTAGGGAATAAGTATCTTGCTGACGAAGAACCATGGAAGACAATAAAAACTGATGAAGAGCGAACAAAAACAGTGATGTTTGTAGCACTACAAATTGCGTCTGCTCTTTCTGTTTTATGTGAACCGTTTTTACCGTTTACATCTGCTAAGATGAAAAACATATTAAACTCTAGAGATAACTCTTGGAATAATATTTCAAGTAAAGAAATTTTATTACCTGCTGATCATCAAATTGGTAAAGCCGAATTATTATTCTCTAAAATTGAAGATGCTCAAATCCAAGTGCAACTCGACAAACTAGAAGCAAGCAAAAAAGCTAACGAGGCAGCAAATAAAGCCATAGAACCTCAAAAAAAGGAAATTACTTTTGATGATTTCACTAAACTAGACATTAGAGTTGGCACTATCTTAGAGGCTGAGAAAATGCCTAAAACCAAAAAACTTTTAGTACTTACAGTAGATACAGGTATCGATACTAGAACAATAGTTTCTGGAATTGCTGAAAGCTTTAAGCCTGAAGATGTGGTTGGTAAACGTGTTACAGTTTTAGTGAATTTAGCTCCAAGAAGACTAAGAGGTGTAGAAAGTCAAGGCATGATTTTAATGACAGAAAATGAATCAGGTGATTTAGTTTTTGTTAATCCAGATATTGCTGAAGTAGACAATGGATTAAAAATTAGTTAAAAGTCTAGCTTAAGGAATAGTTTTTAATGAGATTTATATAAAATCTTTTATTATGCTCAAGACTACTTTCTTTAATATTTCATTATTTTATTTTCTATTACCACCTTTAGTCAGTGTTAATCTTAATGCCCAATCTAAAGATATTATAGGTGCTTTTGAAAATTATACTAAAGCACCTCGAGAGCTCGCCTATATCCATCTTAATAAATCTACATACATAAAAGGAGAGATGATTGGTTTTGCTGCATATATTTTAGACAAGACTAATAAAACACCTTCTACCAATACTACAAATCTATACGTAACGATATTGAATAACAAAGATTCAATAATTAAAAAAAAACTATTAAGAGTAAATAATGGTTTCTCAAATAACGTCTTCGAAATTGATAGTGCATTTACATCTGGAATATACACTTTAAGAGCTTATACAAATTGGATGCGTAATTTTGATGAAGATAATTTTTTTGAGCAAAAAATTGAAATAATTGATCCTGATACTCAAACTCAAATCGAGACAAAAAAACAAAATAGCTTATACCAAATCCAAATACTCCCCGAAGGAGGTCATCTTCTTAAAAATGTACAAAACACTGTTGGAATTATTGTAAAAAACAAAAATGGCATTGGTTTAGCTAATGCTAAAGGTCACATTACTAATAACGCAGGGGAGATTCTGTCCGAATTTACACTAAACAATTTTGGAATAGCTAAAACTTTGTTTATCCCAAAAACTAATGAGCCGTACCAAATAGTAGTTTTTAATGATGATAATATTACCCATAGCATTGATAACATAAAAAATAGAGGAATCAATCTTTCATTAAACAAAGCTAAGAATGGAATCATTCTTACTTTTAGGACTAATGATAGCACAGTAAGCTCTATTAAGGCTAAAACATTCAAAATAATTATACATAACGGTTACGACTTTTATGATATCGATTTAAATTTCAATAAAGAAAAAGAAATCAGTAAGTTGATAAAGGAAGAATATTTATTCAAAGGGGTAAATATTATAACCGTTTTTGATAATGACAATACGCCTATTTTAGAGAGAATGTATTTTAATTTTAATGAGATTAAACCCTTAAAATCAAATATATCCTTTATAAAAAAGGACAGCGATTCCTTAAATATTAAATTTAGTATTCCGACAAATAATTATGAATCCAGCCTAAATAACGTAAGCGTCTCCGTTTTACCCAGAAAAACGAAATCATATAATTTCCATTCAAATATCCTCTCTAAAGTATATTTAGAGCCTTACGTTAGAGGATTTATTCAAAACAGTGGATACTATTTTGAAAACATATCTGATAAAACATTATATGATTTAGATAATCTACTATTAACGCAAGGATGGAGTAGCTATAACTGGGATAAGATTTTCAGTCATAAGCCCTTATATAAATATAATTTTGAAAATGGTATAAGTACAATTGTAAATATTAATGGGAAAGACAAATCGGGTAGTTACTTAACTTATCCTTTAAAAAACAATAGCTCACAAATATTTGTTATTGACGATAGCAGAAATAGCTTTAACCAAAATGGATTATTTCCCGAAGACATAGAGTATTATGGTATATCTAAATCTGATAAAAAAAGAAAAAAAAATAAGCCAAAAATATATGTTAATTTTTCTCCATCAAAAATACCTGTATTTAATATTAAACGTAATTTCTCTAAAAAATCACCTGCTAATTATAAGAAAACCAAACAATTAATTTCTAAAATCGAACCTGCATGGAATAATACAGATACTGAGCAACTAGATGAAGTTGTGATTACTGCTAAAGATAAAGAAGCAACTAGAATAGAAAAAATAAAAAATAGCTCTTGGGGAAAAGTTAAATTTTTGGACGATAAAATAAGAAGAGGTGGAATGACACTAGCCATATATCTTAATTCTTACACACCTTATAATGCAAGCGACTGGGATGGTATATTGCGAATAGTAGACCCTAGTCCTCGATTTTTTAATAATCCTATTCCTTACATTATTTTAGATGGTGTTATTATAAATGATTTTGGTTTTTTGGGTAGGTTTAGCCTTGCCAATGTAGATTACATAGAAGTAAATAGAAGTGGACTTGGTTCAGGGCTTAGTGGCGGTGGCGGAGGTTATATCAAGATTGTGACTAACCCATTAAAAGTTCAAAAAAACAATCAATCTACAGCAACCAACACTGTACGATATCCTTTTCCATTAACATTTAGTAGTTCAAAAAAATTCTATACTCCTGTTTACAAAAATTATAATTCTTCATTTTTTAATGAATATGGCACTATAGCTTGGTTTCCTAATTTACAAATTGATGAAAATGGATTGGTGAAATTTAATTTTCACAATCCTGATATGGTTCCAATAACACTATATATTGAAGGAACTTTAGGTAATGGTAAATTCATTTCAGAAAGTAAAACTATACAACTAAATAATTAATTTGCTTAAAATAGCATATCATCCTATTTACAGACATCAACTTCCTTTGGGACACCGATTTCCTATGGAAAAATACGAATTGTTACCCCAACAATTACTTTATGAAGGCACCTGTACAAATCATAATTTTTTTGAACCTACTCGGCCTAATGACAAGTATATTTTGGCGGTACATGAACCGGACTATTTTTATGATTTACTAAACATTACACTCAATCAAAGAGCTGCTAGAAAAATTGGATTCCCGCTCAGTGAAATCTTAGTAGAACGAGAACGTTTTATAACAGATGGCACAATTAAAGCAAGTGAGTTTGCATTAAAAAACGGTATTGCTATGAATATTGCTGGTGGTACACACCATGCTTATACCAATCGTGGAGAAGCTTTTTGCATGATTAATGACCAAGCTGTTGGTGCAAGATATCTTCAAAGTAAAGGCTTAGCAAATAAAATTCTTATTGTAGATTTAGATGTACATCAAGGCAATGGCACTGCAGAAATTTTTAGAGATGATGCTTCTGTTTTTACATTTTCAATGCATGGTGCTAGTAATTATCCTTTTAAAAAAGAGCAAAGTGATCTTGATATCCCTCTTGAAAATAATACTGATGATAACTTATATCTCAAAATTTTAAAAGACACTTTACCTCGGCTTATAGATGCGCAACAACCAGATTTTATTTACTACTTATCTGGTGTCGACGTTATAGCTAGTGACAAATTAGGCAAATTAGCGATGACTATTAATGGTTGTAAAGCTAGAGATCAATTTGTATTAGAACAATGTAAAGCCAATAATATTCCTGTTATGTGTAGTATGGGCGGAGGCTATTCTCCAGATGTTAAAACTATAGTAGATGCACATGCAAATACATTTAGATTAGCGCAGGAACTATTTTTCTAAGCAGAATTCCGACTTGCGTTAATATTGCCAAACATAGCACGCGTAACAATTTTTTCAAAAATGGCTATTTGAGCTTCGTCTCTAACAGCACTATTTTCAAGGTCTTTGATTTTTTTTAATGCATATTGTTGTATCGTAAGTAAGGGCAACACTATAGACTCTCTAACCTCTATAGATGATTTACCTACTGGCTCATTTTCCATTAACGTATTGTATCCCGAGAGCTTTAAAATTAGGCGCTTTGATGTTTTGTATTCTTCGTGTATCAAGGTCCAAAACTCACCAAACTCCTTATTTTCTTGCATATATTTTGTCAAATCAAAAAAGGACTTGGTTAAAGACATCATACTATTTTCTATTAATGTTTTAAAGAACTTAGATTCATTGTAAAGTTGTTTCACTTTATCAAATTCATTATTATCTTCATAGACCTTGAGTGCTGTACCGACACCAAAAAAACCTGGTACATTCTGTTTTAACTGGCTCCAACTTCCTACAAATGGGATTGCTCTTAAATCTGAAAAGACAAGTTCATTGGATTTGCCGCGTTTAGATGGCCGGCTACCTATATTGGTTTTTGCATAATATTTTAGCGTACTCATATGCTGTAAATACGATAAGAATTTTGGATGACTCTTAAAATCTACATATGCCTGATAACTTATTTCTGCTAGTCGGTCCATTAAGACTTTATGCGCTTTAGACATCTCAAGATTTTTATCATTAAGGCTATTAGAAATTCCCGAACTTATCAATTGTTCCATATTGTATTGAGAAGATGCTAATGTTCCAAAATTAGAACTAATCGTTTGCCCTTGAATCGTTAATTGTATTTCTTTATCTTCAATCGTTGGCCCAAGTGAAGCATAAAATTGATGTGTTTTTCCACCACCTCGCGCTGGAGGCCCTCCACGTCCGTCAAAGAAAATAACATCTATATTGTATTTACGAGACATCTCTGTCATAGCTTCTTTAGCTTTAAAAATAGCCCAATTTGCCATTAAATAACCACCATCTTTAGTTCCATCACTAAAACCTAACATAATAGTTTGTTTGTTCCCTCGATGCTCTAAATGTTTTCGATAGCTAGGGTTTGTATATAACTCTTCCATAACCTTTGGAGCTGCAATTAAATCCGGAACAGTCTCAAAAAGGGGAACAACATCTGCTGTAAGCTCATCGTTAAAAGCTATTATTTTTAGCATTGCAAACAATTGCAGTACATTTAAGGTCGTTTGATTATTACTAATAATATATCGGTTACAAGCGACTTCTCCATTTTTATCTTGAATGGTTTTCATTGCTCTAATGGTCTCTACAATGTTTATAGCCAACTCATCTTTAAATTTAATATGACCTATTGACCCTTTTACCTCGGAAAGATGTTTTAATTGCTTTGATATTTCAAAATCGAAAAAATCCTCAGGAAACAACTCGCTTTTATTCTCAATAAGCTCTGCAACTAAATTTCTAAACATGGCATCGTGCACACGACTGTCTTGACGAATATCTAAGCTCGCAAAGTGATACCCAAATAATGTTGTTTTATTTATAAGAGACGTAACTTTATTTACATAAAGTGATTGATGTTCTGTTATTAATAGCGTTCTTATTTTTTTTAGTTCAGTAACAAAGGCATCATAAGAAATCTGGTCTTCTTTGTCTAATAATGTATTATGAAGCTGATGATTAAGCGCTATAATTTGCTCCCTAACACCTTTAAAAGTAAGGCGTCGTCTTAAATACTTAACATCCTTTATGTATTTTTTAATAATAGATTCTTTAAGTTTTTTGGCAACATTAAGTGTTATTTGAGGTGTTACAAATGGGTTTCCATCTCTATCTCCTCCTGGCCAAAAGCCAATATTTAAAATTGAATTGTCGATTTCTTCTTCATCAAAAATATTTTGTTGTGCATAATCATAAATACTTCCAAATGAATGATAAAATACATTCTTTAAATACCAAATGAGGTTTACCGCCTCATCGTATGGCGTCGGTTTTTTTTCTTTAAAAAAAGGGGTTTTACCCAGTTGTCCTAATAGACTATTAATTTCCTGAAGATTATCTTCTTTGACAGCTTTCGATAAATCTGTAATTATACCAAGTACTGTTCCTGGATAAAACTGAGTCGGATGGGCTGTAAGTACAATCCTTACCTTAAACGTTTTAAGATACTCCTGTAAGAGTTGTTTTTTGTTTTCAGCTTCAGCAGTTTCCTTTAAATTCCTGAGTGTTCCTATCCCTTCCATATTATTTACTACAGGGAAAGCCGCATCCTCCACTGCATCAAACAAAACAACTTGCCGTTCTATATATTGAATAAACCTAAATAATAAATTTATTTGACTCTTTGCACTGCGTCTAGCTTGATATTTTTTAAAAAAAGTATCTACTATTGTAGTTGGATTTTCACCAGCATCAAAGCCTTTCTTGCAAGTCTCATAAAACAATGGTAACAGGGCAACTGTTTTAGAAAGTGTGTCAAAAGGCAAGTTCATAAAAATGCCATTATATATCTGGTACTTTTGTAACACTTGAGTATTAAATCTAGATAACTTAGGCTTTATAAACATTTTGTATATATTTTCTCATTAAAAATACTAAAGAGAAATTAGACTAATTATGAATTAGCTGAAAAAAAGCTTAAGTCACTTTACTATTATTTTATTTGTCTTTTTTACTATGTATCTTTGATAAAAACATAAATTATGCTATCAAAAACTATAGAAACTGCATTAAACAAACAAATAAAAATAGAGGCAGAATCCTCTCAAGTCTATCTAGCCATGGCTGTATGGGCAGAAGTGAAAGGCTTAGAAGGGATTTCTAATTTTATGTATGATCAATCTGATGAAGAACGTGAGCACATGCTTAAATTGGTAAAGTTTGTTAATGAACGTGGTGGTCATGCACATATTAGTGAACTTAATGCGCCAAATGTATCGTTCGATTCTTTTCAAAAGATGTTTGAAAAACTTTTAGAACATGAAATTTTTGTGTCTGAGAGTATTAATGAATTGGTACACATTTCTCTTCAAGAAAAGGACTATGCGACACATAACTTTTTACAATGGTATGTTGCTGAGCAAATTGAAGAAGAAGCTACCGCAAGAACCATCCTAGATAAGATAAATATGATTGGTGACGATAAAGGTGGACTTTATTTATTTGACAGAGACATACAGCAGTTGACCGTTGTTAGTTCTGCTGCTCCAGACCCAGGCGTTTAAATGTTAAAATTTATTTAGATTAAATATAAATAATTACATTTGCACAGTTATTTAATTAAATAATTGTGGGCAAAAAGAAAGATAAAAAGCTTAAAAGTGAACGAATCAAAGTCCTTGAGACTTCTGGTTTAGATGCTTTAGGTAAAATCAAGTCTAAATGTTGCAAAAAATATAAAAAGGCAGAACACAAACGCTGCAAAAAGTGTCCTTGCTTTGATTTACTTAAAAAAGTAGCTTAATTAAGCTACTTTTTTATTTTCTATATAAAATTATAATTATTCGTAATTTTTGGCAAAGCTTTTAGACTAAGCAACAATGCAATATCAATTTAAAGAGTTTTCTACTGAAGCTATCTTTTATCTTAATGACCAAAAGGCTCTAGAATCATTTAAAACTCCTAAACAAACAGAACTTTATACTTTTATATGGGCAAAATCTGAGCCTATTGAATTAATTATAGATAGTGTTCCTTTTACTTTAAACCCTCAAAGCATTTTAGCATTAACACCTATTCAATATCTTCAGGTTAATGATAATTCCGAAGCGATTATCTATCAATTCAATCGTGAGTTTTATTGCATTAAAGATCATGATCAAGAAGTAAGTTGTGTTGGTATTTTATTTTTTGGTAATACTAATATTCCTGTTATTACACTTAATAAAAAGGAACAGCGCAAATTTGAAATACTTCATGAAGTATTTATTGACGAACTAGAAACTAAAGATAATATACAAGCCGAAATGCTGCGTATGCTCATGGCGCGATTTATTATAAAAAGCACACGTTTATTAAAAGCAAAAAGTGGCATTGTAGAAACGCCTAAGAGCTCTAAAGTAGATTTACTTCGATCATTCAATTTTTTGGTTGAGCAACATTTTAGAAAAGAACATAGTGTTGGTTTTTATGCCGATATGCTTTTTAAGTCTCCAAAAACTTTGTCCAATAACTTTGCAAAACTAAATCAAAGTCCTCTTCAAATTATACATGAACGGATTGTTTTAGAAACAAAACGGCTCCTTATTTATACAGATAAAACTGCCAAAGAGATTGCCTACGAAGTTGGTTTTGATGACGCTTCACATTTAAGTAGGTTATTTAAAAAGCATACTGCTCAATCACCTTCCGACTTTAAAAAAAAGCTAAAAACATCTCCTTAGGAAAAATTGACAATTATTAGGGCAAATTCTTCATTTTTCAGATAGGTTTACTGTCTCATCTTTGCATTGTAATTATAAAACAATAATACGATGAAAGAGACACACAAATCCATATTTAATTTAATAGAAATATTTAGAAGTACTCCTAAAAAAATTCTTAACACAATAAGTGCCGCAACATATTGTGAGCACAAATCCATACATGACTACTATTGTGATTCTGAAAAACCTTATATAAGTAGCAAAGATTCATAAAGGGAAATATTGACAAATCAAAAGGAAAAACAAACATTCCTTAACCCTTAAAACGGTAGCAACTTTGTACCAACAAAAAAACACTGAAATAGTTTCAGTTTATCAAACAAATAATAACAATTAAAAAAATAAAATTATGAGCACATTTAATGTTCCAACAAGAGAAGACGTAAGCACAAATAACCAAGCAATTTTTGACAACCTCAATAAAGGACTTGGTTTTGTACCAAACTTATATGCAACTTACGCATATAGCGATACAGCATTAGAGAACTATTTAAACTTTGCTAATGCTAAAACATCTCTTTCTGCAAAAGAAAAAGAAGTAGTAAACTTAGCTGTTAGCCAGGTAAACGATTGCATTTATTGTTTATCAGCACATACTGCAATTGGTAAAATGAATGGTTTTACTGACGAACAAATATTAGAATTAAGAGCAGGTTATTCTTCTGTTAATAACAAATTGGATGCTTTAGCTAAGCTTGCAAAGAACATTACAGAGCTTAGAGGAAAGACTGACGAAACAGTTTTAGAAAACTTTTTTAACGCAGGATATACAAAAGCAAACTTAATAGATACAATTTCATTAGTTGGAGATAAAACCATATCAAACTATATACATAGCACAACTAAAGTCCCTGTAGACTTCCCTGTAGTAGCTCAACCATTAGAATTAGAAACTATATAAAAATTATAATTAACCAAGCGCACTAAAGCGCAAAAACACAAACAATAAAATATCATGAAAAAAGTAATTTCAATTTTAGTAATCGCATTAACTTTCACAGTAATAGGTAATGCTCAAGAAACAATGAAAAAAGATACAATGATGAAAGATGACAAAATCAAAGTTGTTTCTTTAGAACAAACAAAAGGAGCTTTTACACAAGAGTCTATTACATTAGCTGAAGGCTCTTATGTTTTTGAAATCTCAAATAATAATGTAGGTCATAAAGTAGGTTTTGTTTTAGTACCAAAAGGGAAAGACGCAAGCAAGCCAGAAAACCATATTAAAACGGCTTATGTAACTAAAGCTGTAGAAAATAACACAAAGGGCACGTCAAAAACTACAAACTTAGCTAAAGGAGAGTATGTATATTTTTGCCCTCTAAACCCGACACCACAATACACATTGATTGTAAAATAATATTGATATAAAATTAAAAAAAGGAGGGTTTTTCTATAAAAAGCCTCCTTTTTTTGTTAAATGAAAAGAAAAAATGTTAGTGTTTCGTTATTTTTGCGTCTCAAAAAAGGAAAGTTTATAGTTATGAAAAGAAATTACATAAAAACAATATCGTTATCATTAATGTTTTTTATGACATTTTTGTCATCAAATGCGCAAAATACTACAGAAAACATTCTCACAGTTTGTACAATGCCTACAACTGATGAAGTTAATCGGACTTATACACCTACTTCAGAATCAATATTAAGTAGATCCACACCCTGCTCTGATTTTCAAGTTACATACATAGGTTTTGCTGGTTTTCCTGAAGCCCAAGCTGCCTTTGAACGAGCTGTAGCTATTTGGGAGAACGTATTAGACTCTCCTGTTACCATTAGAGTAAGAGCTGAATTTGAAACTTTGGGCGCTGGTGTTTTGGGTAGTGCTAGACCATTTACATATCTCGAAGTACCTGGCAAAGAACCAGGCGTATTATATGCTGCTGCTTTAGCTGAGCAGTTAATAGGTGAAGATAGAGATGGTCCTGGTGGGATTTCATTTGATATAACCTGTAACTTTAGCAATACAACCAATTGGTATTTTGGAACTGACCCTAACTCAATTGGAAATAATCAATTTGATTTTACTACAGTTGTCTTACACGAGCTTGGACATGGCCTTGGATTTGCAGGATTTGGTGGACGATCTAATAATTTAGGAGCTCTGCGAAGAAGTTCTAATGGTGCCTTTTTTAATAATACTGCTAGTGGAGGATTTATAAGTATTTGGGACACATTCATAGAAGGCCCAAATATAATCTTACAAAAGTTTCCTATAACTGATGAAAACACTTTCCCTGACCCCTCAAATCAAATGTTAGGTGCTTTTAGAAGTGATGAGTTAACTTGTACTAGCCCTATAGCAATTGCCCAAAATGGTGGAGATGAACCAAAAACTTATGCTCCTTCAACTTTTAATCAAGGTTCAACATATAGTCATTGGGATGAATCTACTTTTAATTCTACCCCAGACGCCTTAATGACTCCTCAGGTTGCTAGGGAAGAAATTAATTTAAACATCGGTAATGTAACTCAAGGTTTTATGGAAGATATGGGATGGTCATTATGCCAAGGCTCTTTGAGTACAAATAATTTTGCTTTAGAGAATGTAAAAATAAGTCCAAATCCTTTTACGCAATCTATTACTATAGAATTACCTTCTCAGATTACAAATCAAGAATTTAATGTGTCTATAGTAGATATTAATGGACGTATTGTTTCGAATTCTGAAGCTAATAATACAAATGGTCAAATCACAATCTCTAACTTAGATAATCTTAAAAACACACTTTACTTTTTAACTATAGAAAGTAAAACATCAGACCTAAGTATTACGAAAAAGATTATTAAGCAATAATTTCTTTAACAAATTATATGAAAAAGGGAAGCATAAATGCTTCCCTTTTTCTTTTTCAGTTGTTATAGAGTTTTCTATTTCCCTAACATTAATAGTTCATTACAAACAACTTCTGTAGTATATCTTTTTATACCATCTTTATCTTCCCAAGAACGTGTGGTTAGTTTACCTTCTATAGCAACCTCTTTTCCTTTACCAACATACTTCTCTACAATTTGCGCTGTTTTCCCCCAGGCCACAATATTATGCCATTGCGTATCGGTTACTTTTTCGCCTTGATTGTTCTTATAACTTTCATTTGTAGCGATTGAAAATTTTGCCAGTGTTTTTCCTGATTCAAGATTAATAATTTCTGGGTCATTCCCTAAGTTACCAATCAACTGTACTTTGTTTCTTAATGTGTTCATGTTTTCTAAAATTTTAATGTTAAACAGTTAATACTATCGAGTTTAGGTACTGAAGCTATTCCAGTAGTATTTCGACAGTACAAATATTAGTAGGTAACCTAATTAAAGTCGGTAGTTACGTATTTAAATTCGTTTGTAAATATTTGTAGTCGTTTGTAAATGGATAATTTGTATATTGTAATAGTTTAATATCCCTTAAAAATTAGATGTTATCAGTAGAAAACCTATTTATATAGAAACACCAAGACTTATACTTAGGGAATTTAGAAGAGAAGATATTAACTCACTTTTTGAACTAGATTCTAATCCAATTGTGCATAAATATTTGGGAAATAAACCAGTAAAAGATATAAGTGAGTCAGGGGAATATATTGAAGAATGCTTACAAAAATACATCAGTCACGGCATATGTCGGTTAGCTGTTATTGAAAAGCAAAGTAACGCTTTTATTGGATGGTCTGGTTTGCGATTTATTGATGATTATACTTTTAATAACAAATCAAATTTCTATGATGTTGGCTATAGATTCATCCCTAAATATTGGGGCAAAGGCTACGCTACAGAAGCAGGAAAAGCATCCGTAGACTTTGGATTTGATATTTTAAATCTTAAAACGATTTATGGCATTACAGAATTAGGCAATATAGCATCGCATAAAGCTTTATTAAAAATAGGTCTGAATTATATCGAAGACTTTAACTATAAAAATGAAGAAGTTTTAAGATGGTATAGCATTAAAAACCCAAGATTATGAATAAAACATGTCCAGAATGTGGAGACAAAATAATTGGCAGAGTAGATAAAAAATTCTGTAGCGATGGTTGTAGAAATGCTCATAACAATCGTATAAATAAAGATTCTAAAAACTTAATTAGAAACACTAATAATAGATTACGAAAAAATTACAGAATACTTGAAGATTTAAATCCTGATAAAAAAACAAAAACCTCAAGAGCAAAACTTATAGAAAAAGGATTTGATTTTAATTATTTTACAAGCATATATACTACTAAAGCTGGAAAGATATATTACTTTGTTTACAACCAAGGTTATCTCCCTTTAGATGGCGATTATTATGCCCTAGTAAAACGTGATGACTAACCTTTAGTACTACTATTCCAGTTTTCGGATTTAAGTTGCAGTGCCGCTTTAAGGATGTCTTTTTGACTAATCTGCCCTACTAGCTTACCATTTTCTACTATAGGAAAACGACGTCTCTTAGAATTAAGAAACTTATTTGCAGCATCAAAAATATCCATGTTTCCATCAATGGTTTCAACATTTTTAATCATGCGGTTTTCAACCATATCTTCTTCTAATGGCATATTGTAATAGCGACTTTCACTTAATTGTTTTAAGCAATCACCTTCAGATATTATGCCTACTAATTCGTTTTTTTCATTGACTACAGGTCCTCCAGAAATTTTGTTTTTAATTATAGCCTCGACTACAGAATGTACTTTTTGATTAGGGCTAAAAGTTATTAAGTTTGTGGTCATATAATCTTTAACCTTAAGTGCTTTTTGAGGCATACTCGCTTGTTGCTTACGTGCTCCTTGAAAACTTTTAATACCCATAACCTATGTTTTTAAGAGTGAATATTAAAGTTACTTAAAATTAAGGAGTTAAGCAAAAAAATGATATTGCAAGCTTATATTTGCAATTCAAATAATACAATGAGTATAGGCAAAAAAAATAATACAATAAGTATCATTGGCTGTGGTTGGTTAGGCCTACCATTAGCAAAAAAACTCATAGAAAATGGATTTGATATTAAAGGCTCTACTACATCAGAAAACAAGCTCAAAGAGCTTGATAAACTTGGCATTACATCTTTTTTAATTCGTCTTAATGAAACTAAAATAGAAGGAGATATTTTCGAATTTCTAAATAACTCTGAGACCTTAATTATAAATATTCCTCCGGGTTTAAGAAGAAACCCAAACAAGAATCATGTTTTAGAAATAAAGCAACTTGTTAAATTCATTGAGAAAAGCAGTATTAAAAATGTACTCTATATAAGCTCTACTTCAGTTTATAATAATGATTCTAAATTCCCGATAATTACAGAAAAAACGAAACCTAATGCAATATCAAATTCAGGAAAACAACTTATTGAAATAGAAAATATACTTAAAAATAATTCAGTTTTTAATACAACGATTTTAAGATTTGCAGGCCTTTTTGACCAAGATAGGCATCCAGGGAAAATACTTTCAGGAAGAAAACATATTTTAAATCCCGAAGCACCCGTTAATCTTATTCATAAAAACGATTGTATTTCTATTATTGCTCAATTAATTGAAAAAGACTTTTGGAACGAAGAGTTTAATGCCTGCTACCCTAATCACCCTACCAAAGAGCAATACTATAAACAGTATTGCCAAGCACATAACTTAGAGCTTCCTAAATACAATAGAGAAAAAGTTTCTACAGGAAAAAAAATAGATGCCTCAAAGTTGGCACAACTCTTGAAATATGATTACAAAACTGGCCTCTAGGAAATTAATAACTTTTTAAGACCTATTCGTATTAATTTTCATAGATTTGGCGCATTAAATTTTAAAACAATGAAGAAGATTACAATTGCCTTAGTTATGCTTGTTTCAGCAATGAGTTTTTCTCAAGGTAACGCAGATTTAAAAGCACATTACGAGGCTTATTACAAACAAATGAAAAATCAAGGAGACGTTCAAGGTGTTATCAATGCAATGACACATTTAGAAGTTTTAACGCCTTCTCAAGCCCGAAGAGATACTTTAGCTTACTTATATTTATCAGAAGGTAAATACCTTCAGGCTCTTAACACTATAGGTATTGAAAAGAATGCTGCGGACTCAGACTTAAACGTTGAAGTAAAAGCAATTTCTCTTAAAAACCTTAACGAAAGTAAAAGAGCTCTTGAGCATTACAATGTTTTATTTAGCAGAAAAGCTAATCCATCTTTAGCTTATGAGATTGCTGATTTAATGCTTCAAAATGCTGATATCGTTGGCGCAAAATCTAAAATAGAATATGGTATCGCTAATGCTAAGGACGATATGAAACGTGCTTTTTACGAGACGCAACGTCCTTACGAAACGTCCTTAAAAGCTGCTTTCTTATACTTAAAAGCTCTAGCCGTTTTTCAGGAAGACAATACTAATGTAGACTCTGCATTAAAATTGGTTAATGATGCGTTAGCTATTGACCCTAATTTTAATATGGCCAAGCGCACACGTGAAGCTTTAGAAGCTAAAAAAGCTACACCAAAAAATTAAGTATAAATTTGATTATGTAAAAAATGCAGCTTAGATAAGCTGCATTTTTTTATGGATTTTAAATACGTTCTTCTACCAGATCCTAACACGTTGTTCTGGTGGCAAATACATGGCGTCTCCTTCTTTAATATTAAAAGCTTCATAAAACGCATCTATATTTTTTAGAGGCTGTGTTGCTCTTATATTACCCGGTGAATGTGTGTCTGTTTTAATTTGAGTTCTTAAAGCATCTTCTCTAATAAGTGTTCTCCAAACTGTTGCCCATGACATGAAAAATCGCTGTTCTGGTGTAAATCCATCAATATCATCAGGCCTTCCATTCTCTTCATAAAACAATTGCAACCCGTCGTAAGCTCCAAGAACTCCACCTAAGTCACCAATGTTTTCTCCTAAAGTAAATGGTCCATTTACATAAACACTGTCAAGCACCTCTAATGCAGAATATTGGTCAGCTAAAGCTTTTCCTCTCTTTTCGAACTCTGTAAGATCCTCAGGGGTCCACCAATTGTTTACATTACCATCACCATCAAAACGTGCTCCAGAATCGTCAAAAGCATGAGATATCTCATGACCAATCACCGCTCCAATTCCACCATAATTTACCGCTTCATCAGCTTTGTAATTGTAAAACGGTGGTTGTAAGATAGCTGCAGGAAATACGATCTCATTGTTTAATGGGTTAAAGTATGCATTAACAGTCTGTGGAGACATACCCCACTGCTTTTTATCTACTGGTTCATTAATCTCTGATAAGTTTTTCTTCTGTGACCATTCACCAACTGCTAGCATATTTTCAGCATAAGAATTTCCTTCTTTAACTTGCATTTCAGAATAATCTTCCCATTCATCTGGGTATGCAATCTTGACCGTAAACTTATCTAACTTTTCAATTGCTTTAGTTTTTGTTTCATCTGTCATCCAATCTAATTTTTGGATTCTGTTTTGAAATGCTTTAATAACATTAGCAATCATTTTTTCAGCTTTTTCTTTTGCTTCAGGCGGAAACTTAGAATCTACATATAGTTTTCCTATAGCTTCACCAACACTTCCATTCACAGTTCCTAGCGCTCTTTCCTCTGGTGTTCTTTGTTTTTTAGCTCCTCGTAATGTTTTGCTGTAGAAATCCCAATTTGCTTTTTCAATTTCTGTTGTTAAGATACCCGCAGCATTATCTAATGTACTCCATGTCATTAAAGTTTTAATATCCTCAATAGGGGTCTCTTTTAAGAAGATATTTAAGGATTTCATGTATTTTGGTTGCATTACTAAAAGTGTATCCACTTTCTTTTCAATACCCATATCATCCATAAGTTTCTTCCAATCAATTGATGGTGCCATTTTTTGCAAATCCTGAAGAGACATAGGGTTATTAAAGTTTCTAATATCTCTACTTGCTACCTTATCTAATCTAGGTTCTGCCAATTGTGTTTCTAATTCTAATATACGTTGGGCAGCCTTACGAGCATCAGTCTCTGAATAATTAATAAACTGAAGCATACGCGTCATATGATCTACGTATTTCCCTCTAATTTCTTTAGTTTTTTCGTCTTGATCTAGATAATAATCGCGTTGTAATCCTAATCCACCTGGAAATACCCAAGCGGTATTCATAGTACTATTATTTAAATCGGGGTTAGCTCCAATGCCTGCAAATGGCGCAGAAACTCCCAAAGTAGAAGCATAAACTTCTTGCATTTGATCGAGATTAGATATACTACTAATCTTCTCTAATAAAGGTTCTAAAGGCTTAATACCTGCTTTATCTCTTGCAACAGTATCTAATTGAGAGTCAAAGATTAAAAGTGCTTTTTTCTGATCAGACCCTTCTTTATAGGTTCCTAATTCTTTTGAGACATTAAGAATTTCTAGCACATCATTTCTGGTAGATTTACGTAACACACCAAACCCTCCCCAACGTGTTTCATCATCTGGGATAGTAGTGGTTTTCATCCAATTACCATTTACGTAATTGTAAAAGTCTTCGTTAGGACTCACGTCTTTATCCATGTTTTCCAGATTGATTCCTGGAATTTCTTCGGACATTGCAGTCTCTTTTTTGGCATCTTCTTTACATGCTATAAATGAAAAACATGTAAAAACCATTATCGCCAAGAGGCGACTAAAATTAGTTTTCATGGGTAGTTAATATTTAATTTTATTAAAAATAGTTATTATTTAGACCTGAAAAATCAAAATTTGTTACATCTTAACAAAGATTTATTGCTATTACAGCTAACAATAACAGACTTATTCTTCATAAGGCCTTATGGCTTCCTTATCTCTTTTATCAAATTCTAGTTTTTTATTTATCACAAAAATGAGATTAGAATTTGCAATAAGTAAATCCTTTATACTTCCTAATTTATTATCAACAGAATAATTATCTAATGTCAAATCGTTATTTAATTTCAAAAGTTTTGTTTCCAAAACTGAGATTCTGGAGTTAATTGGGTTTGTATTAATATTTTCGGGTAAACTTACTTTAAGGCTATCTAAGAAAACTTTTAAAGTATCTTTTTCAGCTGCAAAGAATGTAACATCTGCTTTCTTTAAAAAAGAAATTTGCGTAGACAACTCCTGAAATCTCGACCATTGTGCAACTTCTTCTTTTGCATCTTCGCTTAAGATATAGTCATTGTATTTAAAACCCTCTATAGCCTTAGCCGTTATGGTTTTAGTTTTACGTTTTTGTTCTTCTAAAACATTAGGAGTAGTTTTTGAGTTATCATCTCCGCAGCTATAAAATACTACCAAGACCAAAATGCATAGAAATTTTATTCTCATTAATACAATAAATTACTGATGTGGTAAAGATAAATAAACTTAAATAGCATCTAACTGTATTTCAAAGCCTATAATATCAAATACTAAATTCTTATTAAAACTATATTTTTTCTGATTTATTATTGAAAAACTAGTGTTAATTCTTGTTATTTTTGATAATCATTTAAAAATTTGATATGTCTTCAAAAATATTAATTATTGGCGCTTGCGGACAAATAGGTACTGAACTTACTACAAGATTAAGAGAACTATACGGCGTTGAAAATGTCATTGCTAGTGATATTAATACGCGTAATCTAGACTTGGTTAATTCTGGTCCTTTTGAAATTATTGATGCAAAAAATTTTAATGCGGTAAAAGATTGTTGTAAAAATTATAATATCGATACTGTCTATCTCATGGCGGCATTACTCAGTGCTACTGGAGAAAAATACCCAATGGAAGCTTGGGACCTAAACATGAATTCCCTCTTTCACGTTTTAAACTTAGCTAAAGGCGGTACTATCAAAAAAATATTTTGGCCAAGTAGTATAGCCGTTTTTGGACCAACAACTCCTACAGAAAATACACCTCAGCATACCACCTGCGAACCCACTACAGTATATGGTATTACTAAACAAGTTGGTGAGCGTTGGTGCGAGTATTATCATGAGAAATATGGTGTAGATGTACGTAGCATTAGATATCCAGGTATTATTAGTCACAAAGCGATGCCTGGTGGTGGAACTACAGATTATGCTGTTGAGATTTACCATAAAGCTGTAAAAGAAGGCTCTTATGAATGCTTTCTTTCTGAACACACTGAACTTCCCATGATGTTTATGGACGATGCTATAAAAGCCACTACAGAATTAATGCAAGCTTCTACTGAAAAAATTAATATACGCTCGGCATATAACCTCTCGGCCATATCATTTACACCTCAACAAATTTTTGAAAGTATTAAAAAATATATTCCGGAGTTTACAATTACTTATAAACCCGACTTTAGACAAGCCATTGCTGACAGTTGGCCGTCTTCTATTGATGATAGCACTGCTAGAAATGACTGGGGTTGGCAACATGATTTTGACCTAGACAAAATGACTCAAGAAATGCTAGAAAATTTACAGAAGCAAGTTTGTAAGGTAGATTTTGAATAACATTTTACTCACTCATAAAAATTAAAATGCCTAATTATTCCTTTAATAACTTAGTATTATAATTTTATTTATTCTTCAGTTTATTGCTCAAGTGAAACACATAAGTGGCGTTAAATCCAAAGTGTAAATTAGGGTCTTTAAAGTTAAAGTTATTTCTGGTTTGGGTGATAAACGTATCCTCAACCATATTACGTGTATTGGTAAGCATCAATTGAATTAAAATATCTCCTAATTCCCAATTAACACCAATTGCAAATGGATCGTAAGTATCAAAAGAATCTATAGGGTTAAATGTTCTGTAATACTCTGAAACTAATGCCAAATGAGGTCCAAGCTTATACCTTGCTCCAAAACCTAGGGCGAAGAAATTCTTATTATCTTGATTAGACACACCTAAAGGTTTATGAACAAACGTTGGTGCCAATTGCAAAGAGAATTTTGAAGACATTCTTCTTGAAACAAGTACTTGAGATGTAAAGGCTAATCTCTCTGAAAAATCTCCAGATAAGCCTGAGTATATAGAGCCTGAACTGCTATTATAACTTCCAGTTTGTAATAAAGCAACATTAAAAGGCATAGATTTCTCTCCCTTTTGCTGACGCCATAATTTATACTTAAAATAGCTATCAAAAAGACCATCAAATGTAGTGCCTCCAATACCAAAAGATAATCGGTCTGACACCCCATATTCTAATGCAATTCTTGTCGTTATTTTATCCGCTGCAAAACTTTGTGAGCGATCACCAGGTAAATTCCAAAAGCGAGTTGCAGTGAATAATTCCAATACACCTTTACTCCTAACCTCTGTTGAGTGCCCAAAAGCAACTCTCGTCATTTTAAAAGCTGGAGGTACATAGTTTGTGATACTTTTTTGCTCTTTATTTAAAATCTCTAATAAATCCTGGGCAGTAGACATTTGAATACTACCTAAAAGTAAAAGACATGCTATTGCTGTTTTTTTAATTGTCATATGGCAGATATTCAAATTTAAAATTTACCTCTAT
Source organism: Winogradskyella haliclonae (assembly GCF_014635865.1). GTDB lineage: Bacteria > Bacteroidota > Bacteroidia > Flavobacteriales > Flavobacteriaceae > Winogradskyella > Winogradskyella haliclonae. Next base: position 817,362 of record NZ_BMDQ01000001.1, on the reverse strand, counting down.
ACTTTTTGCAATATTACCTGCTAGTAATGGTGGTATATTTATGTTATAATCTTCTACAAAAGTTTCGAAAACACCAGATAGTAAATAGCTATCATTATTGTTTTCGATTTTAGTTTTAATTTCTATTTCTTTAGACACGCCATGCATCTTAAATACACCTTTAATCATCTTAACTTGCGTGCCTTGAATATTAGCATCAAAATTTAATATTTTGCCTTCAAACGTAGCTTTTGGATAAATGTCAGACTCTATATAACTCTCATTAAAATGCTCTCTCATTAAAGCTTTTTCAAAAATAAAAGCATTCATAAGCATGTCGACAGCAATAGTGCCCTCTTGTAAATCTATGATACTAGAAACTTGATTGTTTTCTGCTTTAATGTTTTCGACAGAAGTATATGAAAAGAATGACACTTGACCTTGTCTAGCAATTACCTTCTCAGAATTTTGGGTAATAACAAAACCTAATATTATTAGTAGCGCCAAAAAAGATTTATTCATTTGTTTTTGGTTGGGGAATTATACAATTTAAGAGAATGACATCGTTTAAAGTCCCTTTAAAGATTCCTTTAATGCTAATTTCATCTCCCAAATTTAAGTTATTTATCGCTAATTTTTGATTTTTCTGCATGTCGCAAATCACCAGTCTATCGGTGTCTTTTTTCCCTTTTAGGATAATTGTAGAGCGATTATTGAGGTTATTTATATCTTGAATAACACCTTCTACTAGTACAATATCTTCGATTAGGTTATCTTCATTAAAATTTAAATTTCTTTCAATAATTTGATCGACATTAAATTGTTTTACATCTAAAGACTCACTCACCATTTTATCAGAGTTTTTGGTACAGCTATTTAATCCTAAACCTACTGATACGACAAGTAGAAGCTTTAGAATAAATAATTGTCTGTATGCATTTAACGACATTAACATTGTACTACAAATTTACTGACTCTTTTCTTTAGTTATTGTCATGGGACATAAAATTAATCCCCAAAGTTTTTATGTCTTTGGGGATTACAAAATCAACCAATAAAACTAAACTCTAAATAGTCGTTATTATTTTCATCTTAATTATGGCAATAAGAAGCATTAACAACTACAAAGAGATTTAGAAAACTCTTCTTCAATCCGTTCACCTTTTTCAGGATATCCCAATTTGGACAGAACGTTTAAAGCGGCAGATAGTTTATCTGCCTTGATAAAATTGAAGGTAATAAGAGACTCTTTAGGATATAGTCTTACATTTTTTATGTTTTCTATAACCTGTAATTCTTTTTTTATACAAACTGAACAATTTTTACAAAAGCGCTGTTGTACTTCTATTTTTGCTGTTGATGTCATATCCTTAATGATAATAATTAAAATACCCTTGATAAATTGAAGCCAAAGAAAATATCTCCATCTCCCCAATCTCCTGTTGCTTGACCCAAAAATGCATTTGTATTCATTGGCTGTGCATTGGTAAAATGCAATTGAAATACATGGCCACCAGTTTCTAAATCAAACCCAATAGAAAGTGGATTTTTAAATGGTGACGTATCTGCTCTGTTTAAATGTGCACCGTAATCAAAATTTATTGACCATCTTTTGGTAAGCTTATGTCTACCTCCAAAGCCTATAACATATTGTGAGTTGTTTTGCTCATTAACATCTACATAATTATCATGGAAAAATGTAGGCATTAACTGTAATGAAAAATTCTTATTAAACTTCTTAGAAATTAATAATTGTGTGGTATAACCTAGTCTATTCTTAAACTCTAACCCAGGTAAAAATGCATCATCTAAAGATGTGTTAATTAAAATATTACTGGAACTTACAACTGTAAATGGCGAACCTCCTTTTTTCTCTCTAAGTAATCTTATTTTTAAAGAAGACTCATAAATTTTGCGGAAAGAACTTCTTGAAACACCAATATTAATTGCATCTGTAATACCATAGATAAAATTAAGTCTTGTTACAGCTTGATCAAGGCCAAAAAAGTCCTTTAAACCTGTCTCAAGGGACCCAAATCTATGAGATACTACAAAATAAAGTTCCTTTTTAGATATCATCTTAGTCGATTCAAAATTTACAATTTTGAGCCCTTTAAAAGCAGCCGTTTTATAGTCCTCTTCTACTTCTGAGTCTATTTCTGAAAATAAGTCTTCTTGTGCAAAAAGTAAAGCTGGAAACAAAAAGGTTAGTATATATAAGTATTTCATTTTAGTTGATTTATTTGATTAGTGTTGATTGGTCGATTTTTACGAGTTCTAGCAACTCATCATAGCCTACGCATCTGCCTTTTATTGTTATTTGCTCTCCTTTTTGAAACTTTAAAGTTTCTTGAGAATTAAAACTCACTTGTACAGCGCTACTAAGTACAACATCATTATCTTCTATTGAAGTAACATCTCCTTTCATCTCTATCACTTGGTCTAAATAGTTGGTAGTCGCTAATGCTTCGTTAGTTTGAAATTGCTCAAAGATGGCTTTAGCAGAAAGGCTTACAGTGGCTTCTTCATTAGATATATCTCTATGCGCACTATTAAAAACATAATTGTAAACTAGAACTGCTGATATTAAGCCTGTAATTAAAACCCCAAGAAGCATACGTCTTTTCTTTCTCATTTTATTGTAGGTTAAAGTCTAGGTAGACAATTATTTCATTTGCTATTTTCTTTCTTACTATGCTTGGTATTTCGATATCAAAATCAGCTGGGGTCACCTTGAACGACCCCTGCATGATTATTGACCCATTGGATTTCTTAATGTTAAGCGTTGTTCTAATTTGTTTTTCTTTTCCACGCAATTCAATTTTCCCATCGACAGTAACACTAGTTGTATTCTCACCTAAGTTAGAATAGTCGAAATCCAATAGTTTCCCCCTAAATTTAGCTTTCGGATATGTTTCCGATTCTATATAATTTTCGTTAAAATGCTCTTCCATTAAAGAGTTTTTAAATCTAAAGCCCTTCATTAAAGCCAACGAAGCCATTTCACCTGTGCCTGTATTTAAAATAGCAGTAACTGAAGCATTAGTGGCTTTAACAGGCTCGAATGTTTTTTCTGAAGCTTCAAAAGTTATCTTACCCTTTTTGTCTATTAGTTTTTGAGCAGTTACAGAACTCGTTATAAAAACCATAGCTACAAAAAGTATCTGTAAAAAAGTTGATTTTGTATTTTTCATGTTTATTGATTTGTTTAGTATAAGATGCTTTACCATTTTCTGTTAAGAATCATCTATAGCTAAGGGTATTTCTACCCTTAGTTACAGACTTAATCAATCTAAAAAACATAACTTAATTATGTATAAAATGGAAAGCTTGGTGTTAACCCAAAGCCTATTAGTTCTCTGGTTTACCGTCATCAATCCATTGTTGAATTAGGTCGATAGTAGATTGTGGCAATCTGCCTGAAGGTGGCATTGCTCCTGGAGCTCCACTAGATAAGTTCATTCTATTAAAAATACCGTTTGCCCTTTGACTAACTTGAGTGAAATTTACCAGAGCAAAAGGAGCGCCATTTGTTGGTGGAGCACCATGGCAGTTTACACAAGCTGCACTCATTATAGGCGCAATATCATCTGTATAATTTATTGTAGAAGCTTGTTGACCTCCTCCATCTCCGTCCCCATCTCCATCATCAGGGCTCTCTATATCATTCCCAGAATCAACAAAATCATCTTCGCTATCGCTAGCACATGCAAAAATGCTAAGTGCAAATACCATTAAAAAAATTAGTCTAACTGTTTTCATTATATTGTTTTGTTTTGAGTTTTTCAATGTTGCTTCCAAATAAAAAATTGTTCAACATTTATACTGCAATACTACGTTCATGAAATGGGTGTTAAAAAAGAAACTGGCTGAAGAGGAAAAAACGCGTCTGAAACAGAAAAAAACTACTTGAAGGAACACTATTATTCCACTTTTAAGGAATAAATTTGATTAAAAGCGAAAAAATAAGCTTAAAAAATTACTTCTAAAACATAAAATATGCTTTCATATTTTAAAAAAACAGATGTCAAACCTAGCCATGCTTCTTTAAGTTTATGCTCACAAAATTTATATATTCGCATATATTTTTAGATGTCCATGCGTAAAGACAAACTTTACTTACTCACCTTTTTATCGTTGTCATTAGTGTTTTTAATTATCTCTAGTGTGGCAATTAGATATTTTGTTAATGAAGCTGCAGAAAAAGTTTTAGAAACTCAATTAGAGTTTAGTCAGCGAGAAGCCAAACAAGTCGCTATGCTAATTGGTAACCAATTAGAAAATGGCATGTCTAAAGAAGTATCGATAAAAAGCATCCAACAAAGTATAGAAAATTCAAACTTAGATGCTGGCTTTGTAAGTGTATTTAATTGGTCTGGTGATATCGTCTGTCATCCTGATGTAAAACAATTAGGACAGTCCATAAGTAACAAAGAATCTTTCATTTCTTCTGTATCAGATAAAGTTACTTCGCAAGATTTATACAAATTATTACAAAAGCGCGAAGACATAGATGATACTCCAAGTCTTAAAAACAATCAAGACTCAGAGGTTATATTTATTTATCCGGTAGCCAACTCTGATTGGATTGTTGGTGCACACGCCAATACGTTTAAAGTATCTCAACAAATAAAAAAGATTAGAAGTAATTTTCAGATTATATTATTAGTTATGGGCTTTCTATTTATACTTTCATCTGTATTGATAGTGCGTTTAATTGGTAGTAAGTACGAAAAAAAGCTTGAGATAAAGAATGAAAAACTATCTGACGAAATTATAAATCTTTCAAAATTAAATAGTGCTTTAGACACCTATCAGCAACAAGTATCTGATAGATCTTTACTAAATGAAGATGTTGATAGCAGCACCAAAAAGAGAATCCTTACATATGTTAGAAACGAGCTTGTATCTGTATCTACAGAAGATATTGCTTACATCTATACGGATATGGGGATTACATATGTTCTTTGCTCTGATGGCAAGCGCTCCACATCTAACTCTAGCTTAGATGAGCTATATACCAACCTTGATAACACTTATTTTTTTAGAGCAAACAGACAGTTTATTATCGCTATATCATCAATTGATAAAATTGTAAAGTATGGTAACAATCAGTTAAAAATACTTATTAATCCAAGCTCTGAAGTTGATATTATTATAAGTAAAAATAAAGCTGCAGAGTTTAAAAAGTGGTTGAACTTATAGGCTAAATTCTATCCATTAAAGACCCATAACCTTTTTTGGTGTTTTGAATAATTTCCAGTAGAACTAGTTTAACAGAAAAATAACAATTTCTATTTAATTGACAATCAGTTGATTATTAACTTTGCAATAATTGCTTTTGCTAAGAAAAAAGATACATATGAAGAAAAATTTAAAATACTTACCCGCCCTTGCATTACTCATTTTAATGAGCTGTGCTTCTAATGTTAGAACAAAAAAATACACAAATGACAATTTTAACGAGTTTAAAACCTTTGCTTATTTACCTAATACTGGATTTAATGCAACTGATTTTAATAGCGATTTAGATAAATCTGTTGAAGAATCTTTAATTACCGTTATGAATACTAAAATGGTAGAAAATGGATTCTCCGTTAATAAAGATAATCCAGATTTATTGGTTTTGTTAACCACTTCAAACGACATTAAAAGTAATCTTAACAACAAGAATAAGAATAATTCTGAACAAGCAGCAACTGGTGGTGGTTTCTCTAGTAGTCCAAATTATGCTACAGTAAGTGTATCTGACTATAAAAGATATTATAGTAAAGGTGGTGAAGAAATAAGCAATAGACCATATAAAAAAGGTAGTTTGGTCGTTGAAGTGTTTAATAGAAAGTCCAAAGAGTTAGTATGGATAGGTATTGCTGAAGATTTTAAATCTCACATCTCAGACCAGACACTTATGACTAGAATGATAAATGAGATTTTTAAAGAGTTTCCTAATTAATAATCATTCATTAGTAATGATTCATATATTTAAAACAAAAACCCCGATACAAAAGTATCGGGGTTTTTGTTCCGCTTCATACCACACTCTCGAAGCAAATTAAAAGGATATTTGATTATCAAAATATAATTATCCTAATTTAAGTAGCGCTACTTACAATATACGTACTGGCTCGTATGTAATGTCTTTATAATTAATCCTAAATTTGTTAAGCTAACAGAATTATTAGTTATTAATAATGAAAAGTAGAATCCATAATTTTAAGCAATTACTGTTATTAGTTAATATATTTTTCCTTTTTTCTTCTTTTGTAAACGCTCAAGAAAAAACTCTATCCCAAAAAATAGAGGAACTTAAAAAAGAGATAAATCATTTAAACGGATATCAAAAACTAAGGCTATTGGACAGTTTATGCTTCATTACTAGAGATAAAATTGAGTTTAAATACGATTCTATTATAAAGGCAACCATAGACTATGCTATAGATATAGATTCCTTTGATATTGCTAATAGGCATGCTGCTCGATTGGTTTGGTCCTACACTAATCGGCTAGGGAGACCAAATGAAGGCAAGGCATTTTTTGAAGATTTTGACGCTAAAAAATTGCCTGTTACCAATAATGCTTTATTGGCTAGATTTTATCTCAATGGTGGTGATAGTTATTATTTTTCAGAAGAAGTTGAGAAAGCTATAGATATATATAATATTGCTTCTGAATATGCGAGTAAAGAAGGTGATTCAATATTATATGGTATTTCAAAAAAATATATTGCAGATGCCTATACACGCATAGGAAAATTAGCAGCTGCTTCTAAGATGTTACAAGAAGTAGAGGCAATTTATCTGAAAACAAAAGATACTATTAGATTAGTAAATACAAAAAGTTCTAGGGCTGACCTATATAGTATGAGTGGTTTTTACAACGAGGCTAAAGTTGAAAGGAATGAAGTCGTAAAACTTGCAAAAGCTATAAATTATGAATCTGGAATAATATCTGCACTTTTAAATGCCGCAATAGATAATAGTTTTACTGAAAATAAATCAGAAGCGTTGCATAATTTAAATTCGGCACTGGATTATGCTCAAAATTCTGTTGAGGTAAAAGATAGATATGAACCGCAAATACTAAACAAGTTACTTCAGGAATATTCTATTTTAGATAGTTTAGAAAAAGCTACCCAGATTTTAAAAAAGATACAAGCTAATCCAGAACGTTATACTAAAGGCTACTTTGAAGATGCTTATAACAAAAGTCTTGGGTACTATTATTTGGCAAAAAAGGAGTATTCGAAATCTTTAGAGTATGCTAAAAAACATTATGATTTTCAAATAAAAAATAGGTCAGTTGAGCAAAAAAAGAGCGCTCATACATTACTCTATAAAGTTTATCAACAAATGGGCAATTCTAAGTCAGCATTGTATCATTATGAGCAGGCTACTGTAATTAATGACTCTCTTATGGCTATAAAGCGTTCAAATGCACTATCGTATTATCAAACCTTGTACGAGACCGAAAAGCGTGATGCTAAAATTGCTAGGAAAGAATCTGAAATTGAAATTTTAAATCATGAGAATAGAGATAAACAACGTTGGATAATTTTTGGAGGTCTTTCTTTACTTGCAATATTCACGATTATATATCTATCACGTATCCGAAAATTTGAACATAAGAAACAAAAATTGCAAAACAAATTTTCTCAAAATTTAATAAATGCGCAAGAAAATGAGCGAGGCCGAATTGCAAGAGAATTGCATGATAGTGTTGGTCAAAAATTAATGCTTCTTAGTAAATCGATGAAATATGTGGGGGATGAAAATACAAAAACCCTAGCTAAAGATACTTTAGAGGAAGTGAGAAGTATCTCTAGAGGATTACATCCATCAAATTTAGAACGCCTTGGACTAACTGAGTCTATTAAGGTGCTAGTCTATAATATTAATGCTACTACTGATTTGTTTTTTAGTGAAGACATTGAAAATATTGATGGCACAGTTTCTAAAAATGTTGAACTACATGTATATCGAATAATTCAAGAAACACTTAGTAATATAGTAAGACACTCAGAAGCCAAAGCTGTAAAAATAAAAATTAAGAAACCCAAGGGCGAAATAGATATTACGGTTAGTGATAATGGTAAAGGTTTTGATTTTCAAACTAAATACAAGGATATGAGCTTAGGTCTTAAGACTTTAAAAGAGCGTGCTAAAATTATAGGCGCAAAACTATATTTTGATAGTCAAGACAACAACGGTACTATAATGCAGTTAAATATTCCTATATGAATAAAGAAGACATAACAATCATTACTGCTGATGATCATCCAATGCTTTTAAAAGGCCTGAATGATGAACTTGAAAAGAACGGCTATAGCATTATAGGTCAAGCTAATAATGGTATACAAGCATTAGAATTAATTTTAAAACTTCACCCAACTCTAGCGCTTTTAGATATAGATATGCCAATGTTAAACGGTTTTGAAGTTATAAAACTGGCTAGGGAAAAAGGCTCTAAAACCAAATTCATAATCTTATCTTTTCATAAAGAATCGTATTATTTAGTTCAGGCTAAAACATTTCAGATTAATGGCTACTTACTAAAAGAAGATAGCTTTTTTGAGATTGAGCATTGCATTAATGAAGTCGTTTCTGGTAATGTTTACTTCAGTAAGTCAATTGATAGCCAACCCATAATAGAAGCGACCGAAGAGTTAAAAAGACTTAGCCTGTTAACACTTTCCGAAATAAAAATTTTAAAATTAATTGCGCAAGAGATATCTAATCAAGAAATAGCAAATACATTATCATTGTCTATAAGAACTATCGAAAAACATAGAAGTAATATTATCGAAAAACTAGGCTTAAAAAAAGGCAATAACGCCTTAACAAATTGGTCTTTAGTGAATAGAAGTACAATATTCTCTCAATAATACGTGCTAACACTTAGTATTTAAGAGCCAATACGTATTTATAAGTTTTTGGCATTGTTTTTACTTCGTAGAGATTAATCCGAAAACTATTATAACTATTATAATTGCTCATAGAAATAAAGCGCTTACCCAAAAATTAAGACAGTTTTTGTTAGAACATAACTTTAATAACATTGTCATATATCATAAAGGCTTTGAGGCTCTTGAATATGTTATAAGTAAACGCCCTAGATTAGTAATTATAGAGAGTAAACTTCCTGAGCTCTCAGCTAATGACATTATTAAAGCTATAAAATTTAAAGGGATTAAATCAAATTTTATAGTATTAACAGATGACAATAGTACGCATTGTAAAAACAGCTTTTCAGTTAAAATAAAATATATAAACCCTGAAAGTAAAGATTTTGAATCTACACTTGTTAAAGAGTTAAATCTAATTAAAATAACATTAGTTAGCGATAATCAAAAACCTAATAATCAACTACGTATTAATACTTAAAATTTACGTGTTATTACGTATTTGGTATTATGTAATACCATCTTAATTTGCAATTTATTATCGTTAAAACATAGTTACGGTAATAGTTAATTCCCTATTGTGTTAATGGGTTAATAGTTGACAGATACAAGCTTGGTAATTTGTTAAAGGGAAAATTAACTAAGTATGTGTCAAGACCTCCTTAAATCATTAAGGAGGTCTTTTTTATCGTTACCATAAAGTCTACGTACCACTACGTAAAAATTAAGAGTTGTCACTTATTTCTTAAGCTATATCTCAGAGATAATTTTGTATATGATTTTAAACTTATAATCATGAAAATAAATACCCCTTTAGTTTTATGGCTTGTCATTGTATCGTTATGGCAAATCAATGTATCTGCACAAGACAGTCCATTTGTTAATTGTCGTGAAGACCGATCCTTTGCTTTAGGTGCTGATGGTACTCGAACCATTACATTTAGCCAGATAAGTAATGGTAGTGGTGCTTCTGCTGGAGAATCGGTTATCATACGTTCTATCAATCCTTCTTTCTTTGATTGTGATGATGTAGGTCCACAAACCGTGAGTCTTATTGTTCAGGACACCTCGGGTCAAAACGCATTTTGTAGTACTACTGTTTTTATTACAGATGGACAAGATCCTGTAATCACATGTCCAGATGATATCTTATTGGAATTACCCTTTGGTAATACGGAAACTATAGTGACCTATGATACCCCAACAGTGGTTGATTGTACCACAGAAACACCGAATGATTTTATACATTTAGGTGTCTATACCGATCCTGATGGAGATATACGTAACTACTATCTGTCTGATTTTCCTATACTATTAGAAGACGGTTTCAATGAAGCAAATCTCGCTGGTGGTAATCTTGTAACTGTCATTGATCAAGAACATAATGATTGGTTAAGAGAAGCTGTAAATTTTGTAACGGGAGCAACCAATGTTCAGGTGTTATTAGGATACACAGATCGATTTATTGAAGGTTCTTTTCTTTGGTATGCGGGTTCAGAAAATGACGGTTATGAGAATTGGGCTTCTGGCGAACCCAATAATTCTGGCAATGAAGATTATGCAGTCATGTTACCTAACGGAACATGGAATGATAGAAATGCAACTGTTGAAAGACGTTTTCTTATACAAATTGAAGGGCAATCTTCAGAAGCAACTCTTACTTCGGGCATCGCATCTGGCGGAACATTTCCAGTAGGTACTACCACCAACATGTTTGAAGTGACCGATGCCTATGGAAATATAGCTACCTGTTCTTTTGATGTGACTATAGAAGAAAATCCTGCTGAGACACTTGTTGTATTTGATGGAGGATTGACCATTCTCGATATCGAGACCCTTGATGATTTACAATTAACGATCGCTAATGATGGCACTACACTTTCTGTTAGTGGTTTATTAAGTCCAAATGTCATAGGTGCTACTCTACTCCCTGATGGAACTACGGTAACCGTACCTATAGCTGATATCACTTCGGGTATTACCATTGCAGGTATTGATGGGCAGGATAACGATGTTTCTTTTGCCAATGCACTCACCTTAAACGGAGCGGGTAATGATATTAACATAGGTGATTTTCAAATTAATACACAAAACTTCCCAATCACTGTAGGAGGAACCTTTGAAGTTACTGAATCTGAAGGTGTTCTCACAGGAGATACGACCATTAATGGGGCGATAGATTTTGATATAAATGGAAATTTTGCACCCAATGTAACGGGAGATACCGAAGCCAACTTTGATCAATTGATAGTCAATGGTACCGTGAATATAAGTAACGGTAATTTTACACCACAAGGAGGATTTACAGCGATACCCAATGAAGCTGAAATCATACTCATCAATAATGATGGTACTGATGCTATAAATGGAACGTTTAATGGATTGCCTGAAGGGAGTACGGTGACATTTGGTGACTATGAGGGTGTCTTAAGTTATGTAGGAGGGGATGGAAATGACCTGTCGCTTTTTAGAGATGCTACCCCACCAGTAATTAGTTGTCCAGATGACGTAACCATTGATTGTGCCGATGGCGCTGTAAGTGTATTCTCTACGGCTAGTACCGACACACCTATTAACATTACAGATAATAATAGCTTCTCTAGTACATTAAATGTAAGTAATCTCATTGATGACGCAGATGTATTAGATATTACCGTTGATTTAGCGATTGATCATACATGGACAGGAGATTTAACGATTAATCTAATCGCTCCTGGAGGTGAATCTGTAAATTTAATAGCAGATGGCCTAGCAGAATCTAGTGACTTAAGTTCAAGTTCCCCGATCACTTTTAGTGATGCAGCTGCTGTAGATGGCAATCTAATGGGGGAAGATACTGTGGGTAATGATGGGGTGATTTGTCAGGATGATGGTATTTGTGAATATCGTCCGATGGCAGGAACAGAAAATGCACAAGAACAGGATGTTTTTAAAGATTTTATAGATGAAATCATTACCAATGGAAGTCCGTTTGAAGGAAATTGGATCCTACAAGTCGCAGATAACGCACAAGGAGATGACGGCTTCTTAGGTTCGTGGCAAATCAATATTCAAGCCACCGATTCTACGGTAGATGGTACCGTAGATACAAATCCTTCTGAAACGGGAACAGCAACGGCAACAGATAATGCAGGGGCAGTAACGGTCACCTTTGATGATGTGGTGGTAGATGGCTGTGGGGTTTCAGAAGTAATTACACGAACGTGGACCGCGACCGATGAAATAGGAAATGAAAGTACCTGTGTACAAACCATTACCGTTACAGATACCAGGGCACCAGAACTCATTTCATGCCCAGAAGATATTGTCTTTGAACTGGCAGATGGAGATACCGAAGCCATGATTACCTACAATCTTCCAGAGGCTGTCGATATTTGCGGGGATGCTACGATTACACAAACAGCAGGACTTGCTTCCGGAGAACTGTTCCCGGAAGGGGTAACGACAAACACCTTCTCGATAACAGATGCCTGTGGCAATGAAGTGATTTGTGAATTTACAGTAACAGTTGCCACCCAAGAAACTTTAGTAAGTCTGGATGCTGGTGTGTTGACTATTGAAGACGTGGGATCCAACTCTGACGATAACATTACCTTATCTGATGATGGGACTACCTTAACCATAAGCAATCTAACATCTCCAATAGATACATCGGGTGCTGTTACAGAAATTTCAGATACTTCCGTAACCATTGCTTTAGCCGATATAACGAATGGAATCGTAATAACTACCGATGGGGGCACCAATACTGTGACCGTTGCAGCCTCTACAGCGACTGCAATTGATATTCAAGGAGACAATACTGCAACCATAGCACTAGATGCCATTGACACAGGTAGTTTAACGATTTCAGGTTTTACAGAAATTACAGATGTAGGTAGCCAAATTATAGTAACTGGAACTACCTCACTTACAAGTTCGGGACAAATTGCTATCAATGATGGAGAAGGAAGCCATGAATTTGATGGTACTGTTACACTAAGTGCGACCAGAGTTACCCTTTCCGCAGGAGCAGACCTTACGATGGGTGAAGTGACTATTTCAGCTAATGATCCGTTACAAAATTTCTTAATTGCTAATCCAGGAACCCTAACACTAGACGGTAACATAACGATTACTGACATCAACACCAATCTCTTTTTAGCGGGGAGTGGCGGTATTGACCAACAGAGTGGTATTATCAATAAAGGATTTTTAATACTACAAGGAAATGGTACGCCAAGTGCCACACTAGATCAACCCAATACGGTAGATGCTATAGCCGTAAGAAATCCATTTGTTACTACTGCAAGTGCCTTAGCAAATCTTTCGTTTACCAATGCAACGGATACCTTTTTAGCCGACATTTACGTAGATGAGTTTACCCTAACAGCACCGAAATTTGATTTGGAGCCTGGTTTTACAGAGATTGTCAAAAATGGTACAGGAGAGAGTAACTTCAATGCAGATATGGAGGTCATTTCAAGTAGTAACGGAACGGTTCTTTTTAATCACAATGCAGGAACCATTAATTTTAATGGAGAAAACAATAATCTTAATGGGAGAATGACCTATAACGGTGCGACTGGTACCGTGACTAACTTCAACAGTGATGTCACTGATTTACCAGTAGGAGGACCTGGTAAAAGCTTCACTTTTGGATTCCTAAATAATACGACCGGTACTATAGATATTGGAGATTTATCGGTAGATATCTTAAATGAAGCCAATTTCTTTGGTGTCAACACACTTATGACCGGTTTTCCATTCCTAAACGGTGGCCCTACAACCATTTCTGATAATGCAACGATTACTCCGGGTGGAGGTACTTTTGGTCTGAGATATAATTTTGAAGATCTTATCATGAATACGGGAGCTACGTTTGCCCCTTATATCGTTGGAGATAGTACATTTGATTTTGACTCGTTAGAAGCAGAGAATGTAACGTTAAATGACGCCAATTTAGCACCCACAGGTGGGTTTATAGCACAAACAGCTGGCGAACTCATTATCGTTAATAATACAGGTGCAAATCCGGTATTGGGTATCTTTAATGGATTCCCAGAAGGAGCATCTATATCTTTTGGAAATTACAATGGAATTATCAGTTATGTAGGTGGGGATGGAAATGATATTACCCTCTCTCCTGATCCTGACAACCTGACAACAGTTTTAATTAGTGAATATCAACCACTATTCTCTCCTTCAAGTAATCCACAAACTATTGAGATTTTTGGGGCTGCTGGAAGCGTATTTGAAGGTACCTTTGTCGTGATAGAAGGTGATTTTGATAATGACCCAGGACCAGGTACTGTCGTAAGTGCTGACACCTTTTCAGGTACATTTGATGCCAATGGTTTATTAACCACTACCATTCCTAATATAAATAACCCTTCTCATACAGTAGTCTTAACTACTTCATTTACTGGTACTGTAGATTCTGGAAATGATGATGGAACTGATATTGATACGGATAATGACGGAGTAGCCGATGACCTATCTGCCTTTGGGTTAATTCTCGATGCGATAGGTGTAGGTGATGGAGGTATTTGTTGCCCAGTAGATAGATTATACGGAACTGATTTTGGAGGCATCGATCTACCAAGCATTGGTGGTATTCCTGGGTCTATCTTTAGAGATGCTAGTAATGGGGATTTCTTCCAAATATCTGATACATCTGGTAACATCTTTGATAATACAGGTGCTACAGTTGGCGCATCGATTTTTGATATAACCCCTACCTTAAATGGTACCTTTGGAAACATTAATCCTGCTACTATTATAGTTTTAGATATTCAAGTCTATTTACAAGGAGCAAGTTTAAATCCAAACATTGGTCAAGAAAGCTTGATGCGAGATGATTTAAGAGTAGCAGGATTATTACCAACGACAAGTCCTTATGGAGATGGATTAACTGCCACTTTTCCTAATGGAGAGCCTAATAATAACATAGTGGATTGGGTTTGGGTTGAGTTGAGAGATGCAACAGACAATACTTTAGTTGTTGATGCACAATCGGCTTTATTACAACGCGATGGTGATGTTGTAAAAACCGATGGGACAAATGGTTTAAATTTTGCTATACCATCTGATAATTACTATGTAGTTGTGAAACATCGTAATCATTTAGGAATAATGAGCACTACTCCAATAGCATTGAATAGTAGCCCAACAACAGTTGACTTCACAGATGCCGTTAACCCAATTACTTTTGGTACAGGTGCCCAGACAACAATAGGTATGCCAACTGGTGTCTTAGGCATGTGGGCTGGCGATACAGATGGTGATGGTGAGATTAGTTTTGCTAATGATGGTAATAGTATTCTTTTCGAAGTACTATTCGACCCAGCTAATACTTCCTTTAGTTCATTGTTTACAGGCGCAGATGATTATTATGATGGCGATATGGACCTTAATAGTAATGCCTCTTTTCAAGATGACTTAAACAATCTATTATTTAATGTATTGTTCCATCCATCTAATAGTTCATTTAGCTCATTGTTCACATTTAGTGAGCAACTACCTACAGTAAGCACTATCAGAATATTAGATACAGAGGTTCTTGAGCGCCGAGCTTATATGCAAGAGATGCTTCAGGAAGTACAAAAACTAATAGAAAACAACAATTAATAACCTACACTTTATAAAGACAATAATCATGAAACAATTATATAAATTACCAATAGTATTAAGCTTATTATTTACAGTGACAATAAGCTCACAAAATATTCAATACGATTTACGCTGTAGTGGCGATGGAAGTAGTTACGAGATTTATGTTAGCAGAGATGCCAATACAAGTTTTCCATTTGCTTTAGGAAGTTCAACAATTACTTTAATATTACCAACAGGTAGTTCACGAACTATAGCATTTACAAGTGAGTCAGTAGCTACATATAGTCAGCAACCAGCTATTATAGATGGTAATAGTTCAGGGAATGATTTTTATCCCTTTACTAGCTCAGGAGGTGCGCAAACAACATTAACAGCAGATACTCCGGTATTATGGTTGACTTTGACTCCATCAGATGGTACTAATCAAGATGCAAGATTGTTTATTAATGGTACAGACCCGAGTGATTTAGGAGGTGTAAATGCATCTAATACATTTACAACTATTTCAGCATCAGGAATAGTAAATGAGTATTCTAGTAATGTAAGTGATGTTGTGGTAAACTGTTCAAGTTTATCAACAGATGATTTTGATAAGATATCAAATGAGTTATCCATTTATCCAAATCCATTCACAGATACTCTTCTTATAGAATCGAATGTAGATATAGAAAACGTAGAAATATATGACGTAAAAGGGAAAAGAGTATTTAACAATAACAATGGAAAAAGAGAAATATCAGTAGGCCATTTACAAAAGGGCTTGTATTTAATGAAGGTATACTACCAAGGTGGAATAAAAACAAAACGAGTCATAAAAAAATAATAATTAACTCTTAATCGGTTTAGTTTATAGGCCACTAGATTTTAATTAAAATACAACTGTTGTACTAATCTTAGGGGGAATTATAGCAATAGTTAGATAGACTTCCATATTTTTTTCATAATTTATTATAGGAGTCATTGTAGTTAGAACCCATAGTCAAAACTATGGGTTCTGTTTTTTTGCTCCCCTTCATACCATAACCTCGAGCCAAATAAATGAATTAATAGATTCTCTAAAAGAGAACATCATCCTAAACTCTTAGTAATGCAAAATTTGTCTATTAAATAAATATTGCTATTTTTGGTAAACCAATCTGGTAAACCAATTTTAAAATGAAACAATATTATTACAACCTAAAATATTTGATATTGGCATTTATGTCAGTGATAATAGTAAGTTGTTCTGATAAAAATGAAGAAACCATAACCCCTAATGGTAGTGATACTAACCCTGAAAATCCTGATGGTAATGATGTTTCTTCAAATAATGATAACAATGAAGTGTATGCCGATATAGATTTTTCTAACTGGAAAGTTACATTACCAGTTGATGAAAACAATAATGGTAAGCCAGATGAATATCAGCCTGAAGCACTTAAAAATTATGGTTATCAGACTTTAGAGCCGGTTATGCCTTTTATGTATGATGATACTGATGACAGCTCCTTAATATTCTATACCTATCCAGAATCCTCTACAACAAATAGCTCTTATTCCAGAACCGAACTGAGAGAACTCATAAATCCTAGCAATTCAAAAGAAAATTGGACACTTTTAGAAGGTGGAGAAATGACTGGGCGTTTAAAAGTTAAAGAGGTCTCAGAAAATAATAGTTCAAATTATGATTATCATAGGATTATAGTCATGCAAATACATGGTATTATTTCTGAAGAAGATGTTAATACCAATAGCTTTAACAGCAATAACGGTCCACCACTTATAAAGATATACTGGGTAGACGGTTATGTCTGGTGCCATAAAAAGTCATTAGTAGATGAAAACACCACAGGCAATGACTTGATACAGCCATATTCTAGTTCTAATAATCTATGGACTGATGATAAAGATAATTTAGGATATGTAGGTTATGATGCTTTTGATTTTAGAATTACTGCTTCAGATGCAAAAATTGAGGTACAACTAAACGACGATATTCCTATCATATATCAAGATATTAGTTTAGATAAATGGCGATATGAAAACTATTTTAAAGCAGGAAACTATTTAATCACAACAGATGCTAATGCATTTTCTTATGTAAAATACTATAATTTAAGTCTAACTCATTAAAAAATAATTAACTATGGAAATTTCTACACAACGCCTTTTTATTACATTTATATTGATGGCGATAGGCCTTCAATTAACTGCTGCCACAGTTACATGGGATGGAGGTGGAGATGGCACCAGCTGGACAGATCCTTTAAACTGGGACACTGATGCCTTACCAACAGCAGCTGATGATGTTGACCTAAATGGAGCTACAGTTGTTTTATCTGCAAATACGACTGTGCAACGCGTATTGGTTGACGGAAACTTAACGATTAATATAGGTATCACTTTGACGATTAGTGGATTTTCTGGAGGCGATGATGGTTTAGAAGTTCAATCTTCAGCAACAGTTAATAATAACGGTACGATAGCAATTTCAAATATCGATATTACTAGTACAGATGCAGACGCGCTTTATAATAGAGGAACATTTACCAATAATGGCACTATTACAGTAGATGGGTCAGGTCAACATGGTATTTACCTTCAAGGTGGGACTTTTACCAATGCAGTAGGAGGCTCTATAACTGTTACAAATTATGGTCAATTTGATTCAGGAGGAGATGGTATCTATGCAGATGATACTGGAGGTACGATTTCTACATTAAATAATAATGGTACTATTACTGTCACTATGACTGGCGCCGATGACGGCATTTATATCAATGATGGTTCTGTAATTAATAATGCATCAATGATTACAATTGGTGGAGCATTAGGTGATAATGGAATTCGTATTGATGATGCTGGCACTTTTAATAATAACACTGGTGGTACATTAACCATTAATAGTACTCCTGATGATCAATTATTCCTCGATTTAACAGGGACATTTAGTAATACAGGATTAGTTAATTTGAACAATGCCGCTGATGTTGGATTATATGTTACAGACGATGGTGTATTCACAAATAATAATGCTGGAATAGTTAATGTTGACGGAGCTTCTAATTTTGCTATTCAAATTGATGCAAATGGAAATACTGCGAATATAGTTAATGTTGGCACTATCAATGTAATTGGCGGAAGTAATGATGGTGTTAGATTGCAAGAAAATGGCACATTTAATAATAATACAGGTGGTTTGTTAAGTATTACTAATGCTGGTGATGAAGGTATTCAAATAGATGACACAGCAACTCCCGTTAGTACATTTAACAATAGTGGATCAATTATTATTACAAGTTCTACAGACCATGCAATGGAAAACTTTGGAACATTTAATAATTTGACAGGGGGTTCATATCAAGCTTTAAATAGTACTGATGATGGCATAAGGATGAGAAATACTGCTGTTATTACTAATGATGGTGTAATTGACATAAGTGGTTCGGGTAGTGATGATATTGAAACTGAAGATCAAGTCTTTACAAATACGGCTAACGCTATTTATGCTATAGGGAATCCTATTGGTCAGATGGAAATAAGAGATAATTTCGATATGGGACCTGCAACGATTACGTTCGATATTACTGGTACAACTGCGGTTACCGAACATGACCAAATAGAAAATTTTTCATCACCTACAGCTTTAACTATTACTGGTGCAACTGCAAACTTAAACTGGGGCAGTTATATCCCGAGTGTTGGAGATACATTTAAGATAATAGATGGTTCTGGTCTTGTAACAGGCACATTTAGTACAGTTACAACTACAAATTCAGATATTGTAACAACTATAAATTATTCTGCTGATGAGGTAGAAGTTGAAGTTATTGATGTTTTGTCTATTAATCAAAATGTTTTAAATAATACGGTTGTGCATCCAAACCCAACTAAAGATATTTTAAATATCCAGACAAATTATGTCGCAATAAACTCGATTAGTATTTACGATATGTTAGGAAAAGAGGTGCTGTTTACTAAAGACGTTAATAACAGTATTGATATCTCTAATCTTAAAAGTGGTATTTATTTAATTAAAATAACAACAAACGAGGCTAGTGTCACTAAAAAAATAGTGAAAGAATAATATTCAAATACTTAAAAAGGCATCAACTTACAACTGTGAATTGATGCCTTTTTGTTTAGCTTTAAACTTTCAGTCAAAATCTATTTGATTAATAATTTATAGTCTATGAATTTTAAAAAATCTAAATCAATTTTTATCTATTGTTTTTTATTAGGTGCTATTTTATCCTTTAACAGTTGTGCTGAAAATAAAAAGCAAAAACCAAATGATATCATTCCTTTTTTTCAGCATTGGAATTTAATCTTGGGTGATGGCTCAAATGTAGGACAAGCAATAGACTATAATAATAAAGATTTCTTTTACACTAAGCATGATGAGAATCAAGACTGGGTGGTTTTTAAGACACCCAATGCAGGAAATACCCATGGCACATCTAATAATACCCGAACGGAATTAGCACAATTAAAAAAGTGGTCTCCAATGACTAAGGCCTCAATGGATGCTACCCTTAAGGTAATGAACGTAGCTACTACTGGCGATGCACGTGTTGCTTCGACTTTTTCAGTGGTTGTTGGTCAAATCCATAGTGCAGACGGACATGAGAACGAGCCTCTAAAGATATTTTATAAAAAATTTCCAGGTCATACTAAAGGTTCTGTTTTTTGGAATTACGAAATCAATACAAAAGGTAATGATAATTCCGGACGGTGGGATTACTCCTATCCTATTTGGGGCTATGATTTTTCTGTTGTTGGTAACGATAAAAACAACTACCCACCAGAACCAGAAGATGGGATTGCTCTAGGTGAAGAATTCAGTTATAAAGTTGAAGTAAATAAAGGAATAATGACACTAACATTTACTAGTGAAGGTCATCAAACAAAAACATTTACTAAAAACCTCATATCCTCAGAATATGCAGAACGTTCAAATATGCCAGAACAAGTTGAAAATTTATTTGTTCCAATAGGACAAGATGGTATTGAACGTGAAAAAGCCTACTTGGGTGAAGGCCTATTTTTTAAGCTGGGTTCTTACAATCAAACCAACGGAAAAGATCCTAAAGTTAATAAAGTTTGGTGTTCAGGTGCTGAAACTCATGATGGCGATATCCAAAAACAATATGCTGATGGCAACTATGCGGAGGTTTGGTTTAAATCAGCAGGTATTACTATTAGTGATGATGCCATCTCTAATGAAGGTTACTTTCGAGCCAATGACGGTTTAAGTACAAAAACAGTATACCCAAGTGAAGTAATTCCTTTTATGGATAAATTTAAAATGTTAATGGGTGATGGAACCAATGTTGATAATCTAGTTGAGTTTGAAGATAAAGATTTTTTCTACACCGTCATTGATGGCACAAGGCGTTGGGTAGTTTATAAAACACCTAACTCCGGTGTGACTTCAAAAAATTCTAGTAACACAAGAACAGAGTTACATGAAAAAAGAGAATGGACACCTGAAGAAGGTGGAAAACTAACCGGTACGTGTAAGGTTATGCAAGTCTCCGTTTCCGGTAATGCCAGAGTTGCTGCATCTTACTCTGTAGTTGTTGGGCAGATTCATAGTGGAGCAGGTCATGAAAATGAGCCTTTAAAAATATTCTATAAGAAATTCCCAGGTCAAACAAAAGGATCTGTTTTTTGGAATTATGAAATTAATACTGAAGGCGAAGACAATTCTGGAAGGTGGGATTATTCAAGTGCTGTATGGGGTCATGATATGTCTGTTGTTGGAAAAGGTAAAAATGATTTTCCTTCAGAACCTGAAGATGGTATCGAGCTTGGTGAAGAATTTAGTTACGAAGTAAATGTGTATAAAGGTATTATGTATTTAACGTTTAAAAGTGAAGGTCATGAAACTAAAACATTTACTAAAAACTTGATTAAATCAGAATATGTAAATGAGTCAGATATACCTAATCAAACTAAAAAATTGTTTGTACCAATTGGTCAAGACGGAACAGAAAGGACAATAGCTTACAGTGGTGAACTTGGTTATTTTAAGCAAGGTGCTTACAACCAAACGAATGGTAAAGATCCTGAAAAGAACATGGTTTGGTGTGCAGGTGCAGAAACTTATGGAGGTGACATTATTAAGCAATATAAAAATGGTTGTTACGCAGAAGTTTGGTTTAGAGAAGCAACTGTAGGGCCTGGAACACCTCAAAAATAGTTAATAGACAAGAGTTATAATTTATAAAGAAGAGAATATATAATTATGAAACGATTTAGCGAAAAGTATATCATAACAAAAGACATAGAATGGGAAAACCTTGGTGGAGGTGTGTCAAGAAAGTTTTTGGGTTACGATAACCAAATCATGATGGTAAGAGTCAAGTTTAACAAAGGGGCATTGGGTGCACCTCATCAACATTTTCATACACAAGCAACCTTTTGCGTTTCAGGCAAGTTTGAATTTGAAATTGATGGCCAAAAAAAGATTGTAGAAGCAGGAGATGGTGTATATATAGAACCTAACTTAATACATAGTGCAGTTTGTCTAGAAGAGGGTGAGTTAATTGACACTTTTAGTCCAGTAAGAGAGGACTTTTTAAGTGGCGACAAGGTCTCTTATTTTGGAGATAAAGACTGATAGTAACAATCTGAAATATCTGTTAAAGTAGAATTTTACATCCTATTTTGAAGAATAATCATTATTTCTTAATTTTTTTAACAGAATAATATTTATAAACACTTGTTTTTAACAAAAGATTACATATATTTGGTTTACCAGATTGGTAAACCAATTTTAATATAACAAAAAAGATAAGCAAAAGCCTATCTTTTTAATCATACTTCTTTTGGAAGGGAAGTTAACTACTTTAAAAGCAATTATACTTAAAAATACAAAATCTTAAATTTCTAGTATAATAAGGTTTTTAAAAAATTGGTTAAAAGTGAATAATTTAAGATTAACTAAAAAAATCAATTTATGAGATTGAAAATCAAATGTATAGCAGTACTATTGCTACTATTCAACTCAGTAATCTACGCACAAAACACTTATGAAATTAAAGGTAAGGTTACTTCTGCAGTAGATAAAATGCCAATACCTGGCGTAAACATTCTTATTTTAAATACAACTAGAGGAACTTCAACAGATTTTGATGGAAACTTCTCTATTAAAGTAAGTAATGACGAGATATTACAGTTTTCTTTTCTTGGATATAAAACCCAAACACTTATAGTAAATGGTCAAAAACAACTATCAATTGTTTTAGAAGAAGACAGCAATGCTCTAGATGAGATTGTACTTATAGGTTATGGTGATCAAAAAGAAAAAAATGTAACAAGTGCCCTAACTAAAGTCTCTAGTAAAGATATAAAAGACCTTTCGGTTTCTCGTGTTGAAGATGCACTTCGAGGTAAAGTAGCTGGCTTAAGGATACAAACCGTAGCGTCCGAAGCTGGTGGTGATCCAAAAATAACATTGAGAGGTGTTGGCTCAATAACAGGCTCTTCTGCACCTTTAATAGTCATAGACGGAATAGTCATAGGTACAGATCCAGATATATTAGGCTCAATAGATAATAATAATGTTGAATCTATTAGTGTATTAAAAGATGCCTCGTCAGTATCTATATATGGTTCCCGAGGTGCAAACGGTGTAATTTTAATTACCTTAAAAGAAGGTGTGTCAGGTAAAACATCATTTTCGTTTAATACGTTTACAGGCTTCAGATATACTAAAAATAATGACAATTTTAATACATCCATTTCTGACGAAAGAACAAGGTTAAATGGCTTACAAAGCGTTGTTGACCAAATTTCGCCTAGCAGCCCCAATTTTACTAGAGTTACAAACGATTATAATGTAGCTTATGCAGAGCTTGAGGCAATGGAATTTATTGCATCTCTTGGTGATGGTGAAAAAAATTGGCAAGATGAAATTTTTACAGGAGGTATTATACAAAATCATTCTTTTTTAGCAACAGGAGGTACTGAGTTAACAAAATACTCTGCATCCGTTGGATATCTTAATGATGAGGGTGTCGCACTAAAGGATAATTTTCAAAAGATTAACGCTAGAATTAAGATAGATAGTAAGTCAAAAAATAGAAAAATAAAGTTTGGAGGTAACTTACGTGCTAATTTTAATGACCAAGTTAGATTACCTTCTAGGTTTACAGATCCTCTAAGACAATACGGACATATACCTCTTTTTTTAAATGCAAATCATCTTAATTACATTACTCAGGGAAGTCCAGGTGATGCTGGTTCGCAATTTGAAAATATAGGTGTTGGTAGTTATGGATTTTCTAGAGCTTTTGATCATGTTTTTTTAGTCGACCCTGATAATCCACGGTCTATATTAAGAGATCCAGCTACTGGGTTACCTGTAGCAAGCCCACTCCAATCTGGAGGTTTGACCCTATCAACTACAAGAAACGTTCATCCACTAGTACATTTCTTAGAACGATCTAGAGTGAAAAAGCAATTTACCCTAAACGCAGCCGCTTATATCGATTTTAAATTAGCAAAAGGACTTACATTCAGACAGACATTATCGGGTGTTTTTAGACATACCAAAAATAACGATGCAGATTTCTTTTTTGGACAAGAAAATAGAGAGCAAGAAGCATTTAGAAACGAAAGACGAAGTGAAAGAAATCAATTTATTGTTGAGTCCCTTTTGAGATATAATAAATCCTTTGGAAAACACAATGTCAATTCATTACTTGGTTTTGAGTTTACCCAACGAGATTTTTTCTATCAAGAATCTGAAGCAGTAGGATTTACAGACGACTTTAACACCAATATTGCACTTGCTGATAACGGAACCACATTTACGGATAATGCCAGTGAAAAATTAGTATCTTATTTTGCAAGATTGGAGTACAATTACGATGAAAAATATCTTTTGCAGGTTACTGCACGTACAGATGGTAGTACCAGATTTGGGCCAAATAATAGATTTGGTTTTTTCCCTTCAGCATCAGCAGGGTGGATTTTATCTAACGAAGAGTTTTTATCATCAAGCGACTTTATATCGTTCTTAAAATTAAGAGCCAGTTACGGTATTTCAGGAGCTAATGAAATATCCAATAATATATTTGAATCTTTATACAGGTTTGAACAAACATTTAATACAATTGGTTACAACGGGGAGCCTGGTGTTAAACCAGTAGCTTTAGGTAATTCAAATCTTGGTTGGGAAAAATTAATAGAATTTAATCCAGGCGTAGATGTGACATTTGGTAGGGGTCTTTTAAGTTTATCTTTAGACTATTACAGAAGAACTAGTGAAGATTTAATTTTATTTGCACCAATAGCAGGAGTTTATGGGGTTGACAATTTATTGCAAAATCTTGGTAAAGTAAAAAATGAAGGTTTTGAAATTGAATTAAATTCTAGACTATATTCAAGTGAAAAAGTTAGATGGTCAGCTTCTGGACAATTCTCTTTAAATAGAAATGAAGTTCTTAGTTTAGGTAGCAATGAGCAAATCATCTCACGTATAGACCAAGACACTAGACCTACAGAGTTTATAGCAAGAGTAGGGCAACCAATAACATCTTTTTATGGTTGGGTATATGATAGAGAAGTACCTTTAGAATGGGTTGATAATCCTTTTAATAGATTTAACAATGATTTTGCAAGAGTATATGTTAAAGACTTAAACGGAGATGGAATTATTGATGATGAAGATAGAACAGAATTAGGTAATCCTTACCCAGATTTTACTTGGGGATTCAATTCAAATTTAACATTTCATAACTTTGATTTTTCTGTTCAGTTAGAAGGGTCTCATGGTGCTGAAGTAAGGGTTGCAGACCTAGATCAATTGTTTTACGCAAGTGAATCTGCTGCAAATCCAGTTTCTAACTTCCCAGATTTTGATTTAACTGTGCATAGAAGATTTACCGATGATCATATTCAAGATGCTTCTTATGTGACAGTAAGGAATATGATTTTAGGCTACACATTCCCAGAATCATTAACAAATAGCTTAAATATTGATAAGCTAAGAGTCTATGCTACTGGAGAAAATTTATTTTATTTTACTGCATCAGATTATGAAGGTTTTAATCCGGAAGCAGCAGGACAAACGTCTAATAATGCAAATACTGCTCTAACAGCAGGTTATCAAAGAGGTGATGGCCCAATAGTACGAACAATTTCACTAGGACTTAACTTACAATTCTAATTAATTATGAAAAGGATATATATAAATTTAATAGTAGTTTGTTTTTCTATTTCAGCTTTATTTACAAGTTGTGAAGAAGAACTAGATCTTACCAATCCAACTGCACTATCTTTAGAAGAGTTGTTGCAAACACAGAATGGTTTCGAATTATTAGCTAACGGTATTCTAGATTCTTATCAAAAAGTTCCTGCAAATGAGTTTTTATTAATTGAGTTAAGATCAGACAATTCAAGAGCAAATACAGAAAACGGAAATTTTCCAGAAATTGCCAGATATAATGTTGATCCAAATAATGGTGACGTAGCAACGTATTATTCAAACAATATGGCTACAATTTTTAGAGCTAATACAATTATAGATAATCGTTTTTTAGCTCCTGATGATTTACAATATACTGTTGGAGAAGCTTATTTCATGAGAGCATTATGCCACTTTAATTTAGTAAGGGCATATCAAAATGTACCTTATATAGACAAGGTTTTGGACCCTAATACTGATGAGGCTAGAGATTATCCTCAATTGCCAGAAGCTGAAGTATACGAAAAAATCATTGATGATTTCAGGACTTCAATTGCCTTTTTAAATGGCGCAGAACAAAATAGATATAGACCAACTGAAGGTGCTGCAATATGTCTAGCCGCTAAAGCTTATTTGAGTCAGCCAAATCCAAATTACGGTGAGGCAGAATTACTTTTGGCATCTGTAGTTGAAAATAATGGTTCTTTTGGTTATGATTTACTTTTTACAGAAAGAGATAATGCAGAGGACTTAACAGGAGATAATATAGTTACTGATAGAGAATACTTTGCTAATTTGGCTTTAGATTTTGGTAACATATTTGGTAACGACATACCTATAGAATTTAATGAAACCGACGGCGAAACTGTTTTAGTTGGCGAATGGTCAAATAATCCAGGACTTGAAATAAATGACGAAATTATTTTCTCTATCGCTTACGATTTAGTTAGTAGTGATAATTACTCGACAAGCGATAGTGGTTTAGATGATCAGGTAGAGACAGATTCTGAATCTTTTAGTTTTGCTATGACGCTTCAAGGGCCTTCAAACGGTGTTAATATAGCTACACTAGACCTTTTAAGTATCATGACTCCAGAATTGCAACCAGTTAGGTTTCCAGTTACTTTTAGATCAATTACCTATAACCCAGCTGAGATAACAAATGATACTTACACTTCAAAATTCCCAACTGATGGAGAAATCGGAGATAACGATTGGATTATTTTAAGATATGCAGACGTACTATTACTATACGCCGAAGCAATTTTAGCAGGAGGTGAGACTACCACAGACCAAAGAGCTATTGATGCTTATAATCAGGTAAGAGCTAGAGCTGGATTAGAAGAAGCATTTGGTATTTTATCTAAACAAGAACTTCTTGACGAACGCAGAGTTGAGCTAGTTTACGAAAACCAACGTCTATATGATTTAATTCGATTTGGAGAAGCAGATAATGTATTACAACAATTTTCAAATGAAAATAGTCTAAGTTATACAGCTGATAGAAAATACCTTCCTTTTCCACAAAGAGAAATAGATAATTTACCTGGTTTTTATACTCAAAATAACGGCTATTAAAATAAAATAATTATGAAAAAAAATATATCACACCTTAAACTATCTTTATTAGGCGTTATAATTATGCTGGTATCTTGTGTAAGTGACGACTTAGCAGATGTAGGAGATTTACAAGATATTACTGGTCCAACGCCTTTTTATAATTTCTCCGAGATTACTTTTGCTGAATTTGATTGTGAAGAAAATGAGTTGTCGGCAAACTATCAATTTAACTTTCAAGCAGGATCTAATTTGGCCGTTAATGGAACTCAATATCTATGGAATGTAACTGATAGCAATGGTAATAGTGTTAATGGATTACTGTTAATTAATAAAGACCTACCTATTTTAGAAGCTTTAATAGATGCTCAATTAGCCAATATAAGGGTAATTGAGGATGATATTGCTGAGCTTGAATTTAAAATTCCATGTGAAGATGATCCAGCTCGACTTGTTGTATTACAGGCAGAATTAGCCAATTTACAGCAAGTACTAATAGATGCCCAAAATGCTTTATCTGATGAGGTATTACAAAACGTTGCAAACTTAGAAGCCCAGATTACGGACTTACCACCTGCAACATTAGAAGACCAAGAATTAATTTTTGAATTTCCTGGACCAGGGACTTATAACGTAGGTCTTACAGTTACAGATAATCTTAATAAATCCAATTATACAGAAAGAACTATAACAGTTAATCAAGCTGTGCCAACAATCCCAGTACCTGAAATAGCAGAAGCTAGCTTTGAAGATAATAGCTTATTTGACGGAACAGGTGACGGTCGAGATTCATGGAGAGTTCCTAGTAATTCAGCCTGGAGTCCTTTAGGTGGAGGAACTACTGTAATACAAATTAATACAGATTCAAATCCTGATGAAGCTCCTAACCTACCTGATGGCAGACAAGCAGCTAAATTTCCTGCTGGAGGCGATAGAGTTGCTTATCAAGAAATTGAAGTAACTCCAGGCGCGGAATATGTTTTAACCTATTTTAGTGCATTTGAGTTGGATGCTGAAAATGGTCAAATGAAAGTTTCGATTTTAACACCTAATACTTCAAACTTTGCTGAAGCCCAATTAGAAGAAAATATCATTGCATCTAGGGTAGATACAAATGCTGGTAGAGTTGTAAATGTATTTAAGCAACATTCATTAACATTTGCAGCTGGAGAAAACGAATCTGTTATAATTTTTGCAAATAACTCAGGAGATGAAGCAAGATTAGATGCTTTTAATATCGTAGTTAGACAATAAAACCTAATATCATGAATAATTCATTTATAAAAAAGTATTTACTAAGAAGTTTAGTCTTAGTTACAGCATTATTATTAAACTCATGTTTTGATGATGGTTTTGAGGAATTTGTTCCTCCTTCTGGGAATATTAATAATATTCAGCCAAACACATTATTTACAACAAGTACGTCAGCAAATAATAGTCTAACTATAATATTTAGAAGTTTTTCTACTGATGCTGTTTCGTATTTGTGGGACTTTGGTGATGGAAATACTTCGACTGAGGCCAATCCAGATTACACTTATGCTTCTGGTGGTTTATATACCGTAGAATTAACTACGATTAGTTCTGATGGTTTAGAAGCTACAGCTACCCAACAAGTGTCACCGGTTTTCTTAGATTTTAATTTCACAACATTAGATACTCAAGTCACTTTTAATAATTTAACAACAGGGGCAAGTAGTTTAGTATGGGATTTTGGCGATGGTAATTCGGTAGCATGGAATAGTGAAGAAGATGACCTTGATGATCCAGATTTTAGCCCAGTATATTCTTATTTAACAGAAGATTCTGTACAAGTAACACTTACAGTCACTAATTTTTTAGGAGTTCAATCTTCAGTTTCTCAAAGTATTACAGGTTTAATTCTGTCAACTGTACCTAATTTTACATTTACGACTTCATCATTAACCGTTCAATTTACAGACGATTCACTATTAGCGGTGTCACATAGTTGGGACTTTGGTGATGGTAATAGTTCTACTGAGATAAACCCAACACACACCTATGCTGCAGCCGGTGCTTATAGCGTAACATTAACAACTACTAACTCAGCTGGTGTAGAAAGAGATATTACCATACAGGTGCCTGTAGGTGGCGTTCCAGCTACATTTGCTGCAGTCATTCAAAATGCAGATATGCAAACTTATCCCACATCGCAGAATAATAACAATGATCTTGTAGATGCGTGGACTGTTGATCCAGACAACTCTTTTAATGATGGTTCTCCAACACCTTTTAACTTTTGGAGGAATGACCCTCTAGAAGCTTGGGTCTCTAATCCGTCAAATAATGGTGGTTCAGGAACGACAGATAAAGCAAGCTCATCTGGCACTGATGCACAGTCGGCAGGTGGTACTTCAGGTAGATCTCTTAAATTTGATAGTTCTGGTGAAAGAGCATACCAGCCTTTTGAGATTGAGATAGGCGTAGAAGGCTATTCAATTTCTGCATTTGTGAAATCAGAAACTACTCCTGTAGGACAAGTCGAAGGTACATTTTATATTTTATCAGATGAACCATCAGGTGATGACGAATTAGGACCAATAACATTAGCTAGTCTTCCAGTAGTATCAGATGCAATTAACAATTGGCAGCAAGTATCTTTTAGCTTCAATGCAGATGCAGCTTTTAGCTTTCCGCAGAGCCGAGTAGATGAGAACACAAACGACATATTAGTATCAACAGACCAGAAATTTGTAATATTCTATTTTGTGCCAACCAATACAGTAACGGGTAGTAACGAAGTATTCCTTACGGATATAGTTATTACTACGCCTTAATCTTAATATATTTAATGAAATTTAGTTTAGTAAACATATATAAATTCAGAGGAGTTCTATTGATTCTAGTAGTCCTAGTTTTTAATACACCCTATGCTCTGTCTCAGTCGCAACAAAATGATGAGTCTAAGCAAACTGAAGCTAAAAAAGAAAGGGGAAAACGGAAAAAACGGAAAAAGAAAGTTAGGCTGCCAGAAATAGATTTAAGCCATTGGAAGGTTACACTTCCTGTAACCAACGACAAAGGTAAACCCTATGAAATATCGCCTCCCGAAATTTTAGATTTTGCATCAAACGAAGTGGCTAAACCTTATATGTATATAGATTCTACAAAAGGAGCTATAGTTTTTCACGCTATGCCAACTGAATCAAAAACAAAAAATACTAAGTACACAAGGTCTGAGCTTAGAGAGCAAATGGTTCCCGGTGAAAATAATGTCAACTGGACATTTAAGGACGGTGGGTACATGAAGGGTAAAATACAAATGGATGAAGTCTCTAGAGATAGTGACGGTAAATACCATAGAGTTATTATCATGCAAATTCATGGTAGATTAACAAATGAGCAACGTGACTTAATTGGTGAGGATGATAATAATGCGCCTCCTATATTAAAAATTTATTGGGATAAGGGTAAAATAAGAGTCAAAACTAAATTACTTAAAAATTTAAATGCTCAAATTCCTGAAATATTACATGAAGACGCTTGGGATAATGATGAAGGATTTAACTTTGAGCAAGAAGTAGGTTTTAGAAAGTTTACTTTAGAAGTTAAAGTTTCAGATGGTAAAATGGTAATTATACTTAATGGAAATGAATATAAAGTTTATGAGAATATTCACATGCGCAAATGGGGTGTTTTTGAAAATTATTTCAAAGCAGGTAATTATTTCCAAACAAGAGATAAAGGCGCATATGCAAAAGTTCGTTTTTACGAACTAGAAGTAAGTCATTGAATAATCAAATTTAATTGAATAGATGTATTTTTACATACATATCTAGTAATCAAAGTTTAAAGTATGAAGTTAGAGACATTAGCAAAAAAAGATAGTTTAAATTCACAGAATGCGATTATTGCTAAAATTAGAGATTTAATAAATCTTAAAAACCTAGAGCCCGGTGATAAATTACCCTCAGAGCGTATGTTATCAGAAAAGTTTGGTGTTTCTAGAAGCAATGTCAGAGAAGCAATACAAAAACTAGAATTTTATGGACTGTTAAATTCTATTCCACAAAGCGGAACTTTTGTCGCAAATATTGGAGTCATAGCAATGAATGGTATGATTGAGGATATTTTAAGATTGGAAGACCCAGACTTTAAGTCCTTAGTTGAAACACGAATTCTTTTAGAACTGAAAACTGTACGTTTAGCGGCCTTAAGAAGAACAGAAGAGGATCTACAAAAAATGAAAAGTGCATTAGATGCATATACTGAAAAGGTATTAAATGGTGAAGACGCTGTTCAAGAAGATTTACTGTTTCATCTTGCAATTGCCAAGGCAAGTGGAAATAGTACTATGAATACATTTATGTTAATCATTACGCCAGAAATAATCACAAATTTTGAAAAATATCACGTTTGTGATAAGAGTTTAGCGCAAAAAGGTATCGCAGAACACCAGGCTATTTATGAGGCTATAAAAAATCAAAAAGCGCAATTGGCTAAGCAAAAAATGAAAGAGCATTTTAGCGAACTCTACAAGTACTGTTATAATGTATAGCTAACATAGCGCTAACTATCAAAATAAATAAATGAAAATAAAAGGACTAAGATGGTGGGTTATAGGATTAATTGCCTTAGCCGCTATAATAAATTATATCGATAGGCAAGCATTTTCTGTCTTATGGGAAGCTGGCATCGCTGAAGAATTATACCCTGACTTAGATCAAGAAGGCAGAAAGAAGGTATATGGTAAAATAGGGTTTTACTTTATTATTGCCTATGCTATTGGTCAAGCACTTTTTGGTAGAATTTTTGATAAATTAGGAACCAGAATAGGCTTTATTTTATCCATTGGTTTTTGGTCATTAGCAACAGCATTACATGCGTTGGTTAAAGGATTTGCAGGCTTCACTTTTGTAAGAGCCCTACTAGGTTTATCTGAAGCAGGCAACTGGCCAGGAGCCGCAAAAGCAAACGCAGAATGGTTTCCTACAAATGAGCGTGCTGTAGCACAAGGAATATTTAATTTTGGTGCGTCTTTTGGCGCCATGATTTCTATACCTGTTATTGGTTTATTAGCCCAAAATTTACATTGGCAATTCGTCTTTTTAATAATAGCATTACTAGGTTTTTTATGGTTAATACCTTGGATGATTTATGTGAAATCTGCACCAAAAAAGCATCCTTGGATTACTAAGGATGAAAAAGAATTTATTCTTAGTGGTCAAAAAAATGAAGGTGCAATAAAAGACAATCATGAGGCGCAAAAAAGCTTAAGCTACAGTAAAATTCTAAGCAAAAAACAAAGCTGGGGTGTTATACTTGCTTCAGCTGCAATAGACCCTATCTGGTGGATTTTTGTGATTTGGATACCAAATTATCTTGTAAATGTTTTCGATATGGATATTTCAGGTATAACGACATATGGCTGGGTTCCTTTTTTAGGCGCAATGATTGGTGCTCCATTTGGTGGTATCCTCGCTAAAGTCTTTTTCAAAAAAGGTTGGAGTGTAAATAAAGTAAGAAAAATGACTATCGGTATTGGTTGTCTTATAATGCTTCCTGCCCTATTAGCACTAAGCGCACCAGGAAATGCCTTGTTTGCAGTATTAATTATGGCCGTTATTCTTTTTGGTTTTCAAACAGCAATCGGAAACATACAAACTTTACCAAGTGATTTATTTAATGGTAAATCTGTAGGTACATTATCAGGTCTTGCGGGCATGTCTGCAAAATTTGCTGCAGCTGGCTTAACTTGGTACATCGCAGATAAGCTTCCTGTAGAAAACTATTCCTATGTTTTTCTCATAGGTGCAGCCTTAGTCGCTATAGTCTTTCTATCTATTTGGTTGCTAATTCCAAAAATTCAATTATTACAAAATAATAGTTAATACAACGAGAATATAAAAACTTAAAATTAAGATATACAATGAGTAAAAAAATAGCAATAATAACTGGCGCAACAGGTGGTATTGGTTTTTCAGTAGCTAAAAGATTAGGTGAAGACGGGTATACTGTAATACTTAATGGTATTGATGAAGAAGCTGGAACAAAAAGAATAGAAGAACTTACTGCTCAAGGAATTAATGCCGAATATTATAATTTCGATGTAACAAAGGAAGACTTAGTTAAGTCAAACATCGAAGCCATAGGAAAGAAATACGGACAAATAGATGTGCTAGTTAATAATGCCGGTGGTTTAGGAGGTAGATCTCGTTTTGAAGAAATGACAACGGAGTTTTACCGACATGTCATGGCTCTTAATCTTGACTCTGTATTTTTTGCATCAAGAGCCGCAATACCTTTTCTTAAAAAAGGCGAACACCCTTCAATAATTAACTATACGTCTAACGCCGGATGGACTGCTGGTGGACCTGGAGCAGGAATATACGGTACGTCTAAAGCTGGTGTTCATGCTATTACAAGGGCATTAGCTAAAGACTTAGCAGAATATGGTATCAGGGCAAATGCTGTTTCTCCAGGTACTATAGACACACCATTTCATGCGCAAATAAAATCAACAAAACCTGAGGTTTTTGCTTCCTGGGCAAATAATATAATGTTAGGTCGTTTAGGACAACCAGAAGATGTTGCAGGTGTTGTTTCTTTTTTAGCGAGTAAGGATGCTTCATTTATAACAGCCGAAACTATTCAAATTGGAGGTGGTCAGGCCTTGGGTATATAACTAAGATGAATAAAGTAGCTACTTTTGGTGAGATTATGTTACGCTTATCTACAGAGCGTCATTTACGTTTTATACAAGCTAAGTCATTTGCAGCTTCATATGGTGGAGGAGAATTTAATGTAGCAGTATCTTTAGCTAACTATGGTATTAAAACCGATTTTATTACTAAAGTTCCTGAAAATGACATAGGCGCTTGTGCAGTCAAAGAAATGCGGAAGTTAAAGGTAGGTTTGAGTAATATTGTTTATGGTGGAGATAGACTAGGCATTTATTATCTCGAAACTGGTGCTGGAACAAGAGGCAGTAAAGTGATTTATGATAGAGCAAATAGTGCTTTAGCAACAACTAAATCTGGAGACTTTGATTGGAATGACATATTAAAAGACGCCACATGGTTTCATTGGAGCGGTATAACACCCGCAATTTCTGACAATGCTGCTGAACAATGTTTATTGGCCGTTCAGACAGCTCACAAGTTAGGACTTAAAATATCTTGTGATTTAAATTATCGCTCGAAGCTATGGAAATATGGAAAAGCGCCACATGAAGTAATGCCAAAATTATTAGAATACAGCCATATTATATTGGGAGATATTGATACAGCTTATCTTATGTTGGGTGAAAATAAAGTAAATCCTAATTATGAGGATGAAAAATCCTTACCTAAGCTTTATGAAAGAATATTTAACGCCTGCCCTAATCTACAACTCATAGCTACTACATTAAGATATTCGATAAGTGCATCTCATCAGAGAATTGGTGGTCTCCTTTTTAATGGAAAAAAGATTTACAATGCTGCAGTGAAAGAAGTTACTCCTGTGGTAGACAGAGTTGGTAGTGGAGATGCCTTTATGGGTGGTTTAATTTATGGGCTATTAAAATATGATAAAGATTTTCAAAAAGCTTTAGATTTTGCTGTTGCAGCCTGTTGTTTGAAACACACTATTTCAGGAGATTATAATCTAGCTACTATTGAAGAAATTGAAAAAATGATACAAGGAGATGCTTCTGGAAAAGTCTCTAGATAAAGTAATAATATGGCACAATATTCAAGAATAGAAGTCGCAAATGTTATGAAACAAACTGGCTTAGTTCCATTGTTTTATAGCTCAGATATAGAGGTCAGTAAAAAAGTAATCAAAGCCATTTATGATGGCGGTGCACGTTTACTTGAGTTTACTGCAAGAGGCGATTTTGCCCATGAAGTTTTCGGAGAACTCAATAAGTATGTTTTAGAAGAATTACCTGGAATGATTTTAGGAGTTGGGTCAGTGACTGACGCATCTTCTGCCTCTCAATTCATGAACTTAGGCGCAAACTTTGTTGTAACACCGGTATTAAGAGAAGATGTTGCACTAGTATGTAATAGACGTAAAGTATTATGGTCGCCCGGTTGCGGATCATTAACTGAAATATGCCGTGCAGAAGAGTTAGGCTGTGAAATTGTAAAATTATTCCCAGGCGATGTCTATGGTCCAGACTTTATAAAAGCAATACGAGGTCCTCAACCATGGACAAGCATAATGCCTACAGGCGGGGTTTCTCCAACTAGAGAAAACTTAGAAGGCTGGTTTAATGCTGGAGTTACATGTGTTGGAATGGGCTCTAAATTGGTTAAAAAAGACGCTAATGGTAAGTACAATCTAGAGCAAATAAAATCAGATACTCGATTGACTTTAGAAATTATTAAATCGGTTCGACAGTAATTTGAGAATAGTTAGAACCCAAAAGCCTTTCTAAATAAACTAGGAAGGCTTTTGTAATTAATAGTAAAATGAGAAAGGCTATAATTTTTATGTGCATAAGTGCGATGGCTTTTGCATTGCTAAATATCTTTGTAAAACGTCTAGAGGATTTCAATGTTTATCAAATCGTATTCTTCAGGTCTATAGGCACTCTATTTTTTACGATACCTCTTATTTTAAAACTTAAGCTAAATCTTTTAGGTAATAAAAGAAAACTGCTTGTTGCTAGAGGGCTTATTGGTTTTGTTGCAATGACTCTATTCTTTATGTCTCTCAAATATTTAACTACTGGTACCGCAGTTTCCATACGCTACATATCCCCTATTTTTGCTGCATTTTTTGCTTTATTCATTTTAAAAGAAAAGATAAAATCTATACAATGGTTTTATTTTGGGATTGCATTTATCGGGGTTTTTATTCTTAAGGGATTTGATGGAGAAATTTTAAATATTGGACTCTTATACATAGTTGTTTCTGCAATTTTTACAGGACTTGTTTTTATTATAATTAGAAAAATAGGTTCTAAAGACCACCCTTTAATCATAGTCACCTATTTCATGGTTATTTCTACGCTAATTTCAAGTCTATTTACTTATTATAATTGGACCAATCCTAGTGGTATTGAGTGGCTAATTTTATTAAGCTTAGGGGTTTTTGGGTATTTTGGGCAATATTACATGACAAAGGCACTACAAGAATCTGAAATAAACAGAATAGCTCCACTAAAATATATTGAAGTTATCTTTACTATGCTTATTGGATTAATCTGGTTAGATGAAACTTATACTTTATTGAGCGTATTAGGAATAATACTTATACTTATTGGGCTTACACTAAACACAGCTATAAAGGGACTAAAATAAGTCCCCATGTGATAATTGTAATAGCCTCAGTCTTTTTATTAAACAAAAAAGTCCAACATTTCTGTTGAACTTTATTTGCTCCTCTTCTTGGGCTCGAACCAAGGACCCTCTGATTAACAGTCAGATGCTCTAACCAACTGAGCTAAAGAGGAAGGTGTTTTTCGCTTTTAGCGAGCGCAAATATAAATTAAATTTTTATTTACAACAAAGCGAAACATTGTTTTTTAAAGAAAAATCTAAATATTTTTTATTGGGTTATGGCTTTAAAGATATCGTTACCATTAGCAAATAACACTAAGGCTATTAAAATAAAGAAACCTATAACCTGTGCACGCTCTAAAAACTTTTCGCTAGGTTTACGGCCAGAAATCATTTCGTACAACAAAAACATAACATGACCACCATCTAAAGCAGGTATTGGCAATAAGTTAAGTATAGCCAACATAATAGATAAAAACGCTGTAAGCTTCCAAAAAGAATACCAACTCCAAACCTCTGGAAACACATCATAAATAGCTTTAAATCCTCCTAGTCCCTTATAAGCGCCTGTACTTGGGCTAAATATCGCTTTTAGTTGACTAAAGTAATTGGTGATGGTTTTAGTAAACTTT
Organism: Winogradskyella haliclonae; assembly: GCF_014635865.1. GTDB lineage: Bacteria > Bacteroidota > Bacteroidia > Flavobacteriales > Flavobacteriaceae > Winogradskyella > Winogradskyella haliclonae. Next base: position 780,291 of record NZ_BMDQ01000001.1, on the reverse strand, counting down.
TTACCACCAGCTGCAAAACTTTCTCCAAAAGTATATTCCTTTCTAAATACTTCGTAGTAACCTAAATCTTCAAAGTCTGGATGTATTCTATATGGATTAAATCCAAATTTACCATCCTTATCTAATGTTAATTGTGTTTTGATTAGTTTTCCGTCTCTCATCAATTCCACGTCAACACTTGTATCTTTTATTCCATTAAGATTATCTTTTAATTGATCGTAGTAAACAAGCTCTTTTCCATTTATAGACTTAATGATATCTCCCTTTTTAATGTCCTTAGACTTATTTGCAGAGCTATCAGCAATATTTGCAACCATAAAAGGCACACGGTATTCAAATAAATCCTTACTTCCACTTGAAGATAATTGACCTAAGAAATCTTCAGGTAAATCAAAGGTTTTAGTTTGCCCATCTCTTTCTATAGTTATTGATTGAGCTTCAATAAGGTATTGCCCGATATCAGAGTCGTTAACAATAGCGTTGTCATTTATTTTTAAAACTTTATCTCCAGTTTTAAATCCAGCTTCTTTTAAAATTGGATGCTCTATCCAATAACCATCTTTTAAACTATCTACCTTTACATCTGCATCTCCATAACCAAAAGAAATAAACACATAAATTATATAGGCTAGTATAAAGTTTACCGTAACACCACCAAGCATAATGATTAAGCGTTGCCAAGCTGGCTTAGAACGAAATTCCCATGGTTTTGGTGGCAATGCCATTTGCTCTTTATCCATGCTTTCATCAATCATTCCAGCAATTTTTACATAACCGCCTAGCGGTAACCAACCAATACCATAAACGGTTTCTCCTATTTTCTTTTTAAATAAAGAAAACTTCACATCAAAAAATAGGTAGAATTTCTCAACCTTCGTTTTAAATAATTTAGCTGGTATAAAGTGTCCAAGCTCATGTAATACAATAAGCAAGGATAAACTGAGTAAAAATTGAGATATCTTTATTACAAATTCCATGTAGTCGTTTTCAAAAATTCGATTGACAAAAGTAATGCTTTAAAGGGATTTAGAAAATTATTGACTTTCTATTCAACATTTTTTTAACAGCAAATGCCCTAAGTTTAAATTTAAACGTTAAATGCTGATAAAAATCATGAATAAAATTTTGTTGAGCTGTATCTTTGCAACGCTTAATATAATATAGCTATATGCCTTTAGCCTCATTTTTTAATGGTTACAAAAAGTTTGGAATCTTCTTTTCGATACTTTGCCTAGTTATTATCGGAATTATTTACAGCGTTCTCAACCAAAAACAACCATTACCCATTTGGAATCCCGAGAGTGTTAACATGGAAATGGTGGACGAAAGTATTCGTCATGTGTCTAAATACCATACTATAGCAGACTTTAGTTTAACCAATCAAAACGGTAAAACCATTACACAAGACGATTACAAGGATAAAATTTACGTGGCCGATTTCTTTTTTACAACATGTCAAACCATCTGTCCAATAATGACGGATCACATGTACAAAATACAAAGTGCAACCTTTAAAGATGATGAGGTTTTATTATTATCACATTCTGTAACACCAGTTAAGGACAGCGTTCCTGTATTAAAAGCTTATGCTAAAGAAAAAGGTGTTGTGGACCGAAAATGGAACCTAGTTACTGGCGACAAAAAACAAATATACAAGTTAGCACGAAAAAGTTATTTGGCCGTTAAAGAAGATGGAAATGGCGATATCTATGATATGATTCATACCGAAAACTTCTTACTAATAGACAAAAAACGTCAAATTAGAGGTTTTTATGACGGCACCAAACCAGAAGATATTGAACAACTTCTCGAAGATATTGAAACACTTAAATATTTTGGAGGTTCTTAAAAATGTGTGAAGCTTATAACTTACACTGAATATTTTCTATTACTTTTGCTTCTTTAAAATTATTCTAAATAAGAGACTCGTTGACATTAGCTGAACTAAAACCTGGACAACAAGGCATCATCAAAGATGTGTCTTCAAAAAGTATTCCTCTAAAACTCCTAGAAATGGGTTGTTTACCAGGCAATTCTGTTGAGTTGGTTCTAGTAGCGCCGTTTTCTGACCCTATGTATCTTAATATTAATGGTACACATTTAGCCATAAGAAGAGACACTGCCAATCACATTTTAATAGACACCAACAATGAGTAAACAGATTAATGTTGCTTTAATTGGAAATCCAAATACTGGTAAAACATCTGTATTTAATGCATTAACTGGTTTAAATCAAAAAGTAGGTAATTACCCAGGGATTACTGTTGATAAAAAACAAGGGGTTTGTAAACTCGAAAGAGGTGTAAAAGCTCATATTATTGATTTACCTGGAACTTATAGTCTTAATGCATCGTCTTTAGATGAAAGTGTGGTTATTGAATTACTTCTAAATAAGAAAGATAAAGATTATCCTGATGTTGCTGTAGTTATTACTGATGTTGAAAATTTAAAGAGAAACCTTTTAATCTATACTCAGATTAAAGATTTAGAAATTCCAACAATATTGGTCATTAACATGTCCGATCGAATGGTATACAAAGGTATCTCCTTGGATATTGAATACCTAGAACAACAACTTGACACCAAAATTGCACTTGTTAGCACAAGAAAGAATAACGGAATAGACGAATTAAAACAGTTAATTTCTAACTACAAAACACTATCTAATAAGCCTTGTCTACATACACAAGATATAGATAAAACGTATTTTGAAGGGCTAAAAAAAGCGTTTCCAAATCAATCATTGTACAAACTATGGTTAGTGATAACGCAAGATGTCAACTTTGGTAAAATTGACAGGAACTTAATAGAAGATACTTCAAATTTTAAAACAAAATCTGAATCAGATTTAAAGCGTCTTCAGCAAAAAGAAACCATTAAGCGTTATCAGTTTATAAACAACGTTCTTAAAAAAGGACAAACTATTGACCTTAAGAGTGCAAAAGATTTGCGCATCAAATTAGATAGAATTTTAACTCATAAAATATGGGGTTATCTTATCTTTTTTGGCATTCTACTGTTAATGTTTCAAGCCGTATATGATTGGGCAACATATCCAACAGATTTAATTGATGCAGGATTTTCAAGTTTAGCCGATTGGGTAAAAAACACACTCCCTGAAGGAGCATTTACAAATTTATTAGCTGAAGGTATTATTGCTGGTCTTGGGGGAATCATGGTATTCATTCCTCCAATAGCATTTTTATTTTTATTCATTGCTTTATTAGAAGAAAGTGGTTATATGAGTCGTGTTGTTTTTTTAATGGACAACATTATGAAACGTTTTGGGTTAAGCGGTAAAAGTGTTGTACCGTTAATTTCGGGAAATGCTTGTGCAATTCCAGCTGTAATGGCTGCTAGAAATATTGAAAGCTGGAAGGAACGTCTTATAACAATCCTTGTCACACCTTTTACGACGTGTTCAGCACGACTACCTGTCTATGTTATTATTATTGCTCTAGTCATTCCTGATGGTTCATTTTTAGGTATCAGTTATCAAGCACTAACATTAATGTGTTTATATATTATTGGGTTTTTAACTGCTATTTTTTCTGCATACATCTTAAATAAAATTCTAAAAATTAAAAGCAAGTCCTATTTCGTGGTAGAAATGCCAAGCTATAAAATTCCTCTGTTTAAAAATGTTGTTTTAACTGTTGTTGAAAAAACAAAAACCTTTGTTTTTGAAGCTGGCAAAATAATATTGGCCATATCTATAGTCCTTTGGTTTTTGGCATCCTATGGCCCAGGTGAACAATTTAATGATGCAGAAAATATTATTCAAAACACTTATCCAAATCTTTCTTTAGAGGCTCAAAATGATTTGATTGCAGAACATAAATTAGAACACTCTTATATAGGCATAATCGGTAAAACTATAGAGCCTGCGATAAAACCTCTAGGGTACGACTGGAAAATAGGAATAGGTCTTGTTACCTCTTTTGCGGCAAGAGAAGTTTTTGTAGGAACTTTAGCAACGATTTACAGTATTGGTAGCGCCAATGATATTGACGATGAAGATGAAGCCATGTCGACTATAAAGAATAGAATGGCAGAAGAAGTTTACAGTGATGGAAGCAAGGTCTTTACATTAGCATCAGGGATTTCATTACTCCTTTTTTATGCCTTTGCTATGCAGTGCATGAGTACACTAGCTATTGTAAAGCGTGAGACAAATAGTTGGAAATGGCCAATGCTACAATTGGTATTCATGAGTGGTTTTGCTTATATTGTAGCAATGATTGCTTTTCAAATACTAAAGTAAATATAATTATGAATCGCACTAGAACTATCGGATTACTACTTGTAGCAACTGGTATAATTTTAAATCAATTAGAACTTAATAACGATTTAGCTGATTTTCTTATGGGACTGTTTGTTGCTTTAGGAGCTGTGCTTTTAATCAAAAGTTTTTTTAATCGAAAAGTAAATGAGCGATAGTATTCAAAACATATTAGTTTATATCACCTTAGGATTAGCATTGACGTTCTTAGTGCGAAAGTTTATATGGAAACCTAAGAAAAAAGTTGCGAAAGCTTGTGGTAAAGACGATTGTGGTTGTCATTAACCAATCCACCTCATCTTAAATCTGATGAAGTACTAGTTCTAGTTTGTATTGTTCTGGTTTTATCGCCTCTGCTTTAATGGGGTAAGGCATTAAAGAAAAGCCATAGACTTTAAAACTCTTAGATTTAAATGCCAGATTATTTTGCTCTATAACCATACCACTTGCATCTACGATAAGCTTTTAGTCTTTAATATGTGTTCCATTTCTAAAAACAGATACTAAAACCTCAGCTTCTCCGGCTCTAACACACATAACGGATTTTGGACAACGCGAATCTTTAATTACTTTTTTAAACTGAATTTCAATACCATCAAAATCTAAAACCTGATTAATACCTATAATACCCGAAATACTGGTGGAATCCTTTACAATTATTGATTGACTATAGGAAAAATTAAACGTTGCTATAAGAAAGAAACTTAGAAGAAATCGTTTTTTCATTTTTAAATCTATGTTTGATTTAAAAACTCCTATTTTTATTTGATGTGACAAATAACTTTTACTCAAAAGCTATTTTCTTTTCAGCTTTAGATCATCCAAGGGCCACATCCAAAGTCATCATCACTATAAAACCACCGATAAAACCAAGTGTAGCTATGTCTGTATATTTATCCCGCTGCGTTTCAGGAATAACTTCTTCAACGACCACAAAAATCATCGCACCCGCTGCAAATGCTAATGCATAGGGTAAAATTGGTGTGAAAAAGGTTACAGCAACAGCACCAATTACGGCTGCAACCGGCTCTACAATAGCAGAAAGTTGACCGTACCAAAAGCTTTTAAACTTACTTACGCCATGACGTCGAAGCGGCATAGAAACTGCAATCCCTTCAGGGAAATTTTGTATTCCAATACCTAAGGCTAAAGCTACAGCGCCACCTATAGTCGCTTCTGGAATTCCAGCTGCCACACCACCAAATAATACACCTACAGCTAAGCCTTCAGGAATATTGTGTAAAGTGATGGCCAACACCAATAATGTGGTACGATGCCAAGGCGTTTTTACACCTTCTTTTTCACTTTCTTTAAAATTTATATGTAAATGTGGCAATACCTTGTCCAACCCAAATAAAAACAAAGCTCCAAGTGCAAAACCAACCACTGCAGGTATCACCTTTACAAAACCTTCGCCTTCACTCATTTCTATTCCTGGAGCTAGCAGACTCCAAAAACTAGCAGCTACCATTACACCTCCTGTAAAGCCCAACATGCCATCGAGCAGGGCACGGTTCATTCCCTTAAAAAAGAATACTAAGGCAGCACCACAGGCCGTTAAAACCCAGGTAAACAACGACGCATATAATGCGCCTAAAATAGGGTCTATACTTTCAAAATAGGAAATAATATTCTCCATAAATTATTGTTCTTTTATATAAATGTTTGTCGTTATAGCTTTTGACATCGCTACAGTTTTGGATGCAATTTTAATAAGCATTGATTGGTCAAAGGCTTCTTTTTCTACAACTACTAATTTGGTCCCAATACCAATATGATGCTTGTCTAAGTACTTTAAAAATTCAGAAGACGAATCAATTACACCCACACAAGTATAGGTTTTTCCTACCTCCGCATGTGAAAGCATAATTTTATTTGTACGATGTATATAACCATCTGCATTAGGTATAGGATCTCCATGTGGGTCGTGTTTAGGGAATCCTAAAAAAGCATCAAGTTCTTTAGTGAGTTTTGGTGATTTAATGTGTTCTAGTTGTTCTGCCACTTCATGCACTTCATCCCAAGAAAATTTAAGCTTTTCTACCAAAAACACCTCCCAAAGACGATGTTTTCTAATAATGTCTATTGCTGTTTTTCTTCCTTTTTCAGTCAGACTTGCACCTTTATATTTTATATAATCAAGCAGTTGTTTATCCGCTAGTTTTTTTAGCATATCTGTTACCGAAGATGCTTTTGCATCTACCTTTTCGGCAATAGCATTAGTGCTCACCACATCACCATAGGTATGGCTAATGTGGTAAATGGCTTTTAGGTAGTTTTCTTCGGTTAGTGTTGTTGCCATTAGTTATTTTTTAAGATTGAAAGCATTTTCTTTGGTGGAATATATTCGAAATACCTTTGAGTAATATTGAAATTTTTATCAAAAAACACAATAGCGGGTAAGGTCATGGGCTGGTTAGGTTGTGCTGCCAGCAATTCAGTAATTTCATGAAAAGCACGACGCTTTTTTCCCAAATTACGATTTTTGAAGATTTTGCCTCCAAATTGAACTTGCACTCTAGATTCTGCATTAAATTTTACCGCATAATAATTGGCATTTAAAAGTGCTATAACTTCAGGTTTTGAGTATACAGCTTGGTCCATTTTTTTACAATATGCGCACCAATCTGCATAAAAATCAATGATAACTGGCTTTGGATTATGAGTTAAAGCGACTTCTAATTCTTCAAAAGACAGCCAATTAATTGTAGCCGTTTGTGCTGAACAAACATTCAGTAAAGCTATAAATCCTATGGTTGCTAAAAATTTCATTTAGTGAAATTTACCAATTTTTACACCTATAAACACACTCCTCGGAAAAGCTGGTCCGTACACATAATCCGAGTCTCTTGTAGGCCCTACCTGAAAATCGTCTTGTATGCTATTAAATAGATTTTTTACACCTGCGTTAAGTGTTATTTGAAAATCGTCAGATAGGTCAAAATGCGTTTCTGTAGTAATATTCATATCAAAAAAAGAAGGACTTTCATTAAGGCTTAAAAACCCTGTATCGCTTACCACTAAAGGCACTGTCATTTTCCCTGTGTATGTTCCTGTTACTGATGCTTGAAATCTATCGACCGGATTCCAATTCACATTTAAATACCCATAAACATTTGGGTTACGCACAAATTCCGATACCAGAACATCCGTCTCATTAGGAACAGTACCATCACTTTCAAACAACACTTGATCTTCATTGTATTGTGAGCGCTGCAATGTCCCTCCTAATTGAAATAACCATTTTTTTGATGGTGACACACCAAACTCTAAATTTGCACCATATACTCGCGCACCCTGACCATTGCGGACTTCTTCAACAATAGAACCATTAGACAGTTGCACTCCTGTACTTACAAGGGTAAATGGGTCTTCTAAACTTGTATAAAAGCCTTCTAATAAAAAATTGGTTTGCATCGTATCAAACTCTTTTGTGAAATTTAGAGACCCCGTAAATGCATTAGAAAATTCAGCCTCCAAATCGTTAGACAATATTACAAATTGTGGCTCACCACCAACGGATGAGATATGCAAATCTTCATTAAAGGCCTGCGGCGCACGAAAACCACGTGCATAACCTCCTCTAAATTTAATGTCATCAGTAATGTTATAGGCTATAGTTAATCTTGGATTTAGGGTTGTTTGCGAAATATCGACATTTCTATTTATACTACCTATAGTATACGAGCCATCTACGGTGATATGGTCTAAACGACTACCTAATAATGCTGAAAATTTTTCGGTTGGTTTCCACTCAAATTGAGCATAAGCCCCAAATGTATTAACGTTTTGGTCAATCAATCGATTGTATCCAAGGATATTATCTTCTGTACGGCTGTAATTGTATTCTACACCAGTTGTGAGTATATCGCGTTTCCAATTTTTAGTAAACTGAAGCCCATTTGCTATAGCCAAATCTTTAGTATTCCCATAGGCATTAAGCGCCAATAAACTATCCTGTGCAGTACGCTCACCTCCAAGTCCACCATAGTAACTATCTCTATCTGTATGTTGCACAGAACTGTAAAGTGAATAATTTTTATCCCCTTTTTTATTGCTAAAATCATAGGCTAAGCCGCCTAATATGGTTTTATGATCAAGCTCTTCGGTAATATCTGTAAGATGTGGTGCCAAGTCAAGACGGTTGCCTCCACGACGATATTCGTCAATTACAGTAGCATCCAAACTCAATCGGCTAAGATCTGTGGGTTTGTAATATAGTTTTGTTCCAAAAGTGGTGTTATTGAGCTCTACCACTTCAGTGAAGCCATCTCCATTAGCATCCCATGCATCTCTGTCACGTAAAAAACCAAAAAAGGTAGCACCACTTTTTAAATCGTCAGCTACAATAGAGGTATTAAAACTCAATGTGCGGTCTGGTGTATCACCATCAAGCAAACCGAGATAACCACCTACTTCCCAAGTGTTAAGTACTGGGTCTTTGGTAATTATGTTTATTGTACCTGCAATGGCGTTAGAGCCAAATAAGGCCGAGCCACCACTACGAACAATCTCTACTCTGTCTATAATCTGAGTAGGTATTTGCTCCAAACCATATACGCTAGTAAGCGCACTATATACCGCACGACTATTTACTAAAATCTGAGAATAACTCCCGTCTAATCCATTAAGTCGTACTTGAGTAAACCCACAATTTTGGCAATTGGTTTCTACTCTAACGCCAGGCGAATAATTCAAACTTTCTGAAACAGCTAGAGCCTGAGTAGCATTGATAAGTTTATTACCAAGTGTATTAACAATTATAGGGGCTTCCTTTTTATTCACACGGTTTCGTGTGGCACTCACTACAATCTCATCGAGCCCCAAAAGGTCTTCTTCTAGAGTGATGTCTAAGCGTTGTGTACGTTCTGAAATGGAAATGGTTTGCGTTTTGGCTTTTTGCCCTAAAAATTCAGCTTTTAGGATGTAATCACCTACTGGTAATTGAACTTCGAAACTTCCTTCTGAATTGGTATATGTAGAATATGTTTTTTTTGAAGATGAAAAGTAGAGCACCGCTGCAGACACCGTTTCATTTTCAAAATATACTTTACCATAAATCGTTTGCTTTTGAGCAAATGCAAAAGTTGATAACAATAAAAAAACTACAATTCTCATTCAATAATTTTTATGCAAATATAATTATATTTTTAGATTAGTCTAAAAATATAATTTAAACAATCGAAAACCAATGAGTTTGTGAAAGGTTTTATTACATTGCCGACTACTTGCGTAACGCAATGCTATTTATGAAATTCTACGACTTTATCACAGGAAAAGGCGGCCTAATGCTTCTAGCACTAGTAGCCGTAATTTTACTATTAGTAAGAAAATATAGAGAGAAACGCTATTTTAAGTATATAGAGAAAAAAGAAAAGGAGCGTAAATCAAACATATAATTTACTTAAATCCTCGCTCTTTTTGGATATGCTCATAAGCTTCCTGTACTTGTCTAAACTTTTCTTCAGCTCCCTCACGATGTTCTTCACCTAAATGGCTTAAGCGGTCAGGATGGTATTTTTTAGCCATTTTACGATACGCACGTTTCACCTCATCATCAGACACAGTCTTTTCTATCTCTAAAATCTTATACGCATTGTTTGTACTGTTGTAAAACATGGCTTTGATACTCTCGTAATCGCGACTACTAATACCCAAATAACCAGCAATGGTATAAATTTGTTTGATTTCGTCTTTGGTTACTAAACCATCAGCTTTTGCTATACCAAATAAAAAATGAAGTAATTGTAATCGCGACGCATGATCCATCATTTGCTTAATCTGTAAGCAAACTTGACGTGTAGAAATATTTTGTTTTGTAATGCCTTTAAATAATCTAAACGCTTTATTAGCGCGCTCCTTACCATACATGTTAGTAAACTGCTGGCGTACAAAGTCAAGCTCGCGTTGATCTTGTTTGCCATCAGCTTTAATAACTACAGATGCTAGGATAAGTAAACTCACTTCAAAATCTCCAGATTGAGTTTGCCCACGTTGTTGACGTTGTCTTTGGTAAGTTGGCTGCCTATATGGATCTCGTCTTCGTTTTTTACCAGCTTGACGCTCACCAAGCAGTGGGCTAGAATCTGTAGCATTATCTACAATACTACCTAAAGCCATACCAATTATTGCGCCTATTGGACCTCCAAAAGACCATCCAATTGCAGCGCCTATCCATTTTGAAAAACTCATTCTATCATAGATTTTATGAATGCGTAAATATACTATTTGTTAGTGTATTGCAACTTTATTTTGTTACACATTTGGTATCTTTGCATTTCAAACTTGTTAAATAAAAAAAGAAAAATATGTATCCAGCAGAATTAGTAAAACCAATGCGTGAAGATTTAACTAATATTGGTTTTGAAGAATTACATACAACAGAGGCCGTAGATAATGCTATTGCAAAAGAAGGTACAACTTTAGTAGTTGTAAACTCGGTTTGTGGCTGTGCTGCAGCAAATGCTAGACCTGGTGCTCGTATGAGCTTAGAGAATGCAAAGCGCCCGACAAATTTGGTTACCGTTTTTGCAGGTGTAGATAGAGAAGCTACACAACAAGCAAGAGCACATATGGTACCGTTTCCTCCTAGCTCACCAAGTATGGCTTTATTTAAAGATGGAGAATTAGTCCATATGCTAGAGCGTCACCATATTGAAGGTCGTCCAGCAGAATTAATAGCAGAAAACTTAATGGATGCTTACAATGAGCATTGCTAAATTCTGATTAAGATTTTAAATTTAAACCACGATTTTCATCGTGGTTTTTTATTTTTACAGCACTATGAGATTACTCGCATATCCTATTACTATTATCTACTTTTTATGTTTTGGATTGACCCTTATTATTTTTCATCCTATACAATGGTTTTGTTTCAATGTATTTGGATATAAAGCGCATAAAATTAGTGTGGATTGGTTACAATTTTTTCTCCTGCGTTGTCTTAATGTTTTAGGCACTCGTTTTAGTTTTAATAACCCTCATAAGATTCCTCTTGGAAGGCCTCTTATCATTGTTGCCAATCATCAAAGTATGTATGACATCCCGCCATTGATTTGGTATTTACGTAAGCATCATGTAAAGTTTGTAAGTAAGAAAGAATTGGGAAAAGGCATCCCTAGTGTATCTTATAATTTAAGACATGGCGGCTCGGTTTTAATAGATAGAAAAGAACCTTTAAAATCTATAACTGCTATACAAAATTTTGCAAAACGGATTGTCAAAAATAATTGGGCTGCTGTCATTTTTCCTGAAGGCACAAGAAGTAGAACTAGTCAACCCAAACCATTTAAAACTAAAGGCCTTTTAACCATGTTTGAGCATGCTCCTGATGCTGTTATCGCACCTGTGAGTATCAATAATTCATGGAAAACCTTAAAATATGGAAAATTCCCGATGGGATTAGGTGCTCATATAAAGTTTACCGTTCATAAACCTTTAGAGCTTAGTAATTTTGAAGATAAAGATGCTTTGATAAAACAGATTGAAGCGACAATAATTAAAGCTGTAATTTAGTCATGAATCAATTAATTGAAACCACAATATCATTTGTAAAGTCCGAACTTGAAAACGCAGAAGGTGGGCATGATTGGTTTCATATAGAACGTGTTTATAAAAACACCTTACTTATTTCTAAAAAAGAAGACGTAGATCTTCTTGTTGTTTCGTTAGCAGCTCTTCTTCATGATATCGCAGACCCAAAGTTTTATGATGGTGACGAAACTATTGGCCCAAAGATTGCTCGTGAGTTTTTATTTAAACAAAATGTAGATAGTAAAATTATAGAACATGTTGTAGCAATCATTGAAAATATATCTTTTAAAAACACGCTTGAAAACGGTAAAAAATTTACTTCAAAAGAATTAGAGGTTGTTCAAGATGCCGACCGTCTAGATGCTATCGGTGCTATAGGCATTGCCCGCTGTTTTAATTATGGTGGTTTTAAAAATAGAGCACTATATAATCCTGAAATTGTACCAAATCTCAATATGTCTAAAGAAGACTATAAAAATTCTGATGCTCCAACACTAAATCATTTTTACGAGAAATTATTATTGCTAAAAGACAAAATGAATACCGCTACCGGGAAGCGAATAGCTTCTGAACGACATAACTATATGGAAGGTTTTTTGAAACAGTTTTATGCCGAATGGCTAGGTAAATTATAACGTTAATTTTCCTTAGCAACTTCTAAAGCTGTTATTTTATTTTCTAAAACAGATAGTTCTTCTCCATAACGTATAATATCTTCAATCGAAAGAGAAAAACTATTATTAACAAGTTCCAAAATCTCCTTCTGTTTTATTAAGTAATACTCTATAGCTGTATTGATTTTATCTCCCATGTTATTAAAATTTATTGCACTATACGTTTTAATTCTTTCCTATATTTTGAAGCGCTTTTTCCAGTAAACTCATTAAATAGCTTGTTAAAATGAGAAAAGTTATTAAATCCGCATTCGTAACTGATGTCAGTAATACTTAATTGACTTTCAGAAAGTAATTTAGTAGCATGCACAATCCTATATTCATTGACTAGTTTGGTAAATGTTTTACCTGTAACTTTTTTAAAGTATCTACAAAATGCAGGTATTGACATGCTTACTTTTTCAGCAATTTCTTCTAAACTTATATGCTGTTGAAAATTTTCGTTTATGTACTTATATATAATATTGATTTTTGCATTGTCTTGCGGTTCTGTTTCAAATAGAAATCCATCTGCATTCAAAATTTTATAATCTTCTGAATTTGCTAATGATTGAAGAATATTTAACAATGCAACTATTTTATCAAATCCCTTCTTGTCTGCTAACGCTTCTATATCAATGCCTAGTTCCTTTTTAGTGTTTGCGCCAAAAAGTACTCCCATTTTGGATCGTTCTAAAAGTTGATTAATCGATTTCATTTCTGGAATATCAAAAAAATCATCACCTAAAAAATCGGGTTTGAATTGAACGACAGTTTCAGAACCATTCAAAGTCAATCGATCTACAAAACCATAATGTGGTAAATTAGAGCCTAAGAGTAATAATTGACTATTATTATAGTAAGACAAATGATTCCCGATGTGTCGTTTACCTTTTCCTTTATTAATGTATACGAGTTCTATTTCTGGGTGGAAATGCCAAAAAGGGTTACTCTCACCAACATAAGCGTCATGTTTATGAACATGAATAGAACTCCCAAATGCAGGAGTTATTTTCTCTAAAACTGGTTTTTGCTTTTTCACAACATTAACAAAGTTATCGTTCTATGCAACAAGAAATGTGTTCAAAATTATTAAAAAAATATACTATATTAACATATTTGGTGTTTCTAAATATGCTTAATGTTAATATAGCACACAACAAGAAGTTACTTTAATAAAATAGTATAGGTATATTTTATATAAAAATCGATAATATCACATAACAATAAGTTAATCCTGTAATCTTTTTACATGTTGTTGTCAGCGATATTTGTAATCGTAAAACAAAAACTAATGCTATGAAAAAGATTATTTTGTTATTACTGTTAGGCCCTATACTATTAGTTACATTTGCTTTAGTAGGTCCTTTATTTTTATTACATAATATCGTAGATGTAAGGCACAGAAAAGATTTTCTAACAGGAAACTAATCGCTAGTTATCTTTATTAAACTCGCAGGCTCATTATTTCTTATGACCAAAAGATGCGGTTGGCCAGCAACAGAAACTTCTTTAATGTGCTGTACATTTCCTGAAATTTCTAAACCGCTCTCAGTTGCAGATATTGCTTCGAAATTTGAGTTGCCTTTATTAATAAGTGTAGTGCCTATGGAAGCATCATATCTTCCATATTCGGCATCTGTACCATAAAAATTTCCACCAGTAATTACATCTACATTTCCATCTTTATTCAAGTCTTTTATTACGGCATCATTAAGTACAGAAATTTGCGTTTCACTTGGTAGGTTTTGGGCTTTAAATCCTTTTCCGTTGTCATTTACAAATAAGGTATGCTGAAAATGATTGGCTTTTAATACATTAACATTCTGCAGCTCTTGAGGTGTAAAAATATCCGTAATTGTAGCATTAGAATAAGGTGCGTAACGCGTAAAACGCTTTTTAAGCATCACCATATGATTAAGCATTCTGTCACGATTATGCAGCGGATAACTAACCCCTTCTATATAAGTTGTAATTACAGGATCAATACTTCCGTTGTTGTCAAAATCTTTAAAATAGAGCTCTGTTGGTTCGGAATCCGAAGCTTTGAATATAGAATTTAAGCCTAAATTTCCAGCCACAATATCTTTAAAACCATCACCATTAATATCCGCAACAGTTACAGAATTCCACCAACCTACTTTTTTATCTAAGCCAAATTCTATTGTTCGGTTCTGGTAAGTGCCGTTTTCAAATTTAAATACTGAAACTGGTATCCATTCACCAGAGATAATTAGTTCTTTTGTACCATCATTATCTAAATCGGCAAACTCAGCGTCAGTAACCATCCCAATTGAAGCTAAGCCTTTTGCCCATTGCAAAGTGACGTCTTTGAATATTCCATTATCATTATTAAGTATATAGCTTCTAGGTGCTTGTGGATAACGTCCTGGTGTTACCCTAGAACCAATAAATATATCTTGGTCTCCATCTCCATCTATATCATGGATTTTAACGACTGACCCACTTGTAAATAGTTCTGGCAACACATTACGTACTCTATTAAAATTGCCTTTACCGTCGCCAAAATATAGCCTATCTAAATAGGTTTGAGCATTAGCTTTATTCTCATTTCCACCACTGACCACATATAAATCAAGTCGACCATCTCCATTAGCATCAAAGAACACAGCATCTGTGTCTTCATGGGTTTTATCTATTTCAAAACCTACTAAAAACTTGTAATCAAATTTTCCAGATTGTGTTTGCAAAAATAATTTACCTGTAAAGTCTTTTGCACCACCTAGATAAACATCTTCTAAACCATCTCCGTTAACATCTGCAATTGCAACTGCAGGACCTTCTTCACTATACTTATGATGCAATAAGGCTTCGCGTTTAAAGTCTATAAATTCATTTTCTGTATGCGAAAATCCTTTTCCAAGTAAATCTGTTTTTTCTTCAAAATAGGGTTTCGCATCTTTAGTTGAAGTGTACGTTGATGTAGGATTATATCTTATTGAACTAATTTGATTTAAGTTTAAATCTTCAATAGTTTGCATTTTTTGATTAGGCCAAATTATCTCTAATTTATTAACAGCTAATCCTTTTTTTACTCCAAAATGAAGTCTATGCTGAGACGATGATAAAAAGCCTCTTGTTGGGTTATATTGTTCCGTTAAAACTGAGCCATCAGACAAGGTAAGTTTAGCTATTGTGCCTTCTAATGGTCTTCCTTTGGTGTAGTCAAACTTTAGAGAAACAAAACCATTCTCTAGTTGCTGTTTACCATTGTTTTTCATTATGAATGGCACCTCATTAATATTATTTACCACAACATCTAAGAAGCCATCATTATCTAAATCTGAATATGCCGCTCCATTTGAAAATGCTGGTTTTCCACTATTCCATTTTTCTGAAACATCTTCAAAATTGTTGAATGCTTTATTTTGAAATAAAAAGGATGATACTGGAATGCTTGGGATTTCTTCTATCCACTGTTTTAAAGTGATTTGTTTTTGATTAAGCTTTTTTTGAAGCTCATCCATTTTGTACCTGGAATAATCGTTATTTGTTACATCTCTATTATAGCCATTTGTTATATGTATATCTTTAAGCCCATCATTGTCAAAGTCAGCTAAAAGCACATTCCAACTCCATTCAGTTTGTGCCAAATTATCTAAAAATCCAATATTAGAAAAGGAACCAATTCCAGTATTAATTTGCATAGCATTAGCCGTATATTGGGCACCAAATCCATACTTTACCATTTTCTCATACTTATCGTAATTCTGCGGCATTAGCATCATTTTGCGCCTATCATTTTTTTTTGGCGCCATATCTAAAGTCATTAAATCAAAAAATCCATCATTGTTAACATCTGCATAATCAGACCCCATTGAAGAGAATGATGTATTTTTAAAATATTTATCTAATTCATCTTTAAAATTATTATTCCCTTGATTTACAAATAGCTTATCAGGCATCGAATAATCATTACAAACATAAATATCTGGTCTAAAATCATTGTTAAAATCCCCAATAATAGCACTTAATCCAAAAGCATCTCCTAATACACCTGCCTCTTTAGAGTAATCAATAAACCTACCTTCTTTATTAACATAAAAACGATCTGTTCTACCCGTATAATCATCTAACTCAGCTATCCCTAATGTACCATCATTATTTTTAGAAACCTTAATCATATTGGCTTCTAACATATTACTCGTATGATTTAGAACATACACATCTAAATCATTATCGCCATCAGAGTCAAAAAAATAGGCCTGCACAGAATATCCTGAATCATCCAAACCATATTGTTCAGCTTTTTCAATAAAGGTGGAATCACCATTATTAATATATAAGACATTCTTTCTTAAATCTTCATTACTTTGAGCAGATTTACATACATAAATGTCTAAATATCCATCATTGTTGATATCAGCCATAGTAACTCCTGTTTTAAAACCTTTACCGCCTCCTACTTTAGCAGATGCAGTAATATCTTTAAATCTGAAATTACCTTGATTAAGATAAAGTTTATTACTAACCGTGTTTCCTGAAAAATAGATATCATCAAGGCCATCGTTATTTATATCTCCAATAGCAACTCCTCCTCCATTGTATAGGTATGCATATAATATAAAATTAAAAGCCTCCGTTTCACTTATATCGTTTCTGAAGGTTATATTAGTTTCTGAAGGTTCTAAATACGTAAATAACGAAGGTTCATTTGATTTCTTAGTTTTTTCTGTTTTTGTATTTGTTTCAACAGTAGTTTTTTTCTCTTCATCATTACAACTAAAAACCAGAAAAATAAAAAATAGAATACTTAAACGCTTCAAAAATATCATAGTCTTACCGTAGTTTTTTTAAAATTAGATTTGCAATTTCTCTACCTTGTCTGCCTCCTTCTTCAACGCCTTGTATATAGTGTATTCCCCCATAAAAGCGACTTAAGTTTACTTGATTTGCGGCTTCTCTAAACGATTTAAATGTACGTTGCTCTAATCCAAAACGCAGTTGAGTATTGTCTGAAAAAGCGTAGTTATCTCCAAAAATATAAGTTAACATTTCTGCAGCTGAAGCTGATGTTGCACTATGACCACTTGTATATTCTGGAAACGGTGGTGTTTGCAAAACAGGTGTCCATTCAGAGTCTATATTCTCTTGAATAAAAGTAACTGGCCTTACTAAATCTGTTTTGTATTTTACATGCCATGCCCCAATAATAGCATCAAACATTGCCATAGACGTCAATGAATATGCTTTAGTTGTTGTAAAATAATTAGATTGTTCTCTCTCTGTGATTTGGTTCACAATGTTTAACCAATGTCCTGGTGGCGTAAACTTATGAATGGTAGTTGTCATATGTCCTTTATGAACCGTCATTATTGGATTACAATCCCAAAACCATGCAATTTTCACTTTTTCTTCTGTCTTATTTTTAGATTCTTGGTAAACCTCATCTACCATTTTGTAAAATTCAGAATCTTTGTCAGTGCTATATTCTGGTAACGGTTTAAAAGCAAAAACGTTGGCACTATCAATTACCATAGGTCTAATCTTATCCCAATGTGGCTCTAAACCTGATAAATAATCTGGTGGTGTCTCTCTCCAGTTTTCTGGTTTTTTAGTACTTGTGAAGCGCGGAAAAGTTCGAGTTTCGATATACATGTCTTTATCAATCCAACTACTCAACTGTTTTGATATTTCTAAAGCATAATCCTCAGAATTCTTTACTGTACTTTCTGAAAGCCCTAATTGGATTGCTTTTACCTTAAGAGAATCTGCTAAGTCCTCAAAAAAATGCTCCGAATATATTAGCTTTTTTCCTGTTTTAGAAAAGGCTAAAAGGGCTGATAATTCTGGGTTAACATTATCACTTTCAGGTATTTTTAATTGCCTTAGTCCATTTATTTTGTTTGTGATGTCGCTTAAACTATCCTTTCGTAAACTTTGAAGTGTTACATAATGTGCCAAATGCGCGTATGCATACATACGGCTTGCCACTGGTGGCGTAAAGGCATCTTCCATTACTGCTTCTAACAGTACTGTATTTGCTTTATTTAAATCTGTAGTATTAAATACCTGAACATTTGGTTTTATTTCTTCTTTACATGATGCAAAGAACACTAGGATTACCAGAGCGAAAAGTCTTGATTTCATGAGTAATTTATTAATCGAATAAATATAGGTAATTATTAATACTAATCAATATTGTAGCAACGTTGAGATTTAAAAAAGTTTAAGTTGTCCATCTTTATATTGCTCATGTAAATCAGTATTAAGTCTGGGCATTGATTTTTCTTTAAAGTACTTAAATCTTGCCAACTTAATTGTATCATTAATTTGTTGTGCAATATGTCCTTCGCCGCGCTTGCGCTTTCCGTATCTGCTTTCGTTGAGAGTTCCGCCATGACAATCTTGGATTTGATGCAGTACTTTATCCGCTCTATCAGGCATGGTTTTTCTTATCCAATCTGTAAATATTTCTCCTATGGCTCCGTTGAGTCTTACGATAGTATGAGCAATACTTAAAGCTCCCAATTCTGATACTTTTTTAGCCATAGGTAAAATTTCATGACTATTTATAGATGGAATTATTGGTGCTAACATGACATTTACAGGAATCCCATTTTCACTTAAGGTCCTTACAGTTTCTAAGCGTTTTTTAATGGTTGCGGTTCTAGGCTCTAAAATTCGTCTTGTTTCCTCTGATAATGATGTAATAGATATATTAACACCTATTAGATTATACTTTGCCAATACTTTTAGTATATCTAAATCACGAAGAATTAAGCTGTTTTTTGTAATAATGCCAACAGGGTGCTTGTACTTTAAAAAAACTTCTAGGCATTGTCTGGTTAATTGAAATTGCTTTTCTGCTGGCTGATAACAGTCTGTGTTGCCAGACATGACAATAGTATGTGCTTTCCAACTTTTCTTTTTTAGAAGAGTTTCTAGCAATTTTGGAGCATCTTTTTTGACTAAAATCCGACGTTCAAAATCTAATCCCGCACTGTAGCCCCAATACTCATGGCTATTACGTGCATAACAATAAATACAACCATGCTCACAACCTTGGTACATGTTCATAGAATACGCCATACCTACATCTGGGCTCGTCACCTTATTAACTATTGTCTTTGGAAATACGTTAAGGTATTGGGTCTTGTTTTTATCTACGGTTTCTCCTTCTTTATGGCAATACTCTAAAAAATCATCACGCATGTCGTAAGACAACTCAAAAAAACGGTTGTGAATATTGCGTTGTGCGCCGCGACCCTTTATGACTGATTTATGACTCATACTAATTTTAGAAACCCTAGAAATGGACTTCTAAAATTAGATGTAATTCTGTCTTAAGATTGTTAATTACTCAAAAGGTTTTGAACAAATTTTGTAGGAAGAATTATGTTATTTTTTATCTCCCTGGAAAATCAGCTTTACGCTTTTCTAAAAAGGCTGTTGTACCTTCTTTAAAATCTTCGGTACCAAAGCAATTTCCAAACGCTTCTATTTCTGTTTGGTAACCATCAACACCATCTTTGTAATTAGCGTTAACGGCAGAAATAGCTTCAGCAATAGCAACAGATGAGTTTCTCATGATTTTACTGGCGATTTTTTCAGCTAAAGGTAGCAATTCATCAGTTTCAACCACATGGTTTACTAAACCATAATTTAAGGCTTGATTAGCATCAATCATACCTGCAGTCATCACCATTTCCATAGCACGTCCTTTACCTACTAATTGCGGTAAACGCTGTGTACCACCATAACCCGGGATAACACCAAGAGAGACTTCTGGTAAGCCCATTTTTGCATTACTGCTTGCTAATCTAAAATGGCACGCCATAGCTAATTCTAATCCACCACCTAAAGCAAAACCATTAACAGCTGCAATAACTGGTGTACTTAAATTCTCAACAAAATCAAACAATAATTCTTGTCCTTTTGCTGCTAATCTTCCGCCTTCTTCAACATTGAAATCGGCAAATTCACTAATATCTGCACCGGCAACAAAAGCTTTCTCACCGCTTCCTGTCACAATGATTACTTTAGTCTCTTTAGATTGGTTTGCATCATCAAGCGCATGATGCAATTCCTCAATAGTAGCTTTGTTTAATGCATTGAGTTTGCTTGGTCTATTAATCGTAATAGTGGTGATACCATTTGAGAAATCTGAGCGTATATTTTCGTAAGCCATAATTTAGTTTTATTGTTTCGGAAAAGCCACTGTAAAGATAGTGCCTTTTTCATATTCTGAGGTAAAAGTAATACTTCCGTCGTAGGTTTCTACTATATTTTTTACCATCGCTAAGCCTAAACCCATTCCGCTAGTTTTGGTCGTAAATTTAGGCTCAAAAACTTTGAGTTTATTTTCATCGGTAATCCCCGAACCATTATCCTCAACTGTAATGTTAACGTTATCATCATCAGTAAAAACTCGGACTTCAATTTTAGGATTTTCTGAATCTTCTGGGATAGCCTGAATGCCATTTTTAACCAAGTTAGTCACTACTCTTATGAGTTGGGTTCTATCAAAATTTGCTATGATTTCTTCAGCTTCTGGCTCAAACCTGATATAGTTTTCATTAAAAATATCTAAGGCTAATTTTACCACATGTACCACATTAAGCTCTTCGCTTTGCTGCGCAGGCATCTTTGCAAAATTTGAAAACGCAGAGGCAATAGAACTCATGGTGTCTATTTGCTGAATCAATGTATTACTATATTCTGATACTTTCTGATTAATATTCTCATCTTCTGGGTCGAACTTACGCTGAAAACTCTGAACGCTTAATCGCATTGGCGTTAATGGATTTTTAATCTCATGCGCCACTTGTTTTGCCATTTCGCGCCATGCTTGTTCACGCTCACTAGTTGCTAATTGTACTGCAGATTCTTCAAGCTCATCAATCATACCATTATATGATTTTACAAGGGTTTCAATTTCTACTGATGATGATGTTATTTCAATCTTTTTATTTCGCTTTTCTAGACGAAATTCATTCATCTTATCACTTATAGTTTTCAATGAACGTGTTATATATTTTGATATGAAATATGCCAATACAATTGCCGCTAAAATCATAATGAGATATGCGAATCCTAATCGCAGCAAAAACTCATTTAGCTCCCTATCAAAAATATCATCATCTTGCAAGTAAGGCACATTAAGAATTGCTATGTTTTTAAACTTATCGTCTGTTATAAATGAGTAAGACGATTGAAAAACCTTACCATTGGTTTCGTTCTTAATCACGTAACGATGTTCGGCTGTATTTGTTATTTGGTTTAGTACCTCAGCACTTAAACATTGGTTTAATGTATCTCTTTGAAGCGTGGCTTTAGAAGATTTTAATAATTGCCCTTCTAAATCATACAAATTAATCTGAAGTCCATGAATATTGGCAATACTGTATATCTCGTCTTTAAAAATAAAGGGGATTTTTTCTGTAATCACCTCAAAAGAAGTTTCATCCAAAACATGATTAATACTGCGCCTTATTGCGGATTCTTTACGTTCTAATCTATCTGCATGGTACTCTCTTGCCTCTTCATGATACTGGTATATCGTAACCGCAGCAATTAAAATTGAAGCCAGTAATACCAAAAGTATCATGGCTATAAATATGCGCGAACGAAGAGATATTTTTTTTAACGCCATAGAGGTTTTTATAGTCTTCTAAATATAACAATAATCACGCCAACTAAGCTTCAGGATTTTTGGTTCTAATCTTCTTGTAAATTTTAAAACCTAACATTAATAAGATTCCCAATACAATAATGCCGACTATTCCAAAAATCCAGTTGAGTGCATTTTTTAAAACAACTAAAAAAACCACAGCAAAAAGAATAAAAGTGGCACCTTCGTTCCAAATACGCATAAAACTTGATGATTTCTTTACGATATCTTTTTGCAGTTGCTTGTAATACACATGTGTTTGGAATTGGTATATGATTAATAGTAAAACAAAGCCTAATTTAATCTGCATCCAAGAATCTGTAAGGTAAAACAGTCTTGGAATAATTAATAAAACTCCAAAGCTTATTGCCAATATACTCGATGGCCAGGTAATTATAAACCAAAGACGTTTGGCCATGAGTTTTAATTGCTTTCCTAAAATTTCTTTTTCTGGAGGAGGCTTATAAAATGCTTCTATTTGATATACAAATAATCGAGGAATGTAAAATAATCCTGCAAACCATGTCACCACAAAGATGATGTGTAGCGCTTTGATGTAGGAATAATATTCTGCTAAAAAATCTGTCATTAATCTTCTACAAATAAATAGTTTAACTGTTTTGAATTGAATGCTGCATTAAACGCTTTTACCTCATCACTTAAAATGGTATTGAATGCAGACAGCTGAGTTTCTATTTTGCCAGTCAATTCATTTTTTACGGCAATATCTTGTGCTGTTGGTGCAAAATCTCCCATACGTACCAATGAGTTTAAATGCCCTAATTTATTAGTTAATCGAATAGGGAAATTTAATGGATCTTGACCACTTCTATTTTTAGTTTGGTATAAGGCTTTTTCAATATCACCTAGTTTTTCTTGTAATCTTTTTGCTTTTTCTACTAAGTCTTTTACATTTTCATCGTCTTTATATTGCTTCTGGAAAGCTCCCAATTGCTTATTAACTGCTCTTATTTTTTTGATAGACTTATGCGCTTCGTCCATAGTCTTATTGACATCTTTAATAAATGCAAATTGCTGTTCCATATCAGCTAAGGTGCTTTCTGCTCTTGGATCAGCTAAAATTTTAAAGTCTTGTGATTGCGTTTCATCATTAATATTTAAACTCACTTTATAAGTGCCAGGAGTTGCTCTTGGACCATCTAAACTTGCCCACCACAAAATCATACCCTTTAAACGTTCTGCACCATCGTAGGTCATATTCCAAACAAATTGATTGGCGCCTTTCTTTACATTTAGTTTATTCTTTTTATCCTTGTTAGAATAGGTTTTTATCGTATCACCTTTTTTATCAAAATAGGTTAATGAAACTTTGTCTTCATCTTTTAAATCCTTTAAGTTGAAATAGGTGATTACACCATTTGGATGATTCGTTCCTGTTATCTTACTTCCTTTTCGACTTCCGCCTCGCATACGATATGTATCTTTTGGTTTGAATAAGATATTCTTACTTAAATCGGTATTATAGAGCTGGTGAATTACTGATAAATCATCAATTATCCAAAGACTTCTTCCTTGAGTAGCAACAATTAAATTATTGTCTTTTAGGGCCAAATCGGTGATTGGTACAATTGGTAAATTTAATTGAAAAGGTTTCCAATTTTTACCATCATTAAAGGAAATGTACATTCCTGTCTCTGTACCTGCATACAACAAGCCTTTCTTTTTTGGGTCTTCGCGCAATACTCTTGTAAAATGTTCGCTATTAATTCCATTTGTGATTTTAGTCCAGCTTTTTCCGTAATCCGTTGTTTTGTATAAGTAGGGGGCAAAATCCCCAGTCTTATATTTTGTGCCAGCTACGTAGCAAGTGCCTTCATCAAAAGCACTTGGCTCAATACTGTTAATCATCATCCAATCTGGCATGCCTTTAGGTGTAACGTTCTCCCAATTTTTACCGCCATCTTTAGACACATGGATTAAACCATCATCACTACCAACCCAAAGTAAACCCTCTTTTAATGGTGATTCTTGTGCCGCAAAAATGGTGCAATAGTATTCTACTGAGGTATTATCTTGTGTAATCGGACCACCTGATGATTTTAATTTTTCTGGATCATTTCGTGTTAAATCTGGACTTATAATTTCCCACGATTGGCCTTCATTTTCAGTGACATGTACATGTTGTGAAAATGTGTACATTCTATCTGGATTATGTTTTGAAAAGATAATAGGGAAATTCCACTGAAAACGATATTTCATACCTTCTGCACCGTGTCCCATTGGATTATCTGGCCAAACATTTATGGCTCTTACTGTTCCCGTTTTATGATTGACACGAGTTAAAAATCCATCGTAACTTCCACCATATACAATATCATTATCTTCTGGATCAATAGCGATGTGAGCAGACTCACCACCTGCTGTACTTTCCCAATCGTCTTCACTAATTGAAAAACCATCTGTTCTGTGTGGGATTCGTATGGTAGAGTTGTCTTGTTGCGCCGCATAAATACGATATGGAAACGCATTATCAGTAGTTACTCGGTAAAATTGAGATGTTGGTTGGTTACGATACGTACTCCAAGTTTCTCCACCATCATATGTCACTTGTGCGCCACCATCATCTCCAATAATCATTCTATTTGGATTTTCTGGAGCTATCCATAAATCATGATGATCTCCATGCGGTGCTCTATAATTTCCAAATGTTTTTCCGCCATCAGTACTCTTATGATAACTTACATTTAAAACATAAACTGTATTAATATCTTTAGTATCTGCATATAAACGCGTGTAGTACCATGCGCGTTGTCTCAGCTTTCTTTCGCTATTAACTTGTATCCATGTTTCGCCACCGTTATCACTTCGATATAAACCGCCTTTATCTTTATTTTCAACAATCGCCCATACACGTTGATGATTTATTGGAGATACTGTTACGCCTATAATTCCTAATGTGCCCTCAGGAAATCCTTTCATCTTAGAAATTTCTGTCCATGTCTCGCCGCTATCGGTACTCTTCCACAGCGCAGAACCTTCCCCTCCAGAATTTAAACTGTAAGGTGTTCTATTAATTCGCCATGTAGATGCATATAAAATACGAGGATTGGTTGGGTCAATTATTAAATCTACTACGCCAGCATTAGAATTTGCAAACAAGGTTTTTTTCCATGTTTTTCCGCCATCAATACTTTTATAAACACCTCGCTCTTCTGTTGGTTTATATAGATTACCCATAACTCCGGCATATACGATATCATGGTTTGTAGGATGAATAGCAATACGAGGAATATGGCGTGATTTTGGTAAGCCTGAGGCTATCCATGTTTTTCCAGCGTCGACACTTTTCCACATCCCATATCCTGATGACACATTACCTCTTACTGTTTTTTCTCCACCACCAACATAAATGACATTAGGGTCGCTTTTTGAAACTGAAATAGAACCAATACTTCCTCCAAAGTAACCATCCGAAATGTTTTCCCATTGGCGACCACCATTTGTAGTTCTCCATATCCCACCACCGGTTGCTCCAAAATAATAGAGATTTGGCTGATTTGGAACACCAGTTACAGCAGCACTTCGACCACCTCTAAATGGGCCTACAAGTCGATATTCTAATCCCGAATAATGAGATTCGTCAAAATTTTGGGCGTTGAGATTTAAGCTAAGAAACGATAGCAGTACAACTGCCAGAATGGTTGATAATCGCATGAGTAATTATTAAGTTAGTTTTCGGAATCTAAAAATAAAGAATAAAAGTCAGAAGATTTAAGCTGTTTCTAACTTTAACTTAACCTCACGCTTTAAGAAGTAATAGGTTACAATTGTAGACAATACATCAGATATTGGAAACGCAATCCAAATGCCCAATTCTCCATAGAAAATCGGTAAAATAAATAGCAACGGAATAAAGAAAATGGCTTGTCGAGTTAATGTTAAAATCAAAGCAGGAATTGCTTTCCCTACAGCCTGAAAATATGCCGCACCAACCAACTGAACGGCTAATATAGGTACAGCAGCAAATGCTAATCTCATATTGTTTGGTGTGATTCTTATGACATCTGCATCGTCAGTAAACCATTTGGTAATAACTTCTGGAAAAACCATTAATCCTAGAAACACAATTGTTCCCAAAATAGTGGCATATTTTATGGCTGTATAAATTACCTCTTTTACTCTTGCAAATTGTTCAGCACCATAATTATATCCTGCAATAGGAATAAATCCTTGAGTTATTCCAAAAACTGGAAACAAGACAAACATCATCATACGGCCAACAATAGCATAAGCTGTAATCGAAGTCTCTTCTCCATAATTAAAAAGTGCATTATTTACCAATAAAAAAGTAACACTTACTACAGCTTGTCGTGCTAAGGTCACAAAACCTAGAGACCCTATTTCTGAAACAATCTCCTTATGTAATGCAAAATGTGAAAAATCGATTTTTAATTCTGAATTCTTTGAAAGAAAGAACCATAGAATGTATATAAATGATACGATATATGAGCCTGTGGTTGCCCATGCCGCTCCGGCCATTCCCCAATCCAAAATATTTATAAAAATATAATCAAAAAGAAGATTCCCAACAGAGGGAATCATCATAGCATACATAGCAAATTTTGGTTTGCCTTCTGCTCGAATCACATTATTACCCATCATTACAAAACCTAAAATAGGTACGCCATAAAGAATGATTTCGTAATAAATTTTAGCAGGTGCAAATATGTTGCCTTTTCCCCCAAAAGCAGGAATTAACGTATCTACATATATTAAACCAAAAACAGCAAATGTAATGGTAAATAAAAAGGTAAGTGTCAACTGATTTCCAAAAGTCCTTAAAGCTTTAGGCGTATTCCCAGCACCTAAAGCTCTTGAAATAATTGAAGAACCTCCAACACCAATGGCCATACCTAATGCTGCAATAAAAAACGAAACAGGCAATACAACGTTAATCGCAGCTATGGCATTTGCGCCAATCCAATTTCCAACAAAAATAGTATCTATAAGGATGTTAAGTGACATCACCAGAATACCAATTGAGGCCGGTACCGCTTGCTTTACCAGTAACTTCCCAATAGGTTCTTGACCTAAATCTTGTGCTGTTACCTTAGCCATTAAACGGTTAAAGCTTTTTCTTTAGAAGCCCATTCTTCAATAATATTAGTAAGTACTTGAGCAAAGTCTTCGCGGTCGTTTAAACATGGAATTACGGTAAACTCTTTGCCGCCTACTTCATGAAAAATTTCTTCGCCTTCCATCGCAATTTCTTCCAAAGTCTCTAAACAGTCACTAACAAAAGCTGGTGTTACGATCGCCATTTTTTTAGTTCCAGCTTTTCCCATTCGTTCAATAGTACGATCTGTGTAAGGTTTTAACCACGGGTCAAATCCAAGTCTGGATTGGAAGGTAGTTGAATACGTCCCATTTTTTAAGCCTAAAGCTTTGGCCACATTAACCGTCGTAATTTCGCATTGGTGACGGTAACAAAACTCGTGCTGTTCACTTCCTTTTTTGAAGCAGCATCTACCATCCATTTTACAATTTCCATTAGTCACATCACTCTTACGGATATGACGTTCAGGGACACCGTGATAACTAAACAAAATATGCTCGTAATCTATACCATCAAGCTTTTCAGCAATACTTTTTGAAAGTACACTAATGTAATCTTTACGATGGTAAAAGGCAGGTGTTCTGGTAATTTTTATGTCAGGAAAATACTCAGCTACCAATTCGTCTACTTTTACATCGATAGTTTCGGTTGTAGCCATGGCGAATTGTGGATATAGAGGAACTGTTTTAATTTCAGTACAGCCTTTATCTACTAACTCTTGAAGTCCTTTTTTAATGGTCATACTTCCATAACGCATAGCTAAAGCAACTGGATAATCGACGTTATTTTGGACTTTTTCTTGCAGTCTTTCTGATAGTACAATTAATGGCGAACCTTCGTCCCACCAAATTTTTTGATACGCTTTGGCAGACGCTTTTGGTCGTGTGTTTAGTATTATCCCTTTTACCAAAAGATTGCGCGCCCAAAGCGGCACATCAATCACGCGCTCATCCATTAAGAATTCTCCTAAATAACGTTTCACATCTTTAGGGTTTGGCGTATCTGGTGAGCCTAAATTAACTAGTAATATTCCTTTTTTCATCTTTCAATTTTTCAAATGTAAAAATACAATGCAATTTGTTTATCAATTAAGCTTGTAGTATTGAATTTTGTAATATTAGTATAGTTTTAAAACTTCATTAATTAGTTTCAGTAATATATTTCTTAGGCGTAGTACCATATTTTTTTTTAAACGCTGCAATAAAATGACTGGCAGTGCTGTAACCCACTTTTAAGCCAACTTCATTAACGTTGTAGTCTCCAGATTCTAATAGTTTTCTTGCGACTTCCATCTTATAATCAAAGAGAAAACTAAAAACCGAATCGCCATAAATTTGTTTAAAACCTTCTTTGAGTTTTTTAAGACTTAAGCCTATAGTATCTGCCAATTCTTGTAATGTTGGTGGCTCTGCCATTTGTGCTATTATAATGTCTTTTGCCTTTTTTAATTTAGCGACATTTTCTTCGTCTACTAAAAATGGGCACTGCTCAATATTGGCGTCTTCACTTCTATTAAAAAAGAGACTTAACATTTCATAAGCTTTTCCTCTAAAGTATAATGATTTGATTGAGGCATTAAGATTAAAACTTAGCAACTGATTTAAAACAACTGCCATTGATGGTGATATAACACCATCTTTATAATATTTTTTATCACGATTATCGTCTGATAAAAACGTAACATAGGACGCATCTTGCGAAAACAACCCATGAAATTTCTCTAAAGAAATCACAAGAGACACCAGCCAACAATTAGGTTGCACTTCTAAGTGAATGGGTAAATCACGTTGTGGATTATAAAGTAATAGCGACGTATCTTGATGAATAGGTAAGCGATATGTCCCTTGATTAAAGACAAAAGTGGCCTCGCCTTTTGTACAAAAGTGAAACTGTATATAACTGCTATCTATACGGCGTTCTACGACCTCAACAGCCTCATTATCATTCTTATAGCTCAATACAAAAAAACCATCTTCTAGAAAGGTCTCATTAAAAGAACCTACAGCGACACTTTTTAAGCTAGATTTTTCAATTTTCATTTAACTGTTATTTAGATTCATTCTAAACAAAGATCTTGTAAACCCTTGGATTCACTACAAAAGTATGACAAATATCATATTTTAATAAAAATTAAACTCAAAAAACCCGAAACGACACTTTAAGTTCTTTGAGCGTTATTTTTATGCAATTAACAAATATATTTTTGTGCTGTTAATTCCTAGAGCAGTAAAGCAGCGAATGCAACAAAAGAATACACATTTTTATGCTATTGGGCTCAGCTACAAAAAAGCTGATGCTGAGGTTCGTGGTCACTTTAGTTTAAGTGATGCTGCCAAGAATGCTGTTTTGGAACAAGCCAAAACAAATGGTATAGAAAGTCTCTTGCTTGTTTCTACCTGTAATCGTACAGAAATTTATGGATTTGCTGAGCACCCTTATCAACTTATCCATCTATTGTGCGAAAATACAAAAGGGACTGTTGAAGAGTTTCAAAAAGTTGCCTACGTACATAAAAATAACGATGCCATCTCTCATATGTTTAGAGTAGGTTCTGGTTTGGATAGTCAAATCCTTGGTGATTTTGAAATTATCGGTCAACTAAAAGCTGGTGCACGACAATCAAAAGCCGCCGGATTACTTAATTCTTACATAGAACGTTTACTAAATGCAGTTATTCAAGCTAGTAAACGAATTAAAACAGAGACAGAATTATCCTCTGGTGCTACATCTGTATCATTTGCTTCTGTTCAGTATATTATGAATAATGTCAAGAATATTTCGGACAAGAATATTCTACTTTTTGGTACTGGTAAAATAGGACGTAACACTTGTGAAAATCTAGTTAAGCATACTAAAAATTCTCATATTACGCTTATCAATAGAACCAAAGATAAGGCTGAAGCTGTTGCAGGTAAATTCAATGTGTTAGTTAAAGATTATAGCAATCTACAAGAAGAAGTAAATACTTCTGATATTGTAATTGTGGCTACTGGTGCACAAGACCCAACAATTTACAAGTCACTAATACAAACTGATAAGCCTTTATTGATTTTGGATTTATCAATTCCAAAAAATGTTAATGAAGATGTTAGAGATTTAGATAATATTACATTAGTTCATTTGGATGACTTAGCAAAGATTACTGATGAAACTTTAGAAAAGCGCAAAGCATTTATTCCTGCTGCTGAAGCTATTATTTCAGAAATAATGGCAGAATTTAATTCCTGGTTAGACACTTTAAAATTTGTCCCTACAATACAAGCCATTAAACACAAGCTTACGGATTTAAAAAATTCTGAAGTCTCTACGCAACGTAAAAAGCTTAACGATTTTAACGAAGAGCAAGCCGAATTGATTACAAATAACTTAATTCAGAAAATTACCAATCAATTTGCACATCACTTAAGAGAAGATAATAACTCTTCAGATGAGAGTTTGGAACTCATCAAAAAAATATTTCAGTTAGAAACTACAGATAATGTCTAGAATAATTCGCATTGGCACACGCGACAGCCAGCTCGCTATGTGGCAAGCAAAAACTGTTCAATCTCTACTCGAACAGTTAGGTCATAAAACCGTATTAGTCCCTGTAAAATCCACAGGAGATATTGTTTTAGACAAACCTTTATACGAACTTGGGATTACAGGAATCTTCACTAAAACACTTGATATTGCTATGCTTAATGGTGATATTGATATTGCTGTACATTCTTTAAAAGACGTCCCAACCATTTTACCAAAAGGCATTGTACAAGCTGCTGTTTTAAAGCGAGGAAATATAAACGATACCCTAGTTTTTAAAAAGAATGAGGAATTCCTATCCGCTAAAGATGCTGTTATTGCTACTGGTAGTTTACGACGCCGTGCACAATGGCTTAACCGCTACCCTACGCATACTATTGTTGGGTTAAGAGGAAATGTAAATTCTAGACTCGAAAAATTAGAAAATAATGATTGGAATGGTGCCATATTTGCTGGTGCCGGTTTGGGTCGATTAGGTATTAAACCTGAAAATTCTATTAATCTTCATTGGATGATTCCTGCACCTGCTCAAGGTGCCGTAATGGTTGCTGCATTAGAAGATGATGATGAAGTAAGAGACATCTGCAAAGAGATTAATCATCCTGAGACTGAGATAGGAACAACTATTGAGCGTGAATTTTTAAATCGTTTAGAAGGTGGTTGTACTGCTCCAATCGGTGCTATTTGTTATATCAATAAAGATAATGAAGTTCATTTTAAAGGTATTCTTCTAAGTAAAGATGGATCCAGAAAAATTGAAGTTACTAAAGTTATGCCATTTGGAAAACATGAGGGTATTGCTAAATTTTGTGCAGATTATGTTATCGAAAAAGGTGGAAAAAAGCTAATTGATCAATTACAACGTAGCGACAAAAAGACGACTATTTATTCGACCAAAACATTAACAGAAGACCAAAAGTTGTTGTTTCATAACGAAGTGGTTTCTGAAAGTAATGATGCTATAAAAATTAGCCTCAACAGAATCTCAAAAAAAGTTGTCAGAAACGAAATTCAGAATGTCATAATCACAAGTCAGAATGCTGTTGAAGCTTTATTAACTAACTTTTCTAATGAAGAGTTACAGTTCAAAAATATCTACTGTGTTGGGCGCCGCACCAAACGTACGATTGAGAAACGTATTGGTAAAGTTGCTCACATGGCACCAAATGTAAAGAAGTTAGCAGAATATTTAGTTGAATATATTGATGGGACTGAAGTCACTTATTTCTGTAGTGATTTACGTTTGGATGATTTACCAAACATCCTAACTAAGCATAACATTACGGTTAACGAAGTTGAGGCTTATCAAACCAAATATGATGCTGTAAAACTAGAGGATAATGTCGATGGCATTATGTTTTATAGCCCATCCACAGTTGACAGTTTCTTAAGGCAAAATCGTGCCAAAGGCATTGCATTTTGTATTGGAGAGACTACAGCAAATGCTGCAAAAAAACACTTTGAAGACGTTAGAATTGCAAAAGTACCAACGGTTGAAAGTGTCATAGAATTAGTAAACGAATACTACGTTTAAAATATGATTAAGAACGATTTATTTTTAAGAGCATTAAAGGGCGAAACTGTTGAACGCCCTCCAGTTTGGATGATGCGTCAAGCTGGTCGTTATTTACCAGAGTTTATGGAAATAAAGGCTAAGTACGATTTCTTTACACGTTGCCAGACTCCTGAATTGGCAAGTGAAATTACTGTACAGCCTATCCGAAGATACGGCATGGACGCTGCGATTTTGTTTAGTGATATTCTAGTGATTCCTCAAGCAATGAATATTGAGGTACAGATGAAACCAAATTTTGGTCCGTATTTACCTAATCCTATTCGTTCTCAAAAAGATGTAGATAATGTCGTTGTCCCTGATG
This sequence comes from Winogradskyella haliclonae, assembly GCF_014635865.1. GTDB lineage: Bacteria > Bacteroidota > Bacteroidia > Flavobacteriales > Flavobacteriaceae > Winogradskyella > Winogradskyella haliclonae. The sequence goes on along the minus strand of NZ_BMDQ01000001.1, from coordinate 747,713 downwards.
TGACCGTAGAATTAGATTACGTTTACCAAGCTATAAAAGCCACTAAAGAAAAACTAAACAACGAAATTCCCTTAATAGGTTTCGCTGGTTCACCATGGACAATTTTATGCTATTGTGTGCAAGGGCAAGGTTCTAAAAACTTTGATAAGGCTAAAGAATTTTGCTTTACAAATCCTATTGCAGCACACAGTTTACTTCAAAAAATTACAGACACAACTATTGCTTATTTAAAAGAAAAAGTGAAAGCTGGCGTTAATGCTGTTCAAGTTTTCGATTCTTGGGGAGGCATGTTGTCTCCAGTAGATTATCAAGAATTTTCTTGGCAATATATTCAACAAATCATTGATGCTGTAAAAGTCGAAACACCAGTCATCGCTTTTGGAAAAGGTTGCTGGTTTGCCCTTGGCGAAATGGCAAAATCTGGTGCTTCGGCACTAGGTGTAGATTGGACATGTTCTGCTAGAAATGCACGTTATTTAACAGGTGGAAATATCACCTTACAAGGTAATTTTGACCCAACACGATTGTTTTCTCCACCTGCAGAAATCAAAAAAATGGTGCATCAAATGATTAACGATTTTGGAAAAGATAAATACATCGTTAACTTAGGTCATGGAATTTTACCAAACATTCCTTTAGATAACGCCAAGGCTTTTATCGATGCTGTTAAAGACTATAAAAGCCCAAACTAGCGTAACACAATGCCAGTTTAAGCGTCTGTTTAGTAGTTAACTCTATTATCAAAAACAAGAAAACGATGGTTCAAAACATCTTTAAAGGCTTACAAGTGTATTCAGGTGCTTATGCACTTATTTCTAAATTAAAACTTTGGAAATACTTTGTTATTCCAATACTAATAAGCGTTGTTGTTTTTATTTTGATATTTGTTTCTGCCTATGGACTCTCAGATAATCTTGGCGAATGGATAGCAGGTATATGGCCTTGGGAATTTGGCAAAGGTACTTTCACAGCTATCTCTACCTTTATTTCAGGAATTGTAATATTTGCTATTGGACTTATACTTTTTAAGCATATTATTATGGCGTTGTCCTCACCTTTTATGAGTCCCGTTTCAGAGAAGATTGAAGAATATTACACTGGCCAACCTGCAGAAAATCACACCAATGCCACATTTTCAAAACAACTCGTTCGCAGTGTTCGAATTGGATTAAGAAACTTAACTAAAGAGCTTATATACACGCTACCCATACTTTTATTAAAGTTTATACCAGTAGTTAATATTTTTTCAACGGCTTTATTATTTTTAGTTCAGGCGTATTATGCAGGTGTTTCTAATATGGATTACACACTAGAGCGTCATTTTAGTTATAGAGAGAGTATTGCTTTTATAAAAAAACACCGAGGATTAGCCATAGGGAATGGTATCGGGTTTTTACTCTTATTATTTATACCAGTAATTGGTGTTATACTCGTATTGCCATTGAGCGTTACCTCAGCATCAATAATCACTGTAGATTTATTGTTTGATGATGATGAAGGCGAACATATTGGTTTTGAGCCTTTTAAAATTATAGAAAATAGGTAATGATTGCACAATTCAATGGCTTTGAAATAAATCCTGTGCATACTGGAGATGCATGGAAGATTTGTGATTTAGTTGTTGCTAATGAAGACCGTTTTAAACGCTTTTTCCCAGAGACTCTTAAACAAAATTTGAGTCCTACTTTATCTCAATATTTTATTGAAGCAAAGGTAAAAGCCTTTGAAAACAAAGAGGTATTCTTATTTACTCTAAAACATTCTGAAACTAGGGAGCTTGCTGGACTTATTTACATAAAAGAACTCGATTGGAACAAAAAACAAGGCGAGTTTGCCTATTGTATTGGCTATAATTTTGAAAACAAAGGCTTAATCTCTCAATCTGTTAAAGCATTATCAAAACATGCTTTTGAAAATTTGGGTTTAGAAATACTTCAAATCATATCTCATAAAACTAACATTGGTAGCGTTAAAGTTGCAGAAAAAAACAACTTTAAATGGGTAAAAACTCTTAAAGAAAGTTATGCACCTCCTGGAGAAAAACCACTGGATATGGAGTTGTTTGAGTTATATATAGAATATGCCACATTTTGTAATAAAACAATGGTATAGATGAAAGATAAATTTTACGAATACATACAAATTTTACAAGACCGCATCACCTCAAAACTTGAGGAAATAGATGGTATTGCTAGGTTTCAAGAAGATTTATGGAAGCGCCCAGAAGGTGGTGGTGGACGCACACGAGTTATAGAAAATGGCCGTGTTTTTGAAAAAGGTGGCGTCAATATTTCTGCTGTTCATGGCGAATTACCTAAAACCATACAGCAACATTTTGGTGTAGCAGATGCCAACTTTTTTGCTTGTGGCTTAAGTCTGGTTTTACATCCTAAAAACCCAATGGTACCAACCGTACATGCCAATTGGCGTTATTTTGAAATGTATGATAACGAGGGAAATATTGCTGACCAATGGTTTGGCGGTGGCCAAGACTTAACACCTTATTATTTGTTTGATGAAGACGCTAAACATTTTCATCAGATTTGTAAAATAGCTTGCGACAGACATAACTCTGAATTTTATCCAAAATACAAAGCGCGTTGTGATGAGTATTTTTATAATGCACATCGCAACGAAGCTCGTGGTATTGGTGGTCTATTCTTCGATTATTGTAAAGCAAATGAGGCTATGCAAATGCAAGATTGGTATAATTTTGTAACCGAGGTTGGTGATAGCTTTCTTGATGCTTATGTTCCTATTGTAGAAAAAAGAAAAGATTTGGAGTATACAGAAGCACAACGCAACTGGCAAGAAATTCGTCGTGGACGTTATGTTGAATTTAATTTAGTGCATGATAAAGGCACATTATTTGGCTTAAAAACAAATGGACGGATAGAAAGTATTCTTATGAGTTTACCACCTCATGTACAATGGGTTTATAACCATAATCCAGAAGTTGGCAGTGAAGAAGAGCGCTTAATTAAAATATTAGAGAATCCCGTAGATTGGGTTTAGAGTTTGAGTGAGAAACTCATAACTTTACACTTACAACTTATGATTGAAAAGATATGTTCCCAATAAGAAGAAATAGAAGACTAAGAACCAATGAAGCTATTAGAAGTTTAGTAAGAGAAACCTATATCTCACCAAACGACTTCTTAGTACCACTTTTTGTTGTAGAAGGTTCTGGCATCAAAGAAGAAATTGATTCGATGCCTAATTATTACCGATACAGTTTAGATTTACTAAAAGACGAGATAAAATTACTTTGGAGTTTAGGTCTCAAGTCCGTTTTGCTCTTTGTAAAAGTCCCTGATACCCTTAAAGATAATAAAGGTACTGAAGCTTTAAATCCTGATGGATTAATGCAACGCGCTATTAAAACAGTAAAATCTGTTTGTCCAGATATGTTGGTGATGACAGACGTCGCACTTGATCCATTTTCTTCTTACGGGCATGATGGAATTATCGAAAATGGAAAAATCATAAACGATACTACTGTTGAAGTTTTAGCCGAAATGAGTATTTCTCATGCTGAGGCAGGTGCTAATTTTGTAGCGCCAAGCGACATGATGGATGGCCGTATTTTAGGCATTCGTGAAGCCTTAGACCAATCCAACTTTTTAGATGTTGGTATTATGAGCTATTCTGCCAAATATGCTTCGGCTTTTTATGGTCCTTTTCGGGATGCTTTAGATTCAGCACCTGTAGATGTTCAAGATGTTCCAAAGGACAAAAAAACATATCAAATGGACTTTGCCAATCGTGAAGAAGCCATCCGTGAAACAGAAATGGATATTAACGAAGGTGCGGATATTGTTATGGTAAAACCGGGATTGTCTTACTTAGATATTGTTCGTGATATTAGAAACAGTTTTGATGTCCCAATTGCAGTGTATCAAGTGTCTGGCGAATATGCCATGCTCAAAGCTGCTGCCGAAAAAGGTTGGTTAGATCATGATGCCGTAATGTTAGAACAAATCACCTCTATTAAGCGTGCAGGCGCAGATATTATAGCAAGTTATTTTGCTAAGGATGTGGTTAAATTAATGTCTTAGATATCATTTTTCTTTGTTAACAAGAGTTTAATCAAACTCTTTATTTTATAGTAAAAACAGTGTTTCCTCATGTTTTAAGGTTAATGCTAGGTTAACCTTCCTTATTTTCTTTTTTCTCTAAAATCATCATTCTAGATTTGTATCATCATCAATCAAAAATCATTTAATTATGAGAACTTTAAACAACAATCAAATTACAGAACGAGACCAAAGAACTAAAGCGTATAACTGGAATATTAAAAGACGCTTTAGATAATGGTTTTAATTTCTCAAACAGAGTTTATAGTGTCATCAATCAAAAAAAATCAATCAATCTTAAAACTATAAACTCTGTTTTATTTTTAATTTAGAGTATTATATGAAAAGAAAAATAAATCTTTTAATCATTGTTTCTATTCTTGGCTTAATAGCTTTGTCTATCATTCAAGGCTACTTAATTAATAATACTTACAAGCTTAAAAAATCAGCTTTCATTACAGAAACAAGGCGCTCTATTTCTCAGTTAGATGATTTTTCTCCCGCTTTAGATTCGCTATCTGATATTTGGCAAGAAAAGTTTCTTAATAACTTAACAGATTATAAATATGGATTAGCGGAAAGAGGTGATGTTATTGACGGGTTAGAATTTATAATTGATTCTATTAACGACACCTACAGAACAGAATATCAAAAAGAACTCATAAAAAATAATATCCCTTACGGTATTAAGTTTCACAAAAAAATAAACGCTATTATTTTATTAGACTCCACAAAAAACGATACCATTTTTGATATTAAAAAAACACCGAAGCTGATTGTTTTAGGCGATTCTATTAGTGAAGAAAATGCACATCGCGTAAGTACTACAACATGGCAAACTGACCATACTTCTAGTAGGTTAATAAATGGAGAAAACAAAGAAGTGACTTTCTATCTTTTATTTATAACTCAAGACCAAATGGATATCGAAAACTGGAAATCATTGGTATTTAATAGAATGCGAGGACTGCTTTTATTATCGCTACTGATTTTTGCAGTTGTAATAGGGCTACTTTATTATTCCATTAAAAGTTTAATCACTCAGAAGAAAATTGCTGATATCAAAACCGACTTTGTCAATAATATTACTCACGAGCTAAAAACGCCTTTGGCCACTTTGACTTTGGCTACCAAAATGTTAAAAACAGACCATGTAAAACAACAACCAGAGATTATTGATAATACTGTAAATACCATTGAGCGCCAAAACAAACGCTTACAAAAACTTATTGATCAAGTTTTAAATAATAGTTTAGGCTATCGCGAAATTAAACTCACTAAAGAAAACATTGCTATAGAAGACTATATCAATACCCTTCTAAATGATTTTGAGTTATCTCTAAATGATAAAACTATTACTGTAAACAGGTCATTCTCTGGTAAAACTAAAACTATAGGTATCGATAAGTTTTACTTTACTACAGCCTTACTAAATATCTTAGAAAATGCCGTGAAATATTCTGGTAATGCATTAGTAATAGACTGTCACGTAACAGTAGATAATGCTCTAAAAATCGAAATTAAAGACAATGGCATTGGTATTTCTGACAAAGACCAACAGCAAATCTTTGAGAAGTTTTTCCGAGCAGGAAATAGAGAGATTCATAACGTAAAAGGGCTTGGGCTTGGCTTGTATTATACCCATCAAATTATAAAAGCACATCAAGGAGATATTACTGTTAAAAGTAAAAAAGGCAAAGGCACTACTTTTATTTTAACCATTCCTTTTAACTAAAACCTTGTCTTATGAAACGTATTTTATTAGCAGAAGATGATTTGGATTTCGGAAATATTCTAAAACAATATTTAGAAATCTCTGGCTATTTCATTACTTGGGCAAAAGATGGTGAAGAAGCTTTAGAATTACTCAAAAAAGACAACTATAATATTTGTGTCTTTGATGTGATGATGCCAAAAATGGATGGTTTTACATTGGCAGAAAAAGTAATAGATTATAACCCTGAAATTCCTTTTATATTCTTAACGGCTCGTAAACTCAAAGAAGATAAAATTAAGGGTCTCAAGCTCGGTGCAGATGATTACATCGTTAAACCCTTTGAAGCTGATGAGCTAGTTTTACGCCTTAAAAATATTCTAAAACGTACAGAAAAGGCTTCGACACAATTACAGCAGTCAGAAACCATAACCATCAGTAATTACCGCCTTGACACCAAAAGATTAGAATTGACCTGTAAGGACTATAAAAAACAACTTACTCAAAAAGAAGGAGAACTCATACTCTTTTTATATCATCATAAAAATCAACTTTTAAAACGAGAAGATATTTTAAAAGCCGTCTGGAAAAATGACGACTTCTTTTCTGGTCGTAGCATGGATGTCTTTATCAGTAGACTTCGCAAATACTTTAAACAAGACCCATCAATCTCTATAGAAAGTATTAGAAATGTTGGGCTAGAATTCAAAGTAAGTTAATACAGCATAAGCGCTTGGTTAATGCTAGGTTAACGCCTAGCATTTTCTTTTTTACACCGGTTTTGTCATCTACATTTGTATCATAATCAATTAAAAACGAATACTTATGAATTTCAAAAAATCAAAAAACGTAGACCAAAGCATCAGAATAATAGATGTAAAAAGAACTGTTTGTTTAATGTTTATGATGGCTTTATGTTCAACATTAAGCCTTAATGCACAAAGAACACCAGAACCTCCAACACCGCCAAAAGCTCCAGGGACAAATTCCTCTTCAGGAACCTCATATTCTATTACAATTGAAAATGACGATGACAAGCAGCATAACAGTTCTGTCTCTATTTCAGAATCAGATGACACGTATAAGTTTAGAGCAAGTTATCACAAATCTAAAAACCAAGGCGTAAAGCAAATTTTACTAGAGAAGCTTGGTCGAGAAGGATTAAAAGTCAACGGGAACACCTATTTGTGGTCAGAAAGCGAAAATGGAGATGAGGTTTTTGAATGTAAATTAACCAGCGGAAAACTTCGAATCTACTTAGATTTAGAATCATCTTCGGATAAATTTTTAGCTAAGCTTAAAAACATGGGGCAAGATTTAAAATATTACATCTCGGGTTCTAGTAAGGAAGAAGAACAAGCTAAAAAAGTTGAACGTGCTAAACGCGATATGGAACGTGCACAACGAGACCTTGAGCGTGCCCAAAGAGATTTAGAACGAAGTAAAAGAGCTGCTGAGCGCGCCAAAAAAAATTAATAAAATTCTTTTAAAAAATATAAAAGCCCATGACTTTAAGAGTTATGGGTTTTTGATTTATTTTTAATCTTTCATTTCGTAAATTAGCAGTAACTAATTCAATATACCATTAATGGGTTTACTCGTTTTTTACGCACTTATTTCAATATTTTTTTCGTTTTTATGTTCCATTTTAGAAGCTGTACTATTAAGTATTACGCCTACTTTTCTTAATCTTAAAAAGAATGAAGGTAAAGCTTATGCTTCGGATTTAGAGGCGCTAAAAAAAGACGTGGATCGACCGCTAATTGCTATTTTAACCTTAAATACAATTGCCCATACTGTGGGTGCCATCTTAGTTGGTGTACAAGCTAAAGTCGCTTATGCAGAAATTTATGGTACTGAAACGCACTCTGTTTTAGGTCTTGAATTTACCGAAGAGGTTATGGTTGGTGTCGTGTCTACAATTATGACCATTTTAATATTAGTGGCTTCAGAGATTATCCCAAAAACCATTGGTGCTACCTATTGGAAACAACTTGCTAATTTTACTACTAAGGCTCTCAATGTTTTAATATTTCCATTAAAATGGACAGGCATCTTATGGGTATTACAACTCACCACAAAGCTTATTGGCGGTAAAGGTCACGGTAGTGTTTTAAGCCGTGAAGGTTTTGTGGCAATGACTGAAATTGCACATGAAGAAGGTGTTTTTGAAGAAAATGAGAGTAAAGTCATCAAGAACTTACTCAATTTTAAAGATGTACAAGCCAAAGATGTGATGACTCCCCGTACGGTTATGAAAACCGAAAATGAAACCATGACAGTAGAAGCTTTTTTTAATGCCAATTCAAATATTAGATTTTCTAGAATTCCTGTTTATACTGACGAGTCCGATAATATTACAGGATTAGTTTTAAAAGATGATGTTTTTAAAGAAATGGCCTTTGGAAATGGTGCTAAACTCTTGTCTGAGTTAAAACGAGATATCATTATCATTAATCGAAGCTTACCAATTCCAACCTTATTTGAGCAACTGGTAGAAAGCCGAAACCACATGGCTTTGGTTGTAGATGAATATGGCTCAGTAAGTGGTTTAGTGACTATGGAAGATGTCATTGAAACGCTTCTTGGGCTAGAAATTATGGACGAGAGTGATAATGTCTCTGACCTTCAAATGCTAGCACGTAAAAGCTGGGAAACCAGAGCCAAACGTTTGGGCATTATTGAAGAAGATAATACAGAAGATTAATGCAAAGTTGTACTATTGAAACGCCATTAGGTCATGCCAAAATTATTGGTGATGCAAATGGTATATCTAAAGTTTCAATAGGAGATACAACTGAAGAGCTGTCAGAATTTATTCCTGAAGATTTATTGGATTGTGTTACGCAACTCAAAGCCTATTTTAGAGATGAATTACAGGATTTTGACTTAAAACTCAACCCTGTCGGTACTGATTTTCAGAAAAAAGTATGGCAATACTTACAGCAAATTCCGTTTGGAAAAACCTGTTCTTATCTAGAATTGTCAAAGAAAATAGGTGACCCAAAAGCGATAAGAGCTGTTGCCAATGCTAATGGCAAGAATCCACTTTGGGTAATTATACCATGTCATCGTGTTATTGGAAGTGACGGTAGCTTAACAGGATATGCTGGAGGTTTACATAGAAAACAATGGCTTATTAATCATGAGAGCGAACATAAACAGCAAACCTTATTTTAATGTATAAGTCAGGCACAGAGTTTTTAAAACGATTCGTCAAAGTTTCTACGATTTATAAATATGGTTTTAATTGGTCACCAATGTACAGACGCTCAACCGCTAAATTAATTGAGGTCAGCGAAGATTTGCATTATGTAAAAATTAGGCTTAAGCTTAATTGGAAAAATCGCAATTATGCAGGTTCTATTTTTGGAGGCAGCATGTTATCTGCTACAGATCCAATATATATGATTCAGCTCATCCAAATACTTGGTAATGATTATGTTGTATGGGACAAAGCAGTAGAAGCACGTTATAGAAGACCTGCAAAGAGTACTATTTATGGTGAATTTATTTTTACTAAAGATGAAATTGAAGCTCTAAAACAAAATATTGCCAACGATAACGAAACAGATATTGTAAAAACCATGAATCTCGTTGACGAAAAGCAGAATATAATTGCTACTTTTAATAAAACACTTTACATCGCAAATAAACATTTTTATAAAGAAAAACTCCAAAAGCGTAAAACAAAGAACTAATACATTCTATTAATGAAATTCCTAAAAAAACTATTCAAATTCCTAATCATATTTTTTGGTTTACTAGTTGCTGTACTTTATGTTACAGATACAGATTATTTATTAAAGGCTGTAAGAACTATCTATTTTAGAGGGCACACAACTGCCTATCTTGAGGATTACAAGCATTTTGATAATCAATCGATAGATGCAAGTAGCAATCCACAAGCCTGGCCCAATCATATAGATTACAATTCTGTAACTGAAACGGAGCGTTTGTCAAAAGCTAATGCTGATTGGGGAAGCATTGCCTATGTAATTATTAAAAACGATAGTATTTGGTTTGAAAATTATTACGACGGATTTAATGAAGACTCTAAATCCAACTCGTTTTCTATGGCAAAAAGTTATGTGTCTGGTTTAATGGGAAAAGCGATTATGCAAGGTCATATTAAGAGTTTAGACCAACCCGTTTGTGATTTTCTTCCTGCGTTTTGCGAGGGTAAAGCTGCAAAAATGACGGTTGGTGACTTAAGTAGTATGGCATCTGGCACCAATTGGGACGAAGCCTATTATTCGCCATTATCAATTACCACTCGCGCTTATTTTGATGATGATTTAGCTAAAGTCATGAATGGTCTTAAGATGGAAACTGACCCTGGACAAGCATTTAAATATGCCAGTGGCGATACTCAAATGCTAGCTATGGTTATAGAGAAAGCAACAGGAAAACCGCTATACGATTACTTTGAAGAAAGCTTTTGGAAACCGTTAGGTAGTGAAAATGCTACGCTTTGGCAGGTCGATAGTGAAGATCATGATTTGGTAAAAGCCTATTGCTGTATTGCTAGTAATGCCAAAGATTTTGCACGCTTTGGAAAACTCTACAAAGACCACGGAAAATGGAATGGAACGCAAATTTTAGATTCTGCTTTTGTCGCCAAATCTGTAGTGCCACGTTTTCCTGAAAGCCCAGAATATGGTTATGGTTGGTGGTTAAAAAAACACTTAGGTAAAGACTTTTTTATGATGCGCGGACACTTAGGGCAATATGTATTTGTACAGCCAGAAGATAACGTAATTATTGTGCGTTTAGGCCATCAAAAATCTCCAGACATTGGGACTAAAACCTTCACGGATGATATAAGCTTATATATTGAAGAAGGTTATAAAATGCTTGAAAAATAATTCATAAAAAGTATGAGTACAGAGGGAATAATATCTATTGCCATAACATTAGTCTTAGGAATACCAAGTTTAATTACTCTCTTCAAAATTAATCAGACTAAAATAGTCTACTTAGAAAAACAACTAATCAATCTTAAAGATGATTTGCTCAAAAACTTTGACGACCTTTCAATAAAATATAAAGGCGTTGAAGTACAAAAGAATATTTTTTTTATCAGTGGTTTTATAATCTGTCATGGGAAAAAAGATATTTCTAATGAAAAAAATACTATAAACATAACTATCCCTGAAAACTCTAAATGGCTGGATTATAAAATTGTTGATAAGTCAAAAGGGATGAAGATTAAAAAAGATATTAATAAAAATGAAGTGAGTTTGAATTTTGATTTGTTTAAAAGCAAAGAATTTTTTGAATATGAGGGAATTGTAGAAATAAATGAAGATGTTGATAAACTAAACTTAAAAAAAATTATAGAGTTTCATCATAGAATACCAAATATTCCAACAATTAATAAATTTAATATTGAAACATTAAAATCAAGTTTTTTTATTTTGATAATATCAATCATTCTCTTGATTTTGCCCCTTCAAATAGCATATTATTATAATGATATAAATACATATGACATAACTGCATATAATTCTGAAACAAACAAAAAGTTAGATTACTCTGCTATTTATTCTTACAAAAATATTAGAAGCTTAAAAGAAAAAATAGTGGAAGAAAGGTCTGGGTTTATTCTATTATTTGAAGGAAAAACAGAAGATTTCCCAGTTGATATTGATGATAAATATGGGGAAAAGGACACGAAATCAACTTCTGTATATTTTAAAATGAATGATTTGGGTGCGTCCTCTTGGATGTATTTTTCGTTCCTATTTTTACTTTTCATAGTATCCATGACAGGAGTCGTATACTCTATTACTTTGTTTTTCTACAAAAAAAGATACTTAAAATTTATAGACAAATAATTTTCTAAAGTTTAGATTTTTATTAAATCACATAATTTATAATGAAATACTTAAAACTACTATTATCTTTTATCCTCACAGCAGCCATTTTTTATGGCCTAAATAACAAGTTTGGAGACATCCCTGCATTAGGAAAATTCTTGGCGCCAAATCAAGGCATTTGGCAAAACGAAACGGATGATATCATCACTGGAGAAGTTAATATTCCTAGCCTTAAAGATGTCGTAACCGTACATTATGATGCACAATTGATTCCTCATATTTTTGCAAAAAACGACTCAGATTTATACAAAGCTCAAGGCTATATTACTGCTAAGCATCGCTTATGGCAAATGGAATTTCAAACTTATGCTGCGGCTGGTCGCTTATCTGAAATAATCGGAGAAGGCGCACTTGATTATGACCGTTCGCAACGTCGTAATGGTATGCTTTTCGGTGCAGAAAACAGTTTAGATGTCGTAAAGCAGGACCCAGAAGCTCTAGCACTTCTCGAAGCTTATAGTTATGGCGTTAACGCATATATCAATAGTCTAGAACCAGAAAAATATCCCGTAGAATACAAACTTTTAGGCTACAAACCAGAAGCGTGGACTATTGATAAAACCATGCATCTTCTCATGTACATGACCGACATGCTTTGCGGTCGTGATTACGATTTGGAGTTTACCAATACCATTAAAAAATTTGGTAAGAAACGTTTTGATATGTTATTTCCTGACTTTTACGATAGCATTGATCCTGTAATTCCTAAAGAAACCGATTGGAGCTTTATTGATACACCAATGGCAGAAATTCCGAAAGACGAAATGGTAAAAGATTCTGTTTCAATTTCTGAAATGATGGCTAAACCACACCCAAATAATGGAAGTAACAATTGGGCAGTTGGGCCTTCAAAATCTGTTTCAGGAAACGCAATTTTAGCCAACGACCCACATTTGGGCTTAAATCTGCCTTCTATTTGGTTTGTAATGCAGCTATCTACTCCAGAGCATAATGTCTATGGCGCTACTTTACCAGGAGCTTTAGGCGTTATTATTGGGTTTAATAATGACATTTCTTGGGGTGTTACCAACGCCACACGTGATGTAAAGGATTGGTACAAAATCGATTTTCAAGACCAAAGTCGAAAAGCCTACAAGTACGATGATCAATGGAAAGACACCTCAGTAAGACTTGAAGACATTAAAATAAAAGGTAAAGAGACTTTTATAGATTCTGTAATCTACACACATCATGGTCCAGTGAGTTATGACCATAAATTTAAAAGTGATAATGAGCTTAAAGGTTATGCTATGAAATGGGCAGGTCATATTGGTCATAATTTTACGGATTTGTTTTATAAACTCAATCGTGCTAAAAATTATGACGATTACAGAAATGCGATTAAAAACCATGTAGCGCCTGCACAAAACTTTGTATTCGCCTCAAAAACAGGAGATATTGCTATGTGGGTACAAGGACAATTTCCAAACAAATGGAAAGGTCAAGGTAAATTCTTAATGGATGGTAGTAACCCAGACCATGACTGGAAAAATCTTATCCCATCAGATTATAACGCACATACCAAAAATCCTGAACGCGGTTTTGTAAGTTCTGCCAATCAGCATCCAACGGATTCTATGTATCCGTTTTATGTGTTTAACGATGGCTACGACACCTACCGTTCACGTATTATCAATAACTTCTTTAGGTCTAAGGAGAAGTTTAATGTTGAAGATTTCAAAGATTTACAGAATAACAATTTCAATTTAAAAGCAAGTGAAATTGTGCCCTACCTTATTAAAAACTTAAATATTTCTGATTTTAATCCAGATGAAAAAGAAGCTTTGGATATTTTGAAAAATTGGGATTTCGACAATCACATCGATAGTAAAGCACCAGGCCTATTTGCAAGTTGGAATAACAATCTTTACACGATGATTTGGGATGAATTTGATGTTGAGGATGAAACTTTAAAATGGCCTTTTACCTATCAATACATGTATATGTTAAAAAATCATCCTAATGATAAATTCATGGATGTTTTAGAAACACCTGAAATAGAAATAGCAGAGGATTTAATTCAGCAATCTTTTAAAGAAACGGTTGAAAAATTAAATAAATGGAAAGAAAAGAATGGCGATTATGATTGGAAAAACTACAAGCGTTCTTATGTTGGACATTTGCTACAAGCATTGCCTGCATTTTCAGTACAAAATATCCCAATTGGTGGCGATGGTAATACCGTAAATGCCATGACAAGAAATCATGGCCCTTCATGGCGAATGATTGTAGAAATGGGAGATATACCAAAAGCTTACGGCATCTATCCTGGTGGACAATCTGGAAATCCTGGTAGTAAATATTACGATAATTTTATAGACGATTGGGCAAAAGGCAACTATTTTGAGATTAATTTCATGCAATCTGAAAGTGATTCCACTTCAATCCAATCTACTCAAACTTTAAAGCCCTCTAAATAATATGAAACGTAATAGTATCAACTTTATCATTACAATTGTTTTAGCTATCATTTTATCGCAATTTCTACCATGGTGGTCAATAATGCTGGCAAGTTTTATTTCGGCATTATCAATTCGTTTAAAAAAGAGTGCTGTCTTCTTTGTGCCTTTTCTCGCAATTACCTTGTTTTGGATAGCTTATGCCTTTTATTTAGGTAACGCCAATGATTTCATACTAGCTAAAAAAATAGCTGTTTTATTGCCTCTAGGCGGAAACGAATATCTGCTTATGCTAGTTACAGGAATAGTAGGCGGTATTGCTGCTGGGATTTCGGCTTTATTTGGAAAACAAGTATCTTTATTAGTGACCTCTAAATAGTTTTCTTGCACTATGATTTCTAAACTTCATCTTGAAAATATTTTATTCTTAGATATTGAAACCGTTCCTGAAACACATAATTTTTCGGATTTAGACGAAACCAAACAACAGCTTTGGGAACTAAAATCAAAGTATCAGCGAAAAGACGATTTTACAGCAGAGGAATTCTATGACCGCGCAGGCATATGGGCAGAATTTGGGAAAATCATCTGTATTTCTGTAGGTTATTTTAAGATGCAAGGTGATATTAGAAGCTTCAGAGTTACCTCCTTCTATGGTGATGAAATTCAAATTCTAAAAGATTTTAAAAATCTATTGATTTCACATTTTAGTCAGACTAAACATTTACTTTGTGCTCATAATGGAAAGGAATTTGACTTCCCTTACATCGCTAGACGTATGATTATACATCATATTGAGTTACCTTATAAACTCAATTTGTTTGGAAAAAAACCTTGGGAAGTTCCGCACTTAGACACTTTAGAATTGTGGAAGTTTGGAGATTACAAAACCTATACGTCCCTTAAGCTTTTGACCAATGTTTTAGGCATACCTTCTCCTAAAGATGATATCGATGGAAGTGATGTTTGTAGTGTTTACTATAATGACAATGATATAGATCGCATTATTACCTATTGCGAAAAAGACACGATTGCTGTAGCGCAAATACTTTTGCGACTAAGAGGCGATGAACTTCTTCATGAAGATGAAATAAAACATATATAAAAAAGCCCAGCATTACTACTGGGCTTTTTTGTTAATGAGAATCTTATCTCTAGTTCTTGATAAACTTTCTTGATACTGATTTATTTTCTGTGCTTACCTCTAAGAAGTACACACCTTTATTTAATCCACCAACTTCTATTTGGTTAATATTAGACCCGCGTAATACTGTTTGACCTAGCATATTTACGATTCTGTATGTTGCGTTATCAACACCTAGAGTCTCAACGTATAAGGTATTAGTTACCGGATTAGGATACATTTTCATACCAAATGCATCTTCATCTTCATTACCCAATATATCTACTCTTTCACCAAAAACGATTTTATCTTTAGATGTTGTACAAGACGTTTCATAGATTTTTACGTTAGCAAATGTAGAGTTATTACCAGAACCCGCATCATTATCATTTATAAACACTAATCTGTCCATAACTCCAGTGTAAGAATCACCCACAGGAATAACATATGTTCTAGTTCCACTTGTATAATTATCAAAGTTAGTAATACCATAATTTTGCGTTCCGTGGAACTTAAAATAGAATGAAGACGTTAATGAATTATCATTTTCAAATCCAATTCCATGAATTTCTCCTTCAGAAGTACTACTAAATTCTAACTCAATTACAGTATTTGTAGTAACTGTATATGGGAAATCGATATATTTCCATGTATTATTACTTAATGTTAGTGAAGTTCCGCCATTGCCAATAGAGTTTGCTCCGTTACTATCTTGTGTAGAGAATGAATTTAACGTATAGTTATTAAAATTAAGCACATCACATCCTCCAGTAGAACCGCCATCAGTAGTTAGTGATAAATTATCAACTGCAATATCACTTCTCCAACTAGATCCTGTTATACCAACAAATCGCATTGTTATTGACTGACCAACGTAAGACGCTAAGTCTACAGATACTTGATTCCATTGATTACCTTGGTTACCTGATAAATTCCATACTGAAGTCCATGAACTTCCCTCATCTGTAGATACATCTAAAGATAATGACCCTATGTTTGTACCATACATATGATTCTGGAAACTAAAAGTAGCTTGAGTTTCATTGGTTAAATCAAAACATGGACTTACTAAAATAGCTGTTGCATTAGGACCTATTTGTCCTGGGCTATTATTAGTTGATGCCTCTAAGAACATATAGAAAGAACCATTCACAGCTGAACTTGGGCCTGTTGTATTTGATGGTGTACTACCACTATTTCTAACCCAATTACCATCATCACCACCTGCTTGTGTCCATCCATCACCAGATTCAAAACTCTCAGTATATGGGAATGTTGAAATACCTCCTGAACAACCAGTTGATACCTCATTTACATTCACAGTTCTCACTACTGGTGTTGCCGCATTTCCTGCTGCATCACTAACATTATAAGTCAATGTATAAGTCCCTGCTGTATTGGTATCTACACTTCCCGTTACAACAATACTTGATGTTAAGTTGCCATCAATATTATCCGTTGCTGTAGCTCCAGCATCTGTATAAGCATCACCCACAGTTAAGTTAACCGTTGCTGAACCTAATAATGTAATCACTGGTGCTGTTGTATCTGCACTTACAACTACTGTTCGGGTTGCACTTGCCGAGTTTCCTGCAGCATCACTTACACTATACGTTACTGTGTAGGTGCCTGCTACGTTGGCATTAACAGTTCCTGTCGTTACAATACTCGCTGTTAAATCACCATCTATATTATCTGTAGCTGTAGCGCCTTGCTCGTTATAAGCATCGCCTACATTTAAGTTAATCGTTGATGCACCATTAAGTGTGATTACTGGTGCTGTGGTGTCTGGATTTACAGTAACTGTTCGGGTGGCACTCGCATTATTACCTGCCGCATCACTTACACTATACGTTATTGTATAAGTCCCTGCCAAACTTGTATTAACTGACCCTGTAGTAACTATACTCGACGTTAAATCACCATCTACATTATCTGTAGCTGTTGCGCCTAATTCTGTGTAAGTCTCTCCTAACTCTAAACTAATATTAGAGGAGCCATTCAACGTAATCACCGGTGCAGTAGTGTCTGGTCCAGAACCTTCTATTACAACTGTATAATCTTCAACTTCTCCGTATTGGAATGACTCACATGATGTTGGAGCTGCATTGTATTTCATAGACACACGCATACGTGTAGCACCTTCAACAGCAGCCTCCGGGGCTGTAAAGTTTCCACTTACAGGTGTAGCTTGTGTTGGTGCTTGTGCAAATACTTGTTCTCCGGCATCTGTAAAATCCCCATCCTTATTATAATCTATCCAAACAGCATAAGCTTCATTATACAATGTTCCTGTCCAAGTTGGCGTAATAGTAATGGTGTTAGATACTCCTTTAGTCAATACTGTAGATTGCGACGTAAAGTCTGCATAACCTCCAGTAGATGCTCCAGAAACATTATCGATACTACCTAGCTGAACTCGCGAAATGTATTCATCTGTAATAATCTGACCATTAGACGCACAATACGTTAATTGTACTTCAGTAGTTGTAAAGTTTACTGAAGCACTATACGATGAATTACTTCCTCCAGTACATTTACTTCTTACTTGAGCTTCATACTGCGTTTGGGTAGCAAGTCCTGTTAGGTTAGAAGATATTCCAGTTACCCCATTTGTTGTCCATGTTGAAGACCCCACTACTCTATATCTTAAATCATAAGATGCTCCTGAAACTGCATTCCAACTTAAAGTCGCTGTAGAAGACCCAACATTTGAAGCGGCTAATCCACTTGGTGTTGTAGCATTACAAGTTACTGGCGCACCAATAGTAAAATTAGCATTAGAAATATCAAAGAAGATGTGGTTAGAACCTCTAACCATAATTCTGTTTTGAGATCCTTGGTTATTAGGTACTACAATATCATGTGACCCATCATTAGTAACTCCTGAAGCTAAAGTGATAGGGTAAGTATCTCCACCATCTGTTGATAAAAAGATATCTACATTTGCAGCATTTACGCCATTACCTGTTGTACCAGCAACATCCCATGTTACAGTTTGCGTTGTACCAGCATCCCAAGTAACACTCGTATTTGGTGAGTTAAGTACAAAAGGTCCAGCTGTACCATTTACTGTAATACGTGTGTCATCACTATTATTAGTTCCACCTCCGGCTCTATTATCTCTAACTGTTAATCTAAAATTTAAAGTTCTTGCAACATTTGGAACTGCCTCCCATTCCCATGCTGTAGCTCCAGTCTTAATTGTAGATAACCTAGGGAAATACCTCTTATTGTCTGTACTAGGATTGTAAGACCTAAAAGCTGGTCCTGAAGTAGCAGTGACACTAGGCTTAGAAGTTGCTGAATCATTTTCATCTATCTGCTCCCAACAATACGTCAATACGTCTTGCGAATTAGCATCAGACCCTGCTCCTGTTAAAACAAATGCTGTTCCTTTTGGGATAGTGTAATTAATTCCTGCGTTAGCAGTAGGCACAGCATTACCAGTATTTGTATTTGTTTGACAGCTTGTACTTTTAACATAATTAGTGACTTGCTGAATAGAAATTGCATGAAAATAAGGATCACTATTAGGTTGTACATCAGTATTTGGTCCTGTAATACCAGCATATCCCATTATTGTAGTACCACTACCTGGTTCCATTTGTACATTTCTACCTTCGTTTCCGCCATGTGTCCATGTATGGTTAGCTCCAAATTGATGTCCTAGTTCATGAGCTACATAATCTACATCAAATGGATCTCCTTCTGGAGTTGAACGAGATGTAAATGCACTACCCTTTTGCCCATTAACACAAACACAGCCTATACATCCTGCGTTACCATTATCTGAAGCCCTTGCAAATAAATGACCAACATCATAATTCGCTTCACCTATTATACTTGTTAAAGTGTTTTGCACTTGACTATTAAAACTGCCATTAGAATATGGATCCGAATTACCATTAGTATATATCACATCATCC
This sequence comes from Winogradskyella haliclonae, assembly GCF_014635865.1. Classification (GTDB taxonomy): domain Bacteria; phylum Bacteroidota; class Bacteroidia; order Flavobacteriales; family Flavobacteriaceae; genus Winogradskyella; species Winogradskyella haliclonae. Next base: position 728,590 of record NZ_BMDQ01000001.1, on the reverse strand, counting down.
GTATTAGCAATTAATACCATAGTCACGTTAAAATCGGTTTCGTAAATCCCATTCACACGTGTCATCGTTGTATTAATTGCTGCTAAAGCTTGTGCTTTTGTACCTCCATGATATTGAGTGTATTCGCCTGTCGTAGAAACGGCTAATCTATACGTTCTCAAAATTGAGTCATCTGCATTTCTTAGTGCATTTCCATTTCCTTGTATAAGGCTGTTAGCCTTCGCAATCACTTCACATTCAAAATTATCTTGATCGGCTAATTTATCCTGTCTTTTGTATACTGCATACTGAGATAAATCATTAGTATAAGGCTCAATAAATGTTGCTGGTTTATCAGCAGATAATCTCATACTCTGCAAACCTAACGGTGATATACTGAAACGAATTCTATCAGAAGGATTGTCAACACCTTGTCCTGCATAAGATTTAATATTAGGGTATTTAGCTTCAAGATCAGGATGCATTACTGAAGCTTCCATAACACGATATCTTTCAAACTCACCATTATCATTTGGAAAAGTTATAATGACATCAGATTGTCCACTAAACTCTCCTCTTTTGGGAGCTAGTTCCAAAGCTGATTTAAGATTATTAATATCTAACGAGTAAGTTTCCTTATTTGGAAGATTCTTCCTACTTTCTTTAATGTTAGAAGTGCTAGCGTTTTGTTTTTTCCATAGCGATTGCCCTTGCGAAAATGCAATTATAGTGCTTAAAAAAAACAGAGTGAGTATTGTTTTTTTCATAAAAAGTAAAATAATTTAGTATTAAATTTGTTAAATTCTCTGTCAATGTATTAAAATTATGCTAATTCAAAAATTACCTAAGCTGTTTTTCGACGAATAACATTAACATTTTTTTAACTACGGTTTTTCCACACCTATATTGAAGAAAACAGCTACAAAAATTATATGAAAATTAAAAAAACCAGATGATTTCTCATCTAGGCTTTATATCAAAATTAGATTTAGGTTATACTTATTTTTTCATAAGTTTTTGTATCTTATTTACCTGTCAAGTCATAAATGGATAACGTCATATCAACAGCTCCGTTTTGCATATCCATTCTTAAACCTACATTTACTGAAGATGATGCAGGGTTTGGATAAAATCTTAGAGTGTTTTCGATAGTCCAAAATATTAAAATAATGTTAACGGTCAGTGAAATTCTCAACATTTTCGATAAAATGTTGTCAATTTCTCAATAACAAGTGTTTTTTTGCATAGAATTATTACATTAAATTTACACATGCAAAACTCTGAAATCCTTAAAATACAGAATCTTAGCGTCAGCTTTTGTTCAAAAAAAGATGAAATTGAAGTAATACGTGATGTGTCTTTCAATTTAAATTCTAATGAAATTGTAGCCATAGTTGGCGAATCTGGTTCGGGAAAATCAATCACATCTCTGTCTATTATGGGACTCTTACCTAAAAGGATTTCTAAAATCACTTCTGGGTCTATTAAATTTGAAAAAAAAAACTTAAGAACACTTTCAGAAAAAGAGTTTCAATCTATTAGGGGCAATGATATTTCAATGATTTTCCAAGAACCTATGAGTTCTTTAAATCCTTCTATGAAATGCGGGAAACAAGTTGCCGAAATTATTACACAACATACTTCTTTGTCTAAAGTTGAGATAAAAAAAGAAGTGTGCTCTCTCTTTGAAAAAGTTAAACTTCCTGAACCAGAACGCACTTATCATGCATATCCACATGAAATCTCTGGCGGGCAAAAACAACGAGTTATGATAGCCATGGCTATCTCTTGCAAGCCGAAAATATTAATTGCTGATGAGCCTACTACGGCGTTAGATGTCACTGTACAGAAAGACATTTTAGACTTACTTAAAACATTGCAAGAAGACACTAAGATGAGTGTTATATTTATTTCGCACGATTTAGCATTAGTATCTGAGTTAGCAGATAGAGTATTGGTTATGTATAAAGGTGAAATTGTTGAGCAAGGCGATGTTCATCAAATTTTTACAGCTCCAAAACACATTTACACTAAGGCCTTATTTAATTCAAGACCATCACCTAAGGTAAGATTAAAGCAGCTTCCTACAGTAAGTGATTTTTTAAATGATACGCTAAAAACAGATGTTATTTCAGAATCTGAACGCAAACTAAAGCATGAAGATTTGTATAAACAACCGCCTATGTTAGAGGTTATTGATTTGGAAAAGACTTATCTTTCTAAAAAAGGATGGTTTGGTCCAAAATCGCAATTTAAAGCCGTAGATAACGTAAGCTTTAAAGTATATCCTGGTGAGACTATAGGTTTGGTAGGAGAATCTGGTTGCGGAAAATCTACTTTAGGAAATGCGATACTGCTATTAGATAAAGCGACTTCTGGAATCATAAAATATAATGGTAAAGACATTACTAATCTCAATAAAACAGAATTAAGAGCACTTCGTAAAGACATTCAAATTATTTTTCAAGATCCTTTTGCTTCTTTAAATCCTAGACTCACTGTTGGTTATGCAATTATGGAACCTATGAAGGTCCATAATATAGAAGACAATACCAGTCAGAGAAAGAAAAAGGTTTTAGAACTATTAAACCACGTTGGTCTTAGTGAAGGTGATTTTAATAAATATCCTCATGAGTTTTCCGGTGGTCAACGTCAACGTATTGGTATAGCAAGAGCTATTGCTTTAAATCCCAAACTCATTGTCTGTGACGAGTCGGTTTCTGCATTAGATATTTCTGTACAAGCGCAAGTATTGAATCTTTTGAATACTCTTAAAGAAGAGTTTGGGTTTACCTATATATTTATTTCCCACGACTTAGCTGTGGTCAAGTATATGGCAGACCAACTTATGGTTATGAATAAAGGTAAAATTGAAGAGTTAAATGAAGCGGATTATATTTATAGAAATCCACAAAAAGAATACACAAAAAGACTAATAGATGCTATTCCAAAAGGGCTATAGAAAAAATATCTTTTTAGTTAAATAAAATACGCCAGAAACTAATCTTAGCGTATTTTTTAATTTAGAAGTTTTCTCTTCAAAAGTAGGTTCTGGTAGATTTGGTTTATTTTTCATAAGTATAAATTTATGATAGATTTGGGGACAAATCATAAATTAAGTTTATGGTAAATCTGGTTAACTTGGTTATCTTGATTTGGGACTGCTAATATGAAACAATTTTTCATTTATAACGATTAAATACATTAATAATCGATGAAATGCATTAAATTTTAACATTTACTGCGTTTTAGACACAAAAAAGCCGCTTTTACATAAGCGACTTGTAATGCTGTATTGAACTTAAATAGTCATTTCGGGGATATCTCCTTCTATAATTAAGTGTCCTTCAGTAGCAGTTTTTATGTCCTCAACAGAAACTCCTGGAGCGCGTTCTAGTAATTTAAAGCCATCTTTAGTCACTTCCATTACTGCTAAATTGGTAACTATCTTTTTTACACAGCCAACACCTGTTAATGGTAATGAACACTTTTTAAGTAATTTTGAAGCACCTGCCCTGTTGGTATGCATCATAGCAACGATTATATTCTCTGCACTAGCTACCAAATCCATAGCGCCACCCATACCTTTTACCATTTTTCCAGGGATTTTCCAATTGGCAATATCTCCATTTTCTGCAACTTCCATAGCGCCTAGAATTGTTAAATCTACATGCTTACCTCGTATCATAGAAAAGCTTGTTGCTGAATCAAAAAAAGAAGCCCCAGGTAAAGTTGTGATTGTTTGTTTACCTGCATTAATAATATCAGCATCTTCTTCTCCTTCAAATGGAAAAGGCCCCATTCCTAAGACCCCATTTTCGCTCTGAAATTCAACTTCGATATCTTCTCTTACAAAATTTGCTACAAGCGTTGGTATGCCTATGCCAAGGTTAACATAGTACCCATCTTTGACTTCTTTTGCAATGCGTTTAGCGATGCCATTTTTATCTAACATAAATTAACTTGTTTGTCTAACTGTTCGCTGCTCAATTCGTTTTTCATAATGTGCTCCCTTAAATATACGTTGCACAAATATCCCTGGAATATGAATTTGATTTGGATCTAGTTCTCCAACAGGTAAGAGTTCCTCAACCTCAGCCACAGTAATTTTTGCAGCGCCACACATATTGGGATTAAAGTTTCTAGCAGTACCTTTAAAAATAAGATTCCCTGCAACGTCACCTTTCCATGCTTTTACAAAGGCGAAATCTGCCTTAAACGCATGTTCTAAAACATACATTTTACCATCAAACTCTCGTGTTTCTTTTCCCTCAGCGACTTCAGTACCATATCCTGCTGGTGTATAGATTGCTGGAAAACCTGCCTGTGCTGCTCTACAACGTTCGGCAAGTGTGCCTTGAGGTATTAACTCAACATCTAACTCACCGCTGAGCATCTGGCGTTCGAACTCATCATTTTCACCAACATAAGAAGACACCATCTTTTTGATTTGCTTTCCTTGGAGTAATAATCCTAAGCCAAAATCATCAACACCTGCATTATTAGAAATACAGGTTAAGCCATTTACTTTTCTTTTTACAAGCTCAGCTATAGCATTTTCTGGAATGCCGCTAAGCCCAAATCCACCTAACATAAAGGTCATGTTGTCGGCTACACCATTTAAAGCTTCCTCTACGCTAGTTACTTTTTTATTAATCATACTTATGGATTATTTGCAGACGTAAATTACAAAAGAATAGTAGAAAATACTACCGTAATTTATATTAAAACCTTAATAAATGAAGAAATGATATTTAGAAGTCAATACCGAAGTCTTCGTCTACATTATCATCTCCTGAGACATCATTATTTGACGCTTTGCTACAATCAGTATTAATGGATAAATCAGAAGGTTTTTCAAATTCTGCTTTAGAAACATTTAGGCTTTTATCTTCGTAACATGCCTTCATATAAAGCGCCCAAATTGGTAATGCTGTAGATGCGCCTTGACCATACTTTGTATCTCTAAAATGTGCAGCTCTATCTTCACAACCTACCCAAACACCTGTAACCAGATTAGGCACCATACCCATAAACCATCCATCACTATTATTTTGTGTCGTCCCTGTTTTCCCTGCAATAGGATTAGTTAATTCCCAAGGATACCCCGTTAACATTTCTTTAGTAAAGCCCTGATTTTTTCGCCAGTTATCTCTTAAACGTGCACCCGAACCAGATTGTACAACACCTTCCATTAAATTTACTGTAACATAAGCTACTTCTTCACTTAAAACATCTCTACTCTCTGGTTTAAACTGATACAATACCGTTCCGTTTTTATCTTCGATACGCGTTACTAAGACAGGCTTATTATAAACCCCTTTATTAGCAAAGGTAGAGTAAGCTGCTACCATTTCGTAAACACTAATATCTGGTGTTCCTAATGCAATTGCCGGTACAGGTAAAATCTCCTGCTCAACACCTAGTTTTTTGGCCATTTCTACTACAGGCTGAGGTCCAATTTCATTCATCAAACGTGCAGTAATTGTATTTGTAGAATTTGCTAAAGCTGCTTTTAATGTCTGATAGCCTTTGTAATTGCCGCCCGTATTTCTAGTGGTCCAAGGTTCAGGGTTGCCGAACTTGTTTGCCTCAATTGTAATTGGCGTTCTTGGCAAGCTATCACAAGGTGATATTTGTAACTGATCTATGGCTGTTGCATAAACAAATGGTTTAAACGTAGACCCTACTTGACGCTTACCTTGTTTTACCATATCGTATTTAAAATGCTTATAATTCATACCGCCAACCCACGCTTTTACATGTCCTGTTTGTGGGTCCATAGACATCATAGCTGGGCGCAAAAACGATTTGTAATAGCGCATAGAATCCATAGGCTTCATAACCGTATCTATCTCTGTATACTTTCCATCTTTCCATGCAAAAATTTCCATTTGAACGGGTTTATCAAAAGACGCTATGATTTCTTTTTCTGACTTTCCTAAATCATTTTTCATATGACGCCAACGCTCACTTCGACGCATGCCTACATTCATTAGGCTTTTAATTTCTTTTTGATCGAGCTCTAAAAAAGGTGCTGTTGGATTACGTTTTGGCGTGTTTTGATTATCAAACTCCGCTTGAAGTTTAGGCATGTGTTGGGCTACAGCTTCTTCAGCATATTTTTGCATGCGATAATCTATAGTTGTATAAATTTTTAACCCATCATTATATAGATTATACTTTTCTCCATCTGGTTTTGGATTATCATTAATCCAATCTTTCATAAATTCTGCTAAGTTCGCTCTAAAGTATGTTGCTAATCCTTCTCGATGAGATTCTGGAGAATAGTTAAGATTCAATTCTGTTTTTTGAAGAGAATCTTTTACTGTCTCAGTGATGTATTCGTATTTAGCCATCTGAGCTAAAACCACATTACGTCTATTTTTGGTCCCAACAGGATTACGGTGTGGGCGAGGATTATATAATGACGAATTTTTAAACATCCCTACAAGCATTGCCGACTCTTTTAAATCTAAATCTTTAGGTTCTTTGCCAAAATAAATACGTGCAGCAGAACGAATACCATCTGCATTGTTACCGAAGTCATAGATGTTAAAATACATCGCTATGATTTCTTCTTTAGTGTATTGACGCTCTAAACGTGTTGCAATAACCCATTCTTTTACTTTTTGGGTTAACCTTTCTATGGTGTTCTTTGATGCAATTCCAACAAATAATTGTCTAGCTAATTGTTGCGTTATTGTACTGGCTCCCCCTTTATCTCTCAGTGTAAGTTTAGCAAATATGGCTCTTAAGAACCCTCTAGCGTCTATCCCTGAGTGTTCGTAAAAACGAATATCTTCAGTAGCTACTAATGCGTCAACTAAATTTTTTGGCAACTCATCAAAACCGATTGGGGTTCTATTATCTTCAAAATAGAATTTAGAAAGCGTTTTATTATCAGATGAAATGACCTCTGAAGCTAAATTTGTACGAGGGTTTTCTAATAAAGTGTGGTCTGGCATTTCGCCTAAAGCTCCCCAAGATGCCAATAGAAATATTAGTATTACAGACAATATCCCGAATGAAAATGTCATCCAAAACCAACGAATATATTTTGAAAAATCTTGAGTATTACTCTCCTTTTTTGCCGCTTGCTTTTTAGCCATAATTATTTGTTTTCTACTCTAAATCCTATTTCTGTAACTCCATCTAAATCTTCAACTCCAGTTGCATTACCAAACTTTCTCATGGCTTGCTGAACTTGAAATGTATATGTACCCGTTTCTTTAAAAACAAAAGGTGATTTATACCCTTTATACCACAACTTATTTTCTTTGACGTCTGCAAATCCAGTTCCTAAAAGTGTGCCGTCTGGAGCAGCCATTTTATATTCTAAAGTATCGATAAGAGTCCTACCATTTGGATACTCTAAACTTGTAATTAGAAACAAATTACTGTATTTGTAATCACTATTATTTCTAAGGTTAACATATAAATTATATGCATTTATTGTATCTGGCGCTTCTACTTTAAATGAAATAATATTGTCTTTATTCCATTGGTTTGGCAATGATTGATACTCATCATAAATAGCTTTAGAATCACAGGATGTTAACAGAACTATTAAAAACAATCCTAAAAAGAAGACATCAGCTTTTCTTGGCATTATTATTTGTGTTTCGGTTACGACGTTTATTATTTCGGTTACGGTTCTTATTATTTTTACGTCTCTTATTGCGTTTTGGATTATCAAAGCGCGTTAAACTGTCTTGACCAACAACGTTTTCGAACTCCACTTTAGTGTCTTCAATATGCTCTGCTGCATACTCTTCAAGGCTAGCAACTTTTTCACCTTTTTTGTTTAGCGCTATAATTTCATTGGCTTGTTCTGTAGAAATAACATGCCAATTCATCCACTCACCTTCATAAGCATACCAAATTAATCCCTTAAAAATATCGGTCTTCTGACAAACGGCTGTACCTTTTTCGGTTTGTAATTTTTTCTCTTTTTTAGGAAATGCTTTTAATGCATCTAAATAAGAATCCAATTCATAATTAAGACAGCATTTAAGTTTACCACACTGCCCTGCCAACTTTAATGGGTTAAGTGATAATTGTTGATACCTTGCCGCAGAAGTACTGACTGACCTAAAATCGGTTAACCAAGTAGAACAGCACAGTTCTCGACCGCATGAGCCTATCCCACCAAGTCTAGCTGCTTCTTGTCTAAACCCTACTTGACGCATCTCAATACGTGTTCTAAACTCTCTGGCAAATACTTTTATAAGCTCTCTAAAGTCTACACGTTCTTCAGCGGTATAATAATAAGTAGCCTTACTACCATCGCCCTGAAACTCAATGTCAGAAATTTTCATTTTAAGGTTTAAGTCAATAGCAAATTGCCTTGCTTTAACCTTCATTGGTTCTTCTTTATCTCTGGCCGCAGACCAAATGTCTATATCTTTTTGTGAAGCCTTTCGGTATATTTTTAAGACATTTTCTTTGTCGTCTATATCTACCTTTTTGCGCTTCATTTGTACACGAACTAGCTCTCCGGTAAGTGTGACCATACCTACATCATGGCCAGATTTTGCTTGAGTAGCAACGATATCTCCTATGCTTAAGGTTAAGTTTTCTGTGTTTTTATAATATTGTTTTCTGCCGTTTTTAAACCGAACTTCAACCCCTAAAAAAGGGTCTTGTCCGTTAGGAAGCGACATGTTGGCCAGCCAGTCAAAAACAGTGAGTTTATTGCAGCTATCTGTGCCGCATGTACCATTGTTTTTACATCCTTTTGGTTGGCCGTCTTTGCCAGTTGAGCAACTGTTACAAGCCATAATAATGTATTATATATACTTCAGAATTGTATAAAATTCTGAAAGAAGGATTCATAAATCTTAAAGAAGTAAAGATAAAATTATTTATGGACTTTATGCTATTAAATGCATAGCAATGAAAAAGCCTTAAAGATGTCTTTAAGGCTTGAGTTTATTTGTTTAGTGTATCGAAAATATTTCGTAAATCTTTTTTGTAGGGTAGATGGTCCGCTCGACCCTTTTTAAAAATGTCGTTACTATTACCTTGACCTTTGCGTAATTCTTTTTGCTCTTCGTATGGCAACTTGATAATTTCCATACAGTTGGTAGAGCAGCAATTATTCATTTTTTCTTTACAGCTATCGCATTGTATAAACAATAGATGACAGGCTTCATTTATACAGTTAGTATGCATATCTGCTGGCTCACCACATTGGTGACAATTTGCAATTACATCATCCGAAATTCTTTCAGAACGCCGTTGATCAAATACAAAGTTCTTTCCTATAAATTTATTTTCTAAACCTTCAGCTTCAATTTGGCGTACGTAATTAATAATGCCGCCTTCTAGCTGAAATACATTTTTAAACCCTTTGTGTTTGTAATAAGCACTTGCTTTTTCGCATCGTATGCCGCCCGTGCAATACATGACTAATTTCTTATCTTCTTTGTGCTCGCGTAAGTCTTCTTCTATTAAATCTAAGGATTCTCTAAATGTGTCTACATCTGGTGTTATCGCATTTTTAAAATGTCCTATTTCACTTTCGTAGTGATTGCGCATATCGACCAAAACAGCATCTGGATCCTCTATAAGTTGATTGAACTTTTCTGCATTAACATGAATCCCTTTGTCCGTAACATCGAAAGTTTCATCATTTAAGCCATCAGCTACAATTTTATTTCGCACTTTCACTTTTAGCTTTAAAAATGCAAAATTATCATGCTCAACAGCAATATTTAGTCTTACATTTTCTAAAAAAATGATTGAATCTAAATGACTTTTAAACACGTCAAAGTTATCCGCCGGAACAGATAATTGCGCATTAATACCTTCGTGAGCAACATATATTCTTCCTAGAACGTCCATATCATTCCAGTTGATAAAAATATGATTTCTAAAAAGTTCGGGGTTTCCGATTTTGGCGTATTTGTAGAAAGAGATCGTAAGCCGGTCTTTGCCTGCTTTTTTAATAAGTTCTGCCCTTTCTTTACCGCTTAAGTTATTGTACAGTTGCATGCTATACTAATTTTTAAGGTTAAAGATTGAATTTTCAATTGCAAAGGTAATTTTTTAAGCGAAAAAAGCACTTTGATTTTTACCAAAGTGCTTTTTTGAGGACTAACTCGTTATTAATATTAATTTTTTTTAAATTAAATCATATTATAACGAGCTAACCTCCATCGGCTTTACAACAGCAGAATAAGAAGACGGCTGTTGTCTCACCTAAAGTTTTACTGAGAACAATTTTTCCTAAAAATTTCATTTTACCTAAAACCTTAAGCTAATTCATAGCAATTATTTCCTTTTTCATTAAGTAGATGTAAAAAGTGTAAAATGGTTGCGTCGTAAATTGTAATCTCTTAAAAGAAGTGTTATTTTTATCGTCACGATTAATAGAGAAAATTTAGAATAAATGAGTAGTGAAAAAGACGCAAAATTAAAAGCTTTAAAATTAACTTTAGACAAGCTAGATAAGGCCTATGGCAAAGGCACCGTAATGAAAATGAGTGATCAAGCGATTGAAGATGTCGATGCAATATCATCTGGTTCACTTGGTTTAGATATTGCTTTGGGTGTTGGCGGATATCCTCGAGGAAGAGTTATAGAAATATACGGTCCTGAATCATCGGGTAAAACAACACTGACCCTTCATGCTATTGCTGAAGCTCAAAAAGCTGGAGGTATTGCTGCATTTATTGATGCAGAACATGCTTTTGATCGTTTCTATGCGGAAAAACTAGGTGTAGATTTAGAAAACCTGATTATATCTCAACCAGATAATGGTGAGCAAGCATTGGAAATTGCTGATAATTTAGTGCGTTCAGGTGCAATTGATATTATTGTTGTAGATTCTGTTGCGGCTTTAACGCCAAAAAGTGAAATTGAAGGTGAAATGGGAGATTCTAAAATGGGGCTTCATGCACGTTTAATGTCTCAAGCCTTAAGAAAATTAACAGGCTCAATTAGCAAAACCAACTGTACAATGATTTTCATTAATCAATTACGTGAAAAAATTGGTGTAATGTTTGGTAATCCTGAAACTACTACTGGTGGTAATGCACTGAAATTTTATGCTTCTGTAAGACTAGACATAAGACGCTCTACTCAAATTAAAGATAGCAACAGCACTGTAATGGGTAATAAAACTAGAGTTAAAGTGGTGAAAAATAAAGTAGCGCCACCTTTTAAAATGGCCGAATTTGATATTATGTATGGAGAAGGCGTTTCTAAAGTTGGTGAAATCTTAGATATAGCAGTTGAGCATGATATTATAAAGAAAAGCGGATCTTGGTTTAGTTATGATGACACTAAATTGGGACAAGGACGAGATGCTGTTAAAGCATTGATTAAAGACAACCCAGAATTAATGGACGAACTCGAAGAAAAAGTAAGAGAAAAAGTCAATGAAAATGTGGCTTAACAAAAAAATCCTGAAATTTTCAGGATTTTTTTGTTTTGAGACGCAACCATTTTATAGTTTTTGCATCTTGCTTAAAGCAAGTAGTGAAATCAAATGTAAAATAATGAAAAAGCTAATAATACTTATACTCTTAATAACTTTCTTCTCATGTGATATAGGTGGTGAAGAATTACAAGACTTTACAGTAGAAATAATGCCTATAGAAAGTGTTGAAGTTCCTACTGAGTTTATAATTGGTAATACACATGTGATTACTGTAAACTATACAAGACCTAATGGATGCTATGAATTTAATAGCTTTATCCCACAAACTAATGGAAATACAAGGACAATAGCTGTAGTTGATACAGTATATTCTAATATTAGCTGTACACAATCTAGTATTGAAGCCTCTGTTTCTTTTGAATTTTCTGTAACAAGTGCTGAAACACATATTTTTCAATTTTTTCAGGGAACCTCTCAAGCTGGGGAAGACCAATATTTAATAGTTGAAGTACCGGTTATTCAATAAATTAATTAAACCAATTAAAATGTGAGTTTAAAAGAACTCATTAATCAATGTAAAGAAAAGGATGCTAACGCACAGGGTCAGTTATACAAGCAATATGCAAGTAAATTATTTTCTCTATGCCTTAAGTATTCCAAAAATTATGTCGAAGCAGAGGATAATCTGCAAGATGCATTTGTGACTATTTTTAATAAAATAGAACAGTATAAGCAAAAAGGTTCTTTTGAAGGTTGGATGAAACGCATAGCTATAAATACTGCTTTGCAACGCTACAGACAAATAGGCGTTTTTAATATCATTGACGAAAATGCTATTGAAGATGTTTCTATAGAGATTGATAACGATGAAATAGATTTAGATTTTCTACTTCAAATTATTCAAAACTTGCCAGATAGGTATCGATTGGTATTTAACCTATATGTAATGGATGGGTTTTCGCATAACGAAATAAGTAAAATGTTGGATATTTCAACTGGAACCTCTAAGTCTAATCTCGCAAGAGCTAGACAGATTTTAAAGCAAAAAATTGAAAATTACAAAGCGAATTTAAATTCGCAATCATTATAAAATGAGCGATAAAAAACATATCGACCGTATCTTTCAAGAGAAGTTTAAAGACTTTGACGTTATGCCAAACGATGCTGTTTGGGAAGGTATTGAAGCTAGACTTGAGAAAAAGAAGAAAAAACAACGTATTATTCCTATTTGGTGGCAATTAGGTGGTGTTGCTGCTGCCATTGTACTCATGTTTACCGTTGGTAATATGCTAATCAATAATAATCCTGACACGCCAATTATAGTAGATATAGACAAACAACAGGTAGAAGATACGACGAAAAACAATATTGATAATGCATCTCAAAAAGGCAGTACTCAAATAGCTTCAGAAGACATAATTGACTCAAATGAGAATAATGAATCTTCAACAGTAAATGAAGAAGAAAAAACTTCGCAAAAACAACTTTATAAATCTAATAATAAAGAAGACGTAGTCGCTTATCAAAATTCAACATCAGAAAAATCTAAAGAAAACACAACAAATCTCATCTCTAAAAACAATAATAAAAATACTATAGAAACTATTGTAGCATCTACTAATAGCACTAAGTCTATCACGACTGATAACTTACAAATAAAATCAGAGTCAGAGATTAATGAAATAATTAATTCTTCTACTAAATCTGCTACAACAGTTGCGTCAACAGAAAAAGAAGATGGTAAGGCCGGAGAAGATAAAGTCTCTAAAATCTTAAAAGAAAAAGAGACTAAAGAAGAAAAAGGACAAGATATAGAAGAAGCTATTGCTGAAGCTAAGAAAATAAATGAAGAAGAAGAAAAAGAACTACGCCGGTGGAGCATTTCGCCTAATGTAGCGCCGGTGTATTTTAATTCTTTAGGTCAAGGCTCCTCAATTGATGCACAGTTTAATGATAATAACACTAGTAGTGACATAAGTATGAGTTATGGCGTTAAAGGAAGCTATGCTGTAAACAACAGACTTAAAGTGACTGCGGGTATTAACAAAGTTAGTTTTAATAATACAACAAATGATGTTATTGCTTTATCAGATAATGCATTTTCATCTAGAGCTTCAAACTCTTCAAACGGTAATCTAGAGAATGTAAAACTAAGCAACAGTGTTAATCATGCATCATTAATGCTTCTAAGCCGCTCTTCAATTAGTAATAATACTGTGTCAGAAGCCATTAATACTTTACAAACAGGTAATCTTGAACAACGCTTTGGTTTTATTGAAATTCCTCTTGAAGTAGAGTATCGCCTTGTAGATAAAAAACTAGGTGTAAACCTTAGTGGTGGTTTTAGCACATTACTACTTAACGAAAATGAAATTTTTGCAGATGTTAACGGGCAAAGCACACAGATTGGAGAGGCCAATAACCTTAGAGACACTAGCTTTAGCGCTAATTTTGGTGTAGGTGTTGATTACAGTTTAACAGATAAGATTAATATAAATCTTGAACCAAAGTTCAAGTATCAAATAAATACATTCAATAATACCTCTGGTGATTTTAGGCCATTTTTTATTGGAGTATATACAGGCTTAAGTTTTAAGTTTTAGGTTTTTAGTTAGATAGGTAGTTATTGTAAACTCTATAAAGCAATGATGACAATAACTATAAAAAAAGTCGCTCAGTGGTTTGAGCGACTTTTTTAGTCTATGAGTTTTTGATCTTGATAAAGGTTTTCTAAAATCAATACTCTTACAGATTTATTTAAGTCTTTTGTGTCTTCAGTAGTTAAGCCTTCTGTAGAAAAGAAATTGTGAATTTTAACTCGCATTTTTCCTGGACCGCCACTAAAAAAAGAAAAAGGAAAACGCTTTTTATTATCGTAAAACGTCATCGGAACAATTGGTATTTGTTGGTTAATTGCCATTCTAAAAGCACCATCTTTAAACTCATCTAACAAAATAGACTCATCTGGGACACCACCTTCAGGAAAAATACAGATACTCAATCCTTGTTGTAATCGTCTTTGAGCTCTTAAAAAAACAGCTTGTCTACTTTTAGGACTACTACGGTCTACCAAAATACAAGTGCGTTTATAAAAGAATCCGAAAAGTGGAATTTTGGCTAATTCCTTTTTTCCAACAAAAACAAAGGGGTTTTTTACAGACACTAGCATTAACATAATATCTGTCATCGAAGTATGGTTAGCTACAAACATGTAACTGGATTTTGGATTGGGAATCTCCTCTTTCTTAATTCTATAACTAAAACCCATTCCTACTAAAATAAACTTAGCCCAAAAGCGCGCTAGTTTAAAAAAGTATGGATACCATTGTTCCCTAGATATAGATATTAATAACAGAGGCATTAATCCTATAATAGGAATTGCCACAAGTACATAAAACCATACGCGATAGAAAATCCAAAAGATGTACTTAAATAATTTCACAGCTTCAAAACTAGACAAATAAATTAAATAGTATAATAGAAAAAATTACCTTTGTTTCTTAGTTTGAATTTTAAAGAAATTCCTGTTTGCACGGGAAATGATTATGGCAAGAATACTAACAGGAATACAAAGTACAGGAATACCTCACTTAGGTAATATTTTAGGCGCAATAATTCCAGCGATAGAAAAAGCAAAAAACGACGCTAACGACTCGTATTTATTTATTGCTGATATGCATTCGCTAACGCAAATAAAAGATGCTGAAAAACTAAGACAAAACACTTATTCTACTGCTGCAACTTGGTTAGCTTTTGGATTAGACATTAGCAAAACAGTGTTTTATAGACAAAGTGATGTGCCACAGGTGACTGAATTATCTTGGTATTTGAGCTGTTTCTTCCCATATCAAAGATTAACCTTGGCGCACAGTTTTAAAGACAAAGCTGATAGATTAGAAGATGTTAATGCTGGACTATTTACCTATCCGATGCTAATGGCGGCCGATATTTTATTATATGATGCAGAGATTATCCCAGTTGGTAAAGACCAAGAGCAACATATTGAAATGACCCGCGATGTGGCGTCTCGTTTTCATGCTAAAATCGGCGGTGAAACTTTTGTATTACCAAAAGCTGATGTCCAAAAAGATACGATGCTTATTCCTGGTACTGATGGCGCAAAAATGAGCAAGAGTAAAGGCAATATCATTGACATCTTTTTACCAGAAAAGAAACTCCGCAAACAAATTATGTCTATCCAAACCGATAGCACACCACTTGAAGAACCTAAAGATTGGTCTACATGTAATTGTTTTGCTATTTATAGTTTGTTAGCAAATGATAATGCTATTGACCAAATGAAAGCTAACTATGAAAATGGTAATTATGGATACGGACATGCTAAACAGGCTTTGTACGAACTCGTTTTAGAGCGTTTTACAGAACCTCGTGAGCGTTATAATTACTATATGGCAAACCTCAACGAAGTTGATACTGCTTTAGCTGTTGGTGCAAAAAAAGCCAGCGATGTTGCTAATGAAGTATTGAAGCGAGTTCGTGAAAAAATTGGCTATTAAATAAGCTCAAACAATTTACCAGGTAAAGGTCTGACGACTCCTTTTAATTCCATATTAAGTAACAGCCCTGCAAGTTTGTAGGTTGGCATATTACAGTTTAGAGCAATAACATCGAGTAATGCCTTATTGTTTTCTTTCAAAAAATTATAAATGATTTTTTCATCAGAATCTAATTCCACAAATAGCTGCTTCTGTACATTTTTCTGGGATGCCGAGCTCGTCGAAGCATCTAATTCCCAACCCAACAAATATGGCACATCCAAAGGACTTGATAACAAATGAGCTTGGTTGGTTTTAATCAAATTATTACAGCCTACACTCTGACTATCTGTTGTTCTTCCTGGAACTGCAAACACATCTCGATTATACGAATTTGCAATATCTGCAGTAACCAAACTTCCTCCTTTTTCGGCTGATTCTACAACTATAGTCGCTTCACTTAATCCAGCAATGATGCGATTTCGTTTTAAAAAATTTTTCCTATCAAATGTGTCTGAACTCCAAAAGTCAGTGAAAAACCCTCCATGCTTTTCAACATCTCTCATATATTTTTTGTGCACTTTTGGATAGATTTGATTTAAGCCATGCGCTAAGCAGCCAATAGTTTGTAGGTTGTGTTTTAAAGCTGCCTTATGAGCTGTAATGTCTGTTCCGTAAGCAAATCCAGAGATAATTACTGGGTCGTATGGCGCCAATTCTTCAACTAGTTTTTCGCAAAAAGTAATGCCGCTTGTTGTAATTTTCCGGGCACCAACAATACTAATGATATATTTATTTTCTAGATTAATGTTCCCAGATTGAAATAATAATAGTGGTCCATCAATACAATGTTTTAACCGTTCTGGATAATTGTTATCTGTAAAGTACGAAAAGCCAATAGCGTTATCTTTTATATATCGTATTTCGTTTTTGGCTTCTTCAAAATGAATCTTGTCATGCAAACCTTCTATTGTTACTGTGCCTATACCATCAATTTTCAGAATATTACTTTTCCGCTCTTTAAAAACAGCTTCTGCACTACCGCAATGTGCAATTAGTTTTTTAGCAGTAGTTGCACCTATTTTTGGAACATGCTGTAATGCCAGAATATTTAAAAGTTCTTCTTCAGTCATTTAAATCTAGATAGACTTTAAAAATACTATTTTTCTGAGATGTTAATAAATTAGATGTTATACTTGGATATCGCATTCAAAAATTTCTAAATTTGTTATACTCGATAATCGAGATTTGGCATTTAGTGAAAGACGTTGTAATGCCTTAATTTTTTTACCTTAAAGTCTTTGCGCTTTCTATAGACCATTGATATATGCAGTTAGAAACTTACATCAGCGATTTATTATACAGATATGACTGTGTGACTGTACCTAATTTTGGTGCATTTTTAACGCATCGTGTGTCTGCCAAAATACACGAATCTACACATACATTTTATCCTCCAAAAAAGGTGTTATCTTTTAATGAGCAACTTCAAAATAATGATGGACTTTTAGCAAATTATATTGCTGAAGTAGAGAAGATTCCGTATCAAGTTGCTGTAGAAAAAATTGCAAAACAAGTGAAGTCTATTACGTCTTATTTAGTAGAAGGCGAAACTATTTCATTTCAGAATATTGGTGATTTATTATTAAATAAAGAAGGTAGTATTGTGTTTAACCCTTCGTATCACATTAATTATTTAACAGATGCTTTTGGCTTATCACATTTTAATGCTAAAGATGTTACTCGTGAAGTTTACAAGCAAGACGCAGAAGCTATTGAAGAAAAAGCGCCTATTGTATTAACACCAGAAAAGCGTTCTAGCAATTGGTTAAGGTATGCCGCTACAGCAGTTATTATATTAGGTTTAAGTGGTTTTGGTGTTGGTAAATATTATAGCAATACTATTAGTCAACATAACCAAGTTGCACAGCAAGAAGCTAACGAGCAGATTGATAACAAGATACAAGAAGCTACTTTTTTTATTAGTAATCCATTACCAGCTGCAACATTTTCTGTAGAAAAGCAAATAGGTAATTACCATATTGTTGCCGGTGCTTTTAGAGTAGAAGCAAACTCCGATAAAAAAGTAAAGCAACTCCGAGATTTGGGTTATAAAGCTCGTAAAATTGGTGTTAATAGGTATGGCTTACATGAGGTTGTTTACTCAAGTTATGACAATAGAACTGAAGCACAACGTGCCATGTACACTATCCGAAAAGCGCATAATAAGGATGCTTGGTTGCTCGTCAAAGATTTGAGCAAATAATTACTTCCTGCTTCCTTCTTTTTAATTTACCTTTGTCGAGAATTAAATATGTTATGGAAGCAAAAACAGCATTTCAGTCTAAAACTATAGTAACTGACCTCGTTTTACCGAGTGAAACCAATCCAATAAATAATCTTTTTGGTG
Organism: Winogradskyella haliclonae; assembly: GCF_014635865.1. Taxonomy (GTDB): domain Bacteria; phylum Bacteroidota; class Bacteroidia; order Flavobacteriales; family Flavobacteriaceae; genus Winogradskyella; species Winogradskyella haliclonae. Next base: position 710,316 of record NZ_BMDQ01000001.1, on the reverse strand, counting down.
GTGAACTTTTGGCACGTATGGATCGTGCCGCTAGTATTGCTGCGCGTCGTCATTCAAGACGAATTGTAGTCACTGCTTCTGTAAACCATGTGGCGTTTAATCGTTCTGTACCACTAGGAAGTGTTGTAACTATTGAAGCTAAAGTATCCCGTGCATTTACATCTTCTATGGAAGTCTATATGGATGTTTGGATTGAAGACCGTGAGTCTGGCGAATGCATTAAAGCTAACGAAGCTATCTATACATTTGTTGCCGTTAATGAAACTGGAAGACCTACAAAAGTGCCTGAACTTATACCTGAAACTGAATTAGAAAAAGAACGTTTTGAAGCCGCTTTAAGACGTAAACAACTAAGCCTTGTATTGGCTGGTAAAATGAAGCCTGATGATGCTAGTGAGTTAAAAGCATTGTTTAAGTAATTAAACCTATTCTACTTTTTTAAGTCTTACTCATTGTTAAACCTAAATCTTTTAATGATGAGAAATTTATTTGTTTTACTCGGTCTTATATTTTTTTTAAGTCTAAATTCTTGTGCACGACGCGTAGTTGTTAGACAACCTACAAATGTCACAGTCGTTAAAAAACTTCCTAAAAATTATAAAGTAGTCCGTGTTAATGGGAAACGTTATTATACTTGGAATGGGAAACGTTACCGTAAAACTAGAAACGGTTATGTTATCGTAAACATCTAGTTTTTAGATAACCAATATTCGGGGTTTTGGGTCGCGTCGTTTTTATAGACTCTAAACCCTAATAAGGTTTTTCCTGTTTTTTTATTGGTAAATGCTTCGCCTATAACTTGACCAGTTTTTACTTTCTGACCTGGCTTTACATTGATTTTAGACATATTCATGTAAACAGTCGTATAGTCTCCGTGAGTTATTAATATTACAGGGTTACTATTTTTAATCAATTGTATTCTGAAAACTTCGCCATTAAAAACCGCTTTTACTTTAGCATTTTTCTCTGTAGCTATATAAATACTCTTATAATTATTTTTTACTGACTTATCTGTAATAGAACGCTGTAATCCATATCTACTTTTTATAACGCCTCGGTCTACTGGCCAACGTAATTTACCGCGATTAGCCTCAAAATTAGCGGCGAGTTTTTTTGCAGCAGGTGTTAATACAAATTTTCCTGTTGAGGTTGTTTTACCTGCTTTTTTATTAGAAGCTGCAATCGCTTCTTTAATTAATTTATTGATTTCTCTATCTATACGGTCTGCCTCTTGACGCTTTGCACGTATCTCTGCTGCATGCTTTTTTAAATCCTTACGTATTAAAACCATAAGCTCTTCTTGAGCTTTCATTTCTAATTCAAGTGCCTTTTTAGCTTTCCTATTTTCGGCAATAAGTTTCTTTTTATCTTCTTTTTGTTTAGATAATTCCAGATTAAGGTTTTGCAAATCTAAAGTCTTAGCCTTTATATCCTCGGCTTGTTTCTTCTGGTAAGCTTTGTATTGATTAATATATTGCAAGCGTTTATAGGCCTGTTTAAAATTATCCGACGAGAGTAAAAACATGACTTTACTTTGCTCTGACTTGCTCTTGTAGGACTTTACAATCATCTTAGCATAATCTTCTTTAAGCTCTTTTAATTGATCTCTGAGCTGAGTAATCTCGCTTTGGTTGGCATTAATCTCTCGTGTTAATTGATTAGCCTGTTCATTAATAACTTTTATAAGATTTTGCTGAACTCTAATTTTAAAATTAACATCTTCGACTTGCTCAACTACAGACGTTTCTTTTTTCTTGTCTAACCTGTAAAGAGAATTAAGTTGATTAATCTCTTTTAAAAGACGCTGACGCTCGGCTTCTAAAGCTTTTTGTTTGTCACTTTGTGCCGATACTACTGAAACCGAAAAAAGAGTTATAATTACAAGTATAAAAATGCTTTTCGCGCGCATATTACTTTAATTCTATTTCTTTATATCCTGAAGGAATTCTGAAAGGAAAACGTACTTCACCATTTAAACTTACAGATTTTATTTCCATATCAATTAAAGCTTCATCTGTATTTTCAACAGCAATAACCTTTATTTCTTTTGGAATGACGTTTTTATCTATGTCTTGGTAAGATTTATAATCTACCTGAAGAATTCTTCGCTTTACCTGTTGCGCCATTTGCAAAGAATTAAGCTTAAAGTGAGACGCATTCATTAAATAAAACAACTCTAACAAAACATCTTGCTTCTTTGGCTGCAATACATACGAATTGTCCTGAATATCGACCTCATGGGCTTGTCCATTTAAATCATATATCGCTTGTCCCATTAAAATATTTTGCACTTTTAAAAAGTCTAATTCAAAACCTACAAAATCACTTAACAATGCATAATCACCATCAAAATAAGTGTTATCTGTTTTGTTATAAAACTGAACCTTTTTGGGAGTAATCATCATACGTGCTAAGCCTAGTGGTGCACTCAGCCAAATAACTTCATCTTTTTTTATACGAAGATTAAAGGTTGCGCTTTGCTTTTTTTCGCCTTGAGTAATATCAATTTTTGCTTTGGCCTGTAATGTTTTAAAATTAACATCACTTTTGCCGTGCTCTTTAATAACCTGTTTCGCCGAAAGTTTTGAGCTTGCAACACCAGAAGATATAATAGCCTTTGACGACTTACAACTTGTAAAACCAATTATAAGTGTGATGGCTATTATCTTTATCGTATTACCATTTAGAATTTTCATCATTTATTGCTGGACTTTTATAGCTTCTGCCTTTTTAGCAAACGTTCTAGACTTGGCATTATTATTAACTAATTTATACGCCTGACTTAATTGTAGGTAAAAATCACGTTCCATTTGTGGGTTTTCTACAAGAAAATCAAGCCCCATTTCTAGGTTTTCAATTGCTTTTTGGGGTTGACTTAAATTGATATTAGAAACTCCATTTAATAAATACAAAATAGGTTGCGCTGGGTATAATTCTAAAGCGCTATTGGTATCAGTTAACGCCTGCTCATAATTCTTTAATTCAATTTGAATTAAAATTACATCTCGTAATAATTTAAAATCACTTGGGTTTTTACGCAACGCTTCTTTATAATTTTTAAGTGCTTTTTGTTTGTCTCCAGTCTTTGAATAATAGGCACCTAAATTTGAAAGAGATTCTGAGTTTTTTTCGGTATCAACATTATCTGTTGCTTCAATGAGGTCTTTTTGATATTGCGGATTTTTTTCAACAAATTTTACAAAATCCTGGAGAACTTTAGATTTTACTTGCCCATCTATTTCAGGAGTGTTTAACACTAGTTTCATAGATGCAACTGCCTTATCTACTTCATCTCCATCTAAGTAGAATTTATATAATGCTAAATGGACTAACTTAGAGTCTGGCTTTATTCTCAACAGTTCTTTTGCTGCTTCAAATGCTTTTTTTGTTTTTCCCGTTTGACTATATCTGTAGATAAGTTGTAAATGATTGTTTTCATTATTTGGATTAGCAGAAATTCGAGCTTTAAGGTTATCTATTCTATCTTTTGCATCTCCAGTTTTATTATAAATACTATTACGCATTTGGTCACGCAAATCATTTGTTCCCAACTCTTGATCTAACTCATCTAAAACTCGTAAAGCGGTATTAAATTTTTCTTTTTTGATGTAAAGGGTGGCTAAATCCATCTTATAATCAGGATGATACTTTACCAGTTGTTTAACTGTTTTGATGGCATTGTCTACATCATCCTGCCTGTAGTAAACATCATAAAGTTCATCTAAAAACCACTCATTATCTGGTTGCATAGAAATGGCTTTTTTTAAAGCATCTTCAGCAGCTCCAAAATTTTTGAGTTGGTTATAATTTTTACCAAGTTCGAAATAAATAACAGGTTTTGTATTATCTATCTCTAAACACTTTTGAAGCGCTTCAACGGCACGTTCGTAATTTTCAATGCCTTTTTGTTTTAGTGCTTCAAAAAAATGCTCTTGATATTCGTCTTTTACATTTCCTAAATCATCGTCAGGCTTTTTATTAAAATCTACTTGAGCCAATGCAAACATTGGTACTAGCAGAAGTACAGTAAAAAGCTTTGTAATGTTTAAGTTAGGTTTCACGATATGAAGCTATTCAAATTTTATTCCATTTGCGTATAATCGCCAATACTAATTTTGGTAAACCCACCATTATATTTAACATGATTACCAATCATAGCCTCATCTAAAGTAGCGTTTTTCACAATGGTTTGCGTTTGAATTAAGCTATTTTTAACGAAGGAATTTTCGATAATGGTATCATTTCCGATAGAAACATTAGGTCCTATTGTGCTGTTTTTTAGCACTACATTTTTACCAATAAAACAAGGTTCTATAATTGTTGAATTTTCTAAAATCACAGAATCATCAACCAATTTTTCTTCTCCATCCGCCTTAAGAAAACCTAGCATTTTAGCATTAGTTTCAAGAGTAACAGCTTTATTTCCGCAATCCATCCACTCATCTACTGTCCCTGTTTTAAAGATTCTACCATCTGCCATCATGCGTTTAATGCCATCATTAATTTGGTACTCGCCACCATTCATAACGTTTTCATCTAATACTTCTTGGAGTTTCGATTTTAAAACGGCAACATCTTTAAAATAATAAATGCCTATTACAGCTTGGTCACTCACAAAAGTTTCAGGCTTTTCTACAAGCTCTACGATTTCTTCTTTATCATTTAGTTTTACAACACCATAAGCTTCTGGATTAGCAACACGTTTTGTCCAAATAACGCTATCAGCATTGGGATCTAAGTCAAACTCAGCTCTAATTAAGGTATCTGCATAAGCGATTACAGCAGGACCAGATAAAGATGGCTCAGCACTCATAATAGCATGCCCTGTGCCTAAAGGTTGGTCTTGTCTATAAATTGATGCTTTTGCTCCTAAACCTTCTGCTAATTGCTTTAAACTCGATACAACATCTTCTCCAAAAAAAGCTGGGTCTCCAAGTACAAATGCAATTTCTTCTATAGGTTGCTTTAAAACTTTTGTAATGTCTTTTACCAAACGATGAACAATCGGTTGACCTGCAACAGGAATTAATGGTTTTGGAACGGTTAAACTATGTGGTCTTAGGCGTGAGCCACGACCTGCCATTGGGACTATTATTTTCATATTTCTAATTTCTTTTTCTTAATTATTTTATTCCAGTGCTACCGAAACCGCCTTCACCACGAGATGTTTCGGATAAGACTTCTACTTCTTCCCAATCTGCACGTTCATGTTTTGCGATAACCAATTGAGCGATGCGCTCTCCGTTTTCTATTGTGAAATCTTCATTTGAAAGATTAACTAGAATCACGCCTATTTCACCTCTGTAATCTGCATCTACTGTTCCTGGTGCATTGAGTACTGTAATTCCTTTTTTTGCTGCCAAACCACTTCTTGGTCGAACTTGTGCTTCTGTGCCAATGGGTAACTCAATAAACAAACCTGTTTTTACAATGGTGCGTTCTAATGGTTTTAAGCTTATTGGTTCTGAAATATGTGCGCGCAAGTCCATCCCCGCTGATGCAATGGTTTCATAATGCGGCAAGTCATGGTTGGATTTGTTAATTATCTTAATCGTCATTTAGTATTTAATAATTTTTTCAGTTCTTTTCTTTCCAGCAAAAATACAATTCCTATATAGGTTAGTAGTAAAGGAATTCCAATAAAATAGTCTTGTCTAAATTGATAAAAGTAAATTCCTGAAAATACTATGGATAACCCTAAGTAAGTTCCTATTCTCTTTAAATTATATGGAATTGGGTAATGCTTTCTTCCGTAATAATAAGATAACAATACCATGCTACCATAAGCGGCCAAAGTTGCAATTGCTGAACCTTTGTATCCTATTATAGGAATCAACCAAAAGTTTAGTCCTAAAGTTACGATTGCGCCAAATACCGAAATATATGCACCAAATTTGGTTCTGTCTGTAATCTTATACCAAACTGAAAGGTTATGGTATATACCTAAACAAAAACTAGCCAAAAGTACAATAGGGACAATCCACATGGCTTCCCAAAACGCCTCATCTCTAATAATTAACGCTTTAATTATATCTGAAAATACGACTACGGCTAAGAGAATAATAGAGCCTAAGGCTACAAAATATTCTAATATTCGAGCATAATTTTTTTGAGGATTATTGCTTTTTGCATGACTAAAAAAGTACGGCTCAATCCCTAATCGAAATGCAGTAGCAAACAAAGTCATGAATAATGCAATTTTATAACACGCCGAAAACATACCAACTTCTGCTTCGGGGTCTGCCGCATTTGATAGTGGACTGTCTAGCAAAATCCTATTAAACATTTCAATAATTGTATACGCTAAGCCAGCAATTAAAACAGGAAAAGCATAACCCAACATTTGCTTCCAAAGTTTAGCGTCGAATATGTATTTAATTTTACTATAAAACGGAACCATTAATAATAGTGTTATACCGCTTGCTGCTGCATTAGCTATAAGCACATAACTTATCTCAAAATTTAGTTTGTATATTGACTCAAAGAAAGAATTACCAGTTGCTAAGTCTGCAAGCCATAAAAAGAAGAATAAGTTTAGCCCAATATTAATAGCCACATTTGCAATTTTAATTACTGCATATTTTATTGGTCTCTCTTTAGCACGCAACCAAGCAAACGGAATAATAACTAAAGCATCTAGTAATAAAATCCATATCACAAAATTGATATACTCTGCTTTAATATCAGTAATTTGAGCTATCTCACTTTTAAACAGAAATGCAAATGCAAAAATTACTAAGGATGTAAAAATTATTGATAAAGCTGATGTACCAACAACACGCTCTTTATCCTCTTTTTTATTAAAAAACCTAAAGAATGCTGTTTCCATTCCGTAGGCTAAAATCACATTAAAAATAGCAAACCACGAAAAGATAATGGTCACTTTACCATAAACACCAACAGCCATAACATCGGTATAAAGTGGTGTTAACAAGAACGTCAACATTCTAGGAAGCACCGTTGCTAGCCCATAAATAAACGTCTGCTTAAAAAGTTTTTGAAATGCGCTCAAGGATATTGAATATTATTGCTAAAAATACCATTTTTAAAACAAAAAAACCTCACTGATATAGTGAGGTTTTTATTATATAATTTTGGCTCTTAGTTTTTATTAGGCGGTGTAGACATTGGTAAAGCATCTGTTTGTCGTTCTATAATATTGCTTAGTTTGTAATATCTTGTCTTTCCTTCTTTTATATAGCTTACTACACATTCGTTATTTTCTAACTCGAAAGGGAAATCTTTGCCACTTATTATATCACTTTTAGAGTTTTCTAAATTGACGCCTTCAGTATTAGATGTAGATAAAAATCGGCCTATAAATAATTGTCTGTTTTTGGGCTTGGTTTCTAATTTAGATACTTTCCCTCTAAAAAACACACTATCTAAAACGATATCATCCTTAAGCGTTTCAATAAAAATATTAGTGCCTGAGCCCCCACCTTTAACACCTGCAACCCAACTCTGGCAATATACGTCTCCAAAGGTAGTAGGTGCTTCTTTTTCTAATTTCATAGTACTAGCACATTGAGCAAAGCTAACAGATATAATAGCTATGGATAAAAATCTAAATGCTTTACGGATCAATTTCATAATGAATCTTTTCTATAACAACTACAATGTTTCAATAGCTATGCCAAATATTTTAGTTGGTATCAAACGACCATAGTTGTCCGATAGTTTTAACCCCGGAATCATCAATTGTATCTATTCGCCAATAATAAGTATTCCCCGAAACTGTAGTTACGTTAGTGTTTTCAGTTGATAATCCTGACTCAATCAAAGGTGGATCCATTGCTAAACCAAAATAAACATCAAAAACGAGTATATCTCCAGTATCTGTATCGCCACCGGTCCAATTTAAATTTACTGTTCCGGCTGTTACACTACTTTCATCTCCTGGCGCATTTAATGCCGCTGTAAAAGGCGCATAATTAGAAATACCAGGTCCTGAAGTAAAAAATGCTAATGTTGTTGATGCATCGGCCTCGTTACCTTCGCTATCAATTGCTGTAACACTCCAATAATAGGCAACACCTTGTTGTAAGGTTATTGTCACACTATTTGTAGTTACTATTCTATTTTCTACAATATTGTTTAAGTCTCTGTCTGTCGCGATTATAATTCTATAAGTAATTGGGTCATTATCTACATCAGTAGAAGCATTCCATTGAAATGTAATTGTATTATCTGTACATAACAAATTTGACGTTGGAAATACAACTTGAGATACTTGCGTTGGTGCAGAATTTGGTGGTGGCCCATCATCACTACCTCCACATGCAACTAATAGTAATACTGAAAATATGGCTATTATTAATTTTATTTCTTTTTTCATGATTTTATTTTTTAATGATTTTAATCATTTCAGCTTTTTCTATATCGAGTCTTACGAAATAAATCCCTTGGGTAAGATTAGCAAATGGAATGTTAATATAAATACCATTTTGAACAGATAAATTCTGATTTACAATAAGTTTTCCATGAACATCATATACTTGTACACCTACACCATTTTCTGGGGCGTTAGGTATGTTTATTCTTAAGTCATTAACAACTGGGTTAGGTCCATAACTCAACGTTAACGGAGTAAAGTCTTCTACAACTCTACTAAGTTTACCCTCACAAGCTATGGCTGAAGTCACTTCTAGAAGACCACCTCCAGAAGTATCTACATTAAAAGACGTTTGGCTTGTTACCATAACAACCTCGTTATTAAACACTACTGTGTATGGCGCAGTTCCTGTTTCAATATTTACAGCAGTGCTTGAAGCTCCTGATGAAGAACTTTCGTTTCCATCATTATTACTAGCAACACTAAATACACCACCTAAGGCAGGTGCAGCATCAATATTGATTTCAAAACATTGTTCAAAATCCCTTCCATCTACATTAACGCAAACTGTATAAGAACCAACACTCAAATTTGTAAATACTGAAGTTGTATTTGCTCCAGTAATTGTTTGTGTTTCATTAATTCCTGTACCCGTCAAACTTACCGTGTAATTCACAAACGTTTGAAATATCGTAACTCTAGCTTCACCATTTTCTTGACCTTCACATCGCTCAGATGTTATTTCTAAAGTTATATTGTTTGGGTCTTCATAACTTGTGTCGCAAACATCTCCTATTCCATTTCCATTAGAATCTTGTTGGTCTGAATTTGCATTATCTGGGCAGTTGTCAATGGCATTTAGAATCCCATCTCCATCGACATCTTGACTTGGGTCGATAGCAAATTGTCCAGAAAAAACACCACGTCCATATGTGGAGACATATATTGCATTATCGTCTCTTAAATCTATATCGGTAATTCTTACATTAGACATGCCTGCTTGAGATGAAGTCCAATTTGGACTTGATGAAGAAAAATTACTAGTAGCCCAAATCCCAAGTTCTGTACCTATTATAACCTCGTTTAAGTTCCCTGGATTTTGAAGAATGGCTTTTACTGGTAAATCAGGAAGATCACCTTGTTTAGAAGACCACGTTAATCCACCATCGTTTGTATACCAAATACTATTAACACCATAATTATGGACTGTAGCAAAAATATCGTTTTCTGTGACTCCAAACTGTACGTCTGATATACTTCCTACAATGAGATTATCTGTTTCAATGTTTGTCCATATTGGAGTAGAATCTGCATTTTCAATTTTAATGATATCTCCTAATACAGTACCTGCTATAAGAGTTGTAGAAGATGTTGTAAATGGAGAAACTTCTAGTGCTGTTGGTCTACTAGTTAAAACGGGGTTGCTTAGATTTGTTTTTTCTAAAGTTCCAGCTGATTTGATGCCTGAATATCTTCTTATTATTGAATTTCCACCTGAAGAGTAATTAGAATATAAAATATCTAAATTAGAGTCTAATGCTTGCTGATTTATAAAAGATCCATTACTTGTGTTCTCACTATTTATAGTAACATTAGGTCCATTGAAATTAAATAAATTTACTGCCCGATTAAAGACAAAGTTGGTTATGTAATACCTGTCTGTACCATCTTGATCGAAGAAACTTGCAGCACCGTCACCCCCAAATGCCGTGCTAGAGCTATTTATTCCTGCCCCAACACCATTAAATAATTGTGTTCCATTATCTTGAAGCCCGCCTATAAAATGATCTGTATCTCCTGTAAAGGCATCTGTGGGTGCAACACCAACTGTGTAAAACTGAGATGTTATAAAACCGTTATTTCTTGAACTTATATTATTACCGTCGTTTGTTGAATAGTAGACGCCTCCATCATTACCAAAAATTGCGATAGTTGAATTACCAGGGGAAAAAACCATCGCGTGCTGATCTGCATGAACTAAAGGTACATTTAGATTTGCTAGATTGTTATTATTAGACCATTTGGAAATTTGTTCCCATGAATCTGAATTGCCATCTTCTCCTCCATTGGTAGACTTAAACAAATCAATTCCGCCTGCATATAAGGTTTGATCATTATTTGGGTCAACCTCTAGCAGCAAATCATAAAATGCTTGACCTCGAGTAAAATCATCAGCAGGAATCCCATTGTCTACATCGTTTGGTAATTCAAGATTAAATATATCTGAAACAAAGCCATCTGTTGTGCCTTGCATGAAAACGCCCCCGGGAACTTCTGCTAATACATAAATAGTTCCTGCATTTTGAGAAGATACAGCTATTTGTGTTCTATCAGCATTATTAATTGTATTCTCCAATTGGAAATTTTGTCCATCATTCGAAGAAAAAATAGCGCCGCCTCCATCACCAAAAATAGAGCTATCTGTTGTAGACATCCATATTTTGCCATCAGCTCCAACTTCGATGTCATTTGGTTCGTAATCATTTCCATTTGGTGTTTGAGGTATGTTTGCCTGAGTCCACGTTGCTCCTTGATCCACAGATTTAAATATGCCTAATTCTGTTCCTCCCAAAAACGTAGCAACATTTGCAGATCCATAAAAGGCATCCCCTGCAGCCACATATACTTCAGAAACACCATTATTATCTTTTATTTTAATATCATTGATTTGTTGGATTCCTGGCACTAAAGTTCCAGTAAAAGTTCCTGTTGCGGGATTTACTGAACCATTCACCGTACCGGTTTGCATGGCCGCAACTATAGCGTCACCATCTTCCTTGGAAATCATAACTGCAGGAATTGTAATAGAACCATCTGTACCTCCCATGTCTATTGGTGCGCCACCAACATTATTTAGCACAATAGCAGCAATCGCTCCAGCATCTTGAGCATTTCTTACCTTGTCAATGAAAGGACAATTTCCTCTTCTGATTAAGGCAATTCTTCCTGTCGCATCTGCACCAAAACCATTACATCCTTCTTCTGGAGTTCCTGTTGGATCATTAGCTAAAATTAGATTTCCTGTAACAACTGAAGATGCTTGAATTCCAAAATTTGTTGACTCTCTAGAGTTGTAATCTCCTGAAACACTTGCCGGAGCATTAATCGTAATATTTGATGCTGACTCAAAAGTTGTTGGACCTGAAACACCTCCTAAAACTCTCGCCCAGGTTGTACCAGCGTCTGTCGATTGCCACACACCGTCACCACTTACATCTCCATTGGTGTAAGATTCTCCTGTTCCTATATAAAATATATTAGGATTATTTGGGTCTGCAACAATAACAGAAACATTTAGATTTTCAGGTAAATCCACTCTAGTCCATGTAGAGATTGGACTTGAAATATTTGTATTTTTCCATAAACCACCACTTACGCCTCCAGCAAAAACTGTTTGATTACTTGCATCATTAGGGTCAAACATTAAACCTCTTGTTCTACCACCAACATTATCTGGCCCACGGGATTCCCAATCATTATCAACACCATCTCCAGGAATACGAGCAAAAGCTTGATTTTCAATAGATTCTCTTATGGATTCTAAGTTTTCTGGAGTTGGTCTTCCCAACAAAGGGTTCATGGTCAACTCGTACTCATCTTCATAATACCTATCTGGAGGAATACCTAAAGCTTTACGTTCTTTTTTGGTCAACTTTAAGGTTTCCTTAAAGGGGCTATTATCTAAATTCTCTTTGTGAATTTTTACAATATCATCATTTGAAAGTTTCTCAGATTTAGGGTTCTGACTCGGGAACAATAATGTAACAATAAATGCCAGTCCAAGCAGGATACTTGAACCAAATAAAAGTTTCTTTTTCATTTTACTTTTTTTGGAAATCAAATATCTTCAATTTTATTCGATATTGAAAATATGATTAAGATATTCTTAAATAGACGCAACTAAATGCAATACATTACATCAAAAAAGTAATATTTTATAGTTATTACGCCTTTCTATTTATAAAACAATAATCCATAAAAAAACCCCACTTAAAAAGTGAGGTTTTTAATATTTTAAATATTTGACTTAAGTCTAATTATTAAGCGCTTCTGCACCACCAACAATCTCAAGGATTTCATTAGTAATAGCAGCTTGTCTTGCTTTGTTATAAGTTAGCTTAAGTTGATCCCTTAGCTCTGTAGCATTATCCGTTGCCTTATGCATTGCGGTCATACGTGCACCGTGCTCAGATGCGAAAGAGTCTCTAATGCCTTTAAATAATTGTGTCTTTAATGATTTGGGTATTAAAGTTTCAACTATTTCTTGTTTAGATGGTTCAAATATGTAGTCTAAATTTGCATGTGCATCTTCACCTTCAATAGGAACAATAGGTAAATACTGCTCTGTCATTACAATTTGAGTAGCAGCATTTTTAAAGCTATTATAAACTAACTCAACTTTATCATATTCACCTTCTACAAACTTCTTCATTATCATCTCGGCAATTTCAGCAACATTTTCAAATGTTAATGCATCAAATACCTCACTTTTGTTTGCAATGACCCTGTCTTGTTTAGCAAAAGCATCATTTGCTTTTTTACCAATAGCTAAAACAGAAACATTTTTATCTGAATAAACATCATTAATCAAAGCATTAGTCTGTTTAATAATGTTAGAATTAAAAGCACCACATAAGCCTCTATTAGATGTTATAGCAACAACTAAAACATTGTTAAGTTCTCTTTCAACAGAATACTTACTGCCAGAGTCAGCGTCTAAAGTAGCGCTTAAACTCTGAAGTAATTCTGTTAACTTATTAGAGTACGGACGCATTGCAGTAATAGCGTCTTGGGCCTTCTTTAACTTCGCAGCAGATACCATTTTCATGGCACTTGTGATCTGCATCGTAGAGGATACTGACGATATTCTGTTACGTATTTCTTTTAAGTTTGCCATCCTTTATATTATAAAGACTCTTTGCAACTAGGCTCAGAGTGACATTAGTTTAATTATTAAGCTCTATACTTTCCTGTAAGGTCTTTTGCCACATTTGTTAATGTATCAATTACCTCATCAGTAAGCTTACCAGACTTTAATGTGTCTAAAGTGTCTCTATGCTTTGCATTTAAGAACTCAACAAAATCTCTTTCGAATTCTTTTACCTTCTCTACAGGAACATCTTTTAATAAGTTCTTAGAACCAGCATAGATGATTGCAATTTGATCTTCAACAGTAAACGGGTCGTTTTGAGCTTGCTTTAAAATCTCAACATTACGCTTACCTTTTTCAATTACGTTTAATGTAGAGGCGTCTAAATCAGAACCAAACTTAGCAAACGCTTCTAATTCACGGAATTGTGCTTGATCTAGTTTTAATGTACCTGATACTTTTTTCATAGATTTAATCTGAGCATTACCACCAACACGAGATACAGAAATACCTACGTTAATTGCTGGACGAACACCTGAGTTAAATAAATCCCCATCTAAGAAAATCTGACCATCAGTAATAGAAATCACGTTAGTTGGAATATATGCAGATACATCACCAGCTTGTGTTTCAATGATTGGTAAAGCTGTTAAAGATCCACCACCTTTTACCATTGGCTTAAGAGAATCAGGTAAATCATTCATCTCCTTAGCTATAGTATCATCATTAATAATTTTTGCAGAACGCTCTAATAATCTTGAGTGTAAGTAGAATACATCACCAGGATACGCCTCACGTCCTGGAGGACGACGTAATAATAAAGATACCTCACGGTAAGCTACGGCCTGTTTAGATAAATCATCATAAATGATTAATGCTGGACGACCAGTATCTCTAAAATATTCTCCAATAGAAGCTCCAGTCATTGGTGCATACACTTGCATAGCTGCTGGATCTGATGCATTAGCAGCTATAATCGTAGTATAAGCTAAAGCGCCTCTTTCTTCTAATGTTTTTGCAATATTTGCAACTGTTGAGGCTTTTTGTCCAACAGCTACATATATACAGTATACAGGCTCACCTGCATCATAAAATTCTTTTTGATTTAAGATGGTATCGATACAAACCGTAGTCTTACCTGTCTGACGGTCACCAATTACCAACTCACGCTGACCTCTACCTACCGGAATCATAGCATCAATTGCCTTAATACCTGTTTGTAATGGTTCAGTTACTGGCTCTCTATAGATAACACCAGGTGCTTTACGCTCTACTGGCATTTCATAAGTCTCACCCGCAATTGGTCCTTTACCATCAATTGGGTTACCTAAAGTATCAACAACACGGCCTACAATGCCTTCACCTACTTTTACTGATGCGATACGCTCAGTACGTTTTACAGTTGATCCTTCCTTTACAGCTTTAGAATCTCCTAATAGTACTATACCTACGTTATCTTCTTCAAGGTTAAGTACAATGCCTTCTGCACCACCTTCGAATTCAACTAATTCTCCATATTGAGCATTAGCTAATCCGTAAGCACGTACAATACCATCACCTACAGTTAATACTGTTCCTACTTCGTCTAATGAAGCACCTGCTTCAAAACCTGAAAGTTGTTGTTTTAAGATTGCTGATATTTCAGCTGGTTTTACTTCTGCCATCTTTATTTATATTAGATAGATATTATCTTAATTTAATGTAAATTCTCTTTTTAATTTGTCGAGCTTGTTTGCAATACTAGCGTTATACTGAATATCACCCACTCGTAAAATGAAACCACCTAAAATGGTCTCGTCTATAATGTTTTCTAATTCTGCTTCTTTACCTGTAAGCTCTTTTACTTTAGCTAAAACTTTAGTTTTTAATTCTGAAGTTAAAGCTACAGCTGTAGTTACTTTTGCAATTTGACTTCCTCTTAACTGGTCGTATAAATTGATATAACTAGAAGCTACTTCATTTAATAAAGCCAATCTTTTATTAGAAATTAATGTATCTATAAGATTGGTTGTATTAACATTTGCATTAGCAAATACTGAAGACAACACTGCTTTTTTGTCCGAAGATCTTACAACAGGACTTTGAAGCATCTGGCTTAGCTCATCACTTTTAGCAATAGCATTAACGATATGTTTCATATCTCCATTTACTGCATCTGCTGCTTTTTGATCTTGCGCTAGAGCTAAAACTGCTTTAGCATATCGTATTGCTGCTCTTGATCCTGACATTTATAATTAGTTTAAAGTTGCTTCACCTAACATCTCTTCAACCAATTTCTCTTGACTGTCTTTGTTAGATAATTCTTTACGCACTACTTTTTCTGCGATATCTATTGATAGACCTGCAACATGGCTTTTTAATTCTGCCATAGCTGCTTTCTTTTCACTTTCTATTGCTGCTTGAGCTTGCTCAATTATTTTGTTAGCCTGCTCTTGTGCTTCGTCTTTTGCATCAGCAATCATCTTATTTTTCATGTCACGAGCATCTTTTAACATGGCTTCACGCTCAGCACGTGCTTCTTGTAAAATACGCTCGTTATCTGCTGTAAGGTTTTCCATTTCTTGGCGTGCTTTTTCAGCAGAGGCTAAAGCATCTTTGATACCCTCTTCTCTATCGCTTACAGCACCAAGTATTGGTTTCCAAGCAAATTTTCTTAATATAAAAAGTAAGATTAAAAATGTAATTAAGGTCCAAAAGACTAATCCAAATTCCGGTGTAATTAAATCCATTCTTGTTTTGTTTTAAATAACTTAAATTTTAAAATACAGAAGCAACCAACCGTTACTTCTGTATTCTAGTTTCATTACCCTTGTAAGAAAGCAACAACAACACCAAATAGTGCTACCGCTTCTACGAAGGCTGCTAAGATTAATGCAGAAGACTGAATCTTTCCGTGCATCTCAGGTTGACGTGCCATAGCTTCCATAGCCGACCCACCAATTCTACCGATACCCATACCAGCTCCAATAGCTGCTAATCCAGCTCCAATAGCTGCAATTCCTGTAATAGTCATAGTATAAAATTTAAATTAATTAATGATGTGCTTCTTCAGTTGCCATACCAAAATATAAGGCTGACAATATTGTAAATATATATGCCTGTATTGCCGTTACAATAACCTCTATAACCGTTATAAATAATGAAAACGCTACAGAAACTGGTGCAATTGCAATTGTCTTAAATACAAATATTAATGACATTAATGCTAGTATGATAACGTGACCTGCAGTAATGTTTGCAAACAAACGAATCATAAGAGATATTGGTTTTACAAACATTCCGATAATCTCAATTGGCATTAAAAATATTTTCATTGGTACAGGAACGCCTGGCATCCAGAAAATATGTTGCCAATAGTTTTTGTTACCACTAAATGTTGTTATGATAAATGTGATAGCTGCTAAAGTAAAAGTAAATGCAATGTTACCACTTAAGTTAGCGCCATTTAGTATTGGAATCAATCCAAAGATGTTATTGATCCATATAAAGAAAAATATCGTCAATAAATATGGCATGTATCTTTTGTACTTATGCTCACCAATCATTGGCTTAGCAATTTCATCCCTAACAAACAAAACTAATGGCTCAATAAAGCTTGCTATTCCAGAAGGTATATTGTCTTCTGACTTTTTGTAACGCCTCGCTGCAGTTAAAAATATTAATAATAAAACAGCTATTGACACCCACATCATAAATACATTTCTAGTGATAGAGAGGTCAAACTTAGGTCTATGGGCATTTGTAGGGTGGTGTTCAGCGTCATAAGTTACTCCCGATGCTCCTTCATCTAACACATATACTTTCTCATGAACGTTTACAAAACGTTGTCCATTCTTTTCTACAATAACTTCTCCATTATAATCATGGTGAAATTCCGATGAAGAAAACATTGTTAAACCCTTATCAGTGTAAGTGATTACAGGTAATGGGATAGACACAGGATGGTCATTCCAGTCGAATAAATGCATGCCGTAAGCATCTTTTACGTGATGTAAAATCATTTCTTTTGGATCGAACTTTTCATCCTCTCCACCTTCTTTTGTTTCAGAGGCAAAACTTACACTAAATACTGCAATAAATAATGCAGATAATATGATGTTTTTTAAAGTGTTCATTCTCATTCTTACGGGGTTAAAAATACCTTGCTTTAAATTCGGTGCAAATGTACGGACATTAAATGAATTGACAAACACTAATTTTGATATAATTTTTAAAGTGTTTTTTGCATTATATTTCATTGGTTTTTATACCTTTTGAAGAAACTTGGTCAGTGCATAAACTTCAAAAAATAAATACATAAAATAAGGAATGAAAAAATTGAAAACATCAGGTTGCTTGTTTTCAAAATCAGAAAGTAATAATGGTAAGAGAAAAAGAATTGCAAAAATCATTTTTACAAATGTAAGTCCCATAAACAAATTGAAGATGTTTGTTTTACCAGACGAGAATCTATGATTAATGATTGTATAGAATGCTGCAGTGACTAAAAAATGAAATACATAAATATGCCAAACAGGGAAAAAGAAATCTATTTCCTCAGCAAAGTAACTTAATAAATATATGTGAAGCCCTAGTAAAATAGCTGTCACAGCAATAAGTTGTAATAAAAACGAAATCTGTCTCTTTTTAAATGCTTCCATGGTAACTTCTAAGAATTATCTTTTGAGGCTGCAATAATACGTCTTATTACATAAACTATTGATGTAATTACTGACCCTAAAGTAAAACCAAGTGTAAAAAGGTTGCTTTTATTAGGGTATTTCTTGTCGAGTTTAACACCAACAAATGTCCCTATGGCAATAATAGCTGCCATTTGTATGGCAATACCAGAAAAACGAGCATAGATATTAAGCCGTTCTTTCTGTTCCTTTATCGTTTTTTTGGGATGTTTTTTCTCCATTGTTAAGTGCTTTAACGGCACCTTTCATACTACAGGTTGCATTAAATGTTGCTCCTGGCTCTACTGCAAGTTTACTGACTTGTACTTCGCCTTCAATATGAGCTGAAGATTTTAGTGATAATGTTCCTTTTATTAGAAGCTTTCCAGAAAACTTCCCTTCTACATCTACATTAACACCTTCTAGGGTTCCTGTGACATTACCTGCTTTACCAATGACAACCTTACCTTCGGTTCTAACGTTACCTTCAACTGAACCGTCAATTCTAAAAGGACCTTTACTTTCAATATCCCCAACGATTCTTGTCCCATGTGCAATGATATTTTGTTGTGAGCTTGTATCCATAATCGATTTTTGTTTTTTGTCTGAAAACATGATTAATACTTTTATTCTGGATTAATGTAATCTCCTAAATTTTTGTGTCTTTGAACAATGGCGTAATTAGCAGAAGATATTGTAAAATATTCCTTTGTAATACCTTTCGTGTTTTCTTCTTTATAATCTTGAAGTGTAGGACCAAAACCTAAAGCCGATGTAATATATTTTAAACCATGAACTACTATAAAGGTAGTGTTTTCATCGTATACATCTTTTGAAAGACTTATATCTGGGTATGGCAATCTTTCCATTATTTTTGAGAGCTCTTCTTTAAATTGTTTTATATCTTCTTTATTTGAGCTATCGAATTGATAAATAACATGGAACGAATTGCCTTCATCTTCGGGCAAGAAATCTTTGTTTTTAAGTGCAGGAAGTGCATTCGCTAAAATTTGCTGCGCTTGTTTTCCTTCTTCGGAATTAGGATAAGTTAATGCCACATAATTTACAGCATCCTTGTACGCTTCGTATCCTTTTAAGCGGCCGAGTGCTGAGGCTTTTAATATTTCAAACTTTGGTACAAAACCATCACCTTCAAAGCGCTTAATATTTTCTTCAGCTGACGCAACAACTTCTACATATTCTTGAGCTTCAAACTTCCTATATAAATTCTCATATACGGTTTCTGGATTATTTTGATCTTTGGCTAATTGAGAATCTGGGTTACGTAATATTTCGGCGTATCTAGAATCTGGATGTTCGGCAATAATTCTGTTTTTTGCAATTTCGGCCTCGTCATTCTGTCCTAGAAGTAAATATATTTTATATAGTTGGTATTTTGAAGGTAAAATTAAGCGTTCTTCAGGGTTGTTTTTTAGCAGCCCTTCAAGTTTATCTTTGGCTAAGACATACTCCTTAAACTTTTCCTTGTAGATTAATCCCAATTGGTAATACGCAAAGTTTCTTTCTTTACCAATACTATCTAAAACGACTTTATCTGTCGGTAGTCTTTTGATGTAAAATTCAGGGTCATAGCGCTCAAGTTGAGTAATATTTTCTTCAACACCTTCTTCTTTTCCAGAACCAGAACCAGAATTACCACGAGCGTTAGAAAGCCTCCAGTTGTCTTGATTTTTTCGTTCTCCCCATAATTTTAAAAATTCATTTTTACCATAAGCTACAGTTGACTGGTTGTAGAAATAAAAATCTGTATTGCCTCCACTATTATTACCTGGAATACCTGGTAAATTAGCACGTTGAGGTTTATTAAATCCCGCTATACCATTTCCTTTCCCGGAAGCTTTACTCGCTATTTTTTGTGCTCTTTTCTTTTCAACTTCGGCAGCAATAGAATCTTGAGCTTTTAATTCTTTTATATAATCAGTATAAAGTGCTATTTGCTGCTCTTTAGGTAAACTTACAGCATTAAGTATACTATCACCTGCCCTTGCAACACCTTCGTAATAAATAACATCATCAAGGTTTATTCTTTTTTTCTTAACTACACGATATGGTTTTGTCTTTTCAACCATATTTGTAAGTGTGCTATCATAGTATGCTCCAGCTGTTTTGTATTCTGTTCTATCAAAATACATATCACCGAGTATGAGATAGTTCCTAGAGTTTAATTCTTTATCTCCTTGTGTTGCTTTTATCGATTTATTATAGTAGACTTCAGATAGACTATCTCTACGTTCTGCTTGATGGAATCTAGCAATCCTATGGTATATTTTGTCTAAGAAAGGACGGTTTTCTCTATTATCTTCTAGCTCTGTGAGATATTCCATAAATAATAACTTATCCCCATTTTCGGTATCAAAATTATCGGATTTTGCTAAATGTGCATTGATGTAAAATGCCCTAGGGATTTTACGATGCATATCTATAATCTCATCAAAAGCCATATTGGCACTATCTTTTTTACCAAATTGATTGTACAATTGACCTCTAATAAAATGATATCGCGCTTTTTGCGCATTAATTTTTGTAGCAACAGCTGCAGTATCCAAATATTTTAATGCCGTGTCTTTTTCCTTAATGACTAAATAAGCATCTGCTAATACTGCTGTTATATCAGCTAAATCTTGTCCTTCAACTTCTTCTTGTTTTAAGTGACGTTTAAGATTTTTTATCGTTAACTCTGGACTCCCCAAACGAAGATTGGTTTTTTCTCGCCAAACTTTTACTTGGTTAATCTTATCGCTCGTTGGATATTTATTTAAGATATTATTGAATGCTGCTAATGCAGGTATAAAACGTTGATCGTAATATCTTGCCTTTCCTAACAAGAGATATGATTCATCGATTTGTGGGTTTTTTTCTTTCCCGTTAATAGTCATGCTGTGCTTTTGAATGGCTTTGGTTGCTTTTTCTTCAGCGCGTTCAAAGTCTGAATTTTCGGCCTCATTACCAAGGCGCACTTCATCCTTAGCCTCAAAACGTTCTATAGGTAGTTGCTCCCAAAAGTTTTCTGTAAACGCATTATTAACAGTTTGTAGACCTTGTTGTAATGCAATTTCGCCATTGTATAGTATGTTGTATTCTGTACCTACAGAATGCCATGCCCTATTGATAAAGTTATCTTTTTTGCGAGAGCAACTCTGAGCGATAATCGCCATTAAAACGACTAATATTGAGACTTTTGTAAATGTTTTCAAAAGATGGTTTTTTGGTTTATGAATAACGAAAACATTAGGGTTTTGTTATCCTAAGTCGTAAAAATAAACATCTTTTTGAATTTTCGACCAAAATTCAATGGTTTTAGAGGATTTGCAATTGTTTTAAAAATAAAAGAGCCTAATAAAATCTTAGACTCTTTTTACTTTAAGTATAATATACTATTCTTCCTCTTGAGAAACCGAAACTGCACTTTTAGCAAAATGTGCTTCTAGCTCCTTTAATGTTGTTGGATTGGTTTCTAAGTCTTTTACGACTTCACCTTTTTCTAACACCACAATACGCTCGCAAACATCTGTCACATGCATTAAATCATGACTAGATACCAAAACAGTAACACCTTGTTTTTCTGCTAAATCTTTTAAGATTTGCTTTAAACGGATTTGTGTAGTTGGATCTAAGTTAGCAAATGGCTCATCTAAAATAATCACTTCTGGATTACCAATAAGTGCTGCAACAATGCCCGCTTTCTTTTGGTTACCCTTACTTAAGTCACGAAGGTATTTTTTCTTTCCGATGATTTCGCCATTAAAGAAATCTTCAAACTTAGCCGTTAACTTATCAACGTCTGCTTTATTTTGACCTCTTAAATCACCTATAAAATAGAAATACTCTTCTGGTGTTAAATAGCCTATTAAGAAGGTTTCATCTATAAATGCCGATGTAAATGGTTTCCAGTCCTCGCTTTGCGATACCACAACACTATTGTTAGTAATTGTCCCTGTAGAAGGGTTAATTAAATCTAATAGCAAACTAAAATACGTCGTTTTACCAGCACCGTTGTTTCCAACAAGTCCAAAACTTTGCCCCTTAGGGATTTCTAATTCGTCTATTTTAAGAACTTGTGTTCCGCTATATGATTTTGAAATGTCTTTTGTATATATCATGGTTGTATTGTATTAAGAATCTTTGCCAAAGGCAGCAATCATTTTGTATTTAGAATCTAGATATTTTTGAGTAATAAATGCCATTAGTTTTTTATGGAGTAATATTCCTATAACACCCATAATTACTAGAGTAGCTATAGCTATTTCAAAATTAATAAGCCAATTAAGCAATCCAAATAAAGCCATTGGTAATGCCATTAAAGGAATACCAATTAACCATTGTACTGCGCCTGTGCCTTGGTAATTAAAAGCCGCTTTTTTGTCAAGTTCTATCTTTTTTCTATTGTAAGAACCACCCCATAAAATGACATGAGAATTCACCCCTATATTGTAAACTGCAGCTGCTGCATGAGCAATTAAGATTTTCCATCCAAAAAATGCGTATGGTATACCAAGTACAAACATAATGACCACACTCATGACCATGAGTATAAATTTAGAGCGCAAGTATTGCTCATATTTTATATTCTGGCTCATTAGCATCTTGTAATATCCACTGTCCCACGCAGGAATAAACTGCCCAAAATTGATTAAGAAAAATCCTGTAGAAAAAATTCCGATAAAAGCCCACATAAACTCCATTTCTCTATACATAGGTTGTGGGTAGAAAAACAATCCATACAATAACCCTATAACCATTAAAAAAGCCATAGATTTTGTACGCTTATTGCGCCATATGAGTTTTAAATCTAATTGCATAAATGGCGCAATATCTCCAAAACGCTTTGTCCATGATAAGTCCGAAGCATTTACTTCTTTAACCTTTGTTTTTAGTGATGCATCAAGGAATAGCTTTTTGCGCAGTATGCTATAATTGAACGTGTATAACGCAACTAATACCACGAATGGAATTAGTAGATATATGGGATTTTCTGTAATTGCTAAAATTCCACTGCTAACAATGTCTTGAAATGAAATGATTTCAAAATAATTTAGTCCATACAATCCTCCCACAAGAATTATTAATGGTAGAAAGGATAGCTCTCTTTCTGCTGAAAACGCTTCAAGTATAAAGTTTAAAAAGTTTGCAATAAGTGATATTAAAAACATTGTGGCTAGCCATGTTAAAACCACACTTGCTGAATATCCATTATTTAAAAGTGAAATACCAAACGGTATTGTCAAAAACAATGGAAAAAAGTTAAAAAATGATAATGCCGATTTTCCTAGGACGAAATTAACTATCGTTGATCGTTTTATCGGTAAAGTCAATAATGGCTTAACGCTCATGACCGGTAATTTTTGAAGAAAAAATCGCATACCAATCTCTCCCAAAATCCAGAAAAATATAAAGCTATTTGCAACAATAAATGGGTCTTGCTCAGGAAACATTTTTGATAATATCTTAAATAAGAATATTCCCAAAAACACAAATATCCCAATCATATATAGTGCAAAAAACACTAAAAGGATATTAAGCGCTAGATTTTTTTGCCAATAGGAAGAACGGAAATACTGTTTCCATTCTAAATTCAAGAAGTGCTTTATCATAGTTTGGTTAGGTTATCTGTTGGTGTTAGTAGCAGTTATAAACTATTTGTTACACAAATTAAGTGAATTTATAACTTTAAAAAGAACTCGTCTGCAGTTTTAAAAATAAAAGAGGCCGCACAGAATGATATCTATACGACCTCTCAATCAACCAAAACATAAAAAAGTAGGTTTTATGTTATTGTCCTCCCAAACAATCAAAGTGGCAGAGTTAGGCTTTTACCAAAACGTAGATCCAAATTCATCTGCGTTACCATTAAACGTATACGATGGTCCTCCGTTTATAAAATTGTTAGCATCATCCCAACGACCCGCTGTTACTGCTTGAGCAACTCTTGCTTGGTTTCCTGCACCCCATTGTACATAATCTAACAATATATTAGGGTCACTTGAGCCAAAGGAGTTTGTTGAGAAAATACTTAAGCCACCTACAGTTTCATTGACATCATAAGACAACATTACATTCTCTCCAGGCGCTAAGTTTGTTGAAGCATTTGTTGCATCCGAAACTCTAACATAAGTCCCAGGTCCTAAGCATAGAAAGTAATCTCCAACATCTACAGAAACATTACCAAAATTTGCTAACCAAACTTGGTCTGTATTGGCATTAACTTGTGCTATTCTTACAACTGTAGACTCTTCTTCTTCTGTTCCTTCCCAAAATGTTGAACCAAATTCATCTGAATTTCCATTAAAAACATATGGCGATCCGTTTGCTACAAAGTTATTGGCGTTATCCCAACGACCTGCTGTTACCGCTTGAGCAACTCTTGCTTGGTTTCCTGCACCCCATTGTACATAATCTAACAATATATTAGGGTCACTTGAGCCAAATGTGTTTGTCGAAAAAATACTTAAGCCATCTTCAGTTTCGTTGACATCATAAGACAACATTATATTCTCTCCAGGCGCTAAGTTTGTTGAAGCATTTGTTGCATCCGAAACTCTAACATATGTCCCAGGTCCTAAGCATAGAAAGTAATCTCCAACATCTACAGATTCTGTTCCAAAGTTTGATAACCATACAAGATCAGCAGTAGCATCCACTTGTAATATACGCACTATAGGTGTCGTTTCTTCTGCTGCAATAGTCTCATAAAACGAAGCTCCAAATTCATTGGCTTCTCCAATAAAATTATAAGAAGCGCCTACAGGCACAAAATTGTTTGCATTATCCCAACGACCAGCGCTTACCGCTTGAGCAACTCTTGCTTGGTTTCCTGCACCCCATTGCAAATAGTCTAATAAAATATTTGGATCACTGGAGCTAAATGTGTTTGTAGAAAAAACACTTAATCCTCCAACAGCTTCATTTACATCATATGATAATGTAATGCTTTGGTTTGGGGCTAAATTTGTGTTGCCATTAGCTGCATCAGAAACTCTGACATAAGTTCCAGGTCCTAAGCATAAAAAATAATCAGCGATATCTGTAGTCGTTGTTCCTAAATTTGATAGAACTACCAAATCTGCTTGCGTATCTACCTGTGAAATTCTTATAACACCAGGTGTTATATTTTCTTCTTCAATAACTATACTATCGTCATCGTTGCTACAGTTTAAAATAAATGCTGGTAATAGTAATAATAAAATAAACTTTTTCATTTTTTTCATGTTTTCTTTTTTTTAAAAATCAAATTTTTTTAATCAGGCCTTTAGTGGCCGAATTCAATATAACCTAACAATGACGGGGCTTAAAAGAACATGAAGAGGAAAAAAAAGCTTTAAAAAGGAAAAATCAGGGCGCGAAAAAGCAATATAATTTTAATTATTTTAAATTCTATAAGGTTTAATTAAGATTCTAATCCTATTTCAAACTATATAATTAAAAAATAGCTCCTTGATTTGATAAATTTTAAAAAATTGAGATGCTTTTTTTAGACTTTGGCTCAATATGTAACCAAGATGCTTCATAAAACAAAAGCCTTCCTTATTTTTGCAAAAAAATATTGCAATGGCACAATTCCATAATCTCACTATAACATCTATTAATCGCATTACAGAAAAATCTGTGGTATTAACTTTTGGTATTCCTGAAAATTTAAAAGACAATTTCAAATTTAAAGCGGGTCAGTACATCACTCTTAAAACAGAAATTAATGGTGAAGACGTTCGTAGAGATTATTCAATCTGTTCTTCAGTAAATAGTGGTCATTTAACTGTTGCCATTAAGGCCGTAGAAAATGGCACTTTTTCAGTTTATGCAAACGAAAAGCTCAATGTAGGTGACACTATTGACGTTGCTGAACCCAATGGTCGCTTTGTCTTTGAAGCTAACGAGGCCAAAACAAGAACTATTGCTGCATTTGCTGCTGGTAGTGGTATTACGCCAATTTTAAGTATTACTAAAACACTTTTGGAAGATGAACCTTTTAGCAATTTTATTTTGGTTTACGGTAATAAAAAGCTAAATGATGCCATGTTTGCTAAAGAGATTGTAACATTAAAACAAAAATATGGTAATCGCTTCCATGTGCATTTTATTTATAGTCAAGCTCAAGAGGCGGATGCTCTTTTTGGTCGTATCGAAAAAAGCACTGTCAACTTAATGGTTAAAAACAAGTACAAAGGCGTCACTATAGATAGTTTCTACCTTTGCGGACCAGAAGCGATGATACATACCGTAAAAGATGTATTGATTGAAAATAACATTAAGGAAAAGAACATTTATTTTGAGTTGTTTACAGCGCCAACAGAAACTACTGAAACTTCAACTGAAGTAGGTCATGGAAAATCACAGTTAAAAATTATTGTAGATGATGAAGAGTTTGAGTTTGAGACGGCTCAAGATGTTTCTATCCTTGATGCAGCTTTAAAAAAAGATATTGACGCTCCTTATTCTTGCCAAGGCGGTATTTGCAGTAGCTGTATAGCACGAGTTACTGAAGGCGAAGCTGCGATGAGGCAAAACAATATTTTAACAGATAATGAAGTCGCTGAAGGTCTAATCTTAACTTGCCAAGCTCATCCTACAACTGCGAAAGTTGTTGTCGATTATGATGATGTTTAAAAAGATTATAGAAGTAAGATTTTAGACTGCTTCGCTGTTAGAAATAATGGTTTTAATTTTGGATACCACAGTTTCTGCAGAAATACTTCCTGCAGCATTTTCATAAGCCTCAGGTTGTTTATTACCATATATGGAGGTTGGTATTTCAGGATATTGCTTTCTATCTGCTAATAACGCATAATCTTTAGGCTGATTGAATGGCGCGAATCCAGCATATGGGTGTGTAACACCCCAAATGGTCACTACCATAATACCTAACATTGCGGCAATATGCGCATTCCCTGAATCCATAGATAGCATCACATCTAAATTGGAAATAATATCTAACTCTTCATCAAGGCTTAACTTTCCTGCAACAGATTCAGTGTTCTCAAATTCTGCTTCAAAAACATCTAGTTGTTCTACTTCAGTTTTTCCGCCACCAAACAGTATAATATTATTATTTTTTGAAAGCTCTTTTATGACCGACTTCATTTTATCTAAAGGATACATCTTACCTTCAAATGCTGTAAAAGGTGCAATACCAATTACAGGTAAGTTAGAATCACTTATATAGGTCTTTAATTTAGGGTTTAATTCAACTATATCAGGAAAAACTGGGTTGGATAAATCTACATGTAACCCTAACTTAGTAAAAACATCCGCATAGCGTTGGTGTGTTGTTTTAAGTTGCTCAAATTTTTCTCCAGAAACTAATGCCTTTTTTTCAGTACGACCCTTATCTATTTGTACAACTTTTTTTCCTGTTAAAAACAACTTTAATATTTTAGTCCGTAGTACATTATGTATGTCGGCAACAGCATCAAATTCTAAAGCTTTTAAGTCTTTGGATAGTTTATAAAGCCCTAAAATGCCTTTGTATTTTGTTTTTAAATCTACCTCGTAAATGACAACATTTTTTATACCTCTAAAAAAAGGAGCGAAAAAACGTCTGGTTACAACAGTGATTTTTACATCTGGATTTTGAGATTGTATTGCACGAATAACTGGTACAGACATTGCTACGTCTCCCATTGCCGAGAAACGTAAAACGAGTATGTGTTTTGGTTTTGGCAAAAGTTAATTACTTCTGGCCTCGAAGTACAGGATTAAGCTCATCGTCATTGTACATTTTCATCTGTTTGTAAACTTTCATGTACTTGTCGCCATTAGCTATATCATTTAATAAATCATCTAAAGCAGTACTTAAATCAACACGTTGTTCTAATAAAACATCTAGTTTTTTCTGGCAAGCTGCTTTATGACTATCGCTAGCGTCCTCACGCACAGTTTCTATATGCATGTGGTAAATTTTTAATGCCAAAATAGATAAACGATCAATAACCCATGCAGGGCTTTCAGAATTAATCTTAGCATCAGACTTTGGTGTTACATTTTTATACTTGTCTAAAAAATAGCTATCAATATATTCAACCGTATCCGTACGGTCTTGGTTAGATGCATCAATCATACGCTTAAGTTTTAAAGCGCCAACAGGGTCTATATTTGGGTCTCTAATAATGTCTTCGTAAGCCCATTGTACAGTATCAATCCAACATTTTCTGTATAATAGATGCGAAATGACATCTTCGTTTTTATCAAACTTGTTCGTAAATGGTTGGTCAACTGTGTTTAAGACTTTATAGGTTTTAATAACGTCTTGAAATATGGTGTTTGCTTTTTCTGAAAACATTGTAATAAAATTTAATATGCAAATATAGTCTGAATTATTAACTTTAAAGATTCAATACTCAACTGAAATTATGCACATTCACCATCTTTCTGAAAGGCCTTCAATTTTAAATACATTTATATCTGAAATTAGAGATAAAACCATCCAAAAAGATAGTATGCGTTTTAGACGAAATATTGAACGTATTGGCGAAATTTTAGGTTATGAATTGAGTAAATCTCTTCAATATAATTCTAAAACCGTAACAACGCCTTTAGGAAGCTTACAAATGCAATTACACAACAAAGATATTGTGCTTTGTTCAATCTTAAGAGCAGGTGTCCCACTACATAATGGGTTATTAAACTATTTCGACACCGCCGAAAATGCGTTTATTTCAGCATACAGACATCATAAAGATAATCCTGAAAGTTTTGAAATTGTAGTTGAGTATTTAGCATGCCCAAATCTTGAAAATAAAACCTTGATTCTGGCTGATCCAATGTTAGCAACAGGCCAATCTATGGTTGCCACTTTTGAAGCTTTAAAACCTTTTGGCACACCCAAAGAGATACATTTAGTCAGTGTTATTGGCGCACAAAAGGGTATTGACTTTGTGGCCAAAACTTTTGATATTAATTCTCATTTATGGATTGCTGCTATTGATGATGAATTAAGTGATAAAGGCTATATAATTCCTGGACTAGGTGATGCTGGTGATTTGGCCTTTGGTAAAAAATTACAACACTAAATTTAATATTGGTATCAAAATTAAAAGTGCGACAAAAACTTCTTTAAACCAATACTCTTCTATAGTTTCGATATAATTTGCCGTTATAATTGCAAACGGAACAAACAAAAACACAAACTCACTACCATTTTTGTTTGGTGCTAAAGCAAAAATAAATACTGCAATTATTGAAGCTACAACCACTAGTGTATGTACTGGCCTTATTTTTTTGTTTTTTCCTGAAAAGCTCTTTAAATAGAACAGTAAACTCCAGAAATAAATAGTAGCCATTACAGTTAGTCTGATAATATTTGAAAGGCTATTATAACTTGAAAAGTCTAAACTAAAGGCTATATTAAAATTACTCTCTAAGAAATACTCACCTTTTAGGATGATGTTGTAAATTATAAGTAGTAGAACTATAGTTAGAAGTCCGATTATTGAAACTGCTATATATTTTCCTTCGTTTTGCCAATAATAGGCTAGTGCAAAAAACACAACTATTATATACAAAATTGCCCAAGTGTAAAAAAGGGACGCTAAACCAATCCAAAACGCTGCATCAAAAAACTTTTTTATAAGTTCTCGTTTTGTATGTAAACTAAACAACCTTCTTAGGGCAAACAAAACGAGGAGGTTAGCAACAACAATATTAAAATTGGTAAATACTTCAGGAAAACTAAAAAATAACAAACCCAAAATCATAATGCTATAACTATGACGGTTTGTAAGGTCATTTTTAGCAATTATAAAGTCTGTAATAAACACATAGAAAATTGCAATCATAAGTATCAATGCACTTAAACCAAAAGAGAAGTCATCCGTGTTTATTTGAGAAAATATTTTTAAAGCAAATGATAGAACAACAACAATAACAACTATAATGAAGTTTACGGGTTTTGATTTACTAAAAATGCTTGTAATCATTAACTCTTTTTGTATTTTTGTACTGTAAATTTATTAAAGTTATGAAGGATTTCTTTTACGGCATACAAGATTTATTTGTAAATACACTTTTTGCTCCATTTGACGCACTTAGAGAATTAGAGCTAACCAATTGGTTTGGTGCTAATATTATGTCATGGATTTTTATGGCAATTGGTTCTGTTGCATTTGTATATTGGATGCTTGAACTAAAAAAGTATAACGATAATAACGAAGAAGATAAAAGCGTTTCGGCTCATTCTTATTTATAAGTCAAAACCAATATCTTTTCTAAAATTCATCTTATCAAAACTTAGTTTATCTATGGTTTGATAAGATTTTTTTATGGCCTCTTCGTAATCGTTTCCAAAAGAAGTAATGGCCATTACACGTCCACCTGAAGTTACAATTTTATGATCTTTTAATTGTGCTCCTGCATGAAAAGGAATCGAGTCTTTTATGGTTTCTAAACCTATTATTTCCTTACCTTTTTCATAGGCTTCTGGATATCCTCCTGAAACAAGCATAATCGTTGTTGCCGCTCGATTATCTATTTCTAGATTAATGCTTGAAAGTGTTCCGTTACCCATTGCTTTAAAAATTTCGACTATATCTGTTTTTAATCTCGGTAAAACAACTTCCGTTTCAGGGTCACCCATTCGTACATTATACTCAATAACTTTTGGGTCATCTCCAACTTTAATCAATCCAATAAACACAAACCCTACATATGGTAAATTATCTTTTTGTAGGCCGTCTATTGTAGGTTTTACAATTTGTTGTTCAATTTTTTCTAAAAATTCTTTAGTAGCAAATGGCACAGGAGAGATGGCGCCCATTCCTCCGGTATTTAAACCTGTATCACCTTCTCCAATACGCTTGTAATCTTTTGCTGTAGGTAATATTTTATAATCTTTACCATCTGTTAACACAAAACAACTCAGTTCTATACCATCCAAAAACTCTTCAATAACCACTTTTGTACTTGCGTTCCCAAATTTTGAACCAACAAGCATTTCTTTTAATTCAGCCTTAGCTTCATCTAAGCTATCAAGAATTAAAACACCTTTCCCTGCGGCCAATCCGTCTGCTTTAAGAACATATGGTGCTTTTAAAGTTTCTAAAAACTCATAGCCTTCTTCTATATTTGAAGATGTAAAACTTTTGTATGCTGCAGTAGGTATATTATGGCGCATCATAAATTCCTTTGCAAACTCTTTACTACCTTCTAATTCTGCGGCTGCTTTTTGCGGGCCAATAACTTTAATGTCCTTTAAGGTTTCATCGTTAAGAAAAAAATCATGGATTCCTTGTACCAAAGGGTCTTCAGGACCAACAACTACTAATTCTATTTTGTGCTTTACAACTGTATTTTTAATCGCTTCAAAATCAGTAACTGATATTGGTAAGTTGGTTGCTATTTCTGAAGTTCCGGAGTTACCAGGCGCTACAAAAAGTGATTTACAAAGTGGACTTTGAGAAATTTTCCATGCAAAAGTATGCTCTCTTCCTCCAGAGCCAAGGACTAAAATATTCATGAGTTGTGTGTTGTTTGCGCAAAAATAATTGCTTTTAAGCTTAAAAAACAATTAATTTACATAAACCTTTTTGCTTCAAAATTTTTGCGAATATTCGACCTTTCACTTCTTGTAAAAGGCTTTGCTATTAACAAAGCCAAACAACTCTTATCAGAAATACAGGAAAAAAGTGACGAGGATTTTGAGACTTATATTTTAAAGCGTAAAAAAAGCATTTTACACTACCACGAAAAGCATAACTCTTTTTATAAATCTAAAGTAAAGAGCATCGACCTCAACAATTGGGTAGACATTCCTATAATAACTAAAAAAGATTTGCAACAGCCTTTGAGTCAATTATTAACCGAGGGTTTTAATTCAAAAAATGTTTATATCGGTAAAACATCAGGCTCCTCTGGAGATCCTTTTGTTTTTGCCAAAGACAAGTTTTGTCATGCATTGACTTGGGCGCAAATAATGAATCGGTTTTCATGGTATGGTATTGACTTTAATTCGTCAAAGCAAGCGCGTTTTTATGGTATTCCATTGGATAAAAAAGGTTACTCTAAAGAACGAATTAAGGACCTTTTTGCAAACAGATATCGATTTTCTGTTTTTGATTTAAGTGATGAAGCTTTTGAAAAAGTCCTTGAAAAATTCAGAAAAACACCTTTTGATTATATCAACGGTTATACTAGTCCAATTGTACAGTTTGCAAAATTTTTAAAGCGAAAAGACATTGTTCTAAAGGATGTTTGTCCAACCTTAAATGTCTGTATTGTCACCTCAGAAATGCTATATGAAAAAGATAAGGATTTGTTAGATCTCCAATTTGGCATCCCAACTGTTAACGAATATGGTGCTTCAGAATTAGACTTAATTGCTTTTGAAAACCCTGACGGTGAATGGCAAATTAATAGCGAAACGCTTTTTGTTGAAATTCTTGATAATGACAATAAGCCTGTCCCATATGGTACAGAAGGTCGTGTGGTGATAACATCACTATACAACAAAGCATCTCCTTTTATTAGATATGATATTGGAGATATTGGTGTTTTGTCTAAACAAAGCACTCTAAGAAAACCTATTTTAGAAAAATTAGTTGGGCGTACTAACGATATTGCAATACTCCCAAGCGGAAAAAAAGCTGCTGGGCTAACTTTTTACTACATTACAAAAAGCATTATAGAAGAAGATGGAAACGTAAACGAGTTTATCATTGAGCAATTAGAGTTTAATCATTTTAAAGTTAGTTACGTGTCCAAAACAAAATTAACAGCACAAAAAAAGGAAACCATAACAAATGCGATGGTTACATATTTAGAAAAAGGCATAACTATTACTTTTGAAAAGTTCGAAAAACTTAACCGTTCTAAAAGCGGTAAATTAAAACAATTTACGTCTTACGTTTCTACTAAATGAAAGATCTCTTAATCATATCTAACTATTTTCCACCAGAAATGGGAGCGGCTTCAAATCGGATTTTTCAATTGGCAGAAGGCCTTTCTAAAAACCAAAATGTAAGTGTTATTTGTCCTTTTCCAAATTATCCAACTGGAAAAGTTTTTAAGCACTACAATAATAAAGAGACCATTGATGGCATTACGATTAAAAGGCTTTGGGTGGCGCCTTCTGTATCCAAAAATAAGTTTGTTCGTTTGTTTTCTATGCTATCTTTTAGTTTTAGTATTGTTTGGTTTTTTCTTTGGAACAAAATTCCCAAAACTATCATTGTTAATTCGCCACCATTACTAGTGGCATTTACGTCTTTGTTCTTTTTAAGTGCTAAAAAACACAGGCTCATCCTCAATGTAAGTGATTTATGGCCAAAAGCTGGCTTAGAGCTTGGCGCTATTAAACAGGGTTTTAGCTATAAGATGCTTCAAAAAATTGAACGTTTTAATTACAATAAAGCGGATTTAATTTTAGGCCAAAGTGAAGAAATACTAATCCATATTAAAACTATTGTTCCTAAAACAGAAACTTTGCTTTACAGAAACTTTCCAAATTTCTCACCTCCAAAAATTGAACCTAATGACGTAGATCATTCGACAAAAATAAAAATCGTATATGCTGGACTTTTAGGAGTTGCACAAGGTGTATTTAAGCTCTGCAAAAATCTAGATTATTCTAAGATAGAGCTACATATTTATGGTTCTGGTGCTGAAGAAATTCAAATTAAAAACTTTATAAATGACAACCCGACGCTACCAATCACTTTTCATGGAAGTGTATCGAGAAATGAGCTGCATCGAGAACTTTTAAAATATGATGCGACTATAATTCCACTGTTAAACAGAATTTATGGCTCTGTGCCTTCAAAGATTTTCGAATACTCAAGACTTGGTTTGCCCATCATATATTTTGGTGGCGGTGAAGGCGAAAATATCGTTAAAGACTATAAACTAGGCTGGGTAGCTGAATCAGGAAATTATAGTGCTTTAAATGAGGTTATTTCTCAACTTCAGCGTTCTGATTTTGATTCAGGTTTAAAAATACAAATACAAAAAACAGCGCTTAAAAACTTTGATGCTTCTGAGCAATTAAACGTATTAAACTCACTCATTTAATAGGCCTTCTCATCACCTTTAATTACAGATATTATTGTTCTTCCTATAATATCTAAATCCAAAAGTATTGACCAATTTTCTATATAAAAAATGTCATACTTAACACGGTTAATAATGTCTTCATCGGACTTTATTTCACCTCTAAAACCTTTTACTTGTGCTAAACCTGTTATTCCAGGCTTTACATTATGCCTAAAAATAAAATTGTATGGGTCTATTTTTTTTGAATACGCATCTGTATAGGATAACATATGTGGTCTAGGACCTACAACCGACATTTCTCCTTTTAATACATTTATAAATTGAGGCAATTCGTCAAGGCTAGTTTTTCTTAAAAATCGTCCAATTTTTGTTACTCTATGATCTCTTTCTTTTACATAATCTTCAGCTGTTGTAGAATTTATATGTAAAGATCTATACTTATAACAATTAAACTCCTTATAATTTATTCCGTTGCGCTTATGTTTATAAAACAATGGGCCTTTTGATTCTAAATTAATGAGAATATAAAGGATTGGACTCATCCACGATAATATAAACACAATAACAAATGCTGCAAAAACAATGTCAAAAACACGTTTTAAAACTCTATTGAATGGCTTATTGAGTGCTACTTCTTGAATTGATAAAACAGGTAGATAATTGTAAAAATCAGTCTTTAAACGTTTGCTAAAGAAATTTGTAGTTTTAGGAATGAATTTAATATTAAACTGATGAAGTTCTGCATATTTTACAAAGGTACTTATCTCTTTTTCGGATAATTCATCCATTGCACAATATATTTCGTCTATAGATTCATTATCAGAAATAAATGTTATTGCATCTTCTATACTTCCATTAATACCGTCAGCCAAATTGCTACTGTAAACACCTAAGAGATTATAACCATATTCTTTTTTATCTGTGAAAAAGGTCTTTAATTCCTGAGCACCTTCAGTATTTCCTATTATTAGTACGCGTCTATTATTTCCATTGAGATATTGTCTATATCTTTTAAGCGAAAAAAACATTAAAAACTTAACTAAGCCTATAAGAGAAATACTAGTTACAACATATTTTAAGATTGTTATTTTGCTAATTTCAATACCTCTATAAAACCCAATGAATGCAAATACAATAACAAAAAACATTAAAAATTGCTTAATCAAAAGCCCTAGAATATTTAATGCTGTTGTATATCTGTATACATTATAAAATTTTATTGAATACGTTGAAATTAACCAAAGAATACTAGCGTAGATAACAAAAACAGTGGCTTTACTTTTTAAAAACCCAATAGACCAATACGGCAACCCAAAGGTTTTGAAATCTATAAAATATGATGCTAAAGAAACAATTATAGCCACATCGAAGAAAATAAGTGCTGGTCTTAATAACCAAGAATATCTTCCTCTAATGTAACTCATGTTTTAATGTTTATTATAAGTAGAAAAGTCTTTATGCTCCTTTTTATACAACTCCTCTTGTGTTAAGCCTTTAAAATAATCAAAAGTAATCTTCATGCCTTGCTCTCGATGTATTTTTGGTTGCCAATTTAATAGTTTCTTAGCGAGTGTAATGTCCGGTTGTCTTTGTAATGGGTCATTTTGAGGCAATGGCTTATATACTATCTTTTGGGTAGAATTGCCAAGACTAATAATCTCTTTAGCAAAGTCTAGTATTGTTGTTTCATTAGGGTTTCCAATATTAATTGGGTAAGAATAGTCGGAAAATAGTAGTCTAAATATGCCCTCGATTTGATCATCTACATAGCAGAAAGAACGCGTCTGCAAACCATCTCCAAAAACAGTTAAATCTTCCCCTCTTAATACTTGTCCCATAAATGCTGGAATAACCCGCCCATCATTTAATCGCATTCTAGGACCGTATGTATTAAATATTCTAACTATTCTAACATCTAATCCATGAAATCTATGATAGGCCATAGTGATAGACTCTTGAAAACGTTTGGCTTCATCGTAAACTCCTCTTGGGCCAATTGAGTTAACATTACCAAAGTAAGATTCTGGCTGAGGGTGAACTAATGGGTCTCCGTATACCTCAGATGTAGAAGCAACAAGGATTCTTGCTCTTTTAGCTTTTGCTAAACCCAACAAATTATGAGTACCTAAAGATCCTACTTTTAATGTCTGGATAGGTATCTTAAGGTAATCAATAGGACTTGCTGGTGATGCAAAATGAAGTATATAATCTAAATTCTCATCAATTTTAATAAACTCTGTGACATCATGTTCTATAAACCTGAAATTTGAATGATGCTCTAAATGAGAAATGTTTTTTTTATCACCAGTAATAAAATTATCCATTCCAATAACCAAAAAACCTTCACGAATAAATCTATCACATAAGTGTGACCCGAGAAACCCTGCAGCTCCAGTTATTAATATACTTTTTTTAGAGTTCATTATCTCCCTATTGATATATAATCAAAGCCTTCTTTTTCTATATCTTTAATATCATAAAGGTTTCTTCCATCAAATATGGACTGGCCTTTCATTAAATCTTTAACCTTTTTAAAATCTGGTGTTCTAAACACACTCCACTCTGTACATATTATTAATGTTTCTGCATTTTTTAGAGCATCATACATACTTTCAGCGTAAGAGATTTTATCCCCTAATTTTTGCTTCACATTGGGCATTGCCTCAGGGTCATATACAGATATATTACAGTTGTATTTTAAAAGTGTATTTATGATTTCTAAAGAAGGTGCCTCTCTAATATCGTCGGTTTCTGGTTTAAATGCTAATCCCCAAATGGCTATGGATTTCCCATGTAAATCATTATTAAAATATCTCTTTATCTTTGGTATTAGGGCTAGCTTTTGCTTGCTATTAACATCTATGACTGCATTTAGAATTTTAAAATCATAGTCTAAATCAGCACCGGATTTATGAAGTGCTTTTACATCTTTTGGGAAACATGAACCTCCATAGCCTATTCCCGGAAAAAGGAAACGTTTTCCTATTCTTGAATCTGTTCCCATTCCTATTCTAACTTTGTCTACATCAGCACCAACTTTTTCGCAATAGTTGGCAATCTCATTCATAAACGTAATCTTGGTAGCTAAAAATGCATTTGACGCATATTTTGTAAGTTCGGCTGACTTCTCATCCATAATGATAATCGGATTTCCAGACCTCACATATGGATTATACAGTTTTTTCATTTTTTCGATAGCGCGCTCACTACTTGAGCCAATAACTATTCGTTCGGGTTTTAGGAAATCATCAACAGCAAAACCTTCTCTTAAAAATTCTGGATTACTTACCACATCAAATTCAACGCTTGTGTGCTGAGAAATAGCAGCTTCAACTTTTTCTGATGTTCCTACTGGCACTGTACTTTTATCTACAATAATTTTATACTCGGTAATGCGTTTTCCTATATCTTGGGCCACACCAAGAACATATTTTAAATCAGCAGAGCCATCTTCATCTTCCGGAGTTGGTAATGCTAAAAAAATAATTTCGCCATGGTCTAAACCATCTTGAAGTGACGTTGAAAAGTTAAGACGACCTGCATTAATGTTTCTTTCAAAAATGATATCTAAATGAGGTTCGTAAATAGGAACCTCACCTTTTTTCATTCTAGCTATTTTATCGGCATCAATATCTATACAGATTACATCATTGCCTGTTTCGGCAAGGCAAGTTCCTGTTACAAGGCCTACATAACCCGTTCCTACTACCGTAATATTCATAAATTAACTTGCTTTTTCTTTTCTTTTATCAAACTTTTCATAGTCTGAATTCATGCTTACAAATTCCGGTACTATGGTTTTCATTTTTTTCACAATATCACCTTTGGTTCCTTTTTTTGAAATATCAATAAGTTCTTCTATATCCGACATTATTTGAGTGATACCTTGTGTGTTTACCTTAGCAATCATTATTTTTTCATTGTATGTAGGCAATGTTGTTGTTTTGTCGTTAAGTAACTCTTCATACAACTTCTCTCCAGGTCTTAACCCAATAATTTTAATAGACATATCTTTATTAGGTGTATAACCTGCTAGCCTAATTATTTTCTTAGCTAAATCAATGATTTTTACCGCCTTACCCATATCGAATATAAAAATCTCACCTCCATTACCCATTGCTCCAGCTTCTAAAACTAACTGACAAGCCTCAGAAATTGTCATAAAATAACGTATAATATCTGGATGCGTAATAGTTACTGGACCTCCTTCTTCAATTTGTTTTTTGAATAGTGGGACAACAGACCCGTTGCTTCCTAAAACATTACCAAATCTAGTTGTTACAAAACCTGTGGTCTTCTTGAGGCTTTTATTATTGTCTTCTTGTAACGCTTGTACATATATTTCGGCAATACGCTTTGATGCTCCCATAACGTTGCTAGGGTTTACGGCCTTATCTGTTGATACCATAACAAATTTTTCCGTGCCGAACTCTTGAGATAAATCTGCAACATTCTTTGTGCCTAAAACATTAGCGAATACAGCTTCAGATGGATAGTTTTCCATCAACGGCACATGCTTATATGCTGCAGCATGATATACAACATCTGGTCTATATTTATTAAAAATTTTCCTAATCTTTTCAATATTTCTAACATCACATATTACAGCTTTATAGGTGAGTTTAGGAAAATTGTTTTTTATCTCATTTTGTACATTGTATAATGGAGATTCAGCTTGATCTAAGATGATTAATCTGCTAGGTTTATAGCCTGCAACTTGCCTTACTATTTCGCTACCAATAGAACCGGCGCCTCCTGTAACCATGACACATTTGTTAAATATCTCTTTTGCTACCAGCTTATTGTCAAGTTTAATTGGCGCTCTTTCTAGTATGTCTTCAATCTGAATTTTTTCTATCTGACTCGTAATATTCTTATTTTCTTCTATATCAGATAATAATGGAGCCCTGTAGACTTTTAGGTTATAATCTAAACATTTATCAATAATAGCAATGTTTTCTTCTTTTGAAATTTCTTTGTCTGCAAGTATAAGGGCTTGAGCACTATGAATACGCAATGTAACAGCTATGTTGCGATTTATATTAAAAATCGGCAGGCCTAATATCTGCTTGCTTTTATTCTTTTCCGCTTTATCTATAAAGCCGAGTACCGAGAATCTATTTGGTTTTTCTGACTTTAAAGCGTTTGCTATAGCTATTGCATTCTCATCTGTACCATAAACTAATACCTTGAGTTCATTCTGTTTGTTACTGAAATTTAAATAAACTTCAAATATTTGTTTTACTATAACCCTGAATAAAAATAACCCACAAAACGAGATAAGAGCATATATTAATAATGAAGGAATGAAAATAATCTCAGTAGAATTATAGAGATAATTGATATAATATACTACAAGAATAGTAATGAGAGTAGATATTGTAGCTACCAAAAATCTGACAGCATCTAGAAATGTAGAATGCCTTATAAGTCCTGCATAGGTTCTATATAGGATAAAAAAAGCAATATTAACAGATATTATTACGACTTCTGTAGTAGAAAAAGAAAGTTCAAAGGGCTGGTTTTTAATCTTACTAACTACCAATTTCGCTACTAGAAGTGAAATAAATATAATGGTAGAATCAAAACCTAAAATTGCCCATCTAGGTAAATATCCAATATTTTTAAAATCTAGTCTTTTTTTACTAGACTCTAATACTTGATATAATGCTTGTTTAAACCTTTTGTACATCTTTGGGTTTGCTCTTTTTAGTATCTGCAAATATCTTAATTATAATGGGAATAGAGAAATTTAAAAAATATGTCTCTACAGAAAACTTCTTACTACCTCAGAAATTCTACTTCTATCGTCATCTGATAAGTTGGAGCCACTTGGTAAGCACAATCCTTTATTAAATAATATTTGACTTTCATTATTGCCGTAATAAGACGCGTCTTTATATACAGGTTGAAGGTGCATTGGTTTCCATAAAGGTCTGGTCTCAATATTTGAAGCGTCCATTGATTTTTGCAAACTCTCTTTAGTTAAATTACCTTTTTCTTCTATTGTAATACAACTAAGCCAATGGTTAGATAAGAAATTATTATTGGGCTCCTTAAATACTTTTACATTATCAATTTCTCTAAAAACCTCTTGATAAAATACATTCATATTGCGTCTTAACCCAACATGCTTATCTAATACTTCCATCTGTCCTCTTCCTATTCCTGCACTTATGTTACTCATTCTGTAATTATACCCTATCTTGTTGTGTTGATAGTGAGGTGTATTATCTCTAGCTTGGGTTGCGTAAAAAATAGTTTTTTGTTTTTCTTCTTCTGAACTACTTACTAATGCGCCACCACCAGATGTGGTAATAATTTTATTTCCATTAAACGACAAGACGGAAAAATCACCAAAAGTTCCACATTTTCTGTGCTTATAAGTTGACCCTAATGCTTCAGCAGCATCCTCAATAACAGGGATTTCATATTTCTTTGCAACTGATAAAAGTTCATCCATTTTTGCAGGCATTCCGTATAGGTGAACAATAATAATTGCTTTAGGTTTTTTACCTTTTTTAATTCTGTCCTTTAATGCGTCTTCAAGGTGATTTGGACACATGTTCCAAGTGTCTGTTTCGGAATCTACAAAAATAGGTTTTGCGCCCTGATAAATTATTGGATTTGCAGAGCCGCAAAACGTAAATGTTTGACATATCACCTCATCATTATGCTCAATTCCTAGTTGTACTAATGCTAAGTGAATTGCAGCTGTCCCAGAGGATAAACAGGCTACATGCTTATTTTCTCCAATATACTGTTCAATATCGGCCTCAAATCCTGAAACATTTGGGCCTAATGGAGCTATCCAATTTGTGTCGAATGCCTGATTAACATAATCTCTTTCTGTTCCACCCATATGCGGCGAGGATAACCATATTTTAGAATTCATTATTTTATTTTTTGATAATTTTTCCAGGGTTCCCAACTACAGTTACATTATCTGGTATGTCATTTATTATGACACTTCCGGCTCCAATAGTCACATTTTTACCAATTTTTACGCCTTGAATTATGACACTTCCGGCTCCCACATGAGAGCCTCGTCCTATAGTTACACCTCCGCAAAGTGTTGAGTTTGGGGAAATATGTACAAAATCTTCTATCACACAATCATGATCTATAGATGAAGATGTATTTATTATACAATGTTTTCCTATTATCGATGAAGAGTTTACTACTACTCCTCCCATAACTACAGTGCCTGACATTATTGTAACTGTTTGATCTACTATAGCACTTGGATGTTTGATAGAAGTAAAGCAATCTTTATT
Organism: Winogradskyella haliclonae; assembly: GCF_014635865.1. Lineage (GTDB taxonomy): Bacteria > Bacteroidota > Bacteroidia > Flavobacteriales > Flavobacteriaceae > Winogradskyella > Winogradskyella haliclonae. Next base: position 669,180 of record NZ_BMDQ01000001.1, on the reverse strand, counting down.
TATTTTTCTTACGACTTTTTCTCTAATAGTATTGTCTCCAATTGTTACAATTAAGTTTGATTGAATGTCTTCTTCAGAAAAATTGTTTATAATATTAAAGTCTAAAAACTTTGTTTTAGAGCTATCGTCATCATAAATCTTACATATTTCGCCTCCATTAAGTTTAATTATATCAATTATCACCTTACAATGACCGCTGGCTCCGTAAAGATAAAATTTATTCATTTCCTTTAAATGGTGTTGTTGTCGCTTCTCCTGCATTGTTGATTCCTTCAGACTTAAAAACTTTAATTACTGTTAAAAAAAATATCTTTAAATCTAGAATAAAACTTACGTTTTCTACGTACCAAACGTCAAAATTAAATTTCTCTTGCCAACTAATTGCATTTCTACCATTTACTTGAGCCCATCCTGTAATTCCAGGCTTTAAGTCGTGCCTTTTTTTTTGATAATCATTATATAGTGGCAAGTACTCTGGCAATAATGGTCTTGGCCCTATGATGCTCATATCCCCTTTTAAAACATTAATTAATTGAGGAATTTCGTCCAGTGATGTCTTTCTAATAAAGGCTCCTAATTTTGTAAGTCTTTCTGAATCTGGTAACAATTGGCCTTTATTATTTTTTTTATCCGTCATAGTTTTAAATTTTATGACTTTAAACACTTTTTCATCTTTTCCTGGTCTTTTTTGGAAGAAAAAAGGAGTCCCTCTATTGTAGAAAGCTAATCCTATAGAAATTGTAATAAATAATAAGCTTAAGGTCAAAATACCAATTAATGAAAATATAAAATCTAATACTCGTTTAAATACGTTTTTATACATCGCTTCTTTTACTATTTAATAAGGTTGATACAAATAATAAAAGAATCATTGAGATTGCGCTTGTTAACAACCCTCCTCCTAAAAAGCTGCAGGTGAAAACAATAATAATCAGACCGCTTGTAATTTTATTTTTTTTAATAAAAATTTGCCCCAACATTAAACAATAAATTAACATTCCGGCTATTCCAAAAAAAATAAATAAATCTATCCCATCCATCTGAGAGATTACAAAATCATTTGTATAAAAACCTCCTCCGACTATATAGTTAAAAGTACTCCAATTGGAATTTAAATATTTAATATTCTGACAAACTAAAACATCTCTATTAGACAATAGTAAAGTTAAAACATTAATATCTTCAATATTACTCCAAAAACTAAATAATCCAAAAAAATATTTTATTATAGTATTAAAAAAAAATAAAACCACTATAACCAATCCTAATGCTGTTCTCTTAACAAATTTATTGCCATTGAATATGAATAAAAAATGAAATATAAATAATAAAGAAAAGAAAAGAAGTATTGACTTTGTCCCTAATAATAGAGAAATGATTGAAATCGTTATAAACAAGATGGGGGTTTTAGTTTTGTCTACAAAAGATTTATAGTACAAATAAACTATATAAATTATATAAACTATACTAATCTCGTTTGGTTTATTAAACAAGCCGTCATAACCAAATCTATTTGAATTAATATAAGATTTAAAAAAATCAAGATTAAATAAAAAGGCAAATAAGATAATTGCAGAATTCACCAACAATATTATCTCGATGTACCTAAATGACGTTTTTACAATATCTACTTGATTTTTCCTTGACAATAACATTAAAGCAAACAAAATTATTAGTATGTATCTATCAAAAAAATAAATACTTCCTTTTGTTAGAAGCCATATAAAGTTATGATTTAACAACGGGTTTAATAAAGTACTTATGCAAAAAACAAAAATGAATCCTATTAATAAATAAAGGATTTTTTTGTTGAGATTTTTATATTTTATTAAAAATAATATGATTACTTGAAATGTTACTTTATATATACCTAGTATTCTTACTTTATTATAATCTATAAGTTGTGTATATACAGTAACAAAGGCCTCTAAAGCAAAGAGTAAGATAACTAAGACACCTATAACTTTAGTTATTTTAAAATCACCTGATTTCATAAAACTCTTTGAAGATTTCTATATATTTTAAAGCTAAAGCTTGGTATGTGAAGTTGTTAAGTAAATACTCTTTTCCATTATTTCCCATTAAGAGTCTTTCTTTGATGGGTTTATTGTAGTACTCTAAGATTACTTGTCTTAATTCTTCATGATTTTCTGCTGGTACTACACTACCACATTTTGCCAACTCAATAGCATTGTTTTTTGTAGGGGCGCTAAGGATAATAGGCTTTGAGGCATACATATAGTCAAATGTTTTATTTGCAGATATACCATACTTGTATATACTTATGTTTTTTGAACTAAAAAAAAGTAAATCACACTCCTCTAGAAAAGATTGGACTTGATTTTTGTTTACAGAATTCAAAAAAATTGTATTGGAGTTGTTATTTGCTCTTTTTATTAAATTATCCTTTTCATTTCCATCACCAATAAGACAAAGAACTATATCTTCTTCTTTTAATGATTTTAATACATCTATTATTGTTTCCATTGCATTAGCTGTGCCTAAAGCACCTGCATAGCCTATTACAAATTTGTTCTTAGGTATTCTTTCTTTTAGGTTAGAATCCAAGGGTTTATAATATGAAGTATCTTCTAGGTTGTACCCGTTTGAAATCCATGAGTATCTGAAATTCTTGTGTCCTAGTATATTTTCTATATGGATATTTGCGTCCATTAAAAGAGAGACTATATAATCAGCTTTTTTGTATCCTAGTTTTTCTACGTAGCTTAAAAATTTAATAAGCATATTTTTTGAACTGTAATTCCCTATTTCAAGTATTGTAAGTGGCCAAATATCTCTTATTTCTAAGATGAACTTTGATTGCTTGAATTTTTTCTTTAATTGAAAGTGAACATTTAATATTGGTAATAATGATATTGATGATACAATAATTATATCGGGTTTTGGCAGCTTTTTAGTAGGGATAAAAAAAAGTAAGAATGAGAACACAACCCAACTCATCATTCTTGAAATTCCATTAGTGTTGTTATACTTATTTCCTTTAATTAAAACAGTTCTTATATCATTATTAATGATTTTAAAAAAACCTTTGAAATGATTATTTCTTTTTCCTATATGAGAATATGAAGATGTAATTAAAGTAACGTCATAGCCTTTTTTCTGCCATTCTTTTGCCAAATAATAGTGTCTATGACCGTCTCCATTTAATTCTGGAGTGGTTGCATATTGATTTATTAACCAAACGTGTTTATTATTATTTCCCAATACTTCTTATAAATCTTGAAGGGTTTCCCGCAACAATGGTATTATCCTCAACACTCTTAGTTACAACAGCACCCATACCCACTAAGGCATTACTTCCTATTTCTTTTTTATTTAAAATAGAAGATGATGGTGCAATCCAAGAGTCTTCTCCAATTTTAACACTCCCTGCGACCATTGCATTTGCTATAACAACAGAGTTACGTCCCACAACAACCCCATGTGCAATATGCACTAAATTATCTATTTTTACATTTTCTTCTAAAACAGTGCTGCCAAGCACAGCTCTATCTATACATGTATTATTTCCTATATCTACATTATTTTTGATAATGACATTGCCTATGTGCGGTATTAATTCAAAATCACCCGAAGCATTTTTCTCATAACCAAAACCTATGCCTCCAATAGTGTTGTTAGAGCCTATAGTAACTCCGCTACCAATAATTGTATCTGATAAAATAGTTGTATTGTGAAGTATTGTTGTGTTGTCTCCTATTATGCAATTTTCCTCAATGACAACATTGTGGCCAATGAAAACATTTTTTCCTACTTTAACGTTATCTGCTAAAAAAGCACTTTTACTCACAGATGGCGTTCTCTCTCTACTAAAAAACATTGTTAAAACCTCTTGAAAAGCTCGTCTTGGGTTTTCAACAACTAGGTAATTTTTTAATTTAGAGACATTATCATTTTTATTGCTAACAATAACCAAGGAATCAGTGTTTATATCATTAAGCAAATGCGAATTTTTATCCCCACACCAACTTAATGCATCGCTAACATTATTAATCTCATTTATAGGGATTACACTTTTTATAGTTAGTTTCCTGTTTCCAGTAAAGCTATGATAATTAATTTTTTCTAATATTTTATTTATCTCTACCATTTTACGATATTATTCTTACAACTTCAAAAACTTCACAATATTCTGTACCCACCTGTGTTCCTCTTACTTTAGCTAATCCTTTTATAAAATCCTCAGATGCATAGTTTCTAATTGCTATTTGGGATTTGTATTGACTTAATGAGTTTAGTTTAGTTAGAACTTGATTTTCAGACAATTTAAAAAAGTAATCCATAGAAAACTTAAAATTATTCCATGGTAGCTCGTAAGATAATATATTTCTATTTTTAAATGCTCTTACAGCTTCTGTAGCAATGGTCATATGGTCTTGATGAACGTCGTTTATCGATGGAATAAAAATTAAATCCGGATTAATTTTCTTCCTAAATAGAATTAAATCTTCTAAAATCTCTTGCCTTTTAGATGTAAAATATCTTACCTTATAATCTAAAATATGCAAATTTTCAGGTTTTATTCCAAGAACTGATGTTGCATTTTTTACCTCTGATTTTAAGATATCTTTAGGAAACCCTTGAGGCACGGACTCTTCGCACCAACTAAATGCGACGTAATGTACAGTGGCTCCTTGGTCAATTAATCTAGAAATCGTGCCACCACAACCAAATTCTCCGTCGTCAGTGTGAGGTGCTAATACTAAAACGTTTTTAAATTTCGATATCATAAAAAAAATTTCTTCAAAAATAAAATATAAAACTTAGTTTTGGGTTTATAAGGATGACATAAGTTTAAATTAATCCATTTAATATAATAATATGAAAAAAATTATTTCTTTACTGACAATTGTATTTATGTTTTCTTGTGGAGAAAAGAAAGAAGAAAAAATAGAGCCAATAACAAAAAAAGCAATCGTTAAGGAGCAAATAGTTGATATAAAAGACCTTACATACTCAATGCTATTTGATGGAATTAGAAACGAAAACGAAAACGACGATGTATTTGGAAAGTATGTAGCAAATCGTTTTGGAGCCGAAAAATCTGCTATATATCTTGACGGTATCGCTGACCATGTAAAAGCTTTTAACTTGGATGGGCTTAATTCCCAGAAGGAACTGACAATATCCGTTTGGTATAAGCCAATATCTTTTAAGGGAAGTGGTAATGACCCTATTGTTATTAAACCTAGTGACTCAGAAGATTCTACTCTGCCTCAATATTATATAGGTGCTACTGGTAATGAACACCCTAGTGATAAAGTAAGGGGTTCTTTTAGATTTGGTCTGGTTATAAATGGAAAATACAATTCTATAAGAACAAAACCAGATACATGGTTCCCTGAAAACTGGTATAACATTATTGGAACTTATGATGGAAAGTCTATGAAGCTCTATGTAAATGGTAAGGTCTTAAATAATAGAACAATTGAAGGTGAATTATTAAACAACTCCTCAGACTTATTGTTAGGCATGCATAATTCTATGAAGTATGGTGCGCCAGGGGTTTATGATAATTTTAGATTTTATAAAAGAGGTTTAAGTAAATCCGAAGTAGATCAAATTGCCCTTAATAAGAATTAAATTAAGCTGGGTGAATTATAAGTTCTGATATAGGTTTAATAATCTATTTTCAGCTAAATTCCAGTTGTACTTACCTATGACAGACTTGCGCCCATTAGCTCCAAGTTTTTTCTTTTCTTCAGGATTATTATTTAAATATTCAATAGCTTTAACAACTTCTTCGTGATTTGTAGGGTCAACATTTATACCGCAATTATTTTCCTTGTTAAACGCTTTCCACTCTCCAAAGTCTGGCATTATGACAGGAATTCCATTTCTCATGTATTCAAATAACTTAATGGCATACGATAGGTAATACTGACCTACATTATTATATAAAATTAGACCTATTGAAGATGTTTTATAGTATTTGCTTACTTCATTAAATGGTATTAGGCCTAAGTAGTCTACATTATCATACTCCTCAAAATTCTTTAACTCATTTAGTGTTTTAGAATTAATATTACCCGCCAAAATTAAGCGATTCGGTTCCTTTATTTTAGAGTATACCTCAAGCATATTGAGTAATCCACGCTCTTCGGTTAATGCGCCAGCATGGAACGCCGTAGTTGTCGAATAATCGACTTCAATTTCAGGGTTCTTGTTATCAAGAATTACAAAGTTTTCGACTAAAACGGTATTAGAGTTATATTTTAAATATTTGTGTTTCATATATGGCTGTGGCACTATTAGGCCATCCATTTTTTTAGCTACAAAACCCTCTATAATTTTGAACAACTTTATGAAAATTGGCTTTAAAAATTTATTAAGCCATGGCTTAATCTCTAATTGTTTTGCCAAGTCTTCATGAATATCATAAACAACTTTTCTAGTCTTACTCTTAAGCATTAACCCGTAAAGCATTAACTCTGGGTCATGAAAATGGTAAATATCTGCATTTATTGATTTTGCCTTTTTATATACCTTATTGCTACTTCGCAAAATCCTACTAAATCGCCCTTTTTCCTTTCCTACATCAATTATATTAACATTAAAAATATGTTCATCACCCAACCCATCTGCAACGATTAGAGTCACGTCATAATCAGCTTTAGCTATACTTATACACTCTTTTATGAAAACTCGTACATCATACCTCGTGTGCACAGATGTGATATGACATACTTTAACCTTCTTTTTCATTAAGCAAAAAAATTGATAAAATTAATAATGCAAACGCTCCGTGTGTAAGTAGGACAGTTAAGGTAGAAGAACTTATAAAAGCTAATACTACCAATAAATAAATACCAAAATATCTGTATTTAATATTTAAGTTACTAAGTATCATAAAATATACTGAAACTATTAATATATTGACCAAAACACCTATAGAGCCAAAGTTCATAAACCCTTCGGAAATTAGTCCATTGTTAGCATTCATATCTGGATTCTTAAAATAATATTCTCCTATAAGTTTTGTATAGGGTTTTTCAAAAGGATAGTCTTTAATAAAATTTAAAAACGATTGAGACCAATATGTATGCTTTCCCTCAAAAAACTGCAAATATTGTAAATCTAAAATTGCTGGAGTAAAATGTACTCTTCTAAATAATAATATCCACAAATAATCAAATTTAAAAAAAGCCAAAACTGCAGATATGACGATTAATATATTAGATATTTTTATAAGCTTTATTATGGTCTTTAAATATGTAAACCTATAAAAAATTAATATTACAATTAACCCTAAATATACTGTCTTGTGAGCACCAAAAAGATAAAAAAGAATAACATACAACACTCCAATAATTGCAATCCACCACTTTTTTAATTCTAAAGCAAAAACAATTAATAGTGGTAATAATATTTTTGTATATAAAGAATATGTATAGCCAAAATAAGGGTTGTTTATTCCTCTGACATTCAATCTAGTTTCATAAACATCTATAAGAAGAAGGTTTTTAAGGTTTATATATGGTCCATAGGCAATTAAATAAGGTATTATTCCTAAGGAACATAGCAAAAATAAAATAAGCAATGCTTGTTTTTTATTAACTGTAGGGATTTTATGAAGAGGGATTTTAACTCTAGAAAAATAAACTACAGCCAAAAATAAAGCTTGATGATATATCAATAGTTTTAGAGGGTACAGGTTTTTAGATATTGCCGAAATTAAAGAGGGTATGGTAAGTAGCATAAATAATAAAGCTGCAATTGCAAATATTATTTTTTCTTTATCTAATTTTAGAAGTGTTCTTAAGTTAAAAAAGAACAAAGGAACTACTATTAGGAAACGGAAAAAAGAAAAATCAAACTTAGAATCATTTAGGTAGGCAAAATAATTCCAAGTAGGATAAGTGACTATTTTATAATAGTATAAAAATAGTAGCATAAAGAAATATGCAACAAAATAAAACCTAATATTTAGCTTAATCTTTAGCATATTGTATGTCTTTCTTTAATATTTTAGTTGGGCTTTTATAAAACATAAATAAGCAATAAAAAAAACAGAAAAAAGCTAGTCCAGAATATTGATTTAAAATACTTTCAAAAAAACTATTAAACACAATAATTATTATAAAGCATGTAATAATATAATTACTATCTCTAGATTTACGTCTGACTATTAGATTTTTTATAGTAAAACCAAACAATAATAATCCAAAGACTCCACACTCTACTAAAAGTTGTAAATACTGATTATGAGAGTTTAATCTTTCTCTGTAAGGGTAAATATATCTTTTTTGTCTGTATACTTGTTTTAACTCATTATAGGTGTCTCCAATACCTACACCAACAATCGGGTTCTTTTTTATGATTTCTAATGATGCATCCCAAGTCATAAACCTTTGAGACATACTACCAATATCTTCATTGTCAAAATTTAGCCCTTTATCTATAAGATTATCAACTGTTTTTTTTATTCTAGGATTAAATTGAGATACCATAAATGAAGAGATTAGTACTAGAGTTAAAAGAGTAAAAAACTTTAGTCTACTCAAAAATTTAAACAAATAAAAAACATAAATAATCAGTAATGTTACTAAACCTGCTCGAGAAGAAACTTGTATTAAAACTATACTTAAAAACACCAAAAAGCTTAGCCTTATTATTTTATTTCTAAATAGAGGTTTTTTAAACAACAAAATAGCTATCGCCAAATTAATGTACATTCCAAAATAAGTAGTATGATGTAATGAAGAAAAAAAAGATCCAAAGAAATGATTGCCTCCACGAATCGAAGATTCTAAAAATCCAGAATCTGCATTAACTTGAGGTCGAAAAGTTAACGCACCATCAATAAAAGATATTGAATTTGTTAAGGCTATATAGTAGCAATAAAGTCCCGACAAAACACAGCCATAAACAAAAAAAGATAAGATTTTTTCAGTAGTATTTTTTGATAGCTTCTTTCCAATTAGAAAAAATATTAGTGGGAACGCTAATAATGATGCTTTTTGTTCAAAATATTTAAAGCCAAAATTCTCAGTGTATATAAGTGATAGAGTATATACGAAATAAAGCCCTACCAAAAAAAGTAATTCCTTTTTAAATAGAAATTTTGATTTTTTTAAAAAAACCAATGACAATAATACGGATAAAAGAATTACTACTGTGGACAAGCGCTGGCTTAAAGGCAAACAAAATGAAAACATCACTAACAAATAAGCAGCTCCTTTTTCTTTTAAACCTTCAATAATATTCATTGTTTGCATTTGATAAGCAAATTTATAGTTTTATAGATTATGAATACAGCTTATAATTGAATTATTTAGATAAATTTGTATCTCATTCTTATTGATATCTCATTTGAATTCAAAGACATTTCTAAAAAATGTAATCACCCTGTTAAGCGGTACTGCTTTAGCTCAAGCAATCCCAATAATAATAAGTCCGCTTTTAACCAGAATGTACACTCCGGGAGAGATAGGTGTTTATACAATATTCTTTGCTACTTCAAATATTTTAGCCATACTTAGCTCTGGCAGATTAGAACAAGCTATCTTAATACCAAAGCATAAGAAAGACAGTTTTAATGTGGTAAAATTAGCTTTCTATTTTTCTATAATAGTAAGTACAATATCATTTTTAGCACTTTTATTTTTTAAGAATCAAATAAGTACTTTTCTTGGGTTGTCAACAATATCTAATTGGATTTTTTTAATCCCACTAACATCTTTCTTTATTGTAGTTTTCCAAGTTTACAGTTTTTGGTTAAACAGAAATGACAAATACCTTTCTATTTCTAAAGGAAAAGTGTCTCAAGGTGTTTTTATGGCTTTTATCCAAGTGAGTTTATCTATTTTAGGTTCTGCCGGATTAGTATTAGGCAGGTTTGTTGGAGCCTTGTTCTCTTCTATTTATCTGTTTTTATTGTCAATAAAGCTTTCTCCTAAATTATTCCCATTCAATAAAAGTGAATTAAAAACTACATTAATTAAATATAAAGATTACCCCATTTACACAATGCCAAATGCATTACTTAACTCAATTTCTAATAATCTGCCTTTATATTTGCTTGAAAATTTCTTTAATGCTAAAGCAACAGGGTTTTACTCTTGGTCTGTAAGAATTGTTCAAGGCCCAATGGGTATGATAATCGCATCTTTACAACAAGTTTTTTTTAGAGAGGCAAGTAAAAAATATAACAATGGAGAATCTATTTTTTCATTGACTAAAGGAATTTTAAAAAAATTATTTCTGATTGGAATTATTCCTTACACAGTAATATATTTTTATTCTCCGAGTATTTTTGCTTTTGTTTTTGGAGAAGAATGGAGAATTGCTGGAGAGTACACCAAATATTTAGTGCCTTGGTTTTTTATGGTTTTCTTGACTTCACCTATTAGTTCGATTATTTTAATTTTCAATAAACAAAAAATTTATTTTTTATATGAGTTTCTCTTGTTTGTTTCAAGATTCATTGCTCTATATTGTGGTTACAGATTTTTTAATGACCCTTCTTATTCAGTAATTTTTTATGGAATAGTTGGTTTTATATTTAACTCTACCTTATTGGTAGTATTGATAAAGCTTTCAAAAAATGAAAAACACTTCATTATTAATTAAAATTTCATACAAACTTAAGGGAAGAGAAGATTTTAAGTTATATGAAAAATTTAAACTACAAACAGATGATTCTATCAAAATTCTTGAGCAAGAACAGCTAAAGGCTTTTTTAAAATTGTTTGAGTTTTGTGAAAAAAATATTCCTTACTACACTAGTCTTTTTAAAGAACTAGGGTTAAGTCTCAATGATTTTAAATCCTTAGAGGATCTTAACAAAATACCTATACTAGATAAATCAACTATACTAAAAAATTATAACGGTTTTTTTCCATCTAACTATTCGGTTAAAAGTGTAGCTGGATCTACTGGAGGTTCAACAGGAACTTCTTTAAAATATAAAATGAGTATTGAAGATTATTCTATAGGAACAGGTTTACTTTATAGGGGTTTAGGCTATGGGGGGTATTATCCAGGTGATAAAATTGCGGTAATAGCTGGAGGGTCTTTGGTGAAAAATGAAACAACCTTTAAATCAAGAATAAATAATCAAATCCTTAATTATAAAAAATTCTCCTCTTTTGGCGTAGATGATAATGACTTAAGTAACATATATAAAGAATTAAAAAAATGGAAGCCTAAATTTTTAAGAGGTTATGCAAGCTCTTTAAGTCTCTTTGCGCAATATTGTATTGAAAACAATAAGAAATTAAAATTTCAATCTGTTTTTTCTACCGCAGAAATGTTATTGCCTAGTCAAAGAAAGATAATAGAAAAAGCCTTTAGTACTAAACTGTATAATAACTATGGGCTTAACGATGGTGGCGTATCTGCATACGAATTGGGAGTTGAAAATGAGTTTGTTATTGATACTGAAAGAGCTATTTTAGAGATTGTAGAGGATGGTACAACAGAAAATGTATTCAATAAAAATGGAAGAATTATTGCAACTTCATTATATAATTACGCTTTCCCTTTTATACGATATGATACAGGTGATTATGCAACTCAAATAAAAAGTAAAACAAACTCAAGGCATGTTTTAACAGATTTAAAAGGAAGAACGACTGATTATATTAAACTTAATGGCAAAACTGTAGGAAGCCCTGTATTTACAGTCTTAATGGGTAAAATTGATGTTTTAAAATATCAAATCATTCAAAAAAAGAATCAATCTTTAGAAATTAGGTTATTAAAAGGGGCTTCTTATAATAAAGAACAAGAAAGTTTTATACTAAAATCAATTAAAAGCAACCTTGGAGATTCTGTACCAATAAACATTATTCATACAGATGAATTTATCAATTCTAAAAATAAACACAAGTTTATTATAAGAGAATAAACATGTGCTTATTTTGAAAAAGGGTGTTTAGAAAGTGGTTTTTTAGCAAAAGGGTGATAATCTCCTACCAATCCTTTGGGCTCAGAATGCCTAATATTATGAACAATTTCTATAGCTTGTCTAGCATCTTCTAAGCCGTAACCTTTTCCATCTAGAATACTTTCATAAACACGGTTATGTAAATCTGTAAACCCGCCACTGAATTCTAACTCTTCTCCTTCAATAGTAATTGATCTGAAGGTGCGTTGCCCTTTCGCTTTAACATCGTCTGGTAGCACATCTTCATTTATTGATAAAAACCATCTTACACGAGCTCTTTCTAGCTCTAAATATCCTGCCGCTCTATCATGCTCGTGAACATGAACAATGTTTTCTTTAACATCGCCAAAAATCCATGATAACATATCATAAAAGTGAACACCTATATTTGTGGCTATACCTCCAGATTTGGAAACATCACCCTTCCAAGATGTATAATACCAGTTTCCACGTGATGTTAGATATGTTAAGTCTACATCAAAAACTTTGTCTTTTGGCGCCGCATCAATCTTTTTCTTTAAGTCTATTATACTTTGATGAACTCTTAACTGTAGTATATTATATACTTTTTGCCCTGTTTCTCTCTCAATATTAGCCAAAGAATCTATATTCCAAGGGTTTAATACTAATGGTTTTTCACAAATGGCATCTGCACCTCTTCTTAAAGCCATTCTAATATGAGAATCATGGAGGTAGTTAGGTGTACAAATACTCACGTAATCTAAATCAATACTCTTTTCATACTTTAATTTTTCAAGATGCCTATCAAATCTCTCGAATTCAACAAAAAAATCGGCATTAGGGAAATAACTATCTATTATACCAACACTATCAAACCTGTCGTATGCTGCAAGAAGGTTGTTGTTTGTATCTTTTATTGCTTTTAGGTGTCTTGGGGCGATATAACCAGATGCTCCAATTAATGCAAAATTCTTCATTAATCCTCCTGTATTTTAATTACTTTATTATTTTCTAACTTATATTTTTCTTGACTTTCTTGACATATTGCTATGTTTAAGTCGTTAAACTCTAGTCGATGGCCATATTCACTCATCCATCCAATTTGTCTTGATGGATTGCCTACAACTAAAGCATAATCCGGAACCTCTTTTGTCACAACTGCTCCTGCTCCTATAAAAGCAAAATTACCAATATCATTTCCACAAACAATTGTAGCATTAGCGCCTATAGAAGCTCCCTTTTTTACAACGGTTTTTAAATACTGATTTCTTCTGTTAACCGCACTTCTTGGGTTAATAACATTTGTAAAAACCATAGATGGCCCAAGAAATACATCATTCTCACAAATTACTCCCGTGTAGATTGAGACATTATTCTGAACTTTTACATTATCTCCTAAAATTACTCCAGGTGAAACAACAACATTTTGTCCGATATTACAATTTTTACCAATAATAGAGTCTGGCATAATGTGAGAAAAATGCCAAATTTTAGTGCCTGCTTTTATAATAACATTATCATCAATGACAGCTGTTTCGTGGGCAAAGTATTCCATGTTTATTACAATCTTTTGTTTGCTACTTCTTTTGGTAAGCTTCCTTTAACATCGTAAACTACGCCATTTGTCTTTTTTATGGAATCAAAATCCAACTCCTCATACTCTTTATGTGCAACTACGTGTACAATAACATCATAATCACTTGACGGATTAGATATCATATCTATTCCATATTCATTCTTTACTTCATTAAAATCTGCCCATGGGTCGTACACATCTACAAGCATTCCATACTGACCTAATGATTTATAAACATCAATTGCTTTTGTATTTCTTATGTCTGGGCAATTCTCCTTAAAAGTAATACCCAACATCAAGACCTTAGCTTTTTTAACTGGTATGTCACTCAGAACCATTAGCTTAAGAATTTCAGTAGCAACATACTCTCCCATACTGTCGTTTAAGCGACGACCTGCAAGTATTATTTCGGAGTGATAACCAACCTCTTGAGCTTTCTGTGCTAAATAAAAAGGGTCTACCCCAATGCAATGTCCTCCTACAAGTCCTGGTTTAAAATAAAGAAAATTCCATTTTGTTGCAGCGGCCTCTAAAACATCATGAGTATCAATTCCTAACTTGTTAAAAATAATAGCTAGCTCGTTAACAAAAGCAATGTTTACATCTCTTTGCGCATTTTCTATAACCTTAGAAGCCTCAGCAACTTTTAGAGTTGGCGCTAAATGTGTTCCCGCGGTAATTATTGATTTGTATAGGTTATCAACTATTTTACCTATTTCTTGTGTTGACCCGGATGTAACTTTTTTAATATTAGCAACAGTATGTTTCTTATCCCCGGGGTTTATTCTCTCAGGAGAATACCCACAGAAAAAGTCTTTGTTAAATGTCAGTCCACTATGCCTTTCTAAAACAGGTACGCATTCGTCTTCAGTGACTCCAGGATAAACTGTAGACTCATATATAACAATATCATTGGGTTTTAAAATTTTTCCAACTGTCTCTGATGCTTTAATAAGTGGTGTTAATATAGGTCTATTATTTCTATCTACTGGTGTAGGCACAGTGACAATGAAAACATTAGAATTCTTAATTCCATTGACATCAAAGGTTAAATCTAGCCCTTTGCTACCTTCACTATTTAACACTTTGGATAAATCTTCATCACTCACTTCTAATGTGTGGTCATGACCCCCTTTGAGTTCATCAACTCTATCTTTATTAATATCAAAGCCTACGACTTTATATTTTTTTGCAAATTCTACTGCCAATGGTAATCCGACGTACCCTAAACCAATTATGGCTATTTTATGACTCATGTTTTTTATCAATAGTTAGTGAGTATACTCTTCCTTAATACATGCTTTAAAAGAGAAGCTAAAGGAAGTGTAAACTCTTAATACATTAATTTTGCAAATATCGTTTATTTTTCAAGATATACTAATACAAAACCTTAATTGTAGTTAAGGAAACACTTCTGTAAACTCTCATTCCATTTAATGGCCTTAATGTTAAAAGACTTTTGAGCTTTAGATGAGTCTAAGACGCTATAGCTTGGGCGAACGGCATGAGTGATGTAATCTTTAGCCTTTATTGGATTTATCTTTAGGTCTAATTTCCAAGTTTTAGAAATTTCTAAAGCAAAATCATACCAACTTATTTTCCCTAGGTTACTGTAATGGTACGTCCCGTAATTATTCGATTTTGAACTTATAATTTTTAGTGTTAAATGAGCTAAATCTAGAGCATAAGTGGGGCTTCCAAATTGGTCATTTACTACACTAATTTCTTTTCGCTCCTTTGCTATTCTTAAAATCGTTTTTAAAAAATTAGAGCCTTTTTGTGAATAAAGCCATGATGTACGAATTATAAAATACTTTTCTAACGTCTTCTCTATCTCTAATTCTCCATCTCGTTTGGTTTTACCATATACATTGATAGGGTTTGTATAATCTTCTTCTATATATGGTGTCTTCTTTTCTCCATCGAAAACAAAATCAGTAGAAATATGAATAAGAATGCTTCCATTTACTTTGCATGCTCTTGCAATGTTTTGAGCCCCAATAGTATTTACGGTTTTAGCTCTTAGGGGCTCTGTTTCTGCTTTATCTACATTAGTATATGCTGCACAATTGATGCAGTAATTAAATGTATAGTCTTCAAAGATTTTTTTTACTGATTTTTCATCGGTAATGTCTAGTTCTTTGGAATCTTTATAACTAAAATCAATTTCCGGGAAGTTTTTTTCACAGTCCATAATACACTGTGCTAGTTGACTATCCTTGCCTATAACCAAAACCGACATCATAGAAAAAGACTTTTGAGTTTAGTTAGTTTCAAATCTTTTTCCGAAAGTTTATACTTTACACCTATTTCTTTCCAATTAATATTTAAATCAATGTCGTTATAAATAATCCCTGTTTCACTTTGTTTGTTGTAATAGTTATTACACTTATAACTGAAAATCGTATCGTCCTCAAGTACTAAAAACCCATGAGCAAAATCTTTTGGAATAAATAGCTGAGTGTTATTTTTTTCAGATAACTCAATTGAAAAATAATTGCCAAATGTTTTTGATTTTGGCCTTAAATCTACAACTACATCTTGTACGGATCCTTTAACTACTCTAACTAGTTTTGCTTGAGCAAATTCTCCTTTCTGAAAATGTAAGCCTCTCAAAACCCCTTTAGAGGATTTTGATTGATTATCTTGAATAAAATTAACATCAATCCCTGTTAATTCTTTGAACTTTTTCTGGTTATAACTTTCAAAAAAATATCCTCTTTGATCTTCAAATATTTTAGGTTTTAAAACATAACAACCTTCTAAACCAGTCTCTATTAAGTGCATACTCTACTCGTTAATTAAGCTCAATAGGTGCTTTCCGTATCCACTTTTTATAAGCGGTTGCGCAATTCTCCTTAGTTGTTCTTTGTTAATATATCCCATGGAATAAGCAGCTTCTTCAATGGCTCCTATTTTAAGGCCTTGGCGTTCTTCTATGACTTCAACAAATTGAGATGCTTGTAGCAGCGACTGAAACGTTCCTGTATCTAACCAAGCAGTCCCTTTATCAAGTATGCTAACTTTAAGCTTCCCTTTGACTAAATAGGCTTTATTTACATCAGTAATTTCTAGCTCACCTCTTTGGCTAGGTTTTATTTGCTTTGCGATGTCAATAACTGTATTGTCATAAAAATATATCCCTGGTATAGCAAAATTAGATTTTGGTTGCTCAGGTTTTTCTTCTATAGATACTGCGTTAAAATTTTCATCAAATTCAACAACTCCATATCTTTCTGGGTCAAGTACATGATAGGCATATACAACACCTCCGTCTGGATTACTATTCTGCTGAAGCAATTCCGATAGGCCTGTCCCATAAAATATATTATCTCCTAAAATTAAAGCAACTTTATCATTTCCTATAAAATCTTCACCTATTATAAACGCTTCTGCCAATCCGTTTGGTAATGCTTGTTCTGCATATTCAAATTTACACCCCAATTGACTCCCATCCCCTAAGAGTTTTTTGAATAATGGTAAATCTTGAGGAGTAGAAATTATTAATATCTCTCTAATGCCTGACCACAGGAGAGTAGATAATGGGTAATAAATCATTGGCTTGTCATAAATTGGCATGAGCTGCTTACTAACTGCTAGTGTTAGTGGATGTAATCTTGTGCCAGAACCTCCAGCGAGAATTATGCCTTTCATCTAAGATGTATATTTATTTAAATACCAATTTACCGTTTTTAATATCCCCGACTCAAAATTTTCGTCTGCTTTCCAGCCTAACTCTTCTTCGATTTTTGAAGCATCAATTGCGTATCTAAAATCATGTCCAGGGCGGTCTTTAACAAAGACTATTTGGTTTTTATATGGCGTATTTCTTGGTCTTAATTTGTCTAGAATATTGCAAATTTTATTGGCAATATATAGGTTGTCTTTTTCGTTTTTACCTCCAATATTATATGTTTCTCCAGCCTTACCTTTTTGAAAAGCCAAATCTATACCTTTACAATGATCTAAAACATAAAGCCAATCTCGGATGTTTTTGCCATCGCCATATATCGGGATTTCCTCACCGTTTAATGCCTTTCTAATTATTGTTGGTATCAACTTTTCGTCATGCTGTTTTGGGCCATAATTATTACTACAATTAGTGGTTACAACATTCATCCCGTATGTATGAAAATAACTTCTTACCAAGAAATCAGAAGAGGCTTTTGAGGCACTATATGGGCTATTAGGTGCATAAGGAGTCGTTTCTTTAAACAATCCATGTTTACCTAAGGTACCGTATACCTCATCTGTAGAAATATGATGAAACCTATTACTTTCACAGCCTTTTTTTGGTATAAATGGTGAGTTCATCCAAAAATTTCTTGCTACATCTAATAAATTAAATGTACCAACAACATTAGTGTTTATAAAAGCGTCAGGGCTATTTATGGAGTTGTCCACGTGAGACTCGGCTGCAAAATGAATAACATGACAAAAATTGTATTTGTCAAAAAGCTCTTGAATAAGTTGCTTGTTACAAATATCTCCCTTAACAAAAGTATAATTATTGTTTGAAGTCACAGAGTTTAAATTAGAAAGATCGCCAGCGTAAGTGAGTTTGTCTAAATTAACTATTTTAAATTCAGGGTGTTTCTCTAAATAGTACTCTGTAAAATTAGAGCCTATAAATCCTGCGCCTCCTGTTATGAGAACTGAACTATTCACAATAATTACTCAAGCAATTTTTCTTTACTTCCATACTCTTTGATATATTTTTCTATACTTAAATTTCTTAATACAAAAAACAATACAGCTAAAAGCATAAACACAATAGGGAATTTGAGTTTTAATTCTTTATAATTACCATCTACTAATGTTGGACTAGCAAAATCTTTCTGAAGTTCAATAATGTTTTCCTTTCTAGATAATTGAGCTTGTAACTCATTTAATTTTTCTCTATTCTGTTGTTGTATTTGAAACAGTTCAAATTCTTTTGTGTCTATTTTATCCTTATTGTTTGCTAAATTAAGATTTAAAGTACTTTGTTTAGTATTTTCAGACCCTTCAGAATTTCCGTAATACTTATCTAAAATTTTAAAATATTTATCTTGTAAACTATCTGATTTTTCAATCGTTTTTTGAGTCAGTTTAATTTCATTTTTTAAGTTTTCTATTACCTCTTCTCTTTCTTTTAAGAAGAACGGACTATTATTGATGGCATTAATAATTGATTTTGATAAACCTTCATAGACGTCTGAACTATATGATCTAACCGTAATACTTTGAATTGATGAAGAGCTTAAATCTACATTTTGAGAATAGGAACCAAATGATGGTTTATCAATAGAGTCCATGTCTTTTATATATAAAGTATACTCCTCTAAAAGTTGATTCTTATTTCTGAAACCAGTAATTGAAAATTCCGATAAATTAACAGCCTTGTCTAGGGTTAAATTCAGCTCTTCTGACAAGCTTGTTGAGTCTCTCATCGCAGCCAAATCATTATATCTTGCAATATTAGAATATAGTACACTACCTGTACTATAGTTTTGCTTTATTAGCATTGAAGCACTATATATACTTTTACTGGTTTTTTCTAGGAAAAAAGGGATTGCAAAACCAAAAACTCCCAATAAACCAATAATAATAAAATGCTTTATTATTACATTAACTATTAAAAGTAAGAAGACCAAAAATTTCCCAAAAGCATACATTAAAAAGCCAAATAACTTAGATATTAACTCGCCTATTTTCTTAAATACTTTTTCTATATAAACAAATATCTGTCCTAAGTCAACCTCGTCATTTTGTGGGGTTGGTTTTGTATTTTCACTCATAACCTATTGATTAAAAATTTGTTGTAATATTTTCTTTGTAATAACATATGTTGGTTTTACACCTGTTGACCCTAAGCCTCCTGATGCCAGTGTACTACCTGTCTCTAAAGGATTATCACTAGCATAATACGCATATCTCACTTTTACATCTTCATTAATACTACCTCTAACTCTTGATGCTGCTTGTATGGCTTTTTGATAATGAGCACCTTCCATTTCTAAACCTATGACATTCCAGGTGGACTTCTTAAAGAACTTTAAAATCTCTTTATTTTGGAGAGAAGTTCCTAAAACTGTTATCATAGAGCCTTCATAAACATCGACACCGCAATCTACCATATCTGCTTTACTTAACTCATTTTTAAACGGATAATTGTCTGCAGTACCTTCAAAAATATGTGCTGAAGGAATCATCACGTCACCTTTTCCTCCTTGAAGAATACCCGCTTTGCCCATAATAGATATAGATTTTACATCTAAATGTATCTTTTCTCCTTTTACTGATACGGGTTTTAAAAGCTCGTCCATTGTCTCATATGCCTGTTCTCCAAAGGCGTAGTCCATCACAATAATAACAGCTTTTTCTTCTGTTCTGTCTTCGTTATACTCAAAAGCCGTTTTTGAAAAATCTATCTGTGCAGTATCAAAAATCTGTACATTAATATTTGTGCCAGAAGTATCTTTGATATAGGTCATCCCGTTTTTGAAAGCAAACGCTTCAACCTTAGTGCGCATGGCTTTATTTTCGGGTTGACTTAAATCCTCAAATATGGCAAAAATATCTTTTTTTTCTTTTGCAGTTTTCAAAGTGGTCTCTGCAAAAAGTGAATTCATAACACTATGCATATTAGCGCTTATAATATGAATTGGGCGTTTCAATAAATGGTTTTTATTAAGTATAGACTTTATGTTATCTGCCCATACTTCGCCATGTATATGATGTCCTAGTCGCTCTCTTAACACAGGGCTAAAAGTCACTGTGCGTTTATTATTATTTACTGTCTCTTCGATTGCTAATTTCCCTAACCAATATACAATGTTTAAAAACCGTTCGGGTTGCGTATCAGTAGCAAAATCTGCATAAGTATGCGAAATCTCATTAAACGTGCGACCTAAAATGTGTGCTGTGTGCGTTATTGCTATTTCTCGCTCTTTTTGGGTTAGCTTTTTATTCTTTTTTACAGCAGACTCTAACTTACCCCAATCTCTTATCGTTGTCCCGTTATCATCTATTAATACGCGCTTACTTATTTTATGAGATTCTACAAAAAGAAAGGTTAAGTGAGTAAGAATATCGTAAATTTCAGAACGCCCTCGGGTGATTTCAATATTCATCTGCTCATCATCAATACGATAACAGTTACGTCTTCTTTTGGGAGGAATAATAACCTTAAAATGCGAATCTCCATAGCCTTCGTCACTAGTTAGGTTTATAAAAGAACACTCTTCTATCCCTTGGGGTAAACGGTCTACCACATACAACAGGCCTTCCAACTCTGCTTTATCATCTGCTATAGAACCATAAATCTCTGGTCTTAAAAGCAGTAGTGCCTCTCGAAGTGTTTCTCCAGAAACACCCATGGGCTTATAAAACCCTCGATTAAAAAGATGACGCATGGTTACATACATCCGCTCAATAGCATTTGAGCTCCGTTGTGCCCGCGTTCTTTTATGTATTTTTTTAGTGTTATTCATTCTTATGTTTAACCTGCAAATATAAACTATTTAACGAGTTCTCTTTTATATAAAGCATCTGCAATCTTACGATCATTGGCTAATCTTGGAATTTTATTTTGCCCTCCTAATTTACCAATAGATTTCATATAGTTTTTAAAACCTTCTGTTTTAATTTGTGTAATTTTCAATGGCTGAAGAACTTTACCGTCAATCAAATCTTTGTAATAGCTGTTTTGCTCTTGAAGAGATTGTTCTATTCTACTAGAAAAATCTTTAAAATCAATTGGTATATTCTCGAATTCTACGAGCCATTCGTGATAAGGTAAACCACTTTTAGGGTTGATTTGTGGCGCTACAGTAAATTCATTTATGGAAGCTCGAGTTGCTTTTAAAGCTTCATTCATAGCTTGTTCTACTTCTTTCCCAATAACATGTTCTCCAAAAGCTGAAATAAAATGCTTAATACGTCCAGAAACAATAACTCTATAAGGCGATGTACTTGTAAACTCTACAGTGTCTCCAATATTATATGCCCAAAGTCCTGCGTTTGTAGAAATAATCATGACATAGTTTACACCTATTTTTACGTCTTTAATTGTGTGCCGCTGAGGATTTTCTTCAAAAAAATGCTCGGCCTCAACAAATTCATAAAACATCCCTGAATTAAGCTGAAGCAACATGCTCTTCTCTTCTTGTTTGTCTTGGAATGCGAAGAAACCTTCACTTGCTGGATACAGTTCTATGCTGTCTACTTTTCTACCAATTAAGTTTTCAAACTTAGCACGATAGGGCTCGTAATTAACACCTCCAAAAATGAAAAGATTAAAGTTTTTAAAAATATCTCCAACTTTTTTATCCGTCTTTTCAATAAGTTTTTCAAAATACATTTGTACCCAAGATGGAATCCCAGAAATAATAGTCATATTCTCTGGTAACGTTTCTTTTACAATAGCATCGACCTTAGTTTCCCAGTCTTCTATACAGTTGGTTTTCCAGCTTGGTAGCCTATTTTTTTGAAGATATTTTGGGACATAATGTGCAACAATACCTGAAAGCCGGCCTAATTGAATTCCTTTTTGTTCTTTTAGGATAGGGCTTCCTTGAAGAAAAATCATCTTGCCATCAACAAAACTCGAGTTACCAGTCTCGTTAATGTACATTAAAATGGCATTCCGAGCCGCTTCAACATGACTTGGCATGCTTTCTTTAGTGATAGGAATATATTTTGCCCCAGACGTTGTGCCCGAAGTTTTTGCAAAATAAATGGGTTTGCCTTTCCATAATATGTTTTCTTCGCCATCAACAACCCGCTCTATATAAGGTTTTAATGCCTCATAATCTCTAATAGGAACCCGCTTTACAAAATCTTCATGATTGTTTATACTTATAAAATCGTGGTCTTTTCCAAATGTTGTGCTCGCTGCTTCCGATATTAATTTTTGAAACACGCTTTCTTGGGTTTCAATTGGATTTGAAGACCATTTTTTAATACGTTTTGCTATTTTTTTTGCAAATGGTTTTGCTAATAATGCTTTAATAGATGCCATTATTGGAAATCAATAAAGTTTGTTGGATTAATTGGATAACCTTTACTCCAAAGCTCAAAATGTAAGTGTGGTCCAGTACTCAAATCGCCTGTGTTACCTGACATAGCAATAACCTCTCCTGCTTTTACTAAATCACCTTGTTCTTTGGTAACAGACCTATTATGCTTATATATAGAGATAAGCTCATTACTATGCTCAACAATAACCACATAGCCTGTAGATACCGTCCACTCAGAAAATATTACAGTTCCGTCGGCTGTAGATTTTACAGGGGTGTTTTCTGGGGCAACTACATCTACAGCATAATGTTTTTCTTCAAGGTTATAAGCTTCAGAAATTGTACCATTAAGCGGAGGAAACAATACAAAATTTGAACTGTTTGTCTCAGAATCGAAAAGATTATACTTATCTTCTTTTGCAGCTTTTGCTCTTAATAATGAGTCTTCTTTGTTTGGAAAAATATCTACGATATCTTCGTTCTTAGCTGCCTCAATAATAGAGTCTCTATTAAACTCTATATCTGTTACATCTCCTGTAAGCACTTTTCTTATTGAAGCATAATATCTATCGTTAATTAATAATTGTTGTTGTAAAGAATCGGCTTTGTATGTCAAACCCGTGGCTTTCTTTTTTAAAGATGTGGAAGAATAACCCGGAATATATTCTCTTAAAGGTGTATAAGCTATCAAAAGAGTTGTAAAACCAACTAAAAAAATTGTAGATAAGGCGGTTAAAACAAATACATTAAGCCTATTAAGCTTA
The DNA here is from genome assembly GCF_014635865.1 of Winogradskyella haliclonae. GTDB lineage: Bacteria > Bacteroidota > Bacteroidia > Flavobacteriales > Flavobacteriaceae > Winogradskyella > Winogradskyella haliclonae. The sequence goes on along the minus strand of NZ_BMDQ01000001.1, from coordinate 645,966 downwards.
ATAGCATAGCGTTCTTCAAAAGTGTCTTCATTTAATACCACTAATCGATATTTGTGAAGTAGCTTTTTTTTAAGTTCTTTTTTGTTTTTTGTTTTATTGGCCATATTGAAACAAAAGTATATAAAATCCCGCTATTGCTAAGTTATTAAATCCTAAAGTTAGCCCAATAACGCCGTAATTAAACTTTAATTATTAACTTTGCTCTCTAATTTAATTATTATGATTACAATGTCAATATTTTTAGCAATTGGTCCATGGCAGTGGGTTATTATAGGGCTAGCTATTATTTTATTATTCGGTGGTAAGAAAATTCCAGAATTAATGAAAGGTTTAGGTAGTGGTATAAAAGAATTTAAAGACGCAAGTAAAGAGGATTCTTCTGAAAAAAAAGAGGATAAATAAGTCTTTTACAATAAAAACAAAAAGCCAACTCAATTGAGTTGGCTTTTTTTATAAGCTATACTTACTATTTAATCTTAATAGATTTTATAATAGACTCAAGTTCAAAAACGTATTCTCTTTTGTCTAGAGAGGGTGCGTATACATAACCTTCTGCTACTAAATATCTATTATTTACTTTATCTTCAATGGCATAGTTTACAAATGGACCGGCCATAGGTATTTTTTCATCAGCGATTTTCCAAACACCTCTAATTTCATAGGCTGGTTTATTGTCTATTATGGCTTCGTATATAGAAGGCGCATAGGCTTTTTCCGTAATCATCTGCATGCCATCCTCTCCTGGAATCCCCTTTGCAATCATAGTATCTCTCATGTTAATGATATCTACTACCGTGCTGTCAGTTTTTCGAATTGAATCTAATGGATAGCTATAAAACATTAAATCCATAGTTTTGTTGTTACTTAAGCTTTTTCTAACCCAATAGAAATCATCACTTGTACTCGCTATTCTGTATGCAGAAGGAATATCTATTGTAAAGCCCATAGCATTTTCCATTGCTTCATCCTTAAGTAAGGATTTATTGATACGCCTAAGTTTTTCTGCAACTTCTCTTTTTGTAAAAGCATCAATAATCTTAGGTAAATTTTCTTTCAGTTGATTTATAATATCCTGATCTGTTTTTCCTTTTACAATAACAATAGTTTGTGGTTTTGCATACACATCTTCTTTTGTGAAAACACCTGACTCATCCGTTTTTTCGATTTTTAGAACAGTTCTACTTCTTGCCGCAAAACCACTAAAAACAGGTGTTGGAATTTGCCTTAAAGAAAACATTGGCTCGTCCTGAGGTAATCCTTTTGCTGGTGCTGCTAAAACTTCTCGGATAGCTTCACCAACTTTACCTTCCCATAGTATATTATCTGCAACTACTGATATAGAATTGATGTTTCCTGATGATTCTGAAAGGTAACGTACATTGTCTTTCTTCTCATTACAACTTAACACTAAAAGCAAGCAAAAAAGGGAAATAATATGTTTCATTTTATTGAAATTTTGAATTGGTTTACTTGGACACCACAAGAGTCATTCCAATTTTAAGTTTGTTACTACTAATATCGTTCCAATCTTTTAAATTCTGAACAGAAACTCCAGAAAATTTCTGCGCAATACTCCATAGAGAATCTCCTGATTTGACTTTATAGGTGCTTTTCCCTGCGGTGCTTATTGATTTTTTAGACTTCGTTTTAGATGGTGTTGAAGACGACGATTTTACAACTGGATTTCTCGGGTAGATTGTTAGTCTCTGCCCTATTTTGAGATTATTACTACGTAACCCATTCCATCGTTTTATACTGCTTACCCTAACACCATATTTGCGTGCAATCTTTCCTAAGTAATCACCACTTCTTACACGATATCTTACCTTAGTGTCGTTCTCAAAAAACTGAGGTAAGGGCTTTTCTCGCTTATCAAATTCTGCCTTGGCAAAAGCATATATTTTATCCTCATTTGCTACAAAACTACCAATAGCATATCGTGGCAAACGAAGTGTGTAATTTTCATCTTTTATAAACGGAATAATATCTAGTTTATATGATGGGTTTAAATATTGAAGCTCTTCTATCTTAACATCTGTAACCTCTGCCACTTGATCTAAGGTTATCATTTGTTTTACGCGTATCGTATCTGTTTCTACGTACTGATATTTTGGCCGCTCTGGTTTAAAACCATGTTCGTCGGCAAACTCAAAAATATACATCGTTGCTAAAAATGCTGGTAAATAGCCCGCTGTTTCACGTGGAAGATTTTGCCTTATATTCCAATAATTAGTGTAACCTCCTGAGCGTCTAATGGCCTTAGATACATTACCTGGACCAGAGTTATATGATGCTAATGCCAAATCCCAGTCACCAAAAATTTTATATAATCTTGCCAAATATTTTGCTGCGGCTTCTGTTGATTTTACAGGGTCACGTCGCTCATCTACATAACTACTCACATCCAAGTCATATTCTTTTCCTGTTCCAAACATAAACTGCCACAAACCTGTTGCACCAACTCGCGAACGCGCTCTTGGTTTTAAGGCAGACTCAACAATGGCTAGATATTTAACTTCTAACGGAATATCTTCTTTATCCAAAGCTTCTTCAAACATCGGGAAATAAAAATGACTCAAGCCCATAAGTCGCTCCATAGATGCTCTACGTGTTTTTAAATAACGTTTAATAACACTTTCTAATGATGGGTTATATTCTACATTAAAAGGGGTACGCGCATTAAGTCGCTTTAACCTTGCTTTTAAAGTGTCCGTGGGCAATTCTGGATAATCTATAGGTTTATAATCAAGTTCGGTAACCGATTTGTAAATCGTATCGTAAAGAGAATTACTGTACAGTTCTTCGAGCCATTTTTCATCAATCTTAGCAGCAAACTCATTATCATCTAAGGTTTTTATTTTGGTCGTGTCATTTACTGCAGGAATAATTTTTTCAGTAATTAGCTTACCATCGATAGCCTTGTTTGAAGTCGTTTTAGACTGTTCGATTTTTGTTTTGTTTTGGGTATATTCTTTATAGTACTTTATACCACTAATAATTGTATCAATAGCATAGGTTTTACCAGACACAAAATTCTTTTCTGTAATACGCTTTTTGGTTGGTTTAGGAATAGAATCCTGCGAAAAAACAGGCATACTCATCAACACCACTGCTGTAAATAAAAAAAGATGTTTAATGTTCATATATTGATTGTTTTAACAATGCTAACGAAAAATGCAGTTAAAATCGTGCTTTACCATAAAATAATTAATCAAGTATCGCAGCAATGCCAGGTAATGTTTTTCCTTCTAAGCTTTCAAGCATTGCCCCACCACCCGTACTTACATAACTTACCTTATCTTCAAACCCAAACTGTTTTACTGCCGCAACAGAGTCTCCTCCACCAACTAACGAAAATGCTCCATTTTTAGTGGCTTCGGCAATAGAATTACCTAGTTCTATTGTTCCGTTAGCAAAACTTTCCATTTCAAAAACACCTAATGGGCCGTTCCATAAAATAGTTTTACATTGCTTTACTACGTCATCAAAAATTAGTTTTGATTTTGGGCCAGCATCTAGGCCTTGCCACCCATCTTGTATTTGCGTAACGTCTACAACTTTAGTTTCTGCATCGTTACTAAAAGCATTAGCTGCCAGTACATCTATAGGCAAATGAACTTTTACATTTTTAGCTTCGGCTTGTTTTAAAATATCTAAGGCAAGTTCCATTTTATCATCTTCGCAGATTGAATCTCCAACATTTCCACCTTGAGCTTTTATAAAAGTAAACGTCATACCTCCACCAATTATAAGGTGATCTACTTTGTCTAAAATATTTTCAATTATTGTAATTTTTGAAGACACTTTTGCTCCTCCAAGTACCGCTAATACGGGTTTATCTCCCGTTTTCATTACCTTTTCTATGCTCTCAATTTCCTGAGCTAATAAACTACCAAAACACTTATTTTCTGGGAAAAATTCCGCCACTACGGTTGTAGACGCATGTGCTCTATGGGCTGTTCCGAAGGCATCGTTTACATAAATATCTCCAAGTCGCGACAGTTGCTCTGCAAAATTTTTGTCACCAGCCTTTTCCTCTTCATGAAACCTAAGGTTTTCTAATAATAAAATCTCTCCTGGCTTTAAGTTATTTGCCAATTCTTCAACATCAGCTCCGACACAATCGCTAGCAACTTTAAGCTCTACACCAATAATATCTTCAATAGCGTTTTCAATATGTTTTAATGAAAACTTCTCTTCAATCCCTTTGGGTCTTCCTAAGTGAGACATCAACACACAACTTCCGCCGTCTTCTAAAACCTTAATAATTGTAGGTTTTGCAGATTTAATTCTAGTATCATCGGTTACCTCAAAATTTTCATTGAGAGGAACATTAAAATCAACACGTATCAATGCCTTTTTATCTTTAAAATTGAAGTCTTTTATGGTTTTCATTGTGTAAGTTTTATTGAACAAATATATAGATTAGAAACCTAATTTTTTTACATAGATTTGCTTTATGCTTTTTTCAGAAATTTTAGGGCAAAATCATATAAAAAGTCATCTCACTAAAAGTGCAGATTCTGGCAGAATTCCTCATGCACAATTGTTTGTTGGCCCTGAAGGTTCTGGCACTTTGCCTATGGCAATTGCATACGCTCAATACATTTTGTGTAGCAATACCAATTCTGAAAACACAGAAGGACATCAAGCGTGCAACCTTAAGTTTACCAACCTATCGCATCCTGATTTGCATTTTGCCTTTCCAGTGACTACTAATGATAAAATCAAACGTCACCCTGTTTCTAATCATTTTTTAGAAGAGTGGCGACAGTTAATCGACCAACAACCTTATGGTAATCTATTTGACTGGTACAAAATGCTAGGTGTTGACAATAAGCAAGGTCAGATTGGTGTTGATGAAGCTCAAGACATCGTAAAATCTTTAAGCTTAAAGCCATATGAAGGTGGTTATAAAGTGATGCTAATTTGGATGGCCGAAAAAATGAACACTGCCTGTGCAAATAAGCTGTTAAAACTTATTGAAGAGCCACCAGAAAAAACCATTTTTATTCTCATTGCTGAGGAAGAAGAACAACTTATTAGCACTATTAGGTCGCGATGTCAAGTGCTTCATTTTCCGCCTTTAGCTGAAGTGGTTATCGCAGATGCTTTGGTAAAAAAATACGAGATAGAACAAAGTATTGCCAATAAAATAGCACAGCAGTCTAATGGAAATTTCAACAAAGCATGCGATCTAATTTATCAAGATAGCGAAGACATTCAGTTTGAGAAATGGTTTATTATTTGGGTACGCTCCGCCTTTAAAGCAAAAGGTAATAAATCTGCTATTAGAGATTTAATTGGCTGGTCTGAAGAAATAGCAAAAACTGGTCGTGAAACTCAGAAGCAATTTTTACAGTTTTGCATAAACTATTTTAGACAGGCTATGTTGCTAAATTATAAGGCTAATGAACTGGTCTATTTGGAACCAAAATCGGATAGTTTTAAGCTTGAGAAATTTGCACCTTTTGTTCATGATGCAAATATTTTAGAAATCTCTAAAGAGCTTCAAGACGCTATTTATCATATTGAGCGTAATGGTAACTCTAAAATTATCCTTACAGATTTGTCAATAAAACTAACACGGTTATTGCACAAAAAAAGCCAAGCAAATGCTTGACTTTCAGATATTTAAACATAATTTTGTTTTATTTTTTTTCTTCTGGTTTATATTCAGCGTTTAATGCTTCTGTAATGGTTTTGGTTAAATCGTTTGCTTCTTGACCATACATTACACTGCCAGCTTCATTTTTTCCTAGAATAAATGTATAGCCATTAGCTTTTCCATATTCACTTACAAAATCATCTACTTTAGAAATAATAGAATCCATTTCTTTAGCAAATGCTTGTTGCATCACTTGTTGTTCTATTTGAAATTGCTGCGTTAATTGTTGGTTTTTTTGACCTAGCTCATTGTATTTTTCTTGAGCTTTATTTTGAGACATTTTTGCTTGAGCTAATTGAAACGCTTTAACTTCAACCTGAAAATCTCTATTAATGCTATCCATTCGTTTTTCAAATGCTTCCTTTTTCACTTTATAAGTTTCCTCTACATCAATCTTCATCTTATAGTCATTGATGACATCTCCATTATCTATAAAACCAATTTTTTGCTGTTCTTGGCAAGAAGAAAATAAAAGTGCAATTATTAATAGCTTAAATATAGTTTTCATGTGGTCTTGATTTTTGAAATTAAATTTTGGCAAATGTATAAAAGTTGGCCGATAATCGGCATTAAATATTCATCATTAGTTTTTTCTATTAAAATTATTAAATGAATAATTATTGTCTATTTGAAACGGATTAAAATTAAGTACTAATTTAACTGGTTCGTTTTACCCTAATACATATTTAGGTTTGAGTGCTAAAACCTTCTTAAAACGCTTTATTTATGGTTTTAGTCCTTTTTAAAGATGTATATAAGAGATGAATACTCTCCAGAGTGTTTTGCTTTTAAGTTTGACCTTAAGCCAATCCAAAATGCCTTAAACGGATTCATAAATCCAGATTTATATTTTTCGGAAAGTAGGCTCACATAAAACGAATCAAAATACATTGGATAAGTTTTGTCTAATAAAAGTCCTTTCTCTTCAAAAATACGTTTCATCCCTTTTTGAGAAAAATGCCATAAGTGTCTTGGCACATCATATGCTGCCCAAAACGATTTATAATGTTCCGCATCGTAGCATTTATAATTTGGAACGGCAATTATTAAATGACCATTTGTTTTTAAAAGGCGATTAAAAATTCTAAGGTGTTCTTCCAAATTCGGTAAATGTTCTAACACATGCCATAATGTAATGACATCAAAACTGTTGGCGTCGAACTCTGAAAGCTTAGAACTATCAAAAACTTTGTTCCCCGTTTTTGAATTGGCAATGTTTCGAGCATCTGAATTGGGTTCAATTCCTGAAATTTTCCAGTCATCCTCTAAAGCTGTCTTAAGAAAGTCCCCAGTACCACAACCAATATCTAATAGTGTTTTTTCTTCAGTCTTAAACGAGTTGATTAAACTTAGCTTATTTTTTAGAGCGCGTTTTCTAATAAGATGATAAACGTGTTCTAGAAGATTTCTTTTAGTGTCTGTATGAGAAATGTAATCTTCGCTTTCGTAATATTTAGACAAGTTATCAGCATGAGGTTGTGGTGTAGTTACAAGGATGTCTTGTTCTTCATTTGGTATTAAATCAAATGATTCTCCAGAAACTGAATGGTCTTTTACAGTAATATATTTACTCATATTCATCTCATAGACTTGTCCAAAAATTCTCTTTAGAATGAGAAATTTTAATGTTAACGCAAGCTATGTTCCACGTGGAACACACACTAATTATCGCCCCAAATAAACTAATAAAACAGAAATATCTGCAGGTGAAACACCACTAATTCTAGAAGCTTGCGAAACCGTAACGGGCTGTATTTCGTTTAGTTTTCCTCGTGCTTCTAAGCTCATAGATTGTAGTTTTGAGTAATCAAAATCTTTTGGGATTTTGACATTCTCTAAGCGCTGAAGTTTATCCGCGTTGCTTTTTTCTTTTTCAATATATCCAGCATATTTAACCTGAATTTCCGTTTGCTCTAAAACCTCACTATCTAGATTGTTATCCACAACATAGTTATTTACAGACGCCACTTTTCTCATATCATCTATGGTAATATTAGGTCTTGCAAACAACTTAAACATCTTATCTTTCTGTTTAACTTGAGCAGAATTTTTCTCTTCTAGAATTGGATTTATTTCCTTGGGATCAACACTTGTGTCTTTAAAGAATTGAATAAAATTATCAGATTTAGATTGCTTCTCTTCCATTCGTTTTAAACGATTTTCTGAAGCTAAACCTAAATCAAAACCCTTAGGCGTCAACCTAAAATCTGCATTATCCTGTCTTAATAAAGTTCTGTATTCTGCACGAGATGTAAACATGCGATAAGGTTCTTCCGTTCCTTTTGTAATTAAATCATCAATCAACACACCTATATAAGCCTCATCTCTTCTGAGTGTAAAAGCTTCTTTTTCTTGAACCCGTAAACTAGCATTTATACCCGCCATCAACCCTTGAGATGCCGCTTCTTCATAACCTGTTGTTCCATTGATTTGACCTGCAAAAAATAAGCCATCAACTAACTTAGTTTCTAGTGTATGCTTTAATTGTGTTGGTGGGAAATAATCGTACTCAATAGCGTAACCCGGTCTAAAAAACTTTACATTTTCAAAACCAACTACAGAGCGTAATGCTTTGAACTGAACATCTTCTGGAAGTGATGTAGAAAACCCGTTGACATAAACTTCGCAGGTGTTCCAGCCTTCTGGCTCCACAAATAATTGGTGTCTGTTTTTGTCCGCAAAACGATTGATCTTATCTTCGATTGAAGGGCAATATCTTGGGCCAACACTTTTAATTCTTCCATTAAACATGGGTGAGCGATCGAAGCCTTCACGAAGTAAATCATGAACTTCTTCACTAGTATATGTCATGTGACATGAGCGCTGATTTTTAAGAGCCTGTGTGGTGTCCAAATAAGAAAATTTATCTGGGTTTTCGTCTCCAGGTTGTTCAGTCATTTTAGAATAATCTAAAGAACGTCCGTCAACTCTTGGCGGTGTTCCTGTTTTCATTCTTCCAGAATCAAAACCTAAATCAACAAGCTGTTCAGTAATTCCTGTTGCTGCTCTTTCACCTGCTCTGCCGCCTCCAAAATTCTTTTCACCAATATGGATTAAGCCATTTAGAAATGTGCCGTTAGTTAATACAACTGTTTTTGCTTTAACCTCAATACCAAGAGATGTCTTAACGCCTTCAACTTTACCATTATTCACAATCAAACCCGACACCATTTCTTGATAAAAATCCAAGTTCTTCGTATTCTCCAAAAGCAATCTCCAATCTTCAGCAAATCGCATACGGTCACTTTGAACTCTTGGACTCCACATTGCGGGACCTTTAGATTTGTTAAGCATCTTAAATTGAATAGCAGAAGTGTCAGAGACAATACCACTATAACCACCTAAAGCGTCAATCTCACGAACAATTTGCCCTTTTGCAATTCCTCCCATTGCGGGGTTGCAAGACATTTGGGCAATATTTTGAAGGTTCATTGTTATTAATAATGTTTTGCTACCCATATTCGCAGCAGCTGCAGCAGCTTCACTACCAGCATGACCTGCCCCAACAACTATAACATCATAAACATCATTAAACATAACTTATATTCTTATTGTTCCACGTGGAACACTGTTGTAATTAAAAAATTCAGTTTGCAAATATACGCTGAAAATGTGGAAATTAAATACGTTTGGACAAGTAGTAATCTTCTTTAAATCGCATAAGTTTAGACTCTTCACTAGACTTGTCTTTATAGCCACAATAATGCAAAACACCGTGTGCCATAACTCGAGATAATTCGTTTACAAATGTTGTGTCAAAATCTTTTGAATTATCCCTAACTCTCTCTATTGAAATATAAATATCTCCGTGTAGTTCTTTTCCCACAGAATAATCAAAGCTAATAATATCCGTGAGTGTATCGTGATTTAAGAAATCTACATTTATTTTATGTAAATAATCATCTGAACAAAAGATATAATTAATCTCTCCTTCTTTACAATTCTCTTCACTAATTAAATCTGAAATCCATTTAGAAACCTGTACTTCATCCTCTAGTTTAAAATCAATCTCGTAATTAAAATTAATCATTGGTGTTTTTAAAATAGTCTTGCAATTTCTTTTTGAATTGCGAACGCAAAGGTAAGGCTTGCCTGTTTAATATTTCTGTAGTATTGAAATATTCTTTTGCTGTTGGTATCTGACTTTTAGACGTCGTATTGTATTCTTTTCGATTGGTCTTAGATTCTCTTTTTTCATCTTCACCTTGCGTAAATGTAGCGTTCTCTAGCTTTAATAATTGATGTTGCAAGTCCATCATTTTTTGGAGCGTTTGATTTGTAAACCCTTTGTTTATTAAATCTAATTCAATCTCCTCCATTTGTCTAATGAGTTTACCTGCTTCGCCTTTACCGCCATCTTTTCCAATCTTATCCTGAAGCGCTTGTCGCAATTGTTGTTGTTGTTGAAAGATTTTATAGAGTTCGCCATTAAACTCCTCGCTTCCTCCTTCGCCATAACCGTCTTTTTTATCTCCTTCTCCATCTTTATCACCATCCTTTCCATTCTTACCGTCCTTACCGTTTTTACCTTCAGAATTCTGACCTTCATTTCCGTTTTCACCTTCTTGTCCTTCTTGACCATTTTCTCCCTGTTTTCCTTCTTTACCCTCTTGACCTTCCTTTTCACCTTCATCACCCTTTTCACCTTCTTTCTGCCCTTCCTTTTCACCATCTTCTCCTTTTTTACCTTCCTCTCCCAGCTTCTTCATAGCTTCTTCCATCTTTTTGTTTAATTCTTCTTGGCTCATAATAATATCTGGAAGTTGCATCTCGCCTTCTCCACCTTCACCCGGTTGCATATTCATAGACATTTCCATATTATCTAGAATATTACTCAACATGTTTGCTAAAGAATTAGCTGCTGTTACAGTGTATTGCTGAGAAGAAACACCCTGGTAAATTCTATTTTCAGTAAGCTGACTTAAACTCTTGTCTATATTAAAATATACATCTGTGATTTGTGAGTTTATCTTTTCTGAAATTTTAGGGTTGCGCAAGGACAATGCAAAAAGACTATCGTCAACATGCTCAAAATGCTCTTTTAGTGTGCTTTGTTTGATAATGAATTTTCCGTATTGATTATGATTAACATCAATTTCATTAAATCTATCCATTAATGCTTCTTGATCAAAAGAAAACAGCACCAAATTATCTAGAATTTGACGTAACATCTCTGCGTCTTCTTCCATTTTATCTCCTCCTGCGCCTCCGGACATCATTGACTGTTTCATCATCTCACTAAGTTGCTTCATCTTTTTAGCTGCAGCTTTTTGCTTATTTTTTGCTTTCTGCATCTCTTGAGGTGTCATTGGTGAACCTTCTTTCTTCTCTTCATTTTGCTTCACTCCTTCTTTTTGAGATTCATTTTTTTCTAGACTTTCCTTCGCTTCTTTTTGATCTTCTTTTATACTTTCTTCTGTGAGTTTGTCTCTCTCAATATCCTCAGGTTTTCTAAGTTTTCTGTTCTCGCTCATTAACTCTTCAATCCCTTTTTGGATATCCTTAAACTCTTCGTTTAATTTCTCTTGAGCTTCTTTAGTATTTTCTTTTTCGTCCTTTTTAGAAAGTTCTTCTTGTCTTTTAGAAATATCCTCTAACTGCTTCTGAAGCTTTTCTTGCTTTTTAGTGACATAAAAACGTTTGGTTAGCTCAAGCAGTTGCTGCATGCTTCGCTTTTTGTTTTTGTTTTGCTTTGCTAACTCTTCAAGCTTTTGACTGAACTCTTCTTTATTAATCTTCTCCGTCATTTTCTCTAACTCCTCAAGAAGCTTTTCGTCTTTTTTAAGCTGTTCTTCGTTTTCTTTGAGCCGCTCTTTTAAATCTTCTTTAAACTCATCTTTCTTTCCTTCTTCTTTATCCTTTTGAAACTCTTCGAGGTTTTCTTGCAGTTTTTTGTTGAAATTTTTCATCAACTGCTCTTGTTGTTTCTGACGCTTTAAAAAATTCTCAAACTTCTTTTTATCATTAAAATTAAGCGCCTCTTTTTCTTTTTGAGTTTTAGATAATTCTTCTAGTTTTTTGTCTTGTTCTTCTAGTTTTTCAAACGTTTTACTGATGTTTTTAATGGTTTCGTTTTGCTCGTTTAATTGCTTGGTTTCTTCTTCGTCCTTTGTACGCTTTCGGTAACTAAAAACGCTGCTTTTTACATTCTTAAAGTTATGAATCGCATCATTATCAAAAACTTCGAAATACAAATCGTAAGCAATACCATCTTTGACATTGAGCTGATCTGGGAAGGCGCTTACGAATTCAGAAAAGTTAGATTTAGAAATGTTTATAGGGACAATTTGTTTTTGAGATTCGTCTTCAGAAGGATAATATACAAGCTGCAATTGCTTTAATCCATAATCATCACTTACTTGTCCATAAAAATAGAGGCTCTGTTGGTCAACAGAGTCTTTTTCAACCTTAATGTCTAATTCCGGGTAAGCATCTTTAACTACATTAATAGCAAAGGCTAAGCTTTCATAATTGGTTAAGCTCTTGTTGCTGGTGTTTATGCTGTAACTATAGTTTCTGAATAGCCTTTTAGTAGCTTCAAAATTACCCGACTCATTACTGTTAAAGACAATGGTATCATTAGCGTATATATTAACTTCTGATGTCGACTTTGTATTTACTTTCCAGGTAATTTTAGTGCCTTCAGGAATTGTCGCGCTACCCGTGCTTTTTAGTGTTTCATCTTTCTTTTTAGTGTGGCTTGGATAATCCAAAACCATATCAAAACCAACTAAAGTTGGTACATTTACTACACTTAAGTCATAGAGTTTAGACCTTACATCGTTAGCCGATAACGAGAAAGATATATCTTCCTTTAACTGATTAAAAACATATTGAAATTCTCCTGGCACATTCTGTTGCAAAAAATACGTTTGACCATTGTAATCTATTTGAACTTGATCAGGGATGACATTACCTACTGTCTTAACAATAAGCGTGTAATCTTTGTTTTCAATGGTTTGAAGCTCGTCATTAACAACAAAAAACTGAAACGGCGCTGGCGGCTCGTATGCGGTTTGGTAATTCACCACACGTTCATAACTGTCGCTAAACCAATTGATCTTACCAGTTACAAATGAAAGCAATAAGATAACGACAGGAATGGCAGCATACTTTAAATATTTTAAACTCGATCTAAAATTTATTGCCGTTTGAAACGGTATTGGTTTTAACTCAGCAGATTTCTGTTCTATACTTGCTAAGAGTAAGTCTGATTGTTGTTTGCTTTGATTTAACTGAAGTACATTGAGCAATTTGTCATCAACCTCAGGAAAATGACTACCTATTAATTTTGAAGCTGTTTGGAAATCTATGCCTTTTCTAAGGTTAAAAAGCTTTGCTATTGGAATAATAACAAACTTTGTAAAAAGTGTGACTTCTACCGCAATAAACACCCAAAACAATATTGTTCTAGCAGTTGGACTTAGCCACAGCACATACTCTATTAAAAGTGTAATCATAAAATAGAGCACACCTATAGCAAAAAACAGAATAGCGCCTTTAAGCAACTCGTTGGTATAAAATTTCTTTATAAACTGCTGTAATTTGGCTTGTATAGTCTTAAAATTGCTCATATTCACTTCAATAACTGACTAATCTACAATTTTATTTTAATTGTTGATTTCCTAAATTTGATAAGTTTCTGTTAATTTAGGTGCTTTTAGTGTTAAAACCGCTTCTTATTAGTCAGATTCACTCTTTTTTGGGGTTAAAAACAAGATGTTTATGAAAGATTTTAAATATTTAGCTGCATTTTCAATTCCTTTATTTGCATTTATTGGCATGTCCCTTAAAGGCTATTGGGTTTGGGCAACACCATTGTTTGCATTTGTTTGTATTCCAATATTAGAACTCATATTTCCTGTTGATACTGATAATTTTTCTGAAGAAGAAGTTGACAGTCGTTTAAAACGACAATTGTTTGATTGGTTATTGTACCTAAATCTACCAGTGGTTTTTAGTTTGTTGATATATGGATTATTTATAGTAACTCATTTAAGTATTGAAACTTATGAATTTGTAGGTCTTATTTTCTCTACAGGAATTGTTTTGGGTGTCAACGGTATAAATGTTGCGCATGAACTTGGTCATAGACAAGCTACAAATGAGCGTTTCATTGGCAAAGCACTACTTTTACCTTCTTTTTACATGCATTTTTTTATTGAGCATAATTATGGTCATCATTTACATGCTGCTACACCAGAAGACCCTGCAACCGCAAGATATAATCAGTCGGTATATTCATTTTGGATCACCTCAACTGTTAGACAATATTTTAGCGCTTGGCGTATTCAACAAAAGCTTTTAAAGAATAACAATGAACGATTTTTGTCCGTAAAAAACGATATGCTTTGGTATACCGTTTTACAAATTTCGTATTTAATTACAGTTTTTCTAATCTTTGGAAAAACGGGATTCGTTTTTGCATTAGTATCAGGCGTGGTAGGATTTATCTTGTTGGAAACTGTAAACTATATAGAGCATTATGGCTTATTGCGTTTACAGACAAAATCTGGCCGATACGAACGTGTTAGAGAAATGCATTCATGGAACTCTAATCATGTAATTGGGCGAATTGTTTTGTATGAATTAACTCGCCACAGTGATCATCATTACAAATCTTCAAAGAAGTATCAGATTTTAGATTGCCATGACGAAAGCCCACAAATGCCATATGGATATCCAACCTCAATGGTTTTGGCAATGTTGCCTCCGCTTTGGTTTAAGATTATGAACAAACGTGTGCCTAGCGAGATGATAATTCGGCAATAAGCCTTAAATAAACGCACAAAATCGTTTATCCTACTATATTTAAAAAACTTTTAGTTAGTTTGCTTATTCATAAGCTAATGAGCTTACTTAAAACAATCAACATCAATCTTTATGAAAAATTTAATTAAGTACTTTTCAATAGGCCTTTTAATCTTTATGTTTTCCTGTGAAGACGAAAGTTTTCCTTATGTGCCACCTGTAGCAGAAATTCCATCTGATGCGGATTTTGCAGAAAACTTTGGTTCTCAAGTATCTGCCAGCTTTCTAGGGCGTATAATCGATGAAAACAATAGTCCTGTTGAAGGTGTGACTATAGAAATAGGAAATAGTACAGCAACAACCGATGCTTTTGGGGTTTTTAGTATTCAAAACGCTAATGTTTTTGAAAGGTTTGCATATATCAAAGCTGAAAAAGATGGGTATATCAAAGGCTCGAGAGCTTTAGTGCCCTCAGAGTCTGAAATCAACCAAGTGCAAATTATGCTTCTTGAGAAGACCGTTACAGAAACTATAAGCTCAGGAGAATCATCTGTTGTAAGTCTTAGTAATGGTTCGGAAGTGACTTTTGATGGTAATTTTATTACCACTTCTGGCTCTTCATATAATGGCTCTGTTAATGTTACTGTAAAGCATTTAAGCCCTGATGATAATAATATGAATGTAATGATGCCTGGTATGTTATATGCTCAAAATATGTCTGGAAATGAAGTTGCTCTTGAGACCTATGGCATGCTTGCAGTTGAACTTACGACGTCGGGAGGTGAGAGCCTTCAGCTTGCCGAAAATAGCCGGTCTAGGATTACTGTTCCTTTAGCGGCTGATGTTACAAATCCGCCATCTACAATTCCTTTATGGTATTTTGATGACATAAACGGGTATTGGAAAGAAGATGGGCAGGCAATTCTTCAAGGCAATCAGTATATCGGTGAAGTTAGTCATTTTACATTTTGGAATTATGACTATCCATACCCTGCTGTAAATCTTTGCATTACACTGAGAGATACCAATGGAAATCCTTTGCCTTACACTGCTCTAGATTTATATTCTGAATTGCTAAATTCAACGGGTACTTATGGGTTCACTGATAGTTCTGGTACTGAATGTGGTTTGGTTCCTGCAGACGAAGAACTTACCGTAACAGTCTATAGCCCTTTATGTTTAGATAGTCCATTTACTACAACTATTGGGCCTTTCTCTTTTGACGTTAACACAACTGTAATTGTTGATTTAGAAGATAATATCACATTCGAGGGAAATTTTCTTACCTGTGACGGTCAAGATGTAACTAATGGATATGTGCAGCTTTTTATTAATGAGGTTTCGCAAGTGATTCCTGTAACAGATGGTAGTATAGATGTCGCATTCAATGCCTGCGGTGCAACAAGCTATACTTATAAAGGTATAGACCTTGAAAACAACCAGGAAACTGAGGTTTTTACTGGTGTAATTGATGACACTACAACAACTATAAACGTTGGGTCGTTCAGTGCTTGTACGGTTTTTGAAGATTCTGATAGTGATAGTGTCCCTGACACATTAGAAGATGTAGATGGAGACAACAATCTAGACAATGATGATACTGATGGTGACGGTATTCCTAACTATCTCGACCAAGATGATGACGGAGATGGAATAAATACCATAGATGAAGACTATGATGGAGATGAAGACCCAACAAATGACGATACAGATAGTGATGGTATTTCAAATTACTTAGATGATAATGATTTAAATCTATTTATTGGCGAAATTGGCGGTAATGGCTGTGAACCTGTTACTTACGATTTTGGCGCTTTGTTCGCAAACATATACAATATAGATAGTAATGAATATGTTTTTTATGTCACAGAAGCTGATGCTGATGCTGAGATTAATGCAATTACACTACCATATTCACTACCTTTTACTGAAGCCGTTCAAAATCCAGAAATCTATGTAAAAGCTACAAGTACAATCACAGGACAATCTGGAATTGCTAGCGTATTTTTATTCTTAAACGATTTTGATTCAGATAATGACGGTTTAACTGATTGCGAAGAGTTAACGGGTGTTGACAACCCTAATACTAATTTAATACCATCTGGCACTAGTGATCCTAACGATCCTAATGACCCTAATGACACATCTAATAATGGCTATGATGCTAGATGCGATAGCAACTTTGATGGGTCGGTACAGTTTAATTTAACTTCTTGGAATGCATTTTTCCTAAATGGTGGAAACTCTAATGATATAGAAATCTCTTACCACCCTTGTGAGATGTGTGCTTTAAATAATGGCGGGGCACTGAATGGGTTATATAACAACATCACCAACCCTGAAACTATTTACGTAAGGCGTTTTGACAATAGTACAGGGGATTTGCAAATTCTTTTATTAACATTAGAGGTTTTTGATCCACCAATTATCCCGGATAATTTATCAATAATAGAATGTGATGGTGATAATGATGGTTTTGCAACATTTAATTTAAATTCGATAAAAACAGAAATAAACAACGCAAATCAAAACCCAAATCTAATTAATATTACTTTTCACCTCGCCTTAGGGGATGCGATTGATGGTGTTAATCCTATAGGTGTCGACAGTTTTAATAATACTCAAAGCACACAACAAACCATCTATGTTAGGGCTGAATTTACTGATACTGGTTGTTCTTCAAGTGACCCCGTAGAATTAATCGTAGATTCTGGCTGTTAAAACCACAGAATACATTATATACAAAGCCTCTTTAATTAAGGAGGCTTTTTTTGTTGGCTTCAATTATCAAACTATCTTTGTCCTTTAATTTAAAACTATGTCTAAGAACGTTCGTGTGCGCTTTGCGCCAAGTCCAACAGGGCCTTTACATATTGGCGGTGTAAGAACTGCGCTTTTTAACTATTTGTTTGCCAAAAAACACGGTGGCACATTTGTGCTTCGTATTGAGGATACTGACCAAAATCGTTATGTCGAAGGTGCTGAAGATTATATAGTTGATGCGCTTAATTGGTGTAATATTCCTTTTGATGAAGGTCCTGGTAAAAATGAAAAGTTTGGGCCATACAGACAAAGTGAGCGTAAACACTTATATAAACAATATGCCGACCAACTCATTAATGAAGGGAAAGCTTATTATGCTTTTGACACAGCTGAACAATTAGACGCGCATCGTAAAGATCATGAAGCAAATGGCAAAACCTTTATTTACAATTGGCATAATCGCGAAAAAGGGCGTTTAGTAAACTCATTAGTTTTAACTGCAGAAGAAACACAAGCTAAAATTGATACCGGCGAAACCTATGTGGTGAGATTTAAGTCACCTCAAGACGAAACGCTTCATCTTAAAGATAGTATACGTGGAGACATTTCTATTGACACCAATGTTTTAGATGATAAAATTTTGTTTAAAAGTGATGGCATGCCAACTTATCATTTAGCAAATATTGTTGATGACCATTTAATGGAAATTACGCATGTTATTCGTGGTGAAGAGTGGCTACCTTCTTTAGCTCTACACCAATTATTATATAACGCTTTTGGTTGGGAAGCTCCAGAATTTGCACATTTACCGTTGATTTTAAAGCCTACAGGAAAAGGCAAATTAAGCAAACGAGATGGCGACAAATTAGGATTTCCTGTTTTTCCATTAGAATATACGGCGCCTGACGGAACGATTTCTAGCGGTTATAAAGAAGATGGTTATTTCTCTAAAGCGGTGGTTAACTTTTTAGCGTTTTTAGGATGGAACCCAGGCACAGAACAAGAACTATTTTCCCTTGACAATTTAATCTCTGAGTTTGATTTAACTAGAGTTAATAAAGCTGGCGCACGCTTTGATCCAGATAAAACCAAATGGTTTAACCATCAATACATGCAGCAACAGTTAGATTTAGATTTAGCTGAAATTTTTAAAACAGAACGCTCAGAGTTAGCAGAAATTGATATTAACTACATTGCTTTAGTTGTGGGCTTAATTAAAGAACGTGCTACGTTTGTCAATGAGTTTTGGGGTTTAAGTCACTTCTTCTTCTCTGCTCCAACAGCGTATGATGAAAAAGCATCAAAAAAAGCGTTAAAAGAAGGTACGGCAGAACTCATGCAAAAGGTGATTGAAATCGTTACTGCCACAAGAGAGTTTACAGTGCAAAATCTTCAGTCAAAACTAAAGGGTTGGATTACAGATAATGAGATTGGTTTTGGAAAAGTGATGATGCCTTTGCGTTTGGCTTTAGTTGGAGCTCTTCAAGGTCCAGATGTATTTGAAATAATGTTTATGATTGGTAAAAACGAAACGGTAAAACGTATCGACGCTTTAATTAAAACCATCTAAAACACAAACATCGCAGTAAGCACCAACATGCTTTGATTGCCTTTAAAATCAACATCTTCTGTAAAGTTTTCTTTATTGAGTTTGCTAAGTATGTTAGTAAACCCATAAATGTATTGAGCTCTAAGCTTAAATTCATCAAAGCCTAAAGATGCGCCTACAGCGCCATTGACATTAAATCTTGAAATTTCGGTAATCTCATTAGCTCTAATTGTATTGTAGTTACTTATAAGGTAGTTTTCTTTTGACTCGTCCTGCAATTCTAAATTACTGTTGTATTGTAGCATAGGACCGGCATCAATAGTGAGGTGGTTCTTTATGATTTTAATATGACCCAATAAAGCTATTTGTGCTGTAAAAATTTTGTAATCTATCGATTCAGTTTGTGTGCCTCCAAGAGGAATTGCAGCAATACCTAGTTTGTTTTCAGATAACTGTATGTTATAACTGAGGTTATACCAACGATTAGGTAAATCTACCGTTGCTGCTAAACCAGCCAACCAACCACTCTCACTTGTGGTAGCTAAATCATCAGTATCTATATTAAATTGTGTAACACCGCCATAAATACCGATTCCGTTTTGAATACGATAATTTTGAGACATACTTACTGTAACAAAAAGTACGCTTATGGCGACAAATAGGTTGAGTTTTTTCATTTTACGGTAGATAATTTGGGTTATTTAAAAGCAAACCTAAACAAAAACTTTTTTAACTCGCTTTTATTTTGAAATAAAATGGACTTCTCAAAAAATATAACTTAATTTTAGTTTCGCTTATTTTACTAACCATTAAAAAACTTGTTATGGAGCAATATCTATTTATTCCTTTTATCTTTTTCGGGCTTATTATTATTATTTCCGCATTCTTTATTGTAAAACAACAAACCGCAGCTGTTATAGAACGTTTCGGTAAATTTCAGAGTATTCGTCATTCTGGACTACAATTAAAAATACCTTTAGTGGATAGAATTGCAGGAAAATTGAGTTTAAAAATTCAGCAATTGGATGTAATTATAGAAACTAAAACTCTTGACGATGTATTTGTGCGGCTTAAAGTATCTGTGCAATATAAAGTGATTAGAGATAAGGTATATGAAGCCTTTTACAAATTAGATTATCCTCATGATCAAATCACATCTTATGTGTTTGATGTGGTGCGTGCCGAGGTGCCAAAAATGAAGTTAGATGATGTCTTTGTTCGTAAAGATGATATTGCTATTGCGGTTAAGGCAGAGCTTAATGACGCCATGATGGAATATGGTTACGACATTATTAAAACTTTGGTAACAGACATAGATCCTGATGCGCAGGTTAAAGAAGCAATGAACAGAATTAATGCGTCAGAACGTGAAAAAATTGCCGCACAATTTGAAGGTGATGCGGCTCGTATTTTAATCGTAGAGAAAGCAAAAGCAGAAGCAGAAAGTAAGCGTTTGCAAGGTCAAGGTATCGCCGATCAACGACGAGAAATTGCAAGAGGTCTTGAAGAGTCTGTAGAGGTGTTAAATAAAGTTGGGATAAACTCTCAAGAAGCATCTGCTTTGATTGTTGTAACACAGCATTACGACACCTTACAATCAATTGGGCAAGAAGTAAATAGTAATCTCATATTATTACCAAACTCACCTCAAGCGGGAAGCCAAATGCTTAATGATATGGTGGCGAGTTTTACGGCAAGTAACCAAATTGGCGAGGCCATGAAAAATGCTAAAAACAAAAGCAAAGAAGAGTAGTCTTATCTAGTAATTAGACATAAAAAAACCTCGAAGAGTTCCTTCGAGGTTTTGTTTTTATATACTTCTATTAAAGTCCACAAAGAATAGCACCCATAACAGCAAGTGTAACTATCCAATAGCCAGCGTTAACAAAAATATACTTTGCGCTTTTGCGTTCAAATAAAGCTATAGTGCCTATAATTGGTAAAGCTCCTAAAACTCCAAATATTGTTCCGTGTAATGCGCCATGTTTAAAGGATCGAAACTCTGTTCCATAATCAGCCATAAATGCTTCAAAAGAGGCTTTGGCGGTTTCTGGTTCTCCTCCAACCATGCCTAAAGCACCCCATTGGTGATTGGTGAATTGCATTAACAATAAAGACAATAGTGCTGCAAAAACGAGAGAAAGTCCAAAAATAACAGCCATTTTACCACTTTTCATTTTTTCTTCAGTCATTCCAGATTCACGCATCCAAAGGTTCCCAAAACCAATTTTTGGGTTGTACCATAATGCACCAACAACTAATGCTGCTACTGCTGCAATAGGAATAGCGATAGGGTTAATAGGTAATTCCATGATTATAAAGATTTTTTAGTTAGTATCATTTAAAAGTACAAAAAAACCTCGAAGGAACTCTTCGAGGTTTTTTTAGTTGTAACATCTACTATTCTAAATTTCGTTTGCCTCAGCAACTAATAATTCGTTTTTATCCTCTTTTGCCTTAGCGATAAAAGCATCAATCTGTTCGTTGCGTTTTAAGCCATTTTTAAGCTGTTCTTTTAAGGTAATCAAAACGGCAATGCGTGTACCTGCTTTTTTTACTGCCGTGCCAAATAAAGCCTCTAAATCTTCGTAAGGCACATCTTTGGCGAGAGACTGTATTTCAGCTTTAGCTTTTAGTTGCTTTTCTTCAGGTAAATTGGTGTATTTTTTACCTAATTGCTGAATGATGCTTATTGCTAGGCGTTTTTGTTGTGCCTGTTTCTGAGCTTGATGATGCTGTGGTTTAGGTTTTTGTTTGGCCCAACTGTCGCGTAAGCCTACTGTTTTATTAAACACCAAGGCATTTGGCTTTGAATCATTATCCACATTAAAGTAGCCTAAACGTTGAAACTGAAACTGCTCTCCTACTTTGGCTTCTGCCAAGCTTGGCTCTAAATACCCTGTTTTTACTTTTAAAGAATTTGGATTTACAAATTCCATGAAGTCTTTATCCTTATGACCATCTGGTGATTCATCCATAAACAAACGGTCGTATTCTCTTACTTCTGCTTCAACGGCATGTGGCACAGACACCCAATGCAATGTTCCCTTGACTCTTTTTTCTGTTTCAGTGGTATATGTACAATGCACCTCTATTATGTTGCCGTTATTGTCCTTAAGAACATTGTTTGCTTGAATAATATACGCGTTCTTTAAACGAACCTCTCCGCCAAGTTTAAGTCTAAAAAACTTGTTCCCAGCCTCTTCTTTAAAGTCGGCTTTTTCGATATAAATTTCTCTTGAAAATGGGACTTTTCTTGAACCGGCGTTATCATCTTCTGGATTGTTTTCAGCGTCAAGCCACTCTTCTTTTCCTTCAGGATAATTCGTAATCACAACTTTCAGTGGGTCTAAAACTGCCATTACACGATTAGCAGATTTGTTTAAATCTTCGCGCACACAAAACTCTAAAAGCGATACATCAATGACGTTTTCACGTTTAGCAACACCAACCTTATCTATAAATTGGCGTATAGCGTTTGGCGTATAACCTCGACGACGCAAGCCAGAAATGGTTGGCATCCGAGGATCATCCCATCCAGACACTTTTCCTTCTTCAACTAATCGAAGCAATTTGCGCTTACTCATTATGGTATAACTCAAGTTTAAACGAGCAAATTCACGCTGTTTTGGCGGCATAGGCAGCTGTTCTTTAGCGTAATCGTAGACCTGCTCTCTAAACCAATTGTATAGCTTTCTATGTGGCTTAAACTCTAGAGAGCATAGTGAATGCGAGATTTGTTCTATGTAATCACTCTCGCCATGTGTCCAATCGTACATTGGGTAAATACACCAATCTTCACCTGTTCTGTGATGATGCGCATACATAATACGATACATTAAAGGATCGCGCATCAGCATATTAGGGTCTTCCATGTCTATTTTAGCACGCAAAACATGTTCTCCGGCCTTGAATTCACCAGCTTTCATACGTTGGAATAAATCCAAGTTTTCTTCAACTGTTCGGCTTCTGTAAGGGCTATTTGTACCAACTTGTGTTGGCGTGCCCTTTTGCTCTGCCATTGTTTCTGAAGATTGAGAATCTACATAAGCTTTACCATCTTTAATCATTAAAACCGCCCAATCATAGAGCTTTTGAAAATAATTTGAAGAATACAATTCGTTTTCCCACTCATAACCCAACCAAGCGATGTCTCTTTTAATGGCATCTACATATTCTTGCTCTTCTTTTGCTGGGTTTGTGTCGTCAAATCGTAAGTTAACTGGCGCATTATATTTTTCACCTAAGCCAAAACTAATCCCAATAGCTTTGGTATGGCCTATGTGTAAATAGCCATTTGGTTCTGGTGGAAATCTAAAACGCAAGGCTTCTTTTGGCAAACCATTAGCTAAATCTTCTTCTATAATATGCTCAATAAAATTGAGTGATTTTGTTTCTTCTGACATTGCAAAAAATTAAAGTGTAAAATTACACAAAATTGTAACAAAACAGTCTTATTTATATACCTATACAAAGAATCTAAATCTTATAAAACATGAGTTATAAATGTCCAAAATGCGATAATACCACTTATGATGTTGACGAAATGAGAGCTACTGGCGGAACATTGTCAAAAATATTTGATGTACAAAACAAGAAATTTACGTCTGTAACATGTAAAAAGTGCTCTTATACCGAGTTTTTTAAAGCAAAGACAAGTGCATTGAGTAACATCTTTGATTTGTTTACCAATTAAGGCTTAGACAATCCCGATGTGACAGAAAGGTTTATTTTTGCTTTATGGGAATAATAAAAGTTGAAAACATACGTGTATTTGCACATCATGGATGCTTAGCTGAAGAAACCAAAATTGGTAGTGATTACCGCGTGGATTTAGAAGTAAAAGCCAATCTAAAAATCTCTGCAAACACAGACGAATTAAGTGATACCGTTGATTATGTGTTTTTAAATACAGTTGTTAGAGAAGAGATGGCGCAACCATCAAAGCTATTGGAAACAGTGGCTCAACGTATTCTAAATCGTATTTTCTCTGAAGATAAAATGGTGAACAAAGCTACGGTTAGTGTAAGCAAGATAAACCCGCCTATTGGGGGTGATGTTGAAATGGTAACCATCAAAATGACTCAGAAACGAAAAAACAAGAGTAAATAGTGTAAAACAGTAAATATTTTTATATTTGCCAACGCATATAAGGTGTCGTGGCCGAGTGGCTAGGCAGTGGTCTGCAACACCATCTACAGCGGTTCGAATCCGCTCGACACCTCAAGAAACCTTCAACAAACGTTGAGGGTTTTTATTTATACTTTTTTATAAACATTGATTAAAGTTATAAATCATCTACAACTGTTTTCCCGATAGTTATAGAACCGCTCAACACCTCTAGAAATCTTCAGTGTATACGGGGTTTTGCTTTTTAAAATTTAAAAAAGTGAAATAAGCTTGAGCGCTATTTAAACACCACTATAAACAAGACGTCTCTTAAAACCTTCAACAAGTGCTAAGGTTTTTACGTATCAAAATTTAAATTAAATGTTGGTGGTTTGAGTGTGAAATAAATGGCGCTTTTAGAAGTTATAGAAATTATTCTTTTATGGCTAACCATTCTTCGTAGGTGACGACTCGCCTTTCGCTATCAGGCTTAGTTTCTCCTTCTAAGATTCCAATAAATTCTAGTTCGTGTCCATCTGGGTCATTAAAATAAATGGATATCGCAGGCATCCAAACAAAAACCATAGGCACGTCTTTGTTATCATTCAAAAAATTCCATGATTTGATATTTCTAGCTTTGAGGTAATTGACTGATTCATTGAGAACCCAATCAGGTTCACATTCAAATGCAAAATGCCTAATATCAATCTCTTCTTTAGGCTTTTCCCATAACCCCAGCATAAACTGTTTATCTTCTCCTATCCAAAAGAAAGCAATTTTTCGCTCTTGACTAAAGCGGCATTGTTTTAATCCAAGTGTGTTTTTATAAAAATCTATTGAGCGTTCAAGGTTTTCAACAAACAAATGCGTTTCATAAAGTCCTTTTATCATGGTCTTCTTAATTTTTTAACAAGCTAATGGACACTGTAGCAAAGTCAGAATCAGGGAATTTTCTAAACTTACTCATATCAGGAGCTAAACCGGCGTCTTGAATTACGTTTAAATACTCATCCAACTCTAGTATATATTGATCAGAATATCCATGTGTTAGGTCATAAGCAGTGGCAGCCGTATTCCCTAAGTTTTGTGCAACCAATTCTGGATTGACGGTATGCAGCTCAATTAGTAATAAACCAAATTTTTTGACATAAGGTGTCCATTTACCAATATGCTCTTTTAATGATTCTGCAACTAAATTATTATTGATTCTTTCGCCCTCAAAAGCATATGCACCGGTTGACATGCTTACTCTTGAGGGTTTGTTTTTAGGGTGTTTCCAAATTCTATTATGATCTAAAAAGGTTCTTACGTTGAGTAATTCTCTTATATCAATATCATAATTTTTCTCTAGGTCTTCAGCTAAACGATTAGGGTCACCAATATCTCCCCAAATAATCTTCGCCCATATGTCTGCTTGAATAAGGTTTTTCTTAGTCACTTTGAGTGCTGCTTCGTTATAATCTACTCCTATTATTTTTAAAGGATATTCATCTAAAATAGAGCCTCGATAGGTTTGATTCTCTATAACTGAAAATAAATGCTTTAAAAAAGCACCATTACCACATCCCATATCAAGAACGCCTTGAGGTTGTTGGTCTATTGGTTTGTTAAAAAGGTCGATTATAATTTGGTCTACAACCTTGAAATAGGCGCTATGAGCACCACCGCTTCCCCAAATATTCATTTCACGATCGACATGTTTTTCTTCAGATGCTGTAGATTGCTTTTTAAGTATTAATGGATCACCAAATATTAGGTTGTCTAATTTGCAAAGTGTGGGTTTATAAGATACTGTAACACCATATGCACTGGCTCTTTTTGCAAAAAACAATCCAAAATCAGTAAATGAATAAGAGCCATTTTTTTGATCAAACCAACCTAATTCCGTGAGGATTATAAGTAGTTTATTAAACTCTTGATGGTTTTGGTAGAACTCTTCAGCTTTAAATCTCGATTCCATAAAATACTTATGAAACATGCCTGTAATACCTAAATAGACAATAGTTGGCCCAACGATAACACCTTCGATATGTGCTAGGATTTGTTCCTCTATTTGTCTTTGAAGCTCATTTTTAGATAACTGAATACCATAGTTGGTTTTGTACTTATTGTAAATGCGTTCCAGTTTCAGAAATGGTTCAATTTCAAATTTTCTTGGATGGTAATTCTCAGACATTTTTAATAAGTCTGTAACATCCTTATACAAGTGAAAATAATTGAACGCTATTTCAGATGCTTCATTGGTTTGATAACTAATAGCATCATTTTTATTATCAACATTTTGAACAAGCCAGCCTTGAGAACAAAGCCCTCTTAATGCAATATTTAAATAGCCTTCGTTTGCCTTGAATTTTGTTGTAAGCTCCTTAAGGGTTGCTGCTTTGTTTTGTAGTAAATAATCTGTTACACCGTGTTCTTTTAAGGTATAAGCAGTGGGCGAAATAACAATACCATCAAGGTGACGGAACAGTTTGCTTCTTAAACTTGCTTTTTGAGTTGAGTTCATGCTAGGTCTTTGGATAATTTTCTAGTACGTGACCTAAGATAGCAAATATGTCGAAACAAAGTTCCTGATAGGAATTTCGGTTGCAAAAAAATATATGTGGTGTAGAAATGTTGTTTTATTAATGCCTTACAGGATTAATTTTTTCTATTTGCTCCTTGCTTTTCTCATACATTTCTGGGAAAAGACCTTGAGTTAATAGTAAAATTCCAAAGCCTAGGATTGCTAATGCTACAATTTTTTTGGTTTTAAAAATACGTCTTGGCGTTAATTTTGTTCGTAGTCGTTTTGCAGCAGCAATCTTAAATAAGTCTACAACAAAATACGTGGTTAGCATTGTTGTAATAAAAATAAATGTGCCGTTTTCTGAGGTGGTTAAAGACGTACCTATAACAATAAAACCCAACCAACCTAAAAGCACACCGATATTTATAAAATTGAGTAAAAAGCCTTTGATAAATAGTTTTCCGTAGTCTTTCTGGATTTCGACTTTATGGTATTCTCTAACAATGGCTCGAAAAGACTTGGACGTTTTGATAAAAGAAATAATGCCATAAACTATAAGTAGTACCCCACCAAAAATTAGAAAACTAGGGTCGTCTTTTACTTTTTCTACAATTTTATTTGTACTGTAAAATGCTAAAAGAATAAAAACAACATCGGCTAATATAACACCTAAATCAAATATTAACGCGCTTTTAAATCCTTTTGTAGCGCTCGTCTCTAAGAGCACAAAAAAGACTGGTCCAATGGTAAAGGCAAGTATGATTCCAAAGGGAATGGCTGTTAATATATCGTCAAACATGTAAACACTGATGGTTTACACAAATGTAGTAAAGATATTACGAACAAGAAAGGTTGTTTACATGCGTTTTATACGGCCACCAAGGACACGTTTTTCGTCAATTTCTTTTGGGTTTCCGTAGATATAAACATCTCCACCTGCTCTGACTCTAACCTCAACAAATTCTGAAGCATTAATCTCAGCTTCACCTGCAGCATTAATCGATACTTCGGTGTTTTCTGTTTTAAATTCTTTACCATTAAATACACCGCCGGTATAAATAGTGACATCTTGATTTTTGGATTGCCCTGTAAGATTGACAACACCTCCAGTAACTGCTCTAACATCTGTGTATGATGCTTTGACATCCGCTGTAATTTCTCCACCTTCTTGGGCCTTAAATTTAATATCAAATTGCTCTATCGTGCCTTTAACTTTGATGTTTGCGCCTTCATTAGCATCTATAATATCTACTGATGTGTAATGTAGCATCACTTGTGTGTCGTTACCATCATAAGATTCTTCTAATTCCATGCGGATTTTAAGTTTTCCGTTTTTATTAATGACTTGTACATTTCTTCTATTTGCGCCTTCTATAACTATTTTGTTTTCATCTGATTTAATCATGGTGACATTAATTAAATCAAAGGCTTTAAGCTCTTTAAATTCGCCAACATCTTTTACAATTGGACTTTGTGCACATACTAGTGTGCTTATTACAAATGCTATAATGGTTATTGCTTTTTTCATTTTGCTTTAATTTTATAAGTATACAGATAATACTAAAAACGAACTGTTACATATTTAATTATTTAATGATATAAATTCGGTCACTAAAAAACCATTTTAACTGTACTTCTTTTCCAGATTGTTTATTAATAATTGTCCGTCTTGGTGAAAAAAGAGCGGCTATTACCGCTGAAATCATTCCAGCAACTGGACCTTCAGTTAAACCTAATATACCTTTAAAAAATAGTAATACCAGAATAAAGATTCCTAGAAAAATAAGTAACGAAATAAGAATGGCTTTTGTGCTAGGATTCATAATCAGACCATTACTTTAACTGCAGTTCCGGTGACTGAGACCATTGGGTAATTTGTAGTAGTTAATTCTATTTCTATTTTAATACCTACTATGGCATTAGCGCCTAGAGCTTTAGCATTTTCTGTTAAAGATTGAAACGCTTTTTCTTTTACAACATCCACACTATCTTGAAGTTTTTTATAATATTTTGAAGTGCTAAATCCTGAAGCTAATGTTTGGTCGTTAATAGCAACACCAGTTACAATACCTAAATAATCTGCAATTTTAAAACCTTCAATCGTATTTGTCGTTGTTAATATCATAGTTTTTATAATGTTTTTGTTTTAAGATAAGCTTGCCACAACTCTTGTGGGTCATTTATAGACAAATCTACTTTACCGCAAGAACCACATATTTGTGCTTTTAAGGCGCCTTTTTCAAATTTATTAAAAAGAACTCTATCTGTTGTTTTAATCTCAACAGACAAATCTTTTTTAACATTACCATGACCAAAATCTATAATTCTCATGTCATGCATTATTCTTGTAGAACCACAAGCGGAACAGGTATCTGTTTTCATAATTTATAGAAATTTATCGTTTCTATATCTGTCTGAGATATTATGGTTTTGTTACAGATAGCGTTTATTCTTGTGGTTTACCAACCATAAAGAAATCTAGATGTTTTTTCACTAAGTCTGTGTTCTTAACTTTAACAATGACCTCATCACCAAGTTGATATATCATATTTGTGTTTTTACCAATCATTGCATAATGGTCTTGGTCAAAATAATAGTGATCGTCATTCATATCTCGAACACTAACCATACCTTCGCATTTATTAGAAATGATTTCCACATAAATACCCCAATCAGTAACACCAGAAATAACACCTGTAAATTCTTCGTCTTGGTGGTCTTGCATAAAACGAATTTGCATGTATTTGATAGAATCTCGCTCTGCTTTTGTTGCTAAGTTTTCCATATCGCTACTATGACGACATTTTTCTTCATAAATCTCTTCATTAGCGGATTTGTTTCCATCGAGATAGTGTTGTAATAAACGATGCGCCATTACATCAGGATAACGACGAATTGGTGATGTAAAATGACTGTAATATTCAAAAGACAATCCATAATGTCCGATATTATGCGTCGTATATTCTGCTTTAGACATCGTACGGATTGTTAGTGTATCTACAAGATTTTGCTCTTTTTTACCAACCACATCTTTTAATAAATTATTTAATGAAGAAGACACACTAGCCTTATCTTTAAAATTAAGTTTATGACCAAAACGACTAACTACATTTTGAAGTTGTGCAAGTTTTGCTTCATCTGGCTCATCATGAACACGATAAACAAAGGTCTTTTTTGGTTTTTGCTTTCCTATAAATTCTGATACTTTTCGATTAGCTAATAACATAAACTCCTCAATGAGTTTATTTGCATCTTTACTTGTCTTAAAAAATACACCAACAGGATTTGCGTCGCTATCTAAATTGAACTTTACTTCAACTTTATCAAAAGAAATAGCACCTTCTCGCATACGTTGCGAGCGCATTTTTTTAGCCAATCTATCTAAAACCAATACCGCTTCAGCAATTTCAGGTTGTGTTTTATATTCTTTTTCTGTTAAAGACACTTCTTTAGGAATAGTTGTATCTATTTTAGAATTATTGATAGAATCTAAAGTAATATTTGGATTATTTTCTATAATCGCTTGTGCTTCTTCATAAGCAAAACGTGCATCAGAATACGTAACTGTTCGTCCGTACCATTCGTCTTTAATTTCGCATTTTGCATTCATTTTAAATACTGCAGAAAACGTATACTTTTCTTCATGAGGACGTAAAGAGCACGCGCCATTAGATAGACGTTCTGGAAGCATTGGTACTACACGATCTACTAGATAGATTGAAGTGGCGCGCTCATAAGCTTCATCATCTAAGATTGTATCTGGTTTTACGTAGTGTGATACATCTGCAATATGGATGCCTATTTCATAATCTCCATTTTCTAAAACCTTAAACGATAAAGCATCATCAAAATCTTTTGCATCTTTTGGATCAATGGTAAAAGTTAAATCTTTACGCATGTCACGACGCTTTTTTATCTCTTCTTCCTTAATAGAAATATCAATATTGTTAGCATAGTCCTCTACTTCATAAGGAAACTCTGCTGGCAAACCATACTCAGCTAAAATAGAATGTATCTCAGTACTATGTTCTCCAGGTTTACCTAAAACTTTAAGGACTTTACCATAAGGAGAATCTGCTTTTTCTGGCCAATCGGCAAGAGCAACAAGTACCTTATCACCGTCATCTGCTTTATTAATTTTATTAATGGGTACAAAAATGTCTTTGTACATTTTACTACTATCCGTAACTACAAAAGCAAAATTCTTTTTGTCTTGAATTTGAATAGTACCTACATACTCTGTTTTAGCTCGTTTAAGAATATTGGTTATTTCTCCTTCTAGTTTTCCTAGTCTTCTTCGTTTGTAAGCATAAAATTCTACTTCATCACCATCTAAAGCTTTGTTAATATTGTTTGATGCAATAAACACATCGTCTTCAAAATCATCTGATATAACATAACCATTTCCTTTAGCGGAAAGATCTAAGATACCAGTGTAATATTCTGCAGTAACAATAGCTCTATACTTTCCACGGTCTACTTGTTCTATCTCTTGTCTCGCAGTAAGTTTAGCTAAGGTTTTTATAATTTGATTACGACTACTAGCATCATTAACACCAAGTATGGCTGCAATCTGTTTGTAGTTAAAGGATTTATTTCGTTCTTTTTTTAGAATACTTAGAATTGTATTAGTAAGGTTTGAAATCCCCTTCTTGGATTTCTTTTTTCTTTTTTTTGTCATTTAATTATTTGTCATTTTCATTTTCCTGAAAGTGTCAGGAATTCTATCTATAATACACTTAATATCAGGCGAAGTAAATTATATTAAGTTGGTACAAAGCTAAGGTATTAATTTTTAACCATGTTTAATTAAAGTTAAATCAATTAAAAATTACAGTTTTCCACAATTATACTATTATACATTTTTTCTTTTTAAAAATTTAAAATAAAAATGATGGTTATTATAGACTGTTAATAGCGGTATAACTTTTTATAGTGTTAGTTGTAAAAATGACTTACTATTTTCTATTAACATGTTATAAGATAATTAAAGACTTATAATTCAGTGTTTTTTGATTTACTATTCACAGTTGTTAATAACCTAAATTAACGTATTATTTTTAATAAGTCTTTTAAAATTCTATGTTAGTAGATTCTTTTTTTTATCTGATAACTTATCTAAAATTTAAGTCTAACTTTTTTGGTTTTGTAAAACTAATTCTGGTTTGTAATTTTTATTGAATAAATAAAATTTTACTTCTAAATACTTGTCAACACTTATTAACAAGTAATGAATAACCCTATTAACCAATTTGAAATAATCGTAACTTTACACTAATAAAAAAACAAAAACAAAAAATGACAATTTCTATAGGTAATGATCATGCTGGTCCTGATTATAAACAAGCTATTATAAAACATCTTGAATCAAAAGGGATTACTGTAAAGAATTACGGAACAAATACGTTTGATAGTGTAGATTATCCAGATTTTGTACATCCTGTAGCAAAAGATGTTAATGACAATAAAGTAGATTTTGGGATTCTTATTTGTGGTTCTGCTAATGGTGTAGCTATGACAGCAAATAAATATCCTAATGTAAGAGCTGGGATTTGTTGGATGAATGAAATAACAGAACTCACAAGGCAGCATAATAATGCTAATATTATTTGTATTCCTGCACGTTATACAGCGATACCACAAGCATTAAAAATGGTAGATACATTTTTAGACACAGACTTTGAAGGCGGTCGACACCAAAATAGAGTTAATAAAATACCTATGAGTTGCTAGATATATAAGATTGAAAATAAACATGTAATCAAAAAAAATAGTATTTAATAGCTTTTATTTTATAATTGCTATTCCATTGGTTAATTTAGCATCGTATTACTTTAATCTAATAATATAAATAGTGAATAATTGAAGTTTTTTTAGATACCATTTTAAACACTTTATAGTTAGATTAATAAGTATAATTTAATGGGGATTAATTATACTTGACAGATTAAACCTTGAGTAGATATACTCAAGGTTTTTTTATCCTAATTTCTTTTTAGCTTAAGTTTGTCACAACTTAATAAATAACTTAATGTTAGAGACTTCTATAAAACAATTTTCAGAACTTAATACACAAGAATTATATGATTTGCTTCAACTTAGAAGTGAGGTTTTTGTTGTTGAGCAGGATTGTGTTTATCAAGATATTGATGGTAAAGATCAAAGAGCATTGCATGTTTTGGGTTATAAGAACAAAAACCTTGTAGCTTATACACGTATTTTTAAACCTGGAGATTATTTTAATGAGGCTAGTATTGGTAGGGTAGTGGTTGCCGAAAATCAACGACAGCATAAATATGGTTACGATATAATGAAAGCCTCCATGAAAGCTATAGAAAACCATTATAATACAGAGGTTATATTAATTTCTGCACAAGTTTACTTAAAACGCTTTTATAATAATTTAGGTTTTTTTGAAACAGGAAAGACATACTTAGAAGACGGAATTCCACATATAAAAATGAAGAAAAGTTAGGTTAATGCCCAACTTTTGTAACTAAAAATTCCACACGACGGTCAAGTCTTTGAGGGCCACCTAAAGGAAACTTACGCTTCATACCTATATATTTCATTCTATGTCTACTAACCCCTTTACTTGCTAAGTAATCATAAATATATTTTGCACGCGCATAAGACAAGTTTCTTTTTTTTGTCTTACCATCAATAGCATCTCTTTCTCCACTTGTGCAACAGACATGGCCTTCAATTGTAAAATAAACATCACTACGTTTTACTAAAATGGACGCAATTTTACTTAATATCACTTTAGATTCAGGAATTAAGTAGCTGTAACCACGCTCAAACAATAAGTTTTCTAACAATATTTTATCGCCAACTTTTAAGTCTCCACTTAAAATTGTTTCCAATTTTTTAGAATCGAAATTGTTCTTTCTAGCAGGAAAAACTGGAGATACTATAATTTCTACTTTTCTATTAAGACCTCTAATTCTTTTTACCTCGTTTTCTTTTATGATACGAAGTAATAATTCGCCCTTACCATCTGTATTGGTAATTAGAGATTCGTCAAATTCGTTATTAGTTAAAACCTCTTTAATAACATTGGCGCGATTTTGAGAGAGTACCATATTATAGGAATGACTACCTCTATCATCACAAAAACCGTAAATAGAAATCTTATGTATATCCACAGACTCTATATCATCTAGGAAGAGAAGAAGTCTATGCATTTCTGTTTCAGGAATAGAGTATTTATCTGTTTCAAAATAAACAATGTGTTTTATCTCGGTTTGAGATATTACCACTTGAAAACCAAAAAAAGCAAGAAAAAATAACTTTTTCATTATAAAGGGTTTAGACCACAAGTCTTAACTTTTAAGCTAAGATTTACAGCTTATCCGCTTTATAAATATATAAAATTTAGATATTTAGTTTAAAATCTTATTGTATTTAGATAGGTTTGAAAGAATATCTAATGCTTTCTTTATTTCGGTGTTATTGGCTTTATAATACTCGTAAAGCCCCTCAGAATAGAAGTAGCGTTTAATAATTTCATCTCTTAAAAGCAATGATAATTTTTCCTTATCCTTATTAACAGCAGACGTTTTGTAGTTTTCTAATGCAGAAACCAATTGGTTGTACTCTGAAGTAATAGTATTGTTTAATTCTTCTTCTTTAGCAACCTCTATAGCTTCACTAAGCGCTTTTTCTGTCTTTGTCTCAAAATTAAAGTTGTTCTTCTTCAAATAATTTTTAAAAGCTTCAAAATCAGAACTAGAAAATGTATATCCATTTAAGTCTGAAATTTTATTTTTATAAAAATACTCAGTGGCAAAATCAAAAATCAAATTTTCATTTTCAATAGCCTTGGTAATAGGGGTTTGTTTAGATTCAGCAATTTCTATATCCGGTTGCACACCACCACCATCAAAAACTGCACGACCTTTTTTAGTTTTAAAAGCCTTATAGTTTTCTTTTTTAGTGCGTGTAGCATTTCCTTTTTCATCTCTATTCCAATAATCCAAAGCCTGAATACAACGACCAGATGGCGTGTAATATCTTGAGATGGTAATCTTCATTTGCGTACCATAAGTTAATGGTTTTGGACGTTGAACAAGACCCTTTCCAAAACTCCGCGCACCAATAACAACAGCACGGTCTAAATCTTGTAAAGCACCAGAAACAATCTCACTTGCTGAAGCAGATCTACCATTAATTAAAACCGCTACAGGAATATTTAAATCAACCGGATCTCGTTTAGTATAATACGTTTTATTGTACTTTTTTACTTTAGATTTAGTGGTAACAACTAATTGTCCTTTTGGCACAAAAATATTTACAATGTTTACCGCTTCATTAAGTAAGCCACCAGGGTTTCCTCTTAAATCTAAAATAATTTTTTTAGCACCAACATTCTTAAGAGAATTAAGTGCTTTTATGGTTTGAGAAGACGCTTTTTTATTAAACTTTCTTAAAACTATATATCCAGTATCTTCATTAATCATAGAGTAATGTGGTACCGCATTAATTTCAAGGGATTCTCTGATAACTTTAATGGTATTGATTTTACCTTGCCTTCTATAAGTTAACGTTACTTCAGTTCCTGCAGCACCCTGAAGTAGATTGCCAGCGTCATCTTTAAAGTCTGTAATATCTACATTGTCGATTTTAATAATTTCATCTCCAGCTTTTAATCCAGCTTTATCCGCAGCATAATCTTTATAAGGCTCGACAATTACTAACTTATCCTTTAAGGTTCTTACTTTTGCACCTATACCGGTATAGTCCCCAGCATTATTAATTCTTGAAGACTGTACATCTTGCTCGTTATAAAATTTTGTGTAGGGGTCCAGCTCATTAAGCATACTCTTAATAGCAGTATCCATTAAATCACCAGGATTAGTATCATCGACATAATTCATGTTTAATTCCTTAAACATGGTTGTGAAAATCTCTATTTGCTTTGCTATCTCAAAAAAATTAGAGTTGAAAGCTGTGGAACTTACAAATACCACTACAAGGGCTATTGGAAGAATTATTTTTTTATTTAGAAACCGTTTCATCTTTAGATGTATGTTTTAAAAATTTCTGAAAAAGAAGATTTGTTGTTGTATCTAGTTCTTCAAAAGTTGTTTTGTCTTTACTAATGTACAAAATCATAAAAGCGTACGATGTTGAACTTTTGTTAAAGTATTTTGACTTATTCAACCTATAAGCTTCTCGCATTAGGCGTTTTATTCTGTTTCTGTCAACCGCGTTTTTATGCATACGTTTACTCACAGAGACACCAGTTTTTAGAATTGAGGTATCGTCAAATGTTGTTTGTAGATAAACCAAGCGCAAGGGGAAAACCGTTATTGCTTTTCCTTCTGAGAAAAGCAACTCTATAAGCTTTTTGCTTTTAAGTTTATCTTTTTTTGAATAGCTAAAATTCATTCAATAGGTTTAGTAAAGTAAATATAATACAAACCACTTGTATGAAAAGTATTGATATAAAAAAGACGCCCATAAGACGCCTCTTTATATTAAGTATATGATTAATTTTTAATTATAAACTTGAAACATTATTAGCTCTATCTATATCAGCCATCATTTGTGATGGGTCAATTTCGATAGATTTTACATTTTTAGATGTTTTTAAATCGTAAGTTGGATAGGCCCAAGCCCAATCTGTAGTTACAGTAGCTTTGGTTGGTTTTTCGCCACGCATCATTTGTAATGGAATATAAAAATCTTCTTTTGAACCATCAGCATATGTTATACTTACATCTAAAGGCATTGGCATTTGACCTATGCGTTCTAAAGTCACTGTAGAACCGTTTATAGATTTAACACCATAATCAATTGTATTAGTTGTTTGTGCAAAATCAATGAGATACCAATCCAATTCAAAATCTGTGATTTTTTCTGCTGTTCTTACAATATCCATTGGTTTAGGATGCTTAAACGCAAAATCTTTGTAATACTTTTTTAATGTTTTTTTCAAATTATCTTCACCAATAACATAACCTAATTGCGCAATAAAAACAGCACCTTTGCTATAAGCAGAAGCGCCATAAGCCCCATTTAGATTATATCTATCAGCATGAGTTGTTAAAGGTTGCTCAACACCAGATTTAGCAAGACCTAAATAACCGCGGTAAGAACCAGAAGTAGGATTTTCTCTTGGTTTATCACGTAATTCGTTCATGGCTAAAGCAGAAATATAACTTGTAAAACCCTCATCCATCCACTCGTGTTTAGCTTCGTTGGTGGCTAATAAAAACTGAAACCAAGTATGTGCCAATTCATGGGCTGTTACACCAAGTAAGCTGCCATAACGTCTCTTTCCAGTGATTAGGGTGGACATGGCATATTCCATACCACCATCACCACCTTGAATAACGGAATATTGCTCATAAGGATATTCTCCAATGTTTTCTGAGAAAAACGTCATCAATTTTGCTGTATCGGCTTGCAAATTTTTCCAATTTTGAAGATTTTCTGAAGGTAAGTCTTTTTTGTAATAGAAGTTTAAAACTGGCCCATTAGCCATTTTATAAGTATCATGAATATAATCCTTGTCAGCAGCCCAAGTAAAATCATGAACATTAGGTGCTATAAAACGCATGGTTTTTTTAGAACCACTGATGGTTGGTTCCCCTTGAAGATATCCAGTTCCACCAACCACATAATCTTTGTCAATTGTCAAAGAAACATCAAAATTCCCCCAAACCCCATGAAACTCTCTTCCTATGTATGGATCTGCATGCCAGCCCTCGTCATCGTATTCCGCTAATTTAGGATACCATTGTGTCATAGATAGCGCCACACCTTCAGCATTGTTTCTACCAGAACGACGAATTTGAACAGGCACTTGTGCATCAAAATCCATTTTAAAAGTCACTTTTTCTCCAGGCTGTATCGGCTTGTTAAGTTTTACCTCTAAAACAGTTCCGACAGTCTCATAACTTAATACTGTTCCGTTTTGAGATAACGAATTTACTTTTATATAACCTATTTCATTAGGCTTCAGTTTACTTATTCTATCTCCGACACGAGGATCTGGATCAGAAATTGATCGAGACCTCACATCCATTTCACTACCAGGCTGAAAAGCATTAAAATACAAATGATAATACACGCGATTTAACACATCTGGTGAATTATTTGTATACACCAATGTTTGATTGCCTTTGTATTGGTAATTATTTGTGTTCATGTCGATATACATTTTATAATCGACATGTTGTTGCCAGTAACTGTTAGAATTACTGGTTGTTACTGATTGAGAAGTGTTATTTTGAACCGCTTCTTTTGAGCTATCACAAGACATTAAAACACAAGCAATAGCTAGGGTTGAAATAAAATTTTTCATAAACAAACTATAATTTTGAAGCCATAATTAATGCGTTAAAAGCATTTACTATACGCCCACTTTTAGACAAATTTGAAAACGGTTGTACATTTTCCGCATCTCCACCAACAACCACCTTTGTGGTTAGTGGTAACCCACTATCAAGAATAACATTTTTAACTTGCACAGCTGATAGTTTTGGGTAGTAAGAACGTATTAAAGCAGCAACACCGGCTACAGCGGGAGCGGCCATTGAAGTTCCACCTTTTGTATCGTATTCATTTTCAGGAGTTGTAGAGTAAACCTGTGCACCTGGAGCAAAAACGTCTACATTTTTATCACCATAATTAGAAAAACCAGCAACCATTCCGCTTCCGTATTTTGGAGCTAAGGCTCCTACAGATATGTAGTTGTCGGCCACTTCTTTTCCATTGATATTATCCGCAGGAAAATTAGGCTCCACATCGATATCTTTACTATCATTACCAGCAGCGTGTACAATTAATACATCTTTGTCTGCAGCATATTTTATAGCCTCTCTTACCCAATCACTATGCGGAGAAAAAGACTTACCAAAACTACCATTAATAATAGTTGCGCCATTATCTACTGCATAACGTATTGCTTTTGCTACATCTTTATCATACTCATCTCCATTAGGCACGGCTCTAATAGACATAATCTCCACATTATTAGCAACACCGTTTGCGCCTTTTCCATTATTGCGTTCGGCTGCAATAATACCAGCTACATGCGTACCATGACTCTCTGATTTTTTAACCGGCTTTACGTTACCGTCACCATAACCAGGATTATCATTAAAATCATCAGGATTATCTCCCGTTTTACGACCTTTAAAATCTTTATTAAGATTATAATTTAATTGATCGTTAATACTTTCAAGAGCATCAGCTAGTTCTTTTTTAGCATCAGCCATCGAATCTATTCCATTAGAATAAATAAATTTAGCAAACTGCACCGCACCCTGTACTTTTTGGTCCGTAGAATTAATGCCATTAACATCTTCTTTTGTGTAATCTTTTTTACCAAGATGGTTAGATAATATTTCGTCATTACTTAAAAGCTGTTGATAAATCTGATCATATTGAGTTTTTCTACCCAACCAGGTATTATATTCTTCTGTATGAAGCTTTTCTGCCTCAGCATATCTTGGACTATTAGTGTTGCCAGAAGCAATAAGGCGCACATATTCTAATTGTTCATTATAAGCTTTCCCTAAGAAATTCCAGCCGTGGATATCATCAACATATCCATTATTATCATCATCTTTTCCATTATTTGGGATTTCGTCTTCATTAGTCCAAATAACACCATTTAAATCTTCGTGATCGATATCAATCCCAGAATCTATAACAGCTACAATAACTTTTTTACCTTTTTTACCATTGATAACTTCTGCATAAGCACGGTCAACACCCATTCCAGGAATTGTATCTTTTTCAAGATCGAGATGTCCCCAATTTTCTTTTTCAGCTTTAGTTAATTCAGCAACTTTTAAAGGAGAAGTGTCTATATTTTCTATTGGAGTAGAAATAAGAGGCGCTCCACCGCAGCCAACCAAAATAGAAGCTAAAAATGTATGAGCAATTAAGAGTTTTTTATTGTATTTCATAATATATTTAGTTTAGAAAATGTCTTTACAAGTGTATGTTTCGTTTAGTCTAACACCTTTTTCAGTGTGTTTTACGGTTATAATAGGATTATGAGCATCATGCTCTAAAAATAAATAATAATTATTGTTTGCGGCTAGATTTAAAAACTGTTCTTTTTCATCTAGAGTTAATAAAGGTCTAGTGTCGTAACCCATAACAAACGGAATTGGTAAATGACCGACTGTTGGCAGAAGATCTGCCATAAAACATATGGTTTTACCATTATAGTTTATCATAGGTATCATTTGTTTGTCAGTATGCCCATTGGCAAAGAAAATATCAAAACCCAATTCAGAATTTTTTAAAATAGAATTGTTTGGAAGTGAGGTAAACTTAAGCTGTCCACTTTCTTCCATAGGCAATATGTTTTCTTTTAGAAAAGATGCTTTTTCTCGTCTATTAGGGGAGGTTGCCCATACCCAATGGTCTTTGTTGCTCCAGAAATGAGCATTTTTAAAAGCCGGTTCTAAAACAGTTCTATCTTTATTATATTGGATGCTTCCCCCACAATGGTCAAAGTGCAAATGTGTCATGAATACATCAGTAATATCATCTCTATGAAACCCAAAAGACGCTAGTGATTTATCTATAGAGTGATTACCCCAAAGATGATAGTAACCATAAAATTTTTCGCTCTGCTTATTGCCCATTCCGGTATCGATTAAGATAAGGCGACCACCATCCTCGATTAACAAACAACGAGCTGAGATATCTATCATGTTATTACCATCAGCTGGATTTGTGCGCTGCCAAAGTGATTTTGGAACCACGCCAAACATGGCGCCACCATCAAGTTTAAAATTTCCAGCTTCAATAGGGTATAAATTCATAGGAAACGAAAATAAGAAATATGCCCCAGATGAACCATAAACTTAAGAGTTTATTACCATTTTCTATGGTGTGGGTTAGTTCTCTATTTCCGATGTTTTTAATGTATATTTATAATTTTATGATTTAACCTTACCAAAATAAAATGATTGAACTAGCAGGTATTATAATTTTAGGAATTTTAGCACAGTGGGTAGCTTGGCGACTTAAAATTCCAGCCATCTTACCATTAATTTTAGTAGGATTATTGGTTGGGCCAATTGCCGCGGAGTTTTTATCTGATGATAAGCAAAAATGGATAGAGCCTATATGGAACGGCAAAAAAGGTTTATTTCCTGGGGAAAGCCTATACTACTTTGTGTCCTTAGCTATCAGCATAATTTTATTTGAAGGAGGCTTAACACTCAAGAGGAATGAAGTGAAAAATGTTGGGCCCGTTATAACTAAGCTAATTACCGTGGGCGCAGTTATAACTTTTTTTGGAGCTGGTTTAGCAGCACACTTTTTATTTGGTTTAAGTTGGGAACTTTCTTTTTTGTTTTCAGGATTAATTATAGTTACTGGACCAACAGTAATAACACCCATCTTAAGAAATATTCCCCTAAAGAAAGATATATCTGCTGTATTGAAGTGGGAAGGTATTTTAATTGACCCCATAGGCGCATTAGTAGCCGTTTTAGTTTTTGAATTTATAAGTGTTGAAGGCGATA
Source organism: Winogradskyella haliclonae (assembly GCF_014635865.1). Classification (GTDB taxonomy): domain Bacteria; phylum Bacteroidota; class Bacteroidia; order Flavobacteriales; family Flavobacteriaceae; genus Winogradskyella; species Winogradskyella haliclonae. The sequence goes on along the minus strand of NZ_BMDQ01000001.1, from coordinate 605,113 downwards.
GTGGTTTTACTAAAACTGCTTTTATGGAGTTTGGAAAAATCGTTTTATTTGGAACAACCTTTGGATTTACATTTGCTCACGGATTAGCTTTTGCGATTAATAAAAAATTAATTCCTCACTACTTATTGAATGTTGTTTCGCTTTCAGTCGTGCTTCTTGTTTTTGTAGAATCTGAAATTTTTGCTCATGAATCAGGACTTTTAGCAGTTGTAGTTATGGGAATGGTACTAGGAAACAGTAAATTAGAAAACCTCAAAGAATTACTGTATTTTAAAGAATCGCTTAGTGTGTTACTGATTTCAATTTTATTCATTCTTTTAGCTGCTAATATCAATATTGAAGATTTATACCTGTTATACAATTGGAAAACCGCTGTTCTATTCTTGGTAGTGGTTTTAATAATAAGACCGCTAGCGGTTTTTGCAAGCACACATAAATCTAGTTTAAATATAAATGAACGTCTTTTTGTGAGTTGGGTTGGACCAAGAGGAATTGTGGCAGCTGGAATAGCTTCTTTATTTGGTAGCAAACTTATAAAACAAGGCGTTGAAGGTGCAGAATATATTACGCCGTTGGTATTTATGATTGTTTTAGGAACTGTTTTACTTAACGCCACAACTGCTAGACTTTTTGCTAAAGCAGTAGGTGTATTTTTAACTAAATCTGATGGAATTTTAATTGTTGGCGCCTCTAAAGTATCTCGTTTATTGGCTCATTATTTAGATGCGAATAATAGAAATGTGGTGCTAATTGACAGTAATCAAACTAATATTGAAAAAGCTAAGGAAATGGGGTTAGATGCTATTTCTACAGATATTTACTCTAACACTTTGTCGGATAATATTGAACTAAATGACGTGGGTTATTTAATGGCCTTAACGGGCAGTCCAGATATTAACAGATATGCTATAACAAAGTTCAGCAAACAGTTTGGAGAAAATGGTGCATTTCGCCTAGTTTCTAAAGATGAAATGCGAGATGAAAACAACAACCCGAAAGAAGGTTTATTTTCTCATACAGACGACTATGAATCTTTAATGAATGTGAGTAAAAACTATCCTAGCATTCAAGAAATTCTATTAGACAACAAGGAGCATTATAATAGCATAATTGAATTAACTAAGTCTGATAAAGATATCATTCCAATATTTTTAAAAGACAGTAATGACGAATTAATTATTATATCCTCGGATAACAATCTGGCTAAAGACATTGGTGAAAACTGGAAACTAGTTTATCTAGGAAAGCCTATTGATATAGAAAAAGTAAACGCATAAAAAAGCCCTCAATTTGAGGGCTTTTTTTAATTATCTTCTTCAGGCATTTCAAAATCTTCCATAAATTTAGTAGTATAATTACCCGCTAAATAATCAGGGTGATCCATCAACTCTCTATGAAAAGGAATTGTGGTTTTAATACCTTCGATAACGAACTCGTCTAGAGCTCTTTTCATTTTATTAATAGCCTCTTCACGTGTTTGCGCTGTAGTAATCAACTTCGCAATCATTGAGTCGTAATTTGGCGGAATACTATAACCAGCGTATACATGTGTGTCTAAACGCACACCATGTCCGCCTGGCGCATGTAAAACAGTAATCTTACCAGGAGAAGGCCTAAAGTCGTTATAAGGATCTTCAGCATTAATCCTACACTCAATAGAGTGTAAATTTGGCGTATAGTGTTTTCCAGAAATAGGAATACCTGCAGCCACTTTAATTTGCTCTCTAATCAAGTCAAAATCAATAACTTGTTCTGTAATTGGATGCTCTACTTGGATACGTGTATTCATTTCCATAAAGTAGAAATTACGGTGTTTATCCACTAGAAATTCAACAGTTCCTGCGCCTTCATATTTAATGTATTCTGCAGCTTTTACAGCAGCTTCTCCCATTTTTTTTCGTAATGCGTCTGTCATGAAAGGAGAGGGCACTTCTTCTGTTAATTTCTGATGACGTCTTTGTACAGAACAATCACGCTCAGACAAATGACAAGCCTTACCCGTAGAGTCTCCTACGATTTGGATTTCTATATGGCGCGGCTCTTCTATAAGCTTTTCCATGTACATATCATCATTTCCAAAAGCGGCCTTTGATTCTTGTCTTGCAGAATCCCAAGCGTCCTTTAAGTCTTCCTGCTTCCAAACCGCACGCATACCCTTTCCACCACCACCAGCAGAGGCCTTAAGCATTACCGGATAACCTGTTTCTTTAGCAAGCTTTTCACACTCTTTATAATCTTCAATAACACCATCACTACCGGGCACACATGGCACACCAGCAGCTTTCATAGTGGCTTTGGCATTTGCCTTGTCTCCCATGCGGTCAATCATTTCTGGAGAAGCCCCAATAAATTTGATATCGTGCTCTTCACAAATTTTAGAAAATTTTGCATTTTCTGACAGAAAACCATAGCCAGGATGTATAGCGTCAGCGTTAGTAATTTCTGCAGCAGCAATTACATTTGCCATTTTTAAATAAGACTCGTTACTTGGTGCTGGACCAATACAAACGGCTTCATCGGCAAATTTCACCGGCAAACTATCTGCATCTGCTGTAGAATAGATAGCTACAGTTTTGATGCCCATTTCTTTACAGGTTCTAATAACACGAAGTGCTATTTCTCCTCTATTGGCAACTAATATTTTTTTAAACATAACTTTTAATTTAAAAATTCAATTTCCAAGCACCAAATTCCAAGAATTGGGTTTGGGATTTGTGGATTGGAATTTTCAATTGTTATGATGGGTCAACCAAGAACAAAGGTTGATCAAATTCTACAGGAGATGAATCATCTACTAGCACTTTTACAATTTTACCTGAGATTTCAGATTCAATTTCATTAAAAAGCTTCATAGCCTCGATGACACACAACACATCACCTTCTTTAATATCGGAACCAACTTCAACAAAAACAGGTTTGTCTGGAGATGGCTTACGGTAAAAAGTACCAATTATTGGTGATTTTATTGTAATATATTTAGAATCGTCTGATGCTGCAGGGGCTGCAGGGGCAGGAGTTTCAGCTGCTGGTGTAGAAGCTGCAATCGGAGCTGCTTGTGGCATCATAGGAGCTGCAGCAACAGGCATTTGTTGAACGATAGTTGTCTCATTTTCTGAGCCAGTTTTAATAGTAATTTTAACATCGTCCATTTCTAACTTAACCTCACTTGCGCCAGATTTAGCAACAAACTTAATTAAGTTTTGAATTTCCTTTAAATCCATAGTTATTCAGTTGTTATAATTAGTTAGTTTTTATGAGTTATAGGCCCATTTAAAATAAATAGACCCCCAAGTAAATCCGCCGCCAAAAGCAGCGAATATTATTGTATCACCCTTTTTAAGCTGTGATTCGTAATCGTTTAATAAAAGTGGTAGGGTAGCAGAAGTTGTGTTTCCGTACCTCTGTATATTCATCATTACCTTATCTTCCTTAAGGTTAATTCTGTTAGCTGTAGCATCTATAATACGCTTATTTGCTTGGTGAGCAGCTAACCAATTAACATCAGCGTTAGTGAGGTTATTCTTTTTTAAGATTCGCTCCGCTACATCTGCCATATTAAAAACGGCATTTTTAAAAACGGTTTTACCATCTTGAAAAACGTAGTGTGAACCGTCATTAAATGTATCTGCAGTAATTGGGTAGGAGGATCCGCCATATTGAGCCCTCAAAAACTCTCTTCCTTCACCATTGCTTCTGAGTAATTCATCCTGAAGCCCTAAACCTTCCTCGTTGGGCTCGAAAAGAACAGCGCCACCACCATCTCCAAAAATGATACATGTAGCGCGATCTTTATAATTGATAAATGATGAATTTTTATCTGCGCCTATGAGTAACACTTTTTTATATCGGCCAGATTCTATATAGGCAGCCGCAGTTGACATACCAAATAAAAAGCTTGAACAAGCTGCTTCTAAGTCATAAGAAAAAGCGTTTACAGCACCAATTTTGGTGGCTGTATATGCAGCAGTAGAAGCTGCTTTCATATCAGGTGTTGCTGTAGAAACGATAACTAAATCAATCTCTTTTGGGTCGACACCTCTTTTTTCTATAAGATTTTCTGCTGCTTTTATTGCTAAAAAAGAAGTGCCTTTGCCTTCTTCTTTAAGAATACGTCTTTCTTTAATTCCTGTACGTGTAGTAATCCATTCGTCATTAGTATCAACCATTGTTTCCAAAATCTGGTTAGATAAAACGAAATCAGGCACATAGCCTCCTACAGCTGTTATAGCCGCTGTGATTTTACTCATTATTAGCGTTTAGATTAATTAAAACTATCGAAAAATCAGCTAAAAATCGTTCATTTTTGTCATTTTTCGACATTTTAAGCAAATAATTATGCAAATTAAGTGGTTTTTGAACGATTAGAAGCAATAAAACAAAAAAAACGCCCAAAAGTGGGCGTTTTATTATATGCGTGCATAATAGTTATGCTAAATTTTCTTCTTCAGCAGAATTGTCTATAAGAACTTGACCTCTGTAATAAAGTTTACCTTCATGCCAGTGTGCTCTATGGTAAAGGTGAGGCTCACCAGTTGTAGGGCAAGTTGCAATTTGAGGAACAGTTGCTTTATAGTGTGTTCTTCTTTTGTCTCTTCTTGTTCTAGATATTTTACGTTTTGGATGTGCCATTTTAAATGTTATTTATCCGTTAATAGTTTTTTTAATGTATCCCAACGAGGATCTGTACCCTCGGTATTGTTTTCTTCTGTTTTGCCTTCTTCGGGACTTAATTCTTCTAATTTATTTAATATATCAGATTTTAATGTACCATCCTCTATTCCGGGATGAACTTTTTTTGCTGGCACAGCTAAAACAATAAGTTCATAGATGTACTGAGCAACATTAATTTGATATTCTCCATGAGGGATAATTAATATCTCTTCATTGTCATTGTTATACTCTTCACCAAATTTAACCACTAGCTTAAATGTATCTTTAATACTTTGATTAAAAGGTTCATTAGAAACATCGCAGTTAACATTAACGGTGCCTTTGACACTGAAGTTTAACTCTAAAAGTGTTGTTTTCTTTTCAAAAAGAAGATCCACTTTAAGGTCGGCCTCATTAAATTCATCAAAATCAAATTCTAAAAAGAACGTATTATCAATTTGATAATCAAAATGGTGCTCTCCTACTTTTAGCCCTACAAATTGTATTGTATACGCTTTCATTGCTTTCATTATCACATTCATTTTGAGCGTGCAAATATAATACTTTTTTCTATATAGGAGCCTAGATATCAACAAAAAATGTTAATATCTAACGAGACATTTTCTTTAGAGGGTTTTTAGAGTAAAAATTATAATCTCGTCGCTTTCTGTATATCTCAATAGCTGTGAACATAGCACGTTTAAAAGAGCTTTCATCAGCCTCACCTTTTCCCGCAATTTCATATGCAGTTCCGTGATCTGGAGAGGTTCGTACTTTATTTAAGCCGGCAGTAAAATTAACACCATTACCAAAGGTGATGGTCTTAAAAGGAATAAGTCCTTGGTCGTGATATGATGCTATAACTGCATCAAATTTTTGATAACTGTTAGAGCCAAAAAAACTATCCGCAGAATACGGCCCATAAACCAACCCGCCTTCTTTTCTTAATTTCTCTAAAGCAGGTCTTAATACGTTGTCATCTTCATTACCAATAACACCATTATCACCAGCATGAGGATTAACAGCAAGAACAGCAATTTTTGGCTTACTAATCGCGAAGTCCTGTCTAAGTGATGTAGAAACAGTTGTTATTTTTTGGCGTATTAACTCTTCAGTAATGTAGCTAGGTACATCTTTTACAGGGACATGGTCCGTTAATAGACCTACTCTTAGGTTTTCTGAAATCATAAACATAAGACTGTCGCCTTGTAATTGCTGATTGAGATAGTCGGTATGTCCAGGGAATTTAAAAGTATCCGATTGTATATTGTGTTTATTAATAGGTGCAGTAACCAAAACATCTATTTGCCCATCTTTTAATGCAGTCACAGAGGCTTGAAGCGATTTAATAGCGTATTCACCTATTTTTTTGTCTTCTTTTCCAAACTGAACATTGACCCCTTCCTTCCAAACGTTTAAGACATTGACTTTTCCATGAACGATTTGATTGATTGAGTTTATTTCATAAAAGTTTATTTTACTTGAAAAATGTTTTTTAAAGAAATTCATCACTTTTGATGAGGCAAATATTACTGGAGTACACAAGTCTAACGATCGCGAATCTTCAAATGTTTTTAATATAATTTCTGACCCGATGCCGTTGAGGTCACCTATAGAGATACCTACTTTTATAATGTCTTCTTTTTTCACAAAAGGAATTTTAATATTATTACGGATATAAGCTTAGTGCTTTTTTGTCCTTAACTTTACATCGCAAATTTAACCATTATAAAATAGAATTATGTTTACTGGTATTATTGAGGAATTAGGTATTGTAATAGCACTTCAAAAAGATAAAGACAACTTACATCTTACAATTAAAAGTAGTATTACGAGTGAACTAAAGATAGATCAAAGTGTTGCTCATAATGGTGTTTGCCTAACTGTCGTCTCAATTCATAATGACGAATATGTTGTAACAGCTATAAAAGAAACCCTGGATAAAACCACTATTGGTGAACTTAAGGTAGGAGACATTGTAAATTTAGAGCGCGCCATGAAACTAGGAGACCGATTAGATGGTCATATAGTACAAGGGCATGTAGACCAAATCGCAACATGTATAAAAGTTGATGAAGAAAACGGTAGCTGGTCTTACACGTTTAAATACGATACAGTTTTAAACAATATAACCATTGAAAAAGGATCTATTACCGTTAATGGGGTTAGTCTTACCGTGGTTAATTCGAAGGTAAATGAGTTTTCTGTAGCTATAATACCATATACTTATGAGCATACTACTTTTAAAGATTTGAAAGCAGGAGGTCATGTAAACTTAGAGTTTGATGTTATCGGAAAGTATGTAAAACGCTTAAAAGATTTAAGACAATAAGCTGTTTTGTCTTTTTTTAATGGTATATATACCAAAAGCTAAAGCCGCAAAAAACAAGAAAAATATATAATTGTCTATAGGGAAACCAGGAGGTGGAGGTGGACCACCACCACAAGGCATAGGGTCAAAACAACATGGAGCACACGGTGTACCACTTGGGCAACCAGCACAAGGACCAGTTTGAACTAGCAAGATTAAGTTATAAATTATTGAGGCAATCTTCATATTTATTATAAAAGACTAACGCAAATGTATAAAAAAAAGTATGTCAACAAAATTTTAAGCCCTAAAAAACACCTTTTAAACGTAAAAAAATCCGATAAAAAACACTTTTTTTGTTTAAATTTTTATTTTTGTATTTATTTTCTTACAATTGAATTTTGATTAATAGCTACAGCTAAAATATTATAATTGTTAGATAATATGTTTAAGAAAATAAAAAGCTATCAACATTAATAATTATCAAATTGTTAATAGTTAACATTTAAGTGTTTTTATAAAACAAAAAAGACCTTAGCTTAATGCTAAGGTCTTTTAAAATTTGTGGTCCCACATGGACTCGAACCATGGACCACCTGATTATGAGTCAGGTGCTCTAACCAACTGAGCTATAGGACCTGATGGCTTTGCCAACGCTCTTTACTTGTAAAGAGTGTGCAATATTACTATATATTTTAATACTCTACAAGAAAATTAAACCAATTTAATCATCAATATCTTGGCACAACTCAATAAGTACGCCGTTTGTAGATTTTGGATGTAAAAAAGCAATCAACTTATTATCAGCACCCTTTTTTGGTTTATCGTGTATCATTTTAAAACCTTCTCTCTGCAACCTTTCTATTTCGTCTTCAATATCATCAACAGCAAAAGCGATATGATGAATACCTTCTCCCTTTTTTTCAATAAACTTTGCTATTGGACTATCTTTTGATGTGGCTTGTAATAATTCAATTTTATTAGGACCACACTTAAAAAATGACGTCATCACGCTTTCACTTTCAACGGCTTCAATTTTATAATGTTCTTTTCCAAAAAGAGCGGCAAATAAGCTGTTAGAATCTTTTAAGTTTTTGACAGCAATACCAATATGTTCTATTTTATTCATTATGGCTTTAATTTTGTAGTGTAAAAATACTATAATACTTAAATAACATATACTTTTGCAAAATGGAAAGTAATAGACAAAAAAAGATAGCAGGAATTCTTCAACAAGATTTAGTTGATGTTTTGCAACGCGCTGCTTCTGAAGGTGGATTAAAAGGCGTTATCATATCAGTAACTAAGGTTAGTGTTACAGTAGATTTGTCTATTGCTAAAGTGTATCTTAGTATATTTCCAAATAAAGAAGGCCAAGAATTACTAAAAGGCATTCGTTCTAATACACCGTTAATTCGTCATGAATTGGCTCAGCGCACACGCCATCAATTAAGACGTATGCCAACCTTAGAGTTTTTTATTGACGATTCTTTAGAGTATATAGATAATATTGAACGCTCTTTAAAAGGAGAAGAAAATCCTATTAAAGATGAAGATTTATTAGATCGAAGAAAAAAATCTTAATTCTTCTTAAATTCATAACTATTACAGTTGTTTTATGTCTAATTTTATGCCGAGACTGTAATTAATGAATACCTCATTTTACATCGCTAAGCGATATCTGTTTTCTAAAAGCAGTAATAATGCTATTAATATCATGAGCCTTATTGCTTCTGGTGGTGTTATAGTAGCATCGGCAGCATTATTAATTGTACTATCCGTTTTTGCAGGATTAAAAGACTATAGTTTAGATTTTTCAAATTTCACAGACCCAGATTTAAAAATTTTACCTATAGAAGGTAAATCATTTCAACTTTCCGAAAATGAATGGCATACACTTAGAGGTATTGACGGTGTTCAGGCCATATCAAAAATAATAGAAGAACGTATTGTTATAAAATCTGAAAACAAAAACCTTTTGGCGACACTTAAAGGTGTGGATGAAAATTATTTAAAAGTAACGCAAATAGATAGCATGGTATCTAAGGGGCAATGGCTTAGTCCAGAAAGCAATGATGTCGTTTCTGGCTGGGGAATATCTAACAATTTGTCTTTTGGAGTGTTTAATTTTTTAAAACCATTGACCATTTATGTGCCAAAACCAGGCAAAGGTCAAGGCAGTAATCGTACAAGTTATTTTAATTCTGAAGTAGTGACAAATGTTGGACTTTTTAATGTGAATGAAAATTTAGATAACGAATATGTGTTCTCAAACATTGAGTTAGCACGTTCTTTATTAAACTATAAGCCCACTCAAATCAGTGCTATGGAATTTAAATTAAATCCTGAAGCTGATGAGAATGCAATTAGAAACTCAATAGAATTGGCTTTTCCAAATCGGTTTCTTATTAAGAATAGAGCACAACTTAACGATGCATTGTTTAAAATGTTGAATACCGAAAACCTAGCGGTTTATCTCATATTTACCCTAGTCATTATCATTTCTCTATTTAATGTTATCGGTGCGATAATCATGATGATTTTAGATAAAAAGAAATCCTTAAACACCTTATTTAATATGGGTGCTGAGCCAAAACTCATTAAATCAATTTTCTTTTTACAAGGAAGCTTAATGACTATTTTAAGCGGAATAATAGGCATAGTCATTGGCCTAATAGTTATATACTCTCAAGTAAAACTAGAATGGGTAATGCTAACTCCAGAGTTTCCTTATCCAGTAAAATTAGAGATAATGAATATTGTAGTGGTGATAGTTACTATTTTTGGATTAGGAATAATTGCTTCAAAATTAGCTTCTCAGAGAATTACTAAGAACTTGATTAAAACAGTTGCCTAGACAAACTGGTGATGTCCAAATTTCTCTAAGGCCTCATCAAAAGCAGCAAAAACGTCTTTAGCATCATCACTGGTAACCATTTTCATGCGATATGGTTTAAAATCAGGAATACCTTTAAAGTAATTTGTATAATGGCGTCTTGTTTCAAAGACACCAAGAGTTTCGCCCTTCCAATCAATTGACATTTGTAGATGTCTTCGCGCAGCTTCTACACGTTCTTGCATTGTAATTGGTCTGAAATGTTCTCCTGTTTTAAAAAAGTGTTTTACTTGTTTAAAAAACCAAGGATTACCTATGGTGGCACGACCAATCATAGCGCCATCTAAACCGTATTCGTCTCTCATTTTTACAGCACTTTCGGGAGTATTTACATCACCGTTTCCAAACACCGGTATGTGCATACGAGGGTTGTTTTTTACAGAGGCAATGGGTTTCCAATCTGCATTACCTTTATACATCTGTGCTCTAGTACGTCCATGAATAGCAATAGATTTTATACCTACATCTTGTAATCGTTCGGCAACTTCTACTATCTTAATGGAATCATGGTCCCAGCCTAAACGTGTTTTTACCGTAACAGGCAGGTTTGTACGTTTTACCATTTCGGCAGTGAGCTTCTCCATTAAGCAGATATCTTTTAAAATACCTGCGCCCGCACCTTTGCTGACTACCTTTTTTACAGGGCAACCAAAGTTAATATCTATGATGTCTGGTTTAGATTTCTCGACAATATCAATGGTTTGCAACATGCTTTCCATATTGGCACCAAAAATCTGAATACCAACCGGCCGCTCTTTCTCGTAGATATCGAGTTTCATAACGCTTTTCGCAGCATTACGTATTAAACCTTCGCTAGAGACAAACTCCGTATAAACCACATCAGCTCCCTGTTCTTTGCACAAGGCACGAAACGGCGGGTCACTTACGTCCTCCATCGGGGCCAAGAGCAACGGAAATTCGCCTAATTCTATGTCGCCAATTTTCACCAAAATCAATTAATTTGCTGCAAAATTAGTGTTTTTTGTAGTATTTACTGTTTATTATTCCAATGCCGTAAAACCCAAGAAGCAATTCGGCAAAAGTACCAAATAGATATCCTGAAGTTGGTGTGCCATCAATAAACAGACTTATGAGCCTTCCAAAGCCTAAACCAAGCATAAAAGCAATGTTACTAATTAAGGCAATTTTTAAATAAGAGCTCTTAATAATACCCAGAAGCCAAACGATTGAAGACGCTAAATACAAACCCATTATGGCTTTGTAAAAATTATGCTCATCTAAAGTTTTAGGAAATAATTCAAATTCTAAATCCGGGAAAAATCCATAAATGATTGCAACAGGAACTACAGTTGTTACTGAAATAATAAGATGAATTTTTAGTATGACTTGCGATTTGGTTTTCATAAGATGTTTAAAACTTCACCTTAGTATTAATAATACTATCGCCACGTTTTACCGTAATCGCAGCTTCATCGCCTTTATCGAATGTAGAAAGTGCTGCCATGTAACTCATCATGTCAGTTACTTCAGCATTCCCAAGCTTAATGACAATATCTCCTTTTTGCAGACCTGCATTTGTAGCAGGCGTATCTTCGCGAGTACCGTCGATGCGCATGCCTTTTCCGTCAAACAAATAATCAGGCACAACGCCTAAACCAACTTTGAAACGCGGGACTTCTTCGCTTTCATTTTTCGTTTTTCTAAAGGCAAGTTTTCCGTTGTCATCCAAGTCGTTAATGATGGTGAAAATGTAATCTGAAATTAAATTCATGCCTTCATAATTAAGCTTCTCAGAATCATCACCAGGTTTGTGATAATCTTCATGCTGACCTGTAAAAAAGTGAAGCACAGGAACATCAATTAAATAAAAAGAGGTATGGTCGCTGGGGCCAACACCACTTTCGTTTTCAACCAATTTAAAATTTTCGTTATTAGACTTTAAAGTTTGCTTAAACATTGGAGATGTTCCTAAACCATAAACAGCAAGTGTACTATCGGGTTTCATACGACCTATCATATCCATATTAATCATATAATTAATGGATTTGGTATCAATTGTAGGGTTTTTTGAAAAGTAATTAGATCCTAAAAGCCCCATTTCTTCACCAGAAAAAGCCATAAACAAATAGTTGTTTTGGTCTTTAGTTTCTGCTTGGTTGTTTTTGATATTTAATCGACTTGCCAAGTTCAACATAACCGCTACACCACTAGCATTGTCATCCGCACCATTGTGTACTGCTTTATCTTTTTCGCGATACAAAGAACCTTCGCCACCAAAGCCTAAATGGTCGTAATGCGCACCTATAACTATTGTTGATTTTGCACCATTATCAATATAACCGATAACGTTTCGACCTGTAATTGTACTGTCTGCATTGGTTGTAAATTCTACTTCTTTATGTGGGTCAGTTTTTGGTTTAAAACTGAACGATTGTATATAGCCGTCAGTACCTTTTTGTAATAAGCCTATAGCTTTAAACCGCTTAGAAATATAATCTGAAGCTGCTTTTTCTCCAGGAGTTCCTGTTTGCCGACCTTCGAGTTTATCATCAGCTAAAAATGTAACATCTTCTTTTATATTGTTTTCGGCTAGTTTCGCTTGGTTTTTGCATGCAAATGCAAATAATACTATACTAAATAAGGCAATTTTTTTCATTGGTTTATCTTACTTTTACACAAAATTAGGCATTAAAAATTATAGTTATGAAGCGATTAGGCGTTATTCTTTTGATTTGTTTTTCGGTTTTTTCTTGTAAAAACGAAGTGAATAAAACTGAAACTAAGCCAACAGAGAAAAAGTTAGAGGCGGGAAATGATTCTTTAATTTATCCTGAAGAAGTGCACTTCAAGTCCATAAGACAAGTCACTTTTGGTGGTGATAATGCTGAGGCCTATTGGAGTTTTGATGACAAGCAATTGGTGTTTCAATCGAACAACCCTGCTTGGAATGTAGGCTGTGATCAAATGTTTTTGATGGATGCTGGTGAAATATTTAAAGACAAAGTGCCACCAATGATTAGTACAGGTAAAGGCCGTACAACTTGCGCTTATTTTTTACCTGACAACAAGCATATTATTTATGCCTCAACACATTTAAAACAGGATGAATGTCCAGACACACCATTGCGTAAAAATGGAAAATACATTTGGCCAATTTATGATAGCTATGACATTTTTGTTGCGGATTTAGAAGGTAATATTGTTAAGCAATTAACTAATGAAATTGGTTACGATGCAGAACCAACCGTGTCTCCAAAAGGTGATAAAATTGTGTTTACCTCTACTAGAAGTGGCGATTTGGAATTATATACAATGAATATCGACGGAAGTGATGTAAAACAAATCACCAATGAATTAGGTTATGATGGCGGCGCATTCTTTTCACCGGATGGAAGCCAATTAATTTTCCGTTCTTCACGTCCAAAAACAGAACAAGAAATAAAAGATTACAAAGAGCTTTTAGCCGACGGTTTAGTAGAGCCAACAGAGATGGAACTTTACATTTGCAATGCTGATGGTAGTAACTTGCGTCAGTTAACCGATTTAGGAAATGCCAACTGGAGTCCATTCTTTTTACCAAGTGGCGATAAGGTATTGTTCTCTTCTAACTTTGAGGCCGAGCGTGGTTTTCCTTTTAATCTATACATGATTGATACTGATGGAAAGAATCTTAAGCGTATTACTCATGGCGAGACTTTTGATGCGTTCCCAGTATTTTCTAACGATGGTAAATATTTAGCATTTTCATCTAATCGAAACAATGGTGGTGGCAGAGACACCAATTTGTTTATTGCTGAGTGGCAAGATTAAGCTTATTGTAAATCTTTAATTCTATCACGTTCTTCAGCGCTAGTGGTACGCTCATTCGTATTTAACTTTGTGTTACCAAATTTGTAACGAAAACCTAATTTAACAAAACGATTATCTATATTTATGTTTTGTCTACCAGACTGGTTGAGGTATTGAACTGTTCTTTTTTCGTCTTGAAAATTAAATAAGTCTTCAAAAGATAATGAAATTAAACCATTTTTATTTAAGACACTTTTCGTTATGCTTAACCCAGTAACTAATCTATCTTCAATAATTTGTAATGCATAAAGGTTCTTTCCAACCCAAGCTAGAGAGAAATTTAGACTTAAACTATTATCTTCTAAAAGTGTCATGTTATTAGTCATTTCAGTATAGTTAGACCAACGACTTAAATCTATAGAATCATTACCAAAGCTTGTTTCTTCTTTAATATTATAGAAAGAAGTCGCAAAGTAAATATTCCAATTATTAGTGATATCTATGTCAAATAAGAAATCAAACCCAAAATCCACAGTTTTATCAAGGTTAATAGGTGTGTAAGCTAAAATATTTGTAGTGTTATCTTGACGAGGAATTTCATTAATAGCTCCATCGTAATTTATGTAATAGGCTTCAATTGTAAAATGCTCTAAAAAGTTTGTCCCCACAACAAAATGATCCTGAAAAGTGGGTTGTAAAGCAGGGTTTCCTTCAACCGTGGTGTTTTCATTTATAAAGAAGGTGAATGGGTTTAAGTTGGTATAACTTGGTCGTGTAATGCTACGTTTGTAATTGCCGTATAAACTAAAATTATCTGAAAAATTATGAGAAATACTTGCGTTTGGAAACCACTCAAAATAATCTTGAGTATTGGTTTGATTTAGAGTTGGTGAAAAACCATCAACATCTGTTTGCTCTGCTCTTAAACCTAAAGCGATATCCCATTTATCCCACGACTTACTGTAATTGACATAAGCAGCAAAGATATTCTCATCATAATCAAAGGCATTACTATTAGCTGTATTTATGACTTCAGAACCATTAATAATATCTAATCGTGTAATATCACTTTCAGTCTTAATGTTTGATAATTTCACACCAGTATCAAAAGAGGAGTTTTCACTTATAGGTAAGCTATAGTCAGCTTTTGCCGTGTATATTTCTGTATCCTGATTTGCTATTGTTTTAAACTCTGAGTCTGGATTATTTTGATTGTCTTGAAACACATTCTGGTCGCGATTGTATGCGTAAGTCGTATAATGCCCATTAAAAGTCAAGCTACTACCACTATTAAACTCAGTTCTTAAATTTAAGTCAGTGCCCAAATTAAATTTATCATCTCGGGATAAGTTATTAGCTGTAAAATTTTCTAAAAAGACAGAATTAGCGTTGTTAATGTCAGTATTATTTGAAATCCTATATTTAAAATACGGCGTAAATAATGCAGTTGACGTTAGACTTAATGTTGTTTTTTCGCTTAAATAATAATCAAAGTTTAGATTGGCATTGTGTGTTTCGGATTTTGTGTTTCGGTCAATGTCAGAATTCCAAATTTGGTCAATATTTCCTGTGGTATCAAAATAATCTATGCTATTTTCTTCTTCTCTATTAATTTTCTGTTTGGTGTAACTATAGTTAACATTAAGGTTTATTTTATTATTCTTAAAATAATGACTCGTAGCCCCATTATATCTAGGAAATACACCCTGAGTATAATTGGCAGCTACACTGCCGCGATAGCCAGTCACCAGGTTTTTACTCATAATGATATTTATTACAGAACCACTATCCGCATCATAGCTTGCAGGAGGATTTGTAATAACTTCAACGGATTTTATACTGTTAGCAGGCGCACTTTCTAAAAGCTGAATCAACTCATCCGAAGTCAGCTGTACACGACGATTATTAATAAAAACTGTAGCGGGCGAGCTCTTAATATTAATACTTCCTTCAGAAACAATTATACCCGGTGTACTTTTTAATACCTGCAGTGTTGAGCCTTCAGTAAGTGCAGTATTTTCTATATTAAAAGTTAAGCGATCAGGTTTTCTTGTTATTGTTGGACGTTTCGCAGTAATGGTTACAGTGTCTAAAGCTTCAGAATCTTCTATCAGAACTAAGGTTTCGATAGCAGTATCTTTTTTAAGTTCAATAATCTTTTCAATGGTTTTATAACCTATAAAACTTGCTGATATTTTATACGTTCCAGGCTCTAGGTTAGCAAAAGAAAAAGTACCATCATCATTAGTTGCAGTACCTTTTGGTTGTCTAAAACCACTACTAATTTCAATAGGCTCGACTACTGATTTTGCTATTAGGATATTCACATATGACAATGGTTGCTGTTGCTCATCAACGACTTTACCAATCAGGGTAAACTCTTGAGAGAATGCAAAAAAGCTGAACATTAAAAGGACAGCAGAAATTAGGGGCTTCAATCTGATTGACATTTTAGTTAGTTGAGGTTCACAATATATAAATAGTTTTTTACTTTAAAACGAAGAAAACAGGCACTTAACAGTGATTTTCTTATAACTTTTGATAGGTTAGAGGATTATAAAAGAATTATATTTGCAAATTAAAATTGCTTAAGAAAGAATTACATGAAGCATATCCGAAATTTTTGCATCATTGCGCACATTGACCACGGGAAGAGTACTTTAGCAGATCGTCTGTTAGATTATACAGGCGCCGTTACAGCGCGCGAGAAGCAAGATCAGTTGCTGGACAGTATGGATTTGGAGCGAGAACGTGGTATCACAATTAAGTCGCACGCCATACAAATGGAGTATATATTTGAAGGTCAAGAATACATATTAAATCTTATTGATACACCTGGTCACGTAGATTTTTCATACGAAGTGTCACGTTCTATTGCCGCCTGTGAAGGAGCACTGCTAATTGTTGATGCAGCCCAAAGTATACAAGCGCAAACCATTTCTAATTTATATTTAGCCCTAGAGAATGATTTGGAGATTATTCCTGTTTTAAATAAAGTCGATTTACCAAGCGCAAACCCAGAAGAAGTCACAGATGATATTGTAGATTTATTAGGCTGCGACCCAGAAGAAGTGATTCATGCTAGTGGAAAAACAGGTTTTGGGGTTGATGATATTTTACAAGCTATTATTGAGCGTATTCCAGCACCAAAGGGCGATCCTAAAGCGCCTTTACAAGCCTTAATTTTTGATTCGGTTTACAATACCTTTAGAGGTATTGAAACCTATTTTAGGGTTTTTAATGGCGAAATAAAAAAGGGTCAGAAAATTAAGTTTGTTGCTACCGATAAAGAATATTTTGCCGATGAGGTAGGAACATTAAAACTAAATCAAATTCCTAAGCAAAGTGTAAAAGCGGGAGATGTTGGGTATTTAATCACAGGAATAAAAACAGCAAAAGAAGTAAAAGTAGGAGATACAATCACAGATTTTGCAAACCCAACAACCAATATCGTCGAAGGTTTTGAGGATGTAAAACCTATGGTTTTCGCTGGAATTTATCCAGTAGATACAGAAGACTACGAAGAGCTTCGTAATTCTATGGAAAAATTACAACTTAATGATGCCTCATTGGTCTTTCAGCCAGAAAGTTCTGCAGCATTAGGTTTTGGTTTCCGTTGTGGATTCTTAGGCATGTTACACATGGAAATTATCCAAGAACGTTTAGAGCGTGAATTTGATATGACGGTAATTACAACAGTACCTAACGTATCATATCACGCGTACACAAATAAAGAACCAGAAGTCCCTTTTACAGTTAATAACCCAAGTGATTTACCAGAAACTACAACCGTAAATCGCGTAGAAGAACCCTATATAAAGGCAACGATTATTACAAAAGCTGATTTTGTGGGTAACGTTATGAGTTTATGTATCGAAAAACGTGGTATGATAATGAATCAGACTTATTTAACCACAGAACGTGTAGAGCTGATTTTTGAAATGCCATTAGCCGAAATTGTTTTCGACTTTTATGATAGATTAAAAACGGTTTCTAAAGGATATGCCTCATTTGACTATTCGCCTATTGGCATGAAGGTATCTAAATTAGTGCGCTTAGATGTACTATTAAATGCTCAGCCGGTAGATGCACTTTCTGCATTAATTCATGCAGATAACGCACATAGTATTGGTAAGAAAATGTGCGAAAAACTAAAAGAATTAATCCCAAGACAACAGTTCGATATTCCTATACAAGCCGCTATTGGTGCAAAAATTATAGCGCGTGAAACAGTAAAAGCCCTACGTAAAGATGTAACCGCTAAATGTTATGGAGGTGATATTTCTCGTAAGCGTAAACTCTTAGAAAAGCAGAAAAAAGGAAAGAAGCGTATGCGCCAAGTTGGAAATGTTGAAATACCTCAACAAGCATTTATGGCAGTATTAAAGCTTAATGACTAAGCTTAAAGATTAGACATTTACTTTTATCGTTTTTAGTTTTCTTTTAATTTAGGGCTTAATAATTTAAGACCCTCTCACATAATTTATAATTGAAGTTTAAAAGAAAACATATTCTTCTTCTTGTTTTTTTTAATTACCTAACAGTGTATGCTCAGGTAAATGAAAAAACACTTTTGTTTAACACCATAACAACAGAAGATGGTTTATCTAACAATGTGATTTACGACATTTTACAAGATAAAGAAGGCTATATATGGTTTTGTACTGATAACGGATTAAACAAGTTTGATGGATATACAATAAATAAGTTCTTTAATAGGCCTAATTCAAACGAAGGATTATCCTCAAGTGTCGTAAGATCAATTATTGAGGACAATAATGAAAATCTTTGGGTAGGCACAAAAAACGGATTAAATCTTTACAATCGTGCTGAAAATAAATTCAGTCAAATCACTGTCTTTAATAGGTCAAAAGTCATGAACCTCGAAATCATGGATATGAGCCTTGATAAACAGGGCAATATTTGGATTAATACACTAAATGATATTATATGCTTCAATCCAAAAACACATGAATATAAAGTTGTTTATAGTTCAGCCTTAACGCCTTTTATGGTAATTACTAACGGAAAGGTGTTTTATAAAAATGATAATGGAGATTTTTACTCATACGATATTAAGAGTAATAAAAGTGCCCAAATATTTAATGATACTAATTTAATCCGAAAGTACTTAAGCTACGGAAAAAGGTCTAAAAGCTTATGGCTACCAAGACATGTAAATAAAAGCATAGGTTCAATACAGGTTAATCACTTGCCTAGTTTACCAAATAACCTTGAGCCAAATAGTTTAATTGAGTTGAATAAACAGAGCATGTGGTTAGGTACAAACCAAGGGCTTTTTGAATATAATTATAAGAACAAATCGCTCCAGAAAATAAAACTAGGGACATCAGCATTGTCCAATCAAATACGAAGTCTCTACAAAGATAACTATGGCGGAATTTGGATTGGTACACTTTCTGGAGTTATGCATTACGACATCAATAGAAAACACTTTTTACATAAACAGCTTGAAGCTGAAGAAGCTGAGAATATAATAATGGGCTTATATAATTCTAAATCTGGGGTTTTCGCCAATACATTTGGTAATGGTATTCATTTCATTCCAAATGATTCTGAAGTATCAAAAAAGTTAGAGTTCCCAGAAGCAATGCAAAATCATGTTAAATATGTTTGGGATATTGAAGAAATCCCAGAAAGCAAATTTCCGATTTGGTTGGCGACAAATAATGGAGTGGTATGTTTTAATCCTCTAGACTTAAAGTTTGATAAAATTGAATTACCAATCCTAACGCTAGATAAAAATATAAGCTTTTCTATCCTTAATACTAAAGATGATTTTCTTTGGGTGTCATCTTACAGAGCTATTCACCAAGTAAATAAAAAAAGCAGAGAAGTTCGTAAGTCTTTTCCTCTTAACGAATTTATGGAACACTCTGGAATTCAGAAAATGGAAGCTTTTGGTAATTCTATTTTCATTGCTACAGAAGGCGAAGGTTTATTAGTGTTTAATAAGATTACAGAGAAAATCGTTAAAGTAAAAGTTGCTTCTAAAAATGGTTTTCAGCAACAATTCAAAGCTCCAATTTGGGATATACTTGCTGATGATGATACTCTTTGGATAGGTTCTAATCAAGGGCTTCACAAACTTACACTGGACGATTTCATGATGACACCTGTATTAGAAGACAATCAAGTTATTTTTAGTATAATTAAGGACGATGATGGTCAATTTTGGATGGGTTCAGACACAGGAATAAAATGGTATAACCCAACAAATAACACATCACGCTATTTTACTAATAAAAACGGATTAAAAAACTTAGAGTTTAACAGAAAGTCGACCATTAAAACTCAAGATGGTGATTTATGGTTTGGTGGTACAAATGGGATTACAAGATTCAAACCAAAAAGCATAAAAAAGGAGAATCCAAATACACCTTTTGTACATATAACTAAACTCAAAGCTGTTGCATCAGATAGTTCTATTACATATACAAATTTTGAAAAACCCTTAATACTACCATGGAAATACAACACCATTGAAATATCTTATGTTGGGTTAAACTTTACAAACTCTACACAGAATACTTATAAATACAAAATGGTAGGTTATGATCCAGAATGGGTTGTTAATAATCAGCCAATAGCAGCGAGATATGTTAAGTTACCTTTTGGGACGTATAAGTTTAAGGTGACCTCAGCAAATAATGATGGTTTTTATAACAGTAAAGGAAAGACAATATCTATTAAAATAGAACCTCCTTTTTGGAGAACAAACACAGCATATGTAATATACATATTAAGTATTATTGGTTTGTTTAAATTGTTTCAGAGCCTTAAAAGATACAGCGCTAGAATAAAGGAAGTAGAAAAAGAAAAATATCAAATTGCTAAAAAGGTAGAGCGAGTTTCAATAATGCTCAACAACAAATCAAAGATATATTTAGACCAACTTGTTTATATTAAATCTGATGGTAATTATCTAGAATTTATTACAGAAGTAAAAACAACAATTGATAGAAATAAACTTAAGGATGTATTAGAAGAATTACCCCCAAATTTTGTTCGTGTTCATCGTTCTTATGTGGTCAATAAAAACCATATTAAATCTCAGAATAGCACATCAGTATTTTTACATCCTAATTTTGAAATCCCAGTCTCTAGAACTTTTAAATCGAGCCTTGAAGAACGTTGATTGTTAGTTATGTTGTTTTTTACGTCAGTTATCACATTTTAAACTCAGTGACGCCTTTAAGCCCATAGCTTTAGGGAGAATTTTAAATTTCTCCACTATGAAAACAAAATTACTTTTCTCAATTCTCTTATGTGTTTCTATACATTCGAACTCTCAAAATGTTTGGACTGGAAATATAGACGACCTATGGTCTAATGCGGATAACTGGTCAGGAAATGTGCCAGACTCATCCGAAGATGTGTTAATACCGCCTGGATTTACAGTTACTATAGATACACCAGCCGACATCAGGTCAATAGAAGTTCAAGGAAACTCAATCCTTAATGTTACCGAGTCTCTAATAATAGCTGTCGATTCTGAATTTGAAGACAATGTTGTGGTCAACTGGTCCTCGGGCGATTTATCAGGGCCAGGTATACTACTAAATAGTGGAACTATCAACATGTCTTTTAATTCTTTTGATATTAGTGGTTCAGCTGTTTTAAATAATCCCGGTACTATCAACTTAATTGGAAGTGGACGGATTGGAATTGTAAATAATAGTGTATTAAACAATTCTGGAACAGGCATCATTGATTTTCAAGGTTCAGCAACTCAAATTGTTGGTGTTGGTTCTCCACCAAATGTCTTAAATAATTTTGGCACTATTAAAACAACGCTTCCAAATCCAACCGATGAGGTTGAAATTAGCGGTCAATTAATTAATCATGATGGAATTTTTCAGATAGATACAGGAACATTAGAATTAAACACCAGCGCTCTAAATTTAAACGGAGGAACTTTTAATATTGCAGCTGGTGCTGCTTTAGAATGGAATGGAGTAACTACCATTCTCGGAACAGTCTCTGGTAGTGTTCTGGGCGACTTAACATGGAATAATGATGTAGTAGTTGCTCCAGCAACCACGGCTGTTTTTGCTTTTACAGGAAACCAAATCATAGTTTGGGATTCTGGTGATTTAGAAGGTGGAGGGACATTAACAAATCAGTCCATAATACAAAAAACTACAAATGGCTTCATTTTTGACGCTACGACCTTAGACAATTTTGGTACAATAGAACTTGTCGCTACTGGCGATATTTTTATCGGAACTAACTCAACATTAAATAATAGTATTTCAGGCGTTATTGATTTTCAAGGCAATGATTCTGCAATTGCCACAAGCGGAAGCGCTCCACACTTTTTCAACAACTTAGGAGTTCTAAGTAGCAGCCAGTCTTCTCAAAGTGATGTGGGTACAATTAATGCGCCGTTAAATAATAACAATGGAACGATTCAAGTTAATTCTGGCACTTTGAATTTTAGCAACACAAATATTGTCTTAAATGATGGCACATACAATGTTCTTGCTGGCGGAATTTTCAATTGGGTATCTCCATTTTCTATTGACGGACAATTAGAAGGAACATTATCTGGTGACTTGAATTGGAATAATGAGATAACCGTTTCAAATAATGTAACATTTAATTTTTCTTTAGGATCAGTGGTTAAATGGAATCAAGGAAACCTCGTTGGCGGAGGAACATTAAACAACAACGTAACGATTAAACGAGAAACCGTTACTAATGTTTTTATTTTTGGTTCAACAGTACTTAATAATAACGGTTTAATAGAATTTTCTAGTGGTGGCGATATTTTTATAGGAACTGACTCTGTTCTAAACAATAACCCTTCAGGAACGATTGATTTGCTTAATAATTTTGGTGGAATTTCAACTAGTGGCATAGCACCGAATATCTTGAATAACTTGGGAACATTAAATGCAAATGTAGCTAGCGGTACAGTAGTGGTTAGTGCTCAGGTCAATAATTCCGGAGTTATTGATGTGGTCCAAAACGGCATAAGCTTTAGTGGTG
This sequence comes from Winogradskyella haliclonae, assembly GCF_014635865.1. Lineage (GTDB taxonomy): Bacteria > Bacteroidota > Bacteroidia > Flavobacteriales > Flavobacteriaceae > Winogradskyella > Winogradskyella haliclonae. The sequence goes on along the minus strand of NZ_BMDQ01000001.1, from coordinate 582,491 downwards.
TTCTAACAAATGAAAATTCTGGGATTATAAAAGGAAATGGCACTTTAACTGTTTCGTCAAACGTTTCTAATTTTATCAATAACGGAACATTTTCACCGGGAGCATCACCTGGAACCTTAAGTTTTGTGAATGAATATAATTCTAATTCATCTTCAGTTTTGGAAATAGAAATAAATGGTGTGACGCAAGGCGTAGATTATGATTTATTGACAATTGACGGAGATGCAAATTTAAACGGAAGCGTAACTATTACATTAGGTTTTTCGCCATCAGTTAATGACGAATTTGTTGTTTTAAATACTCCAGGATTTGGCGATACAATAGACCTTTGTAATTTGCCAGCCACAACAAGCGCTACCTTCAATGGGTTTATATATGATTTTGATATCACATGTCGTAACTCTGAAGAGCTGGTTCTTACTGTTACAGGCGAAGCCTTATCAACATCTGAAGACGAATTTTTGTCGGTAAATATTTATCCAAATCCGACAAAAGGAAATTTAAGCATTACTAATAACACAATAACAAATGTCTTAGTGTATGATATAAATGGGCGTTTAATAATGGAAACCCAAAACAGGCAGTTCTCTATAGAAAATTTTGTTAAAGGCGTGTATTTTATTAAAGCTGAAAACAATCAAGGGCAAAGTAGTGTCAGAAGGGTTATAAAATATTAATTGTAGTTTATTGGTTAGGAAATTTTCTAACCAATCTAGTGGAGAAGGCTCGGTTTTTAATAGCCGAGCTTTTTGCGTTTAAAACTCAATCTTTAAGTTTATTTTTATAATTTGAAACTTCTATTTAAGAGGCTTTTTTACTTCATGAAACTATCCTATTGGGAAATAAAATCTTGGTTAACTAACGTCGACTTCACGATAGTTGGCAGTGGTATCGTTGGCCTCAATTGCGCGCTTCAGTTGCAACAAAAATATCCAAAAGCTAAAATCTTAATTCTCGAAAAAGGGGTTTTACCTCAAGGCGCAAGCACCAAAAATGCTGGTTTTGCCTGTTTTGGCAGTTTAAGCGAATTGATAGAGGATTTAAAAACACATTCAGAAGTCGAGGTCGTAGATTTGGTAAGACAGCGCGTTGACGGCTTACAATTATTGAGACAAACACTTGGGGATTCAAATATTGACTATCAAGAACTTGGCGGTTATGAATTATTTACTAAAGACGATAAATCACTTTATGAAGAATGCTTAGGCCGAAAAGATGAAATTAATGATTTACTGAAACCGATTTTCAAAACAGATGTTTTTAGTTTTATTAATAATGAGTTTGGCTTTCAAAATATTCAAGATAAATATGGATTTAACCAGTTCGAGGGACAAATCGATACTGGTAAAATGATGGAGGCATTGCTCCAGAAAGTTCATCAAAACGGCATTAAAATAGTAAATGCAATTGAAGTTTTGTCGTTTTCAGACGATGATAATTCTGTCAAAGTAAGAACTAATCATTTCGAGTTTTCAACTAAGAAATTACTCATTGCTACAAATGGATTTGCTTCAAAACTATTAGATGAAAGTGTTAAACCTGCTCGCGCTCAAGTATTAATCACTGAACCCATTGAAAACTTAAATATTAAGGGGACTTTTCATTTAGATAAAGGCTATTACTATTTTAGAAATATAGATAACCGTATTCTTTTTGGCGGTGGACGAAATCTCGGTTTTAAAACTGAAGAAACCTATCAGTTTGGACAAACAGAATTGGTAAAAAACAAGCTTGAAGAACTATTAAAAACAACTATTTTACCTAATAAAGAAGTGAAAATCAATCACTATTGGTCTGGCATTATGGGTGTAGGTCAGCAAAAAAAGCCAATCGTAAAACAACTAAGTAATAATGTGTTTTGTGGTGTAAGACTTGGCGGAATGGGTGTCGCTATTGGAAGCATAATTGGTAAAGATTTGGCAGATTTGTTATAAACATGAAATTAAAACAAAACCTATACAATCAATGCCAAACGCAACTCGACGAGCGTTTAGAAGTGATTAAAGCTAAAATTGCAGACATTCAAAACGCATTGCAATCCGAAACTAAAAGTACTGCTGGTGACAAGCACGAAACTGGGAGAGCAATGTTACAATTAGAACGCGAGAAAGCTGGACTGCAATTAGCAGAACTTCAAAAACAACAAGAACTACTTCATAAAATTAATCCAGAACAAGAACACCAAGTTGTGGCTTTAGGCAGCATTGTAAAAACATCGGTAGCTAATTATTTTATTAGTGTAAGTGGTGGTGAACTTAAATGTAATAATGAATTGTTTTATGCCATTTCTCCTGCAACACCTATTGGACAATTACTAGTCTCTAAACAGGTAGGTGATCGTATTAAATTTAGAGCACAACAATTTAGGATTACAGAGGTTTTTTAAAGTAAAAGCAGATTATTTTCTGAAATACACATTGATTTGTCGTTTTTCTCTTATGAGTCTATAGAATATTGTCATAACTTCACACTAAAAAAAAAGTTATGAGAATACGTTTAATATTTACACTTCTTCTGTGTTTGGTTATTAGTGCCTCTGCCCAGAATGCGTCTTCAATAGATTTTACTATCCGAAATTTAGGTGTTAACGTAGATGGGCATTTCGATACATTTACGATAACGACAAAGTTCGATGCGTCTGGACAGCTCGAAAAACTTGAAGGCGAAATAAAAGTGAAGTCGATTAAAACAGGAATCGAAAGCAGAGACGAACATCTTCTAGAGGAGGAATACTTTCACAATTCAAAATTTCCTTTTATCAAGCTAAAAAGTACATCAATACGTAAAATTTCAACCTCAGAATATAAGATTAAAGCCAATCTTACGATTAAGGGAAAAACCAAACAAATTACAATCCCTATAAAGTACGAAAACCTAGAGAGTCAAAGAAAACTAAGCTCTAATTTCGAAATCAATCGACGTGATTTTAATGTAGGAGGTGGAAGTTTTATTATGAGCAAAACGGTGAAATTAGAAGTTGTACATATAGAGAAAAAGCAATGAATATGCCTGAGATTGATGTTATTGTTATTGGTGGCGGTTTAGCTGGTTTAACGAGCGCAATTCATCTATCAAAAGAAGGCGTTAGGGTTTTATTGATAGAGAAAAACGACTATCCAAAACATAAAGTTTGTGGTGAATATGTTTCTAACGAAGTGTTGCCATATTTAAATTATTTAGGATTTAACCCATTTGATTTTGGAGCAAAACACATTTCAGAGTTTGAGTTAACAACACACAACAATAAAAGCATTAGTGCCAAACTACCACTAGGTGGATTTGGGATGAGTCGTTACGAAATGGATTTTCAATTGTATCAATTAGCGCTTAAAAACAATGTAGAAGTACTTTGTGACACGGTTACAAATGTTTCTATTAAGAATGACATGTTCCGTATCGCAACCAAATCAAACAAAGATATACAAGCAAAGCTAGTCCTAGGAGCATTTGGAAAACGATCTAATCTAGACGCTAAATTCCAACGAAAATTCATGACTAAAAAATCACCGTATTTGGGTGTAAAAATTCATGTTTCTGGTCAATTCTCTGAAGAGAAGGTAGCGCTTCACAATTTTAAAGGTGGTTATTGCGGCATGTCTAAAGTGGAGAATGGAAATATAAACTTGTGTTACATTACTAATTACGAAGCCTTCAAAAAGTATAAGGACATTGAGACTTTTCAGGAAGAGGTTTTATTTAAGAATATGGCCTTAAAAGAGGTGTTCAAAAATTCAAAACCCAAGTTTGAAAAACCATTAGCCATAAGTCAAATCTCATTCGAAACTAAAAAACCTGTAGAAAACCACATGATTATGTGTGGGGATTCAGCAGGGATGATTCATCCTTTATGCGGCAATGGAATGGGAATGGCTATCCGAAGTTCTCAATTAGCATCCCAACTCATAATTGACTACCTTAAAGAAAAAATTAAAACACGAGAAGAATTAGAAAAAGCGTATACCATACACTGGAAGAAAGCATTCAATTTTAGGCTTAAAGCAGGTCACACGATAGCTTATTTATTTCGTCAAGATTGGTTAGCGCCAAAACTTTTAGTGTTTTTAAGGTGGTTTTCGTTTTTGGTGCCACAAATCATTAAGATGACACACGGTAAACCCATGAAAGTATAATGTCAATATTCATTGATACCACATATCGCAGTAATAAAACAGAAATCATGGACGACTTTTCCATGAAAGGTGAATTGCTTCGTGATACTCTAGACAAGTTGGGAAATATCAATAAATGGCTAGGCGGAAACCGTGTAACGCTTAATGGTGTAAAAAAAATACTTCACGGTCTACCTAAGGATTTAACCTATAGAATTGTTGATTTAGGTTGTGGGCATGGTGATATTTTAAGATTAATTGCAGATTATGGGCGGCGAGAAGGTTATAAATTCGAATTAATAGGGATTGATGCAAACCAAGATGCTATAGATTATGCTACTGAATTATCTGTAGATTATTCAGAATTATCATTCGAGACTAAAGACATTTTTTCCAAAGAATTTAAAGAATTAGATTACGATATTGCTCTAGCGACCTTGTTTTTGCATCATTTTAAGACAGAAGAATTAGAAGTGCTATTAAAACAACTGCTAAGCAAAGCGAAATTAGGATTGGTTATTAACGACTTACACAGAAGTGAAATGGCTTATGGACTTTTTAGATTATTAAGTTTAGCAATTTCTAACCAAATGATAGTTGAAGATGGGTTAACATCCATATTGCGGGCTTTTAAAAGAAAAGATTTAGAGCACCTAACGCAAAAGCTAAACCTCAAATCAGAAATCCGTTGGAAATGGGCATTCCGTTACCAGTGGTTAATTAAGAATTAGATGGCTGTAAGAATTACATCGGTAGCTAAACAGTTGCCTCAATATACTAGAGAAACAAAAGATATTTTACCTTTTGTTGAAGCATGGCTTGATGGTCAAGAAGACCGCTTTAAGCGAAAAGTGCTTAAGATTTTTGAGAATGCAGCTGTAGATAAACGCTATTCCATAATGGATGCCGAAGAGGTTTTTCTTAAGACCTCTTTTGAAGAAAAAAATGATATTTATGTTAGGGAAAGTGTAAAACTAGCTGAAAAAAGTTTGGTCAAAGCTTTAGACAAAGCAAGTCTAACACCAACAGATATCGACTATATTATAACCGTAAGTTGTACTGGAATTATGATTCCATCTTTGGATGCGTATTTGATTAATAGTTTAAAGATGAAACAAGATATCGTTAGACTTCCAGTGACAGAAATGGGTTGTGCCGCAGGAGTTTCTGGGATTATTTATGCGAAAAATTTTTTGAAGGCCAATCCAAATAAGCGTGCGGCTGTGATTGCTATAGAGTCGCCAACTGCAACCTTTCAGCTAGAAGATTATTCTATGGTAAATATTGTCAGTGCTGCTATTTTTGGAGACGGTTGTGCCAGTGTAATATTGTCATCGTATCAAGATGAGGTTGGACCAGAAATTAAAGACGAAGCCATGTATCATTTTTATGATGCTGACCACATGATGGGCTTTAAGCTCAGAAATTCAGGCTTACAAATGGTTTTAGACCAAAGCGTACCCCAAACAATTGCAGACCACTTCCCTGAAATCATTCATCCATTTTTAGAAAAGAATAATTTGACTATTAAAGAGATAGACCACTTGGTGTTTCATCCCGGAGGAAAGAAAATAGTACAAACTGTTGAAGCGTTGTTTGGCGAGTTAGGTAAAAACATTGATGATACTAAAGCAGTATTGCGATTGTATGGAAACATGAGTAGCGCTACTGTTTTATATGTTTTAGAGCGTTTTATGGATAGAGATTTGCCTAAAGGAGACAAAGGTGTTATGTTGAGTTTTGGCCCAGGGTTTTCGGCACAACGTATTTTATTAGAATGGTAAACATGAAAGAATTTCAAAATAAAAACTATTGGGCATTAATACTTGGCGGTAGTTCTGGCTTAGGCTTAGCCACAGCAAAAAAACTAGCTAAACATGGGATGAATATTTGTATTGTTCATCGCAATTCTCGCATGCAGGAAGATGAAATTCAAGCTCAATTTGAAACTATTAAACAAGAAGGCATACAATTTAAATCCTTTAACACAAATGCTTTTAAGCCTGAGAAGATTGAAGCTGTTATTGATACGCTAAAAACTGAATTTGGAACAAAACACAAAATAAGAACTCTAGTACATAGTGTTGCCAAGGGTAATTTAAAACCCATGATTTCAACTGAAACATCCGTTTTAAAACATGACGATTTTGCTTTAACCATTAATGCGATGGGTATAAGTCTATACGATTGGACAAAAGCCCTTTTTGAGTCTAACTTGTTTTCTGAAGATTCAAGAATCATAAGTTTTACAAGTGAAGGAAATAGTAAAGCATGGCATAGTTATGCCGCAGTTTCGGCGGCTAAAGTCACACTCGAAGCGATTACTCGAAATATAGCTTTAGAGTTTGCACCTTATGGTATAAAAGCCAATTGCATACAAGCTGGCGTTACAGACACCTCATCGTTACGTATGATTCCTGGAAGTGAAAAAATTATAAAACACACTTTAAGGCGAAACCCCAATAAACGACTAACATTACCAGAAGATGTCGCAAATGCTGTTTATTTATTAAGTAAAGACGAAGCTGCTTGGATTACAGGTACGATTATCCCTGTTGATGGCGGAGAACATTTAAGTTAGAATGACTGTATCAGAAATCATAGCACTATTACCTTACCAAAAACCTTTTTTGTTTGTGGATGGTATTGAAGCCATTTCAGATGAAGGCATAACAGGACATTATACATTCAATAAAGACGAGACCTTTTACAAAGGTCATTTTAAAGACAATCCAATAACACCTGGCGTAATCCTCACAGAATGTATGGCACAAATCGGGCTGGTGTGTTTGGGTATTTATTTATTAAAAGACGAGTTAAATTCCGAGCATCAACCACAAATTGCATTAACGGCACACCAAATGGATTTTTATTTACCTGTTTTTCCAGAAGAAAAAGTGACGGTGATTTCAGAAAAAGAAGTATTTAGATTCAACAAACTGAAATGTAAAGTGCAACTGCTAAATGAAAAGGGCGAATTGGTGGCAAGAGGAATAATTTCAGGAATGATGAAAGCATGAAAAATAGAGTGGTCATAACAGGATTAGGCGTAGTTGCACCAAATGGTGTTGGTGTTTCAGACTTTACAGAAGCCTTAAAACAAGGCAAGTCCGGAATTACGTTTCATCAAGAATTAAAGGACTTAAAATTTTCTTGTCAAATTGGTGGAATTCCAAACATTTCAGAAGAAAAAAAGAAAGAGTACTTCACAGATTTACAACTAAGAGGCTTTAATAGTTCTGGTATTTTATACGGCTGTATTTCTGGAATTGACGCATGGAAAGACGCAGGTTTTGATACGAATCCGGATAGCAAATTAGACTATGATACAGGACTTATTTTCGGAACAGGAACGTCTGGTGTTGAGAAGTTTCGAGAAGCGATTTATAAACTAGATGAAGGCAATGTAAGACGACTAGGAAGCACTGTTGTTTTGCAAACCATGGCAAGTGGTGTAAGTGCATATTTAAGTGGGATGTTAGGTTTAGGAAATCAAGTCACAACAAATTCTTCGGCTTGCACAACAGGAACAGAAGCCCTTTTAATGGGCTTTGAACGTATTCAAAATGGAAAAGCAAAGCGCATGTTGGTTGGCAGTTGTAGTGACCACGGACCTTATGTTTGGGGTGGTTTTGATGCTATGCGTGTGATGACTTATAAGTACAATGATAATCCAGAAAAAGGGTCACGACCAATGAGTGCATCAGCTTCAGGCTTTGTACCAGGAAGTGGCGCAGGTGCCTTAGTTTTAGAATCTTTAGAAAGCGCATTAGAACGAGGTGCAAAAATCTATGCTGAGGTTTTGGGAGGTGAAGTCAATTCTGGAGGCCAACGGCAAGGCGGAACATTAACGGCGCCTAATGCTGAAGCTGTACAACGTTGTATCAAAAAGGCAATTGAAAATTCGGGGATTTCTTCAAATGACATAGAAATCATTAACGGGCATCTCACAGCAACTTCAAAAGATACTTTAGAAATCGAAAATTGGACCAAAGCACTAAATAGAAACGGAAAGGCTTTCCCATATATAAACTCAACAAAATCTATGGTTGGACATTGTTTAGCAGCAGCTGGCGCTATTGAGAGTGTCGCTAGTGTTATACAACTTAATGAGCAGTTTATTGCTCCAAATAGTAATTGCGAAGATTTACACCCAGAAATAAAGAAGCTTGTTGCTTCAGAACACATTCCGACAGAAAAAATGGATTTAAGCTTTAACATCCTGGCAAAAGCTAGTTTTGGCTTTGGTGATGTTAATGCCTGTGTTTTATTTAAGCGATATATGGCGTAACTTTACATTATTAAAACTATACGATGACTAACCAAGAGTTAATTACCAAATTAAAAGCGATTGTATCACCTTACATACAGGATGAAGAAGCATTTAAAAACCTTTCTGAGGACACAGATTTTATAAAAGATTTGAAAATTAATTCAGCCAATTTAGTAGACATTATTCTAGATATTGAAGATGAATTTGATATTCGATTAGAAAACGAAGACATGGAAAAAATGCTTGATGTAAAATCAGCCATGGCTATTGTAAACACTAAGCTAGCTGGCTAATGGTTGGAAATGATATTATAGATATCGCTCAAGCAAAAAAAGACTCTAACTGGCAACGGCCACAATTTTTAGATAAAATATTTACGATTAATGAACATTATTTGATTCATAACTCTAAGGATAAAACTGAAACGATTTGGCGTTTATGGAGTATGAAAGAAGCTGCATACAAGTTATATGTACAGCAAAATCCAAGCCGATTTTATGCACCAAAACAGTTTGAATGTTTTATTGAAAATGATACAGGCATTGTAAAGTTTAAAAACTTTAGCTCTTATACAGAAACTAAAATTACATCAGATTACATCATCTCCGAAGCCTCTTTAAAACCGTCAAAACTGAATTCTGAAGTCATTCAATTCAACGCTCCACAGATAAACAATCAAAGTGAATTTTTAAGGCAAAAACTGATGTCATCAGCTTCAAAACAATACAATATTTTAGAAGATGAGTTAGATTTTAAAAAGGATGATTATGGGGTTCCTACTCTGGTGTTTAATGGTGGTACAATACATGTAAGCCTAACGCATCATGGCAATTTTGGTGCTTTTGCAATAGCTTAAAAATGGAGAAATTAAAAAAAATCATAGCATCGATTATCAAATTCAGAATAGCAATTATAGCTGTTTTGGTAATAACTATGGGGTTTTCTGGATATCAAACACTTAATAAATTAAGCGTTGATAACTCGTTGAGTATTTGGTTTTTGGAAGATGACCCAAGCTATAGAGCCTATATCGATTACCAAGAGCGCTTTGGTTCTGATGAGATTTTTGTTGGGATGATTCCTGTTGAGAATGCTCTTGAAGCATCAAATATTGATCAACTTAAAAAATTACATACCGCACTAGATTCTCTTTGGTATGTAAAAACATCATTTAGTTTGGCTGAGGCAAAGTATCCTATTTATGCAAACAACAATTTACTTTTTGATGATTTGTATACGTCCAAACGCAGTGAAAAAGGTCTAAAGAATTTATTCAAAAAAATACCAAATATTACACAACAGTTAGTTACTGATGATTATAAGAACTTGTTTTTCTACATTCAATTAAATCCAACACCAACCATAGAAGAAAAACGTGAAGTCATTGCTGGAGATATTAGAGCTGTGATTGAAAATTATTATGACGACTACTACCTAACAGGAGCACCTGTGCTTAACGAAGCCTATAGCAAAGGTATTTATAAGGAGAGTCTCGTCTTTGGTATTTTAACCGTTTTGGTTATTACCATAATGTTGTTATTTCTCTTACCGAGTAAGCGGTATTTAATCGTTTCTCTGTTGTGTGTCGCTGTACCAATTTCAATTTTATTCGGAATTATAACCTCGTTTGGTTTTGCATTAAATATGATTTCGATGCTAATTCCAACCATCTTAATGGTCTATTCGGTTAGTGATGCGGTTCACATCATTAATATCTATCATAAAGAAGGTATAGACAACGAAAATCTGTCAAAATTAGACTTACTGACACTTGCAGTACGTAAAAGTATCACACCTTGTTTTTATACGACCTTAACTACGTTTGTTGGTTATTTTGCCTTGTACTTATCGCCGTTGCCTGCATTTAAAAACATGGGTGTTTTTACTTGTATTGGTTTGGTTATGGCCTTTGTGTTAGTGTATGTTATTACCATTATAGGCTTTAGTTTTATGGATTTAAACTTTAAGACAGCTAAACCTATTTTGAGTTTAAAACGGTACAGTCAAACCAAAACAATTAATTGGCTTAATGCGCTTACTTCTCGTTATAAGAATAGTATTATTGTGGTGTCTTCGTTGATACTGATTTTTGGCTTGTATTCGATTTTTAAAGTGCAAATTGATACAAATTCACTTGACTTGCTGGCTGAAGGAAAAGCCAAAGAAGATTTGCGTTATGTTGAGAGTAAGCTAAACAGCAGTTCTCGATTGCAGCTTAATATTACTTCCAAGAAAGGAACGATGTTAGAGCGAGATGCTATCATACAATTAGAAAAACTACAAAATGTATTGAATAAAAACACCTTGCTTTCTGCACCGGTGTCTGTAGTTAATATCAAACGTTTTTTAGAAAAACGTTCACCAGTTTTATTCCAATCTAATATTTCGAAAGAAAAAATAGATGCTACTTTATCCGAAATAGGAGAGAATAGCAGTGAGTTTTTTAAACTCTTTTCTGAAGACTTTAAAACTGCAGGAATCACTTTGGGCGTCAAAGAAATAAAAACTTCAGAGTTAGAAACGGTATTAGGAGATATAAAATCGGCTTTTGAAAATAATTTTGATACAGATAAGTACAGCTTAAAAATCAATGGCTTTTCTGTGGTGTTCTCACAACTTAATGACTTTATTTTACAAACACAATTCAAATCATTTTTTGCAGCATTTTTTGTTGCATTTCTGTGTTTATGGTTTTTTATAAAACGAATCAAAACCACAATTTTGGTGCTTATTCCAAACATTTTGCCATTAGCTATTTTGGCTATTTTCATGAGTTTATTAGATATACCTTTAGATGTATCTACGGCAATGATTACGCCAATAATGCTCGGTATTGCTATGGATGACACCATTCATTTAGTCCATAAATACCGAAAAAGTAAACGTGTTCAAGGCACGTCTGAAGAGCGTATGGATCGCGCCATGCATTATACGGGAAGTGCGTTATTCTCGACAACAATAGCCTTAGTTAGTGGTTTCTTAATCATAGCCTCAAGCGCCGTGCCTTCTGTTAGAGATTTTGGATTGCTTTGCGCTGTAACCGTTGCGATTGCTCTAATTACAGACATCTTTTATTTGCCAGCGTTGTTAAAGAAGTTTGATAGGTAATCAATTGTTGAATGAAAAATACACACAACTTTTAGGAACTATTTCTGAGTGATGCTCAACAAAAACAGATTTTGAGTCATGTTCAACTTCTAGCAACCAAGATTCGCCATTAAAATAGGAGCTTTTTACCACGCCTTTTAAATCAGATTCTTCAACTATTTTCAATTGATGTGCGTAGTAAATCTCACCATCAATACTATTAAATTCATCAAAGAACGACGCAATTAAAGGTAGTTTCGGGTTGTTGTATAAGTTTTGGGGTGTGTCTTGAGCAATGATTGTTTTATGATGTAAAACCAGCATTTTGTCTGCAAAACCTAAAACATCATTTTTGTCATGAGTGGCAACAATGCAAGCAATATTTTTTTCTTTTAGGTATTTGAAGACGCTTCTACGAAGCGACTGTTTTTTAAAATTATCAATATGACTAAAAGGCTCGTCGAGCAATAAAATTTCAGGTTGTTTAGCCAGTGCGCGAGCTAAAGCCACACGTTGTTTTTGACCACCACTGAGGTTTTTGACTTTTGTTTTTGCAAAAGCTTCAAGTTCAACAACCTTAATGAGCTCGTGGGTGCGTTGTTGTTTTTCTTCAGGATAGAAACGGGACAGATATTTACCAATATTTTCTTCGACTGTTATAAAAGGCATCAAATCAAATTCCTGGGTTACATATTTCATAAAATCATAACCAATAACCAGATTATATTTTGGTCCTAGAATTTGTTGTTCTTTCCAGAAGATTTCGCCTTGAGGTAAATCATACTCACCATAAAGTAATTTTAAAAGTGTGCTTTTTCCCGAACCACTTTCACCAATAATGGCTAGATTTCTTCCAGGATTTAGAGAGAAAGATAGGTCTTCTAAAACGAGAATTTTATCATAACCAAAATGGATGTTTTTTACTTGAAGCATGCTGCAAAAATACCATAAAAAAGCCTACTTAATTTTAAGTAGGCTTAATGTATTATTAATTTTTTGTTTTAGTCTTTTAGCTTTTCTTTTGACTTACTTGGTAGGTCTTCAAAGCCCATATTAAAGAGTGTAAAACCATATACGTCTGCGGTTCTTTCGAGTATTTTACTCACAGGTGTTCCTGCACCATGACCAGCATCTGTTTCTATACGTATTAAAGTAGGATTATTACCGGTTTGTTTGGCTTGCAATTCGGCAGCAAACTTAAAGCTATGCGCAGGGACAACGCGATCGTCATGATCCCCTGTTGTGACCATGGTCGCAGGATATTCAACACCTTCTTTTACGTTGTGTACAGGTGAGTAACCCTTTAAATAATCGAACATTTCTTTACTGTCTTCAGCTGTTCCATAATCATATGCCCAACCCGCTCCAGCTGTAAATGTATGGTAACGCAGCATATCTAAAACGCCAACAGCAGGTAAAGCCACTTTCATTAAATCTGGGCGTTGTGTCATGGTCGCACCAACTAATAAACCTCCATTAGATCCACCACTAATTGCTAAATAATCTGATGAGGTGTAGTTGTTTTCAATTAGATATTCTCCGGCAGCAATAAAATCGTCAAATACGTTTTGCTTTTTTAGTTGTGTTCCTGCATCATGCCAAGCTTTTCCGTATTCGCCACCACCACGAAGATTTGGCACAGCATAAACACCACCCTGCTCCATCCAAACAGCATTTGTAATACTAAAGCTAGGCGTTAAACTAATATTGAAACCGCCATAACCATACAATATCGTTGGGTTTTTACCATTAAGCTCAAGCCCTTTTTTATGTGTAATAATCATAGGCACTTTTGTACCATCTTTTGAGGTATAAAACACTTGTTTACTTTCGTAATCTTCAGGATTAAAATCGATATCTGGTTTGCGGTACAACTCTGATGTACCATCCTTAATATTGTATTTATAGATGCTTCCTGGAGTGACATAATTAGTAAAAGAGTAATAGGATTCAGTATCTTCTTTTTTAGCTCCAAAACCACCGACAGAACCAACACCAGGTAATTTTACTTCTCTCACCAATTTTCCGTCGTAGTCATATTGTAAAACCTTAGATACGGCATCTACCATATATTCGGCAAAGAAATAACCACCGCCAGTTGATGGACTTAACACGTTTTCTGTTTCAGGAATAAAGTCTACCCAGTTTTCTGGTGCAGGATTACTAGCGTCTACTGTAACTATACGTTGATTTGGCGCATCCATATTGGTCATGATGTATAATTTAGACCCTACATTTTCAATAATATTAGAATCCGTGTCTGTATGGTCTAGAATGGTAATAAATTCTGAATTTGGCTGAGTCAAATCTTTAATCATTAGCTTATTTCCAGATGTTGAAACACGAGGTGTTACAATTAAATAACGGTCATCTTCGGTTACACCACCATATATGTAGCGATGCTTTTGTTCCGCTGTACCACCATAAATTAATTGATCTTCAGACTGTTTTGTACCTAGCTTGTGGTAGTAAACTTTATGTTGGTCTGTTTTTGCAGACAACTCACTTCCTTTTGGCTTGTCGTAACTTGAATAATAGAAGCCTTCGTTTTTGTACCAAGACATACCGCTAAATTTGATATCAATTAAAGTGTCTTCAACTATTTTTTTAGACTCCACATCCATGATTAAAATCTTACGCCAATCGCTTCCGCCTTCAGAAATCGAATAAGCCAATATTTTACCATTTTTAGAAAAACTTGTGCCGCCTAAAGAAATGGTACCATCTTCTTTAAATGTGTTTGGGTCTAAAAACACCTCTGCAGTACTTGGGTCAGCTTCGTTTTTGTAGCGATATATGACATACTGATTTTGAAGACCGTCATTTTTATAGAAGTATGTGTAATCACCTTCTATGAAAGGCGCACCTACTTTTTCGTAGTTCCATAATTTAGACAAACGCTCCTTAAGCTCTTCACGGTATGGAATGCTGTCTAAAAAACCTCCGGTTGTTGCATTTTGAGTTTTTACCCATGCTTCAGTTTCTGGACTTCTATCATCTTCTAACCAACGATAAGGGTCACTTACGTCTTCACCAAAATAGGTGTCAGTATGTTCTACTTTTGCCGTTTCAGGATAATCTACTTTAATGATTTTTTTTGGTTTAGTTTCGTTTTTACAAGACATAAAAAATACGAGTGCTACAAGCACATAAGATATGTTTTTCATTGTTTTAAGGTGGTTTATTTTTCTAAAATTAATCAAAAAAGCACCTATGGGATGTCCAAAGATGCTTTTTTAAGATTTTTTTATGGAAGCTTAGGATTAAACCAGATTATTAGCCAGAAGATATTCAGCTATTTGTACCGTATTTGTTGCTGCTCCTTTTCTGAGATTATCACTTACAATCCACATGTTTAAGGAGTTGGGCTGTGACATATCTCGACGTATACGACCTACAAATACATCATCTTTTCCGTTGGCATACATTGGCATTGGATACGTATTTACATCGATATTATCTTGCACAATAACACCATCGGTTTCGCTTAATAGTTTACGGACATCAGTAACATCAAAATCATTTTCAAATTCGATATTTACGGATTCGCTATGACCACCAGCTGTTGGTATACGTACAGCAGTTGCAGTTACGGCAATAGTTTTATCGTCAAGTATTTTTTGAGTTTCTCTTACCAGCTTCATCTCTTCTTTAGTATAGCCTGTTTCTTCAAAAACATCGCAATGCGGAATTGCATTTTTGGCGATTGGGTATGGATAAGCCATTTCACCTTTTTTACCGGCGATTTCGTTTTCTAGTTGTTCTACAGCTTTTACTCCTGTACCCGAAACAGATTGATATGTAGAGACAACTACACGTTTCATCTTGTATTTTTTGTGAAGAGGCGCTAAAGCCATTACCATTTGTATGGTTGAGCAGTTTGGATTAGCTATAATTTTATCTTCTTTAGAAAGTTGGTTTGCATTAATTTCTGGCACCACGAGCTTCTTGTCTAAATCCATACGCCAAGCGGATGAATTATCAATTACTGTCGTGCCAACCTCTGCAAATTTTGGAGCCCATTCTATAGAAGTACTTCCTCCAGCAGAAAATAAGGCAATATTCGGTTTTTGTTCAATTGCTTCAGGAATACCAATGACTTTAATTGGTTTATTTTTAAATGGAATTTCTTTACCAACAGATCTTGGTGAAGCCACCAATAATAATTCATCCATAGGGAAATTTCTTTCCTCTAAAACTTTAAGCATAACACTACCGACAAGGCCAGTAGCACCAACAATAGCAATCTTCATGTAATTAAAAATTTATAGGGTCAAAATTAGCTATTTCTAGAGTTGAAACCCTAAATTTTTTCCTAAAAAAGAACCGCTTCACAGATTGAAGCGGTTTTGTTAAAAATATGTAATGTAGCGGTTAGCTAAATTGTGTTATTTTTTTAGTAAATCTCTTATTTCAGCTAAAAGATCTTCTTGACTTGGTCCAGATGGTGCTTCTGGAGCAGGCTCTTCTTTTTTCTTCATTTTATTTACACCTTTAACTACCATAAACATTACAAATGCTACAATGATAAAGTCAATGACATTAGTTAAAAACGTTCCATATTCTAGAAACACATCTCCTACGCGTTCTCCTGCATCGTTAACAGTACCTTCTTTTAGTTGATATCTCATTGCTTTAAAGTCAGTATCAAAAATAAGACCAATTAAAGGAGACACAATTCCTCCAGTAAATGATGCAACAACCTTATTGAAAGCGGCACCCATAACAAAACCTACGGCAATGTCTACTAGGTTGCCTTTCATAGCAAATTCTTTAAATTCTTTAAGCATAATTTTAAGTATTAAGTAGTTAGTATTGAACACCAATTTAATCAAAAAATTAACATCTTTTATGAAAATAGAGAAAACTCCTATAAGACTTGTTTAAAAAAGAGTCGTTTAACACGCTGCGAAATAGCCGTTAAAACCTCATAAGAAATGGTTTTTGTGGATTCTGCAATAGCTGAAGCTTTATGGTTTTCATCAAAGATGATAACTTCATCACCTTCTTTACAATCAATGTTGGTGATATTAACCATAATCATGTCCATGCATACGTTACCAATGATTGGTGCGCTTTGCCCATTAATAAAAACAAACCCTTTTTCGTTGCCGAATTGTCTAGAAATTCCATCGGCGTGACCAATAGGGATTGTAGCTGTTTTTTCGAATCCTTTTGAAGTGTACGCTCGATTGTAACCTACAGTTTCCTCTTTTTCAATTAAATGAATCTGGGAGATAATAGATTTTAATTTTGCTATGGGTTTTAAGTTTTGATCTTCAGTAGCGGAATTTCCAAAACCATAAAGTCCAATACCACAACGAATCATATCAAAATGCGCCTCAGGATAATTAATAACACCAGAAGTATTGCAAAGATGTAACCATGGGCTATAGTCCATTTGAGACTCGAAATCAGCAGCAATGGTTTTAAAATCTGTGATTTGTCTTAGGGTAAATTCTCTTTCATTTTCATCTTCGCTTGCAGCTAAATGAGAAAATAAAGATTTAACAACAATCGATGATGTGTTTTTGAGTTGATTTGCTATATAATCAACATCATTATGCCAAAAACCTAGGCGGTTTAAACCTGTATTAAACTTTATATGGACAGGATAGTCGCTTTGCTTTTGTTCTTCAGCAATTTTTATAAACTCTCGTAAAATTTTTGGACTGTAAATACTTGGCTCAAGGCAACGCTCAATAATAGTTTTAAAATTCACAACCTGTGGATGCAAGACTAATATTGGGATTGTAATGCCTGCATCGCGGAGCGCAACACCTTCTCTAGCATAGGCTACTGCAAAATAATCTGCATTAAGTGTCTCGAGGTGTTTTGCGATTTCCACAGAATCACTTCCGTAGGCAAATGCTTTTACAACGGCTAGAAATTTAGTGTTAGGATTGAGTTTAGATTTTAAATAATTATAGTTATGCGTCAACGCATCTAAGTGAATTTCTAAGATGGTTTCTTGAGCTTTAGGCATCAGAATTTTTATCTTTAGTAATCAATTCTTCTGCATCTTTAACTTTCATCTGACGCACCTTTTCGCGAAGCATACATTTGTAATAAGCAGCTCTACTTAGAGGCTCATATTCGTCAACTTCGCCTAATAAAACAAGATCATCACTCTTAGCTTTTCGGTAGCTATATTGAGCTAAGTTTCCAGTTTTTGTACAGACAGCATGCACTTTAGTGACGTACTCAGCTGTGGCCATAAGGTTTGGCATTGGGCCAAACGGATTGCCTTTAAAATCCATGTCAAGACCAGCAACTATAACACGAATACCTTTATTAGCTAAATCGTTACAAACACTTACGATTTCGTCATCAAAAAACTGAGCTTCGTCAATACCAACAACATCACAACCGTCTGCTAAAATAGGAATATTAGCGGCTGCAGGAACAGGTGTTGAACGTATTTCGTTAGCATCATGAGAAATTACTTTTTCTTCATCATAACGCACATCTACAGAAGGCTTAAATATTTCAACTTTTTGTCGCGCAAATTGTGCACGCTTTAATCGACGGATTAATTCTTCAGTTTTACCAGAAAACATAGATCCGCAAATGACTTCAATCCAGCCAAATTGTTCTTTATGATTTACTGTATTTTCGAGAAACATTTTGTAATTTTAGCACTAAATCGTGTCTAATTTTCGTTTGTATAAAGGTGACGCAAATTTATTAAAAAACAAAAGTAATACTCATGAAAAAGAAATTAGAATCAGAATTAATTAGCATAGCGCATAGGATTCTAAAATTAACGGGGAAAGAAGACATCAATCGTATGCACGAAGAAGTTGCTGCATTGTATGAGAAACTCACGGTTTTAAAATTTGCGCAAGAAAATTTTGAAGATGATATTCCAACAATTGGCAATGATTCTTCATTTTTTGAAATGCTGGATACGGCTTTCAATAATAGGATTAGTGATAATATTGAAATTGAAAATAAAGTCTATGTAGACATGGACGAGCGTGAAAACGAACGCATCATTGAACCTGTAATGAACAAGATTAAAGACATGGTAGCCTTTATGCCAGAAGAAGATGAGGTCGTTGAAGAAGCACCTAAGGCAAGTTCTAATGGGCAACAAACAAAAACAATAGAGTTTGAAACCATAACTCAGGATTTTGCAAATATTCCAGAGTTTGAGCCTATTGAAGATGCTCAAAAGAGAGAGGCCGAAAACAAAGTAAAGTCCTTAAATGACAAACTAAAATCTGGTGGATTACAGATTGGTCTTAATGATAAAATTGCCTTTATAAAGCATTTGTTCGATGGAAAGAACGAAGATTATGATCGCGTTATATCTCAGATAAATACAGCCACAACATTACAAGAAGCGGAAGATTTTATACATCAATTGGTAAAACCCGATTACAACAATTGGGAAGGAAAAGAGGAATACGAAGAACGCTTTCTTGAGATTGTAGAAGGTAAATTCAACTAAAATATGTTGACCAAAAAAATTATTTACTGGGTAGCCACTGCTGTCCTCTGTGGCATTATGCTTTATTCTGCTCAGATGTATTTCAGAAATACGGAAATGGTACAAGGTTATTTTGAAGCATTAAATTACCCAACTTATTTCGTAATCCCGCTAGCAGTTTTAAAAGTGCTGGGTGTAATTATGATTTTATGGCGAAAAAGCCAATGGCTCACTGAATGGGCTTACGCAGGTTTCTTTTTTGACCTAGTATTAGCTACTGCTGCACATCATTATGCAGGTCATGGCGTAGTAGGGTTTTCATTATACGCGTTAGTTGCGTTGTTTCCATCTTATTTTTTAGGGAAGTATATACGCGATTAATATGTCTAAACTCTATCTTGTACCTACACCGATTGGCAATTTAAAGGATATGACCTTTAGAGCTATTGAGGTACTGAATGATGTTGATTTAATTCTAGCAGAAGATACGCGTACTTCAGGAAAACTCCTAAAGCATTTTGATATTGCAACGCAAATGCAAAGTCATCATATGCATAATGAGCATAAAACAGTCGATGGCTTAATAGAAAAACTAAAGTCTGGATTATCAATTGCTGTTATTAGTGATGCTGGCACACCTGCTATCTCAGACCCAGGATTCTTATTAACACGTGCTTGTGTAGAAAACAATATTGAAGTTGAATGTTTGCCTGGCGCTACAGCGTTTGTACCAGCACTAGTTAATAGTGGTTTGCCAAACGATAAATTTGTTTTTGAAGGTTTCTTACCAGTTAAAAAAGGACGCCAGACAAGATTAGCATTACTAGCTGAAGAAACCAGAACAATGATTTTTTACGAAAGCCCACATAAACTCGTAAAAACCTTAGGGCATTTTGCTGAATATTTTGGCAATGACCGACAAGTTTCTGTATCGAGAGAACTTACTAAACTCTATGAAGAGACGATTAGAGGAACAACAAAAGAGGTTTTGGAATATTATACCAATAAACCACCGAAGGGCGAAATTGTTATTATTGTAGGAGGGAAAAAGTGATGGAAGATTTATTACATAACATTAGCCAATGTACCATTTGCAAAGCTTATTTACCTCTAGGGCCGAGACCGGTAGCGACAGCACATATCAATTCTAAAATTATAATTATTGGTCAAGCGCCAGGCACTAAAGTTCATGAATCTGGAATTCCTTGGGATGACCAAAGCGGAAAAAAACTAAGGCAATGGTTAGGAATTACAGATGCACAGTTTTACAATATTGAGAATTTTGCCATTATTCCTATGGGGTTTTGTTATCCTGGTAAAGGAAAAACAGGAGATTTACCGCCGCGACCAGAATGTGCACCGCAATGGCATGAGCAGCTATTAGAAAAAATGCCAACTGTAGAATTGATTATTTTAATAGGTGCTTATGCACAGAAGTACTATTTAAAAGATAAAGCAAAGCACACATTAACAGAAACAGTAGGCGAATACAAAAGCTATTTGCCAAATTACTTTCCAATACCACATCCCTCACCAACAAATCGATTTTGGCGCGCTAAAAATCCTTGGTTTGAGGAGTTGATAGTACCAGAGTTGCAAACTAAAGTAAAGGCCATTCTGAAAATAAAGAAACCTCATCAGAAATGATGAGATTTAATTTTATCTAAAAGTTGTAAAGCGACAATCTAGTACCTCGACCCATCATGCTTCCCAACCTCAAAACCATGTTTACCAAGGTATTGATTACCACTTTCTACAGCGCCTTCTTCAATGTCTGTTCCCATAGAGTCGTTCCAACGGTTAAGATACCCGAAAAGAGAAATTACACCTAACATCTCTACAATTTCGCCTTCATCCCAATGCTCATATAAACGTTTTTTAATATCTGTATTTACAGTGTTTGGCACTAATGAAGCTGCTAAACTAAAATCTAAAGCGGCACGCTCTGCTTCAGAAAATGCAGGATGTGTTCTATAGTCCCAAATATTGTCTAATTGCTCTTGTTCAGCACCATAACGTTCAGCAGCTCTAATAGCGTGAGCTTGGCAATAACGGCAGCCTGTACTATTACTACTTACCCAAGCAATCATACGCTTTAAGGCTGAGGTCACACGACCTTCGTTAGCCATAACCGCTTTGTTAAGGTTTATAAATGCTTTACTTATTGCTGGTCTGCGCTGCATGGTTAATACAGAATTTGGACAAAACCCAAGGGTTTCGTTAAAGAATTCTGCGAGTTGTTTAGTTTCTAAATCATGCTCTGGAGATAACGGTGTTACTAATGCCATAGTTTTAAAAAGTACTTAAAGTTTGAGATGTCTAAAGTACTTAAAGTACACTTGCGTTGCAAACTAAACTTTAGTACACTTTAATCTTTTTAAACCATTTTAACTTGTTAACTTTAGGCACTTATAATTTAGAAACTTTAAATATGGCTGATAAAATCACAACACATTGGAAAGGTGGATTAACTTTTGAATCTGATAATCCAAGCGGAAAAAAAGTAATTATGGATACTGGTATCGATGGTCAAGATGAACGCTTTGGATTGTCACCTAAAGCCATGATGTTATCGTCTTTAGCAGGATGCTCTGCATTGGATGTGATTTCAATTTTGGATAAAATGAAATCGCCAATAGATGATTTTAAGATTGAAGTTTCTGGTGAGCTAACCGATGAACATCCAAGGTATTACCACTCTGTAATTGTAGATTATCATTTTTACGGTTCGGATTTAGATAAGAAAAAATGCGAGAAAGCAGTGAAATTATCCATTGATAAATACTGTGGCGTTATGGAAATGTTTAGGCAATTTGCCAAGGTTGAGACCAACAATCATTTTCATATTCTAATGAAGCGTTAAGAACTGCTTTATCTATTATGTTTTTCTTTTTTTAAAGCAAATAATTTAAGCATCACATAATTTTCGCGCACACTTTTTAATAATTTAACAAAAATACTGTGTTTTATTTGCAAATAGTTGTGAGTTAAAGTGGAAATCTCAATATTTGTTTTATAGAATTGGTAAAAATTCAAAAAATGAGAACTCAAATTATTAGCATTATTTCTATTGTCAGCGTAATTATTATTACGTGACGTATAGGATGTGCTACAATATTTATAAAGATGTTAAGCCTTCCTAGATTTTAGGAAGGTTTTTTTATTCTCTGTTTTTTGAAAAGAGCAATAAATTATTGAAGATAAAATTATGAATCCATATTATAACAAAGATAGTCTTGTATATCACAACGGAGCTATTGTAAAAGCATTAGGGACTAGCACACAGCTTTATAGCCAAACGTTGCATTATGGTAATGGTATATTTGAGGGTATTCGTGCATATAAAACAACTTTTGGCACAAAAATTTTCAAAGCCAGAGCTCATTATAAACGTTTAAAAAAGGGAGCTGAAGTGATGGATATTCCTTTCAATTATTCTGTTGAAGAACTTATTAAAATCACTTATGAATTATTGAAACAAAATAATTATGAAGATGCTTACATACGACCACTCATTACTACTGGCGCGGACATGAGCCTAAAGACTTCAGATGAATCTGTTTTAACCATTCAGTGTTGGAAATGGGGTAAGTATATGGGTGATAAATTATTACGTGTTAAAACATCAAAATTTCAAAGACCAAATCCTAAATCCTGTTATGTAGATGCTAAAGTTACAGGTCATTATATCAATTCTATTTTATCTGCAAACGAAGCAAAAAAAGCAGGATACGATGAGGCCTTGTTATTAGATATGAATGAGAATGTGGCAGAATCCTCAGGAGCTAATGTGTTTATGCAAAAAGGAAACATCTTAATAACACCTAAAGTAGGACATATCATGCCAGGAATTACAAGAAAAGTAGTTGTGGATTTATGCAAAGAAGAGGGTATCAAAGTCGAGGAAAGAGACTTTAGACTTCAAGAATTAAAAACAGCCGACAGTGCTTTTTTTACAGGAACAGCAGCTGAGGTTGTAGGGCTAAAATCTTTAGACGACTATCAGTTTCCGTTAGATTGGAACAAATCCCTAGGAAAAAAATTAATGCACTTATATAAACAAGAGGTGTTGTGCGAAAGAAAAGAGCTGGTAAAAGTATAACGTAATGAAAAACTTAAACAAATATAGTAAGGTTGTTACCCAAGATGATACTCAACCAGCAGCTCAAGCTATGTTGCATGCTATTGGTTTAATAAAAGAAGATTTTGAAAAACCTATTGTGGGTATAGCAAGTACAGGCTACGAAGGAAACCCGTGTAATATGCATCTTAACGATTTAGCTAAACTGGTTAAAAAGGGTGTTCAAAGCACAGACACTGTAGGGTTAATTTTTAACACTATTGGCGTAAGTGATGGAGTTTCTATGGGAACTCCTGGTATGCGTTATTCTTTACCCTCAAGAGATATTATTGCTGATTCTATGGAAACCGTTGTACAAGCCATGAGTTACGATGGCTTGGTAACCGTTGTTGGGTGCGATAAAAACATGCCTGGAGCCTTAATGGCTATGATTCGATTAAATAGGCCATCTATTTTAGTATATGGCGGGACTATTGATTCAGGTTGTCATAATGGAAAAAAATTAGATGTGGTTTCTGCTTTCGAAGCCTGGGGGAGCAAAGTTGCGGGTACAATGCCTGAAACTGAATACCAAAGTATTGTTGAAAAAGCATGTCCAGGAGCCGGTGCTTGTGGTGGGATGTATACAGCAAATACAATGGCTTCAGCAATTGAAGCTTTAGGAATGGCTTTGCCATTTAATTCATCTAACCCAGCTCTAAGTGATGAGAAAAAACAAGAATCTGTAGCAGCTGGAGAAGCATTAAGAGTATTGTTAGAAAAAGATATTAAACCTTCAGACATTATCACAAGAAAGTCGTTAGAAAATGCCATTAGATTAGTAACAATTCTGGGCGGTTCAACTAATGCAGTGTTACATTTCTTGGCCATAGCCAGAGCTGCACAAATAGAATTCACATTAAAAGATTTTCAAAATATAAGTGATAGTACACCATTTCTAGCAGATTTAAAGCCTAGTGGAAAATACCTCATGGAAGATGTGCATGCTGTAGGAGGCATTCCTGCTGTTTTAAAATATCTATTAAAAAAAGGACTGATTCATGGTAATTGTTTAACGGTAACCGGAAAAACCATTGCAGAAAATTTATTGGATGTTGAAGATTTAGCCGAAGGTCAAGATGTGATTAAGCCTATAGAAAAGCCCATCAAAAAATCAGGACATCTAAGAATGCTTTATGGCAATTTAGCACGAGAAGGAAGTGTTGCTAAAATCACAGGAAAGGAAGGCTTAAGTTTTAAAGGAAGAGCTAAAGTTTTTGAAGGCGAATATGCTGCAAATAATGGTATCAGAGACGGAAAAGTAGAAAAAGGAGATGTATTGGTTATTAGATATGAAGGACCAAAAGGTGGTCCAGGAATGCCTGAGATGCTTAAACCAACTGCAGCAATTATGGGAGCTGGTCTAGGCAAAGATGTAGCACTAATTACAGATGGTCGTTTTTCTGGAGGCACCCATGGTTTCGTGGTTGGCCATATAACTCCTGAGGCACAAGAAGGAGGAAATATAGCATTAGTAAAAGATGGAGATATCATAGTTATTGATGCAGAAACCAATTCTATAAATATTGAAATTTCTGAAGAAGAGCTTCAATATAGAAGAAAACATTGGAAAGCACCACATCTCAAATTTGAACGAGGTGTTTTGTATAAATATGCAAAAACTGTTTCGTCTGCATCTAAAGGTTGTGTAACAGATGAGTTTTAAAAAAGTATCTTATGAAAGAACTACAAACGCTACAGAAACATGAAACACAGAAAACACTTCACATAAGCGGAAGTGAGGCTATTATAAGGTGTCTTTTAGCCGAAGGTGTAGATATTCTCTATGGTTACCCAGGAGGTGCAATTATGCCCGTTTACGATGAGTTATATAAGTATCAAGGTCAAATCCATCATGTTTTAACACGTCACGAACAAGGTGCAACACATGCAGCTCAAGGTTATGCGCGCATCTCAGGAAAAGTCGGTGTGGCCATAGCAACATCTGGTCCTGGAGCAACAAATTTAATTACAGGTATTGCTGATGCACAAATAGACTCTACACCAATGGTTTGTATTACGGGTCAAGTTGGTTCACATTTACTAGGTAGCGATGCGTTTCAAGAAACGGATATTGTAGGAATATCTACTCCTGTCACCAAATGGAATCATCAAATTACTAAGGCCTCAGAGATTCCTGAGGTATTTGCAAAAGCATTTTATATTGCTAAAAGCGGTCGACCTGGGCCAGTTTTAATAGATATTACTAAAGATGCTCAGTTTGAAGTGTTTGATTTTAAGTATAAAAAATGTAAAGGTGTTCGTAGTTATAAACCTGTTCCTAAGCTCAACTTTTCATCCATTGAAGCAGCAGCAAATTTAATTAATAAGGCAAAAAAGCCTCTAGTTGTTTGGGGGCAAGGGGTAATTTTAGGAGAAGCTGAAGCTGAATTTAAGGCTGTAATAGAAAAAGCTAATTTACCTTCAGCATGGACAATTTTGGGAGCTTCAGCCATTCCGACATCACACCCATTAAATGTAGGAATGGTAGGCATGCATGGTAATTATGCTCCAAATTTTTTAACAAATGAGTGTGACGTATTAATTGCCATAGGTATGCGTTTTGATGACCGAGTTACTGGCGATTTATCTAGATACGCAAAGCAAGCAAGAGTTATTCATTTTGAAATTGACTTAGCAGAAATCAACAAAAATGTAAAAGCTGATATTGCTGTTCTAGGGAATGCCAAGAAAAGCCTTAAAGCTTTACTCCCATTATTGAATAAAAACTCTCACAAGGACTGGCTTCAAAAATTCAAAGACTTGTATCAAATAGAATTTAATAAAGTCATTCAGAACGATGTAAATCCTACTAAAGAAGGATTGACCATGGGTGAAGTTATAAAAGAGATTAATCAGCAAACCAAAGGGGATGCTGCAATCGTTAGCGATGTTGGTCAACATCAAATGATAGCATGCCGTTATGCAGAATTTAATAGAACAAAAAGTAACATTACATCTGGAGGATTAGGAACCATGGGTTTCGCATTGCCAGCAGCAATAGGTGCTAAAATGGCTGAGCCTCATCGTGAAGTTGTTGCCATTATTGGAGATGGAGGCTATCAAATGACCATTCAAGAACTGGGCACTATTTTTCAACAGCGAGTATCAGTAAAAATTGTAGTGCTTAATAACAAGTTTTTAGGAATGGTACGTCAGTGGCAGCAGCTCTTTTTTGATAAACGATATGCTTCTACAGAAATGACTAACCCAGACTTTGTAACCATTGCCCAAGGTTATCATATAGAAGCTCAAAAAGTAACAAAACGAGAATATTTAAAAGAAGCTGTAAAACAAATGATAGATTTTGAAGGTCCTTATTTTTTAGAAGTATGTGTTGAGAAAGAAGATAATGTTTTCCCCATGATACCAACGGGAGCTAGCGTATCTGAAATAAGATTAGAATAATTATGGAAAAAGAAACAAAGCTTTTTACAGTAAGTATTTATACCGAAAATAACGTAGGACTATTAAACAGAATCTCTGCAATTTTTCAAAGACGACATATTAATATAGAGTCTATTAATTCTTCCGTTTCTGAGATTGAAAACGTATCTAAATGGACCATTTTAGTGGTTTTAAAAGAAGATTTGATGAAGAAAATTATTGGACAAATAGAAAAGCAAGTAGAGGTTATTAAAGCCTATTATCATACAGAAGACGAAATCATATATCAAGAGTCGTGCATATTCAAAATGAAATCAGATTTGCTTTTTGATGAGCGTCAAATTCAAAATATAATCAAAGACAGTAATGCTGTTATAGTTACTGTAAACAAGAAATTTTTCGTTATTGAAAAATCGGGTAGACGAAATGAGATTGATTTACTCCATCGAGAGTTAAGCCTTTTTGGTATTATGCAGTTTACGCGCTCCGGTAGAATCGCAGTCTCTAAAGAAGAGATGGATATTTCAACTTTATTGAACGAATTCCAAGAACATTAAACCTAAAAACATGTCAAATTATTTCAACACATTACCATTAAGAATAAAACTCAAAGAGTTAGGGAAATGCCGATTTATGAATAGCTCAGAGTTTGAAAATGGTGTAAATGCTTTAAAAGGCAAAAAAATTGTAATCGTTGGTTGTGGATCACAAGGCCTAAATCAGGGTTTAAATATGAGAGATTCTGGGTTGGATATTAGCTATGCGCTACGCCAAAAAGCTATTGAGGAGAAAAGAGCGTCTTACAAAAGTGCCACTTCAAACGATTTTGTTGTTGGGACTTTTGAAGATTTAATTCCTTCTGCCGATTTGGTGCTCAATCTAACACCTGATAAGCAACACACCAATGTTGTAAAAACAATAATGCCTTTAATGAAAAAAGGAGCGACTTTGAGTTATTCTCATGGTTTCAATATTGTTGAAGAAGGCACTCAGATTCGCAAAGACCTTACAGTAATTATGGTTGCTCCTAAGTGCCCAGGAACTGAGGTGAGAGAAGAGTATAAAAGAGGTTTTGGTGTACCAACACTAATTGCAGTACATCCCGAAAATGACCCAGAAAACAAAGGTTGGGTACAAGCAAAAGCATACGCTGTTGCAACAGGAGGACATCGTGCAGGAGTTTTAGAATCTTCTTTTGTTGCGGAAGTAAAGTCTGATTTGATGGGAGAGCAAACTATTCTTTGCGGGTTGCTTCAAACAGGTGCTATTTTATCTTTTGATAAGATGGTAGAACAAGGTGTAGAACCCAAGTATGCCGCTAAATTAATTCAGTTTGGTTGGGAAACTATTACAGAAGCATTAAAACATGGTGGTATAACTAATATGATGGATAGACTTTCCAATCCTTCAAAAATTAAAGCTTTTCAGCTTTCCGAAGAACTTAAGGGAATAATGAGACCTTTATTTGAAAAGCACATGGAGGATATCATCTCAGGGCATTTTTCCAAAACCATGATGGAAGATTGGGCAAATGAAGACAAAAATCTTCTGGGGTGGAGAGCAGAAACAGGTGAAACGGCTTTTGAAAAAACAGCATTAACATCAAGCCATATATCAGAACAAGAGTATTTTGATAACGGTGTATTGCTTGTAGCATTTGTAAAATCTGGCGTTGAGTTAGCTTTCGAAACTATGGTAAGTGTAGGGATTATAGAAGATTCTGCATATTACGAATCTTTGCACGAATTACCATTGATTGCTAATACTATTGCAAGAAGAAAACTCTTTGAAATGAACCGTATAATTTCTGACACAGCTGAATACGGCTGTTATTTATTTGACCACGCATGTAAACCTTTACTCAAAGATTTTATGGAAACGGTAGATATATCAATTATAGGAAAACCATATTCCGATTCTAATAGTGTAGATAATTTAGAACTTATTAATGTAAACAATGCTATTAGAAATCATCCTATCGAAGCAGTCGGTAAACGATTAAGAGCTGCAATGACAGCCATGAAAACCATAAAAAAAGCAAAAAAAGGGGGGCAATTTTAGTTTAAAATAACTTTTAACATGAAAGAAGTAATACAAATATACTATCCAAAATTAGAGGATGTCAAAATCGCTGCGGAAAACCTTAGTGGTGTAGTTTTAGAATCACCACTTCCAAAAAGTATGTATTACTCTAAGTTGTATAATTGTAATGTTTTTTTTAAGCGTGAGGACCTACAGCAAGTAAGGTCATATAAAATTCGAGGAGCATATCATAAAATATCATCTTTATCTCCTTCTGAAAAAGAATCTGGCATTACTTGTGCAAGTGCAGGTAATCATGCGCAAGGTGTTGCGCTTTCTTGTAAACTCTTAAGTATCAAAGCCATTATTTTTATGCCTAGAACTACACCAAAACAAAAAATTGAGCAAGTGCAATTTTTTGGAGAAGAGTATATAGATGTTGTTTTAGAAGGTGATAATTACGATGAAGCTCGAGATGCTGCCTTGCTATTTTGCAAAGAAAATAATCAAGTATTTGTAAACCCATTTGATGATAAAAAAATTATTGAAGGACAAGCTACTGTCGGTCTAGAAATTCTTAAACAAACATCA
The DNA here is from genome assembly GCF_014635865.1 of Winogradskyella haliclonae. Lineage (GTDB taxonomy): Bacteria > Bacteroidota > Bacteroidia > Flavobacteriales > Flavobacteriaceae > Winogradskyella > Winogradskyella haliclonae. The sequence continues at coordinate 553,467 of NZ_BMDQ01000001.1, read as the reverse complement.
ATATTCATAGACTATGTTTTTGTACCTGTTGGAGGCGGTGGACTTTCCGCAGGATTGTCTTCAGTATTCAAATCATTGTCTCCTCAAACAAAGATTATTGGCGTAGAACCCAAAGGAGCACCTGCTATGCACAATTCTATCAAAAAAGGCGAAAGTATTCCATTAGAAACCATTAATAATTTTGTCGATGGGGCTGCGGTAAAGAACGTTGGGGGTCTCAATTTCCAAATATGCAAGAAAAATCTTGATGATATTGTATTAGTAGACGAAGGCCATATTTGCCAAACGATTTTGGATTTATATAATAAAGAAGCCTTAGTTGTTGAGCCTGCTGGAGCAATGAGTCTTACTGGCTTAAGTCATTACACGGAAAGCATTGAAGGAAAAAATGTAGTTTGTATTATCAGCGGAAGTAATAATGATATATCTAGAACCGCTGAGATTAAAGAACGTGCCTTAATGTATAGTAATTTAAAGCACTATTTTATCGTTAAGTTCCCACAACGCGCAGGTGCTTTAAGAGAATTTGTTGCGGAAATATTAGGGCCTTCAGATGACATTACACACTTTGAATACACAAAAAAAACGAATCGCCAAAAAGGGTCTGCAGTTGTAGGTATAGAATTAAAACAATCCCAAGACCTAGAACCCTTAATTGCCAAGATGAAGGCTAATAACTTTTATGGAGAATATCTTAATAATAAGTCCTATATTTTCGATTTTATAGTATAGTATTCTAGTTTTATTTTAACAAAGTAGGATAAATCTTTTTTAGAGTTTAAATTTACAGGATGCGTTGGACCATAAAGCCAAAACCAGATTCTGAGAAAATTAAGGCATTAATGGTGTCGCTTAAAGTTGATGAAATCGTAGCGACATTATTATTGCAACGCGGTGTTGAGAGTTATGACACTGCAAAGACTTTTTTTAGACCAAGTTTTGATGATTTGTACAATCCATTCTTGATGAAGGATATGGATAAGGCTGTTGAACGTATTGAAAAAGCTATAGCAAATGCTGAAAATATTTTGGTGTATGGCGATTATGATGTCGACGGAACCACATCGGTAGCTTTAATGTCTTCTTACTTAAAAACAAAAACTGAACATATTGCGACATACATTCCAGATCGCTATGATGAAGGCTATGGCGTGTCTTACAAAGGCATTGATTTAGCTGAAGACAATGACTTCTCTTTAATTATTGCACTCGATTGTGGTATTAAAGCTATTGATAAAGTGGCTTATGCTAAAGAAAAAGGGATTGATTTTATTATCTGTGACCATCATAGACCTGGAGATAAAATTCCAGATGCTGTTGCGGTTTTAGACCCAAAACGTAAGGATTGTGACTATCCATTTAAAGAACTTTGTGGATGTGGCGTTGGATTTAAATTAATATCGGCCTTAGCTTCTAAAGACGGAAAAAAAGCTGAAGATCTAGTTGAATATTTGGACTTGGTTGCCACTGCGATTGGAGCTGATATTGTGCCTATTGTAGACGAAAATAGAGTATTAGCTTATTTCGGACTGCAGGTGATTAATACTAATCCAAGACCAGGCATGAAGGCAATTATTGCTGAGGTTAAAAAAGACGAATTAACCATAACAGATGTCGTTTTTATCATAGCACCACGTATTAATGCTGCTGGCCGAATGAAACACGGAAATCACGCTGTAAGCCTACTCACAGAAACCGATTTTAATCTAGCAGCTGAGTATGCTGTAGATATTGACCAATACAATACAGACCGTAGAGAAACCGATAAGCGAATTACTGAAGAGGCTTTAATTCAGATTGAAAAAAATAACGAAATAGACCGTTTTACAACAGCTGTTTATGACGAGAATTGGCACAAAGGTGTGATTGGTATTGTAGCGTCACGTTTAACCGAAACGTATTATAGACCGACATTGGTCTTTACTAAAAGTGGTGATAAGCTAGCGGCCTCTGCGCGCTCAGTAAAAGGCTTTGATGTGTATAATGCACTAGAAGCTTGCTCAGATTATATTGAGCAATTTGGCGGCCATAAATATGCAGCAGGATTAACAGTATTGCCTGAAAATTATAAAGCGTTTAAAGAAAAGTTTGAAGCCGTTGTAAAGAAAAGTATTGACCCAAAATTGCTAACGCCAGAACTCAAGGTAGATTTAGAAATTAACTTGAATCAAATTGATGGAAAACTATGGCGAATTCTAAAACAATTTGCACCTTTTGGTCCAGGAAATATGACGCCTGTATTTATGACTCAAGGCATTAGAGATACCGGTTGGGGAAAGTGTGTTGGTGAAGATAATAAGCATTTACGATTCACAGCAACACAAAGTGCCAATGAGAAGATAGTATGTATTGGTTTTGGGCTAGGGCATAAATTAGATTTGATTAAAGACAGAAAAACGTTCAACGCAGCATATACTATCGATGAAAACCATTGGAATGGTAACATAAGTCTGCAGTTGAAATTAAAAGATATAAAAGCATAATATTTGGTAAAGAACGATCCATACGCAGCGCTTCGATATAGAGAATTCAACACATTTTTAGTATTGCGTTTTGCTCTGGTACTAGCTTGGTCAATGCAGTTTGTAGTTATTGAGTGGCAAGTGTACTCTATGACCAATGACGAATTAAGCTTAGGGATTATTGGTCTTTGTGAATTTTTACCAGCTTTTTTTCTTGCTCCTTTTGCAGGTCATATTGTTGATAAAAAAGAAAAGCGTAACCTCTTTATGCTTTGTATTGCTCTTTTTTCATTAATAAGTTTTGGATTGTTTTGGTTAACCACACAAACTGTTGAATCTTCATGGGAAACAAATACCATTTTGTATTCCATTTACGGATTAGTCTTTTTTGGAGGTGTATTACGAGCTTTTTTTGGCCCAACCATTTTTTCTCTTATTGCGCTTCTTGTCCCCAAGAAAGTATATCCTAATGCTGCAACATGGAGTAGTAGCACATGGAAAGGCGCTAATGTCTTTGGCGCTTTATGCGGTGGTTTTTTGATTGCTTGGATAGGAGTTAACCATACCCTTGGAATTATATTTTTATTAGTGATGGTTGCGTTGTTATTGGTTTTTCAAATAAAGAAGAAACCAATTTTGAATAATGCCACAAACGAATCTGTCAAGGAAAGTTTAAAAGCTGGGATTAAGTTTGTATTTAATGATAAGGTTATCCTTGGGGCATTAACATTAGATATGATTGCCGTTTTATTTGGCGGTGCAGTTGCTATTTTTGCTGTATTTGCAAAAGATATTCTAGATGCTGGACCAAAAGGATTTGGGATATTAAACGCCGCATTGTCTTCAGGAAGTATCATTACTATGCTGGCTACAACCTATATCCCAATAACAAAAAATACTGGAAAAAAATTGCTCGTTTCCGTTTTTGGATTTGGTGTTTGTATGATAATTTTTGGCGCTTCAAAATTAATGTGGCTTAGCGTTTTAGCGCTGTTTTTCTCTGGCGTCTTTGATGGTATTTCTATGGTTGTCCGTCAAACAATATTGCAACTTAAAACACCAGATGAAATGAGAGGTAGAGTAGGTGCTGTAAACTCAATGTTTGTAGGCTCATCAAATGAGTTAGGCGCTTTAGAAAGTGGAATCGCAGCAAGGATTTTTGGCGCCCCTTTAGCAGTAATGCTCGGTGGTACAGTGACATTGATTGTTGTGGCAGTAATGAATTTTAGCAATAAACCGCTTCGAGAGTTAGATCTAACAAAAGATATAGCGATAGAAGATGAAAATGATATCGGCTAATATTCCTTTAGTTTGAAGTCTTTTCCATCAAATTCACCATAGGTAAAATAGTGTATCCAATCGCCTAGATTTATATATTTTGATGTATCATTTAACGAAATTTCAAGAGGTAAATGCCGGTGACCGAAGATAAAATAATCACGATGTTTTTCTTCCAATTTCTTTTTGCTGTAAACAGCTAACCACTCCTTATCTTCTCCTAAAAATTTAGCATCATCATCTCCTGAAATGAGTTTGTTTTTTACTGAGAAATACTGTGCAATGCGCATGCCAATATCTGGATGTCCCCAACGAAACAACCATTTAAAAAATGGACTTAAAAAGACCTTTTTCATACGCTTATAGCCTTTATCACCGGGGCCAAGACCATCACCATGACCAATAAAAAAGGCTTTATCACTTAGTTTAAATTCTTGAGGTTTATGATAAACTGGGATACCGAGTTCTTCTTCAAAATAACCATTCATCCATAAATCATGGTTACCCACAAAATAATAAATAGGAATGCCAGAATCTGCAATTTCAGCAAGTTTCCCCAAAGTTCTTGTAAATCCTTTAGGAACTACAGTTTTGTATTCAAACCAAAAATCGAATAAATCACCTAAAAGAAAAATTGCAGCAGCATCTTCCTTAACTTCATCTAACCAAGCCACAAATTTTTTCTCACGAGGACGAGAAGCTTCAATTGTTGGCGCACCTAAATGATTGTCTGAAGCAAAGTAGATTTTTTTTCCATTAGGAATCTCTATGTGATGATTGTTACTCATTGTCTGAAGCATACCATTGCGCGTAACTCGTGGCTGTTTCTTGAAGTTTTAAGGAGTGTAACTTTATATTTGAAGGCAGATGTCTTTTTATCTTTTCAGCAAAGTCAATCACCATCATTTCACTAGTGGGTTGATAGTCGACTAAAAGGACATTGTGCCCTCTGTCTTTGAGTTCTTTAGCCAACTCAACATGAGGTGTGTTTTTGTTGAACACAGTCGCATGGTCAAAAACATCAACAATCTCAGCTTTTACTATTTTTTTGAGGTCACCAAAATCGATAACCATTCCAAATTTTACATTTGATGTATCTGAAATAGGAACACCGATAACTGTAACGTCTAATCTGTAACTATGCCCATGTACATTTTTACATTTGCCGTCATAACCGTAAAGCGCATGACCAGTTTCAAAAGAAAATTGTTTGGTGATTCTAATATTACTCATTATCTACGACCTTTTCTTTTGTTTACAAAATATACGATAACAAGCACTAGTCCTAATAAAAGGAACAAACCATTTCCACTAAAAAAACTTAAGATATCCATATTTATAATTTAATGTCGATATATCGCCAAATTTAAGGGTTTTGAGCAAGCGGTCTAAATGTTTTCCTGAATTTTATGATTAATGGTATACCTCTAGCAATTACCCATAAGGTAAAGGCTATAAAAACACCATAAAGTTTAAGCCCAATATGGTCTGTATAATATATAACAGGAATAAAAACTAATACTGTTGAAAAGAGCAGTAAATTTCTTAAGTATTTCATCTTTCCTAGACCCTTAAACACACCATCAAATATAAATGCCAAAGCGCATAAGGGTTGCATTAGAAGCACAATCCAAAACACATTATAAAAAGCAGTTAATACTTCAGAATCACTGGAAAAAATGCGACCGACAGGATAATAGAGTACAGCTCCAATAAGTGCCATAATTAAGCCGACCACAATACCATGCTTTATTAACTTATCACTTAAATCTATAAGATTTTTGTAGTCTTTTGCGCCTAATAATTTTCCAGATAAAATATTACCCGCACTAGCATAACCATCAATTAAAAAGGCACCCAAAAACCAAAGATTTATAGCAATAGTATATGCTGCAATATAAGTAGGGCCATAAGATGTAGCAAAACTAGTCCCATAGTATAAAGCAACGTTTAAGGCAATGGTTCTTATGAATAGATTAAGAATCATTAATGCAAATCGTTTTATTTCTGGATTAAAAGGAAAACGAACCAACAGTGGAATGTCTGTTTTTTTTAAAATGTAGAATGCAGACAAACCCGCCATAAGCATTTGTGCAATAACACTTGCATAAGCGGCACCTTTAATATGCATTGCAGGAATAATATCTGTTACGCCATAGACTAAAACAAAATCGAATATAATGTTTGCTAATGCTCCAGAAATTGCAATAAGCATTGGATAATATGTGTTTTGAAGTCCTCTAAAAGTGCCAAAAACAGCAATTGTAAATAATGTGAACGGAAAGCCCCAAACACGTATTTGATAATAATCTACACTAAAGTCAAGAATAGCATCTGAAGCATTATAAAGCTTGAAAATTTGTGACGCGAAAGGATAAGTACAAGCAATAATAATTAAGCTCAAGGATGTAATGATAAATATCGCTTGAGCAGGCAAATTTTTAACGGCCTGCACATTTCCAGCACCTAAATATTGAGACACTATTGAAGAAATGGCACTTCTCGTTTGGCCTAAAACCCAAATAAGCATCGATAAAAATGTAGAAACAATACCAACAGCAGCTAAAGATTCAGTAGCATTCAAAGACATATTGCCAATAATCGCAGCATCAGTTAATGAAAGTATAGGTTCTGAGACGCCAGAGATTAATGCTGGAATGGCTAGTTTATTAATATGCTTTAAAGAGATAGTTTGACTCACAAGACCTTTTCGTAACAGTAAAATGGATATTCACTTTGCTTAGGAAAATAAATATTACCCAAGCGTTTATAATCGCGAAGTTCGTAAAACTTTTGGTTTCTCTTGTTCTGAGAAAAAGTGTCTAATCTTATAGAGGTATAGTTATTATCTATAGCGTAACGCTCCGCATAATCCATAAGGCTTTGCGCATAACCTTTGCCTTGATACTTAGGATGAACACCTAACCTGTGAATGTATATATTATTTTCATTTTCAGTTAACCACTTTATGGGGATATATTCTTCGTCCATATACGTTGAAACAACTAAGGTTCCTGCAATTTTTTCATCTATTTCTAAAACATAAAGCTCTTCTCGTTTCACATCATTTATAAAAGCGCCCTTATTAGGATAATGTTCATTCCATTGGTAAATTCCATTGGCAATCATATGTTTAGCACATGCTTTAGTCATATCCATGATGGCTTCTATATCCATTAAAGTTCCTTTCCGAATCATTAATAATGTTTACTTTTGTGGTTAAATTCTATAGTAATGAAAAATATTCTAGTTCCTGTTGGGTCTTCAAAAAACGCAAAATGTCATTTACAATATGCTGTTGATTTTGCAAAAGCTTTTGGAGCCAAGGTATATGTTGTTCAAATATATAATGTTTATACCAAAGCTGGCACTATGATTAAGATAGATCATATATTAGAACGTGAGAGCCAAGCTTTCTTAGATGAACATGTGGCATCAATAGACAAAAAGGGCGTTGAGGTTATTACTCGCGTTTTTAAAGGTAAGTTGGTTGATACTATAGAATCAGTTTGTAAAGCCTTAAAAATTGACCTAATCGTTTTAGAACCCCGAACAAACTCTATTAAAGAAGAAGTGTATTTAGGAAAAACATCAGGTAAAATTGTTAAACAGACAGAAATTCCTGCATTGATAATCCCTGAATGTTATGAATACAAGCCTATTGTAAAAATGTTAATGGCTACCAAATCAGCAGCTGTTAAAAAAGAAGGGGCTTTAAAACCTTTAATAGCCATTAAGAATCAGTATAAGGCGATTGTTAATTTGCTATTGGTAAAAACACCTAATTATGATAAAGACGATTTAGAGGTTAGCAAAGAATTGTCGGCTATTATAACAAACACGACTAAAACTGATGCGCCAACAACATTTCAAGCGGTGTTAGAGCATTATCAAGACCATAATCCAGACTTACTATGTGTTGTAAGACGTAAAAGAGGTTTTTTTAAAAAATTATGGGAAGACAATACTATCCTAAAAAAAGACTTCCATAGTACTACAATTCCTGTACTGGTTTTAAGTGGTTTAAAGTAATTTTTGGGGATGTAGCTCAGTTGGCTAGAGCGCTTGACTGGCAGTCAAGAGGTCGGCGGTTCGAGTCCGCTCTTCTCCACTATTAACAAAACCTGTTTTTTCAACTCACCTATAGTAAAATACCATTCATCTACACTTAAAGATACTTTCGTCGACAGTCAACAGAAATTTTATTTAAAAAACACCATCTTGAAGTTTTTATAGTAACTTGTTGAGACTAGCGTATGAATAATCTTAATATATTGTTAATTGAAGACGATCAAATTGAAATATTAAAATTTGAACGAATTCTTAGTACCATTTCAAAAAACCACAAGCAGCATAATGAAACCAATGGAGAAGCAGCATTGCAATACCTAAAAACAACTAAAAACTTTCCTGACCTGATACTTCTTGACTTAAATATGCCTAAGATGAATGGATTGGAGTTTTTAAAAATTCTTAAATCTGATGATGGTTTTCATCATATTCCTGTAGTAGTTCTTACAACATCAAATAATAAAGAAGATATTAAAGAAGCCTATCGTATAGGCATTGCAGGCTATGTTATGAAGCCACTAAAGTATGAGGCATACACGTCTCAATTAAAAACAATTATAGAGTATTGGTCAATTAATCAATTAGTATAGAATGAAAGGAATAGTATTTACAGAGTTTTTAGATTTAGTAGAAGATAAATTTGGATTAGCAACAGTCCAAGAAATTATAGATCAAACAGAGCTCTCTACTGGTGGGAGTTACACGGCAGTTGGGACTTACCCTTTTTCTGAAATGTTAGGCTTGCTTAAAGCATTAAGTGCGAAGACCAGTATTAGTATAGATGATTTACTAAAGGTATATGCCGAGCATTTTTTTGGTGTATTAGTTGAAAGTTACCCACAATTAATTGAAAGTTATAAGGATCCCATTGAAATGCTATCTTCAATAGAAAATCACATTCATATTGAAGTTCGTAAAATATATTCTGATGCAGAATTACCTTCTTTTGAGACATTAGAAAAAACGAACAACAAACTTATTATGATTTACCGCTCTAGTAGAGCAATGTATAGTTTTGGATTAGGCTTGATGCACAAAACTTTTGAGTCTTTTGACAGTAAAGCAACTATATTAGTAGAGAAAATAAAAGATGATGGTACTGAAGTAAAATTTAGTATTACAAAGAATGAATGAGTAAAAACGAGATAGACATACTCAAAAAAGCACTTGTTAGAGAACGAGAAGCACGAAAACAAGCCGAAAAAATTCTCGAAGAAAAATCAAGAGAGTTATATACGCTCTCAAGAAAATTAAAACATGACCTTAATGAAACTACATCAGAGTTAAAAGGTGTTTTTGATAATCTCGTTGATGCCTATGTTTTAATGGATATTAAAGGGAATGTCCTAAAAATGAATGATACCGCTACCACACTTTTTGGTTATAACCCAGAAAATGAAAAAATAAATGTTGTAAAACTTATTTATAAAGAGGATATGGCTTATGCAATGCAATCGTTTTCTCAATTAGTAAAAAATGGAGCATTCTCGGACTATCAAGCTAGAGTGAATACCAAAAATAATGGGGTGCGTAGTGTTCATATTAATGCTAGTATTATTAAAAATGAAGAAGGAAAACCCATAGGTGCTCAAGGTATTGTTAGAGATATTACGCAACAACTAGCAAATGCATTAAAATTAGAGGAGCAACAAAAGCAGCTTACAGCCATAGTAAATAACTCAAGTTTAGGAATTGTATTAACACAATATGGTAAGATTATCCAAACCAATAAGGCCTTTGAAGAGATGCTTTCTTACAGTAAAAAAGAATTACAAGAAAAAGAAGTTCAAGATATCTCATTAGCTGAAGATTATTCTGTTTCAAGAGGTTTAATGGAGGCATTAAACAAAGGGGAGATAGATAACTTTTCTGTTAACAAAAGATACGTAAAAAATGATAAGACTACGATCTGGGCTAGAACTAATGTTGCCGCTGTTAGAGATAAAAAAGGGGCTATAAAATATCAAGTAGCACTAGTAGAGGATATTTCTGAAGACTTAAAATTAGAAAAAGAACGTAAACAACTTATACTTGATTTAGAGCGAAAAAACAGAGATCTAAATGACTTTGCACATATTGTTTCTCATGATTTAAAATCACCTCTGAGAGGGATGGATACATTGATAAACTGGATACAAGAGGATTATGCAAGTGCTTTTGATGAAAAAGCAAAAGACACCTTTAGAATGCTACTCAATAAGGTAGATAAAATGGATAGCTTAATTGATGGTATATTAAAGTATTCTAGTATCGATAAAACAGACAAGGGCAATGAAAATGTTAATTTACAAGAATTAGTGACAAGTGTCATTGATATCCTTCATATACCTAAAAATGTATTAGTTAACATAAAAAATCCATTACCAAATATTAAGGGAGATACATCTCGTCTACAACAGCTATTTCAAAATTTATTAAATAATGCTATTAATGCCATAGACAAAGAGAAAGGTTTAGTCTATGTAGATTTTGAAGATAATAAAACACATTGGAAGTTTTCTATTTCAGATAATGGTAAAGGCATAGCTGAGGTATATACAAAAAAGATTTTTGAGATTTTTGAATCCTTAGGAGATAAAGATACTAGCACTGGTATTGGCTTGTCTATAGTAAAGAAAATCGTAGAATTCTATGATGGCGACATTTGGGTAACTTCAAAAGTCGGAAAAGGCACTACCTTTCATTTCACTTTAAAGAAATAATAAATGCAAGAGAGCCCTACACTTAATTATATTAAAGAAATAGCTGGTGATGATAAAGATTATGTGGCTAAGTTGTTAACTATAATTAAAACAGAATTTCCTCTGGAAAAAGAACAATTTATAGTATTTTACAAACAACAAGATTTTCGGCAATGTGCAGAAATGGTTCATAAACTAAAACACAAAATTAATATTTTGGGTCTTGAAAAAAGTTATGAAGTCGCACGTGATTTTGAAAATCAACTTAAAAATAATAATGACAGTTTATATCCCCCATTCTATCAAATATTAATGCATATTGAAAACTATCTTGACAGCTTATGAAAAGTATAATTATAGATGATGAAGCCACAGCACGTAGTATAATAGAGCATTTAGGCTCACAGAATAATGATGTCGAAATTATTGAGGCTTTCCCAAGTGCAATTGAAGCTATTAAATATCTTAATCAAGAAGAAATTGAACTTATCTTTTTAGATATACACATGCCAGCTTTTACGGGGTTTGACTTTATTCAAACATTAAAAGATCCACCAAAAATAATTATTACGACTAGTGATAAAAATTTTGCCCTTGATGCTTTTGAATATGATTGTATTATCGATTATTTAGTTAAGCCAATTACACAAGAGCGTTTTGATAAGGCCATTAAAAAAGCGAAAAACAAGACCTTAAACACTACTACTGTAGAGACCTCGTCGAGTAATGATTTATATGTAAATATAGACCGTAGATTAGTTAAGATTAATATTCCTGATATATATTTTATACAAGCAAAAGGAGATTATATTAAAATAGTTACTGAAGATAAAAACCTTATTGTACATGCTACATTAAAAAAGATTGAAGATAAATTACCAGACAGTCTATTTTTAAAAGTGCATCGCTCATATGTTATAAACACAAAAAAAATTATTGATATTGAAGATAATAGCGTGCTTATAAAACAAGATATTGTTCCAGTAAGTCGTTCCAATCGCTCGGAACTCATGAGGCGCTTAAATTTACTATAACAAATCATTGATAGTGAGATATTTATTGGGTTTTATTTTTAATAAAATATATAATATTAGTAAGCTCTAAAAACCGTTTACCTACACTCAACTACTACTCGTCTACAGTAGTATTCTCACTAACGATATTTAGCTAGTCCCGAAGCTATACGCAGATATATTTGCTATATGCAAAAGATAATTATATATCTGCTTATAAGCGTTTTGACTTCACTTTTTGTGAAAGCGCAATCCCTTGATAGTTTACTTATTTCTTCTGAAGAGCTATATAGAATTAATGAAACTTATTTATCGCTTCCTGTTCCTCAAAATGTTTTTAAGTTTAATAATAAGCAACCAGAAGATAGTACAATTACAGATTATCAGATTGCTATAAAACAACTTGAAAAAGATGCTTACAGGAAAGATCTTGGTCTTGTTTTTAAAGCGAACGCCCAATACAATTTTAATGATGACTTAGATGAGGAGAGCAATCGTATAACACGAAGTCGTTTAAAAACTGAGTTAGAATGGAATATACTAAAGGAAGGGTTTTTAAATAATAAACATAAAGCACAACAAAAGAATATTGAAATTTCATTACTACAGCAAAAAAAGGCTCAAGAAAAGCGCATTGCTTGGCGTAGACAATTTCGGATAGATTACACCTATTCAATTAACCAAGAACTCTTGACTTTATTTAAACATAAAGAAGCGTTTTTAAACCGTTATTTCGATATACTATCTGTTTTACATTATCAAAAGCTTATTAAGCGCGAACAACTCATTGAGGTTGGTGAAAAAATCACTATTGCTCGGAAAGAAGGAGAGCATATAAAACAATATAACAAGCTCATAAAAGATAGTGTTTCTAGTACATATATACCGTCTATTTTACCAATTTTAATTATTAAAAAAGAGCCTTATCAGTTTCAAATTGCAATGGCATCAAATAGAGATTCTTTACAAGCAGCTTTAGTATATAACAAAGCTAGCTGGCTTGATAACATTTCTTTAAGTGCCTATGCTAACTATAATTGGACCCAGAGCGATATTAATACACGTAATTTTGCTTCAGTAGGTTTACGTCTAAGAGTTCCTCTTCGTTTCAATGAAAATGAATCTATTACAAAAGCAAAAATAAGACTTACCAATACAATTGATAACACACATGAAAAAGGACAGCATAACCAAGTTGTAACATATTTTGCGAGTTATAGAGAAAAAATAAGAGACTTACATGTACAGCACAAAAACTGGGAAATTGTGCAAGAGCGGAAACGCGTTTTACAGGTATTAAAAAAAGAACTCAATAATCCAGAAGCAGGAATTCAATTACTAGCATTACAGGAGGAGCAATATGATATTTTAGAAAACATACTGATTCTTAAAAAGCAACTGTATACATCACTATCACATCTATATGAGCTTTATGGGGACCTGAAAACTCAGCCGTTTATATTCAAGAAAAGACCAAGTAAAGATGTAATTATTTTAAATGATAAATCCAGTTTTCCTCACACTTTTCAGAAGGCTTTTTTAAAAGCTCATAATATAACATCTGTAAGTGTCTTAGATAAAAATATAGTACTTCAACAAAAGTGGAAATCTTCTGGCTTTAAAATACGTGTAGTTTCAAAATACACCAAAGAAACCATGTTACACCAATGGATGCGCGAAGTATTAAAAACTATTAAAACAACAAATAATGAGAGCATTTTCATTTCAGAGAAAGGTAGCAGTAATCCGCACCTTAAAAGAACCAAAAATTAAGAAGAAAAAAGTCAATATTGACCGTTTAATATACTTTGGTCTGATAGCCATTCTTATCACTTTTTTAATACGCTATTCGTATAATAAATTAGCGATGATAGAAGGAAATGGTCAAATATTAATGGATAAAGTTGACGTGAATTTCACTCAAGATATAAGAGTTCAACACATTAATATCCAAGAAGGTGATACAGTTAAATATAATCAGCAATTATTCTCTTATAAACAAAGCGCATTTGACAATGACGCATCATTGATACTACAGGCTCAAAAATCTCAAATGGATGCTACTAAAAATGCTCAAAAATTGGCTTTTGAGATACAGCAAAAATACATTCACTTAAATGCATTACTTAGTCAATTAGAGTATTTAAAATCTGTAGAAAGTCAATTAATTAAACTTGTAATGCTTGATGTGTATACGAAAGAAAAAATTGATGAAATACAACTCGACGTACAACGAAAAGAGATTGAGGTTAAACTTCTTAAAAATGAACTATATCTACTTGATAAGCAAAAGCAATTCATAAATCCATTAGATGGAAAATCAATGTTATCAAATGGTAATAGCACACATGATAATACGTATAGTTCTCCCATAAATGGTGTGATTGGTCAAATTCTAAAAAGCGAAAATGAATCTTGTTACAAGACAGAAAACGTGATGACTATACATAATACAGATGATGTTTTCATCAAAGCCTATTTTCCTTTAAAAGCTTTAGAACATATAAAACAAGGCGAAACTATTGATGTGTTATTTCCTGACAATTCAATATCTAAAGGCATTATAAACAAAGTATATATAGCCACATATGAAGCCCCAGACGAATTCCAAAAAACATATGAGCCAACTGAGCGAAATATTCTAGCAGAAATTATACCACTAAATGATATACAAAAGTCGCAATGGGCCAGTTATCATAAGCTTAATGTAAAAGTGGAAATAAGCAGACTTTAATTTGTTTAATACGCTAAAAACCATTCACCGTTTCAGAACTACCACTCATCTACACAGATGATACACACTAGCTAAAAACATAAAAACTAGAGAGTTGCTAAGCTAATTTAGCATCAGATAACAACCCCAAACTTTAATATAAATCTTAAACAATACAATTATGAGAACAGCAGAAGCATTAAAAACTCAATTTCCTTTACAAGACGTACAAGAATTAAAAGTAGCCTATAAAAAAACACCTTTATTTGAACAACTACTAAATAAAGAAGTCTCAATTGCAGTGGTTGGACTAGGTTATGTAGGATTACCTTTAGCAGTACATATGGCAAGTAAATTCAGAGTGCAAGGCTTTGATGTTAATACTGAAAAAGTATTACAATTATTACAACACAAAGACCCTTGTGAAGAACTAGACTCAAGTGCTTTTGAAAATAAAGACATTTCATTTTCATTTGAAGAGAACACACTGGCAAAAGCAAAATTTTATATCGTAGCTGTGCCAACGCCAATAGACAGTCATAAAAAACCTAATTTAAACCCATTAAAATCTGCAACGGCAACTGTTGCAAAGCATTTAAAAAAGGGAGATTGTGTAGTGTTTGAATCAACTGTATATCCAGGATGTACAGAAGAAGTATGCGTGCCTATTTTAGAACGGATTTCTCGCTTAAAATTCAATAAGGATTTCACAGTCGGTTATTCTCCAGAACGAATTAATCCAGGAGACAAAGCACATACATTTACACAAATCACAAAAGTGGTTTCTGGCAGCACAAAAGATGCTTTAGAGTTAATAGCAAATGTATATAACACTGTCGTTACAGCAGGAGTCCATAAAGCCTCAAGCTTAAAAGTCGCAGAAGCTTCAAAAGTAGTTGAAAACATTCAGCGAGATGTAAATATTGGTTTAATGAATGAGCTTGCGCAGATTTTTAACCGATTAGATGTGCCTATTAAAGATGTACTTGAGAGTGCTGGCACAAAATGGAATTTTCAAAATTATTTCCCTGGTTTAGTTGGAGGCCATTGTATCGGTGTAGACCCGTATTATTTAATTGACCGTGCACGCCAATTCAACTTTAAGCCAGCTTTATTAGAACAGGTTCGTTCTACAAATGAGAGTATGATTACACACATTGTAAACCAAATAACTAAGCATTGTCGCTTTTCTTTTGGATCAAATGGCAAACACATTCTTGTAAAAGGGATAACATTTAAAGAAGATGTAAACGATATCCGAAATTCTAAAGTCGCTGATATTGTAAAAGCACTTATAAAAAAAGGCTATAAAGTCACCGTGGAAGACCCTTATGCAAATGCTCAAGAAGTTCAGCATGAATATGGTTTTAAGCTAACTCCAATTTCTAAAATCAATACTAAATTCAATGCTGTTATTATGGCTGTAAATCATTCAGTATACCAAAATCTTGAAAATCTAAATGAGCATTTAAAAATAAATGGATTTGTATATGATATCCGTGGGACATTTAAACACCTAGTAAAAAATCATAAATACATAACACTTTAAAAATCATATTATGAACTTAAAAAAATACTACTTAACGTTTTTGACTCTGTTTACCATAGTAAGCTGCTCAAAACCAGATGATGATACTAATCTAATTGAAAATGAAGAAGCTGCAATTGATGTTTTATTTCGCGAAGGTGTAAATAATTCTAGATTACAACTCATTAACAGAAGCATTCTTGCTAAAGTGCCATTAGACTATGTAAGTGGAAGACTAAATAATGCCAATGCAGAAGTAACAAATCAACAGCCATATTTTTGGACATGGGTGGCAAGAGTAAACTCACCTATTATAAATGGAGAGCTGCTTAGTGCAACACATTGTACTATAAAAAACAACAAGGCATATGTAAGTTACCATAAACAAGGTAACACACACTTGGGTAGTATAGAGATTTTAGATATCACAGACCCAGCAAATCCGATTTTACTACAACAAATTGATTTTCTTAATGCTGACATCAATGCTATCACTGCTGAGAGCAATGGTACAATATGGGCTGCAGGATCTCATAAAAACCACGGAGCTACAGTTTATAAAATTGATGCTGGCACACAAAGTTTTGAAAGAATCAACCTTTCTAATAGCTTAAACACTGGTATTTCGGCATCAGCAAATGGTATCGCAATAACTAATAATTATGTATTAGTAAGTGCTGGTAAGACACATGGTGGGCAGTTTACAATTGATAAAAACACTTTAGAGATTGTGTATGTTGATGCTTATAGTGATTGCAAATATGTAGGTGTAAATGGAACAAGTGATAATGCTAAATATGCAAGCCTAATCACGGGAGATGTTGCAACTATTAAAACTGGTACAGTTAACAGTTTTGTGTCATCTAATTCTTATTCAGTGGGAAATATTGTTCATACCAATGTAGAAGAAGCTTATCGAGGAAAAAACACATTAGTGTTTGATCCTTATAATTCGGACCGTGTATTTGTTGCAATGGCTGAAAAAGGTTTTAAAGCTTACAATGTTAATTCTGGAGTAGAAATGAATCACTCAAAAGGTACTATGTTGTTAGAAGGTAATACCAACGCAATCACTTTAGATGATGACTATATGTATATTGCAAACGGCGCTGATGGTATTGCTATTGCAGACCATGCTGCCAATTATGCAGAGGTGCAACCTTTTTTTGTATGGGATATGGAAGAACAACCGGCATCTGCAAATTATATAACTGCACAAAACGATTGGGTGTTTGTATGTAAAGGACAAGGAGGATTTAACATTCTTTACAAGCAAGATAAAGCAAGTTATATGACGGTAAGTCCTTATAACGACTCTGGAACACCTATTACTATGGAAGAAGATGAAGTTATTTGTAGCACATTACTTCCAAATTTGTTTAATGACATTTTACCTGAGCAGCAAAATGCAATAACATCTCATCCCGAATATTTTGCTCACCCAGCAAAGAATATTCATATAAAGGAGACGGCTGAAGTTACATTAACTTTTGTTAGTGAAGGAGCAGGATATAAAAATACATTGGGATATTACACGTATAACATTAATAACCCTCCACAAACAGTTGATGATTTAATTAAAGTAGTGGTATTCCCCAATGCCTCTGCACAAAATTCTGGAGGAGAGCTTATTCCGGGTAATACTTTAAAACTATTAGGGACTTTTGAAGCGGATACTATAATAGGTTTTTTTGTTATCGCAGATGGATGGCGTAATAATCAAATTACAGAAGGGTTTTATACTCAACATACCAATGCAATATTAAATAATAATGACCAACAACAGGCGCTCATATTTCATGACTCTACTTGTAATTCAACAATTATTTGTTTTGAGGATATAAGTGTTCCTAATGGAGATAAGGATTTTAATGATGCTATCTTCCAAATACAAGCTAATCCCTCATCAGCTATAGATACAAGTGAGTATTATCAAATACAATAACCGTTTAAAAATAAGATACAACCCTTTTTAAATATCTAAAAAAATGTTCAACGTATTAAGAAATAGCGACTCTGCAAAAGAACTTGTATATCAAGGTGTGCGTCTTGTTTTAGTACGTAGAGTGACTGAGCTACAACAACAATGGAGAGATTATAATGGATTAATAATAGATACCGCTATAGAGCATGAAGCTAAGGCTATTGTAGAGGCGGTTAGAAGAGCCAAAGGAATTGAGAGTTTAATACCTCTTTTTATTAATGACATACAGGATTTCCCCCGAGAACTTGTGTGTCATACTGACGGCTTTATAGATACTCAACATCAAGAAAATGTAGCTCATAAAACGATAGCTATAAATAAACGACTTGCACAAATAATGGTTAAAGACTCATCAAATTTTGATGAAGAAATAAAATATAAAACATTAGGATTTATATATAGTCGTAATCAAATTTTTGCCCCTTTTACGTCTCGTGTAAGTCGTATTGGCTATCATTTTCCTCTGTTAAGTTTATATTACAAAAATGAAGAAAAAACACTTCTAAAAATATTAGAATCTTTAGAAAAACAAGGTTATATCGCAAAAACTTTTAGAGATCATATCCATTTATGTAAAAGCTGTGATAGTAATTATTTAAATTTTAAAGAAATATGTTCGAGTTGTAAAAGTGCTGATATACAAGCTCGAGATATGATTCATCATTTCGTGTGCGCTCATGTTGCTCCCGAAAATGATTTTAAAACTGAAGATGGTCTTTCTTGCCCAAAATGTGATAAACATTTACGGCACATAGGAATAGACTATGACAAACCTTCTTCAATTTTTTCATGCAATAGCTGTGCAAATGAATTTCAAAATCCAGAAATGCAAGCCTCTTGTTTTGATTGTGATACTGACAATACACTTTCAGAACTACTACAAAAAACTATAGGGGATTACAGTATAAGCGCTCATGGAGAACAGTGGTTATTTGATATGCAATCACCTTTAAAAAAGCAAATAGAGACATCAGAAATCGACGATGGCACAATTCCAATTTCTATTTTCAAAGTTTTATTAAAACAAGAAGTTAAACGTATACTCACAACTGGTATTACGAGTCAATTTGTAACTATACAATATGAAAATGCGCAATTCAAAACTTTGAACGAAACAATGCAGCATGCATTAAAAACAGAAATTGCAGAAATCATTAGGTCTTACCTTTTACCAAGTGATATAATGACCGTTCAAGACTATAATCTATTTCACATTTTTATTCCGGACACTAAAAACCCATATCCTGAGAGAATAGAACATATAGATTATAACCTCAACAAACTATTAAATGATAATATTAAAAAAGAGAAATCGCCTATAACAGTAACTAAAACTGCCCTTAATTCTAATACTAAGATTGATACATTGTTTAATTACAAAGACTTATCGCAATGTTAGAGCAATTAATACCTGAATACATACTATATTGGAATGCTGTAGGGATACCAAAGTTCATTCGTGTATTTTGGTATTTTGTTCTATTTGAGTTTACAAGATATATTATAATTGACTACGTTGTTTTCGCTATTTTTTCACTTACAAAAAATCGTAGAAATAAGTGTTTTGCTCAAGCAAGACAAGCCCTATTTAATGAAAATCCATTTGTATCGGTAATTATTCCTGGTAAAAATGAAGGGAAACATCTGTTTAAACTCACAAAGTCTCTTGACGAACAAACTTTTTCAAATTTTGAACTTATCATTGTTGATGATGGTTCTGATGATGAGACTCCAACAATAGGAAAAAACTTAGAACAATTAGGCTTAATTGACAAATTCATCCGTAATGAAATGCGAGGCGGTAAAGCTAGCGCAGCAAATTTAGCTTTACGTTTTAGTAAAGGAAAATACATTGTTCATCTTGATGCCGACTGCTCTTTTGATAGAGACGCCATTGAAAATGTCTTGATTCCTTTTTTTATGGACTCTAAAATTGGAGCAGTTGGTGGAAATGTAAAAGTTAGAAATTACAAGGATAGTTTATGTGCCAAGTTACAAGCTATTGAGTATTTAAAAACAGTCTCCGTAGGACGCATTATCACCTCCTATTTAGGGATTTATAAAATAATTTCTGGGGCGTTTGGCGCATTTAAAAAAGAGGCTATTGACGCTATTGGAGGTTGGGATATTGGACCTGGATTAGATGGAGATATTACAGTAAAAATAAGGAAGTCTGGCTACAAAGTATATTTCGAGCCTAGTGCAATTTGTTTAACTAATGCGCCATCAAAATTTAAAGTATTAACTAAACAACGTTTGCGTTGGGATAAATCTATCATTCGGTTTAGAGTTCGTAAGCACAAAGATGTATATTTCCCTACAGCTAATTTTAATTGGGCGACCTTTTTTTCATTAACAGAAAATGTATTCTACAATGTTGTTTTAGATATATTATGGTGGATTTATATCATAGATATAATTATTAATTATAGTGGCTCCTTACAATTTATTATTCCAATGAACTTTACCTTATATTTCGTAATGAATTATGTCCAAATGTCTAGTATTTCATTGTTTTCTGAACGAAGTAAGGAAGAACGTTATCTATGGAAGTACGTTGGTTTAATGACATTATATACTGGCACGTATTTACGTATAGTAAGAACAGCAGCATATTATAAGGAGTTTTTCTTCAAACGCTCTTTTGAAGATCCGTGGAACCCTTATAAATCATCGATACAAGCAAAACGAGCAGGTTTGTAGAATTGAGGACATTACTTTATAAAGTTAATTATCTCTGATACAACTTCTGCTAGTTGCTTAGAAATATATGTTTCCACCCAAGGATGCTTCACATTAAACACATGATTGGCATTTTTAATAATTTTTAGCTGACTATTTGTAGCCCATTGATGTATATTTTTAGCTTCTTCGACATGAATTGAAGTATCTGCATCACCGTGAATAATGAGTTGAGGGACTTTAATAGCTTTACAAGCAGATTTAATATTTAAACGCTCTTTATTCTCAACAAAATCTTCATAGAATTGGTAGTAATGTGGCATTTGCTGTTTTGTTCTGCCATTAGTTACATATTTGACACCATCTTTTTTCCATTGGTCTAAGTTGCCGATAGTAGCGGTACGTTTTTCAAAATCGCAAACACTAGCTAGTGTTACCAACTTTTTGACTCTTGAGTCTTCAGCTGTTTTTAAGATAGCAATACCACCACCACGACTATGACCAATGAGGTAGATTTTAGAAGTATTTACAGCACCATTACTATAAAAAGATTTAGTTGTCCAGTCTATAACATCACCTAAATCATCTAATTCTTTGGTATAGTTATTATTGCCAAAAGCCTCTAAGTCTGGAAAATCTATAGGGCTTTCAACTGTTCCTCCATTATGAGAAAAGTTGAATTTTACAAAGCAAAATCCAGCATCTGCAATTGATTTTGCCATAATGTCCCATGCACCCCAATCTTTAAAACCTTTGTAGCCATGACAAAAAATAACTATAGGCTGATTTTGTAATTTAAGATTACAAAACGTATCTATAACAATTGGTTTTTGATTGTCGTGCTGTAGAACGATGTTTTTTTCAATATGCATTATCTAAGTTCTTTTTCAGTAAAGTCAATATCAGGGTTACAGATTTCTATAATAAGAGACTTAAGTTGAGTTTCAAAATTCTGAAGTGTTTCCTCAGAGATTAAGTGATTTTTCTTTCTGCTATATACGGACTCTTTTTCAGCAAATTTTAAAAGCCCTTGTTTTAGATTTTTAAAAGATATAATACCAGCCTCAAGAGGGAACTGTACAATGTCTTGTTGTGTTAGCATATAAGCATAACACAAAATTTGAAACGACTTGCTGTATTTGTCATAATCAGTATTGAGTAAATCCCAATCTACAATCTCAACCATATGTTGCTCTACTTTCCCTGATTTATAGTCAATGACACGGATTTTTCCATTTAATTCGTCAACGCGGTCTACTTTACCAGTAATAGTTACAGGAAAGGCTATTTCAGGGATATCAATTGACACATGACTTTCTACTTCAATAGCAATTATTTTTATTGAATTTCCAGCTTTTAATACTTCTATTTCAGTAGTTAAAAAATTTGAAATATAACGTTTGGCAATTTCAAAACTGATTAGGTTTTTTCCTTTTGTGATATCGCCTTTTTTGTATGTGGCGGCAAAATGATGCGCTATTGTTTTGTCAATTAGACCTTTCATACTTTCTAAATGAGAAAGTGTTAGGTGTTTGCCTTCAAGTGGTTTATAAAAGTCCTCCAAAGTATTATGTATAACTGTTCCTAGCGTGTTTGCAGCAACAGTTTCTTCAACTTCTTCAGCATTTTTAACACCCAAAACTTTCTCGAAATAGAAATCTATTGGGTTTCTGATATAATTGGTAAGTGATGATGGCGAAAATCCTTTTGCGGCTATCTCTTTAAGCCTTTCAACGACGTCATTTGTTTTTTTAACTATAGTAAGTGTTTCTTCAATTTTAGGAACATTTGGAGAAACAATTTTGTGTTTTATATCATGAATGCCCTCAACCTCGAGTTGTGTAATAAACCTACTTTTTTCTCCACCTTTTAGTGCGTCGACTTCTGTATTGTATAGTAAGTATATATTTTTTGCTCGTTGTATCAAACTATAAAAGTGATAGGTATATACCGCATCTTTTTCTTTAAAAGTGGGTAGATTATTTTCGATTTTTACATCAAAAGGAATAAAGGAATTGTTGGTTTTTCCGCCTGGGAGAATACCTTCATTTACTGATGTAATGATTACGGTTTCAAAATCAAGAACGCGAGATTCTAGCATCCCCATAATCTGTAGGCCATCAAGAGGCTCTCCTTGAAAGTCTAAGGTTTCTGTATTTAGGAGTTCTTTATAGACACTGTGTAAGGTCGAAACATCTTTTATATAACCATAAGTAGTGTTTAAATTTGCAAGTTCATTAAAAAGCACATTAAAACGATATAAGTATTCTAACTCTAAGTGTTTTTTTGATTTTAAATGGTCTAATGTGTTTTTAATTTTAAATATAAGTTTAAGGCAATTCTTAATGTTATTAGATATTGAGGTTTCCCAATCTCCAAAGAGTAAGCTTAGAACGTTTATATCGCTATCATCGGCTAAGTTTAAAAGCTCATCTGCAGTTAAATAAGTAATGTTATTATGCCGAATGCTTTGGATGATTTTATCACTAGACACAAGTAGATATTGTGTCATTTGATTTGATAGTATATTGATGATGTCCTTAAAATAATAGCGTTTAGAGTTTAGCTTATGCATTCTAAAGAGTTCCTCAAACAATGCCGCAAGAGGTACAGATTTTAGAGTTAAGCCCATTGTAACATTTACAGCCTCTATACCATTAGGTAGTGAATTTAACATTGGAGTTAATAGCGTTTCATCTCCTAAAACTATAGCGGTATTATTAAGGCCTTGAGATTGTTGCAAAAGCGTTGTTATAAGATGCCCTACATATTTGCTTTGCCCAACAGATTTAGGGCAGCCAATTACATTTATATTTTTTTCTTCTCTGTAAACAGAACTTGTCCAGTTAAAATCATTTTGCCTGTAGAAAGACCAATTTTGTTTATGCTGCCGGGCAAAGTAACCAGCGCTATGGATTTGGTCATTAATAAAATGAGAATCTATGTTCCAATAGATATAAGCTAAGTTGTTTTGAAGTAACTCTTGAATTATTCTTTCTTCGGCCGTATTTAAGGCATTAAAACCTAAAAAAACATGAGTCTTATTTGTGTTTTGAATATATGCTTCAATATGTTCTGTTGCTTCCCTATATATTAAGCCTTGATAAGCACTTTCTTTTTTTATTAAGTCATTTACAAATTGATTATAGTATGTGTTTAGACTTTGCCAAAAGGTTAAATAATTTGAAGTCAGTTCTGTTTTATTTTCTTGTAATGACCAATGATTTAGCTCTTGAATAGCGCCTAAGTAATCAAAAATGGCATTAGAAGAGATAAGGTATCTGTCAATCTCGTTAAAATCTTGAATCAGTACCTGCGCCCATTTAGAAAAAGAATCAAAAGGTTCAATGTTTTCTTCTGGTGTTATAGTTTTATAGGAATCATAAAACTGAAAGAGCAATTCAATACCTTTTACTTGTTTTAGTTGAGATAAATCCTGCACAAAATCTTCAATGCTTTGTATTGAAGGGGAGAAAGAGGTTTTCTCAATATAATTATGAAGTTGACTTTTAAGGAATACACCAGCTCTTTTACTTGGTAGAACAAATATAATTTCTGAAAAATCCAGATGCTTGGATTTTAAATCTTGTAAAACATCAGTTATAAAAGTTGGCATAGCTAAAAATAAAAAACGCTTCGGATATCCGAAGCGTTTTATGAGATTTTATACTGAAGAAATTAATTAGACAAATTAATTTCTACTCTTCTATTTTTTCGCCTTCCGTCTTTGTAAAAGTTTGTAGCTATAGGCTTCTCTTCACCAAAACCTCTTGATGTCAATCTAGAATCTTTAATACCGTTAGCAACTAAATATTGTTTTACCGAATCGGCTCTTTCTTGCGATAAACGTAGATTTAGTAAGTCTGACCCTATACTATCTGTATGACCATCAATAGTAAATTTAGCATCTGGATTACTCTTAAGTATTTCAATAATATCTGATAAAATTTCTTTTGATTCTTCTCTTATATCTGATCTACCAGGAGAAAACAGTATGGTCTTAGCGTACTTATTAAGAAGCTCTTTGTCTTGCTCAGTAATTTTTGGACAACCATTATTTTCTACGATACCCTTTTCATTCGGACATCTATCATCTTTATCAAACACCCCATCATTATCTCTGTCGGGCCACGGACAACCAGCATTAGCCGAAGGACCAGCTGTAGTTGGGCATTTATCTTGTTTATCGGTTAAACCATCGCCATCAGAATCTGGACAGCCCATTAGAGACTTAAGCCCAGCAACAGTTGGACATTTATCATTCTTATCTGCAATACCATCGCCATCAGAGTCTGGACAACCATTAAACTCGGCTAAACCTGTTGTATCAGGACATTCATCTACAGAATCTTCAATACCATCTCCATCAGAATCAGGACAGCCATTGTATATAGCCAAACCTGGCTCTTCAGGACAAGCATCTTTATCATCATATATACCATCACGATCTGTGTCTGAAACACCTCCGTATTTGTAAGTTATAGAAGCAGAATGTTGAAAGTGTCTAAATCCATAAACTTCAAAAACATGTTTGTAAGTGCTTTGAAGATTAAAAGCAAACTTTTCAGAAAACCAATACCTCATACCTATGGATGCATTTAAGGTACCAGAACCTATTTTATTCAACCAGGTATAACCACCACCACCACTTATGTATGGATCAATTCTATTTGAATTAAACAAATCCATAAGGCTGTAATTAATTGCACCGTCTATAGAATAGTATGTTAAATCATCAACTTCATTTGTTGTTTCTTCTCCAGTAGAATAATTAACATTGGTTCCAAATTTATTTATCTTATTAAATGAACCAATTGCAGAAAAACTAAGACCACCTGTCCAATGTCTTGAAAGCTCTATTCTCGAAAAAAATGGAAATATATTCCAGTGATCAGTAGCATTAAAAAACTCATCAAATAAATCACCCTGCGGATCAGGTTGCCCAACAGGATAGTAATCTACAGCATTTACACCAAGGCTTAAAGCCCATGGGTTATTTTGGTCTTGCGCTTGTGTTGTATTTATACTTGTAAAAAGTAGTATAGCCAAAATTAGTTTATAAATATCCCCCATAAATTTTAAACTTAATTTGTTTATTTTCAATAAAGCATAAATATATAATAAAAAAACGCTTCGGAAACCCGAAGCGTTTTTTTATTATATATTGTTAAACAAAAACCTAGTTAGCTAAGTTAATCTCAACTCTTCTGTTTTGTTTTCTTCCTGCTCTTGTTTTGTTATCAGCGATAGGTTTGTCTTCACCATATCCTTTAGAAGATAATCTAAATTGATCTACACCATTAGCAACTAAATAATCCTTAACAGAAGCTGCTCTTTCTTCAGATAATCTAGTATTTAATTTGGCAGAACCAACACTATCAGTATGGCCTTCAACTGTAAACTTAGCGTCAGGGTACTTGTTTAAGATAGCAATGATATCTGCTAATACTTGCTTAGATTCATCTTTGATAGAAGATTTACCTGTATCAAACAATATTGTCTTAGCATATTCGTTTAATTGTGCTTTTTCTGTTTCAGTAATTTCTGGACAACCGTCATTAGCTACAGTACCTGCAACATCTGGACACTTATCATCCTTATCTAATACACCGTCTCCATCTTTATCTTTGTATGGGCATCCATTGTTAGCAGAAGGACCTGCTTCGTTAGGACAACCATCATCACCATCAGCAATACCATCACCATCAGCATCTGGACAACCAGCTAAAGACTTAAGGCCAGGAACAGTAGGGCATTTGTCACTTCCATCTACAACACCGTCACCATCAGAATCAGGACAACCGTTAAACTCAGCTAAACCAGCTTCGTTAGGACAATCATCTTTAGAATCTTCGATACCATCGTTATCAGAATCTGGACAACCATTAAAAGCCTCTAAACCAGCCTCTTCTGGGCAAGCATCTTCGTGGTCATATATGCCATCACCATCAGTATCTACACCTCCAAATTTAAAAGTGACACCAGCAGAATGTTGAAAATGTTTAGCTAACCTATCTTCAAATGAGTGCTTATATGAAGTTTGTAGGTTTAATGCAACTTTATCAGATATCCAATAATTTAATCCCAAAGTACCATTTAAAGTACCAGCACCAATATCATCTACCCAAGTATAACCACCACCAACACCTAAATAAGGGTCAATCTTATTTGAGTTTATTAAACTCATAAAACTATAAGAGACAGTACCATCAACGGCATAATAATCTAAATCAGGTAATCTATTAGTTGTTTCCTCACCAGTTACAAGATCAACATTTGATCCAAACTTGTTGATTTTATTTAAACTACCCGCAACAGTAAAAGTAAAACCATCATCTATATATCTGGAAACTGAAATTCTAGAAAGAAAAGGTAAAACATTCCAATGGTCATTAGCATTGAAGAATTCATCTAAAAAGTCTCCTTGAGGAATATCTTCCCCTACAGGATAAAAATCAACTGCGTTGGTACCAATACTAAAAGCCCAAGGGTTGTTTTTGTCCTGAGCGTTAGCAGTGCTAAAGCTAGCTAAAAGCACAGCTACAAATAATAATCTGCTAAGATTTTTCATATTCTAAATAATTTAATTTTAAGTGTTAATTGTTAGCAAATGTAAGTTGTTAAATATTATTAACAAAGACAAATATATAAAAATATTGATATAATGCCTTTAAATAAAGACATTCTAAAGAATTTATATTATTTCTAATTGTTTCCCCACTTTAACAAATGCGCCTATAGCTTTATCTAAATGTTCTTTTTCATGTGCTGCCGAAAGTTGTACTCTTATCCTTGCCTTTTCTTTAGGTACAACAGGAAAAAAGAAACCAATTACGTAAATACCTTCTTCTAATAACATATTAGCCATGGTTTGAGATAATTTTGCATCATATAGCATAACAGGAACAATGGCCGAATCTCCATCTATAATATCAAAACCAGCTTTTTTAAGTCCGGACTTAAAATAAGTTGTATTTGATTCTAATTTATCTCTTAGAGAAGTATCTCCAGAGAGCATATCGAACACCTTTATAGACGCGCCAACAATTGCAGGCGCTAAGGAATTTGAGAATAAATAAGGTCTAGAGCGTTGTCTTAAAATTTCAATAATTTCTTTTTTTGCAGTTGTATATCCCCCCATAGCTCCTCCCAATGCCTTACCTAGTGTTCCAGTAATGATATCTATGCGACCCAAAACACCTTTTGCTTCAAGAGTTCCTATTCCGGTTTCTCCAATGAAACCGGTGGCATGACACTCGTCAATCATAACCATCGCGTCATATTTATCAGCTAAATCACAAATCTTGTCTAGAGGTGCGACCAAACCATCCATAGAAAACACACCATCTGTAACTATAATTTTATGTCGAGCACCATTTTCATTGGCTTCAATAAGCTTTGCTTCTAGCTCAGTCATATTATTATTTTGGTAACGATACCTAGCAGCTTTACATAATCTTACACCATCTATTATAGAGGCATGATTTAAAGAATCAGAAATTATAGCATCTTCTTTTCCTAATAAAGGTTCAAAAACACCTCCATTTGCATCAAATGCTGCAGCATATAATATGGTGTCTTCAGTACCATAAAAATCTGCTATTTTTTGCTCTAGTTCTTTATGAATGTCTTGGGTACCACAAATAAACCTAACAGAAGACATACCAAACCCGTGTGTATCCATTGTATCTTGAGCAGCTTTCACCACCTCAGGGTGAGATGAAAGGCCTAGGTAATTATTGGCACAAAAATTTAATACTTTTTGACCTGTGTTTAATGTTATTTCTGGACCTTGAGCAGATGTTATTATACGCTCCGATTTAAATAACCCAGCATCTTTTATGTTTTCAATTTCTTTACTAAGATGTTCTTTTATTGCTCCGTACATTTTTGCGTTTTTAGTTTTTTCAAAGTTACTATTTAACTTCAATAATTTCTATGTTCTTGTTTATATAAACGAGTAGTTTTTTTTCAATTTGAAAACCCATATCAACTAAAACTCTTGAATATGCGTCCAATTGCATATCGTATTTTTTATCTATATTACCTGTTTTGTAGTCTATAATAACAACGTTTTTGTCTTTAATTGCTAGCCGATCTGGTCTAAGAAAAAGCCCATCTTTGGTAATAATGTCTCTTTCATTATAGATGTCATAGTTGCTGCTAAAATATTCTGAAATCTCATTATTGTTAATTATTGCTAATACTGTTTTTTTTAGCTCTTCAATTTCAGGACGTTGTATTTGCCCAAGATTTATAAGAGACTCAATAGCAAAATCTACATCATGTTTGGTTTTAATTTTAGACATGAGGAGATGTATTAGATTTCCGCGTTCAATGGCTTGTTCTTGTTCGGTATCCCATAAAACACCGGAGTTTGTTATAATTTTAAGGTTATGGGTTTCTTTTGAGGTAGATATGAACCGGTAGTCTTCCGTATCTACTATCTTTAAAACGTTATCAGTTTTGTTATTTGGTAAACCAAATGAATATTCTAGCGTATCATCTTCCCATTTATTACAATGCATTAGATATTTAATAAGCAAACCAGCATAGGTTTTGTCATTTATAGCGCCTTTACTATTAATATCTTTTTTTGAAACAATATATAACTGCTCAATGGCCCTAGTTAAAGTTACATAGAGTAAATTAATATTGTCTAGCTCCAGTTTGGACTGATGCTCATTAAAAATGTCTTGCCCTTTTTCGCCAAAATTCTGAAAGTCTTTCGAAAATTTAATCAATGCAAAATTGAAACCATAAAAATCTTGATTTTCTATAGGGAACCAAGATTTTGGTTCTATTTCACGATACATGTCTAAGTCAGCAAATGGGAATATAACAACAGGAAACTCAAGCCCTTTGGATTTGTGGATAGTCATTACAGAGACGGCATCTAATGTAGTAGGTGTTGAGATACTTAAAGTTTCTTTTTTAGATTCAAAAAATTCTAAAAACCCTAAGATATTTGGAGTTTGTTTATTACTGTAATCAAGAACTGTGTCTAAATAAAATTGTACATACGCATCGGATGCGTTTTCACATAGAGACAAGCCTCTAACTAAACATTCAGCCATCTCATAAAGCGGCATTTGCAGTAAACTATTATAGTCTAACTGTACACTTACGTGCACTAATTCTTTGAATAAATCTTCTATTGATAGATTTAGATGTGATTTAAAAAAGAGATGCTTGTCCTCAATATTAAATAATTTTGAAATACCATCAAGCATATCTAATCTCAACTTTTGGTCATCTGGATTAATCAATACAGCTAAAACTAAATTAAGCAGATTGACTTTAGGTGAATTAGTAAGCAGTAGTGTTTCTGAAGAGGTGATATTAATATTTTGATGGGTTAAATAATCAGAAACAGCGATACCTTCTTTCTTTTTTCTTACCAAAATGCATATGTCTTTCTTTTGATAGCCTTTTTCAAGGCAGGACTTAACGATTTCAAAAGTTTTTTTTATGTAAGCTTCATTTCTATCCTCAGAGATTTCAAAATCTAAAAAGGAAAGGTTAACATATCCGCTTTGGTTTTTAGAGCTTATTTGCTTTGCATCCTCATATAAAGATTTGTAATCCTCTTTAGAAAAGAATTGATTTGAGATAAAGTCAAAAAAGGAGTTATTAAAATCAATAATAGTCTTATAACTACGATAGTTGGTATTAAGATTATTAAGCTCTGCATTTATCTGAAAAGGGTTTTCAACACCTTCATATAGGTTTATAAACTGCTGCGCATCGCCACCACGCCAACGATATATAGCCTGTTTTGCATCACCAACTATCATTGCTGAGCCATGAGTTGACGATAATGCATTATCCATTAAGGGAATTAAATTCTCCCATTGCATTTTGGATGTATCTTGAAATTCATCTACAAAATAGTGACGAAATTTCTCGCCCAAGCGTTCATATATAAATGGTGTAGGCTGATTTTTTATTTCGTTACTTATTAAGGTATTAAACTCTGATATAAGAAGTTTGTTTTCGTCTTCTTTTAAAGTATTAAGTTCTTTTTGTAACGCATTTATTACAGAAAGCGGCGTTATGTTTTTGTAAATTGCTTTATTGAACTTAAGTTCAATAAGCAAGGATTTTGTCTTATTAAAGGCACTTGCAATAGCGGGTTGTATCTCTTCAATTGTTGATGCAATATTTTCTGGAACACGTTTAGGGTAGAGTGTTTTATTTTCTAAATCTTCTTGCCACTTAGCTACAAAAGTTACATTAAAGTTGGCGTTAGATAGTTTTTCAAAGTGCTTTGGTAGATAGCTACCAGAAAAATCATCAAATTGTAATCCAGCTTCTTCAATAAGATTTATGATTAAAGTGGCTTCTTCTACAATTTGATTAGCAAGATGCGTTGTTTTTTTATATAGATCTTTTTTTAACTCGTTAAAGTCATCTATAGTTTTTTCTTTAAGCTCATTTAAGTACGGTAAGTCATTTTCATTAAGAAGCAGTCTTCCTGTTTTTTTAAAATCATAGCTTATATCCCAACTTTTATCATCATCCGCCTTTTCTATGGCAAAATCAACAAGAGTTTTAGTTAATGCTTTATCAGTCCCTGCTTTTGCGATTAGTGCGTCAATAGCCTTAGTAAGCATATAATCTTGATCTAATTCTACTTCAAAATTTATAGGGAGTTTTAAATCAAAAGCAAAAGTCCTAATGACACGGTGTGTAAAACCATCAATGGTTGAAATATCAAAAGCACCATAATTATGTGTAATGTTATTTAGAACTTTTTTAGAACGTTCAAATAGTTGCTCTGGACTAATAGAAAGTTCTTTACTGATTTCTATAAACATAGGATGTTGATGCGTTAAGTTTTCTTTTGAAGAAAAAAGCTTTAGCATATCGATAATCCTTGTTTTCATTTCGCCAACAGCTTTGTTGGTAAATGTGATAGCAAGAATATGTTTAAAATGGTCTTGATTTTTTGAAGCTATAAGAAGTTTAATGTAGGATTTAGCGAGCGTATATGTTTTACCACTACCGGCAGACGCACTAAATATTTTAAAAGTTGGCTTCAACTAATGATTAATTTTATACCAAAATAGGTAATCTTAATATTATATTTTGAATTTCTACTAGGCAATATTGTAAATTTGCTATAATCTAATCATTAACACATAAAAACATAAATATTATGGCTTTTGAATTACCAAAACTAAAATATGCTTATGATGCTTTAGAACCGCATATTGATGCGCGTACTATGGAAATACATCACTCAAAGCATCATAACGGATATACAACAAAACTTAATGCTGCTGTTGCAGGTACGGATTTAGAAGGAAAATCTATCGAAGCTATTTTAGGCAACCTAGATATGTCTAATAGTGGTGTTAGAAATAATGGCGGTGGTTTTTACAATCATTCTTTATTTTGGGATGTTATGAATCCTGAAGATAGAGGATATCTTTCGGGAGAATTAAAAGATGCTATTGAAGCAGCGTTTGGATCTA
Organism: Winogradskyella haliclonae; assembly: GCF_014635865.1. GTDB lineage: Bacteria > Bacteroidota > Bacteroidia > Flavobacteriales > Flavobacteriaceae > Winogradskyella > Winogradskyella haliclonae. The sequence goes on along the minus strand of NZ_BMDQ01000001.1, from coordinate 521,575 downwards.
AAGATGCTTTTATTGAAGCTTTTAGTAAAGCTGCAGCTACTCAGTTTGGTTCTGGTTGGGCATGGTTATGTGTTCATAAAGGAGGTAAGGTTGAAGTTTGCTCTACACCAAACCAAGACAATCCTTTAATGCCAGGAGTCACTTGTGGCGGAACTCCAATTTTAGGCTTAGATGTTTGGGAACATGCATACTATTTAAACTATCAAAATAGAAGACCAGATTATATTGATGCGTTCTTTAAAGTGATTAATTGGAATGAAGTAGAAAGACGTTATGCTGAAGCAAAATAATTAAGGAAGACCCTTCAATTATATAAATGACCCAAGTCGAAAAGGCTTGGGTTTTATTTTTTACTAGATTATATAAAATGAAAAAGGGTAAACTAGAGTTCACCCTTTTTGCCCCAAATCTACCATAAACTTAACCTACTTATGTTATGGTAACTTCAAATATACTTTAAGCGAAACAAATATTATGTATAATATAGACGAAACACATAAATATCAGTCTAAGAGATATTTTTTGTAGACATTTATCTGCTTGAATGAGTATTATGGTGTTTGTAGAAAATAAAAAAGAGCGAAATAAATCGCCCTTTTTTGCCCCAAATCTACCATGAACTTAACCTACTTATGTTATGGTATATAGCTAATATATAGGTCTAATATTTAACAAGTATAAATTATTAGATTAACGGCATTTTTTTTGGCTTAACAACTAAATATAATTGTAGAGTGGTAGTATGCTTTAATAAGCCCTCTCTTTATTACCCTCGTAAAAATTGATAAAGGCTTTGTTGACAACACGGTTACCACCAACAGTTGGATAATTCCCAGTAAAATACCAATCGCCTAAATTCTTTGGACATGCTTTATGCAAATTAGCCACTGACTGAAATATAATTTTTACTTCTGCCTTGACATCTTCGTCACTAAGAAGCTCAGATATTTTATCAGAAATTTGTTCATCAGTGAAGTTGTCATAGATTTCCTTTACAAAGTTTTTGACATCTTTATCCTTTAAGTTTACTTGAGCTTTACATTTTTTATAAACCTCTTCGACAACATCATAGTTATTGGTGTCTTTTAGTAAGGCTAAGGCAGCTCTAAAAGCAACTAGACCTTCAAGATTGGCCATATCTATGCCATAACAATCAGGATATCTAATTTGTGGTGCGGATGAAACGACAACAATCTTTTTAGGATTTAAGCGATCCATCATTTTGATGATACTTTTCTTAAGTGTTGTGCCTCTTACAATACTATCGTCAATAATTACAAGATTGTCAGTAGGTTTTATAACGCCATAGGTCACATCATATACGTGAGCTACTAAATCGTCACGACTACTATCTTCAGTAATAAATGTTCTAAGTTTTACATCCTTAATGGCTATTTTTTCTATACGCGGTCGCTCAGACAATATTTCTATAACATGCTCTGCCGATAATTTTCCATTACCGTCTAATATGGCTTGAGTTTTTCTTTGATTAAGGTGTTCTTCAACAGTATCAATCATACCAAAGAATGATGTTTCTGCTGTATTTGGAATAAAAGAAAACACAGAATTTTTAGTGTCTCCATCAATAGCTTCAAGAACTTTAGGCATAAGTAACCTTCCTAGTTCTTTTCGCTCTTCATAAATTTCTGCATCACTACCTCTAGAAAAATAAATGCGCTCAAATGAACAAGCTTTTCGCTCTAAAGGCTCTAATATTTGTTTTATTGAGGTTTCCCCAGATTTTTTAGTAATAATAGCATGTCCTGGTTCTAACTCAATGACATCGTTAAAATCAATATTAAACACAGTTTGTATTACAGGGCGTTCAGAAGCAACAACAACAACTTCGTCATCTTGGTAATAATATGCTGGCCTAATGCCTGCCGGGTCTCTTAGCACAAAGGAATCGCCGTGTCCTAATAAACCAGCCATAGCATAACCGCCATCCCAATTTTTTGCTGCTTTTTTTAAGATTTTACCAACTTTTAATCGCTCAGCAATAAGAGGAGAACATTCAGCTTTACTATAACCTTCTTTTTTTAAGTCCTTATATATTTTAGAAACAGCATCATCTAAAAAATGACCAATTTTTTCCATAATGGTTATGGTGTCTGCTTTTTCTTTCGGATGCTGGCCTATATTAACAAGATTATTGAAAAGCTCACTAACATTGGTCATGTTAAAGTTACCAGCAACGATAAGGTTTCTATGCATCCAATTGTTTTGTCTTAAAAACGGATGCACACTTTCCACACTATTTTTACCAAAAGTGCCATAACGAACATGGCCTAAAAGTAATTCTCCTATGTAAGGAATGTGTTTTTTCTGAGCTGCAACATCGTCTTGATATTCTGGATTTTTGCTAAGGTCATCATTTATGCGCTCATTAATTTGAGCAAAAATATCTTGTATAGGCTGCTGTGCTATAGAACGCACGCGACTTATGTAACGTTCACCTGGCTGAGTGTCTAATTTGATACTTGCAAAACCGGCACCATCTTGGCCTCGATTATGCTGCTTTTCCATCATGAGATACATTTTGTTTACCCCATAAAATGCACTTCCATATTTTTTCTTATAAAACTCTAAAGGTTTTTTTAATCTAATTAATGCTATACCGCATTCGTGTTTTAAAGCATCACTCATTGTAGCTGTGAGAGTTTGTTGTGTTGTTGAGTATTCAAAAATAATGAAATAAAAAACGCGCCAAAATTAGGCGCGTTAGTTTCTATTAATTCAATTCTATTTCGAATTGTGTTAAATCTTTAAATTGCTGCAGGCGTTCATATATTTCTTCATCTGTAAGGCTTAGCATGCGTTCCGTTCCAAATTTCTCTACACAAAAAGAAGCCAATGCTGAACCATATATTACTGCTTTTTTCATATTCTCAAAAGAGACATTTCCTGTTTTTGCGAGATAGCCCGAAAAACCACCTGCAAATGTGTCTCCAGCTCCAGTTGGGTCAAACACTTCTGCTAGAGGTAGTGCAGGTGCGTAAAACATATTGTCTTCATTAAATAACAATGCACCATGCTCACCTTTTTTAATCACGACATATTTTGGTCCCATGGTATGGATTTTTTTCGCTGCATTAACTAAAGAATATTCTCCAGATAATTGTCTAGCCTCTTCATCATTGATTGTAATTACATCAACATTTTTAAGAACAGCTTTTAAATCTTCCATAGCGATATCCATCCAAAAATTCATGGTGTCTAAAATGGCTAGCTTTGGTTTTTTAGACATTTGGTCTAATACACTTTGTTGTGTTAAAGGATGTAAGTTACCTAACATTACAATATCTGCATTTTGATAATTTTCAGGAACTACAGGTGTAAACGTCTCTAAAACATTTAGTTCGGTAGCTAAAGTATCACGAGAATTCATATCGTTATGGTATTTACCACTCCAAAAAAATGTTTTACCATCTTTTACGATTTCAACACCATCTATATTTACTTTTCTATCAGTTAAAAGGTCTAAGTATTCTTGTGGGAAATCACCACCAACTACAGAAACAGCAGCTGCATCTACATTGTCAAAATTGGCAGCAGAAAGTCCTATATATGTTGCTGCTCCGCCTAAAATTTTGTCGGTTTTACCAAAAGGTGTTTCAATAGCATCAAAAGCTACAGTTCCAACAATAACTAACTTGCTCATACGTAAAATTTCGAATTTCAGTGCAAATATAATGTGATTAATGACAATGACATATTTTATTTACCCAAAACAGTATCTTCGTAATTATTAAGTGTTGCTCTTAATTCTGAAAAGGTTTTAAAAGGTCCTTTAATAAGTAAACTATTGGTCACAAATGCTGGAAGTGAACCTTCTGGGTTTACAAAAAGTTGTTGGGTAACTTTAGTAGAATTATCGATTTCTTCCAATAACCAAAAACCCATGAGTTTTTTAATGCGAATCGTCTTTTCACGCTCTTCTATAGCATTTGGCAAAGATTCTAACTTTAATTTGTATTTAGTATCTGTGATTTTTTCCACGGTTAAGAGTGTTATTAAATCTCTATCCTTAACTGGCCACGGTAAATCTTTACGAGCGTAAAACAGATGTTGATTGTCTTTAAGTTTTTTTATGTGATAGCTAATCCCAGGTTCACATTGGTCATAATATTTTGGAGCAGATAAAAGTTCTTTAAGTACGTTTTCAATTGGTGTCTTGATGGTTGTTTCCGCTTTATACTCATCTAGCTTTTCATTGGGGATAGACCTCGTATATATTTTAATATTATCAGCATCTTTTTTTAGTTTCCATTCGGTTTGGGCAAATGAAAAAGATGTAATAATCACAAAAAATATTGAAAGTCTAAACTTTTGCATTGAAACTTAATTTATAAGTGCTCTTAGTAGTGGCAACTTTCGATGCATTACAAAACAAGCTGTTAAATTTTATGGAAAAGATTATTTACGACCAAAATCCGCTGGGATTTCGCCCCAAGCTTTGGTTTCCCACTTTACAATTGTGGTTTTGTAAGAATTGGTTTCTAACCATTTTATAGCACGGTCTATAAGCTCAAAAACTGGTTTGTTTTTTTCGTTACGTTCTAGCTTAGTATTACATGTTTTTTTTCGCACCCAGCTCATTGCTGTGCGAGAGTCGGTATACATAATACGGTCACTCTTGTGTTGTTTTAAAAATGCTAGACCATGTACCAAGGCCAAAAATTCACCAATATTATTTGTGCCTTCATCAAAAGGCCCTTGGATAAAGAGTTGTTTTTTGGTTTTGGTATCTACGCCGCGATATTCCATTTTTCCGGGATTACCACTAGAAGCTGCGTCGACTGAAATAGAATTATAATTTGGTTGCCCTATTTTTTTAAGCTGCTCATCAGAAAGTTCGCTTTTAAAGGTTTTAGATTTACCGATGTAATCCTTATAATTACCTTTTAATGCTTTTTTTGCAGCTTCAAAAGTTGCAAAAGATTTGTATTGTGCGCCTTCAAAGTTTTTAATTTGAGCTTTGCAATCATCCCAAGATTCAAAAACACCTGTGTGATGCCCTTTCCAAACAGTATAATATTTTGTTTTCTTTTTACTCATTTAAAAGTCTATCAACAACTTCAGGGAAGTACTCCATTTCTAATTCATGGATTTTTAAAGCCACATCTTCAGCAGAATCAGAAGTCAAAACCTCACATTTTGCCTGAAAAATAATAGCGCCTTCATCATAGTTTTCGTTCACATAGTGAATAGTAATACCAGTTTCGGCTTCATTATTTTCAACAACTGCTCTATGAACATGCATGCCATACATGCCTTTTCCGCCATAGTTTGGTAAAAGCGCAGGATGAATATTAATGACTTTATTCGGAAACTCTTTAAGAATGTTTTCAGGAAATTTCCATAAAAAACCTGCTAAAACAATGAGGTCCGGTTGAGATACTTTTAAAAGGTTAAGCACATCTTCGGTTTTTGTAAATGCTGTTTTATTGAACGACAAAGCAGATACACCAAGGCGTTTGGCGCGGTCTAACACTTTGGCATGAGGATTGTTAGTGAGTACCTGAATAACAGACGCATGTTCACTGTTTTGAAAAAACTTTATCAAATTTTCAGCATTACTTCCCGAGCCGGACGCAAAGATTACAATACGTTTCATATACAGTTAATCATGATTAGATTACTCAAACAAAAAAAAGAATAATAATTAACAATTAGGCTCAAAAATTAAATACTTATTTCTATTTTTATCTGTAAGAGGCACATTTTACTGGTAAAACTATTTTTTAAAATAAAGTTTTTTATTTTTGCCCTCTAATTAAAACTTAAAAACTAAAAGATTATGTCAGACATTGCATCAAGAGTAAAAGCGATTATCGTAGACAAATTAGGTGTTGATGAAAACGAAGTTGTAACAGAAGCTAGCTTTACTAACGATTTAGGAGCAGATTCATTGGATACAGTAGAGTTAATCATGGAATTCGAAAAAGAATTCGATATTCAAATACCAGATGATCAAGCTGAAAATATTGCAACAGTTGGTCAAGCTATCTCTTATATAGAAGAAGCAAAATAACAAACTAAATTTTATGGAATTAAAGCGAGTTGTAGTTACCGGTTTAGGTGCACTTACACCTATTGGCAATACCAAAGATGAATATTGGAATGGTCTTGTTAATGGAAAGAGTGGCGCTGCACCAATTACACATTTTGATGCTGAAAAGTTCAAAACACAATTTGCTTGTGAAGTAAAAAACTTTAACGTTACTGACTTTATTGACAGAAAGTTAGCAAGGCAAATGGATAAGTTTTCGCAGTACGCAATGGTAGCTTCAGATGAAGCAATTGCAGACTCAAAACTTGATTTAGATGCTGTCAACAAATTAAGAGTGGGTGTCATTTGGGGCGCTGGAATTGGAGGCTTAGAAACATTTCAAGAAGAAGTGTTAAACTATGCCAAAGGTGATGGAACGCCACGATTTAACCCACGATTCATTCCCAAAATGATTGCCGATATAGCACCAGGAAACATATCTATTAAATATGGATTTATGGGACCTAACTATACAACGGTATCTGCTTGTGCCTCTTCTGCTAATTCAATGATAGATGCTTTAAACAATATTCGTTTAGGACATTGTGATGTTGTAATTACAGGAGGAAGTGAAGCCGCTGTGACCATTGCTGGTATGGGTGGTTTTAATGCTATGCACGCCATGAGTACTCGTAATGATAGCCCAGAAACAGCTTCAAGACCTTTTGATGCAAATCGAGATGGATTTGTCTTAGGTGAAGGTGCGGGAGCTATCGTTTTAGAAGAGTACGAGCATGCTAAAGCTCGAGGCGCAAAAATTTATGCTGAAGTTGTTGGTGGAGGTTTATCCTCTGATGCTTATCATATGACGGCACCTCATCCAGATGGGATAGGTGTTATGGCGGTAATGAAAAATTGTTTGCATAATGCTGGCTTAAATCCTGAAGATGTAGATCATATAAACACACATGGAACATCAACGCCTTTAGGCGATGTTGCAGAATTAAAAGCTATATCTGAAGTATTTGGCGACCACGCTAAGAAGATTAATATTAATTCTACAAAATCTATGACGGGTCACTTACTAGGTGCTGCTGGAGCTATAGAGGCTATTGCTTCTATAATGGCAATAGAGCATGGTATTATCCCACCAACCATCAATCATGAAACAGTTGATGAAAACATAGATCCAGAATTGAATTTAACACTCAATAAAGCTCAAAAACGTGATATTAAAGTAGCAATGAGTAATACATTTGGATTTGGCGGTCACAACGCTTGTGTATTATTCAAGAAATTAGACTAAATCCCGAATGAGCTTCATTCGTAACATATTAAAAAATTCCCGTTCTGAAGAAGACGGGAATTTTTTTTTACAACTTCAACAGATTCTTGGGTTTAAACCCAAAAACAAATCGTTCTACATTAAGGCATTTACGCATCGTTCTATGAATATTAAGGACAAAAAAGGTAATCCTATTAATTACGAACGTTTAGAGTTTGTAGGTGATGCTATGCTTAGTTCTGTAATTGCCTCTTATCTTTTTAATGAAGTACCCCATGGCGATGAAGGTTATTTAACAAAGATGCGTTCTAAAGTAGTAAGTCGTGAGCATTTAAATGAATTAGGACGAGAGCTAAAACTTATTGATTTGGTAACCAGTAGAATACCAAAAGATAACTTTGGCAGTAATATTCACGGCAATCTTTTCGAAGCTATTGTTGGTGCCATATACCTAGATAAAGGTTATAAAGCTTGTGAGAAGTTTATTTATAAAAATGTTATTCTTCCGCATGTCGATATAGAAAAACTCGAAGGTAAAGTGATTAGCTATAAGAGTTTATTGATAGAATGGTGTCAAAAAGAGAAAAAGACCTTTGACTATGAAGTCTATGAAGACACAGGGAATGATGCGCTAAAGCATTTTGCAGTTAAGTTGAGTATTGATGACAAAGTGGTAGCAAAAGGTCGTGCAACTTCTAAAAAGAAGGCTGAAGAAAAAGCATCGAAGCGTGCATTTTTTGCGTTCCAAGGACAGATAAAGACACACACTTAATTACCCTAAAGCACTATCATTTAGCGCAAACGTTTTCGTAATTTTATTCTCTTAAGTTTGATATAAACTTAATATTTCCCCTAATTTTATACCTTATATTTACCTAATTATTTGCAAATAGGAATATGGCAATGCATAAGCTTTTAGTTGATGATTTTTATGACGATTCGTACGTGCTTATTGCCATTCATTGCGGGTTAGAAGATTACCGATTGGCGTATATGATTAATAAGTTTTTGGGTATCAATTTAGAACGAAAGGAAAAAGATTTGGACCTAAATTACACTTCGTCATCATATGCTGTATATGAGTATTACAATGTCTCTGGTGATACAACTTGGAATCTTATTGCAAATATTTGTAAAAAGGAAGAAGAGAGCTTATCTAGTAGTGGTGTTTTATTTAGTGAGGACAAAAGGGTAACCAAAACGTATAATTTGCTTCCTGAATTAAAACAAGTAGATTTTTTTATAAAAATATCTAACGAAACGCAACAAATTAACGAAAAACTGATGATTAGTAAGCTACAAAACGTACCTCAAATTATTACGAGTTACGCTGTAGATTTGACTAAAATAAAATCGAAGGAACATTTAATTTTTTAGAATTAATGAAGAATAAGAAAACAAAGATAGTAGCTACGCTTGGTCCAGCTACAAGCAGTAAGAGTGTTTTAAAACAAATGTTAGAAGAAGGCGCAAATGTGTTTAGAATTAACTTTTCTCATGCCGATTATGAAGGTGTAAAAAAGAGAATTAAGATGATACGTGACCTTAATGAAGAATATGGCTATAACGCAGCAATTTTGGCAGATTTACAAGGTCCAAAATTACGTGTTGGTACTATGAAAGAGGAGGTTGTTGTTAACCCTGGAGATGAAATAGTCTTTGCTACAGGAAAACGTTTTGAAGGCACTAAAGAGCGTGTTTACATGACTTATGATAAGTTTCCTCAAGATGCAAAACCAGGCGAACGTATTCTTTTAGATGATGGAAAATTAATTTTCGAAGTTGTTTCTACTAACGGAAAATCTGAAGTAAAAGCCAAAGTTATTCAAGGTGGACCATTAAAATCTAAAAAAGGGGTTAACCTTCCAAATACAAATATTTCTCAGCCCGCATTAACAGAAAAGGATGTTGAAGATGCCGTTTTTGCAATTGGTCAAGATGTAGATTGGATAGCACTATCTTTTGTAAGACATGCCGAGGATTTAATGGAGCTCCAGAAGTTAATTAGTGAGCATAGTAAAGAGAAAATTCCAATTATAGCAAAAATCGAGAAACCAGAAGCAGTAGCTAATATCGATAAGATTGTAGCCTATTGTGATGGCTTAATGGTAGCTCGTGGTGATTTGGGTGTCGAAATCCCAGCGGAAGAAGTCCCATTAGTACAAAAGCAATTGGTACATCGTGCAAAACGTGCACGCATACCTGTAATTATTGCGACACAAATGATGGAAACCATGATTTCTAGTTTAACACCAACACGTGCTGAGGTTAATGATGTGGCTAACTCTGTTATGGATGGTGCAGATGCGGTAATGTTATCCGGTGAAACCTCTGTGGGTAAATACCCAGTAGAAGTGATACGTCAAATGGCCAATATTATCCGTAGTGTTGAGGACTCTTCGTTGATTGAAGTGCCACAATTACCGCCACATATCCGTACCAAAAGATATATTACTAAATCTATTTGTTATCATGCTGCTAAAATGGCAAATGAGATAGATGCTAAAGCGATTTCAACATTAACTAATAGTGGTTATACAGCGTTTCAAATTTCGGCATGGCGACCTTCGGCACATATTTTAGTGTTTACCTCAAATAAACGCATGTTAACACGCTTAAGTTTACTTTGGGGTGTTACAGCATTTCATTACGATAAGTTTGTGAGCACAGATGAAACCATTGAAGACGTTAATGCTATTGCTTGTAAAAAAGGCTACCTGGGCGTTGGTGATATGCTCATTAGTTTAGCGGCGATGCCAATAAAAGATAAGGGTATGGTAAATACTTTGAGAGTTACTGAAATAGAGAGTTGTAATTTTTAGGGAGTTTCGTTATCGGTTTTGTGTATGATTTCGTTGCGTGGTTTAGGTACTAAAGTTAGCAAATAAATCACAGATAGAAAGTCCGCGAGGATTTTAAGAAATAGGTAAGTACTAGCAATGAATTATACAAGTTGTTAGCTACTGGCTTTTTAATTTAGTTTAAGTTTCATCATTATATCTGTTTGTTCATCATCTCCAAGTTTGAAAATATGCTTGTCAAATTCTACAAATCCATTTTTTTTATAAAATCGGATTGCTCTAGGGTTTTTTTCCCAAACACCTAACCAAATATATTCCACCTTTTTTTCATTCGCTAACTCAACAGCTTTTTCATAAAGAATTTGTCCAATTTTTTTTCCGTGAAACTTTTTTAACACATAAATCCGTTCAATTTCAAGTGAGTTTTCATCTTGTATCTCGGTTTGAGATTTTCCGCTATTTACTTTTAAATACCCTATTATCTTACTATCAAGTTCTGCAAAATAAAATTCAGCATTTGGGTCAGCGAGTTCAGTTCTTAGTTTTTTGGAAGAAAATCTGTTTTCTAAATATTCGGTCATATTTTCTTCACTATTTTCAGATGAAAAAGTTTCGAAAAAAGTTCGTTTTCCGATTTCTGCTAATTTATTAATATCTTGAATTTTTACTTTTCTGATTTTCATTTGTTGATTTTTTCCATTTCGTACAAATCAAGCCCTTTTCCCCAATAATTTTTTTCAACTCGAATAATTTCATAACCAAATTTTTCAAAAAACTTATATGCTAACTGGGAAGTGGTTACAATAAATTTTTCTACTCTACTATCTTCGCGTAGCAGTTTTAAACAGTATTCTACAGACTGCTTTCCTAACCCTTGCCCAGAATAATTTGGATCAAAGAAGATCCAAGTAATTCGTCCAGATTTATCATTTCCATTGACATAGTAACCAGTCCCGCCAACAATTTTACTATCCAGTTCTATTGTTAAATAAGTATTAGACTTTTTTTCAAGATACTCTTTGAAATCATTTAGTTCGTTTGTATCAAAATATTTAGGAATGTTAAGCTTAAATATTTTTAGTAAACTCTCTTTATCCTCTGGTATGTATGGTCGAATCATAGTTTTTTGCTTGCAGCTAATGCTTAGATAAATTCAGTTTTAATTGATTTTATCGGTCGATAACGAAGTTCGTGGTAAACTTTTAGAAAGTCAAATCAATCATTTAAAAGGCTGCTAAAATCCACTTTATAAATCCTGCTGGCTCCATTATCGTATCTGTTAATCTCTGAGAGTAATTCTTCAGCATTTGTATAGCCATCTTCTTTTTTTGTAACGTTACTTCTACGACTAGTAAAGTAAAGTGTTTCGTTATTTACAAAAGGGCAAAATTCCATGTCTTTAGAATTAATCTTTTCTCCAAGGTTTTCGGCTTTTGTCCATTCGCCATCTACATTTTTGCATATATACATATCGCCAGAGCCCAATCCATCTGTGCGTCGCCAACCACCAAAAATAATGTAAGACTCATCGGGAGCAATAAAGGCATTATATTCCGCACCTTTTGTGTTAACGCCTTCACCTAAAATTACAGGTTCAGTATATGTGCCGTTTTCCCATTTACTCATAAAAATATCATCTGCAGATTCTAGCTCTTTTTTTATGGTCGTAAAATAAAGATTGCCATTGGTAGCTACAGCAGGGTAAAACTCATCACCATCAGTATTAATAGGCGCACCAATATTTTTAGGGGTAGACCAAGCATCAGTTATTGTTGCGCGCTCCACATACCAAATGTCCATATCCTTAGTATTTGTACTATCTTTTGAAAAGGGTCTGTTAGACACAAAATAAAGTTTGAGGTTATCTGGTGATAAAAAGGGTTCTAAATCGGTAAACCTGCCTGAGAAGTTTGTAATTTCTGGTGCTTGCCAACGATTGTTTACTTTTTCAATTTTCATAATTACTGATAACTCTCGCGCTGGGCTTTGCAACGAAAAATAGGCTTCGGTTTCATCTCTATTTATTGTAAAATCTCTAACATTGGTAAATTTCGAAAAGATGTCTTTAGCAAATGGCTGAACACCTTCTTTTATGGCTTCGGTTTGTGTTGTTTTATTATCAACTTCAGGAGTTTTTACCTTTTCGTCACATGATAAAACAAGCGAAAAAGTAAATATTGAGATAAAAAGCTTTAGTAGTTTCATGATTGACGATGTGTTAAAAAAGGCTTATAAATCTTGAACAAAGAAAATAGCATTAGTATTCAAGTCATAAAAACCAAACTCGCTGGTACCCCAATCGGTTTTTAGTCTCAGTTTTTCAGGTTTTATAGTGCCACGTTCAACAAATTCTTCAAAAATAGGTTGTATATCATCAACAAATATTTTCATCACAGAACCGCCAAGTAAAGGATCGTCTTCAGTGTCGGCATGCCATTGTAAGTGAAAGTAGATATTTTCTCTTCGCATAACGGCATACATTGCGTCTTTGTATAAGAGTGAAAATCCAAGGTATTTTTCATACCAAGCCACATCTCTATCAATATCTTGACTAGGCAGTACAGGAGATGCATGTAATAGTTTTGTCTTCATAGTGGTTACAATTTACATGAATTAATACAAGGGCTTTTTTTAAAACTCAAATTTTAACTGTACGCTAACAGATTTCTTTTGCTTTTCCGTGGATTTCTTTTTTGTAACTTCAGTATTTAAATTAGATAGAGAGATGCCTAAAAGGCGAACAGAATTATTTAACTTTTCTTGATACAATAAATCTTTAGCAGTTTCTAAAATAATGGCTTTATCACTAATAAAATAAGGCAATGTCTTGCTGCGAGTCTGTAGTGTAAAGTCGCTGTACTTTATTTTTAGTGTTACTGTTTTCCCTGCTACTTTGCTTTTGTCTAATCGTCTAGAAACCTCTTCAGCAATGTGATTCAGCTTTTCGAGCATAAAAACCTCTGAAGACAGATTTTCGCTAAATGTGCGCTCAGCGGCTAGAGATTTTCGGATACGGTTTGGCTTTACTGGACTGTTATGGATGCCGCGAACAATATAGTAGTAATAGCTGCCAGATTTTCCGAAGTTTTCAGTGAGGTATTCCAATGATTTAGACTTTAAATTTTTACCTGTAAAAATGCCTTTTTGGTACATTTTTTCGGCTGTGACTTTACCGACACCATAGAATTTTCGGATATCCAAATCCTCTAAAAATTGTAAAACATCTTCAGGGTTTACCGTTTTTTGACCGTTAGGCTTGTTATAATCGCTAGCCACTTTAGCTACAAATTTGTTAATAGAAATACCAGCAGAAGCTGTTAAGCCAGTATCTTCAAAAATACGTTGCCTTATCTCTTGAGCAATAATTGATGCACTAGGCATTCCTATTTTATTTTCGGTCACATCGAGATAGGCTTCATCTAAGGAAAGTGGCTCGACTAAATCGGTATACTCATGAAATATTTTTCTAATGTTTTGAGACACTTCATTATAGCGTGCAAAGTTGGTTCTCACAAAAATAAGATCTGGGCACAATTTTTCTGCCAGACGACCAGACATGGCACTTCTCACACCAAATTTACGAGCTTCGTAGCTAGCAGCACTGATGACACCACGTTTGCCACCGCCACCAACAGCAATAGGTTTTCCTCGCAACTCAGGATTGTCTAACTGTTCTACAGATGCATAAAAGGCATCCATATCTACATGAATTATTTTTCGGATTGGTAAATCGTTAGACATACTGTAAATTTAGGCAATATTATGACTGAAATAGAACGAAAATTTTTAGTAAAATCTGAAGCTTTTAAAGACGCATCTTCTAATTCTTACCAGATAAAACAGGGATTTTTAAATAGCCACCCAGAACGAACCGTTAGGATTCGGTTAAAAAAAGATAAAGGTATTTTAACTGTAAAAGGAAAATCTTCATCGGATGGTTTAAGCCGTTTTGAATGGGAAAAAGACATCTCTAAAGAAGACGCCGAAGCTTTATTAGTACTCTGCGAAAAAGGGATTATTGATAAAACTAGATATGAGATTAAAGTTGGAAATCATATGTTTGAAGTTGATGAATTTTATGGAGATAACGAAGGATTAATTATAGCCGAAATAGAGCTTAATTCTGAAACAGAACCCTTTGAAAAACCTGAATGGCTAGGAGAAGAAGTGACGGGAGATGTTAAATATTACAACTCTAATTTAAGCCAATATCCATTCAAAAATTGGTAACTAAAAAAAGCGAGGAGATTTAATTCGGGTTTCTTTTTTAGTAAAACTGTAGCGTATCAATACTTCATGAGAAGACAGTGCAAATTCTCTGATGTCTGACGTAATTGCATCGTAAGCATATCCTATGTTGAGTTTTGGTGTTATGGCAAAGTTTACTAAGCCAGAAAACGAATCGTCATTACGATAAGAAATGCCAAGTTCAAGTTTGTTGTATAGAAGCACATTGGTATTTAAGTCAAAAGACAAAGGGGCATCAAAGGCAGACTTAACTAAAAATGAAGGCTTTAGTTTGGCCTTTTCAGAGCATACAAACACGTAACCTCCAGTAACAAAAAAGTGTTGAATCTCCGATCCTAAACGATTACCATTAGCGTTGAGATGCACTGAGCTTAAAAGATTAGGTACAGAAATACCTGCATAATAGTTTTCAGTAAAGTAGAATATTCCAGCGCCAATATTTGGGGTTGTACTGTTTATGTTTTCACTAAAAAAAGGGTCGTTTGGGTCAAAAACAATTAAATTATTTAGCCCAATATCATGGAATGTAGCTCCTATTTTTAATCCAAATGCAAGTTTATGATTTTCTTTAAGGCTTATGGTATAACCTATATCTGCATAAACATTAGTTTCTTTTACGGGGCCTAATTGATCTGCAATAATAGAAAGTCCAGCACCTATATTTTCAGAGAGTTTAAAGTTACCAAAAAAAGTGCTTGTTTGTGGCGCACCATCAATTTCTGTCCATTGATTGCGATATAATAGACCAAGATTTAGATTTTCTGTAGCACCAACATAAGCTGGATTTATCACAGGCATATTGTACATGTATTGGGTGTATTGTGGGTCTTGTTGTGAGAAGCCAATAAGACAATACAGATACAAAATTGTACAATAGAAATGTTTCATTTTTAGCCGTCTTCTTTCAATTCAATATAAACAGGGAAGTGGTCGCTATAACCGCCTTTGTAACGTTTACCTACATATGTCCTAAAAGGTTGCCCTTTGTATTTACCATGGTATTGCGTTAAGAATTTTGAGTTAAACACATCTGCTTCAGATAAATTGAATTGGGTAGAAGTAGCATTAAAAAAGTTGGTAGATATTAAAATTTGATCAAACAAATGCCATTCAAAATTATGGTTTAAGCTCCCTTTTTCTTGAGTAGAAACTTTTTTAAATGGGTTATAGAGATTTGATTTCTCTTCTATAGATAGCAAACTATTATTCTGAGGTGTATCGTTAAAATCACCCATGACAATGATTTTTGGATCATCATAGTTTTTTTGTAAGACTTCAATAATACGATTAACAGTATCCGCCGCAGTCAGTCGTTTGTGTTCAGTTTCTTGCTGTCCTTGACGTCTTGACGACCAATGATTAACTATAATATGTACTTGTTCATTATTCAAACGACCGGTAACTAATAGAACATCTCTTGTATAATCACGACTTCCATCTTCTTTTGTAAGGTAAACTGCAAAAGGTTCGGAATGTGAAACTTTAAACACATCAGCATTATAAATCAAGGCCACATCAATACCGCGTTCATCAGAGGAGTCGTAATGCACAATATCGTAATTGTAATGTTTTAGATATTTGCTTTTAATCAAATCCTTCACCACGTATTTATTTTCAACTTCAGCTAGGCCTACAATTGCGGGCGGAAAATCAACATCTTCTTCGCCAATTTGTGAAATAACCCGACCTAATTTCTTTAGTTTTTTCTCATAGCGTTTGGTGGTCCAACGTTTGGCAGAAGTTGGTAAAAAATCATCATCATTAGTATGTTCGTCATCTTTTGTGTCGAACAAGTTTTCTATATTATAAAATGCAATCGTGTATTTGTTACTCATAAGGCTAAAGATATGACTAAAATTGATAAATTGATATGAGGCAATTGCCTAAATTTGCACTTTAAATATTCCAAAACAAAACGGATTTAAAGCCTTATTTAATTTTAAGGCACTACACTAATCTATGCTAGAAAAAAAAGACACCAATCTGGAGAAGGTTGTGCTTATAGGAATTGTGACCAAAGACCAAGATGAAATTACATCTAAGGAATACTTGGACGAACTTGAGTTTTTGACCTATACTGCAGGAGGAGAAGTCGTAAAGCGTTACACTCAGAAACTGGATATGCCTAATCCAAAAACTTTTATTGGTAGCGGTAAGATGAATGATGTGCAGGAGTTTGTAAAAGCTCACGAAATAGGCACTGTTATTTTTGATGACGAATTATCTCCGGCTCAAGAACGTAATATTAGTAAAATCCTAAATTGTAAAATTCTTGATCGGACAAATCTTATCCTTGATATTTTTGCTCAGCGCGCGCAAACGAGTTATGCGCGTACTCAAGTAGAATTGGCGCAATGCCAGTATTTATTACCGCGATTAAAAGGCATGTGGACTCACCTTGAACGTCAAAAAGGAGGTATTGGTATGCGTGGTCCTGGTGAGACAGAAATAGAAACAGATAGGCGTATTGTACGCGATAAAATATCGCTTTTAAAAGCTAAGATTAAAACCATTGATAAGCAAATGGCTGTGCAACGTGGCAACCGAGGCAAAATGGTACGTGTGGCTTTAGTAGGTTATACCAATGTTGGTAAATCTACATTGATGAATGTCATTAGTAAGTCTGAGGTTTTTGCCGAAAATAAACTTTTTGCAACCTTAGACACAACAGTTCGTAAAGTAGTGATTGGCAATTTGCCTTTCTTAGTTAGTGACACGGTTGGTTTTATTAGAAAACTACCTACACAGCTTGTAGAGTCTTTTAAAAGTACTTTAGATGAGGTTAGAGAAGCGGATTTATTATTGCATGTGGTAGATATTTCGCATTCTAATTTTGAAGAACACATTGAATCTGTGAATCAGATTTTGGACGAGATACAAAGTAAAGACAAACCAACCATTATGGTGTTTAATAAGATTGATGCTTATGAAGCGCAACCCTATGATGAAGAAGATTTAATCATAGAGAGAACAAAAGCCAATTACTCTATTGATGAATGGCGACAAACATGGATGTCTAAAATTGGCGATAATGCGTTGTTTATTTCTGCATTAAATAAAGAAAACTTAGACGAGTTTAGAAAGCGTGTGTACAAAGAAGTCCGAGAAATACATGTGACACGTTTTCCGTACAATCATTTTTTATATCCTGACGTTGAAGATATTCAATAAAAAGAGGTCTCAATTGAGATCTCTTTTTATTTGACGGTTATTTTTTAAAAATTATAACTCATACCAATGGTGTAATACGATTGTAAATCGTTATCGGCTGCTTCTAAAGTAGTGCCTTGGAAGTTAGCAGCTTCTTGTCTATTACTACGTAGCCCAAAATCAAAACCGACACCAATACCTTTCCATAAAGTATAACTAAAAGAGTTAATCCATGTCCAGTTAGACAAGTCACTATCTTTATAGCTTTGAAAAGCTGATAGGTTAGTTTTAAATTTTACTTTACCTAATTGCTTCGTATAATCTGCTACGATTTTAGCACCAAAAGAAGAATCGAAAACAGTGTCACCGCTAGAGAATACAAAGTTGTAGTTAGCAGGATGGATTACAACAACTAAATCTGTAATTGGTGTCCAAGTAAAGCCAACACCAAGATCAAGGTAACCAGGGTCGTTAAAGTTATTTAATAATGTTGTTCTGTATTCCATTAATCCAGAAACAGCCCATTTATCATTTAACCTCTGTCCATAAAGTGATGTCAGGTTAAAAACATCAGTTGTTGGCTCAAAATCATCACTATCTAAAGGATTGTCTTCGTCATCTAGTTTTGTCCAGTTAAGATTTAAGTTTAAGCTATTTCTCCAGAAATAGGTGTCTTCTATTTTATTAGCAAATGCATTTACTGTAAAACCAATACTACCAGAAGAGTTATTTGGAGCACCTTGTGCATACCAATTGTTAAAGTTGCTTAAACTTCCTCCAATAGTTCCAAAAGCACCAACGCGCCAACCTGGTAAGGCATCTATTTGAGCTTGCAATGCATTTGCTTCACCTTGATATTTGTCAGCCTCAGCTTGCTTTTCGTCTTTTTGCTTTTGTAATTCTTCTTTAGTTTGAGAAAACCCAAAACTAAAGGTTATTACGAGTATTAATGATAAAATAAATTTGATCTTCATAAGTTAAAAGTTTTATGGATTGTTATACAAATATAGTAATTGTAAGAAATGAAGTACTTAGTTATATAAAACTCAGACTATTTTTTTCTCTTGTATAATGGCACAGAAGAACAAGCTTCACCAAACATAATAGATTTGGCAACAGGTTTTAATTTTTGTGATAATAAAACAAGAGCATTTGCTGGCACTGGTTTATTGGAACAGCCTTTGATAATAACAGGCATATCTTTATAAGCTGAAGTATCTAATTCTGAAATTATATGTGCGTAAATAATGGATTCTAAATGGTCTAAATTGCCTATTACACTCAATTTTGCAATATCTTGAAGCTGAAGAGAAATTAGCATGTATGCCCAATCAGGTACAATGGCATCTGTTGAGCAATACAATGCGACATAAGCATTTTGATATTGAGACCAATTGTGCTCAGCAACATGTTTTCTAAAGTCTTTTTCACGAAGCACTAAGCCTTCAAATAACCAATCCTTAATATCAAAGGCAATGCGTTTTCCTTCAGGATAAAAGTCTTCTAAATCAACAACTTGTAGCTTACTATTAGCTACCCTATTTATAATTTCATCTGGCATTATTCATTGACTTTATAGCGCCTTAAGCCATAATTAGTATCTTCTTTCTCAACGTAGTTTAAGGCAATTTTACTGCCGTTAAAGACTGGTTTTTCTAGTTTAGAACAATGAATTTTTTCATAGGTTTCTACATCAATTGAGGTTCTATGTTCTAAATATTCGAACAATTTTATGGTCTTAATTTTTGAAGCCCAATCTGATTGAACAGTGCCTTCAAAAACTTTAGATTTTGAACCACTACCATAACCAATAAACCCAATAGTATCACCTAAGATTTCTTTGGAAGTATTTAAACTATGAGATAAATAACTCAATAGCGACATAAATATTGATGCGGTATACATGTTACCAATCTCGGATGATGCTATTTCGCCAGCAGAAATATTTTCTGAAATAAAGTCACTATAAAGTTTAGATTTATAAGCGCTCTTTTGCCAAGTTTTTGCATCAGTATCTTCAGGCTTGCCCACTTCTTCGATTAAAGCTTTGTAAATAGGAGTTTCTTTTATCCAGTTCAACCAATTATCAAAAATAATACGGCGACCGTGATAAGCATAAGGCAAATGAAATACCATCTGGTTCCAGCTATTTGCAAAATCTGTTTTTTTCTGGGTATTAAAATGTTCTAAAGCTTCGGTTATTCTATCGGCATAACACGTATTAGAAAATTGACCATCAAAAACAGGTTCTTCTTTAAAGACTTCTACAACCTCATTAGTATCTGACCAAAACTGTGAGGATGTAGACTTTATGAACGTATCAATTGTTTCTGCAGAAGCATCAATGTTAAGTTCTGTAAGTACAGATTTTAATAATTCAGCCTTTTTATACGTGCGTCGAGGTTTAAAGAAATCACCTTCACTTTTAGACGCTACACCCCAAGTATTGTTTATAGATAAAATAGAAGGATTATGACTTACTAAAACAGCAACTGCTCCTGCGCCTTGAGTATACTCACCGGTAGAATTTATATCGTATTTAGATAAGTCTGAAGCAATAACCACAGCCTTTCTACTTTTATCTTGTTTTACCCAATCAAGACTATTGTGTAATGCATCAACAGCTCCAACACATGCAAAGGTCATATCTAGAATATCACAATTTTTAAAACTGCGTTCTCCATAAGTTTTTGCTAATTCTCTTTCTACAATTTCAACGGCATAAGTTGCTGTTGGTTTAGAACCATCGACAGCACTTTCGGTACCTAAATAAACACGACCAATGTCATTAGGTCTTATATTATTTTGAGAAATTAAATTTAAAAGTGCATTTGCCGCAAATGTTGCTGCATCCTCATCAATATTAGGCACAGCCATTTTCTGTAAGCCCAGACCACGTTTTAGTTTTTCTGCAGGAATACCTCTGGCTTCTGCCAAATTACCCATTGACACATAAAGTTGTGGAACGTAAAAAGCGATAGCATCAATTCCTGTGACATTCATAATTGTGGGGTTATAACATTCCTAATTCTAGTTTGGCTTCTTCACTCATTAAGTCATTTGACCAAGGCGGATCGAATGTAATTTCTACTTCAGCGCCTTTAACCTCGTTTATAGACTTTATTTTTTCTTCAACTTCTAGTGGCAAAGTTTCTGCTACAGGACAATTTGGAGATGTCAAGGTCATTAAGATTTTTACATCAAAATCTTCGTTTACAAAAACATCATATATTAATCCAAGTTCGTAGATATCTACAGGAATTTCAGGGTCGTAAATGGTTTTTATGACCTTCACGATTTTTTCGCCAAGTGCATTTGTATCTATTGTTGTTTCACTCATTTTTAATTCAATTGTGTTTGGTATGCTATGGCATACATTTTTAACTGCTTTATCATACTGACCAAGCCATTAGCTCTAGTTGGTGATAAATGCTCTTTGAGCCCAATTTTATCTATAAAATCGGTATTTGCCTCAATAATAGCTGTGGGATGCTGATTAGAAAATGCACGAATTAAAATGGCAATAATACCTTTAGTAATAATAGCATCGCTATCTGCTGTAAAAGCCACTTTGTCATCATTCATATTAGCATGGACCCAAACTTTACTCTGGCAACCTTTAATAATATTGTCATCCGTTTTATGGATGTCATCTATAAGAGGAAGTGTTTTCCCCAAATCAATCATGTATTGGTAACGTTCTTCCCAATTGTCAAACATTGAAAATTCGTCAATAATTTCGTTTTGAATCTCTTCAATTGTCATTGCTAATTCTTTGGAAACAAAATTACTACTGTTTTTTTACTTTCTCAGCTATTGCTAACACTTTATTAACGAGTTTTTCAATCTCTTTTGGTGGGAAACCCTCGTCAAAAGTAGGTGTCATATATACGACGTCACCTTGTTTGATAGATAAGGTCGTATGAGCTGCGCCATCGTAGAGTCGTTTATCTGTTGGAGCTTTAAGATTTTGAAATGTTTTTCTTTCAATAGCATCTAGTAGTTGCTCTATATCTTCCCAGTCTTTAGTATCGCATACATAATTGTCCATTTTTTGAAGACTTCTGTCTTCTGATAGCATTACTTTAGCTTTAGAGATATAGGCATACTTTGCAAAACCTCTTGAACGCGCTTCATATATAACTGCAACATCATAATTTTGACCAATAGTTTTTTGTTTATCTGATATCATTTGTTTTTCTGCTACTGAAGCTGCACTAGACGCTTTAGAATTTGTTGTTGCTTCCTTTTGCGAATTACATGACCCTGTTAAAAAGACTAAGGTCACTAAACTGAATAAAAATTTCATAATAAAGGTATTTTAAAAGTGTAAGTTACACTTTTGATGCCAAAGTTTAAGATAACATCATGACTGCCTTTTTAAGTGCAGCAATAAAAGTGTCTATTTCTTCTTTAGTGTTGTAAAACATAAAAGACGCACGAATAGTACCAGGAATTTGATAAAAGTCCATTATAGGTTGTGCACAATGATGACCCGTACGTAAAGCAATTCCCATTTTATCAAGTATAGTACCAATATCGTAAGGGTGAATATTGCCGACATTAAAAGAGATTACAGATGTTTTTTCTTTGGCTGTGCCGTAAATTTTTAAGCCGTCTATCTGAAGCATTTGATTAGTAGCATACTCTAACAGCTCGTTTTCGTAACTGGCGATAGCATCAAAACCAATGGCGTTCATATAATCTAAAGCAGCACCAAAAGCAATACCTCCGCAGACGTTTGGTGTCCCAGCTTCAAATTTATGAGGTAAATCTGCATAAGTGGTTTTCTCAAAAGAGACTTCAGCAATCATTTCACCACCACCTTGATAAGGTGGTAATTTTTTCAGCCATTCTTCTTTTCCGTACAACATACCAACACCTGTTGGACCACATATTTTGTGAGCAGAACACACATAGAAATCTACATCCAAAGCTTGTACATCTGGTCGTATATGCGGGCAAGATTGTGCGCCATCAACTAAAACGGCAGCATTAACAGCATGTGCTTTTTCTATGATGGCTTCGATAGGGTTAATTGTACCTAATGCATTAGATATGTGGTTCACAAAAACCAGTTTGGTGTTTGCATTTAAAAGCCTTTCGAATTCACTTAAAATTAATTCTCCATCCGTATTCATAGGAATAACTTTAAGCGTTGCGCCTGTACGCTCACATAACATTTGCCAAGGCACAATATTACTGTGATGTTCTAAAGCAGAAACGATGACTTCATCTCCCTTTTTTAATAAAGAAGAAAAGCTATTTGCCACTAAATTAATACCATGCGTAGTGCCTGAAGTGTATATAATTTCATGTGCATGTTTGGCATTAAAATGCTTCTGGATTTTTATACGAGCTTGCTCATAAGCGTCAGTGGCTTCTTGGCTTAAAGCATGTACACCACGATGAATATTAGCATTATAATTACTGTAATAATCGACAATGACATCAATCACCTGTTGTGGTGTTTGCGATGTGGCGGCGTTATCGAAATATATTAGAGGCTTACCATTGACTTCTCTATTGAGAATTGGGAAGTCTTTTCTTATAGCTTCGACATGAAAGTCAATATGTTTTTGAGTTGTACTCATCTACAAATCAAACCCGATATTTACGCCTAATTTTTGAGCGATTAGTTTTGTGATTCTACTTTTAATTTCAGGAATTTTCACAGAATCTAATACGTTGTTACTAAATGCAAACATTAACAACCCTCTTGCCTCTTTTTCAGGAATGCCTCGAGAACGTAAATAGAACATGGCACTTTCGTCTAATTGTCCAATAGTACAGCCATGCGTACATCTTACATCATCCGCAAAAATTTCTAATTGAGGTTTTGTGTTTATTGTTGCTTTATCACTTACTAAAATATTATTGTTAGCCTGAAAAGCATTTGTTTTTTGCGCTTCCTTTTCAACCACAACTTTACCATTAAATACGCCAGTAGAATTAGCATCAAAAATACCTTTGTAATCTTGATGAGATTCGCAATTAGGCTCTATATGATGCACTAAAGTATTGTGGTCAACATGCTGTTTATCGCCAATGATAGTAATACCTTTCATTGTAGAATCTATACGTTCACCGTTTTGATAAAAATTAAGGTTATTACGTGTTAATTTTCCACCAAAAGAAAAGGTATGAACTTTAGCGATACTTTCTTGTTTTTGATTGACAAATGTATTGTCTATAAGAGATGCGGATTGCTTGTCATTCTGAATTTTGTAATAATCTACAATGGCGCGCTTATTTGCAAAAATTTCAGTAACACTATTAGTAAGTACAGGGTTTTCCGTTAAGCTCTGATGTCTTTCAATAATCTGAACATGAGAATTCTCATCAACGACAATCAAATTTCTTGGCTGAAGCATTAAAGCGGCTTCATTCCCGGTGGAAAAATGAATAATTTGTATAGGTTTTTCAACCACTTTATTCTTAGGAATATGGATGTAAGCACCTTCCGCAGAAAACGCTGTATTTAAAGAAGACAGTCCATCTTTTGTGGCTATTTTATTGAAATAGTTGTCAATAATCACTTTATACTTTGGCTTAGCTAATGCAGAAGACATTAAGCAAACATCAATACCATCATGTGTGGTTGCAGACAAATGAGAAGAGTACTTTCCATCTACAAATATGATTTTGTAAGCATCTATATCATGAATAAAATACTTCTTGATGTCTTTATAATCTAAAGCTTCATTTTCCTTTGGGAATACACTAAAATCATGTTTTAAAATAGATTTTAAA
This sequence comes from Winogradskyella haliclonae, assembly GCF_014635865.1. Lineage (GTDB taxonomy): Bacteria > Bacteroidota > Bacteroidia > Flavobacteriales > Flavobacteriaceae > Winogradskyella > Winogradskyella haliclonae. The sequence continues at coordinate 497,346 of NZ_BMDQ01000001.1, read as the reverse complement.
GAGGTGTATTTCCACGCTTCAAGCTTTTTATGAGGAAACCCTTGAGCTTCAAATGCTTTCATAGCATCTATTCTTATATCATGCACCGAAGAATCTACATCTACAGTATTTTCAAAAGCCATGAAAGACGATACTAGTTTTTCTTTTAATTCCATGTGCTTATTAATTAAGCGTTTACTTCTTCTTTAATCCAGTCGTAACCTTTAGCCTCTAACTCATGAGCCAACTCAGCAGTTCCTGATTTTACTATGCGTCCATTGTATAAAACATGTACAAAATCTGGAACAATATGATCTAAAAGACGTTGGTAGTGTGTAATTACAACAACAGCATTGTCTTTAGATTTTAGTTTGTTAACACCATTAGCAACAATGCGTAATGCATCGATATCTAAACCAGAATCTGTCTCGTCTAATATGGCTAATTTTGGCTCTAACATTGCCATTTGAAAAATCTCGTTTCGCTTTTTTTCACCACCAGAAAAACCTTCGTTTAAAGAACGCGATAAGAACTTACGATCTATTTCTAATAGTTCAGCTTTTTCACGGATAAGCTTTAGCATTTGATTTGCTGGCATATCTTCTAAGCCTTTTGCTTTACGAGTTTCGTTTATAGCAGTTTTCATAAAGTTAGTAACACTAACCCCAGGAATTTCTACAGGATATTGAAAGGATAAAAATATACCTTTATGCGCGCGCTCTTCTGCACTTAACTCTTCTAAATCTTCACCATCTAAGATAATTTCGCCATCTTCTACTTCATAGTCTTCTTTACCAGCAATGACTGAAGCCAAGGTACTTTTTCCAGAACCATTTGGACCCATGATTGCATGCACTTCGCCAGGCTTAACATCTAGGTTAATACCTCTTAAAATTGGTTTGTCCTCAACACTAGCGTGAAGGTTATTTATTTTTAACATAATCTTACTTAGTTTTCTATTTTTATAACGTCGTTTTGTTCTGGGTTAGGTGCTTCGACTATAATTGTTTCTTTTATTTCTAGTCTAAAAGGCCAACCTTCTTCACCTTCAGGTTTTGCAAAGCGTTTGGCCCTAACTGTAACGGGTACCATATCTGTTGGTTCTTTTTTGAACGCTTTAACCTTTTCGTTTAAGGCTTTCATATTATCGTCGATAACAACACCGTAGATAGAATTCTGTGTTTGAATAACTGCGGCATTCTGATTTTCGTCATATATAAAATCGCCTTTCAATGTAATAAGACCATCATTTTGATCATAAGATTTTGAAACCTCAGCATCTGTATTTACCGTTTCAGTTTTCGAATCATTTTTACACGAAACAAATAGTGTAACGCATAAAAGAACTGTGAAAATATGTTTTATCATTAGTCTAGGTACTTTGGGTATTTTGGTAATCTATTGAAATCGTCTTTGCTATGCTGAATGTAAACATCTGCATTGTTTTCCTTGGCAAAAGCCTCAAAAGCATCCATACTTTTTAATGTCATTTCTACATCGAAATTAAAACTAGGAACACCACGAGAATCTCTATTTTCTTGAAAATGATATAAATCACCGGTAAGTAATATATTACCAGCATTTTCCAACTTTAAAAACAATACTTGATGTCCTGGTGTATGTCCAGGCATTGACTTAATAACTACTGTGCCATCTCCAAAAACATCATGGTCTCCATTAAGTTTTTGAATCTTAGTTAATACAGCGATTGGAGGATAGTTATCTCCTTTTTTCTGTTCTTCGCTAGTTATAAAATCATATTCTGCTTCTTGAACCAACCAAGTTGATTTAGCAAATTTTGAAGCAGAACCGGTATGGTCAAAATGTGTATGCGATACAGAAATATAATCGAAATCTTCTGGTGTTAGTTTTAGTTCTGCTAATTGAGACACTACAGAATCTTTACGTGATACAGTAAATGCACCATTTGGTGTTGTAAATGGTTCTTGACCTACAAGCCCTTCAGCTAAACCTCCATCCCATAATAATCGTCCTTTAGGATGCTCTATAATATAAAATGCATCTGCAAAAATTTTGGTTTGGCCAGTATAAGTTGTGTCTTGAGAGAATACTTCAAGCATATTTACTATTACAGTACCACCATCAAGAGTATATAGCTTTATACCTTCTTTTTTTGAAGCCTCAGCTTCTTTTTGAGCATCATTATAGCCATCCTTTACACCTTCTTTAAAGTCTTTACATGACGAAAAAGTTAAAGTAATTGCTAATAAAATGATTAATTTTTTCATGGTTGTATATATTTTATCCAACAGAACCTTCTAAAGAAATCTCAAGTAATTTTTGAGCTTCAACAGCAAATTCCATAGGGAGTTTATTTAATACGTCTTTGCTAAATCCGTTTACGATTAGTGCAATGGCTTTTTCTGTATCAATACCACGTTGATTACAATAGAAAATTTGGTCTTCACCAATTTTACTAGTAGTTGCTTCGTGTTCTATTTGAGCAGATTTGTTTTTAGCCTCTATGTATGGAAACGTATGAGCACCACACTCGTTACCCATTAATAAACTATCGCATTGCGAGAAGTTACGTGCATTTTCTGCACGCGAGCTAATTTGTACCAATCCACGATAAGAGTTTTGAGATTTACCTGCAGATATACCTTTTGATATAATAGTAGACTTGGTGTTTTTACCTAAGTGTATCATCTTAGTACCTGTATCTGCTTGTTGGTAATTATTTGTGACTGCTATAGAGTAAAATTCGCCAATAGAATTGTCACCTTTTAAAACACAAGAAGGATATTTCCATGTAACAGCACTTCCTGTCTCTACTTGAGTCCAAGATATTTTTGCGTTCTTTTCGCAAAGCCCACGTTTGGTTACAAAGTTATATACACCGCCTTTTCCTTCTGCATTTCCTGGATACCAATTTTGTACAGTACTGTACTTTATCTCTGCATCGTCAAGTGCAATAAGCTCAACAACTGCAGCATGCAGTTGGTTTTCGTCACGACTTGGTGCAGTACAGCCTTCAAGGTAACTTACATAACTGCCTTCATCAGCAACTACTAAAGTTCTTTCAAATTGTCCAGTTCCAGCTTGATTAATACGGAAGTAAGTAGAAAGTTCCATTGGGCAGCGTACACCTTTTGGAATGTAACAAAAACTACCATCACTAAACACAGCAGAATTTAGTGCTGCATAAAAATTATCTTTGGTAGGAACGACAGTGCCGATATATTTTTTCACTAATTCAGGATGTTCCTGAATAGCTTCTGAGATACTCATAAAAATAATCCCTTTTTCTGCTAAAGTCTTTTTAAAAGTCGTTGCAACAGAAACCGAATCTACAACCACATCCATCGCAACACCTGCGAGCTTCTTTTGCTCGTCAAGAGAAATTCCTAGTTTTTCGAAAGTGGCTAATAACTCTGGGTCAACCTCATCAATACTATCGTATTTTGGTTTGCTATTTGGTGCAGAATAATAAGAAATAGCTTGAAAATCTGGTTTCTGGTAATGTACGTTTGCCCATTCTGGCTCAGTCATTTCTTTCCAAACTTTAAAAGCTTCAAGACGCCAGTTGGTCATCCATTCTGGCTCTTCTTTCTTTTTAGAAATTGCTCTTACTATATCTTCGTTAAGACCATTAGGAAAAGTTTCAGATTCAATATCTGTATAAAAGCCATACTCATACTCTTTGGTTTTTAATTCTTCTCTTAAATCGTCTTCAGTATATTTTGACATCTTATATTTTTTTGAAATCTTTCCTTAAAAAGGAAGTTTTTAGAAAAGTTTATAGCGAAAATGATTCGCCACAGCCGCAAGTTCTATTGGCGTTAGGGTTATTAAATACAAAACCAGTTCCGTTAAGTCCTCCGGAATATTCTAGAGTTGTGCCTATGAGGTATAGAAAGCTTTTTTTGTTGACGATAATTTTTACACCGTTGTCCTCAAAAACTTTATCGCCTTCTTCTTGGTTTTTGTCAAACTTTAAATCGTAAGACAAGCCTGAGCAACCTCCGCTTTTTACACCAACTCTTACATAATCTGTAGAAGCACTAAAGCCGTCTTCTTGCATCAATTGCACGACTTTTTGCTTTGCTGTTTCAGAAACCTTTATCATATGCTTATATAGATTTTCTCTAAATAGAGTGCAAAGATACGATATAGCTAGGTTCTTACAACATTTACTAACATTATATTAATATATGATTTAATAGTATTTAGCTATACTAAAAAGCGAAAAGGGAAACAGCCATAACTATAAGGAAAATAAAAAACCAATTATGCAATTCTCCGTTTTAGAAGAAAAAGTTTACGAAGTGTGTTTTCAAATGTTTTGTCTGCACCACTTGGATTAAAGTCTCCATGCTTGTCCATGATTACAGTTGTATTGCAATGCTTACATTTTAATTGGTCATTTTTATAAGCCTCATTTTGAGACTTATAAAAATTATGACCAAAAATTATACAAGATATATTATCTGTATTAGTAGGTTTCATATTTGGTAATTTGGGGGAGACTAATATAGACAAATAATTGACCTAAACAAGCTGAAATACTTATTTTTTCGATGAAATGCATAAAATTTATAAGATTTTACTATAAATTTTAATTCTGAAAGTCTGGATTGGTTAAAAAAGAAGGGTCAGATAAGGTTAATAAGAAAGCTTTTAAGTCGGCTTTGTCTTGAGCAGAAAGTTGTACACCACCTTGAGCGATGTTTTTCATTAATGGATCTATGGTAGGTGAGTTTTGTAGTCCTTCACTGTAATGATCTATAACTTCATCTATAGTGGCAAAACGGCCATCGTGCATAAAAGGAGCAGTATATGCTAAGTTACGTAATGAGGGTGATCTAAATTTGCCATTGTCATTAGGGTCACCAGTTACTGCACCAAGACCTAAGTCAGTAAAAGCTGTATCTAGTCCATTGTTATGAAAATCGTTATCTGTCCAAAGCGGGTTATTAGGATTACCATGACAATGAAAACAATCGCCTTTATCCTCGCGAAGAAAAACATCTAATCCATTTAGCTCTTGCGATGTTAAAGTTTCTTGCCCCAATGAGTACCTGTCAAATTTTGAATTTGCAGAAATTAAGGTTCTCTCAAATTGTGCTATAGCTTTAGCCGCTAATTCTTTTGTTATGGTTGAGGTATTAAATGCTAGTCTAAAAAGTTCAGGATATTCGGGATGATTTTGAAGTCTATTAACTACATTCTCCCAATCACTATGCATTTCAATAGGGTTTTCAACAGGTTCTAAAGCTTGCCTTTCTAAACTTAGTTCTTTACCATCCCATGCAAAACGCTCATTATAATTCCATGCGAGATTAAAAAGAGGCATAGAATTTCTTGTTCCAAAAACACCATCTATTCCCACACTTGTTGGGGTGTTATCTGTGAACGCATTTTGGGGCGAATGACAACTTGCACAGGATATGCTTTGATCTCCAGACAGGATGTTATCAAAAAATAAACGCTTTCCTAAAGCAATACCTTCAACAGTTTGGGTATTATCATTTGGGATTACAGGAGGAATGATATTATTTGAAAAAATTTCTGGAATATCTAAATCTAAGGCATTAGGAGTCTCATCAACTGGTGTGAGGCCTTCATTTTCATTATCACTGGAACATGAAGAGAAAAGGAAACATAAACATATTATGTAGATTAGTTTTTTCAAATTAATTTATTGAGAAACAGAACCTAGGGTAAATACGCTTTGACCATTTTGATACATTTGTATTTGAGCTGCAGAATTTGGCATAAGAACTGTATTCAATTGGTTTAAATCCCATGTGTTAGGGTTTGTAAACCATTCTGCAATATTCATTTCAATATTAAGTGTCGTATCACCACTTACGGTAACAGCTCCTAAATTAACTGTAAAAAAGGTGTCTTGAGGAAATGTTGGGTTCATACCAGGATTATCGACGGCTCTAATTGCATGATAATTGAAATTTGCTTCCATATTCGTATTGTCTATATACTTTCCATCAAATTGCATATAATGATAACCGCCACCTAGCATATCAGGAACGTTAAAAGAAGCAGAGTTTAAGTCTAAATAATTTTGAGAATTATCTTCGTTATCAAATCCAAATGTAAAAGACACATTACTGTAACTTCCTGGAGGAATTTGTGTTCCTAAACTGAAATCAAGATTAGTACCATTGGTAAGATCTATTAGGTTATAATTATTCAAATTTAGAACCTCATTTGATGTTGTGGTAAAAGTGATGTCTGATATAAGGTAGCGTAGGCGTTCTATACTTAGCATTTCGCCATTCTCATTAGTAAATTGAATGGTATTAAAATCTGCATTACTTACAGGGGTGCCATTCCAGTTATGAGAAAAACTTAAAGTTGTAGAGGCTGGGCTTAAACCACTATTGTTATCGTCATCACTACATGATGCAAAGTATAAGCTGATAAATAATAGGACAAAAATCTTTTTCATAAGTTGTATTTTCTAATTTATTTTGAGAAGCAAAAGATCTGTAAATCCTTTGTTTTCTTCAATATCTCCATCATTACTTGAGGTGTCTCCAACAACGACTATAGATTGGTCATTTAACTCTGCAATACCATACGCAAAGTCAATATTACTGCCTCCAAAAGATGTTTCCCAAACCAGACTTCCATTAGCATCTACTTTAACGGCCCAGGCATCATTCTGCCCTTTATTTTCAGAAACATCACCATCGCTACTTCTTGAACTTCCAGATAAAACAAAGCCGTTATCTTGAGTTGTATTTATATCACGAGCGACATCAAAACCACTTCCGCCTAATGTTTTTTGCCAAATGAGGTTTCCATCTGTTGAAATCTTTATGAGCCAAAAATCAGCAGCTCCATTATTGCTAGTTATATCCAAATCATTACTTCTTGTTTCGCCTGCAATAACGATATTTCCATCATTAGTTTTTATCATGGCTCTAGCTTCATCAGTTTCTGTACCGCCAAAGGATTTTTCCCAAACTAGGTCTCCATTTGCATTTACACGTACAACCCAAAAGTCGTATGTGCCTTTATTTGCAGAAATATCAGTGTCTTCACTATCGGAACCTCCAGCAATTATGAATCCGCCATCATTCACTTCTACAGCGCCTACAGGAGTGTCGGTAAAATTTCCTCCGAAGTAGCGACTCCATTGTAGATTTCCTGAAGCATCTAGTTTTATTGCCCAATAGTCACCACCTGCATGACGTGCTGTGCTTCTATTTGTGTTTCCTTGCCCGTTAGATGAGGTAACATCAAGAACACCTGTTAAAAGATATCCCATATCTGAAGTTTGAATAACTGAAACGCCCATATCGTCTCCTTGAAAACCAAAAGATTTTTGCCAAGATATATTTCCCGTAGTATCTAATTTAGCTATCCAAAAATCTTGTGAACCGTTATTTTCTGTAACATCAAAGTCATTGCTTTCGCTAGTGCCAATTATAGCATAACCACCATCTTGAGTTTGTATAATTTCTTGACCTCTATCATCTTGAGAGCCGCCATATGTTTTCTGCCACTCAAGGGTGTTTTCAGGTGAAAATTTTAAAAGCCAATAATCAAAACTTTCGTCTTGTTTATCTGTAATGTCGTCATCATTACTTTGGGTAAATCCTAAAATGGCATAACCCCCATCATTTGTAGCTACAACAGATTGGGCACTGTCATTTTTTGAACCACCTAAAGTTGTTAATTCAAAACTAAGAGTATTGTTAGAATTAGAATTGCCTAGGTCATCTGTATCAGTACAACTTAAAATTAGACTGATCATTATAAAACATAATAAAGATTTTTGGGACTTCATTTTTAATACGTTACATACTTTTTTTGACAATAATAAGTCCACGTTCAATATCACCTATCATAATGTTTCCACTGGCAAAATAAGGATAAACACTCCAAACACCATTAAATTCTGAAGCATCATTAGGCAGGTATGTGTCTATAAAATGAGTTTCAGTCATTGGGTTTGTGGTTGAACTAATATTAGAAATATCCAAGATGCGTAATCCAGCTCTATAATTAGATAAGTAATACTCATTACCAACAACATAACCATTATGGTCAATTGCTGGTGTTGGACCAAAATAATTTGCCGATGGCACTGGGTTATCTAAATCTGAAAAATCGAATATTAAGGTTTTAGTATTAAAACCAAAATTACGTTCGTCAATTTCGTCACCAAGTATAAAGTATCTTTGATCTTCGGTAAACCAACCTTGATGCGCATATGCAGTTTGCGGATATGTAAAATCACTAATAGGAATAACGTTAGACTTATCTGTAACATCTAATATTACGACTCTATCTGTATTGCCATTACTTCCTACATAGATTTCTCGACCCTGATAATCTGGATCAGGACCAGTATAAGTAACAACTTGCGCATCGTGAGAATAACCGCCAGCAGTATAGTCTCCCAAGAATGTAGGATTCATTGGATTAGAAATATCAACAAAGATTGGTCCACCTCCATTTGTACCTGTACATCCAACTAAATACGCCACAGCCTCACTCTCGTTAATTACAATATTATGACAACTCCCAACACCAGTATAAAGCGCATCTACAGTAAAGGTTTCTGGAGGATTTGTTACGTTTCTTAAGCGTGTCAAGTCAAAGACTTGCATACCATGATTTCCTACATTGTCAGCAACTATAAACGCATGATTATTATATACTTTTACATCTCGCCAAAAATTTATACCCGCACTAGAATTTAATCGTCCCAGGAATATAGGATTGAATGGATCAGTTACATCTACGAATGCCGTAGTATTTGTCAGACCAACTAAAGCATATTCTTTATTTGTAGTTGGATCTGTCCAACCCCAAATATCACTACCTTCTATATTAGAGGCAGAACTACCACCAAGTGTTTCGGTATCTATGGCACCCATGACATCAATACCATTACAAGGGAAGATACCAGCCATTCCATTTACGCAAGGCGTATCTAATGTATAGGGGCTGATATCACAAGCGTTACCAACACCGTCGTTGTCAATATCTTCTTGATTAGGATTTGCTGTATTAGGGCAATTATCACAAGCATCGCCTATGCCATCACTGTCAATGTCTTCTTGATTAGGATTTTCTGTATCAATGCAGTTATCACAGGCATCGCCTATGCCATCACCATCAGTGTCTTCTTGGTTAGGATTTGCTGTATTAGGGCAATTATCACAAGCATTACCAATGCCATCACCATCAATGTCTTCTTGATTAGGATTTGCTGTATTAGGGCAATTATCCATTGCATCTTCTATGCCATCACCATCAGTGTCTATGTTGGAATCACAAGCATCGCCTATGCCATCATTGTCTATGTCTTCTTGATTAGGATTTGCTGTATTAGGGCAATTATCAGACTCGTTTGTAATGCCATCACCATCAATATCATCATCACAAGCGTCACCAACACCATCGTTGTCGGTGTCTTCTTGATTGGGGTTTGCTATATTTAGGCAATTGTCATTTATGTTTACTATAGTATCGTTATCTGAATCTTGATTACTTAAATCAACGGTCTCATCATTACAACTTAATGTAAAAAGTGTCATAAGACATAGTAGGGAAATAAGTGTAAGTTTTGATATTTTCATGGGGTGTTTTTTTGCAATTTAATCATTAATTAAGAATTGCTCTAAATACTTAACTGAAATTAGATGAATAAATTATGTGTTAATTGTTAAAAGCATAATATTTTTGCAGGATGATAGAAGATAAAAATCCACAAAGAACACCATTAAGTGAGCTCGGTGAGTTTAAACTCATTGAACATTTAACAGAGCAATTTAAAATAAATCATAAGTCTACAGTTAAAGGGATTGGAGATGATGCAGCTGTTTTAAGTCCTGAAAAAAAACAAATCGTTGTTACTACAGATTTATTGGTCGAAGGCGTACATTTTGATTTGAGTTATGTGCCCTTAAAACATTTAGGTTATAAATCGGTTATGGTTAATTTGTCCGATGTCTGCGCTATGAATGCCAATGCAACGCAGATTACAGTTTCTATTGCTGTATCTAATCGTTTTCCTCTTGAAGCTTTAGAAGAGTTATATGCGGGTATTGAAACTGCATCAAGGGTGTATAACATTGATGTTATAGGTGGAGATACAACATCTTCTACGTCTGGACTTATCATCTCCATTACTGCAATTGGTGAAGTAGAGGAAGATAATGTTGTGATGCGTTCAGGAGCTAAGCCTAATGATTTATTAGTCGTTACAGGTGATTTGGGAGGTGCCTATATGGGACTTCAGATATTGGAACGCGAAAAAGAAGTCTTTAAAGTTAACCCTCAGAATCAGCCAGACTTATCGATGTATACTTACATTGTTGAACGTCAGTTAAAACCTGAAGCTCGAAAAGATATTGTGGATTTGCTCAAGCAATTAGAGGTAAAGCCTACAAGTATGATTGATATCAGTGATGGCTTATCGTCTGAAATTATGCATATATGCAAACAAAGTAATGTTGGTGTAGATATATACGAAAATAAAATTCCTTTAGACCCGCAAGTTATTAACACCTGTGAAGAATTTAATATAGACAGTACAACTATTGCTTTAAACGGAGGCGAAGATTATGAGCTGTTGATGACTATAGCACAAGAAGATTTTCCAAAAATTAAAGGGAACCCTAATTTAACAGTTATTGGTTATATGACTGAAGCCAATCGAGGCTTACATTTAGTAACTCGAGCAGAAACTAAAGTGCCAATTATAGCCAAAGGTTGGAAAAATTTCAACGAGACTGAAAACGAAAATTAAGGTTAGTAGCTATTTACTTTTTAGCCTTACTTGTTTTATTTTTTAGAATACATTTAAGAGCCGAGAAACTTTTTTTAATGAGTAACAGATCATTATAGTCTATTAATTTATGCCGCAGAAGTATTAAACCTTTGCGCATTCATTCTCGATAGCTTATTAGAATAAATTTTAGCTAGGGTAGCATTTATCTCTTTGAATTTTGGTGTAAGTTCAGTAAGCCGACCATTACTGTTTGTCGTTAACTGTTTCTTACAACAAGAGCATGTATATTCTTTAACATGGTGTGTCACTTTTTTAGTGACTTTATAATTATGACCAAAAAAATCGCAATATAGTTTCAATGGAGTAATCGCTGAAGTAGATTTTTTCATAATTAGTTAGATTTGGAAAGACTAACATAATTAAAAAATCAAATTAAAACGCTAAAACGTATTATTTTTCGTTAAAATGATTTATAAAGTAAGATAATTCTTTCTTATTTTCAATATAACTCATATGCCCACCTGAAAATAGTTCTATTTTTATTGTAGTATCCTTTACTTTTTGCAGGACTAATTCTTGATTATAGATTGTATCTTTTTCTCCTATGATTATTACTTTTTTTCCTGTGATGTTTGCAAATGTTTCAAATCTATCTGGTCTTATGGCCATGCCTTTATGTGCGGCAATAAAACCTTGTTGAGATGTTTTAAGACCTATGGCTAATGCCTTTTCAAAATCATCCTTAAATTTTTCTTTACTATTTGGAGCAAACAAATTGGTAAATGACATCCGTACCAGAGCTTCGTAATTTTCCGTTGCCATTTGAGCGGCACGGGCTCTCAAAATTAATCGTTCATTATCATCTGCTTCAAATGTAGAATTCATTAAACAAAGATTCTTAATTAAGTTGGGTTTTAGCTCAGCTAAAGCCAAAGCTACATAGCCGCCCATAGAATGTCCTATACAACTTACATCATTAATTTTTAATTCATCTATTACAGAATAAACAGCTTCTGCCATAGTTTCCATACTATGTATATACCCAAGGCAGTTCGTTTTCCCGTGACCCAATAAATCGATGCAGAGCACATGATTATTTTCTGAAAGCTCTTCAACAAAATCATCCCACATGTGTAGAGTTTCTAAAAAACCGTGAAGCAATACTATTGTGGGTCCTTCTCCAATTGAAGTATAATGAATCTTACAATTTCTGTGAGTTACAAACATGATTGCAAAGATAAATTTATCATAGATTTATTCAGTACAAATCATCACTAACTATTCACTATATTTGAAACTATTCTAAATCAAAATATATAAATTTTATGGCTTTAAGACGCTGGATCATCCTATTTATTTTTGCACTATCTGCGGGCCTAAATGCTCAAATAGAAGAGGCAGAACTCGATAAACTTATTCAAGAAACATTAAGCACATTTGATGTTCCAGGCATATCCGTTGGAATATTAAAAGACAATCAAATAGTATATGCCAATGGTCATGGTGTGCGGTCTTTAGAGAATAACAGACCAATGGATCCAAACACGCTAGTGGGTGTGGCCTCTAATAGCAAAGGATTTACCTGTTTTGCTTTGGCTATGATGGTCGATGCAGGAAAATTAAATTGGGATGACAAGGTCCGTAAACATATTCCAGAGTTTCAGATGCAAGACCCGCATGTAACCGAAGCGTTTACAGTTAGAGATTTGGTGACTCACAGAAGTGGCTTGTCTCTCGGCGCTGGAGATTTAATGTTTTTTCCTGAAGGCAGTGATTTTACGGTTGATGATGTTATAGCTAATGTAAAACATCTAAAACCCGAATCTTCTTTTAGAAGTAAATTCCGATATAATAATAATATGTACATCATTGCTGGTGAAGTTTTAAAACGTGTTAGCGGCATGTCTTGGGAAGAATTTATTGAAACTAAAATCATGAAACCAGTCGGAATGTTAAACAGTAAAGCATCTTACAATCGTGTGACTGATAAAAGCAATATCATTGATGCTCATACGAGAACAGAAGGCAAGGTCATTAAAATTCCTCATGATTGGTCACCTTTAGCAAATCCTGCAGGCGGTATTATGAGTAATGTTCGTGATATGCTAACATGGGCTCAGTTTTTAATGAATGACGCCGTTACTGCAGACGGTACGCGTTTGCTTGATAAAGATTTATTCCATGAGTTATGGCAATTACAAACCCCTCTTAATGTTAGGGCTGGCGATTGGTATAATTCTAATTTTAGAGGTTACGGCTTAGGTTGGTTTGTCACTGATGTTAAAGGCGGACACAAGCAAGTCTATCATACAGGAGGTTTATTAGGTACTGTAACGCAGTTTACAATGATTCCTGACTTAAATTTGGCAATAGCCGTATTGACAAATCAGATGAATGGTTCTGCATTTAATACCATTACAAATACCATTAAGGATTCTTATTTAGGGTACGAAAATCGTAATTGGTTAAAAAATTATGGCGGAAGAAATGCCAGATATATTAAGTATAACGACAGCATTAAAGCTGCTGTTTATACTCAAGTCGACAAACTAAAAGGCAGTTCCAAATTACCAAAACCAAATCAAATTACTGGGACATTTAACGATGCTTGGTTTGGAAATATTCTAATATCTCATGATGGCAAAAATTATAAGATAAAATGCGAACGTTCCTCTCAACTCGTTGGAGAGTTATTACCATACAATGCAACAACGTATGTCGCCAAATGGAATAACAGGAGTTTTGATGCAGATGTTTTTGTAAAGTTTACCTTTGATAAAGACGGCAAAGCACAATCTGCCACTATGGAATATATAGCGCCAATTACCGATTTTAGTTTCGATTTTGGAGACTTAGAACTTAAAAGAATCGACTAGTGTATAAACGTAAAGTCCTCCTCGTAACAGCATTTGGCTTATTCTCTTTATTCTTTGGTGCAGGAAATTTACTAATCCCACCATTATTAGGTTACAATGCTGGTGAGCAATGGTTTTGGGTCACCTTAGGATTTATGATTACTGCGGTAATTATTCCTATTATTGGTATCATGGCACATGCTAAATTGCAGGGCACCATGTACGACTTTGGCAAAAAAGTTTCCCCATGGTTTAGTTCTATTTATTGTGTTATTGTTTATATCATTTCTATAGCAATTCCATCACCAAGGACTGCTTCTGCTACGCATGAAATTGCCATTCATCCAGCTTTTGGCACGGACCCATTATGGACAAGTTTAATTTACTTCGCTTTGGTATTGGTCTTTGTTTTAAACCGTTCGAAAATTTTAAATGTTATAGGTAAATTTTTAACGCCACTGATTGTTATTATGTTGCTTATGGTCATTGGAATTGGTTTGTATAATAGCAGTTTGGCTAATCCTGCAACATTTCAATCGCCAATTGTAAGCGGAATATTAGAAGGCTATCAAACCTTTGATGCTATTGGCGCTGTCGTAGTTGGTGCTTTTATTATAGTGTCATTAAAGTTTAAAACTATTGATGTTGAAGCTTATGAAGCCAAAAAATCTTTAATCCGAAAAGCAGGACTTATTGCTGGTTTAGGCTTGTTTGTTATCTATGCAGGATTGATTTCTGTAGGCGCCTATTATGGTACAGAAATTAGTGTCGATAGTACTTTGAGTAATGATATGCAACGCGCCAATTTGTTAAGAGGTATTAGTATTTCGGCATTGGGCACTTTTGGTAATACGGTGTTAAGTGTTCTGATTTCACTAGCTTGTTTCACTACAGCTGTTGGCATTGTTGCCGGAACAGCAGATTATTTTAGAGGCTTATTTCACAGTTCCAACAACGCGTATATTATTACTGCAATTTTAGCGTGTTTGGCTGGTGTTGGTGTTGGGCAACTTGATTTTCATTCTATCATAGTCATCGCTTATCCGATACTATTATTTATTTATCCGATAACTATCGTATTAATAATTTTGAATGTACTTCCTGAAAAGTTAGCCACACCATTGGTATTTAGAGCTGTAGTTATAACTACCTTTATCTTTAGTATACCAGATGTTATAGGCTTTATAAGTCCATCTGATAGCTTGAAAAATCTAACCAATTACATTCCTTTAGCAAACCATAGTTTAGGTTGGATATTGCCAGCTTTAGTCGCTTTTGTTTTAGCTAATGTATTTTTTAAGACATCTACTGAGCGTTCAGATTCTTAATGGCAGAAAAGGCTTGATCTACTAAATGACTTTCTACTAAAACGGTAAACTCGTTGGTTGTAGAAATCACTTCGTGAAGCGAAATTCCTTCCCAGGCAAAGCGCTTAAAAATTTGATAGTATAAGCCAGAAATTCGCTGATTATTTTTAGGCAAACGTATGCTTATGGACGATAGATTGTCTTGGGAATCTATCATTTTTTCATTTTTAAAGCCCTCTAAAACAATACGTTTTTCTGAAGCTGACACAACAATATTACTTTCGTAAACACCTTTAGAAAACCCATAGAACGATTTTGTATCTAAAGTTTCCATAACATTAGAGTGACTTTTAATTAAAGTATCCGAATTCTGAAACGTGTAGTCAATTAAGTTAGAGCGTACAGTAATATCTCCCAACTGTTTTAGTACAGCTTTTAGTTGATGCGATTGTCGTAAATGCACTGGTGGTGCATAACGTCTTAAGGCCATCATAATAGCACCCGTTTTTACAGGTTTGCCTAACATTTTACTTACAGGAGTTTGTAGCTCTTCCGATAAAGCCGAAAAGTTTATGATTTGTCTAAACAAGGCTTCTTCTAAAAAAGGTTGTTTAACTAAAATGTCTTCTACACAAGAGGCAATAGTTTTCATTTTTGTTTGTTATATAATTAACAATGTGTGCAAATATAAACTATTTCTTCAAAATATTAGTATCAAGGAAAAGTATAAACTTATTTTTGGGCTTTAAAATTGAAACACATGTTAGTATATAAGTTTGGCGGTACATCTGTTGGTTCTGTGGTGAATATGAATCATGTCAAAGATATCATCAATACCAATGACCAAAAAATAGTGGTATTGTCAGCCATGTCAGGCACTACAAATGCACTGGTTGCGATTTCAGAATCTATAGCCGCTGGAGATGTAAAAGCTGCTGAAGAACAAATAGACAATCTTAACGAAACTTACAATGCCACCGTTTACGATTTGTTGCATGAAGCGTCGTTACAGCAAGACGTGAGTGATTATGTTAATGGGATTTTTAGAAACTTGCGCCAAGCTGCCACCAGAAACTATTATGCACAATTACACAATAGTATTTTGGCCAATGGAGAGTTGTTGTCGACGTATATGTTCAGCCGGTTTTTAGAACAAGAAGGGTTTAATGTGGTAGTATTACCTGCTTTAGATTTTATGCGTGTAGACCGAAATAATGAGCCTGATAATTTTTACATTAAACAAAGTTTATTTCGTTTGATCGATAGCCAACCAACGGCAGACATCTATATTACACAAGGGTTTATTAGCTTGGATGCCGATGGCGCTATTACCAATTTACACCGTGGTGGTAGCGATTATACCGCAACAATTATTGGCGCAGCCATTGATGCCGATGAGGTACAGATTTGGACAGATATTGACGGCTTCCATAACAACGACCCACGTTTTGTAAACGATACACGAGCCTTATCGCATTTGTCTTATGACGAAGCAGCTGAGCTTGCCTATTTTGGAGCAAAAATATTGCACCCGCAAACGGTAATGCCTGTAAGGCGTTTAGACATCCCATTACGATTAAAAAACACCATGGCGCCAGAAGCACACGGCACATTAATTACCAACCAAATTCATGGCGAAGGCATCAAAGCCATTGCCGCCAAAGATGGCATTACTGCCATCAAAATAAAGTCGGTACGGATGCTTCTGGCACATGGGTTTTTAAAGAAAATCTTTGAAATTTTCGAAACCTACGAGACTGCTATTGATATGATTACCACCTCTGAGATTGCGGTGTCATTAACGATAGACAACACTACTAATCTTGAGGCTATTGTAACTGAATTGCAAAAGTTTGCTGAGGTCGAGGTTGAGGATTACATGAGTATTGTGTGTTTGGTGGGTAACCAAATTATTTACCATCCAGATACGCCAGAACTCTTCCAAATATTACAAGATGTTAATGTACGAATGATTGCTTATGGCGGTAGCAATAATAACATCTCCTTACTCGTTAATACCAGTGATAAGTTAGAAACTTTACAAAAGCTACAACGTTACGTGTTTAATGGTTATTCCGTATTAGTTTAGTAGAAGAAAAGCGCCGAAAGGCGCTTTTTTAATTTTTCAAGGTTAATTTTTATAATTGCCCACCAACATCTTTAAATTTCTCTACAAAAGATGAAATCTTTTGGAATACACTTTGTTTTTTAGTTAAATATTTAGGATTCAAAGGGCTCATTTTTGGTAAAATTGAATTTAGCTCTGTACCGTTATCACTCGCGTATTTTCGTTTTAAAGAAGTTAGAATATAACGTTTTGCAGCTTCCTCATTTAAATTCTCATCCACAATTAACTCTGATGCCTCTGTTTTCTGTTTTCCTTGAGCATAGGCAAAGAACGCATCTATTATAGTTGCTTTTTCTTTTATCTCATCTAAATCAGTTTCATTAATAAAATCTACAATTAACCCTTCTTTAGCTCTATTTCCTATACTTGCACGAATCACACGTCTAATTTCTTCTACTAATTCAGATTTATTTTTATTCTTTTTATTGTTTTCAAAAATTAATTCCAGAATATAATCCAAGTTAATTTCTTGTGATTTCAATAAATCTACTTCAAACACCACATCATCCCAATCGATATCTGATTCTTCTGCTTCTTTACCCTGTTTTTCTCTTCTTAACCAATCACGTATATCATTATATGTAGAGCGGTAATCTTGAAGTGTTCTTTCTGAGGGTACTTCTATTTCTTTCATAACAGCAATATCTTCATCTGATATAAAGTGTTTTAGTTTAAACTCTTCAATAGCATCAGGATTATCTAAATCAACTGATTGAAACGCTTTTAAATGAATAAACTCATCATAATTCTGAAGTATATTTTCAACACGTAAATACTCTCCAAAAAGTTTAGAAAATATTTTCTTGTCTTTCTCTGTTATTATAGATTCAGGGTCTGGAAACTTTTCATTTAATTCCTTTACCACTTCAATGAAGCCCATACGTGCTTTTCCTGTTACTATATCTGTAAAGCCTTCTAAATATTCTTTATAGCTTTTCTCTAATACTACATCTCTTGTGTTACTATCGCCAAAGGTTTTTATTGCATCAATCGTAGCTTGTTCTAAATCTCTAAAGGTGACTATGTTTCCAAAGGTTTTTGTTGCGTTAAAAATTCGGTTTGTACGAGAGAATGCCTGTATTAGTCCATGATAACGCAAATTTTTATCTACAAATAATGTATTGAGCGTAGGCGCATCAAAACCTGTTAAAAACATACCTACTACAATCAACAAATCAACCTCTTTCCTTTTAACACGATTGGATAAATCACGATAGTAATTCTGAAATTCTTTGCTTTCAACACTATAGTTCATTTTAAACATCGTGTTATAGTCATTAATAGCTTTGGTTAAAAATTCTTTTGCACTGACATCTAGCGCTGTTGGTTCAAAATTTTCATCAGGGATTTCACCAATAGCATTTTGCTCTTCATTGGCTGCAAACGAAAATATAGTAGCAATTTTTAAAGGTTTGTCACTACCTTGTTGCAACTTATTTATTTCATCGTAATAACATTTGGCTGCATCAACACTACTTACTGCAAACATGGCATTAAATCCAGTATTACCGCCTTTGGTTCTATGTGTTTTTTGTCTGTAGTTATTTAAAAGATATTGTGATATTTCTGTAATTCTTACAGGATGTAGAAATGCCCTCTTTTTTTCCGCAGCACTTAATTTCTTTTCATCTAACTCTGTTTCTATACCTCTAAATTGTGGCCTTACATCGTTATAATCTACTTTAAATTTTAATACTTTTTCGTCTCTAATAGCATCCGTAATAACATAGGAATGTAATTCACGACCAAAAATACTTGCAGTGTCTTCACTTCCTAAAGAATTTATCCCCGCAAAGATTGGTGTCCCTGTAAACCCAAATTGATAATATTTCTTAAATCTTTTCTTTAAATTTTTTTGAGCCTCGCCTTTGCCAGTTTTTCCAAATTGCGAGCGATGTGCTTCGTCAAATATGAATACGACTTGTTTTTGATATATAGACAAATCACTTTCACTTTTCATCAGATTATTTAGTTTCTGAATTGTTGTTACTATAATCTTATTATCTTCTTTGTTTATATTTCTTTTTAAACCTGCTGTACTATCTGAACCATTAACACTATCTGGTGAGAAACGTTGATACTCTTTCATGGTTTGAAAGTCTAAATCTTTCCTATCTACCACAAAGAATACTTTATCTACAAAGTCAAGTTTTGTTGCTAATCGAGCCGCTTTGAAACTTGTTAATGTTTTTCCAGAACCTGTAGTATGCCATATATAGCCACCACCCTCTGTATTAGACCATTTTTTAGAGTTAAATGAACTTTGTATTTTCCATAAAATACGCTCTGTTGCTGCAATTTGATAGGGTCTCATTATTAGCAGTGTATCATTTACATCGAAGACAGAGTATTTTAGTAATATATTAAGTAGCGTTCTTGTTTGAAAAAAAGTAGCTGTAAAATCTTTAAGGTCTTTAATTAATGAGTTATCCGATTTTGCCCAATTCATCGTGAAGTCGTAACTGTTTTTGTTACGCTGTACTGTATTAGCAAAATACCGACTGTCTGTACCATTAGAAATTACAAACATTTGTAGGTACTTAAAAAGTGAGTTGTCTGTATTAAAACTCTCTTTAGAATAGCGATGCACTTGATTAAATGCCTCACGAATAGGTACACCACGTTTTTTTAACTCTACTTGTACTAATGGTAAACCATTTACTAAAATAGTAACATCATAACGATTGGCATGTATGCCTTTCTGCTCAAACTGTGAAATGACTTGAACCTTATTACGTAAAATATTGTTCTTATCTACTAAATATATATTTTTAATACGCCCATCATCAAAAACAAAATCATAAATATAATTATCGTGAATCTTCCTTGTTTTATCTACAAGATTATCATTTGGTTTATCTAAAAATTCTTCTATAAAACGCTTCCACTCGCTATCTGTAAATTGCATATTATTGAGGTTCTGCAATTGTGTGCGCACATTAGCGAGCATACTTTTTTGATTGGTAAGATTAGGCAAATAATCATATCCTTGATTTTGTAAATCTTGAATAAGTTCTTTCTCTAAATCTGCCTCTGTCTGATAACCAGAAGGTGTTTCGTTTACCTCTGAAAACTTTTTGTAGTTATCTAAAACAATAAAATTGTTTGATTCTGCTATGGTTTTATACTGTTGCATTCTCTGTTTCTGTTGATGAAGCTTCATCTGCTATTGGTTGCGCTTCAATTTCTTCTATCCAATACTTGCTATTAACTAAATGGTCTAATAAAAACTTCACAATCTGCTTTTCTGGGTCAGTTGGTTCAGCTACGGCTTCATTTGATAATGTGGAATGGCTTGTAAACTGAATAATTCGATTATAATAAGTTTGCTTATCATCAGGTAATAACTCTGACCACTTAGGATATCCTAAAAAATTGGCTGTCTTTTCATATAGATTACGTAGTAATGTAAAGTGATATTTTTCAATAGTATTTGATTCTATTGCTTGTTCTATTGTATGTTTAAGATAAAGATGGTAAGAGAAGCTTTTATTTGAATCGCCCTTTTTCTCTTCAATTTCAAATGTACCATCTTCAAGTTTACTTAACATATAGCATTTTTTACTTCCTAATTCATTATACAAAACATTGTAAAAAAGTGGACTATGTGTAGAAACTATGAACTTTAAATTATTTGATTGCTTAATAAGTTCTGCTAAGTTAACTGCTAATTCTATTAAATGATTTTCATCTAACGAGCTAACAGGGTCATCAATAAAAACGTATTCTAAATCGTTGAATTGGTCAGTAGAACGATTTTCAATTTCTGGAATTTTTAATATTTCTACAGCCTGTTCTAATAAACTGTAAAATACGCACCAAATAAAATTACTTTCTTCTCCTTTAGATATTTTTACATTATTTA
This sequence comes from Winogradskyella haliclonae, assembly GCF_014635865.1. Taxonomy (GTDB): domain Bacteria; phylum Bacteroidota; class Bacteroidia; order Flavobacteriales; family Flavobacteriaceae; genus Winogradskyella; species Winogradskyella haliclonae. The sequence goes on along the minus strand of NZ_BMDQ01000001.1, from coordinate 476,477 downwards.
AAGTGTCGTCACCACCCCTTGTAATTGAAAATGTAACCTCTGAATATGCAGGAACAATTATATCTTCATCGTCTTCATTCTTAGTTGTATATTCCTCATTAAATAAAGGCGTTAATTTATCATTATTTGTATAGTGTTGTAAATTTGATGCTATATTACCATCTAAATCTTGGTCTTTAAGAAATTGAAGCACCAGATTTGTAAAGTTATTTGGGCGTATAATTAGTTTTCTGTCACTATCACCATGTAAATCATTATCCCAATAAAATAAATCTTCTGTAAAGGCATTGTAATACAGTACTTTAATACCTGATTCATCTTGCACATCTTCATCATCATCCTTTGGGTATACTAATGACCTAAAGATACGTGATAAGCGTGTTTTACCTGTACCATTAAAGGCATATATAAGTTGTACCTTTTTGTTAGCATCTCTAAGTGCTTCTGCTATTTGAGTTAATGATTGACTCATAGTTTTACGCTTCTGTTTTTTCTTTTGAAAAGGTTAGCAACTTTTCTCTATAATATTCGTATTGTTTTTTACGTAATTCTATTTCTTTTGGTAAACCTTCACTTATTGAAGTTGTTAAAACATCAAATTTATCTAGGATAGCAACGATACGTTCTTGTTCTTCCGGTGATGGAATTGGAATCAATGCTTTACCTAATCCTTTTGAGTTAATTGCTGAAATTTTACCTGTTCGGATATGTTTCTTTATTTGGTCATGAAATTGTCTTGTTCTGGTAAAATAAGCAACATATTTAGGGTTTAAATTGCTTTTATAATAAAAACAAGCATCATGAATAACAACTCCTTCTTCACCTAACCAAGCTGTTCCTTGTCCTATATCTTCTATGGTTTCACCGGCTGCTACAATGATAACGTCTCCTTTTTCGGCACGCCTTAGTTTTTTCCTTTCTACAAGTTCTGTACTTACAAATGATTTCGTTTTATCTGCCCAAGTACCATAATGTGTATACATTTCACCATAGTGTATGCATGGGACACCTTCAGAAATCATATCGGTTTTTACAAATCGTTTACCTCTAATAAATTCGCCAACTTTTTCATCTCCCATAGGTGCGTGTTGCACTTCATTTTCATTAAAAGTTAGTAATTGTTCCCGATAATAACTATACTGTTTTTTACGTGTAGTAAGTTCTGTAGTAAGTTCTGTAGTAAGTTCTGTAAAGGTTTCTAAAATGCTAACTATTTCTTTTTGGATTTCTATTGGTGGTACAGGAATTAAGATTTTCGCCATTTGGTTACTCATTAATTTAGGATTACCCATTCCAGAATAGACATGTTTTTTTGCTTCAATGGATAACCAATAAAACAAAAATTTATAGTTTAATTCTTCTACATCATTGATTTTTATTAACCCACATACATTTGTAATTGAAAATTTACTTGTTCGATAAAACACTGTGCCTGCATTAGCACCATCAGTTGTCCATGTCACTGTCTCACCATCAAAATCATAAGTTTTAATCTTTCCTATTTCACCATTATTGATAGTTTGAGAACTGTAAACTGGATATTTACCAGCGTTTTTGAGTAAATAAGTTTTTGACATTACACGCCCTCTTGTCAATTCTGCCAAACCATTTTCTTTATGAGATAAAGGTTTCCAAATTACATCAATACCATTTAACAATTCATCTAAATAACTCATGCTTCAATTTCATTTAAGATGGTATCAATATCGGCACGCAATTGGTCTATTTTCTCTACAGTCCTTTTAATCTGTTTATTCAATTCCACAATATCAATCTTCTCACGTGTATCTTTTGGTTCCACATAAGAACTTACAGAAAGGTTATAATCGTTTTCAGCAATATTGGTATTGTCTTTAGAGGTTGCAATGTGTGCTACTTCCTCTTTGCTGTCAAACATTTTAATAATGGCTTCAATGTGCGTATCTGTCATCACATTGTTATTCGTTTCTTTATTAAAGAAATCTTCTCCAGAGGCATCTATAAACTGCGTTTTAGTGTCTGTTTTACTTTTAGACAACACTAAGATATTTACAGCTATAGATGTGCCGTAAAACAAGTTAGGTGCTAATGAAATAACGGTTTCCACATAGTTATTATCTACCAAATACTTTCTGATTTTTTGTTCTGCACCACCTCGATAAAAAATACCAGGAAAACATACTAAAGCAGCTCTTCCTTTACTTGAAAGGTAACTTAATGCATGTAGTACAAAAGCAAAATCTGCTTTAGATTTTGGTGCTAACACACCAGCAGGTGCAAAACGGTCGTCGTTAATAAGAGTAGGGTCATCGCTACCTTTCCATTTTACGGAATATGGTGGATTAGATACTATAGCATCAAAAGGTTTATCATCTCTTAACTTTGGGTTTATTAATGTATTCCCTAAAACAATATGAAATTTGTCATAATTCACATTGTGCAAAAACATATTCATACGTGCTAAGTTGTAGGTGGTATGGTTTATTTCTTGCCCAAAGAAGCCTTCTTCTATAATATGATTATCAAATTGCTTTTTAGCCTGTAATAGTAATGAGCCAGAACCTACAGCAGGGTCATAAATCTTATTTACCTTTTCTTGTTTATGGATAGCTAACTGCGCAATTAATTTGGATACGTTTTGAGGGGTAAAGAACTCACCACCAGATTTACCTGCATTGGCTGCATAATTAGAGATTAAAAACTCATAAGCATCACCAAATAAATCTATTTTAGAGTTTTCGATACTTAGTTTTAAACCTTCTACACCTTTTATAACCGCGGCTAAACGTTGGTTTTTATTTTCTACAGTATTTCCAAGTCTGTTACTTGTAGTATCAAAATCTGCAAATAAGCCTTTTATATCTTCTTCTGACGGGTAGCCATTTGCAGAACTTTCTATAGCTGTAAATATTGATGCTAAGTCAGTATTTAAATTAGGATTGCTATTGGCTTCTTTTGCTACGTTGATAAACAACTGACTTGGATAAATAAAATAGCCTTTAGTCTTAATGGCGTCCTCTTTTATTTCAGGTGTAATGACGCTATCTGGTAAACTTGCGTAGTTAATATTTTCATCACCAGCTTCAATGTAATTGGTGAAATTCTCACTTATGAAGCGATAAAAAAGTGTGCCTAATACAAATTGCTTAAAGTCCCATCCATCTACTGAGCCACGTACATTGTTGGCAATACTCCATATTTGTCTCTGTAATTCTGCTCTTTGATCTATGCTTGTCATTGATTAGTTTTAAGATATTCTTCACCAATTTAACGAAATTGAATTGACTCCTTTAAAAGTGAATTTATAATCTATAAAAATAAAAATCTTTTATGGCTATACAGAATTAATTAAAAGCTTTTAGTTTTTTATTAATCGTATTAAGATGTGGTTGTATAGCTTTCTCTAACTTAACCATACTATCGGTCATAAATGTAATAGCTTCTGGCCAGAGTTCTTCTTTAAAGATATCAAAACTTGAATCCTGTAATTTAATACGGCAAGCTCTTTTAGTCTCTAGATATTCCCATTCTAAACCTTGACCTATCTTAGCTTCTAAACTTTCTTTATGTTTTAACAATTCATTGAACACAAACTCATTTTCTTCTTTATCACCTCTGTCAATATAGAGCTCTGCTCTCCCATAATTTTTTGACGCCGCGAAGTTAAATCCAACACCTCTTACTCCAGATCCAGCACCTATCCAATTATACTTTCCAGGACTGATATTTTGATACAACTTGGATTTTTGATTCATTGCCTTTATCAACTGAGTCCAGAATTTTATTCTCACTATATGTCTACTCTTAAGTTCTTCCTGTGCAGAAATATCATCTTGGGTTTTTTCTGCCATTTTAATGGCATACTCCTCAGCTTCTTTCATTGGTATAATTTGCTCTACATTTAAAATTAGCTGTTCAGCTAGTTGAAAGGGAGTAACTTTAAAACATTGGATTCTTAAATTATAATTGAGCAACCACAAAATGGTTGATGTGACTTCTTTTCTATAATTACCAGCCACAAGTATGACGCGTTGGGTGGTACCTTTATTAAGAAAAATTTCTTCTATATCTTGGCCATCAAAAAATTCAGATAAAGCTTCTTCGGCATTTTTTGACTCTCCAATCGAAACCAGATAGTCTTGATAAATTTTTATGATTTGAGATTTGCTTAAGCTGGAACAATAAGATGCATATTTTAAAACTTGCCATGTGACATCTCGACCAGTGTCATCTAATTTATTTTCAATAATCACAAGATTACCTTGCTTATCAAGAGCTAATAAGTCTAAACGTTCCCTTGTATCATTAAAGCCAGCAAATTCCTTTTGAATAATTAACAAATCCTCTCCTAAAGAAGAAGGATTATTGGCAAGCCATTCTTGAAGGTTATCTCGCTCTTTAAATTTTAATTCTGAGAATGTTTTTTCCTGTATTCTCTCTATACGGTTGGTTTCTTTATTGATTAAAAACATAGATTAAGTTATATATAAAAAGCATCTTCTGATGACTTACAATTATTAATTAGGGAATAGCTAAAGATAACAAAAGCCCTTGTTTGTAAAGAATTATATTAAATAAATATAGAGTAAATTTTTAATCCACTATCTCAGCTCCTTTGAAAGCGAATCTTGCGACTAAGCCAAATAATATCCTGTCTCCAAAAGTAGCTTCTGGTTTAGAATTAGCTCCAAATAAATCATTAGTTTGTACAAATAACCCACCCAATAATTGGTTTTTCTGTGTACTGAGCGCATATATACCTCCCCCTAAAACCATATGATCTTTTATCGTTTCAGCATTACTATAAAAACGTTGTCTTAAAAATCCATTTAAAGAAATATATAGTCCGTTGTCAGTTCTTGAAATTGGCACTAATTGAGTGTAATCTATGTTTATAGAATGTCTATTAAAATTATCTAAATCTCCTTCAAAGGCATTTATTGATTCTGTTGTTGTAAATGTACCTTCAGTAATTGTTAGGTCTTCTTTTCTGATTGAGTATGAAATTTCATCTAAGGCAGATAAATTATTTAAGTAAGCTGTTTCTCCACTTATTCCTATATACGTCCTACCAATATTAATATTATACCCTAGCTCTAGATTCCAGCCATTAAAATTTTTTTTTGCAAAACGTGTATCTACAGTCGTAGAGTCATTATCTAAATCATATCTAAAACTATTTCCATTAAACCCTCCTCTTAGATACAGTAGATGATTAATAAAAGAAACATCGAAAGTAAAATCAGTGTAATCCCTTGAGGCTTTTTCTGAATTTTTCGCTGCATTATATGCATTATTGAGATTAGAATTGATGGTATTATAAACGACTAGAGAATTAGTTTTAAATGCTTGAATTTGAAATTTTCTTGCATCAGGAGTAGTGCTTTTGGCATATTCTTCATTTAAATCTTCAACCTTGGATTTATATGCTTTTTTAAATTTGGATCTGACATCTCCTACTTTCTTTTTATTTATATTTCCACCGCTAATTTTACTATTATTCTTTAATACCCTAATTATGGGATTAGAGTTTGGGTTAGAAAGAGACGATATGTAGTTGTTGTTCGTTTGTACTAAATTATCCTTACTCTGTTCTGCACTTATTTTTCTGCTTAGAAGAGCTTGTTCCCGAGTTGATGTTCTATCAATTGTTACTCTGAATTTTCTCCCCACAAGAAAATTCATACTTGCACCGCCAGCAATTTTTTCTTCAGAAAAAATAACAGACACTCCATTTTCCGTTTTACCAGATAATCGTGCACCGAATATATACTTATCATCATTTGAGGGCTGCACAAACTCAAATGATGCAATGTTATTTGCTATGTCTAAACTTAATTGTGTTGCGGGCACAATGATATTTGTATATCCATCTCCATCTTGTCCAAAAGTCTGACAATTTATATAGTCGATAGAGACCACAAAAAATAATGCTATAAAAATTAAATTATATTTTTTCATTTTACTCTGGCTTTTCTGTAAAAATTAGATTTTTCCTAATATTTCTGTTCCCATCTGTATGCACATTATCACTTGGTTTTGGTGTAAGATTCCTTTTCTTTTCTTCATTTTCGTACTGTAAATCTGTAAGTTCTAATTTGTAATTCCCAATTCCATCCTTAATTGTAACTCTCGTTAATATTTCACCAGAGGAAAAAACATCTACACCTGAGATTTTACCATTAGAACTATTATTTACTTTCTCACCACCAATGATGATTTCAAAACTCACGATACTTTCATCTTTAATAAGTTTGTATTTAACAGTGGCGTTATCCTGAGATAGGAAATCATATTCTAATCGATTCATAGGACGAAAAAACCTTTCATCTAATTCTTCTAGACCTCTTTCTAGTGACAAGTCTTTGATACTAAAAAAAACTGCTTTCCTCTTTATTTCTTTTGTCTTAATGTCTTCTTTATTGCTTTTAGATGGTCTTCCACAATTAAAAACCATTAATAAGGGAAAAGTTATAATTAGTAAATAGATAAACTTTGTTGATTTCATAATTCGTTGGTTTTGGTTAGTTGATAAAATTAATAGCAAGCACCATAATAAAACATACCCAATGCTGGGTATTTTATATAGTGTACAACAACGAATTAACCTGTAAGTAACTGTGAATTAAATAGCTGAACTAAAATTATATAAAAATTCTTACAGCTCCAAAATTAATCTTTAAAACTTATGCGGTCTCGGATACCACCACTTTCGCGATGGATAATGACATCGGCTTTTTTACGTTTAGCTAAAGTCTTGGCTTTGTTAATGGCGGTAGATTGTTTGCGGTGTTTGGATGTGATGCGCTTGTTGCCTTCACGCCTAACTGCCCAACCGTCTTGGTAAGGCACCACATGTTGGTGCCATGTTCTTTTGGAAGCTGAGCCTGTCGAAGCACCCAAATCTTCCAGAATAACTTTAATAATATCTGAAAGCGCATTTATCCATGATTTTGAAGGTTTAGACATAGATTAAGCATTCATGATGTCTTCAATCTCCTCAGCTTCAATTGGGATATTGCGCATTAAGTTAAATGGCTCACCAGAATTTTGGATGACCACATCATCTTCTAAACGGATACCAAAACCTTCATCTGGAATATAAATACCAGGTTCTACGGTAAAGACCATATTAGCTTGCATTGGTTCATGTAATAATCCGTAATCATGAGTGTCTAAACCAATATGATGACTCGTGCCATGCATAAAATATTTTTTGTATGCTGGCCAATCTGGATTCTCGTTTTGTACATCAGCTTTGTCTAATAGACCTAAGCCTAATAATTCTGAAGTCATCAATTTGCCAACTTCTACATGGTATTCTTCCCAAAATGCACCCGGTACTAATAGTTTTGTGGCTTCGTTCTTTACACGATTTACGGCATTATACACCTGCTTTTGCCGTTCTGAAAAACGCCCAGAAACAGGAATTGTACGACTCATATCACTACTATAATTGGCATATTCCGCGCCAACGTCCATTAAAATTAAATCGCCAGCTTTGCATTGTTGATTGTTCTCAATGTAATGCAAGACATTGGCATTATTACCAGACGCAATAATTGGCGTATACGCAAAACCTTTAGAACGATTATTTAAAAACTCGTGCATAAACTCGGCTTCTATATTGTACTCCCAAACGTCTGGTTTTACAAAATTAAGCACTCGCTTAAACCCTTTTTCGGTAATATTACAAGCATGCTGCATCAAATCTAATTCTATCTGATCTTTGACCGAACGTAAACGTTGCAAAATAGGATTGCTCTTGGCAACAGAATGTGCAGGATACTTATGAGTTAGCCATTTGGTAAAACGATCTTCACGGGTTTGGGTTTCTACATTGGCACGATAGTGTTCATTGGTATTGATGTAAACGGTATCACATTGTGTCATGAGTTCAAACATGACTTTTTCCATATCCTGAAGCCAATACACGGTTTTGACACCCGAAGTTTCAAAGGCTTTTTCTTTGGTTAGTTTTTCGCCTTCCCATACCGCAATATGTTCGTTGGTTTCTTTTAGGAATAAAATTTCGCGATGTTTTGCTTTTGGACAATCTGGGAATAATACCAGAATACTTTCTTCTTGATCTACACCACTTAAATAAAAGATATCACGGTGTTGCGCAAAAGGTAAGGTGCTATCTGCACTTACTGGATAAATATCGTTAGAATTAAATACCGCTAAACTACTTGGCTTCATGGCTGAGGCGAAATTTTTGCGATTGTTTATAAAGAGATTGCGGTCGATTAGATTATACTTCATAGAAAGATTTATTTTTTGTTCCTTAAAACAAGGAGAAACAGACTAAACTAAGTTATAATCTCAAAAGTACCATTTTGAAAGGCATAAAAAAAGGCAATCTTTTAAAGACTGCCTTTTTTTAAGATATTATTAAAAGTTATTTTGCCATTGCCTTTTTAACAAAGCCAATAATAGCCATTAAGATACCACCGCCAACACCACCGCCAGCAACGCTACCTAAAATACTAGTAAGGTCCATTCCTGTTGATGCTTCAGCTGCTGCAGCACCACCTAGACCTAGCATTCCAAGAACTTTACCGCCAAGCCCACCTCCTAGAATACCAGCTACAGAATTCCATAGCGTACCTAATGAGGATCCTTTCATAAGTTTACCAGCGACATTTCCACCGACGGCTCCACTGACTAATTGAATAATTAAAGGTAAATACTCTTCCATTATAATAATATTTTGTTAGTTAATTCGCTCAAAAGTAATCAAAAGCTTTAAAAAAATGTTAAAAAATTAAATAAATATCATTTTTTAAGCAAAAATGATATCAAATAATTAATGATAAATTTTAAAGTGCTTTGTTAAACTTTAGTTTATACTTATGGTAGGTAATGGGTTTATTTTTAACTTGAATCCTTATAAACTAACCACCATGAAATATTCAAAATTTTTAGGCTTTGTCTTAAGTCTAATTTCTGTATTTGCCATTGCGCAACAACCAGCAACCTCTCCAGAAACTATTAAAAAAGCTTTAGAGCAAAAAAACGCAATGACAGAAGCTTCATTGGTTAAAAATGTGCCTTTCAAAAATATTGGACCAACGATTATGAGTGGTCGTGTTGTGGATGTGGATGTTAATCCTGATATGTCCTCAGAATTTTATGTAGGATATGCTTCTGGCGGCGTTTGGCATACTACAAATAACGGTACTACGTTTCAACCTATTTTAGATGCTTCTGACACACAAAATGTTGGTGATATTGCTGTGCATTGGCCTACACGAACCATTTATGTAGGTACTGGTGAGAATAATGCGTCACGTTCATCTTATGCAGGTATTGGCATTTTGAAATCTATAGATAACGGAAAAACTTGGGCCAATGTGGGGCTCATGGATGCACATCATTTTGCACCGATATTAATTCATCCAGATAATCCAGATGTGGTTACCGTAGGTGTTACAGGGCATTTATATTCTGAAAACGATGAGCGCGGGATTTACAAAACTACCGATGGCGGAGCAACCTGGAAACAAACCCTATTTGTAGATAATATGAGTGGGATTATTGACCTTCAGCAAAACCCTAATAATTACAACCTCATGTTTGCGACGTCTTGGACAAAAGACCGAAAAGCATGGAATTTTACCGGAAATGGAACGAATTCGGCCATTTATAAAAGTACTGATGCTGGGGAAACGTGGACTAAAGTTTCAGTAGAAGGAAGTGGTTTTCCAACTGGAGAAGGTGTTGGACGTATTGGTGTGGCTGTTTTTGATGACAATACGGTTTATGCCATCCATGATAGCCAATTTAGACGTCCAGATGACGCTTCGACAAGCTCAGACGCTAAGAGAGGTCTAACCAAAGATGATTTTAAAACCATGTCTAATGCAGATTTTTTAGCACTAGAAGACAAAAAATTGAATGCTTTTTTAAAGACCAACGGTTTTCAAGAAAAATACCGTGCCGAAAATGTGAAACAAATGGTACGTAGCGGAAATGTAAAGCCTATTGACTTGGCGAAATATCTTGAAGATGCCAACTCTATGTTGTTTGACACGCCTGTTGTTGGTGCAGAGGTATATAAAAGTACTGATGGTGGAACAACTTGGAAAAAAACACATGACGCTTATTTAGATGGTATTTATTTTAGTTATGGTTACTATTTTGGACATATCCACGTATCTCCTGCAAATGCAGACGATATTTATATCTATGGAGTACCAATTCTGAAGTCTAAAGATGGCGGACAAACATTTAAATCTATAAGCGCAGAAAATGTTCATGCCGATCATCATGCACTTTGGATCAACCCTAAAAACCCAAACCATTTAGTTAATGGTAATGATGGTGGTGTAAACATCACATACGACGATGGCGAAAATTGGATTAAGAATAATTCGCCTTCAGTAGGTCAGTTTTATGCAATTAATGTAGATAACGAAAAACCATATAATGTTTACGGTGGGCTTCAAGATAATGGGGTTTGGAAAGGTGCAAATACAGCTCGTGAAAATAAAAGTTGGCATCAAAGAGGGCAATATCCATGGAAATCGATTATGGGTGGTGATGGTATGCAAATTCAGATAGACAATCGCAATTCGGACATTGTTTACACGGGTTATCAGTTTGGAAATTATTTTAGATTAAATCTCGAAACAGGAGACCAAAAATACATTCAGCCTAAACATACTTTAGGCGAAAACCCTTATCGTTTTAATTGGCAAACACCAATTTTACTATCACCTCATAATCAAGACATCTTGTATTTAGGCGGTAATAAATTGATGCGTTCTATGAACCAAGGGAATGACTGGGAAGCTATTAGTGAGGATTTAACCAATGGTGGTAAAAAAGGAAATGTCGCTTATGGCACATTAACATCTATTAGTGAGAGTCCGTTCAGATTTGGATTAATCTATACAGGAAGCGATGATGGTTTAGTTCATGTGACAAAAAATGCAGGAGGTAATTGGACAACGATTTCGAACAGTTTTCCTAAAGATTTATGGGTGAGTCGTGTTGTGGCATCTCAACATAAAAAGGAACGTGTTTATGTAACACTTAACGGCTACCGTTGGGATGATTTTAATGTTTATGTCTATATGAGTGATAATTATGGTCAAACGTGGAAAAACATTAGTAGTAACATTCCGGCGTCTCCAGTAAATGTGATTACTGAAGATTCTGAAAATGAAAACATCTTATATTTAGGCACAGACAACGGTGCTTACGTGTCCTTTGATATGGGAAAATCTTGGGAAGTATTCTCTAATGGCCTGCCTAATGTAGCAGTGCATGATATTGTGATTCAGCCTGAAGCTAAAGATGTATTATTAGGTACACATGGACGAAGTATTTATAAAGCTAATGTGTCTCCATTACAGCAAATGAATGCTAATATGGAGGCTAAACCCTTGACGCTTTTTAAATTGAATCCTATTCGTCATTCCAGCCGATGGGGTAGTTCATGGAGCAAATGGCTAGATGCTTTTGAGCCAGAAGCTACGATTAAGTTTTTTAGCAATACTTCAGGCGAAAAGACGATTAAAATAGTATCAGAAAAAGGTGCAGAATTAAATCGTATATCGGTTAAAGCAGACAAAGGTTTTAATTATACAGATTACAATTTAGAGCTAACAAAAAAAGGCAGAAAAGCTTTGATGAAAGAAGATACAAGTATAGATGTTAACGAGGCTAGTAACAGAAAATATTACTTACCTAAAGGAGAATATAAAATTGAAATAGATGGTGTTAAAACCAATTTAAAAATCAAATAATTGACATTTCTTTTGCAAATTTTTTACAGTGTTTGAAGTTATAAACTCTAGTTTCGTACCATAATTTAGTGAGGATACTAAAATAATTTTTTTACGTTTTATAGTATAAGGCCATTTGGTCATAGATAAACAAGCATCAATCAAATTTATATGCTAAACCGCTTTTTTCTACTGGCATTTCTATGCTTTTCATGTCATCTTATTGCTCAAGAAGAACCTATTGAACAGGTTAAAATCTTCTTGGATTGCGACCGTTGTGACGACGAGTTTCAACGACAAAACCTTGGGAATGTTCAATTTGTAAGAGATCAAGATTTAAGTGATGTTCATATTTTCGTAGTAACCCAACGTAATGGTGCTGGTAGCCGTAGTTATGAGATGGATTTTATAGGCAAGAATGAGTTTGAAACGATTAATTATAAACTAACGTTTGCTACTGATGCAAATATGACCAACGATGAGGTTAGAAAGCGTGTTTTAGAATATTTGAAGCTTGGATTAGTGCGTTTTTGGATTGCCAAAGGTACCACTGCGGAGGTTGCAGTAAATGTCCCAACGCCTGAAAATGAAGAGGAAGAAGTTGAAGAGAAAGACCCTTGGGATTATTGGTTATTTCGTGTAGGTGCTAATGGGTTTTTTAATGGACAAGAGCTCAATAATAGAAGTAATTTTAATGTAAATCTTTCAGCAAGGCGAGTGACAGAGAAGAATAAATTTTCACTTTTTATGCGTTATGGTGAAAATAGATCCACATTTACATTTATTAATGATCTAGATGAAGAAGAGGACTTTAAAGTTTTTAATAACAACAAGCGTTTAAATGTTAATGATGTTTTAAGTATCAACGACCATTGGTCTTATGGTTTTTTTGGAAGTATAGGCACATCGACTTTTAGTAATTTTGACTTATTCGCAACATTTAGACCGGCTTTAGAGTATAGTTTTTTTGATTATGTAGATTCAGCAAAAAAGCAGTTAACCATTTCTTACCGAAATGGCATTAGATATAACGAATATATAGAGCGCTCTGTTTTTAATGAGACTGAAGAGCTTTTATGGGAGCACGGGATTCAGTTAGGTGGTCGTATTAATCAAGAGTGGGGAACTATTAATGCTGAAGTGTCTTTTAATCAGTTTTTAAACGACCCTACTTTAAATGCAACAAACTTCTTTTTAAGTACAAATGTGCGTCTATTTAAAGGCTTTAATTTTAATGTTAGCGGCAGTTATTCTATCACAAGAAACCAAGTCAATATTCCTGGCGGTGATCTAACCGTCGAAGAGTTATTACTACAACAACAGCAGCTTCAATCAGGCTTCAATTATTTTGTAAGTGTTGGATTTAACTACGCTTTTGGGTCTATTTACAATACGATAGTTAATCCACGATTTGATTTTTAATTATAACCATTCTAAATAACTAATTAGAAACAAGCACAGTTGTCAAAACCCTATCGGAGTAGTATCTTTGTTGGACTAACAAAAAGATTTATTCTACAATGAGCGGAATTTTAAATTCTTCGATTGGAAGAAAGTTTGCCATGGCGCTTTCGGCACTCTTCCTCATGTTTTTTTTACTTCAACATTTTGCTATAAATATCTTATCAGTTTTCAGTCCAGACACTTTTAATGAGGTTTCTCATTTTATGGGGACGTTTTGGGTTATTCAGTATGTGTTGCAACCCATATTAATTTTTGGTGTAATTTTTCACTTTGTAATGGGCTTTGTTTTAGAAATAAAAAACAATAAAGCTAGAAAAATAGGGTATGCAAAGACAAGTCGCGCAGCTAATTCTACTTGGATGAGTAGAAACATGCTTTTAACTGGCGCGGTGATTTTAGCTTTTTTGGTGTTGCATTTTATAGATTTTTGGATTCCAGAGATAAACACAAAATATATTGCAGGTGATATGAGCGGTCTTATTGACCCCGCAAACACTGAGAGTGGTTTTAGGTATTACGAAGAACTAGTACATAAGTTTCATAGCCCATTAAGAGTTGGTGCTTATGTCATAGCATTCGTTTTATTAAGTCTGCACTTATTACACGGCTTTAACTCAGCTTTTCAGTCTATAGGCGCAAATAATAAATACACAAACGGTCTTAAAGGCTTTAGTAAGGTTTATGCCATTGGTATTCCTTTAGGATTTGTATTTATTGCATTATTTCATCACTTCACCCACTAAAAAAATAGAATATGTCAATATTAGATTCTAAAATACCAGAAGGTCCTTTAGCGGACAAGTGGACAAAACATAAAAATGATATTAACCTCGTTAACCCTGCCAATAAGCGTCTTATTGATGTTATTATTGTGGGTACTGGTTTAGCAGGTGGTTCTTCTGCTGCAACACTTGCAGAATTAGGTTATAATGTAAAAGCATTTTGTTTTCAAGATTCTCCAAGACGTGCACACTCTATTGCTGCCCAAGGAGGAATTAATGCTGCTAAAAACTATCAAGGTGATGGTGACTCAACATACAGGTTGTTTTACGATACTGTAAAAGGAGGCGATTACAGATCTAGAGAGGCAAATGTTCATCGTTTGGCCGAGGTATCTACAAATATTATTGATCAGTGTGTCGCTCAAGGTGTACCTTTTGCTAGAGAATATGGAGGCTTATTAGACAACCGCTCATTTGGTGGTGTTTTAGTGTCGAGAACATTCTATGCTAAAGGGCAGACAGGACAACAATTATTACTAGGTGCCTATGCGGCTATGAATCGTCAGATTGGTCGTGGTAAAATAAAAATGTACACACGTCATGAGATGTTAGACGTGGTTATCGTAGACGGCAAAGCAAGAGGTATTATTGCACGTAACTTAGTGACTGGAGAGATTGAAAGACATTCTGCTCATGCTGTAGTTTTAGGAACTGGTGGTTACGGTAATGCGTTTTACCTTTCAACTTATGCCATGGGATCTAATGTTACTGCTGCTTGGAAAGCACACAAGCGTGGTGCATTCTTTGCAAATCCATGTTATACTCAAATTCACCCAACATGCATTCCTGTTTCTGGAGATCATCAATCTAAATTGACATTGATGTCAGAGTCGTTAAGAAATGACGGACGTATATGGGTGCCAAAGCACAAAAAAGATGTAGATGCTATTAGAAATGGTAGCTTAAAACCAACGGATTTAAAAGAAGAGGATAGAGATTATTACTTAGAGCGCCGATATCCAGCATTTGGAAACTTAGTCCCTAGAGATGTTGCCTCTCGTGCGGCTAAAGAACGTTGCGATGCGGGTTATGGTGTTAACCAAACTGGCGAAGCAGTTTACTTAGATTTTGCTTCAGCTATTGAACGTTACGGAAAAGAACAGGCTTACGTAAAAGGCTTAAATGTTGATGACACCAAATTAGTAACTGACCTTGGTAAAAAAGTGGTAGAGAATAAGTATGGAAACTTATTTCAGATGTACGAAAAAATTGTAGATCAAAATCCTTACGAAACACCAATGATGATTTATCCTGCAGTACACTATACAATGGGAGGACTTTGGGTAGATTATAATTTAATGACAACTGTACCAGGATTATATGCTATTGGTGAAGCTAATTTCTCTGACCATGGCGCAAACCGCTTAGGTGCTTCAGCATTAATGCAAGGTTTAGCGGATGGGTATTTTGTCTTACCATATACCATTGGAGACTATTTGGCTCACGATATTAGAACAGGAACAATTCCTACAGATACTAAGGAGTTTGACGAAGCTGAGGAAAACGTAAGAGCAGGTATCAATAAGCTTATCAATAACCAAGGCACAAAGTCTGTTGACCATTTCCATAAGCGTTTAGGAAAAATTATGTGGAATAAATGCGGAATGGCTCGTAATGAAAAAGATTTAAAATCTGCCATTTCTGAGATAGCTCAATTACGCGAGGAGTTTTATAAAGATGTATTTGTTCCCGGAACAGAAAACGAGTATAATGAAGAGTTGGCAAAAGCGGGAAGAGTAGCAGATTTCTTAGAATTAGGAGAGCTGTTTGCAAAAGATGCTTTAGAACGTGAAGAGTCTGCTGGAGGTCATTTTAGAGATGAGTATCAAACAGAAGGTGGTGAAGCGTTAAGGCGACCAGAGTTTCAGTATGTTTCTGCATGGGAATATAAAGGAAAACCAAGTGAAGCAGTACACCATAAAGAAGAATTAAAATACGAAAACATAGAAGTAAAAGAACGTTCTTACAAATAGAATTATGAGATTTTTAGTAGCCTTTTTTATTGTAATAGCCTCTTTTAGTAGTTATTGTCAAGTATTAAAAAAACCTTCTGAAGGTAAATCATTAGTTTACATAATGAGGAGTAATGATTTAGGAGGCGCAATGAATTTTAGAGTTTATGATAAAGATTTGTTTTTAGGAGCATTACCTTCAAGAGCATATTTTACTTATGAGTGCGAACCTGGTGAGCATTTGTTTTGGGCTGCTTCAGAAAATAGAGATTATGTAGAAGCAAATCTTGAAGCTGGAAAAAGCTATGTGATTGATTTAAGAGCAAAAATGGGCATGTTTATAGCTGCCGTTGGTGTTGAGCCTTATTCTCCCGATAACAAAAAACATATAAGGAGAGTAAATAAAGTGCTTAAAAAGCACATTAATGCCAATATTGTAGACGCTAGTCGTACTGAAGAAAAAGAAGAAAACATTGCTAAGGCAATGGACGCTTATAAAAGAGCAAAGTCTAGATCCAATAATAAGATTAAGACACTATTGCCAAGCATGAATTTTAATACTAACTAACACTAACTAACCATGACAAATCAAACATTAAAATTAAGACTTAAAAAAGTAGATCCTGTTAAGTATGCATTAGTAACTACATTGGTTTACCTTTCTATCCTATTAATTGTATACACACCATTTATTTTATTATTCTCATTAATTGGTGGAGCCAGCGACTTAGGAGCAGGAGCAATGGTACTTGGCGGAGGACTTTTTGGAATTATTATGATGTTAATTATTGGTGGAATTATCGTTTTCGTTATTACCATAATTGCAGCTCTAATTCTAAATTTCATTTTAAGTAAAACAGGAGGTTTAGATATCGATTTCGAAAAAATTGGTTTTGATTTTGATTCTCAACAAGGCGACCAAGGTCGTATAGAACAATAAAAAATAAAATTGCTATGATGAATTTAACGTTAAAAATATGGCGTCAAAAAAACGCTAGTGATAAAGGACAGATTGTAGACTACCCTATTAGCGGTATTTCTCCAGACATGTCTTTCTTAGAGATGCTAGATGTTTTAAATCAGGAGCTTATTGAAAAGGGTGAACAACCTGTTGCTTTTGATCACGATTGCCGTGAAGGTATTTGCGGAACGTGTTCGTTATATATTAACGGTAGAGCGCATGGTCCACAAACAAAAATCACAGCATGCCAATTGCACATGCGTAGCTTTAAAGATGGTGATACAATCTATATTGAGCCATGGAGAGCTGAGGCTTTTCCTGTTGTAAAAGATTTGATTGTAGACCGTACATCTTTTGATCGTATTCAGCAAGCTGGTGGTTTTATCTCTGTAAATACTTCTGGTAATACACAAGATGCCAATGCGATTCCTATTGAAAAGGAAAACGCAGACAAAGCCTTTGATGCAGCAACTTGTATTGGTTGCGGTGCTTGTGTGGCAAGTTGTAAAAACTCTTCTGCAATGTTGTTTGTATCTGCAAAAGTGTCTCAATTTGCCTTATTACCGCAAGGTCAAGTAGAAGCAACAGACCGTGTTTTAAATATGGTTAAACAAATGGACGAAGAAGGATTTGGAAACTGTACAAACACAGGAGCTTGCGAAGTAGAATGTCCTAAGGGTATTTCTTTAGAAAATATAGCTCGTATGAATCGCGAATACCTTTCAGCGAGTTTAAAAGGTTAAAAACTTTATAAGTCATACAGATTTATAAATAGTACTAATTTATTATCCTAAGGTAAATTTTATCTTAGGATTTTTTATTTATTTTGATGTCAAACCTCCCATATGAAAACTATAATTAATTCCCTTATGAGCCTTCTGTTTTTTATTACAATTGGCTATTCACAAAAAAGCATCCAAAAATTCAATGAAGATAAACTTTTAAATAGGTTAGAAGTTTTAAGCTCAGATAAGTTTGAAGGCAGACGAACAGGAGAAAAAGGAAATGATTTAGCAAGAGCATATATTATAAAAGAATTTAAAAGTTTGAATTTGCCTGGGTTTAATGGTAAATATGAGCATTCATTTTCTTTCGACTCGCGTGTAGGTAAATTTGATGCTAATAATATTCTGGTAGAAATTAAAGGAACAGAATTTCCTGATAAATATATAGTTGTTAGTGCGCATCACGATCATCTTGGTATTTCTGGAGATGTCATATATAATGGTGCCGATGATGACGCATCAGGTGTATCGGCCTTATTTGCCTTTGCAGAATATTTAAAGCAAAACCCACCAAAACATTCTGTGATATTAGCAGCTTTTGATGCTGAAGAACTAGGCTTAAGAGGTGCAAAGTATTTTGTGGATAAAATGAAGGAAGAAACCATAGTCGTTAATATTAATATGGACATGATTAGTAGAAGCTCTAAAAATGAATTATATGTTGTTGGTAGTCGATACAATAAGACGCTTCAAGAAGTCATAACATCTTTTAAAAACCCTACTGATACCAAATTGCTTGTCGGTCATGATGGCTCTGATGGAAAGCAAGATTGGACATATGCATCTGACCACGGCCCTTTTCATCGTGCTAATATTCCGTTTTTATATTTTGGAAACGAAGATCATGCCGCCTATCATAAACCAACAGATGATTTTAAAGATATAACGCCTAAATTTTATAAAAATGCTGTAGAAATTATAGTGTCAGTGTTTAGAGATATTGATAATAAGAGTTTATAAATAGTTTGTCACATTTATACATTTGATTCGTCTTTTAGTTGAAAACTGAAACCAATCAAAAAAATGAACAGACTAATTATTGCATTTATTATTTGCGGATTTTTATCTTCTTGTAATAAAAGCCCAAATTATAACATAAATTATGTTGTAAGCCCTGTATACGAAGAGACTTCTAATTTATTAAAAGTAAAAACCTCTTTTCAACCAAATGCAATAGGAGAAACTATACTATTATTTCAAGATGAAGCTTGGGGGCAAGATAGCTTACATAACGTAATTAAGGATGTTAAGTTAATATCTGAAAAGGGAGAGATAAAGGCTAATAGAGATAGTGGTTGGTATAGCATAAAGCATCCCAAAAATTTAGACATACTAGAAGTTGAATATACTATCAAGCAGGATAGTGAAGGGGAATTGACCACTTGGGATACATACAGGCCAATTATTCAAAAGGAGTATTTCCATTTATTTTCGCATAATTTTTTTATGCTACCAAAGCATATAATCAAAGATTCAGAAGATAATTTTAATGTTTCTATAAAATGGAAAGACTTCCCAAAAGATTATCACCTAGCAAACAGTTTTGCTATACCCAAAGAATATCAAGAAATTGAAAACACATCAGAAGAGGAGTTTCATACTGCAGTTTTTGTTGGAGGAGATTTTAGAGTTCATAATATAGATGTAAATAATAATAACATCGCTTTTATAATTCGAGGAAATTGGGAAGTGTTTAAAGATTCTACAATGGTAGATATATTAAAGTCAACAGTAAGTGCACAAAGAGATTTTTGGCAGGATCATTCACAAGATTATTTTGCTGTGACTATGATTCCTACAGTTCAAGAAAGAGGTAGTTCGTTTCAGGGGTCTGGACTAACAAATTCTTTTGCCACCAATGCCTCTAATAATAAGTATCTAGATATCGAAGGTTTAGTTTATTTATTTAATCATGAATTACAACACAATTGGACAGGACATGTTATTAAAAATGACGATGAAGAGAAACAATACTGGTTTAGTGAGGGATTCACGGAATATTATACCTTAAAAAATATTGCTAAGGCTAAAATCTATGATTTGGATGAAAGCTACTTCATAAAAAAGTTCAACGAGTTTGTTAGAGAGTTATATACTTCTCCAGTTAAAGAAATGCCAAATAGTGAACTGACTTATGAAACATTTTGGAGTGGTAAAGAAGGCGTTCAGAAATTACCTTATAGAAGAGGTGCTATTTTTGCTTTTTATTTGGACAACAAAATTAGAAAGGATACAAATGGAGAAAAGAGTCTTGATGACTTATTACTAAACTTCAAAGAAGATGCGCTTAAGAATGATCAAAAAATCAATCACGACTATTTTATAAAAACAGCTAACAAGTATCTAAAAGAAGATTTAAAGTCGTTTTTTGATAAGCATGTTGAAGATGGACAACTTTTTAGTTTAGAAGAAATTTATAAAGCCTTTGATTTTGAATTTGATTCAAAAACCAAAGCATATGACTTAGGGTTTGACTTTTCAGAAGATAGGAGTAGTATTAGTTCAATCGATATAAATTCTGAAGCTTATAAATCTGGTTTAAGAAAAGGAGATGTTTTTAAAAGTATCAGTTATTATCATAATTCTACGGATTACAAAGCAGAATTTATTGTATTAAGAAACAAAAAAGAAATTGAGATAAGCTATTACCCAGCTAAAGAAATAGACTTACCTCAATTAAAGGATAATATTCATAATAAATCTCGGTTAGATTTCTAGTTTTCTTATATTTCTGCTTTGTTAGAATATTATGCAGAACCCTTTAAAATTTTATAAAAATCAATTAGAAAACCATCAAGCCAAAGCTCGAGACTTATTTAAAACACTGAGCTTGTATAGTCTGCTGAGACTTACTGTTTTTGTAGTTACAACAATTGGTATATACTTTACGTTTGAGCAATGGCAATTAGCTACAGGCATAGCTATTTTTGGGATTGCTATTTTCCTGTTTTTATTGTCTAAATACACGGACTTAAAATCCGAAAGAGCGCGTTACAAGCGTTTAGTAAAAATCAATGAAGAAGAGATTGCAATTGCATCAGGAGATTTCCACAAAAGAGAGGATGGGTCTAAATTTCAGAATCCAAAGCATTTCTATAGTTTAGATATAGACTTATTTGGCAGAGGATCGTTTTTTCAGTTTATAAATAGAACTACCATAAAAGAAGGAACACAAAAGCTTGTTGATTTTTTATTAGCAAATACAATTACTGAAATTCCTAAACGTCAAGAAGCGATAAAAGAATTGTCTGGACAGGCAGAGTGGCGGCAAAATTATACAGCTATTGCTCAAGGTGTAGAGGTGGAACATTCCGCCAATACTATTATAAAATGGTTACAGCATTACAAACCATTTTTGAGTAAGACCTGGTTTGTAATAACCATAGGGTTTAGTATAGCCTCTTTGATTATTCTATGCTTGGCTATAACAGAAATGATACCTGTCGAATCTTTATTGTATTGGTTGTTATTAGGCCTCGGACTTACAGGACGTTATTTAAAACAGATAAATAGTATTTCTCAACAAACCTCAAGAGCCAAAGACACATTTAGGCAATATGCTTTGCTATTACATGAGATTGAAATCGCTACTTTTTCTTCAGATTTATTAAAAGAACAACAAAGCAGAATTGAACTGGAGGGTAGGAAAGCCTCAGAGATATTTTCTAAATTTTCTAAACATATAGATGCCTTAGATAATAGAAACAATTTGCTTTCAGCCATTTTTGGAAATGGGTATTTTCTCTGGGATATAAGACAGACCTATTATATTGAACAGTGGATTAAAACCTATGCCGATAAGGTCGAAGACTGGTTTGAGGTTGTCACCTTTTTTGATGCTTATAACAGCTTAGGAAATTACGGGTTTAACCATCAAACATTCTCTTATCCAGAAATCATAGAAACAAAACACACCATTCTGGCTCAAAATTTAGGACATCCGCTATTAGAACCAAACAAACGTGTGGATAGTAATTTAGACTTGCAGCAAGAGCAATTCTTTATTGTTACAGGTGCAAACATGGCTGGAAAAAGTACCTTTTTAAGAACAGTAGCCTTACATATCGTTATGGCAAATGTTGGACTGCCAGTTTGTGCAAAAAGCAGTAGATACAAACCAATTAAGCTCATTACAAGTATGCGAACAACAGATTCGCTTACGGATGATAGCAGTTATTTCTTTAGCGAACTCACCCGCTTAAAATTTATTGTAGATACTATTGAAAAAGACAATAACTACTTCATCATATTAGATGAAATTTTAAAAGGTACTAACAGTACAGATAAAGCGATAGGCTCGAGAAAATTTGTGGAAAAATTAGTGAAGCTTAACGCCACTGGAATTATAGCTACGCACGACTTAAGTCTTACAGAAATCGAAGCGGAGTTAGAAGCCGTTAAAAATTACTTTTTTGATGCACAGATTGTTAATGATGAACTTTATTTCGATTACAAACTCAAGCAAGGGGTTTGCCAAAACATGAATGCAAGCTTTTTATTGAAGAAGATGGAGATTGTTTAAAAAACAAAAAGCCCTTTCTAGAAATAGAAAGGGCTTTTATAAAATTATAAAGAGTGTTTGATTAAGCTTTAAAAGGCTCAATAGAAACATAAGACTTGTTGTCTTTTTTCTTTGTAAATTTTACAATACCATCAACTTTAGCATGTAAAGTGTGGTCTTTTCCTTGGTATACGTTTTCACCTGGGTGATGCGTGTTACCACGTTGTCTAATGATAATGTTCCCCGCGATAGCAGCTTGACCACCAAATATCTTAACACCTAAGCGTTTCGATTCTGATTCTCTACCGTTTTTCGAACTACCAACTCCTTTTTTATGAGCCATTGTCTTAAGGTTTTATAGTGTTATACTTAAGTGTTAAGCTTACGCTTTACCACCATCTAATTCGTCTTGCCATTTTTTAAGCTCGTCCCACTTACCATCAGCAGCTAATTTAGCTTGCTTTGGCCAAGTATCTGTAACATGGTTACCACGAACTCCTGCGATAATCTCAGAAATTTTAGCTGGCTTAGCTTTAGCTAAATCAGCAAAAGTAGCAATACCTGCTTCTACTAAAGTAGATGCAATCTTTGGTCCAATACCTTCAATTTTCTTTAAATCATCAGCTTTACCTGTTGCTTTTTTAGCAGCTGGTTTTGCAGCAGCCTTTTTAGGTGCAGCTTTTTCAGCTTTAGGAGCAGCAGCCTTTACTTCTGCTTTAGGCTCAGCTTTTTTAGTTTCTTTTTTTGGAGCTGCTTTTTTAGCTCCAGAAGCTTTAATTCCTTCGATTACGATTTCAGAAAGTGCTTGACGGTGACCATTCTTAACACGGTAACCTTTACGTCTCTTCTTTTTGAAAACAATAACCTTATCACCTTTAAGGTGCTTTAAGACTTTTGCACTTACTTGTGCTCCGTCTATAGCTGGGGCGCCTAAAGTTACCTTGTCACCGTCGCCAATTAAAAGAACGTTATCGAAATTTACTTTCTTCCCTTCTTCTGTAGCTAAACGATTAACAAAAACTTTTTGGTCTTTCTCAACTTTAAATTGATGCCCTGCTATCTCTACAATTGCGTACATAGCGTAACGTTTTTATTAATTTGTTATTCAATAAATTAAGCCTTCTTCTCAGAAAGCGGATGCAAATATACGCTTAAATTCGTAATTCACAAACGTTTTATTGCTTTTGAAAAACATTTAAAATCCTTGATATCAGCTTTATTGTCACCAAAATCATAAGATAATAGTTGAAAGGCATACTTATTTCACATTTTATTTAGATAAAAAGGCGCATTTGTTCGTTATTTTTGTGTGAATTGCTGTAACAAATAGTTATTAGACAAGACAAACACTTGAAACTTTATACTTAAAAAACACAAAAATGAAAAAAAACTTATTAAGTCTAGCACTTTTGATGTTTGTAGGATACTTATCCACAGCGCAAGAGGTAGAATTTGAAGAATTTGATTTGGATAACGGATTGCATGTAATCCTTCACCAAGACAATTCTGCACCTATTATTAGTGCAGGATTTATGGTTGATGCAGGAGGTAAAGATTTAGGAGGAAATAACAACCCTGAACGTACAGGTTTTGCCCATTTCTATGAGCACCTTCTAGCCTCTGGACCAACAAAAAATATAGAAAAAGGAACTTGGAGGAAAATCAGAGCAGCTAGAGGAGGTAATGGTAATGCCACGACTTCTTTAGACAGAACTTTTTATTATCAAACTTTTCCATCAAACAATTTAGAATTGGCCTTATGGATGGATTCTGAGCGCTTATTACACCCAATAGTAGATCAAGATGCTGTTGACACTCAAAACGAAGTTGTAAAAGAAGAAAAGCGTTTGCGTTACGATAACTCAGCCTATGGTCAAATTCTATTTGCAATAAACGAGAATTTATTCACCAAACATCCATACAAAAATAAGAATATTGGTGAAATGGAACATTTGGATGCAGCTACTTTAAAAGAGTTTCAAGATTACTTTAAAAAGTGGTACGTTCCGAGCAACATGGTATATGTGCTTGCAGGAGATTTTGATACCGATGAAGCTAAAAAAATGATTAAAGAATATTTCAGTGCTATACCTAAAGGAGATAAGCCTGTTAGAAATTTCCCAAAAGAAAGTCCAATTACAAAAACTAGAAAAGCTAAGTTCTACGATTCTAATATTCAATTGCCAGCAATAGTAGCGGCTTATCGCACACCTCCTCAAATAGAACGAGATAATTATGTGCTAACTATGATTTCCTCTTATTTAAGTGCTGGAAAAAGTTCTGTACTTTACAAAAAAATGGTAGATCAACAAAAGCAAGCTTTAGCTGTGCAAGCAGTTAATTTAAGTCAAGTAGATGGTGGTATTTATGCTTTATTTGCATTGCCTTTAGGTGATGTTACATTAAAGAATTTATTAGCAGAAATGGATGAAGAAATTGTAAAATTACAAACCGAATTGATTTCTGAAAGAGATTATCAAAAGCTTCAAAATCAGTTCGAAAATCAATTTGTGAATTCCAATTCTAGTATTCAAGGTATTGCAAGTTCTTTGGTGACTAATTACTTGTTATATGGAGACACTAATCTCATTAATACACAAATTGATATTTATCGTTCTATCACACGCGAAGACATTCAATCTGTTGCAAAGAAGTATTTAAATCCTAACCAACGCGTTGAAATAGAGTATTTACCTAAGAATGATTCTAATGATTAATAAAAAAACCATGAAAACAAAATTATTTTCTTTATTCCTAGCATTAGTATTTAGTCTAGGTATAACTGCTCAAATAGACCGTTCTAAACAACCAGAACCAGGTCCAGCTCCAAAAATTTCAATTGACAAACCTCAAGAGTTTGAATTAAAAAATGGCTTAAAAGTTTTGCTTGTAGAAAATCATAAGTTACCTCGTTTGTCTTATTCGCTTAGAATTGACAATAAACCAGCGGTTGAAGGCAATAAATCTGGTGTTTCTAGTATTTTAAGTGCAATGCTTGGTAATGGTACAACTTCAATTTCTAAAGATGAGTTTAACGAAGAGGTCGATTTCCTTGGTGCTAATATAAGTTTTGGCTCTTCTAGCGCCTTCGCTAGTTGTCTAAGCAAATATGCAGATAGAATTCTAGAATTAATGGCGGATGCAACTAAGAATCCACTTTTAACAGAAGAGGAATTTCAAAAGGAAAAAGATAAGTTAATAGAAGGTCTAAAAACAAATGAAAAATCTGTTTCAACAGCAGCAGGCAGAGTAAGCAATGCTTTATCTTATGGCGTTGCGCATCCTAGCGGAGAATTTACAACCGAAGAGACTGTAAATAATATCACTTTATCAGATGTATTAGCTTATTACGAAACACACTTTAATCCAAAAAACTCTTATTTAGTTGTAATAGGAGATATTGATAAAAAGACCTTAAAAAAATCTGTTGAAAAGAATTTTGGTTCTTGGTCTAACTCTGTGATTGAAGATGTAAATATCGTAGAGCCAATGTCTAATGTGCAACAGACACAAATTAATTTTGTTGACATGCCTAACGCAGTACAGTCTAACATTATTCTTACAAATAATGTAGACCTTAAAATGGGAGATGACGACTATCATGCGGCACTAGTTGCTAATAACATTCTTGGTGGAGGTGCCACGGGTTATTTATTTCAAAACCTAAGAGATGATAAAGCGTATACTTATGGCTCGTATTCTAGTATAGGTGCTTCTAGATTTGGTGCTTCTAGATTTTCAGCTACTGCAGAGGTAAGAAACGAAGTTACTGATAGTTCTGTGGTAGAAATACTTAAAGAAGTAGATAGAATTAGAACAGAGAATGTTGCTCCAGAGACTTTAGAAAGAGCCAAGGCGTCTTACTTAGGAAGTTTCGTTATGGCCTTAGAAAGCCCTCAAACTGTAGCTAATTTTGCAATGAACATTAAGCTTAATAAGCTGCCGAGCGATTATTATGAAAACTATCTCGAAAAAATTAATGCAGTTACTGTAGATGATGTAAAGCGTGCTGCCAAAAAGTATTTTGAGAAGGATAATGCAAGAATAATAGTTGTAGGTAAAGGAAGTGATGTGATACCTAACCTTGAAAAGGTTGGCCTTCCTATTAAATATTACGATAAGTACGCTAGCGCAACAGAAAAGCCAGTATTTTCAAAACCATTACCAGAAGGTTTAACTGCTTCGGACGTTGTTAAAAACTATGTAAAAGCTGTTGGAGGAGAAGCTAAATTAAGAGAGGTTAAATCTACTTTAACTATGGCAGATGTTACAATTACTGGAGCACCTTTCAAGCCAAAAGCTACGATAAAGCAAATGGCACCAAATAAGTTTTCTATGGAAATGAGCATTGAAGGTATGGGAACTATTATGAAGCAAAAGTTTGATGGTAATTCAGGTTATCAAGAACAACAAGGACAAAAAATCCCAATGTCTGATGATGATGTTAATTCTCGTAAAGCTGAAAAAGGTTTATTCCCTGAGTTATATATGGAAGCATCTAATATAGAATTAGAAAGCCTAACAGATGTAAATGGTGTAGACGCTTATAAGATTGTAGTTACTAAAGATGGTAAGTCATCTGTAAAATACTATGCTGCTGATTCAGGCTTATTACTTAGAACCGAAGAGACTAATGAAGCTGCTGGACAATCTATCACTACAGTTACAGATTATTCTGATTATAAAGAAGTGAATGGTGTTATGTTTGCACAAAAAATGAAAATAACTCAAGGGCCTCAAGTTTTTGAGATGGCTATTACAGAAGTAAAGGTTAACGAAGGTGTAACAGCTGAAGATTTTAACTAAGATTAAAATCATTAAATATATTTAAAACCGAAGCCTAATGGCTTCGGTTTTTTTATACCTTTTTTCTATTGGCAATATAAACCCCTGCTAATATAATTAGAGTAGCAATACCTTGTAGTGGTGTAAAATTTTCACCATCAAGCAACCCCCAAATCAAAGCCACTATAGGCATTAAATAGGTGACTGAAGTAGCAAAAACAGGTGTTGATATTTGTATAAGTTTATTGAATAAAACCTTAGCTAAAGCAGTTCCGAAGATGGATAATATAGCAACACAGATTATGGCATTCCATATGGTTTCAGAATTAAATGTTTCAGAAGAAAAGAAGTCCGTAAATAACAAAACAACAAATGCAGGAATAATAATAAACACGTAATTACCAGCAGCAATTGTTAATGGTTTTACATCCTGTAAATAACGCTTAATTATGTTAACATTGGCTGCATACATTAATGTAGAGATGATTATAAAACTGGCATATAGGTAATTCTGATTAGGATTAATTTCGGCCCCTTTAAGAATAAGTAATGCCGTGCCAATAAATCCAATAATAACACCAATAACTTGCCGCTTAGTCGAAGCAATCTTAAAAACCGCAGCTCCCATAAGAATAGTGTTAAGCGGCACAAGAGAGTTTAAAATAGAGGTAATGGAGCTATCAATTTCGGTTTCTGCGATAGCAAATAAAAACGCTGGAAAAAATGACCCTAAAAAACCAGAAATAGCAATCCATTTCCACTGTGTCTTTTTAATGCTTTTTAAACTATTGTATCCAAAAATTAACAAAATAATTCCTGTTAGCACATTACGTAAGCTTCCTATCTGAAAAGGCGTTAATCCAATTAAAGCTTTTTTAATAAGGATGAATGAACTGCCCCAAATCACTGATAGAATAACGAGATAAAGCCACTTAATGTTAATGTTCTTCATAAAGACAGGTTAGCGGTCACAAAATTCGTTAATTATTTTTCAAGAAACCTCGTATTTAGTAGATTTGTTCAAAATAAGATTTTTGACCCATGAAAGTATTTAAAAACATAATAACAATTGCAGTTTTAGCACTAGTTGTTGTTGCATGTAAAAATAATGCTGAACCAGAAGTAAAAACTGTTGAAGTTGCGGTTAGTAAAAAAGATGTAAAACCTACTTTAGACCCTAATGCGACTTATGCAAAGGTCGAATTTAATATTAAAGGAATGACATGTGCTGTTGGATGTGCCAAAACTATTGAAAAGAAAATGGCAAAGATGGAAGGTGTGAAAATGGCAAAAGTAGATTTTGATAAAGAACTAGCCATGGTAGAATTTGATGAAGCTAAAGTGACTCCTAAGTCTTTAAAAGAAGCGGTTTCTAAGGTAAGTGATATCTACGAAGTAAAAGAGATTAAAACGGTAGAAGAGTTTTCGTCTGAGAAAAAATCTGAAGTCAAGAAAGCGTGCAAGGCAGACTGTAAAATGGCATGTTGCAAAGACAAAGCTGCTACTAAAGACAAGATGGCTTGTGCTAAAGATTGTAAGAAAGACTGCTGTAAAACTGAAAAAGCGTAACACTTAAAAAAATAGAACAAATTACGTCGTCCATTGGATGACGTTTTTTGTTTTATATAGCCTGATAAAATATAATAGTTAAAACTATACATGCTATAGGAAACATTACTAATTTCCATTGCTGTACATTGTTTTTTGGGGATTTAGCATTTAATACATTTCTACGTTTACCATTATAACGCATCCAATTTTTTAAGTAAATAAAAAATACACATAATACAGAGAGTATTATGGCTTTTTCTGAGCTTATTTTACCAATATTAAGCTGACTAGCAAAAGCCGCAAAGAAAGATGTTATAAGACCATAAAAAGCGATTTCAACAACATTTACATAGTATAAAGATACTGGCATAGCTTTACGACCTAATTTAGATTTGGTGTAGTTTAAAAATGAGATGTAGAAGTTGTCAAACATAGTTGTAAAAATAAAAAACCGCATCTAATTTAGATGCGGTTTAAATTTTTAATACTAACCCTATTACATTGGATTTATTATTTTAACGTCACTTAAATCTATCGTAGTAGATACAGTGGCACCCATACTATCGTAAACAAAAGCTAGTTTTGCCATTCCAGTAATGCCTGAAAGGTCAATTAGGTTTGTTTGGTCATATTCGTTATTAAAGAAACCTGTATTGTCTGGTAAGGCATCAATTTCGTCAGCACCAATTTGAATCCATGTTGCTAATGATGGATCACCAGAATCATAGTCATTAGAATAAAAAGCTGTTAGTGGCTGACCATTGCTAAATGCATCGGCAATCTCTAAAACAAGGCTTTCGTTATCTTGAGCATCAAAATCGAAAGATTCTGAAATTAACCAACTTGTCATTTGAAGAATATTTCCACTTTGGAATGCAGAACCTCTAGCATAAAACTCTCCACCAAAATCTCTTGGATCCCATTCTCTTGTTCCAGATGTGTTTTCTACTGTCCAGTTTGCGAAACCGTTGTTAAAATCTTCTTCGAATAGGATATTGAAATCTGCAATATCAAAAGGATCGCAACGTTCTACACTATCAAAATTGATGTCTTCAGGAGAATTAACCACAACATAATAATCATCGCCGAAGAAGGTTCTTGATAATACAGCCGTCATAGAGCCACTGCCAGTTGGTAAATTCAATGATTTGAAATCAGAAAATGTGCTTGTAGCAAAAATACGTGTAGTACTAGAGTTACAACTTTCTAAGATACGTTCAGCATCAAACTGATCTCCAGGCTCAGAAGCAAAACTTAATTGCTGATTTACAGCTTCATCTTTATTGAACTGTACATTAGTGATTTCTATCATTAAGTTGGTTTTGTCTTCTGTAAAATCTTCCAAAGCCAATGGAAGTGGCACTATAGAGGCTACTTCAGTATCTCTTATAATAAATTGATTTTCTTGAGCCGCAGAAATTTTTCCTGGACGTTCACCGTCTAAAGGGCCAAGAGTAACAACACCATTAGAGATAGCAGCTACAAGGCCATTTAGTTTAACATATACTTTACGTCCCACTTCGTAGCGAATAAATAATGGATTAACATCTATAAGTACTCTAATACCTAAAGTTGGATTTTCAGGAGCATCCTGTAAAATTAATTCTTCAAAGTAATTCCCGCCTTCGTCAGAAGAGATAACATAACCTTCTACAAAAATGTCTGCGCCTTCAGCATCAAAGGTTAAAATAGTTTCATCATCGTCATAATCTAATTCACCACCAAAATTATTTTGTTCTTGGGCCAATTGCCCAGTAATTTCACTAATATCTTGAATCACACCCGAGATTACTGGTTGAACAACTGCAGTATTTGGCACATTAAAATCGTCGTCTTCTACACAGCTATTAAAAGCTACTAAGCCTATTAGTAGAAGTATTATTTTATTAATTTTTAAAGTTTTCATTTTGTGTGTATTTTATTTTTCTTTTTTCAATTAAAATCTTACATAAACATTAAGGTAGTACGTGGTACCATTACCAAAGAAATAACGTGAACCAAAAACAGGACCGTTATCTCTTGCTTTATCTTCTCTAATACGTCTAAAGTTAGCTAATCTAGATTGCTCAAAACCACCAGTTCTGTAATCTTGATCAAATACATTATTTATAGTCGCAAAGAAACCAATGAAATAATCATCGACTCTCCAGGATTTACCACCTATAATGTTTACCAACATATAATCATCAAATTGTTCTTGCTTTAATAACTCTTTTGCGAGTACAGGATCAAAATCATTAAATGTATTACCGTCAAAGTCCGATGTAAAGTTAGCAGATCTAGCTAAATTACTAACATCTATATAGGCATTAGAGAAAAAGTTACTCGTTACACCTATATTCCAGAAATCAGGATCTCTATATTCAAAGCCTAGTTGGAAAGCACGCTCTGGACCCCCAGCAACATGAACATCTTTTAGGTTAGTAGTACCATCTCCAAAAGTAAGTGGACCATCTATGTCAACACTAGTTAAATATAGATTTGGATTATTTTGGAATGTATACTGACCAATTGATGCAGCACCTTTAAGTTTTATTGTTGGTGTTACTTGCGCTTCAATACCAACTTCAACACCTACATGACGTCTTTCTACATTAGTAAGTACTTCTTGAACAAAGGCATCACCATTGTCTATACCTAAACCGGCTAAGTCTTCAGTAAAGTAAAATCCAATATCTGTTCCGTTTTTAAACCCTGAATAAAAACCAGTAACTCTGGCTTTTAATATTGGAGAACGGTAAATATAACTTACATCTACAGATTGAATATCTTCACTCTCTAAGCCAATTACTTTAGCATTGGTTTGTCTAGCATTACTAAAAGAACTTCTAATGCCTGGAGCTTTACTAAACATACTCCCGTTAACATCTACTAAATGCTTACCAGTAATCTTGTAAGTAAATCCAGCTTTAACACCATAATTTGTAAAATCTAGCTCATCACTCTTTCCAAAAGAACCATCATTTCCTCCACCTTGAAAATTACCATTTTCGTATAGACCATTTCTTTGATAAGATGTTTTAGAAATATTACCACCTAAGTAAAAATCTATTTTATTGTATTTAAACTGTACTTGTGCAAAAGCACTAGCTACTTCTGCATCAATCTCATAGTTGTACTTGTAACGGTCACCTTCTCTAACAATACGATTAGGATTCCGTACGTCACTTTGCGCAACTTCTTCTAATGTAGAACCAACTGTATTTGCAGTTTCTTCAGCAAAGAAGTCAACATCTAAATAACCTGTTCCGCCAAGTAAATCTTCTATTCTAGCATAGTTTTGACTATTTAAATTTCTGTAGTTTAAAGCAGCATTTAGGCGAATATTTTCAGCTAAATCAGCATCCAATATAGAATTGAAGCTCCATTGCTTATCTTCGACAACATCTGCTTGTATAGCATAAAGAGAATTTCCGCCTTGTGCTAATAAAGATGCATTAGCTTCGTATAATTGATTCCAATTCAATTGTCCATCATTAACAAAAGCTTCTTGTGCTAAGAACGCATTTTGAAAATCAAAAGCAGTTGGATTTGGGTCTTGCAAAAAGAAACTTGGTAAATTTTGATAATACTCTGGAGTAGGGTTACGAGCACCACCAATATAAGCACTTTGATTGCCAAAAGTAACTAAGCGTGTACCGCCATTATCTATACGTGTATTTGCAATTTCACCAAATTGGTAAGCTACATTTGTGTTTAAACGCACTTTATCAGAGATATCCCAATAGTGGTTAAGCATTAAAATAGGCTCTTCAATCTCTCTAATTCTAGAGTTGCGTTGTTCGCCGTTTAACTCTCCCCAAAACGGATTGTATTGTCTTCCTTTTAGTCTATTCACTTCGTCAGTTACAGCTGTAGAACGACCACGTCTGTTTTGAGCATATATACTCGTAAAGTTAATACTATGCTTATCGTTAATACGTTTTTCTACTGCAGCAAAAAATGAATTTGCATCATATAATGTACCGTCTATATAACCTTGATCACCAAAACGCCTAGACAATAACACAGAGTATGACCAGCCATCTTTTAAAAGCCCCGAGCTGTAACTTCCCATGATACGTCCTTGGTAACTTCTGTTGGCAGCAGCATAAGATATACGACCGCCTTTTCTGTATTGTGAGGCACGCATTACAATATTATTAGTACCTGCAAGATCACCAAAATTATAATCATTTGCAGACATCCCCATTGTAAATTCTTGATTACGTTGTACATCATTTAAGCCACCCCAGTTACCCCATTGTGGGCGACCGTTAAACTGCTTGTTCATTTCAATACCATTGATAAGAACTTTACCATTAGCATTGTCTAAACCTCTTGGTCTAAAGAATGTTGCACTAAAGTCAAAAGCTGCGGCACTTAAAAACACATCTCTAGAAGCTTGCAAAAGCCCAGAAATATTATCCGTTAGACCATCATCCTCACTATTTAAGTTGTCATCAGAAATAGAAATAGTGTACAAATCCTTTTTGTCGGTAGGGTCAAAATCTAATGTCATACCAGAGATATCAACGGTTTGACCTTCATTGACGACTATTGGATAACGTTTAGTCTCATAACCTACTTTTTCAATTTTAAGTACTTGCTCTCCAAGAGGGACATTAGCCGAAAAACTAAATTCGCCTTTTGCATCAGTAGTTGTACTTAAATCTGTACCTTCGATAGTTACAGTTACATCAGGAATAGGCTCTCCTGTTGTTCCATCCAAAACGCTACCTTTTACAAGTGTTTGCTGTGCAAAGCTTGTAAGCGAAAAAGCGATTCCAAACAGAAATAGTAAAAAACTTTTTTTCATGCTTAATTCAATATTGATTTTATTTAAGATACCCTTAACGATTTTTTAAAGGCGGACAAAGTTACATTATTTATAATAAATACATACTTTTGGCATCTAAATTGCTATAAACTTTACAATTAGATAATATAAACAAATGAGACCAATAAAATTACTATTAGTTTTAGTTACATTTTCTTTAACATTTAGTGCTTCTGCCCAAAAAGAAAAACGCTTTAAAATACATACCATTGCGTTTTATAATTTAGAAAATCTTTTCGACACCATTAATGATCCTTTAAAGTATGATGAGGCTAGTCCAATGATGGAAATGGCAGCTTCTAATAGAGGCGAAGTATACAAAAAGAAAGTAAAAGGAATGGCAAGAGTTATTGCTGATATCGGTCGTGATCAAAGTAAAAATTCGCCTGCAGTCATCGGTGTTTGCGAAATTGAAAATCGTAAAGTCTTAGAAGATGTGGTAAATGATCCATTACTATTAGGTAAGGATTATGGTATTATACACTTTGATGGTCCAGATGCAAGAAGTATTGATGTGGCATTACTTTATCAAAAAGCGCTATTTCAACCTATAACAACCAGTTCTCATGAGTTAAAAATATTTGATGATCAAACGAAAGAACGAAAATATACTAGAGATCAATTACTGGTAAGTGGTAAATTAGATGGTGATTTAATTCATCTTATTGTTAATCACTGGCCATCACGTAGCGGTGGTGAAGCAAGAAGCAGACCTAAGCGTGTAGCTGCAGCAAAAGTGAATAAACGCATTATTGATTCGTTACAATCTAATGACCCATATGCAAAGATTTTTACGATGGGTGACCTTAATGATGATCCAACAAATGAGAGTGTAAAAAAAGTGCTAAAAGCAAAAGCTAAAAAAAATAAAGTTGGATTAAAAGGGATATACAATCCTTTTGAAAGTATGTTTAAAGACAAAGGTTATGGTACAACAGCTTATCGTGATGCATGGAGTTTATTTGACCAAATTATGGTAACCAAACCTCTTTTAGAAAAAGATTATTCGTCTTTTAGATTTTATAAGGCAGGCATTTATAACAAGCAATATTTAACTAATAAACGCGGGAGATATAAGGGTTATCCATTTAGAAGCTTTGCTAATGGAAGTTACACAGGTGGATTTAGTGATCACTTCCCAGTATACGTATATGTTATAAAAGAAGTAGAAGAATAAGATTCTTTTAATTTTAAATTATAAAAAAGGCTTCAATTCAATTTTTGAAGCCTTTTTTATAATGTGTTTCTAAAACCATTGATTCCAAGGAATCATATATAATACTAGTGCTAATGCTATAGTATAAAAAATTGCAAGCACTTTAAACTTTGGTTTAGATACTAATTTCTTTTTATGTTTAGAGTAGCCAATAGTAACTAAGGCAACTGCAATAATCATGGTAGTAGGATGTTCAACAATAAGCTTTCTTAGAGCATCATTCTTCATGACTTCTCCCATACCACCAACTTGTTCAATAGTAGAAAAGTAATCTTTTAAGAAAAACAGGATGATACCTATGAGTAACTGAATATGCATGGTGATTAATGCAAAAAGCGATATTCTAAAATCTTTTGCATCAAATTCCTTATCACCAAAAAACTTAATAAGTGCATTAAAGGTTGCTAAAACTAAAACAATTAATACCAAATAGGCCCAATAAGAGTGGATAAACTGAACAACTTCCATACGTATATATTTATATTGAGTAGCAAAAATACACATTACGAGTTATAAGTAATTATTCCGAAATAGTTATTTTATGTTTCAATTCGTTTCCGAGCGCATCAACAACTGTAATAAGATGTTCGCCAGGTTGAGGCAAAATGGCCATATCATGAATATTTTTTGTTGCACCAATATATTTTGCATCGACATACCAAAACAATTCTAAATCGGGTTTTGAGTGGGCAACTTTTAAGACTAAATCGTTAGTAGTACCATCAAAATCTTTAGGTAAAAAAATTGTGCTTTGCTGATTAGGATAGATAAATTCCATTTTAGTGGATGCAGCCTTTATACAATCGGTTCTATATGCCGGAAGTTCTTTATAAAACGGATTTTTAGACTTGTAATAATAGGCTTGTAAAGGTGGAAGCGAAAACCAAGCTTGGCTTTTAATGTTTGAGATATCTTCGCAAGATGAATTAATCTGATAACGTCCTGATGCATCCAAATGAACGAGTTTATGAAACGGGCAAGGTGCCGTTTTTTGTCCACTCAGTTGAATATAGTCTTTAATGATATCATTACAGATAGATGATGCACGATAACCACTCTTTTTACAAATATCTACTTCAATCATTTCGTCATAGGGTTTTGCAAACCATTGGCTTTTTGGCAATAAATCAAAAATATCAAATAGAATTGGAGCAGCGGTTTGCACACCAACTAAACCAGGGCGCCCTTCTCCATCCGCATTACCAACCCATACACCAACTACATAATCTGAGGTTGTGCCAATTGCCCATGCATCTCTAAATCCAAAACTCGTTCCTGTTTTCCATGCGATGTCTTGTGCAGAATCGTAAAATTCCCAACTATCATCTTCTTCAGGTCTGTTAACTTGTTTCATACTCTCAAAAGTGAGGTAGGTTGAAGCCGCATCGAAAATGATTTTTTCTTGGGAGGGTTTTCCGAAATCAATAGACGCTATACTTTTAATTATAGGGTCACAAAATTCATTGCTATAATATTGACTACTATTTTCATTAAAATGATTTAATGTTGACGCCATAGCAGCATAACTTTTGCATAAGTCCCAGAGATTACTTTCTGCACCACCTAACACCAAAGACAAGCCATAATGATTAGCGTTGTATTTTAAATCTTTAAGTTCTAGTTGTTTTAGATATTGGTAAAAACGGTCTAAACCAAAGTCTTTAAGCATTCTCACAGCCGGCACATTCAATGAACGAGACAAAGCCCTTTTGGCAGAAACGGCACCATCGTATTGTTTATTAAAATTTTCGGGTTGGTAACTTCCAAATTGTGTTGGGACATCTGGCACTAAAGTATTAGGTAATAAATCTCCAGCATCTAGCATTGAAGCATATAAAAAAGGTTTTAGAATACTGCCTGTACTTCGAGGTTTATCAATAATATCTACTTGATTTTGATGAGCTTTGTCGGTTGGGGAATTACCAATGTAAGTCAATACTTTTCTGGTTTTTACATCTAAAACCAAAACCGAAATATTAAAAATCTCATTTTGTTTTAGCTGATTATAGTGCTGTTTTACAACAGTGTTTCCTTGCTCTTGTAATGCAATATCCAATGTTGTTTTAATTCGCTGACCTTTTTGAGTTTTGGCGATTTTTTGGAGTAAATGTGGTGCGATTTGAGGTAAAGGATATGGCTTTTGAGGTAAGCCTTCAGAAATAGATAATTGATAGGTTAGCTTATCAATTGTGCCATTATCAAACAGTTTTTTCAGTAATCGGTTGCGCTTTTTGAGCAAGCGTTTTTGATTTTTCCCAGGGTAAATAAGACTTGGCGAATTTGGTAAAACTGCTAGTGTAGCACTTTCTGCCCAGGATAAATCCGAAGCATTCCTGTTAAAATAACGCCATGATGCGGCATCTATACCAACGACATTTCCGCCAAAAGGCGCATGACTCACATAGAGATTTAGTATTTCTTCTTTTGAATGCCTAAACTCTAGTCTGGTAGCTAAAATCAATTCTTTCAACTTTTCAAAATACGTGCGTTTTTGGCCTTTTCGAGATAAGCGAATCACTTGTTGGGTAATGGTGCTTCCACCACGCTTTACTTTACCAGAACTTATATTTTGTTTTAAAGCTTTAAAAATTGAAATAGGATTAAAGCCTGGATGTTTGTAAAAATAATCGTCTTCAAAAAGAAGAATGCAGGTTTTAAATTTCTCCGGAATAGTATCCATCTTTGGGAACCGCCATTGTCCATCATCTGCAATTAATGCACCTAATAGCTCATCAGAATTACTAGTGATTACAGTTGCTGTTGGGTCTTTAAATAGTTGCTTTGGTAAACAGAAATAATAAGCAATTAATGCAATAGTTATAATTGCACTTTTAAGTTTATGACGTTTTATGTAAGCAAGAATTTTCAATATTATTTTTCAAATTCATATTCACGTTCTACTCTGCAAATGCGCACCTTATACCAGTTGTACCATTGTTCACGCCCCCTTTGTTGCGCAAATAGATGTTCGGAGTTTTGTTTCCACTGTTTAATAGCTTCTAAACTTTCCCAATAACTTACGGTTATTCCAACAGAGTTTCGAGCACTTTCTATGCCCAAATACCCTTTTTGTGTTTTGGCTAATGTTTCCATTTGATTTGCCATTTCAGAATAACCCACAATGTCTTCAGTCTGAGTTGAGGTAAAAATAACGGCGTAATACGGTTTTTGATTTTGCATATATTTATTTTTCTACTGTGACCCAACGGCCTTTATTTCTAACCAAATAATCATTGTCATACATCGCTTCTGCTTGTGTGCCAGGCAAATAGTAGGTGCCTAAATATGACGCATTCAACATAACAGTAAATGTTTTTGTGCCATGTTTACCTCTTCTATTCATATCAAAATAGAAATTAACGCGGTCGTCTCTAATATCAGTGTATCTCGCTTGACTAACCGTTGTATCACCAAAATCTGTAAATCTTGTATTTACAATATCCCAACCTGATGGAAAAACTTGAGTCAATGCCACATCTTTTACTACCTCGTTATTAAGGTTTGTAATGCTAACCGTTGCCACAAAATCCTGTCCTTGTTGTAATTTTGAAACATCAATTATGTTGCCTTGTAAATCTTTGAAAATTGTAGAAATTGAGAAACCTCGTTTAACCGAAAGCTCTTGTCCTAGTTTTAACTTACCAGAATTTAAAAGGCGGACATAAACCAAATTACCATCTTTATTTTCCAAAGCAATTTCATTTAATCCATCTATAACTGGAATTTTGCGTTGTGCAATTCCGTTTTTAGTAGTTATTGTTTCTGATGTCCCATTCACAGAATAACTAATATTTAAGTCTTTACCTCCATTTTTAGATATCAATTTTCCGATGGATAATAAACTATAAGCTGTAGTTTGCGTACTCATCCAATCGTTGCTTGATAAAGCTTTACCAATAGCTTTTGCTAAATCAACGGCTTTAGGATTGTCTGTAATAAGCATTGTTTCTAGAGCCATTGCACGATTTCTATTTAAAGAGCCATAGGTGTAATAGTTTGATTTTGGAGGCTGGAAATCGATATTTGCTGTTTTAGAAATGGCATTACTAGCTTCTTTTTGCCCCGCTAAAGCATAAGCTGCTGCTAGTCGCCACTTGGCTTCGTTAGAAATTTCGGTAAATTCTCTAAGTCTATTCATACTTGCTAAGTCTGGACTACCAGCTAAGGCCAATGTATATAATCTATAGGCTTGTGCTAAATCACTATTATAGTTTCTATAGCTTGGCCTCCAGTTTCTAGCGGCTTGTTTTTGATAAGCCAACCAATTGCTCTTAAAAGTAAGTGGAAGAACAAAGCCTTTTTTCTCAGCTTCTATCATAAAATGACCAGCATAACTCGTGCCCCAATCGTTAGAGGTGTTTTCGCCAATCCAATAACTCATACCACCATTGGCTTGTTGAAAATGAGATAATCGGTTGATGCCATTTTCAATATTACTCTGAATTTCTTTCTTCTTTTTTGAATCTAAATCAAAAATCTCAGCCAAGAATAATTGAGGGAACACACTAGAAGTTGTTTGTTCTACACAGCCATGAGGATAACGAATTAAGTATGCTAAGCGTTTTGTAAAATCCATTGGAGGTAATGTCGAAAACTCTACTGTTGCGGTATTTGTTCCTGGTACTCCAAAGGTGTTGAATGCTACTTTTTGAGTGGCGTTTGCTTGTAGTTCGACATCAACAATTTTTGAAGAAAAAGGGTTTGGATTTTCAACATCAATCTCAACCTTATAAGTTGATTTTTCGCCATGACCCGAAGCGACTACCTCAATAGTGTTTATCCCTTTTGCTTTAGAGACATCCAATTCAAAATACGTCATTTTTTCATCAGGATTATTAAAGCGAAGCGTTTGAGATGTATTGCCTTTTACTGAAATACCATCACTTAGTTTTACCTCTATGTTGACATTTTTTATTTTGTCTTCCATAGCAAAAACAGTAACAGGAAGTGTCACTTTTTCACCAGGACTTAGCTTACGAGGTAAGCTTGCTAAAACCATTAAGGGTTGTTTAACAGGAACTGTCTTTTCTGCATTTCCATACGCTTCTTCTGCATTATTACCTGCAATAACCATGGTACGAACAGCGCCAACATAATTTGGCATTTTTAACCGATGTGTTTTAGTTTCTTTAGCGTCTAAAATAAAAGGGCCTAAATAGGTGACTACAGGTTTAAAACGATTGGCTTTTTTGTTTTTTCCTTTTGCAGCACTGCCATCACCACCAATAGCAAATACCTGGTCAATACTGCCAGAATAGGCACCGATGACATCATCAAAAATATCCCAAGTCTTAACACCAAGAGCTTCACGAGCATAAAAGCTATCCCATACATTTGGTGTTTTAAATCGGGTTAAGTCTAACAGACCTTCTTCGACTACTGCAATGGTATAAGTCATAGGTTTGTTGTTCTTTTCTGATACTTTTATTTCATAAGAGGCCTCTGGTCTAATTTCGTTTGGCATTGAAATCTCAGGGCTTATTCGTGTTTCGGGATTTTCGACTAGCATCGGAATAACACCGTATAATCTAATTGGTAAATCATTAGATGTCACATCATGAGGTTGCAATAATGAAATATTAATAAACACATTTGGCGCCATAGCTTCTGTTACGGGAATGTCTATTGTTGTTTCTCCAGATGTTGTTGCTACCCATTGGTAATCGATAACTTCAGTTCCGTTTTCAATACTTACCAAAGCACGACCTTCACTTCCTGAAGGGAAGGTTAATTTTGCGATTTCACCAACATTGTAATTGTCTTTGTCTGTTGAGAATACTAGCATTTTTGCTACATCTTTATCTGAAGACGGTGCACTTTGCCACCAATTTTTATAAAAATATGCTGTGCGACCAGTTGCATGACCACTTTTAGGGTCTAGAATTCTAATTAGATAGCGACCACGTTGATGGTCTGGAATGTTGAGCTTAAAGTTTGCTTTGCCATTTTTATCTGTGTTGATAGTAAATTGCTGAATTGGTCTATGATAATTACTAGACACATAACTCGATAGATTATCGTAAGAAGAGTTCCACCACCAACGCCATTCAACTTTATAAACCTTCACTTCAAGATTTTTACGTTCAATAGGTTTCCCATCTGAATTGACAGTTGCAATATCAAACGTATGATTTTCATCCGTAAAATAGGATCCGTAATTATTACCTTCTGGAGATTGAAGCCCTACAAAACTTTCATAAGGCGCATAAGGCATTGTAAATGAATCAAGTGAAAAATCACCACCATTTTCAAAAGCTCTTACAAGAAATTGTGCATTAAGCATGCCTGGTGCATTCTTGCCAATATTAAGTTTACTATTAATTTCTGTGTTGCCTTTTGCATCGAGATTACCCTCAAAGACTATAGTTTCCTCACTAGTGAAATTTCGAGTGGGGTCATTAAAAACATAATTTTTATACCCATTAAAACTTGTTCTTTTCGTTGTAAATTTTGCTTTTACTTCAGCTTTGATATTTTTTGCTGGTGCTCCGTGAAGCCATGCTACATTTAAATCGCCTTTAAGTGGTGTATTGTTAGTTAGAATTTCATCTTCAAAATCTATTTTAATCTTTAGACGATTAGGTTTTACAGTTTCAATTTTTAATGTTTTAGTAAATGTAGCACCACCAACAGATACTTTGGCATAATAGTTTCCGGTTTTGTAACCTGTTGACGTAGGTACAGTAAAATTGTAGAAATGATTCACGTTATCTATTGACACGTGACGATGTACTAATTTGCCAACTGGATCTGTGATTTCTAGTTTTACCGGGTGACGTTTTGGGAGTTTGTTGGCATTATCATTTAGTACAAAAGTTAGAAACAAACTATCTCCCGGACGCCAAACACCACGCTCGCCATAAATATAACCTTTGAGTCCCCGTTGCAAGCGTTTACCAGAGACATCAAACTTACTAAGAGATAAAGAATTTCCGTCTAAAAGCTTTACGTAACTCGTACTTGTGCCTTTAGAAATTATAGCAAATGCAGCACGCTTTTCAGTTTTAAGTTCTGCAACGCCATCAAGGTTTGTAATCCCTTTTACAAGCAATTGTTGTTGAAAATTATATAGGCTAACATTAACACCTGCTTCCGGCTTAGTATTTAAAATATTAGTAACGGCAAGCAAATAATTATTAGCATTTCCTTTTTTAGCAATAACACCTAAATTAGAGCCTATTAAATTTTGCGCAACCACACGATTTGAATAATTGTAATACGAGTCAGTACATGGATTATCTTTATCTCGCCAACGGTAATTATTACTTCTGTAATTGTAGGTGATATTATCCCAATACTCTTCTTCTAAGCGGTTTTGATCTTCTTCGGAAATATCCTCTGAGGCGTAGTAATCGTCTTCATAATAATCGTCATAGTAGTCCTCTTCATCGGATGATTCTGATGGCGAATTTGCTTCACAATCGTATAGTGAATACTCTTTTTTAAAGCTTAACTCAACACGATAAATGGCACCAACGTCAGCCGTAAAATAGTTTGATAAATCGATGCTGTATGCGCTCCATTTCCCTGTGTTTTGAGCTTCTTCTTCAATTAGTGTAATGGTTTGTTTTGCAATGCGTCGACCGACATTTCTTATGCCATATTTGTTGTTGCTATTTATGTTATTGGTTTGTAGAAATTGAAGCACGTTGTCTTCATAAATCTTTATAATTCTTACATCAACTTTGCTCAAATTAACAGCCTCGAAATTAAATTTTAGCTCTTTAGAATTCGGAAGAATAGTGCCGTTACTTAATAAACGAACCTCAGGTTTTAGAGATTCAAAAGTAAGACGCTCTGAGAAACTGTTTTTTAATTTAAAATCATCCGTATTTGTTATTCCAGTATAGACATCGACCTGAATGTCACCAACCAATTTTGTGTCTGGATAAACTTTTAAAACATTACCATTAACTACATATTTTGGGTTTTTCACATTTTGTATACTAACTAATCCTGAAAAATTTTGCTGCTTTTTTAAAGGATCAGAAAAATTGATGGACAAGTATTGTTCAGGAGATTGAAATACTTCGGTATTAATAATTGTGAAGTTATTTTTTCCAGGAATTGCAATAGAATTTTCACCTTCATTTTCTGCATCTATAGCATCTCCATCCCATTTTACATCTATCTTACTATCTTCTACTAAACGCCTTATACTGTCAATTTTAAATTCAAAATATTTTGAATTCTCAGAAGCTTCATTCCATACTAGTTTTAAATCATTTCCATTTTGAGAAGCAGAAACCAGCTTTTTAGCATCGTTTAAATTAATGACATCTGCAGAGCGTAAATACGCTGAGACGTACTGCCACTCTTTACTGTATGATTGTAAATCTGAAGTCGTAATCGCAAAGCCAGGCGTTATAGTTTTAAACTGAAATTTGTATGAATTAAATTCTTTAGGAATTTTTTTGAAAATGTTGTCCAAATTCACCGTTACGGTATACTCTGTGTCTGGCTCTAAAGGTTCATCAGGCGTAAATAATAAGGTCGTTTTATTGAGGGCTTGTAATTTACCTTGAACAAATGGCTTTAATTTTATCAAATCAACATCTAAGTCTTGCCCTATGTCCCAGTCGCTAACTTCATCTGCCAAGAAAATCTTTATGGGTTCAATTACCGATACACGACCAGAAGTTGTGTAACTTATATAGTCTTTAAACTTAAAGATATTATTGGTTTCTGTTGATTTGTCTTTACAAGAAACAGCTAAGAATGCGAAGATTATAAGGGCGAAGACTTTGTTGATTTTCATGATTCAATGGATTTCTATGTTACTATAACTTACGACGCTTTGCTTAAAGGTAATTCAAAGATTATAATTTTTTCAGTTTTATAACCATCAATATCCGTCATGATAACTTTAAGCTCAATTTGGCTAGGAACAATAGTGTAGGATGACGTTTTTTCAAGGTTTAAAGTTGAATATAATTTTGCTTCATCAATAGCTCCGAAACGTTTAGAGTCTTTTTTAGATAAGGTCGCTGTTTTAAAGATGTTGCCTTTAGCAAATTCTAGTTGCAAGGGTTTCCAACTTGATGTGTAATGTTGATAATCTGTAAGCGACACATCGCCCTCTTTTGACTTTACTACAATACTATTTCTGTGGCGTTGTAATACTTCTATGGTTCTGTAATTTTGATGATGTTTTATTTTAAGATACCTGTTTTCTAAAGATGCATTAGTATTAATTTTGAATACAGGCATCACAGTTTCATTTTCTACAACTGGCAATTGCACTTTCACATTGGCGTGTAATTTATCAATATAAATGGTAAATGCATCGCCAGTTATTTTTAGAGGTTGCTCTATTTTTTCATCGGTTAAGAAACCATTAAAAACATAACCTCCTTCAAAGTATTCACCTACCGCAGGTCCTTTTATTTTAACCCATTTACCAGATACTTTTTTATTGCTATCCTTTACATCCATGTGTAAATTGGTCTGTTCGATAACTTCTACTGCTGTACCATAATCTAATATACCTATTTTAGTGGCACCTTGATTAGGTTGTTCTCTAATTACTAATCCATTTTCCGCTGAAACGTACTGGATGTCTTGGGCTTGTGCTATGCTAACCGCAAAGCAAACCACTGCTAAAATTCTTAAATGCATAATATTTTGGATTTTAATTAATACTGATTCTCATCGTATATGAGAATTCCTTAAAATCAAGATGTAGGCCTATTCTTGTTAATATAGTTACGTTGCTATTTTAACATTTAGATTTTAGCCTCTTGTTAAACTGTTCTTAAATTTTGTTGGGCTTTATCAAAGCAAAAGACAACTTTAAAAGCAACAATTTATTGTTATCTTCGCCGAAAATAATTAGACAAAAAAATCAATATAATATGGGAACAGTAGCTACTGATTTCGGAATAAAAGATGCCCTCGAGAAATTGGGTGTTAAAGCTATAAACTATGGAACTTCTACGGGTTCTGAAAATTTTTCTAATGGCGACATAATTGAATCATACTCACCAGTAGATGGCGAGTTAATCGGAAAAGTTAAAACGA
Source organism: Winogradskyella haliclonae (assembly GCF_014635865.1). GTDB lineage: Bacteria > Bacteroidota > Bacteroidia > Flavobacteriales > Flavobacteriaceae > Winogradskyella > Winogradskyella haliclonae. Next base: position 431,927 of record NZ_BMDQ01000001.1, on the reverse strand, counting down.
CAACGAGAGCAGATTATAATCGCGTTATGGATGCTGCAACAAAAGCTTTTAAGTCTTGGAGAGATGTACCAGCACCTGTTCGTGGAGAAGTGGTGCGACAGTTTGGAAATAAACTAAGAGAATTAAAAGAACCTTTAGGTAAATTAGTTTCTTATGAAATGGGCAAATCATTACAAGAAGGTTATGGCGAAGTGCAAGAAATGATTGATATCTGTGATTTTGCAGTGGGCTTGTCTAGACAATTAAATGGACAGACTATTCCATCTGAGCGTCCAGGACATGTTATGAGAGAACAATGGCATCCAATAGGTGTTGTTGGGATTATTTCTGCATTTAATTTCCCTGTTGCTGTTTGGGCTTGGAACACAGCTTTGGCTTGGATTTGTGGTGATGTATGTGTTTGGAAAGCTTCAGAAAAAGCACCTTTATGTTCAGTGGCTTGTCAAAATATTATTGCCGATATCTTAAAAGAAAATAATTATCCAGAAGGGATTTCTTGTATTATTAATGGAGACTATAAAGTAGGAGAGTTTTTAACTACTGATGCTAGAATTCCTTTAGTTTCTGCCACAGGTTCTACTAGAATGGGACGTATTGTTGGTGCAACAGTTGCAGAGCGTTTTGGAAAATCCTTGTTAGAATTAGGTGGAAACAATGCAATTATCATTACACCATCTGCAGATTTAAAAGTGGTTGTTCCTGGTGCTGTATTTGGAGCTGTAGGTACTTGTGGTCAGCGTTGTACAAGCACACGTCGTTTAATTATTCACGAATCTGTTTATGACAAAGTACGTGATGCCATTGTTGGTGCTTATGGGCAGTTGACAATTGGTAATCCTTTAGATGAAACCAATCATATAGGGCCGTTAATAGATAAAGATGCAGTAAACACCTATTTATATGCTATTGAAAAAGCAAAAGCTGAAGGCGGAAATGTGTTAGTAGAAGGTGGCGTTTTAGAAGGTGAAGGTTATGAGTCTGGATGCTATGTAAAGCCAGCAATTATTGAAGCTGAGAATCATTTTGAAATTGTACAACACGAAACTTTTGCACCAATATTATATTTAATGAAATATTCAGGTGAGATTGAGAATGCCATTGAAAAACAAAATGGTGTGGCTCAAGGATTATCTTCAGCAATAATGACTAACGAAATGAAGGAAGCCGAAAAATTCTTATCATATGCAGGTTCTGATTGTGGTATTGCAAACGTAAACATAGGAACTTCTGGTGCTGAAATCGGAGGTGCATTTGGTGGAGAAAAAGAAACTGGTGGTGGACGTGAGTCTGGCTCTGACGCATGGAAAGTCTATATGCGCAGACAAACGAATACAATTAATTATTCGGATCAATTGCCTTTAGCTCAAGGTATTAAGTTTGATTTGTAAAAAACAGTCAAAGTATAATTTTGTAAAACCGTTTCAGAAATGAAACGGTTTTTTTAGGCTTCATAGTTTTGAAATTAAACCTTCAGCCATTCATCAAGTCCTAATAGCATGAAACATGAGCACATAAAACATCTCTATTGGCGTGCAGGCTTTGGGATAACTCCAAAACAGTTAATGGAACATTCAAATAAATCCAGAGCTGAAGTTGTGGATACTTTGTTTCGGACTTCTGAAAGCATTAATTCGCTAAAAATTGACCTTTCAGAGTTTAAGAATTTGGATGTAATGACTCTAAAGTCTAAGCCAAAATTACTTAAAGAACTGGCCGTAAAAAGTAGAAAACGTATTCTAGATTTAAATACAGCTTGGATTGATAAATTGGTTTCTTCAGAGGAGGTATTACGAGAACGAATGACCTTATTTTGGTCAAACCATTTTGTTTGTGGAGATAAAAGTGTCGTACATTTACAGCAATATAATAACACCCTTCGGAGACATGCTCTTGGTAATTTTAGAGATTTTGTAAAAGCCATCTCTAAAGAAGCTGCCATGATAAAATACCTTAATCTAAAGCAAAACAAGAAGGCTGAACCTAATGAAAACTTTGCTCGAGAATTGATGGAGCTTTTTACTTTAGGCGCAGGTAATTATACAGAAAAAGATATTAAAGAAAGTGCAAGAGCATTTACAGGATATTTTAATCGTTTTGATGGTAGTTTTAGGCTAAGAAAATTTCAACATGACTATGGTTTAAAAACCTTTTTTGGAGAAACAGGAAATTTTGATGGGGATGACATCATTGACATTATTCTAAAAAAACGTCAATGCGCTAAGTTTATCTGTAAAAAAATCTATCGCTATTTTGTTAATGAAACGATTAGTGAGCTTCATGTAGAGGGAATGACCGATGTATTCTACAAGGATTACAACATCAAAAAACTAATGCACTTTGTGTTTACTCAAGATTGGTTCTATGAGGATAGAAATATTGGGGCCAAAATAAAATCACCAGTAGATTTCTTGGTCGGTTTATCTAGAACTGTACCTGTAAATTACAAGAATAAAAAAAGGTTAATTAAGCTACAAAAATTATTAGGCCAAACCTTGTTAGACCCGCCAAATGTTGCTGGTTGGAAAGGGCATAAAGCATGGGTAGATGCCAATACAATTATGGTTAGGCTAAAACTAGCGTCAATTTTATTAAATGACGGAATGATAGCATTAGATGATGAGAGAGACCATATGCGGCGTCAATTTTTTAATAAAAACAAAGGGCAATTACCAATGAAGACTTCGCCGAATTGGGATAGATTTCAAAAGAACTTTAAAAGTGCAGCTAGTGAAGATTTAAGCTCTATTTTAATTAATGGAAAGATTAATAAAGGGACGATGTCTTATATAGCATCTATGGACAAAGATTCAAAGCAAACCTTTTGTGTTCAGTTAATGTCTTTACCAGAATATCAAATGTGCTAGTTATGGAAAGAAGAGATTTTTTAAAAAATTCGGCATTGGCAAGTAGCCTCTTTTTTGTTCCTAATTTTGTGAGAGCATTTGAGACTTTTGATGCCCAATCAATGGGTTATAAACGTTTAGTTATTATTCAATTGTCTGGAGGAAATGATGGCTTAAATACTATTATTCCTTACAACAACGATTTGTATTACAAGGCTAGACCGACTTTAGCTATTAAAAATGATGTTGTAAGATTAAATGATGACTTAGCACTTCATCCTAGTCTAAAACCATTGCAGAATCTTTATGACAATGGCGAATTATCTATTATCAATAATGTTGGCTATCCAAATCCTGTTCGTTCTCACTTTAGATCAATGGATATTTGGCAATCTGGAAGTTCTAGTGATGAATATTTACAAAGTGGCTGGATTGGTCGTTTCTTAGATAAACACGGAAAGCAACCCTATAATGCTATTGAACTTGATGAAACATTGAGTTTGGCATTAAAAGGAGAACATTTTAATGGTATAGCCACAAACGATTACCAAACACTATATAAAACGGCAAGAGACCCGTATTTTCAGAAGGTATTAAATCATTACAATGACCAGCATTTATCGGAGCACAACTTAGGGTATTTGTATAAAAATATGATTGATGCTAAGTCATCTGCAACATATATTTATGAGAAAACTAAAGTGAAATTATCTCAAGAAGAATACCCGCAAAATAAGTTTGCAAAGCAGTTAAAAAATATAGCTCGATTTATCAATTCTGGTTTAGAGACAAAGGTGTTTTATAATGCCCTAGGTGGATTTGACACCCATGCGAATCAGCAAAACCCACAAAAAAGATTATTATCTGTATATGCAGAATCTTTATCTGCTTTTATTAAAGACTTAAAACGTAATGGTACTTTTGAAGACACGTTAATTCTTACATTTTCTGAATTTGGAAGACGTGTAAAACAGAATGCAGCCAATGGTACTGATCACGGCTCAGCAAATAATGTTTTTGTCATTGGTAAAAATCTGAAAACAGCAGGGATTTATAATAAGTTATCATCATTATCTGATTTAGATGACAATGGCGATTTAAAATTCACCATAGATTTTAGACAAGTCTATGCTACTATTATCGAAAACTGGTTAGGAACATCTACAGAAGGTATTATTGGTGCGCCACAAGAGACGTTGAATTTTATTTAATATAGCCTTATAATATCCAAAGAAAGCTCATAAAAACATAATGTTTTATGAGCTCTATTTTTTTTAAGCTTGAACGATTATTTTACTTCAAAAGTCAATTTCACATTAACTCTAAATTCAGTGACTTCACCATCATTTACTATTGCGCTTTGGTCCTGTACATAAACAGAACGTATATTCTTCACACTTTTAGATGCTTCCTTCACTGCTTTTTTAGTAGCGTCTTCCCAACTTTTGTTAGAGTTTGATAATACTTCAATAACTTTTAATACTGCCATCTTTTTAAAATTTAAGTTTAAATAAAGATAGTGATAAGACTAATAATAAAAATTATAAGGTGATAAAAATGATTATAATAAAAAACCTTACTTCAATGCCAAAGCGTTGTTGGGAGAAGTAAGGTTATATATGTTGTTGCTTTAATAGCTAAGTAAAGTTAATAACACATATCTGAAATTCAGATTATTATAGATTAATTACGAGAAAATTAGAGGATTAGTTTTTGTTGGTAAAAATAATCGACGAAAGTATCTGTTAAGTAGAGCTCTAGCTGTATTTTACTTTTCTTAAAATTCGCATAGTTAGCTTATAACCTTCATAAATTGTCTTGCTGTAAGACTTTAAAAGAGGTTTAGCTTCTTCTAACTTATCTATAGCATTTTCAAAATTATTGAGAAAACAAATAAGATAGGTTGCAGATAGGTTTTTTAAATCTTCAGTTTCATTAGGATGTAATGGTAATCCTTTTTTTAGTTTTTCAACTAATGCGTTATTAGAGTTGTAAATATGATGCAGTACTTTTTTATCAAATTGTGGAGGCTCGAATAGTAAATTGGTTTCAATCGAATAGTTGCCATTATGCCCAAAATCTATCACAGTCTCTTCTAACTTATAATACTTATCGTTATTATGAAGCCCTAACTTTACATATTCAATAATAGTAAAATAATTATCTGTATAAGAAATAGAAACCTCGTCTAAGGCAGAATAAAAGAGGCGCTTTTGCTCATTTATTAATTCGATATCTACACGAGAGAAGAAAACTTCATCTTTGACTTCCTTTTTTTGCCCAGCCCAACACAACACAAAATATTCTTTAAAGACTTTATAATTTGGATTAAAATCTTCTCGCTTTTTCATGAAGTCAAAGACGCCATCTAGAGTGAGCTCAATATTATTTAAAGCGTGATTTTCTATTGCTGAAACAATCTCAGAATTCGCATCTTTAATTTCAATATCAAAGACCTTGGGCATACTCATGCTACCATCTCTAAAAAAGACGGCGCCACCATAGTATTTCCAGATGTTTTTTCTAAGAGACGTAATCTGGTCGTTTGGTCTTATGGTTACTAAACCAACAACTTTGTCGTCCGCTAAATGCGGAAATGGAATATTCTCGTATTGTACAATTGGTGGATGTGTGAGATAGGCATTTATTAGGTTTTGAATTTTACTATCATCAAAAAAATCCACGCCAATAATTTTGTTGTCAGTATCATCGACACCAATGACGATATACGAGTTGTTTTTTGGGTTACTATTAGAAAGTGCGCAAATGTGTTTTAGAAATTTTGCTTTCCCTTCTTTATAACTAAGATTCAATTTTCGCTTTTTGTCATAAAAACTGTTCTCGTCGTTATGAGCGAGTAAGTTTTTAATTAAAAGGCGTTTGTTAATCAAGTTATTTAGATTTCTTTTTTCACAATAGTAGAACTCGCTTGCGCAGTACAAAACATTAAAATATCAGCAAGATTAACATGAGATGGTCTGCTAATTGCAAAATGGATAACCTCTGCAACATCTTCTGGTTGTAATGCTTTGTAACCTTTGTAAACATTATCGGCTTGTTGCCCACCTTTAAAACGCACTTGAGAAAATTCAGTTTCTACTAAGCCAGGATTAACGGCACTTACTTTTATGCCATAAGGATTAAGGTCTATGCGCATGCCTTCGGTAATGGCTAAAACAGCATGCTTACTTGCACAATAGACATTGCCTTTTGGGTAGACTTCTTTCCCAGCTGAAGAGCCAATGTTAATGATATGTCCAGACTTTCGTTCTGTCATTCCAGGAATAATGGCCTTGCTTACATAAAGTAGCCCTTTGACATTAATGTCCATCATAGCATCCCAATCGTCAGTACTTCCAGTTTCTATTGGGTCAAGGCCATGAGCATTACCTGCGTTGTTGATTAAAATATCAATGTTTTTAAACTTATCAGGTAGTGAGTTTATGGCTTCAAAAGTGTTGTCTTTATCACGGACATCAAAATTTAAAGTATGCACATCAGTTTCTCGAGATAAAGCTTTTTGTACAATATCTAAACGTTCTTGACGCCTTCCACATAATATTAAATCAATACCATGTTTGGCAAATTCATGAGCAGTTGCTCTACCTATACCGCTAGTAGCACCTGTAATTAATGCTGTTTTTTTCATATTCTATCACTTATCACTTATCACTTATCACTTATCATGGCACTTTATGCCCTTGAGCTGCAACTAAAATCAAGAACCAATCTTCTAGTTCTAAATTTATTTTAGTCGCTTCCATAGCTTGTTGTAATCTTATTTTGTTTGTCGTGCCAACAACTGGTGTAATGCTAGAAGGATGCTTTAGTAACCATGCCAGTAAAAGCTGATCTTCAGTTGCATTATATTTATCCATTAAAACACCCAGCTGTTTGTGAATGCGTCTAGTTTGCTCAGTATCTTCTCTAAAAACAGAACCCAAAGGAGACCATGCCATAGGTCGTATGCCATTAGTAAACATATAATCTAAAGTACCATCATGCATCGCTTGGTGCGCAGTTAATGAAAATTCTATCTGGTTCACATCGATATCCATTCGTAAACCAACCATATCCATTTGTGATGTTGTAAAATTTGAAACACCAAAGTCTCTAATTTTTCCTTGCTTTTTTAAAATTGTAATAGCTTCAGCAATTTCGTTAGGATGCATTAAAGGGCTAGGGCGATGTAATAAAAGTAAGTCGACATAGTCTGTTTGTAGATGTTTCAGAGACTCTTCAACAGACCATATGATGTAGTCTTTACTGTAATCGTAGTGTTTTACTTTATAATTTCGATTATCACTTATGTACTTAATACCACATTTCGAAATCAGCTGAATAGCTTCTCGTTTCACTCCAGAAGCAGTAAATGCTTTTCCAAAATCGGCTTCGGTGGTATAGCCGCCATAAATATCGGCATGATCAAAGGTGGTTATCCCAATAGAAAGACAATGTTGTATCATAGCCTCCATTTCAGCAGTTGAGAATTGTTTTCCCCAAGCGCCCCAAGTCATGGTTCCGCTAATTATTTTAGAATAGTTTGACACTCTAATAAAGTTAGTTTTTAGTTACAGTAAAAATATCTAATTTATATGTAAAAATAACCTTCTGAATCAGCTTAACACTAATTATAAAAAAGCGTAGTATTTTTAACCAATCGTTAACAGCATAGGTAGAATAATTTTAACAATTTGCGAAACTGATATTACAAGACGGATTAAACGGTTGAAAAACTTATAAAACATGGAAGAAACCAATACAATTGATATAAAATCAATTAACGAAAAGATAGAAAAAGAAAGTGCATTTGTAGACTTACTAACTTTAGAAATGAACAAGGTTATTGTCGGGCAAAAACACATGGTAGAACGATTGCTGATTGGTCTTTTAGGTCAAGGGCACATTTTGTTAGAAGGTGTTCCTGGATTGGCAAAAACTTTAGCTATTAACACACTGTCTAGAGCGGTTTCTGGGAGTTTTAGTCGTATTCAGTTTACGCCAGATTTATTGCCAGCAGATGTGGTTGGAACCTTAATTTACAATATCAAAGAGAATGATTTCTCCATTAAAAAAGGGCCAATATTTGCCAATTTTGTATTAGCAGATGAAATCAATAGAGCACCAGCAAAAGTGCAATCGGCTTTGTTAGAAGCCATGCAAGAAAAGCAAGTGACCATTGGTGATGAAACATTTGTTTTAGATAAACCATTTTTAGTAATGGCAACGCAAAATCCAGTAGAACAAGAAGGAACGTACCCTCTACCAGAAGCACAAGTTGACCGTTTCATGTTAAAAACGGTGATTGATTATCCAAAGCAAGCAGAAGAACAATTAATCATGCGTGCCAATTTAAAAGGAACATGGGATAAAGTAAACCCTGTGGTTTCTGTTGCGCAAATTTTAAAAGCTCAGGAAGCTGTTCGCGAGGTGTATATGGATGAGAAAATTGAAAAATATATTCTGGATATCATTTTTGCGACACGTTATCCAGAAAATTATAATCTTTCTGACTTAAAAGCATTGATTTCTTTTGGAGCTTCGCCTCGTGGAAGTATTAATCTTGCCGTTGCGGCAAAATGTTATGCTTTTATTAAGCGTCGCGGTTATGTCATCCCAGAAGATGTTAGAGCTGTAGTCCATGATGTGTTACGTCACAGAATTGGTATCACATACGAAGCTGAGGCAGAAAATGTAACGTCAGAAGATATTATCAATAAGATTGTAAATCAAATCGAAGTACCATAGAATTTTAGATTTTAGAATTACGAATAGCGATTTTAGAAATCGTAAATCAACAATCTTCAATCGTAAATTGAAAAATGGATACCAAAGAACTTCTTAAAAAAGTACGAAAAATAGAGATTAAGACACGCCGACTGTCTGATCATATTTTTGGAGGCGAATACCACTCGACTTTCAAAGGTCGCGGTATGACGTTTTCAGAAGTACGCCAATATCAATTTGGAGATGATGTTCGTAATATAGATTGGAATGTTACTGCCAGAACAAATGAGCCACATGTGAAGGTTTTTGAAGAAGAACGCGAGCTTACTATGATGCTTATGGCGGATGTTTCAGGGAGTAAGTTATTTGGGACGCAAAATCAATTTAAAGATGAAATTGTAACAGAGATTGCTGCAACCTTAGCCTTTTCTGCCACTCAGAACAATGATAAAATAGGCTTAATTCTATTTTCAGATGAAATAGAATTATTTATTCCGCCTAAAAAGGGACGTTCTCACGTATTAAGGATCATTCGTGAGCTATTAGAATTTCAACCAAAAAGTAAAAAAACAAACATTTCTGAAGCTCTAAAGTTTTTGTCTAATGTGATGAAGAAAAAAGCCATTGTTTTTATGCTTTCAGATTTTGTGGCAGACGATTATAAGCAAACGCTTAAGATTTCTGCTGGGAAACATGATATTACGGGTATCAGGATTTTTGATAAACATGAAGCTGAAATCCCTAATATTGGAATGGTGCAAATGCAAGACGAAGAAACTGGCGAATTGCTACTTGTCAATACGGCATCTAAAAAAGTGAGAACGGATTATGGTAAATTTTATAACGATAAAGTAGAATATTACAAAGACGCTTTTACCAAGTCTGGTGCAGGAACCATAGATTGTCGTGTGGATGAAAGCTATGTAAAAAAGCTGTTAGGTTACTTTAAACGAAGAGGATAAACAATGAAAGTTAAACGTATAAAATGTAAAGTTAAAAGTCTATGGTTTGGCGCATTAGTAAGTGCTAAGCCAAAGCTATTATCTATAGCCTTCCTTTTATATTCTTTCTTTTCTTTTTCTCAAGTTACGACCGAGGTTGATACTACGAATATCAGAATTGGGGAACAAATTTCATATAAAATAAAAGTCGAAACAGACTCAACTAAATTGGTTGTTTTTCCGGAAGGTCAAACGTTTATGCCTCTAGAAGTTGTGGAGGCATTAAAAATTGATACGACTAAAAAAGCTTCGAAATTTCAATTACTTCGCGAGTATAAACTCACTCAATTTGATTCTGGCTCATATTATATTCCAAGGCAAAAAATTATTGTAGGTGATACACCATTTTTTACAGATTCACTTAAAGTAGATGTTAATACTATAGAGATTGATACCACAAAGCAAGGACTCTACGATATAAAACCTATTATAGAAGTAGATAAAAGTGCAAGCAAATGGTGGTTGTATTTGCTTATTGTACTAGCAGCAATCGCTTTAATAGGATTTCTTTTGTATTGGTTTATATGGCGAAAAAAGCCATTAACTGAGGAAGAAGAAATTGCATTGTTGCCACCATATGATCGTGCCAAATTGGCAATATCAAAATTAGAAAATCAGAACTATTTAGAACGTTCTGATCTAAAAGGCTTTTATTCAGAATTAACGTTTATCATCAGAAAATTTCTAGACGAAAAAGTCTATGATCGTTCTTTGGAAAGTACAACAGATCAGTTAATAGAACGCCTTCAGCTTTTAAAAGATGGTAATCAATTTAACTTTCAAAAGGATACCATTTCTAATATCGACACCATTTTTAAACGTGCTGATTTAGTAAAGTTTGCAAAATCTCAACCAGACATTGCATTAGCAGAATTGGATAAGCAAACAATAAGTAATGAGTTAGATGCTGTAAAAGCAATACTTCCTGAACCAAGCGAAGAAGAAAAATTACTAAACCTGCAATACAAAGAAGCTCAAGAACGAAAGGAGAAGCGTAAGAAGATTTTGTTAACTACTGCAATCTCATTATTTATTCTTATTGCAACTTTTGTAGGCTTTGGTACAACCTATGGTTTTGGATACGTAAAAGATAAGATACTTGGCCATAATAGTATAGAATTATTAGAAGGTAATTGGGTGAAAAGTGCTTATGGTTTCCCGCCAATTTATATCGAAACACCTAAAGTTTTAAAGCGTGTTGAGGTTGAATTACCAGAAGAAGCTGAAGGTAAAGTAAAAACCTTAATTTTTAATTACACAGGTGAAAATGATGAATTTAATATTGCAACGCAAACAACAATAATTGGCAAGCAAAAGGAAGAAGATGCAGATGTACAGAAAGCGATTAATTTAAATAATATCATTGAGCAAAATCTCAAAAAATGGGAAGATAGCGGTGTACGTAATATCATTACAAAAAACGAAGAGTTTTTAACACCTAATGAAGCACAAGGGATAAAGACATTTGGTACTGCTGAATTCCCAACAAGCGAAGAGGATGAGTTCTACGAAGCGGAGTATATGCTTTTGAGTTTTACAACAGAACAAGTTGTGCAACAAATTACAATTGTTTGGAGAGTTAATGATAGTTATGCAGATGATATAGTGAAAAGAGTGGTTGATTCTATAGAATTAAACCCAAATGTTAACCGCGAAGAAGAAACCAAGTAATGTTAGAGAATATAGAATTTTTAAATAAAGAGTTTTTTTGGTTGCTACTACTTTTGCCATTAGCATCAGTTTGGTACATTTTAAAATCTAAAAGACAAACAGCCGAATTAAAAATATCTTCAGTACAAGGCTTTAAAACACCAGGTTCGTTTTGGACAAAATTTAAGCATGTATTATTTGCATTACGTCTAATAGTATTAGGACTATTAATCTCAGCTTTAGCTAGACCAAGAACTGTTGATGTATCAACTAAAACAAAAACTACACGAGGTATAGATATTGTTATGGCTATTGATGTTTCGGCAAGTATGTTAGCAAAAGATTTAATCCCAGATCGTTTAGAGGCACTTAAAAAAGTAGCTGCTGATTTTATAAACGGGAGACCTAATGATCGCATCGGTTTAGTAGAATATGCTGGCGAAGCATTTACCAAAACACCAATTACAAGCGATAAAAATATTGTGTTACGATCTTTAAGAGATATAAAATACAATACTATTATACAGCAAGGGACAGCTATTGGTATGGGTTTAGCAACCTCTGTAAATCGATTAAAAGATAGTAAGGCTAAGAGTAAAGTTATTATTTTGTTGACGGATGGTGTAAATAACGGCGGATTTATAGACCCTAAAACTGCAAGCGAGTTAGCTGTAGAATATGGAATTAAAACATATACTATTGGTTTAGGTACAAATGGCATGGCATTATCTCCAATAAGTATTAATCCAGACAGATCATTTAGATATGGTAGAGCTCCTGTGGAGATAGATGAAAAATTACTCAAAGAAATTGCTGATGCAACAGGCGGAAAATATTTTAGGGCGACTAATAATAAAAAATTAGCTGAAATTTATTCAGAAATTAACAAACTAGAAACTACCGAAGTAGAAGAACGAAAGTATTATAATTACGAAGAAAAATATAGACCAATTGTATTATTAGCAGCATTTTTATTGCTGTTAGAATTGATTTTAAAACACACAATTTTTAGAAGCTTTGTTTAGATTAGATGAGAAAATATGGTTTTGGACTTTGCTGATAATACCAGTACTTGTACTATTATTTATAGGCGTACAATTATGGAAAAAATCAGCACAACGTAAGTTTGCCGAGTCTAAATTATTGAAGCGCTTAAGTCCTAACCAGTCTTTATTTAAAAGTGTTTTAAAACTAGTTATACTTTGTACAGCTTTTGCTTGTCTCTCATTAGCATTAGTGAATCCGAAAATCGGGACTAAAATGGAAACTGTTCGTAGTCAAGGCGTCGATATTGTGTTTGCAGTTGATGTTTCTAAAAGTATGTTAGCCGAGGATATTGCACCAAACCGTATAGAAAAATCTAAGCAATTGGTAACACAGATTATTAATAGTTTAGGTAGTGATCGTGTTGGTATAATTGCTTATGCAGGTAAAGCATTTCCGCAGTTGCCAATAACAACAGATTATGCAGCTTCAAAGATGTTTTTGCAAAACATGAATACAGACATGATGACTTCTCAAGGAACTGCCATAAGAGAAGCCATTGAACTTGCGAAAACGTATTACGATGATGAAGAACAGACTAATCGTGTTTTGGTAATCATTTCAGATGGCGAAGACCATGAAGGTGATGCAGCTGATATTGCCGAAGAAGCCAACGAGCAAGGCATTCGTATTTTAACTATAGGAGTTGGCAATGAAAAAGGCGGACCAATACCAATTAAGAGAAATGGTATAGTACTAAATTATAAGAAAGATAAAAACGGAGAAACCGTTATTACTAAGCTTAATGAAGAGACTCTAAAAGATATTGCGAACGAAGCAAATGGTGTTTATATTAACGGATCTAATACCGAAAAAGTAGTAGATACTATTAAAGATTTGCTTGATAAAATGGATAAAAAAGAATTTGAATCTAAACAGATTGCTGATTTTAAGGATCAGTTTCAATGGTTTTTAGGATTCGGTTTTTTCTTTTTATTTGTAGACATATTTTTATTAGAACGAAAAACAGAATGGCTAAAAAAGCTCAATTTATTTAATGAGCAGTTTTAGTACTATTTTAACGCAATCAAAAAAGAGCTTTAGTAATTTAGGATTAATGAATGATAAAATGAAAACATACAGTCTAATTTTTGCGATGTTAGTTTCGTTTTTTGGATTCTCACAGGATTTCGAAAAGCAAAGACAAAAGGCAGAGCGTAAAGCAAAAGATTTGGTTTACGAGGCTAATTCTTTAATAGAAAAAGATGATTTTATTGCTGCGGAAATGGAGTATCGTAAGGCTATTTCTGAGCAAGAAAAGAATGTTGCCGGCGCTTATAATTTAGCGCATTCGTATTACAAAAAAGGAAATTTTGGAGAAGCTTTATATAGAAATCAAGAAGCAGCTAATAACGCAACTACCAAAGAAGAAAAGCATAGAGCTTACCATAATATTGGTAATATTTTAATGCAAAACAAAAAATGTAAAGAAGCTGTTGAAGCTTTTAAAAATGCACTTAGAAATAATCCTACTGACGAAGAAACCCGCTATAATTTTGCCCTAGCACAAGATTGCGCAAAACAGCAGCAAGATCAAGATGGTGGCGGCGATGATGAAAAAAAGGATAAGAAAGAAGACAAAGAAAAGGACAAAGAGAAAAAGAAAGACGACGAACAAAAAGAAAAAGATAAGAAAGAAGAGGAAGGCGATAAAGACAAAAAGAAAGGTGATGATGAAAAAGATGAAGACGGAAAGCCCAAAGAAGATAAAAAAGATGAAGGAAAAGGAGATAAGGAAAAAAACAAACAAAACAAACCAAAACCTCAACCAGGAAAAATGTCTCCTCAGCAGATAAAAAACATTCTAGAAGCCATGAATAATCAAGAACAGAAAGTTCAAGAGAAAATAAATGCGAGAAAGCAAAAAGGCGCTAGAGTAAAAACAGAAAAAGACTGGTAGTTTAGTTTGGTTTAATGAAACTTATCAAAAACATATCTATATTAATTCTTTTACTAGTGTCAAGTTTATCTATGGCACAAGTAAAGTTCGAGGCCAAGGTAAGCAAGAAAAAGCTTGGCGTCAATGAGCGTTTAAGGATTGACTTTGAGATGAATAAGGATGGCGATAATTTTGTACCACCAGATTTTAAAGACTTTCAGGTAGTTGGCGGGCCTAATACATCAGTAAGTAATTTTTGGTCAAACGGTAAACGCTCTTATACAAAAACCTATAGCTATTTTTTAGCACCAAAAAAGCAAGGTAGCTTTACAATAAAACAGGCTCAAATAGAAATTGATGGTCAGGTTTACAAAACGTTTCCAGTAACGATTAAGGTCACCAAAGCAATAGATAAGCCAAAAAACCCTAATGACCCAGTGTATATTGCTTCTAAAAATATTCATTTAGTGGCTGAGGTATCTAAGTCTAACCCTTATCTTAATGAAGCAATTACGGTAATCTATAAACTCTATGTTGCGCCAACTGTTGCGGCTAATATTGTTGGCGACAAGCAAACACCACAATACAAAGATTTTTGGAATCAAAATATTGAAGTAAAAGCCTTTAGGCCTGAAAATGGAAAGTATAATGATGAAGATTATAGATATGTCATTCTTAAAAAAGTGGTGTTATACCCTCAAAAAACAGGTAAGCTTAAGTTAGAGCCATATGTACTAGACTTAAATGTAGAAGTGCCTACAAGTCGGTATGATATTTTTGGTAACAGAATAGTTAGAAAAGTACCGCAAAGTATTACATCTGGGAGCAGAACTATAAATGTAAAGCCCTTACCAGAGCAGGGTAAACCAGCTGACTTTAATGGGGCCGTCGGTAATTTTACATTAAATGTGTCTTCTACAAAAATGAGCCTCGATGCTGGAGAGTCGCTTCAGGCTAAAGTTGAAGTTTCTGGCAAAGGAAATCTTAAGTTATTCGAATTACCAAAATTATCTGTACCTAGCTCTCTTGAAGTCTATGAGCCAGAACATGCTGAAAATGTAAGAACAAATTTAGGTGGAATGCAAGGCCGTATTTCTGACATATATACTATTGTTCCTCAGTATAAAGGTAAATATCCGATACCAGAAGTTTCATTTTCATATTTTGATGTCAACTCCAAAACCTATAAAAGATTAACCTCAAACGAGATAATTATAGATGTGGTTAATGGGCCTTCATCTGTAACAACATCAGAGAGTTCAACAGATAATAGTATTAAACAAACCGTAACTACAAATTCTAATACATTTGCTTTTATTAAAACAAATTCTGATTGGGTAGCTACTAATAAAAAGCCGTTTTTTAAATCTAACCTATTTTGGTCTCTATTATTACTACCTCTTTTGTTAATTCCTATTGCTATTTTATTGAGGAATACTAGAGAAAAACGTAATGCAGATGTTGTTGGTAACAAAAGAAGAAAAGCAGACCGATTAGCTAAGAAATATTTGAGTGAAGCAAAAAAAGCGCTAGGACAAAAAGAGGCTTTTTATATTGCTTTAGAAAAAGCATTTCATAATTACTTAAAAGCAAAATTGCATATTGAAACAAGTGATTTTAATAAGGAAAAAATTCAAGATTTACTGTTAGAACGTAATGTCGAACAATCTGTTGTTTCAGAATTTATTTCCATATTAGAAAACTGCGAATTGGCAAGATATACACCAATAACACAGGTTACAATGCAAAACGATTATGATAAATCGGTCAAGACCATTGGAGCAATAGACAAGCAAATAAGATAGTATGAGAGTAACTTTAGTTCTATTATTATGTTGCCTTAGTGTTTTTATTAATGCTCAGAATGATACACTTTTTAGTGAAGGAAATGCTTTATATAATAAAGGGAAATATGCTGAGGCGATAAAGAAATATGAAACTATTTTAAAAACAGATGAGCATTCAGCAGATTTGTATTTTAATTTAGGAAACGCACATTATAAGCTTAATAATGTAGCACCGAGTATTTTTTATTTTGAGAAAGCATTGCAACTCAGACCTAATGACCAAGACATAAAAAATAATCTAGGTTTTGCTCAGAACATGACTATTGATGCTATTGATAAAGTACCTACAGTCGGTTTCTCAAGGATTTTTAAGAATATAGTTAATACCTTTTCTGCCGACGTATGGTCTGTAATTGCTGTTTGCGGCGTCTTTATTTTTGTGCTATTGTTTTTATTATATCATTTTACCTATGCTACAAGTCAAAAGCGTATGGCTTTTATAGTTAGCGTTTTAGGGCTTTTTATCACAGGATTTTCTGTTGTGATGGCATTTCAGAAAAGCACCATAGAAAGTAAAGATAATCCAGCTATTGTTTTTGTATCTGAAAGTCGTATAAAAGCAGATCCAAATAAATCTAGTGAAGAAGTATTTAGGCTTCACGAGGGCACTAAGGTTCAGGTTTTAGAAAACTATGAAGATTGGTATAAAATTGAGATTGCTGATAAAACTTCGGGTTGGATTCTCTCTGAGGAAATAAAACTCTTAAACAATTTTAACAAAAATTAACAGAATTATCTTACCAAAATCTTATATTAGTTTTTTATGATTAAACCCACCAACCATAAGATTGCCATGTTTTTTGCAGTATTTTTTATTGCAATAATTGCTGCGCCTACAGTAATTATATCTATGGATGATAATGTGGATGTCACGTTTTTCTTTGGTGAAAATGAAGAGGAGGAAAAAGACTTTACACTTGTTTTTAAGATTTCTGAGGCTGATACAGAGAATCAGGATTTAGCAAAGAGTAACAAAAAAAAGGATAGATATACATTTAAAAGCTATCCAAAACCGTATTTAGATTTTATCTCTCCTCCACCTGAGATAGGATAATCTACATTCAATTCAACTAAAAAACAATAATCTATATTTTTTAACTCGGTCTTAGATGTCATTGTCTAAGACTAATCATACTTTATATTTATGTTTAAAACATTAAAAAATGACATACCAGCTAGTATTGTCGTATTCTTTGTAGCATTACCCTTATGTTTGGGGATATCAGTCGCCTCTGGAGCAGAGCCAATAACAGGTTTAATAGCCGGTATTGTTGGTGGTATAGTTGTGGGAGCCGCATCAGGCTCTAATATAGGTGTAAGTGGACCTGCAGCTGGATTAGCAGTTATTGTAGCAACAGCAATAGCAAGTTTAGGGTACGAAAATTTTCTTGTAGCTGTTGTACTTGGAGGTGTTTTACAAATTCTTTTTGGTGTATTTAAGTTAGGAATTATTGGGTATTATTTCCCGTCTTCAGTAATTAAAGGTATGCTAACCGGTATAGGTGTAGTAATTATTCTCAAAGAGATTCCTTACTTTTTTGGATTGGATAAAAATCCTGAAGGTGATTTTGCTTTTCTGCAAGTAGATGGTGAAAATACACTTACTGAATTATTAAAAACAATTAATGCCATAATAAGTGGAAACTTTGATCATGGTGCCACATTAATAGCTATAGTTGCCATGGCAATACTCCTTTTGTGGAGTAATGTATTGAGTAAAAAAGGGAAGATATTTCAATTAATACAAGGACCTTTGGTAGTTGTAGTTCTAGGGATAATATTCTATTTGTTAACTATAGACACAAACTTAGAGTTAACAAAAGACCACTTAGTGGCAGTACCTGTACCTGATGATTTATCTGGATTAAAAGATTTACTAACGTTTCCAAATTTTTCTGCGATAACAAACCCTGAGGTTTTAATTGCGGCATTTACTATAGGCTTAGTTGCCTCATTAGAAACGCTACTTTGTGTAGAAGCTACAGACAAGCTAGACCCTAATAAAAATGTGACACCAACCAATAGAGAGTTGTTTGCTCAAGGCTCGGGTAATATAGTTTCTGGACTTATAGGAGGGTTGCCTGTTACTCAGGTGATAGTACGTAGTTCTGCAAACATTCAATCTGGAGGTAGAAGTAAGGCTTCTGCAATTATTCATGGGTTTTTACTTTTGATATCTATAATAGCCATTCCTCATATACTCAATTTAATTCCGCTTTCTGTTCTTGCTGCCATACTTTTTATAGTAGGATATAAACTTGCTAAGCCATCTACGTTTAGAGCGATGTACAAAGGCGGTTGGATGCAATTTGTACCATTTATCATAACAGTTCTAGGTATTGTTTTTCTTGATCTATTAAAAGGTATTGGTCTAGGTCTCGCGGTAGGTATTTTTGTGGTGCTTTATAGGAGTTTTCAAAATTCTCATTTTCTTCATAAAGAAGGAGAAGATGTTGATGATGGTAGAATTAAAATGACTTTAGCTGAAGAAGTAACATTCTTTAATAAAGGTGCAATTTTAAAAGAATTAGATCGTATACCAGAAAACTCGTATCTAGAACTTGATGTTATGAAGACTAGGTATTTAGATAATGATATTATTGAAATTTTAGAAGATTTTGCTTTTAAAGCAAGAGAGCGAAATATAGATATTAAAATAATTTCTGAAAGAGGAATAGTGGAAAATCCAGATAGTTTTATCGAGTTTTTTAAACTAAAAAAGAAAGGCGAATAGTCTTAAAAGTAAATATTTAATATAAAAATAAAATGAAAAGTATAGCAATAACAAAAGAAGTTCAAAGTGCGCTTACCCCTAACGGTGTGCTACAAGATTTATTAGAAGGCAATAACCGTTTTATTAATGGAAATTTAGAAGGAGCAGATAATGCAGCATTAGTTAGCCAAACGACTGGAGGTCAATTTCCTAAAGCAGTAGTGTTGTCTTGTATAGATTCTCGAGTTCCTGTAGAGACAGTTTTAGATCAAGCTATAGGTGACATTTTTGTAGCTAGAGTAGCTGGTAACTTTGAGAATGCTGATATTTTAGGAAGCTTGGAATACTCCTGTAAAGTGGCAGGAAGTAAATTAGTTTTGGTACTTGGTCACGAAGCATGTGGCGCTGTAAAAGCAGCTTGTGATGGTGTAGAACTAGGAAATATAACACATTTATTAAGTAATATCTTGCCAGCAGTTCACCTGTCTGCAGATGAGGTTGAAGGCGAAGCCAATTCTTCTAATAAAGAATTTGTTGCAAAGACTGTAGAGAATAACGTAAAACTTACAATGGACCGCATTCGTGAGAAAAGTCCAATTTTAAAGGATATGGAAGACAACGGCGAAATTGCTATTGTAGGCGGCGTTTATAGTTTGCATACTGGTAAGGTAGAAATGCTATAATAAATATTGAAACTTATTTAAAACGTCTTCCTTAGTACAAATAACAATTTTTCAGTAACTAAACCCTTTTTTTATGCTATCTAAATTTTATGATTTTAAAAACTTTAAAGGTGATTTTACTGGCGGACTTGTTGCTGGAGTTGTAGCTTTACCATTAGCTTTAGCTTTTGGAGTGCAATCTGGTATGGGTGCTACTGCGGGATTATATGGTGCCATTGCTGTTGGTATTTTTGCCGCAATGTTTGGTGGCACACAAACACAAGCTAGTGGACCTACTGGACCTATGACAGTGGTTTCTGCGGCTTTGGTAGCTGCCGCAATAGAAATTACAGGAAGTTTAGAAAGTGCCATGAGTATTATTCTGCTTAGTTTTTTGTTGGGCGGGCTTTTCCAAGTGATTTTTGGGTTTTTGAATATTGCAGGTTACGTAAAATACTTTCCTTATCCTGTAGTATCAGGCTTTATGAGTGGCGTAGGTCTCATTATTGTAATATTACAATTGTTTCCTTTTGCAGGTCTGGATTCGGCAAAATCTACACTTACTGTGATTAAAGATTTTCCTAGATTGTTTGCAGAATTTAATTTATCCGCCTTGCTTTTAGGATCTATTACCATTATCATTTATTTTGTGTTTCCAAAAATAACTAAAGCTATACCAAGTGCACTTTTTGCTTTAATTGTTGCCACTTTAATAGCCTATTTCTTTAAAATGGATGTGCCTTTGATTGGC
Source organism: Winogradskyella haliclonae (assembly GCF_014635865.1). Classification (GTDB taxonomy): domain Bacteria; phylum Bacteroidota; class Bacteroidia; order Flavobacteriales; family Flavobacteriaceae; genus Winogradskyella; species Winogradskyella haliclonae. The sequence continues at coordinate 411,810 of NZ_BMDQ01000001.1, read as the reverse complement.
GAGATTCCTTCTGGATTACCGTCTTTTCAGCTAGGAGGGATTCTAGAGGTTGATGCTAGTGCTTGGGGTATTATTTTAGAGTATGCCATTGTATTAGCTGTGTTAGGAAGTATAGATTCATTATTGACTTCTGTTATTGCAGACAACATGACTAAGACCAAGCATAATAGTAATCGAGAACTTATAGGACAAGGTATTGGTAATATGTTAGCAGCAGCAATAGGAGGAATTCCTGGTGCCGGAGCGACAAAAGGAACAGTTGTTAATATTAATGCAGGTGGAAGAACGCGACTTTCAGGCATACTTCATGGAATTTTTCTATTGACTGTTCTATTAGGTCTTGGGCAATTAGCAGGTCATATTCCTTTGTGTGTATTAGCTGGTTTATTAATCCCTATAGGATTTAAAATTGTAGACTTTAAGGGCTTAAAGCATCTTGCAAAAGTCCCTAGAGCAGATGCAGTAGTCTTAATTTTAGTTTTAGCAATTACCACATTTGGTAGCTTAATTCAGGCTGTAGGAATTGGTGTTGCGTTGGCTTGTCTTCTTTTCATGAAAAAATCGGGAGATATTAGTGAAAAAGGAATGGAAGTTGGTGCCCTTTCAGATATTGATGGTTCAAAGCCATGGCAAGACGAAAAAGAATTTTATGAAGAATATAAAGACAAAGTCATTATTAAACACTTATATGGTCCTTTATTCTTTGGTTTCACGTCCTATTTTAAAGATCAGATAAAGGAATTGTCAAGTGAAGTAGAGGCAGTAATCCTTAGAATGGACCGTGTGCCATACATAGACCAATCAGGTTTGTATACTTTAGAGGATATTATATTTGACCTTCGGGAGCAGAATATTGAAGTCTTATTGATAGGACTTAAAGAACAGCCAATGGACATGCTAGGAGCAGTTGATATTATCTCCGACCTTGTGCCCAAAGAAGATGTTTTTGATGATATTGAAGATGGCTTTATTTATCTGAGAAATAAATTGAAAAATAACCGTTTATAAAGACTCATTAGTTTTCTGTAAACTTAATATAACAGTACTGTTTCTAAAGCATCTTCCCCACTTTTAATAAGGGTTGGAAAAATCATTGGTGCTAAAGATTTTACAGGCTCATAAAGTATACTTTCTTCTAAGTCTTCCTCTTCCATAAACGGCAATGTGTTATTCAACTTATTAAAAACAATAAGTAAAACACTTAGTATTAGCCCTATTTTTAGAGCGCCAAAAACACCGCCAAGTAATTTGTTAAGTACACCTAGAGCTGCAAAATCAGCAAGTTTGGTTAATGCTTTTCCTGCCAAACTTATGGCCAAAACGATAATAACAAACGTGATTGCAAAAGCGACTATGTTCATAGTTTTTTCATCCCAATCTACTTTGGGTTCTAATACATCGGCAGCAAAATAACTAAAATGTATAGCGCCCCAAACACCTAGAACTAAAGCACAAAGTGATGCAATTTCTACAAAAAGGCCTTTCATGGCACCTCTAATTAATCCAAACAATAAAAGGGCTCCTAAAACAATATCAATGATACTCATAATACTAGCGGTTTAAGCAAATATAAATTAACTTTGTCAATTCTATAACGCTATTATAGGTTAGTAAATTATGGCAAGAGACGAACAATTAAAAGAACGATGGGATTTAGTGGTAGAAAAACTCTCTACCCAATTTGCAGATGGTGATGCTTTAGACCTCGATTCTATAATATACCTTATAGGTGTTCAAGAACTTGGTCAGATTCATCGGGACTATAAAAAAGACCATAAGTTAGATCTCATGCACATTGCTATATGCAAGCTTTTAGAGCCTTATGGGTTTTATGAATTTGATTTTGTAGATGATGAAGGTTGGCCACATTATAAGGTAAAAGCGCAACTGCCCTACCTTAAGGCTGGTGAGCAAAGTGTGTTAATGAAAGAAGCTATTGTCAACTATTTTGTAGAAACTGATTATATCGAATAAGATTTTTTAAATTTGCGGATTCAATTGATGGAACTATGATAGATAAGTTAAAAGAACTCATTGCAGAAGCTGAGGCATTTACAGCACAGTCAAAAGACGAAGTAGAGCAGTTTCGTATCAAATATTTAGGCTCTAAAGGCTTATTGAAAGAGTACTTTGCAGAGTTCAAAAATGTAGCTAACGAGCAAAAGAAAGAGTTTGGACAAACGATTAATCAGTTAAAGAAAACGGCTGAAGATAAAGTTAATGCTCTCAAGGAGGCTCTTGAAAATCAGGAAGAAGATAATGGACTTTATGGCGATTTGTCTCGCCCAGGAGAACCTATAGCTCTTGGTGCTCGTCATCCTATATCTATTGTTAAAAATCAGATTATAGATATCTTTTCACGTATTGGCTTTAATGTTAGTGAAGGGCCAGAGATTGAAGACGATTGGCATAATTTTACAGCATTAAATTTACCAGAATACCATCCAGCACGTGATATGCAGGATACGTTTTTTGTGCAAACCAATCCAGATATTTTGTTACGAACTCATACAAGTTCTGTGCAAGTACGTTACATGGAAGAGAATAAACCACCAATCAGAACAATTTCTCCAGGACGTGTATACCGTAACGAAGCTATTTCGGCACGCTCGCATTGTTTTTTCCATCAAGTTGAAGGTTTGTATATAGATAAGGATGTAAGCTTTGCAGATTTAAAGCAAACACTTCAATATTTCACGACGGAGATGTTTGGGAAATCTAAAATCAGATTGCGACCATCGTATTTCCCATTTACAGAGCCAAGCGCCGAGGTAGATGTCTACTGGGGATTAGAAACTGAGACGGATTATAAAATGACTAAAGGTACGGGTTGGTTAGAAATTATGGGTTGCGGTATGGTAGATCCAAATGTACTAGACAATTGCGGCATTGACTCTAAAGAATATTCAGGCTTTGCATTTGGTATGGGTATTGATCGTATTGCCTTATTGTTGCACCAAATAAGTGATATTCGTTTACTAAGCGAAAATGATGTGCGTTTCTTAGAGCAGTTTAAGTCAGCGTTATAATTAGTTCTGTTTAGGCTCAGTAAAACTAGATACTGATTTTCTAAATTCAGCCGGTTTTTTATCGTTTAGTAATTTTAGAGGACCACTTTCTTTAATAAGTTCCTGAAAGTGCGCTTCTCGCTCATCGTATTGTGCTTTGTTTTTGTAAATAGTAACGAGCTTAATATGATAGGGATTAGTTTCAGAAAATTCAGTTTCAACAATGTCGAAGTTTAGGATATAATCTTTGATTATTGCTTTTTCTCTTAAGACTTTCCAATTGTTTTCAAAATAGAAAAGCGTTTCGGCTTTATAGTTGTTGAGAATTTCTACGGTTTCTGTCGTGGTTATGGTTTCTATTTTAGTATTACAACTAAAAAGGGTAAGCATAAAAAAGGAAAAAATAAAAAAGCGTCTCATAAAGATTGATTTGATTGAGATTCTAAATTAGTGATTATGATTTTTCTAAAAATCTATTTATAGTATAATTAACGTTCTGTTTTTTAGTTTTGCAGTATTAAATATAAACGATTGTCATCTCTGAATTATGAAAAAAGACATCCAAATACCTGAAGTTAAAGATGTGCACATTGCTGTTGTGCAAGAGCAACATTTAGAATACAAAACTTTGGATTGGAATGCCTACATCATTAATAATACGGACAAAGATTTAGAAACTGTACTTATTGTATCTCAAGGCTATAATGATGATAAAATGACACCACCAATGCGTCATACTATTACAAAACTACCAGCAAGGAGTTACGCTAAGATTGAATATTTACAAGAACAAGTTTTAGCACTTAACAATGTGTTTAAAGTCACTTTTTTTGAAGGCAATCAAATGTTTGATAAGACCTATACGTTCAGAAAAAATACAATCAATCCAAAAGCACTTCAGAAATTACCTTTAATGCAACTAAAAGGGGTTTTGGTGAAATAACAGTAAAGCTATTAGACGAGCTAATCCAACTTATCCGTTAGTTTCTTAAACACTTTCTTAGGGTTTTTATTTTCGTAGAGTATAGCGTATACAGCATTAATTATAGGTAAACGCGTTTTCTTTACATTCTTTTCGTTTAATAAATAGGCGCTTTTTGTAGCGTAGTAACCTTCAGCAACCATATTCATTTCTAGTTGTGCAGACTTTACAGTGTAGCCTTTGCCAATCATATTTCCAAACATTCTATTTCTAGAAAACACAGAGTAACCAGTTACTAGTAAATCGCCCAAATACGCTGAGTTATTAATGTTTCGCTTCATCTTATGCATTTTTTTAATGAAACGTTTCATCTCACGGATGGCATTACTCATTAATACACTTTGAAAATTATCACCATAGCCCAAACCATGCGCAATACCAGCGGCAATAGCATAGATATTTTTTAACATTACAGCATATTCAGTACCAATAATATCGTCACTAATTTTAGTTTTTATATACCTACTGGATAAGGCATTGGCAATATGTTGCGCTTTATTTGCATCTGCACAAGAAATGGTTAGGTAAGACAGACGCTCTAGAGCAACTTCTTCGGCATGACAAGGTCCAGCGATAACTCCAATATTTTCAAAAGAAATATTATAAATATCATGAAAATGCTCACCTACTAATAATCCAGTTTCTGGAATAATCCCTTTTACAGCTGAGACCACAACTTTATCGCTAATATCAGAAGTTAATTTTTGTAATTCGGAGTGGATAAAGGCTGATGGAATAACAAAAATGAGCACATCTGCCCAATCTGCGATTTCATTGATATCGTTACTTAGTTTTAATTGCTCTGTATGAAACTCAACAGAGCTTAAATAACTGGGGTTGTGTTTTTCTTTTAAAATATGCTCTTTGGCATAAACACTTCGCATATACCAACCTACTTCATCAAGGTTTTCGCAAAGCATTTTTACAATGGCTGTAGCCCAGCTTCCAGCACCAAATACGGCATATTTTGTGGTTTTATTCATGGACAATCAATTCATCTTATTATTTCAAAAGTACATAAAATAATATGGCTTTCAAACCTAGGCTAGTTCTAGGATACAGAGTTTGGCACGCGTTTTGAAATTCTTTTACTATAAACTTTAAAACCCTGTGATTATGAAGACAGTAAAACTACTTTTAGGATTTGTGCTAAGTGCAACACTATTAACATCTTGTGTTGTAGATGAGGTCATTATTACAGATAATAACCCGCAAACAATATCTTTAAATCAGTTACTTAACTCTTATGAGTTATGGTATGTAGATGTTAATGCAACACAAGGATTTGGAGAAGTACCGTTTATGCAAATTGCATTTACATTATCGTTTAGAAATGGGACATTATATGCCAATAATAATTTAGTTGGTATAGGTAGTCAAGGTAGCGGATTTGGAATACCAATTGGAGATTATAATACATACGATATGGTATTAGATGTTAACCATGATTTGGATGGTTATGATTCTTTTGATGTGTTTCAGATAGATAACAACACCATTGAGTTGTACAATCCTTTTACGGATACCTCATATTTTTTGGACGGTTACCAAAGATCTAATTTTGATTATGACTTTGTATTCTATGATAATATTCATTATTTCTTACAGGAATACGAAGCTTGGGAAAAGACTTACACAAGTGAATTTGGTGCCTTAAATGAATTTGATAACGAAAACTATTTACAGTTTTTGTCTGCAAACAATGATTCTGAGTTTAGAAGTTCTCAAGATGCAAATGTCTCAAACCCTAATAACATATTTTGGGATTATACAGGTGTGTATAATGTCAATGATGTTCCAGGGACATTGTACGATAAAACTTTAACACTTGATTATGACTTTTTCAGCAATGAATTCTTCAATTTAAGCGTTATAGATGACGGAACTATAGAGTTGCTTCATGCAGACTCAGGTACAGTATATGAGTTTAAAGGTCGAGGTTATATAGAGTTCTTAAGAACTGAAAATGTCGAAGGCCGAATGATACAGCAAGAAAATAAGCTGAAAAAACGTAAGCAAAAAACGGTTAAGAAAGATAACCCAAGAACAAATACACGAAGCTAAATTTTGGTTGGTTATTTAGTTTCAAAACGCTCAGTCGACATCTGTTGACTGGGCGTTTTTCTTTTTTAAGCTTAGCTCGTTAAAAAGTTAACTATTCAATCCTCCATTCAACTAGCACTATAGAAAGAATAATATCATTCCATAATTCATAATTTTCCAAATTTGGTCTAATAGGAATTATACTAGTTGGAATCCATTCAGTTCCTCCATTTAAATACATTAGAGCTTCATACTTCAACGTTTTATTAAAAGGATTTTTGACCGATAACATCATTCCATCATGTAATCTTCCTTTTGTATTTTGATTGAACTTTATTATGATGGTTTTCTCTGGATTCAAATTTTCATTTACCGTTTTCATTGAAAAAATGGAATCAGATTTAATTTCAGTTTCTATATATAGTTTTTCTGAAGGGTAAATTTGAAGGATCTTTTCCTTAACAAAATAAGGTGATTTAATTACCTCTTGTTGATAATAATTAACACTGTCAATTTCTACTCTTAGAAGAAAAGCATTTCTTTCTGGCTTATCATTTTGCCCATATAGTAAAAGAAAATTAAGAGAGATTAATTGAGTTAATAGGGTTTTGACTAATTTATAGTTAAACATATTACTTCTCTTCTTTAAAAAACGCTTCCAAACCTTCAAAGTCATAAGGCTTAGCAATAATCTTTTTACTAGCATCTAACACAAAATACGTTGGAGTTGCCACTATGGCAAACGTTTGTACTAAAGGGTTTTCCCACTTACCCAAACCAATACCATGTACAAAATCAGGATACTTTTTAATTTCTTCAGACCAATTTACACTGTCATTTTCCAAACCATAGGCAATCACTTTTGTGTCAGATACATTGTCGAACAATGTTTTTACTTTTGGCAACTCGTTAAGGCAATGTCCGCAACCGCTACTCCAAAAAATAAGCACATAAAAATTATCACCTTTTAGCTCAGAGAGTTTTAAGTTAGATTTGATCTCAAAATCTGGAGCAATAGCACCAATAGATGTGTTTTTATAACTGGTTAATTGCTGTTCTAAAATTTTATTTCCTGTGACTTTAGCGATAGCCAATAAATACTTGTCAGATATGTAATTGGCCATATCATGATTTTCGCGACGCTTAAACTCTTGCCATAATAACTCTAATAATGGCGATTGTACTTTTGCATCGTTATCTTTTATAGCATCGGCTACAATATCAACATGAGATATATACGTTTTGTTATCTGTTTTAGCAGACATCCCAAAAACAAAACCAGTAATACGATCAGTAATTAAACTAGAACTTTGTAAAAAAGTATCATTAAAATCTATGTTTTTAAAGAAGTTTGCCTTTAAGCTTTTAGAATAGGCTGACAAGTCTTCATAAGCCTCAGGAATATAGGGTTTATTAGCTTTTATAAAAGCTTCTACAAGTTTGCCTTTTGCTAAATCTTCATAAGATTGCTGTGTGTCTTTTAAGGTTTTAAAAATAGAAACAAATGCCGTTTTATCTGTACCGCCTTTGGTGTAAAAATTACTAATAGTTTGGTTGACGACATCCATACTATTAAGGTAAGAATCCCATAATTTGTTTTCAGAAGACTCGGTAAAATTTACACCCTCATCAAGACTAAAGGTAAAGTGGACATCTTCCTTACCGTTATAGACTAAATCAAAATTATTTTCCTCTGGCGGAATCGCGTATACTATTTTGTAGATTCCTGCTTTTGCAGTTTCATCTAAGGACAGCGAAAAATTCCCTAAACTATCTAATTGCGCACGATTTACATAATTAGCCCCATCTGGTGTAGCTTCATATAAAAAAGCATAGGTATAATCTTCTGCAGGAGAAAATGTACCGCTAATTTTATGCTGTGCAATGAGTAAGGTTGGGAGTAGTATAAAAGCGACTATTAATTTTTTCATGAAACTCTTTTTTGATTATAGTTGCATGCGCAACTATCACGCCAAGTTATAACATTTTATGTTTTCTTAGAACGAATACTTTCAATAATTACAGTTGCTAAGATGAGGCTTCCGCCAATATATGTGTTAGAAGTAGGAATCTCATTCAGAAAGAAGAATGCAATGATGATTCCAAAAACAGGTTGCGTGCTTGCTATAATACTAGCTGTACTTACTTTAAAATATTTTAGGCTATTAATAAACATGGTATGCCCAATAGCTGTAGTTAATAATGCCAATACTAATACATAAGGATATTGCGAACTGATATTGGATGTATCCATAAACAATAAAGCAGGTACCAATATAAAGGTCATAATAGCAACTTGATAAAACATAAGCATCGTGCCATTGTATTTTTTGACCTCATTCTTTAATAAAAAGAGTCTTATAGCATAGCATAAAGCAGATAGTAAGCCTAGTAAAGCACCTTGTAATTGAGAGTTTTCTAGATTGAATTCTGGTGCTAAAATATAAATACCAATAAGCACGAGAACGCCTAATAAAATATGAATAGGGTCTAATTTAACCTTAATAAAAATAGGTTCTAATAATGCAGTAATTACCGGAAATGTAAATAGCGTTAACATACCAATAGCTACATTAGATAATTTTAAGGCATAGAAATAGGTAATCCAATGTGCTGCCATAAATAAAGCAGCAAATAGAAAGGTCCACGAGTCTTTCTTGGATTCAATTTTTAAGGATATCTTTTTGTATTTACAGAATAAAAACAAAAAAACTGCTGCTAGAGCAGAACGCCACCAGACAAGTACTGGAGTTGGCATGTCTATAAATTTACCCAAACTACCAGATGTACTTATAAAAATTGTGGCTATAGTGAGCCAGAGCAAATGGTTTATATGGGAGTTTTGTTTCATATTTCTGAAAGCACTTTTAACGCTTGAGATGTTGACTTAATATTCTCAAAAGTTAAGAGTAGTCGCAAGCCATTACGGGTTTGTTTTTCTTTCATTTTACAATTGCGCGCATTTTGCTGTACAAATTGTAACACTCTGGTAAAACCATCACTTTGATAAAAGGCACTTTGCTGATCTTGGATAAAATAACCAATAAGTTTCCCTTGTTTTATAATCAGTTTTTCTAAGCCTATTTCTGTGGCTGTCCATTTTAATCTTACGCTATCTAACAAATCAGAGACTTGAGTCGGCATTTCTCCAAAACGGTCAATAATTTCAGATTCAAATTTTTGTAAGGCTTCTTCAGTTTTAATCTCGTTGAGTTTGGTATAAAGGTTAAGACGTTCTGTGATATTATTGACGTAATCATCTGGGAAAAGCAGTTCAAAATCAGTGTCAATAGTAACATCTTTTACGTAAGTTTTGGGCTTACCATCGTCCTTGTATAAATCTACAAATTCAGATTCTTTAAGTTCTTCAATAGCTTCGTTTAGGATTTTTTGGTAGGTATCAAAACCAATATCATTAATAAATCCACTTTGTTCACCACCTAATAAATCACCTGCTCCGCGTATTTCTAAGTCTTTCATAGCAATGTTAAATCCACTTCCTAGTTCTGTGAATTGCTCTAGAGCTGTGATGCGTTTTCTGGCATCTGTTGTCATTGCAGAATATTCGGGTGTAATAAAATAGCAGAATGCTTTTTTGTTGCTTCGACCTACACGGCCACGCATTTGGTGCAAGTCGCTAAGACCAAAATTATTAGCGTTGTTTATAAAAATGGTGTTTGCATTTGGGACATCCAAACCACTTTCGACAATGGTTGTGCTGACTAATACATCAAATTCACCATTCATAAAAGCCAGCATTAATTCTTCTAACTTTTTCCCATCTAGCTGTCCATGACCAATGCCAATTTTAGCGTCTGGAACTAAACGTTGAATCATTCCGGCAACTTCTTTTATATTTTCGATTCGGTTATGAATAAAGAATATTTGTCCGCCACGTTGAATCTCGTAACTCACAGCATCACGTATAGTTTCTTCATTAAACCTAATGACATGACTTTCTATAGGATAACGGTTTGGTGGTGGCGTGGTAATTACGGATAAATCACGTGCCGCCATTAAACTAAACTGAAGTGTTCTTGGTATTGGTGTTGCTGTTAATGTCAATACATCAACGTTTTCTTTTATCGTTTTAAGTCTTTCTTTTACAGCGACACCAAACTTCTGCTCTTCGTCAACAATAAGAAGACCTAGATTTTTAAATTTTACGTTTTTATTAGCGAGTTGATGTGTCCCTATTATAATATCAACACTTCCCCTTTCAAGACCTTCAAGGGTTTCGCGTTTTTGTTTTGCGGTTCTAAAACGATTAACGTAATCTACAGTAACAGGAAAATCTTTTAAGCGTTCTTTGAATGTTCTAAAGTGCTGATAAGCCAAAATTGTTGTAGGGACTAAAACAGCAACCTGTTTTCCATTATCTACGGCTTTAAAAGCAGCTCTAATAGCAACTTCAGTCTTACCAAAGCCAACATCACCACAAACCAAGCGATCCATTGGGCGTTCACTTTCCATATCAGCTTTGATATCTGCCGTAGAACTCATTTGGTCGGGTGTATCTTCATAGATAAAAGACGCTTCTAACTCATGTTGCATATGGCTGTCTGGCGCATATTGAAAGCCTTTTCTTAGTTTGCGTTTTGCATAGAGTTTTATAAGGTTAAACGCTATTTCCTTAACTCGAGACTTCGTCTTTTGCTTAAGTGTTTTCCAAGCTTTGCTACCTAGCTTATAAACCTTTGGAGGCTTACCATCTTTACCATTAAACTTGGTAATCTTATGAAGTGAATGGATACTTAAGTATAATACATCTCGCTCACAATAGACCAACTTTATAGCTTCTTGCTTTTTGCCTTCGACATCTATTTTCTGAAGTCCACCAAACTTACCAATACCATGGTCAATGTGTGTGACATAATCACCAATTTCGAGATTTGTCAATTCTTTTAAAGTAATCGCTTGCTTTTTAGCATAACCATTCTTTAAATGAAATTTATGATAGCGGTCAAAAATCTGATGATCGGTATAGACAGCAATTTTATGATCTAAATCTATAAACCCTTGATATAGGGATAGCACGACAGTTTTATAATTAACGTCTCTTTCAGAATCTTCAAAAATGTCATGAAAACGCTTTGCTTGCTGCTCACTGACACATGCAATGTAGTTGGTTAGACCATTACTGTGGTTTTTGTTTAAGTCATCAATTAATAGATTGAATTGCTTATTAAATGAGGGTTGAGGTTTTGTATTGCATTGAATGGTTTCACTACTAAAAACAGCCGAGTTGCCAAACTCCACTAAATTATAATCCAAAAATTGACGCTTTAGTAGTTCTGAATTACAAAATAACTCATCAGGAGAAGCATGTTTTATATCTTCTGAAAGTGCATTAAATGCTTCAATTGCTTTTTCGTAAAAACTATCAATTCTTGAGAATAATAAAGACGAATTTTTAGAGAAAACCACTGTTTTAGAAGAAATATACTTTAGAAAACTTTCGCGCTTTTCTTCTATAAACTTATTAGCAACATTAGGAATAATACTCACTTTTTTAATACGCTCCGTAGATAATTGGGTTTCTACATCAAAGGTTCTGATACTATCTACTTCATCTCCAAAAAACTCAATGCGATAAGGCTCGTCATGAGAAAAAGAAAAGACATCAACAATACCGCCACGAACAGAAAAATCGCCAGGTTCTGTTACAAAATCTACACGCTTAAATTGGTATTCGAACAAGACTTCATTTACAAAATCGATACTTAACTCATTACCAACAGCAATCTTTAGTGTGTTTTTTTCAAGCTCCTTTTTTGTGACTACTTTTTCAAATAGGGCATCAGGATAAGTAACAATTAACGCAGGTTTTTTTCTTGAATTTATTCGGTTTAAAACCTCAGCACGTAATAACACATTGGCGTTGTTAGTTTCTTCTATTTGATAAGGTCGGCGATAACTGCCAGGATAGAATAATACATCTTTACCATTAACTAACTGCTCTAAGTCATTTAAGTAATAAGCAGCCTCTTCTTTATCATCAAAGACTAGTAAAAAAGGCTTTTCAGCAGTTTTAAAAGCTTCAGAAATTAGTAGAGATAACGAAGAGCCAACTAAGCCTTTTAAGTGCGTATTCCCTTCAGAATTGGCAATAGCATTTTGCAGATTTTGCGTTTGCAAAGCCTGTGCATAGGTTTGGGTAATTGTTGCTTTACTCAATGGCCTTATTTTGAGTGTGCAAATATAAAATTTTTTAAGCCTATCTATATTGAAAATCTTTTATTAGAATTATATTTGCATCGACTTAAAAAAACAAGATATATGTCATTTTCAGATTTATTCGAAAGCGGATTCCAAAAACGTAACCAAGATCATTTTGCAGCCATAGTTAGAGTCGCAATGAGTGATGGTGTTATCAATGATGCAGAAAAAGCTTTCTTAGATAGATTAGCTACGCGCTTAGATATTACAGAACACGATTATAAAGATATCCTTAAAGACTATAATTCGCATCCAATAAATGCACCACATTCATATAAAACACGTTTAGAACGTTTGTATGATTTAGCGCGTATGGTTTGGGCAGACCATATTGAAGGGGCAGATCAAGTGTCTTTGCTAGAAAAACTATGTATTGGGTTAGGGTTTAATCAAGATAATGTAAAGTATATTGCAGATAAGGCGTTAACACTTGTACACTACGAAGTAGACTTAGAAGATTTTATTGAAAAAATGAAAAACATGAATCAGTAACTGATTCTAAAAAGATAGATAAATCGAACAGAAATGTTCGCTTTTTTTTATGCATTACGCATAAATTCTTCTGCCTTTTCTACCATGTTTTTGCTCCCACAGATAAAAGGCACACGTTCATGAAGCTCCGTTGGGGCAATATCCATAATTCTTGTAAAACCGTCACTGGCTTTACCATTGGCTTGTTCTGCTAAAAATGCCATAGGATTACATTCGTATAACAAACGTAATTTTCCTTTTGCGTTTTTAGAGCTTTTTGGATACATATAGATACCGCCTTTTATCATATTTCTATGAAAGTCAGAAACCAATGATCCAATATATCTAGAGGTATATGGTCTGTCACCTTCTTCCATTTGACAGTATTTGATGTAATCTTTTATGCCCTTTGGGAAATGAATATAATTACCCTCATTTACAGAATATATATTGCCGTTTTCAGGAAATTGCATATTAGGATGAGATAGGTAAAATGTACCAATAGCAGGATTTAAAGTAAAGCCATTAACACCATGGCCAGTTGTATATACTAGCATCGTTGAAGTCCCATAAACCACATAACCTGCAGCAACTTGTTGGTTTCCTTTTTGTAAAAAGTCATCAATAGTAACTGGTGTCCCAACCGGAGTTACACGTCTATAAATCGAAAATATGGTACCTACAGAAACATTAACATCAATATTTGATGAACCATCAAGTGGATCTATTAAAACAACGTATTTATTCTGGTGATTTTCATCTTGACTATTAATAGCAACAAAATCGTCTTCTTCTTCACTAGCAATGCCACATACAATATTACGCTTGGTCATTGTTTTTATAAAGGTGTCGTTAGCATAAACATCAAGTTTTTGTTGATCTTCACCTTGGATGTTTGTGTCACCGGCAGCACCAATAATATCTACTAACCCAGCTTTATTTACTTCATGGTTTACAACTTTTGCGGCTAATCTAATAGAGTTAATTAGACGGGATAATTCTCCTGAGGTGTACTTAAAAGAGGATTGATTCTCAATAATAAACTCACCTAAGGTCTGGTTACGTTGCGACATGAACTAGAAAATTGATTTATTTGCCGCAAATATCGGATTTTTTAACTAACTATAACGTTTTCGTAGGGTAAATAAATTGAAAATTCTACAGACTTTCAGTTATATTTGGAAACCTATTCAAAACGTATATGTATCAACCAAGATTAGCCACTCAAGAGGATATGCCAAGAGTTTACGAACTTATTAAGGAATTGGCTGAATTTGAAAAAGAACCAGATGCTGTTGAGGTTACCGTTGAACAGCTAGTAGAAGACGGTTATGGAGAACAACCAAAATTTGTCTGTTTTGTCGTTGATGTTAACGATAAAGTAGAAGGCATTGCAATGATATATCCACGGTATTCGTCGTGGAAAGGTGAGGTGATTCACCTTGAAGATTTAATTGTCAGTCAGGCTTTACGTGGAAAAGGCTTAGGAACGATTTTGCTTGATGAAGTTGTCAAATACGGAAAACAAAAAGGTGTAAAACGCATCTCTTGGGATGTATTAGATTGGAATGAGCCAGCTATAAAGTTTTATGAGAAAAAAGGTGCAAATGTGATGAGAGATTGGGACATTGTGCAAATGGATGAACAAGCAATTGATAATTATATCAATAAATTATAAATGAAAATTTTCAAGTTTGGTGGTGCATCTGTAAAAGATGCAGAAGGTGTAAAAAATGTAGCTACTGTATTAAAAACAGTTGGTTACGAGAATACACTTGTCATAGTTTCTGCAATGGGGAAAACGACTAATGCTATGGAGTTAGTTGTTAAAAACTATTTTGAAAACAAACCCGAATTGCAGAGTGCTTTACAAGACGTGAAAAAGTTTCATAACCAGATTCTCCTCGACCTTTTTGATAATGAAAGACACCCTGTTTTTGATAAAATAAAGTCACTATTTTCCGAATTAGATGGTTTCTTTAAAATCAACAAATCTCCAGACTATAACTTTGTTTATGACCAGACTATTGGTTTTGGAGAGCTGATATCAACAACTATAATTAGCTATTATCTTAATGACATTGGATTGAAAAATAATTGGCTAGATGTGCGGTCATTTATTAAAACGGATAGCTATTATCGAAGAGCTAATGTAGACTGGGATGCTACCCAAGACCAGATATCTGAAAATTTTGATAGAAGTATATTAAATATCACGCAAGGCTTTTTAGCCAGTGATGCTAATAATTTTACAACTACGTTGGGCCGTGAAGGAAGCGATTATTCGGCAGCAATTTTTGCCTATTGTCTCAATGCAACAGGTGTTACTATATGGAAGGATGTGCCTGGTGTTTTAAATGCGGACCCACGTTATTTTGAAAACGCTAAGCTGCTTAATCAAATATCTTATAGAGAAGCTATTGAGTTGGCTTTTTATGGTGCATCGGTGATTCATCCAAAAACACTTCAGCCATTACAACGCAAGGAAATTCCGTTGTATGTCAAATCATTTTTAAACCCAAAAGCTCCAGGAACTAGTGTGAGCAAAGGCAAAACATTAGAACCGGAAATCCCCTGTTTTATAGTTAAGAAAAATCAAGTTTTAATTTCGTTATCGTCATTAGACTTTTCATACATCGTAGAAGAAAATATTAGTGAAATTTTTAGTTTGTTGCATTTGTATAAAATGAAAGTAGATGTGATTCAGAATTCTGCTATTAGCTTTTCAGTATGTTTAGAGAATACCTATGATAATCTCGAAAAGCTATTACAGCATTTAAAGGCAAAATTCAATGTAACATATTATAAAAATGTGAGTCTATATACTATTAGGCATTTTACAGAGGATGCTATATCTTCTCTTGAAGAAGATAAAGCTGTGTTGCTGAAACAATTAACCCAGGAAACCGTTCAAATAGTAACTACCTAAACATTTATTACATTTGTTTATATGAGTAAATCATCAAATACAGGACTTGTGTCCGCCAAAGAAGTTGCAAAAGCTATCAATGCAGATAAATATGGCTTCCTAGGAACCTTTGCGGGTTGGATTTTGATGAAAGTCTTAAAAATATCTTCATTAAATCGTATTTATAATCGTAACAAGCATTTAACAGATCTTGAATTTTTAGATGGCCTTTTGGATGATTTTCAGATTAAGTTCGAAATCCCTGAGGAAGACCTTAAACGCTTACCAAAAGAAGGACCATACATTACAGTTTCTAATCATCCACTTGGTGGAATTGATGGTATTTTATTATTAAAATTGATGCTAGAACAGCGAAGCGATTTTAAAATCATCGCTAATTTTCTATTGCATCGTATTGAGCCATTAAAACCTTATATCATGCCTGTCAATCCGTTTGAGGACAGAAAGGATGCTGCTAGTAGTATTACAGGTTTTAAAAATGCAATAATGCATTTAAGAAATGGTCATCCTCTAGGTGTCTTCCCTGCAGGAGAAGTATCAACATATAAAGATGGTAAGCTTGTTGTGGATAAACCTTGGGAAGATGCAGCAATGAAGCTTATACAAAAAGCAGAAGTGCCAGTTGTACCTATTTATTTTCATGCTAAAAACAGTAGATTATTTTATAGACTCTCTAAAATCAGTGATACACTACGCACGGCAAAATTGCCTTCTGAATTGTTAACCCAAAAACGTCGTGTAATTAAAGTAAGAATAGGTAGGCAGATTTCTGTAAAAGCTCAAAAAGAGCATAGTACACTAAAAGATTTTTCTGATTTTATCCGTCAAAAAACATACATGTTATCTCGTGCTTTTGAGGATAAGCCAAAAATTTTAGATAATATTCAGTCACAGTTAAAAGTTCCAAAACCTGCTAAGCGTATAGTAACACCTGTAGATTCTGAGGTTATGATTAATGAGGTTGAGCTTTTAAAGGGCAAAGACTGTAGACTGTTAACGAGTAAAAATTATGAAGTTTATTTAGCTTCAGCAGTAGATATCCCAAATATTTTAAGAGAACTAGGAAGGCTAAGGGAGATTACCTTTAGAGAAGTTGGAGAAGGAACTAATGAATCTATAGATTTAGACAATTTTGATACCTATTATCACCATATGTTTCTTTGGGATAATAATACTAAAAAAGTTGCTGGAGCATATAGAATGGGTTTAGGCTCGAAGATTTTTGAAGCGTATGGCATTGATGGATTTTATCTTCAGGACCTGTTTCGTTTTGAGCCAGAGTTGTATAAAATGATGAGCCAGGCATTAGAATTAGGAAGGGCATTTATCATTAAAGAGTATCAGCAAAAACCAATGCCTTTGTTTTTACTTTGGAAAGGCATTGTGCATACCACATTACGCTATCCTGAACACAAATATTTAATTGGAGGTGTAAGTATTAGTAATCAGTTTTCTAACTTCTCTAAGAGTTTGATGATTGAGTTTATGAAATCGCATTACTATGATCCTTATGTAGCTCAATATGTTCACCCCAAAAAAGAATTTAAAGTAAAACTTAAAGATGCAGACAAAGATTTTGTTTTTGATGCCACGGAAGCCGACTTAAATAAATTTGATAAGATTATTGATGAGGTCGAGCCAGGTGCATTAAGACTACCTGTATTGCTAAAAAAATACATTAAGCAAAATTGCAAGCTTATAGGTTTTAATGTAGATCCTTTGTTTAATAATGCGGTTGATGGGTTGATGTATATTAAGATTGCGGACTTGCCAGAAAGTACTGTTAGACCTGTGATGGAAGAATTCCAAGCAGAGTTAGAACGTAAATTTATGGATAACAATGATAAGTAGAATTACGTTTGTTTTACTTCTTTTTTCTTGCCTAGTTACTTATGCCCAAACTTTAAAGGGAAAAGTTATTGATGTCACTACCAAAGAACCTCTAGAAATGGTTTCGGTATATTTTAATAATACAACCATTGGAACAACTACTAATACTAAAGGCGAATTTTCTATAGATTATAATGGCGCAGTGCAATCTCCACTAATCATTTCTTACCTTGGGTATGATAAAGTCGTTATTTCTGATTATAGAAACCTCTTATTTTTAAATGTCGAATTAAAGGAGGCTTCCAACCAACTGGATGAAGTCGTAATTAATGCAGACGATGGTTTAACACGAAAGCAAAAATTAAGAATTTTTAGAGACCAATTTTTAGGTACTTCAAAGTATGGAAAAACCTGTAAAATTCTTAATGAAGATGATTTAATTTTGCGATATGATAAAAAAGGGAAACAGCTTAGCGTAAGTGCAAAAGCGCCTCTTGAGATTGAAAATAGAGCTTTAAAATATCATATCACATACGAACTTGTGGACTTTGAAGTTGTTTTTAATTACATAGATCTTTTTAGAAACGACTTTAATGTATATTCTACATATTATTCAGGCTCATCATTATATAAAGATAAAAACATTGAGAATAAAGAGTCTATTCTTAGACAAAGAAGAAAAGTATATATAGGTTCTATACAACATTTTATGCGTTCAATTTTTCGGGGTGATTTAAAGAAAGAAAAGTATAGAATCTTTAAGCGAGGTTTTGGAGTTAAAATCACCGAACATATTTTTGTTAAAGACTTAGATAGCACCAATTTTAAAGAAGTAAAATTATCTGGAAAATTAACCATTACTCATAAGGGAAAATCACAATCGGATTTGATACCAGAAACAGATAAATTTTACATTGATGAATTTGGAAATTTTGTTCCAGCTCAAGCACTGTTTTTTAATGGAGCTATGGGCAATCAACGCATAGGTGATACTTTGCCTTTGGATTATGGTTTAGATAATAATTCTCAAAATTCAGAAAATAGTTCCCAAATTATAAACGAAGAATTTTTAGAAGGCAGTTGGCAAGTTGTTAATGTAGACAAATCTCCAAAAGAAGCCCCTTTTAGTTTAATGGTGGATAGCTTTAAAGAGGCTAAGTTTACTTTTAATTCAAATAGAACTTGTAAGTTGGAAACCACTGTAGATAAAGGTTATTTTTCATTGATGACTTCTGTTATAAATCAATCTACTTGGGATATTTACGAACTCGATAATAATTCATTTATCAATATTGTAAATAATGGAAAAACCCAAATGGAGTTACTTGTTACTACTGAAGGAAAAGATATTTATTTTACTATAGGAAAAGAAAGAGAACCATCTTATTTTGTACTAAGAGTTGTTAAGGAATAAATTAAAAGTCTGTATATGTAGCTTTTAGTCGAATAGATGAATAATTAAAAAAGCCCAGAGCAAAATCTCTGAGCTTTTTTTACTGTAGTTTTAAACTTTATAAGCCCTTAAACCATTCTTGGAATTGATTTCCTAATAAAAAAGTAGGCTTCTTTTCGCCACTTAAAGAGCTAATTAAACTCATAATCCAAGCTATAATAATAGCAATTCCTAATACCCAGCCTAAAAACGGAATCAAAGCAAAAAAGCTTAATAAAAACAAGCCTAAATTTTGTCTTATATAAAAAGAACCTAATTCTGTTTTGTTACTATTATTCATAATCACAGCAATTATCCAACCAATCCAATAGACATGAGAAATAATACCAATATTTTTTCCATCACTTAATATTTCTTTGGCCTCGTCAGCAAATTCTGACGCTTTTTCCTTTGCTTCACTAGCAAATTCTGACGCTTTTTCTTTAGCTTCCTTACCAAGTTCTTTAGCATCATCGGCTAGTTCACTAGCTTTTTGACTTATTTTTTCTCCAGCTCTTTTTGCACTTTCTTTAGCATCACCTATCATATCATCAAGGTCGTCACTTAAATTTTTATTATCGTCAGACATAGTATTCGGTTTTTTAAGTTAAAAATTAGTTAGCTTTTAAAATTACTAAAAAAACCAATGAGATTATTTAAAGGCAGCATCAATAGGCTCCCATAATTCTATCTTATTGTTTTCATTATCAAGTATCCAAGCAAACTTTCCGTACTCATATGTCTGTATATCACCAACAATTGTTACACCTTCTTCTCTTAAAGTTTTTATAAGAGTTTCTAAATCCTCGACTCTGTAATTAAACATAAAGTCTTTTTTTGAAGGCTCAAAATAAGTGGTATCATCCTTAAAAGGACTCCATTGTGTTGAGCAATCATTACCGTTTTTGTCTTTCCACCAAAAAGTACAACCGTAATCATCGGTATTAAAATCGAGATGTTTTTTATACCAATCTTTTGAGGCTTTTGGGTCTTTAGATTTAAAGAATAGACCGCCTATCCCTGTGACACGTTTTTTCATATTATTTATTTTTTAAGGCAGTTTCATAAATAGTTATCCATTCTTCAACAGTCATTTTTCCTAAAAGTTCTTTAATCAAATCATAAGGAATATCGTCAACTTTTTTAAAGCGGACACAACTCTTACCCATGTCTAATTTGTACTTGGCATGTTTTGGATATTCTGCAACAAACCAATCGTATAATTCTTTTTTTGCATACAAACCTGAATGGTATAATGCAATAAAGTTCTTTTGTGACGCTATATTAATAAATGGTAAAGGCGGAAAAGGTTTGCAATGATATCCCGGAGGATAAATTGATTTAGGCACAAAATAGGCCGGCATATTATAGCCCATTCCCGATTCTAAACCTTTAGGCATATGTTCTTTTATAAGCTTATGAAGTTTTGTCATTGGGGCTTTGCGCTCCTCAGGCAATTGACTTATATAGTCTTCTGGTGAATCTGCTTTGTATTGCATAATAGTATTGATTTAGTTTATTTACGTTGTAAAATTAAGCCAGATATTAAAGATATAATAAACCCTAATACAAGAACAGAAGCTAACATCATAAAAGCCATAAAACTGGGACTACCATAGTCTTCCATTTGTTTGGTGAGCTTAGCACTTTCTACTTTGAATTCTTCTGGTGATAATGCTGCTTCCATACCACTTAATTTATACTCTAAATAATCCGAAGCAAAATCAGGATTAATTTGTGTTGTATATAAATAATCCATAACAGCTACACCAATTGCAGAAAATAAAGCTATAAGCATACCTATTGCAAGCGCTTTTCCTAAAGAGATTTTACCATTATTAACCTTATCACGATAATGTTTAATGCCAAAGAATACAAACAATAAAGAAATTATCATTGACGTATATCCAATGAGTTCTCCATAGTCATAGTCAACGCCCATCCCTAAAAAGAAAGGCAATCCAAATAGAACAAATCCACTTATGAGCGCATATAGCCCATATCTTATTACTGTTTTTTTCATAATTATTAGGTTTTGATTAGTTAGCCAAAAGTAGAAATAGGAAGATTTAGGAGGCTCATACTAAAGTACTATTTTACTCATACTTTAGTGTTAAAGCTAGTAAATTATATAATATTTAGACTTTTTGAAACTTGAATAGCTTGGGTTCGGCGTTTTGCATCTAGTTTTACAAGAAGGTTAGAGACATGCGTTTTTATGGTACTTTCCGAAACAAAAAGCTTTTCTGCGATTTCTTGATTTGATAAACCAAGCGCAATTTCTTTTAAGACTTCATATTCACGTTTACTCAGTCCTAGTTCTTCAATTTTTTTAAAGTCTATTTCTTGCTTAGGGGCAGGAGAAGATTTTTGTGCTCTTTTATTAATGAACAGGCCAATAAGTAAAAAGATAACGGCGATAATAGCCATAATATATTCAACTTGAAAATCACCACTTATTACAGCATATTTGCTAAGTTGAAATAGCAAGAGCAATGCTAAAATGAGCATTCCAAAAACAAAAATAGTTTTCTTCATTTTATAAAATTAGCAAAATTTTGCTTTGATTTTATCTACGATGGTTTGGGCTAACTTTTCTTTACTTTCAATAGTCCAACCAGCAACATGTGGAGAGAGTAATACGTTTTCAGAATGGATTAAATACTTAAATGCTTCTGGCATGTTCTCTGAAGTAAAAAGGTTTTCAAAAGAAGACTTTTCGTATTCTAAAACATCTAAACCTGCACCTAATACTTTACCAGACTTAAGCGCTTTAACCAAATCTGAAGTTACGACACTTTTTCCGCGAGCAGTATTAATTAGCCAAAATGGTTTTTGAAAACCATTAATAAAATCTGAATTCACCATGTTTAATGTTATTGGTGTTTGTGGTGTGTGTAGACTTAATACATCCGCTTTATTCTGCAATTCTTCAAGTGAAACCTGCTTGCAATTAGCATCACCAACATTAGTTTTAATGTCATAACATAAGACATCAACATCAAAACCGCGAAGCTTTTTTGCAAAGGCTTTGCCCATATTACCATACCCAATTAAACCTACCGTTTTACCATCTAGCTCAATACCTCTATTGTCTTCTCTCTGCCATTTACCTTGTCTTACTTCTTTATCGGCTTTATTTAGTTTATTAAAAAGAGACAATAACATTGCTAAACTGTGCTCACCAACGGCATTTCTATTGCCTTCTGGTGCATTGAATAATGAAATGCCTTTTTCTTCAGCATAACTGCAATCAATATTTTCTAACCCTGCACCAACGCGACCAATAAATTTTAGATTTTTAGCAGCATCTATAAAATGTTTATCAATAGTAAAGCGACTACGGATAATGATGCCATCATAATCCGAAATTTTAGCTTCAATGTCTGTTTTTGAAGAGGTATAATCTTTATGGTTAGTAAAACCTAAATCGTTGAGTTGATTTATGAGAAGCTCATGATTGCTGTCTATATGGAGTATTTTCAAATCCAAGGATATTCAGTTTGCGTCATTTCGTCTTGCACATTACCTGTATGCGCTGTATCAAGTTTTTCAAATAAAAGGAGATGGACTTCCTCGCCATTTTTAGTCGAAGGATTATGTTCAACACCTTTTGGGACAACTATCATTTCGCCTTCTTTAACGATTTCTGTCCTGTCTCTAAATTGCATGTACAAAGTGCCTTTAATCACTTGAAATAATTCATCTTCGTTATCATGGCTATGCCAAACAAATTCACCTTGAATTTTAGCTAGAATCACTTGCATGTTATCTACTGTAGCAATGCGATGTGGATGCCATTGTTTTGAAAAAAGTGCGTGCTTGTCTTTAATATTTATTGCTTTCATGATATAAAGATATTAATAATGAGATGCTGAACAAGTTCAGCATGACAATGACTAAATGATTAAATGCCTAAAATAAGTTTTGAGATAATTAAGTAAATCACAATCCCAAAAATATCATTACTTGTTGTAATAAACGGACCTGTAGCTATAGCTGGGTCAATACCTCGTTTATGAAGAAAAAGCGGAATAAATGTACCAATTAAACCTGCAATAATTATAACTGCAACTAGTGATATAGATATGGCTAAAGCTAATTCAAACCTTTGCTCCCAAGCAAATACAAATAGAAACAGAAAAACTGATAAAATAATCCCGTTTAATGTCGCTAATAACATTTCTTTGATTAGTCTATTATTTATACTGCCTTTTACATCATCATTTGCTAAACCTTGTACTATAATAGCACTAGATTGTACACCAACATTTCCTGCCATTGCAGCTATGAGTGGCGTAAACAAAAACAAAACAAAAGCTTCTTTTGGTAAGCTTCCTTCAAAATAATGCATAATAATAAACGCGCCAACACCACCAATTAAGCCTAAGAACAACCAAGGTAAGCGTGCTCTTGTCAATTCTATAATACTATCGTCTGAGTCTACATCTTGTGTAATACCAGCAGCAAGTTGGTAATCTTTTTCGGCCTCTTCTTTAAGGACATCTACAATATCATCAATAGTAATTCGGCCTAAAAGTGTTTGCTCATCATCAACAACAGGAATGGCTTCTAAATCGTACTTAGCCATTACTTTTGCAACATCTTCGGCATCGTCATTTACATTAACAAAATCTACATTTTCTTTGGCTATATCAGTGATTCTTTGGTCACTCTTTGCAGTGATTAAATCTTTTAAAGATAATCTACCAATCAATTTTTCTTCTTTACTAACCACATAAATAGAATGCACACGAGAGACATCTTTTGCTTGTCCACGAATACGACGTATACATCCTGCAACTGTCCATGTGCCATAGACTTTAACAAGCTCTTTTGCCATAAGTCCACCAGCAGTGTCCTCATCATAAGTTAAAAGCTCTTGGATTTCTGCTTTGTGTTCTTCGTCTTCAATTTGCGATATTACCGCTTCTTGACGTTCTTCAGGAAGCTCGGCAATTATATCTGCAGCATCATCCGTATCTAATTCTTCAACTTCTTCTGCGATTTCTTTAGCCGATAGATTGTCAAGAATTTTTTCTCGTACATCTTCATCTAGCTCAGTAAGAATATCTGATGTGGTTTCGCTATCGAGGAGCTTTATAATGTATATGGCATCTTCGAAGTTAAGTTCGTCTAAAATCTCGGCAATATCGGCGTAGTGAAACTCATTAAGAAGACGTTTTAGCGCCTCGTCATCATTATTAATGATAAGTGCTTTTACATTTTCTATCAGCTCATTTGTGAGTTGAAATTGTATGTTTTCTTGAGTTTCTTCCAAAGCGAAAAATCAGCAATTAAGGTTTTTATGCCTAATGTCTACTTTTCGTCCTTTTCAATTAATAAGGTTAATTCTATAAATTGAGCAACACTTAATTGTTCTGGACGCTGCCCAAAGATAGTATTTGCTTTTAAATTATAGGAAAGATTAAAAACTTTTAAACTATTGCGAAGTGTTTTTCGTCGTTGTTGGAAACTTGTTTTTACCACACGGAAGAATAGCTTCTCGTCACAAGGCAGATTGTAGTTTTCTTTTCGGGTTAATAATAATACACCCGAATCTACTTTAGGTGGTGGATTAAAAACACTAGGTGGTACTGTAAATAAATACTCCGCATCATAAAAAGCTTGTGTTAAGACAGAAAGAATGCCATATGCTTTACTGCCTTCTTTAGAACAAATGCGTTTAGCAACTTCTTTTTGAAACATTCCTGAAAATTCTGGAATTTGTTCACGCATCTCTAAAGTTTTAAAAACTATTTGGGAAGAGATGTTGTAAGGGAAATTGCCAATAATTGCGAAGGGTTTTCCATTAAATACTAGGTTAAGGTCGTAACGTAAAAAGTCTTTTTCGTAGATTCTACCAGAAAGATTAAGATAGTTGTTTTTTAGATACTCAACCGATTCTGTATCAATTTCTACAACATGGGTTATGGTATCTTTCTCTAACAAATATTTGGTCAAAACCCCCATTCCTGGACCAATTTCTAATACGTCATCATAGCCTTTTAAAGACAAGGTGTCTGCTATTTTTTTAGCAATATTCTCGTCTTTTAAAAAATGTTGTCCAAGGTGTTTTTTTGCTTTTACACTCATACGATTAATCTAAAGGCTTCTTTAGTGAGATAAAAATAAGTAATAACCCTAAACCAATTCCACATAAGAATCCCCCAATGGTTTCCCAAGGCTCAATGTTATATTGTACATATGCTAGGATTACCCCAGATACTATAATTAGGATGCAAACAGCAATTAGTAATGTTTTGTTATTGTATAGAAAATGATTCATGATTACTTAAAATTTACAGCATAAGTATCTATAACTTCAAGTTCTGTCCTGAAAGCTAACATTTTATCGGCAAACTTTTTTAAGCCTTCTTGCCTTAATTTATCGGCATCTTCCTGGTAATATTTATCTAAAGCTTCGCGCGAATAAGAACGGTATTGAATAGAATAGGTTTGACCACCCATTTCTTCTTCAACTAAAACTTTTGAAAATGTTGCACCGTCAAATTTTCCAGTTGCTAAAACTTTAGGAATATGTTCTTTTATCCAGATGAGCCATTCGTCATGAACGGAATCGTCTATGTTTACTGTGACGTTATATATTATCATTTATAATTGTTTTTCGAATAAGAGAAGATTTTTATCTTCCTCAAAAGGATTAACTGTTTTTTTATACTTGAAACCTAATTTTTCAATAAGTCCAATGGAGACCTTATTGGTAGGTAATGTTATTGCGCAAACTGTTTTAATATGAAATGTGTGCTTAGCTAAATTGAGTAACTCTGATGATGTTTCAAAACCATAGCCTTTTCCATGAAACTTTGGTAAGATAGAGAAACCTATATCCACATGCTCTAAAGTGTCACGTTTTAGTAAACCAGCTGTACCGATAGGCTTAAGGTTGTCAGATTTTAGACACATTTTGTAGTAACCAAAGTCATGTTTTTCGTAACATTTTAGCTGATTATTTTTTATGTAATCCTCTGTATCAGCTACAGTTCTTACATTTCTATCACCAATAAATTTTAACCAACCAGGTGTGTTCATCAATTCTAAAATAAAGGGCGCATCTTCCACGGTAATTTTTGAAAGAATTAATCTTTCGGTTTCGGCTATTTTCATTCTAGAATTTAATTTATCGTATCGCCTCGAAGCATTCTAAATTTCTTTCGAGCTTCAACAAAATAGATACTGTCTTCGTGATTGAAGATTATTTTTTCATAAAGTGATTTTGCTTCTTCAGGTCTTGCTAAATGCAAATTATAAAGCTCAGCCAGATAGTAATAAGCATCATCGATAAAAATATCCTCACGATAGTCTGCTATGATTTTTTGATAGTTGGCTTCTGCTTTTTCGTATTGGTTTTGCTTTTCATGAAGTTTTGCTTGGGTAAATAAAGCTTGATCAATAATACTTTCACCATTATGCTCAGTTAAAACCTTATCTAAAAGTTTAATGGCGTCTTCAGTTTTATTCTGAAATGCTAATAAATCTGCTTTAGCGTAATATTTTAGAGCTGTTTGTGTCGTATCGTCCCATTTGTTGTCGGAGATTAATAATTTTAAATCCAAGGCATCATTAGCAATAAGTTGAGAGGTCGATGCTTTTAAGACTTTAAGCTGAGATTCTGCCCAATCAAAATCACCTTTATAATAACTTGTTTTTGCAATTTTATAAGCGGCCTCCTGAGCAATAGTACTGTTTTTTAGATTAGCTTTTATTTGAGTGTAAAAGATAAGTGCCTCATTAAACTTTTCCTGAAGCACTAAAATATCTGCCAATTTTAGTTTTACTAAGGCTTCTTGATAAGGCGAAATATCTAATTTGTATGAGGCTTTTAGAAATTCTGAAGCTTGTTTAGGTTGCTCGAAACTAAATGCCAAAAACTGCCCATAGGATAACTGAAGTGCTAATGTAGATTCAAACTTACCATAAGTTTCAAACAGCGACAAGTATTTGTTATTTATAGCTTCAAGTTCTTTTTTTGAAGCATTTTCGGTTTTGATTTCTAATATAGATTGATGCGCGAGTAAAATAACATCTCTTTCTTGAGATGTCTCCAATATGTAGTTAAAAATATTGATTGCTATTTCTTCATCAGCATCATCTGAGGCTGTTATCGCCAAATCTATAATTCGTTCTAAGCTTTCAGGATTTCTCTTGTATAAGGCTTTTTCTTGTACAAAAGATTTACTGTATTGACGTTCTTGAACATAAAGCCAGCTTAATAACTCATACCAATATGCATCAGGATTAGTTTGTAAGCGTTTGAGCAAAAGGGTTCTTAAGATTTTATTGTTTTCGTTATCCTTATTTTCAGAAACAAATTGGCTAAAATTTCGTTTTATATTATTCAATGTATTTGGCTTATACGCCACATAATCTATATAGCTAGAAAACATATTTTTAATATCGCCTAAATCTCCATAAATGCGTGCTAACTGGACACTAAAATTCTTTTCTGGTAATAGTTGTGTCGCTTTTTTATAGCCTTTTATGGCTTGATGTAAAAGTGAATGTTTTTCAAAGCGTTGCCCAATACCATAAATATATGTAGGTCTTTCCTCTAATGCATCAATAGCCTCATTATATAATGCCTCTGCTTTTACAATACTGTCTTTGAGTTGGTAGTTATAGCCCAATTCTACAAGCATTATTGGAGCTCTATTTTTGACAATTCGTTTTTCTAAAACCTCTTGTGCTTTATCATACTCTTCTAATTGCTGATAAGTATCTACCATTTTATAAACATACGTGTAAGAATAGGGTTTAGCTTCGTATAGTTTACTGTAAATGAGTAATGCTTTCTTAAACTCTCCGCGCTTATAATAATCATCACCTAAATTAAGTTGTTTTTTGTCAGCGCCTTGCGCAACAACTATTGCAACAGAGAATAGTGTAATAAAGACTAATAGTATGTGTTTTCTTAACATCATAAGTTGTAAATATAACAAATGAGGCATTTAGATATTGCAAATGGTATCATAAAAAAATGCCCAAGGAAACTTGGGCATTAATTTTTATAACTTCTTATGTTTTAATCTATAATATCAAAACCAGTATACGGGATTAAGGCTTCAGGAATTTTGATGCCATTTTCCGTTTGGTAATTTTCAAGAATACTAGCAAGAATGCGCGGCAAAGCTAATGAACTCCCGTTTAATGTATGTGCCAATTCATTTTTACCATCACTATTTTTAAAACGTAACTTTAATCGGTTAGACTGGTAGGTTTCAAAATTAGAAACAGAAGATACTTCTAGCCAACGTTCTTGAGCCGCAGAAAAAACTTCAAAATCATACGTTAGTGCAGAAGCAAAAGTTAAATCTCCACCACATAGACGTAAAATACGATATGGTAATTTTAGCTCTTTTAAAATATCTTGGACATGAGACACCATATTATCTAAAGCTTTATAAGACTTTGATGGATGTTCTACACGGATAATTTCTACCTTATCGAACTGGTGTAAACGGTTAAGGCCACGGACATGAGCACCGTAACTTCCAGCTTCACGTCTAAAGCAAGGCGTATAACCGGTAATACCTATTGGTAATTCACTTTCACTAAGAATAACATCTCTAAAAATATTAGTTCCAGGAACTTCTGCAGTAGGAATTAGATATAGGTTATCTTCTGTAACATGATACATCTGACCTTCTTTATCTGGTAATTGACCTGTGCCAAAACCAGAAGCTTCGTTAACCAGGTGCGGTAATTGATATTCTGTATAGCCTACTTCAGTATTTTTATCTAAAAAGTAGGTTATTAATGCACGTTGCAAACGAGCACCTTTTCCTTTATAAACAGGAAAGCCTGCACCAGCTATTTTATTACCTAATTCAAAATCTATGATGTCGTATTTTTTTGCCAATTCCCAATGCGGAAGTGCACCATCATGTAAACTAGGTATTTCGCCATCACGGAGTGTTTCTAAATTATCTTCATCAGAATTTCCGTTAGGGACAATTGGGTTAGGAACATTAGGTATTTTGTACAATACGTTATTTAAAGCTTCAGCTTTTTCATTTAACTCCTGCTCAACCGTTTTTATAGTTTCTTTGAGCTCAGATGTTTTTGATTTAAGTGCGTTAGCTTTTTCTGCTTGGCCAGATTTAAATAAACTTCCTATTTCTTTTGAAATAGCATTCATTTCAGCTTTTGTGGTATCTAACATAGTCTGTAACTGACGGCGTTCTTCATCAAAATTTAAGACATCGTCAATCATTGGCTTTGCATCAATATTTCTGATGGCCAACAATTTTATAATCTCTTCGCTGTGTTCTCTTATATGCGAAACTTGTAACATAGTTGCTTGGTTTTTGTGTCGCTCTAAATTTGAGCCATAACGCTAATTAGCAAAGGGCAAAAGTAAAAAGATTTTATGGCTAGTGAAACAAAAAGAAGTCTATTTTGAAGGTAAAATCCACTTGTTGTGTTTAAAGTAATTCCACTCTACTTTAGTAAGGTCTACTTCTGGGTCTATAAAACGTTTTGAAGGTTTACCATTTACACTCACATACGAAGTGACAAATATTGAAACAGATTTACCTTCAATTTTAAATTTTTTATCAAGCATTTGAGCAAATTGCCATATAAAATCGGGCTTAGTTTTTAAGCCTCGCTGTTGTTTTTTAGTAAGGTAATCGTTGAGTTTAATAGGGATAATCTTATTTGTAGCATTATCAATTACCCTAAAATTAATGCTTCCATTTTTAGCACGTAACATCATACGCCATGAGAGTCGATGCCCTTCTTCAGTCCAAAGCACATTGTCTTCTATAAAGTAATGACGTAATGGGAGTGCTACCTGAATTATAAAGTATGTTGCAAAAGCAATTTTAAAAATAGTTTGATAACTAGGTATTTTTATAGCATTACCAGAGTAGAGTTCTTTCTTTTTTAAAAAGATATTTCTAATTGTTTTTGGTTCAAAAAAGAATAAGCAGAATGCTAAGGATAAGTAGGGGAATATACCAATATGAAATACAAAGGAATTAAAAAGATGAAAAAATATAGAAGCGAAAAATGCATATTTACGAGTTGGCTTAAAAAGCAATAGTGGGATAATTAACCCGTCGAATACTATTCCAGAGTATGCAATAAAATAATGTACACTTTCATTTTGAAGTAGCTCACCAACTATAGGAAAGTGAGATTTACCCTGCATTAATAGCTTGATTACTGAGGCATCTAGCCAATCTGGGTATATTTTTGCAATTGAAGCATAAGTATATACAATAAAGAGTTGTAAAATAAACACCCATCGACACCAATTGGGCATGGATATGCTTTTGAGTTTAGGGTTGCGTTTTACATCAAAACTTGCATAGCGATTGGCAGGTAGAATAGCCATAATAAAGCTTAGCAAGAACAATAAATAATAATGATTATTGTATGATGATTTCTGCATAAAATATGTGCCAGCCCACATCATTGCAAAAGCAAAAGCACTATACCTATATTTATAGCCTACCATTATAAGTAGCCCAAAAACACCCATTACAATGTAATACGCATACATCCAGTTTCCTGATAATGGTTGCAACCAACTAAAGTCTATAAAACTAAAAGTAAATTCGGGTTCAATTAGTGTTTTTTTTATCCAACCTGTAAATATGGCGCCAACAGATTCTAAAAAACAAAGTAGTCCAAAGAAAATTCTAAAAACGATTAGAGAAGAATTATCTATATGTTTAAATAAAAATGTATTCATTCTACTGATTTAATATATACTAATGCACTCTCTCTATCTAGTCTAAGTTGTTCTTGCAACGCTTCTAAGGTTTCAAACTTATGTTCATCTCTTAATCTACTTAATAGTTCTATTACAATTTGGTTACCATAAATATCGTTTTCAAAATTAAAGAAATGGACTTCTATAGATCTTGGCTTGTTTTTTATAGTAGGGTTTGAGCCAATATTCATCATGCCGTAATATTGGGTGTCATTAATTATAGATTTTACAACATATACGCCATCTTTTGGGATGAGTTTGTAATCTTCTTCTATAAATATATTAGCTGTAGGGAAATCAATAGTGCGCCCAATGCTTTGGCCACTAACGACTTTTCCGGTTAAAAAATAATTATAACCTAAATACGTATTAGCAAGAGATATATTTCCATTATTGAGGGCATTTCGTATTTTAGTGGAGCTTATAGTTACTTCTGCAATATCTTCTGCAGAGATTTCTTCAATTTCAAAATCAAACTCTTCAGAAAATTGTTTTAAATCATTAATGTTAGCACTTCTGTTTTTTCCAAAATGATGATCATATCCAATGAGAACCTGTTTGGTATTTAATTCATTTATTAAAATATCTTTTATATAAGCTCTAGCGGATAAGTTGGCAAACTCTCTTGTAAATGTTTTTACGCATATTAATTCAATACCAAATTTTTCTAGCAACATTCTTCGTTCTGCAATAGTGTTTAATAGTTTTATAGAGTGATTTTGTTGGAGTACCATCCTGGGATGAGGGAAAAAAGTCAATACGCTAGGTATCAAGTCTTTCTCTTTTGAGAGGTTTACTATTCGTTTTAGTATTTTTTGATGGCCAATGTGAACGCCATCAAAGGTTCCAATTGTTAAAATTTTTGAAAAACGTCGGTGATTTGATGACATTGTACGAAATATTCTGATTTTGTTAAGGATATGTGAAAAAAAAGTATAAATTTGATGCTAATTTAATAATCCTATACTAATCCATATGGCAAAAAAACTACATTTAAAACTCATAACTAAATATTTAAATTCTTTTTTAACTAACCTTTAAGGTTTTGTCTTTCATTAAGCACTGTGATTGTGATTATTGAAAGACTTTTATATTACATTAATTAAACTCACTTCAAATGAAAAAAAATCTTTACTTTTTAGTAGCTGCTTTTTTCTTGATTTCATCTTCTTTAATTGCTCAAGAGAGGAACTGTTATTCTAATGACTTATTAGAACAGAAGATGCAAGATCCTGCATATCAGGAAAGAATGAATCAGCTAGAAAACTTTACTCAACAAGGTATTGCAAATAATAGCTTCCGAATGATGGATGATATTATATATGTCCCAGTTGTAGTACACGTGGTTTGGAATTCTGCTAACCCAGTAGAAAACATTAGCGACGCTCAAATAGAATCTCAAATAGATGTTATCTATAAGGATTTTAGAGCCTTGAATGATGAGTTTGCTGATATACAAGCAAACATATGGCCTCAAGCTGGGGATACTAAAATAGAATATTACTTAGCTCAAATAGATCCAGATGGTAACCCTACAAACGGTATCACAAGAAAAGAAACTAATGTTGCGGCATGGGGAACTGACGATTCTATTAAGTTCTCAGCCCAAGGAGGAACTGATGCATGGGATCCATTACGTTATTTTAATTTTTGGGTAGGTAATATCGGAGGTGGAATCCTTGGATATGCAACATTCCCAGCAAGTGCAGGTGACCCTGACGATGGTATTGTAATGAGCCCGCAGTTTTTTGGATCTTCAGATTATGAAGCTGCTGCAGGTGAAACTTTTTTCTTAGATGATACTTATGATTTAGGTCGTACTACTACTCATGAGATAGGTCATTATTTTAATCTTCGTCACATCTGGGGTGATGGTGGCTGTGGTGTTGATGATTTTGTAGATGACACACCGAGTTCTGATAGTCCTAACTACCCTTGTGCTGGAGCTAGGCCAGTTAAATGTGGTACTGATGATATGTTCGAAAACTATATGGATTACAGTGATGATGCATGCATGGGACTTTTTACTCAAGGGCAAATTGACAGAATGCGTGCAGTTTTTGAACCTGGTGGGCCAAGGGAAGTTCTTAATCAATCCCCTTTTCCTTTTGAGATAACTTTTGCAGATTCTAATGCTTCAAATGTAGAAGTTTGTAAACCAGCTGATGCAACATATAATTTTACATATAATCTTATAGATCCGACTTTTACAGGTTCAGTGACTTTTGCAACTAATGGCTTGCCAATGGGTGCTACAGCTAGTTTTAGTCCAAGTACAGTTACAGCTGATGCGACTCCTGTTACAATGACGGTTAGTGGTTTAGCTTCTGTAGATGTAGGGACTTATGATTTTCAAATAGAAACTACTGATGGTACAGATACGGCTCCAACTAATGCTACTTTAAATGTATTTGACGATACATTTGGAACAATTACTCAGGGTTATCCTAACGGAGGAATTACTGGAGTTCCTCCAATGGCTGAATTTACTTGGAGTGAAGATTCTAATGCTGCTGCCTATGAAGTTGATGTAGCGTCTGATGCAGGTTTTACTAATATAGTATCTAGTGGAGTTGTTACAGAGGCTTTATTTGTACCTATGGGGCTTGCTACTGATACTTCTTATTTTTGGAGAGTTAGAGCTGTGAATAATTGTGGAGAAGGAGCATATGCTTCTACTAGTTTTCAAACTGGTACTATTGAATGTAATGTTTCAACAGCAACTGATACTCCAATAGCCATACCAGATGGAATATTCTTTGTTGGTCCTGGAGACCCTGTAAGTTCAACTCTTCAAGTTACTGATGTCTCTGAAATTACAGATGTAAATGTAACTATTAATGTATCTCATACATGGGGTGATGATTTACTTATAACTTTAACGAGCCCTTCAGGTACTGATGTTATTCTTTCTAACCGTAATGGAGGAAATGGAACACAGTATGTTGATACTGTATTTGACAGTGATGCTACTGACCCTATAAGTTCTGGTTCTGGAGACTTTACAGGGACATTTACGCCAGATGGTGATTTATCTACATTGAACGGAGAAATTGCTAGTGGAGATTGGCTTTTAACTGTTCAAGATTTTGTTTCTGGTGATACAGGTAATATAGAAAATTGGTCTTTAGAAATATGTGGTGTACCTCTGCCAGATTCAGACGATGATTTGGTTCCTGATTCATTAGATAATTGTCCTTTGACAGCTAATACTGACCAATCAGATGTTGATGGTGATGGATTAGGAGACGTCTGTGATGACGATATAGATAATGATGGATTGCTTAATGATGATGATAATTGTCCGAGCACAGCCAATGCAGATCAAGAAGATTTAGATGGTAATGGAATTGGAGATGTATGTGATGTTACATGTACAATAGCAACATATGCAGGTGAGTCATTAGTAATTGACGATGACTCTGCTTTACCTAGTCAACAATATGTTATATCTGTAGATATAGAAGAAGATTTGACAATAACAGATGTTAACGTTACTGTTGATATTCAGCATACTTGGACTGGAGATTTATTAATAGCTTTATTCAATCCTACAGCCACAGAATTTGTTGTTTTGGCAGATGGTGCTGGAGGAGGTAGTGAAAATTTCACCAACACAGTTTTTGATGATGATGGAATTGATACAGACGGAGATGGAATTGTTGATATACAACCGGTTTCAATTAATGATGGTGTAGCTCCATTTACAGGAGTTTTTGCTCCAGAAGAGCCTTTATCATTTTTTAATGGCCAACAATCAATAGGTACTTGGTTCTTAGTTGTTGTTGACCAAGACCCAAGTTTAGATGGAGGTTCTCTGGATGGATTTAGCTTAGAAATTTGTGGTATTAGAGATTCAGAAGATTTTGATTCTGATGGAATTCTAAATGATGATGATAATTGTGTAATTGTAGATAATACAGATCAAGCTGATAATGATGGAGATGGTATTGGAGATGAGTGTGACGATGATGATGATAATGATGGGGTATTAGATGTTAATGATAATTGCCAGTTTACTGCTAATACAGATCAAGCTGATAATGATGGTGATGGTCTTGGAGATGTTTGTGATGATGATGATGATAATGATGGTGAGTTAGATATAAACGACAACTGTCCTCTAACTGCAAATGCAGATCAATCAGATGTTGATGGTGACGGTCTTGGAGATGTTTGTGATGACATAACTGTTAATGATATTGTTACTCCTAATGGGGATAATGTTAATGATACTTGGCAGATTCAGAGTATTGAGCTTTATCCAGGCACTACTGTAAGAGTCTATGACAGAACTGGAAATGAGGTTTTCGCATCTAATTCATACAGAAATGATTGGGGAGCAACTAACCAGAGTGGTAAAGCACTGCCATCAGGTTCTTATTACTATGTAGTGAATCAATCAGGAGAAGGAAACATAGTTGTTAACGGATGGTTATTTGTTACATACTAAAAAAGTAGATAAATTTTAAATCAATTAATTCAATGAAATTTTATAAAAACATTTTAAAGGTAGTAGCATTGTTATTGTTTGGAACTATATATGCACAACAAGAACCTAACTATGCCTTGTATAGATATACTATGAATGCAATTAACCCTGCTTATGCTGCCGCAGATGGTGAAACAAGCTTGACATCAAGCTTTAGAAGTCAATGGGTTAACGTTCAAGATGCACCTGAAACTCAAACTTTCTTTTTTGCCACACCACTTACTGAAAAATTTGGAATAGGCTTGTCAATTATTAATGATAAAGTGTTTGTTGAGAATAGAACAAGTTTCAATGTCGACTTTTCGTATAAGTTAAAGTTCAGTGAAACCACAGATTTATTCTTAGGGTTAAAAGCTGGAGCAAGTACTTATAATATTGATGAGGATGGCTTTGGTAGGTTTGGTTTTAATAACGGAGATAGTGCGATTCAAAATATTGACGAAGGTTTTAGACCTAATCTTGGAGTTGGAGCACATTTATTTAATGAAAAGTATTTTGTGTCTTTCTCAATTAATGGGCTATTACAAGGAGAGCGTGTTAATGTTGACGATGGTAGAGTTACAACATCTAATAATAATTCTCATTGGTATCTTTCAGGAGGTTATAATTTTGACTTATCGGATAAGTTTGAATTTAGACCATCTACTATGATAAGATATGTCAATGGTTCACCATTATCTGCAGACTTTACCGCGGCATTCAGATACAACAAACGTTTTGAACTTGCAGGTGTTTACACAACAGATGGTGCATGGGCAGGTACTTTAATGTTTAATCTTGCTGATTGGATGGATTTTGGTTATGCTTATGGAGGTTCATCTAGAAGCGATTTGAATGATATCAATGATGGTACTCATGAAATCCTAGTACGTTTTAATTTTCCTAAGAAAAATAATTCTGACGAGTAAAAAGTAATTTATTTACATAAAAAAACCTCTCAATTTTTGAGAGGTTTTTTATTTTCCATTATAATTATTCATTGTAATTTTTAATCCCGAGAGAACAAAAGAATCTATAATCTTAGTACTTAATTCTAACCTTTCTTTTAGCTGATTATTTTCTTCATCTGTCCAATTAGCTAACACATAATCAACTTGTCTTCCTTTTGAGAAATCATTACTAATTCCAAATCTAAACCTACTATACTTTGTAGTTTGTAATTTGTCTTGGGTGTCTTTTAATCCATTATGACCACCGTCGCTTCCTTTTCCCTTTAACCTTAAAGTACCAAATGGTAAATTAAGATCATCTGTTATAACTAATAAATTTTCTAATGGAATTTTTTCTTTTGCCATCCAATATTTAATAGCCTTACCACTTAAATTCATGTAGGTACTAGGTTTCAAAAAAATTAGAGTACGCCCTTTTATTTTATAATAAGCCAAATCGCCTAATTTATCTGTCTTAAACTCAAAATCATGAGAAGCAGAATAATAATCTAATATTTTAAAACCAATATTGTGTCTTGTATTTTCGTACTTGTCACCAATATTACCTAAGCCGACAATCAAAAATTTTTTCATGGGGTCAATGTTTTCTTTAGATTTAAATAAGCGTATTAAGCATTTAATCATAGATTTATATTTTCTCAAAAATAAAAAAGCATTCTGAAATACAGAATGCTTTTAGCTTATATGAAGAAATAGTTTTGCTTATTCTTGTGCTGCTTCCGTTGCTGGTGCATCTGCTGCTGCTTCTGCTGCTTCTGCTCCTTCTTCTTCCTCTTCTTCCTCATCAACAACAGCTAGTCTACTACGCCTTACTTGACATACTACTGTATTATCTGGGTGTAAAAATTTGTAAGCGTCATTTTGAAGCTCAGTGATGTATAATTTGCTTCCTATTT
Organism: Winogradskyella haliclonae; assembly: GCF_014635865.1. GTDB lineage: Bacteria > Bacteroidota > Bacteroidia > Flavobacteriales > Flavobacteriaceae > Winogradskyella > Winogradskyella haliclonae. Next base: position 374,815 of record NZ_BMDQ01000001.1, on the reverse strand, counting down.
TAAGAGGAGTAATATCAACCTCAATAAAATCTGGAAGATTTGAAGGGATTGCTTTTACTCTTAATTTACGGTAAGGTCTTCTTAAGTTACCACCATTTAAAACACCTTTAGAAGTACCTGTAATACGTACAGGAATGTTCATGGTGATTTCTTTATCATCAAAGATTTGATAGAAATCTACGTGAATAATTCTATCTGTCACAGGGTGAAATTGAATGTCTTGCATGATTGCGTTAACTGTTTCACCGTTATCTAAGGCAATCACAACTGTATGCGCGTCTGGAGTGTATACAAGTTTAGAGAATGCCAATTCTGGTGCAGAGAAATGCAATGGCTTATCTCCTCCGTATACTACGCAAGGAACCTGACCAGCATTACGTAAGGCTTTAGTTGACTTTTTGCCTACGCTTTCTCTTTGAGATCCATTAATTGTAATTGATTTCATTTTAAAAGTTTAATTTAATAATTATTAATTACCTCATTTTGAGGGCTGCAAATGTAGTAATATTAAATTAAAATTCTATAGACCTAGCGTTCTTTTTTAATACACCTTATCTATTGGAAACAAATACACTAAAAAAGGAATACGATTACATTACAAATTTAGAACTAATAGACTTATTCTGATGCACATTTTGCATGACTTCAGCAAACAAGTCTGCGCAACTTAAAACACGAATTTTACTGCTTTCTTTAGTAAGAGCAATCGAATCTGTAACTATTAATTCTTCTAATTTGGAGTTTGCTAATTTTTCATAAGCACTTCCAGATAATATTGGATGTGTACAAATAGCTCTTACACTTAACGCACCACGCTCCATCATTAAATCTGCAGCTTTGGTTAAGGTGCCAGCAGTATCAACCATATCATCAACTAAAACTACATTCTTCCCAGTAACATCACCTATTAATTCCATATGCGAAATAACGTTAGCCTTAGCCCGTTGTTTGTAGCAAATAACAACATCGCTTTCTAAGGCTTTTGAGTACGCATAGGCACGTTTAGAACCTCCCATGTCAGGAGAAGCAATGGTTAAATTATCTAGATTCAACGACTTTAAATAAGGCAAAAATATAGTAGAGGCAAAAAGATGATCTACAGGTTTTTCAAAGAATCCTTGTATTTGATCTGCATGAAGATCCATGGTTATAATTCTAGTAGCTCCAGCAGCTTCCAGCATTTTTGCAACTAATTTTGCTGCAATCGGAACCCTAGGTTTGTCTTTTCTGTCTTGTCTAGCCCAACCAAAATATGGTAATACCGCAGTAATATGTCTTGCCGAAGCACGTTTAGCTGCGTCAATCATCAGTAACATTTCCATTAAATTCTCTGGTCCAGGATTTGTTGAACCTATTATGAAAATTCGAGTACCTCTTATTGATTCTTCATAAGATGGCTGAAATTCTCCATCGCTATATCTTGATGTGATGACGTTGCCAAGTTTTACGCCATAGGCGTTAGCAATTTTTTCAGCTAGATATTTGCTTTGAGAACAAGTAAAAATCTTAGCTTCGGTTGAGTCGTAAGGCATTTTTAGTGTTGTATTATGTTAGTTAGTTGTAGTTGTAAAAATATGCTCAAAGTTAGAAAAATATTTACCTAGCAAAAAACATAAAACCTAGTATTTTTAATTGATTGGCAGAAATAATTTTTTATTTTTGCCAATCCAAATTCAATGCTCAAGTGGCGGAATTGGTAGACGCGTCGGATTCAAAATCCGATTTCTTCGGAAGTGTGGGTTCGATTCCCACCTTGAGTACTAAAAAGGTTAAATCATAAATAAAGTGATTTGACCTTTTTTATTATATCATTTAACGAACTTTAATTGAAAAAGCATATATAATTATTTACTTTAGTGAATATTATTTTAGAAATGAAAATTAGTATTTATAAGGCTTTGATTAATAAAAAAGTAAGCTTACTTTTTTTATTCTTTTGTTTAGTTCATTATTCAAATTCTCAAACTTTCACCGATGTTACATCATCGAGCGGTATAGTCGATTTAATAGATACCGTAAGTGATCCAATCATTGCACGTGTGTATGGAGGAGGCGCATCAGTTGTTGACTTCGATAAAGATGGTGATTTAGACTTTTTTGTGGGTACTAATTTTGGTAAGCCTAGCCAGCTTTATCGTAATAATGGGAATGGGCAATTTCAAGAAGTAGCAAGTACACTAGGAATTACTAATTCAAATAGAGTCAGAGTTGGTTTATGGTTTGATTATGATGGAGATGAATTACTTGATTTAGTTCTAGTAGGAGATTGTTTTAAAGTGTCTTCAGGATGTGTAGACAAAGTAGATATATTTCTTTATAAACAAACAGAAAGTGGCATGTTTACTGAGATAAATAACTCAGGATTAGATTTTAATGGTAAATACAATGGTGTTACACTTCGAGAAAGAGTTGTAGGAGGAATAGCCTCAGCAGATATTAATAACGATGGTTGGTTAGATGTGTTGGTTACTGTTTGGGGAGCTGAAGCTACTTTGTTTATTAATAATGGGAATGGAACTTTTTCAGATATTAGTATTTCTAGTGATTTAGGTCAAGAATCTATGTTCAGATGGCAACCGGTTTTTCATGATTTTAATAGAGATGGTTATATAGATGTTTATATTAATGTTGATTTTGATGCAAATGAATTATGGAGTAACAATGGAGATAATACTTTTACAAATATTGCTGCATCTGTTGGAGCGGATAGTTCATTTAACGAAATGGGTATGACGCTTGGAGATTATGATAATGATGGAGATTTGGATATTTATTCTACTAATATTTCTAGAGTTGAAGATGGAGAAGTTAATTTAAGACATAATATTTTACTCAGGAACGATTGGGCAAATAACAGTTTGAGTTTTACAGAAGTCTCAAATGAACCTGCAATTAATGTTGGTGCTAGTGGTTGGGATTGGGGGACAACTTTTTTTGATGCTAATAATGACGGGTACATAGATTTAGCTACAACAAATGGTTGGCCTCAAGAAGAGTGGTCGCCTGATGAATCTAAATTATGGCTTAATGTAGATGGTATTTTATTTTCCGATATTTCTGAGAGCGCTTCTTTTAATGATTTATGGGAAGCTGCATCTTTACTGGCATTTGATATGGATAGAGACGGTGATTTAGACTTATTGCAGTCTATGAAATTAAATACAGGAGATGCCAAAGGAGCAAGATTGTACCAAAACAATTATTCAGCTGGCGTAAATCCAAATAATTATTTAGTAGTTAGGCCAAGGTTAGATGGCAGCAATCATTTTGCAATTGGTGCAAAAGTTACTGCTACATTTAACGGGATCTCCAATATTCGACTTATAACTGCAGGAACTAGTCATTTTGGGCAAGAACCTGCTGAGGCTTTTTTTGGAATAGGAACAAGTAATTTAGTTGATGAAATTAAAATTGAATGGCCAGATAATACGGAGACTATAGTTACGGATATAAATGCAAATCAAGTCATAACAATTTCAAAATCGGGAATATTAAGTATTGATGAAAAGTCTCTAATAGATAAGATGTCAGTTTATCCAAACCCAGTAAAAGACATATTAAATATTGAGACCAACATAGAACTTAAAGAAATAGAAATTTTTAATGTATTAGGGCAAAAAGTTTTAATGGATTTTAACAATAAAAAAATTAATGTTTCATCTCTTATTTCCGGAACATATTTTATAAAAATCAATGATGTTGCTGACTCAATAACTAAGACAATACGTTTTATAAAAAGATAAAATTAACCTAACACAAATTTTATAATTCTCCCGATATGGATCAATTCTGGTTTAATGTAAAGTATGGTCTTAATCATGTTTTAGACATCAATGGTTATGACCATGTACTATTTTTAATGGTGCTTGCAGTGCCGTACCTTTTTAAAGATTGGAAACGAGTACTACTTTTAGTGTCCATTTTTACTTTAGGACACACTTTATCATTGGTTTTGGCAGCTTATGACTATGTCTCAATAAATGGTAAAACTGTAGAGTTTCTAATACCTATTACCATAATAATTGCGGCAATTTATAATGTTTTTACTGCTGGGAAAAACAAAGAAAATACAAAAATATCGGTACTTTTCTTAACAGCTTTGGCCTTTGGTATAATCCATGGTTTAGGTTTTGCACGAGAGTTTACAATGGTCTTTGGTGATGCCGAAAATAAGCCATTGGCATTATTAGAATTTGCTTTAGGGATTGAGTTTGCTCAGGTTATTATTGTTTTTGTAATTCTCTTTCTAGGTTTCTTGTGCCAAACTATTTTTAAAGTTTCAAAGCGCGATTGGACTCTTGTTGTTTCATCAATTGTTGTTGGTTTAGTTATTCCAATACTTTCTGCTAATAGTATTTTTTAAACACTTTAAAGTTTTGTAAAACTTTAACTGCAAGGCATTGCTTATAAAATACGAAGCCATTATATTCGTTTATTACAAATATTATAATTTAAGTTAATGGCTCAAGAAGCAAAACAACTTCGATACGACAAGGCTTATTTACGAATGGCTCAAGAATGGGGAAAACTATCTCATTGTAAACGTAAGCAAGTAGGTGCAATTATCGTAAAGGGCCGAATGATAATTTCTGATGGTTATAATGGCACACCAACAGGTTTTGAAAACTATTGCGAAGATGATGACGGTTATACCAAATGGTACGTCTTACATGCCGAAGCTAATGCCATTTTAAAAGTCGCTTCATCAACACAATCGTGTAAGGGTGCAACGCTTTACATCACCTTATCTCCTTGTAAAGAATGTAGTAAACTCATTCACCAAGCTGGAATAGTTAGAGTTGTATACTCTCAAGCTTATAAGGATGATTCTGGTATAAAGTTTCTTGAAAAAGCAGGAGTTCAAATAGATTTAATAGAAGAAGTAGAAGCATAATATGTCTAATACCAAAAAATATATACCATTAATCATTGGCATTGCTATAGCTCTAGGTGTGTTTATTGGTGGTAGACTAAACTTTACAGATACTTCAGATCGGTTGTTTACAACCAACAGTAAAAAGGATAAGCTTAATAGACTCATAGATTATATAGATTATGAGTATGTCGAGGACATAAATACAGATAGTATTGTAGACGTTACCGTAAATGGAATATTAGATAATCTTGATCCACACTCAGTATATATTCCAAAGAAAGATTTAGAACGTGTAACAGAAAATATGAGAGGCGATTTTGTAGGCATTGGCATTAATTATTATCCTTACAAAGATACATTGGCCGTGATTCGCCTAACAGAAGGTGGTCCAAGTAAGCGTGCAGGCATATTAGGAGGAGACCGTATAATTACTGCTGACGGAGATTCTATTATAGGCAATAATTTTAGTACTGAAAAAATCAGTAAAAAGCTTAAAGGCGAAAAAGGAACTAAAGTAAAACTCAATATCTACAGACCGCAAACAAAAGAATTTTTAGACATCACCGTTAAGCGTAGTGATATTCCTATTAAAAGTGTCGAAGCTGCGTATATGCTTACCAATAACTTAGGTTACATAAAAATTAACCGTTTTGCGGAGTCAACCTATAAAGAGTTTAAAAGAGCTTTAGATAAGTTACAAGATAGAGGCGCAACAAAATTGGCATTAGATTTAAGAGACAATCCAGGTGGGTTTTTAGGTATTGCAGAACAGATTGCAGATGAATTTTTAGAAGACGATAAGCTTATTCTTTTTACAAAAAACAAAAAAGGAAGACGAGAAAATATTTACGCCACTGGACGAGGTGATTTTGAAGAAGGACAAGTTTATATTTTAATTAATGAAAGTTCTGCCTCAGCTAGTGAAGTTATAGCTGGCGCTTTACAGGATAATGATAAAGGTGTTATTGTTGGCAGAAGATCATATGGTAAAGGTTTAGTACAGCGAGAAATGGCTCTTGGAGATGGTAGTGCTGTGCGTTTAACTGTTTCAAGATATTATACACCAACTGGACGGTCTATTCAAAAACCATATAACAATGGTAAGAATAGAGCCTATTTTAACGATTACTACAAACGACTTCGTAATGGAGAGCTTATGGACTCTGAAAATATACAAATAGAAGATTCATTAAAATTCACTACGCCGGAGGGTAAAGTGGTTTATGGTGGTGGCGGAATTATACCAGATGTCTTTGTGCCTTTAGACCGCTCCTTTGAAAACGAAACCATTAACTACCTGAGACGCTCTGGTCATTTCGGATATTTTGTTTTTGAAGAATTAGACAAAAATAGAGCTATTTATAAAGGTGTTGAAAAGCGAGATTTTATAAATAACTTTTCAGTAAGCGATGATATCGTTGTACGTTTTCAGGAGTATGTTAATAGACAGGAACGTACAAAAATTAGTTTCGTTGCTTTTAACGATGTCATTAAAAGACTCATTAAAGCAACACTTGCCAGACAGCTTTATGATGATAATGCTTTTGAAGAGATTGTCAATAAAAGTGATATCATGATTGACGAAGTTATTCTTTTAAGTCAAGAAAATTTTGATGGTAATTAACTCGAAATCTTATCATGTATTTTGGTGTGTTTTCCACCGTTCCACAATGTTAAAATATCTGTAGCTACTTGAGCGCCACTACCGCAGGCAATTGCAAACTGACTTCTCCATCCAGCTAAAGTCCCCGCGACATAAAGGCCCTCTTCAATAAGGTGATTATCGTTCTTAAGCCAGATGCGTTCTTTTATAGGCATGGCTTTTGGGTGTGCTTCAATATAATTTTCTAAGCCTTTTATGGTCATAAGATTGGTGTAACCAACAGCAATTACAGCAGTTTTAGCGCTGTAAGCATTTTTATTAGTTTCAATAACAAACCCTTCTGTAGTTTTTGCAATAGATTTCACTTTCTCTTTGTCAATTTGCTGGACGTGAGGATATAAATCTTTAAGTTGCTGTTTGCCACTCTCCAAAATATCTTTACCCAAAGTGCCAGGGTCTAATCCTAAGACATTATTAAACAGTGCTGTTTGTAAATGCGATGTTTTTTGATGGGTAATAATACCAATGTTTTTATTAGTTGCAAAAGGCTTAGGCTTTGCAGAACCTAAAACCAAAGCACAGGACATGCCAGCTGCGCCACCACCAATAATTAAAGCGTCAAAATCCATTATTTGTGGCTTTGTAAACGTTCAATTTTTTTTGAGATTCTCAGTATTTGAAGCAGAACTAAAGCGCAAAGTGCTGCGACTATCGTAATAACAGCAGTAAAGCTTTCGCCTTCAAATAAAGCATCAAAATTTAATTTTGTAGCATTAAAAATAATCAAGGCAATTGCAATGACTGATGCAATAGGAATAAATAGTTTCATGTGCTTATGTTTATTGTTTTTTTAGTGGTTACAGCTAACATCTATACAAGTAAAGCTTTAATGTTCGCTGTAAATAGTTTTACTGCAATGGCTAAAAGAATCACTCCAAATACTTTGCGAATTATTCGTATCCCGTTAGGACCAATTAATCGTTCAATACGAGAAGATGTTTTTAGCACTATAAAGATAACAAGAACATTAATAATAACAGCACAAATAATATTCTGAATCTCAAACTCTGCTCGTAAGGATAAAAGCGTTGTTAAGCTTCCTGGCCCAGCAATTAAAGGGAAGGCTAATGGAAATACAGATGCGGTTATAGCGTTACTTTCTTCTTCCTTATACAAGGTAATACCAAGAATCATTTCTAGTGCAATAAAAAATAGTATAAACGCACCAGCCACTGCAAATGAGTTAACATCCACACCTATAAAATGCAATAGACGCTCTCCCACAAACAAAAACACAATCATTATAATGCCCGCTATAATAGAGGCTTTTTCACTTTGTATATGGCCTACTTTTTTACGTAAATCTATGATAATAGGAATGTTGCCAATGATATCTATCACGGCAAACAAAACCATAAAAGCAGTAAATATTTGTCTAAAATTAAATTCCATAATCTTTCGTTTTAATTTCGCCGCAAAGTTGCAACTTAATTCCTGATTTTCAGTATTAAATAAAGGTAAAGTTTAAGTATTTTTGCTCAAGAATTTAAGCCATTAAAATGTTTCAACTCGGTAAAACTATTGTGTCAGAAGACATTATTGAAAAAGACTTTGTTTGCAATCTTTCTGCATGCAAAGGCGCTTGTTGCATTGATGGTGATGCCGGTGCACCTTTAGACAAGGCTGAAGCCAAAATTTTAGAGGATATCTATCCAAAAGTTAAGCCGTTTTTACGTAAAGAAGGTATAGCAGCTATAGAAGCGCAAGGCACATCAATTACTACTGCTTTTGGCGATTTAGAAACACCATTAATAGATGGTGCCGATTGCGCGTATGTTATTTTTGATGATAAAAAAACAGCACTTTGCGCTATAGAAGAAGCCTATAATCAAGGAGAAGTCGATTGGAAAAAACCAGTGTCTTGTCATTTATACCCCATAAGAGTAAAAGCGTATACCGAGTTTTCTGCAGTTAACTATGATAAATGGGAAATTTGTGATGATGCCTGTGCTTTAGGAAAAGAATTGCAAGTGCCCATTTATAAGTTTGTAAAAGAAGCTTTGATTAGAAAATTTGGTGAAGATTGGTATATGGAACTAGAATCTGTTGCTAAAGAAAAATTTGGCAAATAATTTTGTCTTTTTTTTAAAATCTGACGTTGCTAAATTTTAGTTTTATAAAAATTTAAGAAGTTTTCAACGGTTTTTTTGTTCATGTAAATTAGTTTTATCAAAATTTAAAAACTGCCCATTTTTACACTTGCTTAGCAGTTTTTTAATAATCTAATTCCTACAATTAAAATTTCAACAATATATTCATAATATACTGATTATCAATATTTTAAAAAATATTCTGATAAATAGAAACTCGTTTGAAAGAATTTTCGTGTTGTTAAAAACTTGTTGAAAAGCTTTCAGTGAAATGAGTAAAATAAGTAAATCATTTTGTCATATTTGTTAGTCCCAAGTCACACCAAATATTTTCTATTAATTCACAAATAAATTAAGAAACATGTCGCAAGCAGTAGAGCCCATTTTACAAGAAAACAAAGATAGATTTGTAATATTTCCAATTCAACACCATGATTTATGGGAGTGGTACAAAAAATCTGAAGCGAGTATTTGGACTGCTGAAGAAATTGATTTGCACCAAGATATTACAGATTGGACAGAGAAATTAACCGATGATGAGCGTTATTTCATCAAACACATTTTAGCCTTTTTTGCGGCAAGTGATGGAATTGTGAATGAAAATTTGGCAGAAAATTTTGTAAACGAAGTACAATATAGCGAAGCGAAATTTTTCTATGGTTTCCAGATTATGATGGAAAACATACACAGCGAAACCTACTCATTGTTAATTGACACCTACGTCAAAGACGAAAAAGAAAAGTCAAAACTTTTTAATGCCATTGAAACATTTCCTGCCATTAAGAAAAAAGCAGAATGGGCATTAAAATGGATAGAATCTCCAAGTTTTGCGGAGCGTTTAATTGCTTTTGCAGCAGTTGAAGGAATTTTCTTTTCAGGCTCTTTTTGCTCCATTTTCTGGTTAAAGAAACGTGGTCTTATGCCAGGATTAACATTCTCTAACGAGCTAATCTCTAGAGATGAAGGAATGCACTGTGATTTTGCCGTGCACCTACATGAGCACCACTTGGTAAACAAGGTGCCAAAAGAACGTATTAAAGAAATTATTGTTGATGCATTAAACATAGAAAGAGAATTTATCACAGAATCTCTTCCGGTGAGTTTAATTGGGATGAATGCCAATTTAATGTCTCAATATTTAGAATTTGTAACCGATGGGCTTCTTGCTGATTTAGGTTGCGAAAAAGTGTATAACACAGCAAATCCTTTCGATTTTATGGATATGATTTCGCTTCAAGGTAAAACAAACTTCTTCGAGAAGCGTGTTGGTGATTACCAAAAAGCAGGTGTCCTTAACAAAGAAGTCGAAGAGGATAAGTACAATATGGATTTCGATTTTTAATAATCAATCCTTTCAAATTAAAACAAGCTTTATAGTACATGCGCTTTTCTTATAAGAAGCGCCTGTCTAATCATAAAATTAACCATTGACTACTGTAATTATTTGCTTTAGCTACAGATAATTACAGCATTAGAATAACTAACTAACCCCTTTTCTGAACTGGCAATTTCAGAAAAAACAAAAAATGTGTACAGTATGTTTGTAATCAAAAGAGACGGAAGAAAAGAACAAATCATGTTCGATAAAATTACGGCGAGAGTCCGTAAACTATGCTATGGCTTAAACGAGCTTGTAGATCCATTAAAAGTAGCCATGCGTGTTATCGAAGGTCTATACGATGGCGTAACTACAAGTGAGCTAGATAATTTGGCAGCTGAGATTGCAGCAACAATGACCACGGCTCACCCAGATTATGCACGTTTAGCAGCACGTATTTCTGTGTCTAACTTACACAAAAACACAAAGAAAACCTTTAGCGAGGTGATGGAAGATTTATACACGTATGTCAATCCACGCACAGGTAAAGATGCGCCTTTATTGTCTGATGAAGTGTACAACGTCATCATGGAAAATAAAGACAGATTAGATTCTACAATAATCTATAACCGCGATTTCGGCTATGATTATTTTGGATTTAAAACATTAGAACGTTCTTACCTTTTAAAACTAAACGGTAAAATTGCCGAGCGTCCACAACACATGCTTATGCGTGTTTCAATAGGGATTCACTTAAATGATTTAGATGCCGCTATTGAGACCTATGAGTTAATGTCTAAAAAATACTTTACACACGCGACACCAACATTATTTAATTCTGGTACGCCAAAACCGCAAATGTCTTCTTGTTTTTTATTAACAATGAAAGACGATAGTATCGATGGTATTTACGATACCTTAAAGCAAACGGCAAAAATTTCGCAGTCTGCAGGTGGTATAGGCTTGTCTATTCATAATATTAGAGCCACTGGTAGTTACATAGCTGGTACAAACGGAACATCTAATGGTATTGTGCCAATGCTTAAGGTATTTAATGACACGGCACGTTATGTCGATCAAGGTGGTGGAAAGCGTAAAGGAAGTTTTGCCATGTACATTGAGCCATGGCATGCAGATATCATGAGCTTTTTAGATCTGAAGAAAAACCATGGTGCAGAAGAATTACGTGCACGTGATTTGTTCTATGCCATGTGGATGCCAGATTTATTTATGAAGCGTGTTCAAGAAAATGCCGATTGGACCTTAATGTGCCCTAACGAGTGCCCAGGATTATCAGAGGTACACTCTGAAGAGTTTGAAGCCTTATATACAAAATACGAAACCGAAGGAAAAGGTCGTAAAGCCATTAAAGCCCGTGAGCTTTGGGAGAAAATCTTAGAATCACAGATTGAAACGGGTACACCGTACATGTTATATAAAGATGCCGCTAATCGCAAGTCTAACCAAAAGAACTTAGGGACAATTAAGTCATCAAACCTATGTACGGAGATTATGGAATACACATCTCCAGATGAGGTGGCGGTATGTAATTTAGCATCGATAGCATTGCCAATGTTTGTAAAAAATGGCGCTTTTGACCACAAGGAGTTGTTTAGAATCACAAAACGTGTGACTAAGAACTTAAATAGAGTCATCGATAGAAACTACTATCCAGTGATAGAAGCTCAGAATTCTAACTTCCGTCACAGACCAGTTGGTTTGGGTGTGCAAGGTTTAGCAGATGCATTTATTAAGTTGCGTTTACCATTTACAAGTGACGAAGCAAAGGCATTGAATCAAGAGATTTTTGAAACGCTTTATTTTGCAGCTGTTACAGCTTCTATGGAAGAAGCCAAAAAAGATGGCCCATACGAAACATACGAAGGTTCTCCGATAAGTCAAGGCGATTTCCAACATAACCTTTGGAATATTAAAGATGACGAATTAAGTGGTCGTTGGGATTGGGAAAAACTACGTAAGCAAGTAAAGAAGCATGGTGTACGTAACTCGTTATTAGTCGCGCCAATGCCAACTGCATCGACATCTCAAATCTTAGGAAATAACGAATGTTTTGAGCCGTACACGTCTAATATCTATACGCGTCGTGTACTATCAGGTGAGTTTATTGTAGTTAATAAGCATTTATTAGAAGACTTAGTGGATTTAGGCTTATGGAATGACAATCTTAAGAACGAAATCATGAGAGCTAATGGTTCTATTCAAGGCATTGATATCATTCCTGAAGATATTAAAGAGCTCTATAAGACGGTTTATGAAATGAGCATGAAAGACATTATAGACATGTCTCGTCAACGTGGTTATTTCATTGACCAATCGCAATCTCTAAACCTGTTTATGGAAGGTGCTACTATGGCTAAATTAACGTCAATGCATTTCTATGCTTGGAAGAGTGGCTTAAAAACAGGAATGTACTACTTACGTACAAAAGCAGCTGTAGATGCTAAGAAATTTACAGTAACAAGAGAAGTTAAAAAAGAACCTGTTGCTGAGAAAGTAGCATCAGAATCCATAAAAGTTGCAGACGCTGCTGTTATAGAACAACAAAAGCAGAAAGCAGCAAAAACAGCAGCCAAGTTTGCTGAAAAAACTGAGACTCCAGAAGCTGAGCCAATGACGGCAGAAGAGATGAAGGCATTAATTGCCCAAGCTAAAGAAGCAGAAGGTGATGATTGCTTAATGTGTGGGTCTTAATATTTTAAATTAAGTGTTATAAAACCAACGTGAAAGCGTTGGTTTTTTTTATTTCCCCAAAGTATCTGTCCCCAAATACTTATCATCTTTGTTATAATACCAAGCGCGGACTTTAGGCATTTTAATGCCGTTTACGATGTCTTCTTCAGTGAGTAATATATATTCTCCAGAGTCTGGTTTTACCTTGCCATTTTCATCTGTTTTATAAAACTGGTAGACTTCCATAGCATAGGTTTCTGGGTTAAAATAGAAGTACCAAACATCGCTCCCAATAGCAGCATCGTAAGTGGCTTTTAGTACTAAATATTCCTTGCCTTTAAAGGTTTTGCGTTCTACTTTAGAGTCAATGTTTGTGCCTTTGTCTTCGAGTTTCATTGGTAAACCGTACAAATAGGTATAATAGTTTTTATACATATTGGCACGCTCGCAAGTCATCTTTTTTTCTTTGGCTGCAGCTTCATCAAGCTGAGTTTCATTATAAAACAAAGCGCAATCCGTTTTGTCAACAGTATAGGTTTGGCTCGTGTTATTTCTAACAGCTGTAACACTAAAAAACTCTGCAGGTAAGTTGATGTTTATAGCACTAACTCTAGCACTTTGATTTGGCGTTGTCATCGTTACTTTAAGGTGACCATTAAACGTCGACCAATTGCCACTTGGGTCGTGATAATTAATGGCTTTTTCTAAGAGCTGCTGTCCAGTTAGGTTTTGCGATTGTATGGGCATACTAATCACAATAAAGAGTAAAAGCGCGTATAAAGGTTTCATAAAATAAGTATTGTGATACCAAATATACAAAAGCAGGGATTACTCTTCCTCTTCAGTATTAATTGTTGCTGGTTCTACTGAGCTGTCATGAGAATTATGATACTCTTGTAGAAGATTCATGGTCGCATTAATTAAATCTTTGGTCTCTAAAAGCAACCCAAAGTATAAAGTGGTATTCTTTGGACTTGATTCTTCGGTACGAGTACGCTCTACTTGTTTGGCAATTTTAGAAGTTACCAAATCAAAATTAGTATTACGCTGAGATAATATGGTTCCGATTTGTTCAAAAGAACGCGAATCAAAGGCGGACTTTATATCTGCAAAAAGTACTTCTAAAACATCATCCACTTCTTTAAGTTCCTTAATTTGACTGAACTTTAATTTCTTATGATTGTTATTAATATGCTTATGGCTGACTTTAGAAATGTATTCTAAAGATTGTGTCATATCTTGTAAATACCCTAAAATATTAATATAAAAGTTACTTGCGCCAACACTAGACTCATCTAGGTTTTTAATAAAATAGAAGATATTGTCTCTAAGGTCGTCTACCTCAGCAGATAACTTGGCGACTTGTTTTTTATTCTTTTTAAGCTCTAGTAAATCTTGCTTAGCCAACCCACTAATTGCATTGGTGTATATGCGATTACCACGCTTAACAACGTTAGAAATATTTTTTGCACTTTCATGAATGACACCTTGAACAGAAGAACTTTCTGTACGCTCAAGCTCGTCTTCGATGTCTATTTTTTTGGCTTTGTTTTTATGAGTGATGTAGTTTCTTGTTAATAAAACGATGGCGAGTATAAATAAACCCATTAGCGCAAAACCACCGCCATAATAAAGAACACAAGCCATAATAAAGGCTGCAACAAACGCACTAAAAGCAGTAAAAAACCATCCGCCAATCACATTAAGTACACCAGCAACACGGTAAACAGCACTCTCACTTCCCCATGCTCTATCCGCTAATGAGGTTCCCATAGCGACCATAAATGTGACATAAGTTGTAGATAGAGGCAATTTCATAGACGTGGCAATAGAAATAAGCACACTAGCAACCATTAAGTTTACGGCAGCTCTTACCAAATCAAAAGCAGGTAAATCCGCAGCTTTTATTAAGGGGTCTTTTTCAGGTTTTGTAAACTGTTTATCTGTAGTTTTCTTAAAAGAATCTGGAAGGATATGGTTTATAGATTTAGACAATTCTATAGTATATCTCACAATAGTTCTCGATAAAAAGTTAGGTTCAAAACGCTCTTTAACTTCATCTTGTCTGGATAAGTCAACCGAGGTTTTAACCACGGCCTTAGCTTTACTAGAAAACCATAGTGTTAATACCATAACAACACCAGCCAAAAGTAAAAGGTAAGGTTGTGTAGGTACTTTTTGTGCAAGACTCTGCATGCCAAATTCTGAAGGTAATGTACCAAAAGCTAAATAGGCTTCATGCCAACTCTCGTAGGAGTTAAATGCAGCAATTGGGACACCTATAAAATTCACCAAATCATTACCTGCAAAGGCTACGGCTAATGCAAAAGTACCAACAATAATAATCAGCTTGTAAATGTTTATTTTTAAAAGAACTGTTACAGCCAAAGACAATAAGGTCCAAAAAACAAAGCTTATGCTTAAGGTGGCATACAAATTCGTATTTGCAAATTCTAATATATCAGAGCTAATAAAAGTCGCATTTTTTAGACCCTTTATAAGAATAAAGTACATGATTGCAGATAATGCGACACCACTAAAAATGGCACCATACCAGGCTGGTTTTTCCTGAAATTTAAATGACAGTAAAATCCTGGAAAGATATTGCACTATAGCACCTATAGTAAAGGCGACAACAACGGAGAGTAATATGCCGAGAATAATCTCAATGGCTTTAGAGTTGTTAATATAGTTGCCTAAGTCTAATAGGGTTTGGTTAGCATCACCATATATTTTTATAACAGAAAGTGCTACAGAGGCGCCTAATAATTCAAAGACAATAGATACGGTTGTGGATGTGGGCAGCCCAAGAGTATTAAAAAAGTCGAGAAGTAGAATATCTGTGAGCATTACCGCCATAAAAATGACCATAATCTCATCAAACATAAACTCGCCTGGGTTAAAAATGCCCTTACGTGCAACTTCCATCATGCCACTAGAGGTCATAGCACCTACGGCTACACCAATACTAGCAACAATCATAATGGTTTTAAATGAAACAGCTTTTGAACCTATAGCAGAATTTAGAAAATTAACGGCATCATTACTAACACCAACAACTAAATCAGCTATTGCTAAAAATGCTAGAGCGGCTAGCATATAGAGGTAAAGGTTTTCCATGTAAACGGATACTAAAAAATTGTATGCAAAATACCTTAATTATTTTCAAAGCAACGTTATCTAAACGTTATATTAGAACATCTAAATTAAGCAAAATTGCTCATAAAATACAGTCTGCAATATCGGTCAAATAATTGTTAATTAATAACTCCCGAGAAATATTATTAGTTTAAACTTTTAGAATAAAAGACGTTAGGATAAATAACTTTTCTTCTGCCTTAATGTTTAATGCCTCAAAACGATATTCTAAACCTAATTGAATTTTTGATGTCTCATTAATAAGCCATCCGATTTGTGCTGTAGTCCTATGGTCTAATTCAGGTTTAATCTTTACATTTTTACTCAAAAGCGCTTCCATAGATGCGACCAAATAGCTTTCACCTATATCTAACTTCTCGCCATTTAAAGGAACATCTAATGCAAAACGATAGCGAGAACGTAAAACAGTTAGTTGGTCAAAAATGCGCTGCTCAAATCTAATTCTATGACCAAAGCGCAAGGCTTGATTCTTTTTCGTGTAATTAAATTGTTGGGTAAGTCTTAGCTCATTATCTCCACCATCAAAAGATGATCTAAAACGATATTGAATACCTAAACTCAAGCTATGGTTGTAATCTAAATTAAGCGTTGAAAAGTGTGCAATGTCTACTTGACGATTTTCAAAATCAAAGCTTTGGTCTTGGTATAAATAATACCGTGAGCGTGCTGAAAAATTGATTTTGTACGAATCTGAAACCTTATGGTTTAAAGCAAAACCTGTTTCGCCTAGAGTTTCAAAATTGTTTTGAGAAAACAGATTTAACCCAAATATGAAGCTAAAAGAAATGATTAGAATCCTAATATAATACATGCTCGTATGATGTTGGATTTAGAATTCTTGAGCTTAAAAATTCGCCTTTATGGTTAAAAGTAAATTCTTTAATGCTCCTTTTTTTATCTGTTCTAACTTCAGCTATTATTTCATAATTGGCTGAGGCGGTATTCCTTTTTTTCAGTGTATGATCTATAAATGCATCGGCATTAAAATCGCTGGTATAAACATACTGTTTTTGAATTTTTATGAATTTGTGCTTTTTGAAGAATTGTTTGTAATAAGCCGCAATGTGTTGCCTTGCAGAATCTTCGATGTTTTTGAATTTAGTAATCACCTCAATATCTTCCAGTAGACCTTGATTTGAAAACTCTATACTGTAATACTGTTTCAAATATTTAAACTTTACTTCATAACTTTTCTTATCGCCATCTGTTTCCTTGTAAAATTTAAGTCGCTTACAGTTTTTGGGTAATGCCTCAATAATGGTTTGAGTCACTTCAGGAAATTCTGAAATTTTGATGCGCTCTTCCTTTTCATTTTTGGTTTGGCCATATGAGGATTGGCTAATAAAAGATGATAATAGGATTACAAAAATGGATTTCAATTTCATAATGACACTGTTGAGTCCCTAAAAATAAAGATTATCCATTTTTATGCAATATTAAATTTATTTACATAATTAAACTTCTGAAAATCAACTATATAGATATTTAATGTTAATTTAATGTTACGTAAATCTTGTTTAAATGTAAAATTAATGTTATGTTTGTTTCATAATCATTAATAAACCCAAATTGTGATGAAAAAGATAGTAGTAATTATGTTGATGTTATGTGTAGGATTTGCCTATGCACAAAAAGATAGAACCTTAAAACTTAATGAAGAGACTAACCTTATAGAAGTGGTGTATTACCATGATAATGGTCAAATCAGTCAGACAGGGTTTTATACTAAAGAAGGAAAACTTCATGGCGAATGGTATAGCTATTGTCAAGAAGGGAATAAGATTATATCTGCAAAGTATGACAGCGGAAAAAAAGTTGGCAAATGGTTTTACTGGAGTGCAGATAAATTGAAAGAAGTAGATTATTCTAATAATAAGATTGCTAGTGTTAATGAATGGGTACAAAACAGTGCTGTAGCATCAAATTAAATTAGAAATACATAAAAACAAAAAGAGCAGCGATATCGCTGCTCTTTTTGTTTTTATAATTTTGAAGACTAAATCAAAATAATATTCATTTTACTAATTAGTTTCTTGTCCATCCAGAGTTCCAAGAATCATAATCAGCACCAGTACCATTACCAACACCGGTAAAGAATGAGTTTTCATCAAAAGCACCGTTGGTGTCATTTTTTAGAGTAAGTGTTACATCATCAAATGTAATATCAGTAACACTAGTTTCTCCTGCTAAGAATCCGTTTCCAGTTTCTTCATCATCTAAATCATAACCTTCTTCAAAACCTTGAATCCAAACATTATTAAATGTAGCACGCGTTCCTGCTCTTAAGCGGATAGCTTCATTACCATTACTAGAACCTAATCCGTTAATAGTTAAGTTGTTTATAGTAGGAGCACTCCAAAAAACTGGGTTAGAGTTGTTTCCTATATCTGTGTTGAAACCATCTCCTTCAATACCTTTATCATGAGACTGTCTGTGCTCGATATATACATCTGTAAGTGTACCTGTAAAACCTTCAGTCCAATCTACAGAATCATCTTGAGCTCCGACAACAGATATGTGAGACGCATTAACTGTTCCTCCAAAGAATTCTACACCATCATCAGCACCTTCAAATGCCTGAATAAAGTCTATTGTTGTTCCACTTCCGACACCATAGAAAGAGAATCCGTTATTTTCTGAAGCAGCATCAGCAGCACCACCAGAATACTCAATACGTACGTATCTTATGATTCCAGAATTATCATTTGCAATACTTCCTCCGTAAGGTAAACCTCCAATTTCAGATGTTGAGGTAGCATCGCCTCCTACTACAGAATTTATAGGCGCACGACCTAATACAATAAGTCCTCCCCAATCACCAGGGTTTGGTGTTGCAGAGTTAGAGGTAAATACAATAGGGTTAGAAGATGTACCTTCCGCCATGATAACACCACCTTGTTGGATAGCAACATAAACATCAGATCCCGTCGTAGCTCTAACAACAACACCTGGCTCAATAGTTAATGTGATACCTTCAGGTACAATAAGTGCACTTGTTAAATCATATTCTGTGCCTGTAGTTAGAGTAAGGTTTTCAGTCAGTGTTCCTCCAATTATAAAGTCAGAAGGATTTGTTGGATTTGAACCTCCGTTTCCTTGATTAATTGTTACGTCTGCAGTGTCATCTGCTGCACAACCCACAACTAAAAGCGTTGCTGCTGTAAATAATCCTAAAAGAAATTTGTTTGCTTTCATTTTGTTTCGAATTAATTTAATAATCGTTTTTGATTGGGTTAAAATTTATACTTGAATTGTATGCTTGCGTTAATACCTCTTTTATAGCTTGATAAGGCAAACTCAGAGAGATTAGAATTTATACCTAAGTCATTTGCTAACGTTGTATCAAAAGACACATTTTCACGGACACGTTCTATTGTAGGGTCTAATATGTTTTTGACACTAGCATTAATTTCAAATTTTTTGTTAATCGTATTTTTCCACACAAAGTCTAAGGTTGGAACTCCTTTTTCAATGATGTTTCCTAACTGTCCTGAACCTAGTGCATCAATACGGTCTGAGAAATAAGAAAAGACAAGGTTTGCAACTGGCTTATATTCGCCAAAAGTTGGGCTATAGCTTACATCAGCATTGATAAGAACCGGTGAAGCACCTTGAAGCTCATCAGAGTCTCTATTGAAGTTGGTGTTAAATGTTCCAGATACAGTCTTTAAATCTTGTTTTGTAGAAGTGTAAGTCACATTCATACCAGCGGATAGAATACTGTTTTCGTCTTCATCTTTAATCAGTCTTTTTCTAACTTCAAGCTCGATTCCGAAAACATCAGCACGGTCACCTGTTCTAAAGAAACGTTGTGTACCTGTAGCATCATTTGCCGAAACTAAGTTTACAGGATCATTTATGGTTTTATTAAAAACACCTATAGAAAATATCTCACCGCTATTAATAAACCATTCGTACTTTAAATCTAAGTTTACAATCGTTGAGAACGCAGGGTCATTTAAAAGGTCAGGGTTACCACCAATACGATCGGTTACATTCTCGTAAACAAATGGCGCAACTTCTTTGAACTCTGGGTTAGAAACTGTTCTGCTTGCAGAAAAACGAAGGTTTTGATCTTCTGTTAACGCATACTTTACATTTAAACTAGGTAAGAAAAAAGTTTCGTCAGCTTCGTTGCTTCCAGGATTATTAAAAGACAAATTAATCACATCGTAACTAATATCTTGGTTAAATTTCTCTACACGAAGCCCAGGGACAAAGGTCCATTTTTCTCCAGCTTTGTAGACGGCATCTGCGTAAAGCGCATGTACATCAAGATTACCGCTATACGTGTTCTCTAATTGTCCTGGTAGATTTTCTCTTTCTAAACCAGGTAATGGACGGAATACACTTGTATTGTATAAAACACCTAAGTTTTCAGTTGAGAAGAACGCGTCGAAATTATTAGGGTCTTCTATTTCTGTTAGAGGATTTATGATTTCGTAGCCATAACGCTGGTTGTCGAAGCTACGTTCCTTAATACGTCCGTTATAACCAAAGTTAAACTTTAAGGTTTCGGATTGCTCATAGCTTAAATTAACTCGTGCATTAAATTCACTGTCTTCAATATTTTGGAAGTAACGCTGATTATCAAAGTCGACATTTCTGTAAAAAATAGCGTTTGTACTTGGGTCATTATCAAGCGTATTTTCAAAACGCTCTAAAGCAATACGCTTACGATCTGGCTGACGAGCTAGAACGTTATTGTACCCTATGCCGTAATCTAATTTTAATTTTTCACTAAGGTTACTTGTACCAAGAATTTGATTTACAAAAATCATATCCTGCTCGAACTGAACATTTTGAGTAAAGAATCCAAAATCATCATTATCAGCAATAGTGTTACGGTTATAGCCACGTCCGTCAATACCAAAACGGCCTACTTCATCTGTAGCAGCGTTAATGAATAAAGAGTTGAATTTTATTTTATGATCGTTGTTAATACGGTATACAACATTAGCCATTGCTGTTGTGTTACGAGTAAATTCAAACTCTTCAGCATCTTGGAAGATGGTGTTTGCCGCAGCAGTTACATTAGCAAATTGGCCTCTTCTGTATTCAAAACTACTACCAAAAGCAGCTGTTGTGAAAATGCTTAAACGAGATTCTTCTCCAATTTCCCAAGAATCACCAGCAGAAAAATTTCCTTCAATACCTAAAGAGCCATCAATACCTTGTGGGTCTACACCGTGAGATAGAATAACAGCGTAAGGATTATTACGGTATCTGTTATAAAAACCAAAATAACCAGTCCCTTCACTCTTTACAAAGTTTTTACCAATTGCATTTGAGTTAAAATTTGATCCTAGATTTACATCTAAGAAAAAATCTCCTGTGTGTTCTTTAGCAACGATATCTACATTCCCTGCTGCAAAATCGCCATAAAAATTAGCAGCATACGTTTTGCTAACACCTACATTTTGGATCACGTCAGAAGAGAAAAGATTAAGGTCCATATTTTTCTTTTCAATATTATTAGCAGGAAGTGTAAGGCCATTGTATGTCGTATTTAAATAACGATCCCCAAGGCCACGAACGTAAACATTACCGCCACCTTCTTGTTTTGAGATACCAGATATTTTAGTCACAGCACCAGCGGCATCACTAACCCCTTTACGAGATAATTCTTGAGCACCAATACTTTGTTTAATAGTAGTGGCTTTCTTTTGATCTAAAAGAAGTGCAGTTTCAGTTTCTCTTTTTGCCGTAGTTTTAATGACAACTTCATCAAGTGAGGCAGCACTTGCAAACATTAAAATATCAAGCTTTGTTTCTTTGCCTGCTTCAACAATAACTTGCTTCTCAATAGTTTCGTAACCCACAAAGCTAAATTGAATCGTGTAGGTTCCAGGAGTTAAATTATCTAGTCTATAATTACCATCAATATCAGAAGTAACACCAGTGGTTGTCCCTTTTATAAGGACATTAGCGAAAGGAAGAGGTTCGTTATTAAATTCCTTATCAGTTAATTTTCCAACGATTGAGCCTGTATCCTGTGCTTGTACAAAAGCTGTAAAAAGGAAAATAAAAAGTAATATAATTTGTCTCATCAGTTTTTTATAATTGATGGTGCAAAGAAACGTCGCAATTCTAGCTTATAGGTTAATCAAAAATTAATGATTGGTAATAAAAAGGTTATACAATGGTTAGCTTAATATTAAGAGCTAGGCGTATTAGACAACAATTTATTAACATTAAAAATGTTATTACTTTTCTAATCAAAGCTAATGTCTTATTTCTCAATTTGTATATCTTGCCTGTACTAAAAAATGCAACTCATGAATTGGGAACAACTCCTGTCCTTAAAGCGTTTTGGAGACGTAAATAAACGACTGCGCCAAGAACAAGACGAAACGCGTTTGGGCTTTGAAGTCGATTACGATCGTATTATTTTTTCTTCAGAATTTAGAAGCCTTCAAGATAAAACACAAGTTGTGCCATTGTCTCAAACAGACTTTGTGCATACGCGGTTAACACATAGTTTAGAGGTTAGTGTTGTTGGGCGTTCTTTAGGGCGACAAGTAGGGCGATTATTGTTAGAGAAGCATCCGCATCTTCAAAAAATTCACGGCTATCAAATTAATGATTTTGGAGCCATTGTTGCAGCGGCAGCCTTAGCTCACGATATTGGGAACCCACCATTTGGGCACTCTGGAGAAAAAGCAATTGGCGCTTACTTTAAAGAAGGCGAAGGAAAAGAATTTGAGGGTCAACTTACTAAAAAGCAGTATAAAGATTTATGTGATTTTGAAGGTAATGCCAACGGGTTTAAAATTTTAACCGAGAGTAGAGTTGGTCGAGAAGGCGGATTGAGGTTGAGTTACGCTACGCTTGGTGCATTTATGAAATATCCAAAAGCATCGTTGCCTAAAAAGCCTACCACACATATTGCAGATAAAAAGTATGGCTTTTTTCAAAGTGAAGAAGAGACCTTTAAGGCAATTGCAGAAGAATTAGGGCTTGAAGTTAGAGATAAAGCTAATAATGCGTATGCAAGACATCCACTAGCATATTTGGTTGAAGCTGCTGATGACATATGCTATACTATTATTGATTTTGAAGATGGTATAAATCTAGGATTAATTGAAGAAGACTATGCGTTAGAATATTTAATTAAGCTAGTAAAAAACACGATAAACACTGAAAAGTATAATGCTTTAAAAACCACTGAAGATCGTGTAAGTTATTTGAGAGCACTTGCTATTGGAACGCTAATTGATGAGGCGGTTTCTATTTTTATGAAAAATGAAGAACAGATTTTAGCTGGTAAATTTGAAACAGGTTTATTGGATGTTAGTAGTTACAAAGCTCAAATTTCTGATATTATAGATATTAGTATCAAAAAAGTATATCAATCCGCTGAGGTCGTCCACAAAGAAATTGCAGGATATAAAGTTTTAGAAGGCATTCTTTCTGTCTTGGGAAAAGTAGCAAGTAATGTCTATTCTGGTCATTTAACGAGTTACGATAAGCTTATTCTAAAAACGCTACCAGAGACCGTTAACTTATCTAATAACGCTCTGTATGATAATTTAATAGCTGTCTGTTTGTATGTTTCAAAGCTGTCAGATTCTAATGCGATGCTGTTATATCATAGATTTAATGGAAATTCAATATAATTTAAGTTACTGATAAACAGTTGTTTGTAAAATTAAACATGTATTTCATCGATAAAATTTGTTTTTTAACGATATAATACATTAATTTGAAATGTTAGAACCCCAAATCTACCAACCATGAAAAATAATGTACTTAGTGCTTTTGTCGTTTTTTTTGCAGTTGTTGCATGTTTATTAATCATTGATGATATATCACATGGTGTGAGTGCTTCAAAAGCAGATTCTTCAGAAATTAGTAATGAAGTAGAGCAGTCGAATACTGAAACTTTGGCCACTTTAGATTTAGAGACTGAGGATTAATTCCTCTAGTGTTTCTCGTAAGCCATTTTCGTCGATACCATTAATTGCTTTAAGCTCGTTTACAGTACCATGTTCTGTAAATTGGTCTTTAATACCAAGAATTTCAATTTTAGTTTTGTAATTATTGGCATTAGCAAATTCTAAAACCGCAGACCCAAAACCACCAGTAACAACACCATCTTCTATGCTAATGATTGCCTTATATTTTTTGAATAAAATGTGGAGAAGATCACCATCTAGTGGTTTTACGAAGCGCATGTCGTAGTGCCCAATATTGTGGAATTTTGGGTTATTTTCAATCACGTTTGTAACAGTATTAGCAGTTGTGCCAATAGATAATACAGCAATATCAACGCCTTCTTTTAAGCATTTTCCTTTACCAATCTCAACAGTTTCAAAAGGTGTTTTCCAGTCTAATAAAATACCGCGACCTCTCGGATAACGTATCGCCATAGGAAAATCAATACCTTTTTGAACGGTGTACATCATATGACGTAACTCTACAGCATTGCGAGGCGCAAAAATCACCAAATTAGGAATGCATCTTAAATAGGCCAAATCAAAAACACCATGATGCGTAGCGCCATCTTCACCCACTAAACCGGCTCTATCCAAACAAAATATTACAGGTAAATTTTGAATAGCCACATCATGAATAACCTGATCATAAGCCCGTTGTAAAAACGTCGAATAGATATTACAAAACGGGATGAGTCCTTGTGTTACCATTCCGGCAGCCAATGTTACAGCATGTTGCTCGGCAATACCAACATCAAATGCCCGCTCTGGTATAGCTTCCATCATGTATTTTAGAGAGCTACCTGTAGGC
Organism: Winogradskyella haliclonae; assembly: GCF_014635865.1. Classification (GTDB taxonomy): domain Bacteria; phylum Bacteroidota; class Bacteroidia; order Flavobacteriales; family Flavobacteriaceae; genus Winogradskyella; species Winogradskyella haliclonae. Next base: position 350,270 of record NZ_BMDQ01000001.1, on the reverse strand, counting down.
ATTGCAGGTGTTATACCTACAATTTTTTCGTTTTGTTTAGCAAGTTCTACGATGGTCTCACCAAAGACATCTTGAAATTTAGGTGGCAGCTGGTTAGAACTAGATTTGGTAATAAGCTCTCCAGTTTTGGCATCAAACTTTCCTGGTGCATGATATTTGACTTGATTTTCTTCAGCTTGCTTTAAGCCTTTGCCTTTAGTGGTAATAACATGTAAAAACTTTGGACCTTTTACAGATTTTAAACGTTCTAATTCCGAAATTAATTTTGACAAATCATGCCCATCAACGGGTCCTGAATAGTCAAAGTTTAAAGCCTCAAAAATATTGTCTTGCTTTTGCGTGCCTTTTTTTACGTTGGTCAAATATTGTTTTAGAGCACCAACGCTTGGGTCAATACCAATAGCATTGTCATTGAGGATTACGAGCAAATTTGCATCAGTCACACCAGCATGATTTAAGCCTTCAAAAGCCATGCCGCTAGCAATAGAGGCATCGCCAATAACAGCAATATGTTGTTTGTTGGTATCACCATTTAATTTAGAAGCAATGGCCATACCCAAAGTAGCAGATATTGATGTTGATGAATGCCCAACGCCAAAGGTGTCATAATCACTTTCATCTCTTTTAGGGAAACCGCTAATACCGGCAAGTTGCCTATTGGTATCAAAAATTTCTTTGCGACCCGTCAATATTTTATGTCCGTACGCTTGATGTCCTACATCCCAAATGAGCAGATCTTCAGGTGTATTAAATACATAATGCAATGCAATAGTTAACTCGACCACACCTAAACTTGCACCTAAATGCCCTTCTTTTGTGGCCACAATGTTTATGATAAACTCGCGTAACTCTTGTGCAAGCTGGGATAAATCATCTTGCGATAATTGCCTTAAGTCTTTTGGAAGGTTAATGTTGTCGAGTAAGCTATTGCTCATAAGACAAAGCTACGATATGAATACTAATTTTTACATTTCTGATATAAAAATTGATATTATTAATATGAATAAATTTTACTAAAGTTATATTTGATGTATGATTAACCCTTTCGACGACACATACTTTATGAGAAAAGCACTTCAAGAGGCAGAGGCTGCTTTTGAAAAAGGCGAAATCCCTGTTGGTGCTGTTGTAATTATTGATGATAAAATTATTGCACGCTCTCATAACTTAACGGAGCTGCTAAATGATGTTACAGCACATGCCGAGATGCAGGCAATTACATCAGCTGCCAATTTTTTGGGCGGAAAGTATTTGCATAATTGTACACTGTATGTCACCTTAGAACCTTGCCAGATGTGTGCTGGTGCCTTGTATTGGAGTCAGATATCTAAAATTGTTTATGGAGCCACAGATGAGCAACGTGGATTTAAGGCTATGGGGACAAAATTGCACCCTAAGACTAAAGTCATTGGCGGTGTTTTGGAAGACGAAGCTTCAGCACTAATGAAACGCTTTTTTATTGAAAAGCGTAATCTAAACTGATTATATGTTTTGATGGCTGAGCAGAGTTGAAGCCAAAAAAAACGCCCAACCAAAAGTTGAGCGTTGCATGCTAAATAAAGTATATCTCTTAAAGGATGCTGATGTTAGCAGCTACCATTCCTTTACGGCCTTCTTCTTCTGTGTACTCTACTTGATCGCCTTCGCGAATCTCCAAACCATTAAGGTTTGATACGTGAACGAAGATATCTTTTCCTGTTTCTTCGTTAGTAATGAATCCAAATCCTTTTGAATCATTAAAAAATTTAACTGTTCCAGTCATTATAAATTATAAATAAAAATTAAAGTGCAAAGATACAGTTAAAAACATTACCAATGTTAATAAATTGTTTTATTTCAAAATGTTACAAATATGTTTAGCGCTACAATTGTTTTTTACGCTTTTGATTTTCACGCATTTTATTTAAACTTTCTTTGGTAATCATATAGTCTTTAGCGTCTTTATCTTTCCATCGATAATAGGAGAATAACGGAAATACAACAAAGAAAATACCCATAACACCAAACCCAATTAGTTTCTTTGAATACGGAACATCTAGAACATAACCACAAATAATACTTGCTATTGAAGCCAGTAAGGCTATAAATGTTATAATTTTTATAGGTTTCATAGCGTTAAGATGTAAAATTAATTAATTCTTTTCTGTAGGCAGTCAATAACTTAGATTTTGAAATGAAACCGTAATATTTTTCGTCTTTAATTACGGGTAAATTCCATGCGCCAGAATCTTGGAATTTTTTCATTACTTTTTGCATACTATCCTTTTCGTAAACAATAAATTCTGGCGGAAGATGCATAAAGGTTTCAACGGTTGTAGACTCATAAAGTGTTTGGTCAAACATGACTGTTCTGATATCATCTAACAGAATAATGCCCATAAAATTATGGTCATCATCGGTAACAGGAAATAGATTTCTGCTAGATTTGGCGACACCATTTTTCAGCATATCTCCGAGGGTCATTTCAGGTTGTAATACCACAAAATTTTGCTCAATAACGCTATCTAATTTCATTAAAGTAAGGACACTTTTATCTTTGTCTTGTGTTAATAGCGCACCTTTTTCAAGCAGCTCTTTAGTATAAATGGTGTGGTCCAATACATTTTTATTAATGATAAAAGACATTGAAGCCGTTATCATTAGTGGTACAAATAATTGGTAACCACCTGTAATTTCAGCAATTAAGAAAATAGCGGTTAATGGTGCATGTAAAACACCTGCAATTAAGCCAGCCATACCAATCAATGTAAAATTAGCTTCAGACACCGAAAACCCTAAACCACAATTATTAATAATCTTGGCAAAGAGATTGCCTAATGAGCTTCCCATGACCAGTGTTGGAATAATGATTCCACCAGTACCACCTGCAGCAAAGGTAGTCGTCATGGCAATGGCTTTAAAAACCGTAATACCAAAAAGTAGCGCAATGACGACCCAAATATTATCGATGTAATCATCAAAAAGAGATGCACCAATAGCTTTACTGTCATTACCCAGCATCAAATCATTAATAAATCCAAAACCTTCACCATATAGTGGCGGGATGAAATAAAGCATAACACCAATAGCTAGTCCGCCAATAATTAATTTATGCCTTGCTGATTTTAACCGGTTAAAAATGGATGTAACACCAAAATATATCTTTGTAAAATATATAGAAGCAACACCAGTTCCTATTCCTAATAATATATAGAATAATGTATCCTTAATCTGAAACTTTTCTGAAACAGTAAAATTAAAAAGCACACTGTCACCTAAGAAAAAGTAAGATGTAATTACTGACGAGATTGAAGCAATTAAAAGTGGAAGAAGCGAAGCGAATGTCAAATCCAAACTAAATACTTCTATGGCAAAAATAATAGCCGCAATTGGAGATTTAAAAATTGAAGCAATCGCTCCAGCAGAGGCACAACCAATCAATAAACTTCTCGTTTTTCTATCGATATGTAGTAATTGACCTAAACTAGAACTTATAGCTGATGCAGATGCAATTGCTGGTCCAAGTAAACCCACAGAACCACCAAACCCAACAGTAAGTGGTGCAGTAACTAATGGCAAATAAATTTTACGCTTAGGTATTATTCCATTACGTTTTGATAAGGAATATAATATCGATGGAATAGCATGCTCGTTTGGTTTTTTGGAAACATATTTTACGAATAAATACACTAAAAGCAAGCCAATAACAGGCAAAATAAAGTAAATGCTGTTTTCTGATAAGTTGATGCCTTTTTCAAAAATAGCCTCAATAGCAAAGGTGATGTTTTTTATAGTTACTGCGACCAAACCTGAAAGTAACCCAATAAGAAGAGCTAATAAAAACACGAAGTTTTTTTCGGAGATATGTTTGTATCTCCATACGAGTAATCGTCTAAAAAAGTTGAACTTAGTTGGCACAGGTTAAATCTAACAAAAAATCCTGCAAGAAGCAGGATTTTAAATTTATGATTTTAGGTTTAGCTTTAAACTAAGCTCTGTGAGTTGCTCATGGTCAATTGGCGCTGGTGCATCAATCATGACATCTCTACCAGAATTATTCTTAGGGAAAGCAATAAAATCTCTAATGGTTTCTTGACCACCTAAAATGGCTACCAATCTGTCTAATCCAAAAGCGATTCCACCATGAGGAGGCGCGCCATATTCAAAAGCATCCATTAAGAAACCAAACTGGGCTCTGGCTTCTTCGTCAGAGAACCCTAAATGTTTCAGCATAATGGCTTGCGTAGCCTTATCGTGAATACGTATTGAACCACCACCAATTTCGTTTCCGTTTAAAACTAAATCGTAAGCGTTAGCTTTTACTTCACCAGGCTTAGTATCTAATAATTCTAACTGACCTGGCTTTGGTGATGTAAACGGATGGTGCATGGCATGATAGCGTTCAGTATCTTCATCCCATTCTAATAGTGGGAAATCCATGACCCAAAGTGGTGCAAATTCATCAGGCTTGCGTAAACCTAAACGTTCTGCTAATTCCATACGTAAAGCACTTAATTGTGCACGTACTTTATTGGTATCTCCAGAAAGCACACAGATTAGATCACCAGCTTTTGCACCAGTAACTTCTGCCCATTTGGCCAAATCGTCCTGGTCATAGAATTTATCAACGGATGATTTATAAGTGCCATCATCGTTACAGCGACAGTATACCATACCTAAAGCACCAACTTGTGGACGCTTTACCCAATCGATAAGTTTGTCAATGTCTTTTCTTGTGTAAGTATTCCCGCCAGGAACTGCAATACCAACAACTAGTTCCGCAGAATTAAACACATTAAAATCTTTGTGTTGTGCAACTTCGTTTAGTTCACCAAATTCCATCCCAAAACGAATGTCAGGTTTGTCATTCCCGTATAAACGCATGGCATCATCATAAAGCATTCTTGGAAATTTATCAACTTCAACACCATTGATTTCTTTTAAGAGATGGCGTGTTAGACCTTCGAACGTGTTTAAGATATCTTCTTGCTCTACAAATGCCATTTCACAGTCTATCTGTGTAAACTCAGGTTGTCTATCAGCACGTAAGTCTTCATCTCTAAAACACTTTACAATCTGAAAGTACTTATCCATGCCGCCTACCATAAGCAATTGCTTAAACGTCTGAGGAGATTGTGGCAATGCATAGAATTGCCCTTCGTTCATACGAGAAGGCACCACAAAATCACGAGCACCTTCGGGTGTTGACTTTATTAAATATGGTGTTTCGACTTCAATAAAATTGTCATTAGATAAATAATTCCTAACAGCTTGTGCTACTTTATGCCTAAAGATTAGACTCTCTTTTACAGGGTTACGACGAATATCTAAGTAACGATACTTCATACGTAGGTCATCTCCACCATCAGTATGATCTTCAATCGTAAAAGGTGGTGTTACAGAACCATTAAGGATATTTAATTCTGAGACCAATACTTCTATATCACCAGTTGGAATATTTGGGTTTTTAGACGCACGCTCTTGTACTTTTCCAGTCACTTGAATTACAAATTCACGACCTAATTTTTGAGCATTCTCTAAAATGTCTTTAGTTGTTTGCTCTTCATCAAAATACAATTGCGTAATACCATAACGGTCACGTAAATCTACGTAAACCATAAACCCTTTGTCTCTAACACCTTGAACCCAACCACTCAGGGTTACTTCTATATTTTTATGTGAAGCTCTAAGCTCACCACATGTATGACTTCTGTACATATCCTAATATTAAGACCGCAAATTTAAGTCATTTCTAAGATTATCAAATAAAAAAGCCCTAACAAATGCTAGGGCTCACTATTATTCTATTTTAATTGCAACTTAAGCTGCTGCAATTTCAGTTTCAGGATTTACTAAATCTTGTACAGGACTTGGTTTAGATTTTAATCTCATTTTTAATCGCATGGCTAGATAAAACAAAATAGGCACAACAATTAAAGTTAAGAATGTCGCTATAAATAATCCATAGATTACGGTCCATGCTAATGGTCCCCAAAAGATAACATTATCACCACCAAAATAAATATTAGCATCAAACTCACTAAATAGGGTAAAGAAGTTAATATTTAAGCCAATAGCTAATGGAATTAACCCTAATATTGTTGTAATTGCTGTAAGTAATACAGGTCTTAAACGTGCTTTACCAGCTTTAATAATTTGTTTAAGCAATTCATCTTTTGGTAAATATTCTGAAACGTCTAAATCTAGTTCGTTTTTCTTTCTATCAATTAAAAGTTGCGCATAATCCAAGAGGACAACACCATTATTTACTACAATACCAGCTAATGAAATAATACCCATCATGGTCATTAAAATAACGAATGAAGCACCAGTAATTACAATCCCTCCAAATACACCAATTAAACTCAAGAAAATTGCAATCATAATAATTGCGGGTTTAGATACGGAGTTGAATTGGAAGATTAAAATGAAGAAAATCAAGAACAACCCAGTAAAGAAAGCACCCATTAAAAATGCCATTTCTTTGTTTTGTTCTTCGATTTGCCCGGTATAATCAACCTTGATATTACTTGGCAAGTTTTCAAAATTCTTCATTTCATCTTGAATTTGACTTACCACAGCACCAGCATCTGTATAACCAGGCGCTAAAGCAGAATAAACAGTTACTACACGTTTTGTGTCTTTATGTTTAATAGCACTAAAACCTGAGTTGTTTTTCTGTTTGGCTACGGCAGAAACAGGGATTTCTCGAAGTTGACCTGTCTGAGTTCTAAAAATCATTTTTTGATTAAACAATGCACTGGTGTTGTATCTTAAATCTTCATTAAAACGCACGTAGATATCAAAATCATCACCATCTTCTTTATAGATGCCAGCTTTTTTACCAAACAAAGAATTACGTAGTTGTTGACCAACTTGACCAGTACTTACACCAAGTTCACCAGCCTTTTCTCTATCAACGAGGACTTGCATGCCAGGCTTATCTTTATTTACATCAATTTTAAGTTCGTCAATTGCTGCAATATTTTTTGAATTGATATATCGACGCATGTCTTCGGCAACTTTAATTAATTGGTCATAGTCATTGCCTTCTAATTCGATATTAACAGGAGCACCTGCAGGTGGACCATTAGCATCTTTCTCTACAGAAATTAAAACACCAGGATATATACCAGCTAGTGATTCTTGGACTTTCTTGCGTAAATCCTCACTGTCTTTACCTTTTCTATATTTATATTCACGCATCGATGCGGTAATCTTTCCTTTATGAGGCAATTCTGCATCTGAGCCACCATCAGTTTGAGGGTTCCCTGCTCCCGATCCTACTTGAGAAACAGCACTTTCAACTAAAAAGTTTTCACCATCTGCAATATACTCAGAGTCATTTAAGATGGTATACACTCTGTTTTCGATATCCTTAGTAATTTGATTGGTCTTTTTAATATCTGTGCCTTCAGGATATTCTATATAAACAATAATTTGGTTAGGCTTATTGTCAGGGAAGAATTCAATTTTTGTACGTTGACTAGCTACTGAAGCTCCAAATCCTCCAAAGGCAATAAACAATAATAGTAAGCTACCAAAAGCAATAAGTTGGGGCTTCCATCCTCTCAGAGACTTAGTCAAAAGACGCTCATAAAAATTCTCTAAACGTGTTAATATTTTAGTTTGAAAATAATTAGCGGCTTTTCTTAAAACTAAACGATATATCCACAACATAAAGGCTGTAAAAATCATTAATGTGCCTAAAGCTCTATATTCACCTCCAAAAATTGCTATTAGTAAACCTATTCCGACTAAAATTCCAGAGATTTTAATGATTTGTTTAATCGGCATATCTTTATCTTCAGTAGTCATAAATTGAGAGACTAATACTGAGTTGAAGAAAATAGCAACTATTAATGATGATCCTAAAACCACGGATAAGGTTATAGGAAAATAAATCATAAACTGCCCCATCAAGCCAGGCCATAAACCTAAAGGAATAAATGCAGCGATAGTTGTCGCAGTAGAAATTATAATAGGAAATGCAATTTCACCTATTCCTTTTTTTGCTGCCTCGATTCGAGATAATCCTTCTTCATCCATCAAACGGTAAACATTTTCTACGACTACAATACCATTGTCTACAAGCATACCAAGTCCCATAATAAGACCAAATAGAATCATGGTATTCATGGTGTACCCCAGGGCATTTAGTATCATTAAGGACATAAACATTGACATTGGTATTGCGAACCCTACAAATAATGCATTTTTGAAACCTAAAAAGAACATTAAAACCGTTACTACGAGAATAATACCAAAGATGATATTGTTAACTAAGTCATCAACTTGGCCAATAGTTTTTGAAGATTGGTCATTTGTAATGGTCAACTTTAAATCTGCTGGCAAAACATTTTTCTTAGCATCTGCTACAATTTTTTCTACTTTTTCGGCTGCAGCAACCATATTTTTACCAGAGCGTTTTTTCACATCTAGCATGACTACAGCTTCACCCTTATTACTTTCAGTATTAAACTCACGAGCATAGGTAGTTTTGTCTTTAGGTCTAAAGGTAATTTCTGCAATGTCTTTAAGGTAAATAGGACTATTGTCTTCAGATTTTACAACAAAGTTTTTTAGTTGTTCTGGTGAATCGATCTCTCCAATGATTCTGATGGTACGTCTTTGACCACTTGTTATAAAATTACCTGCTGACATGGTCATGTTTCCATTACCAATGGCATTAGCAACATCATCAAAGCTTACCTTTGAAGCCATCATTTTATAGATGTCTACAGCTACTTCTACCTCTTTATCTTGTGCACCACGAATGTCTACTTTTTTGATTTCCTCTAAATCTTCAATTTCATCTTCTAAGTATTCACCATATTCTTTTAGTTTTTCTACAGTATAATCTCCAGAAACATTAATATTTAGAATTGGCATTTCCTCAGACATACTTAACTCAAAAACATTAGGTTCTACTTTTGCGCCGTTAAATGTTGGCCAGTCTTCACTAGAAGTTTCACTTTCTATTTCATCCTTAACTTTTTGTTTTGCAGACTCAACAGTTATGTCTTCATCGAATTCAACAATAACCATAGAGTAATCTTCTTGAGACGTTGAGGTAATCTCAACTAGATTACTCACATTCTTTAGCTTATCTTCTAATGGATCAGTGATGAGTTTCTCAATATCTTCTGCCGTATTGCCAGGAAATAAAGAGCTTATGTAGATTTTTGTTTCTTTTATTTCTGGAAAGTTTTCTCTGGGCATTGAAAAATATGCTGATCCTCCAAGAAATAAAATAAGTACAATAGCCACATACATTGTGGTTTTATTGTTAATTGCCCAGGATGATAGACCAAATTCCTTGTCTACTTTCTTTTTAGTTTTCTTTTTACTACTCATAACTATGCGTCATTAGAAATAATTTTTACTGTCTGCTCATTCTTCACACTACGTGCACCTTCTTTTATAATCTCATTGTTTGCCTTTAATCCAGAAAGGACTTCAATAAAATCGCCTTGTGTTTTTCCTGTTGTAATAATCACTTGTTCTGCTACAGCTTTACCTTCGTTTTTATCTTTTATGATATAAACATACTGTTCACCATTTGCATTTTCCGAAATGATATTTTGAGGAATTAAGATGGCATTTTCATTGGTGTAATCGTTAATTTTTAACCGAGCAGTTAAATTAGGTTTTATAGAGCGGTCTTTATTAGGTACAGCAATTTCAACCTTAAAAGTTCTATTTGCTGGATTAATAAACGTACCTGTTTGCCTAATTTTTGTGTTTATTGTTTTCCCTAAAATTGGAAACATAACTTCAACCTCTTTACCGTTTTTGATACTTGTGATGTAGCTTTCAGGGATATCTGTTTTAATATACATGTCATCTAAATTCACAATACGTATGAGTTGAGTTTGGCCTGCGCCAACCACACTACCTTGTTCTGTAATAATATCATCTATAACTCCAGAAAATGGCGCTCTTACAGAAGTTTTTGCAAGCTGTTGATTAACTTGATTTACACTTTCTTGCATTGCTTCATAGTTAGATTTGGCATTGAGGTATTGTATTTCACTACCAATTTTTTGTTCCCAAAGACGCTTTTGTCGTTCAAAAGTAGTTTTGGCCAAATCGGCCTGAATTTGAAGCTGGGCTCTTTGTTGTGATAAACCTCCATCATCAATACGAGCTAAAGTTTGCCCCTTTCTAACTTTATCACCTTCTTTAACGAAAACTTGTTTTAGAATTCCATTCATTTCTGGAGTTAAAACGAGATTCTGCTTTGTTTCAACATTACCTTGAAGTTCTAGAAAGTGATTAAAGTTTTTACTTTCAGCAACAAATGTTGTGATCAATGGGATATTTCTATCAGGGCTTAGTACTTTTAAGCTATCATCAAGTTGCTTTATTTTGCCAGCTAATTCCTGTTGTTGAGCGACAAGTTCTTCTTTTTTTGATTGAATAACTTTAACATCTCCAGTAGCTAATATGTCTTCTACTGTTTGAGATTTATCTCCGTCACAGGCAACTAATATTAGTGACAGAGCAATTAGTTTATATAAATTTTTCATTTTGAAATGTGTTTTTATGATTGATTAATTATCAGAAATTTTATTGGTAATGGTTTCAAGTTCTGCTTTAGTATTGATAACATCTAGCATCGTTTGTAATAATTCTTGTTGCGCAGTATAAAGCTGAGTTTGAGCCTGTCTAAGCTCAAAACTAGAAGATATACCTTCAAAAAACTTAGTTTGATTTTTCTTTTCAATACGTTCAGCTAGTGCTAAATTTTGCTTTTTATTTGTGTAATCTTCAACTGCAAAACGGTAATTGCTTTTTGCAGATTCTATTTGCAAATTAAGACGTTGTTGCGTCTCTGTTAAATCGTCTCTAGATTTTTCAAGATTTATTTTTGCGCGTTGGGTTGCAGCACTTCGTTTCCCTGAACTAAAAATAGGAACGTTGAGGTTAATACCAACTGTAGAGAAGCCAAACCATCGATTCTTACTGTCTAAGAATACAAAGTCGTCGTTAAAGCTGTTATAACCTCCATTAAGAAATGCACTCAAACTAGGTAACGCTTTACTCTTTTCTAGTTTAAGAAGAAGCTCTTTAGATTTAGTATCATTAGCCGCTATCTTATAATCAATTGTAGACTCTACGTCATTTTCAGTATCTAGATTTTGCAGAGCTATATTTTGAATAGCAAGTGTTTCTAGATCATCTGTTAGCTTTATGGTTGCATTAAATTCTATACCTAAAGTAATATTTAGCATTTGGTAAGCGATACCTCGCAAACGCTCTGTGTTATTAAGATTGCTTTTAAGATTAGATAGTGTAATTTGTAATTGCTCAACACTTTCTTCTTCCTCTAAGCCATTCTCATATATTTTTGTAGTCTCATAAAGATTTTTTTCAAGCACATTAATGTTCTTCTCAAGAATTTCTAGACTTTCTTCAGATAGCAATACATTACCATAGGCATTTATTACAGCTTTTCGCACTTCTAAATCTGTTTTTACTTTGGCGTTTTCAGAAATTTCTAAGAACACTTTTGCAGACTGAAGCCCTACGATGTAAGAACCGTCAAATAGTAATTGATTTAAAGTCGCAGTGGCTGTAGCATTTTGCTTAGTTCCAAAAATAACTTCAGCAAATTCACCAGGATTACCACCAAAAAACTCGGCAGGGATTACAGAAACTTGTTGCTTTAAAAAGTTTTGGTAGTTTACAGTTGCATCTAATTGAGGCAAGCCTGTTGCAGTGGTTTCCCATTTTTGCTGTTTTGCAGCGTCAATATCTCGAGCTGCATTTTTTGATTGTCTGTTATTTTCTAAAGCATAATCAATAGCCTCTTGAAGACTAAAGCTGCTAGGTATGTCTTGTGCATAACCAAAGCTAAATAGCAAAAGAAAACAAAATAATAATTGGTGTTTCATTATGGTTTATGATTGATTTTTTGTGATAAATTGATTTAATATTTTAAAGCCATTTTCTGTGACTATGGCTCTAAGATGGTATTCTAAAAAGTTCTCCATTAAATATTCCATATTAAACTTTTCTTTAGGGAAAATAACTTCGTCCTTTATACCTGTCATTCCATTAAAATAAAGACGTGAAATAAACTCCACATCTATATTTTCTCTAAATAGTTTGGTTTCAATTCCTTTTTCTAGACTTTCAGATACAGATTCGTGCATCTTGTCAAATTGCTTAGATTTTAAAGCGTCATGTATAGCAGGATAATACTTTTTAAGTTGATATTGAGGCGAAGCTTTTTCATTTTTTAAATGCTGCATTACAAACATTTTTATAGAATAAAGCTCTTCTATTGGGTTAGGAGCATTATCACAGATATCGTCTATGCCATCGCAAATAGTATCAAAAAGATAAAATGTAACGGCTTCTACCAACTTGGTTTTATTACTAAAGTGAACATATATGGTTTTTTTAGATATGCCCATTTCATTGGCAATATCGTCCATTGTAACACTCTTAAAACCTAGGTTAAGAAAAAGGTCTGTAGCTCTATATATTATTTTTTCTTTCATAATTGAGAGCACAAAAATACATCAGGAAACTTTAAATACAAAAATAGTTTCCAAAGTTTTAATGATTTTTTAACATTCATACTATTGAAGTTAAATACGTTGAAAACGTATTTTTGCTTTATGAATCATATCGAAGACTATCAAAAAGCGTTTATTGATTATTTAGATAATTTTATTCAAGAACGTCATCCCAAAAATCTTTACGACCCTGTAAACTATATTCTTAATCTTGGTGGAAAACGTTTAAGACCAGTCTTAACATTAATGGCTTGTGATTGTTTTGGGAGTGATTATAACAAAGCTCTTGATGCAGCCTTGAGTATTGAAGTTTTTCATAATTTTTCTTTGGTCCATGACGATATTATGGATGATGCACCACTAAGAAGAGGTAAAGAAACTGTACATGAAAAATGGGATATTAATACAGGGATACTCTCGGGAGATGTGATGCTGATTATGGCTTATCAATTATTTGAGAATTATAAACCAGAAACTTTTCAGGCACTCGCAAAATTATTTAGTAAAACAGCTACTGAAGTTTGTGAAGGACAGCAATACGACGTGGATTTTGAAACCCGCGATGACGTTTCAATACCTGAATACTTAAAAATGATTGAATATAAAACAGCTGTATTAGTTGGAGGTGCAATGAAAATGGGAGCAATAGTAGCAGAAGCATCTGAAGAAGATCAAGATGCTATCTATGATTTTGGACGCTTTTTAGGAATAGCTTTTCAGTTGCAAGACGATTACCTTGATGCTTTTGGCAATCCTGAAACTTTTGGAAAACAAGTTGGAGGAGATATTATCGAAAATAAAAAAACATACTTATATCTTAAAGCTAAGGAATTTGCTTCTGAGGGCGATAAAACTAAATTGTTAGATTGGTTTTCCTCTCAGCCAGAAGATGCTTCACAAAAAATAGAAGACGTAAAAAAGATATTTACAGAGACAGGAGCTAAAACAGCCACAAAAGAAGCTGTAGAACACTATACTGAGAAAGCATTTTCTTTGTTAAAAATGCTAAATATTTCTGAAGAGAAAAAACAAGTACTTAAGCAATTTGGACTAGGTCTGATGACAAGAAAAGTATAATGCAATTACCAACAAATTTTGAAGACTTAATCGAAGAGGTAAATGGATCAAAACTTTATAAAAGATTAGTCCTTCAACTTAATAAAGATTTGCTATATGCAAATATAGATTTGGGCTTTGATGATGAAGTTTTGCCAACAAGCCTAAAGCTGATTTTACAAGAAGAAATCTATAATCTTATTCAGAATAAATTTTCGGACTATCTTAATTTACTTTATATCGTTGATGTTTCTGAAGCTAAAGTCAGAAATCTAGAGAGCGACGATACCGCAAAACTTTCAGAAGACATTACATTTTTAATTTTGCAACGTGAGTGGCAAAAGGTTTGGTATAAAGCTAATTATTAGAAATGTTTTGGTGACTGAGTATATCGACGTCAAAACCAAAATCTAACAAAAGGTAACCATGGGTCTGCATATATACTTTCATCTTCATCATAAAGCACATCGTATCTAACACCAAAAGTGACATTTCCTGTTCGGTAACCAACTCCTAAAAACAAGGCAGTTGCCCAAAAGTTATCTCTTGTATTTGATGAAAATTGAGAATCAAAATCGGTATTAACATTTACTTGTTCTAACTCAGCTGAAACTTGAATTTCTGGAAAAGGGTTAGTCAAAGCAATTACACTACCACCCAAAATTGTAGATTTAAAGACGTTTCTTTGACTACTATAACTTCCATTAAGACCCAAGCCTGCTGAAAAATAAGGATTAAAATCATAGATGGCTTGGGGTGCTAATGTTCCGCTAAAAAAGCCATCGCCAAAATTTAAACCTATTCCACCCCCAAATCTAACATTACTCCAAAAATTTGAACTTTGATTCTCTTGAGAAAAACTAACGAGGCTAAAAAAAATAAATATAATATTCAGAAAAAATGATTTCATACTCATAAATTGGGTAAACAATGGTTATAAATATACTAAATGTGTTATAGAAAAACCTAAAAGTTGTACTTTTGCCTAAACTTTGTTGAAGCGATAACGTCTCAAAAAAACAAATGGATAAATATTCCTTTCTTAACGCAGCACACACAGCATATTTCGCTGATTTATACGATCAATATCTTAAAAATCCAGATTCTGTAGAACCAAGTTGGAGAGCTTTTTTTCAAGGTTACGATTTTGGCGCTGAAACCTATGGACTAGAAGGCGAGATTATTGAAGGTGTATCGACTCAAATTCCAGAACATGTTCAAAAAGAATTTCAAGTCGTAAAACTTATTGATGGCTATAGAAGTAGAGGTCATTTATTTACGAAGACTAATCCTGTTAGAGCTAGACGAAAGTATGCGCCAACTTTAGAGATTGAAAATTTTGGACTTTCTAAAAGTGACTTATCTACAAAGTTTTCAGCTGGAGAGATTATAGGTTTAGGCTCAGCTACGCTTCAAGAAATTATAGACCATTTAGAGCGTATTTATTGCGATTCTATAGGTGTGGAGTATATGTATATTCGTCAGCCAGAAGAGATTGATTGGATTCAGAAAAAGCTTAATATTAATGATAATCATCCAAGCTTTTCAGCAGATGAGAAAAAGAATATTCTCAGAAAACTGAATGAAGCTGTCTCTTTTGAAACATTTCTGCATACAAAATATGTTGGGCAAAAACGATTTTCTTTAGAAGGAAACGAATCTTTAATTCCTGCATTAGACGCTATGATAGAAAAGGCCGCAGATTATGGTGTTAAAGAGTTTGTAATGGGAATGGCCCATCGAGGACGACTAAGTACATTGACAAATATTTTTGGCAAATCAGCAAAAGACATTTTCAGTGAATTTGATGGAAAGGATTATGAAGAAAAAATCTTTGATGGTGATGTAAAATATCATTTAGGTTGGACGAGTGATCGTGAAACAGATTCGGGCAAAAAGATAAATTTAAGTATTGCTCCAAATCCTTCGCATTTAGAAACTGTTGGTGCAGTTGTTGAAGGGATTTCTAGAGCAAAGCAAGACAGAAAAGATATTGAAGACGCATCTCAAGTTCTCCCAATTGTAGTTCATGGAGATGCAGCAATAGCTGGGCAAGGTTTAGTCTATGAGATTGTGCAAATGGCACAGTTAGATGGCTACAAAACCAATGGTACTGTGCATATTGTAGTTAATAATCAGATAGGTTTTACTACTAATTATTTAGACGGACGCTCTAGCACCTATTGTACAGATGTTGGTAAGGTTACTTTGTCCCCAGTCTTACATGTCAATGCAGATGATGCTGAATCCGTAGTGCATGCCATATTATTTGCATTAGATTTTAGAATGCAATTTAAACGAGACGTGTTTATTGACTTATTAGGATATAGAAAATATGGACATAATGAAGGTGATGAACCAAAGTTTACACAACCTCTATTATACAAAGCTATTTCTAAGCATAAAAACCCTAGAGATATTTATGCCGCAAGATTAATTGCTGAAGGTGTTATTGACGATGGTCATGTCAAAAAAATAGAAAAAGAATACAAAGACCAACTTGAAGAAAAATTAGTTGATTCTCGTAAGATTGAAAAAACTAAGATTTCGCCATTTATGCAAGAAGAATGGAAGAACTTCATTCGAGTTGATGAAAAGGAAATGGTAAAGTCTCCAGACACTACAGTGTCTAAAACGTTATTAAAAGACATCACAAAAACAATTTCTAACTTACCAGAAGATAAAAAGTTTATTCGTAAGATTCAGCGATTAGTAGAATCTCGTCAGACCATGTTTGATGAAGATAGGTTAGATTGGGCAATGGCTGAGCATTTAGCATATGGGTCTTTATTATCTGAAGGCTTCAATGTTAGAATTTCTGGTCAAGATGTAGAACGAGGAACATTCTCTCACAGGCATGCTGTTGTTAAGGTAGAAGATAGCGAAGAAGAAATTATCTTACTTAAAAATGTAGCTAAGAATCAAGGGCAATTTAATATTTACAATTCGTTATTATCAGAATACGGTGTTGTAGGTTTTGATTATGGCTATGCTATGGCTAGTCCAAATACACTTACCATTTGGGAAGCACAATTTGGAGACTTTAGTAATGGTGCTCAAATAATGATTGATCAGTACATCTCTTCTGGAGAAGATAAATGGAAAACTCAAAACGGACTGGTAATGTTATTGCCTCATGGTTATGAAGGTCAAGGCGCAGAGCATTCCTCAGGCCGCATGGAACGCTATTTACAAGTTTGTGCCAAGGATAATATGTTTGTTGCAGATTGTACGACTCCTGCTAATATGTTTCATTTATTACGCAGACAGATGAAAGCTAATTACAGAAAACCATTGGTAGTTTTTACCCCAAAAAGCTTATTACGTCATCCAAAAGTGGTCTCGACAGTAGAAGAATTTGCTAATGGAAGTTTCCAAATGTTAATTGACGACGAGAATGCTAAGGCAACTAAGGTGAAGACTCTAGTTTTTGTTACAGGTAAGTTCTATTACGATTTGCTTGAAGAGCAAGAAAAATTAGGAAGAGATGATGTGGCATTGGTAAGAATAGAACAATTGTTTCCATTACCAACTGCAGCTATTAATAAGGTACTTAAAAAGTACAAAAATGCAGATGATATCGTTTGGGCACAAGAAGAGCCGAGGAACATGGGTGCTTATGGACATATGCTAATGCATATTGAAGAAGCAAAACAGTTTAGAGCCGCTACAAGAAGACCTTATGGTGCGCCGGCGGCAGGAAGTTCAGTACGATCAAAAATACGTCATCAGCAGGTGATAGATTATGTTTTTGATAAAACAAAAGACAACCAAAGAAATTAATAAATAAAAACTCAAATCAGAGCTTAAATAAATAAAAGAACGATGATTTTAGAAATGAAAGTGCCTTCACCAGGCGAATCAATTACTGAAGTAGAAATAGCAGAATGGTTAGTTGAAGATGGCGATTATGTAGAAAAAGACCAAGCCATCGCTGAGGTAGATAGCGACAAAGCAACATTAGAACTACCTGCGGAAGTAAGTGGAACAATTACACTAAAAGCTGAAGAAGGAGATGCAGTTGAAGTTGGTGCAGTAGTTTGTTTAATAGACACAAGTGCTACAAAACCTGAAGGGAGTTCTGATGAAGCTCCAAAAGAAGAGAAGAAAGAAACTGCACCAAAAAAAGAAGTTTCTAAGCCAACAGAGGAATCTAAAACTTATGCCACAGGAACACCAAGTCCTGCAGCTAAAAAAATATTAGACGAAAAAGGAATTGATGCTAAATCTGTATCTGGCACTGGTCGTGATGGACGTATAACTAAGGATGATGCTGTTAATGCTGTGCCGTCAATGGGAACTCCATCTGGAGGAAACCGAGGGACATCCCGCAGTAAAATGTCAATGTTACGTCGTAAGGTTGCTGAGCGATTAGTTGAGGCAAAGAATACGACAGCGATGTTGACAACGTTTAACGAAGTCGATATGTCACCGATATTCGATTTGCGTAAACAATACAAAGAAGATTTTAAAGCTAAGCATGGTGTAAGTCTTGGGTTTATGAGTTTCTTTAGCTTAGCTGTTGTTAGAGCATTACAATTATATCCTGCGGTTAACTCTATGATAGATGGTAAAGAAATGCTTTCGTATGATTTTGTAGATATTAGTATTGCAGTTTCTGGGCCAAAAGGATTGATGGTGCCAGTTATAAGAAATGCTGAAAACTTATCTTTTAGAGGTGTAGAGTCAGAAGTAAAACGATTAGCATTAAGAGCCAGAGATGGGAAAATCACTGTGGATGAAATGACAGGCGGAACCTTTACCATTTCTAATGGTGGTGTTTTTGGTAGTATGTTATCTACACCAATAATTAATCCTCCTCAAAGTGGAATTTTAGGGATGCATAATATTGTTGAGCGACCTGTAGCTATAGATGGTAAGGTAGAGATTAGACCAATAATGTTTGTTGCGTTGTCTTATGACCATAGAATTATTGATGGTAAAGAGTCTGTAGGATTCTTAGTCGCAGTAAAAGAAGCACTAGAAAATCCTATAGAATTATTAATGGATAATAATATTAAAAAGGCATTAGAGTTATAAACTCAATCCTACTATTAAAAAGTAAAAGCGCAATTCCCCCAAATTGCGCTTTTGTTTTTAGATACCCTTATATCTAAAGCTAACTAAACTAAAATTAACTAAAAAAAATAACAGAGATATTAGCTGTAATTATAGCAACAGTACTTACAATTAGAAGTAACACAAATATTTTACTGTTATTGTTTTTCATACTAATGAATAGTCTCTCTGTAAAACTATAAATTGCTTTAATCGTTAGCTAAGGTAAATTTC
Source organism: Winogradskyella haliclonae (assembly GCF_014635865.1). Lineage (GTDB taxonomy): Bacteria > Bacteroidota > Bacteroidia > Flavobacteriales > Flavobacteriaceae > Winogradskyella > Winogradskyella haliclonae. Next base: position 331,413 of record NZ_BMDQ01000001.1, on the reverse strand, counting down.
CGAATAAATTTTCAAATATTTATACGTAGAAATACGTGCTTTTTATTTTTTTTAAAATTTATAAAATATTGAAAATCAAATAGTTGTAAAAAAGCACGTTTTTTCGCACAAAAAAATCCTTCTTATTTTGTCAAAAACCAATTTTTGAATTGTAGAGATTAAAATGAAGAATTATTGAAGTTTTAGGTAAAGGTATTTTTTATCATAGTCAATGATGCCTTTCCCTTTTTTTAGAATGTCAGCACCTATGATTCCATCAACTTTATCTACATTATGGTTTATCAAACCTTCATTAACATGATTAAGATTAAATAGCACCAAAGCAATGCGTTGCTTTTTCCATTTACCAATTGTTACGGTATTAGATTTTGAGAGTTTTGTCTCCATACCAGATGCTCCAGCACCAACGGCTTTTATTTCAGAATCTACGACTTTAAGATTAAACTGTTTAATAGCTTCAAAACCAACACAGCTACTTGATGCGCCAGTATCTAAAATAAATCGCCCTTTTACACCATTAATTGTTGCTCTAATTTCAAAATGATTGGTTTTTGTGAGCTTCAGTTTTATTTTAGAATAGCCTTTTAACGTCAAAAAATCTTTAAGTGCCATTTGCATTTTTGTAGTAGTATTTAAACATCAAAAATACAATTATTAGTAATGCTAATACCCCAAGACTCCATAAAAGGACTATTGACTTAGCGGATTTTAACTCCTGAGAATCACCATAATAAGTAAAAGCTCCCCAATAGTAAGGTGATTTTTTGGCATTGCTAATTGTGTTATTGCTTAGGTAGTCAATCTTTGATTGCGTGTTTGAAAATACTGCGGACTTTCCATTACCATAATACCTATAAAAAGACGACATAATCTCTGAAGTACTTAAATCATTAATTTGCCATAAAGAAAACAATATGTTTTTTGCACCAGCATACTGAAATCCACTGGCAATACTCATAGTACCTTCACCTTTTACTAGTTTTCCAATACCAGTCTCGCAAGCACTTAGTACCACTAAATTTGGGTTAAGATTAAGATTATACAGCTCGTTTAATGATAAAATAGTATTTGAAAAAGAAATTGTTGCAGGATTTACAAAATCACCAGAAGTTGCATGTGTAGACAAATGTAGAATAGAATAGTCGCTAGCTTTTTTTATAAAGCTTTCTTTAGTTGCTAGTTGGTGCATTAAAAGTTTTGATGGGATTTGTGTTTCGATACTTTTTGCTTCGTTTATTGTATGTAATAGTTCTTGATTAGAATCTTTAAAAACTGGGAAAATACCGAGTAAATTATCTTCTAATCTTTCTTTATTATCGTTTAAGTAAAATAAAAGGCTGGAATTATAAGCCAATGACTGATTATTAACTACAAAGGGCATTTTAGAGAAGATAGTTGAGGTCGTTTTAGTATATAAAAGCGTTTCAAAAGGAATAAAATTAATCCATCCATCAGGAATTATAATAACATTAGGTTGATCACTAACAGCATTAAACTTTAAAAGATTGTATATCGAAAACGCATCTTCTGTATAGGCTGCAACATCAGAATTTATCTTTGTAGCATCATTAAAATAGCTTATAAAATTTATGATATCTTGAGTTGTATTTTGATGAATAGGGATTTTATTAAAAGCATGATTCTTTTCAGAAAACACAAATTGATAAATCGCATTCTTGCCATAAAAATATTCTACTATAGTTGTGTTCTCAGCTTTTAGTTTTGTATAAATGTCCTTAAGAGTTATAGCTTTAGTGCTCTCAATAGAATAATTCTGCTTAATTAAGTCTTGCAAAAACTTAAGCTCATTGTTTATTTTTATTAGCCTTAATCTTATGCTGTCTTGCGCATTGATTAGATTCTTGTTTGCAGGTCTATTGAGAAGCCTATTAGTTAATTGCCTTTGTTCTTTTAGAAGTAAGTTTTCTTTTATAAGCGTTGAATCAGAATCCCCATATTTTTGGATTCGATTTCTACGTTCAGAGCGGTTTTTTAAAATCGAAACTTTATGTTGTTCAGCATAATTGATTGCTTGCTGTAAAAAAATAGAATCTCTGTCTTTAAGATATAGTTGATGCAAAATGCCAATGCATTTTTCACTTCTGTTTCTATTTGCATTAGCTTTAACTATGAGGCTTTCTTCACTAGAACTTTCGTAATCTAATAAATTGGCAACATAAATGCCAAGGTTGTGATATGACAATTTTTTCTCAGGATTTGCCTCCATTTCTGCTAGTAAATCAAAGACGTCTAAAAATGTATTTTCTGGGTATAAATTAGTTTCATTAAGATGCTGCAAATCTTTAAACTTGGGTAAAAGTATAGCAAGCGTATTTTTTAATTCTTGTAATGCTTTATCAGGCTTATTAATGAGATAATATAATTGAGCTTCTTGGAAACTAAGCTTTGCAAGCGCTCTTGAAGACGTAAGCTTGTTTTTTAGAGTGTTGTTTTTAATGCGATTAAAGTAGCTAAAGGCTTTGTTGTAATCTTCGTTTTTAAGATTAAGCTGATATTTTAGTTGTAAAGTTTCAAAATCTTCTTTTATGCTAAAGACAATATCGCCATCTAAAAGAAGTTTTTCTTGATTAGTTTCTAACAACAATTGACTTCTTCGTTTTAAACTATTAAGTCTTTGTTTTTGCTGTTTTTTTATGCCGTCTATCTGTAATGTTTTGTCTATTATATTTATAACGCTTTGATGTCTATTTAAAGATTGATACAATCCAGCAAGATTAATGCTTCCTGTTATTTGCTGAGTTTTATTATTCTGCTTTTTGGCAATAACGATATAGTGTTTTATAATGTTTTCAGCTTTGAGGTAAGCATTAGTTTTGTGGTAAAGTATACCAAGCGGAATTAAACAATATTCAACAATATCGTAGCTTGCTACATTGTTTTTTATATAGATTTGGTGTGCTTTCTCGTAGGCAGAAATTGCTTCTCTTTGCTTGTTTTGTTCCCCTAAATAATAGGCTTTATTTACAATAAGATTGATAAATGCAAAGTACTCATCTTCTGTCCTTAACTGGGGTTCGTAGATTTTAATTTCAGAATTTAAAATTTGTAAGTTTTTGAGATTTGGTTCACTATAAAACTGTTCTGTTGATGCGTAAATACGCTCCTCTAAAGTTTGAGAAAAGCAAACCGAAAAGCTCGAAACAAAAAAAAGAACGAAGAGGTTTTTCATTTATACTTTAAAAGAATTTAGAACTTCCAAATACCATACAATTGAAGATAATTAAAATTAGCCTTGAAGTTAAAGACATAACGTGCGCCAAAGCTTGGCCCAATTCTGGCAAAACCACCTGTGACTTCTACTAAAAATCCAGTTCTAAGGTTTGTAAAAGAATCTGAAAATTCAGAAGTAGAATTAAGAGTTTCTATAATTGGGGCTTGTGGATTTGTGCCTTCAAAACGCTCTATTAAAAGAGATTCATCTCTTTTTTCACTAAGAGTTATCATAGTATTAAGACCAGCTCCTAAACCTATGTAGTTATTAATATTGTATCTCATTAAAATAGGAACCTCCCAATCTATATTCTGAAAACTAGACGAAGCTGTAGTGCGTTGTAATTGTTCAAAGCCTTGTGCTCCTCCTATAATTTCTTCAGTAATAGAGGTATCCGAATCATAATTATGAAAGCTATTCAAAAGCTCTACTTGCCAATACCATCGATAAGACTTGTATGGCGAAACTGTTGCACCAACAAAGTAGCTTTTAGAGTCTTTTAAATCTGGAAAATAATTATAGCCTGCCTTTGCTCCAATCGATATGCCTGGTAAAAATCGAGTTGTAGAATAATTCGTAATTATGGGATCGTTTTTATCAAAAATTATTGCAGTTCTACTTCTAGTCTTTTTCTTATGAAAATCTTTAGAGAATTTAATCTTATACCTTACAAAGCCTTTGGTAGAATCATACGCTTTTACATTTTTTTGTTCGCTTCCTGGCAGGTAAATATTTTTAAATGTAAATATAGCTTGAGTTTCAGTATATGTGGTGTCCAGGCAACTGTATTGCACCTCTCTTTTGGGACAAATTTTTACTTTTGGATACATGTCCATGACCTCTAAAGTTTGTTTGTCTAGCATCTCAGGAATATCTGTTTCCAGTCTAATTGTTCGTGCTGGACCTTCACCGTTATTTTGAAACTTAATTTTATATTTAAGCGTTTTAAATCGTACAAATCTGTAATTCAGAAATGTACCATTACTTGACATCTTATTTGGGTCATGAGATGTGACAATCTCCATTTCCATGTCTTTTACTGTATGGTTGCTATAGTTAGAATCTGGGACAAAAACACCACGGACAGAAATTATAGCACTTGTGTCTTTAAGCATTTCTGGTGTGGTTTTCATTGTAAAAAACACATGACGTTCTTCTTTAGGTTCCATGTTTGTAAACTCTAAAACTTTAGATTTTTTGTAATAGTCGTTGGCCTCTTTTAAAGTTAATGGTAAATCTGTTTTTTTAGTAGAGTCTTGCTGTTTTATATGTAGATTTTTAATAACATCTTCGGATGAAGCTAGGAGCGTGCCATCAAAACTGTCTTTTGGAATGTTATAAACGATATCTTCATTAATCAGTTCTTCTTCACCATGATGTGTTCGCATTTCAGTTAATTCAAAATTATTAGCTGCATATTTTTGCTCGTTATAGAATAAGTAAAGTTTACCATTAGAAGCATAGTCATTTTCATTTTTATAACTCATGATTAGTACCATGTCTTGGTCTGGCATTGGTTCTCTGTTGCGCTGTAATGTAAAATCTTCAGACATTGAAGCTTGTGCTTGAAAATTTTCAGCATCTTTAGAAATACTTATTTTTTTAGGACGACTCACAGGTGGCTTCCCTGTATCGTAATTGTTAGTAACCCATAGCTTTACTTCATAATCACCTTTATCTTTATATACGTGTTTAGGATTCTTTTCTTTACTATAATTGCCATCACCCATCTCCCAATAATAGGTGTAAAATGCTTTTGGAGCACCAGCTATTTGTTCTAATGGTGGTGTTTCAGCATTTAATATCAGGCTATCAGCTTTTACACGATGTTGTATCGAAGCTATTCTGGGTTTTATAGAATCAGAAACTGCCTTTTGCTGAGAAAAAACAGTTAAAAAGCAGAAAAGAAAACCAAATACAAAAGCATTAGATTTCATAATTATATTGAGTTGATTGCACTTAAATATAAAAAAAAGCGATGACTCCCCCTTGGTCATCGCTTTTACAGGTCAAGAATTATGGTAGGGCATTTATGACAGTTGTTAATTCAGTATCTGTTGCTGAAATTAAATTACCAGCGTTAAAAGTAATCTGATCATTAGCTGCTATTGTCACTGCTTGAATATGATATAACCATCCCCCGGTTTCATTTGGTGATGCAAAAATGATGTGGCACTCTAAACCAATAGGAATCTGTCCATAATGCTCACTGAATAATCCTGATCCAGTATCATAAGTGTCAAGGTTTGCTAATCCTGTATCTTCACCATCGTAAGAGATAAACACAGAACTATTTGTATTATCATAACCTGTTGGTGGCGCAACTAAGATTGTTGTTTTTGGTCTTGGATCATTATAAAAACGATCTACATTACTCCAACCAAAGTCATTAAAGAATGCATAATATTGTCCGCCTTCTGCAAAAACTTCACCACCCATTCCTTGAGGACCACCTTCCATTTCGTCCCAAGTTAAGTTGTCATTTTCGTCAATTCTACCAGTCCAAAGCTCCATTGCTGGGTCATCACCGCCAGTAAGATTAGATGGTATCTGTAACTCTATTGGGCAGTTTGTTTCTAACGCAATTCCGTTTTGAAAAGCTTCTATTAAAAACTCTCCACCGGTCAACAACATAGCTTTATCTCCATTTGGTAATGTACCCATTGTGTTTCTGTTTGTTTTTAACATGTTTGCTTTATCAAAAATTTCTGTTAGCTCTACATCTACTAATCCAGTTGCAGCGTTTCCATTAAGAGTTAAACAAGCACCGTTAATGCTAACACTAACACCACTAGCTGTTGTTAGAGTCGTTATTCCGTCTTCAACCGTAAGCTGAAAATCTTGTTTTAAAGCTTCGCGAGCGTTTTCTTTTAGAGTTTGAAACTCTTGTTGTGTTGGGACAAAAGGGAGTATTGGGTCTAAATCATCTGAAGTTTTGCAGCTTGTTAATATAACTGCCATCATTAATAAGGTTCCGAAAATTGATTTTAAAGTTTTCATAATTTCTAATATTTATTGTTTTACACCTTTATATCAACAGGGCAACAATTTTGTTACCCTGTTTTTGGTTTTATTTTTTACTTGTAATTATTTTATAGGTAATTACTTCACCTTTTGTGACAAGTGCAATCATTGCTCTTGCGTCTCTTTCAGAAGAAGAGTAACCTTTAGCCTTTCCGTTTGTGGAGTCTACTTCCCAGTAATAAGTTCTACTGTCTGAGGCATCACTTTTTAATACGTGATAACTAATTATCTTTTTTTCAAGAACCACTTCATTACGGCTAAAAAGTCTTATCATTTCTTTGGCTTCTTCCAGACTAGATGAAGTTCCTGAGCTTTTCCCTGTTAAGGTTTTTACAGACCACTCGTACTCAGTTGTAATATTGTTTTCTGTAATTTCTGTTTTAACAATTGCTTTAGTTGCCTTTGTTTTTAATGTTGTAGCGTTTAAGTTTAAGAACGATAATACTACTGTACTGATAATTAAAATTGAACGTTTCATAATTTCTAATTTTTAAGGATTAATTTTCTCGTTACAACCTTATATCAGTATCCTAATAAAATTGTTACCCTGTTTCTTTAAAGTTTTTTTAAATTAGTAGAAAATACAGGGGCTATTGGGCGAAAAAAAAAATCATGAAGACCAGAAATATATTACTGGATTGTTGCAAAACAACTCTTTTGTGATACAATCTATATATGATAAGTATGCGCCTAAAGTGGTTAATTATATTAAACAGAATAATGGAAGTGCAGATGAAGCCCAAGACATTATTCAAGAGGCCATTATTACTATATATCATCAAGCAAGTCAAAAAAACTTACAACTCACTTGCCCGTTTGATGCCTATTTTTTTCTGCTGTGTAAACGTAAATGGTTAAACCACCTCAAAAAAAATTACAATAAAGAGGTAACAATTAATGAGGCAACTGTATCTATAGGTGACGATGCACAAGAATTAGCCTTCGAAACTGAAATTTTTGGCGAAAAACAAGCTTTGTTTGCTGAGATGTTTAATAAGTTGGGTGATGCTTGTAAAGATTTGCTTAAAGCAACTTTTAAAATAAAATCTATGGAAGAGGTTGCAGAACGTCTTGGTGTAACTTATGCTTATGCCAGAAAAAAGAAATCTTTGTGCATTGGTAAATTAACCGAAATGGTGCGAAAATCACCCAAATTTAACCAGCTTAAGTTGTAATGAAGGAAGAAAATTACATAGCGTTTGAGAATTACATTTCTAAATCCTTATCGGATAAAGAGGTGTTGGCTTTTGAAGAAAAGTTAAGTTCAGATTCTGAATTTAGAAAGGACTTTGAAACCTATAAAGAACTATCAGAGTTTTTAGAGCACAGTTATGGAGAAGCTAAGGCTTCAAAAGATTTTGAAACTAATTTAAAAGCCATATCTAATACCTATTTTAATAAACAAGAACATCAAGCTCAGCCTCTAAAGAAGTCAAAAAGATTTAAGATTAGCCAACTAGCTATTGCTGCTACAGTTATTGTGTTTTTAGGCTTGTTTATCTTTAATAGATTTTCAGCACCAGGCTATGAAGATTATTCAGACTATGGTGTTATTAGTTTGTCGGTAAGAGGGAATGTCGAAGATGTCGTCATTAAAGCTCAGAAGGCATTTAATGAAAAAAACTATAAAGATGCCGAAGTCTATTTATCTGAAATTTTGAAAACAGATTCGGATAATGATGAAGTAAAGCTGTACAGAGCTATTAGCCAAATTGAACAAGATAAGTTTGAAGAGGCAGATACTGTTTTAAAACAAATATTTTCGGGAAAATCAGCTTATAAGAATGAAGCACTCTGGTATGCTGCTTTGAGCAAGCTAAAACAAGAAGATACCAAAGCATGTGTAGCGCTTCTTAAAGGCCTGTCTGAGGATACAATCTATTACGAAAAAGCTCAAAAATTAATTGATAAACTAGACTAAAAAGATGTGTATTTTTGCGCTATGATAATTACAGATACGCATACACATTTATATAGTGAAGCCTTTGACGAAGATAGGCATGAGATGATACAACGTGCTATCGAGGCTAATGTAAAGCGCTTTTTTATTCCAGCCATTGACTCTAGTTATACTGAAGCGATGTATAAACTAGAGGCAGAGTTTCCTAACGAGGTGTTTTTAATGATGGGGCTGCACCCCACTTCTGTAAAAGAAAATTACAAAGAAGAGCTTAAACATATTGAAGAACAATTTCAAGCAAGAGATTTCTACGCTGTTGGGGAAATAGGAATTGATCTCTATTGGGACAAAAGCACTTTGCCAATACAGGTTGAAGCATTTAAGCATCAGATTAACTTGGCAAAAAAATACAAGCTGCCTATTGTAATACATTGTCGAGAAGCTTTTGATGAAATCTTTGAAGTTTTAGAACAAGAAAAAAGTGATGATTTGTTTGGGATATTTCATTGTTTTACAGGAAACTTAGATCAAGCTAAACAAGCCATTTCTTATAATATGAAGTTAGGAATAGGTGGTGTGGTGACGTTCAAAAACGGAAAAATTAATCAGTTTATTCATCAAATAGATTTAAAGCATATTGTTCTTGAAACAGATTCACCATATCTTGCACCTAAACCCTACAGAGGAAAACGTAACGAAAGTCAATATGTTATTAAGGTATTAGAGAAACTTTCAGAATTGTATGGTTTATCTACTGAAGAAATAGCTCGTATTACAACAGAAAACTCTAAAGCAATTTTTGGGATATAAGATGAAAAAACAAAACATACTTTTAATATACACAGGCGGAACTATTGGTATGGTAAAAGATGTCAATACTGGCGCATTAAAGGCTTTTGATTTTAATAATCTTATACAAAGAATACCAGAATTACGATTGCTAGATTGTAATATAGAAACTATATCTTTTGAAGAACCTATAGATTCCTCTAATATTAATCCAGAATATTGGTGCGTAATAGCAGACACAATTAAAGACAATTATAAACGCTTTGACGGTTTTGTTGTATTGCATGGCAGTGATACAATGAGTTATTCTGCATCCGCTTTGAGTTTTATACTCGAAAACTTAGCAAAGCCTATTATATTTACTGGGTCTCAACTCCCAATAGGAGATTTAAGAACAGATGCAAAAGAAAACCTAATTACATCTATTCAATTAGCGACACTCAATAATAATGGTATACCTATTATAAGAGAAGTAGGCTTATATTTTGAATACAAATTATACAGAGGCAATCGCACGACAAAAATTAATGCGGAGCATTTTGAAGCCTTTGAGTCTTTGAATTATCCAAATTTGGCAGAATCTGGCGTAAATCTCAATGTTAACAAAGAGTATCTTTTAAAACCTAATGAAGGACTTGCGCTTAAGGTTAATAAAAAGCTGGATACTAATGTTGCGATACTTAAATTATTTCCAGGCATATCAAAACCAATATTAGAAGCTGTTTTACGAAGTAAACTCATTAAAGGATTAGTTATAGAAACTTATGGATCGGGTAATGCTACTACAGAAACTTGGTTCATTGATTTGTTGAGAGAAGCTGTTAAAAGAGGTATGTATATTATTAACGTTACGCAATGTGCTGGCGGAAGTGTAAATATGGGACAGTATGAAACGAGCTCGCAGTTAAAAGAAATTGGTATTATCTCTGGAAAAGATTTAACTACTGAGGCTGCAATAACAAAGTTAATGTACCTCATTGGACAGGATATTAATCCTTTAGAGTTTCAAAGCATTTATGAAACGTCACTACGTGGCGAAATGTCCTAAAATTAACGCCCATAATTTTAGTGTTTAAAGATTTTTTTGTTATTTGGCGTTCTGTAATTTTTAAGACTTACAGAGAGGTGGCCGAGTGGTCGAAGGCGCACGCCTGGAAAGTGTGTAAACGCCAAAAGCGTTTCGAGGGTTCGAATCCCTTCCTCTCTGCTGATGTTTTACTTAAATAGTTACATATTTTTTTTATCTTTAACACTTTAACTAATAAAAATTAAGATTCAAGACAATGAAAAGATTATTTTCTATCCTAGCCATTACATGTTTAATGGTTATTGGAACTGTTAATGCAAATGCAACAACAACAGTAGCAGCCGCAACAACAACTGTTGCAAATGTAGCCCAAGAAACAAATGAAGCAGCAGCTGAAGACTTAGGGTTTCATCAAGAATTAAAAAAGAGATTTATTGAAGGTGGTCCTGGGTTTATGGGAATCGTTTTATTATGTTTAATTCTTGGTTTAGCAATTGCTATTGAAAGAATTATCTTTTTAAATCTTTCTACTACAAATTCAAAGAAATTAACTCAAAATGTTGAGGATGCTTTGGCATCTGGTGGTATCGAAGCTGCTAAGGAAGTTTGTAGAAATACAAAAGGTCCTGTTGCATCTATATTTTACCAAGGTTTAGACAGAGCAGACGAAGATATTGATGCTGCTGAAAAAGCTGTTGTAGCTTACGGTGGTGTACAAATGGGACAATTAGAGAAAAATGTTTCTTGGATATCATTATTTATCGCACTTGCACCAATGTTAGGTTTCATGGGTACGGTAATTGGTATGATTCAAGCATTCGATAAAATTGAAGCAGCTGGAGACATGCAACCTTCTTTAGTAGCAGGTGGTATTAAAGTAGCACTTTTAACAACTGTATTTGGTCTTATTGTGGCTATTATACTTCAGATTTTTTACAACTACATCATCGCTAAGATTGATAGTATTGTAAACGATATGGAAGATTCTTCTATCACATTGATGGATTTATTAGTAAGACACAAAAAATAAGAAGTAGATATGCATAAAATATTAAAAATAGTAGCAGCCTTACTAGGGGTTCTTGGTATTGTTTTTCTTGTTAGAATTATTTCTGCAGGAGATGACGCAATCAAGAGTGGTGAGTCTGCTGGCTTAGTAGATCCTATGGCTTATGTAGCATACATAATATTAGGAATAGTATTAGCATTTGTTGTATTCTTTGTAGTCAAAAATTTATTTACAAATACAGCAGGTCTTAAAAACACATTAATAGGAGTTGGCGCTTTTGTTGCTGTACTTGTTATTTCTTATGTAGTTTCAGGAGGAGACACTAGAGCTTATAAGTTACAGGATGGTATTGCAACTGATGGTCAGTCTCAAATGGTAGGTGCAGGTTTAGTAGCTTTTTATATACTATTAGCTATTGCTGCAGTTTCAATGATTTTCTCAGGAGTAAAAAAAATATTAAGTAAATAGTAGATTATGGCAAAAAGAGCAGCACCAGAAGTTAACGCAGGTTCAATGGCTGACATTGCTTTCTTACTATTGATATTTTTCTTAGTAACAACTACAATCGAGAAGGATAAAGGTATTTTAAGAAGTTTGCCGCCAATTGATGATTCACAAACTGAGCCACCAATTATTAAACAAAAAAACTTGTTTACTATTTTGGTAAATAGAGATGACCGTCTTTTGGTTGAAGAAGAGGAAATGGATATCAAAGATTTAAGACAGGCAGCAGTAGACTTCTTAGATAATGGTGGAGATGTTAATGCAGAAGGTGAGTCATGTACTTACTGTAGAGGTAAAAAAGACCCAGCTTCGTCAGATCATCCCGATAAGGCAATTATTACGCTAAAGCATGATAGAGAAACTAGTTATGGCAGATATATCGAAGTACAGAACGAACTAGTTGCAGCTTATAACGAGCTGAGAGAAAGAGAAGCTCAACGTATTTTTAACAGATCTTTTGCATCCATGTTAGAGGAGAAAGAAAAGAATCAGTTTAATAAAGACGAAAAGCTGAACGCCGATATTAAGAGAATTAAGGACATGTATCCTATGAAACTCTCAGAAGCAGAACCAGATAAAAGTTAATTAGTATGTCTAAGTTTAAGAAGAAAAAAGGTGGTGAATTACCGGCGATATCGACGGCATCTTTACCAGACATTGTATTTATGTTATTGTTCTTTTTTATGGTAGCAACTGTAATGAGAGATAACTCTACAATGGTAGAAAACACTTTACCTGTAGCAGATCAGATAGAGAAGCTTAAAAAAGACAGAACCATGTTTATTTATGCTGGGAAACCAAGTTCGCAATACAGTAATTTAGGTACCGAAGGGCGTATTCAAATTAATGATTCATTTGTTAATTTAGATGCCGTTCAGCCTGCTGTTTTCGAATATATCGCTACACTACCTGAAGAATTAAAAGATAGGGTTGTTATAGCTTTAAAGGTCGATGAAAATACAAATGCAGGTATTGTTTCAGATGTTAAGCAAGAGCTCAGAGAAGCTAATGCACTTAAGATCATGTACATTACCGGTAAGAAAAAAGAAGAATAAATAAAATCTTAATTTTTTGAGAGCGTTATGGTATATATCATAACGCTTTTTTTATATGCTATACTTACTGAAATTTAATAGCTTTACAGCATGAGATTATATTATTGTTTGTTATTGTTTTGTTTACCAATTAGCTTTTCTTGGGCGCAAGATAGTTTATCTGTTGCTATAGATGATAGGTATCGTGAAGATCAGTTTTATGCGTCTATTACTTATAATCTATTATCAAATAATCCGAATGGTGTTTCTCAGAGTGATTTTTCTACAGGCTTTCATTTTGGTTTTATAAGAGATATGCCAATTAATCAAAAACGAAATTGGTCAATTGGTATAGGACTAGGAATTTCTTCTAACTCATATAACCAGAACTTGATTATTACGGAAACATCAGGAAACATTAATTTTTCTATAGATGATGGAGGTCTTGGAAATATTACTAAGAATAAATTTACAACCTACCTAATAGATGTCCCTTTTGAGTTTCGATGGAGAACTTCGAGCGCTGAGACGTACAAGTTTTGGCGCATATATCCAGGATTTAAACTAAGTTATTTAGTATATAATTCTTCTAAATTAAAAAGCGATTTATTAACTACAAATGTATCTAATATTGACGCCTTTAATAAATTGCAGTACGGACTTACTTTAAGTGCCGGATATGGCACATGGAATTTTCAAATCTATTATGGGCTTAACTCTATTTTTGATGATACCGCACAATTAAACAATCAATCTATAGACTCTAGAGCTATTAAGGTTGGAATAATGTTCTATATATTATAGCCAAAGCTTCAGCAGCAAAAGCTGAGGAATAAAGCCTGTTAGACTACCAATAATTAATTCAGGATATGTATGCGCTTTTAAGTGTAAGCGTGACGTAGCTATTGCACCAAGTAAAATCATCATAAGCGCAATAGAACCATTAATATTTATATGAAAATGAATACTCAATGCTATGGCAAACATAAAAAAGCCAGAAGCAGCTAACATATGTATACTAGCTTTTACTTTAAAAACTGCAAGAAAAAAACAGACTAGAGTTGATAATAATATCCCCACAAAAAAATAGTACAATTCTTCAATTTCGGTTTGCGTAAAAACACGAGTAATCACTAGTGCGATAATTACAGAATTGATTAATAATGGTAACTTTCTTTCGTCAGTAGATTTAAGATAAATACTATCTACTTTATTTAGGGTTTTTAATAAATAGTAGACCAATACAGGCAGAATGATAGTAAGCAGAATTGTAGAAAAAATCTTGGCTTGACTAATAGGTTCTGGGATAAATCTAGGTGTTTTAGAAAAGTAAAACAAAACACCTAGCAGTGGCATTATTAATGGGTGAAATATGTACGATATACTTTTTAAGATGAAATCCATAGCTGTCAAACAAAAGTAATTTATTAATTTTCAAATTCAGAAAAATATTAAAAATGAAACTGAAATATTTAATTCTCTTAATCTCATTAGTCTTAACTGCAAATGTCTCTTTTTCTCAAGAGGAGAATTTCAGAATAGTATTTCCACAAACAGAAGCTGAAAGAAATAAAGCATGTTCTAATTGTTTTAATGTGTTTCGTCAAAAAACAAAGGAAGTTAGATTTTCTATTCAGAACGAAAATGGAAATTTATACTTTCAGACTAATGACAGAAAGTGGTTTAATCTACTTTTTAAAAACCCAACAGATGGTTTAGCTCTTGATGTTGTTGCAAAAGATATTTATAACTGCTCAGTTACATCTATAGAGAATAAGCAAATAAATGGAAAGCTACTTAAACCAGTGTACGCTAAGCGTCTAAAAAGTGGATTACGCTCTAGTGGAAAGGATATGTTTAGAGTTTTAGTGGGTAAAATACCTACTGAATTAAAAGGAAAAGAGCTAGAGTACAATATTCTTTTTCTTGGAAATAAAACACTATGTCGATATCAAATTATATACAATCTTAAAGCATATCAATGGGATTTACTAGACATGGGCATGTACTTAGATTCTGTAAATTTTAAAAATCAAAAATTAGTGAGTCAAGGTGAAGAAAATGTTAAGATTAGATATAAAACTCTAAAGTTTAAAATACCTTTTGAGAAAAATAAGTCGATCTATTCTCCTGAAGATATAAAGCCTGTTTACGATTCGTTAAACCTCACAGATTTTAATATTAAAACCATAAACATTAAAGCTTATTCCTCCGTTGAAGGAAGCTTGGAGCGCAATATAGAATTACAAGAAGGACGAGCAAATAGTATTGCAAAAGCGATACAGACTTATCAAAAACCTACTATAAAAAATACGATTTCATCTTCAGAGAATTGGGTTGAATTTTTAAATGATATTGAAGGTACCAAATACGAAAACCTAAAAGTATTAAGTAAAGCGCAAATAAAGAAGAAGCTAGTGGGTGCATTTTCTACAGAGATGGAACCGTATTTAAAAAATCATCGTAAGGCATTAATTACTTTGGAGCTTGAGAAAAAGGATAAGTACAAAACAATGCCTGTAACACAGTTGGTAAACTTATTTAATCAATCCATAAAAGAGGACAATTTAGATGAGGCAAATACTATTCAGAATTCTCTATTTGAAAAGTTGAAAAACAGTGAGGTTTCTCCAGATGTTTTGAAGCAACTTGAAGTACCAATGCAGCTTAAATTCATCAATATATTAAATAAAAACAGTGCTATTAAATATCAGTTAGATGAACGACAAATAGTTATTGTTAGAAACGAGCTTGAACAATTAAAAAAGTTAGATCCCAAAAATACTAGAGTTAGATACAATCTTGCCGCAATAAAATTTAAAATATGGCGCTATAATATTGAAAAGATAAATCCTTCACTGTTTAAAGATGAAATTTTCAATCTTGAAAAGTATAAAATTTCAAAAGCCTTGATTAATAGAATGATGATTAATTATCATATTATTCAAAGCGAGAATTTTAATAGAAAAAGAGATTACTCTAACAAAGACAAATCGGTTAATTATATAAAGTCAATATATGAGAAAATACCACTATCAGATTTTGACTATTTCAGCTTAGCACAATTCTTATCTTACTATGCTAATGTTGAAGCAGCAGCAAAATTATTGTCAGATAAAGCAAGGCAAATTGATGTAGATGAAGATTTATTATTCTACTACCTCAATCTGACATTAATAAATAAAGAATTAACTAAGACAGATGAATATCGCGCCATAATGCTTAATGCTGTGAACTTAAATAAAGATAGGTATTGCCAACTATTTAATACACCAGAGGAAGATGGTGTAACTTTTCAATTACTAAAAGATGATTATCTAAGAAAGAGTTATTGTGAAAACTGTAATAACTAAATCTTTTTGCGTAATCGTGCTACAGGAATATCTAATTGCTCACGATATTTTGCAACAGTACGTCTAGCTATTGGATAACCTTTTTCTTTTAATATACCTGCAAGTTTATCATCAGTTAAAGGTTTCTTCTTGTCTTCTTCCTCAATAACGGTTTCTAGGATTTTTTTAATCTCACGAGTAGACACTTCTTCTCCTTGGTCATTGGTCATAGATTCAGAGAAAAATTCTTTAATGAGTTTTGTGCCGTATGGCGTATCTACATATTTACTGTTTGCAACACGAGAAACTGTAGAAACATCCATTTCAATTTCATCGGCAATATCTTTAAGAATCATTGGTTTTAGCATGCGTTCATCCCCAGATAAAAAATACTCTTTTTGGTAATGCATAATAGAGCTCATGGTTACAAAAAGTGTTTGTTGACGCTGTTTTACTGCTTCGATAAACCATTTAGCGGCATCTAATTTTTGCTTAATAAATAGTACAGCATCTTTCTGAGATTTTGATTTCTCTTTAGATTCTTTATAACCTTTTAGCATATTGTTGTAGGTGCGCGAGACATGTAATTCTGGAGCATTACGACCATTGAGTGTAAGTTCTAACTTACCATCTACTATTTTAATAGCAAAGTCAGGAACAACATGCTCAACCATTCTATTGCTTCCAGAATACGAGCCACCTGGTTTAGGATTAAGGCCTTCAATTTCTTCAATAGCTGCCTTAAGTTCGTTTTCTGTTATGCTAAATTTTTGAAGTAATTTTTTGTAATGCTTCTTTGTAAATTGCTCAAATGCTTTATCTATAATTTTTGTAGCTAATTCTATATCTGGATGTTGTTCTTTTCTATTTAATTGAATACTTAAGCATTCTTGTAGGTTTCTAGCGCCAACTCCAGCCGGGTCTAATTGATGCACTATTCCTAATACTTTTTCGACATCTTCTTCTGTGGTATAGACATTTTGAGTAAAAGCTAAATCATCTGTAATATCTGATAAAGATCTACGGATATAGCCACTCTCATCAACACTTCCTACCAAAAACTGAGCAATCTCATATTCTTGGTCATTAAGTCTAAATGTATTGAGTTGATTTGTTAGGTGTTGAGTAAAGGAAGTTCCTGAAGCGTATGGTATCGATTTTTCGTCATCATCAGCACTATAATTATTTGCGTGAGTTCTATAATCTGGAATCTCATCATCACTTAAATATTCATCGACATTAATATCCCCTGCATCAATAGTGTCACTGTCGTTATAATCGTCTTGAGAGTTATCAAATTCATCAAATTCGTTATCCTTGGCGTCGCTTTCTTTTCCAGTATCTAAAGCAGGATTTTCTTCCAGCTCTTGCTTGAGTCGTTGCTCAAAAGCTTGAGTTGGCAGCTGAATCAACTTCATGAGTTGTATTTGCTGCGGTGAGAGCTTCTGTGATAACTTAAATTGTAAATACTGTTTTAGCATTTGTTGGTTTCGATTTAGTTAAAAATAAAAAAACAATCTAAAACTATACCGTTATTAGATTGTTTTCTGAAAATTTTAAACTTTTTTTAAAACTCTGCATTTTGCGGTGTTCTAGGATAAGGAATAACGTCTCTAATATTACCCATTCCAGTGGCGAACATGACTAATCGCTCAAAACCTAATCCAAAGCCAGAATGTACAGCTGTACCGTATTTACGTAAGTCTAAATACCACCATAGTTCTTCTTCTGGAATATCTAATGCAGCCATTTTTTCTTTTAAAATGTCTAGACGTTCTTCACGCTGTGAACCACCGATAATTTCGCCTATACCAGGAAAAAGTACATCCATGGCTCTTACCGTTTTTTCATCATCATTTAAGCGCATATAGAAGGCTTTAATATTCGCAGGATAATCAAATAGAATTACAGGGCATTTAAAGTGTTTTTCTACCAAGAAACGTTCATGCTCAGATTGTAAATCTGCGCCCCATTCATTAATCAAATATTTAAATTTCTTTTTCTTATTTGGCTTTGAATTTCTAAGAATATCTATTGCTTCTGTATAACTTACACGTTTAAAGTTATTATCTGTAACAAACTTTAGTTTTTCTATTAAACGCATTTCGCTACGCTCAGCTTGAGGCTTAGATTTTTCTTCATTAAATAAACGCTCATCTAAGAATTTTAAATCTTCTTGATTGTGTTCTAAAAGATAACTAATCACAGATTTAATGAAGTCTTCTGCTAAGTCCATATTGCCAGCCAAATCCATAAAAGCAACTTCTGGCTCAATCATCCAGAACTCTGCTAAATGACGTGACGTATTAGAGTTCTCTGCTCTAAAAGTTGGTCCAAATGTATAAACTTTACCAAGAGACATGGCATAAGTTTCAGCTTCTAATTGCCCAGAAACAGTTAGGTTTGCTTCTTTTCCAAAGAAATCTTGTTTAAAATCCACATCTCCATTCTCATCAAGTGGAGGGTTTTTTGCATCTAAGGTGGTAATTCTAAACATTTCTCCAGCACCCTCAGCATCACTTCCTGTAATCATCGGCGTATGCATATTGTAAAATCCATTCTCTGTAAAGTACTTGTGGACAGCAAAAGATAATGTAGACTTTATACGCATAACAGCACTAAATGTATTTGTGCGTGTACGCAAATGTGCATTTTCGCGTAAAAATTCGAAGGAGTGTTTTTTAGGTTGAATAGGATAAGTCTCAGCATCAGAATCTCCTAAAACTTCAATCGTTGATACGACGATTTCAACCTTTTGACCTTTACCTTGACTCTCTACTAACTCTCCATTAATATGCAAAGCAGCACCTGTAGTTATCCTTTTTAAAAGTGCTTCATCAAAATTTTCAAAATCAACAACACACTGAATATTATTTATTGTAGAACCATCGTTAAGGGCAATAAACCTATTAGCTCTAAACGTTCTAACCCAACCTTTTACACTGACTTGTTGTAATGTAACATCTTGAGTTAATAATTCTGATACAGTTTTGGTAGTCATTTTTTATTCTTTTTTAATCTATTCTATTTCTTTTTCGATATCATCCTCATCTTTAGGAATAATATTTATAGAAGGTTCTTTTAGTACTTCTTTATTTGCGATGCTACGCTCTAATGAGAGTAATAGCGATGGCAATAATAATAAATTTGATAACATGGCAAATAGTAATGTTGCAGAAACTAATCCACCTAAAGCTACTGTACCTCCAAAACTTGAAATTGTAAACACCGAAAACCCAAAAAATAACACAATTGAGGTATAGAACATACTTACGCCTGTTTCTCTTAGAGCGGCATAAACAGATTTACGTATTTTCCAATGATTTGCCTGTAGCTCTTGCCTATATTTTGCTAAGAAATGTATCGTGTCATCTACAGAAATACCAAAAGCGATACTAAAGACTAATATAGTCGAAGGTTTTATAGGAACGCCTAAATAACCCATTAGTCCTGCAGTGACTAATAATGGTAATAAGTTTGGTATTAGAGATACTACAATCATTCTTACAGACCTAAACATATAAGCCATAAAAATGGAAATTAATATAATAGCTAAGGTTAGAGAGATAACAAGATTTCTTACAAGATATTTAGTTCCTTTTTGAAAAACTAATGCTTTTCCTGTGATGGTAACTTGGTAGCGTTCTTTCGGAAAAACTTTATTTATTTTATTTTGAAGGTCTTCTTCAATACGCTCCATTTTATCAGTTCCAATATCTTTCATAAAGGTAGTGATGCGAGCATATTGACCTGTACTATCGACAAAGTTCCTAAGTAAATCGACATCTGAAGAGGACTTTTTTACATAAGAACTAATAAATAAGTTTTCTTGACTTGTTGGCAACTGATAGTACTTAGGATTACCATTTGTATAAGCTTGCTTTGCATACTTTACTAAGCCAACTACAGAAATAGGTTTTGAGAGTTCAGGGATTTCTTCAATCAACTCTTCAAGCTGATTCATTCTTTTTATTGTAGCCAATTTCATGACACCTTTTTTACGTTTGGTATCTATCATAATTTCTAATGGCATTATGCCATTAAACTCAGATTCAAAGAAACGGATATCACTAAAAAACTCTGTATTTTTTGGCATATCTTCAATAAGACTACCAGATATAATAATCTTATTTATACCTAAAAGGCTTGCAATTAATAAGATTAATGCCGTAACGTATATGGTTATTTTCTTGTGCTTTACCATACGTTCCATCCAATCTACAAAACCATTTATCCAGCGTTTGTTTAAATGTTCTAAGTGACGAGGTTTAGGATAAGGTAGAAATGTATATAGAATAGGTATAATTAAAAGGCAAAGTATAAAAATGGCTAGAATACTTAAAGATGCCACAATACCAAACTCTTTTAAAAGTTGACTCTCAGTAAGGATAAAAGTTGCAAAACCAGATGCAGTAGTCACATTTGTCATTAAAGTGGCATTACCCACTTTTGTGATGACGCGTTGAAGTGATTTGACCTTGTTCCCGTGTAATCTTACTTCGTGTTGATATTTATTAATTAAGAAAATACAATTTGGGATACCAATAACAATTATTAATGGCGGAATAAGCGCTGTCAGTACTGTAATTTCATAATTTAATAAGCCAAGAATACCAAAGGTCCACATCACACCAATACAGACAACAATCAATGATATAAATGTGGCTCTAAACGACCTAAAAAATAAAAAGAAAATTAATGAGGTTACTGCTAATGCGGCTCCTATAAAAAGACTTATTTCGTCAACAATGTTTTGGGAGTTTAAAGTGCGTATGTATGGCATTCCAGAAACACGCACATCGAGATTTGTAGTTGTTTCAAACTCACTTATCTTGTTACTTAGTGTTTGAATTACAAAGTCTTTTCTAGCTGAGGTGTTTACAATATCTTTTTTAAGATATATAGCTGTTCGAACGGTTTTAGAATCTTTATTGAATAAAAAATTATCGTAAAAAGGATACTTTTTAAAAAGCTCATCTTGTAATGTTTCAATTTGTTTTATTGAAGTAATAGAATCTTTGATAAAAGGTTCTAAATCAAACTTTTCTTCTTTTGTATTTTTAACTAGTTTTTGTAAATCTTTAATGGAAATAACTGTTTCAACTTCGTCAAAACTTTTAAAATCTTCAGAAAGACGATTCCATGCATTAAGTTTTTCAATAGAAAAAAGCATGGAGTCTTTTACACCTAATACTATGAGATTTCCCTCTTCACCAAAAATATCGAGGAAATTATTGTAACTAAGGTTTACTTCGTGATCATCTGGTAATAGGTTAGCCTCAGTATATGTAAAGCGCATGTGCTTCCATTGCATACTAAAAAATATAGTATACAAAATCACTGTGATGAGAATAGCAATTTTATTGCGCAAAATTAATCGCGCAACAGTTTCCCAAAAACCAGTTGTTAAAAGTTTAAACATGCATTTGTAAATGAGCGTCAAAGGTAGAAAAAACGTAGATAATCTGTGTTAAAATTAATTTTTATTAATCATTATAATATAGATTAATTTAAAGGTAGACTTTTGAATTAAAACACACATAAATCTTGATATTTTAACAGACAATTAATATCAATTTTTTATGCTCTTTGTAACTTTATATAAATAGATATTTTATGGGAAATAGAATACAGACTTTATTACTTGGTGTATTTTTTTTCATGCTAAAAAGTAGTTTGTTTTCACAAACAAATGAAAATATTAAGCATGAAGCCTTTGCTGAGAAAATCTATTTACAGTTAGATAGTAATATTTATACTTCTGATAAAACTATTTGGTTTAAAGCTATTTTAGCAAATGCTGTAACACACAATTTAGAGATTACTAGTGGTGTTTTAAACGTAGATTTAATAAATTCTGAGAATGAGATTGTAGAATCGAAACTATTAAAGATTAAGAATGGTATAGGGGAAGGGTTTTTTGATTTAAACAGAAGTTACAGAGAAGGTAATTACCAAATAAGAGCTTACAGCGAATTGAACAAGAATTTTGGTGATGATTTTATTGCGAAAAAGTATATTAAAATTTTTTCAGATATACCTTCAAGTATTGATGATGAATTAGTAAGAGATAAAACCTTAAATAATAAAGACCTTAGTGAAGTAGTTGAGATATTAGATTTAAGACTACAATTCTTTCCAGAGGGTGGAAAAATGGTAAGAGGTCTTCCAATTAAAATTGGTTTTAAAGTTACAGATAATAATGGCAAAAGTATAGTTGCGAATGGTGAAATTGTAAATGAAAGAGATGAAGTCTTGAGTACTTTCAAAAGTAATGAAGTTGGCTTAGGTCACTTCCTAATTAAAGACTTGCCAAAGACTGGCTTATATAAAGCAAGAGTTTTAAATAAAGATGGTAAAACATATAAATACTATCATTTACCAGAAATACAAGAATTAGGCTACACATTATCAGTTTCTGAGCGAAAAGAATTCTTAATAGTAGCTATTAGGACTAACATCTTAAACAATGATAAACTGATATTAAAAGGCTCAGTAAGAGGGAAGGAATACTTTAGTCAAGAAGTAAGTCTAATTGAGAACAAATATATTTTTACTATACCAAAATCTACATTTCCTAACGGTATTATAATCTTTCAATTATCAAACAAAAACTATCAAGCTATTTCAGAACGTTTATATTTTAATGAATTATCAGAACGCTACCTAGACATAAATGCAAAGTTTAGTTCAATGATACTAGAAAAAAGAAAAACTGTAAATATAGATTTAGGTTTTAATAATCAACAGTCTATTACTGAAGAAGATGCAAGTGCTTCAATTTTAGTTTTAGATAAATCATTATATGGAGACATTGAGAATGAAAGAGATAATATACTCTCATATTTTTTATTAAGCTCAGATATTAAAGGCAAGATAGATAAACCGGGAAGATATTTTTCAAGAGAAAATAGACTTAACGTTGATGATTTAATGTTAACACAAGGGTGGAGAAATTATAAGTATGTTACTCCAAAACAAAAACTCGATTACAAATTAGAAAAAGGATTGAGTATTAAAGGTGTTATTAATGTCAAGAACTCGAATTTTAAACAAGAAGATTTAGATGTTATGATGACCACTTTGGGCAATGATTATTCTATCTATTCTGGGAGTTTATCAGTTCCGGGTAGTTTTGATTTTCGAATTGATGACTTATATGGTAACGAAAAGAAAATGATTTTTAAACCCAATGGATTAAATGATAAAGAGAGTAGAAATTATGATATCACTTTGAATAAACGAAAAAGAATGATACCAGACTTTATTTATAATGAATCAGAGAAAATTATTAAACAAGACACCTCAATTAGTAGGTTAGTAAAAACCAATCGTAATCAACTTAATAAATTAAATAAATATTATACAAATATTACTGGTGTTACAGAGCTAGATGAAGTTATTATTGATGCTTATAAGATGACTCCAAAGCGAAAAGAAATGTTTGATAAATATGGTGAACCAGATGTTGTTATTAATGGAGAAGACTTATTAGAGAAAAACCCTAAATGGTCTTCAGGACTTTTTGATGTCATATCTTCTGGGTTTAGAGATAAATTATATGTCACTAGAGAAATTGGAAGTACAAGCCTAAGTGTTAAATCTATTAAACATGGAAAAGGTTATGTGACTTTATGGGTAGTAGATGGAGTGCCAGTTATGAAAGATAATTATGATTTACTCCAATATATAAGGCCAGAAGAAATTACCAGTTTAGAGGTCATAGAAAATGCTAAGAAGCTCAAAGAGTTAATATCAATTGTTAACGGTGAACCTCCTCCTTTTGGAATTGTTGACGGCGCTGTAATATCAATTTATACAAAAGCTAATAAGGGACTTTATGGTGCTCTAGATTTAAAGAAAGGTGTCAAGATTCATACAATATCAGTATTTTCAACTGTAAAGGAGTTTTATGTTCCAGATCACGAGGATAGCTTTTCAAGTATAAATTCAGAGCCTGACTTACGCTCTACAATTTATTGGAATCCTGATGTAAAGATGAATAGTAATAATTCAAATAAAGTAAAATACAGCCATTCAGATAATACAGGAGAATTTCTTGTTATTGTTGAGGCGGTTACTAAGGATGGAAGAGTAGGTTACAAAACAGTTGAATATTCTGTTATAGAATCCAAAAAATAAACTACAAAGAGATATTAAAGGTAAACTTAAATGCAAAATTATCGCCTAAAGATGGTAAGTGATAACCGCCATAGCGGTAAGCAAAACTTAATCCAAATCCAAAAAGTAGTTTATTAATCTCAAATCCGGACTCAGAATATAACTTGTCTAGAGTTCCAAAATTTATACCTTGATGTTGGTCTATACTTTTCATGTTTCCTAGAGCATATCTCGAGATTAAGACCAATTGAGGTTTCCAACGGCTTGAGATTTTAAAAGGCTTTAAGTAATGCTTAAATTGAAATGTAGTAAATCGGTCACTAAAAAACTCATTAAAAAACATGGTTTCAAAACTGTTTAAGCCAGCCACAGAAAAGCGCTGCAAAACAGTCTCTTTTCTAATATTATTAGGGTAAGCATGATACAAATGCGTTAAAGGGGTTTCTCCCGAAGCTAATCCAGCGACTAACGTTAATCGAGTCAGTGATTCATTACCATAATCTATTTGGTGGATGGTTCTAAAATCAATTTTTGCAAAATTAAAATCACTCTTAAATACATCTCCAAAACCTTGGGTTAATTGGCCCGTGAATTTTGGATAACCATCAACAGTTTCTTCAATTTTATTATTGATAAACTCATACTTACTAAAGGGGCTCCACTGCAGACTTAGAGTAGCAGTACTGAATCTAAAAGAGTTAAATACGTCTCCATTAGATGCAAATGAGTAATTGTAAGTTGGATTAACCCTGCTAACAGCAAACTGAGTTTCTGATAGTAGGTTATTTGATATTTTATGTTGTACGGATATAGATTTTGTAATATGTCGATGGAACAAATCTATATTTAATAAACGTGGTTCAAAAAATGAAAAGAAGCGTTTATCCGTTAAAAATTTTGAACTGCCCGTTTCTTGTAAATCATCCGTATAGGTAAAGTTAACCCAAGTGTCTGTTTTTTCATTAAGTCTTAATCCGCCACCAATACTATACTTGTAACGTTGGTCTCTAAAACCATATACCAGATAACCATTGACACGAAATTTATCGGAAAATTTTTCACTAGTAACACCTCCAAGACCAGTTCTAAAACCTTCAAATTGATTGTACTTTACTAAGTATCTAAGGTCAAAATTAAAATACTTGGTAGGGAAATAACCCAAACCAATATTTTCTAAAAAGACTCTTTTTTTTAAAGAGTCTTCAGTTTTTTTATTCGCTTGTTTTTCGGAATTTTCATTAGGTTCAATTTGTGCTAAAGCATAAGTAGACATGCATAGTAAAATTACAGCAAGGGAACGCTTTAGCATCAATTGGATAGTTTGTAGTTAATGGATTAAAATAAAAGAGGGATGGTGTAATTAATTACACCGTCATAATCTCTTTTTCTTTAGCACCAAGTATTTGGTCTACTGTATTAACGTGTTTATCTGTAAGTTCTTGTACGTCAATCTCAGCATTTTTCTGAAAATCTTCGGATACGTCTGTTTTTTTGATATCGTTATTAGCCTCTTTACGTGCGTTACGTATACCAACTTTTGCATCTTCAGCTTCAGCTTTGGCCTGCTTTGCCAATTCTCTACGACGTTCTTCGGTTAATGGCGGAACATTGATAATAATACTTTCGCCATTATTCATAGGATTAAACCCAAGATTAGCTATCATTATACCACGTTCAATCTCTTGAAGCATTGATTTTTCCCAAGGTTGTACAGTAATGGTACGCCCATCAGGTGTGTTGACATTAGCTACTTGATTTAAAGGTGTTTGAGAACCATAATAGTCCACCATGACACTACCTAGCATAGAAGGACTGGCTTTGCCTGCTCTAATATTCACTAATTGTTTTTCGAGATGCTTTAATGCACCTTCCATAGCTTCTTTTGCTGTATCTATAATAAATTGAATCTCTTCATTCATGTTGTTAAATTTTAATGAAACATTATCAAAATTTGAGCCAAACCTTATAAGTTAACTTTGGTGCCAATATTTTCACCAGAGACAACTTTTAATAAATTACCTTTTTTGTTCATATCAAAAACGATTATTGGGAGTTCGTTTTCTTGACTTAATGTAAATGCAGTTGTATCCATAACTTTTAAGCCTTTTTGTAGAACATCTTCAAAAGTAATATGATCAAATTTAATGGCATTACTATCTTTTTCTGGATCTACATTATATATACCATCGACACGAGTCCCTTTTAAAATGACATCGGCTTCAATCTCAATCGCACGTAATACTGCTGCAGAATCTGTTGTAAAATATGGATTTCCTGTTCCGCCACCAAAAATCACAACGCGGCCTTTTTCTAAATGACGCATGGCTTTGCGGCGAATAAAAGGCTCAGCCACCTCATTAATTTTTATAGCTGTTTGCAAACGTGTAGGTATGCCTGCATCTTCTAAAGCACCTTGTAGAGCAAGTCCGTTAATAACAGTAGCTAACATGCCCATATGATCACCTTGTACACGATCCATACCGTTACTTGCACCTGCAACACCTCTAAAGATGTTTCCGCCACCAATAACAATAGCAACTTCAACCCCTTGATCTGTTATGGTTTTTATATCATGGGCATATTCTGAAAGACGCTCTGGATCAATACCATATTGTCTATTGCCCATTAAGGCTTCGCCAGAAAGTTTGAGTAGTATTCTTTTAAATTTCATTGGATGTTTTGAAAGTTAAGCAAAGCTAAACAATTATTGCTAGGTTTAAAAGTGAAATATATATCGTGATTTGTATTATAGTTTTGAGAGTATCGCTCATAAAAAAAGCCTTCAGAATTCTGAAGGCTTTTTTTGTATATATAGGTTATTAATTACCCTACTGTAGCACGCTTAAATCCTGTTACTTCTACCTCACCATAAGTGGCTACATATTGTGCAACAGTTTTCTTTTCGTCTTTAATAAATGCTTGGTCTAATAAACACTGCTCATTATCTAATGTTGTGTTATCAGAGATAAAACGTTCCATCTTACCTGGTAAAATGCGATCCCAGATTTGTTCTGGCTTACCTTCAGCTTTTAGTTCAGCTTTTGCATCTTCTTCAGCTTGTGCTAACACTTCAGGAGTTAATTGAGACATAGAGATGTATTTTGGTACATTCTTTAAAGTCTTTCCTAAACGTGCTAATTCGATATTATCTTTTTCGATAACTGCGATACGCGCTTCAGTTTCTGAAGCTACATAAGCTGGATCAAAATCTTTGTAAGATAATGTAGTTGCACCCATTGAGGCAACTTGCATAGCAACATCTTTGCCTAAAGCTTCAACGTTATCTACCTTAGCAGAGAAACCAACGATAGCAGCAATTTTGTTAATGTGAACGTAAGAACCAACATAAGCAGCTTCTATAACTTCAAATGCATTGATGTCTAATTTCTCACCAATTACACCAGTTTGTTCAACTAATTTTTCAGCTACAGTCATTCCGCCAAAATCAGCAGCTAAGAAATCTTCTTTGTTGCTGTAGTTTAAAGCGATATCTCCAAAGTCACTTGCTAACTTTAAAAAGTTTTCGTTTTTACCAACAAAATCAGTTTCACAACCTAATACAAGTGCAATACCTTTTGTATTATCTGCATTAATTTTTGCAACAGCTGCACCTTCAGAAGACTCTCTGTCTGCTCTTTTAGCTGCAACTTTTTGTCCTTTTTTACGTAAAACTTCGATTGCTTTGTCAAAATCACCACCAGCTTCAACTAGTGCTTTTTTACAATCCATCATACCAGCACCAGTAGCTTTTCTAAGCTTATTTACTTCTGCTGCTGAAATTTTTACTGTGTTTTCCATAGTATATTAAAATTTGAAAAAGTCGCTTAACTATTTTCTGATTTGAAAAGAATTAAACGACTCTAACTATTGTATAATTCTTTTATTTATTCTTCTTCTTGAGCTGCAACTGGAGCCGCTTTCTTAGCTTCAGCTTTTGGTGCTGGAGCTGCTGCTTTATCTTCTTTTTCTGTACGCTCAGCTTTTCTTTCGCTTAAACCATCTGCTACTGCAGAAGTTACGATAGATAAAACTTTATCGATAGACTTAGAAGCATCATCATTTGCAGGAATTATATAATCTACCTGACGTGGGTCAGAGTTAGTATCTACCATTGCAAAGATTGGGATATTTAATTTTTGAGCTTCTTTAATAGCAATGTGCTCACGCTTAATATCTACAACGAATAAAGCACCTGGCAAACGTGTCATGTCTGAGATAGAACCTAAGTTTTTCTCTAATTTAGCACGTTGACGGTCTACTTGTAAACGCTCTTTTTTAGATAAAGAGTTAAACGTTCCGTCTTTCTTCATTCTGTCAATTGCAGCCATTTTCTTAACAGCTTTACGGATAGTTACGAAGTTAGTTAACATTCCACCAGGCCATCTTTCTGTAATGTATGGCTGGTTTACAGCACCTGCTTTATCAGCAACAATGTCTTTTGCTTGTTTTTTTGTAGCTACAAATAAGATTTTCTTACCTGAAGCAGCGATTTTTTTCATTGCTTCAGCAGTTTCGTTAATCTTAGCTGCAGTTTTGTAAAGGTTAATAATATGGATGCCGTTACGCTCCATATAGATGTAAGGCGCCATGTTTGGATCCCACTTACGTGTTAGGTGACCGAAGTGTACACCTGCTTCAAGTAATTCTTTTACTTCTACTTTTTCCATTTTGTAATAGTTTACGTTCTGTTGAATTAGCAATGATTAAGTGGTCGCTTTTGCTTGCCTTAACCATTTAGATGCTAAACTAAATCCTGATGTTACCATCATGGACAACAATAACTGGTTTAATTTTTTGCCGAAATTTTCAGCGATTTCAATAAAATAAAATAATTCAGAATCTGAATTAACAGACTCTGAATTAAGTGTTGTTTGGATATTAACGTTTCGAGAATTGGAACTTCTTACGCGCTTTCTTCTGACCGAATTTCTTACGCTCTACCATTCTTGGATCTCTAGTTAATAGACCTTCTGGCTTTAATATTGCTCTGTTTTCAGCATCAAGCTCACACATTGCGCGAGATAATGCTAAACGTATTGCTTCTGCCTGGCCGGTGATACCACCTCCGTATACGTTTACAGTAATATCAAAGTTGCCATCATTGTTAGTCAAGGCTAAAGGTTGGTTTACTTTATACTGCAATGTTGCAGTAGTAAAATAATCCGCCATGTCTTTTTTGTTCACCGTGATGTTACCTTTTCCTTTGGCAACGTACACACGAGCAACAGCCGTCTTTCTACGGCCAATTTTGTGAATTACTTCCATTAGTTAATTTCGTTTAAGTTAATTGCTTTTGGCTTCTGCGCTTCGTGAGCGTGCTCAGTACCAGAAACAACTGTTAAGTTTCTAAAAAGAACTGCTCCTAATTTGTTTTTAGGTAACATTCCTTTTACTGACTTTTCTACTAATCTGCTAGGGTCTTTCTCAAACATCTCAGTAGCTGTCAGGCTTCTTTGTCCACCTGGATAACCTGTGTGACGGATATAACTTTTATCTGTCCACTTATTACCAGTTAAGTTGATTTTTTCTGCATTAACAACAATTACATTGTCACCGCAATCAACGTGTGGCGTAAAATTAGGTTTGTGCTTACCTCTTAAAAGTATTGCTACTCTTGAAGCTAAGCGACCTAAAGTTTGTCCTTCAGCATCAACTAAAACCCACTCCTTATTAACGGTAGCTTTGTTAGCTGAAACTGTTTTGTAGCTTAATGTATCCACACTAATTTGATTTATGTTGTACCACTATGATACAATTGATTAAACATTCCTCTTCCGAAAAAGAGTTTGCAAATTTACGATAACTTATTGGATTGACAAACCTTAGCTAATGTTTTTTTAAGCTGAAAATCAATGGGTATAAAATTTGAAATGTTGAAGATTATTTTGTTGCTCTCTCTAATCTGTCATTAATAGATTTTCCTAAATCGTAATTAGGAAAACGTTCTGCAATAATTATATCTAGATTTGCGGCATCAAGCTCATGTAATGCATCGTACAGATTTGAAGCAGCTTCCTGCAAATTTTCATTTAGTGAAAGTTTTACTTGAAATTTCACAGCGGGATTTTCAAATTCAGAATTCAAAGATAAAATACCGATGTTTTTATCTTGGTTTTGAGAAATGGCTTTAGCCAAATCATCGGTAAGAATCGTTTTTGTCCTTGGTGAGTAATGACGTGCCAACATTCCTGGAGCATTAGGTGCGCTATCTTTTTGATTTCCATCATGCTTAGCTGAACTATTTTTAAGCTCAATTTTTCCAACCACTTTTTCAATAGCTTCTATAGGTGTTGAGCCAAGTCTATAAATAATAGGCTCTTCATCTTCAAAACCAATAATTGTAGATTCTATACCACTTTTGCACGCACCACCATCGAGCACCATTTTTATATCATTTTTAAAATAATCTTCCACGTGCTTAGCTGTTGTAGGACTAATTCGGTTAAACGGATTTGCACTTGGAGCAGCTAAAGGAAAATCTAACTGTTTTAATAACTCTAATGTGATTGGATGATTTGGGATGCGCACGGCTACAGTAGCTTTGCCTGCCGTTATTAAATCAGGAATTACAGGTTTCTTTTTTAATACCAGAGTTATTGGGCCAGGCCAAAAAGCATCTGCCAGAAGTTGGGCTTTCTTAGGGATATCATCTACAATTTTACTAAGATAGTCTAAAGATGGAATATGGACTATCAAAGGATTAAACAACGGTCGTTGTTTGGTTTCAAATATTAATTTTATTGCCCTTTCACTAAAAATATTACCAGCTAAACCATAAACCGTTTCGGTAGGTATAGCCACCAATTCTTCAGCATTTAGTAATGCTACTGCTTTTGATATGTCTTTTGAAATGATACTCATAGATAGAGCGCAAAGCTACTTCAAAAAAATGATGTTTAATGCGCCTCCAACCAATTATCGCCAATGTCTAATTCAACATCTAAAGGAACAGATAATTTATAAGCATTTTCCATCTCAGATTTAATGAGGGATTTCATGTTGTCTAACTCAGGTTTGTAGACGTCGAATACCAATTCATCATGTACTTGCAATAACATTTTAGATTTGTAATCGCTAGCTTTTAATTTTTGATGAATATTAATCATAGCAATCTTAATAATGTCTGCAGCACTACCTTGGATGGGTGCATTAACGGCATTACGTTCTGCCGCACCACGGACAACAGCATTACGAGAATTAATATCTTTAAGATAACGACGACGTCCTAAAACGGTTTGCACATAGCCATTGTCACGAGCAAAATCTACCTGTTTGCTCATATAAGCTTTAAGTTTTGGATAGGTTTCGTAATAAGTATCAATGAGCTCTTTGGCTTCACTACGAGATAAATCCGTTTGGTTACTTAAACCAAATGCCGATACCCCATAAATAATCCCAAAGTTTACGGTTTTGGCATTACTACGTTGCTCTCTAGAGACGTCACTAATTGGCACATTAAAGACTCTTGAAGCGGTGGACGCGTGGATATCTTCTCCGTTTTTAAAGGCTTCAATCATAGTTTCCTCTTCACTTAATGCAGCAATGATTCGTAATTCAATTTGACTGTAATCTGCAGCGAGTAGCGTATAATCTTCATTTCTTGGAACAAATGCTTTCCTTACCTGGCGACCACGTTCTGTACGGATGGGGATATTCTGAAGATTTGGATTATTGCTACTTAAACGACCAGTTGCGGCAACGGTTTGCATGTAATCTGTATGCACGCGGTTGGTGCTGTCTTCTACTTGAAGAGGCAAAGCATCTACGTATGTACTCTTTAGTTTTGAAAGTCCACGGAAATCTAGAACATCTCTAATAATCTGATGGTCTTTTGCCAAATAACTTAACACATCTTCAGCGGTAGAATATTGACCCGTTTTAGTCTTTTTTGGTTTGTCTACTAATTTTAGTTTTTCAAATAAAATAACACCTAATTGTTTTGGTGAAGCAATATTAAACTCTTCTCCAGCGGTATTGTATATTCTTTTTTCAAGATTGGAGATGTCGTTATTTAATTCTTCGGATAATGAATTTAAAAAGTCTTTATCTAAGTTGATGCCTTCCAACTCCATATCTGCCAAAACTCGAAGTAAAGGCAATTCTATATCGTCAAATAATTGTTGGGTATTGGCTTCTCCAAGTTCTTTCTCAAAATGTTCTTTGAGTTGTAGCGTAATGTCTGCATCTTCTACGGCATATTCAGTCTGTTTCTCTAAAGGCACCTCTCTCATAGAGAGTTGATTTTTTCCTTTTTTGCCAATTAGCTCTGTAATAGAGATTGGTGTATAATTGAGGTAGGTTTCGGCAAGCACATCCATGTTATGTCGCATATCAGGATTGATTAAATAATGCGCTAACATGGTGTCAAATAATTTCCCTTTTACGTCAATATTATATTTGGCTAAAATCTTAATATCGTATTTTAAGTTTTGTCCAATTTTCTGAATGGTTTCACTTTCAAAGAAAGGACGTAATTCTTCAATTAACTCTTGAGCCTCATCTTTGTTTTCTGGAAAAGGAACATAAAACCCTTTCCCAACTTCCCATGAAAAGGCAATACCAACCAATTCTGCAGTTAATGGATTTAAGCCCGTAGTTTCGGTATCAAAACAAACCGAATTTTGAGTCATCAAATTTTTTACAAATAGCTTTGTGGCCATACCAGGCGAAACACTTTGGTAAAAGTGAGAACTAGTTTCGGC
Source organism: Winogradskyella haliclonae (assembly GCF_014635865.1). Classification (GTDB taxonomy): domain Bacteria; phylum Bacteroidota; class Bacteroidia; order Flavobacteriales; family Flavobacteriaceae; genus Winogradskyella; species Winogradskyella haliclonae. The sequence continues at coordinate 298,739 of NZ_BMDQ01000001.1, read as the reverse complement.
TGTCTTTCTAGTATATTCTGAGACTGTTTCTTCATTAGAAGAGGCATCACCACCAAATAGTGAAAATTGACCAGCACCAGCAGATTTTTGTGCTTTAGGTGTGGCTTTAGTTTCTGTTTTTGCTTCGGTTGTTGATGTATTATTTGTAGTCGGAGCTTCAGTAGAAAATGTTTTTACAAAATTATCAGTCAATCGCCTGAACTCTAAACTCTGAAATATCTCTTTTACTTTTTCGACATCGGGATGGTCAAGTTCAAAATCTTTAGCATTAAATTCAACTGGGACATCAAGCATAATTGTAGCCAATTTTTTTGAAAGCAAACCAAGTTCGCCATTGGCTTCAACTTTTTCTTTCATTTTTCCTTTGAGCTGGTCAGTATTTGCCAATAAGCCTTCCATACTACCAAATTGAGCTAAAAATTTCTTTGCTGTTTTATCTCCGACACCAGGCAATCCAGGAATATTATCTGAGGCATCTCCCATCATGCCTAAGTAATCTATAACTTGTAAAGGATCTGTAACTTCAAATTTTTTCTGTACTTCAGGAATGCCCCAAGTTTCGTAACCACCACCAAACACTGGTCGATACATGAAAATATTATCTGAGACCAATTGTGCAAAATCTTTATCTGGTGTCACCATAAACGTTTTATAACCTTCTTTTTCGGCTTTTTTTGCTAAGGTGCCAATCACGTCATCAGCTTCATAGCCTTCTTTTACCATAATAGGAATATGCATGGCTTTAAGGATTTCATAAATATATGGGACAGCTGTTTTTATGCCTTCTGGAGTTTCGTCTCTATTGGCTTTATAATCTTGATACATTTCAACACGATCAGTGCTGCCGCCTTTGTCAAAACAAACAGCCAAGTGGTCAGGTCGCTCACGCTTAATAACATCCAAAAGTGAGTTCATAAATCCCATAATAGCAGAGGTGTCTTCACCTTTAGAATTTATTCTTGGATTTTTTATAAAGGCATAATACCCACGAAAAATTAAGGCATAGGCATCAACTAAAAAGAGACGTTTTTGGTCTGACATGACATTGAATTTTGAAGTCTATAAAACTACAAAAAGTTAAGGGTTTATTTGAAATGCAATTTGTAATTTTCCAGAATCAAATTTTAGATATGAAAACATTTTCAATAGCTATACACGGAGGTGCTGGTACTTTAGTAAAAGGCCTAATGACTAAAGAATTGGAAGAGCAGTATAAAAACGCGTTAAAAGTGGCTAGAGAAGCTGGTTATAAAATTCTTGAGGATGGAAAATCTGCAATTGAAGCTGTTGAGGTTGCTGTTAAATTATTGGAAGACACACCTCTATTTAATGCAGGAAAAGGTTCTGTATTTACAGCAGAAGGCACCCATGAAATGGATGCAGCTATTATGGATGGTAAAACACTAAATGCAGGAGCTGTGTCTTTAGTCACAGGAATTAAAAATCCAGTGGCCTTGGCAAGAGATGTAATGGATAAAAGTTATCACGTGTTTTTAGCTGGTGAAGGCGCTATGACATTTGCTAAAAACCAAGGTTATGAAATTAAAACTCCGGATTATTTCTATGATGAGGTACGTTATCAGCAATGGCAAGGCATAAAAGACAGTGATAATTTTCAGTTAGATCATAGCGTAAAAAAGGATGGAAAATTTGGAACTGTTGGTGCAGTAGCTTGTGATCAAGATGGAAATATTGCTGCTGCAACATCAACAGGTGGTATGACCAATAAAAAATGGGGACGAGTTGGAGATAGTCCAATGATTGGTGCAGGTAATTATGCTAACAATAAAACTTGTGCAGTAAGTTGTACTGGAAGTGGAGAATTTTTTATAAGAGGTGTAGTAGCTTATGACGTATCTTGTTTAATGGAACATAAAGCGATGACACTTGATGATGCCGCAGATGAAGTTATCCACAAAAGAATACTAGAGATACATGGAGATGGCGGTCTTATTGCTGTAGATACTAAAGGTAATATTGCGATGCCTTTTAATACTGAAGGGATGTATCGCGCTTGTAAATCTTCAAACGGAAAAGAAGAAATTTCAATCTATAAATAGTGATTGTAAGGCATTTAGGATATACTGATTTTACGGTTATTATGGAATGCTTCTTATCTGCATTCGAAAATTACTTTGTAAAAATGCCAACAGATTATGATTTTTATCGCGAACGTTGGAACGCTTCAGGAGTTAGATATGACATGTCTTATGGAATGTTTGACAGCGATAAATTAGTTGGATTTATAATACATGCAGTTGATGAGCGTCAAGGTTATTTAACAGCATATAATTCTGGAACAGGAGTACTCCCAGAATATAGAGGACAACGAATTGTAAAGTCTATTTACGATTATGCCATGCTAGAATTAATTAAAAGCGGAGTTGCAAAATGTCAACTAGAAGTGATTACCGAAAATGTAAAAGCAATTAAGTCTTATGAAGGTATAGGTTTTGAAATCTACAAACATTACAGGTGTTTTAAAGGCGAAATTTCTTCGAATAGTAAAGATGATTTTGAGTTGAAAAAAGTGTTGCATCATGAGATGAATTGGGATGCATTCTCAAATCAAAACGTATATTCTTGGGATAATCAAAAAGAGAGTTTGATAAAAGGGAATTATGACTATTATGAAGTACATGCTAAGAATATATTACAATCGTATTTTATAATGAATTCAAAAAGTGGATATATCGCTCAGTTTGAAATTTTAGAAGATTCAGTTTCTCAATGGCAAAATCTATTTTCTGCAATATATTCTATTAATTCAAATATTAGAATCAATAATGTTGATGATAGGTTAGTGCGCAAAGTAGAGGCTCTAGAATTAGAAGGTTTACAGAATTCTGTAAATCAATACGAAATGAAATTATATGTATAACAATAGTGGTGGCAGAGCTAAGACCAAGTTATATAAAAGGTGCTTCAATTGGTAAAACTTCTACCTTTTTCTTTTTAATATTAAAACGATCTCCATTAGATAGAATATGCGTTTTTAAGTTGGTTAAAGACATCGGTGTGCCTTCCTCAAGAATAGCATGATTATTATGCTTTATTTTTCTACCATCAAAAACAATAACCATACCTGAGCCAATAACCTCAAAACAATTATTCTTAATAATTAAACCAGTATCTTCTGCTAAGCCAAGTCCAATAAGTTTTGGATGTTGAGCAACAGCTTCTGCAACACGACCAAATCTTCCACGGCGGATAAAATGAGTATCAATAATTAATTCAGGAATTAGACTTAAACCCTTGTACATGAGCACTGCTCCTTTAATAAACGATTCTGAGGCGCTTCCACCAGCAATCATTTCATTCGCCATGGCCATAGCACCAGCACTAGTACCAGCTATAACAAAACCCTCTTCGTTTTTATAGCGATCTGCTAAGATTTTATGAATGGTAGTGTCACCTATTTTATCAGTTATCTTAGACTGATTTCCTCCAGAAAACATGACACAATTTGCATTATTAATAAGCTCAATAGAGTGCTTTGTTTCAGAATCTTTTTTAGAACGGATGTCTAAAATTTCTACGTTTTTGCACCCCAAAGTTGAAAAGGCTGTTAAATAACTTTCACCAACTTCAACCGGAATACTTGAAGCTGTAGGGATTACAACAATATTAGAATCTATACCACCGGCTTCTTTAACAACATGCGCCAGTATGCCTTCTTCAATAAACTCTAAGGTATACATTTCATCTGCTTCAATACCTTTATCTTCATTTCCTCCAATTGGTATTAATATCCCTTTTGCTTTCTGCATAATTTTAATCTAAAAATATTGGGCAAAAATAAGTCAAAATTTCTATTGAAAAATACTATATTTATAATCTTTCACTAAATAAAAAACCAACCATAATGGAGATAAGAAGTATTAATGCAATGCGAGGACCAAACTATTGGTCTGTGAGACGACATAAGTTAATTGTAATGGTTTTAGACCTTCAAGAAATGGAAGAGTATCCATCAAATAAAATAGATGGATTTCCAGAACGATTAAAAGCCATGTTCCCTAGTATGTATTCTCATCGCTGCTCAGAAGGTTGTGAGGGTGGTTTTTTTATGCGTGTAGATGATGGTACTTGGATGGGTCATGTTATTGAACATATTGCTTTAGAGATTCAAACCTTAGCAGGAATGGACACTGGCTTTGGTAGAACTCGGGGTTATGGTGAAGAAGGTGTTTATAATGTAGTGTTTTCTTATATGGAGGAATCAGTTGGACGTTATGCTGCTAAAGCTGCAGTTAGAATATGTGAAGCTTTAATTGCTGGTGAAGACTATGATTTATCTGAAGATATACAAGAGATGCGTGAACTTCGAGAAGCTGATAGGTTAGGACCAAGTACCGGTTCAATAGTCGCCGAAGCTGAAGCTAGAGGCATCCCTTGGATTAGACTTAACAAATATTCATTGTGTCAATTAGGGTATGGGGCCAATCAAAAACGAATTCAAGCGACTGTTACAAGTGAAACTAGTAGTATTGGTGTTGAGCTAGCATGTGATAAAGAAGACACAAAATACTTATTAGAACAAGCTGAAGTTGAAGTGCCAAGAGGTGATATTATTCGACGAGAAAGAAGCTTAGAAGAAGCATGCAGATATGTGGGGTTTCCGCTAGTGATAAAACCAATTGACGGTAATCATGGTCGTGGAATTACCGTAGATATTCAAAATTATGATGATGCATTAGTAGCTTTTAGACATGCAAAAGATAGTTCAAGAAGCGGCGCTATTATAGTTGAAAAATTTATTACAGGTGATGATTATAGGTTATTAGTCATTAATAATAAATTGGTCGCAGCTGCAATTAGAACGCCGGCACATGTAATAGGTGATGGAAAATCGACAATTCAAGAATTAATTGATAAGGTAAATAGTGATCCTCGTCGTGGATATGGTCATGAAAAAGTTTTGACCCAAATCACAACAAATGAGCTTACACAAAAACTTATTGCGGATGCAGGTTATACATTAGACTCGATTATAGCTGAAGGTGAAAAGTTAATTTTAAAAGATACAGCTAACCTAAGTACTGGTGGTACAGCAGAAGATGTGACTGATATTGTGCATCCTGCTAATGTAAGTATGGCAGAACGAATCTCTAAGATTATTGATTTAGACATTTGTGGTATTGATGTGATGACAACAGACATAACCAAACCATTGTCAGAAACTGGAGGTGCTGTTTTAGAAGTTAATGCAGGTCCTGGTTTTAGAATGCATCTAGCACCAACTACTGGCTTACCAAGAAATGTTGCAGCACCAGTAATTGATAAATTATTTCCTCAAAAAGGAGACACAGGAAGAATCCCAATTATTGCGACTTCAGGAACAAATGGAAAAACAACTACGACGCGTTTAATAGCGCATATTGCTAAAATGAAAGGCTATCGTGTTGGTTACACAACTAGCGATGGTGTGTATATTCAGAACAGGTTATTAATGACAGGCGATTGCACAGGTCCAGCTAGTACAGAATTTGTGCTAAAAGATCCAACAGTAAACTTTGCAGTTTTAGAATGTGCTAGAGGTGGTTTATTAAGAGCCGGTTTAGGATTTAAGAAATGTGATGTTGCTGTTGTAACTAATGTAGCTGCGGATCATTTAGGATTAAAAGGGATTAATACGATAGAACAATTAGCTAAGGTGAAAGCTGTAGTTCCAGAAACTGTTTTACCAGATGGTTACGCTATTTTAAATGCAGATGACGATTTAGTTTATGACATGAGGCGAAATGTAGAATGTAATGTAGCACTATTTTCAATGGATGAAAACAACCCACGTATTAAAGCATTGCAGAGATTAAATGGTATAACAGCAGTCTATGAAAGTGGTTTTGTAACTATTTGCAGAGGTGAATGGAAAATGCGCATCATGAAAGCTGAAAACATTCCATTAACTTATGGCGGGAAAGCTAAGTTTATGATACAGAATGTTTTGGCTGCTGTGTTAGCTGCTAATATTCAAGGAATTAGTAATGAAGATATTAAGGCTGGTTTAGAAACCTTTATCCCTTCTGCTTCTCAAACACCAGGACGGTTAAATTTATTTGAATTTAATGACTTTAATATTTTGTTAGATTATGCGCACAATCCTGCAGGAATGAGAGCGCTACAAAAATTTACAGATGAGTTAGAATCTACTGTTAAAGTCGGAATTATTGCAGGCATTGGAGATAGACGTGTTGAGGATAATAATGAAATGGGAAGTATAGCTGCTGAGATGTTTGATGAAATTATCATTAGACAAGATAAGCGTCTTAGAGGAAAAACGGAAGAAGAGTTAATTAAGATGCTTAATGACGGTATTAAAAGTAAGGACCCAAATAAGAAAACAACGATAATACCTTCAGAAAAAGAAGCGATTAAATATGCTGTTAAAAATGCAGAAAAGGGCTCACTAATTATTTTATGTAGTGATGTGGTGCCAGATGCATTGGATTTAGTAAAAAACCTTAAAGCGTTAGACGCTAAAGGCGAATTACATTTAATAGATTAATAAAAACAAAAAGGCAGAAATCTCTGCCTTTTTTTGTTTAAATAAAGTTTAGTTTAAGGCGCTGGATTAGGAATCGATGCATGTACTTCGTTTATAGCCTTCATCACCTCTTCACTTAGTGTAATATTAATACTATCTATATTTTCTTCTAGCTGTTGTAAATTGGTTGCGCCAATAATATTACTCGTTAAAAACGGCCTGCTATTCACAAAAGCTAGTGACATTTGCGCTAAACTCAGATTATTCTCTTCTGCAATTTTAAGGTAGCGCTTAGTAGCCTCTGTAGCTTGCTCACCACTATATCTTGCAAATCGTGGGAATAACTTTAGACGTGCATTATCTGCAGCAGTACCTTTAATATATTTACCAGATAAAACACCAAAAGCCATTGGTGAATAGGCTAAAAGACCAATATTTTCACGATGGGCAATTTCAGCCAATGCGCCTTCAAATGGTCTGCACAATAAGGAATATGCATTCTGTATGGTAATCATTCGAGGTAGATTATTGTATTTAGCTTCTTCTAAATAGCGCATGGTTCCCCAAGCGCCTTCGTTAGAAATACCAATATGTCTCACCTTTCCAGATTTTATAATTTCATCTAGATTATGTAGTATTTCATTAAAGTTGTCTTGCCATGGGTCATTAGGATTATGAACATAATCTCTTGTTCCAAAAAGCAAAGTCTCTCGCTCAGGCCAGTGCAGTTGGTATAAATCTATGTAATCTGTTTGTAAGCGTTTTAAACTATTGTCTACGGCTTCATTAAGCGCTTGTTTACTAAAGCCAGTAGTGCGAATATGTGCTGTGTAATCTCCAGGGCCTGCTATTTTAGTAGCTAAAACCACTTTATCTCTATGACCTGTTTTTGAAAACCAATTACCTATAATACGCTCTGTCTCTGCATAAGTTTCTGCTGTTGCAGGTACAGGATATAATTCTGCAACATCAAAAAAGTTTACACCTTTGTCTAGTGCTAAATCCATTTGAGCAAAACCTTCGTCTTGTGTGTTTTGGTTTCCCCAAGTCATGGTGCCAAGACATATTTTACTAACATTTATATCTGTATTCGGAAGGGTGGTGTATTTCATAGTAGAGTAAAAAATTTTAACAAAAATAAGAAGACCTTTCAGGTTTGTAAAACTTGAAAGGTCTAAAAGATTGTTAAGTTTTTAATCAAAACTTATCTTCCAATAAAAAATCTAAGGTTCTGATTCTATGCTCTGTAATGGTTAACATGCTATGCATGTAAATTATTGCTTCAGAATTACCTTCTAAGCCATCACTCATATGTTGACTTAAAATTTTGCGTTCTTTTTCCCATGCTTTCTGGAAATCTTTAAGTTTGATCTTAGTACTGTCGCTATCGACTAAAGCAATATATTTATTAAACTTTGATAACATTAAAGAATCCGTTTTTCTAAGCTCAATATTCAAGCAGATTCTATGTTCAATATTACTTCCAGAAGTGCTGTCACAATTGATTTTGTATTTCAGATAAGGCATGTCTTTCAGAAAACCAACGTCTTTAGTGTTTTGCGAAATACTAAACACTGGAAAACAAAATAGCAATATTATAAGACGCTTATATATCATTCAATAACTTAGAAATCTCATCTAGTTTAGGTGTTAAAATCACTTCGATACGTCTGTTTTTTGCTTTGCCTTCAGCGGAATCATTACTTGCAATTGGGGCATATTCACCACGACCAGCGGCAGTTAAATTTTCAGGATTAATTGACGTGTTTTCACGCAATATATTTACAATTGCAGTGGCACGTTTTGTCGATAAATCCCAGTTGCCACTTAATTGGGCATTACCTTTATAAGGGACATTATCTGTGTGTCCTTCAATTAAAATATCTATATCCGGATTGTCTGCTAAAACACTTCCCAGTTGCTGTACCGCTTTACGACCTTCGGAACCTACAGACCAACTACCTGAATTAAAAAGGAGTTTGTTTTCCATTGAGATGTAAACTTTCCCATCACGCTGTTCAACTGTCAATCCTTTGCCTTCAAAATTAGTCAAGGCTTTAGAAATGGCATCTTTTAGTTTGGTCATTGCAGCATCTTTGTTAGCAATAATTGTTTCTAATTCTGCAACACGTTTAGAGCCACTCTCTAATTCTTTTTGTAATTTGTTCAATCGGTCACTTTCAGCAGCTAAAGCTTGTTCTTTAGCTTCGAGTTGCGCTAATAACTCTCTATTCTTTTTAGAATTTGCCGCAATTGAAGCTGAGCTATTTTCCTCCAAAGCTTTATATGAGGCTTTTAAGTTGTCTAGATTTGCTTTTGTAGCAGCCAATTCTGTTGTCAATTGGTCACGCTCTTTTATAGCATCATCATAGGCTTTTTGGAGTTTGTTCAAATCATTTTCGAGCTTTGTTTTTGCTTCAGAAAGTGATTGATTATCATCAGAGAGTTGGCGATGTTCTTTTTTAAGATTGGCATATTTGTCTTCTAAATCTGTATAAATCTTTTTAGATACACAGGAAGAAAATAAACTTAAACTTAAGGCTAGGATTGTTACTTTTTTAATCATAGGTTTTATTTGGGTTTAAGGGATGGTTTAATTTAAAATTCTAACTCCAGCAAAATAGGACAATGGTCACTATGTACAGCTTCGGTGAGTATAACGCTTCGTTTTAGATTTTCTTGTAAAGGTTTAGTTGCTAAGGCATAATCCAAACGCCAACCTTTGTTATTTGCACGCGCGTTTGCTCTGTAACTCCACCACGAATATTTTTGTAATTCAGGGTTTAAGTATCTAAATGTATCTACGAGGCCGCTGTCCAAAAATTTGCCTAACCACTCACGTTCTTCAGGCAAAAATCCCGAAACACCTTTCATTTTTGGGTTATGGATATCGATTTCTTCATGGCAAATGTTATAATCACCACAGATTACAAGTTTAGGAAAGTCTTTTCTTAGGCTGTTAATATAGTCTTGGAACTCGGCCATATAATTGAGTTTAAAATTCAATCGCGCATCATTTGTTCCTGATGGTAAGTACAAACTCATTACAGATACATTATCAAAATCTGCTCTAATGTTTCGGCCTTCAAAATCCATAGATTCTATTCCTGTACCAAACTCGACATGATTTGGTTCTGTTTTACTTAAAATAGCAACACCGCTATAGCCTTTTTTTTGTGCACTAAACCAGTAATTGTATGTGTAACCTGCTTCGGCAAAAACATTTAAATCTAATTGGTCTTCTTGAGCCTTTATTTCTTGTAAGCATATGACATCAGGGTCAGTTGCTGTTAACCATTCTATAAATCCTTTTTTTAATGCGGCTCTAATACCGTTGACGTTGTATGATGCTATTTTCATGTTAAAGAATTAGTTCAATTTCAAAAATAAATAATACTGTACTTTTACAATGCTTTTTATTGTGAAATATGTCTTAAATAAAGGCGTTACTGTTCTATATGCGAATAATAATTACTTTTCTATGTTTTCTGCTTTCGTTTGCTGCCCTAGGACAGGACAAGTCTAGTAATTATCGTACTAAAAAAATAGCGGTTAAAGATTCGATTAAAATAGATTCTGTAAGCATCAACCCAAACCTGTTTAAGATAAGAACTAAGTCAGGTGTAATTATAGACTCTACCTTATATTCTGTAGATTTTGCTAAATCCATATTGCGTTTTAAGCAACCAATATCTATAGATACAATTGTTGTCGAATATCTTCAGTATCCAAAATTTATTACTAAAACATATAGGCAGCTTGATGATAATATTATTGTTAAAAACACAAAAGCGCGACAAAAGTTATTTCAAATTCAGAATACAAACAGAACAAATAATTTTACACCTTTTGACGGATTAACCACATCAGGAAGCATTTCTCGTGGTGTAACTATTGGTAATAATCAAAATTCTGTTTTAAATAGCGAATTAGATTTGCAAATTTCCGGAAAATTAAGTGAAAAAGTTTCTTTAAGAGCATCGATACAAGATGCAAATATTCCGTTACAAGAAAGTGGATTTTCCCAGCGATTGGATGAGTTCGATCAAATTTTTATTGAAATATTTAGCCAAGACTGGCGCATACGAGCTGGAGATATAGATTTAAACAACAACACGAGTTACTTTAATGGATTTAGTAAACGTGTGCAAGGCTTATTAGTTAATGCCAATTTGAGTGAGAAGACATCAGTTTTTGCTTCTGGTGCTTTGGTACGTGGTCAGTTTACGACCAGTCAATTTACAGCACAAGAAGGCAATCAAGGACCTTATAAATTACGTGGGCAAAATGGTGAATTATTTGTACTTGTAGTTTCAGGAAGTGAAACCGTTTATGTCAATGGTGTGCCTTTACAACGTGGAGAAAACAAAGATTATATTATAGATTATAATGCCGGCGAAATAATTTTTAATTCTACATTTCCGATTACTTCAGAAATGAGAATCACTGTTGACTATCAATTTAGTGAGCGCAATTATTCGAGATTTACGGTTTACGGCGGCGGACAATACCAAAGTGAAAAATTGAAGTTGAATCTTTCTGTGTATTCTGAAAGTGATGCAAAAAACCAACCATTACAACAGAATTTATCTACGGAACAAGTCCAGATATTAGCAGTAGCTGGAGATGATAAAAGTTTAATGACGGCACCTTCTGCCGTTGAAGAATCATTTTCTGAAAACAGGATTCTGTACCGTAAAGAGTTATTTGGTACTGAAGAAATATTTGTGTTTTCTAATGATCCTAATGACCAACTCTTTAGCGTGCGATTTACTTTAGTGGGAAATAATCAAGGGAATTATGTATTGAGTAACGATAGTACAGTTGCTAATATTTATGAATTTGTACCACCAATTGCAGGAATTCCTCAAGGTAATTTTGAGCCTATTATTCAATTAGTCGCTCCAGAACGCTTACAAATAGCAACGCTAAATGGATCTTATATACCAACTGAAAAGACAAATGTGTTTTTTGAATTGGCAGGTAGTAAAAATGATTTGAACCTTTTCTCAAGTGCTGACGATAATAATAATGATGGTTTTGCTGGGAAGTTTAAAGTGCAACAAAAGCTCATAAAAAAAGATAGTGCTTGGAATGTTTCGGCTATTGCAGATGTTGATTATCTACAAGATAATTTTAGAACAGTACAACGACTGTACCGACCAGAATTTGCACGTGATTGGAATCTGGATAATTCTGAAGCTAATCAAGGTAATGTAAGTTTAGGAGACCAGCTACTTTTTAATTCAGGCGTTCAAATATTTCATCATAAAAAAGGACGAGCTGCGTATAATTATGAACACCTTAATTATTCCGAGGCTTTTAATGGAAATAGACATAATCTCAATGCAGATTTACGATTAGGAAGCTTCAGTATCTATTCTCAATCAAGTGCTCTGAGTAATAATTCGACATTAAACAGGTCAGAATTTGTAAGGTCTTTTAATCGTGTTGTTTATGGTAAGGACAATAAATGGGCTGGTGTGAAATTTGCTCTTGAAGATAATAAGCAAACCGAAAAAGCCTCGGGGAACTTAACAGCTTTAAGTCAGAAATTTACATCTTATGAGGCCTTTGCCGGGATTGGTGACAGCACAAAAGTATTTGTAGAATTGGGCTATATACATAGACTTAATGACAGCTTAAGAAATAATAATTTGCAACGTGTAAACACCTCTAACACCTACTATTTAAAGTCACGTTTAATTCAGAATAAGACCAGTAATTTACAGTTATTTGTTAATTATAGGACGCTAAAGGCGGAAGATAACACCTCACAAGATGAGCAATCTCTTAATAGCAGATTAAACTACAATCAACGCTTATTTAAAAATGTTTTAATTCTCAATACAAGTTACGAGACCAATTCTGGAACCTTACCACAACAAGATTTTACTTTTGTTGAGGTTGAGCCCGGTCAAGGTAATTTTACATGGATAGATTATAACGAAAATGGGATACAAGAATTAGGCGAATTTGAAGTCGCCCAATTTGCTGATCAAGGCAATTATATAAGAGTATTGTTACCTAATCAGGTATTTGTACAAACACATCAAAATCGTTTTAGTCAAACAGTAACGTTTAATCCTCAGAAATGGAATTCATCAGAAAACAAATCCAAAAAGTTCTGGTCACATTTTTACAATCAAACCTCTTTTTTAGTGGATAACAAATTGCGTCGTGATGGCGGTGATTTTAATTTGAATCCGTTTGAAGTACTTTCTATAAAAAGTGGCATAGATCCAAACCGATTAGGATTAAACTTTAGTTTACGTAACGTATTGTTTTACAACCGCGGGAAACAACGCTACACCACATCTTATACCTATCTAACAAATAAGAGTCAGAGTCTATTATCTATTGGCGCTCAGACGAGTAATTTACGAAGCCATCAGTTTAATTTTAACCATAAGTTTGCTAAAAGTTGGTTGTTAAATCTTGAAAATATATTTAGTAATTCTGAAAGTACAAACGAGGGCTTCTCATCTCGAGATTTTAATATAGATGAGACACAGTTTCAACCAAAACTATCTTACATATTTAGTGAAAATGCGCAGTTCGATGTTTTTTATAAATACACTAATAAGAAAAACACTATAGGCAATTCTGAAGAGTTACTGCAAAACAACTATGGATTTTCATTCACCTATAACAATGCCCAGAAAGTTGCATTGACAGGTGAGTTTAATTATTTTCAAAATGATTACACAGGTAATGCAAATACAGCTGTAGCGTTTCAGATATTAGAAGGTTTGCAACCAGGGCGAAACTTTACGTGGAGTTTAATTGCACAGAAAAAGTTAACTAAGTTTTTGGATTTAAACCTTAATTATTTTGGACGTAAAACCGAAACGTCAAAGACTATACATACTGGTACTGTACAGTTGAAAGCTTATTTTTAAAAATATGATTTATTTAACGCAACCTTTTATAAAATTAAACATCTTTGCGTTGTAATCACAAAACAATTCAATCAATTATGAAAAAAATCTTTTTAATACTATTATGTATTTCTTTTGTTAGCATGCAAGCTCAAGAGCAGTCAGAATCTGATATTTATTCAGGAAATCATGAACTCAAAGTCAATGGGCTTTTTCTAGTCATAGGTGCTTTTGATGTGACTTACGAATATTTACTAAACGAAGAATCTGGTCTAGGAATTAACGTTTTCTTGCCTTATGATTCTGATATAAAAGATGATATTCAGTATTATATTTCGCCGTATTACCGTTTTTACTTCGGTAAAAAGTATGCAGCAGGATTTTTCTTAGAAGGATTTGGTATGCTTAATTCTATTGAGCCAGATTTATTTGGTAATACAGATGATTTTGAAACCGATTTTGCCTTAGGTATTGGTCTTGGAGGCAAATGGGTAACCAAAGGAGGCTTTGTAGGAGAATTGAGTTTAGGTGTTGGTAGAAACCTTTTTAATACAGATAAAACGGATATAGATTTTGTTTCTAAAGTAGGGATTACTTTAGGTTATCGTTTTTAAAATTAAACTTAATATAAAACAAAAAGCACCTAAATTCTTAGGTGCTTTTTTTATAAATTGATTTTTGTTTATTACATCCTCATCAACCATTCCTTAACGTCTACTTCTTTTTTGATGATTGCTTTTAAATCTTCAATCTTTACTCGCTGTTGTTCCATAGTATCTCTATGACGTATGGTTACAGTATTATTCTCTAAACTTTCTCCATCTACAGTAATGCAAAATGGAGTTCCATTTGCATCTTGACGTCTGTAACGACGGCCAACTGCATCTTTCTCGTCATAAGCTACGCTAAAATCCCATTTTAAATCATCAATAATTTTCTTAGATAATTTTACTAAGGCTTCATCTTTTCTTACGAGTGGTAAAATAGCCGCTTTAACAGGTGCTAAAACTGCAGGTAATTTTAAAACGGTACGGGTTGTGTTATTTTCTAATTCTTCTTCTTGTAATGCGTTTGAGAATACCGCCAAAAACATACGATCTAATCCAATAGAGGTTTCTAAAACATATGGTGTGTAGCTTTCGTTATCTTCATGGTCAAAATACTGTAGTTTTTTACCAGAGTATTCTTCGTGTTGTTTTAAATCAAAATCAGTACGGCTGTGGATACCTTCTAATTCTTTAAATCCAAAAGGGAATTTAAACTCAATATCTGTAGCTGCATCTGCATAATGTGCTAACTTTTCGTGGTCGTGAAAACGGTAATTATCTTCTCCCAATCCAAGCGATAAGTGCCACTTTAATCGTGCTTCTTTCCAATGTTTAAACCATTCGCCTTGCGAGCCTGGTTTAATGAAAAATTGCATTTCCATTTGTTCAAACTCACGCATTCTAAAGATAAATTGGCGTGCCACAATCTCATTTCTAAAGGCTTTTCCAGTTTGTGCAATACCAAACGGAATCTTCATTCGACCTGTTTTTTGCACATTTAAAAAGTTGACAAAAATACCTTGCGCGGTTTCAGGTCTTAAATATAAATCCATTGCGGAATCTGCAGAGGCACCTAATTTTGTGCCAAACATCAAGTTAAATTGCTTGACGTCTGTCCAGTTTTTACTTCCAGATAATGGGTCAGCAATTTCTAGCTCTTCAATCAATGCTTTAACGTCTGCTAAATCTTCATTTTCTAAAGATTTACCCATTCGAGATAGAATAGTATTTATTTTTTCTTGGTATCCTAAAACACGGCCATTTGTTGATAAAAACTCTTCTTTATTAAAAGCATCACCAAAACGCTTGGCTGCTTTTTTCACTTCTTTTTCTATTTTGTTTTCAATCTTAGCACAATAATCTTCGATTAAAACATCTGCACGATAACGCTTTTTAGAATCTTTGTTATCTATTAAGGGATCATTGAAGGCATCAACGTGACCAGAAGCTTTCCATGTGGTTGGATGCATAAATATTGCAGCATCTATACCTACAATATTATCATTCATTTGTACCATGGCTTTCCACCAATAGTCGCGTATGTTTTTCTTTAATTCAACACCGTTTTGTGCGTAATCATAAACAGCACTTAAACCGTCGTAAACTTCACTGCTCTGAAATACATATCCGTACTCCTTTGCATGCGAGATTACCTTTTTAAATTTGTCATCGTTATTTGCCATGCTGCAAAAATATAAAACCGTCACAATTAACGGTTGGTTTTTGGTAATTTATAGAAGCTTCAAAAATAAAGATTACATTTAAGTTATAAATGAAAAAATTCGTCAATTCGAGTGTCTCGACTTAAGGAGAGATGTATCGAAAATAGAATTTAATAAATTAAGTGTCTTGTTCTCGATACTTTTCTTTCAGAAAAGCTCGAACTGACGACTATTCAAATCAAAACACGTTTGCTTAAAAATCTCATCAATTTATTCTTTCCGCAAATATGCGAAGCTTGTAAAACACCATTACAAAATAATGAGAAAGTGATTTGTATAAATTGTAGGCATGAGCTACCGGTGACTAATTTTCATTTTGAAAATAGTCATGCTGTTAAAAAAATGCTATACGGCCGTGTAGAACTCGAAAACACCACAGCATTACTTCATTTTTCAAAAAAAGGATTGGTACAAGAACTACTTCATAATTTAAAGTATCGTGGTCACGAACAAATAGGTAAATTTCTTGGAGATTGGCTTGGTGAAGAATTAGCTAAAATCGAAGACTATAAGGATATAGATATTGTAGTACCTGTGCCTTTACATAGAAACAAACGTAGAGAACGAGGTTATAATCAAGTTACAAAATTTGGACAAGCTATTGCAAAAGCTTTAGGTTCTGAATATAATGAAGGTGTTTTGGTAAAAATAAAGCATGCAAGAACACAAGTTTTTAAAGACCGAAATACCCGTTTTGATAATGCCAATACACGATTTGCTCTTGGAGAAGTGGAAAGTTTAGAAGGCCAACATATTTTATTAGTCGATGATATTATTACAACTGGCGCAACTATAGAAGCTTGTGTTACACTTTTAAATACAATTCCGAATGTAAAAATTAGTGTTGCCACTATGGCAATTGCTGAGTAGTTTGTTCGTTATTAATAGAATTAAGTTGTTAATTTGCTTAAATTTTTTGAAGCTAATGTTTATAAAGTCCTTTAGGGTATATTTTGTAATTCTATCTGCAATTTTATTAGCTGCAGGTTGTGCAAGTCGTGGTAGACCTTCTGGCGGAGAAAAAGATGTGACACCACCAGAAATTACTAATGAGAATCCTAAAAATTATTCTACAAATTTTAGAAACCGAGAGATTAAAATTTATTTCGATGAGTTTGTGAAACTCAAAGATTTGCAGAAGCAGTTGATTATTTCACCGCCAATGGATACGCCACCAGTAATCACGCCTTTGGGTACTGCAAGCAAGTATATTACCATAAAAATTAAAGATACATTAGCAGATAACACGACTTACGCCATCAATTTTGGTCAAAGTATAGTAGACAATAATGAGGAAAATCCATATCCGTATTACCGTTATGTGTTTTCGACAGGCGATACAATAGATTCTTTATCTGTAAAAGGCGCTGTTTTTGATGCCGAGAATAGAAATGCAGATCCATTTATTTCTGTGATGCTTTACGAATCTGATACAACGTATACTGATTCTATTGTCTACAAGGAGAAACCAAAATTTGTAACCAATACGCTAGATAGTTTAACAACATTTAGTATCGATAATATTAAAGCTGGTAAATATAGACTGGTGGCTTTAAAAGACGAAAATGCTAATTTCACTTACCAGCCAAAAACTGATAAAATAGGATATTACGAAGGTGAAATTACAGTGCCAACAGATGCCATATATAATATTACCCTTTTTAAGGAAACATTAGATTTTAAGGTTTTAAAACCAAGCCAAATCGCAGAGCAGCGAATACTATTTCCATTCGAAGGTGAATTAGAAAACGTTGAAGTTGAAGTGCAATCAGATTCAATAAAAAATATAGAATATAGATTAACTAGAGACAAAGAAACGGATAGTTTGTATTATTGGTATAAGCCAAAAGTCGAAGTGGATTCTGCTTTATTCCTAGTGAAGAGTGAAAATTTCACAGAGACGTTTAAATACAAATTCAGAAATGCAGATAAAGATTCTTTGACTATAACGGCATTTAAACCAGGAACACTAAGTTTTAATGATGATATAGCGCTTGAAGCATCTACACCATTTGCCAAAATAGATACAACAAAGATTAAGCTAATTGATAAAGATTCTGTACCGGTAAAATATAATGTAGAGTTTGATGAACTTTATAACCGTTATAAATTTAAAATAGATTTAAAAGAAACTGAAAAATACAAAATGGAGATATTGCCATCTGCATTTACAGATTTTTATGGCGAAGTAAATGACACCTTAAACTTTAGTTTTAATACACGTAAAAAATCTGATTTTGGCAATATTAGGGTGAATTTGATCAATGCAAAATTCCCTTTGATCGTTCAGCTTATTGACGACAGAGGAAAAGTATTGTATGAGCAATATGCAGACACATATCCAGTGGTAGATTTTAATGATATTGAAGCAAGACAGTATCAACTTCGAGCTATTTTTGATACCAATAAAAATGGCAAATATGATTCTGGTAATTACTTAAAGAAGATTCAGCCAGAGCGTGTCAGTTACGCTGAACCTATTGACCCTGTAAGACCAAATTTCGATTATATTATTGAGTTTATTCTAAAAGAGTAAAACGATCTCTATCGTTTAAAAAATTAAGTTTATTACGATAGGTTTCAATAACTGTTTTTTCAAGAGTTACAACTTCAATAGCGTCTTGATGAGGTTTTAGGTCACTTATTTTTCTACCTAAAACATCGTAACAAGTAGAGTGGCCTGGGTAATCATGGCCTGTATCGTCCATACCAATGCGATTAATACCAATACAATAACTCATATTTTCAATAGCTCGAGCTTTTAAGAGCGCATCCCAAGCATTAATACGAGGTTTAGGCCAATTGGCGACATAAAGTAACACATCGTAGTCTTCCGTATTTCTTGCCCATACAGGAAATCGTAAATCGTAACAAATTAGAGGGCAAATTTTCCATCCTAGATAATCAACTGTAGTTTTAGATGTCCCCGAAGTGTAAGTTTTGTGTTCACCTGCTAAAGTAAATGTGTGACGTTTATCATAAGTATCTACTTTTCCATTAGGATGAACAAAAACAGAACGATTATAAAAGATGTTGTTTTCTGAAATCACCAAACTTCCTGTTATAGCAATATCCTTTTTTGAAGCCAATTCTTTTAGCCAAGTTAAAGTTTCGCCATTCATAGTTTCTGCAACTGAGCTTGCATTCATCGTAAAACCAGAGGTGAACATTTCAGGTAATACAATGATATCTATTGTATCAGAAATACTTTCAATTTTCTGATGAAATTTTTTGCGATTTTCTTCAGGACTTTCCCAAACTAAATCGGTTTGGATAAGCGCAATTTTTAAGTCGGTTTTCATGATTTAAAATTAGTAAATTTACAAGGCTTAATAAATTAATTAACATAAATAGATACTATGTTTCTAGCTAAGAGAGGTTTTCTGCTTGTACTGTTGTTTTGTTTTTATTGTGTTTCTGCACAAGTTGAGTATTTTCCTAAGAAGAATGAAGTTTGGGAAGAAAAAGTACCGGCAGATGTAGATATAAACTCGGAATGGTTAAATGATGCAGTTGAGTTCGCCAAGACTAATGAATATTCTGGTTCAAGAGATTTACGTATTGCCATTCTCAAAGGATTTGCTCGTGAACCTTTTCATGACATTTTAGGACCAACAAAAAAACGTGGTGGACCAGCAGGCTTAATACTCAAAGATGGTTATATAGTTGCAAAATGGGGAGATACAAAACGTGTAGATATGACGTTTAGTGTCACAAAAAGTTTTTTGTCTACAGTTACTGGTTTGGCTGTTGATAAAGGGTTGATTGCTAATGAGATCGATTTTGTGAAAGATTATGTTTGGGATGGTACTTTCAATGGTGCTCATAACTCAAAAATTACGTGGCAGCATTTACTACAACAAAACTCAGATTGGTCAGGTGAAATATGGGGCGGAAAGGATTGGGCTGATAGACCTCCAAGAGAAGGCGATTTGGACGATTGGAAAAACAGAAAATATCACGACCCAGGAACAAAAATGGAATACAATGATGTGCGTGTAAATGTATTAGCATACTCTGCATTACAAGTTTGGCGCAAACCACTACCACAAGTCTTAAAAGAACACGTGATGGATAAAATTGATGCTTCAACAACGTGGCGTTGGTTTGGTTATGATAATGCTTGGGCAACAATTGATGGGCTTAAGATGAAATCAGTTACAGGCGGTGGCCATTCAGGAGCAGGAATTTTTATTTCAGCTGAGGATATGGCACGTTTTGGATTACTGTTTTTAAATAATGGCAAATGGAAAAATGAACAGTTAATTAGTAAGGATTGGATAGAACGCGCAATTACACCATCACAACCAAATATAAATTATGGTTATATGTGGTGGCTCAATAAAAAAGGCCCTCGTCATTGGGAGAATGTTTCTGAGAGCATCTATTATGCTGCAGGCTTTGGTGGTAATTTTATTGTTGTTGATAGAGCTCATAATGTTGTTGTCGTAACACGTTGGTTAGAGCCTTCCAAAGTGGGAGAGTTTATGCAGAAGTTAACTAAGGCTTTGGATTAGATGTTATTTAAAATCTCAGCAGCTTTTACTAAAGTTTCATCTGTTTTAGCAAAACAAAAACGTAAGACTTTATCATCTTTTTGATTGAGGTTAAAAACTGAAAGCGGAATCGATGCTATACCAAATTCTTTGGTTAGGCGTTTAGCAAAATTCACATCATTTTCATCTGTAATTTCAGAATAATCTAAGACTTGAAAATAAGTCCCTTTTGAAGGTGTAAACTTAAATATAGAATCTTTTATTAAGCTTAAAAACAAATCGCGTTTTTGTTGAAAAAATTGATTTAAACCTAAATAGGTCGTTTCGTCTTGCATATAATCAGCAATCCCTTTTTGAGATGGATGATGTACAGAAAACACGTTGAATTGATGCACTTTTCGAAACTCTTTCATAAGTGCTTCAGGACCGCATGTATAACCAATTTTCCAACCCGTATTATGAAACGTTTTTCCAAAAGAAGCCGTAATAAAACTGCGTTGTTTTAAATCTGAAAATAGACAAGCACTTTGATGTTGCTCATTATCAAAAACAATATGCTCATATACCTCGTCACTTAAAACAATAATATCAGTGTTATGAGTTATTTTTTGAAGTTCGAGCATATCTTCTTGAGACCAAATTGTTCCACTTGGGTTATGCGGTGAGTTGATGAGAATCATCTTGGTTTTAGAAGATGTTTTTGAAGCGACTTCAGTCCAGTCCACTTTGTAATCAGGAGCCGATAACTGAATAGGAATCACTTTTCCACCATTAACTTCTATAGCAGGCTCATAACAATCATAAGCAGGTTTAAAGACAATGACCTCATCATTGGGTCTCACAAATGCTGATATAACACAGTAAATGGCTTGAGTTGCACCTGCTGTTACGGTGATTTCTTTTTCAGGATGATAGGTGTTTTGGTAAAGCCTTTCATATTTGTTAGCAATCGCTATGCGTAACTCTAAATTTCCAGCCATCGGCGCATATTGGTTATGCCCATTGTTCATGGCCATATTCACCAAATCAATTAATTTTTGGTCGCTAGGATAATTCGGAAACCCTTGCGATAAGTTAATAGCATTGTGTTTGTTTGCAAGTGCACTCATTACAGTAAAAATTGTGGTGCCTATGTTTGGGAGTTTAGAGGTGAAATTCATAAGACTAAATATACCATAAGTTTGCTTACTATTTTTTAATTAATAAACCCTTTCTTGTAGAAGAAAAGGTTTATTACTATTATCAACAATGATTTAAAGAAATGTTTTATTTCTTTCTTCATCAAAAGAGTGCAGTAGCTTAGAATGATTTATCTTTAAGCCATCTAAAATAGTTTTTCTGTTTTTCTAGCTTTGGAAAGTTATTAGAATTTGAGTTTTCTAGCTCAATTTCTACTCCTGAGCAGTCACTTAAATTGACTAATCTTTTTTGACCTAAGAATTTATAAAAGCGAGAATCAGTTATCTTATTTGTACTATTATTAAGTTGTGCATTTAAAATAATACAGAACCCTTGTTTATTATTTTCTTTAGATTTTAATAATAGTTCGTAAACTGTTTCTTTGTCAACTCCCATATAGATATAGGCAACAGCCACACGCCAATAATCCACATAATCTAAATTTCTGTTTGGATGCTCTTCAATATCTGCATAGGCATAAGCTAAATCTCTTACGCCTTTATTGTAGTTTTTGGCACTTACCACATCTTTTTTTGGCGGGTAATAGTTGATATCAATTTCTTGTGCATTTACTGCTGTAATTGTGTAAATAGTCATTAAAATGGCACCTATTATTTTTTTGAATATTTTCATGATTATTGTTTTTTGATTATAATTTTTCTTGAATTCTGATTTAATTTCATAACTGATTTTTCTACAGAAAAGCTATATTTCTTTTTAATTTCTGAAATGATTTCATCGCTTTGAAAAGGTATGCCGGCGTGACTTCCAAAAACTTGTTTACCAGTAGTTCTCCAATAATAACGATCGATTAACATTTTAAAATAAGGTCGAATTGAATTATCGGTTTTTAAAGCATTTGCAACTAATGGGATATATTTTTTCTGTGTTTTTGGTTGCCCACTGTGTTCAAGAAGTAAACAGCCTAATCTAGCATAAGTATCACCAACAAGTTCTTTTGAAGGGTAGCCAAATTCTTCAAATATTTTTATGAGTTCTTGCTCTACTTCTCTGTCTAATCTGTGTTGCTTTTCTCGATTATTCTCGTAAGCAGAATGTCCATTACCTCTGTATCTTTGGTCTTTTTCTAATAGAACGAGGAGTTTCTCTATTAAGGGTTCGTTTAAGTGCTCTAGATTTAGTTGTTCCTTTTCTTTGAGTAATTCTTCTAGAGACTTACTCTTTATATGTATGCCTTCACAGTCTGAAATCCAATTTAGATAAGTCTTACCAAAGATTTTATACAATCGGATATCTTCCAAATTACTCTTATGAGACTCATATTCATAATTCAATATCATACAAAATGAAGACGCATTTTTCTGTTTTGAACTTAATAAAAGCTGATGTATAATCTCTTTATCAACCTTCATGTAAGCATAGCATATTGCAATGTTCCAATAGTTCAGATAATTTAAATCTTTGGTTGCAATATTTTTGATAATTGCATAACTGTTTTCTAATTTTTTTATGTAGCTTCTATAAACTTCATTAGTAACATCTTCAGCTTTTTTTGGATAGAAGTTAGTGTCAATTTCATGTGCATTTGATATACTCAAACTAAAAATTAATGAAATTGTACTTAGTAATATTTTAATTGTTTTCATGATTTTATATTTAGGAGGTTATTAAAAGACGCTACCATTGTCCTTTCTAGTATTTCTATTTTTAATTTCTTGTTGAGTGAGTTCAGGGAGACCAATACTTTGTCTTTTTATATTAACGGTTCTAGGATCTACTTTTCCAGGATGATAACCATAAATGCTTTTCCCTGTTTTGTATAGGGAAGTAATATCTTCAAACATAACCCAGAAGAATGGGGTTATTTTTCCTTTTGAAATTTCGTTATCAATATAAGGTTTAAAGAAATCCCATACCCAATTTTTTTCTCCATAAGAACCTCTTTGATGCCAAAGCAAAACCCAAGCTTCATTATGCCAACCATGAGCTTTAGTAATGTCAATAAGCTTTACAATGTTTAAGCTATCAGCGTATCTCATTACTTTTAGGTTATAAGCTTTAAGCTCTTTGTCAATTTTAGGAAACAAAATATCTTGGAGTTTTTTGATTGCAATAGTATCGTTATTAGCTCTTGCTTTTAACCAACTATCCATAGCGACTTCTTTGTTCTCGTCAGTAATTCCTAAATGATAATCACTCAACTTTCGAGTTACTTGATCTCTATCAACGAGTTCTTGTATTTGGAAATATACCATAGGATTATCAATAGCTTTATAAAAGTTAGCCAAATGATTATCATAGTTTGGTAATATGTTATTGAGGCATTTACGATAAAGGTCATTATCAGAGAAACTGAGTAAAAACTTTTTAGAAATCCTCTCTTTTTCTATTGCTTCTATAATCCATTTTTTGCAAGATATCTCATCTCTAAGTTGTGCAGCGCATGTAGCAGCTTTTATGTATTCTGCAGGTGTATTAACACCATTTATTTTAAAAGCTTCTTTATAAAAATCTAATGCTCTTTTTGGTTCGTTTTTTTCAAAAGCACGACGTGCAGACATTAATAAATCGGCATGCTTTACAAAGTCAATCTGTGCGTTACAAAATACAGTAACTAATAAACAGATACATAGAATTAATTTTTTCATTTTAATGTGATTTTA
Organism: Winogradskyella haliclonae; assembly: GCF_014635865.1. Lineage (GTDB taxonomy): Bacteria > Bacteroidota > Bacteroidia > Flavobacteriales > Flavobacteriaceae > Winogradskyella > Winogradskyella haliclonae. The sequence goes on along the minus strand of NZ_BMDQ01000001.1, from coordinate 274,803 downwards.
TGATTACAGTGCAAATCTATTTCAGTTAATTCTGAAGTTGAATGAATTGAAAATGAATGATCTATAACAAAAACTTAAAAACCTTAACGAAATCTGAAAAATGTTAAATCTATACTTAGAATTTTTAATTTAGCCTTTATAATGAAAAGAAATAGTATCATAATAATTGTTTTGTCACTTTTAATTTTAGGATGGTTAGTCATTTGGCAAATCAACCATATTAAAGAAGAGTACAAGTTGAAAATTGACTTAGATAAAGTTGAGATGCAGACTGCTTTAATGGAAAGCGCAATTGAACTACGCCAATTAGAGAATAAAGATAAGTCACTAAGGAAGGATTCAGTTAAACTAAACCGTTTTACAGATTCTATTTTGCGTAAAAATTTTGAACCTTTTGATGCTGATATTATTTGGGGATACTTCAACGGTTTGCAAGAGCCTATTTCCCGATTGAATATAAATGAACCAAATGAAAATTTAAAAGCATCTTCATTAAAAGTATGTACATCTTGTTTATTAATGATTGGTTTAGTCAAAGATGTTAATCCAGATACTGTCACTGAAAAAGAAGTTGAAGAATCTGGCTATATTTTAGACCATACTCCAGCACAAATGCGAAGTATTCGTGGGATTGCTGCAGATGGGTTAAATTATTTGCATATACTACCAAAATCTAAAAACATGGGATTACTCAGTTATACTATACCTATTACTTTTTTAGTTGGCCTTTCTTCACTTTTCGTATGGTTATTCTATCTCAATGATAAGCAGAGTAGACTCATTAAACAAAAGAATGAATTCGTTAATCATTTGTCTCATCAATTTCAAACACCTTTATCATCTATAAAGCTAAGTGCTAATTTATTAGCTGAGGAAAAAAATCCTAACGAGTTGATAACTATAATACAAAGGGAAAGTAATAGGTTAGAAAATCATATAAAAACAGTGTTACATTGGGTAAAATCTGATGCTGACAGATTGCATATTAGCAAAAAACTTTTGAGTGTTACTGATATTATTGAACGCTCACTTAAACAGATGAAACCTATTTTTATTACAAATAAAACAAAAATTAGCTTTATACCTTCAGAAGAAGATTATAAAATATTTGCCGATGAAAATCATTTACAATTGATGCTTTTTAATATTTGGGAAAATGCAATGAAACATAATGAAGAAGCTATTGAATTGACTATAAGCTATTTTAAAAGTGAAGATGAAATTTCTATAAAAACATCAGATAATGGTATTGGATTACAGAAAGAAATAGTACCTGAAAAATTTAAAGGATTGGGTTTAGCGTATATTCGAAGTATTATGAATGAACATTTTGGTAGTATGGAGTTGAATTCATTAAATAATCAGGGTTTAAGTGTACAATTAAATTTCCCTTTAGAAAATGACTAATATTTTACTCATAGAAGATGATAAAAGCTTTGGTTATGTTTTGACTGAATATATGAAGCTCAAAAAATACAATGTAATTTGGAAAGAAACTGCAAGTGAAGCTATTTCAGAATTAAAATCATCTACAATATTTAATTTAGCCATTTTAGATATTAATCTAAAACAATCTTCAGGCTATGAAATAGCTAAAATGATAAAAGAAGAAAATATAGAGTTACCCTTTATCTTCCTAACCGCACGTGACTTAAAAATAGATCAGTTAAAGGGTTATCAGCTAGGTGCTGAAGAATATATAACCAAACCCATAGATGAAGAAATTCTTTTAGCAAAGATAGAGACCATTTTAGCTCGGAATAAAAATCATATCACTGAAAAAAATGAACTTTTTTGGAAAGATGTTCTTTTAAACATAGATAAAAGAAAACTTCACATAAATGATTCCGTATTGCAGCTTACGGAGCGAGAGTGCTTATTACTTAAAATGCTATTATCTAATCCTGAACAACTTGTTGAAAGAAATAAGATTTTGAAAAAATTATGGGAGAGTCAGGATGAATTTTCTCGTAATTCAATGGATGTTTATATTTCTAGACTTCGAAAATACATTTCTAATAGTGAAATCAATATTCGTAATGTACATGGTAAGGGTTTTGTTTTAGAATAGTAAAGTTATTAATGTTAACAAGAAATTTGCTGTTTTGAGTTGACAAAATCCTTTGCTTTTTTATCTTTATTAAAATCAAAACATTATAGACTATGCGTATTTTAAAAGTTATTATTTTATTTGTTGTTTTTCAAGTTTCAGCACAACAAGGCGGTATGTGGATTCCTTCACTTTTAGAAGGAATGAATGAAAGAGAAATGCAAAGTTTAGGAAGTAAGCTTACTGCCAAAGATATTTACGACGTTAATAATTCAAGTTTAAAAGACGCAATTGGTCATTTTAATGGCGGTTGTACAAGCGAAGTAATTTCTCCAAAAGGACTATTACTTACTAATCATCACTGTGGTTTTAGTCAAATCCAATCACATTCATCTTTAGAAAACGATTATTTAAAAGATGGCTTTTGGGCTATGAATTTTGAAGAAGAAATTCCTAATGAAGGACTCTATGTAGAGTTTATTGTGCGTATTGAGGACGTTACAGATGCAATGTTAAAGGGTGTATCAGACGAGATGAGTCCACGCGAAAAACAGTCGCAAATAGATAAGAATAGAAATGCTGTTGAAAAAAACGTTGCTAAAGAAACTTGGCAGGGCATAAAAATTCGTCCGTTTTACAAAGGCAATCAATATTATTTATTTGTAACAGAACGTTTTGAGGATGTTCGTCTAGTAGGAGCACCACCAAGTAGTATAGGTAAGTTTGGTAGTGATACCGATAATTGGGTATGGCCTAGACATACGGGGGATTTTTCGTTATTCAGAATTTATGCCGATAAGAATAATAGACCTGCTAAATTCAGCAAAGATAACGTGCCTTACACGCCTAAACACTTTTTACCAGTTTCACTAGATGGTGTTGAAGAAGATGATTTTACAATGGTTTTTGGATTTCCAGGGCGTACCAATGAATATCTTCCTGCTGTAGCCGTTGAGCAGATTACACAAAAGGTAAATCCATCTAACATAGCAATCAGAGAAGCTGCCTTAAAAGTTATTGATGCTAATATGAAGGCTGATGACCAAATTCGTATTCAATATGCCTCTAAACAAGCGCGTATTGCCAATGCTTGGAAGAAATGGATTGGCGAAAATCAAGGAATTGAAAAAAGCGGTGCCGTTGATATAAAAAGACAATTTGAAAAGGAATTTGTAAAGGCATTAAAGGCGCAAGGGAAAGAAGCGGCATATGGAGATATTTTACCAGAATTCGAGAAACTATATAAAGAGTTTGAATCCGTAAATGTAAAGCGTAATAATTTTGTTGAGGTCTTCTTGCGTTCTAATGAGTTGATGCAAATGATGTTCCGATTGGTGCAAATGGAAAACACTGCTAGTAGAGGTGACGAAGCTTTTGAAAGAGCAAGAGCATCAATGGTAAATCGATTAAAAGACATACACAAAAACTATAATTCAGCTGTTGACAAAGGTGTTTTTGAAGCTGTAATGCCACTATACACATCTAATTTTGATGCTTCTATTTATGACAAAACAGCTTTTGTAAATCTCGATAGTGCGTTAAAATTATTAGAAGGAGACTCTAAAACTGTATTACAAAAATTAAATAATGATGCGGCTTATCAATATGCGAAACCTCTAGTTTTAGAATTTTACACCAATTTGGAGCCGGAATTTCAGCGTATTAATACGCAAATAAATGCATTACAAACCAAATACATGAAAGCCTTAATGGAAGTACTCCCTGAAGAACGGTATTTTCCAGATGCTAACAGTACGCTTAGAGTTACTTACGGTAAGGTTAATGGTTATGCACCTAGAGATGCTATTTACTATAATCCTGTAACATATCTCGATGGTGTGATAGAAAAATACGTGCCAGGAGACTATGAATTTGATGTGCCTGAAAAACTCAGAGACTTGTATGCAGCAAAAGATTATGGGCAGTATGCAGACAAAAACGGTAAATTACCTATTTGCTTTTTGGGAACTAACCATACCACAGGTGGAAATTCTGGAAGCCCAGCGATTGATGCTGAAGGTAATCTAGTTGGTCTTAATTTTGACCGTGTTTGGGAAGGTACTATGAGCGATATCTATTACGACCCTGAGATATGTCGAAACATCATGGTTGATTTAAGATATGTCTTGTTTATTATAGATAAGTATGCTGGAGCTAAACATTTAATTGATGAAATGACATTGGTGCATCCGAAGAAGTAAGAATTAAAAGCCTCAATGATTATTGAGGCTTTTTTGTTTTAAATCATTTCCAATTCAGCAGGATATTCGTTCCATTCTTCTCCTTCTAATAGACGGCCATTGGCTTTTTTGCTTCTTTTTACATTGTCAGCTCCCCAAGTCCCCCATTGTTTGAAAAAGAAATGAACATTCTGCTCTTTACATTGGTTTTTAATGTTAATTGCCCAAATAGGCTTCATTGGTCTAGCTTTATGCCCACTTTCGCCACCAACTATTGCCCAATGTATATTTGATAAATCTAACTCGCCTAAATCTTCTAACAAAGGCTCTAATGAAAGAAAACGAATTTTTGCATCTATATTCCTTAAAATATCTATTCTATTTTTTGATTTTTTATTCTCAACTGTAACTCCTAACCAAACATTATTTGGAACAGATCTATCTACAAAATAATCAGCTAGAATCTTTTCTCGTTTAGTAAGAATTTGATACTGATGCCTTGGTGTTTTTTCCATGACTTCAAAAATTCTATCTAAATAATCATAAGGCATTTTTTCATGAAATAAGTCACTCATAGAGTTTACAAAAAAACGAGTTGGCTTTTTTATGTTCAAAGGTTGAGCTAAGCGTTCGGGCATTAAAGAGAATTCAAAACCGTTATCATATCCTGGGGTTCCCATAGCCTTTAAACGAAAAGACATGGTTTCAGCGTAGCAATTTTTACAGCCGGCAGAAACTTTAGTGCATCCTGTTGTAGGGTTCCATGTTGCTTCAGTCCATTCTATTTTAGTTTTTTTCATGGTATTTAAGTTAAATAAAATGTTACTACTTTTTCGGGATTTGATTTATAATTTTCGTAGTTTAAATAATAGCCATTCTTTGGCATTACTTTACCTAGTAAATCTTTTACTATTAATTTACTATTATTTCTAAACGGTTTTAGAATTTCAATAGTATGTTTAGGTAAATATCCTTTTTTTAGGCCAAACATATATATTTCTGCATTAGTTTTAGGATTATTCCTTAAAAAATTTGTGAGTTCGAAAGGATAATTAGAGACTTCTAATGTGTCAAAAAAAGAGCCTTGGTTAATTATTCTTTTGCTGAAACCACGACCTTGTTCAGTATCCACTTTCCATTTAGCTTCAAGCATTTTTTCAAAACCAAGTGCATTAGGCGTGAAAAAAAATAGACCATAATAATTACTTTTATCTTTCTCTAAAAGAAAGGTGTCAACAAAACAATTAGTTTGCTTAATAAATGCTTCTTTTAGCTTATCGGAAAAATCAAATACAGAGTTAAAGCTCATTTTTTTATTGTCAAAACATTTATTTAGAAAAGTTCTTAAGGCATTACCACTCTTAAATTCTGGGTCATAACTCTTGTTTGCAAATCGATACATGTCGAATAAAGGTAAAAAGAGAATTACTTCTGAATTACCAATACTCAGGAACTTAATTATTTGATTGATATCAATCTCTTTATAACCATGTGGGTCTATAAATATTAGATGCTTATCCTCATAATATTTTTTTACTTTTTTAAAAACTAAAGAATCTATTTCTGTGTAATCAATTTTGGTGAAGTCAATCTTTAAGTTTTTAGGCTTAAATATACCTTCTGTATATTCTTTTACTCTTTCAATTTTTAGCTTATTTGGCTCAATTTCTGATTCCCCATTGTCATTTAGCCATAAATCAATGTTAGGACATGTACTATCATTTGAAAAATAGTGGTCTTTTATTGTTTTTAAAATAGCAATAGGACTTCCTTCAGATTTATCTACATATACTCCTTCTCCACATAATAAATCATATATGTGAATTTTACTATAGTATTTTACTCTAGAAATAATGTTAAGGTAAGTCGATAGGTAAGTTTTAAGTAATACAACTTTCGCTCTTGAATGTTCTAATAATTCTGTTCTAGTGGTAGTCTTCATATATGATTATTAAAATAAAAAACCCTACTTATTACCATCTGGTAATAATATAGGGAGATTCTAATATAGCTAAAATTATTTAATGCTATCTAAATCACAAAAAGAATAGTAATCTCATCCTTTCAAAATATCTTTAATAATCTTTAAGTGGTGCTTGGTATGCACTTCTATAAATCTAATGGATTGTTGTTTGGTCAAAATGCCAAAATAAGGATGCTTAAACGTAGCTTTAGTATTAACGTTTTTAAGTTCAGGCACTAATTCTTTAGCCATTGCCAACTGTTCATCTAATTGTATTTTTTCAATATGTTCTGGAGGTAAAACATGCTTAGGGGCTTTTCCCATTCCTCTGGGGATGTAGCCTAATGTTAAGAATAATCGCCCAGAAAACCTAAGCTTTGGAGTTTTGTCTGTTGGAGCGTCTTTTAGTAGTCCAATAATTCCATTAATTACTTTAAGGCTATGGTCTATCTGCCAACCCACTGTAGATTTAGAAATTTTTGAATTTGAAATTTCATACTCTGGGATATGGGTTTCGAGTTGCTTTATATAGCTATCTAATTTTGAATGGTTTTTCATGATAAAACTTTGAGACAAGATAAATAAAAAACCTCCACATTTCTGTGAAGGTTTTTGTTTTATAATCTAAAAGCTTAACGCTCTTCCTTAGTATCTGTAGTGTTCTGGCTTGTATGGACCTTCAACAGTTACACCAATATATTCAGCTTGGTCAGATTTAAGCTCTGTTAATTCTACACCAATCTTTTCTAAGTGTAATTTAGCTACTTTCTCATCTAAATGCTTTGGTAACATGTATACATCGTTTCCGTATGCCTCACTATTATTCCAAAGTTCGATTTGTGCTAAAGTTTGGTTTGTAAATGAGTTACTCATTACAAAACTTGGGTGACCTGTTGCACAACCTAAGTTTACTAAACGACCTTCAGCTAATACAATGATGTCTTTTCCATCAACAGTATATTTGTCTACTTGTGGCTTAATCGTGTTCTTAGTATCACCATAGTTGTCGTTTAACCAAGCCATCTGGATTTCGTTATCAAAGTGTCCAATGTTACAAACGATAGTTTTGTCTTTCATTGCTTGGAAGTGCTCAGCACGTACGATGTCTTTGTTTCCTGTTGTAGTAATTACGATATCAGAATTTCCAACAACAGTCTCTAAACGTTTTACTTCAAAACCGTCCATTGCCGCTTGTAAAGCACAAATTGGGTCAATTTCTGTTACAGTAACTATAGAGCCAGCACCTTTAAAAGAAGCAGCTGTACCTTTACCAACATCACCATAACCACAAACTGTAACACGCTTACCAGCTAACATCACGTCTGTTGCACGACGAATTGCGTCAACTGCAGATTCTTTACATCCATATTTGTTGTCAAATTTAGATTTAGTCACAGAATCATTTACATTAATAGCAGGCATTGGTAATGTTCCGTTCTTAACACGCTCGTATAAACGGTGAACACCTGTAGTTGTTTCTTCAGAAAGACCTTTTATGTCTTTAGCTAAGTGAGGATATTTGTCTAAAACCATGTTAGTTAAATCACCACCATCATCTAAAATCATGTTTAATGGTTGACGATCTTCACCAAAGAATAGCGTTTGTTCTATACACCAGTCAAATTCTTCCTCTGTCATATCTTTCCATGCATATACAGCAGTACCAGCAGCAGCAATAGCGGCAGCAGCTTGATCTTGTGTCGAGAAAATGTTACAAGAACTCCAAGTTACCTCAGCACCAAGTGCTTGTAATGTTTCAATTAATACCGCAGTCTGGATAGTCATGTGTAAACATCCCGCAATACGTGCACCTTTAAGTGGCTGCTCATTTTTATATTCTTCACGTAAACTCATTAGTCCAGGCATCTCTGCTTCGGCTAATTCAATTTCTTTTCTTCCCCAAGCCGCTAACGACATGTCTTTTACTTTGTTTGGAACGTAAGCAATAGTCTTTGTACTCATATTTTTTCTTTATTTATAAATGAAACGCCTTTGGGTTTTAGAAGTTAATTTGATTAAATTCGCCTTTAAATATTGCCAAATGCGCTTTAAGCGCTGCAAAGATAATACATAACATTAACATTACTAAATGCCGCTGTATAAATCTATTAGCGTTAACACACAAACTACTGTTAAAATTTGGAAGATTGAAGAGTCATACGACGATTTAATGGCTCCATTAGACTTAAAACCTAATAGTTTGGAGCGGGTTTTAGGCATGAAAAGCGAACTACATCAACGCGGTTTTTTAAGTGTACGTCATTTGCTTCACGAATTTGGGTATACAGACCAAGACTTGTTTTATGATAATAATGGAAAGCCACATCTTAAAGATGGAAAGCATATTTCCATTACGCATAGCTTTACATTTTCGGGAGTTATTGTTAGTGATGTTGAAGTTGGTATTGATATTGAAATGCAGCGTGAGAAAATTGCTGTTATTGCCAAGAAGTTTGTGGATTACGAATTCAATTATTTAAAACCTGAAGAAGAAGATTACGTGCGTAAACTGACGGTGATTTGGGGAATTAAAGAATCCTTGTATAAGTTGTTTGCGACACCTGGGATGCTATTTCGTGAACATTTTTTAGTCATTCCTTTTACTTTTGAAGACGGTGAAACCATTTCTTGGATAGATTATAAGGATAGGAAATACAGATACAAAGCCAACTTTTTAGAATTCGATGGTTTTACCTGTGCTTATGTTTTAGAAGAATGAGCTCTATTTATCACAATATAAAATCAGCGGCTAAAAGACGAAAAAAGCTTTTGGCGATATTAATTGATCCTGATAAAACAGAAATTAATTCCATTGCCTCTTTATGTGTAAAGATCAATCAATCCATAGCGACTCATATTTTTGTTGGAGGAAGTGAAGTAGAAGAATTTGAAACCGAAAAAGTAGTTATAGAATTAAAGAAGCATACCAGATTACCGATTATTTTATTTCCAGGAGGCATTACTCAACTCACAGATAAGGCAGATGGAATTTTGTTTTTATCATTAATATCTGGAAGAAACCCAGAATACTTAATAGGTAAACATGTTGAAGCAGCTCCAAAGCTATTAAGAATGCAACTTGAAGTTATTCCAACAGGATATGTACTTATTGAAAACGGAAAGCAAACAGCTGTAGAACGTGTGAGTAAAACCCAGCCTTTATCACGAGAAAATATAGATGCCATAATTAATACGGCACGAGCGGGTGAGTTATTGGGGATGAAATTGATATATCTTGAAGCAGGAAGCGGCGCCACGCATCCTGTAGATTATAAGATTATTTCTGAAGTTAAAAAACGATTACAAATTCCTCTGATTGTTGGTGGTGGTATTCGTTCTAAAGAGGATTTAGAATTGGCATATAGCTCAGGAGCAGATATGGTGGTTATAGGCACAGCTTTTGAAGAAAATGAAAACTTCTTTGAAGAACTTTAAAAAGTAAATATGAAAGTATCAGTAGAACTCACATACACGCCTTTAAAAGATGATTATGAGCCACATATTATAGCTTTCATAAAAGCACTCAGAACTTCAGAATTTAAAGTTTTAAAAAATCCATTAAGTACTCAGGTTTATGGCAACTATAATAAGCTCATGCCTTTTCTTCAAGCCGAAATCCAAAAAGCATTTTCAGATGTAGATATAGCTATATTAAATATGAAAATAGTAAAAACAGATCGTAGCGATTATGAACCCCATTTTTGATTTTTTCCTTGATGCTTACAAAAGCACACCAACATATCAAATTATTTTAGAAGCCATTGCTTTTGTGTTTGGTATTGTTAGTGTTTGGTTTGCAAAACAAAAAAATATACTAGTATATCCAACAGGAATTATTTGTACAGTAATTACAGTTTACCTTCTTTATATCAATCAATATTTTGGGGATATGATGATGAATTTTTACTATTCTATAATGAGTATTTATGGCTGGTGGAATTGGTCTCGAAAGAAAAATGATAAATATGTGGTTCCAATTTCTAGAACTAATTCAAAAGAAAAAATTATTGGTTTTGGGTTATTTTTATTAACAATTTTAGTCACATTTCTAGTCTATAAAGCTTTTAATTATGAGTTAGAAATTCCTAATTATATAGATATTTTTACCTCAGGAATTTTCTTTACTGCAATGTGGTATATGGCAAATAAAAAGTTAGAAAATTGGACGTTATGGATATTTGGTGACTTAATAACAATCCCATTATACGCTCACAGAAGTCTAGGGATGTTATCTTTACAATATTTAATTTTTACTATTCTAGCCATAATGGGTTACTTAGCATGGAAGAAAAACTTAAGCAACAAACATCAGACTGTATAAAAGTTGTCCTTTTTGGTCCAGAATCAACAGGCAAAACTACCCTATCAAGCCAGTTAGCTAGATATTATAATTCTATTTGGGTACCAGAATATGCAAGAGAGTATCTTCAAAATAAATGGAATAATGAACGTAAAACTTGTGAGCCAAAAGATTTATTGCCAATAGCTATTGGGCAAATGAAATTAGAAAATGAATTGTCTCAGAAAACAAATTCTGTATTAATATGCGATACAGATTTATTAGAAACAAAGGTGTATAGCGAAGCTTATTATCAAGACGTATGTGACCCTGTTTTAGATAAATATGCTCAAGAGAATGTCTATGACTTATATTTTTTAACCTATATTGATACACCTTGGGAAGCTGATGATTTGCGAGATAAGCCAGATGAAAGGGTGCGTATGTTTAATGCCTTTGAAGACACATTAAAAAAATATAAGAAACCTTATGTTTTACTTAAAGGCGGAAAGAAAGAGCGTTTAGAAAAAGCAGTTTTACATATTAATAAATTATTGAATAAATAAAAATTGAAGCTTACTAAAGAAGATATAAGACAAATTGAAAGTTATGGTCTAACAGAACAGTTGGTCAATAAGCAAATTTCTCAATTTGTAAGAGGTGTTAATTATTCTAATATCCATTCTGCAGCTACTGTTGGTAATGGAATTATAGAGGTGTCATATCTTGATGTTTCAGAATATGTTTCGTTTTTTGATTCGCAAAAAAATAAAATTGACATTGTAAAATTTGTACCAGCATCTGGAGCAGCTACTAGAATGTTTAAATTCTTGTTTCAATTTCTAAAAGAGTATAATCCCGTAATACAATCGCTTAATGCCTATATAAATAGGAATAATCTCAAGAGATTACCTCTTTTTTTAATAGCTTTAGAAAAATTTCCGTTTTATTATATTGTTTTAAAACAAATAGAAAGCAATGGTGTTGATTATAATGCCTTAAATCCAAATCAAAAAGCCTACACTTTTGTTAAAGCAATGCTAGAAGAGAATCAGCTAAACTTTGGGAGTTATCCAAAAGGCTTATTCCCTTTTCATAAATACAATAATGATATTTCCACAGCTTTTGAAGAACATTTATTTGAGATGGCATTTTATGGTTCACGAAAAGAACCCCTAAAGCTGCATTTCACAATCTCTGAAAAGCATAGAGATAAGTTTACTACAGAGTTTAAACGTATTGAGGAGCGTGTTGAAGGGATAACAGGTTTTCCTTATGAAATTTCATTTTCATACCAGCATCAATCGACCGATACAATTGCATTAACTGCCAAAAATGAGCCATTTAGAAACGAAGATGGTAGTTTGTATTTTAGACCTTCAGGTCATGGCGCTTTACTTAAGAACCTGAATGCAATCGATGCAGATTTAATCTTTATAAGTAATATAGATAATGTAGTGGTTAAACATTACAAGGCAGAAGTCGCTAAATACAAAAAGGTTTTAGCGGGAATACTTCTAAAGATTAGGGCTTCGATTTTTGAATATATTAAACAGCTTAGAAATGAAGTCTTATCAGAAGAAAACTTAAATGAAATAGGAGACTTTTTAACGAATAAGTTAAATTTTTCTATTTCTGAAGAGTTTGAGAAATATTCGCATAAATACAAAGTAGAATATCTTCTAGAAGCATTAAATAGACCAATTCGAGTATGCGGAATGGTTAAAAATGAAGGAGAACCAGGTGGTGGGCCATTTTGGGTTAAGGATGAGGCTGGTAGGCTTTCACTACAAATTGTAGAATCTGCACAGGTCAATAAAAAGAATAAAGAGCAAAAAAGAATTTTAGCAAATGCGACACATTTTAATCCAGTAGATATTGTCTGTTCTATCAAAGACAATGAAGGCAATACGTTTGATTTGCAAAAATATGTAAATCATAAAGCTGCTTTTATAACCATGAAAACTAAAGTTGGGAAAGATATAAAAGCACTTGAGTTACCGGGTTTATGGAATGGTAGTATGGCTTATTGGAATAGCATTTTTGTTGAAGTTCCTATACAAACATTTAACCCTGTTAAAACTGTAAATGATTTGTTAAAACCATCGCACCAACTCAACTAAGATGGATTTTTCTCAATTAATAAACGAGATTGTATATAAAGCGGTTCGTAGTTCAGGAAGTGGTGGCCAGCATGTAAATAAGGTGGCGACAAAGATTCAATTGAGCTTTGATCTCTTCGATTCAGCATTTTTTAATGAAGAAGAAAAAGAAAGGTTAAAAGCCTACTTGCAAAATAGACTAACTAATAGAGATGTTTTGATGTTAAGTTGCGGAGAAAGCAGAAGTCAATTTAAAAATAAGACTATAGTTACTAGACGTTTTTTAGAACTAATCGAAGAAGGCCTAAGAGAAGATAAAGTGCGTTTACCAACTAAAATTCCCAGAGCTATAAAACAAAAAAGACTGCTTAATAAGAAAAAGACTTCTGAAAAAAAAGCAAATAGGAAACCTCCTAAAATTGATTAAAAAAATAATGATTTGTGATTCTAAAATCATAAATCCCTATTATCTTTGCAGCGTTCTCAAAAAAGGGGTGCTGTAAAAAGCTGAGATCATACCCATTGAACCTGGGCGGGTAATGCCGCTAAGGAAATTTTAATAGCTTGTTATGCCGAAATTGTTTCAGCATTTCATGCTCAAACTAATTATTAACTAAGAATAATTACCTCTTTTTATTCGATTATTATTTATAGTCGTAATGAAAAATTTATTCACTTTTATTTGCTTAGGAATCATTTCCTTTATTTCATTTTCTCAAGAAAAAACACAAGATTCAACTAAAACGGAAAAATTAGAAACTGTCTTAATTAAAGCAGTTCGGGTAAAAGCTAATTCTCCAATTACACATTCTAACTTAAAAAAAGAGGAATTAGCTAAACGTAATTTAGGTCAGGATATAGCAACCCAACTTAAATTTTTACCGTCTGTTGTTACAACTTCAGATGCAGGAGCAGGAATTGGTTATACAGGCTTTAGGGTACGTGGTACAGCAAACCAAGGTATTAATGTTACTATTAATGGTATCCCTTACAACGATGCAGAAAGTGCGACAACGTTTTTTGTTAATTTACAAGATTTTACATCTTCAGTAGAAAACCTTCAGTTGCAGCGAGGAGTAGGGACATCGACTAATGGCCCAGCAGCTTTTGGTGCAAGCTTAAATATTTTAACGGACGTTGATTCAGATGAGGCTAGTACTAGTACATCTCATTCAATAGGGTCTTTTAATACGAGACGTCATAATGTTAAGTTTAGTACAGGGTTGTTAAATGACCATTTTATATTTTCTGGTAGATTGTCACAAATTACTTCAGATGGTTATATAGATAGAGCATCTTCGGATTTAAAATCCTATTACTTACAAGGCGCTTATAAGGATGATAACACATTGGTTAAAGCTATACATTTTGCAGGAAGCGAAGTTACATACCAATCTTGGTTTGGTGTAGATAGAGACACTGCCATTAATAACCCTACATTTAATCCAGCTGGAGCTATTTTAGATGACCAAGGTGATATTGTTGGATTTCATAACAATCAAGTAGATGATTACAAGCAAGATCATTATCAGATACATTGGGCACAACGTTACAATAATAATTGGAGTTCAAATGTAAGTTTCAACTATACCTATGGTCGTGGGTTCTTTGAAGAATATGAAAATGATGATGACTTAGCTTTTTATGGCTTATCGCCAGTTCAAATAGGCGGAGAAACTATTACAACTTCAGATATAGTAAGAAGACGTTGGTTAGATAATGATTTTTATGTCTTATCAGGAAATGTGAACTATAAAGACAACCAATTTGACGTGACTTCAGGTCTATTTTACAGTACTTATGAAGGTGATCATTTTGGAGAAGTAATTTGGGCTCGTTTTGCTAGCGATTCCGAATTGGGAGACCGTTATTACTTTGGTGTAGGTAAGAAGAATGAATTTTCAACTTTTGCAAAAGCAGATTATAGATTAAATGACAAATGGCAATTTTATTTAGACCTACAGGGTAGGTTTGTTGATTACTCAACAACTGGACAAAACTCAGATGTTGCTGATTTTATTGTGGATGAAAGCTTCAATTTCTTTAACCCCAAATTTGGAGCTAGTTTCAAACTAAACGATAAGAATCATTTTTATGCGTCGTTTGCTAGAGCTCATAGAGAACCAAATAGAACAGATTTTGAAAATGGAAGTCCACGTCCAGAACGTTTAGACGATATTGAGGTAGGTTGGAGACATAACTCAGATAAATTAGCTTTAAATATTAATGGCTTCTATATGGATTATAACGACCAGTTAGTGCTTACAGGAGATCGAGATCTTTCAGGAGCACCAATTCGTACCAATAGTGGTAGTAGTTATCGATTGGGTGTTGAAGTTGATGCTAATATTGCAATTACATCAAAACTAAATATCCAACCAAATTTTGCATTGAGCACAAATAAAAATAGAGATTTTTTCTTTCAGAGAAATGGGGTTTTGACTCCTTTAGGTGATACAGATATTTCATTTTCTCCAAACCTTATTATAGGCAATACAATAGCTTATCGACCTACAAAAGAGTTATATCTAGCGTTTTTGTCTAAACATGTTGGAGAGCAATATATGGGTAATATTGATAATGAAGCGTCTTTATTAGAGGCCTTTTTTGTAAATGATTTTAATGCCACGTATAATTGGAAAGTAAATTCATTTATTGATAACATTGATATTTCGTTATTGGTTAACAATGTTTTTAACGAAAAATATATATCAAATGGGTATTTTGGTTCGTTTGATTTTCCTGACTCTTCAAGTTCTACAGGTGTTACGACAGGTTTTTTCTCGGGCTTCTATCCTCAAGCGACAACAAACTTCTTATTGGGTGTAACGCTTAATTTTTAGTTTGTAATTAAATATTGGTTATCACCAACAAACTCAACCCTGTACGGTAATAATGTGCAGGGTTCTGGGTCTTGACCTAGATTCTGACCGGATAAAAGTTCATATTCATTAGCATCTTCGCAACCACAAGTTGCTGTAAGTGCATTAACTGAAAGTAAAGAGCAGTTAGAAAATGCATGATTTGGATCTGCACCATCCCAAGCACGAAGTGTTTCACTACCTGTTCTTGCTATTATAATACCACCATTACCCTGACCTTCTAGTCTTACAGAATTACCAGTAAACTGTAATTGACTAAATTGTGGTAAGTTGAGATTCACGTTGACATTAACATTAACGTTAAGCAAAAAATTACAATTATTAGGATTGTTATTACTACTGCATCCAAACGTAAGAATGCACAGAGATAATATTAAGAACTTTTTCATAGCAATATTTCTAAAAGTGTAAGAATTTAATTTTAGTATTTTCCTTTTGCTGCAATTTACAATAATTAAGACATCCCATAAATATTTTATATATTTGTATAGTTGTCTCGTGAAAGCGGGATTTTTTTATGCTGAAATTGTTCAGCATCTTTTATTTAAAACGAATGAGTTATGAGTAAAGTATCTTATTACACAGCCGAAGGATTAAAAAAATTAAGAGAAGAATTAAATCACTTAAAAGATATAGAACGCCCTAAAGCTTCGCAGGCTATTGCAGAAGCCAGAGATAAAGGTGATTTAAGTGAAAATGCCGAATACGACGCCGCAAAAGAAGCACAAGGTATGCTAGAGATGAAAATTTCTAAAATGGAGGAAACCTTAGCAAATGCACGTGTTATAGATGAGTCGCAATTGGATACATCTAAAGTGCTAGCTTTATCTATTGTAAAGATTAAAAATCAAACAAACGGTATGGAAATGACCTATACTTTGGTAGCTGAAAGTGAAGCGGATTTAGCTTCTGGTAAAATATCTGTAAACTCACCAATAGGTAAAGGTCTTTTAGGTAAATCTGTTGGTGATGTTGCCGAAATACAAGTCCCAAACGGCATTATGAAGTTTGATATTCTTGAGATTTCGAGATAATAAAGATGATAAATATATTTTAAGATTCCTGTTTATAGCCTTAAGCAGGAATCTTTTTATATTTACATAACTAACTACTTAAAATCATGGCTTCTATTTTCACTAAAATTATTAATGGAGAAATTCCGTCTTATAAAGTTGCAGAAACTAAAGATTTTATCGCTTTTTTAGACATTAACCCCAATAGTAAGGGGCATACACTTTGTGTCCCAAAAAAAGAGGTTAATAAGATTTTTGATTTAGATGAAGACACTTATATAAACTTAATGGTGTTTTCTCGTCGAATAGCAAAAGCTATAGAAAAAGCTATACCATGTGAACGTATAGGTATGTCAGTTATAGGCTTAGAAGTACCTCACGTTCATGTACATTTAATACCATTGCATACAATGGATGATGCTAGATTTGTTTTAAAGCAGAATCTTTCGAAAGATGAATTTGAAACTTTAGCAGCTTCAATTGCATCACATTTAGATTAAAACCTAATAACACCTAGCATTATTAGTACTATGGCGATAATTATTAATAGGTCTATTCCAATAAACACATAACCAAAAGGTTTTATTTTCCACGATGTTTTTTTAGGTACAATGGCACGTTCGTGGTAGGCAACAACCCGCTCAATATCATCATTCCAACGCACAGGATAAATGGTGGTATTACAATTTTTGCAATGCATTTCGTGAGAAGTGTCGCCTGTAATAGCCTTAAAGAAAATAGTCTCAGTGATTCTTTGCTTAAAGGTGAGTTGTAAGCTGTCATTACTATAGCATTCAGGGCAGTTGTTATTTAATTGAAACTCTTTTAATGTAAAATAATTTGACGTTTTCATAACTCTAGTTTTTGAAGTGTTTTTTTAGAGCGATTTGAAAAGTAGTGCCTTTGTTTAGTTCAGATTGAATGACTTTTATTTTGCCATTATGATAATCTTCGATTATTCGTTTAGATAATGATAAACCTAAACCCCAACCGCGTTTTTTAGTTGTGTAACCTGGTTCAAAAACAGTTTGCCATTGACTCTTTGGAATGCCTTTTCCAGTATCAGTTATTTGTATCAAAACTTGCTTTTCTTTTTCAATAAGCCTCAAAGTTAATTTGCCTTTACCTTTCATGGCATCGATAGCATTTTTAACTAAGTTTTCTATGGTCCAACTAAAAAGCTGCCCATTAAGTTTTACCATAATCTCTTTTTCAGGTATGTCTATATTAAATTCAATAAGCTTTGATGTTCTTGACTGTAAATAAACATATGAGTTTTGAGTTTCAGAGACAATATCAATAGTTTTTAATTCAGGGATAGAGCCAATTTTACTAAAGCGCTCAGTTATGGTTTTAAGGCGGTCAACATCCTTTTCCATTTCTATGATGTAGTCTGGATTGACATTTTCAGATTTTAAAATTTCTGTCCAACCCACTAACGAGGATAATGGCGTGCCTATTTGATGTGCCGTTTCTTTAGCCATACCAGTCCACAGTTTGTTTTGTTCAGCTGTTTTAGAGCTTCTATAAAAAAAGTAAACTACTGCAGCAAAAAGGAGAATTATTAATAATAAAGCTAAAGGATAGTATTTTAGGTTATTTAGTAAAGGTGAATTTCCGTAATAAAGTGTTTGCTCTAAATCTTCCATGATTAATGGTTGATTTTCTCTCTGAAATTTTAAAATTAGCCGGTCTTTGTTAGTCTCAACATAATTGTCATCAATACTATCATTATAGACTTGGGCTAGTTCATTCTTTTCGGTAAGTCGAGGTTTCGCAAAAATATTTCTGTGACTAATAATGTTTTGGTCTTTATCCAATAATAACATTGGAGTGTTTAACGTAGAATCTACAACAATATATTCGGCAACTACATTCACTTCAAAATTATCTAAGTCTTGAGAATTATCATATGCATTTTTTGCAAATTCAGTATATGCAAATGTCCAACTCTTCATTTTTGAGCGTTCTTCGGATTTAAAATGCTGAAAAAACACATACGTATTCCAAAGGATTAAGGATACAATGATAAAAGATGAAATAATTATAATCCAACGGATTACATTTCTGTTAAGATGTAGACGCATCAATTAGAATCGTTAATAATTCTAAATATAATGTAATTCTGTAAATATTATTGTTTTCAAACCCTAGGGAATTCATTTTATTACGTCTGTAATATGGTTATCTTTGATAAAAATGATTTTTTTATGGTGTCTTACCAACCCAATGAGCTTTCTACAGCTAAATTACATAGTTATTTATTAAGTGCAGTTGCACCAAGACCAATTGCTTTTGCAAGTACAATTGACGCTAACGGAAACCCAAACTTGTCGCCGTTTAGCTTTTTTAATGTGTTTAGTGCCAATCCACCGATTCTTATATTTTCTCCTGCCAGACGTGTGAGAGATAATACAACGAAACATACCTTAGAGAATACAGAAGTTGTCAATGAGGTTGTTATCAATGTAGTTAACTATACTATCGTTCAGCAAATGTCATTGAGTAGTACAGAATATCCAGAAGATGTCAATGAATTTGAAAAAGCAGGTTTAACCATGTTAGAATCAGATTTGGTAAAACCCTTTAGAGTTGCAGAATCACCTATACAAATGGAATGTAAGGTTAATGAAATTATAAAACTAGGCAATAAAGGTGGTGCAGGGAATCTTATTATTTGTGAGGTTTTAAAAATACATTTATCCAAAGATGTATTAGAAGATAACGGAAGTGTAAACCAAGAGAAGTTAGATTTAGTCGCCCGAGCAGGTGGCAGTTATTATAGTAGAGCTAAAGATGGATTTTTCGAAATACCTAAGCCATTAAGCACTTTAGGAATAGGTGTTGATAAGTTGCCTGAATCCGTTAGAAAAAGTTCTGTTTTATCTGGAAATGATTTAGGAATTTTAGGTAATTTAGCAGCCTTTCCAAGTGAAGATGAAATAGATAACTATTTAAAAACTTCGGAAGAATTTGGGAACTTATCTAACGCAGATTTATCGGATGATTTTATTCATAAAAGAGTCAAAAAAATCATAGCACAAGGTAATTTCCAAGAAGCACTAATTATGCTTTTAGCAAAACATAAAATAAATAATTTGAATACTTAATAAAATGGAAGTACAAGGAAGAATCAAGGTGATTGGAGAAACACAAACCTTTGGCAGCAATGGATTTAGGAAGCGTGAGCTTGTAGTAACTACAGAAGAACAATATCCACAACATATCATGGTAGAGTTTGTTCAAGACAAAACAGACTTATTGAATAACTACCAGGTTGGACAACAAGTAAAAGTAAATATCAACTTAAGAGGGCGTGAATGGACAAACCCTCAAGGAGAAGTGAAGTATTTTAACTCCATCCAAGGATGGAGAATTGAGGCTTTACAATCTGAAACTGCTCCAGCTGATATGCCTCCAGTACCACCAACAGCAGCATTTGAGCCTGCGACAGATTTAAATACTGAAGACCACGACGATTTACCGTTCTAATTCAGAAAAATAATCAATTAAAAAAGCCTGTTTTTTTGAACAGGCTTTTTGGTTTTATTAAAAAAGTCCTGATTAAAAAATCAGGACTTAATATTGTGGTTTTAGGTTTAACCTTTACGAACAAACTCAAAAAAAAGCAATGATGAACAAAATTCGTAACATAAAGGTTATATCAAATATGAGAAAAAAAGCTAATTTACCCAAGCTAATTGCTTGATTTAACACTACTAACGCCAACTATAACGTTATAGTTGGGTGAAAAAATGTACTTTTTAAACGACAAAATAGAGTTTCCCCATGTTTCTGAAGCTTCTGTCGATGGATTATTAGCAATAGGCGGTGATTTATCTTCAGAACGATTATTACATGCCTATAAAAACGGAATATTTCCCTGGTTTGAAAAAGATGAACCCATTTTGTGGTGGTCACCAGACCCAAGATTTGTTGTTTTCCCAGATGAACTTAAGGTGTCTAAAAGTATGAAGCAGTTGTTTAGAAAAAAACAATTTAAGGTAACTAAAAATAAAGCGTTCGAGGCTGTTATCTCTAATTGTGCAGCTGCTGTTCGTGAAGGGCAAGATGGGACTTGGATTACAGACGCTATGGTTGAAGCTTATGTAAAATTACATAAACTAGGATATGCCATTTCTGTAGAGGTATGGAAAGACAAAGATTTAGTAGGTGGACTTTATGGCGTAGATATGGGTAATAAAGTATTTTGTGGTGAAAGCATGTTTGCTAAAGTGAGTAATGCGAGTAAATATGGGTTTATAGATTTTATTCAATCCTCAGACTATGATTTAATTGATTGTCAGCTACACACCAATCATCTCGAGAGTTTAGGCGGAAAACATATCTCAAGGCAAGAGTTCCTAAAGTACTTATAACTTATACTTCATTATACCTAAAACAAGAGACTTCATGGTCGTTGACCATTCCTGTAGCTTGCATATGCGCATAAACAACAGTAGAGCCTACAAACTTAAACCCTCTTTTTTTTAAATCCTTACTCAAAGCATCACTTAAGGGTGTGTTTGCAGGAGCATCCTTATAGTCTTTAAAATTGTTTTTTATGGGTTTATTATCAACAAAACTCCAGATGTATTTTGAGAATGTGCCAAACTCTTCTTGGACTTTTATAAATGCTTTTGCGTTAGAGACTGTAGCATTTACTTTTAGTTTATTTCTAATGATTCCAACATCTTGAAGCAGGTCAGCGATTTTGTCTTCATCATAGTTAGCTATTTTCTTATAATCAAAATAATCAAAAGCTTTTCGGAAGTTTTCACGCTTACGTAAAATAGTAATCCAACTTAAGCCAGCTTGAAACGTTTCTAAGATTAAAAATTCAAATAATTGATGGTCATCTTTTACAGGAACACCCCATTCATTATCATGGTACGATTCATAAAGTGGGTCGCCAACACACCAACCGCATTTGTGTTTTTCCATAGTTGTAAGCTTTTAATAATTATAGGACTAATGTAAGAACTGTTGCACAATTTTGTGCAATAGAATTTTAATTTTGTATTATGGAAACTTTACAAGTCAATATGATAAATGATATAATCTCCGATAGTTTAGAAAAGAGTATGACGTATACTCAATATAGAACTTTAGTTAGCGAGCTCACTGAAAATAACTCTACTACTGGACCAGAAAAGACAGAAGCTTTAGCAAACTATACAGCTCTCAACGATAGACGAATGAAACGTTGGGATAAAACAGTAAAGCTATCTGAAGATGCTAAAACAATTGTCGAAAATTCTAATAGAAAAATGACATGGTTGGTACTTACTGAAAGTTGGTGTGGAGATGCGGCACATATTATGCCTGTTATTAATAAAGTAGCGGACCTTAATGATAATATCGATTACAAAGTTGTACTTAGAGATGAAAATGAAGCCTTAATGAACGCATTTTTAACCAATGGTGGAAAGTCAATCCCAAAGCTTATTATGATTGATAATGACTCTAATGAAGTTATAGATACCTTTGGTCCAAGACCATCTGTTGCTACAGAACTAGTGAATAATTATAAAGCAGAGCATGGTCAATTAACACCCGAGTTTAAAGAAGACTTACAGCGTTGGTATAACAAAGACAAAGGGCAATCTACAATTGAAGATTTACTCAAGACTTTGGCTTAATTTTTTCCCTTAAAATAAAAGGTTATGGAGCCTAATTGGTCGGTACGGTTTGAAGTATTAAAGCGTACCGATTTTGCATATGCTATGGCGTGCTCAATCAAGCATTCATTATTACTGTTTGAAGATCCATTAATATAAGCTTCAAAAACATTACCACCATTATCTACTCTTATATTTACTACTATTTTACCAGAAGTTTCACACAAATATCTTGGCGTATCATAGCTCAGAAGCCTACGATTTTTTAAAGAATAACTTAATGTGCTTCCGCCTTTGGCGTGTTCGGCAATTCCGTGTTGCTTTTTATCTAGTAAATCTTGAAGCTTTTTATAGGACTCTGTTTCATTTTCTTTTAAGGCATAAGCTTTACTTTTTTTATAACTTGAATTAGTTGCAGTCTCTGTTTCTTTTTCAGCTCTACTATCTTCGAGTCGCTGAGTCGTTTTTTCAAAATCATCTGCGCTTATAGTCTTAAAGTTTTTCATGAGTTTTTTGAACTCTTCATCTTCATTATAAGCTTTGTTAGTTGTTGGAGATTTTAAATCCTGAATGTCCTCAAGTGCCTTCTGAATCTCTTCTTCGGTCTTTGATTCAATCTCATAGATGGTTTCTGCGATTAGCGCTTTAGTATTTGAAAGCTGAATACTAAACACCCCAAAAGCAACAATACCTGTGATAAGGCTTGTTATTAATACTGCTTTGTATTTTTCTATAAAATGCATTTAGTTTGTTTAGGGCAAAAATCGTACCTAAATAATATACGAGCGTAGTTTAGAAAAGGATTAAAGGATTTAATTTTTAATGCTGTTCTTTTTCAGGAAGGCTTTCAATAAATGCTTCTGGAGTCAAAGCATTTTCAACGTTAAAATCACCAATTCGAGTACGTCGTAATACTGAAAGGTGTGCACCTGAATTTAACGCTTTTCCGAAATCATGAGCTAAAGAGCGAATGTAAGTTCCTTTACTGCATACAACTCTAAAATCTAATTCTAATCCGCGAATTCCAGTAATTTCAAAGGCGGTAATTTCTATTTCACGAGATTTGATTTCTACAGTTTCACCAGCACGAGCAAATTCATACAAACGTTTTCCTTCTTTTTTTATAGCCGAAAATATAGGCGGAAACTGTTCAATCCTCCCAGTAAATTGTTCAGTAGTTTTATGGATTAACTCCGCAGTAATATGTTTCGTAGGAAATGTTTCGTTGATTTCTGTTTCTAAATCATAAGAAGGCGTTGTGCTTCCTAAAACAAAAGTGCCAGTATACTCTTTTTCTTGACCTTGAAATGTATTGATTTTCTTGGTCATTTTACCTGTGCAAATCACTAATAAACCTGTTGCTAAAGGATCTAAAGTCCCAGCGTGACCAACTTTTATTTTTTTAATGCTATATGCTTGACGGATGGCCCAACGTAGTTTGTTTACAGCTTGAAAAGAGGTCCATTGCAAGGGCTTGTCAATTAACAATACTTGCCCGTTTTTAAAATCATCAGCGGTTTTCATACTAGTTGTAAAATAAAGAAAATCCTATTGCAATTAACCCAACAATGACACAGTATAAAGCAAAGTAAGAGAGTTTACTCTTTTTAACGAGACTAATCATCCAAGTACATGCAAAAAGTCCGGCAACAAATGCAGCTATAAAACCAATGCCTAAAGTGGTGAAATTTGCAGTATCGTATGTGAGTTCTCCACCCAAAATGTCTTTCGCTATTTTTCCAAAAATTAATGGTACGACCATTAAAAACGAAAATCGTGCAGCTTTGGTTTTGTCGTTTCCTAATAACACCGATGTAGATATTGTTGCACCAGAGCGAGAAATACCTGGAAGCATTGCCACAGCTTGAGAAATGCCAATAATAAAGGCATTACTAAAGCTCACTTTTTTCTGTGTGTCTTTTGCTTTATCGGCTAAAAATAGTAATACAGCTGTAACAATAAGCATGCAACCAACGAGTAAAATGTTCCCGTCAAAAAGAGCTTCGAGTTGCTCTTCAAAAAATAGACCTACAATAACTGCAGGAATCATGGATACTGCAATTTTTGTAGCAAATTGCAAGTCTTCATTCCATTGAAACTTAAAAATACCTTTTAGAAGTAATAAAATATCTTTTCTAAATACAACTATGGTACTTAGTGCAGTTGCAAAATGAAGTACTACTGTAAATAAGAGACTTTCCTTTGGGATTGAATTATCACCTAAAATAGCTTTTCCTAATTCTAAATGTCCGCTAGATGACACAGGTAAAAACTCTGTGAGACCTTGAATAATTCCTAATAAAATGGCATCAACTGTATCCATGAAGCAAAAGTATTAAAATACAGTTACTGAAAAATTAAAACGCAATGAAATTTAGATTAATCCTTTTTCTTATCAGGATTTAAAAGAATAGCGTATACCTGTATACCAAAGCCAATAAGCACAAGTGTTGGTGCTAAGCGAATACGTCTCCAATGAAAAATAGACTCATCAAATACGTTTGGGTCATCACTGCCACCGCCAGCCATTATAATAAAACCAACAGCAATAAAGGCTAGACCAATAAATAACCATTTATAGTTTTTCTTTCCGAAGATAAAATCGCCTTTAGCAGATTGTTTACGTTTTTGTTCGCCCATGATTTGTGTTATAGCTATTGCAAAGTAAAGATATTATTTAAGATTGTATTGTTAAGAGCATCAAAAAAATAAATACTCAGTATTGAAAATTTTATAATCAACATTGAGCATTTAATATGGATTAGGAGTAATACCTAATAGAACGTTTTCTTAGAACTCTCTTTAGCTACTTCAGTTTTAGGCTGTTCTTCTAATTTTGAATCTGCATGCGCAAACACAAAAACCATAATTCCTACGAAGCATAGACCCACAAATAATATACGATTCATAATCAAAGATTTTTAGTTAAACTTCTCTTTGGTTGGCGTATAATTATGTCATTAGCTTTTAAATAAGATATAGGTAATAGATAACTCAACTATTGTTCCGTTATTGCGATAAGAATGGTAAAATGGTGTTAAACTTGATGTAACAAATGTTAATAATACAACTGATCCGTTTTCAAATTCAAGAAACGTTGCGTCGCGATAAAGGTACTTATCCAGGTAATGAGAATACCTAATAAAAAGATGCCTACAAAAAGGGCAACAATAAGTACCGTGTTTTCGAGTAGTCGGAGCTCTAAAAAGGTAATGTCTAAATAGTAAAGGACTACAGCCATACCTATTAATGCAATCACAGCGCCGATAATACCAAGCTTTACACTTTGCCATACAAAAGGCTTGCGGATAAAACGTTTTGTGGCACCAACCATTTGCATGGTTTTAATGATAAAACGTTTAGAGTACACGGCTAATCGTATGGAGCTATTAATCAAAAGGACAGCAATTAAGGTAAAAAGTCCACTGATAATTAATACCCAAAACGTGATTTTCTTCACATTGTCATTCATCAACTCTACCAAATCATTATCATATCGGATTTCTTCAATAAATCCTTTTTCGGAAAGGCTTTCAGTAATTTCAGTGAGTTTTTCAGTGGTTACAAACTCGGCTTTTAGAGAGACATCAATCGAGTTCTTCAAAGGATTGTAACCTACAAAATCCATAAAATCTTCACCTGTATCGGCTTTCATAAATTCAGCAGCTTCTTCTTTAGAGACATATAATGCTTCTTTAGAGTACTCTGCTAAGGCTAAACTTTTCTTAAGTTGGTTGATTTCAACGTCTTTTGCAGAATCATTCAAATAAATAGTCATGACCACCTGTTCTTTAAAATGATCAGCAACTTTTTTAGAGTTTATGATTAATAAGCCTAAGCAACCTAAAAGGAATAATACCAAGGCTATACTTATCACAACAGAGATATACGATGATATCAATTTACGTTTTTGGTAAGAGTCAAAAGATGAGGCCATAAAAGGAAAATTAATCAGGGTAAAAATATAAAACAATTCCGTTATGCTGAGTATTACAACGTTTAGTTTTTAATTGTGTTGTAATAGCCCTAAATTTGCCGCTTATTTCAAGGA
This sequence comes from Winogradskyella haliclonae, assembly GCF_014635865.1. Taxonomy (GTDB): domain Bacteria; phylum Bacteroidota; class Bacteroidia; order Flavobacteriales; family Flavobacteriaceae; genus Winogradskyella; species Winogradskyella haliclonae. The sequence goes on along the minus strand of NZ_BMDQ01000001.1, from coordinate 248,662 downwards.
AAATACTGCAATGCGATACGATTTTAATCAAATTGAAAAGAAGTGGCAAGAGCACTGGGCCAAAAATGAAACGTTTAAGGCTTCTAATAGCTCGGATAAACCAAAATATTATGTGCTAGATATGTTCCCTTATCCAAGTGGTGCGGGTTTACATGTTGGGCATCCGTTAGGATATATTGCCAGTGATATTTATGCCCGTTACAAACGTCATAAAGGCTTTAATGTATTGCATCCACAAGGTTACGATAGTTTTGGCTTACCTGCTGAGCAATATGCCATACAAACAGGTCAGCATCCTAGAATAACTACCGAAGAAAATATAAAAACCTATCGTCGTCAGTTAGACCAAATCGGCTTTTCTTTCGATTGGAGTCGCGAAGTACGTACCTCTAATCCAGACTATTATAAATGGACACAGTGGATTTTTATCCAACTATTTGAATCGTGGTTTAATAATGAAAGCAATAAAGCGGAAGATATAAAAACCTTGATATCCCTTTTTGAAACAGAAGGAAACGCAACAGTAAATGCTGCATGTGATGATGGTATTGAAACATTTTCTGCTGATGATTGGAATAACTTTTCTTCTGAAGAGCAACAGGAAATATTACTAAAATACAGATTAACCTATTTAGCTGAAACTGAAGTCAACTGGTGCCCAGCATTAGGAACTGTTTTAGCTAATGACGAAATCGTCAACGGTGTTTCAGAGCGTGGTGGACATCCAGTGGTTCGTAAAAAAATGACCCAATGGAGTATGCGTATTTCTGCTTATGCAGAACGTTTATTGCAAGGTTTGGAGACTATAGATTGGACAGATTCCCTTAAAGAAAGCCAACGTAATTGGATTGGAAAATCCGTTGGTGCTTCTGTGATTTTTAATGTGAATGGTCATGATAAGAAGATAGATGTTTTTACAACACGTCCAGATACTATTTATGGTGTGAGTTTTATGACTTTAGCACCAGAGCACGAGTACGTATCTCAAATAACCACACCAGAACAAAAAGAAGCTGTTGCTGCTTATGTTGAAGCTACTGCAAAACGAAGCGAGCGCGAACGTATGGCAGATGTAAAAACCATTTCCGGCGTATTTACAGGTGCTTATGCCGAGCATCCATTTACAAAAGCACCAATTCCAATCTGGATTGGAGACTATGTTTTAGCAAGTTATGGAACAGGAGCCGTTATGGCAGTACCTTGTGGCGACCAACGTGATTATGATTTTGCAAAGCATTTTGATATTACGATTCCAAATATTTTTGATGGTGTTGATATTTCTGAAGAAGCGTATGGTTCTAAAGATAATGTTAAGATTGCCAATAGTGATTTCCTAGATGGCATGAACTATAAAAAAGCAACCAAACGTGCCATTTACGAATTGGAACAAATAGGTCAAGGCGAAGGCAAAACTAATTACCGTTTGCGTGATGCCGTGTTTTCTCGTCAGCGTTATTGGGGTGAGCCTTTCCCAGTATATTATGTCAATGGCATGCCGCAAATGATAGACAAAGCACATTTGCCAATTGTATTGCCAGAAGTAGAAAAATATTTACCAACTGAAGAAGGCGAGCCACCTTTAGGTCGTGCCGATGTTTGGGCGTGGAATAGTATTGAGAATATAGTAGTGAGTAATGAGTTAATAGACAATGAAACTATTTTTCCTCTAGAATTGAATACCATGCCAGGTTGGGCAGGAAGCTCGTGGTACTTTTTCCGTTATATGGAAGAAGCAGCTAATAGAAATGGTGTTTTTGCTACAGAAGAGGCGTTGAAGTACTGGGAGAATGTAGATTTATACATTGGTGGTAGTGAGCATGCGACAGGGCATTTATTATACTCACGTTTTTGGGTAAAGCTTTTAAAAGATAGAGGTTTTGTAGGTGTTGATGAACCGTTTAAGAAGCTCATTAACCAAGGCATGATATTAGGGACAAGTGCAATAGTTTATAGAGTTTCAGGAACAAATACGTATGTTTCGAAAAACCTTAAGAATAATTATGATGTTGAAGAAATTAGAATTGATGTTGCTTTAGTTAATTCTTCAGATGAAATTGATATAGAGGAATTATCAAAATGGCAACCACAATTTAAAGGCGCAAAATTTGAGCTAGAAGACGGAAAATATATTGTAGGTAGAGAAGTAGAAAAAATGTCAAAACGTTGGTTTAATGTAGTTAATCCAGACAGTATTTGTGAAGATTATGGTGCGGACAGCTTAAGATTATACGAAATGTTTTTAGGACCATTAGAGCAATACAAACCTTGGAATACCGCAGGTATAACAGGGGTTCATAATTTCTTGAAGAAACTGTGGAAATTATATGTTGGTCAAGATGGCTTAAATGTCAATGATGCGGAACCAACTAAAGATAATTTAAAAACGCTTCATAAAACGATAAAGAAAGTAGAAGAAGATATAGAGAATTTCTCTTTTAATACGTCGGTATCTACCTTTATGATTGCAGTCAATGAGTTAACAGCACAAAAGTGCACAAGTAAGTCTATTCTTGAACCGCTATTGATTTTAATTTCGCCATACGCGCCGCATATCGCAGAAGAATTGTGGAGTCAATTAGGAAATGGGGAGTCAATTTCTACGGCAGCTTTCCCTAAATTTGAGGAAAGTCATTTGGTAGAAAGCAACAAAAACTACCCCATCTCGTTTAATGGTAAAATGCGCTTTACGCTTGAGTTGCCTTTAGATATGAGCAAAGAGGAAATTGAAAAAGTAGTTTTAGCTTATGAGAAGACACAAGAGCAATTACAGGGACGCACACCTAAAAAGGTTATTGTAGTTCCCGGTAAAATTGTAAATATTGTAGGATAGCAGTTATGAAAAAAAATATTTTCTTAATTATTTTTTTGTTAACGTTGGTTGGATGTTCAAGTGATGATTCTAATGATACGCCAGATCCATATATTCTAGAAACAATTATTGGGTCTTGGGCTTACGATACGGTTACTATTAATGGAGATTTTTTTCTCTATCAACATACTGATGGATGTGTAAAAGACCTATTTCAGTTTTATAATGAAGAAGGCAAAGAGTTTGATTTCGAAGAAGATTATGTTTCTAATTGCTCTAACTGTGCAGAATGTGCACTAACATCTACAAATTTAAAATGGGATTTGAGAAATAATGTTATTGATCTTTATTTTGGTGAGCAACTTGTCACTCAATTAGAAGTTCTTGAAGTCAATGCTAATTTAATTGAATACAAACGCATATTTGATTTCGATGGTGATGGCGTTAATGATGAAGTGGTTATTACAGGAATACCTTATGATCCTTATGATGAGTTTGACTAAGCGTTACTAATTATAAAGTACTATTACATGAAGCTAAAAAGAAAAGATAAGATTGGGTTATTTTTTTTTTTAGCTTTTGTAGTGAGTACATCATTAATCTGGTTTTTCGAAGAGCGTTTTAATCAAGAAGTTTGGCTTACTGATGTAGGTGGACGTTACAAAATGTTGGATGATATTCTTGAGAATAAATACCTCTTGGGTAAAACCAAACAAGAAGTGATTGTTCTTTTGGGGAAACCAGATGCAGATGCTAATCTAGGCGATAATTATTTTGTTTATCGATTGGGTGAGCCTCCAAGTTTTTTCGATTCTGAACCTCAATATTTAGTAGTCACTTTTTCAAATAACAAGGTGGTAAAACTCAGTAAAGCTGTAGATTAATTTTCTGGATTTTTTTGATGATTTCGTATTATTTGGGCTTCAAATTATCAGATTCGTAATAATTTTAAATATCTCATTTTAAGCATATTCGTTTAAGAATTTAGACTTAAATTCAAATCCAATTATTAATCTCAACGACTTCTAGAGTATGAAAATTGGAATCCCAAAAGAAATCAAAAACAACGAAAATCGCGTTGGCATGACACCAGCTGGCGTTTTTGAATTAACACGTAAAAATCACACAGTATATATACAAAAAGACGCTGGTTTTGGTAGTGGATTTTTTGACCAAGATTACAAAGATGTAGGTGCAATAATACTTGATACAATTCAAGAAGTCTATGTGTCAAGCGAGATGATTGTTAAGGTTAAAGAGCCTATTGCAGAAGAATATCCACTCATAAAATCGCATCATGTGGTGTTTACCTATTTTCATTTTGCTTCTAGTGAAGCTTTAACCAAAGCCATGCTGAAAAGTAAGGCTGTTTGCATTGCTTACGAAACGGTCGAAGATAAAGATGGGTCGTTGCCATTATTGACCCCAATGTCTGAAGTAGCAGGACGTATGGCAATCCAACAAGGTGCTAAATATTTAGAAAAGCCAATTAAAGGCCGTGGTGTTTTACTAGGCGGAGTTCCTGGTGTACCACCAGGTAAAGTGTTAGTATTAGGAGCAGGTACTGTAGGTATTCAAGCCGCAAAGATGGCTGCAGGATTAGGTGCACATGTAACCATAATGGATATTAACATGAAGCAAATACGTTATGTAAACGATGTGATGCCTAATCACGTTGTCACCGAATTTTCGAGCGCTTATAACATCAAAAAACGTATTAAAGACCATGATTTAATAATAGGAGGTGTACTTATAAAAGGTGCTAAGGCACCAAAACTAATAACCAAAGATATGCTTAAAGATATGCGGCCAGGAACAGTTATTGTTGATGTGGCAGTAGATCAAGGTGGCTGTTTTGAGACCACAAAAGCGACCACACACGAAGCGCCTACTTATATTATTGACGATGTAGTGCACTATTGTGTGGCGAATATGCCAGGTGCAGTGCCTTATACGTCTACATTGGCATTAACTAATGTGACTTTACCTTATGTACTACGATTAGCCAATCAAGGTTGGGAAATAGCCTGTGCTAAAGATGCATCTTTAAGAAAAGGACTTAATATAGTTGATGGTAAAATTGTTTATGAAGAAATTGCAGAGGCTTTTAATTGGTCTCTTGAGGCGATATAAATTGATAGATACTGACAAAATTTCTTAACATGGATTTGGCGTACTTTTTGCTCTAAATATGATAACTTTATAAATCAAAAAGGAAAAGATTATGTTTGGATATTATATTTTAATAGGTGCTATAGCACTTGTAAGTTGGTTAGTTAGTAACAAACTAAAACAAAAGTTTGCATTCTATTCTAAGCGTCAATTGCAAAACGGAATGTCAGGTCGTGAAATTGCAGAAAAGATGTTGGCTGACAATGGTATATATGATGTTGAAGTGATTTCGGTAAGAGGTCAATTAACGGATCATTACAATCCAAAAAATAAAACAGTAAATTTAAGTGAGGCAGTATATAATCAACGAAATGCTGCTGCAGCTGCTGTTGCAGCACACGAGGTTGGGCATGCTGTGCAACATGCACAAGCTTACAGTGCTTTAGAAATGCGTTCTGCTTTAGTTCCAGTAGTTAGTGTAACATCCGGAATGTCTCAATGGCTTGTTATTGGCGGTTTAATTATGGGAGCTGCCGCAGGTGTTGGTATGGGATATTGGGTTGCTGTCGCAGGCTTAGTGTTTATGGGAGCAGCAACATTGTTTAGTTTTATAACACTACCAGTAGAATATGACGCCAGTAATCGTGCATTGGCATGGTTAAAGACTAAAAATATGGTTTCTCAGCAAGAATATGAAGGTGCTGAGGATGCACTTAAATGGGCAGCAAGAACCTATTTAGTAGCTGCAATAGGCGCTTTAGCTTCTTTATTGTATTGGGCACTACAAGTTTTTGGTGGAAGAGATTAATTTGAATAATAATAATAGAGAAGCTCTGAGAAATCAGAGCTTTTTTTGTTTCTGCTTGAGAAAAAACCTACATTTAGAAAAAATTAATCAATTATTATGGATAATCAAATTCAAGGACCAATTTTAGTAGGTCATTTAGAAGACACTGAAAAAGCAACATTTTATCGTAAAACATACATGCATGTTGCTTGGGCTGTTTTAGCATTTACGTTTCTCGAGTATATATTTATTGGCTTTTTTGAAGAGACAGTAGTTTCTTTGATTAATCTAATGTTTGCTAATAGCTTTTCTTGGTTAATAGTTTTAGGCCTTTTCTGGGTAGGAAGTTCTATGGCAGATAAACTAGCACATCACGAGTCCAAACAAACACAATACATGGGTTTAGGTTTATATGTATTATTGGAAGCTATAATCTTTTTGCCTATGATATATATGGCGTATGCATATTCAGGTGGAGAAATGTTAACTCAGGCCATCATTGTAACACTTTGCCTTTTTGGAGGTCTAACAGCAGTAGTATTTATGACTAACAAAAACTTCTCGTTTTTAAAAACAGGATTAGTAATTGCTAGTTTTATTGCTATAGGATTAATTGTTGCAGGAAGTCTTTTTGGTTTTAACTTAGGATTATGGTTCTCAATGGCAATGGTGGTTTTTGCTGGTGCTGCTATACTGTATCAAACGTCTAAAGTGAAATATGAATATACAAAAGATCAATATGTTGGTGCTGCTTTAGGTATTTTTGCTGCAGTGATGCTATTATTCTGGTATATATTACAGATTTTTATGTCTCGGGACTAAATATCATTAACAGATATAAATAAAAGCTCTGAAATTTTCAGAGCTTTTTTTGTGCATTATATTTTAATCTGACGATCTATTTGCTGTTGAAGAGAAATAAAAGTTTCAGTTCTCGAAACTCCAGTGATACTTTGTATTTGTGTGTTTAAAACATGCATTAAATGTTCATTATCTTTAGATAATATTTTAATAAATATACTCCAATGACCAGTAGTATAGTGGCATTCTATAACCTCTGGAATACGTTTTAATTGCTTTACAGCTTCTGGGTTACTCACAGCTTTGTCTAGGTAAACACCAACAAATGCCATGGTGGTATAACCTAGCACTTTAGGATTAACAATAAACTTAGAACCTGCCAAGAGACCAGATTTTTCTAATTTCCTAAGACGTTGATGAATTGCAGCACCAGAAATACCAACATTTCTGGCAATTTCTAGAATAGGAGTTCTGGCATCTTCCATTAAGGCACGAAGTATCTTTTTGTCAATACCATCGATAAAAATACCTTTATCGTTAATCTTCATCTTGTATTTGATTTAAGATTGGAAGCTAAAAGTACTAAAAGTATCAGAATATGTAACCTCAGTTCAGATATTTAATGGATTATAGCCCAAATATTCTACCTCTTTTTCAGAAAATGCAATGCCATAGTCTTTAAGCTCCTCAAGAATAGGGTTGTAAACCTCTTTAGTTATAGGTATTTGCACACCAGGCGTTTTAATCTTTCCATTAAGTATGGCTAATGTTGCTATAGCAACAGGTAGTCCGACAGTTTTTGCCATAGCCGTATAAGTTTGGTCTTCGCCTATGGCTACCATAGTTGCATCAATTTGATGTTGTTCACCATTGAGTTCATAACCAAATTTATGATACATGACTATCATATCTTTATCGTTCTCATCTAAAGTCCAACTATCCATCAATATTTTCTGAAGTATTTGAGCTGGTGTAGCTTTCTTCAGAGTTACCATTTTTTTACTGCTGAACATATCCAACTCTAAAAACTTATCCCAAACAATATCATCTTGATCAATTTTAAGAGCATGTCTAAATTTGAGCTCAACAGAATCTGTAGGACTATAGGGCAAAAAGGCATTTATAAAATCGCGATAACTCATATTCTCACTGTCGTCAATAGTGTAGCTGTCATCCGTCATTCCTAATTGTACAAAAACATTCCATGCACGACTAAAACCAACGCGGCGCATTGTACCACGATATAGTGTTTTTACATAATCTAATCCATATACGTGCTGATACTTTAAAGAATCTCTGTTTGCATAAGCTTCAAATCGTCCATAATCATCAATCTCTAAAAATTCTGTACGTCTAAACAAGCGATTATATGGAATGTATTTAAACTGGTTTTCTTGTAAAAATTTAGCAGCGCCACCTTGTCCAGCAGTAACAACGTTTCTGGGATTCCAAGTAAATTTATAATTCCAAAGATTATTATCACTTTCTGGAGCAACGAGTCCGCCTGTAAATGACTCAAACAAAATCATCTTACCACCATTATCCCTAATGCGGTCAATAACCTGCATTGCACTCATGTGATCTATGCCTGGGTCAACACCAATTTCATTCATAAAGACCAAATTATTAGCTTTAGCGTCTTCATTTAAGTCTTGCATCTCTTTGCTGACATAAGATGCTGTTACCATATGTTTTTTATAGGCAATACAATCTTTTGCAGCTTCAATATGAAAACGCGCAGGTAGCATCGATACGACAATATTAGCATCTTTTATGGCTTCAGTTCGCGATTCAGTATTAAAAACATCTAGGTGAATAACAGATACATTTTCGTGATTACCGATAAGTTTTTTTGCGTTTTCAACATTAAGATCTCCAATTGTAACATGAAGATTTTCAGCATTAGACTTGTCTAATAAGTATTTGATGAGGTATGATGAAGACTTTCCTGCTCCGATGATTAAAATCTTTCGCATAATGGCTTTATATGACTAATTTTGTTTACCACGAATGTAATAAAATAGATAAGAGATTTAACAGTATTAATTCAATTTAATTATGAACAAAAAGTTATTGATTACAGGTTCTGTATTTGGAATTATAGCAATTATCCTAGGCGCATTTGCAGCGCATGGTTTAGAAAAATTGATTGATGATAAAGCGATACAATCTTTTGAAACAGGTGTACGCTACCAAATATACCATGCTTTTTTTCTATTGATACTTGGAAGTATATCTTTTATTAAAGAAAAAGCTAAATCTTATATACTAGTTTTAGTTAGTATTGGTGTTGTTTTCTTTTCATTTTCTATTTATGCCTTAGCAACAAATACTCTTTCAGGGTTTGATTTTAAGACAATAGCTTTTATTACGCCAATAGGTGGTCTACTACTTATTTTAGCTTGGGTAATATTGTTAATTAATATCTTAAAAACTAGAGTTGATTAACAGTTTTATCACCTTATATTCTAAAATAAAGTTTTATTTTTGCCGGATAACACAACATAATAAATATGGTAAATTCAGACCAATCTACGAAAACGATTTCGTTAGAAAAGTATGGGATTAAAAACGCTAAAGTTAATTATCAACTATCTCCAGAACAGCTACAGTCAAGGGCTGTTGAAAATGGTCAAGGTGTAGAAACAGCAAATAATACTTTAGCTGTCAACACAGGAGAGTTTACTGGACGCTCTCCGCAAGATCGTTTTATTGTAAAAGACGATATTACAAAAGACCGTGTTTGGTGGGGTGATATCAATATTCCTTTCGATAGTGATAAATTTCAGAAGCTTTATGATAAAGTCGTAGATTATTTATCTGAAAAAGAAGTTTATGTTAGAGATAGTTATGCATGTGCTGACGAACACTACAAACTAAACATAAGAGTTATTAATGAGTATCCTTGGAGTAATATGTTTGCTTATAACATGTTTTTACGTCCAACGGAAGACGAATTAAGAGACTTTACACCAGAGTGGACTGTTGTAAACGCTCCAGGTTTTATGGCAGATGCTGAGATTGATGGAACACGACAACACAATTTTGCGATTCTAGATTTTACAAGAAAAATTGCGCTAATTGGTGGAACAGGTTATACAGGTGAAATCAAGAAAGGGATTTTCTCTGCGCTGAATTTTATCTTACCTGTATTTAAAGATACATTACCAATGCACTGTAGTGCAAATGTTGGTAAGGATGGTGATACTGCAATTTTCTTTGGCCTATCTGGAACGGGTAAAACAACATTATCTACGGATGCTAATAGAAGTCTAATTGGAGATGATGAGCATGGATGGACAAAAGAGAATACAGTCTTTAATTTTGAAGGCGGTTGTTATGCAAAAGTGATTAACTTATCTCAAGAACAAGAGCCAGAAATTTATGGTGCAATAAAGAAAGGTGCTATTCTTGAAAATGTAATCATTGATGATAATGGTCATGTAGATTTTGCTGACACATCAATTACCCAGAATACAAGAGTAAGTTATCCAATCTACCATATTGAGAATATAAGGCAACCATCGTCTGGTAAAAACCCAAAGCATATCTTTTTCTTGACCGCAGATGCTTTTGGAGTACTGCCTCCAATATCTAAATTAACACCAAGTCAGGCGGCTTATCACTTTATATCAGGTTATACAGCAAAAGTTGCTGGGACCGAAGCTGGAGTCGTAGAACCTCAACCTTCTTTCTCTGCGTGTTTTGGAGCACCATTTATGCCACTACATCCAACTAAATATGCAGAAATGCTTAGTAAAAAGATGAAAGATGCAGGTGTAAATGTTTGGTTGGTTAATACAGGTTGGACTGGTGGACCTTATGGCGTTGGTACACGTATTAAATTAAAGTATACGCGAGCTATGATTAATGCCGTATTGAATGGCCATTTAGGGTTATATAATTATGAAGATTACCACATACATTCTGTTTTTGGAGTGGCCCAACCAAGACGTTGCCCTGGAGTACCAACAGAGGTTTTAAGCCCAAGAACAACTTGGAATGATGATGAAGCCTATTATAAAATGGCATTTAAGCTTTCTAATGAATTTAGAAATAACTTCAAACAATTTGAAAGCTATGCGTCAGAAGAAATTAGACGAGGAGGTCCTCAACGTTATGCGTTTTAAGTAAAATAGAGAACAACAAAAAAGCGATTCAAATAGTTGAATCGCTTTTTTGTTTTATATAAATAAGGAAATTATTTCCCTTTGTTAACGGCATCAATATATTTCTTTAAAGCCATAGTCATTGAAGGTGTTTCAGGAGTTGGTGCAGCAATATCCACACGCAAGCCTTTAGCTTCAACAGCTTTAATAGTTGTATTTCCAAACACTGCAAGACGTGTTTCGTTTTGCTTAAAATCAGGAAAATTGTGGAATAAAGATTCAATCCCAGATGGACTAAAGAATACTAAAATGTCATAAGTTACATTCTCTAAATCTGATAAATCACTAATTACAGTTTTGTAAAAAGTTGCTTGTGTCCAGTTTACACCTAACTTATCTAAAGTGTTAGGTATTACGGGCTTTACTTTATCAGTTGTTGGTAGTAAGAAACTTTCGTCTTTATATTTCTTTATTAGAGGCATTAAGTCTTCAAAAGTACGCTTACCAACATAAATCTTACGCTTTCTGTAAACAACATATTTCTGTAGATAATAAGCAACAGCTTCAGACTGGCAGAAATATTTCATAGTATCTGGGACTTTAAAGCGCATTTCCTCTGCAACTCTAAAAAAGTGATCAACTGAATTTCTACTAGTTAATATAATAGCAGAAAATTTGGTAAGGTCAATCTTTTGTTGTCTTATGTCTTTGGCTTCAACACCTTCAACATGTATAAACGGTCTAAAATCTACTTTTACCTTTTGTCTTTCTTGTAAATCGAAATAAGGAGAGTTCTCAATTTTAGGTTCTGGTTGCGAAACCAATATCGTTTTTACTTTCATATGCTAAACGCTTTTTTACCCGAAATAATCTTTAAATACCTTATATAAAATAACATAAGGTCCAATTTCGAGAGCGCAAAGATACAATAAAAAATAGAAAAAATTAGAAATTATGGCTTTTTGATAGTGTTGCAAAAATCTTATAAATCCACTGACATTAATTAAAAGGAATAGCGTTAAGCTTGAATAAATCACTATTTTTTTATCTAAATCACTGAATAATAACAAGATGTTGACAAGCAATAAAAGCAGGCCAGAAATGTTTTTATACGTATTTTTTTGAAAAATATACTCTTTTATAAACTCCGAGAATTCACATACATGAGCGATAATACGCTCAATAATAATCTTAAATAGGGTAAAAACTAATAGACCAAGAAATACATAAATTAATAAGAAAATGTTGTCCGGTAAGGGTTCTTTTAGCGTGGAATATGCAAAATGAATAAAAATCCCTAAAGTAAAAACAAAGTTTGTAAACAGGAGTATATTAAAGATGTCTAGCTTTTTTCGTTCACGAGAGTAGAGTTTAATATACCTATCATTCCAGATAACTTGTAAAAAATCTGCAAAGCGGATGCCAAATAACTGCCTAGTAGAGACAATTAGAATTAAGCAAACCAATATTAAACCTATGTAGATATCTTGTGTAAAGTACTCTCGTAACATTAAGCTAATTTATAAAGAAAAGTCGAGGTATATACTAAATGTAAAAAGGGAATTAAAAGTAACTTAGTGACTTAAAAATTTTACATTTGCTAAAATAAAAAGACCTATGAGTGATGCAATTGTCATCATACCAACTTATAACGAGAAAGAAAACATCCAAGCCATAATTGAAAGTGTTTTTGGGTTACCAAAAAGTTTTCATGTACTAGTTGTTGATGATAACTCACCTGATGGCACAGCTTCTATTGTCAGCAAATTACAATCTGTTTTTAATGACAAACTTCATTTGCTCTCAAGAGCTAATAAAAATGGTTTAGGAACAGCATATATAGATGGTTTTAAATGGTGTTTGCGTCGAGAGTATGATTATATTTTTGAAATGGATGCTGATTTTTCTCACAATCCAAAAGACCTAGTAAGATTATATCAAGCCACAAAACAAAAAGACGTCGACCTTGTTGTAGGATCTAGATATATTAAAGGTGTAAATGTTGTAAACTGGCCTTTGGCTCGTATTCTTTTATCTTACGGAGCGTCCTTATATGTAAAGATGATTACAGGTATGCGCGTACAGGATCCAACTGCTGGTTTTGTTTGCTATAAAAGAGAAGTGTTAGAAGCGATTAATTTAGATGAAATAAAGTTTATAGGTTATGCGTTTCAAATTGAAATGAAGTTTAAAGCTTACAAAAAAGGCTTTAAAATTGTTGAGATTCCCATTATCTTTACAGATCGAATTAAAGGCAAATCAAAAATGTCTGGAGGCATTATTTCTGAAGCAATCTTTGGAGTGATTAGCCTTAAATGGAAAAGTCTATTCAAAAAAGATTAAAGAATGAGTAACCAAACGCTTATAAAAAATGCCAAGATTGTAAATGAAGGTCAGATTACTGAAGGTGATATATTAATTGAAGATAATTTAATCAAAGAAATAAACGCTTCTATAAGCGCAAAGTCTGCTGATGTAAAAGTCATAGATGCAGAAGGAAATTACGTGTTTCCAGGGATGATAGATGACCAAGTGCATTTTAGAGAGCCTGGATTAACACATAAAGCTAATATAGAGACCGAATCAAGAGCAGCTATCGCAGGTGGTATTACATCTTTTGTAGAAATGCCAAATACCAATCCGCAAACAACCACAATAGAAAAACTTGAAGAGAAATTTGATATCGCGTCAAAGTCTTCTTATGCTAACTATTCTTTTATGTTTGGTGGTACAAATGATAATTTGGATGAAATTTTAAAATTAGACCCCAAAGCTGTAGCTGGCTTAAAACTATTTTTAGGTTCTTCTACAGGGAATATGTTAGTCGATAACCCTGAAGTGCTAGAAAAAATCTTTTCTAGTACAGACTTAGTGATCTCAGTACATTGCGAAGATGAATCAACAATTAGAGAGAATTTAGCAAAAGCAAAAGCTAAATATGGCGATGATATTCCAATGGAATTACATCCTGTTATTAGAAGTGAGGAAGCATGCTATCTATCATCATCTCAAGCTATTGAGTTGGCCAAAAAAACGGGAGCACGCTTACATGTTTTTCATTTGTCAACGGCAAAAGAGACAGCACTATTTACAAATAAAATACCATTAAAAGACAAAAAGATAACGGCTGAGGTTTGTATACATCATCTCTGGTTTTCTGATAAAGATTACCAAACTAAAGGAAGTCATATTAAATGGAATCCAGCTGTAAAAACTGCAGATGACAGAGAAGGTCTGTGGAAAGCGTTATTAGATGGTCGTATTGATGTTATTGCAACTGATCATGCACCACATACCATAGAAGAAAAAGACAAGACATATACAACAGCACCCTCAGGTGGGCCATTAGTACAGCATGCATTTGTGGCATTATTAGAGGCATACCATAACGGGAAATTATCTTTAGAGTTAATTGCTCAAAAAACAGCACATAATCCTGCAATTTTATTTGATGTCGAAAAAAGAGGTTATATTAGAGAGGGTTACTATGCAGATTTGATTATTACGGATTTAAACAATCCTTGGACGGTTAACAAAGAGAATATACTTTATAAATGTGGTTGGTCTCCTTTTGAAGGTAATACCTTTAAGAGTCGTATTACGCATACATTTGTCAATGGTCAATTGGTATATAACAATTTTAAGGTATTAAATGTTAAAGCTGGGCAAAGATTAACCTTTGATAGATGATGAAACAGGTTTTAGTCATAGTATTAGTTATAGGGCTTTTTTTAAGTTGTGAACCAAAATTACAACCAAAAAAACCAGAAAATTTGATTCCAAAAGATAAAATGACTGAGATTTTATCCGATATGTTTGTTGTAAGTTCTGCTAAAGGTGTTAGCAGAACTATACTAGAGGCAAAAGGTATCGATCCTGAAACATATATTCTAAAAAAATATAATATTGATAGTTTGCAATTTGCACAAAGCAATGATTATTATGCTCATGATATCGAAACCTATAAGGAAATTATAGAAGAGATAAAGGCTAAACTTACTTCTGAAAAGCAAAAATATGAAGCTGAAAATAAAAAGGAAGAAGCAGAAAATAAAAAGAAAAAAGATTCTCTTATAAAGTTAAAACAAGTTCAAAGAGCTAATCCTAATTTAAAAGAAGGGGTTATTAAAACAAAAAGCTAGAGTTTAAGTCCTTAAGAAAGAGTTTGGAAACTTTTTTTATTGATTCTTCAATCGGAGTAAATTCGTAATCAAGAGCTAATTTTAGTTTTGAGTTGTCATACTTGGTAACAGAAGTAATGGTCTTAACTAACTGCCTAGATAGCTTTCTCCTTTTCCTAAATAGCTTATGGTTTAACCAATCCAAGCGCCATAGAATATGTAATTGCCAAGGCTTAATTAGCTTTTGTTTTTTTGTAACGTTTAAAGCTTCAGCTGTTCTTCTATTAAAATCTTTAAAGAGTAGATTCTCGGCAACTAGAATGAATCCTTCATTTTTAATTTCACTTTGCATTAAAAGAATCATTATATCTATAACATCATAAACATCAACATATGCAGATCCACCTTCGGTATAAAAAGATAGTCCTTTGTATATCTGTTTAAATAAACTACCACTGCCACCACCATGCCAAAAACCAGAACCTAAAATTATTCCTGGATTAACTACGATAACATCCAATCCTTCTTGCGATCCGCGCCAAACCTCTAATTCGGCTCCATATTTAGTAATAGCATAAACACTATTATCTTCTTCTGGATTCCAAGGTGTTGTTTCAGTTATTAAATCTTCATGATTATTTGTTTGCCCAATTGCTGCAATAGAACTAACGTAACAAAGCTTTTTTACCTTAAGCGAAATACATAGGTTAACAATATTGGCTGTGCCTTTAATATTTATTTTCCGTAGCACTTTGTATTTATCAGGTTCAAAAGAGATGAAAGCTGCACAATGGTATACATATGTAATATCTTTAAAAGCGTCTTGTAGTTTTGGAATATTGGTAATATCTGCTTCAACCCATTCAATGGTATTATAAAGACTTTCCCAATTTTCAGAATAATAAGAAAACACATGCTTTGTAGATTCTAATTTATGGGCGCGTCTATAAATGGCTTTTACTTTTTTGCCTTCATTAGCTAGTCTGTAAAGTAAATGAGAACCTACTAATCCTGTGCCTCCTGTAACTAAAATCATAAAGCGAATTTACGCTTTTTTACATTTGTCTTTTGTCTTTTAAAGTGGAAACATATCTTTGCCTATCGAATTTTAGAATATAAACATCCAATGAGTAAGAATTTTGTTGAAGAGTTAAAGTGGAGAGGCATGTTGCATGATAGTATGCCAGGTGTAGAGGAACATTTAAGTGAAGCTATGAGAAGTGCCTATGTGGGCTTTGACCCAACAGCAGATTCTTTGCATATTGGTAATCTAGTGCCAATTATGTTGTTAGCGCATTATCAGCGTTGTGGACATCAACCAGTTGCATTGGTTGGTGGTGCTACAGGGATGATTGGTGATCCATCTGGTAAATCAAGTGAACGTAATCTATTAGATGAAAAGACATTGCGTCATAACCAAGAAGCTATAAAAGTTCAGTTAGCACACTTTTTAGATTTTGAAAGTAATGTGCCTAATGCAGCAAAATTGGTAAATAATTACGATTGGATGAAAGAATTTTCATTCCTTGAATTTATTCGTGATGTCGGTAAGCATATTACTGTGAATTATATGATGGCCAAAGATTCTGTAAAGAATAGAATATCTGCTGAATCCACTAGTGAAGGCATGAGTTTTACAGAGTTTACATACCAACTCGTTCAAGGTTATGATTTTTTACACTTGTATAAAGCAAATAATTGTACCATACAAATGGGTGGAAGTGACCAGTGGGGAAATATTACTACTGGAACAGAATTGATAAGGCGAATTGGTAATGGAAAAGGATTTGCAATAACATGCCCATTAATTACAAAAAGTGATGGTTCTAAATTTGGAAAGTCTGAAGGTGGAAATGTATGGCTAGATGCTAAAAGAACATCTCCTTATAAATTCTACCAATACTGGTTAAACTCTAGTGATGAAGATGCTGAAAAGTATATCAAGATTTTTACATTTTTAAATCAAGAAGAGATTAAAAATAGTGTTGAAGCTCATAAAGAAGCACCACATTTAAGAGGATTGCAAAAACGATTAGCTGAGGAGATTACAACAATGGTGCATTCTGAAGAAGATTTTAAAAATGCTGAAAAAGCATCAAATGTGTTGTTTAGCAAAACTTTTAAAGCTGATATTGCAACGATTGATGAAACTACATTTTTAGATGTTTTTGAAGGTGTGCCTCAAGCAGAGATTTCAAAAGCAGATTTTGAAGCTGGACTAGATATGATTGCGGCATTAGCTGCTAAAACAGAGTTTTTAAACTCTAATGGTGAAGCAAGACGTGCGCTTAAGGAGAACTCAGTATCTGTAAATAAAGAGAAAGTAAAAGAAGATTATATGATTTCTTCTGATGACTTAATTAATGGTAAGTACGTTATTCTTAACAAGGGTAAACGCAATACATATATTATTAAGATTGTATAAAAAAATGCCCGGAGAAGCCTCCGAGCATTTTCAACCAATCAATCAACTTTCAACTATTTATTAATCTTTCTTTTTCATTTAAAAAATTAATTTTTAATAGCCTCCCAATTTAAGTCGGCTTTTTTCTGTAAACCTTTCACATTTTCTTTTTTCCATAATTCTAAAGTGTTTGTACCCCATGAATTATAGAATAAATAGAGTTTCCCATCGCGTATTTCAAACGTTTCTGGGTCTATTCCTACTTTTTTAGATTTTACAGCAACAGCATAAGCACAATAGCCACCATATTGCGGTGCATATTTTTCAGGAGCCATTAAAAAAGTATCTAAGTTTTTCTGAGAAGAAAATTTATACTTTACATTATCATGCGTCGTTGAGAAACTTTTTTTGCCTTCGACAGCATTATTATTAAAGTATTCTACAACATCATATCCTTCTGCAACATAACCTTTTTTAAGGTTGTAATCTATAGATTGCGCGTTTAAACTCGTAATGCTAGTTAGTAATGCGATTAGTATAAATCTCATAATATATTTGTTTAGAGACTATGTCGAGAATTTAAAAGCTTGCTTACAGAACCATAAGATTACAACCACGAATATCTGAATTGTCAAAACGTCCTATGACTTCAAAAGTTTTATTCTCATAAGTTTTGCCAAGATCTTGAGTGGCTATAAAAGCGCAAGAATTAATATTTGCTAGGTCTATAATATTAAGACCTCCAGAAGTTGATTTTTTATGTATAGACAAAGCATCTTCTGTGTCACGAGTAAAGATTTTTAGCCAAGGCGGACATTCAAAAATACCATTACCTTTAGAGTAAGCTTGACTTAAGAGTTCTGTCATGCCATATTCGCTATGAATATGATTAACGCCAAAACTTTTCTTTAATATAGCATGTAACTCTGCGCGAATCATTTCTTTTCGACGTCCTTTCATGCCGCCAGTTTCCATGATAATGGTGTGCTTTAAATTGAAATTGTAGTTTTCTGCCAAATCCAATAATGCAAAAGAAACACCTATTAAAAGTGTTTTCTGACCTCTTGTTTCTAGACGTTTTATAGTGTTTGCTAATTCATCTAAATTATTTAAGTAAAATCCACTTTCAGTATGCTTTGAAGCTCTGATTAAATCTTCAGCCATGTATATTAGCGAAGATCCATTTCTTTCTAAATAAGATGGTAATAAAGCCAAAACAACATAATCTTCTATGTTTCCGTAAAAATGATTAAAGCCTTTTCTGAAACTGTTTTCGTAAATGCTTAGGTCAGTAACATGATGCTTGCTAGTTGTATTCCCTGTTGTACCAGAACTTGTAAATGTTTTTTCAATAACATGTCTAGAGCTTAAAATTTTATGAGATTTGAAAAACTGAATAGGTAAAAACGGAATATCTTCAATTTCTTTTACATCTGAAGGATGCTTAAAAAGCAAATCGCAAAACGAACGGTAGACAGGATTATTTACAAACTGAAATTTAAAGACGTCTAATGCTAAATCTTTGAATTCTTCATCATATGATATATTAAAAATTCTGTCTGTTTCTATCATGTTGTAAAATTAATCAAAACAAAAAGCGCTACCAATGGGTAGCGCTTTTTAGAATTAAATTTTTTATAGGCTTATCTGATAACAAGTTTCTTAGTACTTGTGGCTCCATCTTGAGTTAATCTCAATAAATAAATACCAGATTTTAAGTTAGAAACGTCTAATCTATTATTAGAAATGGTTTCGTTTTTAATTTGCTTACCTAATACATCAAATACAGTAACGGCTATTGGAGATACATTTACAGAAGAAATGTTTACCTCACCAGTATTAGTTGGGTTAGGAAAGACAGAGAATTCTCTTATCTGAAAATTATCTTCCGCCGAAAGGACTTGCAAAAAAGTTTGTCCAATAAGTAGATTATCAACTAAAACTCCTTCATTTTGCGAAGAATCAGATTGTCTTAACCCAAATTGAGAGATTGATCTAGCATTAGCGTCATCTAAATCAGCGCCCAATATAGAAGTATCTGTATCAGTTGTTGCGTTAATCCAAAGCTGTGAATCATTAGTAGATTGATTATATCTTACTATAGCTCTATATGTTGTTCCAAAAGATAAATCAGTGGCCCAAATAGCGTCTTCATTACTACTATCTGTTGCTATACCAACTGTAAAATCATTTCCAGGAGTATTAGCATCTGTAATACTTAATCTTCCGCTAAACCCAAAAGAATCGTCCTTAAAAAAAGCAAAGTACTCATAATCACCACCAGAAATAACAGCCCCTGGATCGACAACAGTGAAGTCAATACCAAAGTAAATATCACCAGCTACTGGTGTAAATGCAATACTAGCATCTTCACTTGGACTTCCATGTTGTACTAAAGCCTGTCCAGATACTACTTGCAGATCCTCATTTGTACCTGAGAAATTTGACCAATCAGGGTTACTAACTAAAGGCCCATCTGCATATGTGAAATCTTCAGATAGAGGAAGTGTAAGCGCAGGTATACAATCTACTGCGCTAACAGTGGTATCTATATCACATAGTCCACCATCTTCGATTGTAACAATAACATCTACACCCTCATTTACTCCATTTACAGTAATAGTACCTGAAGCATCCATAGAAGGATTGCCCATCGATAAATCAACAGTTCCTGAATCTGCACTCACTGTGTAAGTTGAAGTGCCTCCACCTGTAAATGCTATAGTAGCTGTATATGTGTCAGTGCCAGCTGTAATATTATCACATACTGCATTTACAGCACCAATAGATAAATCACAAACCGCACTATCATTTGAAGCTCTAAAAGTTATATTTTTAACGGTATAAGTTCCATCCATATTTCTTTGTACAGACTGAGTATCTTTAGACATGTTTTCATCCTCGTTGTATTGAATACCTCCAATGGCTGCAAGTAATCCTGAATCGTCTCCGTCATTAGTGTCGTAAACGACACCGCTTAGCAAAGTTGTTCCCATAGGAAGAGGGTCTATAGATGTGCCATTAGGAAAGTCAGTTCCATTACCGCTAAATATAGCTACAGCATCTGCTCCATTTTGTATTGCTCCAGATCCTCCAGGAGGAATTTCTAGGTCACCTGCAGATATTATTGCTGTATTTCCTAGAATAAAAAGACCATTTGCATCTGTAGAAAATCCGTCTAAATCAAAAGACAAATAGCTAGTGTCATTACTTCCATTAAAGAGTACAACAACAAGGCCGTTAAGTGATGTATTAGGAGTCCATAAAATTTCAATAAATTCAGCTGCATCTGTTCCTGGAGTATCTGCGTCAACTTCATTTATCACCTGCCCAAAAGAGGTAGCAGTCATTAAAATTGTAAAAAGTAAAAAGTAAAGTTTTTTCATAATTAATTAATTGTAGTTAAAAGAGTCTCAAATATAAGAAGAATATTGACTTTAATTAAATGATATTAAGCAATTAAGGTTCTATTTTACAATTATTTAAAATTAGCTATTCTTAATCCGATAAACTGTAGTTTTATCCGACAAATGTTAGGTAATTGTTACCAATTTGTAATCAGTAAATTTTATTTAGGAGTTATAATTATATTTACCGTAAGTTATAATTCTACTTTATTTTGAAAAAAAGAGATATTAAAATTTTGCTAGTAGATGATGAGGCTGATATTTTAGAAATCGTAGGCTACAATTTATCATCAGAAGGCTATCAAGTGACTACTGCAAAAAATGGTGTTGAAGCTATAGAAAAAGCAAAAAAGCATAAGCCACATCTAATAATATTAGATGTGATGATGCCAGAGATGGATGGTATAGAAGCTTGTGAGAAGCTCAGGGAAATTCCTGATTTAAGCAATACAGTTATTACATTTTTAACTGCTAGAGGCGAAGATTACTCTCAAGTTGCGGGGTTTGATGCTGGTGCCGACGATTATATTACAAAACCAATAAAACCTAAAGTGTTGGTAAGCAAGGTGAAAGCACTTTTAAGACGTCTTAAAGAATCAGAAAATCCATCAGATACCATTATCAAAATTGGCGAACTAATTATTAATAGAGAGGAATACAAAATCACTAATAAAGGAGAAGAAATTATTTTGCCAAGAAAAGAATTTGAATTACTATCTTTATTAGCAACCAAGCCAGGAAAAGTATTTAAGCGCGAAGAGATTTTAGACAAAGTTTGGGGTAATGAGGTCGTTGTTGGAGGAAGAACCATAGATGTACACATTAGAAAACTCAGAGAAAAAATTGGTGATAAATCTTTTAAAACTGTCAAAGGCGTTGGTTACAAGTTTGTTGACTAATGCAAAAAGCACTAAAAAAATCTTATAAATTTACGATTAGAACAGCAAGCTATGTGACCATAATAGCTACAGTTTTAATGGCTTTGTTTCTCAATGCTTTTCATACGATAGATTGGGAATTTCTAATTTTTCCATTTGCATGTTTTCTGGTTTGTTTTGTGGTTATTCAATACAGAATAGAACGTTTTATATATCGCCGTATAAAAAGAATATACGATGACCTTACACTTCTAGAGTCTACAGATTTGAGACAACAGCCTATCACTACGGATATGACGACACTTACTAAAGAGATTGATAAGTATGCTAGAGACAAAAAACTAGAAATAGAAACACTTAAAGTTAGAGAAGAATACAGGAAGGAGTTTTTAGGTAATGTGTCTCATGAGTTGAAGACACCTTTATTTACCGTTCAAGGTTATATTGAGACACTTCTAGATGGCGCAATGAATGATGAAAAAATTCGTAAAAAATATTTGAGCCGTGCCAGTAAAGGCGTAGAAAGATTGACTTATATCTTGAAAGATTTAGACATGATTACCAAATTAGAAGTTGGAGACTTAAGTTTAAATATCGAGAAATTTGATGTTGTAGAATTAATTCAAAATATATTTGATCTTTTTGAAATGAAAGCTTCAAAAAAGAATATTACATTGACTTTCGATACTGATTATCCTCAACCTATTTATGTTAATGCAGATAGAGAACGTATTCAGCAAATTGTAAGTAATCTAGTTGTAAATTCTATAAAATATGGTTCAGAGCACGGAACTACAGAAGTAAGTATTGAGAACTTAATTAAAAACAAGGTTATTGTTCGAGTAACTGACAACGGAGAAGGTATTGCGCAAGAGCATTTGAGTCGTCTGTTTGAGCGCTTTTATCGTGTGGATAAAAGTGGATCTAGAAAAGAAGGTGGTTCTGGTTTAGGATTGTCTATCGTTAAGCATATTATAGAAGCGCATAACGAAAAAATATATGTAGAAAGTGAACCTGGTGTAGGAAGTGAGTTTTCGTTTACGCTAGAAAAGGCCAAATAGTTTTTTGTAATTACACTCTGCCTCCATAGCCTTAAAGCCTGTGTAAGTAGTATTAAAGTTAAGATCTTTGAAACTAAAATTGTCTTGTTCTATAAAGGGAATACTAGAATTTTCGGATAACTTTTTGGCCAAATACAATTGTTCAAACTGACCAGGAGTTGGGATAAAAATTGCTTTTTTTCCGAGCTTAGCTAAATCCATAATCGTGGTGTATCCAGATCTCGAGACAATTAATTTACTAGAATTTATAGCTGTTTCAAGCTCGTTGCTTGTCATATAATTGTACATTTTAATGTTGTCAATTATGGTCATCTTCTGTTTACCTTCAACCAAGCCTCTTACAAAAACCACAGACTCTTTTTTGTTTTTAAGTTCAAATAATAATTTCTTTTCTAGTTGTGTACGTTGAGGTTCAGGACCAGATAAAATAACAAGAATGTCTATATTTTCTTCACTAGTCTGTTTTTTGAAACGGCTTAATGGACCAATGTATTTTACATTATTTAATTGGCGTTTTGTGTGACCTAACTCACCACTTAAATTAGGACTATGTTCAAAGTCTGGCACCCAACATTCGTCAAATTTCTTAATGATGTCTTGATGCCATTTACTACTCAACCAGGTTGTTTTTCCGCTAAGAACATTTAACTGATGCGTGATATATACAGATGGGATGGCTTTATGTCTAACGCCAAAACGATTATCAGAAATAATACCATCTATGTTTTCAGTTTCAACTAATTGTTCAATACGTTTTCTTTCGCGTTTAATTGTTTTCAAAATATGAGGAGATGCTTTTAAAAATTTCAATTTAAAACCATTACTTTTTTTGGAATACGAAATATTATAAGACGGAAGCTCAAAAGCAGATAATTTAGGAAACTCTTTTTTCAGTAGCTCCAATGCACCACCGTCCGAAGCAATAACAGGCTCAAGGCCTTGAGAAATTAAGGCATTAATAATGGGAATACAACGTGTAGCATGACCTAAACCCCAGCAAAGTGGCGCCACTAAAATTCGCTTTCTATTATGAGCTTGTTTTAGTATCTTTTTATTATACGTTGATGATAACTGAGTAGTAACCGTCATTTATTTTTTAAATGTCTATTATAGACCAAAGATAAACCTAAAATGTTTCCTTAATTTTGCCAAAAGATTAAATAATTGTGGGAAGCAAAAACAAATTAAAGCGCTTTAAGGAAAACGAAACATTCGAAAACGTTTTTCAGCCTAAGCGAGAAGAACTTACCGATGGTAATTTCAAAAATAAAGGCAATTGGAATAAAAATGTTTTCAAAAACGATAATCCAATTGTTTTAGAATTGGGATGTGGAAAAGGCGAGTATACTGTTGGTCTTGCTAAGCGCTACCCTAATAAAAATTTTATCGGTATAGATATCAAAGGTGCACGCTTTTGGAGAGGCGCAAAAACAGCGTTAGAAGAGAATATCCCTAATGCCATGTTTATAAGAACACAAATAGAATTAATTGATTTTGCTTTTACTGATAATGAAGTTGATGAAATCTGGATTACATTTCCTGATCCGCAAATAAAGTACAAGCGCACCAAGCATAGAATGACAAATCTTGAGTTTTTAGAACGCTATAAAAAGGTACTTAAGCCAAATGGGATAATGCATTTAAAAACAGATAGTGAGTTTATGCACGGATATACTTTAGGCTTACTGCATGGAGCAAAACATAAGGTGCTTTATGCCAATCATAATGTATATAAGCAAGAAGGTAGTCCTGAAGAAGTTACAGAAATACAAACCTTTTATGAGCGTCAATATTTAGAACAAGACAAACCAATTACGTATATTAGATTTCAAATCAACTAAATCTTGAGTATAACTATTGTCTTTTTTCTTGGTCTTTTTGTGGCCTTAATTGGTGTAATTCCACCTGGTTTACTTAATATGACAGCTGCAAAAATAAGCCTTAAAGAAGGCGCTGGGCGAGGCGTTATGTTTTCTACAGGAGTATGTTTAGTCGTTTTTATTCAGACGTATATCGCTGCAATTTTTTCAAGATATTTGAGTAATCGACCAGATGTGGTTGAGATTCTTCAACGCGTGGCGTTTGTTATTTTTGTTTTAATTACTATCTATTTTTTGGTTTTAGCGTCAAAACAAAAAGAAGAAACCAAGCCAGTAGAAGAAGATGATATTCGCAGTAAAAAAAGCCGTTTTTTCTATGGGATGTTTTTGTCTGCGCTAAATGTATTCCCCATTCCATATCAGGCTTACATGACAATTACTTTGGCATCTTTTGGTGTTATGGATTTTGAACGGGTGAGCATTATCACATATGTTACTGGAGCTGCAATGGGAACATTTGTAATGCTGTATTTTTATATTTTCTTTTTTGATAAGATAAAAGATAAAACATTTACGTCTCAAAAGAACATGAATTACATTATTGGTAGTGTTACAGGTTTGGTGGCGTTAATTACATTTATAAATATTCTCAGGGAGATTTAAGATGAAGCCAGAAACTGAAAGTTTTTTCGAACGGGTATATGAAGTCGCAAAACGTATCCCTTATGGGAGAGCAACAAGCTATGGGGCTATTGCTAAATACTTAGGAGCTGCAAGAAGTGCGCGAATTGTGGGTTATGCTATGAATGGTTCTTTTGGCAAAGACGTACCAGCGCATCGCGTGGTGAATAGAAAAGGCTTATTGACTGGCAAGCATCATTTTGAAGGCACAAATTTGATGCAACAACTTTTAGAAAACGAAGGCATTGAAGTTGTAGAGAATCAGATTCAGAATTTTGAAACTGTTTTTTGGGACCCTTCGAAGGAATTACAAGCCCATTTATAAAGCTTATCCACTCATTTTTCTTTTCAATTTTCTTAACGAATAATGTTAACTTTTAGCAGTATCTTTGCATTTAGAATTAATCTAGATAAAAAGTGAAATGCGCCGAAAATGAAAGTTTCTAGTTGTCCTAGAGACTAATGGCGAATTCCATCTGACAAACTAGTAACGTTGAATATTAACAGATGAAACTTAATAAACAAGATGTACTAAATGCGCTTAAAACCATAACTGTTCCTGGTGAAGGGCAGAACATGGTTGATAGTGGTGCAGTTACCAATGTGGTGACCTTTGCCGATGAAGTAATTGTGGATTTAACAATAAAAAATCCAAGTCTTCAGGCACGAAAGAAAGCAGAGGTAGAGATACTGCAAACCATTCATCGAGACGTTTACGAAAAAGCTAAAATAAAAGTCAATATAAAAGTTGAAGCACCAGCTAAAGCGCCTAAACAAACCAATGAAATAAAAGGAAAACCTATTCCAGGAATTTCTAATATTGTTGCTGTAGCCTCTGGGAAAGGTGGTGTTGGTAAATCAACTGTTACAGCAAATTTAGCAGTAACCTTAGCTAAAATGGGCTTTAAAGTAGGTGTTTTAGATGCAGATATTTATGGACCATCGATTCCTATAATGTTCGATGTTGCTTCAGAAAGACCATTGTCTGTCAATGTAGATGGAAAATCTAAAATGAAACCTATAGAAAACTACGGCGTAAAGGTTTTGTCAATAGGATTTTTCACAAAACCAGACCAAGCGGTTATTTGGCGTGGTCCAATGGCTTCGAAAGCATTAAATCAAATGATTTTTGATGCGGCTTGGGGCGAACTAGATTTCTTGTTATTAGATTTGCCTCCAGGAACAGGAGATATTCATTTGAGTATTATGCAAGCATTACCAATAACTGGTGCGGTTGTTGTGAGTACACCACAGAATGTCGCTTTAGCAGATGCAAAAAAAGGTGTAGCTATGTTTCAACAAGATAGCATTAATGTTCCTGTTTTAGGAATTATAGAAAACATGGCTTACTTTACACCAGCTGAATTGCCAGAGAATAAATATTATATCTTTGGGAAAGAAGGCGCAAAACATTTAGCAGAAGATTTAGAGGTGCCTTTCTTAGGAGAAGTGCCTTTAGTAAAAAGTATAAGAGAAGCGGGAGATGTTGGTAGGCCAGCTGCTTTGCAAACAGCTACGCCAATAGAAGAAGCTTTTGAAGCGTTAACAAAACGTGTTGTAGAGCAAGTGGTTTATAGAAATGAAGCGCTACCCGAAACAGAAGCAATAAAAATTACAACAATGGCAGGATGTTCTGCTGTTAAAAAGAAATAAAATGAATTCATAGGTTAATCTTGATATTATGAATTCCATTAAATAAAAATTATGACTGGTGAACAATTAAAAGAGAATGTTGAGAAAGCACTAGACGAAATTCGTCCATTTCTACAGAGTGATGGCGGTGATATTTCTTTACTTTCTATAGAGGATGATAAGTTTGTCAAAGTGCAGTTGCAAGGGGCTTGTATTGCCTGTAGTGTTAATCAAATGACTTTAAAGTCTGGTGTAGAAATGACGATTAAAAAGTATGCACCGCAGATAGAAAAAGTAATCAATGTCGAATAATTTAAAATGACTTTTATCACATTCTGAAAAGAAGCATAGTATTAGTTTTGCTTTTAATTATTACAATTCAATGATTACAACAGATATAATTATTATCGGTGCTGGCCCAACAGGGCTTTTTGCCGTTTTTGAGGCAGGTTTACTTAAACTTAAATGTCATCTTATTGATGCATTACCGCAACCAGGAGGACAGTGCTCTGAGATATATCCCAAAAAGCCGATTTACGATATCCCTGCATACCCAGAAATTTTAGCTGGGGATTTAACAGATAAGTTACTAGAGCAGTGCAAGCAGTTTGAGCCAGGATTTACATTAGGAGAACGTGCAGAAACCATAGATAAGCAAGACGACGGAACATTTATTGTTACAACCAATAAAGGGACCAAACATCAAGCACCTGTTGTTGCTATTGCAAGCGGATTGGGAAGTTTTGAGCCTCGCAAACCCTTACTAGATAATATTACAGATTTTGAAGATAAAGGTGTAGAATACATCATCAAAGAACCTGAACTCTATCGTGGTAAAAATGTCATCATTGCTGGTGGTGGCGATTCTGCATTAGATTGGAGTATCTTTTTAGCTGATGTCGCAAAAAGTGTCACTTTGGTACATAGACGTAATGAGTTTAGAGGACATTTAGATTCTGTTGAAAAAGTTCAAGAATTAAAAAATTCTGGAAAGATTAATCTAATTACACCTGCAGAAATCACTGCGATTATTGGTGATGATAAGGTTGAAGCACTAGAAATCACTAAAAAAGATGAAGCGCCATTTACTTTAGAGACAGATCATTTTATTCCACTTTTTGGGTTATCACCTAAATTAGGGCCAATAGCCAATTGGGGATTAGAGATTGAAAAAAATGCTATTAAAGTTAATAATGCGTTAGATTACCAAACTAATATTCCAGGTATTTTTGCCATTGGTGATGGAAATATATATCCTGGAAAATTAAAACTGATTCTTTGTGGTTTTCATGAAGCGACATTAATGTGTCAAGCAGCTTATAAAATTATAAATCCAGGAAAACGCTACGTTTTAAAGTACACAACTGTAGCTGGTATTGATGGTTTTGATGGTACGCGAAAAGAAGCACCTAAAGCTGTGGTAAAAACAATTGATTAATGGATAGTAGTGATATAAATATTACAATTATTGATCGTGATGGTGTAAAACATTATATCGAAGCACCTACAGATATGGCTATGAATTTGATGGAGGTGGTTCGTAGTTATGAGCTTGCTCCAGAAGGTACTATTGGTGTTTGCGGAGGTATGGCCATGTGCGCATCTTGCCAATGTTATGTCAATTCCGAACATAGCTTACCAGAAATGCTGGACGATGAAGAGGCGATGCTTTCTGAAGCGTTCTATGTAAAAGATAATAGTCGTTTAGGATGCCAAATACATATTTCACCAGAACTTGAAGGTTTAGAAGTAGAACTGGCGCCTGAGAGTTAATTACTCAGTTTTATAATCCATTAACTTTGTTGGTCCTTCTAAAAGGATTCGTACAATTTTTAGCGTACCATCATCGGCAGTAGCAATTTGCCATTTTATAAGTGAGATCGCGCCATTTTCGATTTCAAGACCAGTGATGCTTCTCGGATGGACACAGCTACCGTCATTAAAAAAAGCGATATCGCCAGGTTCAGGAAAACGCGGTCTATGTGTATGCCCAGCTATGGTAACTAAGTTGTTATTTTCTGTGATCCACTTTTTAGTACGCCGTTCAACTTTTATAAGTTCCTTATAATTTTTGGCTGGACTTGTAGGGTCTGCAATACCCATAACATTCAATGGTTTCCAGAGCACGCGTACCATAAAACGGCTGACTTTCCAAAACAAATAATTCCACCAATCTGCTTGATGACCATGACATAGAAATAATTCTTGACTAGTTTCAGAATGCTTTAAAACGATACCTTCATGGTATGTAATGTCGCAAAACAAGTCTTTGTTTTCGCCAGTTTTTGCATCAAAATAGGTGTTTAGGTGTTTGTTAACGTAATTCTGATTACGATACACCATATCATGATTCCCCCATATCATATGTAATCTGCCTTCATCATGAAATTGTTTCATGAGCATATAAACATTTTTGTGCGCATGCAGGATAGATTCAAATGAAAGATTTTCCCATAGTTCATCACCGTCACCTAATTCAGCATAATTAAAGCCTTCATTATAGTAATGTTTTAACGCATGAAAATAGATATTTCTGTTATTGGCAAAATCATCAGCAAAGCTATTATCGCCACGATGACAATCACTAAATAAGATATATTTACTAGAGTCATTAAAAAAAATGACTTTCGCTTCATTGTAAGCTTTATCTAATCGTTTTTTTGCTGAAAACATGGTAGTAAATGTAAATAAAAAAATGCTTCATGATGAGATGAAGCATTTTCAATATTATATTTTAAAAAATCGTTTAGAGACTTATTTAAATGCATTTAAACCCGTAACGTCTAAACCGGTAATTAGTAGATGTATATCGTGTGTGCCTTCGTAAGTAATTACACTTTCTAGATTCATCATATGGCGCATAATACTATATTCTCCACTGATGCCCATACCACCTAACATTTGTCTAGCTTCGCGAGCAATTTTAATGGCCATCTCCACATTATTACGCTTTGCCATAGAGATTTGTGCTGATGTGGCTCTATTTTCATTTTTTAATTGCCCTAAACGAAAAGCTAATAATTGCGCTTTGGTAATCTCAGTAATCATCTCGGCCAATTTCTTTTGCTGAAGCTGAAACTGTCCAATAGGTTTGCCAAATTGTATACGTTCTTTACTATATCTTAATGCCGTGTCATAACAATCCATAGCGGCACCAATTGCGCCCCAAGCAATACCATAACGCGCAGAGTCCAAACATCCAAGAGGTGCTCCCAAACCAGATTTGTTTGGCAATAAGTTCTCTTTTGGGACTTTGACATTATCGAAAATAAGCTCTCCAGTTGCAGAAGCTCTTAAAGACCATTTGTTATGTGTCTCAGGCGTAGAAAATCCTTCCATTCCGCGTTCTACAATAAGGCCGTGGATACGACCTTCTTCGTTCTTTGCCCAAACCACAGCTACATTGCAAAATGGCGAATTTGAAATCCACATTTTTGCACCATTTAAAAGATAATGATCTCCCATATCTTTAAAATTGGTGGTCATGCCACCAGGATTACTACCATGGTCAGGTTCTGTTAATCCAAAACTTCCCATCCATTCTCCAGTGGCCAATTTTGGCAGGTATTTTTTGCGTTGCTCTTCAGTGCCATATTTCCAAATAGGATACATGACTAAAGACGATTGTACAGAAGCTGTACTTCTTACACCAGAATCGCCACGCTCAATCTCCTGCATGATTAAGCCATAAGAAATTTGGTCTAATCCTGCGCCACCATATTCTTCGGGAATGTAAGGTCCAAAAGCACCTATTTCGGCCAATCCGCCAATAATGGATTTTGGAAATTCTGCTTTCTGAGCAGCATCTTCAATTATTGGAGATATGTCACGTTTTACCCATTCGCGAGCAGCGTCACGAACTAGTTTATGTTCTTCTGAGAATAAATCATCAAGATTATAATAATCTGGAGCTTCAAATACGTCTGGTTTCATTATAAAATACGTTTAAATACTTAGCTGAAAAATAGTAATGGATACTTAGATTTTTTTTAAATACCTATTATGGGTCAAATGTAACGAAAACGTTTGCAGTGGACAACCAATACATTACATTTTAAGGTAGAAATCTTTGGTAAGATTTATATAACCTTCTGTGTAATTGTGTCTTCCGTTTTCGATAATTAATTCTGAAGTTTCTATAGTTGTGTTTTGAAATGAGAATTCGATTAAACTACGTTTAATATCTGCTTCGGGATTTCCTCTTACATGAAGAATACGTTTTGGAAATAAATTTACTTTAGATGCAAGTTTAATAAAGTCTTTTTCCTCTTTATACGGAATGATAACAGAGAATAATCCACTTATAGATAGCAATTGAGAAGCAGCATATATTAAATGCTCAAAAGGCATAGCGTCTGTAAATCTGGCCAAATCTCTAGAAATAGTTTCTGTTTTATAGTTTTCAGAATAAAATGGCGGATTACAAATAATAGTGTCGTATTTATCATCAACTTCTTCAACATACTCTAATAGTGAAGCATGATAACAAAATAACCTGTCACCCCAAGGTGAATTTTCAAAATTATCTGCACATTGTTCAAATGCATCCGCATCTATTTCTATAGCTTCTATGAGTTGTGCATTGCTTCTTTGTGCCAACATTAATGATAAGATTCCTGTCCCAGTACCAATATCTAAAACTGAAAATGGACGATTCTCAATAGATGTCCATGCACCAAGTAAAACACCATCTGTACCAATTTTCATAGCACAACGGTCTTGATTAACGGTAAATTCTTTGAATTTGAAAGGCTTGGAGCTCACTATTAAGAAAGGTATAAATCTATTAATCCCTCAGGTGTATTTACCATAACAGTTTTATTGTCTTTGTCTATTTTGACGATAAATTCATCATTCATAGGAATAAGAATTTCAATACCGTTTCTGTCAACTTCAAATAAAGCTTGAGCGGTACTGTCATTGACGCCTACAATTTTCCCAACCTCACCAAAATTTTCATCATTCATTGTAAAACCAATAACCTCATGAAAATAAAATTTGTTGCCTTCAAGTTTTGGGAGTAAGTCTAAAGGAAGGTAAAGGTCAGATTTTAAAAGCGCATCTGCATCAGCTTCGTTATCAACATCTTCAAGCTTTAATCGTAATAAATCGGATTTATGTAATTGAGATGTTTCAATAAAAAAAGGCACAAGATTCCCTCTTAGGTCTATAAAAATAGCATCCAGATTATCATATAAATCAGGCTCATCCGTATCGAGTTTAGCTAAAAGCTCACCTTTAAAACTATATTTCTTTACTATTTTCCCTAAGTAAAAACAATCGTCTTTTTTCATAAGAATAATTGAAATAAAAAAACCCAGGCGTTTAAACGTCTGGGTTTAAAAGTATAAAAATAATTTTTTTATTCTTCTTCGTTAGATGCTGTAGTTTCTTCTGCAACTTCTTCTTCAACTACAGGAGTAGCCGCTGCGATACGTGCATCGTTAACTGCTTTTTCAGCTTCTAATGCTTTAGCTCTTGCCTCAGCATCTGCTTTAGATAAGCCATCCGCTTTTGCTTGAACTTTAGCTGCTTTTTCTTCTAACCAAGCATCAAACTTTGCTTGTGCTTGTTCTTCAGTTAAAGCTCCTTTTTTAACACCACCAGCTAAATGCTTCTTTAATAAAGCACCTTTATAAGATAAAATAGCTCTCGCTGTATCTGTTGGTTGTGCTCCGTTATCTAACCATTTAACAGCACCATCAACATCTAATTCGATAGTTGCCGGGTTACTATTTGGATTGTAAATTCCTAATTTCTCTAGGTATCTACCATCTCTTTTTGAGCGAGCATCTGCCGCTACAATCCAATAAAAAGGTTTTCCTTTTTTACCGTGTCTTTGTAATCTGATTTTTACAGGCATAATAATTAATTAGGTGAGGTTCTCGACCTCTGTTATTAATGAGGGCGCAAAGATAGTATATTTTTTTAATTTTCAAGACTTTATATTATATAAAGAAATCTCAAAAAAATAATATACTTTTGACGGCAATCAAACGTTGTAAACATAGATATTTTTAAAGTAATTAAAAATGAATAAGAATCTACTTTTAGTGTTACTGGTTTCTATATTTTTTGGCTGTGCTGATGATGTAGAGTTTAATAACCCTGCTGTACAAGCAAATTTTGAAAGTCAATCATGGAGAGGTGTTGCTTTTAGTGCTGCTACTCAAGATGGCGGATTAGTTATTAGAGCAATTAGAGGTACAGAAACACTTTTGCTTTTTACAACCAGAACAGATGCAGGAGATTATCCTTTAGGAGGCACTAATCAAAGTGAAGCAAGGTATACAGCAGCAGACGGAACAGTATACTCTACATTAAACAATCAAGCGCCAAATCCACCTCCAGTGCAATTTACTTCTGATGGTTTAATAACAATCACGAATGTAGATTTGGTGAATAATACAGCTACGGGAGAATTTTGGTTTAATGCATTTACAGCAGATGGATTAAATTCAGTAAACTTTATTGATGGTGTGTTTTTTCGGGTTCCAATACTTCAAAACATATCTGAAACAACAGGCGGAACAACTTGTGCACTAGCAACAGATGTTGTTGCAATGTTGCAGACCCAAGTTATGGGAGGAGCCCCAAGTACATCTTTATGTTCGCAATTGGAAGCAGCTCTAGAAATACAACTGTTATCATGCGGTGATGCCAGTGGCGATATTCAAGCAATTTTAGATACTATTGATTGTAATGACGATGATGGAGATGGTATACCAAACTCATTTGAAGATGTAGATATGGATGGTAATTTAGATAATGATGATACAGATATGGATGGTACTCCTAATTATTTAGATGATGATGATGACAATGATGGCCTACTAACAATTTTAGATATAGGTGATTCTGATGGTGATGGTATCCCAAATCATTTAGAAAGAGATGATGATAATGATGGTATTTTAACTCAATTTGAAGATCCATTTACACCACTTGATACTGATGGTGATGGCATTATAAATTCTTTAGATAATGACGATGACGGTGATGGTATTCTGACAATTAATGAAAACCCTGACCCAAATGGAGATGGTGACCCTAGTGATGCGCTAGATACAGATATGGATGGTACGCCAGATTATCTTCAGAATTAAAAAAAATAAGTATAGAAAAAGCCACGCATTGCGTGGCTTTTTTTGTTTACAAGTGTTTATAACTTTAGTTTAAAAAAGTAGAAATTCTATGTAAGTTTATATGCTAAATTTCTTTGGATTTTTTTAGAGGTTATAGCTCAATAAAAAACGATTTAACTGCACATGTATTTAATTTTTGATACTGAAACTACAGGTTTGCCCAAGCGTTGGAATGCACCAATAACGGATACAGATAACTGGCCAAGAGCTATACAAATTGCTTGGCAGTTGCATGACGAGCTAGGTAATTGTATTGAACATCAAGATTATTTGATAAAACCTGACGGATTTAATATTCCCTATGATGCCGAGAAAATACATGGTATTTCTACAGAGCTTGCTCAAGAGCAAGGTATCGCTTTAACCGAAGTTTTGGAGAAGTTCAACATTGCGATGTCTAAAACAAAATTTATTGTAGGGCAAAATGTTGGATTTGATATTAATATCATGGGCGCAGAATATGTTCGTGGTGATATAGCAAATCCGCTACAGGAATTACCTGTTTTAGATACCTGTACTGAGCATACAGCAACCTTGTGCCAAATCCCTGGAGGTCGTGGCGGGAAATATAAACTCCCGACCTTAACAGAATTACATCAATTTTTATTCGACACACCATTTGACGAAGCACATAATGCAACTGCAGATGTAGAAGCCACAACACGATGTTTTTTGGAGTTGGTAAGACGAAGAGAATATACCAAAGAGCAACTCGATGTTCAGTCAGATTATTTTGAAGAATTTACACAAGCAAATCCTTCGCGAATAGAAGGTATAAAGCTTAATCATGTTAATCTTAAACGTGAGAGCTCAAAGATTAACGAACGTATTCAGAAAGAACAAGCTGATAGTGTTCCTGTAGAAACTAATAAAGAGAGTGCAGCAAAACTTGCAGATGTAGATTTTGTGCATTTACACAATCACTCCCAGTTTTCTATTCTTCAATCCACAATAAGCATAAAGGATTTAGTAGCAGCTGCGGCTAATGAAAACATGCCAGCAGTAGCTTTGACGGATCACGGAAACATGATGGGCGCATTTCATTTTGTAAGTGCAGTCTCTAATCATAACAAAAGTGTAAAAGCACAACATGCCGAAGCAGAAGAAAAAGGAGAAGTCAAAAAAGGCAATATCATAAAACCAATTATTGGCTGTGAGTTTTTTGTTTGCGAGAATCATGAAGACAAAACCCGAAAAGACAACGGCTACCAAATTGTACTATTAGCCAAAAACAAAAATGGCTATCACAATCTGGCAAAGTTATCTTCAGCTGCATTTACAAATGGCTTTTACTATGTGCCAAGAATAGACAAAGCTCTTATTGAGACCTACAAACAAGATTTAATTTGTTTAACAGGTAATCTTTATGGCGAAGTGCCTAGTAAGGTTTTAAATATTGGAGAAAAACAAGCTGAAGAAGCTTTGATTTGGTGGAAAGAGACCTTTCAAGACGACTTGTATATCGAGTTGATGCGTCACAATCAAGAGGACGAAAATCGTGTCAACCAGGTCTTAATCCAATTTGCAAAAAAGCATGATGTAAAACTCATTGCTACAAATAACACCTATTATGTAGAGCAGGAAAATGCTAATGCCCATGATATTTTACTCTGTGTTAAAGATGGAGAAAAACAAGCCACACCAATAGGACGTGGTCGTGGTTACCGATATGGATTGCCAAATCAAGAATACTATTTTAAGTCTTCTGAAGAGATGAAGGCTTTGTTTAGAGATATACCTGAAGCTATTATCAATATCGACGAGGTTGTAGATAAGGTCGAAGCTTATGAACTCGCAAGAGATGTATTATTACCAGCTTTCGACATTCCGGATGAGTTTAAAGATGAAGAAGATAATTTAGATGGTGGGAAACGAGGAGAAAATGCATACTTAAAACATCTCACATATGAAGGTGCAAAAAAGCGTTATGGAGATATTACTCCAGAAATAAAAGAACGTTTAGACTTTGAGTTGAGTGTTATTCAGAATACAGGTTATCCGGGTTATTTCTTAATCGTAGAAGATTTTATTCGCGAAGCCAGAAATATGGATGTGTCTGTAGGTCCTGGGCGTGGTTCTGCGGCCGGTTCTGTAGTCGCTTATTGTCTTTGGATTACAAATATTGACCCTATTAAATACGATTTACTTTTTGAGCGTTTCTTAAATCCAGATCGTATAAGTATGCCAGATATTGATATCGATTTTGACGATGAAGGTCGTGGCCGGGTTATGCAATATGTTATTGATAAATATGGTGCCAACCAAGTAGCACAGATTATTACTTATGGTACTATGGCAGCTAAATCTTCAATAAGAGATACCGCTCGTGTATTGGACTTACCATTAAATGAAGCTGACCATATCGCAAAGCTGATACCAAATATGTCCAAACTTGGAAAAATATTTGGGAAAAGTGAAAAAGAACTTGCAGGAAAATTTAGAGCGGAAGAACTAGATAAGGTTAATCAACTCCTTAATATTTCTGATGGAGAAGATCTACAAGCCGAAACCGTAAATCAAGCAAGAGTTTTAGAAGGTTCAGTAAGAAATACAGGTATTCATGCCTGTGGCGTTATTATTACACCGGGAGATATTACCAATTACGTTCCTGTATCAGTTGCAAAAGATTCTGATTTATACGTGACGCAGTTTGACAACTCAGTCGTAGAAAGTGCAGGCTTGTTGAAAATGGATTTTTTGGGATTAAAGACCTTGACATTAATTAAAGATACCGTTAAGATTGTAAAAGCAAAACATGGTATTAAACTTGACCCAGAGAATTTTCCCTTAGATGATGAAGAGACTTATGCACTTTTCCAACGCGGAGAAACCGTAGGGATTTTTCAGTATGAATCTCCAGGAATGCAAAAACACATGAAGCATTTAAAACCAACGGTTTTTGATGATTTAATTGCAATGAATGCGCTCTATCGTCCTGGTCCTATGGAATACATTCCAAGTTTTATTAGACGTAAGCATGGTGAAGAAGAGATTATTTACGATTTACCCGAAACTGAAGAATATCTAAAAGAAACTTACGGTATTACGGTGTATCAAGAGCAAGTAATGTTGCTCTCTCAGAAGCTAGCGGATTTTACAAAAGGCGAAGCCGACGTATTGCGTAAAGCCATGGGTAAAAAACAAAAGGCTGTACTTGATAAAATGAAACCCAAGTTTATCTCTCAAGCGGCAGCAAAAGGTATGGATGAGCAAAAACTTGAGAAAATCTGGAAAGATTGGGAAGCTTTTGCAAGTTATGCCTTTAACAAATCGCACTCTACATGTTATGCATGGATTGCCTACCAAACCGCATATCTAAAAGCACATTACCCTGCCGAATATATGGCAGCAGTATTGTCCAATAACATGAATGATATTAAGTCCGTAACTTTCTTTATGGAAGAATGTAAGCGTATGCGATTGCCAGTTTTAGGACCAAGTGTTAATGAAAGCTATTATAAATTCTCAGTAAATAAAGATAATGCCGTTCGTTTTGGGATGGGAGCCATAAAAGGCGTAGGTCATGGCGCGGTAAAAACTATTGTACAGAACAGAAAAGAAGACGGTAACTACAAATCTATTTTTGATTTGGCAAAACGTATAGATTTACGAGCGGCAAACAAAAAATCTTTTGAAGGCTTAGCTAATGCTGGTGGATTTGATTGTTTTGAAGACACACATCGAGCTCAATATTTTGCTCATGATGCTGATGGGATTACTTTCTTAGAAAAAGCCATGAAGTATGGTGTAAAGCATCAAGAAAATGAAAATTCAGCGCAAGTCAGTTTATTCGGCGAGGCTAGTGGTGTTGAGATTGCAGAACCTCAAGTACCTCCATGTGAAGATTGGGGAACCATGGAAAAATTATCTCGTGAAAAAGAAGTTGTAGGGATCTATATTTCTGGTCATCCGTTAGACGATTTTAAAATAGAAATGAAGTCTTTTTGTAATAGTGTTGTTGCCGATTTTAATGATTTAGAAGCTGCCGTAAACCAAAACTTAAAGTTTGGAGGTGTGGTTACAGATGTGCAACATCGTATTAGTAAACAAGGCAAAGGATGGGCTATATTTACGATAGAAGATTATACAGATAGTTTCGATTTTAGAATTTTTGGAGAAGATTATTTAAAGTTTAGACACTTCTTAGTTCAAAATTCGTTTGTGCATGTGCAAGCTTTTGTAAAAGAAGGTTGGGTCAATAGAGATACTGGTAAAAAAGGAGAGCCTCGCATTCAGTTTAATAATTTTCAGTTGCTACATGATGTTATGGATACTTATGCTAAGAAGCTGTCTGTGCAATTAGATATTAATGAATTAAAGGAAAACACAGTTCAAGATTTAGAGGAGATGTTTAAGATGCATCAAGGTACTAATTCATTGAATTTTATAGTGTATGACAGCGAAGACAAGATAAAACTTAGTATGCCTAGTCGAAAACAGAAAGTTAAAATTTCTCAAGAATTATTGAATGCCTTAACTGAAAACGATATTAAGTATAAGTTAAATTGATACAACTAAAAACAATAACTCTAAGCAATAGAATCATAGTCAAATCAAATACTGCAACTGTAAGGTTTGGCAGAATTTTTGACTAATATTGCATATTAAACTGAAGTAGAATACAATTAAAATAAATATTATGGCATTAGAAATAACAGATGCAACTTTTGAAGAGCAAGTATTAAATAGTGATAAGCCAGTAATGGTAGATTTTTGGGCAGCTTGGTGTGGGCCTTGTCGTATGGTTGGACCAATCATTGATGAGATTAGTTCTGAATATGATGGTAAAGCTGTTGTAGGTAAAGTAGATGTAGATGCTAATCAAGAGTTTGCTGCTAAATATGGTGTACGAAACATCCCAACTGTTTTGGTGTTTCAAAACGGAGAGGTTGTTGGTCGCCAAGTTGGCGTAGCGCCAAAAAACGCATATGCTGAAGCACTAGACGCACTTTTATAATAAAGACATCTAAAAGAAATGATAAAAGGTTTGCCAATACGGCAAACCTTTTTTAGTTTCGGTAACTCATGGATTTACAAAAAGAACTTAATAAGGCAGGAGGCTTTAAAAATCTAGAATTGTTAGCTAAACAAGTTGTTGAAGGTTTTATAGCTGGGATGCATAAAAGTCCGTTTCATGGATTTTCGGCCGAATTCGCAGAACATAAAATTTATAACCAAGGCGAAAGCACAAAACATATAGATTGGAAGTTATACGCTAAGACAGATAGATTGTATACGAAGCGCTATGACGAAGAAACAAACCTACGCTGTCATCTTATTATAGATAATAGTCCCTCAATGCATTATCCTGAGTTGTCTCATAATTCGATAAATCATCTTAATAAAATAGGATTTTCGGTATTGGCATCGGCATCATTGATGCATATTCTTAAGAAGCAGAGAGATGCTGTTGGTCTAAGCATTTATAGTGATAAATACGATTTCTATTCACCAGAAAAAGGAAGTGAACGCCATCACCATATGCTATTGTCTAAGTTGAGTGATGTAGTTTCAAATAAGACAGCATCAAAAACAACAGAAACTTATAAATACCTGCATCAAATAGCAGAAAAAATTCATCGCCGCTCTTTAATTTTTGTGTTTACTGATATGTTTCAAACGTCTGAAGATGATGAAAAAATATTTGAAGCATTAAGACATTTAAAACATAATAAGCATGAAGTAGTTGTATTTCATGTTTTTGATAAGCAAAAAGAACTTGCTTTTGATTTTGATAACAGGCCTAAACGATTTGTGGATGTAGAGACAGGAGAGACCATAGATTTATATCCAGATACGATTAAAGAGAACTATGAAAAAGCTGTTTCTGAGTATTTTGATAATCTAAAATTACGTTGTGGTCAATACAGAATTAAGTATGTAGAAGCCGACATCAACAAAGGTTTTGACAAGATACTTACCACATATATGATTGAACGGCAAAAATTTATATAAATAAAGCAATATTTTTTTCCATTTAGTTTGCGGAATTAAAAATGCAATGTATATTTGCCCTCGCAATTAAGCAACGGTCTGGTAGTTCAGTTGGTTAGAATATCTGCCTGTCACGCAGGGGGTCGCGGGTTCGAGTCCCGTCCAGACCGCAAAAATTGCTAAGGCTCTAAGAAATTAGAGCTTTTTTTAGCAATAAAGATGTTGTGTTGTTCTAGGAGAAATCCTAGAGTAGTTGTAAGACTCCTAAGCGATTAGGATTTTACCAATGAGAAGCTTTCCTTTTTTCTTTACAGAAAATTGGGATGCTTTTTTGTTTTATGGTAATACACAGCTTAATAATTAAGAAATATTTACCATCTTTTTTTTAATGTTTTAGTTACTTTAGGAGCATATAGAAAACTTAAAATGAAGCAGCTAATAGTTTTTATAACCGGAATCTATTGTCTTAATATCAGTGGACAATCATTAAGAGAAGTATCATCGACACATTTGCCAGAAATAGCTAAAAAACCCTAT
The DNA here is from genome assembly GCF_014635865.1 of Winogradskyella haliclonae. Classification (GTDB taxonomy): domain Bacteria; phylum Bacteroidota; class Bacteroidia; order Flavobacteriales; family Flavobacteriaceae; genus Winogradskyella; species Winogradskyella haliclonae. The sequence goes on along the minus strand of NZ_BMDQ01000001.1, from coordinate 208,424 downwards.
AATTCTATGGATGCTAGCATAGCAGATATAGATACTGATGGCGATCTTGATATTGTTATTGCTGTAGAGTTTTATAAAAATATCATTTTGTTGAATGACGGTGAGGGCAACTTCAAAGATGGTTCAAGTAGGCTTCCAGATAAAATTGCAGTAGCAAATACAAAACCTTATCAATACTATCCGTATCACGATTCCGAAGATGTGACGCTAGAAGACATTGATAAAGATGGGTTGTTAGATATGCTTTTCGTTACTGAAGATGATAAAACCAACGAACTCTACCTCCAACAAAAGAATGGCACATTTAAAGATGTTTCAGATCAATTTCCCGTCGCTAATGTATCAAATGCTTTGATTAAAGGCGATTTTGATAGCGACGGTTGGGTAGATTTTATTGTTGGTAATAATGGTCAGAATAATTATCTAAAAAATAACAAAGGTGTTTTAGTGGATGACACTAATAAAAGATTGCCTATTATCTTTGATGTCACTCAAGATGTTGAAGTCGGAGATTATGATAATGATGGTGATTTGGATGTATTAGTTGGTAATGAGGATGATAATCGATTGTTGCAAAATAATGGTAAAGGTGTTTTTACTGATGTCACCGAACAACTTTTTAAGAGTGGTATTTCTGAAGAAACTCGGGAAGCTGATTTTGCAGACATAGATAATGATGGCGATTTAGATATTTATTTTGCAAATGTTATGATGTTTACAAAAAAGAGCCCGATACAACGCTTACTTATTAATGAGAACGGAAAATATACGGATAAAGGCGCTGAGCAATTAAAATTTAATGCTATCAGCGGCTTATTAGATGCTGATTTTTATGATATAGATAATGATGGCGACCAAGATTTATTACTTGGTAAACTAGATGGATTTTCTATAGGCATAAATAATGGCAAAGGCGTTTTTGAAGAGCGAACAAACACATTTCTTCAGCAGCCTATTAATACTATTATTGTAGATATTGAAGTCGCCGATTTTAATAAAGATGGAAAACCAGACATCTATTTGGCTTGTTTTCGAGGTCCGGATAAGTTATTATTAGGCCAATAATAATTGCAATTTTTTAAGTTTTTTGAGTGATTATTCATTAAAAATACGCATTTAATCGATAAAAATACGCATTTAATCGAATAAAAGAGGTTTTGCCATTAGGTTTTCTTTAGCTTGCAGGTTCTTAAGTAAGGCCCTAAATCACTTATTCAAGAAATTTTATTAATCCATTGACACTCTAACAGTTCTGTTAGATGAATTCTTTTTAGTACGGTTGTTTGGAAAATAACCCAAACATGACTGTGTCTTATAAGTTTAAGGCACCATTAAAAAAAGACCAATATTAAACTAAAAAGAATACTTATGAAAACTTTAAAAATTACCTTATTATTAGTTGCTGTTGTAGTACTTACTGTATCTGTAGTTTCAAAAGATGCTGTTGCTCAGGAAGAGAAAATTACATATAAGAAGGACAATTCAAATTATGATTTATTAGTTCTGAATAAAAAGAAGAGACAAGTAGAACAACAAGGATAAAAACAACAAGGATAAATTAATTCCTTAATATCATATTTTAGCTCTTATAATATACATAAGGGCTTAATTTGTAACAGTTAAATAAAATTATTCTAAATTTGAGATTATTAAATTAGTTTAAAATTTTGAATTTAAAATTTTGCTTACTCTTTTTTCTATTAATATATTTTAATGTAATTTCTTCACAAAGTAAATCATCCTATGATAGTATACTTAAATTAAGAAAATTATCTCAGAATAGTAATATTTCGTTTGACGAGCAAATTAAATTTGCTGAAGAGGCAATAAAACTTTCTTATGAATTAAATCAAGATTCAGTAATATTAAAAAGTGGAAGAATATTATCTCTTGCTTATTATAATGGCGGAAAAGATAGTTTATATTTAAGAATTAATTACCAAAATCTAAGTTTAGCTAATAAAATTAAAGACTCATCGTCATTAGAAATAGTTAATTCTAATTTAGGAGCATTTTTTCATAGTAAAGAACAAAACGATAGTGCGTTCTATTATTACTCTAAAGCACTTAAGTTATTTGATAAGTCTAGAAATATTGATGGTAAAGCTAGAACTTTACTTAACATAGCTGACATTCAAGAAACTGAGAAAGATTACATAGGGGCTGAAGAGAATGCTGTAGAAGCTATTCGTCTATTAAACTCTACTGAGATAGATGAAAATGCTAGAGAGCGCCTATGGATACTTAATAACTTAATAGGTATTATATCGTTAAAGCTCAAAAACTATGATAAAGCCATAGAATACCATAACAAGGCACAAAAGATTGCTAAGAAAATGGAATATGGTTATTATAATAATTTATATTCTATCAATAATAAAGCTATTGCTTACAGACATAAAGAAGAAATAGATAAATCTATTGAATTGTATGAGCAAGTTATTTCAGAAGACAGTTTAAATTACTACGACTCTTCTTTTTATGCAATTACATTAGGGAATCTTGCTTATACTAAATCATTTAAACTAGATAGAAATATAGATGAAATTAAGAATATATTCTATTTAGGAAAAAACATGAGTGATACTATAGCTGACCCTTTAACTAAACTAGGTATTGCAATAGATTTGTCAAGATTTTATTTGGATATAAAAGAATCTGATTCTGCTCTATATTATGCAGACAGAAGTTATAAAATTTCTGATGCTATTTCTAATAATGAACTTAAATTAGAATCATTATTGCTACTGTCTGAACTAGATAAAGAGGATAGAGCTAGTAGCTATTTAACAGAATATATTAAGCTTTCTGATAGTTTATTAAATGTAGAAAGAAACAAAAGAAACAAATTCGCTCGTATAGAACTTGAAACTGACCAACTCGAAGCTAAAAACAAACAAATATCTCGAGACAATTTTTACCTACTATTATTATCTGCTGGGCTTTTACTTACGGGGATATTGGTATATGTGGTTATTTCGCAACGTGCCAAAAACAAAGAGCTAAAATTGGTACAAGCACAACAAGAGGCCAATGAAGAGATTTATAATCTTATGCTTAATCAGCAAGACAATGTAGAAGAAGCCAGAGCACAAGAGAAGATTAGAGTGTCTAAAGAGTTGCATGATGGTGTTTTGGGCAGATTGTTTGGCGCAAGATTAAGCTTAGATAGCCTCAATTTTTCCGAAGGGAAAGAGGCCATGATGAACAGGGCTAATTACATTGGCCAGCTTAAAACCATAGAAGATGATATCCGTAAAATATCTCATGAGATGAATACCGATTTTGTTGCGGGTTCTGGGTTTATGGATATTGTCTCCGAACTTATAGATAACCAAACTAAAGCCTACGGTTTTACTTATGATTTTAATTACACAGATGATTTTAGTTGGGAGTTTGTACCCAATAAAACGAAGATAAATATCTATCGAATCATCCAAGAATCCATGCAAAACACCTACAAACACGCTGAGGCTAAGCATGTTAAAATTGATATTTTAAGACAAAAAGATGAAATAAATATCTATATTGTAGATGACGGTAAAGGTTTTGATACATCCAAATCTAAAAAAGGTATCGGTCTAAAAAATATGGCCTCTCGAGTTTCAGAAATCGGAGGTAAGATTTCATTTTCTTCAGAACCAGGAAATGGAACCACTGTCAAAGTAAAAATCCCCTATTCAGTCTAAATCAACCTACTAAACTAAAGATGCAAGAATTTAAAATCTTAATGGTAGACGATCATCCTATTATTATAGAAGGATACATGAACGTCTTAATGGCAACAAAAGCCGAAAATCAGAATCTAGAAATTGATACTGCTAATAATTGTGATATGGCAGAAATAATGATCAATAGAGCAGCAAAAGATGTGCATTATGACATCTGCTTTTTTGACATTAGCTTACCACCATCTCAAGATGGAAGATATACTTCAGGAGAAGATTTGGCAAAATTGGCTAAAAAGATGATGCCAGAAACAAAGGTTATTATTTTAACCATGTTTAATGAATCATTTAGAATACATAATATTATTAGAGAGATTAATCCTGACGGGTTTTTGATTAAGAGTGATTTAACGTCTATGGAATTAGCAGATGCTTTTCAGCACATCATAAAATCACCGCCATATTACAGTAGTACTGTACACAATTATGTAAAACAGACGCTTACAAGTGAAATATATGTCGATGATATTAATAGAAAAATACTGTATCTACTATCGCAAGGCATAAAAACAAAAAGCTTGCTTGACCATATTGCATTATCAATGAGTGCTATTGAAAAACGGAAAAAGCAACTCAAGTTATTGTTTTCTGTTGAAGACGGAAAAGATGAAACTTTGCTAGAAATGGCTAAAGAAAAAGGATTTATCTAAAAAAAATAGCACTTTTTTACAGCTTAAAAAATTTCCACAGCTACTGTCAATGTTGAAAACTACGGTTTTTCCGCATCAAGTCTACGGTTTTTCCGTAACATAAAGACAGAACGCTTCAGTAACTTTGTATGGTCAACAAGAATTAATTAATCCCTCTTAAGCAATTGTTGAATTAATAGCTTAAAAACCTGATAGGAAATCGACCGATGGTTCTTCTGTCAGGTTTTTTATTTGTATTAAACCCAACTTCCTGTGTGGTTTACAACTTTTACGATAAAAAGCCCTAGGTATACTACAGCAACAATAAATTTTAGAAATGTAGAAGTTATAAAGCCTAGAAAAGAACCAAAAGCAGCTTTTGTAGCTCTACTAACATCATTCTTGTGCATCAACTCTCCAATAAGTGCCCCAACAAATGGCCCAATAATTACACCAAAAGGAATTGGCGATAAAAGACCTATAATTAAACCTAGAGTTGTACCAATCATTCCAGATTTACTACCACCAAATCGTTTAGTACCAGCAGCAGGTATAATATAGTCGAGTATAAATATGAGTAAGGCCACAATAAATGTGACGATTAAGAATGCCTTACTTATTGCAATACCATTAGCATAGCTAAGTACAAATAAACCTGCCCAACTAGTTAACGGACCTGGCAGAACTGGTAAAAAGCTTCCTACTAATCCTAAAACCATTAAAAGTAAACCGGCAGTTATAATAATTAGTTCCATATACGTGTAAAAAATATACAGATATGACGCTAGTAGATGTTAAAAGTTACATTTTTTAAACTAAAAAATTAGTTGAAACTAAAATTTTAGTTATATTAGCGCTGTTATTCAACCAAATGCTTAGTTAAAAATGAAACAACTTACCAAAGCCGAGGAAGAAATTATGCAAACTCTTTGGCAGTTAAAAAAAGCCAATGTAAAATCTATTATAGATCTTTTACCAGAGCCAAAGCCTGCATATAACACTGTGTCAACAATTGTTAGAATCTTAGAATCTAAAGGTTTTGTAGATTATGAAAAGCAAGGCAAAGGCCATGTGTATTTTCCTATTGTTGATAAAGAACTGTATAGTAATCAATCGATTAACAAGTTGGTAGACAACTATTTTCAAGGATCATTTAAGAGTATGGTATCGTTTTTTGTTAAGAAGAATGATGTAGATGTTCAAGATATTGAAGCATTGCTTAAAGATATCAATAAACACGATTAGTATGTTACATTATATATTACAAGTAGTAGCGTTTCAGGTTGTATTTCTATTGGTTTACGATATGTTTTTAAAACGCGAAACATTTTTTAATTACAACAGAATGTATTTGTTGGGTACAGCAATACTTTCTTTTGTACTTCCTTTTATAAAGTTAGATACTATAAAAGCAGTAGTTCCAGAAGAGTTTGTAGTGGTATTGCCAGAAGTTATTATTGGTAATAGTAAGCAGCCAAGAGAATTAGATACTCAAATAGCTTTGCAAACAGGTGTTGTTTTAGATGAGCCTACTATGCCTATTTGGCAAATTGTTTTTTATTCAGGTGCGGTTTTAGCGACATTACTTTTTCTTTTTAAGTTTATAAAACTTTACTGGTTAAAATCAAACAATCCAAAGCGTTGGAGTGGTGACATACTTATTGTAAAGTTGCTTCAAAGTAATGCGGCATTTTCATTCTTCAATACCGTTTTTTTAGGCGAAAAAATTTCTGAAGAAGAACAACCTACTATCCTTAAACATGAGTTAGTTCATATAAAGCAATGGCATAGTGTAGACTTATTGTTATTTGAGATTATACGAATTGCATTTTGGTTTAATCCATTAGTTTATATGTATCAAAACAGAATTAGAGCACTACACGAATATATTGCGGATGAAACCGCTGTAAGACAAAACGGAAAAAAGAACTATTATCAGCAATTGCTAAATCAAGTATTTGAAACAAATAATATCTCTTTTACAAATACATTTTATAAAAAATCACTAATTAAAAAACGAATAAATATGTTAAGACAGTCAAAATCAAAACAAATAGCACTTATCAAGTACTCACTTTTAATTCCTGTAATTTTTTCAATGTTACTTTATGTATCATGTGAGAAAGGGGTCTCAGAAATTAATTCCGAACAAACATTAGATTTAGAGCAATATAGCTATACGCTATCTTTAGAAAGTCGTATGGATGCCGAAACAAAAAAAATTCATGATAATTATGAAAACTTTCTATATAACAATAAAGATTATGTGAGTTGGGCAGAAATAAATCATGAATCAGATGAAATTAGTTACTCAGTTCATCATAAAGATGAAAAGTTGCCAGAAGAATTTACTGAAACAGAAGTTGGTAATAAAGACGGTAATACTTATAAAATGTATATGAATGTTAAAAGTCCTTTTGACTTCTTTGCATCAAAGAAAAAGCGTGTTACAGAGATTGAGGAAATAGACCCAAGAGGTTTTGACGGGAAAACCGAAGTGCCATACGCTGTAATAGATAAAGCCCCTACATATGCTCAGTGTTCAAATCTAAGTGATGAAAAAGAAAAGAAAAGATGCACCTCACAAGCTATTGCTAAGTTTGTAAATAAAAACTTTAATATAAAGTTAGCATCCAGTCTTCAATTGGAAGGGCGTCAACGTATATCTGTATTTTTTAAGATAAATCAAGAAGGAGATATTACTGAAGTAAAAGCTAGAGCGCCTCACGAAGAACTTGAGGAAGAAGCAAAGAGAATTATTAATATGTTACCAAAGATGATTCCTGGAGAACATGCAGGTGAAGCTGTGACTGTGCCATATTCATTGCCAATAGTTTTTCAAATTCAGTCTTAATAAATAATCATAATAAATGGTAAAAAGACTTTTAGTACTAATTTTACTAATACAACTTAATGCCGAAGCTCAGTCTTCGGCATTGACTGTTGGAGATAGTTTATATGCCAATGGTAATTATTCAAAGGCAATAAAAGCTTATGAAAAGCATTCAAGTCAAAACCAAGTTTATGGTAAAATAGCAAAAGCATATCTCGCTATAGGTAACAATGGAAAAGCGTTAGAGAATTATAAAAAAGGAGTAGAAGCCAATCCTGAAGATGCTTTAATAAAGTTTGAATACGCAAAGTTGTTATTGCGCTCAAAACAATATAAAAATGCCTCAGACTTATTTGAAGAATTGATTTATATCGATTACAAAAATCCTAATTATCATTACCAAAAAGGTGTGGTATTAGAAAAGTTGAAGGATTCTACGTTTTTAAATCGGTATCTAACAGCATATCAATTAGACCAAACGCATCAAAACGCCATTTTCAAAATTGCAAAGTATTATCTTATAAGGCGTAAGCATCTAGCCTCGCATAAGTACATTGATAAAGGCTTAGAGAGTTATCCCGAAAATGTTGAATTAATTAGTCTTAAAGCTCAAAATTATTATCATCAAGACTACCAGAATGAAGCGAAGCTTTGGTTTAAAAAGTTGTTGGAGCTTGGTGAAGAATCTGAATTTATTCATGAAAAATTGAGCATACTCTTCGCTAAAAATTCTTATTATAAAGAGGCTATTTTTCATCGTAAAAAGGTACTAAACTATAACCCTTACGATGCAACTTCTATGTTTGTGATTGGGACCTATTATGAGCGATTAAATGACTTTAAAACTGCAGAGGAATTCATAAGAAAATCTTTAAAACTTCAGGATGTATCGCTAAATAAGGAATATGCTCAACTGGGCAGAATTCTCAATAGACAAGAAAAATATAAAGAAGCTATTAAAGCCTTTCAAAAAGCAGTAAAAGAAGACCCGACGGACACCTTTACTAGATTTAGCATCATATTTACTAAAGAACAATTTTATGCGGATAAAGAGGCCATAATAAAGCTTTATGAAGATTTTATAGCAAAGTATAAAGACGATAAGATTTCTAGATTTGCAGAAATGCATCTTAAAGAATTAAAAGAAAAAAACTTTTTAAAGAAAGATTAGTAAATACTTAAAACGAAGCCTCTCTAGTATCTTTTAACTAAAAATTGTACTTTTCCGTTTCAGAATTTTGTTGATGAAACGATTACTTGTTCTTATGACTCTGCTATTAATGTCTTGTGATTATTTCGAGAAGAAAAAAGTCAAAACCGAAGATATAGTTACGCAAGAATTAGAAACTATAGATTGGAATGCTGTAGATGAGTATCCAAGCTTTTCGGTATGTGACTCGGTTTCAGAAAAATTGGCTAGAAAATACTGTTTTGAAACCACGGTTTTAAATCACGTTAACAATTACCTCTCAAAACAAAGTATTGTGGTTTCTGAAGATGTGGAAGACACAATCTCAATAAAACTAGCTATTGACAAACTTGGAAACATTTCGGTTTTAGATATTAAAACAAAACCTGAAACTCGAGAAATTATTCCAGAAATAGATACGCTTTTAAGAGGTAGTATTTCTTCTTTACCCAAAATATTTGCCGCTATTAAAAGAAGGCAACATGTCAATACAGAATTTGTGTTACCAGTGATCGTTTCAATAAAATAAAGAATTACCTAAACCGTATCGCAAACTTCTGAAGTAATCTCAATGCTTCAACATATAACCAAATTAGTGTGGCTAATAAGCCCCAAGTGGCTAACCATTCTTTCTGTTTAGGCGCACGATTTTTATAGCGTTCTATATAATCAAAGTCTAAGAGTAAGGCAAAAGAAGCAACCAAAGCGGCAATAATATTAAAGCCAATGGCTAACCATGATGTTCCCCATATAAAAGTTCGTATACCAAAAAAACTAAGAATCCACGATACCAAATAAACCACCATAATACTAATGGTAGCCGTTATAATAACACTTCTCACTTTTTTAGTAACGACTATTATTCGTGTTTGGTAAAGCAATAACATTACAAAAAATGTAATGATAGTCACACCAATAGCTTGATAAGGCAATTCAGGAAAGTTTTTATGCGCATAAGCAGAAAATCCGCCAAGAAAAAATCCTTTAGCAATAATATAAAGAGGTACTAAAAAACCAGCCCACTGTGTCCTTACAGAGATAATAATACTAATGACTATTGATGCTAACATGCCGCCAAGGGTAAACCAACCTGTATCCCAGCCTTCGGTACTTAATTTCCAAATGTAAGATGTAATTGCAGCGATAACCAAAATCCCTAAAAGGGATTTGATAAACACTCCAAAAACAGTCATTTTTTTTGAAGAATCTCTACCATCATCCCAAAAATAGTCGTTAAAAATAGGATTTGAAGTACTCGAATTTCTTAAGCTCATAAATTATAAATTGAATTTGTAGCCTATCATAAAATCAGTTGGAAAGCTATCATTATTATCTAACCCAAAAGCATAAAAGCGGTCGTATAAAATAGAGATATAACTATTGTCCGAAATTTTAATATCTACACCAATTCCAAAAATAAAAGGTACATCAAATTCAGACTCTCTTTGGGTTTCAACTCCGATAGGAGTAGCAACATCATCAGTAAAAATAGGTCTATCCACCGAAAAACTATTTAATGTAGCAAATCGAGTTTGCGCATAAATATTAAACCCTTCTTTTCGTAAAAAACGCACCCGATAGCCTAATGAAAACTCAGTACTTTTATAATCGCCACTTGAGCCAAACGTCTGTCTAGCCTGTAGCATTCCGGAATGTATCGGATTGTCTGTGTCACCAAACAATTCTAATTCAGCAGCCAATTGCAAAGATGATTGGTCATCAATGTCTTCAACCAAAGGGTGGTTGGTTAAACCTCCGAAAAATGCTAGTCTAAAATTAACTTTGGAGTTGGTGTTTCTTACATTATAATCTATATCCACACTTTTGTTGTACTTATCTATAAAGCGTTTTAAGCTACCAGTAGTGAGTTTTACATTTTCAGCAGAAAGAGTACTTCCAGAAGTTAGATTATTTAATGCAGAGATGTATTCTTTGTTAAAAGCTCTTCCCTCACCTCTTGTATTTTTAAGTTCGGTTATTGTACCATCTTTAGTTTTTATAAAGTAGCGATATGTCCCGTTGGTTACTGTCCATAGTAAATCCAATTCACCATCAACTTCGGTTCGTAGTTCTAAGGTTTCTTCACCAACTTTATAGGTTTTTTGCGCATATCCAATAGCTATAAAGACTAAAAATAAACAAGAAAGAATAATCTTTTTCATGACGTTAGGTTTTTGGGACTTTTGTTAAATCTACCAAAAATATCTCTAATTCTTTATTTTTTAAACACTCTTCCCTTCCATTTATAGGATATAAAAGGTGAGATTATTGCAATATAAGACGTAAGGAAAGGATAAATGAGACTTACAAATTCATAAGATAGTAAAACTGGTTCTTGTCTATAAAAACGAGAAGCTTTAAAAACAAGCAATAGGTCAATGCTAAACTTAATTAGAAATAATAGAATAATGGTCTTTAAGGCTAATAGACTAAATAGGTAAAATGGGATTAGACATACCATGACTAGATTAGTAAGTAAAACGAGTAGGCCAATACATTTAGGAAACCAAGAGTTATAATGACTCGATTTTGAAGCCCAACGTATGCGTTGCTGAACATATGATTTAAGATTTTCTGACACTTTAGTGGTTACAATGGCGTTCTCAGATTTTAAAAAATGGACTTTTTCTGGATTCACTTTTATCAACTTTTGAAGTAAAAAGACATCATCTCCACTGGCCATGTTAGTATTGCCATAAAAACCCTTTACTTGGTGAAATGTATTTTTCGAATATGCAAAATTTGCACCATTACACATAAAAGGCTTTTTAATGCCAAAACTGCCAATAGTAACACCTTGCAAGCTCAAAGCATCAATAATTTGAAAGCGGTTAAAGAATGAAGATTGTCCAGCAAATCTAACGGGTCCAGCAATAGCTATTGTATCATTAGTTTGTATAAACTCATCATAGCAGTCTAGCCAGTACTTAGGCAGAATACAATCGGCATCAGTTGTTAAAATCCAATCATGTTTCGCAATCTTTATAGCGCTAGTAATTGCATCTTTTTTTGGAGAATTTGATGTTCTTTTATTTTTAATCACAGTTATAGAGTCAGTTCGAGTGTTTCGGCTTTTTTGCCGAAACGTATCGAGAACTTTAGAAATCACTTCAACAGAATCATCAACAGAATCATCATCAACAAAAATGATTTCGAAATGCGAATTGGGATAATTTAAATTTTGAATTGATTTTAGTATGCTTGGAAGGTTTTCAGCTTCATTCCTAAACGGAATAATCACTGAAAATTTAGTTTTAGGTTTTAAGTCTTGAAGTTTAAAGACTTCAATAGTATTAAAGCCATGGTTCAGCCAAGCAACTAAAATGATGTAGATAATAACAATGATAAAACAGGCTATAAACAGCATTAATCAGTGGCTTTTGGAAGTTTAAAATTGAGAACAAAGTAGCTGCCAAATACACTAGGTAAAATAAAATTAAGTAGCCACATCAAGTTAGATATAGAAAGTATTATTAAGTCATTTATGTCTAGAAAGCTAAATAAATAAACCGCTGCACTAGTTTTAATTAATACATCAAACACGGCCAAAGATGGTACGATAGATGCTAAAAGATACATGCTACTTATTGCAACCATAGCTGTTTTATAATCAATACCTACACCAAAAATTTGTAATAAAACATAAAACTGAAAAGAGAATATACCATACCTAATTAACGATAAACCAAAATTTAGAACATGTATACGTTGTGGTATGTTTTTTACAAAATCGATAACCCGTTCTATAGAAAAGCCTTTGATTTTAAAACGAGATTGTTGTAAACCAAAAGCAGCAAAAGATGTGACTATAACTACAATTATTAAGAAGCTTGAGACCTTGCGATAGTTTAATTCCAAGTCATAAGTCGAATAAAAAACTACCATTCCAATAAAGCCAATTATTGTAGTGATTGTCATTTGACTTACATTACCCATGAGATTCAATAAAACGATTTGCTTTCTATATGGTTTGGTATAATAGATCGCTTTTGCACCATAGTCACCAATGCGATTTGGTGTAATTAAGGATGCTGTTAATCCGCCAAGACTTTGCTCTAAAGCTTCAAAAAATGATATTTTTTTAATTGTACTGACTAAAATCTTCCATTTTGTGATTTCAAAAAACCAATTAAAAATGGTTAAAAAGAGTAAAAAAATGATGTTTTTAGTCGAAAAAGCATCCGTTTTGCTTAAAAATGACGCAAATTCAGAAAAATTAAGATTTTCATTTTTAAGTAATCTGTTGTAGATGTAATAAGACGCACCAACTATTATACTTAGTTTAATTATCGCAATAAAGAATTGCTTAGATTTGTATGGAAGCTGCTCTAGCACATTACAAATTAAACTAATTTATAAGATTATGCGATTACAATTTTTAAAATACATTTTAGCATTTTTTATTTTAGGTAATGCCCACGCACAACGTAAAGAAATTAGTACATGGAGTGCACAGATTTCATTAGGTGTTAATTCTCCTTCAAAATCAGGATTCATCAATTCTGCACCTGCTCAAGGCTTAAATTTCCCTACTGTGAATTTAGGTGTACAACGGATGTTTAGTAGAACTTTAGGCGCAAAGCTAGATTATGGATTTAACCGTTTTAAAAGCGAAAGTGGCATACAAGAATTTAAGGTAAATTATTCTAGGATAAACGCCCAGTTAGTTTATAATCCTTCTGAAGCATTAAATTTTTTACCGCAGCCCATGCAAGTTGTTTTACACACAGGTCCAGGTTTTTCTTTTGCAAGGCCTTTAGGAACACTAGACGATAACAAACAGTCTTATCTTAATTTTAATCTGGGTTTTGAAGTGCATTATGAAATCAATAAGAAAGTAAAACTTTATACCGATTTGTCTTACATCTATGGATTTACGAGTTTAGATAATTATAATCCGGAACTACTAGGTTTAGGTGCATTTAACGGAAGTGTTATGACACTCTCTTTTGGCGTTTCTATTGCCTTAAGTGGCTGCTATTATTGCGAATAATTTATGGCGACAGAAAAAATAATTTTAGGTATTGATCCAGGAACTACCATTATGGGGTTTGGTCTCATAAAAGTGGTAGGTAAAAAGATGGAGTTTTTGCAACTGAATGAGTTGCAACTCAAAAAATACGATGACCATTATCTAAAATTGAAACTCATTTTTGAACGTACCGTTGAGCTTATCGACACGCATCACCCAGATGAGATTGCTATTGAAGCGCCATTCTTTGGTAAAAATGTGCAGAGTATGTTGAAATTGGGTCGTGCACAAGGCGTCGCAATGGCAGCAGGTTTATCTCGCGAAGTGCCTATAACAGAGTATTCCCCTAAAAAAATAAAAATGGCAATTACAGGAAATGGTAATGCCTCTAAAGAGCAAGTGGCAAAAATGCTACAAAGTACTTTAGGATTAAAAACGCTACCAAAAAATTTAGATTCTACAGACGGCTTGGCTGCAGCAGTTTGCCATTTTTACAATCAAGGCCGTGTTAATGTGGGTAAAAGCTATTCTGGATGGGCGAGTTTTGTAAAGCAGAATGAAGACCGCGTTAAGAAATAATAATGTCTGGCATCTACATCCATATCCCATTTTGTAAACAAGCATGTCACTACTGTGATTTTCATTTTTCGACCTCTTTAAAAAAGCGAGACGAGATGCTTGAAGCTTTAGCTAAGGAGATTAGTCTCAGAAAAGAGGAGTTTAGCAATACTACTGTTAAGACTATTTACTTTGGAGGCGGAACACCAAGTATATTAACTACAGAAGAATTACTGTTTTTAATAGATACGGTCTATAAAAATTATAAAGTTTCAGGTAATCCAGAAATTACTATAGAAGCAAATCCAGATGATTTGTCTAAAGATAGAATTGTTGAGTTGTCTAAAAGTCCTGTAAATCGTTTAAGTATTGGCATTCAGTCTTTTTTTGAGGACGATTTAAGACTCATGAATCGCGCGCATAATGCTAAAGAAGCTAAAGAGTGTTTAGAGGAAACTACAAAACACTTCAGTAATATTTCAATCGATTTAATTTATGGGATTCAAAATTCAACCAATGAGAAATGGCTTCAAAATATTGAAACGGCATTGCACTATAACGTACCACATATATCCAGTTATGCGCTAACAGTAGAGCTTAAAACGGCACTAGCGTCTTTTATAGAAAAAGGTATTATCGATGATGTGGATGACGAGCAAGCCCATGAACAATTTCATCTTTTAAAAGACCGATTAGAACGTGAAGGTTTTGTGCATTATGAACTATCTAATTTTGGAAAAGAAGGTTACTTCAGTCGAAATAATACAGCGTATTGGCAAGGCAAAACGTATATAGGTATTGGTCCATCGGCACATTCGTTTAATGGTAAACAACGTGGTTGGAATATTAGGAATAATTCAAAATATATTAAGGCAATTTCAGAAAGTAAACTCCCAATAGAGATTGAAGATTTAACAATCACAGATAGATATAACGAATACGTCATGACAGGGTTGCGTACCATTTGGGGTGTGTCAATACAAAAGATTGAAAATGATTTTGGATTGCTATATAAAGACTACATTTTAAAAATGGCAGAATCATTGTTAAATCAAGATTTGTTGTATCTTGAAGCAGCGCATTTGCACGTGACCAAAAAAGGACAGTTTTTGAGTGATGGCATTGCTTCTGAATTATTTAAAGTCAACTTATCTTGATAGCAACAATACAACTCAAATCCAAAAAAATAAAGATAGACTTATCCCATCCATTGGATATTTCTATTCCAATTCGCCATGGTGAAAAAAATGTCAATGCTTGGTATATTGGACCGCCAAAAATAGAACCAGAACAATTTGATGGAGACATTGTAAGTGTTTCAGAAGGGGCATCAGTAAATTTTAATACCATTACTTTTAACCCGCATTCTCACGGAACACATACCGAAACTGTAGGACATGTTGTTGCAGAAAAACATTCCATAAATAAAGCTTTAAAACAGTTTTTCTTTTTGGCTGAGGTCATTACAGTAGCTCCAGAAAAGTCTAATGAAGATTTTGTAATTTCAGCAAAGCAATTACGCTTTGCCATAGGTAATAAGCTACGTGAAGCTATTGTTATTAGAACAATTCCAAACCAAAAGGATAAAAAAACCAAGCAGTATTCTAATACCAATTGGCCTTATTTAACCCAAGATGCCATAGAGTATTTAGTTAAAAAAGGGGTAAAACATTTATTAATCGATCAGCCTAGTGTAGATAGAGAACGTGATGAAGGTGAGTTGCGCTCGCATCATACATTTTGGAACACAAAGGGAACTATTAGAAAAAATGCTACAATAACAGAGTTTATTTATGTGTCTAATAAGATTGATGATGGGTGTTATATGCTTAATCTTCAAATCGCGCCATTTGAGAACGATGCTACGCCAAGTAAGCCTATTTTATACAAAATAATGGATTAACTAAATGGAAACGTTTTTAATTATAATCATAAGCATTTTAGTGACGCTAGGTGTTGTAACACTAGTCAAGCAATGGCTTAATAAAAAGAAAACAAATGAACAATCGATTATTTTACTTGATAAGATAAAACGCGTTTGTAAATTTATTACAGTCGAAGGCGATTTTGCAGAGATTTATCATTACGAAGATGTTAAAGAGAAGTTTTTAAAACTTATTTCGAGTAAGAAAAAAGCTTTAGTTGTAATTAATGCTAAAGCACATGTTGGGTTTGATTTAAGTAAGCTAAAAATGGATGCTAACGCAACAACTAAACGTGTGGTGTTGACGCATTTTCCTCAACCCGAAGTGTTATCAATTGAAACTAATATTAATTATTATGATAAGCAAGATGGTATGTTTAATAAGTTTGAGGCTTCAGATTTAACAGAGTTGCATACCAATGCCAAGTCTCATATTGAAGAAAAAATACCGGAAAGTGGTTTGTTCAATATTGCTCGAGGAGAAGCTTTAGAAGCCATTCAACTTATAGAATCTATTGTGGAAACTATTGGATGGAAATTAGATTATTCTGCATTGAAAATAGAAGATAATTCACTAAAAAAGTTAAATTAAAATATGGCTAAAACAAAACTATCGCTATCAAAAATTTTAATAAGTAATTGGTTTATTACATTGTTTTCTACAATGCTCGGCGTTATAGGCGGATTGTATTTGTCTAATCATTTTGAAAACAAAAAGCTTATCGATTCCAAACAGAATGCTATATTTATGATTAAGAAAGAGCTTGAAAATAATAATGAGCAATTGCACATTTTTGATTCAATTTCAAGACAAGCATATGATAAAACAAGTTATGTGTTTTCAAAAATGAACCCCAACTACAATATTTTCATCCATAAAGATTCTTTAAATCGATTCAAAGAAAAATCTCTTGGTATGGTTGATAATATCGAAACAAAACCCCACAAAATCAGTCGCGATAGCATTCAAATTAAAGGTGACATGAATTTAGAGATTGGCTCTAAATTAGCCGTTTTAGATTTAAATGATATTGTTTGGAATTCGTATAAGCAAACCAACTACATGGATGTAACAAGTTTTGATTGTGTGACAAGTTTAGAAGAATTATACAAATTACAACATAACAACAACACTGTTAATAATGATTTGATGGATTTATTAACGAAAGCCTATTTTTTAAAAGGTGAGGATCAATTGGCCGATTTTATGCTGCAGTGGCAAAAAGCATTGCAAATGAATTCATTTCTTCTAAACGCCTATTCATCTACTGAGGAAATATTGAGCAACTGTAATTAGAGATTATGAATATTGAAGATTATCGTAACTATTGCATGTCAAAACAACAGGTCACGGAGCACTTTCCTTTCGATGAAGACACTTTAGTTTTTAAAGTCTGTAATAAGATGTTTGCGCTAGCATCACTCTCAAAATGGGAACAAGGTTTAGGTGCAATAAATCTAAAGTGTGATCCAGAATATGCTCTAGAGCTTAGAGCAGAATATGATAGTATCGTTGAAGGCTGGCATATGAGCAAAAAACATTGGAATACGGTCAATGTTTATCAAGGAATTTCACCCAAATTATTATCTAGCTTAATTGACCATTCTTATGATATGGTGGTAAAAGGCTTGCCAAAAAAATTAAGAGATACCTTGCTTTGATTTTCTGAATTCTAAAGGACTCTGTTTTTTTAACTTTTTAAACTGTCTGTTAAAATTAGAGATGTTATTATAACCAGATAATTCTGCGGCTTCAGCCATAGAAAGCTCATTATTGTTTATAATGAGTTGACTTGCATTTTGTATACGCAGCTCATTTAAAAACTCTATGTATGTCTTATTTGTTCGTTTTTTAAAATACTTGCAGAAGGCATTTTTTGTCATATTAGCAATCCTAGCAATGTCATTTAGAGTGATATTATCTTTGTAATTGTCTAGGGTGAACTCAAAAATCTTTCGCATTCGGTCTCCTTCATTTGCACTGTAAGTTTTATGATATGTCAAAGAGGATAAAATTTCTAATTCTGAATTTGAGATAGCTTCAAGAATCTGTAATAGAATGATAAATCTATTTAGCTTTGAAGCATTTTTTAATTGATTAAAATAATTTTTAATCCCACTCGTATCTGAAATCACTTTAAAGCCTTGCTTTGCTTCTTCAAAAAAGCGACTTATGGTATTAAATTCTGGGAATTGAAAAAAATCAGCACCAAATGACGAGCTTGTAAAAAACAGACTTATCATGTGCGAGTTTTTAATGCCGTTATTGTCTGTTTTAAACACGTGAGGAAGGTTGCTTCCAATGACAATAATATCGCCTTGGCGGTATTGTTGTATGGCATCTCCAGCAAAGAGTTTTCCTGAGCCTTGAACGATAAAACTTATTTGTATCTCTTCATGTTGATGAAGCTTGTCATAAAATATAGGGACATCATCTACCTGATATATTAACCTGCTTAAATCAGGTTTAGGAATTACAAAAGGAAGTACTTTCATCGATTATACTACATTAATATTATTCAAATATCTCATTAAAATATAAAAAATGAATAATATAGTATCAATAATGAATAATATCACATTGAAATATTGCGACTGTCTGATTTACTTTTATCGAGTAAAATTTAAATTAATTATGAGTATAAATTGGGAAGGCGTAATGCCTGCAGTAACTACAAAATTTAATGAAAACGATGAGCTTGATTTAAAGGCTTTTAAAATTAATATTCAAGCGCAGTTAGATGCTGGCGTTCATGGAATTGTTCTGGGAGGGACTTTAGGAGAGGCCAGTACATTATCAGATGATGAAAAAAGAACGCTTACAAGAGAGACTGTAGCTTTTGTAAATGATAAAGTTCCTGTAATAATTAATATAGCTGAGCAAACAACTAAAGCCGCTATTGAAGCGGCAAAAAGAGCTGAGGAAGATGGTGCAAAAGGGCTAATGATGTTGCCTCCAATGCGATATAAATCTGGAGACAAAGAAACAGTAGAATACTTTAAAGCGGTTGCCAATAGTACAAAATTGCCAATAATGGTATATAACAATCCTGTAGATTATAAGGTAGAAGTCACACTAGATATGTTTGAAGACTTATTAAAAAATTGCCCAAATATTCAAGCAGTTAAAGAATCTACTAGAGATATTTCTAACATTACACGGATTATAAATAGATTTGGTAATCGCTTAAAAATAATGACGGGCGTAGATACCTTGGCATTAGAGAGTCTTCTTATGGGCGCTAATGGTTGGATTGCCGGTTTAGTTTGTGCGTTTCCCAAAGAGACAGTTGCCATTTATGAGCTACAAAAAGTAGGTAGAATTAAAGAAGCCCTTGAAATTTATCGTTGGTTTTTGCCTTTGTTAGAGTTGGATATTAATCCTAAATTGGTACAAAACATTAAGCTTGCCGAAGTTGCAACAGGTATTGGGACAGAAAATGTAAGAGCACCTCGTTTACCTTTATCAGGAGAAGAGCGTAAACATGTTCTTGATGTAATTGCGCAAGGCATAAAAACAAGACCATCTTTACCAGACTATAAAAATCTTTAGAATGATCACAGGAAAAAATTATATAGGCTTTCAGCAATCTGCAAAAGGTACTACAAGTTATAGGACTTTTAATCCACAATTAAATATTGAGAATCAAACGATATTTACTGAAGCTACTTCAGAAGAGATTGACGAAGCTGTGGCATTGGCAACGGTAGCATTTTCTTCATACAAGTCCATTTCAGGAAAAAAGAAGTCCGCATTTTTAAATGCTATTGCAGATGAGATTATAGCATTAGATGATAAACTGATAAAAACCTACTGTTCAGAAACAGGCTTACCAGAAGGAAGAGCCAAAGGTGAAAGAAGTAGAACGGTTGGTCAATTACGAAGCTTTGCAGATTTAGTAAGAGAAGGGTCTTGGGTTGAAGCAACAATAGATACAGCACAACCAAATAGAGAACCAATACCAAAATCAGATATTAGAAAATTATTAGTGCCATTAGGTCCTGTTGTTGTTTTTGGTGCGAGTAATTTTCCATTAGCATATTCAACAGCTGGAGGCGATACAGCCGCCGCATTAGCATCTGGCTGTCCAGTTATCGTAAAATCTCATCCCATGCATGCAGGTACAGGAGAACTTGTTGCTAGTGCCATAATAAAAGCAGCTAAAGATACTGGAATGCCAAATGGTGTGTTTTCAAATCTTAACAGTAGCGGAATTGAAGTAGGTACACATTTGGTAAAACATTCTCAAGTAAAAGCTGTTGGTTTTACAGGCAGTATTAAGGGTGGTCGTGCACTTTATGATTTAGCTGCTCAACGCGATGAGCCTATTCCCGTTTTTGCGGAAATGGGAAGTATTAACCCAGTAGTTATTTTGCCAAAAGCCTTAGAACATCGAGCTGAGAACCTTGCTAAAACTTATGCAGGTTCTATCACTTTAGGTACAGGACAGTTTTGTACAAACCCAGGATTAATTTTAGGGTTAAAAAGTCAAGCGCTTTCAAGCTTTGTAGAACAACTTTCGTTAGAAATCATGCAACTGGAACCAGCTTGTATGTTGCATCCCAATATTTTTCAAGCTTACAATAACAATAAAGAAAAAGCCCTATCTCATGATAGTATAAAGGTTGTTGCAAATTATAAGGATGAAGCACAGCCAAACTATGCCAGTCAAACTGTAATAAGTGTTAATGGAGATACATTTTTAAATAACACAACCTTACACCAAGAAGTTTTTGGCCCATTTTCTATGGTTATTCAATGTGAGAGCAAAGCACAATTAGAAGAGATCATCTCAAAATTAGAAGGACAATTAACAGGGACTCTAATTGCTGAAAAAAATGAGGCCTCTAACTATTCTGAAGTTGTTTCTGCATTGCAAAATAGAGTAGGAAGATTAATTTATAATGGTGTTCCGACTGGTGTTGAGGTTTGTCCATCGATGGTTCATGGTGGGCCATATCCTTCTTCAACGGATAGCCGTTTTACTGCTGTTGGTATTCACTCTATAAAGCGATGGGTAAGACCATTTAGCTATCAAGATTGGCCTAATAATTTATTACCAGATGAGTTAAAGAATGAAAACCCTTTAGGTCTTTCTAGGTTAGTAAATAATAATCAAACCAAAGCACCAATTGAGTAAATGGCTAAGAACACATTTGTTTGTATAGATGCCCATACTTGTGGCAATCCTGTTAGAGTTATTAAAAGTGGTGGCCCAAAACTTATAGGTAAAAATATGAGTGAAAAGCGTCAGCATTTTCTAAAAGAATTCGATTGGATTAGAAAGGGTTTAATGTTTGAACCTCGTGGGCATGATATGATGAGTGGAAGTATTTTATATCCACCACACAACCCTGAAAATGATTTTGCGATTTTATTTATAGAAACTTCGGGATGCCTGCCTATGTGCGGACATGGTACAATCGGAACGATAACAATAGCTATTGAAGAAGGTTTAGTGCGGCCAAAAACTCCTGGAAAAATACGAATGGAAGCGCCTGCTGGTTTGGTTGAAATAGATTATCAAAAAACAAATGATAAAGTAGATTGGGTAAAGCTAACCAATGTAAAAAGCTACCTCGCAGCAACGGATTTAACAGTTGATTGCCCTGAACTTGGTGAGATTGTTTTTGATGTCGCTTATGGCGGAAATTTTTATGTCATTATTGACCCACAAAAAAACTTTAACGGTATTCAAGATTATACTGCAAGCAAAATTGTTAGCTATTCACAGGTGTTAAGAGCGCGAATAAATGCCAAATACCCTAATCAATTTATTCATCCAGAAAATGAAACTATAAAGGATGTATCACACATGCTTTGGACAGGCAGCACAATTGATAAAAATTCATCAGGAAGAAATGCTGTATTCTATGGTGATAAAGCTATTGATAGAAGTCCATGTGGCACAGGAACATCTGCAAGATTAGCACAACTATACACTAAAGGGCAATTAAAAATTGGAGAACCTTTTGTTCATGAAAGTGTTATAGGTAGTACCTTTATTGGACGAGTTGAAAAGGAAGCGACCTTGGATGGTAAGCTAGCCATAGTGCCAAGTATTCAAGGTTGGGCAAAAATTTATGGACATAATACTATTACTATTGATGATGAAGATGACCCTTATGCATTTGGATTTCAAGTTATATAAAAATGAGTAAAAACGTAGTCATTATTGGAGGAGGAATAATAGGTCTAAGTTCGGCGTATTATTTATATAAATCAGGATGTAAAGTGACTGTTGTAGATAAATCTAACTTTAGCTCTGGTGCTTCTTATGTAAATTCGGGTTATATCACACCAAGCCATTTTGTACCATTATCTCAACCAGGAATTATCACAAAAGGCTTAAAATGGATGTTAAATCCTGCAAGTCCATTTTATGTTAAGCCAAGATTAGATATGGATTTTTTAAAATGGGTATACGCTTTTAAGAAATCTGCTAAAGCATCTAAAGTAGAAAAGGCTACACCAATACTTATAGACTTTAATGTTTTAAGTAGAGAACTTTACAAAGAGATGAATGGTTCTGGGGATTTTGATTTCCATTATGAGAGAAAAGGCTTATTGATGTGTTATCAATCTGATAAAGCAGGTGAAGAAGAATGGAAAGTTGGCCAACGCGCTATTAAAGAAGGTTTAAAAGTTGAAAACCTTTCGCCTTCAGAAGTAAAATCATTAGAGCCAAATGTAGATTTAAATATAAAAGGGGCTATTTATTTTCATTCTGATGCACATATGACACCTAATGATTTTATGAAGGATATGATAAAGTTTTTAAAATCTGAAGGTGTAGCGTTCTTTGCTAATGAAGAAGTTTTAGATATTGAAATCGCTGGGAATTCAATTTCAAAAATTATAACCAATAAACAAGAGTTAATTGCTGATGAAATAGTTATGGCAGCCGGAAGTTGGAGCCAAAAGTTGTCAAAAAAGTTAGGAATTAAAATTCCGCTTCAAGCAGGGAAAGGGTATTCTATTAATGTTGAAGAACCTACAGGAATTACCATTCCGGCAATATTGAGTGAAGCAAAAGTTGCGGTTACGCCAATGGATGGGTTTACCAGATTTGGAGGTACAATGGAGATAGCTGGTATCAACAATGCTATTAATCCGGTTAGAGTTAATGCCATTGCCAAAGCTGCTAAAAACTATTACTCTAGCCTTGATGATATAAAGCTAGAAACATTAAACAGCGCCAAGTGCGGACTAAGACCATGTTCGCCAGATGGATTGCCATACGTTGGAAAATCTTCAAAATGTAAAAATTTGACGATTGCTACTGGTCATGCTATGATGGGTTGGAGTTTAGGACCAGCAACTGGGAAAATAGTGTCCGAAATTATTCAAGATAAAAAGACAAGCTTAGATATGGATTTATTTCATCCTGATAGGAGGTTTTAGTTCATTCAATTTATGTAATAAAATTATCTTTGAGCTTTCAATATTAGATATGATTTCAGAAAAAGAAATAAAGCAACGTAGTAATAATCAATGCGAATTATGTGGCTCAGTAGAAAACTTATCCGTTTATAATGTGCCAAATGCCAAAGAAATGGCACTCTATGGTTGTAATACTTGTGTCGAACAAATGGAAGCTTCAGAAAAGATTGAAGCCAACCATTGGCGTTGCTTAAATGCTAGTATGTGGAGTGAACATGATGCTGTAAAAGTTATGGCTTGGCGTATGCTTAATAGAGTTAATCAAAGCTGGACAGAGGATATGTTGGGTATGATGTATATGGAAGATGATGTCTTAGAAATAGCCAAAGCTGCTGGAGATGGAGAAGTTGATGAGAACCAAATTATTCATCGTGATGTTAATGGCGTTGTATTGGATACAGGTGATTCTGTGGTTTTGATTAAAGATTTAAAAATTAAAGGTTCAAGCATGGTGGCAAAACAAGGGACTGCCGTTAGAAATATTCGATTAGATAGAAACAACTCCGAATATATTGAAGGTAAAGTTGGACCAACGCTTACAGTAATTGTAACTAAATATGTAAAGAAGTTATAATGCTACAAATTAGACCTACATGCGAGAATTGTAATAAAGCATTGCCTTTTGATGCTGAGGATGCAATGATATGTACTTTTGAATGTACGTTTTGCAAAGATTGTGTTGAGAAATTAAAAGAAGTTTGTCCCAATTGCGGTGGCGGTTTTGAGAAACGACCTATAAGATCTGAACATTTGCTGGAAAAATATCCTGTATCAAAAGTGATAGTGCACAAACCTGTCGATTTTGAGACGCATTATAGAGATATGAAGAAAGGAGATTAAATAAAGATTTCAACTTCTAAAAGGTTATCAATTTCGAGATTTAGTTTCTTTCTAATTACAGCTTTTATAGGAAGTAAATAGGTTTTTGTTTTAGTATCAAACCAGATAGCTGTTTCCCATTGTAAATTTTTAATTTTAGCATTGGCTTTAAGTCTTCCCCAACCTTCTTCTTGCCATTGAAGGTGAGTTCTAATTTCTTTAGACATTAATTCTGGCAGCGACATAAAATACCACCCTCCATTACCATTACTTTTCCAAAGTTTACTTGAGAATGTATATTTAATCTTAGCTTCGATAGTTGCAGTTTTAGTTATTTATGTTAACAACTCATATCAGCTACAATTTTCCATTCGCCATCAATACGTTTAAAGATGATGATAAAAACACCATCGGCATCACCAGCGTCACGTTTTAGATGATACTCTCCCATTACCCAGTAATTATCACCTTCAATATTAGAGATATCATTAATCACAAAGTTTAAAGTGCCTGTTTGCGCTTTTGTTGGGTAACCACGCTTATAATTGTCTAATGTGTTTTGCCAACCTTTAGTTAAGCCATTACTGCCATAGAACTTAAGTGAATCACTTCTCCAATACCCTTGCATAAAACCCTCAAGGTCTCCATTATTCCATGCGGTTTCTTGGTCTTTCATAACTTTAAGAATAGCTGATTTTGCAGTGTTGTAGTCAGTAGATTCTACAACATTGACGTCGCCAACATCAGCTCTAACACTAATACAATTGTAAGTAATCAAGCCTACGCTAAGGATAAATAAATACTTTTTCATCTGTTTAAATCTATTATTTTATATCGGGCAGATGTAATTCGCCATTAACATTTCCATGAATGTCAAGAATTGTTATGGCTCATTTCATAAGGTTAAATTTTATTCAACCTAAAAGTACTAACTAATTATTAAAGCGCACCTTTCTGATTCTTAAAAAAGGCATCAGCTTGTAGTTGCATAAGTTCTCGAGCTTTTTTGTGCTTGTAATTAATGACTTCTTCTTCATCAGCAATGTCATTGTAAACTCTGTTGTTGACATCGTTATCAGTTTTTAATAATAGTTTACGCTCATTAACTTTTTGCATCGTCCATGTTTTAATGTTAGTTTCTTGGTCTTGCAAACGGAAATCAAACTCGCCTTTAGGCGATAATAACTTTGCAAATATTGGAGAAGTTTCAATTGCTAAGAATAATAAGAATATAAAAAACGAAGGTAACCATGGTAATTTACCTAAGGCGTTGACACGCGCCATTAAGCCATCAAAGTTGTCTATCACCGGTTGTGAGTTTGCAACATTGGTTTTTTGAGTGGCCTGCAACTCAGCTATTTCAGATTCTAAACCTGTAATTTTTGCTTTATTATCTGTTTTTAGCTGTTGCAATTCTGCTAAAGCAACATCATGTTTTTCACGTTTTTCTTTATAAACAGGACCTTTGCCAAGTTTGTTGGTGCCAGAAGTACCTTCGGCTTCACCAATGTATACATCGTACAGCGCATTAACCTCAGCCTCTTTAGTATCAATTTCTGACTGATAAGCAGCAATATCATTCTGTAATTCTGTAATCTTTGGCGTAAATTGTTCTGCAATTTGATTTTGATTAGCAAGTGTTAAATCATTTTTTTGCTCTAACAAAACTTGATTGATTTCTTTTTCAAAAATCTTAAGCTCTAAAGGTTTTGAAATTACTACGGCTATGATTACTGCTAATAAAATTCGTGGAGACGCCTGAATAATTTCATCGATAACATTATCTCTCTTTTTTATTGTTGAAACAATATAACGGTCTAAGTTAAAAATAAGAAGGCCCCAAATCAATCCAAAAAAGATAGCAGAATACAGGGTGTCAAAAACAGTGTAAAGTGCATAGCTAGCAGCTATAGTTGCCATAACAGCTGTAAAAAATACAGTGGCACCTATACCAGCATATTTGTTTTGTTCGCCTATAGAACATTCTTTAAGAATATCGGTGTCAGCTCCAGAGCAGATGATAAAAAATTGCTTTAGCATAATGATTTGTTTTTTGATTGCGGTGGTTGTTGGTTTATTAGAACGCTAAATATTTGGTTTTGTTACAGTTTGAAGCTAAAAAAACCTCGAGAGGCTCGAGGTTTTGATTTTAGAATACAGTAATTAAAGTGTTGTATTAATCTCTTTATATTTTTTAAAGACTGTAGCAAGTTTTTGCAAATAAGGCTTTAGTTCACCAATACCATTATCATTTGCTAGTTGAAATATAGTATTACTTTTAGGGAAACTAATGTCTTTGACGATACTCCCATTTTTGAGCTCTGCTTTTACCAGCCATATTTCAATATCATTTTGATATTCTAGAGTTGAAGAAGGTTTATTACGATATTTTTTTAGATCGCTATAACTTGAAAATATAAAAGTGTTTTTTAGTTCTTCATCAGATAATTTAGATAATAGATGTTCTATCTCTGAGAGTGTTGTTGCCTCAAATAAGGTGTTATTAAACTCATTTTTTACAATGGCGAATTCTCCTGTTTTAGAAATTGAAATGTAAACTTTACGAGGTCCAGTATTATAGTATCTAAAATTTATATCATCTGCATTAGGGCCGCCTTTACTTTTGTTAACCTTTATACTTACGGGAGTTGGTGCAGGCACTGGAGGCGGAGGCGGTGGTATGACATTTCCTTTATCATCAGTAATATAACCGTCTTTGTTATAATAGATTTTTTTGCCTTTATTGATGATGTAATAATGCGATTCACCATTATCTAAAACTTCGTAACCAGACTCTACATTTTTAGGTGTTTCTTTTATAATCTGACTTAGTGTTTTCTTGCTACCTTTTTTGTATTGCTCTATCTTTATTGGCGGCGGTGGAGGTGGCGGTGGAATATTTGGAAATGCCTCCGATTTAGTACGCTGTGCTTCCGTCATTCTTTGATAGATAGACTTATACTTTTCTATTTCAACTTTTTTAATAATCGGATATGCAACATTTGTATTTGCCTTAGCATTGTTAATTTGAGTATTCATCTTTTTAGCCCAAGTATTGTATGAGGCAATTTCTTTTACTGTTGCTGGGCTTTGCTGGTATGTATTTGGCTCGATAGAAATTGATGTTTCAGTTCCTTTAATATTTTCAAATCCAGGAAATGGCATTTGCTCTGCATTTTTTTTCTGCTGTGCTGACATTCTGTTATAAATACCAGCATATTTTATTAATTTCTTTTCATCTACAATAGGAAGATGTTTTGTATTGCCAGAAATAATTTTTGTATCACTATTTATTTTTTTAGCCCAAATATTAAATTCTGCAACTTCTTTTGCTGTAGGTAGTTTTTGTTGGATTTTAGATTTTTTATTACTTCTAAAAGGTGTGTTTCCTTTACTTTTAATAACCTCTTGGTTTTTGGTTACCAATCGGTGAAAGCCATAATTCTTTAAGGCATTGTAGATAAACCAAACTTCATCTTCGGTTTCTTTGTCCGCAAAAGTGAGATGAATATTAATAATCTTATTCCGTACTTCTGATGTAACATCTTGATGTAATTGATTAACAGTAGAGACCAATGATTTTTTGCTGGCCTTCTTTCCATCAACTAAGTAACTACCATCATCTAAAACCTTTATGCTAATACTTCTTGCTGTATGCGAGATTTTTTTAGCAGGTACTGGAGGAGCGGTTCTTATATTATTAGTTTTTATTTCAGTGGAAGAAAACGTCTTATAAATATCGTCTGCTTTTGCTTTTAGGATTATTAACTCTGAATTATCTGTTTGATTTCCTTTCAAATAAGTCTTAATAGCATTAGAATATGTAGTTGTTGCTTCTTTATATCTTTTTAGTTGAGAATCTTGATATATAGCTTTAAATCCAGCTTTTGTATACAAATGATATTGGTTAGGTTGTGGAAATTTTTCACTACGAGCATTTTTATAAACATGTGATCCAGAAACATGTACAAAATCTTTAGATGTGTAATTGTCTAACTCTGTATTTGGTACATATTTCCCATCTATCCATATTGCATATTCTTTCCTGTTTTTAAAAGCTTCGAATTGTGAGGCTGTAGGGTTTTTAGCTTTTACTTTCGAAAGATTTGGCTTAGGAATTATCCGATCTGGATATTTCTCAACCGAGGCTCTCTGTTCATCAGACATTAATTGATTATAGATAATTATAGCACGTTCATATGCATCTCCATAAATAATCCTTGTCTCATTAAATTCTTTAATGAAATTTTTGTACTCATTCATCAGAGTTTCGGAGGCTCTATCATTCTCAGAAGATAAGGTTTGGGTTACTGTTTGCGCAGTTAAATTTTTTTCTGTAGTTTTTTCAATTTCAATGATTTCGCTATCACTAAAGCTGTAAAACAAGATGCCTAAGATAGAAAGAATGAAAAGGCTTAAAAGCCACTTTTTGTGTTTTGATGTTTGTGTTTTCATAACTGTAAATCGTTTTTTGATGGATGAATAATGTATAGCACTAGATAAGCTATAGTCTTGATTTGTTGAATAGGATAATAAGGTGTTTTGATAATTAGAAGGTTCAAAACCTTTGTCAACTACAGCTTGATCTGCTAAAAATTCATGATTAAGTTTTATACGTTTCTTATATAACCAAATAAAAGGTTGAAACCAAAAGATCATTTGCATTAACTCTATAAACAAGATGTCCAAACTGTGTTTTTGTTTAGCGTGCGTCTCTTCGTGAACTAGTACTTCTTTTGGTACATCATTGTTTTCAAACTTTGATTTATTCAGAAAAATATAGTTGAAAAAAGTATGTGGGCTAATCAATTGTTTGAGTAAGACCAAAGTGATGAAAGATTGCTTCTCTTTTTCGTTAACCTGAATCGTTTTTATAATCTTAAATAAGTTGCTTAAAAAGCGTATTCCAAAAACTAATACACCTAATGCGTAAACTGACCAGAGTAGGCGTTCTAAGGTCCAAAATTGAGTTTCAGTAATCTGTGACGAATCATCGATTATAAAAGGAATTATCTTTTTGCTGAAGTTAATACCATCAATAGGTTCTACATAAACATATTGTGTGATACTTAAAAGTGGAATGTAAAATGCAGCAACTATTGAGGTTAACAAATAAAAACGCTTAAAACGATGCATGTTTTCTTTTTCTAAAAGCAAAACATAGAGCACCCATAATATGGCTAGTATGGCTGTTGATTTTAAAAGATAGATGTCCATGATTACTTTTTCTTTATTTCGTTATCAATCAGCTTTTTTAGAGCTTCTAATTCAGACTTTGATAAATCTGTTTTAGTGGTAAAGAATGATGCAAATTGTGATGCGCTATCATTAAAAAAGTTTTTAATTAAACCATTTACATGCTTAGAGAAATAATCTTCTTTCTTTACAAGCGGGTAATATTCTCTCGATTTACCATAAGTTTTATAAGCAACAAAACCTTTGTCAATCATTCGTTTTAATAATGTAGCGACAGTTGTTGTGGCAGGTTTTGGCTCTGGATAGACCTCTAATAAATCCTTCATAAAGGCTTTGTTAAGCTTCCAAAGGTGTTGCATTAATTGTTCTTCGGTTTTTGAAAGTTGCATCTTCTACGTTTTTAGAATTAACTCTACAAATGTAGAATTAAAATTTGTATATTCAAAATAAAATTTAAAATCTACCTAACATTATTACTATATTTGAAAGCAATTACCCCAAAAAAGTCAATGATGAAAAGAATCTACGCACCCTTTTTAATTTTAATATTTACGTCCTTTTTTGCCAATGCCCAGTTTGTACAAGATGTGGTTAATGGCATTAGAATGGATAGTTTAGAACGAAAAGTTTCTGAACTTTCTGGAGAAACATCGTCATCAATTAATGGATCTAATGCGCTTATAACTACTCGGGTTCAAAGCAATAATGATTTAGCAGCAGAGTATATTAAGGACCATTTTGAAGCTTTAAGTAATATTACAATCAACGAACAAGCATTTAATACTAATGGTATTAATGTTATAGCAACACAATTAGGAACTGTAAATCCAGACGATATTTATATCATATGTGCGCATTACGATTCTGTAACAACATTTTGTGCAGATGACAATACTACCGGAACTTCTGCGGTATTAGAAATAGCAAGAATACTTTCTAGATATGAGATAGAAAATACAGTAGTATATGCTTTGTGGGATGAAGAAGAAATAGGTTTGAGAGGATCTAATTATTATGCAGAACTAGCCTCTGATGTCGCTAATGGAGGTGCAAATAGAGCAAATATTATTGGTGTTATAAATATGGATATGATGGGCTATCAAAACCAAATTGCTAACGATAACAACTTTGATATCGATTTGCGTAATATTGGGACCTCAGTACAAATTAAGGATGATTTATTGTTGCTTCAACCAACGTATGCGCCGAATTTGAATCCTATTGTTGTAAATCCAGGAACACCTGCAAGTGACCATAAACCTTTTTGGGACGAAGGTTATGGCGCAGTATTAGTAGGAGAATCTTGGCAAACTAGTGACCAGACTCCAAATTATCATCAAAATACGGATAGACTAGCAACTTTAGATATGGCTTATTTTCATGAGATTGCTAAATTAGTTGCTGCTTATACAGCGACTAAAGCTGGTATTGTTAGGTTGTTATCCGTAGATGCTTTTACAGATGACGAATTAAAGATTTTTCCCAATCCGGTTAAGTCTATATTAAATATAGAAACGGTGTTAAGTACTGACTTTAATTTAGAGTTTTTTGACGTTAAGGGTAAACTTATTAAGCAAGTAAAAATGGATGCAAATGCAAGTAGTATTGACCTTTCAGAATTTTCTAATGGCATCTATTTCTTAGAAATTACCAATAAAGAAAAGTCAAGAACTTTTAAATTTGTAAAGGAGTAATAACTTATTTGTTATAAGGGCGCTCATTTATCCATCGGAATCCTCTAGATTTTAAAGGAAACTTATTTACATCTTTTTTTGTCAGTGTAATAACAAGACTGTCATTTTCTAGAATACCAAACAGTTTTAAGTATTTAGAATTCTCTAAAGTATACTTAAAGTTAAGACTATCCTTAATACCATATTGACTGTATATTGAAATTTTATTTTGGGTAGTATCTGTAATAAAAGTATGCTTCACTAAATTATCTGTCATCGTTTTAACAATAGCATTTCCTTTTCGTTCAATTAAGAGATAACGCCAACGATATGAGTCAGTCACTAAAGGAGGAATGGTGTCATTGTTTCTAACAAAAGATTTAGTTTCCCATATGCCATAAAGTTTTGGTCTATGGTTAATATCACTTATGTTTAGTTGACCTAAATAACTTAATACGCAACCAGCAATAAGCACTATAGGAAGTAGTATTATTTTACTATTACGTATAATTTTATGATAGCTTTTTGAAGTAATTGGATGGTAAAAATTATAACTTTCGGTAGATGTATTTTTTATAAAAACAGAAGTAAAACGCTTAGTGTCTGTCATAAAGATTACGCCAGCCATAAGAATTAGGTGAATTGAAAAAAGCTTAACAGGAATATCAAACATTAAATTCATCATGGCAACTTGGGTCATTACACCTATGACAATAAAAGCACCTAAAGTGGCTGTTCGTCTCCAAATGAGTAACACACCCCCAATAATCTCCATTATGCCAGCAAACATTCCAAAACCTTTGGAGTAACCCATGTATGTCCAAGCTAATCCCATAGGAGAAAACTCTCCCAATGGTTGAAGTAACCTAACAAATGATGGTGGTTGAAACTGAATCTGAAATACCTTCACAAAACCATACAATAACATAGCGGCGATAATAAAAAATCGAAGCACAACTAAAAACCAATAGAAAAATTTATTGTATTCTTCTTTTTTACCTTGTAATAGTGACCAGAGAATAGTCACAGCTAATGCAAGTATTATATTTACAAAAAGTGTGATGTATGCATAAGTATTGTCACCACTTCCGTAACCACTAACATCAAACTCATAATTAAACCCTAAAATAGTTTTCCCAACCCATCTAAAAGGAGCTTCAAACAAACCGCTTGAAAACATTAAAAAAATGTACAATAAAAAATAAGAGCAGATAAATCTGAAAAACAGTTTACTCTTATTAGACCATTTAGGGATGTACGTTTGACTTAGTATCATTTATTTTTTAAATTCTGTAAAGTATTTATAAAAATATGGAATTGTTTCTATGCCTTTGAAGTAATTCCATATCCCAAAATGTTCATTTGGAGAGTGGATAGCATCACTGTCTAAGCCAAAGCCCATAAGTATAGTTTTACTCTTTAATTCTTCTTCAAATAATGATACAATAGGAATACTTCCACCACTACGTTGAGGTATTGGTGTCTTTCCAAACGTCTGCTTATATGCTTTTGCGGCAGCTTTATAGCCTAAACTATCAATAGGTGTTACATAGCCTTGACCGCCATGATGAGGTGTAACCTTAACGCGTACACCTTTTGGTGCGATATTCTCAAAATGTGTTTTAAATAAATCTGTAACTTCCTCCCAATCTTGATTTGGGACTAAACGCATAGAGATTTTTGCATAGGCTTTACTAGCAATTACGGTTTTGGCACCTTCTCCTGTGTAACCGCCCCAAATTCCATTGACATCTAGAGTTGGTCTAATAGAGTTACGCTCGTTCGTCGTATAGCCTTCTTCACCATATACGGCATCGATGTCCAAGGCTTTTTTATAGTTTTCTAATGAGAAAGGTGCTTTAGCCATTTCTGTGCGTTCTGCATCTGATAAGTTTTCAACCTTATCATAAAAACCTGGAATAGTAATATGGTTGTTTTTGTCATGAAGCGAAGCAATCATCTTTGTTAAAACATTTATTGGATTTGCAACTGCGCCTCCATATAACCCAGAATGTAAATCGCGATTTGGGCCAGTCACTTCAACTTCTACATAACTTAAGCCTCTTAAACCTGTTGTAATTGACGGAACATCTTTTGCAATCATTCCCGTGTCAGAAATTAAAATCACATCATTCTTTAATTTTTCACGATTGGCTTTTACAAAATGACCTAAATTTTCACTACCTACTTCTTCTTCTCCTTCAATCATAAACTTTAAGTTACATGGCAATTCACCATTCGAAGTCATATATTCTAAAGCTTTTACATGCATATACATCTGGCCTTTATCATCACAAGCACCACGAGCAAAAATTGCACCTTCAGGATGCAACTCAGTAGTTTTAATTACAGGCTCAAAAGGAGGTGAGTCCCACAAATCTAATGGATCTGGTGGTTGTAC
The DNA here is from genome assembly GCF_014635865.1 of Winogradskyella haliclonae. Classification (GTDB taxonomy): domain Bacteria; phylum Bacteroidota; class Bacteroidia; order Flavobacteriales; family Flavobacteriaceae; genus Winogradskyella; species Winogradskyella haliclonae. The sequence goes on along the minus strand of NZ_BMDQ01000001.1, from coordinate 175,058 downwards.
ATCATAGTGACCATAAACCAAAACAGTAGGTAGATTAGGATTAATAATTTTCTCGCCATATACAATTGGATAACCATCTGTTTGGCATACTTCTACATGGTCACAGCCAGCATTAGCTAAGCTGTCTTTAATGACTTTAGCCGTCTTTAAAACATCATCTTTATATGCTGAATCTGCACTGATTGATGGAATTTTGAGAAGCTCTATAAGTTCATTAAGAAAACGACTTTTATGTGCTGTTATGTAAGATTGAATTTTGGACATATTATGAGTTTTATTAGTAACAAAAATAAGAAAAGCGATATGATTTTTTATTGTTTTAAATCGGTTTGATTATTGAAAACATTGTTTATATTTGCATCCCGATTTAAATACAAATCGGTCGTATTGCGGGCGTGGTGGAATTGGTAGACACGCTAGACTTAGGATCTAGTGCCGCGAGGTGTGGGAGTTCGAGTCTCCCCGCCCGCACAAAAAAAGCTTCTCATTATGAGAAGCTTTTTTTATTGAAACTAATTCAAAGTTTAATCTCTAACGAAATTATAGCTTTATCAGTTTTGAAGTACTAGTTTGGTTATTTTGGTTTTTAGCTCTAAGAATATAGATTCCAGATTTTAAACTAGAAATATCAAAGATATCAGTAGTGGTAAAACTTCCTTTATACCCTTTGACTAACTTTCCAGTAATGTCATAGACTTCTACATCAGATATATTTGCATTAACTTGAAAAGAAGTATTTGCAGGATTAGGGTATATACTAAAAGTATTTAACAACACATCATTTGTACTTAATGCTGCTACAGATTGATTACCAAAAATCCTGAATTCACCTGCAGGAATACTAATAGAAGTGGTAGAACCGGTAACTGTTGTACTTCCTGTTTCATCCATTAAATCGTACCATGTACCTACTCCAGCTGTAAATTGAGGATTTACATTTTGAGCAATAACATCAAAGTTTGCGATTACAATAACATCATTTAATTCAGTATTTGATATGCTTGTATCAAATACACGAATTCTTGGAGTAATACTCGTATTAATGGTATAATCGCCTTCAAAAACATCTTCAGTTATTTTTAAAGCATTTAGGCGTGACCAATCATGATAAACTTGGCCTCTATTAGCATCTGATAGCCAGTTATTAGCCCATTGAGGTTGGGGTTTTGTGTCAAGTTTACTATCTCCAGGAATTGCACCTCCATCCTCAAACGCACAAGAACCATCAGGAGAATTTACGACACCATCTTGTCTTGTGAAAATTGAGTTTTCCATTGCTAAGTCTCCAAAATGCCAAATCATTTTTGGACCAGGGATGGTTAGTAGTATAGCTCCTATTGATGACATCGTTCTTGCTCTAGATTCAAAAGTGGTAGCATCTGTTCCAGAAGTATTACCATTAACCATGGCTTGATAAAGTATACGTTCTTCATCATGACTTTCTGCATAGCCTATGAGACGTTTCCCTTGAAAAGAAGGTCTGCTTTTGTGTCCAACACCTGAAATATTACCATTACCCATATCACAACCCGTTGCAGGGTTTGTTGGATCATCATAATAACCACGTGCTAGAACAGAATATGGACTTGTCATTTTTCCCCACATCATAACACCTTTTCCTTCACCAAGGCGATAGTTTGCCCATTCTTTTTCTTCGTTTTCATTACCTAGATGCTCAAAAATTGAATAGTGATCAGGGTCTATTGCCCATACATGGTCAATATATTCTTTTAATACATCTATTCGGTCTTGTTGATAGTTTTGAGTACAGCCAAAATCTCCGCCATCTGTTCCATTACCGCAGTTTTGAGTGAAACCTTTAGTGAGATCCCATCGGTAACCATCTATTTTATACTCTTCAACCCAGTATTCAATTACATGTTTTACATAATCTCTTGTCAACGATGAGCTGTGGTCAAAATCACTACCAACATTGAAAGCATGTTGTGGTGTTGTATTAAAAAATGGATTTTCTGTAGAAGGGCCACCCCATCCATCTCCATCTGGGTCATCCATCCACATACGTACAAGCGGATTTCTTCCGAAAGCGTGATTAAAAGCAATATCCAAAATAACAGCAATACCATTTTGATGGCAAACATCTACCAGTTCTTTGAATTTGTCAGGAGTCCCATAAAACTTATCCAAAGCCATATGATATGCTGTATTATAACCCCAACTTTCATTGCCTTCAAATTCCATTACAGGCATTAACTCAATTGCATTGATATTAAGATTTTTAAAATAATCGATTCTATCAATAATATCTTGGTAGTTGCGGTTTGCATCAAAGTCCCTAACCAATACTTCGTAGACAATAAGATCTTCTTCTTTAGGTTTGTCAAAGTTGGATACTACCCAATTATATGGTGTTTGTCCTGTTTGTAATACTGTGACTTCACGTTCTTGTCCAGCAGGATATGTTGGTAAGTTTGGGTAGCTAGAAGCAGGAATAAATGGATCATCGAATGGTGATAGCACCAGAGTAGAGTATGGGTCAGCAGCTTTGACTATTACTGGAGATCCACTTATAGGTGTTGTGTCATATACCCAATACTGATAGGTTTCAACTTGTCCTGAGGTTAATCCTGTAATTTCTAGCCAATATTTGCCAGTTGATGGGTCACGTTTCATCACATCAGATGCTTGAGGTTGATAGTTATTAAAACTTCCTGCAACTTCAATAAAATCTTTGTTAGGTGCTGTAAGAACTAATGTAGCTTTTGTGGCATCCATAGTATCATAATTAATACCATCTTTAAGTCCAGCCGGTAATGCTTCTTCAACAACAGTAGGACTTACTATAACTTGAAAACTATCTTCAATAGTTATAGTGTTATTTGGTGATGGAGGTGTACCACTAAAAGTTACTATTCCGCCACTTGTAATATTTTGTATAGTATTTGTGCAATTTGGAAAACCGCACATACTATTCAAGGGTGTATTATCCGCTGTACCAGTAAAAGAAATTGTATATGTGCCACCAGCTGTTAGACTACCTTGAAGTTCAATTTGAGCTTGAACTGACAAATTATCTCCAGAATTAACAATTACAGTATTTTGAGTAGGTGTGATAAAAATAATATTTCCAATTCCAACATCTTTAAAACTATCGATGGTTTGACTAGTGCCGTCTTGAGATTTTAATAAAAAACCAATCCTTGAAACACCATTGTAATTGGGGTTTGCAAAAAAGTCTTCGGGTTTTCCAAAATTAAAAGAGTATGTGCCATTACCATTGTCCGTAAATTTTGCAGTCTCTGGGGAGTTGCCAAAATCGTTTCCTACAGCTGTAGGGTTATTTATTTGAGTGCCGTCATTATCGAAATGCCAAGCCCAAAGGTATATATCTGAGACTGACCATTCAGTATTTGGATTAAAGCCAGATACAGTAAGTGTAACATTATCTGTTGTGTCTTCAAAAAACTCAGGCGACCAAGTGTAAGTTTGCCCAAGCATAGTATATGTTGAATATAATAACCCAAGAATTATGAGTAAATATTTTTTCATTTTCATTTTTTTAAAAGAAAAGGCTATGATAATCATAGCCTTTTCTAATTGCATTATATTACATAATTAAGGTTTAAAACTGTTAATTATTTACTCTAGGGTAATAGTTAAATTAACAGTATCAATTGTTGTAAAGTACTGACCAGTTTCACCAACAAATTTGAAATTTAAATCATCATCGTCATTTTGCTCAAATCTACTATCTATGGTATAACCACCATCAGAGAAGAATGGGTAATTTTGACCACTTCCCCAGGCACCATTTTCAGTAAAGAATCTAAAGTTAGCATCATTATCAGATGTGTAATTAACCCAGCCTGAATAAACACCATCACCTTCGCATACTAACTGCACTGGTGTCGTCCAGTCCCAACCTGCATCAGCCAAACCAGCTCCTACTGCCCAATATTGATCTAAATCACAATCACCTTGAGGTGTTGGTTCGTCTAAAGTTATAGTGAGGTTATTAGCGTCTATAGTTAAGAAATATTTTCCTGAAGGTCCAGTGAATAAGAAGTTAGCATCATCATCAGTAGCTTCTTCAAACATAGCGTCAATTGTGTAACCTGCATTAATGAACGATGGATAGTTTTGTCCACTTCCCCATGCGCCATTTTCGGTAAAGAATCTAAAATTACCATCTCCGTCTACATTGTTTACTAAGTCTACATTTATTGTGTAAACATTTGTGCCAGAGCATAAGACTGCTTGAGGAGTTGTCCAATCCCATCCTGTAAACTTTACTGCAGCACCAACCATGAAATACTGATCTAAATCACATACTGCTGGCGCAGCACCTGAATCTTCAGGTAGTACTACTGTTAATGCAGACGCTGGAGAAAAACTCTCTAAGCCATTATCACCAACAACTGCACGTAGTCTAAAATTGATTATGCCAGTGTTAGGCAAATCAGTAGTTGCTGGGTCTGCATCAAGGCCAGCTTCTGTCGCATATGTAAGCATATCTCCTATAGTGATTGCAATATCATTACCTGAAGTTGTTCCTACGACTTCTGCATCAGCAAAATCTCCAGTGATAGATTTTTGTAATTGGTATGTAACATTAGTTGGAACATCAAAATCAGCATTGTTCCATGTAAAACGTTCAGCTAGATTATTAGCAGCTTGTGGAATAAGAATATACTCTGCCTGAAATGAGTTAGTAAAAACTAAGTCTTGAGCCTCTTGAGCAATAAATTCTAAATCATTATCATCTTCACATGCTGTGAAACTAATTACAGCAATAAATGTTAGTAGTATAAATTCTATTTTTTTCATCTTTTGTAATTTTAGTGTTATTAGAAGTCTGGATTTTGAGTAAGGTTAGGATTTGCTTGTAAAGCAGTAGCTGGAATAGGGAAAAGGTTATAAGAGTCAGGAATCGATGTTCCTTGTTCTGAGCCTCCTTTCCAAGGCCATATATAATTGCCACCAGTAAACATATTAAATCTAATTAGGTCTGAACGTCTATGACCCTCAAAGTTTAATTCACGAGCACGCTCATCAATAATGAAATCCATAGTTAAATCAGACATAGTGATTGCATCTGCATTAGACCTAGTTCTAACATCGTTTACATAGCCTAAAGCTTCTGAAGTAGTAGTTCCAGTAGCACCTCTTAAGGCTAACTCAGCATACATTAGGTAAGCATCAGATAGTCGATAGAACGGAAAATCTGTTCCAGAAAAATCTACAGCATTACCAGAACCATCAGAGTTAGTATTTCTAAATTTTGTTACAGGAAACCCATCTGTCCAAGTTCTGTAATCTGTCATTTCAAAATTATGACCATCGGTCCAAAATAAACTTGCTCTAACGTCGTTAGATGATGCTAAATCTTCAGCGCTATCACCAAATAAACCATACCAACCTTTAGAAGAGCGGTGCCCTGTCCAACCTTGAGTAGCTCCAAATTGAGCGAGCGGCATAGTATCTGCACTAAGACTACCATTTACCATGTATGTTGTGTTACCAAAGCTTTGACTTGAAACGGATTCAGCTAATAAAGGAAAAATGATTTCAGGAGATGTGTTATTGTCTAGAGAAAACATTCTAACAAAATTATTGTCAAGACTGTAAGGTCCTTCGGTTATTACCTTGTTTACATATGTAGCAGCATCATTCCATCGTGCAGTTCCCGTGTAGACTTCTGCGTTGATATAAAGTTTTGCTAAAAGCATATCTACTACATATCTGTTAGCACGCCCGTAGTTAGATGTTTCAGATATTACAGGCTCTATCGCTAGTAACTCAGATTCAACATAATTAAATAATTCAAGACGTGAAGCTTCAGGAAGAGGCTCTGACTGTCCTAAATTTTCTTCAGTTGCAAGGACACCTTTTCCAAAAACGTCTATGATATTGTAGTATGCTAAAGCTCTTAAGAATCGAGTTTCAGCTGCAATATTCTCTTCATCAGGAAAATCAGCAATTTCTAGAGCCTGTAAAAAGTTATTACATTGAGGAATAGTGTAATATGCTCTGTCATAAAACAATCTAAAGAACTTATTATTTCTATCCCAGTTAGATGTGGTAGTCAATTGATCTAAACCATCATCACCCCATCTATTCTTCATAGCATCAGCAGTAAAATCTTGTAGATTTATGATAGCTCTTAAAAACGCACCTTCACCTGCATCGGGGCTTACAATATCTGAACTGGAAGGTCCGCTTGGTCCTGATAATGCAAAAGAAGCATAGAGCCTAGATACAAGGCCTTCGACTGCATTAGGGTCAGAGGCTAATAATTCCTCCAGAGTAAGTTGAACTATTGGTTCTGTATCTAAATCATCAGAGCATGATAGATTGAAGCACAATAGTATTCCAAATGTTAAAATTAAAACTCTTTTTTTCATAATTCTTTTTTTTAAAAATCTATATTAACTCCAAAAGTGTATACCGTTGGTCTTGGATAAAAATTACGGTCAATTCCACCAAAATTTTCAGGATCTTCACCAGTGTAGTCGGTTATTATAAAAGGATTTGTTACAGCGGCATAAAGTCGCATAGAACCATCCTTGATTAACTTATCGAAACGATAACCTAGTGCAATATTATCGCATCTTAAGAAAGTAGCATCTTCTAAGTAAAAGTCAGAGAATTGGATGTTACCATTAACATTTTCTATTGCCGGATTAGCAGAGCCGTCAAAGAAGTTTAGAACGTTTGTTAAGTTATTTTGGCTAGAGAAAACGGCACTATCTGTCCAACCATAATTGAGTTGAGCGAAATTATATACATTACCGCCTATTTGACCTCTAAAACTTGAACTTAAATCCCAATTCTTATAATTTAGATTAAGATTAAAACCATATGTCCAGTTAGGAGCTATTTGCTCATAATATCTATCTTCGTCAGTAATTTGGTTATCACCATTTAAGTCTACGAAGGCATTAGGTATAGGATTGCCATTTGAATCATATACTTGTCTGAAGACAAAAGCACTTCCAGCTTGCTCTCCAACGGCATGTCTTAATAAATCGGCACCAGTACCTCTTAAAGATCCTCCCGCATTAATATCATTTAAGCCATTTAAGCCAGTAACTTCAGTATTATTATAAGATAAATTTCCGCCTAAACTAACAGTGAAATTATCATTGTCAACAGGCACTATATTGAGATTAAGTTCAAACCCTTCACTTTCGGTCTCACCAATATTATCAACAAAAGCATTTGTTAATGCTTGTCCAGGAGGTACAGGAGCAACAGCTAATAAATCTGTAGTTTCTCTTTTGTAAATATCAAAAGATCCTGATAATAAGCCATTATTAAATAAAGAAAAGTCTATACCAAGATTGTAAGTTGTGGACTTTTCCCATGTTAAATTTGGATTAAAAGGTTCAGCAGAATATATTGATGAATTAGGGAAATATTGACTATTCGCATCACCAGCAAGGAACAGTGGGATAGAAGGATAAAAACTACCTACTGCATCAGTAATATCTTGCTGTCCTGTTTCTCCCCAGCTTAATCGTAACTTCAGAGAATTAAAAACATTAGAGTTTTCTAAAAATGTTTCCTCATCAATCTGCCATGCTAAAGCTGCAGCAGGAAAGTAACCCCAGCGATTATCTTCTGTAAACAAAGAAGATCCATCAGCTCTAATCGAAGCAGTAAGAAGAAACCTATCTAAGATACTTATATTTCCTCTGGCAAAATAAGATTGCAAATTTAGTACATCATAGTATCTGAAATTTCGATTAGCAGGGTTGAATATAGCTTCTCTAATTCCAGTAGTAGCATTGTACTGAAAACGTTCCTGGTTCCCATCATTTTTAAAGTTTTGATAAGAATATCCAACTTGTAAATCGTATTTGCTAACAAAGCTTTCACTTATATCCTTAGCGTATTGAATAAAACCATCAAAGGTAGTATTGGTGATTTGTTGACGTTCTCTAAAGTTAACACCAGGGTTAAAAACACCTTCGTTAGTATCATTGTTTAGTCTGAAAGTTTCGAAAGCGTTTCCTATAAAGCGCTCTTCAATTTTTGAGCCAGAAGCATCTAATCCAAAATTTACTACTGCTCTTAATTCAGGCAAGAAAGGCAATGTGTAATCAAACTCTACATTACCTATAAATCGATAAACATTCTCTGGTCTCTCACGCTGTTCTAATCTAGCTAGGGGATTGGATTGAAAAATACCAAAATTACCACCGCCGTTAAGTGTTAAGTAATAATCGTCAAATAGATTGTTTGATGATCTGTCAAAAACTGGTTTTGTAGGGTCAAATGATAATGCCTCACCAATAGCAGATCCTGAGTCTACATTATTCTTAAAAGCAAAAATACTTTTTGCATTTACGTCTATTTTTAGGTTATCATTTAAAACCCTAGGAGTAAGTTTTACCGATAAAGTAAGTCTTTCATAATCGTCATTTTTCACAACACCTTCTGCATAGGTATAGCCAAAAGAACCTCTAAAAGGAATTTTGTCAAATAAATTTGCTCTGGCACTAAAATTAGTATTAGAAGTTGTTGCCGTTCTAGTAATAGCATCTCTCCAGTTTGTGTTATAAATGTCTCTGCCATTTAAAGTCTGTAGTACAGCTTCACTAGTTGCTACAGATCCTGAAGGAACACCTAATTGGTTGACTCTGGAAGGATGGAATTCTTGAATAAATCTTGTAAACTCATCTGCATTCATCACGTCTAAACCGTCTCCTAATGAGCTAACAGAAAAGTCAGTTGAAAAATTATATTGTACATCACCAGAAGTCCCTTTTTTGGTAGTAATAATAATAACACCATTTGATGCTCTAGAGCCATATATTGCAGTGGCTGATGCATCTTTTAGAATAGAAAAACTTTCTATGTCATTTGGGTTTACAAGAGCTAGTGGGTTATTTACACCAGCAGGATTATCATTCCCAATTGGTACACCATCAATCACTATCAATGGATTATTTTGAGCATTTAAAGAAGAACCACCTCTAATACGAATATTTGGAGCGGAATCTGGAGATCCACCTGTATTTGTAATTCTAACACCTGCAGCTTTACCATTAAGTAGTTGGTCCGTTGAAACAATTGCACCTTGATTAAAATCTTTTGCAGAAACAACATCTACTGAACCAGTAGCATCTTTTTTTGTTGTAGAACCGTAACCGATTAATACAATTTCATCAAGTTGAGCAGCATCTTCAGTTAATGTAACATCTATAGTTGCTTGTCCATTATATGTAATTTCTTGAGTAACAAAACCAATGTAGGAGAAAACAATGACATCGCCGTTGTTTACTGTAAGGGAATATTTACCGTCAAAATCAGTATTATTTCCATTGGTTGTTCCTTTAACAATAACATTAACACCTGGTAAAGGCATTGAGTTAGATCCATCCGTTACTGTTCCTGTTACCGTTGATTGAGCAAACAATGTTACCGGTGCCAAGAAAACACATAACAAAATGGCATTTAAAAATGTTTTCATAAATTATTTTTAAGTTAATTGCTTAGTTTATTTTTAACTTTATTTTCACTTCTCGGGTTAAATTTATGTAAATTTAGAGTGTCGAAAGTGTTAAAAACACTGATGAACGCTACGAAAACGTTTTCGTGTTAAAAACTTTTTAAGAAACATTAACAAAGTAGATAATTCCGTAAAAAAATATGGATTTCGTAATGGAGGTATTGTTAAATTACGATGTTTGCATTGCTAAAAAATGGTTGCAATCGTTTTTTTTGATTAAAACAGCTAAAAGAAAACTCAATGAAAAGAAAAGTTACTCTCAAACAAATAGCCAAAGAACTTGATGTTTCAATTTCTACTGTGTCTAAAGCACTACGAAATAGTGTGGAGATTAGTGATGATACTAAGCAAAAAGTGCAAGCGTTCGCCAAACTATACAATTACAAACCAAACAATATTGCGTTAAGCTTAAAAAATAGAAAAACAAACACTATAGGTATTATAATTCCCGAAATTGTTCACCATTTCTTTTCTAAAGTCATAAGGGGTGTAGAGTTAGTGGCTAACCAAAGAGGTTATAACGTTATTATAGGTCTGTCTAATGAGTCATTTGCCAAAGAGGTAATTAATATGGAAATGTTGGCTAATGGTAGTATTGATGGATTTATTATTTCATTATCTAAAGAAACATTGCAACTGCAAGATTATCATCATTTTAATGAAACTATAAGTCAAGGGATGCCAATTGTTATGTTTGATCGCGTAGTTAGCGAAATACAATGCGATAAGGTTATTGTTGATGATTTTGAAGGAGCAAAAAATGCAGTAGAGAAATTAATAGAAAACAAATGTAAAAATATAGCACTTATTACAACTAAAGACTACGTTAGTGTTGGTAGATTAAGGACGCAAGGATATCTCGAAGCCCTTAAAAATCATAGTTTAGATTTAAAAGCTGAGCTAATTTTAAAACTTGATGATAATATTAATTATGAAGTAAATCTTGATGCACTCGAAAAAGAAATCGAGCAACTATTTAAAACAAACAAAACCATTGATGGTATTTTTGCGGTTAATGAGCTCTATGCCTTAACAGCGATGCGCGTTGCTAGACGTTTAGGTTTTAATGTGCCAAATGATATGCAAGTTATAGGTTTTACAGATGGTGTTTTATCCAAACATTCCACGCCAAGCCTTAGTACGGTCAGTCAACATGCACAACTTATGGGTGAAAAAGCCGCTGGTTTGCTAATCGATAAATTAGAGAATGATGAAGACGAAGAAAGTTACCAAACACAGATAATTGCGTCAGAACTTATTGAGCGCGAATCGACCAAGTAATGTTAATGTATTTGGCTGTTTCATATTCTTTGCTACCTTTGTAATCAAATCAAAACGTATATTTTCACTTCTCAATGAAAAGTTTTGATGAGTTTAGCTTGTCAGAATAGTATTAATCTAAACATACTATTAATGAAAAAGCGTACACTAGGTTTCTGGGAAATTTGGAACATGAGTTTCGGTTTCTTAGGGATTCAATTTGGCTTTGCCCTTCAAGGCGGCTTCATGTCTCGAATATTTCAAACCTTAGGTGCAGGAAAGGATGACATTCCGTTGCTATGGATTGCAGCTCCTTTAACAGGGTTGTTGGTGCAACCTATTATTGGGTACTTTAGCGATCGCACTTGGCATCCAAGATGGGGTAGAAGAAGACCTTATTTCTTGATTGGTGCAATTCTTAGTTCACTTGCATTGTTCTTTGTTCCATATTCTTCAGTAATATGGATGGCTGCTGGTTTTCTTTGGATACTAGATGCATCTATTAATGTGTCAATGGAACCTTTTAGAGCATTAGTAGCTGATAAGTTAAACGAATCCCAACGTACCTATGGTTTTGTTGTTCAAACCTTAATAATTGGTATCGGTACATGGGTGGCGAGCAATTTACCTTGGCTGGTATCTCAAATGGGAGTTAGTGACTCTGCAGATGTTGGAGTTGTCCCAAACTCAGTTAAAGTAGCTTTTGCTATTGGTGCTTTTGTGTTTCTACTCAGTATTCTCTATACAGTTTTTACGACATCTGAGTATCCTCCTGAAGATATGGAAGAGTTTGAGAGAGAGCGAAAGAAGAAAAGCAGTTTTGTTTCAGACATTATAAATAATGTCGGAAACATGCCAAGGACAATGAAGCGACTAGGTGTGATACAGTTCTTTAGTTGGTTTGCTTTTTTTACAATGTGGAGTTTAGCCAACCCTGCATTGACAGAGCATGTGTTCAAAACACCAGCTCCTGATAAAATGGAGTATAATATGTCAATACAAGAAGAGAAAGAAGCTTTTGATATTGCAAATACATCATTTCAAAAAGCGTCAAACGAAGTAGGTTCAGCTATGGGAGTCTATGGATTATCATCTATGGCATTTGCTTTATTACTTGTCTTATATACGTCTAAACGTAGAATTAATAGAAAGTTTGTTCACATGGCAGCGCTAATTACAGGTGGTGTTGGTTTCCTTCTCATGAACATTGTTACACCAGAGCAATTAAAGTATTGCTTTATTCTAATTGGAGTCTCATGGGGTAGTATTCTTTCTATGCCTTATGCGATGTTGTCAAGTTCAGTTGATGAGAAAAAAATGGGAATGTTTATGGGGCTATTTAATATGTTTATTGTTATACCTCAGATTATTGCTGCAGTTGGTGGTGTTAATTTTATTTCTGGACTACTTGGAGATGAGGCCATTAATGCAATGACTGTTGCAGGTATAAGCTTAATAATAGCGGGGATAAGCAACTTATTAATTACAAATAAATCGGCAATTACTTATCAGCCTTCATAATATTTAGATGAATAAAAAAGGATTCATATTTGACCTAGATGGTGTTATTGTAGACACTGCCAAATACCATTTTCTTGCATGGCGAAAGCTAGCTAACGGCTTGGGTATAGATTTTACACATGAAGAAAACGAACAACTCAAAGGCGTAAGTCGTGTTCGTTCTCTCGAAAAAATATTAGAGTGGGGCGGAAAAACTCTAAGCCAAGATGAGTTTACGTCACTCATGGCAAAAAAGAATGAAGAATATTTAAGTTACATTAGTACAATGGATGCTTCAGAAATTCTTCCACATGTTTCTAAGGTATTAGAATTTTTAGAAGAAAAACACCAAGCTGTAGCATTAGGTTCAGCAAGTAAAAATGCTAGACCTATTTTAGAAAAAGTGAGTTTGTTAGAAAAATTTAATGCCATCGTAGACGGTAACGATGTATCAAAAGCAAAACCAGACCCGGAAGTCTTTCTAATAGGAGCAAAACTATTAAATATGCAACCTCAAGATTGTATCGTTTTTGAAGACTCAGTTGCTGGAGTAAAAGCAGCAAATACAGCCAATATGATATCTATTGGTATTGGAGAAAAAGATGTTCTGCACGAAGCAGATTACGTGTTTAAAGATTTTACAGAAATGTCTCAAGAGTTTGTTGAGGCTATTATTTCTAATAAAGTGACTAAAAAAATCAATTAAATCAGCTAATCACTGATATTATAATCAAGACAATGAATAATATTTATATACAACCCAATCCTTGGTCAATTATAGAAGAAGGTTTTGATGCTGCCCGAGTAAAATCATCGGAAAGCTTAATGAGTTTGGGAAATGGGGCTATGGGGCAACGTGCTAATTTTGAAGAGCATTACTCAGGAGCTACATTTCAAGGAAGTTATGTGGCTGGGGTATATTATCCAGATAAAACAAGAGTAGGCTGGTGGAAAAACGGTTACCCAGAATATTTTGCAAAAGTACTTAATGCCCCAAATTGGATAGGAATTAATGTACATGTTAATGGAGAGCAATTAGACCTAGCAGAATGTAAGTCTGTCGAAGATTTCCGTAGAGAGCTTAACATGAAAGAAGGTTGGCTATCTCGTAGTTTTACTGCGACGCTCAAAAATGATATTACTATAAAGGTTAATACCAAACGCTTTTTGAGTTTAAATATTGATGAAATAGGTGCTATTGAATATAGTATTACTCCTGTTAATAGTGATGCACAAATAGACTATTCACCATATTTAGATAATGGAATTACCAATGAAGATTCTAATTGGGACGATAAGTTCTGGGATGTATTAAGTATAGATTTTGAAGACAATCAAGCATTCATAGTGTCTCGAACTATGAAAACAGATTTTTACGTCTGTACATACATGCAAACAGAATTGGCTATAAATAATAACGCTATTGAAGCACAACCTAATGTTGATGCTTTTAAAGATATGATTTCGTTTAGTTATACCCAAGAAGTTACTAAAGGAGATACATTTACAATTACCAAGTACGGAGGTTATAATTCTGATAGAAATCATGACAGAAACCAATTGGTTGATATAGCCAAGAGCACATTAAGCAAAGTTTCAGATTTAGGATTCAATAGGCTTTTAGAACAACAGAAACAAGCTTGGGCAGACATCTGGAACATGTCTGACATTACTATAGATGGTGATGTTGAAGCGCAACAAGGTATACGTTTCAATATCTTTCAATTAAATCAAACCTACTTAGGAAAAGACGCAAGGTTAAATATTGGCCCAAAGGGCTTTACAGGTGAAAAATATGGAGGAAGTACCTACTGGGATACTGAAGCGTATTGCATTCCTTTTTACATGGCAACAAAAGACCAAAGCGTCGCTAAAAGCTTATTAGAGTATCGTTATAAGCATTTAGAGAAAGCTATCGAAAATGCTGAGAAATTAGGATTTACAAACGGAGCAGCCTTGTATCCTATGGTAACCATGAATGGTGAAGAGTGTCATAACGAATGGGAAATTACTTTCGAAGAAATTCATAGAAATGGTGCTATAGCTTTTGCAATTTTTAACTATTACAGGTATACAGGAGACTACAGTTATGTCCCTGAGAAAGGATTAGAAGTTCTTATCGGTATCGCACGTTTTTGGCAACAACGCGCCACGTTTTCGACAGCAAAAGAGCAATATGTAATTCTCGGTGTAACTGGTCCAAACGAATACGAAAATAATGTAAACAATAACTGGTACACGAATTACATTGCAAAGTGGTGTATTGACTATGCGATACAAAGCATTGATAAAGTCAAAAGAGAGTATCAATCAGACTACAATAGAATAATGAGTAAGGTTAATTTATCTGAAGATGAATTAGCTAAATGGAAAGCTGTTGCAGATAATATGTATTTCCCTTATGATGACAATCAAAAAATATTTTTACAACAAGATGGCTTTTTAGACAAGGAATTAATTACCGTTTCTGATTTACCTAAGTCAGAGAGGCCAATAAATCAAAAATGGTCTTGGGATAGAATTTTACGCTCGCCTTATATAAAGCAGGCAGATATACTTCAAGGGTTCTACTTTTTTGAAGACCAATTCACAGACCAAGAGCTAGAGCGTCATTTTGATTTTTACGAGCCTTTCACAGTACATGAAAGTTCTTTATCACCTTGTGTGCACAGTATTCAGGCGGCAAAGTTAGGGCGTATGGATCAAGCATATGAGTTCTATTTAAGAACATCTCGATTAGACTTAGATGATTATAACCATGAAGTTGAAGAAGGACTACATATTACATCAATGGCAGGCACATGGATGAGTATTGTAGAAGGTTTTGGAGGTATGCGTATTGTAAATGATACCTTATCTTTTGAGCCTAAAATTCCTCAGCAATGGGAAGCGTTTTCTTTTAAAGTTAATTTCAGAAATCAAATACTTAGAGTTAATGCATGTAAAGGACATACACATTTTGAGCTCGAGGGTAATCGTGATATAAACATAATAGTTAATGGTAAATCAGTAACTATAAGCCCAAATAGTTTAGTTACTGTATAGATTATAATTATAAGCCTTATGATATTTTCATGAGGCTTTTTTAATACCTAAACTCATGAAGATATTTAATTTCAGAGTGTTCGCGATAATCCTATTATCACTTACAGTAAACGTTTCTTGTAAAGACACCAATGGCACTAGTAATGCTCAAAATAAAACAGAATTAATTGATAAAAATGATATTGAACGCATTGAGCCACCAAATTGGTGGGTAGGTTTCAAGAATGATAGCTTACAACTATTAGTGAAGCATGAAAATATTGCGGATTACCAACCAAGAATTTCTTACAAAGGTGTGTCCATTGCAAAAGTTTCAAAAGGCGATAATAGTAATAACTACTTGTTTATTGATTTAGGTATTTCAAAAGCTAGTTCTGGGAAATTCAATATTACCTTCGAAAAAGAAAATAGCGAATCCCTTATTGCAACCTACGAGTTAAAAGACAGATTAAAACCTTCTGAAGACTATATAGGTTTTAATAGTAGTGATGCAATTTATTTAATTACTCCAGACCGTTTTGTAAACGGCACAGTAGAAAATGATTCACCTTCAGGAATTGAAGGTCAACCAGAACTTTTAGAGCGTACTATTGATAGAACAAATAGCTATGCAAGACATGGTGGAGATATATCAGGGGTTATAAAACACATAGACTACATCAAAGACTTGGGCTTTACTGCAATTTGGCCACAACCCATGCTAATTAATGATATGCAACAGGGTTCATATCATGGTTATGCTATTACAGACTTATATCAGATAGACCCGCGTTTTGGGACTTTAGAAGAGTATAAAACGCTTTCAAGAACATTACAATATAACGGGATGAAACTCATTATGGACCAAGTGGCTAACCATTGTGGGTTATACCATTGGTGGATGAAAGATTTACCATTTAAAGACTGGTTAAATCTTCAGCAAAATTTTGAAGAGCATAAAGAAAATTGGGGGCACAACTACACAAATTATTCAAACCACAGAAGAACAACAAATCAAGATATATATGCCTCAGAAGCAGATAAAAAGGGCAATAATCAAGGTTGGTTTGTAGCTACAATGCCAGACTTAAATCAACGTAATCCGTTTATGGCAACATATATTATTCAGAATAGTATTTGGTGGATAGAAACTGCTCAGTTGGGGGGCATTCGTCAAGATACATACCCATATCCAGATAAAGCCTTTATGAGTGATTGGGCTGGTGCTATTATGACCGAATATCCAAATTTTACTATCGTTGGTGAAGAATGGAGTTATAATCCGCTGCTCATAGGTTACTGGCAGGAAGGTGCTAAAAACAATGATGGGTATGACTCTAATTTAAAATCTACGATGGATTTTGCTATGCAAAAGGAAGTAGTTGACGGTATCAAAGAAAAAGAATCATGGGATAAAGGCTTGGTAAAAATCTATGAAGGCTTAGCAAACGATTTCCATTATGCCAGTCCAAAGGATATTATGATTTTCCCTGACAATCATGATATGAGTCGCATTTTTACTCAAATGGATGGTGATGTTGTAAAGACAAAGATGGCGATGGCAACTTATGCAACAATGCCAAGAATTATGCAAATGTATTATGGTACAGAAATTTTGATGAATGATTTTGAAATGCCAGGAGACCATGGGTTGATTCGTACAGATTTTCCTGGTGGTTGGGATGGGGATGCGGTAAATGCATTTACAGGTCAGGGTTTAACAGATGTGCAAAAAGATATGCAAGTATTCATCAAAAAACTCTTCAACTACAGAAAGAATAGTAAAGCCATACATGAAGGTGAAACAATACATTTTGCACCATTTGTTGGTACGTACTTTATGTATAGAACATTTGGTGATGAGACTGTGGTTTTAATTCTAAATAAAAATGAAGACATCATCACAATAGACCTTAATTATCAATCAGAAATTGGGCTTAAGGGGAAAACTTTAAAGAACATTATTACAGGAGAAACAAAACTTTGGGGAGATGTTATAGAACTCAAATCTAAAGGTGTAACTCTATTAACCACAAAATAGGATTAATATGAAACAGACATTTGTTTTACTCGCTTTTATATTGTCTTTTACTGCAACTGCGCAAATAACTAATGATATCAAATTTCAGAAATTAGATAGTGCAATTTTATTCGCTGGTAGTTTGCATCGGGTAGAAGCATTTCCTTCAAAATTTATAAAGCCACGACCAGTCGATGTTTGGTTGCCAGAGAACTATTCTAAAGACAAAAAATATGCAGTTTTGTACATGCATGACGGTCAAAATCTTTTTGATGCTACAACGACTTGGAATAAGCAGGAATGGATGGTTGATGAATGGTCCAGTAAAATGATGGAAAAGGGTATCACAAAAGACTTCATTGTTGTAGCTATTCATAATATTCCTCAAATACGTTGGCAAGATTTATACCCAGAAAAGGCAATGAGTTATATGAATGAAAAAGTGCGAGACTCTTTAATTACACTTGCTAAGAAGAGTAATTTTAATGTAGATTTTAAAGGAGACGAATATTTAAGTTTTATAGCTAAAGAATTAAAACCTGTTATCGATAAGCAGTATGCTGTATATACAGATAAGGCCAATACGTTTGTTGGAGGCTCGAGTATGGGAGGCTTAATGTCTATGTACGCAGTAGCAGAATATCCCGATGTTTTTGGAGGAGCTGCATGCCTTTCTACACATTGGCCTGGCGCAATGCCAGCACCAAATAATCCACACCCTAAAGCGATTTTCGATTATATGAAAGAAAATTTGCCCAATGCAGGTATGCATAAGTTGTATTTTGATTATGGTAATAAAACACTAGATCAATATTATCCAAAGTATGCACCAAATGTAGATGCTATTTTAAAAGCAAAAGGATATACAGATTCAGATTCTAAAAATTTATTTTTTGAAGGGACTAATCACTCAGAGCAATCTTGGAACAAGCGTTTGGATAAACCACTATTATTCTTGTTAGGTAAATAATATTTAAAGACATCTATACTATTAAGTACAGTCGAGAACTATCAATATGAAAAATATACTTTATATACTTTTATGTTTTATTCAATTCGGTTATACCCAAAATCCAGACCGAGTTTATAAATCTCACAGTGAAGAGAATAACATTTTTACCGTTGTCACTAATGATGGTAATTATAGATTTCAGTTTTACTCAGATGATATTGTTGAAACGACGTTTATTCCAAAAGCTGAAAGCTCAACATTAGAAAGTCATGCAGTGGTCATGAAACCTAATCAGGTTAAAACAGCATACAAATATGTTGGAAATACAATTTCTTTTTCGAGTAACGCATTATCTGTATTAATCAACACTGTACCATTTCAGATTTCATACGCTTATAATGATAAGCTCATTACTTCAGAAAGAAGAGGTTACTACAAAAGTTCTCACGAACCTATGGAAATGGTTGCCGGAAACATTGTTGCTGATGACACCGAAAAAATAGAATTTAATCTTACTAAAGATGAAGTTTTATATGGTGCTGGCGCAAGAGCTTTAGGAATGAATCGTCGTGGCTATCGTTTACCACTTTTTAATAGAGCACATTATGGTTACGAAACCAAAAGTGAATTGATGAACTATACGATGCCAATTGTATTGTCATCTAAAAAATACATGATTCATTTCGATAATGCACCAATTGGGTACTTAGATTTTGATAGTAAAAAGGATAATACCTTAACATACGAAACCATTTCTGGACGTAAAACTTATCAGGTAATAGCAGGAAATTCATGGTATGATATTATTGAAAATTACACAGATTTAACAGGAAAACAACCTATGTTGCCTCGTTGGGCTTTGGGTAATTTTTCAAGCCGATTTGGGTATCATTCGCAAAAAGAAACTTTAGAAACAATAAATAAATTTAAAGAAGATAAAATACCTGTTGATGCTATAATTCTTGATTTATACTGGTTTGGTAAAGAGATAAAAGGCACTATGGGGAATCTCAAATTTGATAGAGATTCTTTTCCAAATCCTAAGCAAATGATTAAGGATTTAAAATCTCAAAATGTAGAAACAATTCTCATTACAGAGCCTTTTATTTTAACCACATCTAATCGTTGGGAAGAAGCCGTTGAGAAGAAGGTTTTAGCAAAAGATTCTATTGGTAATCCAGCCAAATATGATTTCTATTTTGGCAATACTGGAATCGTAGATATTTATAAAAAAGAAGGTTATAAATGGTTTAGTGATATCTATAAAGACTTGTCAGACTATGGTGTAACTGGTTTTTGGGGAGATTTAGGAGAGCCAGAAGTACATCCAACATGGGTGCAACATGCAACAGGTTCAGCAGATGAGGTCCATAATATTTACGGACATGATTGGGCTAAATTAGTTTATAAAGCTAGTTTGGAGGCCAATCCAAACAAAAGGCCTTTTATACTTATGCGAGCTGGGTACTCAGGCTCACAACGTTACGGTATGATACCTTGGTCCGGTGATGTAAATAGAACTTGGGGTGGCTTACAAAGTCAACCAGAAATTGCATTACAAATGGGTATGCAAGGCTTGGCTTATATGCATAGTGATTTAGGTGGTTTTGCAGGAGCAAATTTGGATGACGAATTGTATGCACGTTGGCTACAATATGGTGTTTTTCAGCCAATATTTAGACCCCATGCTCAGGAAGAAGTGCCTAGCGAACCTGTTTTTAGAAGTGAAAAGGCAAAACGCTTTGCAAAGTATGCGATAGAAATGCGTTACAGAATGCTGCCCTATAATTATCACCTAATGGCTCAGAATCATATTGAAGGAACACCATTAATGCGACCATTATTTTTTGAGGAGATTGATAATCCTAATCTCTTTAACTATTCAAAAGCATATTTATGGGGGAATGACTTTTTAGTTTCACCAGTATTAGAAGCTGGTAAAACAGAGCAAGAAATATACTTTCCAAAAACTTCAAATTGGTTTAATATTGAAACTGACGAAATTATTAAAGGAGGACAAACCAAGACGGTAAAACTTCATCCAGCATACATACCAACATATGTTAGAGCAGGTGCTTTTATCCCATTAGCAAAATCTATGCAGTCGACAAAAGCGTATAATGTCAATATATTTCAATTGCAACATTACTACGATGATTCAATAAAAAAATCTGAGCGCGAATTTTATTTTGATGATGGCCATACTGTCAACCCTATAGAGAAATCTCAATATCAAATTTTAGCATTTGAATCAGAAAAAAAAGGAGGCTGGCTACATATAAATTTTGAAGCAGAAACGGCTGCGAATTATAAAGCAGAATCAAAAACTATTGAGTTTGTAGTTCATAATTTAAATAAAAAGCCAAAAAAAGTTCTTGTAGACAGAAAGGAAGTTACAGGAAAATACAATTCAAAATATAAAACACTAACCCTAGATATAAGTTGGGATACTACTAACAAAAAAAGAATTAAAGTAAAACTATAATAATCACCAATCATGAAAAAATTAAGCCTCATCGTTTTAAGTTGCCTGCTTTTTATGGCATGCAAAAAAGAAAATACCGAAAAGATAGAAGCAAAAGAAGAAGCAAAAGTAATTGCACCAATGTCTAATGATATTATGGAATCGGCTGTAATTTACGAGGCTAATATCCGTCAATATTCTCCAGAAGGTACTTTTGCTGAGTTCACTAAAGACATTCCTGAATTAAGAGAATTAGGTGTAAAAGTAATTTGGTTAATGCCAGTTTTTCCAATTTCAGAAACGAAGCGTAAAGCTACAGGTGGTGCTGATAGTAAGTTTGCTTCAGAATTCCCAGAAGAAGAACAAGTAAAGTATTTGGGGAGTTATTATGCAGTAACAGATTTTACAAAGATTAATCCAGAATTTGGCACTATTGAAGACTTTAGAGATTTAGTGAAAACGGCTCATGATAATGATATTTATGTCATATTAGATTGGGTGCCAAACCATACAGGTTGGGATCACAAATGGCTTAAAACTAATCCAGAATATTATACGCAAAATGATAAGGGAGAAGTTATTCATCCAAAAGATACGGATTGGACAGATGTTGCTGATCTTAATTATGATAATCAAGATATGCGAAAAGAAATGATTGCCGATATGAGTTATTGGGTTACAGAAGAAGGTGTAGATGGTTTTAGATGTGATGTTGCGGGTTCTGTGCCAACTGATTTTTGGCAGCAAGCAGTTCCTGAACTTAGAAAACTTAAAGATCTTTTTATGCTAGCTGAAGCATGGGAACCTGAATTACTAAAAGGTAATTTGTTTGATATGGCTTACGCTTGGGATGGGCATCATTTAATGAATGCTTTGGCAAAAAGTGAAAAAACGTTACAGGATTATGATGCTTATCTCGAGAAAGTATCAAATGATTATGAAGCTGATGATATCTTAATGAATTTCGTGACAAACCATGACGAAAACTCATGGAATGGTACCATAAAAGAGCGTATGGGTAACGCTGGCGAATTGATGACAGCGCTTTCGTTTACAATGAGAGGAATGCCACTGATTTACTCAGGACAAGAATACGATTTAGACCATAGATTAAAGTTTTTTGAGAAGGACTCTATTCCGCACACAAAGCAAAAATCATGGGAATTACTTAAGAAATTAGGAACATTAAAAAATTCAAATCCAGCCTTGAATGGTGGTAAGAATCCTGCTTCGTACAAACAATTAGATTCAGAAGAGAATGTTTTAATGTTCGAGCGTTCAAAAGATGGAAATACCATTTTGTTTGTTGGAAATTTCTCTGCAGAATCAAATAAAGTATCTATTCCAAATGGCAAATACCTTGATTATATATCAGATGAAAAAATGGAAGCAAAAGGAGATGCCATTAATCTTGAAGCTTGGGCATATAAAATCTTAATTAAATAATTATGAAAAAAATCTTTTCAATTGGTTTAATAGCTCTATTGTGTACAAACTGCAAAAATCAGTCGGAAGAAATCTTAGATACATCAATAGATATTATTGGTAAAACTGATGCAAACGAATTTTTTTGGGAAGCGGCTAATGTATATTTCCTGTTAACAGACCGCTTTAATAATGCAGATACTTCAAATGATTTAATGTATGACAGAAAAAATGATGCCGCTACTCTAAGAGGTTATATGGGCGGCGATTTAAAAGGGGTAACGCAAAAAATCAATGAAGGCTATTTCACGGATTTAGGGATTAATGCCATTTGGATGACACCTGTCGTTGAGCAAATTCACGCCGGAACAGACGAAGGTACAGGTAAAAGTTATGGGTTTCATGGGTATTGGACCAAGGACTGGACAGCTATAGATGCTAACCTCGGTACTAGACGAGATTTGCAAGAATTAGTAGATGCTGCGCATAGTAAAGGTATACGAGTGCTTTTAGATGCAGTAATAAATCATACTGGACCTGTAACTGAAAAAGACCCTGTTTGGCCTTCGGATTGGGTAAGAACTGAGCCACAATGTGAGTATACTAATTATGATAACACCATTACTTGTACCTTAGTGAAGAATCTACCAGATATTAAAACAGAGAGCAATGAAAATGTAGACTTACCTCCACAATTAGTCACCAAATGGAAAGCAGAAGGACGTTTTGAAGAAGAAGTGAAAGAGCTTGATGAATTCTTTAAGCGAACCGGTCATCCTCGTGCACCACGTTTTTATATCATGAAATGGCTAACAGATTATATTACAGATTTTGGTATTGATGGGTATCGTGTAGACACAGTAAAACATACTGAAGAGTTTGTATGGCAAGAATTTAGAAAAGAATGTGATTATGCGTTTAATCAATATAAAAAGAATAACACTGAAAAGGCTTTAGATGATACAGATTTCTATTTAGTAGGTGAAGTGTATAATTATTCCATTTCACATGGAAAAGCTTTTGATTTTGGAGATAAAAAGGCCAATTATTTTGATAATGCTTTTGATGCATTAATCAATTTTGAAATCAAATGGAACGCTAAGCAAATGCCAGTTAAAAACGTTTTCGAAAAATACAACAATTCCCTAAATGGAGAGCTTAAAGGCTATAGTGTTTTAAATTATATGTCATCACATGACGATGGTCAGCCTTTTGATAAAGAAAGAAAGATGCCCTACAAAACAGCTACAATGCTACTCTTAACACAAGGGGCATCTCAAGTGTATTATGGAGATGAAATAGCTAGAGAACTTATTGTGGAAGACGCAACAGGAGATGCTAATTTACGCTCGGTGATGGATTGGGATAAGGCGAAAAATAATCCTGAAACTCAAATGCTATTAACTCATTGGCAAAAGCTAGGTCAGTTTAGAGCAAAACATCCAGCCGTTGGAGCTGGAGTTCATCAACTAATTTCTGAAGATAATGGATTGGTGTTTTCTAGAGTAAGAAATGACGATAAGATTATCGCTGGAATTAACCTGCCAAAAGGAAATAAGTCAATTGATGTAGCTTCAATATTTGAAGACAAAGTAACTGTAAAGGATTATTATTCTGGAAATGAGTCAATTGTGAGTAATGGTGTTGTTACTATTAATTCTCCTTTTGATCTAGTACTATTAGAATTGAAATAGATATAAGCCTTAAGAAGAGTAATTTCAAATAAAGTAATTTTTATACGTTTTTAAGTAACAAATAGTACGTAAGATAGTCTAACTAAAAACGACTATTTTAAATATTTGTAACTTTGCTTATAGAAAAAAATTACAGTTTGGATATAAACGATAATATAGAGTCACCTCTTATTCTTAAAGTTAGCTTTGATAAATACTTATCACAGTACGAAGAATTAGTTAGTACTGATAATGATTTTATTGCTGCTAATGCACGTCGTGTCTTAGAAATTGCTGAAAAAAACCCAATATTAAGAGAAGGTTTCAGTGATTTATCGTCATTTAAAACCTATGAAAAGGAAATAGAAGGTTTGCTGCAGGATGCGTTTAGCCCTATACTTACTAAAAATGAAATTAAAACAGCATCAGTTCCGTTTCATAATCTCATTTTTAATTCATCAGAGCGTTTTAAATCTATACTAAAGACTGCAGGAAATAATTTTGATTTAGAAATCAAAAACATGCCTACGGATCAGAAGTATATTATTGCATGTACTATAATTTTAAATTTATGTTATGGATATAACTTAAATTTTAAAAGGCCATTTTTTTACGAAATCCCTGATGCTAATGGCATTACACGTTACTATAAGATATTATATAATGCTGATTTTACTGAAATTGTTGCAAAACCTAATGCGCCTAAGATAACTTTAGAGGATTATAATGAGCTACTAGATAATTTTGAAAACATCGAGCTTTGGAAAGAAAAATTTCCACCTAATAGTTATGAGTTCAAAGGGTTTGTAATATCTAATATTTTTGATGTTACAGATGATCAGTCTATATCAAATATCAAGTCAACATTAATTGGAGAAGACAAGCGTAAAGACGAGAGTTTTATGGAAGATTTTCATGAGATTTTTCGATCATTACTGGGTCTAAAAGACATTAAAGTTGGGTTTTCTATCTATAATAAAGATGAAGATACTTTTGAGCGTGTATATGGGGCAGGAAT
Organism: Winogradskyella haliclonae; assembly: GCF_014635865.1. Lineage (GTDB taxonomy): Bacteria > Bacteroidota > Bacteroidia > Flavobacteriales > Flavobacteriaceae > Winogradskyella > Winogradskyella haliclonae. The sequence continues at coordinate 150,244 of NZ_BMDQ01000001.1, read as the reverse complement.
GAATAGCTTTTTACTTGATACATTAGAAACTGCGCAATGTTCTGATTCTCTATGTAGTTGGTCATATAATAGACTATTGAAAGAGAAAAAATACTTTACTGTATCAGATGTTGAGGCAAAGTACAAAATTTCTGAAGGTCAGGCGCCACATGTTAAAGTGCTTCATGATCAAGGCATACAGAGTGCCATATTTGCGCCAATAGCAAATGATGAGGGCCTTATGGGAATTTTAGAAATCGTTTCAGAAGAGCCTAAAGTACTCAATAGTATCAATGCTAACAAACTAATAGATGTTATGCCATTTATAGTTTCTGCAGTAGAACGTAGTAAAAACGAGGAAGAAAATTTAATAGAAGCTATTATTCAAAAAGAATGTACATCTATACACCCAAGTGTACATTGGAGGTTTGAAAAAGAAGCTAAAAACTTTATTAAAGATCAGCTCAATGGTAAAGAACCTTATTTTAGTAAAATAGCATTCGAAAACATATATCCACTTTACGGACAAATAGATATTAAAGGATCATCCGAAGCTAGAAACCTAGCAACTAAACAGGATTTAACTTTACAGTTAAAATCTATAAAAAGTATTATTAATGACGCTTCTAAAATAGATAGTCTTCCTATTTATGATCAATATATCTATCAAGCAAATCAGTATCTAAAAAGGATATCTAGTAATTTTCAGGTAGACAGTGAGCATCAAATATCTGGTTTTATAAAAGATGATATAGAACCAGTTTTGAAACATTTATTTGTTAAAGAAGAATTAAAGAGTAAGATAGATGCTTACTTTAACAACATAGATAAAAACACAGATGCTGTATATCAAAACCGTAAAGACTATGATGATACTATAGCACTTATAAACAAAGAGATGGCTGCTTTGTTAGATGCAAAACAAGTAGATGCCCAATTGATGTACCCTCATTATTTCGAGAGGTTTAAAACGGATGGTGTAGAGCATAATATGTATATAGGAGAATCTATTACTAAAGAAGATAGTTTTAATCCTATGTATTTATACAATCTAAGATTGTGGCAATTGCAAGTTATGTGCGAAATGGAGAATGCTTTTTATCTCATGCAGCCAAGCTTTCCTGTAAAATTAGATGTGGCTTCAATGATATTGGTGTTTAATCAGCCATTGTCCATAAGCTTTAGAATGGACGAAAAACAGTTTGATGTTGATGGGACATACAATGCCAGATATGAAATTGTAAAAAAACGTGTAGACAAGGCTTATATTAAAGGGACTACAGAGCGCGTTACTCAAAAAGGTAAAATAAGTATTGTTTACTCTCAGAAAGAAGATGAAAGAGAATATTTGAGATATATTAAGTTTTTACAATCTAAAAAGTTATTAGGTAATGATGTTGAGATTGTAGATTTACAAGATTTACAAGCTGTTACTGGCTTAAAAGCTATACGAGTAAGTGTACTTTATCATAAAGAAAATAATGATAAAGATTTTTACACCTATGATGATTTAATGAAAGAGATTAATTCTTAAAGCAATGCCGATTCTGCCATATAGAACGATACAGCAAAAGCAATAACACTTATAACAATACCTACCATAAATACAGTATATGTAATTCTCAATAAATTATATTTTCTGTTAAGGACTAACCCAAGAAAGTATAAATCTTTTGTAAGTGAGCCATAAAGATATTCTTTGTCTTGCATCATTTCATGCATTGCCCATTCAAATTCGCTAAGACTCATTTGGTGAAAATTCCCAAAGAATAAAAGATTCACTTTTTGATTGGCAACATCTTCTTTTGTGAATTTTCCTTTTGTAACATTAGGACGCGTTGCCAATACAGAAAGTACAATACAAACCACCGTAAAGGTTAAAAATATTAGCGTAGGATATATAAGATATGCATTCGACGGGTTATCAAGTTTAGGTAGCAGGTTGGACAATGCAACAGAAATAATAATGGCATTAACAGATAATAAAATATTGGCTTTTGTATCTGCAATATCACTAAGAGTAATGTGATTTCTCAATGCCACCCTAAACATAGTCTCAATACCACGATCTGGTAAGTCGCGTTTTTCTTTTTTAAAGCTTAGCTCATTTTTCTTTTGTTTTAGCTTTTCTGAAGCTTCCTTTATTTTGCTTTGACTTTGAATAAGATTAGCCAAGTTTTTCCCTTTTCGGCCTTCCCACTTCTTAGTGGCAGTTGCAGAGTAAAATGTATGATTGGTCAAAAACTTTATATTTTCATCAATCCAATCTTGTTTAGTCACTTTTTTATCAAGAGTTAATTCCCATTCTTTTCTAAGTAAAGACGTGTAGTTGCTGTAATTTTTACTGGAAACATGTGAAGAATCAGCATCTCTAATTAAACCCTCAACTTCTGTTTTAGGCTTGTATGTCATTTCTGTGGCAAGTATGATTTTAGAGATGGCTTTAATATCTTCCTCAGAAGCTTTATGATCTTCTAAAAAAGAAGTTGCAATTTTTACACTTTCAGTTTCATGGCCTTTAATAACTTTGGTAAACCCAGTATCATGAAACCAAGCCGCAATAACTAACTGATGCTTCTCTGTATCAGTTAAATTGCTGTCTTCAGTCAATTCAATAGCTCTATTTACTACACGTTGTGTATGAGCCAAATTATGATATACAAATTTAGAATCTAAATTGTCATTTAAGAAGTGTGTTACAAAATCTTCAACTTGTTTTATGAGTGCCTCCATGTACTAAAATTATTAACGAATTTAAGAATTATTTATGAGCATAAAATATAGCATTGGTTTAACTTGTATGACTAGCCCAAAATCTGAAAGGTTTTGAGCTGTTTTTCGACATATTCAAAATAGTAAATTATGAAAGCAATTTGGAACAATACCGTTATATCAGAGAGTCAGGATACAGTGGTGGTTGAAGGAAATCATTACTTTCCTCATGAGAGTATAAAATCTGCCTATTTTAAGCCAAGTAACACAAATACAGTTTGCCCATGGAAAGGCACTGCATCGTATTATACAATTGATGTAAATGGAAAAGAAAATCCTGATGCTGCATGGTTTTATCCAGAAGTTTCAGAATTAGCAAAAGGGATTAAAAATAGAGTCGCCTTTTGGCGAGGCGTAACTATCGAAGAATAAATTTATGAGAAGTCAAAAACTTAAAATCAAAAATCGTAAAGGTCTAATTTTGAATGCTCATCTTGAGCTACCAGCCAACCAAAAACCAAATTACTATGCTATTTTCGCACATTGTTTTACATGTAGCAGTAGTTTAGGAGCTGTCCGTAATGTAAGTAGAGCATTAACTAAAGATGGTTTTGCTTTAGTACGCTTTGATTTTACGGGATTAGGTAGAAGTGAGGGCGAATTTGCCGATAGCCATTTTTCTGCCAATGTAGAAGACTTAATAGATGTACATAGTTATATGACGGAGCACTTTGATGCGCCTAGTCTACTTGTAGGACATTCTCTCGGTGGTGCAGCAGTATTAGTTGCTGCTTCTCAAATAAGCCAGATTAAAGCTGTTGCAACTATTGGAGCGCCAGCCGATGTAGAGCATGTAAAACATTTGTTCTCTCATGGAATTGATGAGGTTAAAGAAAAAGGAGAAGCTGAGATTAATATTGGTGGTCGCCCTTTTAAAATCAATACTAATTTTGTTGAAGCTTTCGATAGAACAGATTTGCCTGCTATTGTTAAGGACCTCAGGAAACCATTACTTATTTTACATTCGCCGATAGACACTATTGTTGGGATTAACAATGCAGAAAAGTTATATGTCAGTGCACATCATCCAAAGAGTTTTGTAACTCTAGATAATGCAGATCACCTATTGTCAAAAGAGAAAGATAGCTTATATGTGGGCGAAGTAATAGGAACATGGGTAAAACGTTATTTTCCGCAAGTAGAAAATACAATGTTAGATACTGAAGGCGAACAATTAGTTGGTCATCTTAATATAGTTGAAGATAATTTTACAACGTCAATACAAACAAAAAATCATACCATGATTGCTGATGAGCCAGCGAGTGTTGGAGGAAGCGATTTTGGGCCATCTCCTTATGAGTATCTCAATGCTGCTCTAGCCGCTTGTACAGTTATGACATTAAAAATGTATGCAGAACGAAAAAAATGGGACCTACAAGAAGTTTTTGTCTATATATCGCATTCACGTAAGCACAGTAATGACTTAAATATTGAAGTCGAGAAACCAAAATATTTAGACCATATTAGTAAGAAATTAAAATTTGTTGGTAACTTAGACAATCAACAAAAAGAAAGATTAAAAGAGATTGCATCGCGTTGTCCAGTTCACAAAACAATTGCTAGCGAAGTTATTTTTGATACAAAAATATTAGACCTATAAAATTTTGGAAGTACTAACCGTAACATCAACATTAAAAGACCGTTTTTTAGAGATTAGAAAAAATACAGAGCGCATATGCAGCTCTCTAGAAAAAGACGATTTTTCCACTCAACCTGTTGCATATGTTTCTCCTCCTAAGTGGCACTTAGGGCATACGACTTGGTTTTTTGAACAGTTTGTTTTATCAGAATATAAAAAAGATTATCGCTTGTTTAGTGACGATTTTTCATATTGCTTTAATAGTTATTATAACAATGTTGGAGATCGTATTCTAAGGGCTAATAGAGGTAATATGACGCGCCCGACAATTGATGATGTATTTAACTATAGAAGATATGTAAGTCAGCACCTATCAGAATTTTTGGATGAAGATTTAAGTGCAGATATTTTGGAAATAGTTGAGATAGGTATGCAGCATGAACAGCAGCATCAAGAACTCTTAACCTACGATATAAAATACATATTCGGAAATCAACCAGCCTTCCCGGCATTAGAAACAAACATTCAATTACAACAAGAGATTGATAATGGTTTTATTGAAATCAATGAGGGTGTATATGAAATAGGTCATAAAAGCAAAGAATTTTGTTTTGATAATGAATTGGGAGTTCACAAAACATATATTCATAAATGCAAAATTGCTAGTAAATTGGTTACCAATGGTGAGTACATTGAGTTTATTGAAGCAGGTGGTTACACAAATTTTAACCTTTGGCATGCTGATGGTTGGGATTGGGTAAAATCTGAACAGATAACATCTCCCATGTATTGGCATAAACACAAAGGCATTTGGATGCAATACACTTTAAAAGGACTTGTTGAAGTAGATTTAAATTTGCCTGTTAACCATGTGAGTTTTTATGAAGCTTGGGCTTTTGCTGAGTGGAAAGGCATGCGTTTACCTACAGAGTTTGAATGGGAAGTTGCTTCAAAACAATTAAACTATGGCCAACTTTGGGAATGGACCAATAGTGCATATTTGCCTTATCCTAACTATCAAAAAGCTGAAGGTGCTATTGGTGAGTATAACGGCAAATTTATGGTGAATACTATGGTCCTGAGAGGCGCTTCATTAGCAACACCAAAATACCATTGTAGACCAACTTACAGAAACTTTTTTACGCCTGATACCAGATGGCATTTTTCTGGAATACGACTAGCTAAATAAGATGACAGATACATTCGCTAAAGATGTGCTAGCTGGTTTAACGGCAAAAAACAAGCACTTGTCTTCAAAATATTTTTACGACGATAACGGAAGTCGCATATTTCAAGAGATAATGAATATGCCCGAGTATTATTTAACCGATGCAGAATTTGAGATTCTCTCGATGCAATCCAGACAAATAATAGAAGCTTTAGAATTTTCTCAACCTTTTAATATTATAGAGTTAGGTGCTGGAGATGGTTTTAAGACATTTAAGCTATTAGAAAATTTGGTTAATCAAAAGATAGACTTCAAATATGTACCTATAGATATTTCGCAAGAAGCGATGGATATTTTAACTAAACGACTTAAAGAACGTCTTCCAGATTTAAATATAAAACCACAAGTCGGTGATTATTTTGAAATCCTTAAAGTTAATAGAGAAAGTATTTACCCTAGCTTATTATTGTTTTTAGGATCTAATATTGGCAACTACCAAAACGATAAGGCCATAGAACTTTTGAAATTATTTAATGATAATATGAAAGATGGCGATAAGCTTCTTATTGGTATGGATCTTAAGAAAAATCCAGTAACCATCCATAATGCGTATTATGACAAACACGGTATAACCAAACGTTTTAATCTCAATTTATTACTACGTATTAATCGAGAGTTAGATGCAGATTTTAAAGTAGATGATTTCGATTTTTACTGTCATTATAATCCAGATAATGGTGAAGTAAAAAGCTATCTTGTTAGTCTAAGAGAACAAAAAGTAAATATTAAAAAGCTTAACAAAACCATTGACTTTGGATATCATGAGTTGATATGGACTGAGCTTTCCAAAAAGTATAGTTTACAAGACATAAAGTTATTAGCAGAAGAGACAAAATTTAAACTCAATTATAATTTCTTAGACTGTAAACATTTCTTTACAGATAGTCTCTGGGAGAAATAATAATTATCTTCTAGGAAATTTGTCCAACTAATATTTCTAACTTTTAATTATCTTAGAGATAATTAATCTAACCAATATTTCTACCATGAATAGAAATTTTAAGCTCAGTCTTTTTCCTCTGTTAACTATTTTTTTAAGTGGTTGTGCAACTATGCAGATGCAAGTAGACCAATCAAAAGTAGCCCAGTATCCAACAGATAAGGAGTTATTGCATTCTTTTTATTTAATTGGTGATGCGGGTAATTCAAAACTTGGAGAAACAGATTTGGCCATTCAAGATTTTAAAGCGGCATTAAATCAAGCTAACTCTAATAGTACTGCAATTTTTCTTGGAGATAATATTTATCCTAATGGATTTAATTTAAAAGATAAAGAGAGCGAAGAGTTAGTAAAGCATAGACTACAAGTGCAGATAGATGCTGCTAAAAACTTTAAAGGAAATACAATTTTTATACCAGGAAATCATGACTGGTATAGCCAATTAAAAGGCCTTAAGAAACAAGAAAAATTTGTAGAAGACGCTCTGGGTAAAAATACATTTTTACCTGAAAATGGTTGCCCAATAGAAAGGGTTAAGATTTCTGATGATGTTGTTTTAATCCTCATCGATTCGCATTGGTATATCACCAATTGGGATAAGCATCCAACAATAAATGATGATTGCGAAATTAAAACAAGAGCAGATTTTTTACTAGAATTAGGTAGTGAAATAAAGAAAGCTAGAGGGAAAACAACATTAATAGCATTACATCATCCAATGTTTAATAATGGTTCTCATGGGGGACAATATTCTTTTAAAAGTCATATGAAACCGCTTCCCGTAATAGGAACTTTAAAAAATGTCGTAAGAAAAACAGGAGGTGTTATTGATGTAGATGTACAAAATAAGATGTATAGCGAGCTTCAGAAACGAGTTGTAAGTCTAGCCAGACAAAATGATAAAGCTGTTTTTGTTTCTGGTCATGATCATAGTCTTCAGTATTTAGTTAATAGTGACTTGCCGCAAATAATTAGTGGCTCAGGTTCTAAAGCTTCAGCTGTAAGATTAATAGGTAATGGTCAATTTGCATACGGCGCAAATGGTTATGCAAGATTAGATGTATTTAAAGATGGTTCATCTTTTGTTCGTTTTTATGAAGCAGGAAAAGATGCGGTAGTTTTTCAGACAGAAGTTCTAAAGCCAAATCAAAAAGCAAACTTAAAGGACTATCCAGAGAGCTTTCCAAAAGAAAAAATCGCTTCAATTTACACAAATGAAGAAGTAGAAAAATCAGGGTTCCATAAGTTTCTTTGGGGAGACAGATATCGTAAACAATTTGGAACTGAGGTAAAAGCACCAATAGTAAGTTTAGACACATTATTTGGCGGAGTGTTTCCTGTTAGAAAAGGTGGTGGTAACCAGTCAAAATCCTTACGGTTGGAAGATAAAGAAGGTCGTCAGTATGTAATGCGAGCATTAAAAAAACAAGCCTCTCAATACTTGCAAGCTATTTTGTTTAAAGACCAATATATAGGGGATAAATTGGATGATAGTTTTGCATCAGATTTATTGCTAGATGTCTTTACAGGTGCGCACCCATATGCGCCTTTTGTGGTAGGAGATTTAGCTGATGCTATTGGAGTGTACCATACAAATCCTGTCTTGTATTACATTCCTAAACAAAAAGCGCTTGGCAACTTTAACTCTGACTTCGGCGATGAACTATATATGATTGAAGAACATACTTCTGAAGGTCATAATGATAAAGCCAGTTTCGGTTATAGTAATACATTGATAAGCACTACAGATATGATGAAGAAGATTCATGAGGATGAAGATATTATCATTGATGAAGCGGCATATATTAAAGCACGTTTGTTTGATATGCTTATTGGAGATTGGGATAGACATCAAGACCAATGGCGCTGGATAGAGTTTAAAGAAAATGGCAAGAAAGTGTATCGCCCTATGCCAAGAGATAGGGATCAAGCATTTTCTAAGATGAGTGATGGATTCTTGCTTACTGCCGCTGTAAAATTAATACCTACTGCTGGTTTATTAAGAAGTTATAATGAAGACTTAGTAGATGTAAAAGGTGTTAATGTGGAGCCATATCCTTTAGATATGGAGTTAATTCAAGACGCTGGTAAAGACGTTTGGGATGAACAAGTACGTCTTATTCAAAATAATGTAACTGATGCTATTATAGAAAAGGCATTTTTAAATATACCAGAGGAAGTAAGGGATGGTAAGGTTGATGAAATTAAGAGATTGCTTAGAGCAAGACGCGGAAATCTTCAAAAAATATCTGACAGATATTTTGATGTTGTTGCTAAATTTTCAGTCATAAAAGGAACAAACAAAGACGATTGGTTTGATATTGAGCGCATGCCAAACGGAAAAACAAAAGTTACGGCATATAGAATTAAAGATGGTGAAAAAGCTGATATATTCCATGAACGTACCTTTAGTAGAAATCAAACCAAAGAAATTTGGATTTATGCTTTGGACGATGATGATGTATTTAACGTTTTTGGAGAAGGCGACCGACTCATAAAAATTAGATTAATAGGCGGACAGAATAATGATACCTATGATATTAAGAATGGGAAGAAGCTTAAATATTACGATTATAAATCAAAGAAGAACACTTTTGTTACTAATAAAGGTTCAAGAAAACTTACGGATGATTATGAAACAAATGTCTATAACTACAAGAAGCTAAAAAATAATACAATACAAACTGTACCATCGATTGGCTTTAATCCCGATGATGGTTTTAAAATTGGTTTTTCAAGTACATTAACTAACTACACGTTTGAAAGAAATCCATTCTCATCACGGCATACAATTACAGCAGGATATTTCTTTGCAACTAGTGGTTTTGATATAGGTTACACCGGAGAGTTTGCTAATATCGTAAGACAGGCCAATCTTAAAATAGATGCCAGGTTTACAAGTCCTAATTTTGCACGTAACTTCTTTGGTTTTGGTAATAGTACACCAAACCTAGAACCAGATAACGATGCAATAGAATTAGATTTTAATAGAGTTAAAATAAGAACTTTAAGAGTTTCACCAGCACTAGTTTGGAAATCGCAATATGGATCTGAGTTTGAGATTGGAGCTACGTATGAGTCTAATGAGGTAGATCGTACACCAGGTCGTTATTTAGAAACGATTACAACACCAACAGATGCCGTTTTTGATAAGCAAGATTTTTATGGTGCACATGCAAAATATATCTACGATATTAAAGATAGCAGCTCGTTTCCAACCTTAGGAATGCTATTTGGTCTCGAAGCTGGTTTCAAAAATAATGTTAGTACCTCTAAAGGTTTTGGATATATCATACCTGAGTTAGGTTTTGATTATAAAATTACGAATAAAGGAAGTGTAGTATTAGCAACTAAATTAAGAAGTCAGATTAACTTAGGCGATGATTTTGAGTTTTATCAAGCAGCAACATTGGGAGATTCTGAAGGCTTGCGCGGATTTAGGAGAGAGCGTTTTGCAGGTAAACAATCTTTTGTACAGAGTACAGATTTAAGATTTAACTTAAGACGCAAAGGCGCCAATTTTTTACCTTTTAATGTAGGCTTTTATGGGGGCTTTGATTATGGTCGCGTATGGATAGATGATAATAGAGTTCTAAATCCAATGTTTAATGAAAGTGGATGGAATACATCTGCAGGAGGTGGTGTTTTTGTAAGTGCTTATAGTATGTTTACAGCTAACGTCTCTGCATTTAGTAGTGATGACGGATTACGACTAGCCTTTAGATTAGGTTTTGGATTCTGATAATCACTTTATATAATTTAAAAACCAGTGATTAATCACTGGCTTTTTTATGTTTTCTAATCTATATTGTATTCATATACATTTCCGCCTATTACACCTAAATACTCATCAGCAATATAAAGGGTGCTATCGTTTTTAAAAGCAACACTTTCTTTCTGAGAAGCATACTCAAACACGTAGCGTTTATAGTCAGACTTAAAGAATTTATTTCCTTTTAGTTTTGAGAAAACCAAAACAGAATTCTCAGTCAGAAGCGCAAGTTTAGTGCCTTTTTCATTAATATCTGCTGAAGTAACCCAGCATTCAGACTGGTCACATGTATTAAATGTATCTATATATTCAGCTTTATAATTTCCTTTTGTTGTAGGTAATCTGTAAAGGTTAGTTTTGCCTGGGTTTTTAGGAGCACGGCTTTTGGTAAAAAGATAAAGAGAGTCCTTGTAAAAGAAAAAGGCTTCACAATCAAAATGACGTTTGCTCTTCTTAGGAGGGAATTTTTTTTGTTCGGGATACGTAAAACTAATGACCTTTGGTTTAATAGATTCTTTATTTTTACTCAAGTCTTTTGCAGTAATCTTTAATATAGAGAGTTGCTCACTATCATTACCATTGTTGCCAAAATTCCCTATATAAATATTACCTTTTGGATCAATTGTTAAATCTTCCCAATCTCTATTTTTAGCTTTTATTTTTATGACTTTTATAATGTCTCCAGTTCGGTTTAGGCCATACAGAATAGGTTTATTGCCACTATCATTAACCATCCAAAACAGACTGTCTTTTGAATCAGTTTCTAATCCAGAAACTTCATTAAGGTCAACAGGTAAATCCATTATAACTTTAAGCTCTCCAGTTTCACAACTAAGAGCTAATAAGCAAATAATAAAAAAGTATTTACGCATAAAGGCTTCCTAATTTATAATGCTAAATTTACAGCGATAATTTTAAGGAACTGACTTTTTGAAGAATTTTAATTCAGATTTGGATATTGCAATTGTTGGCGGCGGTGCAGCAGGTTTTTTTGCGGCTATTAATATTGCAGAGCAAAATCCAAACCTTACAATTGCTATTCTTGAGCGAGGAAAAACAGGTTTGCAAAAAGTAAAAATTTCTGGAGGTGGGCGTTGCAATGTAACACATGCCGAGTTTATACCTTCAGAACTTGTTACAAACTATCCTAGAGGCAAAAAAGAGTTACTAGGACCTTTTCATACGTTTATGACAGGTGATACTATTGCTTGGTTCGAAGAACGTGGTATTGCCCTTAAAACTGAAGAAGATGGTCGTATGTTTCCTGTATCTAATTCCTCACAAACAATAGTTGATTGTTTTATAAATCAAGCAAAAAAGCATCATGTAAATGTGATGTATAATTACTCCGTAAAATCAATTAATGTACAAGAATATGGGTTTACCTTAAAAACCAGTAAAGAAGATATTTCCTGTAAAAAAATAATCATAGCCACTGGGAGCAATCCTAAAATCTGGAATCTTTTAGAAGACTTAGGTCATACTATTGTTTCACCAGTACCTTCATTATTTACCTTTGATATTAGAGATGAACGTATTAAAGATATTCCTGGGGTTGTAGCAAAAAATGTTGAGGTTAAGGTATTAGGTACAAATTTAGAATCTCAAGGGCCATTGCTAATTACACATGTGGGTATGAGTGCGCCTGCAATTTTAAAATTGTCTGCTTTTGGTGCAGTAGAATTGGCAAAACTTAATTATAACTTTAAAATAAGCGTCAATTTTATTCAACAGGATACAGAGGATTGTTTAAATGGTTTAAAAGAATTGAAATTAACCTTAGCTAAAAAAATAGTCTATAAAGCACCACAGTTTAACTTGCCAAAACGTCTATGGAAAGAGTTAGTTCTAGCATCTAATATTAGTGAAGAAGAACGTTGGGCAGATTTAGATAAAAATCAACTAGAAGCTCTAGCAAGTCAGCTTACCAATGCCATTTTTAAAGTTACAGGAAAAAGTACGTTTAAAGAAGAGTTTGTTACAGCAGGTGGCGTAGATTTAAAAGAAATCAATTTTAAGACCTTTGAGAGTAAGTCTATTCCAAACCTATATTTTGCAGGTGAGGTTATCAATGTAGATGCCGTAACAGGTGGGTTTAATTTCCAAAATGCGTGGACTAGTGCGTATATTGCTGCACAATCTATAACTAAAAAATGAAAATATATATAGCACTTTTAAGGGGTATTAATGTCGGTGGACACCGAAAAGTCCTTATGGCTGAGTTGCGAGAATTACTGTCTAAGTCAGGCTTAAAAGATGTGCAAACTTATATACAAAGTGGTAATGTTGTGTTTCAGTCTTCTGATACTGCAAAACATATCAAATCAAACATTGAAAAAGCCATTTTAGATTATTTTGGTTTTGAAGTAACAACGCTTATCAAAACTGATGACCAATTAAAAGCCATTTTCGATAACTGTCCTTTTCAGAATGAAGAAAAAGAAAAAAGCTATTTTATGATGCTCGATAGCATCCCAGATAAAATAGGTTTAGAAGAGGTCTCAGAGTTGTCTTACAGTGGTGAAGAATTTCATATTACAGACAACTGTATTTATTTCTTTTCTGCAAATGGTTATGGTCGTACAAAATTCAACTCAAGTTTCTTTGAGCGTAAGCTTAAAGCCAATGCTACAGCGAGAAATTATAAAACGATGCTAAAATTGTTAGCTATGGTAAAAGAAATTAAGAGTAAGCCTTAGATTTTGCCTATTTTTGCATAACAATTTTTATGAATGACAGAACAAGATTTCACACTTACATCCTATACGTCTAACGTTGAAAACGGTAGCGTAAAATGGGAGTCGCCAAGTAATATTGCTCTAGTAAAATATTGGGGAAAACGCGAAAATCAAATCCCAGAAAATCCTTCAATAAGTTTTACCTTATCTAATTGCAAAACAATTACTGAAGTCACTTATACCAAAAAAGAAGGTGATAATTTTAGTTTTGATGTGATTTTTGAAGGCCAAATAAATGAAGCTTTCAAGCCAAAAATCCAAACATTTTTTGAGCGTATTGAAGCTTATGTTCCGTTTTTAAGAGACTTTCATTTTAAAATTGAAACGTCAAATACATTTCCACATAGTTCTGGTATAGCATCTTCAGCTTCGGGGATGAGTGCTTTGGCTTTGTGCTTGATGAGTATTGAATGTTCACTGAGCGAATTAGAAGTGAACGAATCTTATTTCAACAAAAAAGCATCCTTTTTAGCACGTTTGGGTTCAGGAAGTGCCTGCAGAAGTGTAGAAGGAGAATTGGTTGTTTGGGGAAATAATAAATCAACAGAAAGTTCAGATTTATTCGGCGTTAAGTTTACGGAAGACATTCATCCAAATTTTAAAGACTATCAAGATGCTATTTTATTAGTGGATAAAGGAGAAAAGCAAGTGAGCAGTACCGTTGGCCACAAGTTAATGTTTAGTCACCCTTTTGCTGAAAAACGTTTTGAGCAAGCACATGAACATTTGGCTGAATTAAAAGATGTCCTCATATCTGGAAACCAAAAACGATTTATAGAAATTGTTGAAAGTGAAGCCTTGACCTTACATGCGATGATGATGACGAGCATGCCATACTTTATATTAATGAAACCAAATACGCTAGAAATTATTAATAAAATCTGGCAGTTTAGAGTAGAAACAGGCTCTAATATTTGTTTCACTTTAGATGCAGGTGCTAATGTACATGTCTTATTTCCAAAGGCTGAAGCTGATAAAGTTTATGAATTCATTAAGACCGAGTTGGTTGCGTATTGCCAAAATGGTCACTATATTTGTGATACAGTTGGAAAAGGTGCTAAAAAACTAGCGCATATTTCTGATTAACTAAGAGCTAGCTATGAAAGGTCCCCTATTTTATTCCAAAATTTTGTTATTCGGTGAATACGGAATTATAAAAGATTCTAAAGGTTTATCAATCCCTTATAATTTCTATAACGGGGCGCTTAAATTGGATGAAAACCCTTCTGAAGATGCAAAACAATCTAACGAAAGTTTAAAACGATTTGTTGCATATTTAAAAAGGTTAGATACGAATTTAGTGGTTTTCGATTTTGAGAAGTTACAATCAGATGTTGATTCAGGAATGTATTTCGACTCATCAATACCTCAAGGTTATGGTGTAGGAAGTAGTGGTGCATTAGTAGCGGCTATATATGATAAATATGCTTCAGATAAAATTACAGTTCTAGAAAACTTAACTCGAGAGAAGCTGTTGAAATTAAAATCAATCTTCTCAGCTATGGAGTCTTTTTTCCATGGGAAATCTTCTGGTCTCGATCCATTAAATAGTTATTTGAGTCTTCCTATTCTTATTAATTCTCAGGATAATATTGAAGCTACTGGGATCCCATCTCAAAAAAGTGAAGGCAAAGGTGCAGTCTTTTTATTAGATAGTGGTATTGTTGGAGAAACAGCGCCGATGGTAAGTATTTTTATGGAAAATATGAAAAATGAAGGGTTTCGAAGTATGCTTAAAGAGCAGTTTATAAAACATACAGATGCTTGTGTGGACGATTTCTTAAAAGGTGATATAAAGTCTTTATTCAAAAATACTAAGCAATTATCTAAAGTAGTGTTTAATAACTTTAAACCAATGATACCAAAACAATTCCATGCTTTATGGAAAAAAGGTATCGAAACCAACGACTATTATTTAAAACTTTGTGGTTCTGGTGGCGGAGGTTATATTCTTGGATTTACTGAAAATATAGACAGAGCCAAGGAAGCACTCAAAGGCCAAAAGCTAGAAGTCGTTTACAATTTCTAAATTCATGTTATCTAGGGCTCAAAAACACTTCGTTTTAAAGGTTTTTAGTCTCTTTTCTGTTGTTCGCGGGTATAATATTCTCATAGTAGTTATAGCACAGTATTTGGCATCTATTTATATTTTTGCACCTCATTTTCATTTAAAAGATGTATTATTTGATATTTATCTCTTAATGCTAGTCTTAGCGTCATCTGCGGTCATAGCATCAGGTTATATTATCAATAATTTTTACGACTCTGAAAAAGATTTAATTAATCGTCCTAATAAAAGTATGCTGGATAGATTGGTAAGTCAAAATACCAAGCTATCTATTTATTTTACGCTAAATTTTTTAGCCATTATCTTTGTGAGTTACGTATCTTTTAGAGCAGTAATTTTCTTTGCACTTTACATTTTTGCTATTTGGTTTTATTCACACAAGCTGAAGAAAATGCCAATTACAGGTAATTTGGTTTCGGCGATATTAACAGTAACTCCATTTTTTGCCATATTCATCTACTACAAAAATTTTGAATTGGTAGTTTTTGTTCATGCACTATTTCTGTTTATGCTGATTTCGATGAGAGAATTAACAAAGGATTTAGAAAACATTAAAGGCGATTTGGCATTAAACTATAGAACGATTCCTGTAGTTTATGGCGAAAAAATTTCAAA
The DNA here is from genome assembly GCF_014635865.1 of Winogradskyella haliclonae. Taxonomy (GTDB): domain Bacteria; phylum Bacteroidota; class Bacteroidia; order Flavobacteriales; family Flavobacteriaceae; genus Winogradskyella; species Winogradskyella haliclonae. The sequence goes on along the minus strand of NZ_BMDQ01000001.1, from coordinate 134,553 downwards.
ATACTTATTGACGGGTGCATTAGTAGTCACTTGTACCACTGCAATGATACTTGTCTTTTATTTTGAAATTGGGCATATGTATTATTTCTTCTATGCGAGTGTAATTTTACTGCTTATTTTTCTACTACTGCTATGGAAATCTAATAGGAGAGCCCACTATCTATGGCTTCATAATATTCTAAAGTTTATTATTGTAGCTGGAGTATTTTCAATTATACTTATAAATATTAATCTTGTTTTAAATCGACTCTAAAATGAATACCTCCCTTAAAATCGCAATGGCGCAGATTGCACCAGTTTGGTTAGATAAATCTGCAACACTTCAGAAAATTGAAAAATCTATTAGTGATGCAGCAAAAGAACAAGCAGAACTTATTGTTTTTGGAGAAGCATTATTGCCGGGTTATCCATTTTGGTTGGCCTTAACAGGAGGAGCCGAATGGAATACGGATGTTAATAAAAAGCTTCACGCGCATTATGTCAATAATTCTATCTGTATAGAAAAAGGCGAGCTAGACTCGGTTTGTAAACTAGCAAAAGCGCACAATATTGCGATTTATTTAGGAATTATGGAACGCCCTGAAGACCGTGGTGGGCATAGTATTTATGCATCTTTGGTTTATATAAATCAAGAAGGTAGTGTAGAGTCTGTACATAGAAAGCTACAGCCAACTTATGATGAGCGCTTAACATGGGCACCAGGAGATGGTAATGGATTAAAAGTACATCCGCTCAAAGCATTTACAGTTGGTGGATTAAACTGTTGGGAAAACTGGATGCCACTACCAAGAACTGCATTGTACGGGCAAGGCGAAAATTTGCATATCGCCGTTTGGCCAGGAAGTGACCATAATACGAAAGACATTACACGATTTATAGCAAGAGAGTCACGTTCTTATGTGGTCTCTGTATCTAGTCTAATGGCAAAGTCAGACTTTCCTAAAGACACACCTTATTACAATGAAATCATAAAAAATGCGCCAGATACTTTAGCCAATGGCGGTAGTTGTATTGCAGGGCCAGATGGCGAATGGATTGTAGAACCCGTTTTACATAAGGATGGATTAATCTATGAGACAATAGATTTTAATCGCGTTTTAGAGGAGCGACAAAACTTTGATGTCGTTGGACATTATTCGCGACCAGATGTTACAAAATTAACGGTCAATACTGAGCGTCAAACAACTGTGGAAATAAAGTAGTACATGTAAACTATTGTATTACCTTTGCAAAAAATTTAGTCATGACGAGACAGCAAGGTAATAAAGGGAAAGGAAAGAGAGACGGAAAACAGAAATCCGTAGGAGGAAAGAAGTCATTTTCTAGACAGTATTCTGCGACTAGAAAAAAGACGACCCCTAAAAAACCATCTAATCCAGACGAAATTCGTCTTAACAAATACATTGCAAATTCTGGGATGTGCTCTCGCCGTGAAGCTGATGAAAATATTTCTATAGGTTTGGTAACTGTAAACGGTAAAGTAGTTACCGAGATGGGTTATAAAGTAAAACCAACTGACGAAGTACGTTTCGATGGTCGTCGTATTAATCCAGAACCAAAGGCTTATGTGTTACTAAATAAACCAAAAGGTTTTGCAACTACAACTGCTGAAGGTAAAGGTAGAACCGTGATGGATTTAGTGTCGAATGCTACTAGCGCTAGAATAAAGCCCATTGGTCGCTTAGGGCGTAATTCTTTAGGCTTGTTGTTATTTACTAATGATGATGAAGTTGTACAGAAATTTACCAATTCTAAAAATGGGGTTGCACGATTATTTCAAGTTGAGTTAGATAAAAATTTAAAGTTTGAAGACTTCAAAAAAATAAAAGAAGGTTTTAAGATTAAAGGAAAACTTATTTCAGTAGAAGAAATAAGCTATATTGACGGTGAGTCAAAAAATAAAATCGGTATAAAAATTAAAAATACAGGTAATACTATTTTACGTGCTATTTTTGATGAACTTAAATACGATTTAGTAAAAATAGACTGCGTTTCAATAGGACACCTGACTAAGAAAGATATTCCTAGAGGTCATTGGAAACATTTGACCATACAAGAGGTTAATACTTTAAAAATGCTCTAATAAATATTCGAAAATTGTTTTTGTAATCAAACATTAAACTATCTTTGCACCCCTTTTTAAAAATTAGATATTATGACAGTTAGCGGAAAATTAACTTTCGATGTATTAATAGAAATTCCTAAAGGAAGTCGTAATAAGTACGAGTATGACTTTGAGCTTAATAAAATACGTTTTGATCGTATGTTGTTCTCGTCAATGATGTATCCTGGAGATTATGGGTTTATTCCTGAGACTTTAGCATTGGATGGCGATCCATTAGACGTACTAGTCATGGGTACAGAGCCAACATTTCCCATGTGTGTAATGGAGGTTAAACCAATTGGGGTTTTTCATATGGCTGACGAAAAAGGTCCAGATGAAAAACTAATCTGCGTGCCAGTTACTGACCCTATTTGGAATAGCTACGAGGATATATCAGATTTAAATCCACATCGTAAAAAAGAAATTACACACTTCTTTCAAGTGTATAAAGATCTTGAAAAGAAAAAAGTAGATGTTGGTGGTTGGGGTGATGCTAAAGAAGCTTACGATATCCTTAATAAATGTGTAGAGCGTTATGAAAATAGCGAACATAAAACTAATGGCGATTTTACGATTTAGGTAGATGTAAAGATTGTATTAAAAAAAAGTCCTTTTGCAAGCAATGCAGAAGGACTTTCTTATTAGGTATCATTTTACTACATTTGCCCAGCTAAAAAACTAATCAAATTAAATAAAAACAATATGGAATCATACATGATTTGGATGCCAATAGTTCTGGCTATTTTAGGTTTAATTTATATGCTTATAAAGCGCTCTTGGGTTATGAAACAAGATGCAGGTGATGGTAAGATGAAAGAGATATCTGATCATATTTATGTAGGTGCTCTTGCGTTCTTAAAAGCAGAATACAAACTCTTAACTTTTTTTGTAATCGGAGCAAGTATAGCATTAGCTGGTGTTGCAACAGTTGTAGAGTCTACAAGTTACTTAATTATTATCGCTTTTATTATCGGAGCTGTATTTTCTGCAGTAGCAGGTAATATAGGTATGCGTATAGCTACAAAAACTAATGTAAGAACTACGCAAGCAGCAAAGACGAGTTTACCAAAAGCATTAAACATTTCGTTTGGTGGTGGAACAGTTATGGGACTTGGTGTTGCAGGTTTAGCTGTATTAGGTTTAACGGCGTTTTTTATCCTTTTCTACAAAATGTTTATGGGAGGCGAGTGGACAAACACTACCGATATGACATTGGTATTAGAAACACTAGCAGGTTTCTCTCTGGGAGCTGAGTCTATTGCATTATTTGCACGCGTAGGTGGAGGTATCTATACAAAAGCAGCAGATGTAGGTGCCGATTTAGTTGGTAAAGTAGAAGCAGGTATTCCTGAAGATGATCCCCGTAACCCTGCAACAATTGCAGATAATGTGGGTGATAATGTTGGTGATGTTGCCGGAATGGGCGCTGATTTATTTGGGTCATATGTAGCAACTGTTTTGGCTGCAATGGTACTAGGTAATTATATCATTAAAGATATGGGCGGTGCTATTACTGATGCATTTGGAGGTATTGGACCAATCTTATTACCAATGGCTATTGCTGGAGCTGGAATTATTATTTCAATTATTGGAACATTCTTAGTTAAAATTTCTTCTAACGATGCAAAAGAAGCTCAAGTGCAAAAAGCCCTTAATATTGGTAACTGGACATCTATTGCTTTAGTAGCAGCGGCTTGTTTTGGTTTGGTAACATGGATGCTTCCTGAGACAATGAAAATGGAATTCTTTGGAGAAGGTTTACAGGAAATCTCTTCAATGCGAGTATTCTATGCAACCTTAGTAGGGTTAGTTGTAGGAGGCGCTATTTCTTCTTTTACAGAATATTACACAGGATTAGGTAAAAAGCCAATCTTAAATATCGTACAACAATCAAGTACTGGTGCAGCCACAAACATAATTGCAGGTTTGGCAACAGGTATGATTTCTACATTTAGCTCTGTATTATTATTTGCTGTTGCTATATGGGCTTCATACGCCTTTGCAGGATTTTATGGTGTAGCAATGGCAGCATCAGCAATGATGGCAACAACAGCAATGCAATTGGCTATTGATGCATTTGGACCTATTGCTGATAACGCTGGCGGTATTGCAGAGATGAGTGAGCAAGAACCAATTGTTAGAGAGCGTACAGATATCCTTGATTCTGTAGGTAATACAACTGCAGCAACAGGTAAAGGTTTTGCAATTGCTTCTGCAGCATTAACAGCATTAGCACTATTCGCGGCCTATGTAACGTTTACTGATATCGACGGTATTAACATCTTTAAGGCACCTGTATTGGCAATGCTTTTTGTTGGAGGAATGGTGCCAGTTGTATTCTCTGCATTAGCTATGAGTTCTGTAGGGAAAGCTGCTATGGAAATGGTAGAAGAAGTAAGAAGGCAGTTTAAAGAAATTCCTGGCATCATGGAAGGTACAGGAAAACCAGAATACGATAAATGTGTAGATATCTCTACTAAAGCCTCTCTAAAACAAATGTTGTTGCCGGGAATATTAACTATCGGTTTTCCAATTGTAATCGTATTAGTAGGAATTTTAATCTATCCAGAGAATCATAAACTAGTAGCAGAAATGCTTGGGGGTTATATGGCTGGGGTATCTGTTAGTGGTGTGCTTTGGGCGATTTTCCAAAATAATGCAGGTGGTGCATGGGATAATGCTAAGAAGTCTTTTGAAGCTGGAGTTGAAATAAATGGTGAAATGACATATAAAGGTTCTGATGCACACAAGGCAGCAGTAACTGGAGATACTGTTGGTGACCCTTTTAAAGATACATCTGGACCATCTATGAATATTTTAATTAAGCTAACATGTTTAATAGGTTTAGTAATAGCACCAATTTTAGGAGGTCATTCTATTGAAGAAGGTTTAGCTAATAGGCAGAGTGAGATTAATATAGAGATGTCTGTAGGGTCAGATGATATAGCAATGGCTAAAATTACTCATACTGCTTTTGTAAAAGGGAAAGAAGTTGTAAGTGAAAAAATAATCAAAGGCACTATAGAAGAAGTTGAAGCCAAGCTTGTAGCTTTTGAAAATTCTAAAGCTTATTTAAAGAGTAAAGTAAAAAAGGTAGAAATTACGAAATAGTAATTTTCAAATCTAAATAAATAAACCACGCTTTCTTAAGTTAAAAGAAAGCGTGGTTTTTTTATATTTGGGTAATGCTAAAAAAAGACCCCCTACAAATTATCCCGTTTTTAACATATGGTACCAAGAACCATTTGTATTTACGAGGTCGGGCATTGGAGGATGAGGATATAGATTTGTCAAAGAAAGGCTGGTTTAATCTTCTGGTTAATTCTTGGAAGCGTTTTGAAACAGACGAAATCCGAAATGCGGTCATTCAAATTAATATTCATAACACTAATTTTGAATTAAAAACAGATGCTGAAGGCTATTACTTAAAAGATACTACCTCAGAAATTGATATTAATACTGATAGTGAAGGTTGGTTAGACTATACAGTAAGTTATAACGATGAAACCATAACACGTCAAATACAATTAAATAATCAGTTTACTGGTGAAATGTTAGTACCATCAGATAATGCACAATTTGGTGTTATTAGTGATATTGATGATACCATTTTGTATACAGGTGTAACTTCAAGATTAAAGTGGAAAGTTATTGTTAATACACTTTTTAAAACGCCTTTAAAACGAAAAGCTTTAGAAGGTACCGTAGAGTTTTACAAATTGCTTCACAATACTGTAAATCCTATTTTTTATGTGAGTAATAGCCCTTGGAATTTGTATCGTTATTTGGCATTCTTTCTGAAATCTAATACATTCCCTAAAGGGCCAATTTTATTACGTGATTTTCGTACACCGTTCGATAAGACACCAAAGCCAGAATTGGCACATAAATATCATGAGGTGTACAATATTTTAAATACATATCCGAATTTAAACTTTATACTTATTGGAGATTGTGGTGAAAAAGATGCCTATATTTATTTAGATGTCGTCAAAAAATTCCCAAATAGAATAGCCGCAATATACCTACGTAGTGTAGATCATAAAAAAAGAATGAAACGTATTCAGAATCTATTTAAAGATTATAAAGAGCTGCCGGTTTTAATCGTTGACGATAGTAAACAAGCGATTGAGCATGCTAAAAAGCATAATTTTATTTTATAGATTTTTTATATGTATTAATTGCAGTTTTACAAAAATCAATAGCAGCTTCTTTATTAAGGTTTTTAATAGACAACGCAAATCCCTTCCAGCTATCACCATAGTAATTTTTATGCGAAGTTGGGTTGATAATATCTACTGAATCATGACCATTATAGCCACTTATATAAAAATAAAAGTCATTAATTAACGTATCTGGCATTGCCATTCCAATTCCGATAGACAGATTCTCATTAATATAAAAAAAAGCGCCAGTGTCAAAATGATGAGGCCAGATTCTAATAGGGGATTTGTAGTTGTTAGATTGTAAAACATTAGATATTACATCTAAAGCCAAATCTCTATTTTTAATTAATTGGCTAAGTTCATTCTGTTGAGCTAATTGAAATTGATAAGAATTTTCAATTATGTTATTTGGAATTTCATAATGTAGATTATAACTATATGGTTTTGTAATTCCATTATTTATACTTGTAAGAGATATCCAGTATACAATGTCCTTATGTGTTTTTCCATCTAAAAGGAAATGCTCTTTATTTCCATTTTGTGCTATCCACTCTAATGAAAAATTTTCGTAATTAAGCCCTAATTTATCTCCATTAGGAAATGGATGTGTTACTAGATTATGATTTGTCCAGCCTAAATTGGTATGACTATCATCAGCTTTTTTTTCGATAAAACTTATCGCCGCAGTTGCTAAATACTGTGCGGTCAAATGCATTGTTTGTCTCATTAATTAAAATTTTATACCAGCATAATTAATACCAGTGAGTTTATGCATGTCATAGTCAAATGTAGAAAGATCATTAGGGTTGAATTTTGAAATATCATCATAACCACATGCTCTAGCAACAACTTTTATCAAATCATTTGTGGCATTAAAATAATTATATAATTGCTTTGCCGAAGACTGAATAATTAATCTGCTTCTCAACGTTTCTTTTTGAGTAGCTATGCCAACAGGGCAATTGTTGGTCCCGCAAGCTCGCATACCTAAACAGCCGATGGCTTGTAATGCAGAATTTGAAACTGCAATGGCATCAGCACCAAGCATCATTGCTTTAGCAAAATCTTCAGCAACTCTTAAGCCACCTGTTATAATTAGACTGATGTTCTTTGCGCCTACTTTATCTAAATATTTTCTTGCTCTTGCTAATGCAGGAATAGTTGGGACATTGATGTGATCTCTTAATATGGTAGGCGCAGAGCCTGTTCCACCACCGCGACCATCTAGAATAATATAATCTACACCAGCGTCTAACGCAAACTGAATGTCCTTTTCAATATGGCTAGCTGCAATTTTAAAACCAATAGGTATGCCACCAGTACGTTCTCTTACCTTATCTCCAAAATCTTTAAAATCTTGCGCTGTATAAAAATTGGGATTTGCTGCGGGAGATATTGCCGTTTCACCTTCGTTTAGTCCTCTAACTTCTGCAATTTCGGCACTTACTTTATTTCCTGGCAAATGACCTCCAGTTCCTGTTTTTGCACCTTGACCACCCTTAAAATGAAATGCTTGGACATTATCTAATTTATCCCAAGAAAAGCCAAATTGAGCTGAAGCTAATTCGTAAAAGTATCTTGAGTTACTTTCTTGCTCTTCAGGAAGCATACCGCCTTCACCAGAACAAATGCCAGTTCCAGCCATTTCTGCACCTTTACTCAATGCTATTTTTGCTTCTCGAGATAATGCCCCAAAACTCATATCAGAAACAAATAAAGGGATGTCTAATTCCAAGGGTTTCTTTGCATTTGGTCCTATAATTACTTTTGTAGCGACGTCGTCTTCATCTAATAGAGGACGAGTAGCCAGTTGTGCCGGTAAAAATTGAATATCATTCCATTTTGGGAGTGTGTTTCTGTCAACTCCCATTGATGCGGAAAATCCATGATGACCAATATTTTTTAAACCATTTTTGGCTAACTCTTTTATGTAACCTGTGTAAGGTTCAGTATCTTCGGGATGAGTGTCTGCGTATGTGCCTAAGTATTCATCGCGATTAAATGGTTGCGGGTGATTAGTTTCAAAATTTATGATTTCATCTTCGTCAATCAACAACGAATCCCCATCAATATATTCTTGAAATTTATGTAGTTGCTCTTCATTATTATATTCACTTACTCCAGTATCATATCTATAATCCCAATGATGAACACCGCAGATGAGGTTATGACCTTCAATATAACCATCTGCTAACAAAGCGCCACGATGATGACATCGTCCATAGAGAACTGAGATGCCTTTTTCATGTTTTATAATTACTAAGTCTGTGTTTTTGACTAGTGCATAAGCAGGTTGCTTATCTTTAAGTTCTGATAGTTTTGCGATTTCAATCTTTCGATTTGCCATTTGGTGAATTGTTTAGATTCTGTAAGTTACAATCTTTGTACGTAAAACAACAATGGCATATTACAACTAAGTCATAGCTGTATAGTTATTGTATAGGTTTTGAGCCTATGATTTTAATTAATTAAAAAATAACTAAGAGTAATCTTAAAACAAACCGTTAATTTCTGCATCAATTTTATTAATAATGCCTCCTAAATCTTCGGGATTTGAAACAAAATCTAGGTCGTCTACATCAATAATTAAAAGGTTGCCTTTAGTGTATTTACTAATCCAGGCTTCGTAACGCTCATTAAGTCGACTTAAATAATCAATACTAATCGTGTTTTCGTAGTCACGTCCTCTCTTATGAATTTGAGCAACCAAATTTGGAATAGAACTACGCAGGTAAATTAATAAATCTGGACCTTTTACAAAAGATTCCATTAGCTCAAAAAGAGATGAGTAATTTTCAAAATCACGATTGGTCATTAGACCCATTGCATGTAGATTAGGTGCAAAAATAAAAGCATCTTCATAGATGGTTCTATCTTGTATAATATCTTTTTTTCCTTGTTGAATTTGATTGACTTGACGGAATCTACTATTTAAGAAATAGACTTGTAAATTAAAGCTCCAGCGCTCCATCTGGTTATAAAAATCATCTAGATATGGATTGTCTACAACATCTTCAAGTTGCGCTTCCCATTTGTAATGTTTGGCTAGTAATTTTGTGAGCGTAGTTTTTCCTGCGCCGATATTCCCCGCAATAGCAACATGCATAATTTATTGTGATTTTAATTGGTAGCGACGTAGCTTTTCGTCGTTGTAAATATACAAGGTTTCATTGGTTACCAAAAACTGATTTATTAACAAATCTGAAGTTTTTAATGGTTTTATAGTAATACTGTTTTTTGGTAGCAAAAACAACGCATTCTCTTTCTTTAAAACTAGATTAGCTTTGCTAAATGCCATTTCTGTATAGCCTTTGTTTTCAATTTTATGGATTAAACTTCCAAAATAACTGTATATATAAAGATGTTTCTCTGTAAGTAAGTAGCAGTAGTTATAATCACTTTTTAAATCTAATACCTGAGACTGTATAGGCACAGTTTTTACACGAGTCTTATTATTTAGGTAATCATATAACTCAAGTTGTTGTAAGTCTTGATTAAAAAGCCAAAGTGTATTGTCATAGCCAGTAGAAACAAATGATACGTTTTTGTAGTCTTGTATTGTATTGAAATCTACTTTAGTGATTTCTGCTAATCGGTTGTCTAAAATAATTACGGTATTAAAATCCTGGTAAAACAGATTTATTTTTAATGGGTTAAAGGTGTTGGCTGAGGTAATTTTGCCTAATTGAAAATTAGCATAGCTAATAGTTGTATCTGCCGATTTTTTATAAAAACTCTGGTTGTCATCAGAGTAATATAGTGTGCCAAAAGTATCTACGCCAAAAACATCTTTGGCTTTTAAGTCTATAGATGCTTCAAACTGAAGTTGAATCTCATCTTGGGCAAAAGCAAAAAATGAAAAACAAAAAATAAGATAAAACAAAGATTTCATAGTGATTTGAAAAGTACAAAAATCAAACCACAATCACTAAGCCATAAGTAGAATCGTTAAACAGTTAGTTTATACCCAAATCCTCGAACATTCAATATTTGAATACGGTCGTCTTGTTTTAGTTTTTTTCTGAGCTTTGAGATAAAGACATCCATGCTTCTAGCTGAGAAAAAATCATCTGTCCCCCATAGTTTATTCAATATTAAAGAACGGTCTAAAACTTTGTTTTTATTTTTAATTAAATGAAATAAAAGATGCGCTTCTCGATGCGTTAGCTGAAGCGTTTCCTCAGATTTATAGGTTAATAATTGTTTTGGAAAATCAAACGTATAATCACCAATAGTTAATACATCTGCTGTTTTTTGAAGCTTGGTTCTATTAATGAGGTTATGTATCCTAACAATGAGCTCCTCCATACTAAAAGGTTTCTTTAAATAATCATTACCGCCAATGGTAAAGCCTTCGACAACGTCTTGAGTTTGAGATTTAGCGGTTAAGAAAATAATAGGAATAGTATCATCGATTTTACGAACGTCTTTAGCTAAAGTAAAGCCATCTTTTTTTGGCATCATTACATCTAAAACCAGAATTTCGGGACTTTCAGTTTTATAGGTTTTAAAAGCTTTATCGCCATCTTCGCAAAGTAAAACTTCAAAATCTCGAGTTTCTAAACTCTCTTTTATAATTTGTCCTAACGCGGCTTCATCTTCCGCTAATAATATTTTTATAGGATCAGCCATTTGGTAATTCTATTTTAAAAGTGGTGAGTTTATTATTAAGGTCTAAGCTAATATTTCCGTTATGCTTTTCAACAATACTTTTGGTGTAATATAAGCCAATACCAAAACCTTTAACATCATGTTTGTTACCTTTTGGTACGCGATAAAATTTCTCAAAAATACGTTCTTTACTTGCTTTTGTTAAGCTAGTGCCATTATCTGAAATATTAATATTAAAGCTGTTTTTATTCGGAATCAAATCCACAGTAATTATGTCACCACCATATTTTATAGCATTATCTAAAATATTATTCAGTGCATTTTCAAAATGAAAAATATCAACCTTGGCACTTAAGGATTCAATCTTGAAACTTGTTTGTATGGTCTTAGTTGTATTATGCGCTTGGTATCTTGAGCTTAGCGATGTTAGTAAGGCTACAATATCTATCTCTTCTTTGTTGAGGTCTAAGCTTTCACTATCAAGCGTCGCTGTTTCTAATAACTTCTCCACCATGAGATTGAGTTTAGTAAGCTGGTTAGAAGACATGTCTATATATTTTTTCGTCTTTTCTTGGTCTTCTATTACATTAAAGTTGTTGATGCTTTCTAGTGCAACTCCAATAGTGGCAATAGGTGTTTTAAATTCATGTGTTATATTACTAATTAGATCATTTTTAACTTCGGCTAGCTGCTTCTGATGGTTTATGATTTTTAGAAGATAAAATAAGCAACTTATTACTGCCAAAACTAAAAAGGTAGATATAAGAATGCCACTAAAACTACGCTTAAGGATATTAAAGGTTTCATTGTCAAAACTCAACTTTAATAAACTGCCTTCAGGTAAAAAAGTAGACTTAGACTCAACCTGTAAATCATAATTTTCATGCTCACTTTGTGGTAAATTCTTTGTTAACTCTTTCATACGAATTTGTAATAAACTATCAGGCTTTTTTTCGAAATATGCTAAATGATGGTCTAGCTCTATTTTTTTTCGTTTAAAATCTTCAATAAGAAATTTGTTAACCTTTCTAACATCTAAAGAATCGTTTTTAATTGATATAAATATTTTTGTAGAAAGCATTTGTATATCCGAGGCATCAAATGAAGGCTGTGTTTGTCTTATATCTTCTAAAGTTTTCTTAATTGAATCTGCAGAAATGGATTTACGTTGCTTATTATGTTCTCTCATTAAGGAGTCTGCACTAAATCCTGTAAATACGGCTAGACTTTTTATTTCACTTGTGTCAATTGAGTCAATGGACTTAATTGTACCATTTTTTTCGTCTATGTTTTCTAATATTTTAGTAAAAGGACTATCCTCTTCAAATATCTTATCTGTAGATGTCTCTTCAAAAGAAAAGCCAACACGTGTTTCTTTTGCCAGATTTGCATAATAGTCGTCTACAGCTTTATCCAAACTTACTTGTACATCATTAATAAGTTGTTGCTTATTGGTGAGATAGTTTTTGTAGTTCCAATAAATCTGAATACCTATTGTAGCAATAATTACAAGCGTAATTGTATACAATATATATTTATAGCGTTTATCATTCATACTTCAAAAGTAGATGTTATTCTCAATCTAGACTAATCGGTTAACAGACGTTAACGTTGATTAACTTTAAAACTAAGAACAAGTTGTCATATTTGTGGTGTACTAATCAAAAAATAAAAGAATAAAATGAAAAACTTAATTACAGTAATAGCATTATGCCTTTCTGCATCGATTTTTGGGCAATCTCTAAATCTTAAAGGTGAAGTAAAAGACAATGACGTAAAAGTGGAAAATGTAAAAATTGAAGTAGAAGTAGATTCGATTGAAGAGATAGAGTCTACATTTACAATTGAAGATTTTAAACAGTTGTTAGATGAAACCACTGAGGGTGAAGACTTAACTTTTAAAATTAAGTGTAATGGTAAAAAAATGTCTAATGGTCTTAAGTCTAGTATGAGCTATGAAATAAAGGGCAATACTAGTGATAAAGAAACTTTTCTTGAAAATGTCACAAAACTTAGAAAAGCTGCGATCAAATACTATCAATCAAAAAATAAATAAATATGGAAATTATAGTTAAACTATTATTAGTTGTACTGTTGACAAGTACAACATATGCACAAGAATTTAAAGGTGTAGCTACATACAAGACGCTAACAAAATTGGGTATAGATATAGATAGTACTGCTATAGGTACTAGTAAAAAAGCATCAGCTAATGGCATTAGTATCTCTTCAGAAATGAAAGAGCAAATCATAGCGCAATTAAAGAAAGGGTCTCAGCAAACCTATAAGTTGAGTTTTGATAAGCAGCAGTCTATATATAAAAAAGAAGAAAAACTAGCAGCGCCACAACCTAATTCTAGTGGTGTCAATATCTCGTTTAGTTTTAATGGAGGAGAAGGTGATGTACTATATAAAAATACTAAAGAAAAAAGATATACAAGTTCTAGTGAAACTTTTGGGAAGTTATTTTTAATACAAGACGAACTCCAAGAACACGACTGGAAATTAGAAAATGAAACCAAGAATATAGGAGAATATACTTGTTACAAAGCTACCAAGACATTCACAAGAACGGAAACAGTAAGTACAGTTACTAGTTTTAGTATTAATGATAAAGATGAAGATGATAAAGAAAAGAAAGAGCCAGAAACTAAAGAGGTTACAGTAGTAGTTACTGCTTGGTATACACCTCAAATACCGGTAAGTACTGGTCCAAGTATCTATCATGGTCTTCCAGGGTTGATTCTTGAGGTTAATGATGGCAGAACTACTACAGTTTGCAGTAAGATAGAGATTAACCCAAAAGACGGATTTGAGATTAAGGAACCAAAAAAAGGAAAAAAAGTTAATCAAGAAGAGTATGATAAAATCATAAGAAAAAAGTCTGAAGAACAAATGGAACAATTCAGATCTAGAAGAGGTAGGAACGGTGAGGGCGTACAAATGATAAGAATTGGAGGCTAATCCAACTATAATAAATGGCGCTATATTTTTATTCTATAGCATATCATCTTTCAAAATAAATGGAACATCCGTAATAAGTCTTTTTTAATTCATAAAACAAAGTTATGGATGTTTCATTAATCATTAAATCACAATAAACAGTATCCTATGAAATATATTTATACTGCTATGTTATTATTCATAGTGGCTAACTCCTCTTATGCACAAATTAAAATAAATGGAACTGTAAAAGACAGTATCGGTAATCCATTAGAACTTGCTAATGTTGTAGCTATTAATGCAGAGACAAATGGTCTTGAATCATTTGCTATTACAGATGAAGCAGGTAAATACAAACTTAATCTAGAGAAAAATACTAAGTATGTATTGCAAGTGAGCTCTATAGGATATAAAGCCATCAGCAATACTTATGAAACAAAGGAGGTAGACGCTATTAAAAATTTTGTTCTAAAGGAAGACAATCTGTTAGATGAAATTGAACTGACCTACGAAATTCCTGTAAAAATAGATGGAGATACTATAACTTATAATGCAGACTCGTTTAAGAAGCCTACTGATAGAAAACTGGGTGACTTATTAAAGAACATGCCAGGGATAGAAGTTAATGAAGCAGGCGAGGTTAAAGCGGAAGGCAAAACAATCCAAAAGTTAATGGTGGACGGAAAAGTTTTTTTTGATGGAGATACAAAATTAGGAACTAAAAACATACCAGCTAATGCGGTAGATAAAGTACAGCTTTTGAAAAATTTTTCTGAGGTAGATCAGCTTAAAGGCGTTCAGGATAATTCTGATAATATAGCTTTAAATATTAAACTTAAAGAAGGTAAAAAGAATTTTTGGTTTGGTGATATTACTGCAGGCGCAGGGTCATCTAGTGATTTTGATATAACAAACAGTAGTGTTGCTGTGAATGCTGGATTACCTTCTAGCTCTACTTTAAAAGGAGATAACCTCTATATTTTTCAGCCTAAACTATTTTATTACAGTCCAAAATATAGTATTAATCTTATAGGGGACATTAATAATATTGGAGAAGTTGTATTAAATAGAGGTGATCTTTTTAGACTTTATAGTGGGTTTAGAGCTCCAAGCACTTCAAGTGGTACAAATATTAATTTAGGAAGTAATGATCTAGGATTTTTAGCCTTGCAGAATAATGCTGCTTTAGATGTAAATACCAAACTTGGTGCAGCAAACTTCACGTATTCACCAAATAAAAAAGTAAATATTAATGGTTTTGGTATATTTTCTAGTAGTCGTATAGAGCAAAGATTGAATCGTATTACACAATATGTACAATTTGAAGATAATCCTAATACACCAATAGATGAATCTCTAAATACACCTCCAGATGAGGCAAGCCTTAGTCAAACACAACAGGCTTCAGATATGGGTTTGCTAAAACTCAGTGGAAAATATAAGCCTAATTCAAATAACCAATTAGAGTATAATTTACAAGGACGTTTATCAAAAACATCCCAAGTTAAAGATTTTTTCTCCACTGTAACTGGTGATACAGATGAATTTAGGGATGCTACTCCATTTAGCGTGAGACAAAGTTTAAACTATTATTACACTGTAAATACAAATAATATTTTTGCATTTTCATCGCAATACTTAATTCAAGATGAAGACCCATTTTATAATGCTATACTAGAGAATAATCCAGCTAATAATGATGACCCTAATGCTGATGCTTTTGATATTACTGCTGATAATTTAGGTTTAGATAGGAGTTTTAATAACTATGACTTATCTCAAGAACGACGTGTCAAATCAAATCAATTAGATACAAGAATAGATTATTGGAATGTCCTTACTGAAAGAAGTAATATCAATCTTACTTTAGGTGCTATTTTAAGTCGTCAACGTTTTAATTCTGACTTTTTTCAGTTGTTGGGTAATACAGAAGATTCAAATCGTCCTGAGTTTATTCCAACGCCATTAATTAATGATGGACTTAATACTAATAATATAGAATACAATTTCTCAGACGTTTATCTGGGATTACATTATCAATTTAAAACAGGCATATTTACCTTTACGCCAGGGTTTAATTTGCATGCTTATAGAGTAAATAACAAGCAGTTTGGAGATGAGTTTAATGATGACTTTTTCAGTATTTTACCAGATTTCTCAGCAAGGATTCAATTAAAAAAGAGTGAGAACTTAAGGCTAAGTTATAATATGAGAGCACAGTTTAATGATGTCAAACAGTTTGCTCAAGGATTAGTGCTAAATAATTTTAATTCTCCTTTCTCCGGTAATCCAGTTCTAGATAATGCACTTTTGCATGTTGCTAGTTTAGGCTATTCTAGTTTTAATCAATTTAATAACACAAATGCTTTTGCTAATATCACATATACAAAAAGTATAGATCAAGTGCAGAGTGATATTGATTTTAATAGTGTTATAAGAACAAGGACTTTGTTTAATTCTCCGGTAGATAATGAATCGATAACTGCTAATGGAAATTTTCAAAAGAGGTTTAAAAGAATAACGGGAACTATAGGCGGTAGCTTTACCTATAATAAGTTTAATCAGTTGTTTTTAGGAGTGCCAACAATAAACGAAAACTATAATCAAAATTATTTTGCGCAAATACGAACCAATTTCAGAACAGCCCCGAATGTTCAGTTAGCCTATAGATATGGAGTGGCAGATAATAATCAAGGGACTAGAAATACTAAGTTCGTTACAAATGCACCTTCTATCGAATTTGATGCATATATCTTTAAATCATTGACATTTAAAACAGATTATAGTTATACTCGCATCAGTAATGAAAGCGAGACATTAAATTCTTTCGATTTTTGGAATGCTACACTATCTTATAGAAAAAGCCAAGATTCTAAATTAGAATACGAGATTAGAGCCACTAACCTCTTAAATACACGTTCTAGAGATCAGAATAATGTAAATGATTTTTCAACAAGCTTTAATCAGATATTCATTCAACCAAGATTTATAACATTTAGATTGCGTTATGACTTGTAGAGTGTAAAGATGTAAATGAGATATGTCTGTTAATGTTTTGGTAAACAGAATGATTTTTGTTTAATGATTACGTAAATTTGTTAAACAATAATATCAACTTTACATTATCATGAAATCAATTCTTTTCAAATTAGGTGTTTTAACAATCTTAGTAGGTTTTTCCTTTAAAGGCGAAGCCCAAGAATTTCAAGGCAAAGCATATTACTTTTCAAAATCTAAAATGGATTTAGGGCGTTGGGGTGCAAGATTAAGCGAGGCTCAAAAAAAGCAAGTTGCAGTACGTATGAAGAATAGGTTGGAAAAAACGTATGTCTTAACATTTAATAAAACCGAATCCTTTTTTAAAGAAGATGAAAAATTAGACGCCATGTCTGGAGCAACTGATTCTTGGGGAAAAAACTTTGCTCAAGGCGATCAGTATAAAAATGTAAAGGATAATCAATTAGTGCAAAGCCAAGAGTTTTATGGGAAGAAGTTTTTAGTAAAAGATAAGCTTCAAAAAATAGAATGGAAAATGGGTTCTGAAACAAAGCAAATAGGGAATTATACCTGTTTTAAGGCTATGGCTTTAATACCATCAGACGAATTATCATGGTATAATTTTTCTTGGGATAAAATGAGAAGAAATACTCCACAAAAAGATTCTACCGGAGCAGTTATAGAACCAGAAATAAAAATGACACAGGTTGAAGCCTGGTATTCTCCACAAATCCCTGTTAGTCATGGGCCATCAGAGTTTTGGGGATTACCTGGATTAATTTTAGAAGTTAGTATGGATGATACCACTATGTTATGCTCTAAAATTATAATCAATCCTAAGGAGACTATTGAGATTGAAGCACCAAAACGAGGTGAGGAAATCAACAAAAAAGATTACCAAGCTACTGTTATAGAAAAGATGCAAGATTTTAGAAATAATCGAGGTCGACGACGTGGTTAATTCTTTAACTCAAGTTTAACAAAGTCCGATTTAACTTTTTGTCTATTTGCTAGTCTTAATGTAAATAACATTAAGTTAAAGCAATTCAAAAATGAAATTATCAGTATTTAAATCACTTATCCTAGTATTAGCAATCTGTTTAAGTAGTTCAACATTTGGTCAAGATTTCCAAGGAAAAGCGTACTACCAGACAAAAACAACAATGGATTTTAGTCAATTTGGTAGAGGTGGACAGCAACCAAGTCCAGAGCAGATGAAACGTATTCAAGAGAGAATGAAAAGTTTTCTTGAAAAGCGGTATGTATTAGTCTTTAATAGAGAAGAATCTATATATAAAGAAGAAGAAAAATTAGAAGCCCAAGGCGGTAGAGGTGGTTTTGGCGCCTTTGCAAGTAGCTTAACTAGTGGTCCAAAATATAAAAACATTAAATCAAAAGAAATACTTGTAGATCAAGAGTTTTTTGGGAAACAATTTTTAATAAAAGATGATTTAAGCCCTATACAATGGACAATGGGAAAAGAATCGAAACAAATAGGGCAGTATACAGTTTTTAAAGCAACAGCTACAGTTCCTGATACAAGTTTTGATATGTCAAGTTTTAGGCGCCCAAGAGGAGGTGAAGACAAACAGGAAGAAGAAAAGACAGGGCGTACAGTTGATGTTGTTGCATGGTATACACCACAAGTGCCAGTTAATCAAGGGCCTGATAATTATTGGGGTTTACCAGGATTGATTTTAGAAGTAAATGCAGGGAATACTACTATACTTTGTACTAAAATAGTAATGAATTCGAAAGACAAAGAGAATATTAAGAAACCAGAAAAGGGAGATGTTGTTACCCAAGAAGAATACACAAAAATCACTACTGATAAAATGGAAGAATTCCGTAATAATAGAGGTCGCGGTAGAGGTCGTGGTCGAAACTAATCTACATCAAACTCAAAAATACTAACAAACCACATCATGAAAAAAATATTAACGCTGCTAGCAATGATAGTAGTAATAAGCTCCTATTCGCAAGTTAAAATGTCTGGAGTCGTAAAGGATAGTATTGGTCAGCCTCTTGAGCTTGCTAATGTTATTGCCATAAATCAAGAGACAAAAGCATTGGAATCTTATGGAATTACGGATGCTAAAGGCGAGTATAAAATTGCACTTGGTAAAAATGGCAAGTACAATGTGCAAGTGACATATATTGGTATGAAAACCATTAACATGGTTTTTGAGACTAAAGAAGTAGATATTAAAAAGGATTTTGTAATGGCATTAGATAACGCACTTGATGCTGTTGAATTAACATATGAGATGCCTGTAACCATAAAAGGTGATACTATTGTTTACAATGCAGATTCTTTTAAAAATGGCTCAGAACGAAAACTAGGTGATGTTCTTGAGAAACTTCCGGGAGTAGAGATTAATGATAATGGACAAATAGAAGTCGAAGGTAATGTGGTGCAAAAAGTCACCGTTAATGGAAAAGACTTTTTTGATGGCGACTCTAAATTAGCTACAGAAAATATACCTTCTAACGCAGTAGATAAAATAGAGGTTTTACGTAATTTCTCTGAAGTTGGACAATTAAGAAGCGTACAAAACAATCAAAATAGTGTAGCTATAAATATTAAGCTTAAAGAAGGCAAAGAAAACTTCTGGTTTGGAGATATCACTGCAGGTGTAGGTTCTGCACCTTCACCAAACGATGAGTTGTATTTGGTCCAGCCTAAGTTGTTTTATTACAGCCCAAAATATAGTGTTAATGTTATTGGTGACATTAATAATATTGGTGAGCCAGCATTGTCTAACAGAGATGTTAGAAACTTTGGTGGTGGTTTTAGAGCACCAAGTCGAGATAGTGGCACAAACCTTAATTTGGGCAATAATGGTTTGGGCGGATTAACGACTGCAGCACGAGCCCAGGAAGTGGAGTCAAAATTATTGGCAACCAACTTCAGTTATTCACCAAATAAAGCTTTAGACTTAAGTGGATTTTTAATTTACAATACCACAAGACTAAGAACAAGACAAGAGAGTTTTATACGTTATACAGATCCAGATTTAGGTATCCCTGACGAAGAGACAATCAATACAGGTAAGGAGGCCTCTGATCAAGGCTTAGTCAAGTTAAGTGCATCCTATAAACCCAATGCTAATAACCAGTTAGATTATGATGTGCTTGCGAGTTTGTCTAAAGATGAAGAACGCCAAACTGAGATTTCATCAGTAATAGGTACTACTAATCAATTAGATGAAGTAACTCCGTTTAGCATTAATCAAAACTTAAACTATTATTATACACTTAATGAGAATAATATTTTTGCTTTTGAGGCTCAACATTTAATTAAAGACGAAGACCCATTTTATGATGCGTTTTTAAATAATGATCCGACAAATAATGATAATGGTTTTGGTAATATTCCACCGGCAGTAGACGAAGATGCTTATGATGAAACAGCAGAACAATTAGGATTAGATAGAAGTTTGAATTTTTATAATCTTGGTCAAAATCAACGTGTAAAATCTAATCAGCTAGACGCAAAATTAGATTATTACAATATTTTAAACCCTAAGAGTAATATCAGTTTTACCTTAGGAACAATAGTAAGTCGTCAAGATTTTAATTCTAATATTTTTCAATTTTTAGATCAAAATGACCCTACTAATATACAAGATGCAAACCCTACAATTGATGACTTAGATGGTAATTCACTAGCCGCAGTAAATGATACTCAATACAATTTTAGTGATGTGTATCTAGCAACGCGTTACAATGTGAGAACAGGTAAATTTACATTTAGACCCGGAGTATCTGTGCATGCTTATGGAAATCAAAACACACAATTTGGAACTAGATTTAAAGATAATTTTTTTAGGGTATTGCCAGAGTTTGAAGCTCGAGTGCAGTTCAAAAAATCAGAAAGTCTTCAATTCAACTATAGAATGAGTAATCAATTTACGGATGTGACTAACCTTGCCGAAGGATTGGTGCTTAATAATTTTGACGCCTTAGCCTATGGTAATTCTGAATTACAAAATGGACTCTCTCATAACTTATCTTTAAATTATAGAAGCTTTAACCTGTTCAATAATACTAATGTGTTTGCTGTAGTTAATTATAATAAGAATATAGATCAAATTAGGTCCATAGCTAATTTTGATAACGTAATTACTACTAGTACATTTTTTAATTCACAGTTTGCAGATGAAACCCTGACGGCTTTTGGTTCTTGGAATAAGAGATTTGGTAAAATAAGAACAGGAATATTTGCTCGATTTAATTATAGTTTACGTAATCAGTTTGTAGGAGGAAGACAATCAGAAAATGAAAGTTTTGTTCAATCGTACAGACCAGAAATACGTACAAATTTCAGAGAAGCACCCAATGTAAGACTTAGGTATCAATATAGCATTAGTAATAATAATCAAGGTTCAAGAAACACGAAAATTATAACTAATGCGCCATCTATTCGTTTTGATGCGTATATATGGGACTCGGTTACTTTTGTTACTGATTATGCATATAATAATCAAAATGTTGAGGGAGAATCGGAATCTTTCACGACTTGGAGTGCTCGATTAGGGTACAGAAAAAATAGAGATGCTAAATGGGAATATGAGATTAGAGCAAACAACATACTAAATATTGATGCTAATATCAATAACAATGTTGGTAATTTTTCTGTATCTAATTCAGCTACATTTTTACAACCACGTTTTATAACGTTTAGAGCTATTTATACTTTATAATATTTGCTCTTGATATAATAAACAAAAGCTCATAATACATTATGCATTGTGAGCTTTTAACTTTTATAGATTTTAGATGTGATACAAATATTGTAATTTGTTGGTCTAACTTTTCAAACCAAAATTATGAAACGATTTTTAGGACTATTCTTATTAGCTTTTCTTTTTAACCTAAGTGTTACTTATGCTCAAGACAAAGATTCAGTTATTAAAGGTATAGTAAAAGAAGCTAATGAAAATTCTCAATTAAAGAGTATCGGACATGAGCTAATGGATGTGGTAGGTCCGCGATTAGTAGGTACACCACAGATGCTCAATGCACATAATTGGGCGATAGAAAAATATAAGTCATGGGGTATCGATGCAAAAAAAGAAAAATGGGGAGAATGGCGTGGTTGGGAACGTGGTATCACGCATATTGATATGCTAGAGCCGCGCGTACAATCTTTAAAAGGTACTCAATTAGCATGGAATCCAAGTACAGGTTCAGAGGGAGTTACCGCAGAAGTTATTACGTTGCCTAAGAATATTAAAGATTCTATTTCATTTCAGAAATGGTTACCTAATGTAAAAGGAAAGCTGGTCTTAATATCAATGAAACAACCAACAGGTCGACCAGATTATAATTGGGAAGAGTTTGCTACAGAAGAATCTTTTCAAAAAATGAAAGATGAAAGAGATACACAAACTAAAGAGTGGCGAGCCAATATTGGACGTTCAGGATATAATACAAGGTCAATTATTGTTGCATTAGAAGATGCTGGTGCTTCTGGAATAGTAGCTAGTAGATGGTCTAGAGGTTTTGGAGTTAATAAAATATTTAGCGCACGTACAAAGAAAATTCCAACAGTAGATTTAGAATTAGAGGATTATACAATGCTTTACCGCCTCGCTGAATCTGGGCATACGCCAAAACTAAAAATTGTTGCCGAATCAAAGGAATTAGGACGTGTGCCAACATTTAATACCATTGCAGAAATCAAAGGCTCTGAAAAACCAGATGAATACATAATATTATCAGCTCATTTCGATTCTTGGGATGGCGGAACAGGAGCTACAGATAACGGTACAGGTACTTTAGTGATGATGGAAGCTATGCGTTTATTAAAAAAACATTATCCAAATCCAAAGCGTACAATTATTGCAGGGCATTGGGGAAGTGAAGAACAAGGACTTAATGGGTCTAGAGCATTTGTAGAAGATCATCCTGATGTTGTCGATGGATTACAAGCATTATTTAATCAAGATAATGGTACTGGTCGTGTAGTTAGAATTTCAGGTGGTGGATTTCTAAACTCATACGATTATTTATCACGTTGGTTATACGCAGTCCCAAAGGATATTACAGAGCACATAGAAACAACGTTTCCTGGTTTACCAGGTGGAGGTGGCTCAGACTATGCGTCGTTTTTAGCTAAAGGTGCACCTGCGTTTAATTTAAGTGCTTTAAATTGGTCTTATTGGAATTATACTTGGCATACTAACAGGGATACTTACGATAAGATTATTTTTGATGATGTAAGAAATAATGCCATATTAACAGCAGTTTTAGCTTATATGGCATCTGAAGATGCTGAGAAAACATCCAGAGATCAGATAGTGTTACCAATAAACCCAAGAACAGGTAAACAACGGACTTGGCCTTCGCCTCGTTCACCAAACCGTGATGGTGGTAGAAATTAAAATAAAAGCCTTCTCAATTGAGAAGGCTTTTTATATATCTATATCAGCAGATTTCAATTACAAATCAAAAGCAGCTTTTACTTTATCGACATAGTCTAATTTTTCCCATGTAAATGTCTCGACAATTTCGGTAACTTCTTGTCCCATTGGGTTTTTAAATGTTAATGTCTTTATCTCTGGTGTACGTCCCATATGTCCGTATGCAGCAGTTTCAGAATAAATTGGCGTTCTTAATTTTAAGCGTTGCTCAATAAAATATGGACGCATATCAAATATAGACTCTACAATTTTACTAATTTCACCATCGGTTTTATCAACCGTTGCTGTACCGTAAGTTTCAACATTAATACTTGTTGGCTTTGCAACACCAATAGCATAACTTACTTGTACTAATACTTCTTTACACAATCCAGCAGCGACTAAGTTTTTAGCAATGTGTCTTGTGGCATATGCACCTGATCGATCAACTTTACTTGGGTCTTTTCCTGAGAAAGCACCACCACCGTGCGCACCTTTTCCGCCATAAGTGTCTACAATAATTTTACGACCAGTTAAGCCTGTATCACCATGTGGACCTCCAATAACAAAAATACCAGTTGGGTTAATGTGGTAGGTAATATCGTCTGTAAATAATTTTTGAATATGTGCAGGTAATTTAGCAACCACTCTAGGAATTAAAATAGTGACTATATCTTTTTTAATTTGAGCCAACATTATATCGTCACTAGCATCAAAATCATCATGTTGTGTTGATAATACAATGGCGTCAATACGCTGCGGTATATTATCATCACTATACTCAATAGTCACCTGAGATTTAGCATCCGGTCGCAAATAGGTAATGTCTTTATTTTCGCGTCTTAATTCAGCCAATTCAGTTAGCAATCTATGAGACAGCTCTAAAGCTAAGGGCATATAGTTTTCGGTTTCGTCAGTGGCATAACCAAACATCATACCTTGGTCACCAGCACCCTGGTCTTCGGGATTAGCTCTTTCAACACCTTGATTAATGTCTGGGGATTGTTCATGGATTGCAGATAAAACACCGCAAGAACTCCCATCAAACATATACTCGCTTTTAGTGTAACCAATTTTATTAATCACATCTCTTGCAATTTGCTGTACATCTAAATAAGTGTCAGATTTTACTTCTCCGGCTAATACAACTTGTCCAGTCGTAACCAAGGTTTCACAAGCGACTTTAGAGTTTTTGTCAAACGCTAAAAAGTTATCAATTAAAGCATCACTAATCTGATCTGCTACTTTGTCTGGGTGTCCTTCAGAAACACTTTCCGAAGTAAATAAATACGCCATATATTTTAATTTTGCTCGATTATCGAGATTCTATTTTATGAAGATTTGACGCAATAGTATGGAAAGCATAACACTGTCTTTAGCAATTTTTTCCAGAGGTTGCAATCAGTCAAATCATTCCTCTTAATTATTTCGGTGCAAAAGTACACATTTATATCAAATTAAGAAGCGTAATCTTCTTAAGTAATTATTAAAATGCAAAATGTTAAAAAATGATAAAGTCAAAAAAAGATTTGGATTTTAAATTTTTATAATTGAATCTTTGTACAGAAAGTTCAATCAACTTTTTGAAATGTTATCAAGAAAGGTGAAGGGAATAGACCCGTTGAAGCCTTAGCAACCCTTAGACTTACTAAGAAGGTGCTAAATTCTACTTTGAAGACGAATCATTTCTCGTTTTCGAGATAGATAACCAAAAAATCAATTGCTCATTAGCAATTGCGTATAATTTCTTTATAACATTTTTCTATTTGCTAGCCTCGAAAGAAGCTATATATCTCGTTTGTTTTCGAGATGATTTTAAGTATTGTTTAAACTCAAAAAAATTAGAAAAATGAGTAACCAAAAATTTGCAACTAAAGCGTTGCACGCAGGACATGATGTCAACTTAAATGGCGGAACAAGAGCAGTTCCAATTTACCAATCAACAGCTTATGTATTTAATGATTCTGACCATGCTGCTAATTTATTTTCCTTAGCAGAAACAGGAAATATTTATACAAGAATTAATAACCCTACTACGGATGTTTTAGAACAACGTTTAGCTGCGCTAGAAGGTGGTATTGCTGCAGTTGCTACAGCTTCTGGAACTTCGGCAGTTTCTACGGCATTACTCACTTTGCTTAAAGCTGGTGATCATGTAGTTGCATCAAGTAGTTTGTATGGAGGTACCTACAATCTTTTGAAGGTGACACTCCCAAGACATGGGATTACAACAACATTTGTAGATCCATCAAATCCTGAGAATTTTAAAAATGCAGCTCAAGAAAATACACGTGTATTTTTTGTAGAATCATTAGGTAATCCAAAACTAGATGTCTTAGATATTGCTGCAATCTCCAACGAAGCTAAAGAATTTAAGGTACCACTTATTGTTGATAACACAGTTGCTACACCATTTTTACTCAATCCTATCGAGTATGGTGCAAATATTGTTGTTCATTCTTTAACAAAGTATATTAATGGAAATGGTACAGCATTAGGAGGAATAATCATTGATGCTGGTACTTTTGATTGGTCTAACGGAAAATTTCCAGAATTTACGGAGCCATCTGAAGGTTATCACGGACTAATTTATTCTGAAGCTTTAGAAGCAGCCGCATTTATAGCTAAAGTGCGTATTGAAGGTTTAAGAGATTATGGAGGTGCTTTAAGTCCTTTTAATGCATTCCAGATTATCCAAGGTTTAGAAACTTTAGAGTTAAGGATTAAAAAACATAGTGAAAATGCATTGAATTTGGCAAAATGGCTACAGCAACAAGAAGAAGTAGCTTGGGTTAATTATCCAGGTTTAGAAACTAGTAAATACAAAACTCTTGCGGATAAATACCTGCCAAATGGTCAAAGTGGAATTGTAACATTTGGTCTCAAAGGAGGTTTTGATGCGGCCAAGCATGTAGCAGATACTTCTAAGCTGTTTTCGCTATTGGCTAATATTGGAGATACAAAATCTTTAATTATTCATCCAGCTAGTACAACGCATCAACAACTTACAGATGCAGAGCAAGAAAGTACTGGTGTAACAAAAGATTTAGTGAGGCTTTCAGTAGGTATTGAGGATGTTGAGGATTTAAAAGCAGATTTAAAGGCAGCTTTTATTTCCGTTGGAACCCCAAAAGCATGTAGTCTTAATTTATAGTTGATTAGTGTTTAGTATATCAGGTTGTGTGTTTCAATGCACACAACTTGATACAATTTTTTCTAAAACTATTTTATGAATTCACTTAAATATATAGAGATAGACCATTTTGAGTTAAACTCAGGACGTAGTATAAGTCTAAAGTTAAGCTATCAGGATTTTGGAAGACCTTTACATAAGGCGCCTATTGTCCTTGTTAATCATGCATTGACAGGAAATTCACAAGTAACTGGAGCAAACGGTTGGTGGAATGCTATCGTCGGAAAAGGGAAAATTATCGATACTTCTCAATATACCATACTATCTTTTAATATTCCAGGTAATGGTTTTGGTAAAACTAAGGAGCATTTTGTGGAATATTATAAAGAATTTACAGCGAAAGATATCGCAAGATTGTTTGCTATAGGCTTACAGAGTTTACAAGTTTCAAAATTATTTGCTGTAATTGGAGGTTCGGTTGGAGGAGGTATTGCATGGGAGTTAGCGTCTTTGCGGCCAAAATTAGCAGAGCATATCATTCCTATTGCTTCAGATTGGAAAGCCACGGATTGGCTTATTGCTAATTGTTTTGTTCAAGAACGTATTTTAGAAAACTCACTTGACCCAATAGCTGATGCTCGTTTGCATGCCATGACTTTTTACCGAACTCCTGAGTCTTTATCAGAAAAGTTTAATAGAACAAAAGCAGATAGATTTCTTCATAATGTTGAGACTTGGCTTAACCATCATGGCGAGAAATTATCGAGACGTTTTCAGATTTCTGCCTATAAAATGATGAATCAAATTTTGAAAACTATTAATGTTGCTGATCACATAAATGAGCTCAAGAATGTAGTTCGGAACATTGAAGGAAGTATACATATTATAACTATCAACACAGATTTATTTTTTAAACCTGAAGAAAACTGGAATACGTTTGTAGAGCTTAAATCAATTAAAAAAAATGTAACTATTGGTGAGATTAAATCTGTTCATGGGCATGATGCCTTTTTAATAGAATATCAACAACTTTCAAAATTATTAGTTCCCATTTTTAAACAAAAACTTAGTATAGATGACAGAAGTCAACTTAATTATATTCGGAATAGGTAATGTCGGGTCTACCTTAATCAATCAATTGATTGATTTTAAACCTGATTTGAGATTAAAACATAATATAGATTTAAGGATTCCATTTGTTTGTAATTCAAAAAAAGGACTGTATGCAAAAAGTTTAGGTCATGATTGGCAATCTCTATTTAATAAGGAATCAAGGAGTTATTCGATTAGTTCTATTCAAGAAATTGTATCACAATTTAGATTGGAGAATGTTATTATTGTAGATGCTACAGCTAGTGAGGCATTTGTAAAAGAATATCCATTTTTTATCGACAAGGGTTTTCATATTGTAGCAGCAAATAAAGCTGCAAATACATTAGATTATGAGTTTTATAAAATCCTGAGACAAAAACTAGCAAGATTAAAAAGCAACTTTCTTTACGAAACTAATGTCGGTGCCGGTTTACCGATTATCGAGACAATTAAAAATTTAAATCAATCAGGTGAAAAAGTTAAGAAAATTAGAGGTGTCTTTTCTGGCTCTTTGAGTTATATATTTAACCGTTTTTCTAATGAAGATATTGAGTTTTCTGAAGTTCTGAAAGATGCTTCACAGAAAGGTTATACAGAACCAGATGCAAGAGATGATTTGTCTGGTAAAGACGTCGCTAGAAAATTATTGATATTAGGAAGAGAACTTGGCTTACAGAGTAATCTCTCTGATGTAAAAATCCAATCATTAGTGCCTAAAACGTTAAATGGAAAAACGACTTTAAAACAATTTAATGACCGTATTACTGAGCTAAATCCAATTTTTCATAAAAGTAAATCAGAGCAAAATGGTGATAAGGTTTTACGTTATATCGGTGAATTAGATGTTGAAAACTATATTTTTAATGTTAAATTAGTTTCTGAATCACGTCAAACATCATTAGGACAATTAAAAGGCACAGACACACTTTTTGAAATATATACCGAATCTTACAATGATAGACCATTGGTGATACAAGGCGCTGGAGCAGGAAAAGAAGTAACAGCAAGAGGGTTGTTTTCAGATATTATTAAGATAGCTAATACCTTATGAGTAGGATAAAAGAAGAAATACAAAAAAGAATTCTAGTTCTAGATGGCGCTATGGGTACTATGTTACAAAGACATAGTTTTACTGAAGAAGATTTTAGAGGAGAACGATTTAAAGATTACCCATCTCCTTTACAAGGTAATAATGACTTATTATCAATAACACAACCCGAAGCTATTGCAGATGTGCATAGACAATATTTTGAAGCGGGTGCAGACATTGTGGAGACCAATACATTTTCTGGTACAACAATCGCAATGGCTGATTATAATATGGAAGATTTGGTTTATGAATTAAATTACGAATCAGCTAAAATTGCAAAAACAGTAGCTGAAGAATTTACAAGTCAAAACCCTAGTAAACCTCGATTTGTGGCTGGAAGCATTGGGCCAACAAATCGTACAGCAAGTTTATCACCAGATGTAAATAAGCCCGAATATCGAGCTGTCACTTTTGAAGAGTTAAGAAAAGCCTACAAGCAACAAGTTGAGGCTTTAATTGATGGTGGTGTAGATGTACTTTTAGTCGAAACCATCTTTGATACACTAAATGCAAAAGCAGCGTTATTTGCTATTGAAGAAGTCAAGGAAGAAAAAAATATTGATATTCCAATTATGGTATCAGGTACCATTACTGATGCTTCAGGTAGAACGCTTTCTGGCCAAACGGTTGAAGCATTTTTAACCTCAATATCGCATATTCCGTTATTAAGTGTTGGTTTTAATTGTGCATTGGGTGCAGAACAATTACTGCCTTATTTACAACGACTCTCTAACGAAACAAACTTCTACACTTCAGCACATCCAAACGCGGGCTTACCAAATGCATTTGGTGAGTATGATGAGACTCCAGAAGAAATGCAAGGTTATATTGAAGCTTATTTAAAAGACGATTTAATAAATATTATTGGTGGCTGTTGCGGCACAAATCCAGAGCATATAAAAGCAATTGCTAATGTGGCATCAAAATACAAACCAAGGCAAATACAAGTTGAAGCATAATGGCAGATAGTGACTGTAAAAAATATTTAACCCTATCAGGTCTAGAACCTCTTGTAGTGACTCCAGAATCTAACTTTATTAATGTTGGTGAGCGTACAAATGTTACAGGTTCTCGTAAATTCCTTAGGCTTATTAAAGAAGAGAAGTTTGAAGAAGCCTTAAGTGTAGCTAGAGACCAAGTGGAAGGCGGCGCACAAATCATTGATGTTAATATGGATGAAGGTATGCTCGATGGTGTGCAGGCGATGACAACCTTTTTAAATCTTATTGCTTCAGAGCCAGATATTGCAAAAGTGCCTATTATGATTGATAGTTCTAAATGGGAAATCATAGAGGCAGGTTTGCAAGTTGTGCAAGGTAAAAGCGTAGTAAATTCTATTAGCCTAAAAGAAGGTGAAACACAATTTAAACATCAAGCCAAGTTAATAAAACGTTATGGTGCTGCAGTAATTGTTATGGCTTTTGATGAAAAAGGACAAGCGGATACTTACGAGAGACGAATTGAAATCTGCAAACGTTCGTATGATATTTTAGTTAATGATGTTGGTTTTCCAGCTCAGGATATCATCTTTGACCCTAACATTTTTCCTGTAGCAACAGGAATGGAAGAACATCGAAAAAATGCATTAGATTTCTTTAACGCTACCAAATGGATTCGAGAAAACTTGCCATATGCTAATGTTTCTGGAGGTGTGAGTAATGTGTCATTTAGTTTCCGCGGAAATAATGCCGTGCGAGAGGCCATGCATTCTTCATTTTTGTATCATGCTATAAAAAATGGAATGAATTTAGGCATTGTAAACCCAACAATGCTTGAAATTTACGATGAGATTGATGCTGAACTTTTAGAACGAGTTGAGGATGTACTATTTGATAGAAGAGATGATGCTACTGAACGTTTATTAGACTTTGCTGAAACTGTAAAAGGCAATAAGAAAGGAGATGTAGAAACCGTTCAAGAATGGCGAAATGATAAATTGCAAGACAAAATAACTCATGCCTTAGTTAAAGGTATAGATACTTATATAATTGAAGATGTAGAAGAAGCTAGACAATCTGTTTCTAGACCAATTGAAGTAATTGAAGGGCATTTAATGACTGGGATGAATGTTGTAGGCGATTTATTTGGAAGTGGAAAAATGTTCTTGCCACAAGTTGTAAAGTCAGCTCGTGTAATGAAAAAAGCTGTGGCTTACTTGCAGCCATTCATTGAAAAAGAGAAAGATGGAAAAGTAGAAAGCGCAGGTAAGATTTTAATGGCAACTGTAAAAGGTGATGTTCATGACATAGGTAAAAATATAGTTAGTGTGGTGTTGGGTTGCAATAATTATGAGATTATCGATTTAGGAGTTATGGTGCCGCCAGAAAAAATTATTGAAACTGCTATAAAAGAACAGGTCGATGTTATTGGCCTAAGTGGATTAATTACACCGTCTTTAGACGAAATGGTATACGTCTCTAAAGAATTAGAAAAGCAAAAGATTAAAATCCCATTAATAATTGGCGGCGCAACAACTAGCAAAGCTCATACGGCTGTAAAAATAGCACCACATTATCAAAATACGGTTATTCATATCAACGATGCATCTCGTGCTGTTACTGTTGTTGGAGATTTATTACAAGAGAATAATATATTGTATAAGAATCAAATAAGAGAAGAGTATCATAAGTTTCGTGAGCAATTTTTAACTCGTGGAAAGCGAAAAGACTATTTGTCAATTGAAGACGCTCGAAAGAATAAATATAAAATTGATTGGGAAGCCAATGAAATAGTAAAGCCAAAGCACATAGGAATTCAAGTTATCGAAGAATTTGATATTCAAAAACTTGAGGCCTATATCGATTGGTCCCCTTTTTTTAGAAGCTGGGATTTACATGGTAAATACCCAAATATTTTAGAAGATGAAATTGTAGGTAAACAGGCCAAAGAACTATTTGCTGATGCTCAAGAATTATTAAGACGCGTCTTTGATGAAAAACTCCTAAAAGCAAAAGCTGTATTTGGATTATTTCCTGCTAATACGGTAAATGATGATGATATAGAAGTCTATAATGAACAAGGAAAACTTCAGAATATTTTTTTAACGCTTAGACAACAACTCAAAAAGCGAGAGGGTATTCCAAATCATGCATTAGCTGATTTTATTGCGCCAAAAGAAATTGGAATACAAGATTATATAGGTGCATTTTGTGTAACAACAGGGTTTGGTACTAAGGCATTAGCAGAGCAGTTTGAGGCTGATAACGATGATTATAATTCCATTATGATTAAGGCTTTGGCTGATCGTTTGGCAGAGGCCTTTGCCGAATATTTGCATAAAGAAGTAAGAACAAAACATTGGGGATATGCCTCAAGTGAAAACTTGTCTAATCAAGAATTAATAGCTGAAGACTATAAAGGTATAAGACCAGCACCTGGTTATCCAGCTTGTCCTGACCATTTAGAAAAAAATACAATTTGGAAGCTATTGGATGTCGAAAAAAGCATTGGTGTAAAGCTCACAGAGAGCTTAGCAATGTGGCCAGCTGCAAGTGTTAGTGGCTATTATTTTGGAAGCAAAGAAGCCAAGTATTTTGGCTTAGGTAAAATTACCCAAGATCAATTAAAAGATTACGCTAATAGAAGAGAAATAAGTATAGAACAGGCTGAAAAGTGGTTAAACCCAAATCTAGTAGATTAATTATGAAAGTAACTCAACATATAAAAAATGCAAATGGAAACACGCAGTTTTCTTTTGAAATATTACCACCATTAAAAGGTCAAGATATTCAGTCTATTTTTAACAATATAGATCCATTGATGGAATTTAATCCTCCATTTATAGACGTCACTTATCATCGAGAGGAGTATACCTTTAAAGATGTCGGAAATGGTTTGCTTAAAAAACAGATTGTAAAAAAACGCCCAGGTACAGTAGGTATTTGCGCTGCGATACAAAATAAATATAGTGTAGATGCAATACCTCATATACTATGTGGAGGTTTTACGAAAGAAGATACTGAGAACTTCTTAATTGATCTTGATTTTTTGGGTATTGATAATGTTGTAGCACTTCGAGGAGATGCGGTAAAAAATGAAACTTATTTTAAACCCGAAAAGGATGGCCATTCTTACGCAAGCGAGTTGGTGAGTCAAATTTCAGATTTAAATAATGGTATTTATTTAGATGATGAATTAGAAAATTGTAGTAAAACCAACTTTTGTATTGGTGTAGGCGGCTATCCAGAAAAACATGCTGAAGCTCCTAGTTTAGATAGTGATATTCATTTTTTAAAGAAAAAAATTAAGAAAGGCGCCGAATATATTGTAACACAAATGTTTTTTGACAATCAGAAGTATTTCGATTTTGTAGAAAAATGTAGAAATGCAGGTATCGAAGTGCCAATAATTCCTGGCTTAAAGCCCATAGCCACAAAGAAGCAATTAAATTTAATCCCACACAGATTTCATGTAGACTTACCTCAAGATTTAATTCTTGAAATTATTAAGTGCAAAGACAATAGCCAGGTGAGGCAAGTAGGTGTCGAATGGTGTATTGAACAATCAAAAGAGTTGCAAAAGGCTGGTATACCTGTTTTACATTATTATTCTATGGGAAAAAGTAGCAATGTAAAAAAAGTAGCAGAAGCTGTTTTTTAATCTTAACGTATGCTTCTGATTAGCTTAACATTTAAGACAACTTATATCTAGACTTTTGTAAAAAATATAAGCAATGAAAACAATTAAGAAATATAAATCTGAGCTTAGATTTGGTGTTCAAATTTTACTTTTAACGATTATCTCTCTAATGGCAGCTTACTTTTTGTTTTAATAGAGAAGGTTATTTAATGTAGTGAATCATTTTTGCTTACATTTGCGACTTTAAAATGTAAAAATGCAAAAAGGGTTAGTAAGTTTGTTTTGTTTGGTGTCGGTACTTTTATCCGCTCAAAATAAAACTTCAGATTCTTTTTTTGATGTCAACTATTTCAAAGGTTACATTACACTCCATAATAACGATATATTAGGGTTGATTTCTGGGCATCCAGAAGGCGTAATTTTAAGTTGGAATAAGAAAACATTCGGTAAAGAAGCATGGGAGCAGCGTTATAACTATCCAGACTATGGAGCTTCTTTTATCTATCAAAATTTAAAGAGTGAAGCTTTAGGTAATAATTTTGGGGTATACGCTCATTATAATTTCTATTTTTTCAATAGAAATCTAATGTTGCGAATTGGTCAAGGTGTTGCGCATACATCAAACCCTTATGATCGCATCGATAACCCAAAAAATATTGCTTTTGGATCTAGAATACTAAGCAGTACATACTTAATGCTTAATTATAAGAAAGAGCGAATTTTTAATCGTTTTGGACTTCAAACAGGGCTATCATTTATACATTATTCTAACGCTAATGTGAAGGCCCCAAATACAAGCATTAATACTGTTGCTCTTAATGTTGGTGTTACTTATAATCTAGATGAAAATGATACAGAGTATATTAATGATTTAACGGATGAGAAATTTACTGAGTCTGTAAAATATAATTTTGTATTTAGAAGTGGTATTAATCAAAGCGATATCGTTGGTAGTGCACAATACCCGTTTTATATCCTATCTGCTTATGCGGATAAGCGATTAACACATACAAATGCAATTCAATTTGGTGTGGATGTGTTTTTCTCTAATTTTTTAAAAGAGTTGATTAGGTTTGAAAGTACTGCCCAATTAAATAATGGTGTTACTGGGGATGAGGATTATAAGCGTGTAGGTGTATTTGCAGGGCATGAACTGTTTGTGAATAAATTTTCGATAGAGACTCAAGTAGGATATTATGTTTATTATCCATTTGATTTTGAGAGTCGCGTGTATTTTAGAGCTGGATTAAAACGCTATTTTGGTGAAAAATGGTTTGGTACCTTGACACTAAAATCTCATGGTGCAAGAGCTGAAGCAGTAGAACTAGGAATTGGTATTAGATTATGAAAAAAAGACTGATATACTTAGTGTGTACATTTCTGATTTTAAGCTGTGATAGCGACAGTGCTTTAGATTGTTTTCAAACAGCTGGAAGCATTGTGCAACAAGAGTTTTTGGTTACTAATTTTGAAAAAATACTTGTAAATCGCGATATAGAATTAATCATAAAGCAAGGTCCTTCGCAAAGTGTGGTAGTTGAGACTGGCGAAAATTTGCTTAACGATATTACGGTAGAAGTTGTGTCAAATCAGTTGGTATTAACGGATAGTAATAATTGTAATTTTGTTCGTGATTTTGGTATAACTAAAGTGTATGTAACCACTCCAAGTTTAATAGAAATAAGATGTTCTACACAATTTGAAATAAAATCTGATGGTATTTTAAATTTTGAGAATCTAGATTTAATATCTGAAGATTTCTCATTGCCAAATAGTTTTCCTATCGGTGATTTTAGGCTACAATTAGATGTAGAAAATCTAAAGATTGTATCTAATAATTTGTCATTTTTCTACCTTTCAGGAGAGGCAGAAAATATGTCCGTAAGTTTTCCTGCTGGTAATGGTCGTTTAGAATCAGAAATGTTGATAGCTCAAAATATTTCTATATTTCATCGTGGTTCTAATGATATGGTGATAAATCCGCAACAATCTATTACGGGTTCAATTTTGTCAACAGGTAATGTGATTTCGGTTAATCAACCACCAATTGTGGATGTCGAAGAAACCTTTAATGGGCGATTGATTTTTAATTAGTCAATTCTCTAAACAGACTTTCTAAACTTGTATTTTTTTGATTAAGCTGGAGTATTTTTAGTTCATTGTCATGAGCAAAATCAAAAACATAAGAACGCATATCATCAGTTGAAGAAAACGTTATTTCATAAATAAATCCATGTGTGTTTTTTACCAACTTTACTTTAGGTAATTTTAATAAAAAAGCTTCTTCAACCCTATAATCAAACTCTACGATAACAGTTTGTTCTTGTCCTTTTCTTAATTCATTTAGGTATTTGTCTGCGACAATCTCACCCTTATTAATAATGATAACTCGATCACACATAGCTTCAACTTCTTGCATAATATGTGTAGATAAAAAAACAGTCTTTTCTTGGCCAATAGTAGTAATTAGATTTCTGACATCTACCAATTGGTTAGGGTCCAAGCCAGTTGTTGGTTCGTCTAAAATTAAGACATCAGGATTGTGCAATAATGCATTAGCCAAACCTACACGCTGACGATATCCTTTTGAGAGTTGTCCTATTTTTTTATGAGCTTCGGGCGTTAATCCAGTAAGTTCTATAACCTCTTCAATGCGCTGTTTACTTACGTTATAGACATCTGCATTAAATTTTAAATATTCTCGAACATAAAGTTCTGAGTAGAGTGGGTTATGCTCAGGCAAATAACCTACAGAGCTTTGCACCTCTTTTTTATTAGTATCAATTTTATGCCCGTTGACTTTTGCCTCGCCTTCAGTAGGGTTGATATAAGTCGTCAATATTTTCATCATGGTAGACTTCCCTGCACCATTAGGGCCTAAGAAGCCTACAATTTCAGCTGGTTTAACAGAAAAAGAAATGTTATTAAGTGCTTTTTGTGTTCCGTAAGTTTTAGTAATAGCGTTTACTTCTATTGACATGTAAAAAAGGTTTTTTCAAAAATAAGTATTAAAACAGAAAACGTAAGTTGTAAAAAAGTATTTCAACAATTTTTATTTTTCAATTTATTGGTTACATTAGCGAACGATATAATTAACAATGCAAATAAATACAACATATTATAACTGGTTCTACTTCTTTTTTAGTAAAAGATGCGAGGCTTAGTATATAGTATTTAAAACATATAAATTAAAAGTCTCGATGAAAATCGAGACTTTTTTTTTGCATACAAATTATCTCTCTTAGGAAATGAATAAAATAAACAACATAGCTATTCAAGGCATAAAAGGATCTTTTCATCACAGTGTTGCAGAGCAATATTTTGAGGATGTGGATTCTTTTAAAGAGTGCATGACTTTTGATGAACTTGTAAATAGTTTATTAGAAGGCAAAACCGATGTTGCCGTCATGGCGATTGAAAATTCTATAGCGGGCTCAATTATTCCAAATTATGCCTTAATTGATACAAACGATTTACAAATTATAGGAGAGTATTATTTAGATATTCAGCATAACTTAATGGTGTTCCCAGGGCAAAGCATTGAAGAAATTACAGAGGTGCATTCGCATCCTATGGCGTTATTACAATGTAAGGAGTTTTTTAAATCATACCCTAATATCAAGTTAATAGAAACAAGAGATACTGCAGATGTTGCCAAAATGATTTCAGAAGATAAAGTATCGAGAATTGCTGCAATTGCTAGTGAAAGGGCTTCTAGATTATATAATTTAGAAATTTTAGAAAGAAGTATTCAGACCATAAAGCATAACGAAACTCGTTTTGTGATTGTCAAAAAAAATAAAAACGAAATAGTTAATACAGAAATCAATAAGGCATCTTTAAAGTTTGAGTTAGACCACAAGCGTGGAAGCCTAGCCGCAATACTTAATGTGCTGAGCGATTGTAAACTCAATCTTACTAAAATTCAATCTTTACCAAAAATTAATACCCCATGGAAATATGCTTTTTTTATAGATGTTACTTTTGATGTATATTCAGATTATAATAAAGCAAAATCTATAGTAAGTATTATGGCAGAAAATTTCAAGATTTTAGGCGAATATAAAAACGGAAAATCATGATAGAAGTAGCAGACCGACTTAAACAGGTAAAAGAGTACTACTTCTCAATAAAACTTAAAGAAGTAGCTTTTTTAAAGTCACAAGGCAAGCCAATAATTAATTTAGGAATTGGTAGTCCAGATTTAGACCCGCCTTTAAAAGCTGTTATGGCTTTAGAAGAGAGTCTAAATCATGCCGGTGCTCATAAATATCAGAGTTATCAGGGTATTCCAGAGTTTAGAGATGCAGTTGCAGATTTCTATAAAGCACATTATAATGTGCATTTAAGTGCTAAGACAGAAATACTACCGTTAATGGGAAGTAAAGAAGGTGTTATGCACATTTCCATGGCATTTTTAAATAAAGGTGATGCGGTTTTAATTCCAAATCCAGGTTATCCAACCTATACTAGTGTTACCAAATTATTAGAAGCAGAACCTGTTTTTTATGATTTAAAAGAGAATAATAATTGGCTGCCAGATTTTATAGCACTTGAGCGCATGGATTTGAGTAAAGTAAAAATCATGTGGATTAACTATCCAAATATGCCAACAGGAACTAATGCACCGCATAAGTTTTATGACGATATAATAGCCTTTGGTAAACGCCATAATATTCTTATTGTTAATGATAATCCTTATAGTTTTATACTCAATAACAAGCCTAAAAGTATACTGCAATATAGGCAAGCTAAAGATGTCTGTTTAGAACTTAACTCTATTAGCAAAACCTTTAATATGGCTGGTTGGCGTGCAGGAATGGTTGTTGGTAATTATGATTATGTTAATGCGGTTTTAAAAGTAAAAAGCAACATGGATTCTGGGATGTTTTATGGCATCCAAAAAGGAGCTATAGAAGCATTGACTAGCTCGAAGATGTGGTTCGAAAGTTTAAATAGTATATACCGAAAGCGTCGTCAGTTGGTATGGGAATTAGCTGAGGCACTAAACTGCACATATAATGAGGATGCAACCGGGTTATTTGTTTGGGCAAAACTACCGCCACATCTTAAGAGTGAAGAGTTTACGGATTTAGTACTCAAAGAACATAGTATTTTCATTGCTCCGGGAACTGTTTTTGGTAGTAAAGGTGAGGGTTATGTACGATTCTCTATATGCGAAGAGGAAGGAGTAATTAAAGAAGCTATAGCAAGAGTAAAATAAGATGAAGAATGTTACTATAATTGGTGTTGGATTAATTGGAGGGAGTTTTGCTTTAGATATTAAGACTAAATACCCAAATACCACAATTTATGGTATAGATAATAATGAAGCTCATCTAGAGGAAGCCATCGCTCTTGGAGTGATTGATAAATCTACGTCTTTAAATGAGTTGTCTAAATCTGATTTGGTTATTGTGGCTATTCCTGTTGATGTAACTTTAGACCTTCTGCCAAAAATCTTAGATAACATTTCAGAAAACACAATTGTTTTTGATGTGGGTTCTACAAAAGAAAATATTTGTCTTAGGGTTAAAAATCACCCTAATCGACGAAATTATCTTGCAGCGCATCCTATTGCAGGTACAGAATTTTCAGGACCAAGAGCGGCTATTAAAGGGCTCTTTCAAAATAAGACAAATATCATTTGTGAGGTTGAAGAAACAGCTTTTAAACTTCAAGAGAAAGCTTTGGCTCTTTTTTCAGATATAGGGATGCGTATTCGATATATGAATCCCAAGGCACATGACAAGCACATTGCTTATGTGTCGCACTTATCACATATTAGCTCATTCATGCTAGGCAAAACTGTGATTGAAAAAGAAAAAAATGAACGTGATATTTTTGATATGGCCGGTAGTGGTTTTGAGAGTACAGTACGCTTGGCAAAAAGTTCTCCAGCTATGTGGACACCAATATTTAAACAAAATAAAACTAATGTTATTGAAACATTAGATAAATACATAAATAACTTAAAACATTTTAAGAGGCTAATGGAGAAGGATGACTTTCAATCAGTCTATCAAGAAATGGAATCAACAAATTATATAAAACAAATTCTTAACGGAATTAAATAGAGAATAAGAAAGTATGGAAAATAAAAAAGAACTAAGAAATTGGTTGGATGCCTTTGGGTTAGAACATCCATTAGTTATTGCTGGACCATGTAGCGCAGAGACTGAAGAACAAGTGTTAAAGATTGCACACCAATTAAAAGATAGTGATGCGACTGTTTTTAGGGCGGGTATTTGGAAACCTAGAACACGACCAGGAAATTTTGAGGGTGTTGGTGCGTTAGGACTCAAGTGGATGCAACGCGCAAAAGAAGAAACAGGCTTATTAACAACAACTGAAGTTGCTAACGCAAATCATGTAGATTTAGCTCTAAAACATGATATAGATATCCTTTGGATTGGTGCCCGTACGACTGTAAGTCCATTTATTGTTCAAGATATTGCAGATGCCTTAAAAGGAACAGATAAAACAGTTTTAATAAAAAATCCAGTAAATCCAGATTTAGCGTTGTGGTTAGGTGCAGTAGAACGTTTTTATACGGCTGATGTAAAGAATTTAGGTGTAATCCATAGAGGATTTTCTACGTACGAAAAAACGAGATATCGTAATAATCCAGAATGGCAGATTGCTGTAGATTTACAGAACCGTTTTCCAGATTTACCATTAATATTAGACCCGTCGCATATTGCTGGGCGACGTGATATTATTTTCGAACTAAGTCAGACAGCATTAGACTTAAATTATGATGGTTTAATGATTGAAACACATCATAATCCGGATAGAGCATGGAGTGATGCTGCTCAACAGATTACGCCAGAAACGTTAATAAAGTACACTGAAGATTTACGCATCCGTAAAGAGGTTGGTGAAGCAGCTGAGTTTAGAAATAATATTAATACCTTAAGAACACAAATCGATGTAGTAGATCATCAATTGATTGAAATGCTTGGTAAACGTATGAATGTTGCTGATGCTATTGGTCAACTTAAAAAAGACCATAACGTAGCGGTATTACAGTCTAAACGTTGGAACGAGATTTTAGGAAAAATGATTCTTCAAGGAGAAGAGAAGAACCTAAGTGAAGAGTTTATACTTCGTGTATTTAAAGCGATTCATCAAGAATCTATAAATCATCAAGAAAAGATTATTAATAATTAAAAAAAGGCTCGCAATTTGCGAGCCTTTTTTATAGATATAAATAAAATTAAAGACTTCTCTTAAATGTATAACGAGTAATAAAAATACCCTTATTGTCTCCTTTTCCACCGACACTCTCAACACCAGTGTTTATAAAAGCTATTTCCCAACCTTCAGCTATCATAGTGTTAATTTTAGAAGTCATAATTGCATCATTTGCAGCAATATTTTGAAAGCGAATTCCTCCTAAATTATAAAAGTTTAATAGTTTGGTTTCTTCATAGTCCTTTATACGTATATCACCTCTTTTAGATTTGTTTTTTTCGTCTTTATCCTTGTCTCCAGATCTGGTCGTGGTGTATTCTTTATAATCTTTTATTTCGTTAGCTGAAATCATTCTTGATCGTCCCAAACCATTTGGAACAATAGATTCTACAACTGTAACAACTTTGTACTCTACTTGTGCTACTGTTTTTTCTTCATTAGAATTCTCCTTATTAATAAAAGAAAATGAAACGAGTCCTACAGCTATAGCTGCAATAAATAAAAAATTTTTTTTCATGTTTGTTGGTTTTTGTTTTATGGTATTAAAGTAAACTCTTTTTAGTTAAAAGTTGTTACTTTGTTACTATTAATTTATTTAATGACAGGAACAGTATACAAATCAACAGGAAGCTGGTACAGCGTAAAAACACCGAATGGGAAGTTTTATGAATGCCGTATTAAGGGTAAATTCCGAATACAAGGTATAAAAAGTACCAACCCAATTGCTGTTGGAGATAGTGTTGAATTTGATGTTGAAACTAAGAATAATACAGAAACAGGTGTTATTAAGCGTATCGAAGAACGAAAAAATTATATCGTTAGAAAATCTGTAAACCTTTCAAAACAAACACACATCATAGCTTCTAATGTAGATCAAGTGTTTTTGTTGATTACCATAAATAATCCGCCAACATTTACCAGTTTTATAGATCGTTTTTTAGTCACTGCTGAAGCTTATAGCATAAAAACTGTTTTACTTTTTAAT
Source organism: Winogradskyella haliclonae (assembly GCF_014635865.1). Classification (GTDB taxonomy): domain Bacteria; phylum Bacteroidota; class Bacteroidia; order Flavobacteriales; family Flavobacteriaceae; genus Winogradskyella; species Winogradskyella haliclonae. The sequence goes on along the minus strand of NZ_BMDQ01000001.1, from coordinate 93,250 downwards.
AAGATTGATGCTTATGATGAAGAGACCATTTTAGAAGTGAAATATTTAGCAAGCATATATAGAAAGATAGGCTACGAATGTATAGGTATATCTGCTGCTGCAGGAAAGAATGTAGATAAAGTAAAAGCACTTATGGAAGGTAAAGTAAGTATGTTTGCCGGACATTCAGGAGTTGGTAAGTCTACTTTGGTTAATACCATTGAGCCTTCTTTAGACCTAAGGACAAAAGAGATATCAAACCAGCATATGCAAGGACAACATACAACTACTTTTGCAGAGATGTTTGATTTAAGTTTCGATGCCAAAATTATTGATACACCTGGTATAAAAGGCTTTGGCGTTGTAGATATGGAAAAAGAAGAAATAGGAGATTATTTTCCAGAGTTTTTTGCTCTTAAGCAAGACTGTAAATTTAATAATTGCCTTCACCTTAAAGAGCCAAAATGTGCAGTTAAAGAAGCTTTAGAAAATGATGAGATTTCATATTCGCGTTATAGAAGTTATCTTCAAATTTTAGAAGGAGAGGATGAGCATTACAGAACAGATAATTGGGAAGAAAATTAAATTATGAAGGTAGTTGTTCAACGTGTTTCGGAAGCCTCAGTGACGATAAATAAAAAAATAGTGGCTTCCATAGGTAATGGTTTGTTGGTGCTTTTGGGTATTGTTGAGGAAGATACACAAGAAGATATTGATTGGTTATGTCGTAAACTTGTTGGACTTCGTGTTTTTCCTGATGAAAATATGGTGATGAATAAGTCTATTCATGACACTAAAGGAGATGTAATAGTAGTGAGTCAATTTACACTGCATGCAAGCACAAGAAAAGGCAATCGCCCTAGTTATATAAAAGCGGCAAAACCTGATATAGCAATTCCGTTATATGAAAATTTCATAGCAACATTGCAAAGCAATCTTGGTAGATCTGTCCAGTCTGGAGAATTTGGTGCAGATATGAAGGTGAAACTGCTTAATGACGGACCTGTTACCATTATAATAGATAGTAAAGAAAAAGTGTAAGAATAAATTTACATTGGGCTATTGATTTATTACTTTTCTATTGGTATATTGTTCTCTAATATTATGTTTTACATGAAGTATATAAAAGCACTTTTAGCTTGTGTCTTTTCTCTTTTGTTTGCAGTTTCCTCCTCCCAGTCAGACATAGATTATAGAGCGAGTACAATACCAATAAACCTAAAAATTAAAGCCAATGCAGTTGTGAGGTTTGATAAGCAGATTGTAGAAATCAATGATTTTGACGATATGTATATTACTACAAAACGTATTGTAACAGTGTTTAATGAATATGGTAATCGCCATCAAAATGCCTTTGAAGGCTATGATAGTAATACTAAGATTAAGAAAATGGAAGCTCGGATTTATAACGAATCTGGTGAAGAGATTAAAAAAATTAAGCTTAGAGATTTTTCAGACCAAAGTGCGGTTAGTGGTGGTACTTTATATTCAGACAGTCGTGTAAAATATTTGAGCTATACACCTGTAAAGTACCCTTATACTATTGAATATTCTTCAGAAGTGCAAATGAAGAGTACAGCTTTTGTTCCGCAATGGCATCCTATAGATGATTATTATGTGTCTGTTGAAAATTCGGAATACAAAATCATTAATAATTCTAATGTAAAAGTCAGGACAAAATCAGAGAATTTTGATACTTACAATATAGAAGTCTTATCTGATACTCATGTAAAAGCCAAAAATCTAAGTGGTATTAAGTACGAAGCATACAACCCTGGGATTTCTAATATTGTGCCTAGTTTAAAATCTGCATTAAGCATTTTTAATATGGAAGGCGTTAAAGGCGAAAACAACAATTGGGGAGACTTTGGGAAATGGATGTATAACAAATTAATTACTGGTACAGATGCAATACCACAATCTGCTATTGATGAGGTGAAAGCTTTGACAGCAAATACAACTGATAATCTAGAAAAAGCGAAGCTAGTATACCAATACATGCAAGACAAAACAAGGTATATTAGTGTACAAGTCGGAATTGGTGGGTGGAAACCCATGGATGCTATGGACGTTGATAAATTAGGATATTCTGATTGTAAAGGATTAACTAATTATACAAAAGCACTTTTAGAAGCGGTTGGAGTACCGTCATATTATACTGTAGTTTGGGGAGATGACGATATAAAAAGTATAGATAGTGAGTTTTCGGTAACTGAAGGAAATCACGTTATTTTATGTGTGCCAAATAATGAAGAAAATATCTTCTTGGAATGCACAAGTCAAACCAATCCTTTTGGTTTTACTGCAGGTTTTACAGATGATAGAGATGTGCTTTTGGTAACACCTGAAGGCGGAAAAATAGCGCACACTAAAGTTTATAACGCTGAGGATAGTCAACAAATAACAACTGCAAATGTAAACATAACCGCAACTGGCGATATATCTGCTCAAGTTGAAGTAAAGACTACTGGGTATCAATATGGTTTGCACGGGCATGTTGTTAATCAATCTATGAGAGATCAAAAATTAAACTACAAAGAGTATTGGGACAATATTAATAACCTAGAAGTATTGTCAATTAATATTAATAATGATAAGAATGCGGTGGTTCTTAAAGAAACAATTGATTTAAAAGCTACAAATTATGCATCAAAAAGTGGTAATCGATTAATCTTAATGCCCAATATGTTTAATAGAATGACAAATATTCCGCCAAGATACGATAAGCGTAATCTTGATTTTAAATTACAACGGGCATACAAAGATGTAGATGAGTTTATTATTAATTTACCAGAAGGTGTTGTCGTTGAAGCTATGAGTGAAGGAGAAAAAACAGAATCTAAATTTGGTTCCTATGAATATAGAATAGAACAAATTGACGGCAATAAATTAAAATATTCAAGAACTTATATAATGAATAAGGGCAATTATAGTAAAGAAGATTACAGCACTTTTAGAGATTTTAAAAAGCGTATTGTAAAACTCGATAAAAATAAAATTGTACTTAAAGTTAATTAAACACCAACCAACTAAACACCAACCAACGCAATCTTTCAAAAATGAAAAAACTACTAACACTAATCACATTAATGGCGTTTGTAACAATAACAAAAGCCCAGGATTATAAATTTGGCAAAGTTTCTAAGGAAGAGTTACAAGAAAAAGTACATCCAATTGATTCATCGGCCAATGCAGCAGTATTATTTAAAGATGAGAAAGTTTCTTTTTTGTTTACTCAAAATCAAGGATTCATGCAGCAACGAGAAGTACACGAGCGAATAAAAATATATAACAAAGAAGGTTATGAATGGGCTACGCATAAGATAAATCTTTACAAAGGTAGTTCAGGGGCTTCTTCAGAAAAACTATTAAATTTAAAAGGCCATACTTTTAATCTTAAAGGCAGTAAGGTTGAAAAAGACAAATTAAAAAATGATGGTATTTTTGAAGAAAAACTCAATGATTTTGTTGAGATAAATACACTAACGATGCCCAATATTCAAGATGGCTGTGTTATTGAATATACTTATAAGATTTCATCTCCATATTTAGAGATAGACGATGTGTATTTTCAAAAAAGAATACCTATAAATGAGTTGAGAGTCAAAGTTTCTACTCCACAATATTTTAATTATAATAAGAAGTCAAATTTAAAGGCGTTTTTTTCTCCAAATTTTAAAGAAAGTAAGGAAGCTAGAAGTGTAAATATGGCAACTAATACTCGTAAACTTCATTTAGGTGTTAATCAAAATGCATTTCAAACCTCAAAGAGTGAGTATTTTGATAATGTTGTAAAAATTTCAGAAAGTAATATTCCTGCTATTAAGTCTGAAGCATTTGCTGGAAGTATGGATAATTACTTATCTAAAATGAGTTTTGAGTTGGCAGCTATATTAGATGACAATGGTATTCCAGAAAAGACTTTTGCGTCTAGTTGGGAAAAAGTATCAAAATCTATTTATGATAGAGATGATTTTGGTAAGCAATTGGAGCTTACAAAATTTTATAGAGATGACATTTCTTCAATACTTCAAGATATAACAGAGCCTTTTGAAAAAGCATTTTTATTACAGAACTATGTGAAGTCTAAAGTAAAGTGGAATGGATATTATGGTTATTCAACTTACAGAGGTGTAAAGAAAGCTTATAATGAAGGTGAAGGCAATGTAGGGGATGTAAATTTATTACTAACCGCAATGCTTAGATCACAGGGTGTTAATGCAAATCCTGTATTAGTGAGTACAAAAAACAATGGAATTCCTCTATACCCTACACGAAAAGGATTTAATTATGTTATTTGTATGGTAGAAAATCAAGGGCAATATGTGTTAATTGATGCTACTGAGCCTTACGGTTTTTTAAATGTACTTCCAGAACGTGCACTTAACTGGCAGGGAAGATTAATTAAGAGAGATGGTTCCTCTAATTGGGTATCTTTAATGCCTAATAAACAGTCTCTAGAATCAACATCTCTAAATATTAAATTAGAAGACGATTTAAGTTTTACTGGTAAAGTAAGGCAGATGATAACCTCAAACTTAGCGCTTCGCTACAAGAAAAGATATGTTGGAATGAGTCAAGATGACCAAACAAAGATGTTGGAAAAAAACAAAGGTGCAATAGAAATTTCTGAAACAAAAATGGATGCAAAGGATAATGGAGCTTTCTCAATTTCATACAATTACCGTCTTAATGATGCAATTGATGATATTGGTGGTAAACTATATTTTAATCCATTGTTATTTATGGCTGAAAAAGAAAATCCTTTTAAGTTGGATGTAAGGCAATATCCCATAGACTTTACAATGCCATTCAAAGATAAATTTAAAGTAAATATTATGTTGCCTAAGGGTTACAAAGTTGAGGCACTACCAAAAAGTGAAGTAATGGAGTTTAAAGAAGGTGCCGTAAAGTATACATTTATTGCAAAGCAAAATGGGAGCTATGTACAATTAAGCACTGAGCTTGACTTAAAGTCTCCAATTATAGATTCTTCAGATTATTCTGTGTTCAAAGAGTTTTATGGAAAAGTAGTAGAGAAGCAAGCTGAACAAATAGTGCTTTCAAAAATATAGATTATGAATATTCAAGATGCTCAAAGAGCAGTAGATAGTTGGATAAAAGAACATGGTGTTCGATATTTTAATGAACTTACTAATATGGCTCAGCTTACCGAGGAAGTTGGCGAGGTAGCACGCATTATAGCAAGACGCTATGGAGAGCAGAGTGAAAAAGAAAGTGATAAAGATAAAGATCTTGGAGAAGAGCTGGCCGATGTGGTTTTTGTTGTACTTTGCTTGGCTAACCAGACCGGTATCGATTTGCAATCTGCTTTTGATAAAAAGATGGATAAAAAAGCTAAACGAGATCATAATAGGCATCACAATAACGAGAAATTAAAATAGAATTCTAAGCAAATAAAAAATTGAGATTATCAATAAATATTGTGGTTTAATTTCTATTATCGAGTAAATTTGTTCCCGCTTCGGCGGGAGTTTATTTTCTATGACATTACATCTGCAAAAATCGTATACAAAAGCATCATCAAAGATTGCAATTACTGGCTCAAAGAGTGAGGCCAATAGATTGCTGATTCTTCAAGCACTTTACCCTAATATTAAGATTGAGAATTCGTCCAATTCTGATGATTCTAGTTTAATGCAAAAAGCCTTAGCGTCAGATGAACAGTTAATAGATATTCATCATGCAGGTACTGCCATGCGTTTTTTAACAGCGTATTTTTCAATTCAAGAAGGAAGAGATACTATTTTAACTGGCTCACCAAGAATGAAAGAGCGACCAATAGGCATTTTGGTTGATGCATTAATTGCTTTAGGAGCGGATATTTCTTATTTAGAGAATGATGGCTTTCCACCATTAAAAATTAGAGGTAGGAAGTTAGCTAAACATAAAGTGAGACTTGAAGCTAATGTAAGTAGTCAGTATATTTCGGCATTGTTGTTAATTGCCTCAAGTCTAGAAAATGGACTAGAACTAACTTTAGATGGGAAAATTACATCGGTTCCATACATAAAAATGACACTAGGTTTATTAGACCAAATTGGTGTAGAAAATTCATTTGAAGGAAATGTCATCACTATAGACCCAAAGCAAGAAGAACTAAAGCCGCAAACCCTAGTCGTAGAATCGGATTGGTCTTCAGCATCATATTTTTATAGCATTGTTGCGTTAAGTGAAGTTGGTACCAAAATAGAATTATCGTCTTATAAAAAAGACTCACTTCAAGGTGATTCTGCTCTGGCTAAAATTTATAAGCAGTTTGGAGTTGAGACGTCTTACTCAGAAAATAATATCACGCTTAGCAAATCATCAATTGTCAGTCAAGACTCCAAAATCAGTCTTGATTTAAGCAACGCTCCAGATATTGCACAAACCATTTCAGTAACAGCTTTTGGTTTAGGCATAAGTTGTCACTTAACAGGATTACATACACTAAAAATTAAAGAAACGGATAGACTAGTCGCGCTTCAAAATGAATTGTCTAAGCTTGGTGCAAATATCTCGGTGACTAACGATGCTTTGGTTTTGGATGTTGCTGATGCCATTAATTCTGAAATCGAAATAGAAACTTACAAGGATCACCGTATGGCAATGGCATTTGCGCCATTGGCTTTAAAGACTTCAATCTTAATTAAAGAGGCTGATGTAGTCTCTAAATCTTATCCTGATTTTTGGAAGGATTTGGTACATGTTGGTTTTCAGATTAAATAATTGCCAGTTTACTTGACAACCCCTATCTCGAGATTGTATATTTGCCAATTCAAAAAAATAATAGTTATACATGAAATTATCACACTTCAACTTTGAGCTTCCTGAAGAATTACTAGCCGAGCATCCTGCAGAACATAGAGATGAGTCACGTTTAATGGTTTTAGACAGAGCAAACCAGACCATCGAGCATAAAATGTTTAAAGATGTTATCGATTATTTTGATGAAGGCGATGTGATGATCTTAAATAATACTAAAGTGTTTCCTGCGCGACTTTATGGCAATAAAGAAAAAACAGGAGCACGAATTGAGGTGTTCTTATTAAGAGAATTAAATCAAGATCAACGTCTTTGGGATGTATTGGTTGATCCGGCACGTAAAATTAGAATTGGAAACAAATTATACTTTGGAGACGATGAAACATTAGTAGCTGAGGTTATTGATAATACAACATCTAGAGGGCGAACATTACGTTTCCTTTATGACGGGTCTTATAGTGATTTTAGAGCAAAATTGACAGAGCTTGGTGAAACACCTTTGCCAAAATATATCAAGAGAGATGTTGAGCCAGAAGATGAAGAGCGTTATCAAACTATTTTTGCTAGTAGAGAAGGTGCAGTTGCTGCACCTACTGCAGGTCTACACTTTTCAAAGCATTTATTAAAGCGTTTAGAGATTAAAGGTGTAGAGCGTGCAGAAGTAACATTACATGTTGGTTTAGGGACATTTAATCCAGTTGAGGTTGAAGATTTATCTAAGCATAAAATGGATAGTGAAGAAATCGAAATCAAACAAGCTGCAGCTGATATTATTAATAATGGTCAAGCAAAGAAGAAACGTATTTGTGCAGTAGGTACGACATCAATGCGAACTATTGAGAGCTCTGTGTCTTCAAGCGGAACATTAAATCCTTATATGGGTTGGACTAATAAGTTTATTTTCCCGCCATATGATTTTAGTATTGCTAACTGTATGATTACAAACTTTCATACACCAAAATCAACCTTACTGATGATGGTTTCTGCATTTGCAGGTCATGATTTTATGAAAGAAGCTTATGCAGAAGCAGTAAAAGAAAAATACAAATTCTATTCTTATGGTGATGCGATGTTAATCATCTAGTAATAATCATATAAATTAGAAAGCCTCTTAAACGTTTAAGTTAATGTTTAAGAGGCTTTTTTTAATGAAAACGCTTATTTGCTTTTCATTACTTTTGCATTTAATGGAAATTAAGAAAAAAGACATACGCGCATTAACCAAAGACCAACTTCGTGAGTTTTTTGTAAATAATGGTGATAAGGCCTTTCGTGGTAATCAAGTGTATGAATGGTTGTGGCAAAAATCTGCGCATAGTTTTGAGGACATGACTAATATCTCTTTGAAAACTAGGCAGATACTCGAAGATAATTTTGTCATTAACCATATCCGTGTAGATCAAATGCAACGAAGTGAAGATGGTACTATTAAAAATGCCGTAAGGCTTCATGACGATTTAGTTGTAGAGTCTGTTCTTATTCCTACAGCTACTCGGACAACAGCTTGTGTATCTTCTCAAGTGGGTTGTAGTTTAGATTGTAAGTTTTGTGCTACAGCCCGCCTAAAACGTATGCGTAACCTTAATCCCGATGAAATCTACGATCAAGTTGTAGCTATTGATAACGAAAGTCGTTTATACCATAATCGTCCGTTGAGTAATATTGTATTTATGGGCATGGGAGAACCTTTGATGAATTATAAAAACGTCATCAAGGCCATAGATAAAATTACTTCTGATGAAGGTTTAGGCATGTCGCCAAAACGAATAGTAGTTTCCACATCTGGAGTGCCAAAGATGATTAAGAAGATGGCAGATGACGAAGTAAAGTTTAAGTTGGCTGTATCCTTACATTCTGCAATTGATGAGGTTCGTACTTCTATTATGCCTTTTAATGCTACGTTTCCTTTAAATGACTTACGAGAAGCTTTAGAATATTGGTATTCAAAAACGAAGAATAGAATAACGTATGAGTATGTAGTGTGGGATGGTATTAACGATCAGCGAAAAGATGTAGATGCCTTAGTGCAATTCTGCAAATTTGCACCAAGTAAAGTCAACCTTATAGAATATAACCCAATAGACGACGGCATGTTTCAACAAGCCAGTTCAAAAGCCATAGATATGTATGTGTCAGTTTTAGAAACTAATAATATCACGGTGACTGTTCGTCGTAGTCGCGGTAAAGATATAGACGCTGCTTGTGGGCAATTGGCAAATAAGACGTAAATACTAGTCCAAAAATAGATTAGGTCGTATCTTTGTATTACAGTGAAAATTACCGAACAAATAAAACAACCCATTGCTTACGAAATGGAGCTTTTCGAACAAAAGTTTCAACTCGCTATGTCAAGCAAGGTGCCGCTTCTTAATAGAATTACCCATTATATTGTAAACCGAAAAGGAAAACAAATGCGACCTATGTTTGTCTTTCTAGTGGCAAAGATGATGAATAATGGTCAGGTCAGTGAACGCACCTATCGTGGGGCATCTGTAATCGAGCTTATTCATACTGCAACACTTGTCCATGATGATGTTGTAGATGATAGTAATCGTCGTCGAGGATTTTTCTCCATAAATGCACTTTGGAAAAATAAAATCGCTGTTCTTATAGGTGATTACTTATTGTCAAAAGGATTACTATTATCAATAGATAATAACGATTTTGACTTACTCAAAATCATCTCTGTAGCTGTTAGAGAAATGAGTGAAGGCGAATTGCTTCAGATAGAAAAAGCTCGTCAACTAGATATTACTGAAGCTATATATTACGAAATCATCCGTCAGAAAACAGCAACGTTAGTTGCTGCTTGTTGTAGCCTTGGAGCAGCTTCAGTAAAACCAAATTCACCAGAGGTTGAAAACATGCGGAAGTTTGGTGAACTCATAGGTATGGCATTTCAGATTAAAGACGATTTATTTGATTATGGCGAAACCAAAATAGGAAAGCCAACAGGTATCGATATTAAAGAACAAAAGATGACTTTGCCTTTAATATATGCACTGAACCATGCTTCAAAAAAGGAAAAGTCTTGGCTGATTAATTCTGTAAAGAATCATAATAAAGACAAGAAGCGTGTTAAAGAGGTTATTGATTTTGTAATCGAAAAAGGCGGATTGGATTATGCCGAAAAGAAAATGATAGCATTTCAAAAAGAAGCCTTAGACTTATTGACGGGCTATCCAGAATCAGAATTTAAGGCTTCATTAATCTTGATGGTCAATTACGTTATAGAACGTAAAAAATAATTTTCAACTATAATGTATTGATTTTATTGGTATTTCACCAATTCAAATAAATAATTTTTAGCTTCAGGCAACCAAAATAAAACGATTTGCGTCTTTATAAATAGAAGTGCAAATCATCACAACTAGAACGCAGAATGAAAGTCATTCAACTTCATAACAACGAAAAGAAACTCATAGCAAAAGCAGCGAAGAACAATCGCGAAGCACAGTATATATTGTATGAGTTGCATGCGCCCAAAATGCTAAGTGTATGCCGTTATTATGTTAAGGATGTGTATCAAGCCGAAGAGGTAATGCTTAATGGTTTTTTTAAAGTTTTTAAGCATTTAAAAAGCTTTAAAAGTGAAGGTAGCTTCGAAGGTTGGATACGCCGCATTATGGTTAGAGAATCGATCTCGTTTTTACGAAGCAAAAAGCAGTTAGAGTTTCCTGTAGAAGAAGTCGATTTTAAGCAAAATTCAACAGATAGTATTAATTCTAACATTGAAGTTGCAGAAATTCAACGTTTGATAGATAGTTTGCCAGAAGGTTACAAAATGGTGTTTGTTATGTACGCCATTGAGGGATATAAACATTATGAAATTGCTGAGATGCTTCAGATTTCTGAAGGTACATCAAAATCGCAATTATACAAAGCAAGACAATTGCTTCAGCAAAAAATAAAAGACTTAAATAAGACCAGTTATGGCACCAATTAAATTTGAAGAACAAATAAAAGACAAGCTAGAGCAGCGCACGGTTACACCGTCTGCAGAAGCATGGTCTAAGCTATCTGAGCAGTTAGATGCTGATCATAAGCGTAGCAAAAAAGCATCCTTTTGGTGGTTTGGTATTGCGGCAAGTATTGCAGCATTGATTTTTGTGTCCATTTCATATTTTGGACAACAAGATGAAACCTCAATAGACAACAGCATAGTTAAAGATGAGATTAAGAACATCATACAACCAAAAGCAGAAGAGAAGGTTATAGATATTAATAAAACTGTGACAGAAGATATTGTTGCTATAGAAAAAGATGACGCGATTAAAGAAGTAGAAACCCAAACTGAAGCACCAAAAACTGTTATTAAGAAGAACGTGAATCAAGTTAAAACGATTAATAAGGTTATTCTTAAATCGGTAACGAATGATGTGGCCAAAGTTGAAAAACAAGTGCCGCAAAGAACAGATAATTTAGAGCTTAAAAAGACACCTCAAGAGTTGATGACACCAAAATTAGAGGTAGAATTAAACTCTGTAGCTAGCGTGATGCAAGAGGTGAAATCAAAAAATAAGAATACAGTCACAGATCAACAAATAGACTCACTTTTAAAGGTTGCAAATAGAGAATTGCTTATTGACAAAGCGGTGAAGAAAAGTTCTAATATCGTTAATGCAGATGCGTTACTTCAAGACGTTGAAGAGGCAATGGGAGAATCTTTTAGAACTCGTATTTATGAAACGTTAAAAGACAATTACAAAAAGGTAAAAACTGCAGTTGCCCAGCGTAATAATTAGAGTATAATCAATCAAAAAAGGAACAAAAAACCTAAATCATTAATTTTAAAAAAACGAACAATGACAACAATTACAAAATATGTTGTAGCACTAGCCCTATGCTTATTTGTATGCAATATTAGTGCTCAAGAAAAGCAAAAAGAAACTAAAAAAGATTCTATTATAAGTACTACGGAAGCTTATAAAATGGCGCAGATAAGTAATTTAAAAGCAGAAAAGAAACGTATTGAAACTCAAGAGCGGGATTTTCTAAAAGCTGACATCGAAGGGATAAACAGACAGCTTGATGAGGGGAAAATTACTGCAGGAGAAGCAGAAAGATTAAAAAAAGAAGCTGCAAAAAAGAGAGCTGCAAACATTGAAGACCGCTTAGCAATTATCGATAAAAAAATAGCATTGGTAGAAAGAAATCCTTATGCGGAGAATTTAGATAGCGAAAACTCATCTTACATAGGTTTTGTAGCAGATAGAGAAGATGGAAGCAGAATAGGGTTTTCTATAAAATCAGGAAAAAGAAAACCACCTAAATACGATATTCGTACTACGAATAGAATGGTTTTTGCAATAGGGTTTAATAATGCTATTGGTGATGGTCAAGGTTTAGATGACTCACCTTATAAACTAGGAGGCTCTGGGTTTGTAGAACTTGGATGGGCATGGCGTACACGCTTATTTAAGAATTCTAACTTTGTAAGACTTAACTACGGGTTTTCATTTCAATGGAATAAGTTTGACATCAAAAACAATAGATATTTTGTGCAGAATGGAGATGTAACCACATTACAAGATTTTTCTTTAAACCTTAAAAGCGCCAAATTTAGAGTTACCAATTTAGTATTGCCAGTACATTTCGAATTTGGACCATCAACTAAAAGAGAGTACAGTAATCGCGTACGTTATTTTACAGACAATAAGTTAAGAGTTGGCATTGGAGGTTATGGAGGAGTAAGACTAGGTTCTATGCAAAAATTAGTTTACGATGACGCTGATGGTAACCGAGTAAAAAGCAAAGAGAAGCGTAATTTTAATGCTTCAAACTTTGTTTATGGTCTTAGTGGATATATTGGATGGGGAGACTTAGCAGTATATGCTAAATACGATTTAAGCCCATTGTTTAAAGACCAAGCATTTGACCAGAATAATATATCATTAGGACTTCGTTGGGACTTAGACTAAATCAATCAATATTTTGAGTCAAAAAGCCATAATCTAATTTTAGGTTATGGCTTTTGTATTTTCTAGATGAAAATTATACGTTACTGTACGTTTTTTTACACTCTATCTTTAACCGGAATAACAAATTTTAATCCAGACCAAACATCATTTATAGCACAAACCTTGATGTCTACAAGTCCATTTTTTAATCCAATTTCTCTTACGATATTTCCATTAAGGTCAGTTTCAACTTTTGAAGCCTTTTTTGGCCATGAAATCCATAGCATTCCATTCTGTTCCATTTCTTGTTTTAACTCTTTAATAGCGTTATCAAGTTGAGAAGCATTTTTAGTAAAAAAATGTATAAAATCCTTTTTCGTTTTTATATCTGCTATTTTTTTTAAATCTTCAGGAAGATCAAGAAACAATTCAAAATAGCCTTCAGGTTCATTAACTATTTTAATTTTAAACCCATTCTTAATACCGAGTTTTTTTGCTAGTGGCGTGCCAGAGTAACCTGATGTTTTCATTTTTTATTTTAAGTTCAATTGCCATGAAACACCAAATTTATCAATGACCCATCCAAACTTTTGACTAAAGCCATAATTGTTTAATGGCATGGTCACATTACCGTTTTCGGATAATTTTGAAAATAATTGCTCAAGTTCATTTTCATCTTCGCATTCTATGTAATTAGAAACCGCTGGTGAAAAATCCCAATCGTGAATAGGCGGACTATCACTACACATAAACAAATTTCCGTCTATAATAAAAGTGGCATGCATGATCTTACCTTCTTCAATAGGAGCGTCTTTCCCCCATCTCTTTACGTTGACAATCTCTGAATTATTAAACAATTCTACATAAAAATTCATTGCCTTCTCTGCATTATTATCTTGGAATGTTAAGAACGTAGCAATTTGCTCAGTTATTTCAGATGGCTTATTTACCTTTAATCTTTTTAAGCTATCAATCTCAGATTGCAATGCCTTTAATTCTCTTTCAGAGGTATTGTCACGTTTAACATCATTGCAGCTTAATATGCTGAGCGCTATGATTAGTAAGGAAATAATTTTTTTCATCTTGTAAGTTTTATTTTTATAGCATTTCAACAATTTGGATATTGTTACCACAAGTGTCATTAAATACAGCAAACTTTGCAGTTCCCATTTCTGTAGGTTTCACACTAAATTCTACACCTAGTTTTATCAGTCTATCATATTCTGCGTCAACATTTTCAACATCAAATTGCGTATAAGGAAACCCTGCTTCCATCAATGCATCTTGAAACACTTTGCAAGGCTCAAAATGATTTGGAGCTGGCTCTAATAAAAGTTCTGGGCCATCTTGCCATTCTGGAGATACTAAAGTTAACCACCTATTGCCTCCGCCTAATGGCGCATCCTTCTTCTTTAAGAAGCCTAATTTTTCGGTATAAAATTTTAAAGCTTTTTCTTGGTCTCGAACCGGAATGCTAATTAATGTTACTTTCATCTTTGATGTTTTTAATTAGAGCTTCGAAGTTCAGAACTTTAATCGTATCTCACTTCTTGAAAGTTGCTCTTTTTTTAAAATCTATAGGTGATTTCCCCGTTTTAGTTTTAAATAATGTGCTAAACGAGCCTAAGCTTTCAAACCCAACTGCAAAGCAAGTTTCTGTCACAGATGCACCGTTTGTGAGTAGCTCTTTAGATTTGTAAATACGTTTATCAATTAAATACTGTCTTGGTGTTAGCCCGTAATATTTTTTGAAAAGTCGCAACATATGAAACTTAGAAACAAACTTGGCGTGTGATAGTAACTCTAAATTTAAATCAGACTCGTAATTGTTATCAATATAGTTCTTTATACCTATTACGGTTTGTATCTGTTTGTCATTAGAAAAACAGCTGTTTTTTATATGTTTAATTTTTGATTCGTAGAATGTCACTTACATATTTTGATAGTACCTCTAAAATGGGCAGATAGACATTGGTTAAGACAAGTATGAATACTTTGTGCCTTAAAGATACTAAAATGTAACTAGGTAAATTATGAATAATTGTGTTTTGATTGGTGATTTCCTCAATTTTATGTAAAATGTTTTGCTGTCATCGATTGGTATAATGCGTCTTGTAAATCATCATCATTTTATGATGATAATAGGAGTTGTCAATTTTTAAAAAATTCTTTTGCAACCCAAATTCCTCAAAACCAATCTTTTTGTATAATTTCTCGGCATTTTCATTGATAGATATAACACCAATTTCTATTTGTTCAATTTCGTTGATTTTGAATGCCTCATCTATTGTAGATATTATGATATTAGAACCTACATTTTTGCCTTGATATTTTGGACTTACATAGACTTGAATGATTACGCCGCCATGATTAATTTTTTTCTTTCATGTCTTTTAAATCCAGAAATCCCTACTAAAGTTTTGTTATGAAATGCTCTAATAACAAAATTATTTTTATCAGATTGTTCAATATATGGCTGAAAAAATAATTTTTCTTTTGTTTTTTCGTCGTCGTAGTTTGTGGTGAAATGCTTAGGATTATTCTTCAAACATTACAGTCTTACTTCTCTATAAGAAGTGGATTCATTAGGTAGAAGTTTTCGAATTAAAATTTCCATTTTAATAATTAGTCACCACGTGGATTTTTTAATTAGTTGCTTATTTGGTGAACGACTGTTATAGAGTCGCTGCTTAGTATTGTAACAGGATAAAAGTTATCTTTAGTAAGTTCAGTCATTTAAATATAGCGCTATTATTTAAACTTAAAAATTGCTAGCAAGTATAACTTTCTAATCATAAATTTTTTAAACCTAGACTTTGTCTTAAATTTACAATCTGTTTATATTTCAATCTTGATTTCACAAAATTCCATAGCACAAGTTTTTGAGACTGCCAGAGTAGAAGAGGTTATTGGTGATTTTGTACAACTCAAAAAATCTGGAAGCAATTTTAAAGGTTTAAGTCCTTTTAGTGAGGAGCGTACACCAAGCTTTATGGTGTCTCCTGTAAAACAAATATGGAAAGACTTCTCAACAGGCAAAGGTGGTAATGCTGTGACTTTTCTTATGGAACACGAGCACTTTACATACCCTGAAGCTATAAAGTACCTCGCCAAGAAATATAACATAGAAATTGAAGAAACCGAGCGTACAGATGAGGAGAAGGAAAAAGCGAATACCCGTGAGAGCTTATATTTAGTCAGCGAGTATGCCAATGACTATTTCCAGAAGATCATGCATAAAACTGATAAAGGCAAAGCCATAGGTTTAAGTTATTTTAAAGAGCGTGGTTTCACAGACGAGACGATTAAGAAATTTCAATTGGGTTATGCCTTAGATGAGTGGCAAGCCTTTACAGACGATGCATTAAAAAATGGCTACAAGATAGAATTCCTTGAAGGTACTGGACTAACTATTGTAAAGCCAGAAAAGCATTTTGACAGATTTAAAGGTCGTGTGATATTTCCAATACATAGCATGAGTGGTCGTGTACTCGGATTTGGTGGTCGTATTTTGGGTAATGACAAAAAAGCGGCAAAGTATCTTAACTCTCCTGAGAGTGAGATATATCATAAAAGCAAAGTGTTGTATGGGCTTTACTTTGCAAAACAAACCATTGCTAAAGAAGATAATTGCTATTTGGTAGAAGGTTACACAGATGTGATTCAGTTTTATCAACGTGGAATTACAAATGTTGTATCATCTTCTGGTACGGCACTAACACCTGAGCAGATTCGTTTAATAAAACGATTAACAAATAACATTACCGTACTTTTTGATGGAGATGCAGCTGGTATGCGCGCTTCTATTCGAGGTATAGATTTAATTTTGGAACAAGGTATGAATGTTCGGGTTTGTACTTTTCCTGATGGCGAAGATCCAGATAGTTTTTCTAAAAATAATACACTTCAAGACGTTACAGATTATCTCTCGGATAATTCTAAAGATTTCATACAGTTTAAGGCCTCATTATTATTTGAAGATACTAAGAACGATCCTATTAAAAAGGCAGAGACTATTAGAGATATTGTAAACAGTATCGCTAAGATTCCTGATCAGATAAAAAAAGAAGTTTATATTCAAGAATGTGCTCGTATTATGGATATAAGCGAGTCAGTATTATTTAGTACTCTTGCTCAGATTAATAAGAAAGAATCTCAAGATGCTAACAAAAAGTATAAGCAAGAACGTAAAGCTTTTAATGTTGTTAAGACTGAACCAAAGCCTACTCGCAAAATTGATATTCAGTATGAGTTAGAGCGAAAGATTATAGAAATTTTATTAATCTACGGCAATAAAACCGAAAAGTTTGAAGATTTAGTACTTAAAGAAGATGACGTTTCTGGTGATTTAATTTTAGAACCCGTAGTCCATGAAGCACGAGTTTTCGAAAAAATATACTTGGACTTACAAGAAGACGAAATGCAGTTTAGTGATGCCAATTTTAAAATGCTTTACTACTCCATTATAGATAAATTAAACCAGGATGTAGACTTTTCTACTAAAACTTTTATGCAGGAACTTAAGCCAGAAATTGCACCTATGGTTACCGGAATTTTAATGGATGATGAAAAGTATGCCTTGCATGATTGGGAGCGTAATAATATTATCCCAAAAGAAAAAGAACATACAATACCTCAATTGGTTAGTCAGACTATTTTGAGTTTGCGATGTTTTTTAATTGACCAAAAGGTGGCAGCTTTTAAAGATGAAACCTTAAAAGAAAACTCAGATAGTAAAAGTATAATGGAAGATGTTAAAGACTATCTAGGCCTTAAAATGTTATTATCAAGAAAATTAGGCAAAGTAGTTGGCGGTTAAGTCAAATCGTGATGTTTAGCTTGGTGAACTAAGTCTATAATGTTATCTACATTCAGTTTTTTGAATAATCGTGCCTTATATGTGCTAACTGTTTTTTCGTTAATGTCTAATTCTGCAGCTATATGCTTATTCTTTTTTCCAATAGATAGTAGTTTAAGAACTTCTGTTTCACGAGTAGATAATCGCTTAAATAAACGTGCCCTACTTTTTGCAGTATCTGTGTACCTATAATGTTTGTCCATTTTCTCGCTTAGATAAACTTTTCCTTGATTTATAGCGTCGACAGCTTCAACTATTTTTGCGGTATTTGCATTTTTAGATAGATAACCGGATGCACCAGCTTTAAGTGTACTGATGGCGTAGATTTCTTCTGGTTGATGACTAAACATTAGTATTTTAATGGTTTTGTGCTCTTTTTTAATAGCACGTAAGGCGGTAATGCCGTTGAGTTCTGGTAAATCAATTTCAGAAATAATGATATCTACATCATTTTCTCTAATGAATTCAAAAATTTCAACGCCGCTACATAAGTCTCCAACAACTTGGTATTCATGGTTTTTATTTAGCGTTTGTTTTAGTCCTTCTCGAACAACAGGATGACTATCAACCAATAGTATCTTTGCCATAATCGGTGATTTTAGTAATAACTAATTAAAAATGTGCTCTTAAGGGGATTGTGTGTATTAACTAAACAAAAGTACGAAAACAGAAAGTCAAAACAATTGAAAATGTAAGTATTTTTGCAAAAAATTATGAATTTAACATTTTTTTCATCAATTTTCTAGGAATTTCACAAATTGGTATAGGGATCATCTTGTGTTTGTTTGATCTGTTGTAGCGCATAAAAATATCAAAAACTTCCTTTTGGCGTCCTTCAAAATCTTCAGAAGTTTGTCCTTCGTCTTTCATTTTCATAGCCCATTCCAGTTCTGGATAAGAAGCCCCAATTTGATCTTCGTCACTACGAGCGTCTCCAAATAGGCCATCACTTGGCGCAGCTTTCATTATAGAAATTGGTACTTTGAGCACTTCGCCAATAGCATAAACTTCAGATTTTAATAAGTCCGCTATTGGGCTTAAATCTACGCCACCATCACCATACTTGGTATAGAAACCTACTCCAAAGTCTTCAACTTTATTTCCTGTACCAGCTACTAACAACCCTAATAAGCCTGCATGATAATATAATGTAGTCATGCGTAATCGGGCTCTAGTATTGGCAAGCGCCATATCTACCGTGGTTTGTTTTCCATCAAGGCTAACTTCTGTTTTAAATTCTTCAAAAACTGGAGTTAAGTCTACTCGAGTTTCGCTTACATTAGAAAATCGTTTTTTAAGTTGAGCAATATGCTCTTCTGCTCTAGATACATGACTGGCCGCTTGATGAATAGGCATTTCTATGCATAGAACATTTAGACCTGTTTTTGCGCAAAGCGTTGAGGTTACAGCAGAATCTATTCCACCAGAAATCCCAACAACAAAACCATTAACTTTAGCGTTTGTAGCATAATCTTTAAGCCAATTAACAATGTAATCTATAACTTTTTCTGTTTGCATAATTTTCGAATTTTTATGGTAAGAAGTGTACCTTTGCAAACAAAAATAGCTTAAAGGATTTAGCTTTAAAAATATTTCTGAAATGAAAGTAAAACTTAAACATGTAGTATTTAATCTACTGTTACTTCTTTTTTGGACTTGCCAAAATGAGAATGTTTTGGAGAAAGAAATAGCCCAAGTAGATGTAGATTTTACAGTAGAGCGGTTTGATGAGGTGCTTTTAAATACTGATGCCGAAAAGTTGCCAAAAGTTAAAGAGACGTTTCCTTTTTTGTTCCCTAAATATATAGCGGATTCTTCTTGGATTGAGAGAATTAAAGACGATTTACAACAACAAATGTTTTCTGAAGGAAAGCACGTATTTGGGGATTTTAAAATTCAGAGAAAAGAGATTGAACGTTTTTTTCAGCATATAAAATATTATGATAAAACGTTTAAGCTACCTCGAGTAATTACTGTAGCAGATTATGTAGATTATAGAAACAAATTAGTGCTACAAAATGATTTGCTTATTATAAACATGATGAATTACCTAGGTCAAGATCATGAGTTCTATCAAAATACACCTATGTATTTTGCTGAAAGAATGAGACCTGACCAAATCTTACCAGAAATAGCAGAAAAATATGCAAACCGTTATCAGTACCAGTCTCAAAGAAAGACGTTTCTTGATGAAATTATTTACCACGGTAAATTACTTTACTTTAAGGATGTTATGATTCCTGAGTTTACGGATGCAGATAAAATAGGATATACTATTGAGGATATGAAATGGGCTAATGAAAACGAATCTCAAATATGGAGTTATTTTGTGGAGAAAGAGTTACTTTTTAGTACGGACCCTAAATTATTTACACGATTTACGGTTCCTGCACCGTTCTCAAAGTTTTATTTAGAATTGGATAATGAATCTCCAGGACGAATAGGGCAATATATTGGTTGGCAAATAGTTCGTGCTTATGCTGAGCGGACGGATACTGATATTATGACGCTTATGCGAACAGATAGTGAGGAAATTTTTAAAAAATCAAAATACAAACCTAAACGATAATTAATATAAAGATGAATTCTAAAATTGAATTAAATGTAGAGCTTGATGAAAATCGAGTGCCAGAGAAATTAAGTTGGTCAGCGCAAGATGGAGGTATACAAGATGAAGAGGCAAAAGCGATGATGTTATCTGTTTGGGACGGTAACACTCAAGAAACGTTGCGCATCGATTTATGGACAAAAGATATGCCAATAGATGAAATGAAACAATTCTTCCATCAAACATTAGTTACTATGAGTGATACTTTTATGCGCGCTACTCAAGATGAAAAAATGACGGCGACTATGAAAGATTTTTGCGATTATTTTGCCGAAAAATTAGAGTTGAAAAAAAACTAATTTGCCTCAGGTTTTGCATTAAAACCATAACTGTCAGTAGTGTAAAAGGGTATCTCGTTAAAATATGGAGATTTTGTATTAATAAAATCTTTATCTAATTCTTTATGCTTTAAAAATAAAGTGGCATTATAAACTTCCCATATTTTTAATATGTTAGATTGACCTTTTAAGGTTTTTATATCCAATTGGTTTCTTCTTATCATACGCTCAATCTCTTTTTTTGTGGCCATTTTTCTTATGGTTTTTGAATAGTGTCCACTATTAACCTTACTATATACCCAGTAATTATATTTGCGTTTTCTTTCTTTTTTCTTTTTAAATGTTTTTTTAACAATAGGTCGCTTGTAGTTAAGTAAGTCACTTATGTTTTTAGAGTCAGAGTTTGTGTCTTCTTTTGTTTTTTCTGTTTCTATTTCACTGTACTCAGAATTGTCTACAAGAGCTATAGGTTTTTCTTCTTCAAAAACACTAATAGTGTCTTTTTCTAGAGAAGTTATTTCTGTTGTATATGGATTAACCAATGGTTCATTACGAAATAATACAATAATGATACGCTTGTCAAGAAGGATAGCCTCTATCACATACCTACCTATATCTAGGTCATAAAGAGGTATTCTTATTTTTTTGTCTTTTACTTCTATAGTTTCATCATAATCCTTATTAAAAATGTTTACCTTGTAGATGGTACGTTCAGCCTCGAGAGTAAGGCTGTCTTCAGCTTTGTTTAAGTAATGTTTAAGTTCTTTTGCTCTAAAATTGACGTTTTGTATCAATGTAGATTTTTGACCATAAACTATGGTTGATAAGAATAGTAAAGGCAGTATAATTTTTAAATTAAACAAGAGGTTTTTTAATTATTAGCTCAATATTATATTACTTTCGTAAAAGCGCATAAAATTAGATTCTTTTAATTTAAATGATAAATTTTTATGCCATATAGTATTGTTTTTCAGTTAATCTGCTTTAATTTACCGTTTAAATAAATATTAACTGAAAAAGTGATACTTCTGATTAATTATTGAAATTTTTATATGAGAAAATTTTTATTTGGCGTATTACTAACCGTAACAATTTTACTTGTTTATAGAGAATGTACACATGAATCTACTGTGGTTATCAATAATTCATCAGATATACTTCAAGAGCAGCTTAAAAATGTAAGTAAACTTGTGGTTACTGAGGGTCATTTTTCTGAAGTATTCAACTATGAAAACTCTAAAGAAATATTAGGGGACTACCTTACTGCTGAGAAAAAAGCCATAGTGGTAGTTAATGCTAAAGTGTCAATTGCTTATGATTTAAGTTTGTTGCAATACAAAATGGATGAGGATACTAAAACTCTCAAAATATTATCAATACCAGAACACGAAATTTCTATAAACCCAGATTTAGAATATTATGATATTCAAGATGATTTTTTAAATCAATTTGAAGCTGAAGATTACAATAGTATCAAGGAAAGTGTAAATAAATCTTTGTTGGATAAGATTGAAAAATCTAATTTGGTTTCTAATGCAAAAAACAGATTAATTAGCGAACTAGCCAAGTTTTACATTCTTACAAATTCCTTAGGTTGGAAGTTGGAATATAATGGTGAGCAATTAGATGCCGAAGCTGATTTTGAAAAACTTTTACTGTAGTAAAAAAGGATTAAGGTCTTTTTTCTACTTCTGCTAGATACGAGTAGTAAGGCTTGTGGTTAAAATACGGAGAGTCTGTTACTTTTATGTAATTACGGTTTTTAGAATGTGCTTCTTTAAACGCATCTAAATTATACACCTCCCATATATTAAGGGTATTATATCTACCCGAAAGGGTGTTTTGTTCTAATTTTATTTTAGATATTAAATTTTCAAGGTCTTGAGCAGTAGCAAAATGACGTGTAATTTTTGTGCCTATATGACCTTGAGATGTTTTTACAACCCAATACCCTTGAATTATCTTAGAATTCCTTTTTGCGGAATTTTCTTTGGTATTATGTATAGAGTTTGCAGAATTTGACCTTTCCTCTACATGTGTTAATACTTTAGCTTTTGTATTAATGCTGAAATTAAAATCTTTAGGTTTTGCTTTATAAAAGGGCTCTTTACGTATTAAATTTATAGCAATTAGCTTGTCATGTAATCTAACCAAAACTGTATATCTGCCAACAGGTAGGTCGTCAATAGGAACTTTTACAGACTTAGACTTATAGTGTATTTCTTTACTAAATTCAGGGTTAAATATTTCTACCCTATAAATTTGACGCTCTCCGTTTAGCATTAAACTATCACATGAAGCATTAAGTTCATGTTTTAATTCTTCGGCTAGTACGTTGACATTTTTGAATATTACAGATTTTTGACAAACAGAAAAAAGGGGGGACAATAAAAAAAATGATACGCATAAAAATTTTATGGTATTACCTTTCAAAACAAAATTATTTATTAATAGCTAATTCAAAGATAGAAAAATTAACTCAATAAAACATGCTAAATATCTGATTTTTAATATGATAAATATAAATTCCTACGTAAAAACACCTAGATATATTTTTGAAAAACGTCTACTTTAATGCAGTTTTCATTGTAGAAATACCGCCACCATTAATAGCTTCTATACCATTAGAATTTAAAATTTGAGAAGCTTGCGCAGAACGAATGCCACTTCTGCAATGAGCAATAACGGGTTTATTTAAATCCTTCACTTCTTTTAATCTAGATTTTAATTCTGAAATAGGAATAAGGACTGCACCTTCAATGTGGTCAGCGTCGTATTCTTTTTTTGTGCGAACATCAAGAATTACAGCATCTTTTTCTAGATATTCTTTAATTTGATTTGACTTCTTTCCAAATAAAAAACTAAATAGTCCCATGTTTAATGCATTTCGTTTATAATCTCTAACCCATCATCAATTAAGTGCGCAATGTCGGGTTGACTACTCTTTTGTTCGTTTAAGTAGTCATGAGCTTTCACTTTCAAGTCCGAAAAATTATACTTGTCTGCCAATTCTAAAAGTTCTAGAGACAATAACCAATCTTGAGAATGATTCGTCTTAAGTGTTTCTAACACAGATTCTATATCCGAAAAAGTAGCAGAATTGTTATGCCTTAAATCTCTGATTTTTTGGTACAACGCTTTAAGTTTAATCTTTGTTTCATCCGTTTCTGGTTGAATCGTTGTATTCTCAGAAACATGATATAAGTTTTCAAAAGAATGATAATCAGCACTGCCAGCATAGGCAGAAACTATAGAAGAGCCTACAGCCAAATCAAAAGTACCGTCTTTAGGAGAGAATAAAATCTCATCATTGTATTTGACAGTACAATCTTCAAACTGAATTAAAATTAGTTTCCCTTGCAGGTTTCTAATACCAGTAATATTTAAACCTTCAACGGTAATACCACTTTCGTACTCAAATGCGATGCGTTTATTGTCATAAAAGTTATAGGCTTTTAGGTCTCTAGGTCCCATATCTTCAATAGCCAAATTTATACCTTTTAATCGTCCAATCGGTGAGCTAAATCCTTTGGTATGAGTTTCTATGCCATGACCAATAAGTTCTTTTTCACGATTCGCTAAAGCTGTTGGTCCTTCGGTTTTAAAGAATACCACTTGATTATCTTCGTCACGAATCATTCTTGTAAATACCCCAGAAATTTGCAATCCAGTATTTAGTTCAATTGTACCTACTTTTTTAGATTCAATTAATTTGCTCAAACCACGCCATCCACCTTTTCTTAGTGCCATGGTGTTTGCAAACTCATCAAGAACTTGCATTAAATAGGAGAAATCTGGCGTTACAAAAAGCTGAGGTTGCGGTTTAGTAATATCAAACTCAGTTTCTGCAGCTTTTATAGAATACGGAATTTTTTTCACCTCTTCAGACAAACACCATTTGCTTTCACCTATTGAAGATAGTAGTCCAGCACCATAAAGTCTTGGTTTATCAGTATGGCCAATTAATCCATACTCAACTGTCCACCAATGAAGATTTCGTATTTGAGCCATTTCAGATAGCGGTACTTTTTTATTTTGAAGTTTGTAGACTTCTGCTTCAGCTTTGTCAATATCCTCTTGCTTAGAATTTTTAGCTTCTTTCAATATAGAAAGCCTTCGCACTGCTTCGTACATGTCATTATCATGTGACGATAAAATGGCTTTGGCACCTATTTCGCCAAAACGCCTCAGATATTCAGCATAGTCTGGATTGGCTATAATTGGTGCATGACCTGCAGCTTCATGAATGATATCTGGAGCAGGTGTGTATTCTATATTTTCGAGCTGACGAATATCTGAAGCAATCACTAGGACTTTATAAGCTTGAAATTCCATAAAAGCGTTAGGTGGTATAAAACCATCTACAGCTACAGCAGCCCATCCTATTTCTTTTAGAATGCGGTTCATGCCATACATACTAGGAATTTCATCTATAGAAATTCCAGTTAAGTCTAGACCTTTGAGATAAGATTTATGCGCAACTTTGCCTAAGTACGAAATATTTTTGCGCATCACAAAACGCCATACAGCTTGGTTTATTGGCGAATAGTTGTCGTAATTTTGAGGTTTAATGAATTGCTTCAAATGTGGAGGCAATAGGTCAATTAAAGGGTTGGTTTCAAAATTCTTGTTCATGCGTATATTTGTACTAAACGTAAAATTATTGTTTTAGAGTCAAGTTTTAAAGTAATAACTTACCAAATAACATATTTATTCTCGATTGTTAATGCAAAAAGAAACCCGAAAAGAAGAAATACTTAGAGTCGCGGCTCGATTATTTAAAAATAAAGGGTATAGTGCTGTAACCATGCGGGATTTGGCAACTGAAATGGGCATAAAAGCTGCCAGTCTCTATAATCATATTTCATCCAAGCAAGCCATCTTACAAGATATTGTTTTAGCTATTGCAGAAGATTTTACTGCAGGGATGCATAAAATCATCGAAGACGATTCTAATAGCATTAAAAAGTTAGAGCAAATTATAGATTTGCATGTAAAAATTGCTATCGAAAACACAGATGGTTTAGCAGCATTAAATTCTGATTGGATGCATTTAGAAGAAAAGAGAGCTCATTATTTAGAACTTAGACAGCAATATGAAGATCATTTTAGAGACATTCTAAACCAAGGAATGAAAGAAGGAGAGCTGCAGAGAGTAGACGTAGAAGTGACCTTATTTTCAATTTTATCCACACTTAGATCTTTGTATTTATGGATTCCAAAAAAAGAAGACATTAATAAAGAGGCTCTTGCCACAAGTTTAAGTCAAATTCTACTCAACGGAATTAACAAATAGTTTAGATTATATTTTATAACTTTGTATCTTAAACTAACAATTGTTAGTTTTGAGATATTATAAAAAAACCATGGCTCAATTTCACAACTTAAAAGTTGCAGATATATACAAAGAAACGGAGGACACATCAGTAATAACTTTTGATGTTCCTAATGAATTACATGAAGAATTTCATTTTCGCCAAGGACAGCATTTAACCTTAAAGGCAGATATTAATGGTGAAGATGTTCGTCGATCGTACTCATTATGTTCGAGTCCAAATCAAGAAATATGGCAAGTAGCAGTAAAACAAATACCTGGCGGTAAATTTTCAACATATGTAAATGAAGAGTTAACTGCTGGTAGTGTTCTAGAAGTTATGGAGCCAAGTGGGGTGTTTGGCGTTGATGTTAACCCAGATGCATCTAAAAACTATTTGTTCTTTGCGGCAGGTAGCGGGATTACACCTGTGTTGTCAATGATAAAAGCACATTTGGAGGCAGAACCTAATTCGACCTGCAAATTATTTTATGTCAATAAAACGGCGAAATCTATTATCTTTAAAGAAGAGTTAGAACAGCTGCGTAATACGTATTTTGGAAGATTAGAGATTTATTATTTTCTCACTAAAGAACGACGTGATATTGAGCTATTTAACGGTCGTTTTGATGATGAAAAAATGAAAATACTCACAGGTACTTTTATAGATATACCAGATACTAACGAAGTGTTTTTATGCGGGCCAGAGCAGATGGTGAAGTATGTGAGTCAGTATCTAATTGATGCAGGATTGCCAAAAGAACTCGTGCATTACGAATTGTTTGTTACTGGACTTTCAGAAGAAGATATTAAACGTGCGGAGCGCTTAGCGCAACAAAATGTTGAAGGTACTGAAGTGACCATCGTTGATGGTGGAAAAGAATTCTTATTCACTATGACAAAAGAGTACGACAATATTCTGGACGCCGCCCTTGGTGCCGGTGCAGATTTACCTTTTGCATGTAAAGGTGGTGTGTGCAGTACATGCAAGTGTGAAGTAAAAGAAGGCTCTGTTGAAATGAAAATTAATTATGCTTTAGATGACAAAGAAGTATCGCAAAACTTAGTATTAAGTTGTCAAGCAGTACCGACATCAGATAAAGTGGTAGTCGATTTTGATGTTTAAAATATATTGAAAAAGAAAATTAACTCGCTTGTGGCCTAAAGCCAACAGCTAAAAGCTAAAACTATGAGTGAAGAGCAGATTAAAAGTTTAGAGAAGCATTTCGAAGAACGAATCGCAAGAGACGAAAAGATTGAACCTAAAGACTGGATGCCTGAGAAGTACCGAAAAACCCATATCCGGCAAATGTCTCAACATGCGCATTCTGAAATTGTTGGGATGCTTCCTGAAGGCAACTGGATTACTAGAGCACCTTCCCTAAGAAGAAAAGTAGCCCTGTTGGCTAAAGTACAGGACGAAGCTGGGCACGGATTATATCTATATTCTGCAACAGAGACATTAGGTATTTCTAGGGATGAAATGTACGAACAATTGCATACGGGTAAAGCGAAATACTCAAGTATATTTAACTATCCAACAATTACCTGGGCAGACATGGGAGCCATTGGATGGTTAGTGGATGGCGCAGCCATTATCAATCAAGTGCCACTCTGTAATACCTCTTATGGACCATATGCTCGCGCAATGATTCGCGTGTGTAAAGAAGAAAGCTTTCATCAACGTCAAGGTTTTGAGATTATGATGAAGTTGGCTAATGGGACACCAGAACAAAAGGACATGGCTCAAGATGCCTTAAACAGATGGTGGTGGCCAAGTTTAATGATGTTAGGTCCTACTGATGATGTGTCTGTTCACACTGAGCAATCTATGAAATGGAAACTGAAGCGTAAGTCTAATGACGATTTGCGTCAGCAATTTATTGACCAAACAGTTCCTCAGGCAGATTTAATTGGACTTACAATTCCAGATCCAGATTTAAAATGGAATGAAGAACGTGGTAGCTACGACTTTGGAGAAATCGATTGGGACGAGTTTTGGCAGGTGGTAAAAGGTCACGGACCAATGAATAAACAACGTATGAAGGCAAGAGTTGGTGCATGGGAACGTGGCGAATGGGTCCGAGATGCAGCAATGGCACATGCTGAGAAGAAACAAGCAAGAAAAGAAAAACAAGTAGTTTAATTAGATATGAGAGTTGAGTAGTAAGATTTTAATTTTCTCAATACTCAATACTAGATATCTCAATACTAGAATTTATGTCAACTAAAAATTGGCCCCTTTGGGAAATCTTCGTAAGAAGTAAAAACGGATTAGAACACAGGCATTGTGGTAGTTTGCATGCTGCAGATTCTGATATGGCACTAGAGAATGCGCGTGATGTATATACAAGACGAAATGAAGGTGTGAGTATTTGGGTTGTGGAATCCAAACACATTACTGCTTCAAACCCTGAAAATAATGGGGAGTTATTTGAGCCTGCCCAAGATAAAGTATATCGTCATCCTACATTTTATGATTTACCGGATGAAGTAAAGCACATGTAATGAAAAACGAAAACTTATATAATTACATTCTTGGTATTGCAGATAATAGCCTAATTCTAGGACAGCGAATGGGTGAACTTTGTGGACATGGCCCAACGCTAGAAACTGATATCGCTTGTACAAATATCTCACTGGATTTATTTGGTCAGGTACGTAGCTACTTTCAATATGCAGCTAAAATTGCTGGAGATGGCAGAACAGAAGACGATATTGCAATGCTTCGTAAAGAGCGAGACTATAAAAATGTCCTATTATCAGAACAGCCTAATACAAATTTTGCGTATACCATAGGAAGACAATTTTTATTCGATGTATATCATTTAGCTTTTCTTACTGAGCTTCAAAAAAGTTCTGACTTAACATTGTCCGCTATAGCCAATAAATGTGTCAAAGAAGTGAGTTATCATGAACGTTTTTCTTTAGATTGGGTAAAGCGATTAGGTGACGGAACTGAGGAAAGCAATCAGAAAATGCAAGAAGCTATTAATGATTTATGGACGTACACAGATGAATTATTTCATCAAACAGGTGCAGATAAAGCTATGGTTGCGGAAGGTGTCGGTGTTGATGTTACAAAACTAAAGGAGAACTATTATAAATCAGTTAGCGAACTTCTTGAAGAAGCAAGATTAAAAACACCAGAATCTAAATGGTTTCAAAAAGGTGGAAAACAAGGCATTCATACTGAGCATTTAGGTTATTTATTAGCCGATTTACAATACATGCAAAGAACCTACCCAAATATGGAATGGTAGCAATAGACCAAAATATCGATAAGAGATTAATACCAATATTAGAGCAGGTGTCAGACCCTGAAATTCCGGTTCTGTCTATTATGGATATGGGCGTTGTTCGTTCCGCAATTATTGAAGCGAGTGTTGTTAAAGTTGAAATTACGCCAACTTATAGTGGCTGTCCAGCAATGGATGTTATAGGTGATGATATAAAAAAAGCTCTAAAAGATGCAGGTTACGAATCTGAAATTGAGCTAATTCTATATCCAGCTTGGACTACGGATTGGATTACACCAAGAGGCCGTAAAGCATTAGAAGATTATGGTATTGCAGCACCCCTAGAAACAGAAGCAGATAAGGCGGTACTGCTTGAAGGAAAAAAACTAGTGAAATGTACCAATTGCGGTTCTAAAAACACCCGATTAGTAAGTCAATTTGGTTCAACGGCTTGTAAAGCACAATTTCAGTGTGAATACTGCCAAGAACCATTCGATTATTTTAAATGTCTTAAGTAGGCAATAGAGAATAGACCGCTTCGCTTTTAGATATGATAAATGCGAAGCATTGAAATAACTGTTGAAATGCAGAATATGAAAATCAAATCGTTAAGAATTCAGGAAACCTTGGGCTGAATTTAGATTTTATTTTTGGTTTTCAATTTGTGAAACATGATTGAAAAATTCCTCATTTCAACTTGACTTTTTTGATTCGTTTTTGTGTCAAGACAAAAATGAATAGAAAGAAATAAAAATATATGAATTCTATAGAAATAAAAATAGAAAATAAAGTAGCTTATATAGCACTTAACAGACCCGAAGTATTTAATAGCTTTAATCGTGAGATGGCTTTAAGATTGCAGTCAATATTAGATGATTGTGAATCTAACGATGATATAAGAGCAATTGTACTAAGAGGAAATGGCAAAGCATTTTGTGCGGGTCAAGATTTAAAAGAAGTGACATCTCCAGAATTGAATCCAGGATTTAAAAAGATATTAGAAGAACACTACAATCCAATAATAATGAGATTACGTTCAATAAAAAAACCAATTATTGGAGCTGTAAATGGTGTCGCTGCTGGTGCTGGAGCTAATATTGCACTGGCCTGTGATATTGTCTTGGCACATGAAAAGGTAAGTTTTATTCAAGCATTTAGTTTAATTGGTTTAGTGCCAGATAGTGCAGGAACATTCTTTTTACCACGTCTAATAGGCTTTCAGAAAGCTCAGGCTTTGGCCATGCTAGGCGATAAAATTTCGGCTGAAGAAGCTGAAAAAATGGGTATGATTTACAGATGTGTGTCATTAGATAGTTTTGAAGAGACAGTAAGCCAATTAGCCGAAAAGTTGGCCAATATGCCGACTAAGGCATTAGGTTTTATTAAAGAATTGTTCAATAAGTCAATGACAAATACTTTAGAAGATCAGTTGGCTTTAGAGTCTAAATTACAAATCAAAGCAGCAAGTAGTAATGATTATGTAGAAGGTGTCGCTGCATTTATAGAAAAACGTAAGCCAAATTTCAAAGGAAACTAATTTGGATAAAGCAACCCTCATAGAAGTCCATAATAGAATAAAACCTTTTATTCATAAAACACCAGTGTTAAGTTCTAGCTTAATTGATGAAATGGTTGGTACTAATATCGTATTTAAATGTGAGAACTTTCAGAAGATGGGTGCGTTTAAAATGCGTGGAGCAGCAAATGCTATATTATCTCTATCTGAGGAAGAAAGGAGCCGTGGTGTGGTAACACACTCATCAGGAAATTTTGCTCAAGCAGTATCGCTAGCAGCTCAGAAATTAGATGTAAAAGCATATATCGTAATGCCTGAGAATGCACCTCAAGTAAAAAAGAATGGTGTAAAGACGTATAATGGAGAAATCATTGAATGTGAGTCCACACCTCAGGCGAGAGAAGCAACAGCCAACAAAATAAAAGAAGAAAAAGGCGCTTCTTTTATGCACCCATCTAATCAAGATGAGGTTATTTATGGTAATAGCACAGCTGCCATGGAGTTGTTAGAGGAATATCCTGAATTAGACGTAATTTTAACGCCAGTTGGCGGTGGTGGACTAATTGCAGGTACCGCTTTAGCAGCACATAATTTTTCAAAAAACTGTAAAGTTATGGGAGGCGAGCCAATGGAGGCAGATGATGCTTACCGTTCTTTAATTTCTGGAAAGATAGAAACCAATGATAGTTTCCACACAGTTGCAGATGGCTTAAGAACGCATTTAGGTGACCGTAATTTTCCGATTATAAAAGAACATGTAGAGAAAATTATTCGTGTTGAAGAAGACGAAATTATAGAAGCTATGCAAATCATTTGGGAACGTATGAAAATAATCGTTGAGCCTTCATGTGCTGTTCCTTTTGCTGCTGTATTAAAGAATAAAGAAGAATTCAAAAATAAAAACGTCGGTATTATTTTATCTGGCGGAAATGTAGATGTAAAAAATCTACCATTTTAATATATAAGTATGAACGTAGGAATTATAGGTTCTGGAACAATGGGAAGCGGTATTGCTCAAGTGGCTGCTACTGCTGGTTGTAAGGTTAAATTATACGATACCAATCAAGCTGCTTTGGATAAAGCAAAGGCAAGCCTTGAAAAAATACTGAATCGACTTGTTGAAAAAGGCCGAATAGATACTGAAGAGAAAACTAGAATTCAATCTAATATATCTTATGTTGATAGCTTAAAAGATTTGGACGATTCAAATCTGACCATAGAAGCCATTATCGAAAATCTTGAGATTAAACAAAACGTGTTTTCAGAGCTTGAAGCTTATGTCTCTGACGATTGTATCATCGCATCTAATACGTCAAGTTTATCTATAGCGTCTATTGCAGCATCATTACAAAAACCAGAACGCTGTATTGGGATTCATTTTTTCAATCCAGCACCTTTGATGAAATTGGTTGAGGTAATTCCAGCGATTCAGACTGCTAATGATGTGTTAGAGACTTCAGTCAAAACCATTTCAGATTGGAAGAAAGTGGTAGCTGTAGCTAAAGACACTCCAGGTTTTATTGTCAATAGAGTAGCCAGACCTTTTTATGGCGAATCACTGCGTATTTACGAAGAAGGCATTGCAGATTTTGCAACCATAGATTGGAGTTTAAAAACACTAGGTGGTTTTAGAATGGGGCCTTTTGAACTCATGGACTTTATAGGGAATGATGTTAACTATACAGTTACCGAAACTGTGTTTACGGCATTTTATTTCGACCCAAGATATAAACCAGCGTTTACTCAAAAACGCTTTGCCGAAGCTGGTTATCTAGGTAGAAAGTCTGGGAAAGGTTACTATGACTACTCTGAAGGCGCTGTTAAACCTGAACCAAAAGAAGACAAGGTTTTAGCAGCTCAGATTTTTAATCGGGTTTTAGTAATGTTAATTAATGAAGCGGCTGATGCCCTATTCTTAAACATTGCTTCTGCTAAAGATATTGATAATGCTATGACTAAGGGTGTAAATTATCCAAAAGGCTTATTGGCTTGGGCAGATGAAAAAGGGATTGGTTGGTGTGTAAATATGCTTGATGATTTATACAATGAATACCATGAAGACAGATATCGTTGTAGTCCTTTGTTACGTAAAATGAATAAAGAAAATAATACGTTTTTTTAATGGAAGGTGCTAAAATTCCATATAAAATGTTGAGCCAAGATGCATTTAGCACTTGGATGGGAATTGAGATATTAGAGTCTCAAGTGGGACGTGTTAAAATAGGAATGACCATTCGTAAAGAAATGCTTAATAGTATGAATTATGCACATGGCGGTATTAGTTATACTTTAGCTGATACAGCATTTGGATTTACATCAAACACGCATGGTAAGTATGCGGTGTCTATAGAAACGAGTATAAATCATATTGAAGCATTAAATGAAGGTGATTATTTAGTAGCAGAATGTATTATTGAAAAAGTAAATAACAAACTCGGTTTTAATATCGTAGAAGTAAAACGAGGCGATGAATTAGTAGCGCTTTTTAAAGGTGTAGTCTATAGAACTCAAAAAGACTGGGAAGAATAAAATATCAAATGAAAGAAGCATATATCATAGATGGTGTTCGTACACCAATAGGAAATTATAAAGGCACATTATCCGCTATTCGTACAGACGATTTAGGAGCATTGGTGATTTCAGAAGTTGTAAAACGAAATCCAAACATTCCAAAAGAAGCCTATGATGATGTTATTATGGGTTGTGCCAATCAAGCTGGTGAAGATAACCGAAATGTGGCCCGAATGTCATCGTTATTAGCAGGGTTGCCATTCACAGTTCCAGGAGAAACTGTAAATAGATTGTGTAGCTCAGGATTATCAGCAATCATACATGCCAATCGTGCCATCAAAGCTGGTGATGGAGACTTATTCATTTCTGGTGGTGTAGAGAATATGACTCGTGGGCCATACGTTATGGCGAAACCATCAAGTGCTTTTGGTGGTGATTCTAAAATGTATGACTCAACCTTTGGATGGCGATTTGTCAATCCAAAAATGCATGAGATGTATGGTACAGATGGTATGGGAATGACTGCAGAAAACTTAGTAGAGAAATATAATATATCCCGAGAAGACCAAGATAAGTTTGCCTATTGGAGTCAAATGAAAGCGACTAAAGCGCAAGAAAAGGGTCGCTTAGCTAAAGAGATAGTCACAGTTGAAATTCCACAACGAAAAAAAGACCCAATTCAATTTTCTAAAGATGAATTTATAAAACCAAATACGTCATTAGAAGTTTTAGGAAAATTAAGGACTGCATTTAAAAAAGAAAGTGGAAGTGTTACCGCAGGAAATGCTTCAGGCTTAAATGACGGCGCGGCTGCGACAATTATTGCTTCAGAGGATGCTGTTAAGAAGTACAACCTAAAACCTTTGGCCCGAATTGTGAGTTCAGCAGTAGTAGGTGTTGAGCCAAGAATTATGGGGATTGGTCCGGTGCAAGCATCAAATAAGGCATTAGAAAAAGCAGGTTTAACCATGGATGATATGGATGTTATAGAGCTCAATGAGGCATTCGCAGCGCAGGCTTTAGCATGCACTAGAGCATGGGGATTGGCAGATGATGACCCAAGATTAAATCCCAATGGAGGTTCCATAGCTATTGGGCATCCATTAGGAGTGACAGGTGCAAGAATAGCGTATTCTGCAGCCTTAGAATTACATGAACAAAACAAAAAATATGCTTTGGTAACAATGTGTGTAGGTGTTGGTCAAGGTTATGCTGCAATTATAGAACGTGTATAGATGAAGATTTTAGTTATAGGAGGAAACGGTACTATTGGTAAAAAAGTTAGTGAACGGCTAACTCAAAAACATGAGGTGCTAGTTGCTGGTCGAAATTCTGGAGACGTAACTGTTGACTTTTCAGATTCAAGCTCCATTACATCGATGTTCGAATCCGTTGGAAAACTAGACGCAATTGTTGCTATTGCTGGTGATGCCAAATGGGATAAATTAGATAACCTATCTGAAGAGGATTTTTACATTGGTATAAAGAGTAAAATGATGGGCCAAGTCAATGTGGTCAGAATAGGAAAAGAATATTTAAACTCTGGAGGTTCAATAACCTTATCTACCGGAATATTAGCAGATGACCCAGTGGATATGACAACGAGTGCTGCAATGGTTAATGGAGCGATTAATAGTTTTGTAAAAGCGGTAGCTCTAGAATTAGAAGATAGAAAACGCATTAATGTCGTATGCTCAGATTTGGTAGAAGACTCTTTTGAAAAATATAAAGACTATTTTCCTGGAAATACACCAGTACCAATGTATAAAATTGTTGATGGCTATGTAAAGTCCATTGAAGGGAAAATCACAGGAAGAATTTTAAGAATAATGGCTTAAGTTATTATGGAAAAAATACAACATTACGTCCAAGGCAGTTGGACAACAGGAACCGAAGATGGAATACCAGTTCATGATGCAATTACAGGTGAAGCTTTTACTAGTATTGCTATCGAGGGATTAGACATCCCTGAAATATTAAACTACGGAAGAACTAAAGGTGGCGAACAGCTTCGTAAAATGACCTTTCAAGAGCGCGGTAATATGCTTAAGAAATTGGCCTTATACCTTACCAAAAGAAAAGATGCTTTTTACGACTTAAGTTACAGAACCGGAGCCACAAAAGTTGATAGTTGGATAGATATTGAAGGCGGTTTTGGTAACTTATTCGCAAATGCATCTTTAAGAAAATTATTTCCAAATCAACCGTTTCATGTAGAAGGTGATCCAGTAGATTTATCTCGTGGTGGACGTTTTATGGCACATCATATTATGGTGCCGAAGAAAGGTGTTGCAGTACATATTAATGCCTTTAATTTCCCTGTTTGGGGTATGCTCGAAAAGTGCGCGGTGAATTGGATGGCAGGAATGCCTGCAGTGGTTTTGCCTGCGCCTTCATCATCATATTTAGCTGAAGCTGTGGCAAGAACTATTATCGATTCAGGGATTCTTCCTGAAGGCGCATTGCAGATTATTAACGGAACTGTAAAAACAATTTTAGACACTGTTGAATCTCAAGATGTCGTAACATTTACTGGTTCTGCGCAAACCGGTAGATTATTAAAAGCGCACCCTAGATTAATACAAGAATCTGTACCATTTACTATGGAAGCAGATTCATTAAATGCTTCGATTTTAGGAGAAGATGCTGTTTCTGGGACACCAGAATTTGATTTATTTATAAAAGAAGTCAGAAAAGAAATGACAGTTAAAGCTGGGCAAAAATGTACAGCTATCAGGCGAATCATAGTGCCAGAAAATTTAGTGGAAGATGTTCAAATTGCATTAGGCAAAGCATTAGATAAAGTTACAATTGGTGACCCAAGACTCAAAGAAGTTCGTATGGGTTCTTTGGTGAGCCGTCAACAGGTTCAAGCAGTAAAAGACTCGGTTAACGATTTGGCTAAAGAAGCTCAAATTGTATATGGCGATTTAGATAAAATAGAACCTATTGGGGCAGACGCTAAAAAAGGCGCATTTATAAGTCCTATTTTGTTACGAGCTGATCATCCTTTTAAAAATACGGTTATCCATGAACGCGAGGCCTTTGGTCCTGTAAGTACAATTATGCCTTATAAAAATCTGGATGAAGCTGTGCAATTAGCACAAATGGGTAAAGGCTCATTAGTGTCTTCTATTGCAACTTTTGATGATAAAATTGCTTCAGAATATGTAGTAAATGCCGCAAGTCATCATGGTCGTATATTGGTTATCAATCGCGAAATGGCCAAAGAGAGTACGGGTCACGGCTCACCATTACCATACTTAGTACATGGCGGTCCAGGACGTGCTGGTGGTGGCGAAGAAATGGGAGGTATGCGTGGTATAAAACATTACTTGCAAAGAACGGCAATACAAGGTTCGCCTTCTACGCTTACTGAGATTACAGGGATTTACCAGCAAAATGCAAAATATAAAAAGGCAGAAAAACATCCATTCCAATACCATTGGGAAGACATTCAGCCAGGCATGTCATTAAAAACGCATAATCGTACTATTACAGATTCAGATATCCAGAGTTTTGCAAATCTAACTTGGGACCATTTCTATGCACACACCGATATCACATCTTTAGATGGCAGTATTTTCGAAAAGCGAACAGCTCATGGCTATTTTATCATCTCAGCAGCAGCAGGCCTATTTGTGTATCCAAATAAAGGACCAGTAGCCGCAAATTATGGATTGGATAGTATTCGCTTTTTGCGACCATTATATCATAACGATACGATTTATGTGAGATTGACATGTAAAGAGAAAGTCGATCGAGATGTAGCTTCTGCCGAGCATCCAAGTGGTATTGTGAAGTGGCATGTTGAGGTATTTGATGCCAATTTTGAAGATAAACCTAAAAGTCAAAAAAATGAAAAAGATAGTCCATTAGTTGCGATTGCAACCATTTTGACCATGGTACAGAAAAAACAAGAGACCTTCATTGAAATGGCTGATGAAAAAATTAGCGAATGTTTATCTAAACTATCAGAAGACACGAAGCCAAAATGGGGAATTATGACGCCCCAGCACATGCTAGAGCATTTAGAATATACTTATAAGATTGCAACAGGAGAAATTCAGGATTTTGAAATCTCTACACCAGAAAAGATTTTAGAAAAAGTAAAAAACAGTCTATATAATTATAGGAAGTTTCCAAAAAACAGCCAATTTCCTTTATTGGAAAAGGATACCTTAGATGCTTTAAAGCATCCTGATTTTGAAACAGCTCTTGAAAGCTTTAAGACACAACGAGAGAAATATCTAGAGTATTTTAAAGAAAACCCTGATGCCAAGTTAAAGAATATGGTATTTGGCGAGTTAAATCGATATGAGTGGTATTTAATGGATCGCAAGCATTTAAATCATCACTTCGAGCAATTTGGATTGATTTGAATTAAGTCTCAATATTATAAATTGAACTAAATTTTAATAATGAATTGTAAAAATTGTGGTCATTCTATAAATCAAAATTTTTGTTCCTATTGTGGTCAAAGAACGGCTGTGAGTTCTATAAACTTTAGAACATTAATAAACGAATTCCAGAATACTATTTTTCAGATTAATAGAGGTTTTCTTTTTACAATAAAAGAACTCGCGGTTAGACCTGGACATGCTATTCGAGATTTTATAAATGGAAAACGAAAACCGTATTATAAGCCCATATCATTTCTACTTGTTGTCACAACTATTTACATATTTGTTTCTTACTTATTAGATGTCGATTCGTTTCTTGCTAACTTTTTAAATAATTTTAAAGAAGGTTTTGATAACGCTAATCAAGAAAATAGTAAGTTAAAACTCTCAGACAATGGCATTATTGATTGGTTAAAAACCAATCAAACCTACTTGGTATTTGTATTTGTTCCAATTTTTTCGATAGCTTCTTTTATTGCTTTTTTTAAAGCTAAATACAATTTTTACGAGCATTTAGTGCTTCAACTTTACGTTACTGGACAACAGTTTGTAATGATAACTGTTTTTACCTGTATTTTCTTTTTTAATAGTGAAATATTAATGTTAGCTACTTTAGCTAGTAGTGTTTTGTATAGCCTATTTGTATACTGGCAGTTTTTTAAAGGAAAGAGTTTTATAAATATTTTCTTCAGATATATTTTAATTCAAGTTTTATTCTTTCTATTTTATTTTGTCATTTCTTTAATAACCATATTTATAGGTGTTATAATTTCAAAGTTATTGTAACTTTATTTTTAAAATTTAAAAGATATCTAAAACCATATTAAGTAAGTTAAACCTAAAAACATATCCGCTTTTGCGGAAAGTAAACATGACACAACCATACGTAAAACAAACTATAGAAAACGAAGTAGGATATATAGAATTTTTTCATCCCGCACATAACTCCTTGCCAGGTGATATATTGGCGAAGTTAGCCCAAATAATAACTGATGCGGGAAACAATGATGAAATAAAAGTAATCGTATTAAAAAGTGGAGGCGCTAGAACGTTCTGTGCTGGAGCAAGCTTTAAAGAATTAATAAACATTAGTGATGCAGAAACTGGTCGTGTGTTCTTCTCGGGATTTGCGAATGTAATTAACGCCATGCGCAAGTGTCCAAAATTTATTATTGGCCGTGTACAAGGAAAAACCGTTGGTGGAGGTGTTGGTTTAGCTTCTGCTACCGATTATTGTATGGCAACAAAATTTGCAGCTATTAAATTAAGTGAGCTAAATGTTGGTATTGGGCCATTTGTAGTTGGACCAGCGGTTGAACGTAAACTTGGGCTAAGTGGAATGTCTCAAATTGCTATTGATGCTAATAGCTTCTATCCTGCAGAATGGGCAAAGCAAAAAGGCTTGTTTACACAGGTTTTTGAATCAAGTGAAGAGTTAGATGAAGCTGTCAAAGCCTTTGCTGAAAACCTCTGCAATTACAATACAGAGGCTATGAAAGAAATGAAGCAAATGTTTTGGAAAGGTACCGAAGACTGGGATACATTATTGGCCGAACGAGCGCAGATAAGTGGCCGTTTAGTGTTAAGCGATTTCACAAAAGAGACTCTGAAGAGATTCAAATAATCAAAATCTAAATGTTAAACCTAAGGATAAATCACTATAGTCATAGCTTCTAAAGAACACGGAGTTGATATTAGTTCTGTTTGAGTTTCTATTTGTGAAATTTCCATTTAGAAACACAGTCCATTTATCATTGATTTCTTTTTCAATAGTTAAGTTAAATTGAATGTACTTATATTCAAGTTCACCTAAGAACTCATCATTAGAATTTGTAGCTTCAATGGTCTCATAATTTCTAAGCGTATAACTCGTAGTGAAATTAGCATCCCAAGATTTGGTATTATACCTTAAGTTTAAAGCCGGACTTATTTGCTTAAAAGAGAAGGCATCATCATTGTTGTCTTTTCTAATTTTATAAGTTAACATGGCTTTGATATCTATAGGCTTACTAACTGGATATTTGTAAAATAGTTGAATGCTAGCATCTTGCCATGTAAAATTATCGGACCCAGAATTTTGTGCTCTGGTAAAGGTTTTGTTGTTATAATTTAACTCAAATCCATAATGATGATAACCCATTCGACGTTTAAAAATATTTTTGAAAACGTACTTCCCCGCAATGGCATTATAAGACAATTCTGAAGTCTGAGTAGCATCGTAGTTTTTAGAGTTGACGCTTAACCTTAATTGCGAACGGTTATTTTTATGCAGTCTAAAGTCTAAGTTCGAATAGAGGCCATAATGGTTATAGCCTAACGGAAATGCCAAATCACTAGCATCAGCATTTAAACCTTCTCTATCTTTTAATCGATACCAAATGGCTGTTTTTAGTTTAGTGTTAGTTGCGAAATAATAGTCATACTGAAGCTTTGTAAAGAATTCAGAATAACTTGCATCAGATTCGGAATAGTACACTCTAGCTTGTGGACTAAATGATAGGCTTAATTCGGATTTTCGCCAAGTGCGTTTTGCAGCTAATCGCGCATAAAACCGTTGGTAAAAACTGCTAGCAAGGGCATCACTACCAGTTATTGTATTGCCGTTACTATCTACATAAGTATTCGGGAATTTAAAAATATTATGCTCAAAACCAGTATTGGTTTCAATAGTTGCACTAGTTTCTATTTGAGCACTACAGAACAAGATGCAACTTAAGTTAATAAGAAAAAGCAAATTTTTCATTGGAGTTTGTATTAAGTAGGTTAGTAGCTGTAGCAAATACTCTGATAAGTGCAGATGCATTTTCATCCTTTAATGAGACTTCAACATCGTGAACACCATTTAAAGGAATGTCTATATATATTTTTTCTAGAGCACCTGGTATTAACTTTGGATGAGTTAAGTTTTCAAGTCTTGAGGATTTTTTGCTTACAATCTTGAAAACCGTTGGGTTACCATCAATTTTTATTTGAAGTCGATTTACACAATCCTCAAGCATTTTATAATTGAAGTTTGCTCTAAAAAACAGGCGCACTTTGCTAGTGCTTTTACTAGTCTTAAATGCAAAAGTTTCTTTTTTGCTGATCTGAAAATAGGTGACTTCCTTTTTACGCTTAACATCTTTGAGAATAACTTGTTTAGCTGACTTAGGTTTTAACTCATTCCAAGTTAATTTGGTGTTCTTTACAAATGTAAACCTTGATAAAACTTGCTGTTTTGTGGTTTGTCTATAAAATGAATAGTTGTGTTTTCCGTCAGGAACTTTAATTTTTATCTTATGTGCCTTAGTAGGAGCTTTATCAGTGTTATTTTTTAATCTAGAGCGTTGTGATTTTTGCTTCTTAGGAATTTTTTGAGTTTTGATTTGCTTTCCATCCACATTATATTTCAAAATAAAAGGAAAGGAGTGTGTTTTGTTTGTTGTGACTACAGTTCTGTTATAAATGATAAGTTCGCCAGGACCTTCAATAGTAACGCTTACAGGTTTGTGCTTTGTAAGGTTATAATAGATTGAATTCGTTTTTCCAGTGGAAATTACAGTTTTAGTATTCTCGGTTTTTGGAACTAACTTTTGCTGAGCAAAAGCTAAGTTTGTCAATAGAAATAGACTTAAAAGATTAAATAATAGTTTCATTTTTAAAGATGTTATGCGTCTTGAGTTTTAATAATTTGTGTACCTAATGCATTTTGTTTTTTATCGTAATACATAGCAATGATTAATAAGCCTATAAGTAGTGCAGTTGTAATGCCAACAGTTAATAGGTCATACTTATAGGTGTTGTATAAAGCCCCTTCGCCAGGTTTAGGTAGTGGTAATGGGTCTCTTGGTAATTGATAGCGTTTTAAGAGTCGGTCGATATTTAATAAGTTAATTATGGGTATATCTTGCTTTACCATCTCGTAGACGATACCTTGTTTATCAATAAAATTGGCATGTTTTAAATTGTCTCTAAAACCAGAAGGTAATTTTTTAGAGTTATTATGGCTTCCTAGACTAGCCACGCCACCACCAACATTAATAAAGAGCTTAATACCTCTTTCTGCATTAAAAAGTGCCATGCGTTCAGCAATATTATCTTCAAGGTTATTGCCTTTTATTAGAGAAATATTATTGCGTTGAATAGCTATGATTGCTTTTTGTCTTCCGTCTTTACTTAGCGTAACACCTATGTCCTGATTTCCGCCAATTGAAGATGCGATAGGCATAAATGATACAAGCTTACTCTTATACAGTTCATTTTGCATATCTATCCACGTTAAATTGGCGTCATTCGCACCCCAAGATGATGAAGTAACAGATGTTATTAGTACAGGTCTAAGCTCTAAAGTTTCTACAGCAGCAATAACTGCCATATTAAGCGCCGGAAATGAGCCAGTGAAACACATCGCAACTTTATCTCCTTTTTTTAGCCCAGCATCTTTTATTTGCTGAACCACCATAGCCGAAAAATTAGGATTTAAAGTAGATAGCTTTATAGGTAAAGACCCACGACCAGATGTAATCTCGGTAAATTGTTGCCCTATAAGCCCAGTGTTATTAGGGTCATTAATATTATTGATGATAATTTCATCCTTAAAAAATGTTTGCTTTAAGTGTTTTTGAAGTTTCCGGTTGAGATGAGCAGCTTCAATTTTTTCATAGTAATACTGTTGTTTTTTGTAGCTTTTTAAGTTTTCTACGAGAACTAATGCTACAATAGTAATTATGGCGATTACCGATAATACTGCTGTTGACCTGATGGATATATTTTTCATATGTTGAAGTTTTGAAGTGTTAATACAGTTCGGGGAAAAGTTTTCCTGAAAAAATTAGGATGACTAATAATCTCACAATCACAGATGAGATAGATAACATGGCCATAGTTTTTACATAGCCTTGTTTTGCTGCAGTGTGCGCAATTAATCCAGGGATCACCCAGCCAATCGCACTAAGCTCTATAGTTGTAGTCTGGGTTTCTACAATGAATAAATGATGTGATATAATGGATAGGATGGTCCCTATGAGTAAGGCCACTACCATTTGTCGTCTACCAAATAAAAAGGTAAATTTTGAAATCAGTTTTATTAACCCAAAGGTGGCTAAAGAAATAATCACTAAACCTATTAATCGGTCTATATTAGTGAGTTGTAAAGCAATATATCCCGGCACAATTATACCACCTGATGCTAGTCCAAATTTTTCAATAAAAAATAAGCTGATAACGATACCGAGTGTTACTGAAAGTTCTATCATAATTAGTGTTTAGTTTTAAGCGTTTGTGTTTTGGTGAATAAGTTCAAAGTGTTTGGATAATTCGGCGCCACCAGCGCCCATATTACCAATAGCTATTATGGTAGTTTTTGGAGCAGAGGTGCTAACTAAATCATTGTATTGTTCAATAGTAGGTTTTAA
The DNA here is from genome assembly GCF_014635865.1 of Winogradskyella haliclonae. Lineage (GTDB taxonomy): Bacteria > Bacteroidota > Bacteroidia > Flavobacteriales > Flavobacteriaceae > Winogradskyella > Winogradskyella haliclonae. Next base: position 50,483 of record NZ_BMDQ01000001.1, on the reverse strand, counting down.
ACCAATGACATGAATCTGTTCAGTTGAGATGCCTTTCTCTTTGCACATTTGTACCACCATATCTAAAGATTCACCAACTAAAGCGATGCTAGAATAGTCCAACTGACTCATCATGTCTACGAGTCGTATGGCTCTATCTTGACGATCTTGTCTGGTGTTGAGTAAAAACATAAAATGCTCATCCTTGCTCGACTGCGCTTTAATAGCGTTCCAAATCATAATGGTAGATTCTGGGTCATTTGCGGCCAATGCATTGTAAAAGTGAACGCGCTTGTCATTTTCTTTGACTGTAAATCGGCGTAGTACACCTTCGTCTGGTATGGCCATTTTCATTTCGGCTAATGCAATGTTTCTATCTACACCCAGTTGGGTACAGATATCTAATGCTAAGGCTACATTTTCTTTATGTTCTATGTATGTGAATCCTTCAAGGTCTTTATTACTAATAGTTTCAGCTTTGCTTTGATGGATTTTAGTTTTACGTTTTCTAGCTATAGTAGACATATAATTGATATAGCGGTCTTCAGCAGTAAATAATCGTGTTCCTTTTGGGATAGTACCGCAAATAGCTTTAGCAACATCATTAAGTGTTGGTCCCATAACATCCAAATGGTCTAACCTTATATTGGTAATTACACCTATATCTGCCTTCACCATTTGATGTTCAGTGATTTTCTGGTAGATAGGTTGTAATGCCATGCACTCAATAATTAACACATCCGCGTTTTGTTTTGAACAATAGTCGATGATGTCTAATTGCTCTAAAATGTTGGCTTTTTCTTTACGGTGAACAACAGCTTCAGTACCATCGCTAAGAATAAGCCTAGGAAATGTTCCGGTAACTTTGGTAATAGTTTTGTAACCACCTGCTCGAAGTCCGGCACCAACTAATCTGGTAACACTAGATTTGCCACGTGTGCCATTGATATGAATTCTAGTAGGTATGGCCTTTAAGTTTTTTTGATGTAGTTGGTATTCCATCATTCCGTAAATCACGAGTATTGCGGTAATAATGATTAAAAGAATAAGGCTTTGCATTGTTTTTAATTTGCGATTGTTGCATTAAAAACAGGATGAGGAAAATTTACCCTATGTGTATTTCTAATTTTTTTTTAATTGGTTTAAAAACCACTAAATAATGTTCTAGAAAATAAGTTATGTTTGTAGTGATAACTTTATGCTATGAGCAATTCTGTTTTGAGTCATGTTTGTGACGAAGCTGTTTTTAAAAAGGTGTTTGATACCCATTTTCAAACAGTTCGAAATTTTATCTACATAAAATGTAAAGACGAAGCTCAGGCTGATGATTTAACACAAGATGCTTTTGTAAAACTTTGGAATAACTGTAAAAAAGTCACTAGAGATAAAGCAGTGTCTTATTTGTTTACAATTACAAAAAATGCATTTTTTAATGCTTTTGAACATCAAAAAGTAGTGCTTAAGTATAAATCCATTAAAAAGGATAAGGCTAATATCGAAGACCCAGAATTTTTAATGCGAGAAAAAGAGTTTCAGGCCCAACTTAATGATGCAATCAATCAATTGTCAGATAAACAACGCGAAGTATTTTTACTTAACAGAATTGAAAAGAAAAAATACAGAGAAATAGCAGAATTGCTAGATATATCAGTGAAGTCTGTTGAAACAAGAATGCAGCGTGCTCTTGAACAATTAAGAGCAAGTATAAAGAATTATAAAATTTAATATGGGGTATTTTGTAACCAACTGGTTTATAAAATAGAAGCAACTCCAAATGTAAGTTATGGCAGAAGACTACTCAGATAATTTTTTAGCAAAATGGTTGGCAGGTGAGCTTTCAGAATCTGAACTTGAGGCTTTTAAAGCGTCTGATGATTATGAAGCTTACAAGGCAATAATTAATACAATTGATTCTGCCGAATTACCAACTGCAGACCTGTCAAAAAAATATGAGGCATTTCAAACGAGGATTAAAACGCAAAATAATTCGCTTCAAGAAAATAAATCAAGTGTAAAACGAATTATCCCACTTTGGGTGTATTCATTGGCTGCTGCTTGTGTGATTTTATTTATTGGTTATAGAACATTTTTTCAACTGGCAGAATACAATACAGATTTTGCCCAACAGCAAGTTGTAATGCTTCCCGATGGTTCTGAAGCCACATTAAATGCAGATTCTCAATTAGCGTTTAAAACATTTGGTTGGAAAACTAATCGAGAATTGAACTTAAACGGTGAAGCCTATTTTAAAGTAAAAAAAGGAAAAACATTTACAGTAGCGACTACGCAAGGGAATATTACTGTTCTTGGTACAGAATTTACAGTAATATCAAGACCAAAATTTTTTAGTGCACAATGTTTTGAAGGTAAAGTACGTGTCTCAATTAATGGAGAAAAATCTGTAATTTTAACTCAAGGTATGGCTATTAATGTGCAAGAAGGCATTGCTAATCAGTACAATTTTAGAGAAAAGGAACCTAGTTGGTTAACTGATGAAAGTTCATTTATTGGTGTTGATATTTCCGAAGTTATTGCAGAGCTAGAGCGCCAATACAATATAAAAGTAAAAGGAAAAGCATTATTGAAACCTGCACAGTTTTCAGGACGATTTACGCATAATAATCTAAATCAAGCTGCATTAACCATCTTCACAGCTATGGATATACCATACCGATTATTAGAAAATAGTATTGAGATTTTATCGTATTAAATGAAGAAAGTACTTCTATCTATATTACTTTTAGTTGGACTGTTAATTCATGCTCAAGAGAAAAATTTAGATTATAATAACGAACCACTAGAACATGTTGTTCGAGATATAGAGAATCAATTTCAGGTTCGTTTTTCGTTTAATATAAAGACACTGCAAAGTCAGTATATAACACACTCTGGAGCAATTACTTTAGATGCTTTTATTAATCTTATTCAGAGTCAGACTCAAGTTAAAATTCAGCAGATTGATTCAGATAATTTTGTCATCATAAAGTCTGATGAAAAATCAATTAGAGATTTAAACTTCTTAGATGAAGTTGTTATAGTGTCTGAATATTTAACCTCCGGTTTTGATCTTAATAAAAAGACAGGCGCCATTACCGTCAAACCTAATAAACTATCAGTTTTGCCTGGGCTTGTAGAGCCTGATGTGTTGCAAAGTTTGCAATCTTTGCCAGGTGTTGCTAGTCCAACAGAATCGGCTTCTCGTTTGCACATTCGTGGCGGAACTCCAGACCAAAACCTTATTCTCTTTGATGATATTACCATGTATCATGATGGGCATCTTTTTGGTATGATTTCACCTTTCAACCCATTTGTAACTGAACAGATTGAGGTCTTTAGAAGTGGTGCTAGTGCAGAATATGGTAAGCGAATTGCAGGTGTCGTAAATATTAAAACAGTTAGCGATATTCTAGATAAACTTACTGGAAGTTTTGGGGCTAATGCCATTCAATCAGATCTTAATATTTCTGCTCCAATTATAAAGGACAAACTTGGTGTTACTGTAGCTGGTAGGCGAGCACTTACGGATATTTGGGATTCATTTACGTTCAGAAATTTTAGTGATAAGGTATTTCAAAACACAAAAATTGAAGAAGTAAATAATATACAAACCGAAGAAGAACTTTCGGTATTAGACAACACATTCAACTTTTATGATGTATTTGCAAAGATTATTTATAAGCCAATAGAGAATCACAGCCTTAGTTTTACGAGCATTTTTGTAGATAATGACTTAAACCATGTCAACCAGGATTTAGACCTAGAAGGATCCGCAGATAATTTAAAATTAAAAAATGATGGCTTCAGTTTAAATTGGAAAGGAAGTTACGGTAAACGATGGCGTTCGTTATTTAAACTTTATTATTCGGATTACATTTCAGAATATGTTAACCGACAGTTCGATGATGAATCACAAGAGGTCTTTACAAGAAATAACCGAATAAATGACTTTGGTTTATCTGCAATAGCTTATTATAAACCCTCTGATATACACGAGTTATCACTAGGCTATGATTTTTCAAATTATGAGGTGTTTTTAGAACTATTAGAAAACCAAGATGATGACACATTTACGGAACGCTCCAACACAAAGCAAAACAGGCACACCCTGTTTTCTGAATACAATTACACTTCAGATAAATGGTATGTTCGCGCAGGGTTGAGAGCAAATTACTTCTCAGATTTTGACCTTGTAAATTTTGAACCAAGATTTTATTCGGATTATCAATTAGGAAATAATTTTAAGGTCAAGATTTCTGCAGAAAAGCGTTATCAAATCATTAGTCAACTTGTAAGCTTTGATGTTAATGATTTGGGACTAGGTAATGAAGTTTGGGCATTAACTAATGAGGATATTCCTGTACTATCAAACACGCAATTCACAACTGGAATTTTATTCAACAACAATGGCTGGAAACTGGATATTGAGGCTTATCACAAAAGAATAAAAGGCTTGTCATCCTTAACAAGAGGATTTAATACAAATGCACTTAATACCGATAATTTTACTTCGGGTAGTAATACTATTTATGGGTTAGATCTGTTGGTTAAAAAAAGAATTCAAAGATTTAGTTTTTGGTTAGGTTATTCTTTGAGTAAAAATGAATTAGATTTTCCTGAAATTCAAAACACTAAATTCCCAGGAAATTTTGACCAAAGACATGTATTTTCATTGTCTAATACGTTTAATTATAAAAGATTACAGTTATCTCTTGGCTGGCAATATGCTACGGGAACTCCTTTTAGTGAAGCAAGTTCAGTTGAGGAATTTACGAATGACATGAGTCAAACCGATTATAGGATTGATTATGATGAGCAGAATGGAGGTCGTTTGCCAAGTTATCAAAGACTTGATGCTAGTGTAATCTATGATTTTTACTTTAGTAAAAAACGAAAGCTTAAAGGAAGAGTTGGTGCTTCAGTTATGAATATATTAAATCGAGAAAATGATATAGATAGATTCTTTTCGTTGGACGAAGACAATTCACCTCCAACTTTAGTTCAAGAAAACAGTATTGGATTGAATGCAACAGCTAATTTAGTTTTTCGGATTAATTTTTAATTTTAAGGATAGAATATTAAAAAATGATATACAAATTTCAAGGCTATATACCAGTAGTTCACGAAAGCAGTTTTGTGCATCCTTTAGCAACTGTAACTGGTAATGTAATTATTGGGAAAAATTGCTATGTAGGACCAGGAGCAGCCATTCGTGGCGATTGGGGACAAATCATCTTAGAAGATGGCGTCAATGTCCAAGAGAATTGTACGGTTCATATGTTTCCAGGAAAATCTATAGTATTAAAAGAAAGCGCTCATGTAGGTCATGGCGCCATTATTCATGGCGCTAATTTGGGCAGAAATTGCTTAATTGGGATGAATACGGTGATTATGGATGATGCTGAAATAGGTGATGAATCTATTGTAGGTGCAATGGCTTTTGTCAAAGCAGAAACCAAAATCCCAAAACGTAGTTTGGTGGTTGGGAACCCAGCAAAAGTGGTGAAGCAAGTGAGTGATGAGATGATTGCCTGGAAAACAAAAGGCACTGAACTCTATCAACAATTACCTAAAAATTGTCACGAGTCATTAAGAGAAGTTGAGCCATTGCGAGAGGTTCCTGAGACTATGAAAGTCCAAGATAATGTGTATAAGACTTTAAGGGAGACTTTTAAAAAGTAGATGTCTTAAATCCTGCTCAAGTCAATTTCATTCGTTTCTTTTCCAGTAGACAGCGTAATTAAACTCTGTACATTTCCTAGATATGGCAAAAGTGTCAATTTTGAAATAATAAACGTTTCGTAAGCTTCAATATCTTCAACCACAAGTTTCAATAAATAATCAAAGTTTCCACTAACACGATGGCACTCAATTATCTCAGGAAAATTATTGATTTCCTTCACAAATTTTTCAAGATAACTTCTGGTGTGACCTTGAAGCGTAATACCAATAAAAACAGTAAGTTTTAAACCAATCTTTTTATTGTCTAATACAGCAACATATTTTTTGATATAGCCTTCTTTTTCTAGTTTTTTTATACGTTCAAAAACAGGCGAAGTCGTCATGCCTAAAGCTTCTGCAATACTCTTTGTGGTACGGTTGCTATTATTCTGAAGCATGGCTAGAATTTTGGTGTCAATACTGTCTAATGCATATCCCATAGAAAATTATTCTTCCGGTTTTTAATATTTCAAATATAAAAAGAATTAAATTCTTTTAATTTAAATTATTAAAGAAAATTATTCTGTTAAAATTTAATTTATAAGTTATTAACAATTTAAAAAACAGTAAATTATTAGTTTTGATGCTGAGGTAAAAAGGTTAAGATTTGAGCAAATTTGAATTAAAAATGCCCAAAATGGGCGAAAGTATTACTGAGGGCACCATAATAAATTGGTTGGTTAATGAAGGTGATACGTTTGAAGAAGGCGATATTATTCTTGAAGTGGCAACAGACAAGGTGGATAATGAAGTGCCAGCACCTTCTTCAGGAACGTTGGTTCAAACCCTTTTTAAGGCAAAAGATGTTGTGCCTGTTGGCGAGGTGATTGCCATTTTAGAGGTTTCAGATGAAGTTAGCTCTAAAAAAGAGTCAAAAGTTGAAAAGGTAGAAGCTTCTGCAGAGAAGAAAAAAGAAAAAACCAAGCGAGTAAAACCAACTCAGAATCCTGTACAATCCAATAACTTTAGTGTTTCTAATAGCAATACGTTTTTTTCTCCATTAGTTTTAGAGATAGCAAAAGCAGAACACATTAGTTTTGAGGAATTGGCTAGAATTCCAGCTACAGGTAATGAAGGAAGACTTCGTAAAAGTGATGTTTTTCAGTATATCGAAGACGGAAGACCATACAAGTTTGCACAGCCTGTAACTCAAGACCCAACAGCATACAGAATACCGCAATTAACATTTGATAAAGGAAAAGGAAAAATTATAGAAATGGACCGTATGCGTCAGATGATTGCGGATCATATGGTTTATTCTAAGCACACGTCACCACATGTTACGGCTTATGTTGAAGCTGATTTAACCAATATGGTACAATGGCGTAATGCTAACAAAAAAGCGTTTCAAGAGAAATACGGTGAGCGATTAACATTCACACCTTTATTTGTTGAGGCAGTTGCAAAAGCAGTTAAAGATTTTCCAAATATTAATGCCTCAGTTGACGGCACTAATATTATTGTAAAAGACGCGATAAATATTGGTATGGCTACAGCTTTACCAAGTGGTAACTTAATTGTTCCTGTAGTAAAAAATGCAGATACCAAAGATTTAAAAACCCTTGCTACAGACGTTAATGATTTAGCTGCAAAAGCTAGAGAAAATAAATTGTCGGGTGACGATATTAAAGGTAGTACGTTTACCATTTCTAATGTGGGAACGTTTGGAAGTGTTATGGGAACGCCAATTATCAATCAACCAGAAGTAGCCATTTTAGCTTTAGGGATTATTAAAAAACGACCTGAAGTTATTGAGACTGAAAATGGTGATGAGATTGCCATAAGAAGCATGATGTACTTATCCCTGTCTTTTGATCATCGCGTTGTTGATGGGTTTTTAGGCGGAAGCTTTGTACGTCGTGTTGCAGATTATTTTGAGAAATTCGATACCGATAGAAAAATATAAAATTTGTTATCCTGAATTTATTTCAGGGTCTCATAAACCTAATAATTATGAGTTTTAATATAAATATTACTAAAGTAGAGCAATCTAAAGTTGATGCTTTAGACTTTGACAATATACCATTAGGAACCACTTTCACAGACCATATGTTTATCTGTGATTATGAAAATGGTGAATGGATTAATCCCAGAATTGTCCCAATGGGGCTAATTCCAACACATCCAGCAGCAATGGCATTACACTATGGCCAAGCCATATTCGAAGGTATGAAAGCTTATAAAGACACTCATGGTGAGCCAATGTTATTTAGACCAGACCAAAATGCAAAGCGATTAAACACAAGTGCAGATCGTATGGGTATGCCACATTTTCCTGAAGATTTGTTTGTAGAAGGATTAAAAGAATTGGTGAGTTTAGAGCATAACTGGATTCCACCAAAAGACGGTAGTGCTTTGTATTTAAGACCTTTTATGTATGCAGATGAACCTTTTATAGGTATGCGAGCAGCCACTCATTATAAGTTTATTATTATGGCATCACCAGCAGGTCCTTTTTTTAGTAAGCGTATTAAGCTTTGGGCAGAAAAGCAGTTTATAAGAGCAGCTCATGGCGGTACAGGAGAAGCTAAAGCTGCTGGAAATTATGCAGCTGCTATTCGTCCAACGGAGTTAGCAAAAGCTAAAGGTTATGACCAGGTATTATGGTTAGATGCTGCTGAGCATAAATACATTCAAGAAGTAGGGACGATGAATATCTTCTTTAAAATTGATGGTGCCTTTATTACGCCTAAGCTAGATGGTTCTGTGCTAGATGGTATTACACGAAAGAGTGTTATAGATGTATTAAGAAACAAAGGACTCAACGTTATTGAGCGTTTAATTACTTTACAAGAAATAAAAGAAGCTTCCCAAAACGGAACTTTAGAAGAGGCTTTTGGAGCAGGTACTGCAGTAGGTATTGCTTATATCCAAGAGATTGGCTTAGAAGGAGAAACCATTCATGTGTCTGATGAAAGCCCAGTTGGTTTAGAGATTAATAACACTCTGGATGCTATTAAAACTGGAAAAGAAGAAGACAAGTTTGGTTGGATGTTAAAAACTAGAAAAGAACTTGCTTAAATGAATAAAGACATCTTAAAAAAGGGGTTTTCTAAACTCTGCACGGCAAAAGCAATGGCAGAGTTATATGAAGAAAACTTTAAGCAAGTTTCAAAATATGTGCATGCAACATCCCGTGGTCATGAAGCAATTCAGGTGGCTTTAGGACTGCAATTATTACCTCAAGATTATGCGTTTCCGTATTATCGCGATGATGCCATGCTATTAGCGTTTGGTTTAGAGCCTTACGACGTCATGTTGCAATTATTGGCAAAAAAAGACGATCCGTTTTCTGGTGGTAGAACCTATTATTCTCATCCTAGCTTAAAGGACGATGATAAACCTAAAATTCCTCATCAGTCATCAGCAACAGGCATGCAAGCTATTCCTGCAACAGGTGTTGCAATGGGAATGCAGTATAAAGAATTACAAGGCTTAAATGATGCTTCAATAGAAAACCCTATTTCAGTGTGTTCCCTTGGTGATGCGTCTGTAACTGAAGGAGAAATTGCAGAAGCGTTTCAAATGGCAGCTTTAAAACAAATGCCAATACTATATCTTGTTCAAGATAATGGATGGGATATATCTGCAAACGAAGCCGAAACTCGAGCACAGAATGCTGCTGAGTATGCAGCTGGATTTCATGGTTTAGAAGCCATAAGTATTGATGGTGCTAATTTTATAGAGAGTTATGAAGCTATCGAAAAAGTGATAGCAACTATACGTAAGGAGCGACGTCCGTTTTTGGTTCATGCAAAAGTTCCGCTTTTAAACCATCATACATCGGGTGTGCGTATGGAATGGTATCGTGATGATTTAGAGGAAGCACGTTCTCGAGACCCATATCCTGTACTTAAACAGCAATTGTTAGATAATGGATTTTCTGAAGCTGAAGTTGATGCCATAGAAAATAAAGCAAAAGAAAAAGTAGCTTCAGATTTTGAAAAGGCTTTAAAAGCGGAAGATCCTAAACCTGAAGATTTATTTACCCATGATTTTGCACCAACACCAATAACCGAAGAAAAAGGAACTCGCGAACCTGAAGGTGCTGAAAAAGTTGTGATGGTTGATTGTGCGTTATTTGCTGTTGAAGAGTTAATGAGAGCACATAAAGAATGTTTGTTGTATGGTCAAGATGTTGGCGGACGATTAGGGGGCGTGTTTAGAGAAGCTGCAACTTTAGCGCAAAAGTTTGGTGATGATAGAGTATTTAATACACCTATTCAAGAAGCATTTATTGTAGGTTCAACAGTGGGGATGTCTGCAGTTGGATTAAAACCAATTGTTGAGGTGCAATTTGCAGATTATATCTGGCCAGGACTCAACCAGTTATTTACAGAAGTGAGTAGAAGTTGTTACTTGTCTAACGGAAAATGGCCTGTGAGTATGATTCTTCGTGTGCCTATTGGCGCTTATGGTAGTGGTGGGCCTTATCATTCGTCTTCTGTAGAAAGTGTAGTTACTAATATCAGAGGAATAAAAATTGCTTATCCTAGTAATGGAGCGGATTTAAAAGGTCTAATGAAAGCTGCCTATCACGACCCTAATCCTGTAGTCATTTTAGAGCACAAAGGCTTGTACTGGTCTAAAGTACCAGGAACACAAGGGGCTACTTCTGTAGAACCTTCTGAAGATTATGTATTACCATTTGGTAAAGCCTGGTTGCTTCAGGAAATATGGAAACAAGAAAGTGTTGAAACCTGTACTATTGTAACCTACGGAATGGGTGTACATTGGGCTTATAATGCTTCTGGAGAGCTAGGTATGCGAGACCAAATAGAAATTATTGATTTAAGAACATTGTACCCTTTAGATGAGGAAACAATACTAAAATCAGTGAAGAAAACAGGTAAATGTTTGGTTGTTACTGAAGAACCGTCAAACAATAGTTTTGCAAGAGCTTTAGCAGGGAAAATTCAGGAAGAATGTTTTAGGTATTTGGATGCACCTGTGATGACTATTGGTAGTGAAAATATGCCTGCAATTCCATTAAATTCTACATTAGAGCAGGCGATGATTCCTTCTACTGAAAAGGTGAAAGCTAAAATTGAAGATTTGTTCAATTACTAGTCTTTTGTATATTAGGAGATATAAACTTATTTCATGTATACAAGACGGATATTCCCTGTAAAAGGTGTCATCAAATGGACTAGACGACGCATAATTTTATTTTTAATCCTAGCTACAATTCCGGTAATATTATTTGATATTGTTGGGTTAAAATGGCTTCATGTGCCTTGGTTACCTTTAGGAGTTTTAGGTACTGCTGTAGCTTTCTTAGTGAGTTTTAAAAACAATGCATCTTATGATAGGTTATGGGAAGCTCGAAAAATTTGGGGTGGCATTGTTAATGCATCTCGTTCATGGACCATACAAGTAAAAGATTTTATAACTAACGACCATGCTGATAAAAAAGTTAGCGCTGAAGAACTTAAGGCTATTCATAAAGAGTTGGTGCATAGACATGTAGCTTGGCTTACAGCTTTGCGTTATCAATTGCGTAAAGATAAACCGTGGGAAATGCATTTAAAAAATACAAAATCGAATAGAGAATTTCGTGAATCTCAATATTTAGTTTGTGAAGATACAATTCCTATAAAAGAAGCGATTAGTCCTTATGTTTCGGAGCAAGAATATGATGAGTTATTTGCAAAAGGAAATCAAGCATCTCAAATCTTGGGTATACAATCAAGACGTTTAAGAGAGTTAAAATCATCAGGTCTTATCGATGATTTTAGGCATATGGAAATGGAGAATATATTGGTAGAGTTCTACACCTTACAAGGAAAAAGTGAACGAATTAAGAACTTTCCTTACCCAAGACAATATGCAACAATGAACTATATTTTTGTATGGTTGTTTATACTAATGTTACCTTATGGTATTATGGAAGAGTTTGAATCGATAGGAAAGCATATTCTTAATGAATTAACTGTACATCAATCAAGAACATCTTGGGGACATTTAATTCAAGAATTTATAGCGACCCATTTTGTATGGTTTTCAATTCCTTTTAGTGCATTGCTAGCATGGGTATTCCATACTATGGAGGCTATAGGTGAAAATACTGAGAACCCATTTGAGGGTGGTCCTAACGATGTGCCAATTACTAATATGAGTAGAGGTATTGAAATTGATATAAGGCAATTGATAGATGATACAGATATTCCTGAGCCTTACGAATGGAAAAATGATATTGTCATGTAAAATAAAAAGGCTTTCAGGAAAATTGAAAGCCTTTTTTGTTACATATTATATTCAGAAAGTGACTTAGTAAATTTTTCAGGATCTGCCGCTAAGTGATACCTTGGATCCTCAATATCTTCAATAATAACTTCCTTAAACTTTGGGCTAGCCTTATACATTAAATTTTTACAATCTCCACTTAAGTGTTTTAGCTTGATAGATTTCCCTGCAGCTTCATACTTATTTACTAAATTGAAAATAGCTTCTAAAGCTGAATGATCACTAACGCGTGATTCAACAAAATCTATTTCAACATTTAGCGGGTCATTTTTCACATCAAATTTTGCGTTGAAATTTTGAATTGAACCAAAAAATAATGGCCCCCAAATTTCATATGTTTTGGTACCATCAGGCTGCATACGTTTACGTGCTCTAATCATGGTTGCATTTTTCCATGCAAATACCAGTGCCGAAATAATAACACCCGCTATAACAGCTACGGCTAAATCTTTCCAAACTGTAATGGCAGAAACAGCAATTAAAACAATGGCATCAGATAAAGGAATCTTTCTTATAATTCTAAAACTAGACCAAGCAAATGTTCCGATAACGACCATAAACATAACACCTACTAAAGCCGCAATTGGAATTTGTTCAATTAATGGAGCTCCAAATAACACAAAGCATAATAAAGCTATTGCAGCTATAGCACCAGATAATCGCCCACGACCACCAGAATCAACATTAATAATAGATTGCCCTATCATAGCACAACCGCCCATTCCGCCAAATAAACCATTCAATATATTGGCACTACCTTGGGCTATACATTCTCTATTTCCGTTGCCACGAGTTTCGGTAATTTCGTCAACAAGATTTAAGGTCATTAAAGATTCTATTAATCCAACTGCAGCTAATATGAAAGCAGTAGAAAAAATCAAATCCCAATGACCATTCAATGTGTTAAACAATCCAAAAATCTGATCTTGAAATGTCGGTAAACTCCCTTCTATACCATCTGTTCCGCCTCTATCGGCAATAAAAGAACCTACTGTACTAACATCTAATTTACCAAGAATTGTTATTGCAGCTACGACTATAATTGCTACTAAAGCAGCAGGAATTTTCTTCGTCAATTTAGGTAAACCATACATCACTCCCATAGTTAATACTATAAGTCCTAGCATAACCCAAAGCGGTTGACCACTCATGAACTGTAACTCACCATTGACCCGCTCTTTAAATAAACCAAGTTGTGCTAAAAAGATAACAATAGCTAAACCATTGACAAAGCCCATCATAACTGGATGTGGAATTAGTCGCACAAACTTTCCAAGTTTAAAAACACCTGCTAATATTTGGATACCTCCGACAAAAAGTAATGTAATAAAAAGCCATTGTAATCCTAGGTTTTCAATAGGAGTGTCTAAGGTTATACCAACTTCATTACCTTTTTTAATTAGATGAACCATTACTACTGCCATGGCTCCTGTTGCGCCCGATATCATTCCAGGTCTTCCACCAAAAAGTGCTGTGACTATCCCCATCATAAAAGCACCATAAAGACCAACAATGGGAGGGACATCTGCGATGAATGCAAATGCAACGGCTTCAGGAACTAATGCTAAAGCTACTGTCAATCCAGATAGAATATCATTCTTAGGATTTTGCGTGAAATTTTTTCGAGTTGTTTGACCTAATATCATAATGCTTCATCTTAAAAGTGCGCAAAGATAAACTTTTATGGGAGATGACTTATAAGACTATAATCAAAAAAAAGAGCACCCAGATTATGGATGCTCTTGATTAGATAAGTGCTATGTCTTTTATTTTGTACTAGCTTCTGGTGGATATTTTGTCATCATTGCAGAAACAAATTCTTTAATTCTGGCTTCTTTCTTTTCAACGTTTTTGGTGGCTAAATAACCTGTGCCAGATCCTTGCCATATGAGCTGTTTTTTGTTTGCGTCTATAAAATCTACAAAGAGAATACCTTCGGTTCTAGTAGAGACGTTATTTCCGCCCCAGCCAAAACCAGGTCCCCAGGCACCCCAACCAGGTCCCCAGCCCCATCTTCCAAATCCGCCCCAGCCCCAAGCGCCAACACCCCAAGCATTATTGTATATATCAACACGCTGATTAGATTTGGTAAAAATGCTAACAAGCATATCAGGGTTTTCTGATTTGGTCATGCCTTTTGCCATCAATTCTGCTTCAACGGCTTTAAGTATTCGACGTTTATCCAAGTCGCTAATTTCTGCTTTATCAATGCCTGGCTTGAAAAAAGCAAAAGTTTTGTAATCGTTAAACTGAGTTTCTTTATCATAGTCTGATGCTACGCGCACAGAGCTACAAGAGCTCATTAATACTGCTAAGAGTAGCAGAGGAAAAAATTTAATCGTCTTTTTCATAATCTGAGTAGTTTTTATTTGAGTTCGAGTCCGTTTAAAAGTTCTTCATCAACAGTATTTGGTAATGTCACTTTTAGATTAGGTTCACTTTCCATAGCACGTTTTATAGCAAAAACCGCACCTTCATTTCGTGCCCAACATCTCCGCGAAATACCGTTATTAACATCCCAAAACAACATCTGTTTCAGGCGTTTAGATGCTTCTTTACTACCATCAAGAACCATACCAAAACCACCGTTTATAACTTCGCCCCATCCAACGCCTCCACCATTGTGTATGCTAACCCATGTCGCACCTCTAAAACTATCACCTATAACGTTGTGTATGGCCATGTCTGCTGTAAATCTTGAGCCGTCATATATGTTACTTGTTTCTCGATAAGGAGAGTCTGTTCCGGAAACATCATGGTGATCGCGTCCTAAAATTACGTAGCCTATTTTATTATTTTGGATAGCTTTATTAAAAGCTTCGGCAATTTTCATTCGACCTTCAGCATCTGCATAAAGAATTCTTGCTTGTGATCCAACTACCAATTTATTTTCTTGTGCACCTTTTATCCATTGAATGTTATCTGCCATTTGCTGCCGAATTTCTTTAGGCGCATTTTTCATTATGTCTTCGAGGATTTGGCAAGCAATCTCATCTGTTTTGTTTAAATCTTCAGGGTCTCCTGAAGCACAGACCCAACGGAAAGGCCCAAAACCATAATCAAAACACATTGGTCCCATAATATCCTGAACATAGCTTGGGTATTTGAACTCTCTTCCTAATGACGGATTCTCATTCATGATATCTGCACCAGCACGTGAGGCTTCTAGTAAAAAGGCATTGCCATAATCGAAGAAATAAGTACCTTTTTTCGTGTGTTTATTTATAGCATTGGCATGACGACGAAGCGTTTCCTGAACTTTGTTTTTAAATAACTCAGGTGTATTAGCCATCATATTATTAGCATCTTCAAAAGAAATTCCAACAGGATAATAACCGCCCGCCCAAGGATTGTGAAGTGAGGTTTGGTCACTTCCTAAGTCGATATAAATATTAGCTTCGTCAAATTTTTCCCAGACATCAACAATATTGCCTAAATAGGCAATAGATATAGTTTCTTTTTCAGCTTTAGCTCTATTGACTCTTGAAACAAGTTCATCTAAATCCGTAATTTTTTCATCAATCCAACCTTGGTCTAATCGTACTTGGGTAATTTTCGGATTTACCTCTGCACAAACGGTAATACAACCTGCAATATTACCTGCTTTAGGTTGTGCGCCAGACATACCACCCAATCCAGATGTTACAAATAAATTACCTTTAGGTTCTTTTCCTATTTTTCTAAAGCCATTTAAGACTGTAATTGTTGTGCCATGGACAATGCCTTGTGGGCCAATGTACATGTAACTCCCTGCGGTCATTTGTCCATACTGTGTAACACCAAGTGCATTAAATTTTTCCCAATCATCGGGTTTAGAATAATTTGGTATCATCATACCATTAGTGACTACAACCCTAGGCGCTTCTTTATGGCTTGGAAATAAGCCCATTGGATGACCAGAATACATAACAAGAGTTTGCTCGTCGTTCATTTCAGCCAAATACTTCATAGTCAATAGATATTGGGCCCAGTTAGAAAACACAGCTCCGTTACCGCCATAAGTAATGAGTTCATGAGGATGTTGCGCTACTGCATAATCCAAGTTATTTTGGATCATCAACATTATAGCTGCAGCTTGCTTAGATTTTGCAGGATACTCATCAATTGGTCTAGCGTACATTTTGTAATCTGGTCTAAACCGATACATGTAGATGCGACCATAAGTTTCAAGCTCTTTTTTAAACTCTTCTAATAAAACTTTATGATGTTTTTTATCAAAGTATCTCAATGCATTTTGTAATGCTAGCTTTTTCTCTTCAGGAGAAAGGATATCCTTTCTAAAAGGGGCATGATTTATAGCTTTATCATAAGGCTTTGGATTAGGTAATTGCTCGGGAATACCTTGTAGTATTTGGTCTTTGAATATTGTAAGCGTTGTCTGCATTACTTTTTTTTTAATGTTTCTTTTGAAAATCCGTAGGGACAATGTCTGCAACCGCTTTCGCAACAATATCCTCTTTTTAAATGGTATTGCTCAGTAAAACAGCGGTAGCCTTCAGGTGTTAAGTAATAATCACCATCTTCTATTGGGACATATTTTTTCATAGATAACAAAGATAACTTATTTTGGAGTGATTTTTGAATATGATTAAGCGTGATATTGATTTCAAAATATATAGTGCCTAAAGGCTATTCAGGCCTGACTTTGTTTCCGTTTATTTTTTTAAAACGAAAGGATTTAGCTCAAAATAGAATTTTAATTTATCATGAGAGAATTCATCTTAGACAGCAATTAGAACTATTAATAGTTTTATTTTACTTGTTTTATGTCATTGAGTTTATGATTAGATATATTAAATTAAAAAATTGGAAACGAGCTTATAAGTCAATCTCTTTTGAGAAAGAAGCTTATAAAAATGAAGGTAATCCTAAGTTTTTAAAAGAGCGACCATTTTGGAATTTTATACATTATTTTTGATGTTGAAAATGAAGTCAAAAACTCAACAAGTTCATATTGAAAATGATAGAAACATTCAGCTTTTTATAAAGCGTGAAGACTTGATTCATCCGTTTGTTTCTGGTAATAAATTCCGAAAACTTAAATACAATATAATTGAAGCGAAACGACAAAAGAAGGATACACTTCTGACTTTTGGAGGTGCGTTTTCTAACCACATAGCAGCTGTTGCTTATGCAGGATACAGCGAGGGTTTTAAGACTATTGGTGTTATTAGAGGAGAGGAGTTAGCGTCACAAATTAATACAAATCCTACATTGCAATTTGCCCAAAAGCACAAGATGACTTTTCATTTTATAAGTCGAGAAGATTATAGAAAAAAAGCATCTGAAGATTTTCAAGATGGACTTAAAAATAGGTTTGGAGCGTTTTACTTAATTCCAGAAGGAGGCACAAACGAATTGGCTGTAAAAGGATGCAAAGAAATACTAGATTTTGAAGATGTTAAATACGATTACATATGCACTTCTGTTGGAACTGGAGGGACAATATCTGGAATAATAAATGCTTCAGAAAAACATCAAAAAATATTGGGTTTTCCTGCTTTAAAAGGTGATTTTTTAAAAGAAGAAATTGTTAAATTTGCTAAGCGTAAAAATTGGCAATTAATCAACGACTACCATTTT
The DNA here is from genome assembly GCF_014635865.1 of Winogradskyella haliclonae. GTDB lineage: Bacteria > Bacteroidota > Bacteroidia > Flavobacteriales > Flavobacteriaceae > Winogradskyella > Winogradskyella haliclonae. The sequence goes on along the minus strand of NZ_BMDQ01000001.1, from coordinate 32,957 downwards.
GGAGGATATGCTAAAATAAACACACAATTAGTAGCGTTTATTAATGATTTTAAATCTAAATATAGCATACAGCTAGATCCTGTATACACGGGTAAAATGCTATTTGGGATTTTAGATATGATTGCTAGTGGTAAATTTGAGAGTGGCTCAAAAATTTTAGTGATTCATACAGGTGGACTTCAAGGTATAGAAGGTATGAATCAACGATTAAAAAACAAATCAATGCCTTTAATCAAAGTGTAAATGAAAAAAAGAGTTCTAATAATAATTTTATTATCCTTTGTTTTTGCTTGTGGTCCAAAAAAAGGTATTGTCACTAAAAAAAAGAAGACTGATACTAAACCAGAGAAGGTTGAGGTTAAAAATGACACGGGAGCTGTGCCGACTAAGGCGCCAATAAAAGCTGAGGAAAAATTACCAAGAAAGAGAACATCAGTTGATACTTATATTAATACCTATGCAAATATTGCAATGGCAGAAATGCGCATTTCAAAAATACCTGCGAGTATTACTTTAGCACAAGGTATTTTGGAATCAGGTTCTGGTAATGGTCGTTTAGCAAAAGAAGCTAATAATCATTTTGGTATTAAATGTCATGGGTGGAAAGGTGCAAAAATCTACCATGATGATGACCGTTCTCAAGAATGTTTTAGAAAATATAAAACTGCTTCTACGTCATATAAAGACCATTCAGAATTTTTGACAGGTAGAAAGCGTTATGCAAATTTATTTAGACTAAAACCTAACGATTATAAAGGATGGGCTAGAGGTTTGAGGGCTGCAGGCTATGCTACTGATAGAAAGTATCCTCAAAAATTGATTAGCCTTATTGAGCGCTACGAACTTTATAAATACGATAATCAGGTTTTAGGAAATTCAACTAAAAATAAAACTACAGCATCTATATCTCATACGGTCATCAAAGGTGATACTTTGTATTCTTTGAGTCGAAGATATGGTTTAACAGTAGAGGCTATAAAACAAAAAAATAGTTTAACGTCTAATGACTTAACCATTGGTCAAGTGTTGATTATAAAATCAGAATAATTTTATGTTATATCAAAGAAGCAGCGCGCTTTTTAAAGAAGCACAAGAGGTGATTCCGGGTGGTGTGAATTCATCTGTTAGAGCTTTCAAAGGTGTTGGAGGAACGCCTATTTTTGCAAAATCTGCAAAAGGGGCTTACGTTTATGATGAAGATGGCAATCGATATATTGATTATATAAATTCTTGGGGCCCGATGTTGTTGGGTCATGCTTTTGGACCAGTTGTTGAAGCCGTAAAGATTAAAGCAGAGTCAGGTACATCTTTTGGAATGCCTACGGCTATTGAAACAGAGATTGCAGAATTGGCTGTGGAGATGGTGCCAAATATTGACAAAATAAGATTTGTAAATTCTGGAACAGAAGCTTGTATGAGTGCTATACGATTGGCTCGAGGATTTACAGGTAGAGATAAGATTATTAAGTTTTCTGGTTGTTATCATGGACACAGTGATGCTTTTTTAATTGCTGCTGGAAGCGGTGGCGCGACATTTGGTACACCAAATAGTCCTGGAGTTACCCAAGGTACTGCAAAAGACACATTGTTGGCAGATTATAATAATCTAGAGAATGTGAAACAACTTATTGAAGCTAATACTAATGAAATTGCGGCTATTATTATCGAGCCTGTTGCGGGGAATATGGGGTGTATTCCACCTAAAGAAGGTTTTTTAAATGGGTTGCGATTGCTTTGTAATTCTAATGGTATACTATTAATTTTTGATGAGGTCATGACTGGCTTCAGGCTGGCTAAAGGTGGTGCACAAGAATTGTATAGTGTAAATGCAGATATTGTTTGTTTTGGTAAAGTAATTGGAGGTGGTCTGCCAGTTGGCGCATTTGCTGCTAGAAACGAAATAATGAATTATTTAGCACCTCTGGGGCCAGTATATCAAGCAGGAACTTTAAGTGGTAATCCATTAGCAATGGCGGCTGGTTTAGCAATGCTAAAGACCATTAATTCTGATAAAGATTTATTTAAACGCCTTGAAGAAAAAACATTGTATTTACACAAAGGTATTACCGATGTCTTAGATAAATCTAATATTCAATATACAATTAACAGAGTAGGCTCAATGATTTCTGTTCATTTTGATGAAGGAGAGGTTTATGATTTTAATACAGCTGTAAAAGGAAATAACAATACGTTTAAAGCTTTTTTTCATAGCATGCTTAATCAGGGCATATACATAGCGCCTAGTGCGTTTGAAACTTGGTTTATAACAGATGCTCTGTCTTATAATGATTTAGATGAAACAATTGCAGCTGTCGAAAAATTTACAAAAGAAATGGCATAAAAAAAGAGCGCAAATAGCGCTCTTTTACTTTTTTAAAGAATTATTTTCTTCTTTTCCCTCTTCTTTTTCCTTTATGCATTTTGCGCTCCATCATTTGAGAAAATTTGGCATATTGCTCATCGTCAAGGATGGTTTTCATTTTTGCTTTTAATGCGATTTGGGCATCAAGTCTACCAGCTCTAATTTTTTGACGCTCCTCATCAGTCATTTCCTTTCCAGATTTTCTTGCAGCATTCATTTTGTCTTTACCTTCTTTGTAATGTGCGAGTAAAGCATTTTTAACCTCAATCTGTTGTTTGTTGCTTAAATCTAATTTTAGAGTCATCTTTTTGGAATCAATTTCTGCTCTATCTTCAGGAGACGCTTTTCCTTTTTTTATCATACGCTTTTTAATAGCGTTACTCATTTTCTCTTTTTCAATTTCTTGTGCATAGCTAGTAAATGTACATAGGGCTAATGCGAGTACTAATAATTTTTTCATGGGTTTAATTTTATTGTTTTTTAATCGATTGACAGGTTTTCATTGGTGAAATACCTTCGTTAAACATTTTGTTCTCCTCTATGACTTATTAAAGCCAAAAGCGTTTAAATGTACTGCTTTTTTTAACACATTATTTAACACTTATCTATTTTTTAACAAGTTTTAATGTGGTTTCATACAGAGGTTTGTTTTCCAGTTTACTCTTTAGCCATGCATAAAAGCTTATTACAAAGATATCTTCTTCGGAGTCTTCTTTCCGTATAAGGGTTTCCTCGACTTTATTTTTAAAACGTTTAGTAGATACAATTTGAGGATTTTTATAATAAGCCTCAGCTAAGTTTATTAAGTTAATAATATTGGTTTGACTTATGTCTCTAAGATGTTTTGTGTAAAGTCGCCTAAAGCTTTTTAATCTTGAGTAGAAGAGGTTTTCATCACCTAGCTCGATGTATAATAGCAATTCTGAAAGATTTTTTTTAATCACCCAATCGATTCCTGCTTTTTCAATATACCAATTGTCTGTATGATAAAATTTTGAAAGTATAGATTTAGCGTTGTTAAATTCATTTTGCTGAAAATAAAACATAAGTAGCGATAAGTTGAGGTCAAGTAGAGCTTCAATATCGTTATGTTTTTTTGTAATCGCGTTTATAGTAATGTTTATAGCATCTTTTGGTGTATTATTGTAATTAAGATTTAAGGCTTTTACTAAAGTTAGTTTTAGAATAAAAGTTTTGTAATACGTATTGTTTTTGAGCATCATTAACTGATGCATCTCATTGATATACTTTAAAGACTCTTCAAATTTTTTATTTCTAAAAAGTGTATTTGCTATAATGTAAACAATTTGTATCTGGTAGTAGAGCTGTTTATTTGTTTCTTTCTTTTTTTTAAGTATAGCATAGCTTTTTAAAACAAAATCTTCGATTTCAAAATAGCGTGTTGTGATAAAAGCAGATATATTGGCTATTGCTAAAATTTGGTAAAGTGATTTAAAGGAAAGTGACTCGTTTAATTTAATATCAGAATCTTTCAGAGTTTGCTCTAAAATTGTTTCGAAGTTAACAATTTTTCTTTCATAGCTGATAAGGTTTAATACTGATTTTAATTTGGAATAGACGGTATTTAGTTGGTCTTCTAAATGATGCTTTTTTCTATTTTCATTTTGCTTTCTTATAAGGTCTTCTAAATTAGCTTTAGGGTAATCTGGTGCATACTGAATCTTGGTATGGTAAATTTCATTAAGTATTGGAAATAATGAATCTTGATCGGCTAAATACTCCGCTTTATCTAAAAGTTTATAGGCAGTAGAAAAGTTTTTTTGAAGTAAGAATGTGCGAGAAGCTAGTATGTTTTTTATAATCTGAATGTCTATAGAGTTTTCATCTTCTAGGCTCTTGTTTGCAGTAAAATCTATTAAGCTATCAAATAATCGTTTTCTCAAGGCGTGATACGCGTTTTTATTGTCAGAGTTGTAAAGCTTTTTGCATATAATATTAGAGTCAGTTTCTCCCTCGGCTAATAGCTTAAACAATTGAATGTTTTTAGTGTCTGTCCGCTTGTTTTTACGTTCCAAATAGACAGTGAAATCATACCTGTCTTTACTATTTAAAGCGTTGATTATAGAATTTATATCTATCATTTAATCGTAATTAAATATTAATATATACCAATAAATATAGAATTTAATTAATTTTTTATACAGAATATATCATAAGTTTTTATAGAATTTTAATTTTTATTTCTATGGTTTTGATGGCACTTTTGTCCTGTAATCATTAAAACAAAATATTATGAACTCAGAATTTAATTTTAGGCGTTTAGATATTATAAAACTAGGGCTGTTTTATCTTATTGCTGCTTTAACCATTATTTATTTAAAGTCTTATATAATTACTTTGTTAGAAAGTAGTAATGGCTCTTGTGTTATTAATTGGAGGAGATTCTAAATATGAATCAAAAAAATCTAAATATTGCTTTTTTTGTTACTACAGGCATTTCGGTTCTTGTTTTTATATATCTGGTGTTCTTAGGTTACGATGAGATTAAAACGTTTAAGGATGTCATTAAGATTATTGCATCGATATTATTTCCTATCCCAATACTGTTTTTCGTTAGACTTATTGTTATTGAAAACTTTATGCCTGAAAACACAGAGGCTTATAAAGTAGAGAATCAAAAACCGGCAACATTATTCCTAGCTATAACTGTAATAGTGGTTATTATAATTTTACAGATTTTAGAGTTAGTGACACTAAAGAAATTGGAAGATACGCTCATTTTAGCACACTTAATAAACTCAACAACAATAAGCTCTTATGTTTTTAATTTCCTATTATACAATAATTTAAAAGCCAACGGTGTCTTAAGTGGAGTACTTATGGCTTTAGCAATACATATATTTTTCTTATCTGCTTAAAAAATATCATTAACTGCTGAATAGCATCAGCATAAAACTTAAAATTATGAATATCATCAAAAATCAAAAAAATCAAACGAACTCAGAAAAAAGAGAATTATTGTTTACGTTTCAGACAATTATAGTCGCTGGTCTCTTAGCTTTTACGGCTATAGCTTTTTTCTTTTATAATCATTTAACAGTAGTAAAAGGCATCAAGGTAATTTTTGCACCATTTTTATCAGTAGTACCATTGCTTTTTATTCTTTCAATTCTTAGAGATTTACGAAAAGGATTTATTGAAGGCAATTATACCCAAAAAGAAATGGTAAAGTTTGGTTTGCTGACTTTAGCAATTACAATAGGTTTTACGGGTATAACTTTTTTACTCTCAAAAATTAATGCTCTAGAAATATTATTGGCAGGGATTATTGCCGTTTTAAGTACTGTCTTTTTTCTACGCAGTAAGATTAAAGATATTTTAGGGATGTCTATAGTAACAGGTATTGCCGAAGGAATTATTATTTATATGATCTTTTTGTTTTGATGATAGGTTAGTTAGTGACCCAAGACCTCGTGATTTTTGATTGGTCACGAGGTTTTAAATTAGTATTTTAATTATATATAAAATAAATAATCATATGATATCTAAATTTCAAAAAGAAATACAATTGCTTCTCGATAATCAAGTGATTAATCAAGAAACTGTAAAGCGTATTGAAACGTTTTATGCCTCAAGAAATGAAGAAAAACCAAATCGACTATTTACTATTTTTGGTGTGATAGGAGCTACTTTGGTAGGTCTTGGTATTATACTCATATTAGCACATAATTGGGATAATTTTTCAAAATCAATAAAAACAGTATTGGCATTTGCACCTTTGCTTATTGGGCAGTTTTTTGTAGGGTATTCACTATTTAAAGCAAAAGCTAAATCTTGGGTTGAAGCTTCAGGAGCGTTTTTGTTTTTTGCAGTTGGTTCATCAATAGGTTTGGTGAGTCAAATCTATAATATACCTGGTGATTTAAGTAGTTACTTGCTTACATGGACTTTGTTATGTATACCATTAGTTTACATACTAAAATCTAATACGTTAGTGTTTTTGTGTTTAGTGTTTGCAACTTATTATGGTTGTAATTATGGCTACGGATATTTCTCAAGCAGTCATACACCCTGGTGGTATTTATTAATGGTTATTACATTAATACCTCAATATTTTCAGCTTATAAAGTCTAAGAAAGACTTCAATTTTACCTCTATTTGTAATTGGTTGTTTCCTTTAAGTTTGGTCATAGTTCTTGGTGCTTTTACAGAGACTAATAGTGGTTTTGGTTTTTTGATGTATATATTGTTGTTTGGAGTTTTTTATAATATAGGTAAACTTAAATTCTTTTATAATCAAAAATTAAGACGTAATGGCTATCTCATTATTGGTTCTTTAGGAACAGTTATAACGTTATTGATTACAAGTTTCAAATGGATTTGGAATGATATTTTTCGAAGTGAATTTATTTTTAATCCTCAGGAAGCTGCAATTGCAGTGTTACTATTTGTATCTGCAAGTCTATTAGTTTACAGAACGACTCAAAAAGAAAAGAATAATGATTTAAGCTTATTTCAAATTGTGTTCTTTGTTTTTGCCTTGTTATTTTCTGTTGCTCAAAAAGATGAAGTAATTCCACTAGTATTAATAAATGTTTTACTCTTAGTTTTGGGTGTTAATGCCATAAAGATAGGAGCAGATAGATTTCATTTTGGAATCCTTAATTATGGTTTACTCATTATAACTGCACTTATCGTTTGTCGTTTTTTTGACACCGATATGTCTTTTGTGCTACGTGGATTGCTATTTGTAAGTGTTGGTGTTGGTTTTTTTGCAACAAATTATATGATGCTACAAAAACAGAAAAAGACAACTAAATCAATTTCAAAATAATAATATGAAAAAAATATATATACTCATTGCGTTTTGCGTATTAGCATTAATTCAGATTTTTATTCCTGCACAAATGGTTTTAAGTCAAGAAACGGTCTTAGAAAAAGGAAAAGCTTATAAATTTATAACACGTCCAATTGATCCTAATGATCCGTTTAGAGGCAAGTACATTACCTTAAGATATGAAATCAATTCTTTTAGAACTATAGATACGACATGGCAACGCGGTGATGATGTTTATGTTTATATAAAGGATAGTCTCGGCTTTGCTAAACTCGATACGATTTCTAAACAAAAAATAGTAAGAGATACAGATTATGTTATAGGTAAAGCAACATGGCTAAACCGAAAAACTGAATGGAATAAAAGACCCACTCATTTAAACTTTGATTTACCTTTCAATCGTTTTTATATGAATGAGAACAAAGCAAAACCAGCAGAAGATGTGGTAAGGTTAAGGAGGAATGATAGTACCATAAAAAGGGTATATGGTTTGGTTCATATCAAAGACGGTACATCGGTTTTAAAAGACGTTTTTATCAACGACATTTCAATCAAAGAATACGTTGAACAAAACAGGCCTTAATGTTTTAAACTGATATTTAGTATATTGTTAAATAATCCTACAAGGTCAAATGCAGTATTGGGTCTCAACATTAGTCACAATTTTTGTTATATATGCTATTATTAGCATAGTGCTGTATTATGTTCAAGATTATGTGCTATTTAAGCCCGAAAAATTACCTGAAGATTTTCAATTCGATTATGAAAATCAAGAAACAAAAGAATACAATTTAGAAACTCGCGATGGTGCTATTATCAATGGACTTCGATTTTTCCCAAAAGGCGAAAGTAAAGGTGTTGTTATCTATCTTAAAGGAAATTCTAAGAGTATTAAAGGTTGGGGTAAGTTTGCGGTAGACTTTACCAGACATGGCTATAATGTTTTGATGGTAGATTATCGCGGCTTTGGCAAAAGTACTGGGAAGCGCTCTCAAAAAGCGATTAAAAGAGATTTACAGCTGGTATACAATAAGGTCAAAGAGAAGACTACTGAAGATAGAATAATACTTTATGGGCGTTCTTTGGGTTCTGGCTTTGCAGCAAAATTAGCATCAATGAATAATCCTAAAAAGTTAATCTTGGATGCGCCATATTATAGTCTTACTAAAGTTACAGGACGGTATATGCCATTTATGCCACTTTCTATTTTGCTTAAATACCCTTTACCAACCTATAAATGGCTAAAATATGTACAATGTCCAATACATATTATTCATGGCACGCATGACAAATTGATACCTTATAAATCGAGTGTAAAACTATCTCAGGTCAATGCAAAGCTTACCAAGCTCTATACAGTTATTGGAGGAGGACATAAGAATCTAAATAATTTTGAATCCTATCATAAAATGTTAGATGATATTCTCAATAAAGAACCAAAAACCATTGATTTAGAAACTACAAGTATTAACGTTATTCATAGTGCAAAAAAGACTAAAAAGAAAGCTTAAAAGAACATTACTTGTACTTTTGACATTATATCTTATGATTGGAGCATCACTATATTTCTTTCAAGAAAAATTATTGTTTTTACCAACTAAGCTGAGCCAAGATTATCAGTATCAATTTAATTATCCTTTTGAAGAGTTATTTTTTAAAATCAATAATGATGCGGTTATTAACGCGCTACATTTTAAAGCTAAAAATTCTAAGGGCGTTATACTATATTTTCATGGTAATGCTGGAGATTTAAGCCGCTGGGGAAGAATTACTGAGTATTTTACTGCAATGGACTATGATGTTTTGGTAATGGATTATAGAACATATGGAAAAAGTGTAGGTCCATTAAGTGAGGCTGCTTTTTATAAAGATGCTCAGTATTGTTATGAGTATTTATTGAAGCAATATCCAGAAAAAGATATTACACTTTACGGGAGATCTTTAGGAACAGGTATAGCATCGTATTTGGCAACAAAAAATAACCCAAAACAGCTTATTTTGGAGACACCATATTACAGTATTGAAAATGTTGCAAGAAGCAGATTTCCTATTTTTCCAGTGCGGCATTTGTTGAAGTACAAATTTCCAACATTTCAATACTTACCAAAAGTCAAATGCCCGATAACCATAATTCATGGAACAGAAGATACCATAGTGCCGTATCATTCAGGAAACAAACTTACGGAACTAGATATTGAAAACTTAAATTTTATTACTGTTTTAGGGGGTAGTCATAATAACCTCGTAGAATTTGATAAATATCATGATGCTATGACTAATGTTTTAGAATAAATAGCTTATAGGCTCTTAATAATTGGAACACTTACATTAATTCCTGTTTGAATATCTGGCGCATTATTTACAGAAAAATCTTGTTTTAAATACATGGATAATTTAAAATCTTTTCGCCCATAAGTGTATATAAGTGACCAATTAGATAATGGCACGTATAAACGTGTAACTCCATTATGCCATCCAGCATTAATATCTCTAAAGTTTCCTAACAATCTATAATAATCTGTTTCTTCTTTTTTATTGTATCGCGATTGGATTTGATAATTTAGACCAAGTGCATTATAGTTGCCTTTACGAGTATATTTAGTAAACTCGACATTTCCTTCTAAACTTGCAATAAAAAGATTGTTCCCTAAATCTATGACTTCATCAAAATCAATAATATTCTTTCTTAATAAACTTGTGCCAGCTGCAATGTCAAGTTCATTTTTATTTTCAAATTGTATTTGTTTTAAAGCATTTACAGAGATACCTATATCTACAGAAGGATTAAATTTTGACATATTAATGCCTATATGACTTCCAAAATTAAAACTTAGATTTTTAGCTTTGCTAAATTTAAAATCGGGATAATAATGATGATTAATCTCTAAACCACCAATAAAAAAATCATTTTTATCCAGTTGTAATGTATTTCCATTTCTATCTGTGTAACTAAAGTTTACTTGATTTAATCCATAAAAACGTCTGCCAAAAGGATCTTCACCACCTGCAATATTACTATGAAACCACTCTATAGTTTCGTCACTTGTAAAAAATGAAAAAGGGTAACTGCCATCAGTAATTAAATAAGACCTTAGGTTAATTCCTAATTCATGTTTTTTTGCAATGGGTAAAGTGATATTTACCCTAAACTCTTTAATGATTGCATCAATAACAATATTGTAATAATCTGCCGGCGTAGCTTCTTGATCTATAAAATCGAATCGTCTTTGAAACCAAATTACTTGACTAAGTGCCTCTCTAACATCAGAATCTCTTGGTAAGTGAGTTTCTACAAATGGCTGAAAATTATTACCACTTGCATAATTAAATGTAAGCTTAGTTTTCTGATAAGGTTTTAACTTGAAATTTTGTTGAATGCGTGAACTGAATATACCAAAATGATGTGTGGTTTGCATATTGGGATTATCAATCCCGTTTTTGATGGATAAGCTCTCTTTAGATTGTGAAAAACCAATAAAGGAAATGCCTAAGAATAGCTTAAGAATGGTTTTTTGCATGGCGCAAAAATAGTATTTGGTTTAAAATAAAAAAAAGCTCCAAACTAAGTTTGAAGCTTTTTTGAAATATTTGGAACGATTTACTTAGACTATTTTGGATCTAAAATATTATTTACACGTTCTAAGGCATCAGCGATATGAATTCTGCTCATAGAATCTCCGCCCCTAGCATTTCTTAATTGAGAACGCAGAGATTTTAATTCTGCTCGTACAACAGCTCTAATATCAGACTGGCTTACGTTTACAGAAGTGCCACCAAAGAAACGTCTAAATTGCGCAGGAATAGCAGGTTGCTCATTCTTCATGATAAACTCCATACGCTCAATGTATGCACGCTGTAAATTACGTCTATAAATGTCTATTTTCTTACCAGTACGTAACTCACTAAACAATCCACGACGTAAATCTTTCATCATATCGTATAAACCATAAGCACTGTCACCATTGATAGATTCATTTTCTAAAAGACGTTGCATTCTTCCAAAATCCATCATATTATTTAACGTACGTGTTTGGATTCCTCTTACGCGCTCTATATGGCCAGCACTTTCAATTTTATTAAAGATATTATTGTCTAACATCCATTCTGGTGTTGTAAATAATTGGTCTTGTAAAAATTGCATTGCTTTTTTCTGATGGCCATCAGCTACATGAGTATATACTGCACCTTCTTGATCGTATGTTTTGTAGTATTCGTATACACCACCTATATTTGATGCAACATGTCCCATATAGCGATTAAATTGTCCTAATACTTGTCCGTACATAGTGCCTAAATCGTCATAATTTTTACCATCTTCAGCAGTCCATTCTATTAAGTTTGGAACAATACGCTTTAAGTTTTTAATTCCGTATTCACTTGCTAAAACTGCATCATCTCCTAAATCTTCAGTTTGAGAACTTGGGTCAATAACGCCAAATTGCTGTCTTCCAAAACGGTACATTGGATCCCCAGCTTTTTCAAGAATCCAGCTATCTAAAGTTTTCTTTTCGTCATCAGCAGATTTAGCATCTAATATTGGCTTGTAACCCCACATTATTGCATACTTATCATAAGGGCCAATATTTGGCATTAACGCAACACCTTCATCTCCAGGTTGTGCAACGTAATTAAAACGTGCATAATCCATAATTGATGGCGCTGTACCATACTTTTGAGTAAAAACCGGGTCACGTAATTTTTCAACAGGATATGCAACACTACTTCCCATGTTATGCGGTAAGCCTAGAGTGTGTCCTACTTCGTGAGCCGATACAAAACGAATTAAACGCCCCATAACTTCATCTTTAAAGGCAACACCACGAGCTTCAGGATTGATAGCTGCAGTTTGTACAAAAAACCAATTGCGTAATAATGTCATTACGTTATGATACCAGTTAATGTCACTTTCTAAAATTTCTCCAGAACGTGGGTCACTTACGTGAGGGCCATTGGCATTAGGTATAGGCGAAGCTAAATAACGTACTACAGAATAGCGTACATCTTCTGGAGACCATTCTGGGTCTTCTTCTACAGTTGGAGGGTCTTTTGCAATGATTGCATTTTTAAAACCTGCAGCTTCAAAAGCTACTTGCCAATCTTCAATACCTTGCTTGATGTATTTACGCCATTGCTCAGGTGTGGCTCTATCAATATAATAAACAATTGGCTTCTTAGGTTCAACAAGTTCACCGCGCTTAAACTTTTCAATATCCTCGTCTTTAACTTCAAGTCTCCAACGGTCTAAGTAACGTATGGTTTTGCTTTCTTGAGCATCTAAACCATAATCTGTTTGTCCTCTTCCAAACCATCCCACGCGTTGGTCAAAATGACGACGTTGCATAGGTACTTTAGGTAAAAGAATCATGGAATTATTAATCTCTAAAGAAATTGTACCTGTACTAGAATTTGAAGGTGGTCGCCCAGCTATATATGTTTTTACATGCCTTGCTTCAATGTTTTTAGGATAACTTTTTAAAGATTCTATAAAGGATTTTTCAGAATCAAGACGTGATATTCTATAGGCTTGTCGGCGTCCTTGAGGAAAACCTAATGCTTTTACATCTTTGCTAAACATTGGAGACACATCTATTACGGTCTTTGTAGAATCTTTGCTAAAGGCTTTAATTGGGAACGTGTAAAGAATTGGTTCAAAGTTAGAATTAACTACAGCTTCATGTACTGGTAAAGAATCAGCAGCTACAACTTGATGAGATACAACTCTCAACAAGACTTTTTTATCTTTCTTCTGCCAGCGGAGAACTTGAGTATTTTGCTTTCCGCCACCGAAACCAATACCGTTAGCTGTTTTTGCAATACGCGTCACCATTAGCATTTCTCTTTCGAAAAGTGAGTCTGGGATTTCGTAGAAGAATTTATCGTCAATCTTATGAACGTCAAATAGACCTTTGTCTGTTTTTGCGTCTTTAGTAATAACCTTGTTGTAAGGTTTAATAGCGTTTTTACTAGGTTTTTTTCCTGGAGGTTTTGCCATTGCGGTTGCGCCAGTTTTTTTTGATTTACTTGCTTTTTTTGCAGTATTACAAGAGAAAACCAAAAACGCGCAAGCTACAAATAGTAATTTAATGCGTAAATGTTTCAAAATAAGTTGGTTTTAAATTTCGCATGAAAATACACAAACAGATACTTTTTGGATAATTAGAAATGTTATTTAGTATTTATTTAACGCCACATTTTTAGCTACAAGTAAAATTTAAGACAATTTGTAAGTTTTAATAAGCATGTCTCGACATAATGTAGAAAATTGATAAAAATGAAAAAGATAATCAGCCTACTTACAATAATATTAACTCTTAATTCATTTAGCTACGCTCAAGAATTAAATGTTATAGTGCCTGGAACGGCAAAAAATATTCCTGATGGATGGCATAAATTCACTTTCCAAGGCACAAAATTTGATGTAGAAGTTAAAGCAGAAACCCTAACTGAGGGTAATATAGTATGGTTTGACCAATCGATATATTCAGGCAGTTTAAAGGGTTATGACATCTCTGGAAAAGGTACATATGTATGGCCAAATAGAGAACGTTATGAAGGAACATTTAGAAACAATATGCGTCACGGAAAGGGGACAATGTTTTATAAAGATGGTTCTCGTCATTATGGTAAATGGAAAAATAATAAGAAGAATGGTAAAGGCCAAGAATATAACAAATCTGGAGAATTGGTAAAAGATGGTATTTGGGAGAACGATGTTTTTGTGAAACCAGCAAAGGCTAAGAAAAAGAAAGGTTAAGTTAAAGTTGATTGTTAGTAAAAAGGCGCTTTTGGTCTATCCATAGCGCCTTTTTTATTTATTCTATTTTGAGTTTACATAAGTTCTACAAAAAGACCATCGTCTGTCTTTTCGACTTTTGTTACACCAAGTTTGCCAAGTCCTTTAATGCCCTTATCCCACGCTTTATTACTTAAACCAGATTTAGATTTTAAATCATTTAAAATCATTCGGTTTTCAGATTTTAGAATTTCGAAAATGATTTTTTCGTTATCGCTCATCTCAATAGCTTTCTTTTCTGGTTTCATCTGAGGGAAGAACAATACTTCTTGTATCGATTGGTTATTAGTTAAGAACATAATTAGTCTGTCCATACCAATTCCCATACCAGATGTTGGAGGCATACCATATTCTAAAGCACGTAAGAAGTCAAAATCTATAAACTCTGTAGCTTCATCATCACCTTTTTGGGCCAGTTTTAATTGATGCTCAAAACGTTCACGTTGATCAATTGGGTCGTTAAGCTCAGAATATGCATTTGCTATTTCCTTACCACAAACCATCAACTCAAAGCGTTCAGTTAATTCAGGATTGTCTCTATGTTCTTTACACAACGGACTCATTTCTTTAGGATAGTCAGTGATAAAAGTTGGTTGTATGTAGTTGCCTTCACATTTTTCACCAAAAATTTCATCAATAAGCTTTCCTTTACCCATGGTTTCATCTACATCAATATTCATAGCTTTACAAGCTTGGCGAATTTCGTCTTCAGATTTGTTATTGATATCAAATCCAGTAAATTCTAATATTGAGTCACGCATAGTAATGCGCTTGTAAGGTGCTTTAAAATTAACTTTATGTTCTCCAAAAGTAGCTTCGGTAGTTCCGTTTACAGCTGTAGCACAATGTTCTAATAGTTTCTCGCAGAAATCCATCATCCAGTTGTAATCTTTGTAGGCCACATAGATTTCCATAGCTGTAAATTCTGGATTATGAGTACGGTCCATACCCTCATTACGGAAGTTTTTAGAAAACTCATAAACACCATCAAAACCTCCAACAATCAAACGCTTTAAGTATAACTCATTTGCAATCCGCATGTAAAGTGGAATGTCTAAACTATTGTGATGTGTTATAAAAGGACGCGCAGCAGCTCCACCAGGTATTGGTTGAAGAATAGGTGTCTCTACTTCAAAATAACCTGCATCATTAAAAAATTGACGCATAGCGTTAAACAACTTTGTGCGCTTAACAAAGACTTCTTTTACGTGGGGGTTTACTGCTAAATCTGCGTAACGCTGACGGTAACGCATTTCAGGGTCGTTAAATTCATCAAACGTGTTACCTTCCGAATCTTGTTTTGGTAATGGTAGTGGTTTTAAGGCTTTACTTAATAAGGTAAAGTTTTTAACCATTACTGTTTTTTCACCAACTTGTGTTGTAAATAACTCGCCTTCAATACCTATAAAATCTCCTATATCTAACAATTTTTTATAGACATCATTATATAGAGTTTTATCTTCGCCAGTACAAATCTCATCTCTATTAAAATAGACTTGTATGCGACCTTCACTATCTTGAAGCTCAGCAAAAGACGCTTTTCCTTGAATACGTCTAGACATTAAGCGACCAGCAATAATAACCTGTTTGCCATCACTAAAATCCTGTTTTATCTCCTTTGAAGAGTTATTTATTGGATATAAGTCTGCTGGATAAGGATTGATGTCCAGAGCTCTTAATTTGGCTAATTTGTCGCGTCTAACTAATTCTTGTTCTGAAAGCTGCATTTTTGTTGTTTTAAAAGTGCAAAATTACACTATTTACAAAAATTAATGCCTCACTTTTAATATCAATTTAACGGCGCCTATTTCTTCACTTTTTTTGATTTCTTTTTTACGCCAAAATAGTTGCTCTTATAATCATTAGTTGTAATTATCTTTAAGATGTCTTCTTCTATGGTTTCAATAGGACGTTCTATAATACGATTTACCTCTTTGCCATCTTTAAAAAAGATGAAAGTAGGTACACGAACAATATTTAAGCCTGCTTCTTCATGCTGTGGGCTTTCTTTATACATGTCTGGTTCTCGACTTAGAGCAACTGCAGTTAATTGCTTCATAGGATAATTAGCAGCTTCTAAAATCTTGTAGAATTTTGGTACTTGACGTTTACTATCGCCACACCAAGTACCCATGAAAAGTTTGATATCATAATCTTTAAGATTTTGTTTTATGTTTTCAATAACTTCTATGTTTGGTTCGTAATTTTCGTAGTTAGTGTTAAACCAGCTACTGTAGGTTTCACTTTCAAAACCACTTTTGTCAATTTTGCCAAGTAGGTATGGTTTTTTTCCTTCTGGTTTATATTCAGCATTAATACTTTGGGTTTTACAAGAGCTAAATATTAGTGCAATTAATACAATAGAAAATACTTTTTTCATAATGTGAGATATTGAAATGATTAGATTCAAAAATCAAAAAATGAAAACAAGATTTTATGTGATTAGGGTTTGAAAAGAGTACTAGCACCTGGGTTGAATTTTTTAACTATTTGGTAAACAGAGACTTCACATCATCTCTAGATTGAACATTTAATTTTTTGTAAATGTTGTTTGTGTGTGTTTTAATGGTGCTGACACTTAAAAAAAGTGTTTCAGCAATATCTTTATTGCTTTTTTCTTGAAGTAAATGCTCTAAAACTACTTGTTCTTGTTTTGAGAGTTTATCTTTTAATTCTGTTTTTTTGTGTTGTTTGGATTTGATAAATCTCGATATAAAAAAAAGATTGACTATGACTGAAAATAGAAGTAAGGCAACGATAAGATATGTCCAATTGAAACTAGTTGCATCACTAACTGAAGAATTAAGCATAAAGGTATCTGAGGCTAATTCGTTGCTGTACTGTTTTGTATATGAAGCTTCAGGATAATTTTCTAGCAGTCTGGATTTTAAATTTTCGTAATAATTATTAGATTTTAAGTCTTCAACATAATAGGAATGAAGGTCGCTAGTTCTATCAGATAGATAAGAATAAATATAAAGCTCTGCTAAAGGTTCGTTGAGAGATTTTCCAAAATCTTGCAGTGTTTTGAACCATTTTTTATTATTCAATTTGCGATTGGCTTCACTTCTAAATTCACTGTAAGCAAATCGCATATCTGCTTTTAAAGAGTCTATTCTAACAAAAGCATTAGCCTTATCGTTTGTAGAATTTATGTCACAGAATACTTGATTTTCAAATGAAAATGGGAGTTTAAGAGTATCTTTGTTGTTTGCAATAAAAATGATTTCTTTGCTATCACTACAATGGCCATTAAAATGATTGGCGTCTTGAGTTGCATCAGAGCATTTGTCTACATGAATGCGATAAATTCGATTATCAGAATCTAGCATATTGCCTTTAAACTCAAAATAACCACTAGAATCTGCTGTGGTCTTTGCAATAATCTGTTCCGAATACACGCCAGAAATTTTTCTATAGTCTTCAACAATAGAAAGGTAAACAGAGTTTTGCCACTCGTTAGATTCTATATAACCCGAAAACGAATATTGTGCCTTGGCAAAAGACCATAAGCATAAAAGCAGTACTGTGAGTTTTAATCTCATAAGACGAAACTAATGATTTTTTCAGAAATATTGATATGGAATGTAGCTTGTAACAATTTTAATCAAGTAGCGTCATACAAGTACATCAAATCAAAAAACAAAATTATGAGTTTCTGGAGAGTTCTACTCGCTATTATTTGTCCACCTTTGTCTGTTATTGGTAAAGGTTGTGGGTCTATTCTTATTGTATTTTTATTATGGCTATGTGGTTGGGTGCCAGGTGTCATTGCTGCACTTGTTATTTTAAATAATCCTGAACGATAATATTGTATCTTTGCATAAGAAATTTAATCTACATAAACATGAAAAAAATTATTGCATGCTTAGTGTTTCTGAGCTTATTGACGAGTTGTAATGTTACTGAAACAGTTGTATTTACTGAAGATGGTTCGGGAGAGTTTTTAGTGAGTTATGATATGACAGAAATGATGGCTAAAATGAAAGAAACTATGGGAGGCGATACTGATGTGTCTGAAGAAAAAAAGCCAGGAGAAGTTATGGATACAACTATGGTTTTTGCTGATATTATGGAGATTTATAAAGATAGTGTTGCAGCTTTACCAGAAGAGCAACGCCTAGCTATGGAATATGTAAAAGATATGTATATGACCATGCATATGGATGAAAACTCGGGTGAAATGAATATGGGGATTGGTATGAAATTTAATTCTATTAATGATTTAAAAGATATTCAAGCTAAAATCAAAAAAGCACAAAGCTTAAATTCTCAGAGTGGGCAAGTAGACATGATGAAAAGTCAGACACCTTTAGGCGCTTTGTCAGGAAGTGATGATAATGTAGATTATAGTTATTCGGATACGATGTTCTCTAGAGTAACAACTATTGCCGAAAAAACTGAAGAAGAACTAGAAGAATTGAACGCTCTTTTTAAAGGAGAAGATGAAACTGATAAAGAGTTCCTAGACTACTTTGAAGCATCTTACTATACAGTAAAATTAGTGTTTCCAAAGCGTGTAAAGTCTGCAGATATTGAAGGTGCTGTTATTTCTGAAGATAGAAAAACAGTAACTTACAAAACCAGTTGGATGAATTACATTAAAAATCCGAAATCTTTGGATGTTGCTGTAACGTTCTATGAATAAAACCGTAAAACTTGAAGATTTAGGTTCTAAAGATTTTAAAGCGACTTGGGATTATCAAGAAAAGCTTTTTAAAGCTATTTTAGATACCAAGATTAAAAATAGGCGCGAAGATGCAGGACTGCAAACAGATAATCACTTTTTGTTTGTTGAGCATCCTCATGTTTATACTTTAGGCAAAAGTGGAGATTTGTCTAACTTATTACTTTCAGAATCACAACTCATCGAAAAAGGCGCAACTTTTTATAAAATAAATCGCGGTGGTGATATCACTTATCATGGACCTGGTCAGATTGTGGGCTATCCTATTTTAGATTTGGATAATTTTTTTACTGACATTCATAAATATCTTCGTTTTCTAGAAGAATGTATGATTCTTACACTCGCAGAATATGGTTTAAAAACAGAGCGAAGCCCCGGAGAAACTGGCGTTTGGTTAGATGTGGGTACGCCATTTGCTCGTAAGATTTGTGCTTTGGGTGTTCGAGCTAGTCGATGGGTAACAATGCATGGTTTTGCACTAAATGTTAATGCAGATTTGGGTTATTTTGATAATATTATACCATGCGGAATTAGAGGCAAAGCTGTGACATCTCTAAATGTAGAATTGGGTATAGATAAGGTTGACGAAACAGAAGTTAAGCAGAAAATTCTTAAGCACTTTAAGGTACTCTTTGAAGCAGAGTTTACAAATAGTTAATGCTATTTACAAGCATTATTATATATGTCAATGGTTCTTGTTATATCTTCTAATCTGTATGAGCTACCCTCAATATCTTTTAG
Organism: Winogradskyella haliclonae; assembly: GCF_014635865.1. Lineage (GTDB taxonomy): Bacteria > Bacteroidota > Bacteroidia > Flavobacteriales > Flavobacteriaceae > Winogradskyella > Winogradskyella haliclonae. The sequence goes on along the minus strand of NZ_BMDQ01000001.1, from coordinate 13,576 downwards.
TAAAGTAGGACATTTACTAAAGTGCTTTAGCTTTAATTCGCTATGATTTTTTTTGAATAGATATTTCGATGGCCTTAGTTTTCTAACCACATCAGTCTCTTTGTCACTAAAGTAATAGAGCTTCAGATCATGCAGAAGATACGAGTTAAAGGCTTTCTTTTTATATATCTGCGCTTTACTTTTTGGAAGACTTGAGCTTCTTTCTGTAATAATAGGATTTGTATTTATACTTTTTCTTTTTGTGGAATTTGATACTAGATAAAGATTAATTTTTCCAGTGCTTACTAATCTTAATAATCTAGCACGTTTATCTTCTTTACTGAGAAGTTTATAATCGAAATGAACAATATTTCCGTTTTCCTTAATGTCTAAAGATTTAATTGACAGGTCATTATAAGTTTTAGTGTGTTTGTCACCGTCTCTTGTGAAATACACATCATTGTCTTTTATATAGCCATTGCCCCTAAAGGTTGAGCCATTTTTGAGGTGTATTAGCATTGGAATTTTTTCTGATTCAATGTCATTCAGGAAATCATTACTCATTTGAGCATCAATCACAAGAGATGAGCACAAAATAAATGTAAGAATCAAACATTTTGCAAATGTTTTCATTGGGTTTAAGTAACTGGTTAACTAATTGGAGAGTAATGTAGTAATTAATTCAAATTATTAATTACAAATTAGATGAGTGACGAATTTTCTAGCCCGAATAACTTATTTATAGCTGTTAACTAGTTTAAATCTACGTTTTCTGTATGATTTATAAGGCCTACATCAACATTGAGTTTTCCGTTTTCTCGTTTCGCTGCATAAATAAATTTTTCACCCCAAAATAATTCGTCTGCCTTATAAGATGTTCTTGAATATACAGGTAAAGAAGACGATTCGTCAAAAGCTTTTAGCATCACAATGAATTCGGCATCTTTAATTAGTAAATCTTTTTTAGATAAATTATACATTGGACTTTCTTTGTCAATTGGATGAACTATTGTCCACATTGAAGGGAAAAACATGACTTTTTTTCGTTCTAATTCTAGATTATAAAAGTTTCGTAAGTCTGAGTCATTTCGTTTTACAGATAGACTCACGTTAATTTCAACTTCTAATAATTGGTTTTTTTGCGGATTTACAAGCCTAAACATAAAACCATTAATGTTTTGATAGGGCGCAATTACTGCTTTATCACTATATCTAATCTTTGTATTTGGTTTAGAGAAACGACCGTAAAGTAAACCTGTTGCCAAGGCAAATGATAATAACCCTAACATTGATTCTATAGCAGCAACAATATTAGCTGCCAAGCCCAATGGAGCTACGCGACCATAACCTAAAGTTGTTATGGTTTGGGCACTAAAAAAGAAAGCTTCCATGTACTGCTCAAAAGGTGTCATGCCTTTTGTGCCAGTAAGGTGCTCTACACCAATCATGCTGTAAATTGTAGCAAAAAAGAGATTAACAATAAAATAACCAATTATTATAAGCCCAAAGAAGCGTGACCACTTCATGGTGACTAAAGAATGGAAAAAATTTAGACGTTCAAAAAATGGGATGTTGGTCCTAGTAATGTTAAAAGTACCATCCTTATTTAGGGCTCGATATCCGTCAGAAGAGGATTTATCACCTAAACCAAAATCATTAAATTTCTCTTTTTCGTTTTTTGCCATTGTTTCCCGAAAATACAGAAAAAGAATGACATTTAATATCTAACTCTCGGCATTAAAAAACACTTTGTAGAAATGCATTTTCTTCTCATCGTCATAACCGCGTTCTAGATATTCTGCTGATGCATCTGGGGCATCAACGTCTAGTTTTATTTGAATATTAGTATCGAGTTTAATCTCAGTTTTTATTTTCTGCTTTTGTTTTTTTAAAGCAATCTCAGAAACATCGAATTGATTTCTAATTAAAACATGATTATCAGCTTCGTAGGTTTTTTTGTAATCTTCGAACTGTCTAATTTGGTCTTCAGATTCAAAAACTTCTTCTTTAAAAGTTTCAATATTTACAATTTCATTTTCTTTAAAAAAGTCTACAGTTTTTGCTAAAAAATTACTCTGTTCTTGGCCTCCAAAATTGGGATGCAGTACTTCTTTAGAAAATTCCCTGCAGAGTTCAATATAGTTTTTAGTGTGCTGGTTACTATCATCAGGGTATTTAATATTTAAAAAGCTATTAATCCAGTATTGCGCATCGTAATTATTATTATCTATACTAAGCACAATTTTGCCTTCCATGTCGGAAGTATTTAAAATTAAACACCCCTTATCTACCTTTTTTGCTTGTATGCCTTTTTGCACTAAAATATCATAGCTGTTTTGCTCTAAATAGGTCTGAAAGAACTCCGTTTTATTTTCAATTTTAAATACACCAATTGCATCAGTAAAATAGTCTTGATATTGGATGTTTTCAAAATGGCAAACGATAACATCACCAGTCTTTATTTGTGCAGAATTACTTTGCTCAAACAAATGCGTAACTATATGTTTTGATAGGTCTATAAAATCACCTTCTTCAGAAAATAGTTGCTCACTGTATGTATTAATTTCATTGAGGTTAACGTCAGAGTGATGATTAAAACGATACGTTTCCGCTACACTAACAAATGGTTTTAATAGATAAGGTAAAATTAACTGATATGTGGCTTCATCAAAATGAACTGCAGCTTCAGAAAATGCATTTTTTGTGCCATTAAATTTATTTCCAACTTTATGGATAATTAAGCTTTTTATTGAAGCTTTTTGGCGTTTAATCATGAGTGTAATTCGTCTAAAAATTAACGGATTACAATAGTACAAAATTAGGTGTCAAATTAAAGATAAAAAATCAATTCATTTTATAAACTGTAATCGTTTTTTCATCACTCTGTGTTATGAGTTCCAAACCACGTTTATTATCTAAATTTTGTAGTTCTGCAGATGTTGTTCCGAATATTGGAAAGTTAGGTAAAAGCTTTGCTTGACTATCAAAAGTATACACCTTTTTGGATTGTAAATCTGTAGTTGTAATGTATATTTTATCTTGTAAATAAAAGATTTTAGGAGCCGTGTAATCACCAAAGTCTAAATCCACAACTTGACTTTTAATTTTTAGTTTATTTTCTTTTAAAGCTACTAGGGTTTTACTAGTCGTCTCAAATTTTGTATTTGAGCCCAAACCAAGAGATTTTATGGTCGTATGCCCTTTGGTATCAACTTGCACCAACTGTCCCTTTTTATTAAGCGATGTAAATTTGTTTTGATAGAGAAAAATAGAATTTCCTGAAAAATTTATTTCGCCATTGGCCTTTATGCGTTCTTGTCCTTGACGATTTAATATTTCTAGTTTTTGTCCTTGAGAGAAAACAATATAATCCTTACTTCCAATCCTAAAATGTTTTGGTTGCGTGCTTATAGAGTTTGATGCTTTTTTATACTTAAAACCATTAACACGTTTTGCATTAACATCATACATTAACAATGATTTATCTTGTGTAACCAATAGTCGATAATTTTTACGATTATCATAATCAAATACGGATAATGGTTGGGTTATGGCATCATTGAATTTCATTGGAAAAGGCCCTACATCTTTGCCATTTCTGTCTATAACATAGACGCGGTTTTGAGTGGCAAATACTAACTGTAGTCTTCCGTTTTTATAAATATCAATTTGTTCTACTCTTCCAATAATAGGAGCATTGAGTTGTTTTTTCCAAAGAATACGGCCGCCACTTGAAATGAGGTATAGATTATTGGAGACGTCTTGTACAACAATCTCGTGAGTATTATTTCTGTGATTTTTTACTGTTTGCGGTTTAATTAGTATTTCTGATGGTAATTTGGTGGTAAAATCTTCTGTTACAGAATTGCTTGCAGCACGTTTTTTATATTTAGATAATACACCGTTAATATGTGCAAAGTCTATGTCGTATACATATTGCACAACATTTGCATTATAGCCTTTTGCGCCTCGGTCTAAAAATTCATATAAGCCTTCACCATCTTTATAAATTAAGTAAGACGATTCATTTGCTAAACTATTACCTATGCTTTTGTACTTTTCAGAGCTAGATAAAGTTTGATTGTTCAATTTATTTGAAATGATATGTTGAAGCGTTTTAGGATTATAAGCCAACACTACAAAACTTTCATAAATAAATCCAAAAGCGGTATTTTTTATACTTATAAAAGGTGCTAGAGAATTATTAAAAGCATTTGGCGAGTAAAAATTAAAAATTGTAACACCTTTATAAGTTTCTTTGATTGAGTTAGTGTTTAGCGATTCTTTAATCAAGCTTTCGTCAATAGCATTTATTGCAATTGCGTTTCCGGTTTTAGTATTAAATAATGCAATTTCGTTTGATGAACTTAAAAAATCAGGAATTGAATCTTTAGGAGAGCCATTTATATTCGATAGATTTTCTGAGAAGACTGTAAAATCATCGAAAGCAATTCTGGTTAGAGCTTTCGTATTTGCAGGAATTATCTCAGAAAGTTTAAACTCTTGCGGAGTGGTATTTTTGAAAGCGTTTATATAAAAAAGACTATCACTACTTTTTGTAATACCATTATATGTTATCGTATTAGGTTCAGCATTAATATCAATGATGTCATATGTAGACGAAAGACTATCCTTTAATAGTAATGTATTTTTCTTTTTCTTTTTAAAAACTATAGATCCTAGGTTTTTATCATCAGTAGTGAGGAGTAAGTTTTTTAATTCAAGATTATCATTTCTTTTAGCTTTCTCAACAGATTTTACATTATAAGATCCAAAGAATAGACTGTCAATAATCCTGTAATAAAGCGTGTCCTTATTATATATGGTATTATAAATATCATCTTTAGTGCTTCTTTGAGTAATATTATTTAATGTGGAATCTTTTGTTATGAGTGATTCAGAATATTTTGTAATGTAAGCAGAGCTACTATCAGATATACATATATACAAAGGATTAGAGATGTTTAAAACATTTGTTTTGTTTAATAGTGAATCTATTTGTATTTCTTCAAACGGAGAATTACTACTTGAAAGTGTTTTAAAATCATTAAGTGCATTTACCTTTATAATAGTATGACTTGATTTAGGAATAATATCAGGAATGGTTGTTTCAGATTTATAACGTCCAGAACAAGAAAAGAAAACAGAAACAAGAATAATATAAAGGGAATGCTTTTTCATTCAAGGATTAATTTTCTACAAATATATAAGACTCATAAATCTAATTGGTATTGTTCTGGAAGTAAACGAAAAGATTTACGATGGTATTTTGTAATACCGTATTTTTTTATAGCCTCTCGATGTTCTTTAGTTGGGTAGCCTTTATTTTTTTTCCAATTATACATTGGGAATTCTTCATGTATTGTTTCCATATACAAGTCTCTATATGTTTTTGCTAAAACAGATGCGGCAGCGATACTAAGATATTTACTGTCACCTTTAATTATAGTCTGGTGAGGAATATCTTTATAGGGCTTGAATCGATTTCCATCTACAATTATAAAATCTGGTTGTAGTTTTAACTTAGCTATAGATTCCTGCATGGCTTTTATAGAGGCGTTTAATATATTAATAGTATCAATCTCTTCTTGAAAGATATGTGCAACACCAAAAGATAATGCTTTAGATTCAATAATTGGTTTTAGTTGGAAACGTTTTTTCTCTGATAATTGTTTAGAATCATTAAGTATATTATTTTGAAAACTAGGCTTTAATATAATTGCAGCAGCAGTTACTGGACCAGCAAGACAGCCTCGACCAGCTTCGTCTGTTCCGCACTCTAATTTCTCTTTTGAATATTGAATTATTAAATTCATGACTATCGGATTTGAAAAATACATTCAATTATTAAAAAATCAATATATACTGTAAGTATTTTTTTATTCTTTAATAGAATAAAACTGATATTGCTGTATTATTAAGTTTTATGCGCCTTCCTTTAACATTTTTTTATGCTATTCCCTTGGATTTTTAATATTTTATTATGATGTTTGCGGAAGACTAACTCAAATAATTGTTTTATGAAATTAAAGTTAACATGGTTATTAACGCTATTTATGGCGTTTGTAATGCAGCTTTCTTTTGGACAAGAGAAAGACATTACGGGTACAGTTACTGCAGCTTCGGATGGTTTGCCATTGCCAGGAGTTACAGTACTTGTAAAAGGTACCGCTAGAGGTACGCAAACAGACTTTGATGGAAAGTATTCTATCAAAGCAAAATCAGGAGATGTATTGGTCTTCTCATTCGTTAGTATGAAAACTGCCGAAAGAACAGTAGGTGCAGCTAATACCATTGATTTGGCTATGGCCGATGATGTGGCTGCGTTAGACGAGGTTGTTATTACAGGTTATTCGACATCATCTAAGAAAAAATCCGCTATCGCATCATCTAAGGTTACATCTGAGACGATAGAGAATAGGCCTAATGCTAGTTTAGTGCAAACTTTAACTGGACAAATTCCTGGTCTTGATATTTCTACTAATAGTGGACAGCCTGGAGCAAATTCTTTGGTTCAATTAAGGGGTGTTAACTCTATTAATGGTAACACAGAACCTTTATTTTTAATCGATGGAGTGCCAGTAAATGAGGATAATTTTAGAAGTTTAAATGCTAATGAAATTGAATCAGTTGATGTTTTAAAAGATGCAGGTGCTACAGCAATTTATGGTAGTAGAGGTGCTAACGGTGTTGTTGTAATAAAAACTCGTAGAGGAACCAAAGATTCAACCTTAAAAGTGAATTATGTAGGTATATTAAGTTATGCTACACTTCAAGATAATAGATATGATTTAGTTAACACTAGACAGGCCTTGGAGTTAGAGAGAACTTATGGTAGGGCTCGTGGTGCTGGTTTAGGAAACGGTGCTCAAACAGGAGGAAATGTTCTTTTCCCAGGGACAGGGTCGCCACTTACTGATGCTGAAATAGCTCAAGAGGCAGATTTTGATTGGATTGATTTCTTCTTTAGAACAGGGGTTACAGAAAACCATACTATTACTCTATCAAGTGGTTCTGCAAATGCTTCGCAGTTTACTTCTATAGGTTATTTTAATCAAGAGGGTATATTAAACAATAGTAATTTACAGCGTTTTAATTTTAGAAATAATATTAATGGATCGTCATCAAATGGAAAGTTTAATTATGGTACTTCGATATCTGTTAATTATTCTAAGAGTGATCAATTAACTTCTATTGGTACTAATGGTGTTAATCAAAATCCTTTGTTTGGTGCACTTTCATCATTACCTTATTTTACTCCAGATGATCAGCCTACAAGTCAACAGTTGGCAAATGATTTCTTTATAGAATATGCGCCTTTTTATATTACAGATAAATTAAATACTTCTGATCGTTTAGATGAGGAGCTTAAGATTATTGCAGGACTTAACGCAAGTTATAAAATAACTGACGATATTACAGCTACATTTAATGGTGGTGTGGATTATCAAAATGTAGTTTTATTAAACTCACAAGATCCGATATCAAGAAACCAACTTCGTTTTAATCCAGCAGTGGATGGTTTTGCACAGCAAAATTCAGATAGACAATTTTCATTTCAATCTACAACTAGCTTAAATTGGAATAAGCAATTTGGCAAGCATACTTTTGGATTGGGTGGTTACTTAGAATATTTCAAAGCTCATAGAAGAAGTTTTGGTTTTGTTGCTAATGGTTTAGATCCTGCGACATTTGTACCACAAGATGATGCTGGTTTCTTAGCTGATACTCCAGATGATGATGCTCGTGTTGATACTGTTAGTGCAACTAAGTCAGATGCAGGATTGTTATCTTACTTTGGAGCGTTTGATTATGATTTTGATTCTAAGTATGGTTTAAATGCTGTTGTTAGGCGTGACGCGTCTTATCGATTTGCAACAACCAATAGATGGGCTACTTTTTGGTCTATAGCTGGTAGATGGAATATTTCAAATGAAAGTTTTATGGATGACTCTGTCTTCCAAGACTTAAAGTTAAGAGCATCTTATGGTACCTCAGGTAATCAAAGAATTCAAGGTAATACATATTGGAGTGGTGCAGACTTACCTTTTAACTTCTTTACTTTATTACAAGGTTACGGCGGTGCTGATGCTATCTTATTTAACCAACTTGGTAACAATGAGTTGAAATGGGAGACAGTTGCACAATTAAACGTTGGTGTTGATTTTGCTTTATTTGATAGCCGTTTACGTGGTTCTATTGATGTTTATGAAAAAGAAACAACGGATTTATTCCAAGACCAACCAATTTCCGGTGTTAATGGACAATTCACATTAAGAGCCAATACAGGTACATTAAAAAATCGTGGTGTAGATGTTGCATTAAATTATGATCTAGTAAGAACATCTGATTTAAATGTTGGTGTTCAATTAGTAGGAAATTATAATCAAACAGAATTAGCTGATTTGCCAAGTGAAGATGGTGAAATTATTGGTATTGGTAGAAATGGCGGTAAGCTTAGAGAAATATTTACTTTACGTTATGCTGGTGTTAATCCTGCTACTGGAAACTTACTTTATCTAGACCGTAATAATAATCTTACTGAAGATCCTAATGTCGATTTAGACAGGGTATGGACAGACAGAAATAGTGTGCCAGATTTTACAGGAAGTTTCAATATTAATGTAGATTATAAAGGTTGGTTCTTACAAACTCAAATGCAATTCGAAGCAGGAAGAGATCAATTTGATAATGATTATTCAAGATTCTTGAATCCAGATGTTATTGGTCAATTTAGAGTTTCTGCGGATTTCTTAAGAGCTTGGCAACAACCTGGTGATGTTACTGATATACCGTCAGTTAATGTTAATAACGATCAGTTTGGTAGTGATAGATTTTTAACGCCAATGGACTTTATTAGATTACGTTTTGCTCAATTTGGATATAATTTCCCTGCTAAATCTCTAGAGACTACAGGTATATCAAGTTTGAGATTGTTTATGAATGCTGAGAATTTGTTTACACTATCAGAATTCAGAGGATTTGACGCCGCATCTAGGCTTAATGGATTAGAATATCCAACTCCGCGTATATTATCTTTTGGTGTTGAACTTGGATTTTAAAAAAAATGAAAATGAAAAAAATAAAATATTTACTTAGTATATGCACATTAGCATTTTTAGGATGTAATGATGCAATAGATATACAACAGCCTGGAAGATTAATTCCAGAGACGACATTTAATTCTATTGAAGACTTGCAAAGAGGTATTATAGGTATTTATACACTATATGATACTACTCAAGAAATAGCATTAGCTACTAATTTCACTGATGAAGTAGCACCGGGTGTAGCTACAGGTGGTCAAGGTTTTAATACTGGATTTGTATTTGAGCTTAACTCAGGTTCTACAGCTCCATTTAGAATGTGGATTGACGGGTATATAGAGTTATTCTCTATTAATACTTTTTTAGTAGGTCTTGATGCTTATACACCAAGTGCTGATGAACAAGCAGAGTATAATAATATCCGAGGTCAAGCACTTGCATTTAGAGCTTATTCACACTTCCAGTTATTATCGTATTTTTCTACAGATTATGCAGATGATAATGCCTTAGGTGTACCAATACAGACATCTGTTCCTGGTCTTGGAGATCAACCTCTAAGAGATACTAATGGTGATGTTTATGCTGCTATAGAACAAGATTTAGATGATGCACAAACTTTATTATCTGATATGTCTAGCGCTACTTCGACTTTTATATCAAGAGATTTTGTCAGTGCTTTAAGAGCAAGAATAGCTGCATACAGAGGTGATTACACTACTGCATTGCCTTTAGCCCAAGATTTAGTTAATCGTTATCCTTTAGCAACTAGAGCTGAATTTACAGGTATATGGTTAGATAATAGTAATGCTGAAATTATATTTAAACTTGAAAGAAGTTTTAATGGACCATTTGATTTTCAAGGTGCTTCAGGTAGTGTTGCAGCTGGAGGATGGGCAGGTAATATGTGGGCATTCGTAAATGCAACTGCCGGTGGTGGAGCCTATTATGAATTTAGTAGAAATTTATTTAACCTTTTCGACCCTGCTGATGTTAGATATGATGCGTATTTAGCACCTTCATCAGTTGTCTCTCCTGATTATCAAAATGCAGTAGATTTTGTCAACGAAGATGTTTTAGTTGTTCAAAAATATCCAGGTTCAGAAGGACAGTTTCTTATGAATGATCTTAAAGTTTTTAGATCTGCTGAAATGTTATTGATACAAGCAGAAGCTTATGCTGATGCAAATAGCTTAAATGGAGGTTCTGCTTCTGTTGCTGCTGCAATCAAGCAATTGAGAGATGCTAGATATGGTTCTCCTCAAGCTTTACCTACCTATACAACCCAAACTGAAGCTTTTGCTGCGATTCTTAATGAAAGAAGAGTAGAATTTGCTTTTGAAGGACATAGATGGAAAGACATAAAGAGACTAGGGGCAAGAGCTAATCAGAATATTGTTAGAGATCCATTAGATTGTGCTCAATTTAATGTTTGTGAATTAAATAATAATGATTTCCGATTAACCCTTCCTATACCTCTCACGGAGTTTAATGGTAACCCTGGATTAAGAGAACAACAAAACCCAGGATACGGAAACTAAAATATTAATCAGATGAAAAAAAGTTTTTTAAAAATATCAGCAATAGCAGCTCTAATAATGTTTAATTTGAGTTGTGAAGAATATGAGAACCCTATTTATACTAATAGTGCAGGTTTTATACAACTAGAGTCAGTTGCAACAATTAATGTGGTAGAGAGCTCTCCTGATGACATTGAGATAAATTACATATTAGATGGTCCTAAATCCGAAGCTGTAAATGTTGAGGTTATGGTAACATCTGATGATGACTCAAGATATGAGGTTGTATCAGGTACTTCTTTGACTATTATGCCAGGGGAAACAAGTGTGACATTTACAATGAGACCTGTCAATAATTTTGACACGGATGGTAATATTGATGTTTCAGTTACACTTACAGAGTCTAGTTCATTACCAATAGGAATTGGTGGAGAAAATGCTAACAATGTAACAAGAATAGTGACTATTGCAGACGATGATTGTCCTTTCGATATTAATGATTGGGTTGGTACATTTGATGTAGACGAGGTAATTACAGGTGGTCCTAATACAGGATTGCCATTAGCGGTAGCATTTGGAGAAACCTATTTAATGGATTTCGCATTAGATCCAACAGATATGACTGGGTCAAAAATTGTTATGACAAATTTAGGTAATGAGTTTTTACCAGATGGTACTGTATTTACTTTCTTGTCATGTGACGGAATAGTTACAATGACACCAGAAACTGAAGTTGTAGCTTTATTCACAACTTGGTCTATAGATACATCTTCTTATAATGAAGCAGATTTCTCTATAACTGCAGAAGGGCCACTTGGAGCTTCTAGAACATATGAAATGATTTTTACAAAGCAATAATTTTGTTATTATAGTTCAGAAAGCGGTTCTCTTAAGAGCCGCTTTTTTTATGCAGTATACTTTATTTGTTTAATTTTACGTTATAAATTTTTCATTCTTTTAAATGAGTAGATTTTTTTTACTTTTTTTCTGTTTTGTTTTTCCATCTTTTGTTTATGGACAAAAAATACCAAAGAAAAAAACTCCTGTTGTTTCTGATACAACTAAATTATTGGCTAAAAAAAACGCCAGTTCTAAAAGCGGGAAACCCTCAATTGAAAAATATTTAATTGTTGATTTCAAGAATGATACTACGTATGTGGATACCACATTGACAATAAAGAAAGAATATAAGTATAACTATTTACGCAAAGACAATTTTAATCGTATACAGTTTGCAAATACTGGACAAACCTATAATACGCTTAGTTTAGACGCTTCTACCAGTTATATTAAGCCTTTATTTTCTGCTCAAGCTAGACATTTTAACTATATGGAGATTGGAGATATTAACTATTACCATGTTCCAACACCTTTGACAGAATTATATTTTAAAACTGTTTTTTCTCAAGGGCAAAATTTAGATGCTTTCTTTACTGTAAACACGTCAAAGCAATTTAATTTTTCCTTAGCCTATAAAGGACTTAGATCTTTAGGTAATTATCAAAACGCTTTAACAAGTACTGGTAATTTTAGATTTACTACTAATTATACGACTAAGAATGGAAGATATAGCATGAGAGGTCATATAACTATGCAGGATTTATTAAATCAAGAGAATGGAGGTTTAACTGATGACGATGTACAAAGATTTAAAGATGGTGTAGAAGAAATAATCGACCGTTCTGTATTTGACCCTAATTTTGAGAATGCTGAAAACATATTAGAAGGAAAACGCTTTCATTTAGAACAAGCATATTCTCTAATTAATAGAGTAGATAGTACTTCTAATACAAAATTGTCATTAACTAATACGGTTTCTTTTGAAGATAAGTTTTATGAGTATAATCAAACATCTGCTGATAATGATTTCTTTGGTTCATCATTTAGTAATAGTATTGAAGACAGAGTTACTCTAGAAGATTTTTATACGGATTTCGGTATTGCTTTTAATAATAATATTATTGGAAGAGTGGATTTTAAAGTCTTTTATAATGATGTTAATTACGGATATAATAGTCTAGTCACACTAGAAGGCCTAACAATTACCAATAGAATTAAAACAAATTTCTTTGGGTTTAGAGGAGCCTATAAAAAACAATTAGGAAGTTTTCTTTTTAATGGAGAAATAGGAGCAAACTTATCTGAAGACATAAAAGGTAATTTTATTAATGCCAAAGCAGGTTATAGACTATCTGATAATTTGTATTTAGAAGGCAAAGTAGATATTAGTTCTAGATTGCCAAACTATAACCATCTATTATATCAAAGTGATTATACAAACTATAACTGGGATAATCAAAGTAATTTCAATAATATAAAGACTCAACAAATAGCATTTAGTCTTAAGTCAAAAAAGTATGGTAATGCGTCTATAGATGTCAGCAATATAGATAACTACACCTATTTTAATTTACAGAGCATAGATAACAATACCAAGGTAATTAAGCCTGCTCAGTATACAGAATCAATACAATATCTGAGATTAAAAATCCAAAAAGAATTTCGTTTGGGGAAGTTTGCATTAGATAATACAATCATGTATCAAAATGTAACAAGTAACGATAATGTTCTTAATGTTCCATCATTAGTAACAAGGAATACCTTATATTACTCGGATGAAGTTTTTAAAAAATCTTTAAAATTCCAGACAGGAATTACGCTCAACTATTTTAGTAAATATAATGGTAATGGTTATGATCCACTACTTGCAGAATTCTATACACAGAACCAAACCGAAATAGGAGGCTTCCCAAGACTCGACTTTTTTATAAACGCTAAAGTACGTCAAACTCGTATTTATCTTAAAGCAGAACATTTTAACTCATCCTTTACGGGCTATGATTTTTTTTCCGCACCAAACAATCCCTATAGAGATTTTACGGTTAGATTTGGTTTAGTATGGAATTTCTTTCTATAAAATTATTATGATGTTCCCAAGGGTTGTGCTTGGTTGAGCTATTGCGAGTTGCTTATAGACTATTAGGTTTATAGGGTTCCAACAAAGGTTCTATCCCTAATGTGTTTTTTAATGGG